>NZ_JANIFJ010000002.1 GCF_024519155.1 Mangrovibrevibacter kandeliae | reverse complement strand
AGAATAGGGTAGATTCCCACGCGTTACTCACCCGTCTGCCGCTCCCCTTGCGGGGCGCTCGACTTGCATGTGTTAAGCCTGCCGCCAGCGTTCGTTCTGAGCCAGGATCAAACTCTCAGGTTTGAAAAGAGTTGAACCCCAGCCGTCACACTGTCTCAAAGCAATAGACGAGAACTTGCCGATCCGACCTCACAGCCGAAACGACCAGACCGCCACCAGCCATCCCCCATCGCCCCAAAGGACAACGGACAACACCGGCAGCGGCATTCTCATGCCGAAACGTGTCACGACAAGGATCGTGCCTCTCATGTCTCCCGCGTCCCCTCCAGACCCCCAGCCGCGCCGCCGTCTCCGACACCGCAAACCAGAGCCCGAAAGGCCCGCAGAAGGAGGCCAATCCGCCGCCCACGCTTCTCTTTCTTCTCTCATAACCAACTTGTCAAAAAACCCGAGAACCAGTCAAAACCGTCCTCGTCAGGCAAACCCGGCTCGCGCCGAACCCGCCCGTCGCATCAACGCCGCCGGCAGAACCGGCCACTCACAGATGCCTCGACCGCCACCCGCCGGCGCATCCGCACCGGCTCCAGTAACCCCCGCAGGCAACTCCAGAACGAGCTGATCAGCTCGCCGGCGACGCCTGCGCCGTCGATGGGCGGCTTATAGGGCCACCGCCGAAGCCCTGTCAACGCGGTTTTTCGAGCCGCGAGAAAAAACTTCGACGCCGCCCCGCCCCAGACCCCGCAGGCTGCCGCCCCGTCATCCCACCGTCATGTAAGGGCCGGAGGGCTTGGGTGACGGGCCTGGCGCGCCCCTCGGCGCGCCGCCTCCCAGACCGCTGTCGACCGTCAGAGCAGCCGCGCGTCGAGGCTGACCTCGATCGCGCCGAGCGCGCGCGAGACGGGACAGCCCGCCTTCGCCTTCTCCGCCAGCCCGGCGAAGGTGCCGGCGTCGACGCCCGGCACCTTGGCCTCCAGCGTGATGGCGCTGCCGGTGATGGTGAAGCCCTGGTCGGACGGATCGACCGTGACGACGGCGCGCGCCTTCAGCTCCTCGGCGGGCGTGCCGTTCTCGGCCAGGAAGTGCGACAGCTGCATAGCGAAGCAGCCGGCATGGGCGGCGGCAAGCAGCTCCTCCGGATTGGTGCCGGACTTGCCGCTCTCGTCCTCGAACCGGGCCTTGAAGGAATAGCCGTGATCCTGCAGGGCACCGGACTGAGTGGTGAGCGAGCCCTGGCCGTCGGACAGGGCACCGCACCAGATGGCGGTCGCATGACGCTTCATCGTAATGTCTCCTCGTTCTCGCTGCGCCGACTGCGGGCAAGGCGACGCAAGACTGCGTTCATCCCTTGCCGGCATCCTCGCCGGCATGGCGGCATCCGGCGCGTTATAGGGCGCGCCGGCGCCACGTCACCGCCGCGCTTCCAGGAGATCCGATCGATGCCCGATGCCCTCCTCGTCATCGCCACGCCGCGACTCCTCACCGAGACGACCGCCTGGCTGCGCGGACTTGCCGACGAGCGCCGGGCGAGCCCCCAGACGGTGGAGGCCTATGAACGCGACCTGCGCCAGTTCCTCGCCTTCCTGACCGGTCACCAGGCCCGCCCTGCTGATCTGCCGGACCTCGCCGATCTCAGGCCGCAGGAGCTGCGCGCCTTCCTCGCCGCCCGTCGGCGCGACGGGGCGGGCGCGCGCACGCTCGGTCGCGGGCTGGCAGGCCTGCGCTCCTTCCTGCGCCATCTGGAGCGCAAGGGCCTCGCCAATGCAGCGGGCGCCAAGGCGGTGCGGGCGCCCAAGCAGGGCAAGTCCCTGCCCCGGCCGCTGGCCGCCGCCGACGCGCTTTCGCTGAGCGAGGAGGCCGGCGCGCTGGCGAGCGAACCCTGGATCGCGGCCCGCAACATCGCCGTGGTGACGCTGCTCTACGGCTGCGGGCTGCGCATTTCGGAGGCCCTCGGCCTGCCCGGCGACGCGCTCGCCGATCCCGCCGCCCGCTCGATGCGGGTCACCGGCAAAGGCGGCAAGACGCGGCTGGTGCCGCTGCTGCCGGCGGTGACCGCCGCCGTCGCCGACTATCGCCGGCTCTGCCCCTTCGCGCTCGATGCCGATCTGCCGCTGTTCCGCGGCGCCCGCGGCGGCCCGTTGCGTGCGCAGATCATCCAGCGCGAGGTCGCCAAGCTGCGCGGCGCGCTCGGCCTGCCGGAGTCGGCGACGCCCCACGCGCTGCGGCACTCGTTCGCCACGCACCTCCTGGCCGCCGGCGGCGATCTGCGCACCATCCAGGACCTCCTTGGCCACGCCAGCCTCTCGACCACCCAGACCTACACCGCGGTCGACGGCGCCCGGCTCCTCTCGGTCTACGAGAGCGCCCATCCGCGCGCCCGGCGCGCCGGCTGACGCCGCAAGCGGCTTCGGAGGGCTCTCAGCCCGCGCGCCGGCGGCCGAAGCGCCCCGGCATCCGCGCCAGGCGCGCGAACAGGCCGTATGGCAGGGCGACGACAACCGCGAGCATCTCCGCGAGGTTGAGAAGCGCGAACCCCGACCACCCGAAGCGCTCGCCATGGACGAGCAGCCAGCCCGACAGGACAAGAGCCGCGAGAACGCCCGCCGCCAGGGGAGCGGCCCGGCGCAGGATCGGCAACCGGGGCGGGGCCGCCGGGCGCGACCATCGCAGGATCCCGTAGATGACGGTGGTGAGCACGACGATGCAGAGCGTTGCTGAGGCCTGCGCGTCGACGAAGAACAGGGCGTAGAGCAACACCGTGGCGAGGGCGTCCGACTGCAGGATCGGCCCGCAAGAGGCCCGGAGGGGACGGGACGGGTTGCAGTTGAACCCGACCACGAGTTTCGCGCCCCAGTGAAGGGCCGCCAGGAGCGCGTAGGCGACGAAGGGCTGGCGCAGCAGGAGGGCCGTCACGGGTCGGACCAGTTCGAGTGATCGTGGTCGCCGCCCCAGGAGAAGGCGGACGGCGCCCGGCCGTCGTCGGATGGATCGGACGCATGGTCGTTCGAGCGATGATCATCGTCGCCGGCCGGGGGCGTGTGGTCCTGCGGGGGCGGCGTTGGGGTGTCCTGCGGCGAGGCGTCGTTCGTCGGCGTCGGCGACGCGAGCGACTGATCGGATGCGTCCTGTGCCGCCTGCGGGGCCGGGTCGGCCGCGTCGCCGGCCGCAGGCGCCGCGTCCTGCGCAGGCGCAGGCGCGTCGAGCGACGCCTGCTGCCCATCCCCGGCATCGGGCGCGGCGGCACCGGGCTCGGCGCCGGTTCCCGCGCCGTCGTCGATCCCGCCGTTGATCTCGTGCAGCACCGCGGTGGCGATGGCGCCGGCGGCCGCGCCGACGCCGGCGCTCGCGACGAGAACCGCACCGGCCAGCACGAGGCTGCCGCCGCCGGTCATGGCGGCGGTGACGCCGCCGACGACGGCGGTCGACACGGCGCCGAGGACGACGTTGTTGACGTAGTCGGTCGCGGCCTGGTCCGGGCTGACGGGCATCGGCTCCTCCTCTGGATGACGCAGCGTAACGCCGGGATCCTCCATAGCCAACCACGGATTTCGTTTTTCGCTTCTGCGCCGCCGACGTTCAGGATCCGGTCGTAAAGCACCGCTAGGGTGCCCGCATGACGATGCTCCCTGCCCTCCTTTCGAAGGCCGCGGCGACCGCCACCGCCGTGCTCGTGTCGCTGCCGCTGCTCCTCACGCCAGCGCTGGCGGCGCCTCCGGCGCCCCTGGCGCCCGCCGCCGGTTGTGCCGCGGAGGGCCTGCCGCCGGAGCTGACCGATCCGGCGCGGCGTGCGGCGCTGGAGGCCGAAGCCGCGGGCGTCCCCAACGGGGACGGCCGCTTCTGGCGGATCGAACGGCCGGGCGTGCCGGCCTCCTTCCTGTTCGGCACCATGCATCTCGCCGATCCAAGGGTCCTGAAGCTGCCGCCCGCCGTCGAGGCGGCCTTCGAGGCCGCGGGCACGGTGGTCATCGAGACCACCGACCTCCTCGACCAGGCGGCATCGACCGCGACGCTGCTGACGCGCCCGGACCTCCTCAACCTTCCGGCCGGCAAGCGGCTCGGCGACTACATGACCCCGTCGCAGAAGGACGACGTCGAGGCCTATCTCGACGCGCACGGCATCCCCTTCGGCTCGATCGAGACGCTGCAGCCCTGGCTGACCTCGACGAGCCTGATGCTGCCGGCCTGCGCCGTCGCGGCCGCCGGCGCGGACGGGACCGACGTCCTCGATCTCTCGCTCGCCAAGGCGGCGAAGGCCGCCGGCAAGCCGGTGGAGGGGCTCGAGACGGCGGCCGAGCAACTGGAAGCGCTCGCCTCGCTGCCGATCGAGGCGCAGGTGGAGACGCTGGTCGGCCTCGCAACGGGCGACGCCGCGCTCGGCCCGCTCTTCGAGGCGACGATCGAACTCTATCTCACCGGGCACATCGCGATGATCACCCCGCTCAGCGAGGCGGCGATGCCGACGCAGGGCGCCGACGGCGAGGCGGGCGCGGCCTATGCCGAGTTCGACGAGCGCATCGTCACCCGCCGCAACCACGTCATGGCCGAGCGGCTGCGCCCGATCCTCGCCGAGGGCGGCATCTTCGTCGCCGTCGGCGCGCTGCACCTGCCGGGCGAGGAGGGGCTCGTCGAGAGCCTGCGGCGCGACGGCTGGACGGTGACGCGGGCGGATTGACGGCGTGGCGGAGGCCGGTACCCATGTTCAATGCGCGTGCCGTCGCTGCACCGAAAGGTGATGATCGACCGCTTGCCGCAACCGCAGGAGGGCGTAGGCTGCTGCCGTCGCACCGCGGAAGAGGAGACGTTCGACATGAAGGGATTGATCGCAGCCCTCGGCCTTTTGGCCGCCACCGCCGCGCCCGCTCTCGCCTGTCCGGGCATGACCACCGCGAGCACGACACAGACGCAGACCGCGAGCGGCGGGACGCAGGTGCCGCCGACCGACCAGCAGAAGGGCTGACCTCGCTCAGGCGAGGGCCGGGCGCGCCCGTGCTCCGTGATCGCGGGGCGGGATGCCGCCGATGCGCTTGACCCGTCCCCGGGGGCCGCTTGCATCATGGCAGCGGTCCTTTGGGGGAGGTGATTCGTGAGCGGTTCTCTGACGGCATCCAGGGCGGCACGCCGGCTCGGCGTCTCGATCAAGGCGCTGCGGCTGTACGAGCGGCACGGCTTGCTCGCGCCGTCCCGAACGGCGTCCGGCTGGCGGGCCTACGGACCGCGGGACATGCGCCGCGCCGCCGACGTGCTGCGCCTGCGCCGGTTGGGCTTCGGGCTCGCCGAGATCGCGCACGTGCTGGACGGCGGGGCGGAGCTCGACGCGATGCTTGCGGCGCATCAGACGCGTCTCGAAAAGCGTCTCGGCCAGCTTGGCGACGGGCTGTCCGAGATCATCGCCGCGCGGCGCAATCTCGCTGCCTGCCAGGCGGCGACCGCTGCGCCCTCGTCCCGGCCGTCCGGCACGGCCGACGGCGTTAAATTCGCCTTGCCGTGGCCTTGGGACGGGGAGAGCTTCGAGCTGCCGGCGATCGGCCCGATCACCTACATCACCGGCCCGCTCGGCAGCGGCAAGACGCGTCTGGCGAAGCGGATCGCGGAGTGCCTGCCGGGCGCTCGCTGGATCGGTCTCGACCGCGGGTCGACGAACGGCGGACGCGAGCGGGAGCCGCGCTCCGAGGACACGTCGCTGGCAAAGCGGCTCGATCGGGCGCTGGGGTCAATCCGCACAGCCGGCGGGACGGTTTCGTCCGACCTGGAGACGCTGATTTGCCTCATGGACGCCGACGATCCGTCAGCGCTGGTCGTCGATATGGTCGAGCAGGGGCTTGATCGGGCGACGCAGGAGGCCCTGATGGGCCATCTGCGCGCACGCGGCACCAGCGCCCGGCCGCTGATCCTGCTGACGCGCTCCTCGTCCATCCTCGACATCGCTGCGCTGGGGCCGGCAGACCGGATCCTGTTCTGCCCAGCCAACCACAGCCCGCCGCTGCGCGTGCTGCCCCACGCCGGCAGTCACGGCTACGACTCGCTCGTCAGCTGCCTCGCCGCGCCCGAGGTGCGCGCCCGCACCTCAAGCGTCGTCGCCAGGCGGGTCGAGGCAGCCTGACCCCACCTGCTCCGCGTCGTCGCCTGGCTGCGGTGCTCAGCTGTGGATCGGCTTGGCGAAGGTGGCGAGTGCCGCCTCGCGGACCGCCTCCGACATCGTCGGATGGGCGTGGCAGGTGCGGCCGAGATCCTCCGACGAGCCGCCGAACTCCATCAGGACGGCCGCCTCGTGGATCATCTCGCCGGCGCCGAAGCCGACGATGTGGCAGCCGAGCACCCGGTCGGTCGCCTTGTCGGCAAGAAACTTCACGAAGCCGTCGGTGTGCAGCATCGCCCGCGCCCGGCCATTGGCCGAGAAGGGGAACTTGCCGACGGTGTATTCGACGCCCGCCGCCTTCAGCTCCTCCTCGGTCCGCCCGACCGAGGCGACCTCGGGCGCGGTGTAGACGACCGAGGGGATCACCTCGTAGTTGACGTGGCCCGCCTGGCCTGCCAGCTGCTCGGCGAGCGCGATGCCCTCGTCCTCGGCCTTGTGGGCGAGCATCGGGCCCTTCACGACGTCGCCGATGGCGTAGATGCCGGGAACGTTGGTGGCGAAGTGGGTGTCGATCTCGACCCGGCCCCGCTCGTCCGTCTTCACGCCCACCGACTCGAGCCCGAGCCCGTCGGTAAAGGCGCGCCGGCCGGTCGCCACGAGCACCACGTCCGCCTCGAGGGTCTGCGCCTCGCCGCCCTGGACCGGCTCATAGGTGACCCTGGCGCCGGATCCGCTGGTCGCGACGCCGGTGACCTTGGCGCCGAGCTTGAACTCCATGCCCTGCCTGGCCAGCATCTTCTGGAACTGGGTCGAGACGTCGGCGTCCATCGGCCCGAGGATCTTGTCGAGGAACTCGACCACCGTGACCTTGGCGCCGAGCCGGCCCCAGACCGAGCCGAGCTCCAGCCCGATGACGCCGCCGCCGACGACGACCATCGTCTGCGGCACCTTCTCCAGCGCGATCGCATGGTCGGAGGACACGATGGTCTTGCCGTCGAACTCGAGGGGGACGCCTGGGATGCCGGCGACTTCGGAGCCGGTGGCGATGCAGATCGACCTGGCCTGCAGCGTCTGTGTCGCGCCCTCGGCGGTCGTCACCTCGACGCTGCCGGGCGCGGTGATCTTGCCGGTGCCGGTGATGCCGGTGATCTTGTTCTTCTTGAACAGGAAGGCGACGCCGTCGACGTTCGCCTTCACCGTCTTGTCCTTGTGGGCGAGCATCGCCGGCAGGTCGAGGGTCGGCTCGGCCTTGATGCCGAGCGCCGGAAAGGCGTGGTGGGCCTCGTCGAACATCTCGGAGGCGTGCAGCAGCGCCTTGGAGGGAATGCAGCCGACATTGAGGCAGGTGCCGCCATACGTCGCCCGCTTCTCCACGACCGCCACCGAGAGGCCGAGCTGCGCCGCCTTGATGGCGCAGACATAGCCGCCCGGGCCCGAGCCGATGATGACGAGGTCGAAGCTTTGCGTGTCGGCCATGGAGAGGGGACTTTCTGGACAGTCGAAGCGGAGGGCGGATGACGCGGGAACTGGTGCCTATGTCTATCGGATGCGTCGGCCTTGCAAGGCCGAAAGGCCGGCGCGCCTGCCCGATCGTCGTGTCCCGTCGGGCCGATGCGGCCGCGGCAACCCTGCGGCAGGCCTGTCGTGCCCGCCGCGCCGCCTTGCACCGCACGTGTGGTGCCCGCGGTCGATCGTCCCCTCAGCTCCTTCCCCGCCGTTCCTGCGACGGGGCGAAAGCCGAGGTCTCGCCCTCGGAGCCGGCCGGACGTGCGGCTAAAGGCCGAGCTTCAGCGCCGATCTCGTGGCTCGTGCGCCCGAGCTCCGTCACCCCGCCGAAGCGGGTGCCTTCTCGTTCCGCCTTGAAGACGCGTGCGGGCGCACGACGGACAGCGGCCGCGTGCGGGCGAGGATCATAGATTAAGGACGCCGGCCGTCGGCCTGCCGCGCATCGGATTGCTGATCGATCGGAGTCCCCGATCCTTACGGAAAGACTCCGGCGCAGCTTGGATCGGCATCCGCGAACGCCTGCTGGCTTCGCGCGAGCTTGGCCTTTTCGATCTGCAGGGGCCGGAACGGCGGCGTTGCCTGGTCCGCGGGCTGTACCAGCCGGGTCAGGTAGCAGCCCGTGAAGACCGCGACGCTGCCGTCGTCCGCCGTCGCCTCGATCGCCACCGGGACCTGTGTGTAGATCGATCCCGCCGCCCCCTCCGAGTCGGTTTCGCCGAGCAGCAGCCGGACCGAAGCGGTCGTCTCGTAGCCCTTGGCAAAATTCTCGAAGGCCGGCCGGTCGTCCGTGTCCGAGAAGTAGCTCCAGGCCCGTAGATACTCCTTGCGGTTCACCGCGTTGTAGAGCGAGGTGATCAGCGCCTCGGGCGTCGAGCGGTCGTCGCGATATGCCTTGCCCTCGCTCGCCGCCGCCTGGCTCGGCGACATGGCGACGCCGTCATCGGCACGGGCCACGGACATCGGCAGCAGAAGGACGGCAGCGGCGACCGCCGCGCGGACCCGTTCGTCGAGCATGATCGGTCTCCCATGCGGCCAAGCTCTCAGGCTTCAGCCGGAACCTGCGACGGGGAGGCCTTCGCCCAGGCCGCTTCGAACAGCCTGAAGCTCGTCACCAGCCGCGCCACCCGCCCCGCATCGTCGTGACCGACATAGGTTCGGTAGGAGCCGTCGCCAGCGCCGGAGTCGAAAACCGCGACGTTCAGTCCGGTGGCCGGATCGAGCAGCTGGTCGCCATGCGGGATCGACCACATCAGATCCTCGTGCAGCGCCTCTTTCGCCTCGGTGTCGAGGCCCGAGAGATCGAGATGGGGCAGCGCCGCCGCGTCGCAGAAGCAGCCCTTGGCCGAGTCGACGTCATAGTCGTTACGCTGATAGGCATGCGGTGTGTCGCGGCGGGCGAGTGACCATCGCACCACCCGGCGCGGCGAGATCCGCAGCTCGGCGAGGGCGACCCGCGTCTCGATGGTTGGCTCGGGCTCGTCGAAATAGGCGAAGGCCGGATACCGTCCGGGCGGCACGGTGACCTCGAACGCCGGCGCCGACTGTGCCCCCACCGCCGGGTCGCAGCCGATGATCCGGCCGGTCGGGCAGACGAGGTCGCACACCTCCTCCCGCCCAAAGCCGCGACGGGCAAGGGCGCTCGGATAAAGGGCCGTCAGCTGCAGGGCGCGGAGCGTCAGCGTATCAGGCTCGAGATCTTCGGCAACGGGATCGGGACCAGCCACGGCAGAACTCTCCGCCTCGCAACGTCCCGATCATCAGCTGCACTTAACGTTGCGTCAAGGCCGGCGTCGTCATCCCGCGGCGCGCGGCGCGATCCGGACCTCGACGCGGCGGTTCTGCGCGCGGCCGGCCTCGGTGTCGTTCGAGGCGATCGGCTGGCGCTCGCCGAAGCCCTGGACGTCGAGCCGGCGTCCGTCGACCCGCTGCGCCTCCAGATACTGCGCGACGCTTTCGGCGCGGCGCTGCGACAGCGCGAGGTTGTAGCCGTCGGAGCCCTGGCTGTCGGTGTGGCCGTCGACCTGGACGATCGACTGGTCGAACTTGTTCAGCACCAGCGCGACCGAGTTCAGCACCGGGTAGAAGTCGGCGCGGATCTGGTCGCCATCGGTCGGGAAGGTGATGTTGGACGGCATGTTGAGCACGATCTGGTCGCCGACGCGGGTGACCGAGACGCCGGTGCCCTGCAGCTGCGCGCGCAGCTCGGCTTCCTGGTTGTCCATGTAGGCGCCGACGCCAGCGCCGCCGATGGCGCCGATGCCGGCACCGACCAGTGCCGCGCGCCCGGCATCCATACCCGTTGCCCGGCCGACCACGTAGCCGCCGAGCGCGCCGACGCCCGCACCGATCCCGGCACCACCGACGGTGTTGGAGAGCTGCGACTCGCCGGTGTACGGATTGGTGGTGCAGCCGGCCAGGAGGGTTGCGATCGCCGCGGCCGCCATCGTCTTCTTCATCGTCGTCAGGTCCCCGAGGCCGCCGGTGTGGCGGCTGAACATTCATCCCCGCCGCAGCTTAGAGCGGCAAACTTGGGCGAGGCTGGGGCGGCCTGCTGCGGCTTCGGTCGCCGAGCCTGTCATCGCAATGTCGCCTCCTTTCACGATGAAGGGAGGTCAGCAGACGAGGTGTGGTGATGCTTATGGTTCGTCTTCCGCTTCCGCTTCTCCTTCTCGCATCCCTGGTCGCCGGCCCCGCCCTTGCGAGCGACCTGCCGGCCCCGACCTATCGCGGCGAGATCGTGCTGCCGACGGGCCTGTCGATCGCCGGCATCGAGTTCGGCGGCATCTCCGGCCTCGACTACGATGCAGCGTCCGGCCATTTCTTCGCCATCTCCGACGACCGGTCCGAAAAGGCGCCGGCCCGCGTCTACGAGCTTGCGATGACCCTGTCGCAGACGGGCATCACCGGTCTCGACATCACCGCGACCCACACCCTCACCGGTCTTGACGGCAAGCCGTTCGCGCCGAAGAGCATCGACCCCGAGGCGGTGCGCGTCGACGCCGCACACGGGCACATCTTCTGGTCGAGCGAGGGAGATGCCGACGGCAAGCCGGCGATCTACATCGCCGACAGCTCCGAAAAGGCCGTCGCCCTGTTCGAGCTGCCGCGGGCCTACATGCCCAACAAGGAGGGCACCCGCGGCATCCAGCCGAAACTCGCCTTCGAGGGGCTGGCGATCTCGCCCGACGGCAAGTTCCTCTACGCCTCGACCGAGAACGCGCTGATCCAGGACGGGCCGAAGGCCGATTTTGACCACGGCAGCCGCTCGCGCATCCTCAAGCTCGACATCGGCACCGGCAAGCCGGTCGGCGAGTATCTCTACACCACCGAGCCGATCCCGCAGCGGCCCGCCTCGGGCAGCGCCGACAACGGCATTTCGGAGATCCTGCCGCTCGACGAGAACCGGCTTCTGGTGGTCGAGCGCTCCTACATGGCGGGCATCGGCAACCACATCGCGATCTTCGTCGCCGACCTCGCCGGCGCCACCGACTTCAACGGCGCCGAAACCATTCCGCAGGACGCTCAGCCGGTGAAGAAGAGACTGTGGTTCAAGCTCGACGAGGGCGACGACGGGCTCGACGTCGACAACATCGAGGCGATGAGCTGGGGCCCGGACATCGACGGCGAGCGCTCGCTGGTGATGGGCTCGGACAACAACTTCTCGACCCACCAGTTCACGCAGTTCGTGCTGTTCACCGTGCCGAAGGGGTGAGGGGCCAGGCGGGGCGGTGCAACCGATCCGCCGCGGGGCGTGCCTGGTCGGTCGCCAGATACAAAAGCGCCCGTCCTGTTTCGCTGAGAGAGGACGGGCGCTTTGCGTGGCGCTGCAGGAAAAAGAAGCGGCTAGGCCGCCTGCTTCTGCTTCAGGAGCCCGCGGTTGACGAGGAGCTCGGCGATCTGCACGGCGTTGAGTGCCGCGCCCTTGCGCAGGTTGTCGGCGACGACCCAGAGGTTCAGGCCGTTCTCGACCGTGATGTCCTCGCGGATGCGGGAGATGTAGGTCGCGTCCTCGCCGGCGGACTCGATCGGGGTGATGTAGCCGCCGTCCTCCGGCTTGTCGACGACGAGGCAGCCCGGCGCCTCGCGCAGGATGGCGCGGGCTTCGTCGGCGCTGATCGGGTTCTCGAACTCGAGGTTCACCGCCTCGGAATGGCCGATGAAGACCGGCACGCGCACCGCCGTACAAGTCACCTTGATCTTCGGGTCGAGGATCTTCTTGGTCTCGGCCATCACCTTCCATTCCTCCTTGGTCGAGCCGTCTTCCATGAAGACGTCGATGTGGGGGATGACGTTGAAGGCGATGCGCTTGGTGAACTTCTTCCGCTCGACCGGATCGGCGACGAAGACGGCGCGCGACTGGGTGAAGAGCTCGTCCATGCCGTCCTTGCCGGCGCCGGAGACGGACTGGTAGGTCGCGACCACCGCCCGCTTGATGGTGGCGTGCTCGTGCAGCGGCTTCAGCGCGACGACGAGCTGCGCGGTCGAGCAGTTCGGGTTGGCGATGATGTTCTTGCGGGAGAAACCGGAGACGGCGTCGGCGTTCACCTCCGGCACGATCAGCGGCACGTCCTGGTCGTAGCGCCAGGCCGAGGAGTTGTCGATCACGACGCAGCCCTGCGCGCCGATCTTCGGCGACCACTCCTTCGAGACGCTGCCGCCGGCCGACATCAGGCAGATGTCGACGTCGGAGAAGTCGAAGCCCTCGAGCGCCTTCACCTTGAGCGTCTTGTCGCCGAAGGACACCTCGGTGCCCTGGCTGCGGCGGGAGGCGAGCGCCACCACCTCATCGGCCGAGAAGCCGCGCTCGTCGAGAATGGCGAGCATCTCGCGCCCGACATTGCCCGTCGCACCGACGACAGCGATCTTGTATCCCATCGGAAGGTCCTCGCTCTCCCCGCTGGACCGGACGCGCGCTCAAGCCCCCACCCCGGGGGAGAGCGGGGCAGGCAGCGTCAGATGATCGTCGTTTTGATCGGGGAGCGCGTCGACATGGTCGTGCTATGCTGGAGCCTCAAGCAAAAGTCAATCGAAGGACGTCCGCGGCCTCTTGCGCAGCGAAGTCTTCGAACCAGTTGCGGTTGTGGCCGCGGACCGTCGTCGCCGGGGCGCATCCTGACCGGAGAACCGCCATGCCGTCAAAACGTCGAAGCTTCACAGCGGCCTTTGTGTTCGCGGCTTTGGCCCTGCCAGGTCTCGCCCTCGCCCATCACGGCTGGGCCTGGACGGAGGACCAAGAGAGCCGGCTTGCCGGCACCATCGAGGCGATCAGCTTCGCCAACCCGCACGGCCATATCCAGCTGCGCAACACCGCCGGCCTATGGGAGGTGGACCTCGCGCCGCCTTATGCCAACAGCCGCGCCGGCTTTGTCGAAGGCGCCGCGGCGCCCGGCGACGAGGCCCGTCTCACCGGCCATCGCTCCCGCGACCCCTCGGAGTTGCGCTTCAAGGCCGAGACGATCACAGTGCGTGGCAAGACCTACGATGTCTACCCGAATCGCGAAAAGAGCCTCGGTCCGGCGTGATCGAGAGCCTGCTCGATACGCTCGCCGCCTCGCCGGTGGCGGCGGCGCTGAAGGCCTCACAGCTGGCCTATCCGATCGTCAACGCGGTGCACATCCTGGGGCTCGCGACGCTGTTCGGCTCGATCCTGGCGCTCGACGTCGTGTTGATCGCCCGGCCGGCCGGTATCGACGGTTCCGGCCTCGCCCGCCTGCTGCCGCGGGTCGCAACGTGCGGCCTTGCGACCGCCGTCTTGAGCGGCCTCGCGCTGTTCTCGGTGCAGCCGCACGATTACGCTGGCAATCCCGCCTTCCGGCTGAAGCTCGTGCTGGTCGGGCTGGGCATCCTCCACGCCGCTCTTGCCCGCCGCACGGCAGGTTGGCAGAGGCTGGTGCGGGCGGATGCCGACAGGCCGGAGCCGCGCCTTCGCGTCACCGGCGCCGTCTCGCTCGCGATCTGGACGGCAGCGGTAGTCGCTGGTCGCTTCATCGCCTTCGTCTGAACGCTCCCGTGGGTCCGGCAGCGGCCCTCAGAACCGGTAGCCGAAGCGCAAGCCCGCCGACTCCTGACCGGCATTGTGGTCGCAGGTGTTGGCGTTGGAGAAGTGGTCGGCATAGAGCTGGCCGGTAAAGTTCCGAGTGAAGTCGTAGCCGACGCCGATCCCGAGATGGAACAGGACGTTGCAGCCGAGCGCCTTGTAGTCCTTCGGATCGTCGAGATTCTTGGCGGTGTTGATCGAGCCGCCGAGGCTGTTCGACAGGTAGATCCGGTCGGTGAAGTAGGTTTCCCAGTTCAGACCGGCATAGAAGAAGTGGATCGGGTGATCGGCGATGCCGGCGTCGAAGCCGATATAGGGGCGCGGCGAGCCGATCGCGTAGAGAAAATCGGGCGAGGGGAACACCAGCTCGCCGTTGATCGTCGCACCATCGGTCTCGTGGGTCGAGAAGAAGCCGGTGTCGTAGGCGGCGATGCCCATCCGGATTTCCCAGAAGTCGGCGTTCTTGCCGATCTCGCCGAAGTTGCCGATCAGATGGCGCTCCTGCGCCGTCGCCGTGCCCGCCAGTGCGGTCGTCGCCAGGGCCAGAAGAAGGGCCGCGCGCAGCGTTTTGAACATCGTCGATGCCTCGGAATCACAGTCGTCGCCGGGTGCGACCGGGCTCATGAAGCATGGAGCGTGCATTGCGCACAATCGCTCCGTAGACGTTTTGGTCACGACTATGGCAGATCGGCGACGCTTTCGGGGCAGCCCGCTTCGGGATGGCCGGCGACTTGCGCAGGAATTTCGCGGCGCGCCTGTCGCCATCCGTCCGTCGATCTGCTATGGGCGCGCCTTCTTCAAAGCCAGACTCTACAATCGCGACGAGACGCGGCGACCCGCTGCCGGCTTTCGCGCAACCGAATGAAAGTCCGACGTGGCGAAACACGCAAGCAAGGGACCCTCGCAGCGACAGCTCTCCGTGGGCGAGACGGTGCGGCATGCGCTGACGCAGGTGCTGCAGCGCGGGGAGATCCGCGATCCGCTGCTGGAGACCGCGGTGGTCTCGGTGACAGAGGTGCGGATGACCCCCGACCTGAAGCTCGGCACCGCCTATGTCTCGGTGCTGGGCCAGGAGGAGGTCGAGCCCTTCGTCGAGGCGCTCAACCGCAACGCCCGCTTCATCCGCGGGCGGCTCGGACCGGCGCTGAAGCAGATGAAGTACATGCCGGAGGTGCGCTTCCGGCCCGACACTTCCTTCGACAATTATGCCCGCATCGACGCACTGCTGCGCTCGCCGGAGGTCGCCCGCGATCTCGAAGGCGGGACGGGCGACGGGTCTGCCGAAGGCGAGGAGACGAACTGATGGCGCGGCGCGGCAAGAAGCCCAAGGGCCGGCCTGTCTCCGGCTGGGTGATCCTCGACAAGCCGAAGGGCCTCGGCTCGACCGACGCCGTGTCGAAGCTGAAATGGCTGTTCTTCGCGCAGAAGGCCGGCCATGCCGGCACGCTGGACCCGCTCGCGTCCGGCATGCTGCCGATCGCGCTCGGCGACGCGACGAAGACGGTGCCCTTCGTCATGGACGGGCGCAAGGTATACCGCTTCACCGTGCGCTGGGGCGTGGAGACCACGACCGACGACACCGAGGGCCCGGCGGTCCACACCAGCGACCGGCGCCCCACCCGCGAGGACATCCTCGACCGTCTCGACGACTACCGCGGCGAGATCAGCCAGGTGCCGCCGACCTTCTCGGCCATCAAGATCGACGGCGAGCGCGCCTATGACCTCGCGCGCGAGGGCGAGGCGATCGAGATGGTGGCGCGGACCGTCAGCATCCACCGCCTCGACCTCGTCGAGACGCCGGACGAGGCGAGCGCCGTGTTCGAGGCCGAATGCGGCAAGGGCACCTATGTGCGCTCGATCGCTCGCGACCTCGGCCGCGATCTCGGCTGCTACGGTCACGTCACCGATCTTCGTCGCCTGACCGTCGGCTGCTTCGACGAGAGCGACATGGTGACCCTCGCCGAGCTGGAGGCCGTCGCCGACGACGGGCGGGAGGTGCTCGACGAGGCGGCGCTGGCCGAGGGGCTGAAGCCGCGGGTCGTCGAGTTCGCCGGTCTCGACGCCTGTCTCCTCGACACCGAGGCGGCGCTCGGCAACCTCTACGAGGTGATGCTGAACGACGAGCAGGCCGGCCGCGTGCTGTCCGGCAACCCGGTGCTGCTGCGCGGCCGAGACGCGCCGGCCTTCTGCGAGGAGGCCTATGCGGTCGGCCTCGGCCGGCTGATCGCGCTCGGCGCGATCGAGGAAGGCGCGTTCAAGCCGAAGCGGGTGTTCAGCCGCGGTTGACGCTGCGACGCCCGCCGATCAGACGCTCTGGTCATCGCGCGGTTTTTGGAATATATGCCGCGCAACGTCGGCCGGCCGTGGTGCCTGCCGGCGTTCAACGGCCCCGGCTGGACGACATCCCGGCTCTGGGGCGGCCCGACCCTCACATGACAACAGAAAGGGAATCCCGATGTCGATCACGCCTGAGCGCAAGGCCGAGCTCATGAAGGAATACGCGACCAAGGAAGGCGACACCGGTTCGCCTGAAGTGCAGGTCGCCATCCTGTCGGAGCGCATCTCGAACCTGACCGAGCACTTCAAGTCGCACAAGAAGGACAACCACTCGCGCCGTGGCCTTCTGAAGCTCGTGTCGCAGCGCCGCCGCCTGCTCGATTACCTCAAGGGCAAGGAAGAGGCGCGCTACCAGGCTCTCATCGGCCGGCTCGAGCTGCGCCGCTAAGCAAGATTTCGGTCGGCGGCGTCCTCGCGATCCGCCGGCCGTCTCCGGGACGTGCGCGCTGATGCGCCGTTCCCTTCGACGCCGGCATGGTGCCGGCAGCCCCGCCGGAACGGTCATGGGGCAGGATTGCCGGAGACTTCCCGGCCGACGCCGCGGGCCTTTCCGTCCGCCGGCCGACATGCCATCCGGAGCGCCGAGCGCTCCTGCGAAGCCTCCCGTCGTCTTGCCCGTGGCGCGCTCCCGCACAACGCGACCGCTCCGCCTGCCCGTCGTCCCGACGGCCGCGGAGCCCGAAAGGCACACGCACATGTTCAATACCCACAAGGTCGAGATCGAATGGGGTGGGCGCACGCTCACCCTCGAAACCGGCAAGATCGCCCGTCAGGCCGACGGCGCCGTGCTCGCCAGCTACGGCGAGAGCACCGTGCTCGCGACCGTCGTCTCCGAGAAGCAGCCGAAGGCGGGCTTCGACTTCTTCCCGCTGACGGTCAACTACCAGGAGAAGGCCTTCGCGGCCGGCAAGATCCCCGGCGGCTACTTCAAGCGCGAGGGCCGTCCGTCCGAGAACGAGACGCTGGTCTCGCGCCTCATCGACCGGCCGATCCGCCCGCTCTTCGCGGAGGGCTACAAGAACGACACGCAGGTCGTCGTTACCGTTCTCCAGCATGACCTCGAGAACAACCCCGACGTGCTGGCGATGGTCGCAGCCTCGGCGGCGCTGACGCTGTCCGGCGTGCCCTTCATGGGCCCGATCGGCGGCGCGCGCGTCGGCTACATCAACGGCGAGTACAAGCTGAACCCGCATGTCGACGAGATGCCGGAGTCCAAGCTGGACCTCGTCGTCGCCGGCACCGATTCGGCCGTGCTGATGGTCGAGTCCGAGGCGTCCGAGCTGCCCGAGGACATCATGCTCGGCGCGGTGATGTTCGGCCATCGCGGCTTCCAGCCGGTGATCGACGCGATCATCAAGCTCGCCGAGCATGCCGCCAAGGAGCCGCGCGAGCACAAGGTGACGGACCTCTCGGCGCTCGAGACCGAGATGCTCGGCGTCGTCCAGAACGATCTCTCCGAAGCCTACAAGATCACCGACAAGCAGGCCCGCTACGCCGCGGTCGACGCCGCCAAGGCCAAGGTGACCGCGCACTTCCTGCCGGAGGGTGCCGAGAGCACCGCCTGGACGAAGGAACAGGTCGGCACGGTCTTCAAGGAGCTCCAGGCCAAGGTGGTCCGCTGGAACATCCTCGACACCGGCAGCCGCATCGACGGGCGTGACCTGAAGACGGTCCGCGCGATCGAGGCGCAGGTCGGCGTCCTGCCGCGCACCCACGGCTCGGCGCTGTTCACCCGCGGCGAGACGCAGGCGCTGGTCGTCGCGACGCTCGGCACCGGCGAGGACGAGCAGTTCGTCGACTCCCTGACCGGGACCTACAAGGAGACCTTCCTCCTCCACTACAACTTCCCGCCCTACTCGGTCGGCGAGACCGGCCGCATGGGCTCGCCCGGCCGCCGCGAGATCGGCCACGGCAAGCTCGCCTGGCGCGCCATCCATCCGATGCTGCCGGCCAAGGAGCAGTTCCCCTACACGCTGCGCGCCGTCTCCGAGATCACCGAGTCGAACGGCTCGTCCTCGATGGCGACCGTCTGCGGCACCTCGCTGGCGCTGATGGATGCGGGCGTGCCGCTCGCCAAGCCGGTGGCCGGCATCGCCATGGGCCTGATCAAGGAAGAAGAGCGCTTCGCGGTCCTCTCCGACATCCTCGGCGACGAGGACCATCTCGGCGACATGGACTTCAAGGTCGCGGGCACCGAGAACGGCATCACCTCGCTGCAGATGGACATCAAGATCCAGGGCATCACCGAGGAGATCATGCAGATCGCCCTCGGCCAGGCCAAGGACGGCCGCCTGCACATCCTCGGCGAGATGGCAAAGGCCCTCTCGACCAGCCGCGGCGAACTCGGCGAGTTCGCGCCGCGCATCGAGGTGATGCAGATCCCGACCGACAAGATCCGCGACGTGATCGGCTCGGGCGGTAAGGTGATCCGCGAGATCGTCGAGAAGACCGGCGCCAAGATCAACATCGAGGACGACGGCACCGTGAAGATCGCCTCCTCCTCCGGCAAGGAGATCGAGGCGGCCAAGAAGTGGATCCACTCGATCGTGGCCGAGCCCGAGATCGGCGAGATCTACGAGGGCACCGTCGTGAAGACCGTCGAGTTCGGCGCCTTCGTCAACTTCTTCGGCTCGCGCGATGGCCTCGTGCACATCTCGCAGCTCGCGGCCGACCGCGTCGCCAAGACGACCGACGTCGTCAAGGAAGGCCAGAAGGTCTGGGTCAAGCTGATGGGCTTCGACGAGCGCGGCAAGGTGCGCCTCTCCATGAAGGTCGTCGACCAGGCGACCGGCGAGGAGCTCAAGAAGGACAAGGCCGAGGAGGACGCGGCGTAAGCCGCATCCTGTGACGCATCAGCCGGCGCCGCGTGCGCCGGCACCCGCAGGACATAGAGCCCCGGTGCGATGCGCCGGGGTTTTCCTTTATGATGGATGCTCGGCCGGACCTTCGGCCGGTCAGGCTCCCTGGCCGGTCCCGGCCTCCGCCCGTCCGGCCTTCGCGCCGAGATGGGTGAGACTGAAACCGCCCGGATATTTCAGGCCGTAGCCGAGCGCGCGGTCGAAGCCGATATGGGCGAGCCAGATCATGCCGAGCGCTGCCGGCAGACGGTCGCCCAATGCGAACGCGCTGAGGCTCAGGAGCAGCGGGAGGGTGGTCGTATGCACGAGATTGTAGATTGCAGCGCCCGGCCGCGGACCGGCGAGATAGCCGGCCATGCCGAGATCCGGGGCGAGAAACAGGATGGCAAAGAGCCACCAGGATTTACTGGTCCAGGAATAGCCGACCAACGCGGCGAGGAACAGCGCGGCTGCCTCGATGCGCAGAAGCCGGCGCGGCCAGTCCTCCACTCGTCCCGGAACCATCATTCTCGCCACCACATGTCTGCTTCGGGCGGAGCGCCCGCCGGCGTTAAGTAGCCAGTCCGTCGGCCGACTGCCACATGCTTTCGGGCCATCTTGAAACGCGATGCGTGACGTATGACGCGCGCCCCGGCGCAACGCACCAGGAGATCGGACCTTGCCCGTCGAACTGCGTCACTGGCGCGCCTTCCTCGCCGCCGCGGAGCTGCAGCACTTCGGCCGGGCGGCAGAGCGGCTCGGCATCAGCCAGCCGGCGCTGAGCCAGCTGGTGCAGGCGCTGGAGACCCAGCTCGGCGCGCCGCTCTTCGACCGCACCCGACGCCGGGTGGAGCTGACCTCGACCGGGGCGGCGCTGCTGCCCGAGGCGCGCGCGACACTTGAGCAAGCGCGGCGGGCGGAGCAGATCGGCTCGGCCGCGGGACGCCAGGACAGCCGCATGCTGACCGGCGGCTATGTCGGCTCGGCGGCGCTCCACCCCGTGTTCGGGGCACTGATGCGCGAGCTCGCCGCGATCCGGCCGGCGGTGACGCTGCAGCTCGACCAGCGGCCGGCGGTGCAGCAGCTGCGGGAGCTGCGCGAGCACGTCCTCGACTTCGGCATCGCCCGCTCGCCGCTGCCGGGGCTCGACACCGAGATCGCCGGCCTCGTGCTGGCGCGCGAGCCGATGGTGCTGGCGGTGGACGAGGCGAGCGCCGGTCCGGCGGGCGTGGCCTGCCGTCTTGCCGACGTCGCCGACCGGCCCTTCATCCAGTACCTGCACCAGTCGAGCGGCGGGCTGCGGCTGCTGACGACGGAAGCCTGCCGCGCCGCCGGCTTCGAACCGCGGGTGGCACAGACGGTGCCGCAGATCGCCACCATGCTCTGCCTCGTCGCGGCCGGGCTCGGCGTTGCGCTCGTGCCGCAGACGGCGTCCCGGCTCGCCCTCCCCGGCGTCACCTATCGGCGCCTCAGCGAGGGCCCGACGACGGAGCTGCACCTCCTCTATCGCCGCAGCGACACCGCGCCGGCGTTCCGTGCCCTCGTCGCGACGGCGCGACGCCTGACTGATAAGACGAGCCTATCGTAACACATCGTCTTTCGGATTGGTCGCCCGCGTGTTTCCGCTACGGTCACCGGCGGAGGATGGACCGGACCCTGCCGCATAGCGGCGCGTCCGCTGCACGACACATCGGGAGGATCGCAGATGCCTATCGTATCGACGCGCCGGACAACGCTGGCCGCCTTGTCCTGTCTCGCCCTTGCCGCACTGTCCGGATCGCCGGCCGCCGCCGCCGATCTCAAGACGGTCGTCTCCGGCCAGTTGACCGTCGCCTACCGCACCGACGACAAGCCGGTGTCGTTCATCGAGAACGGAAAGCCGACCGGCTACATCGTCGAGTTCGCCCAGGCGATCGGTAAGGAGCTCGGCAAGGAGGTCGAGTTCGTCTCGACCAACTTCGAGAGCATGGTCCCGGCGGTCAAGAACGAGCAGTACGACACCGCCGCCTTCGGCGTCCTGGTGACGCCCGAGCGCGAGGCGATGGTCGATTTCACGACGCCGGTCGGCTACGGCGAGGCGCGCCTCGTCAGCCGCAAGGAAGCGCCGATCGACAAGGTGCAGGCCGCCGGCGGCAAGACCGTCGCGGTGACGCGCGGCAGCGCCCTGATCCCGCTCCTCAACAAGATCGCGCCGGACGTCACCGTGCGCGAGTTCCCCAACGTCGCAGCCAGCCTCAACGCGCTGCTCGCCGGACAGGTCGACGGCCTCTTCACCGGCCTTGCCACCGCCGACCGGCTGGTGCAGCAGCAGGCCGAGCTGATGGCCTCGCAGGCCGTCACCAGCGGCATCGCCGCCTTCCCGGTGGCCAAGACCAACCCGGAGCTCCTGAAGGCGCTCGACGATGCCATCGACAAGCTGATGAAGGACGGCACCTACACCCGGCTGTGGACGAAGTGGAACCCGCCCTCGGTGGAGATCCCCGAGGACATGTATGCCGAATATCCCGGCATGCCGCATCCCGAGCAGAAGTGACGCGGCCCGATGCCGATCGGTCTCCAGCGGATCCTCGACACGTTCTTCGATCCGCAGATCATGGGGCAGGCCTTCGGGACGCTGATCGTCACCGGCCTGCCCAACACGCTGCTGCTGTCGATCCTCGCTTCGCTGATCGGCATGGTCGTCGGCCTCTTCGTCGCCACCGGCCTGATGGCGCCGCGCCGGCTGATCCGCTTTCCCTGCCGGACCTATGTCGACATCCTGCGCGGGCTGCCGCACGTCCTGACCATCTACCTGATCGGCCAGGGCCTGCCGCTCGCCGGCCTGTCGATCTTCGGGCGTGACACCTATGCCTATGCCGCGCTGGCCATCGGGCTGATCGAGGGCGCCTACATGGCCGAGATCTTCCGCGCCGGCCTGCAGAGCGTCGAGCGCGGCCAGGTCGAGGCGGCCCGCACGCTCGGCATGAGCGGGGCGAAGACCTTCGTCTACATCGTCCTGCCGCAGGGCATCCGCCGCGTGCTGCCGCCGCTGACCGGCCAGTTCATCCTGGTCATCAAGGGCACGTCGCTGGTCTTCCTGCTCGGCCTCACGACCTCGCAGCGCGAGATCTTCTCGATCGCGCAGGACTGGGCGATCAACAGCGCCAACCTGTCGCCGCTGACCGCGGCCGGCATCCTCTATCTCGCCCTCACCGTGCCCATGACCTACGCGGTCAACGCCTGGGACCGGAGCATGCGGGCGGCACCCGGGAGCCAACGCTGATGCGCGAGCCCCACGTCCCCGGCGTCCGCTTCGAGGCGGTCGACAAGTTCTTCGGCGCGCACCAGGTGCTGCACGACATCACGCTCGACATCCCGCGCGGCCTGACGACCTGCATCATCGGGCCCTCCGGCTCCGGCAAATCGACGCTGCTGCGCTGCACCAACCTGCTCGAGCGCCCGCAGCGCGGCAAGATCTTCGTCGAAGGCACCGAGATCACCGCGCCGTCGACCGATCTCGACGCGCTGCGCACCCGCATCGGCATGGTGTTCCAGCACTTCAACCTGTTCAGCCATCTCAGCGTCCTCGACAACGTCACGCTGGCGCTGCGCAAGGTCCGCCGGATGAAGCGACCGGAGGCCGAGGCGCTGGCGCTCGAACAGCTCGACGCGGTCGGCCTCAAGGGCTTCGAGCGGCGGCGCCCCTCCGCCCTCTCCGGCGGCCAGCAGCAGCGGGTCGCGATCGCCCGGGCGCTGGCGATGAAGCCGGAGGTGATGCTGTTCGACGAGGCGACCTCGGCGCTCGATCCCGAGCTCGTGAAGGGCATCCTCGGCGTCATGCGCGATCTCGCCGCCTCCGGCATCACCATGCTGGTGGTCACCCACGAGATGCGCTTCGCGCGCGAGGTGGCAGGGCAGGTCGTGTTCATGGACCAGGGCCGCATCGTCGAGCACGGGCCGCCCGACCGGCTGTTCGACGCGCCGGAGAGCCCGCGCCTGACGCACTTCCTCGACCAGGTTCTGTGAAGAAAGGCGGCCCTTCATGACGGACCCGAATGAGCAGCCGGCCGCCTCCGCGGCGGCGAGCCTCACCCTGGCCGAGGTGACGGCGCTGTTCTCGCGCCGCGCGCTCTGGAGCTCCTGGCTCGAGGTGGAGGCGGCGCTCGCCGAGACGCAGGCCGAGCTCGGCATCGTTCCGGCGGCGGCGGCGGCCGAGATTTGCGCCAACGCCGAACTCGACATCCTCGGCGAAGCCGCGCTCGCCGCCGACATCGAGCGCACCCGCGCGCCGGTCGTCTCGCTGGTGCGGCTGCTGGCCGCCGCCTGCGCGGGCGATGCCGGCGGCTATGTCCACTGGGGCGCGACCACGCAGAACGTCATGCAGACCGGCCTTGCGCTGCAGATGCAGCGTGCCCATGCCGGCCTGATGGCCCGCTTCGATGCCGTTCTTCGGCAGCTCGCCTCTCTCGCCGAGACCCATGCGGAGACGCTGACGGTGGCGCGCACCAACCTGCGCCATGCGCTGCCGATCACCTTCGGCTTCAAGGCCGCCGGCTGGATCGAGGAGTGGCTGCGCCACCGCGACCGCTTCGCCGAGGCCGCGCCGCGGGTGTTCCGGGCGCAGTGGGGCGGCGCGGTCGGCGCAATGCACGCCGTCGGTGCGGCCGGCCCGGAGCTGAACCGGCGGCTCGCTGCCCGGCTTAGCCTCGGCCACTACACCGTTCCCTCGCGCGCCGCGCTCGACTGCACGGCCGAGTACGCCCTGCTGCTCGCGCTCGTCAGCGGTACGGTGTCGAAGATCGCCCGCGACCTCTACACCATGATGGCCGACGAGTTCGGCGAGGCGGCCGAGGCGCTGGACGCCGACGTCGTCGGCTCGAGCACGATGCCGCACAAGGTCAACCCGAAGAGCGTCGTGCGCGTCCTCGCGCTGGCCGCCAGGGTGCGCGCCCAGGTGCCCCTCGCGCTGGAGGCGATGCAGCCGGGGTTCGAGGGCGACGGCGCCAACAACCTGATGATCGGAGCGCTCGCCGGCGAGGCCTGCCCGCTCGGCTTCGAGCTGCTCGACCGCTTCGCCGCACTCCTCGATGAACTGGACCTCGATCCGGCGCGGATGGCCGCAAACGTCGCGATCAATGGCCCGCTGCTCGCCTCGGAAAACCTGATGATGGCCCTCGCCCCGACGATCGGGCGGACGCGGGCGCACGACCTCGTGCACCACGCCGTCGCCGAGGCGGTGGCGGACGGCAGGCCGCTGGCCAACACGATCCTCGCGTCACCGGACGTCGCCGGCGTTCCCGCGGCCACGATCCACGCGTCGCTCGACCCGGCCGGCTATGTCGGGCTGAGCGCCGGCCTTGCCCGCGAGATGGCGGGCCGCGCCTTCGGCGTCCTCGCCGGCGGCACGGTCGACTGAGCCGTCCAGCCGGCGCTTTTGCCGGCAACGCGCCCTCCCGCCTCTGGATAACGCCGCCGGCGCCACCTTTCTCCCATGTCAGCCTTGATCTTCCTGCGCGCTTCGTGACAGCGTGCGCCGCATGCGGGTTGGGAGATCCGCCACAGCCTCGAGGGCGGCCCGTCCGCTCCGGCAGACACGATGGGAGGAACATCATGATCACACGGCTTCTGGCCGCGACGCTCGCGGCCGGTCTCTTGTCGACGGCGGCCTATGCGCAGGAGACCTTCGACCTCAAGTTCCAGTCGAGCGACAACTCCGGCACCGTCTCCTTCGGCGTGCAGCAGGAGTGGGCCAAGCACCTCAGCGAGGTCTCGAACGGACGCATCAACGTCGAGATGCTGCCGGTCGGCTCGATCGTCGAATACAACGAGACGCTGGACGCGGTCGGCTCGGGCATCCTCGACGGCCACATCACCGACAGCTCCTACTTCACCGGCAAGGACCCGGGCTTCGCCCTGATCGGCAATCCGGTCGGCGCCTACTCCACGCCGGAAGAGCTGCGCGCCTTCTTCGACGACGGCGGCGGCACGAAGCTCTACAACGAGATCCTCAACCCCTACGGCGTCCAGTTCATCGGCCCGGCCGCGCAGACCGCCGAGGCCATTCCGTCGAAGATCCCGATCGACGGCGTCGCCGACCTCAAGGGCGTCAAGATCCGCGCCCCGGAGGGCATGGTGCAGTCGGCCTTCGCCGCCGCCGGCGCCGCGCCGGTGAACCTGCCGCAGTCGGAGGTCTTCACCTCGCTCGACAAGGGCGTGATCGACGCGGCCGACGCCACGACGCTCGCCACCAACGATTCGATGGGCCTCAACGACGTCGCCAAGAACCCGATCTGGCCGGGCTTCCACTCGCTGCCGCTGAACGAGGTGTCGATCAACAAGGCCAAGTGGGACGCGATGTCCGACGAGGACCGGCAGATGCTGACCGACTCGGTCAAGTGGTACGCCGATCACCTCGCCGAGCGCGTCCGCTCGCGCGACGAGGAGGTCGCCGAGAAGCTGCGCCAGCGCGGCGACGTGACGATCCACTCCTGGTCGGAAGAAGAAAAGAAGAAGTTCCGCCAGATCGGCCAGGAGCAGTGGAAGACCTATGCCGAGCGTTCCGAGAACGCCCAGAAGGTCTATGACACGTTGACCGCCTACCTGAAGAAGGAAGGCCGCCTCTAAGCGCCGCCACACGAACAGGCGGCCGGGCACCCCCGTCCGGCCGCCGCACGGGGATCAGTCAGTCATGAGTCTCGAAACCGAGGCGCGCGAGGAGGTGCGGGACGTCCCGCAGGACCCCCTCTCGGCGCTGCTGCTGCCGCTCGGCCGTCCCTTCGCCGTCGCCTTCCTCCTGATCGTCGCCTTCAGCTTCTACGAAGTCGTGATGCGCTACGTCTTCGATGCACCGACGATCTGGGTGCACGAGACGACGACGGCACTGACCGCGCTCTGCTTCGCCTTCGGCGGCGCCTACTGCCTCGGCACCGACCGGCACATTCGCGTCGTGCTTCTCTACGACCACGTCTCGCCGCGCGTGCGCCGCATCCTCGACGTCGTCATCAGCCTCGTCGGCGCCGCGGCCTGCGCGATGATGGCCTGGGCGGCCTGGAGCCTCGCCTACAAGGCCTTCTACACCCCGGGCGGCCAGTTCCGCCTCGAGACCAGCGGCAGCGCCTGGAACCCGCCAACGCCCGCGATCGTGAAGTCGGTGCTGTTCGTCGTGCTCTGCCTGATGTGCCTGCAGTTCCTGCTGCAGGCACTGCGCCATGCGCGGCGCGATGCCGGGGTCGACGCCCATCACGGCCCCGTGGGCGAAGGACGCTTCGACGATGCTTGACCTCCAGGCGCTCGGCATCGGCGGCGGCAGCGTGGCGATGTTCGCCATGCTGCTCGCGCTCCTCGTCACGGGCATGCCGCTCGCCTTCGTGACGATCCTCGTCGCGCTGACCTTCGCGTTCGGCTGGTTCGGCCCGATGGCCGTGCCGATCGTGACGACGCGCATCTACTCCTTCATCATGCAGTACGTCTTCGTCTCCGTGCCGATGTTCGTGCTGATGGCCTCGATCCTCGACCGCTCGGGGATCGCGCGCGACCTGTTCGACGCGATGCGGCTGTTCGCCGGCCGCATCCGCGGCGGCCTCGGCGTGCAGACGCTGATCGTCGCGGTGATCCTGGCCGCCATGTCGGGCATCATCGGCGGCGAGATCGTGCTGCTCGGCCTCCTGGCCCTGCCGCAGATGCTGCGCCTCGGCTACGACAAGCACCTCGCGATCGGCATCGTCTGCGCCGGCGGCGCGCTCGGCACGATGATCCCGCCCTCCATCGTGCTCATCATCTACGGCCTGTCGGCCAACGTCTCGATCTCCGAGCTCTTCACCGCATCGTTCCTCCCGGGCCTGATGCTCGCGGCGCTCTACGCCGCCTATGTGGTGATCACCGGCCTGATCCAGCCGCACAAGGCGCCGGTGCCGGCGCAGGACGAGGTGGTGCCGCTGAAGGAGAAGCTGCGGCTCTTGAAGGGCCTCATCCTGCCGCTGATCGTGGTCGTCTTCGTGCTCGGCTCGATCTATGGCGGCATCGCCTCGGTGACCGAAGCGTCGGCGATCGGTGTCGTCGGAGTCATCCTGTCGACGCTCGTGCGCGGCGAGTTCAGCCTGAAGATGCTGATGGACGCCTCGATGCAGACGCTGCGCACCTGCGGCATGATCGTCTGGATCGGCGTCGGCGCCACGGCGCTGATCGGCGTCTACAACTTGATGGGCGGCATCAACTTCATCAAGGAGCTGCTGCTCGGCGTCTCCGACACGCCGATCGTCGTCATCCTCGTGATGATGCTGATCCTCGGTGTCCTCGGCATGTTCCTCGACTGGGTCGGCATCGCGCTGTTGACGATCCCGATCTTCGCGCCGATCGTGAAGACGCTCGGCTACGACCCGATCTGGTTCGGCGTGCTGTTCGCGCTGAACATGCAGGTGTCGTTCCTGTCGCCGCCGTTCGGACCCGCCGCCTTCTACCTGAAGAGCGTGGCGCCGCCCGACATCGGCCTCGGCACGATCTTCAGGTCGCTGCTGCCCTTCATCGGGTTGCAGATCCTCGCGTTGGCGCTCGTCCTGATCTTCCCCGAACTGGCGCTCTGGTACCGATAGGACGATCCGGCCCTGCAGCGGCAGGGTCGGTATCCGCCGTGTTTCCCTTCGCCCAAGCGCCGTATCGTACAGGCTGCCCAGCCCCGGCAGCATGTGCACAATATCTCTACAGGCCTGCGCATTGCGCACAGCTGTGCCAGCTTCCTATAACAGTCGGGTACCGCCCCGCCTCGAAAGGACCTGTCATGGCCTCCATCGCGCAGCGCGCCGCTCTGTCCTCCTGCCTTCTTGCACTCCTCGGCGGCGTCACAGCCGGCACCGCCGCCAATGCCGCCGACCTGCGCATCGGGCTGCGGGCCGATCCCGACGTCCTCGATCCGGCGCAGGGAACCTCGGTCGCCGGCCGCATGGTCTTCGCCGCACTCTGCGACAAGCTGATCGACACGACGAAGGACGGCGGCTTCCGGCCGCAGCTCGCAACCGCGTGGGACTGGTCGGACGCCGGCAAGACGCTGACGCTCACGCTGCGCGACGGGGTGACGTTCCAGGACGGCGAGTCGATGGACGCCGAGGCGGTGAAGTTCAACCTCGAGCGCTATCGCAGCGATCCGATCTCGAAGCGCAAGAGCGAGCTGAAGCCGGTCGACAGCGTCGAGGTCGTCGATCCCGCCACGGTGCGCCTGCATCTGTCGGAGGCCTATGCGCCGCTGATCGGCGTCCTCGCCGACCGGGCGGGCATGATGATGTCGCCGAAGGCGGTGAAGGCCGCGGGCGAGAAGATCGGCGATCATCCCGTCTGTGCCGGCCCCTTCGCGTTCGTCAGTCGGGTGGCGCAGGACAGCATCAAGCTCGAGCGCTTCGCCGACTACTGGGACAAGGATGCGATCTCGATCGACCACCTGAGCTACCTGCCGATCCCGGACGACACCGTTCGGCTCGTCAACCTGCGCTCGGGCGATCTCGACATGATCGAGCGGCTCTCCGCACCCGACATCCCGGCCGTGAAGGGCGACGCCAACCTCACCTTCGTGGAGGGGCCGTCGATCGCCTACGACCTCCTGTCGATCAACGTCGCCAATGGGGCGCAGGCCGACAATCCGCTGGGCACGTCGGCCAAGGTGCGCCAGGCGTTCGAACTGTCGCTCGATCGCGAGGCGCTGAACCAGGTCGTCTACGAGGACCTGTTCAAGCCGAGCAACCAGCACGAGATGCCGGGCAGCACCTACTGGGACGACGCCCATCCGGTGCCGGCCCGCGACGTCGAGAAGGCCAAGGCGCTGCTCGCCGAGGCCGGGACGCCCAGCCCCTCCTTCACCCTCACCGTCGCCAACAGCCCGGTGTCCCAGCAGGTCGGGCAGCTGATCCAGGCAATGGCGGGCGAGGCCGGCTTCGACGTGAAGCTGCAGACGGTGGAGTCCGCAACGCTCGCCGCCGACTCGAGCAAGGGCAACTATCAGGCCACGATGGCGATCTGGAGCGGCCGGCCGGATCCCGACGCGAACGTGTCGCCCTGGGCGGCCTGCGACGGCTTTCTCAACTGGGGCCACTACTGCAACAAGGATCTCGACGCCCTCCTTTCCAAGGCGCGTCAGAGCACCGACGAGAAGGAGCGCAAGTCGCTCTACGACCAGGCGGTCGACATCTACCTGACCGACCTGCCGCACATCGTCCTCTACCACTACACCTCGCTCTATGCGCTACGCAGCACGGTGACGGGCTTCACGCCCTTTCCGGACGGGCTGGTGCGCCTGCAGGGCGTGACGGTCGGCGGCGCGAACTGACGGCGAGGGCGCGGACGTGCTTCAGGCCGGCGAAACCCGGCCTCGTGCGTGCGCCTTCGGCGCATCGTCGCCATCATGATTTGGAGAGGATGCGGGCGTGGCATCACCCCTCGACTGCCACGCCCGTCTTGTGTGCTCGTTCCCCCGACGCTTGTGAGACCGCGTCGTTTTCGGGAAGCCGCTCGTTTGACGAACCGAGAATGGCACGCAAAAGGTTAACGATCCGTTAACGACGTTAACGTCTGATAAACCATGCGATCGCCGGCCAAAGCGGTGGATCGCGAATGCTGTCACAGGCCGCCTGCAGCCGTCGTCCGGCGCCGTGCTCGTGGGCCTCGCCGTATAGAGGCGGTTCCCGGTGCCGGGCTGACGCAATCGTGACCGGCCAGCCGCTCGTCGAAAGCGACCGACGCCTGCGCCGATTGCGCAGACCCTCTGGATGGGCCTTGGCAGAGCGTCAGCTGCGTTTGCGCGGCAACGGCATCGGCGCGGCCTCGCTCGTCTGGTCGCACCAGTCGCGCCGCTTGCCGCCGCCGTAGCGCTCGACGAGGCCTTCCTTCAGGAGCTGGGCGTTGAAGCTCTCGCCGCCCGACAGACCGATGTCGGCAAGGACGCGGCCGAAATACTTGTCGCCCGAGATGTCGGTCAGCTGGACGGCACCATCGCCGACGAGATCGGCGAGCCGCTGCTTGGCCACCTGTGCCGCGGCCTTTTCAGCCTCGCATTTGCCATGCAGCTCGGGCGCATCCACCCCGCGCAGCCGCACCGCGATGTGCACGGTCTGCTGCGGCCAGACGAAGGCCTCCACCTCGACGGTGTCGCCGTCCCGGACCTTGACCACCTGCGCGGCGACCGGGCCCTGGATGCGCTCCAGCCGATCGTCATCGGCGGCCTGGGCGCTCAACCCGACGCCGAAGAGCGCCACGATGGCACAACCTAAAATCGAGAGGGAAGCGGCCGAGCGAATCATCATGCGGTACAGCATAAACCGAAAAGGACGATTTTCCTATAGACCTCGGGCCGGCCGGGCTCCGTGGCGACGCTTATTGCGCCTTACGACGCGCGGTACGCTGCGGCCGTCGATATCAATGGCGCGGGGGTCCCAAGCGAAGCGCCTGGTAGCAGATGGAAATCCTACAACCCTAGATTATTTACGCGGTAAGGCGACAGCGCCGGCACACGTCGCGCTTCCGGCTCAGAAGTCGGAGATGATCCCGTTCTTCTCCCAGTCGCCGTAGCGGACCGGTTCAGGCCCTTTGCGGCCGTCGACCTCCGGCACCGGATGGGTTTCCCCCGGTGACCGCCGGCGTCGCTCCTCGGCCTCCGCCAAGGCGCGGCGCGCGGCCGGAGTGAGAGCGCGCCCGTCCGCCCCCCGGCTTTCGGCCCCCGGCGCGCCAGCCGCGTGGCCGCCGTTCTCACTCTCTTCCATGCCCGTCTCCGCGGCTCGCTTCTGCGCCTCAGATAAGGCGGGCCGTGGCGAGGAGAAAGCGCTATGTCGTCCGTCGCCGGATTGAAGCGGCGGCACGGAAACACCAAATCTCGACGCGGAAGCGGCCTGGCCGCCGCAACGAGAGGACCGGACCCGCGATGAACCTGATCAAGACGGCGATGCTGATCGCCTTCCTGACCGCCTTGTTCATGGCCGTCGGCTTCCTCCTCGGCGGCCGCGGCGGCCTGCTGATCGCCCTGGTCATCGCCGCCGGCATGAACTTCTTCTCCTACTGGAACGCCGACAAGCTGGTCCTGCGCATGTACGGGGCGCGCGAGGTGGACGAGGGCAGCGCGCCCGAGTTGGTCGGGATCGTCCGCCAACTGTCACATGCGGCCGGACTGCCGATGCCGCGCACCTTCGTCATCGACAGCGACCAGCCGAACGCCTTTGCCACCGGGCGCAACCCCGCCAACGCCGCCGTCGCCGCCAGCACCGGCCTCCTGCGCCGGCTGACGCCCGAGGAGGTCGCCGGCGTGATGGCGCACGAGCTCGCCCACGTCGAACATCGCGACACGCTGACCATGACGCTGACCGCGACGCTTGCGGGCGCGATCTCAATGCTCGGCAACTTCGCCTTCTTCTTCGGCGGCCTGGGCGGCAATCGCGACAACAACAACCCGTTCGGGGCCATCGGAACGCTGGTCGCGCTCCTCGTCGCGCCGTTCGCCGCCATGCTGGTGCAGATGGCGATCAGCCGGACGCGGGAGTATGCCGCCGACCGTCGCGGCGCCGAGATCTGCGGCAACCCGCTGTGGCTCGCTTCGGCGCTCGCCAAGATCGCCAGCGCCGCGGGGCGGACGGTGAACTACGACGCCGAGCGCAATCCGGCGACGGCGCACATGTTCATCGTCAACCCGCTCACCGGCCGCGGCATGGACAGCCTGTTCTCCACCCATCCAGACACCGGCAACCGCATCGCGGCGCTGGAGGAGATGGCGACGGCCGCCTGCGCGGCATCCGGCTCGCGGATGGCCGGACCGGCCGAGGCGGTGCCGCAGCCCGCCTTCGAGGGCCCCTGGTCGGCGACGGCCAATCGGACGCGCCCGGACTGGCGGCGACCTGCGCCGCCTACCGCCGGCGGTTCGCCGGCCCGTCCCACCGGCCCCTCGACCCGCCGGGGTCCCTGGGGTTGAGCCGCGGCGCCTTCGCCGGACGCCGCGCGGGTTCCAACGAGCAGCCGCCGCGAGCGGCCGTCGAGCGGCCAGGACTCGCGGCACGACAGATCGCGGCAAAGCTGCTGGGTGCGGTGCTCGAGACCGGCACCTCGGCCGACGGCCTGACCGATCCAGCGCACGGCCAGCCCGGGCTCCGGGCGCTCGAAGCGCGCGACCAGGCGCTGGTGAAGGCGATCCTCCTGTCGGCGCTGCGCTTCCACGGCTCGATCGCGGCGATGCTCGACGCCTGCCTCGACCGTCCGCTGCCGGCCAGGGCCGCGGCGCTGCGCCATCTCCTGCATGTCGGCGCGACGCAGATCCTGCATCTCGGCGTACCGGATTCGGCGGCCGTCGACCTCGCCGTCGAATCGGCCAATGCCGATCCGCGCAACCGGCGCTACGCCGGCATGGTCAATGCCGTGCTGCGCCGCCTGTCGCGCGAGCGCGACGCCCTCGTCATCCGATATGGCGATTCCCGGCTCGACTGCCCGGCCTGGCTCTACGAGCGACTGGTGGCGGCCTACGGCAACGACGCCGCGGCACGCATCGCCGCCGCGCATCGCCTGCCGCCGCCGCTCGACCTGACGGTCAAGCGGGACCCGGCGCTCTGGGCCGAGCGGCTCGGGGGCCGCCTGCTGCCGACCGGCTCGGTGCGGCTTCCCGGCAATGGCGGTCCGGTGACCGAGCTCGAAGGCTTCGCAGAGGGCGAATGGTGGGTGCAGGACGCGGCGGCAGCCTTGCCGGCGCGTCTGTTCGGCGATTTGGCCGGCAAGCGGGCCGCCGATCTGTGTGCCGCGCCCGGCGGCAAGACGGCCCAGCTCGCGCTGGCCGGCGCCGAGGTCACGGCCGTCGAGATTTCCGTCTCCCGCCTGCGGCGTCTGCGCGCCAATCTGGAACGGCTCGGGCTGACGGCGCAGCTGGTCCAGGGCGATCTCTCGACCCTCCGAGCGCCGGCCCTCTTCGACGCCGTGCTCCTCGATGCGCCCTGCTCCTCCACCGGCACGCTGCGCCGTCATCCCGACGTCGCCTTCACCAAGTCCCCCGCCGAGATCGAGAAGCTCGCGGCGGTCCAGGCCCGCCTCCTCGCCGATGCCGCCAAACTCACCGCGCCCGGCGGCCGCCTGATCTTCTCCAACTGCTCGCTCGACCCGATCGAGGGCGAGGCCGTGGCGGACGCGTTCCTCGCCGAGCACCGTCACTTCGCGCTCGATCCGGTCGCCCCGGACGAGGTCATGGGGCTCGCCGAGGCGGTCTCGCCGACGGGAATGCTGCGAACGACGCCCGCGATGCTCGATCTCGGTGACCCTGCCCTCTCCGGGCTCGACGGGTTCTTCGCTGCGCGGTTCAGGCGCGTCGCCTGAGCACTGAATCATAAGTTGCGCGACGTTAGCTCTGTGATCACTATGGCGGTCGTCGCCGGGTCTTAACTGAGCATTTACCATACTCGCTGACACTCGGCCGTCGACGCTGATCGGGCGCGGCTCATCGGCAAAGGCCGGGGGGAGAGAGGGCGGTGTGGGCGTGACGGCGCAAATGGCGGACAAGCCGCGGCTGGCGGCGCTGCTGATGAAAGAGGCGTGGCGACGCGCCCGCCGGCATCTGCGCGCGGGCTCGCTGCATCGCTGGCTGCTGCCCGCCACCACCGCCGAACGCCTGCTGGTGGCCCCGCCGGACCTGCGGCGCGGCGATCCGATCCTTGCCGAGGACATCTATGCCGGCCGCTTCTACTTCGCTGGCGAGCTGGTGGAGGCCGCGGGCCGCTCGCCCTTCCAGGTGATCCCGCCGACGCGCGCCTGGGCGGTCGAGCTGCAGAGCTTCGAATGGCTGCGTCATCTGGCCGAGTGCGGCGACGCGCTCGCCGCCGGCAATGCCCGCTCGCTCGTCAGCGAGTGGATCGCAACGCGCGGCAACGGCGTCGGCGGTCTCGGTTACGATCCCGAAGTCACCGCGCGCCGCATCGTCGCCTGGATGGCGCACTCGCCGACGATCCTCGACGGCGCCGACTACGCCTTCTACCGACGCTTCCTGAAGAGCCTCTGCCGTCAGACGCGCTATCTCCGCTCGATCGTCGGCGAGGCGCCGGAGGGGCTGCCCCGGCTGCGCGCCCGCATCGCGCTCGCCTTCGCGTCGCTGTGCCTGCCGACCGGCGGCGGCCAGATGCGCAGCGCCGCCCGGGCGCTGAACGACGAGCTGAACCAGCAGATCTTTCCGGACGGCGGCCACGTCTCGCGCAACCCGGCGGTGATCCCCGAGATCGCCGCGCTGCTCCTGCCGCTGCGCCAGACCTTCTCCAACCAGTCGCACCCGGTGCCGAAGGGCGTCTTCTCGGCGATCGACCGGATGCTGCCGACGCTGCGCTTCTTCCGGCATGTCGACGGCACGCTCGCCCTGTTCAACGGCGCCAGCGTCTCCGAACTTCAGCTGATGACCGCGCTCCTGCGCTACGACGAAACGCTGGGCGAGCCGATCAGCTTCGCGCGCCAGTCCGGCTACCAGCGGCTCGCCGGCGGCGGCACGGTGCTGATCGCCGACACCGGCGCGCCGCCGGCACCGCATCTGTCCGGCGAGGCACATGCCGGCACGCTCGCCTTCGAGCTGTCGTCCGGCCGCTCGCGCATCGTCGTCAACTGCGGCGCACCCGCGCCCGACGAGGCGCAGTGGCGGCGCTTCGCCCGGGCGACGGCCGCCCATTCCACGATTACCATCGGCGACCGCTCCTCCTCGCGCTTTGCGAGCTCCGACCTCATCGAGCGCTTCCTCGGCACGCCGCTGATCGCCGGCCCGGACAAGGTGTCCGTCGCCCGCGAGGACGGCGACGACGGCCAGGGCTTCACCGCCGGCCACGACGGCTATCTCGCCCCCTTCGGCCTGAAGCACGAGCGCTCGATCTTCCTGTCGCGCGACGGCCGACTTGTGCAGGGCGTCGATCGCCTCCTCGGGGCGCACGGACGTGCGGCACGCCCGCCGCAGGGGCATGCGGTCGAGGCGGTGGCGCGCTTCCACCTGCATCCGAGCGTCCATGTCAGCCGGGTGGGGCGCGCGGTGCGTCTCGCCACCCGGGAGCAGGTCTGGCACTTCACTGCCAACCACCTCGCCGAGATCGAGGACAGCGTGTTCTTCGCTGCCAGCGGCGGTGCCCGCCGGACGCTGCAGCTCGCCATCGCCTTCGACCCCTACCAGGAGCCGGTGCTGGAATGGTCGTTCCGGCGCGACGGTCCGGAGCACTGAGCCGCACGAACCGCTGGTCGGGCGGGCGCCTCAAGCGCCAGAGGCGGCGGCGTTGTCTTGCCGGGAGCATGGGGCTACAGAAGCGGCGCCCGCTGCGAAAGCACTCGCGCGGGCTCTGCCTGTTCTCCCCTCGCCCGCGCCGCGCGGGCCGCGACGCCGCAAGGACGCTTTCGAGATGGCCGTTTCCGCCAGCACCTTCCCCGCCCCGGACACCGTGTCGGTCGGCCGCGCGCTCCTGTCGGTCTCGGACAAGACGGGGATCGTCGACTTCGCCCGCGCCCTCGTCGAACTCGGCATCGAGCTCGTCTCCACCGGCGGCACGCGCCAGGCGCTCGAGACGGCAGGGCTGCCGGTCAAGGACGTGTCGGATCTCACCGGGTTTCCCGAAATCATGGGCGGCCGGGTGAAGACGCTGCATCCGGGTGTCCATGGCGGCCTTCTCGGCATCCGCCAGGATCCCGAGCACGCCAAGGCGATGGACGAACACGGCATCGCCGGCATCGACCTCCTCGTCGTCAACCTCTACCCGTTCGAGGCGACGGTCGCCGGCGGCGCCGACTATGCCACGGCGGTCGAGAACATCGACATCGGCGGACCGGCGATGATCCGCGCCGCCGCCAAGAATCACGCCTACCTCACCACGATCACCGATCCGGCCGACTATCCGCGCGTGCTCGAGGCGCTGCGGGCCGACGGCGGCAAGACCGGCTTTGCGCTGCGCCGCGCGCTTGCCGCCAAAGCCTTTGCCCGCACCGCCGCCTATGACGCAGCGATCTCCGGCTGGTTCGCCGAGACGCTCGGCGAGTCCGCGCCCGACTGGATCAGCGTTGCCGGCGCCCTGTCGCAGACCCTGCGCTACGGCGAGAATCCGCACCAGTCGGCCGCCTTCTACCGCACCGGTGCGAGCCGGCCGGGGGTGGCGACGGCGCGCCAGCTGCAGGGCAAGGAGCTGTCCTACAACAACATCAACGACACCGACGCCGCCTTCGAGCTCGTCGGCGAGTTCGATCCGGCGCGCACGGCGGCGGTCGCCATCATCAAGCACGCCAACCCCTGCGGCGTCGCGGAGGGCGCGAGCCTCGCCGAAGCCTATGCCCGAGCGCTCGCCTGCGACCCGGTCTCGGCCTTCGGCGGCATCGTCGCCCTGAATCGCACGCTCGACGCGGCCGCGGCCGAGGAGATCGTCAAGATCTTCACCGAGGTGATCATCGCGCCGGATGCCGACGAGGCGGCCATCGCCCTCGTCGCGGGCAAGAAGAACCTCCGTCTGCTCCTCACCGGCGGCCTGCCGGACCCGCGTGCGCCCGGCCGGCTGGTGAAGTCGGTGGCCGGGGGCCTCCTCGTCCAGTCGCGCGATGCGGGCGTGGTGGACGATCTCGACCTCAAGGTGGCGACCAGGCGCGCGCCCTCCGAGCGCGAGCTCGCGGACCTGCGCTTTGCCTTCCGCGTCGCCAAGCACGTCAAGTCGAACGCCATCGTCTATGCCAAGGACGGCGCGACGGTCGGCATCGGCGCCGGCCAGATGAGCCGCGTCGACTCGGCCCGCATCGCCGCTCTGAAGGCGGGCGAAGCCGCGAAGGCCGCGGGCCTCGCCGAGCCGCTGACCAAGGGCTCGGCGGTCGCGTCCGACGCCTTCTTCCCGTTCGCCGACGGCCTGCTCTCGGCGGTCGAGGCCGGCGCCACGGCGGTGATCCAGCCGGGCGGCTCGATGCGCGACGACGAGGTGATCAAGGCCGCCGACGACGCCGGCATCGCGATGGTCTTCACCGGCATGCGCCACTTCCGCCACTGACGCCACGCATCGTGCCGGACGCCTACCTGGTCCTGCGCTTTCTGCACATCCTCGGCGCCGTGGTGATCCTCGGCACCGGCATGGGCATCGCCTTCTTCATGCTGATGGCCCATCTCAGCCGCGATGCGAGCTTCGTCGCCCGCACTGCCAGCGTGGTGGTGCTCGCCGATCTCCTTTTCACGGCAAGCGCGGTGATCGCCCAGCCGGTGACGGGCTACCTCCTGGCGCAGCAGCTCGACCTCTCTCTCACCCACGGCTGGCTCGGCCTCGCGCTCATCCTCTATGCGATTGCCGGCGCCTTCTGGCTGCCGGTGGTGTGGATGCAGATCCGGATGCGCGATCTCGCGCGCACGGCGGCCGCCAACGGCGCACCGCTGCCGGCCGCCTATCACCGGCTGTTCCGATGGTGGTTCGTCTGCGGGATTCCAGGCTTCGGTGCGGTGATCGCCATCCTGTGGCTGATGGTGGCAAAGCCGTGAGCCGGGACCCGACGATCCTGGTCCTCGGAGCTTCGGGCCTGATCGGCGAGGCGGTCGCGGACTGGCTGGCGCGCGACGGCCGCCTGGTCGTCGCGGCGGCGCGGCACTTCTCACCCGCGCAGGCGGCTCGTTTCGGCGCGGCGCGAATCGCTGCGCCGCTGGTCGCACTGGCCGAGCCGGAGTTGTGCGCGCTCCTCGATCGCACCCGGGCCAAGGTCGTCGTCAACTGCATCGGCGTCCTGCAGGACAGCGGCCGCGGTACGGGCGAGGCCGCGCATGTCGGGTTCGTCGAACGGCTGACCGCGGCAATGCGCGCACACCCAGGCCTCCTCATCCATCTGTCCGTGCCCGGCAGCCCCGGCGACGATCGCACCGCCTTCAGCCGGACCAAGCGCGTTGGCGAGAGCATCATCCAGCGGTCCGGCGTGCCGCATCTCATCCTGCGACCGGGCTTCGTGCTGGCCGACGCGGCTTTCGGCGGCAGCGCCTTGATGCGAGCCTTGGCCATGCTCCCGTTCGCCCTGCCGCCGTCGCTTGCGGCGCGCCCCTTCGCGGTCACATCCGTCACCACATCGCTCGCACCGTGGCATGGGCGGCGGACGACTGGCGCGCCGGCCGTCGCGACGTCGCGGCAACCTGGGACGTGATGGAACCCGACCCGACGACGGTCGGCGCGGTGGTGAATGCGCTCGGAACGCACTTCGGCGGACCGCGTCGACGGGCGGCGCTCCCCGGTCTCCTGCTGCGGCTCGGCAGCCTCTGCGGTGATGCGGTCGCGCGGCTCGGCTGGCGTCCCCCGATCCGCAGCACGGCACTCGCCGAACTGCGCCGGGGCGTAACCGGCAACCCCACGGCATGGTCGGCGGAGACCGGCATCCGGCCGCAGCCGGCGGCCGCCGTCGTCGCAGCGCTGCCCTCGACCGTTCAGGAGCGCTGGTTCGGCCGGCTCTATCTCTTGAAGGGCCCGATCCTGACGGTTCTGTCGCTGTTCTGGATCGGCACCGGGCTGATCGCGCTCACCGCCGCGCTGGAGGCGGCGACGTCGATCATCGCAGCCCTCGGTCTTCCCCGTCTGCCGGCGACAGCACTGACCATCGCCACCAGCCTTCTCGACGTCCTGATCGGGCTCGCGATCGCGTTTCGCCGGACCTGCGGACGCGGGCTGGTGGCCGGTACCGTGCTGGCGATTGCCTATGCTGGAGCCGCGACGGTGCTGACGCCGGCGCTCTGGCTGGATCCGCTCGGGCCGCTGGTGAAGATCGCTCCCGCGGTGCTCCTGATGCTCGTCGCCCTCGCGATCCTGGAGGATCGTTGAGCGGCACATGATCGACTCGGTCACACGGCCGACCGTCAGTCGAGCGGCGCTCTTGCTTCGTCGCGCCATTCTCTCTACAAAAGCGTATTCTTTGTATTGCAAAGCTAGAGTGATGCAGGATTACGAGAGAGCCCTTGCAGAGATCAGCGAGATCCGCGAACGCATCGCCGAGGGTACGATCTTTCGCGGTCTCGGCCCCTTGGCGCTCGCCGGCACGGGCTTGCTGGCGCTGCTGACGGCGGCGTTGCAGGCGTGGGTGGCGCCCGATCTCCGGACCACGTCGCTCGGCTATTTCGCGACCTGGATCGGCGTTGCGTTCATCTGCGCGGCGATCATCGGCGGTGAAATGATCGGCCGGTCGCGCCGTCGGCATGGTGGCCTGGCCGATGCGATGATCGCCAATGCGGTGCTTCAATTCCTGCCCGCCGGCATCGCGGGTGCCGGCTTGGCCGCCTTGGTCTATCGGCTCGTGCCGGAGGCGATCTGGATGCTGCCCGGGCTCTGGCAGATCCTCATCGCGCTCGGCATCTTCGCAGGATTGCGCTCGTTTCCGACCGGGATGGCGATCGCCGGCGCCTGGTATTTCCTCTCCGGCTTCGCCGCGCTCCTTGCGAGCGTCGGCGCCGACATCCCTTCGCCGTGGGCGATGGGCATCCCCTTCGGCATCGGGCAGTTCATCTGCGGCCTCGCCTTCCATGCAGTCGCCGGAGGCAGAGATGCCTGAAGCGCCTTTCTCCTATCAGGGCCTCGACCGCCTCATCCACGAGAAGGCGCGACTTGGCATCATGACCTCTCTCGTCGGCCGACCGAAAGGACTGGCCTTCACGGATCTCAAGAAGCTCTGCGGCCTGACCGACGGCAATCTCAGCCGCCATCTTCAGGTGCTCGAGGAGGCGGGAATCGTGCGGATCGAGAAGAGCTTCGAGGGAAAGCGACCGCTGACGCAATGCCGTCTGACGGCGGAGGGCCGGCAGCGTTTTCTCGACTATCTTGCCGTGCTCGAAGAGGTCGTCCGGAACGCAGCGGAAGCCGCTGAGCTTGCGCCCGACATCTCGCTCGCACCAAAGGGCGTCTGACGACCTCCCTCGATTTGCTTGTCTACTTTGCGATGCAAAGAACTTGTGGATCTGGCTTCGACGTCGCGTGCGCCGCTTTGGCAGGCTGACTTCAACCGTCGCCGCTTGGTCCAACCCATCCGTCCCGTGTACGAGGAAACCGCCGTGCGAATCCCGCTCGCCGTCATGCCCCGACAGCTGATCAACAGTGCCACACCGTTCCGGCCCGCGCTGTCACGCTATGCGATCGCCGCACTCGTGCTGACGATCACCGCCGATGACCTGTTCTTCGACACGCCCTACGGGTGGAGCGGCCTGTCCGCACCTCTGTTCATAGGAATGGTGGCCTTTGCCGCCGCGCTCTGCAACGGAACCCGCCTCCGCTGGCATTCCCTCCGGTTCGCATTCCTGCTCGTGGTATCGCTCGTCGCGATGGTCGAGACGGTCGACTGGAGGTCGTCGATCCTGGCCGTGACCGGCCTTGCCGGCTTCGCTTTGGCGGCCAGCCGACGTCTTCCGTCCGGCCTCGGGGCGCTCCCGGCGCTCGGAACCTTTCTCGCGGCCCTACCGATCGCAGGTCTGCTCGAACTGCGCGATCGCCTCCGGGTCCGGCAGCGAACTTTGCGACGCGGCACGCGATCGGCGGCCAATGCTCGCGCCTGGCTGGTCTGGATCATGCCCCTCATCCTCAGCCTCGGCTTTCTGACGCTTCTTGGCGCAGGCAATCCGATCATCGAAAAAGGGTTGGCGGCGCTCTATCCTTCGCGTCTCCTCACGCAGGTCGATCCGGCGAGAGTCCTCTTCTGGATTCTCGTGTGCGGTTTGGTCTGGCCCTTCCTGAGGCCGCGTCTGCTCGGGAGGGGCACGTCCACACTTTCATCACAGCCTGATGCGGTGGCGGCGAGGGTCCGCGTATCGTCCCTTCGATTGCAATCCCTCTGCGGGCCAGCCGCGATCCTGCGGGCACTCCTCCTCTTCAACGTCGTATTCGCGGTTCAGACCGGGCTCGATGCCACGTATCTCTGGGGCGGGATGCGGCTTCCTCCGGGCGTCAGCTATGCCGACTATGCGCATCGCGGCGCATATACGCTGGTCGCGGCGGCGCTGCTGGCAGCCGCGTTCGTCATCCTGGCCTTTCGCCCTGATGCCACCGCGAGCGTCGACCGCCGGACGAGAATCCTCGTCTACCTCTGGATCGGGCAGAACGTGGTCCTCGTCGTCTCGGCAATGCTGCGCCTCGATCTCTATGTCGACGTCTACGCGCTGACCCAATGGCGTCTTGCAGCCTTCGCCTGGATGGGGCTCGTTGCTGCAGGTCTCGTTTTGATTTGCCTGCAGATCGCTTGTCGGCGGTCGAACCGCTGGCTGGTCGCAGCGAACCTGACCGTCCTCGGAGTCGTTTTCGCGGGATCCTGCTTCATCGATACCAACGCGATGATTGCGCGGTTCAACGTGAAACACAGCCGCGAACTGACGGGGCAGGGAATGCCCCTCGACATCAGCCACTTCGGCTCACTCGGTCCCTCGGCGATCCCGGCGCTCGACGACTATCTCGATCATCTGCTGGCGGGCGAGCCACGCGCGCTACCGGACGGGTTTGCCCGCTCAAGAGCGCTTCAGGCGCGCAATCTACGCGACCGCCTCGCTCGAGCCTACCTGGCGCGTTCCGGAGACTGGCGCAACTGGAGCTTTCGCAGGTGGCGACTTTCGCAGTATCTGCACGCCGATCCGACAGGAGCGTCGTATGGAGGGTCGCCGCTCGTTAGAGCGCCCTGATCCGACCGGATGCGCGGCGCCAGCGCCGGTGACCGTCCTCAGCTCGCTGACCCCTCGGCGGCGCCACCCGAAGGCGACCTTCATGCGCACTCACCTCGGCAAGGTGCAAAAGGGAACGGCGGCCGAAGCCGCCGTTCGTGTTCGTCTCAGAGCGAGCGCGCCACGTGCTCAACGCGGAAGCACTCGATGACGTCGCCGACGCGCATGTCCTCGTAGCGCTCGAAGGCCATGCCGCACTCCTGGCCCATCGGCACCTCGGACACCTCGTCCTTGAAGCGCTTGAGGGTGGACAGCTTGCCCTCGTGGATGACGACGTTGTCGCGGATGAGGCGCACGCCGGCACCACGCTCCACCTTGCCGTCGACCACGCGGCAGCCCGCGACCTTGCCGACCTTGGAGATGTTGAACACCTCCAGGATCTCGGCATTGCCGAGGAAGGTCTCGCGCCGCTCGGGCGAGAGCATGCCGGAGAGCGCCTGCTTCACGTCATCCACGAGGTCGTAGATGATGTTGTAGTAGCGGATCTCGATACCCTCGCGCTCGGCCTGGTCGCGCGCCTGCTTGTTGGCGCGCACGTTAAAGCCGATGATCGCCGCCTCGGAGGCCGAGGCCAGCGAGATGTCGGACTCGGTGATGGCACCGGCGCCCGAATGAACCACGCGCGCCTGCACCTCCTCGTTGCCGAGCGATTCGAGCGCGCTCTGGATCGCCTCGACCGAGCCCTGCACGTCGCCCTTGACGACCAGCGGGAACAGCTTGAGACCGGTGTTCTGAAGCTGGCTCATCATCTGCTCGAGCGAGCCGCGCTGGCCGGCCGACTTGGCGATCGCCTTCTCGCGGGCGAGCCGCTGGCGATACTCGGCGATCTCGCGCGCCCGCGCCTCGCTTTCGACAACGGCGAAGCGGTCGCCCGCCTGGGGCGTACCGGCCATGCCGAGCACCTCGACCGGCGTCGCCGGCGTGGCCTCCTTGAGCTGCTCGCTGCGGTCGTTCACCAGGGCGCGCACCTTGCCCCACTGGTCGCCGGCGATGATGATGTCGCCGGTTCGCAGCGTGCCGGACTGGACGAGAACGGTCGCGACGGGACCGCGGCCGCGGTCGAGCTGCGCCTCGATGACGACGCCCTCGGCGGTGCGCTCCGGATCGGCCTTCAGCTCGAGGATCTCGGACTGCAGGATGATGGCCTCGAGCAGCTTGTCGAGACCGGTGCCCTTGGTGGCCGACACCTCGACGTCGAGCACCTCACCGCCCATCGATTCAACGAAGACGTCGTGCTGGAGCAGCTGCTGGCGCACCCGGTCGGGCTTGGCCTCGTGCTTGTCGATCTTGTTGATCGCCACGATGATCGGCACGCCGGCCGCCTTGGCATGGCTGATCGACTCGATCGTCTGCGGCATCACGCTGTCGTCGGCCGCGACGACCAGCACCGCGATGTCGGTCGCCTGGGCGCCGCGGGCCCGCATCGCGGTGAAGGCGGCGTGGCCCGGGGTGTCGATGAAGGTGATCTTTCGACCGTCCTGCTCGACCTGGTAGGCGCCGATGTGCTGGGTGATGCCGCCGGCCTCGCCGGACACGACGTTGGCGTGGCGGATCGCGTCGAGCAGCGAGGTCTTGCCGTGGTCGACATGGCCCATGATGGTGACGACCGGCGGGCGCGACTGCAGGTGCTCCGGATTGTCGGCGACGCCGAAGATGCCCTCCTCGACGTCCGAGGCGGCGACGCGCTTGACGGTGTGGCCGAATTCGGCCGCGATCAGTTCGGCGAGATCGGCATCGACGACGTCGCCCGGCTTCATCATCTGTCCCTGCTGCATCAGGAACTTGATGACGTCGACGGCTCGCTCCGACATGCGGTTGGCGAGCTCCTGGATGGTGATGGTCTCGGGTAGGATCACTTCGCGTGCAATCTTCTCTCGCTGCTGGCTCTGCTGCGAGCGCTTGAACTTCTCCTGGCGGCGACGCATCGACGACAGCGAGCGCCCGCGGGCACCCTCGTCGCCCGACAGAGCCTTGTCGAGCGTCAGCTTGCCACGGCGACGGTCGTCGTCGCCGCTGCGCGGCGTGCGCGCCGGACGGGCGGCCTCGGCCGTGCGCGGGGCACCGCGGCGCGCCGTCGCGCCGGTGCGCGGACGGGACTCGTCCTCCTCGCCCTCGCCGGGGCGGCCGACGATGCGGCCGGCGGCGGCCAGTGCGCTCTCTGCAGTGGGGGCAGCGGTCGGCGACCGGCGCGCGGCGTCCTGCTCGGCGCGGCGCTTGGCCTCGGCCTCCGCCGCGACCCGCGCGACCTCCTCGGCCTGACGACGCTCGCTCTCCTCGCGTTCGCGCAGGCGGCGCTCCTCCTCGGAGATGCGCCGGGCCTCGGCCTCGAGGAACAGGCGGCGATCCTCGGCCTCGCGCTGCTTGGCGAGCTCGAGCGCGCGGCGACGGGCATCCATCTCACGCGACGACAGGTCGCTCAGCACCGCGCCGCGCGGCTGGCGGCCGCCGGGCTGCGACGCGGGACGCCGATCGTCACGGCCGCCGGGCCGACCCTGCGGCGCACCGCCCGGACGGCCCGCCTGCGACGGGGCGCCGCGACCCGCGGTCTCGGCGCGGCCGGTGCCCGTGGCACTGCCAGGGCGCGGAGCGGCGGGGGCCGGCGACCGCGCGGCGGGAGCGGCGGTGGACGTCGCGGCTGGGCGAGCCGCCACGGTCGGCGTCGCGGCGCGCGGCGGCTCCTGGCGGGGCGCGGCCGGTGCGGACGGCGCAGCCTCGCTGGAAACCGGCGCTGCCGGCGCCGCGGCGACCGGCTCGGGCGCCTTCGCCTCCACGGGTGCGGGAGCCGGCGTCGGCGCGGGGGCCTCAGCGGCGGGAGCCGGAGTCGGGGTGGAAGCCGGTGCGGCAGGCGCTGCGGTCTCGGGCGCCTTTGCCTCGACCTGCGGCGCGGCAGCCGCCGGCGGCGTCACCGGCGCGGCGGGCGCCGGCGCCATCTCAGCAGCGGGCGCAGGTGCAGGCGCTGCCGGGGCCGGGGTGGCGGGACGGGCTGCGGCCGGTGCGGGCTGCGGCGCCGAAGCGCCTGCGGCCGGGGTCGGCGCGGCTGGACGCGGCTTCAGCCCAGCCGCGACCGTCGGCGCCGGCGTCGGCTCCTTGACGTCCTCCGGGCGCGCGATGCGCCGCTTCTTGGTTTCGACGACGACACTCTTGGAGCGCCCATGCGAGAAGTTCTGCCGCACGGTGCTCTGCTCGACGCCGCCCCGCTTGAGGGTCAGCGTCTTCTTGGTGTTGACGCTCAGCGTCTTCTCGTCGCCGGATTTCGTATCGCTCATTCCGCTTCCGCTTCCTGCACGGGTAAAGGCCCGCGCCCATCAAACTCGTCGCCGGGACTGGCGCCCCGATACGTCGTCAGCGCCTCGAGGCGCTTGAGGGCCGCCGCGCCGGCGTGACCGGCAAGAACGGCAGCATGTACCACATTCACCCCGCCGAGGGCCAAGTCCATTTCCCCGGAGGTAAACGGACGCAGAACCTCGATTTCGCCGCCCCGACAGAGGGCCGCGACCTTGCGCAGACCATCCGGCGAGGCCTCCTTCGCCTGCACCAGCGCCAGCGCCCGCCCCGAGCGCAATGCCGCCTCGACCTTGGCCGAGCCGGTCACCAGTTCACCCGCCTTGCGCGCAAGGCCGAGGGCCCCCAGCGCATGCCGGGCGAGCAGCCCGTCGACCTCGGCGCCGAGCTCGGTCGGCGCCTTCACCGACGCCTTCAGCGCCCGGGCGAAGAGGTTGCGCCTGACGGCGAGTTCGACCGTCTCGCGCCGGGCCTCCACATGGGCGCCCCGACCGGGCAGGCGGCGGCGCAGATCGGCCACCACCGCGCCATCCGGCCCGAGCACGAAGCGGATCAGCGCGTCCGCCGGCAGGCTCTTGCGCGACACGATGCACATGCGCCCGTTCACCGCCGCCTCCAGCTCCGCCTCGCCGATTGCCTCGCCGGCCTCCATCGCGCGCCCGTCTCCCCTGCCGTCGCCGCCTAGTCCTGCAGCGCCTCTTCCTCGTCGGCGAAGGCCTCGTCCTCGGCCTCCGGCTCGTCCTCGATCCAGCCGACCTTGCGGCGGGCTTCCATGATCATCGCCTCGGCGTCGGCCCGGCTCACGTCGAAGGCCGACAGGGCGCCGGTGAAGCGCTTGGTCTCACCGTCCTTGCGCTCGCTCCAGCCGACGAGATCGTCGGCGGCGCAGCCCGCGAAGTCGTCCAGGCTCTTCACGCCGTCCTCGCCGAGCGCGACCAGCATCTCGGTCGTCAGCCCGGAAATGTCGCGCAGCTCGTCCGCGACGCCCAGTTCCTTGCGCTTGGCGTCGAACTCGGCCTCGCGGGCCTCCAGGTAGGAGTTGGCGCGCGCCTGGATCTCTTCCGCCGTGTCGTCGTCGAAGCCCTCGATCGCGGCAATCTCGTCGCGGTCGACATAGGCGAGCTCCTCGACGGTCGAGAAGCCCTCGGAGGCCAGCACCTGGCCGACCATCTCGTCGACGTTGAGCGCCTCCATGAAGAGGTTCGACCGCTCGACGAACTCCTTCTGGCGACGCTCCGACTCTTCCTGCTCGGTGAGGATGTCGATGTCCCAGCCGGTGAGCTGCGAAGCCAGACGCACGTTCTGGCCGCGGCGGCCGATCGCCAGAGACAATTGGTCATCCGGCACCACGACTTCAATGCGCTCGGCGTCCTCGTCGAGCACCACCTTGGCGACTTCCGCCGGCTGCAAGGCGTTGACGAGGAAGGAGGCGGCGTCCGGCGACCACGGAATGATGTCGATCTTCTCGCCCTGCAGCTCGCCGACGACCGCCTGCACGCGCGAGCCGCGCATGCCGACGCAGGCGCCGACCGGATCGACCGAGGAGTCGCGCGAGATCACGGCGATCTTGGCGCGCGAGCCCGGATCGCGGGCGACCGACTTGATCTCGATGATGCCGTCGTAGATCTCCGGCACTTCCATGGTGAAGAGCTTGGCCATGAACTGCGGGTGGGTGCGCGACAGGAAGATCTGCGGGCCCCGCTGCTCGCGGCGCACGTCGTAGACATAGGCGCGCACGCGGTCGCCATAGCGGAACAGCTCGCGCGGGATCTGCTCGTCGCGGCGGATGATGCCCTCGCCGCGGCCGAGGTCGACGATGACGTTGCCGTATTCGACACGCTTGACGGTGCCGTTGACGATCTCGCCGACGCGGTCCTTGAACTCCTCGAACTGCCGGTCGCGCTCGGCGTCGCGCACCTTCTGTACGATCACCTGCTTGGCGGACTGGGCGGCGATGCGGCCGAAGTCCATCGGCGGCAGCTGCTCGGCGATGAAGTCGCCGATCTCGGCGTCGGGATTCTTGTCGCGGGCGAGCTCGAGATAGATCTGCGTCGCCGGGTCCTCGACGTCCTCGACGACCTCGAGCAGGCGCTGCAGCTTCATCTCGCCGGTCTTGGTGTTGATGTCGACGCGGATGTTGGTGTCCTGCCCGTAGCGGGAGCGCGCGGCCTTCTGGATGGCGTCGGCCATCGCGCCGATGACGATCTCGCGATCGATCGATTTTTCGCGCGCGACGGCATCCGCGATCTGCAGAAGCTCGAGCCTGTTCGCACTGACTGCCATGTTGGTCTCCTGGTCAGAGGCCGCTGCGCCGCGTGGCGCCCTGCGGCCCGATGGGTCGGCCCGGCGCTGCGCCGGACCGGCCTCGGCGGAAACCGGCGCACCCTTGCGCCGGATCCCGTGTCCTCAATCGTCCGCCTCGTCGGCGGTGTTGTCGTTGTCGCCGCTGTAGTCCCCCCGGCGCGCCGCCTTGTCGGCCTTCAGCGAGGCCTCGACGAGTGCGTCGGTCAGGATCAGGCGGGCATCGGCGATGGCGTCGAAGGCGATGTCGACGCGTGCCGCCTCGTTCGGTGCCGGCTGGTCGCGGTCGAGCGTGATGCCGTCCTCGCCCACGTCGACCACGGTGCCGCGATAGCGCTTGCGCCCGTCGACGATGCGGCTGGTCTCCAGCTTCAGGAGATGGCCGGCCCAGGTCTTGAAGTCCGAGCGGCGCACCAGCGGCCGGTCGATCCCCGGCGAGGACATTTCTAGATTGTACTCGCGCTCGATCGGATCCTCGACGTCAAGGACCGGCGAGATGGCGCGGCTCGCCGCCTCGCAGTCTTCGATCGACATCGTCCCGTCCGGCCGCTCGGCCATGATCTGCAGGGTCATGCCGTTCAGTCCGGAGATGCGCACCCGCACCAGCCGGTAGCCGAGCTGCTCCAGGACCGGCTCCACGATGGCCGCGATGCGGGCCTCGAGGCCGTCTTCGATGATGATGCGCGCGTCGTCCGTCACGGGGCTCCGATACGTCGTCTGCGACCGGGCGCCGAAGGCGCCGGCCTGGCTTCTGCGACCATCCCCGCGGCGCGCCGAGCGCCTACACCGGACCCCGATAACAAAAAAGAGCGGGACCGGCAGGACCCACTCTCACGATCGCATCGCAGAGAATTTGAAGCTCCTATACAGGCTCGGGCCCCGCGCATCAAGACCGAGATCGATCGCAGCCTCCGATCATCGTTCGACCGCGCCCGGGCGCCGTGTCCGACGACTCAGCTGCGGGCCTCACGCTCGGTCGCCGGCGGCGGCATCCGCTTCGCCCAGGCCGCGTCGATCTCGGCGAGCATCTTCGGCAGGTCGCCCGCCGGCCGGGGCTTGGAGAAGAGGTAGCCCTGCATCTCGCTGCAGCCCTCGGCGATGAGCAGCCGCATCTGGGCCTCCGTCTCGACGCCCTCGGCGATCACCGGAATGCCGAGGGCCTTGCCGAGGCCGATCACGGCCCGCACCACGGCGAGGTTCTCGGCGACCTCCAGGCGTCGGACGAAGGACTGGTCGATCTTGATCTTGCTGAAGGAGAAGCGGCTGAGATAGGCGAGCGAGGAATAGCCGGTGCCAAAATCGTCCATCGCCACGACAACGCCCAGCGTCCGCAGCGCGCCGAGGGTGCGGCGTACGTTCTCGGTGTCGTCGAGGAGCAGCGATTCGGTCACCTCGATCTGCAGGCGGTCCGGCCGCAGCCCGGAGGCTGCCAGCGCCGCCTCGACCCGGGCGGGCAGGTTGCGGCTGCGCACCTGCAGCGGCGACACGTTGACGGCGATCGACATGTGGGCCGGCCAGTCGGCCGCCTGACGGCAGGCGCTCTCGAGCGCCCAAGTGCCGATCGCCTGGATCAGCCCCAGCTCTTCGGCGAGCGGCACGAAGACGCCCGGCGCGATCAGCCCGCGCTCGGGGTGGCGCCAGCGCAGCAGCGCCTCGAAGCCGCAGACCGCCCGCCGGGCCGTGTCGACGAGGGGCTGGTAGTGGAGCTCCAGCTCGCCGCGCTCGAGCGCCGAGGCGAGATCGGTCTCCAGCGCCCGGCGGCGGCTGACCTCCTCGCGCATGTAGGGCGAGAAGAAGCAGAAGGCGCTGCGCGGGCTCGCCTTGGCGCGCGACAGGGCGAGTTCGCAGTCCTGCAGCAGTTCGTCCGGATCGGCCGAAGTTGTCTCGAACCGGCCGCCGAAGGCCGCGATGCCGATCGCGACGTCCACCTGCACCTCTCGGCCGGCGGCCACGAGCGGCTCGGCGAAGGCCGCGACGATCGCGCCCGCCAGCTCGTTCGCCGCCTCCGGCTGCGGTCCGCTCGCCTGCAGCACGGCGAACTCGTCGCCACCGAAGCGGGCCACCATGTCCCCCGCGCCGACGCAGTGCTCGAGGATGTCGGCCACCCGCTGCAGCAGTGCGTCGCCGACCGGCAGGCCGTAGGCGTCGTTGATCTGGCGGAAGGCCTTGATGTCGAGCGCGAAGACGGCGAAGGCCGTCTCCGGCTCGGCCAGCACCTGCTCGAGCCGGCGCCGGAAGGCGCGCCGGTTGGCGACGTCGGTAAGCGCGTCATGGCTCGCCAGGCGATCGGCCCGCTCGGCGACCTTGTGCAGCTCGGTCACGTCTTCGAGCGTGATCAGCAGGCCCCGCTCGCGCAGGCCGCGCCGGCGCACGCTGAGGATCCCGCCATCGGGCCGCTGATACTCGAACTCGGCCGTCTCGTCCGGCCGCAGAACCTGACGGAAGCGCTGGTCCAGAAGGAGGTCGCCGGCCGGGGTCCCGAGCGGCACGTCGCCGAACAGGCGAGCGAAGGCGTGATTGTAGATGACGAGGTTGAACTGGCCGTCCAGCATGCAGAGCGCCTGCGTCATGTTGTTGAGCGCGGCCTCGAACCGGCTCTGCTGCAGGCTCAGGCGCCGGTCGAGCCTCTGCGTGTCCGAGCGCATCGTCTTGACCGTCTTCTGCCAGTGCAACTGCATCTCGCGCAGCGCGGCGAAGAGCTCGCGGATCTCGCTGGAGCCGGCCTCGGTGGTCGTCGGCTCCATCCGTCCGCGCGTCATGTCGCGGATCGACTCGACGGCTGCGCCGAGCGCCCGAACGATGTCGCGCAGGAGGAAGAAGACCCCGACAAAGGCGATCAGCATCGCCGCGCCGAGCAGAAGCCAACCCCGGCGGGCAGCGGTCTCGATGTCCCTGCGATGGCGTTCGTCCAGTCCCGCGAACTCGCGGCGGACATCGCCGGCGATGCTGTCGAGGCTGTCGGAGATGCGCTCGAGCTCACGCAGGAGCATGCGCTGGCTGATCCGCCCCATCCCGGCGCGCAGCCGCGTCAGCGGATAATACAACCGCTCGATCTCCTCGGCGGAGGCGGCCAGCAGCGGCTGGTCGCGCATCGCGCGCAGATGCTCGACGATCGCGTCGAGCCCCTCGACGACCGTCGACGCGTCGACCGGAGCGACGGGATCGTTGCTGGGTGCGAGCGTGACGAGTTCGGCATAGCGGCTGTGGATCACCGCCGTGTCGATCTTGGCGGTCTGCAGATGCACGAGGAGGTCGAGGGCGTCGCGGTAGGTGCGGTCGGCCCGTGCCTGCGATTCGAGCTGGGCACGGTGCAGCGAGATGCCGAAGGCGATCGCGATCAGCGCGAACACCAGCCCGCATGCGATCAGCTTGCTGCGCAGGGACATCGTCGCTCCGGCGGTGCTCCTCGACGTGATCAAGGCAATTTTGCCTCGACTGTTAAGCTCTACTGTACATTTGTTGCCATGATCTTACCGTTCGGAACGTGGAGCCGCTCGCCTTGAGCGCTCGCCGGCACTCGCCGCTGGACAAGCCTTGCCGGGCTTCCTAAAGCGCTCGGGCGGCGGCGCCGCGTGTCCAGCGGAGGCGACGATGTCCAGTACCGAGCTCGAAGCCGCGCCGGCGCGCGCGAAGGCCGAGAGCTGGGGCTCGCACCTTCGCGCCACGCTCGCCCTCGGCTTGCCGCTGGTCGGGGCGCAGCTGGCGCAGACGGCGATCAACGTCACCGACACGGTGATGATGGGCTGGCTCGGCGCACGCGAGCTCGCCGCCGGTCTGCTCGCGACGCAGCTCTTCTTCCTCGTCTGGATGTTCGGCTCGGGCTTCGCCCATGCCGTCATGCCGCTCGCAGCCGACGCCGAGGGACGCGGCGACCCCCGCGGCGTGCGCCGCTCGGTCCGCATGGGCATCTGGCTCCTGTCGGCCTACGCGCTCCTCGTCCAGATCCCGCTCTGGCACACCGAGACGATCCTCGTCTGGCTCCGGCAGGAACCCGAGACGGCCGCACTCGCCGGCGCCTACATGCGGGTGCTGCAATGGGGCATGCTGCCGGCGCTGCTCCTGATGGTGCTGCGCTCCTATCTCGCCGTGCTGTCGCGCGCCCATGTGGTGCTCTGGGCGACGGCCGCCGGCGCCCTCCTCAACGGTGTCCTCGACTACGCGCTGATCTTCGGCCGCTTCGGCGCCCCGGCATTCGGCGTGGTCGGCGCCGCGGCGGCCTCGCTCGGCACGCATGTCGCGATCTTCCTGATGCTCCTCGCCTACACGCTGACCCGGCCGGCGCTGCGCAAGTACGAGCTCTATGCACGCTTCTGGCGGCCCGACTGGCCGGCGCTCGGCGAGGTGCTGCGGCTCGGCTGGCCGATCGGTGCGTCCATCGTCGCGGAAGTCGGGCTCTTCTACGCCGCCTCGATCATGATGGGCTGGCTCGGCACCATCGCACTCGCCGCGCACGGCATCGCGCTGCAGCTCGCGTCGACCGCCTTCATGATCCCGCTCGGCCTGTCCAACGCCGCGACCATCCGCGTCGGGCTCGCCTACGGGCGCGGCGACCGGATCGGCCTGGCGCGCGGCGCGACGGTGGTTCTCGCCGTCGCCGCGGTGATCGCGCTCCTGTGCGCCAGCCTGTTCTGGACGCTACCGGCCTGGCTGATCGGCCTCTATCTCGATCCGGGCAATCCGAATGCCGGCGAGGTGCTGCTCTTCGCCGTGCCCCTCCTCGGCATCGCCGCCGCCTTCCAGATCGTCGACGCGCTGCAGGTGATCGGCGCCGGACTGCTGCGCGGACTGAAGGACACCCGCACCCCGATGCTGCTGGCAGTCACCGGCTACTGGTTGATCGGGCTGCCGGCCGCCTATCTCCTCTGCTTCGTCGCCCATTGGGGGGCGAGCGGCATCTGGTGGGGCCTCGCCATCAGCCTCGCGATCGCTGCCGTGGTGCTCAACTGGCGCTTCCACCGTCGCGAGGCGCTCGGCCTGATGACCCGGTAGCAGGTACACGGAAACGGGGTCGTGCCGAAAGCGAAGTGGCGCGAGAAGGAGCTGGCGGCGCTGGCCGCGGAACGAGCGTCTGCCGACACGCCGAACGCCTGCTGGCTCTGCGGCCGGCCGCTCGGGCGCCGGGTCGAGTGGCATCATCCGCTGCCCAAGAGCCGCGGCGGGCGGGCGACGGTGCCAGTCCATCCGATCTGCCACCGCACCCTACACGCCACATTCACCAATCACGAGCTGGCGCGGCTGGAGGCGTCCGGCGAGCGCCTGAGCGACGTGCCGCAGCTGCAGCCGTTCCTGCGCTGGATCGCCGGCAAGCCGCCCGACTTCTACGCCCCGACGCGCGGCCGGCGCTGAGCCGGTGCCATCCTGCGGCGGCGAGGCCGGTCGCCACCCGTCTGCGCCGGGCGTATGAAGAGGGGCTCACCTGCGGAGCGATTCGATGGCATCCCCTGCGCGTTCCCTTACCCCTGCCTCACCGGCCGCGGCGCCCACCGCACCGACCACGGCCATTCGCCTGCGGCTCGCGACACTCGCCGATCTCGACCGCCTGGTGGCGCTGGAGAATGCGGTGTTCGACGCCGACCGCATCTCGCGCCGCTCCTTCCGGGCGCTGCTGCAGTCGCCGAGTGCCAGCATCGTGCTCGCCGAGACGAGCGACAAGGAAGCGGCGCTGCTTGGCTACGGGGCACTCCTGTTCCGGGCCGGCACGGCGCTCGCGCGGCTTTATTCGCTCGCCGTTTCACGTGAATCGAGCGGCCGCGGCATCGGCCGGACGCTCCTGAAAGCGGTCGAACGGGAGGCGTTCGAGCGCGACCGCATCGCGCTCCGGCTCGAGGTGCGCGAGGACAATACCCGCGCCATCGGCCTCTATCGCAGCGAGGGCTTCCGGCCGATCGGGCGCTACCTCGACTACTACGCCGATCACATGCCGGCGCTGCGCTTCGAGAAGACGCTGCGCGGCGACCTGCCGCTCGATGGCGGCGTGCCCTACTACGAGCAGACCACCGACTTCACCTGCGGCGCCTGCTGCCTGATGATGGCGCTCGCGCGCGACGTGCCGGGCACGCTGATGAGCCCGGTGCTGGAGCTGCGCCTGTGGCGCGAGGCGACGACGATCTTCATGATGTCAGGGCCTGGCGGCTGCGATCCCTACGGCCTGGCGGTCGCCGCCCACGAGTTCGGGCTCGCCTCCGAGATCCACGTGTCGGAGCCGGGCGGCCTCTTCCTCGACAGCGTGCGCAGCGCCGAAAAGCAGAAGGTGATGGCCGTCGTCCAAGAAGATTTCCGAGCCCGGGCGGAGGCGTATAGTATTCCCGTCCTGATCCGTCCGTTCACCGTCGCCGACATCCGCGAAGCGATCGCCGCCGGCAAGACCGCGGTCGTGTTGATCTCCGGCTACCACATGTTCGGCAAGAAGGTGCCGCACTGGGTTCTGGCCCATGGCGACGACGGGCGGCACATCGTGATCCACGACCCTTGGGTCGAGGACGAGCGCGGCGAAACGATCGCCGACGCCGCCAGCCTGCCGATCCCCTACGCCACCTTCGACCGCATCGCCCGCTTCGGCAAGATCGGCCTGCGGGCGGCGGTTTTTCTCAGCCGACGCGGCTGAACTCTTCACCTCGACCGTCGGCGCGATAAAGTGCAGCGCCACGCGCTGCCGCCATGATTTGGCTGCAATGGCCGACCCGATTTCGCTGACCCACCCGCGGCCGTTCCGCCTTGTCTCCTGAGGCGGCATTTCGAGAGAACCGATGTCACAATGGGTCATACTGGTCGGCCGGCCCTCCGACCTCGACAATGCCGCGACCCCGCACAAGATCATGACCAGCCGCGACTACATCGCGCGTCCGGCGCTGTTTCGAGGCCAGCGCCCGAAGATCATCAACCTCTCGCGCACCTACGCCTATCAGAGCCGCGGCTACTATGCCTCGCTGCTCGCCGAGGCCCGCGGCCACCGCATCGTGCCGTCCGTGGAGACGATGATCGACCTGTCGGAGAAGAAGCTCTACGAGAACGCCCTGCCCGAGCTCGACGCGGTCCTGGCGCGAGCCTTCGGCAAGACCGACGAGCGGCCGGCCTCGCCGATCCGGATCTATTTCGGCTTCTGCGACGAGCCGAAGCTCGAGCGCTTCGGCAAGCTGGTGTTCGACTGGTTCCGCGCCCCGGCGCTCGAGATCACCCTCGAGAGCGACACCGAAGTGCCGAAGATCCGCAAGATCGGCTTTGCCCCGCTCGGCAAGCTCGACGCCGTCGAGACGAGCCGGCTGCACGCCGCGCTCGCCCGCTACACGGCGCGCGAATGGCGGCCCGGCAAGGCGAAGACGCCGGCTAAGTATACCTTCGCCACCCTCTACGATCCGAAGGAGCAGCTGCCGCCCTCCTCGGTCGACAGTCTGAAGCACTGGGCGCGGATCGCCGGCCGCATGGGCGTCGACGTCGAGCCCATCACGCGGAAGGATCTGCCGCGGCTCGCCAATTTCGATGCGCTGTTCATCCGCGAGACGACCTCGATCTCCGACCACACCTATCGCTTCGCCCGCCGTGCGGTGCAGGAGGGAATGCCCGTCATCGACGACCCGATCTCGATGATCCGCTGCACCAACAAGGTCTATCTGAACGAGCTGATGGAGGCGAACGGGGTCGGCACGCCGCCCTCGGTGATGATCGGCGGCAAGGAGGACTTCGAGCGCGCCTGCGACGACCTCGGCTTTCCGATGGTCTTGAAGATCCCCGACGGCTCGTTCTCGCGCGGCGTGAAGCGTGTCGCCGATCGCGCCGAGCTGGAGGCCCTTGCGACCGCCTGGCTCGAGGACACCGACCTCCTGATTGCGCAGAAATACATGCCGACCGAGTTCGACTGGCGGATCGGCGTTCTTGGCGGACAGCCGCTCTTTGCCGTGCAGTACATGATGGCCAAGGCGCACTGGCAGATCATCAATCACGACCGGCCCGGCCGGCCGGACGAGGGCCGCTTCAAGGCCTTCACCCTTCCCGACGCGCCGCCTGAGGTGCTCGACTGCGGCCTCAGGGCGGCGCGCTGCATCGGCGACGGCTTCTACGGTGTCGATCTCAAGGAGACCCGCGACGGGCTGTTCCTGATCGAGGTCAACGACAATCCGAACCTCGAGCACGGGGTCGAGGACTTCGCCGAAAAGGACGAGGTCTGGACCCGCCTCACCCGCTGGTTCATCGACCGCATCGAGCGCTGAAGGACAGACCGGCGCGGCTTCGCCTCGACGCCGAGCGACCGGTCGGGCGGCCGGGATCTCGGTCATGGCCTCGCCGATCGTTCCAGACGAGCTCTGGACCCGACCGATCACCGCCTCCAGACGATCCAGCGCCTTGTTGAGGTCGATGCGCAAGTGGTCGAGTCCGGGCGGGCATCTCGGAGCGGATCCCGCCTGTCGAGCCGACCTTCGGCGAGCCCGCTCAGCGCGTCGTCGATCTCGGCCACGGTCCGCACGCGCTGGGTGACTGCGGTTGCGGCGGCCATCTCCTCCTGCGGCCGCCGCCATCGAACAGCGTGATCAGGCGCAGCTGATGCCGCCGTCGCTGTCCGCCGGCTGGATCTGCACCCGCGTATGGCCGGCCTGGATGAAACCGAGCTTGCGGGCAGCGCCGCGCGACAGGTCGATCACCCGGCCCTTGATGAACGGACCCCGGTCGTTGATCCGCACGACCACCGTGCGGCCGTTCTTGAGGTTGGTGACCCTGACGCGGGTGCCGAGTGCCAGCGTGCGGTGGGCGGCGGTCATGGCGTCCGGGTTCATCATCTCGCCGGAGGCGGTGCGCGAGTTGAGCGCATACCAGGAGGCGCCCCCGCAGGAGGTTTTGGCGGCCGCGGGTGTGACGAGTGGCGGCGTGACGGCGGAACTGAGAGCGAGCAGCAGCGTGGCGACGAGCGTCGTCTTGGTCAATAGTCCGTACCTTATCCCGTTGTACTTGCGCGGGAATCGGTTGGATCAGACCCCTCGGAACCCCCGTCGGAACCCCGCGCCGGTTCGGGCGTTTGATGGTCGGTTCTGGCAAAAACGTGACGGTTCCCTGCCGCAAGCGTTCCGCGTACGCTTCCGCCGCCGGTTACCTTCCTCTGAAACCCCCGCGAATCAGGGCGTTAGAACGTTTTTCAGCCCTTCTCGATAAGTCGGAAATAAAAATTCGTAGCCGGCGGATTTTAGCCGTTCGTTCCGCACCCTTTTGTTCTCGCCGTAGAACGAACGTGCCATCGGCGTGAGATCGGCCGTGTCAAATGCGATCTCCGCAGGGGGATCGATGCCGAGGAGGCCGGCCGCATAGGCCACGACATCCTGGGGCGGTGCCGGCTCGTCGTCCGTCACGTTGAAGACGCCACCGCGCGCCTGAGCCGACAAGAGCCGGAGCGCGCCCGCGATGTCGGCAACGTGGATGCGGTTGAACACCTGGCCCGGCTTCACCAGCCGCCGCGCGGTGCCGGCTCGCAGATTTTCGATTGCGCTGCGCCCGGGGCCGTAGATGCCGGACAGCCTGAGGATCGCGAGCGGCACGTCGCGCGCATCCGCCAGCGCCTGCCAGCCGGCCTCGGCCTCGACGCGCTGCACCGACCGTTTCGACACCGGTCTGAGAGGCCCAGTCTCGTCGACCCACGCGCCGCCATGATCGCCGTAGACCCCGACCGTCGAAAGATACCCGATCCAGCGCAGGGCAGGCATCTGATCGAGAACGCGGGAGCGCTGGGTCGCGAGCACCGGGTCGCCGGCTTCGCCCGGCGCGATCGAGATCAGGAGATGCGTGGTGACGGCCAAGGCTTCGGCAATGCCCGCCTCGGCGTCCCCTCCATCGAAACGGAAGGCCGGCATGCCATCGGCGCGAAAGTGCTCGAGCTTGTCCGCGGAGCGGCTCGTTACGCCGACGGCACGAGCGCCGGCGGGCAGGCGATGAATGAAATGCGAGGCCGAGTAGCCACAGCCGAAGACGAAGAGCCGCATGGTCACGCCATCTCATTCGCTCTGCCGCCGAGCGACGTCAGGGCCCCGATCTCGAGATGGCCGATCCGCAGGTGGCCGATGTCGCCCTGCTTCAGCGTGGCGCGCCCGACCGACAGGCGCCCGATGGCGAACGCGCCGACGGCGATTGCGCCCAGCGCGAGCCCGCCCAGCGACAGCGCGCCGACGGCCGCCGCGCCGAGCGCCGTCGCGCCCACAGCCGTCGCCGGCCGGACGTCACCGCGCAGCGCGGCGCACGCCTTCTCGTAAGAGGTCCGGTTGTGTTCTCGTATCGAGTGCGATGTCATCGCTCCGCTCCTTCATCGATGGCCGCCCACTCTGCGCAGACGGCTGTGTCGTCCTCGTCGGCCAGCCGCGCCGGACGAGCAAGGCGGCTGCGTTGCGGGTCGAGGCGTGCGAGCGCCCAGACGGCCATGGCCCGCACGACCGGCGCCGGGTCGCCGAGCAAGCGTTCCACCAGCGGAACGAGCCCTTCTTCTCCAGAGTTTCCTGCCGCAATGAGGCAGTTCGAGACGAACTTGTCGCGCCCGATCCGCTTGATCGGCGAGCCGGAAAAGAGCGCCCGGAAGCCCGCATCGTCGAGCGCCAGCAGGCGGTCGAGCGGCGGCGCACCAAGGTCCTCGCGCGCCCGCAGCTTCGCCTCGCGCCCGGCCTCAGCGAACTTGTTCCATGGACAGACGGCGAGGCAGTCGTCGCAGCCATAGATCCGGTTGCCGATGGCCGGCCGCAGCTCGCGCGGCACGGCGCGCTTCGTTTCGATCGTGAGATAGGAGATGCAGCGGCGCGCATCGAGCCGGTAGGGCTGCGGAAAGGCGTCGGTCGGACAGGCATCCTGGCAGGCGCGGCAGGAGCCGCACAGGTCGCGGCCCGGCCTGTCCGGCTCGAAGCGGATGGTGGTGAAGATCGAGCCGAGGAACAGCCAGGAGCCGAAGTCGCGGCTCACGAGATTGGTATGCTTGCCCTGCCAGCCAAGGCCTGCCGTCTCGCCGAGCGGCTTTTCCATCACCGGCGCGGTGTCGACGAAGACCTTCACGTCGTGACCCGCGCCCGCGCGGGCGACAAGCCGCGACGCCAGTTCCTTCAGCTTGCCCTTGATCACGTCGTGATAGTCGCGGTGGCGGGCATAGACCGAGATGGCGCCCCGGTCGGGCCGCGACAGGATCGACAGCGGGTCCTCCTCAGGCCCGTAGTTCAGCCCGAGCACCACGATCGAGCGCACCTGCGGCCACAAGGCCTTCGCCGAGCGCCGGCGTGCGGCCGTCTCCGGCAGCCAGTCCATCGTCCCGTGCAGGCCCGCGGCGACGAAGGCGTCGAGCCGCTCGCCGAGGACGACATCGGTTTCGGCCAGAGCGAAGCCCACGGCGTCAAAGCCGAGGCGCCGGGCGTCCTCGCACACGAAATCCTTCAGCGCGTTCCGCGCGAGGGGAAGGGCCGGGGCGGTCATGCCCCCTCAATAGTCTAAAAGTCGAGTTCGGCGTAATGCGGCACCGGCGGAATGCCGCGCACCCGCTCGGTCAGGAAGGGCCGGAAGGAGGGGCGCGACTTGATCCGCACGTACCATTCCTTGGCGGCCGGCTCCTTCTCCCAGGCGATCTCGCCGAGATAGTCGAGGATCGAGAAGGCGGCCGCGGCGGAGAAGTCGGCATAGGACAGGCGGGGGCCGGCGAGCCAGTTGCGGCTCTCGGCGAGCCAGCCGACATAGCGCAGGTGATGCTTGAGGTTGGCCCGTGCGGCACGAATCGCCGCGGCATCGGGTGGGCCGCCGCCCTCCTCCGGCCGCATGTCCAGCTTGTAGACCCGCTCGCGCACCAGATAGCGCGTCACCTCCGCCTCGAGCTTGAGGAGAAACCACTCGGTCAGGCGCCGCATCTCCGCCCGCTCGATCGGCTTCTCGGCCAAGAGCCGCCGGTCGCGCTGGAAGGCACCCCGGGTCTCGTCGAGATACTCCCCGATGACGACGCCGCCGACGATCGGCGGCCCGTTGTCCTCGATCAGGATCGGCAACGTCGCCGCCGGGTTCAGCGCCAGAAACTCCTTGCGCCGCTCCCAAGGCCGCTCCTCCAGCATCTCGGCGCGCTCGCCGTATTCGCCGAGCACGAGGCGCACGAAGCGGGAGGCGGTCGACATGGGATGGTGGTGGAGCCTGAGCATCGTGTGTGATGTGTCCGACCGGATACGCGAGCCGGCTTCGAGAAGGGTCATGACGACTTTAGACGCTGCCTGGTTAACGGCATCTAACCCGCCGCAACCACTGGGAAATCCTTAAAAGCGCCCAGTCTCGCGGGCTGCTTCCTGTCAGCGACATAGGCCGGGTGTCCGGCGACGCAAGCCGTCCGCAGCCAGCTTCGCTCGGCGGGAGGACCGGTGGTCGGCCACAAAACAGCCTCAGGTCAGCGCCACCGCGGTAGATCACGCGACGCACGCTAAGCCGGGATGACGATGCAGAACTCCGCCCTCGACGCCGTCATTCTCGGCCTCACCGAAGGCCTCACCGAATTCCTGCCGGTTTCCTCGACCGGCCACATCCTGCTGCTCGGCCAGTTCCTCGGCTTCCGCTCCACCGGCCACGTCTTCGAGGTGGTGATCCAGCTCGGCGCGGTTCTGGCGATCGTGGTGGTCTATTTTGCCCGGCTCTGGCAGCTGGCGACCAGCCTGCCCTCCAGCCCGCGCAGCCGGCGGTTCGTCGCCGGCATCGCGCTCGCCTTCCTGCCGGCGGCGATCATCGGCGTCATCGCGCATGACTTCATCAAGCGCGTCCTGTTCGAGACGCCGATGGTGATCTGCGTGGCGCTCCTGGTCGGCGGGATCCTGCTCCTCGTCATCGACCGCCTGCCGCTGAAGGTGCGCTACCGCGACGTGATGGACTACCCGCTGTCGCTCTGCCTGAAGATCGGGTTCTTCCAGTGCCTGGCTCTGATCCCGGGCACCTCGCGCTCGGGATCGACGATTGCCGGCGCGCTGCTCCTCGGCACCGACAAGCGCTCGGCCGCCGAGTTCTCCTTCTTCCTGGCGATGCCGACGATGGCCGGTGCCTTCGTCTACGACTTCTACAAGAGCCGCGACCTGCTTTCCTCGTCGGACCTCTGGCTGATCGCGATCGGCTTCGCCGCGGCCTTCGTCGCGGCCGTGGTGGTGGTGCGGGTGCTGCTCGATTTCGTCTCGCGCCACGGCTTTGCGCCCTTCGCCTGGTGGCGGATCGGCGTCGGCCTGGTCGGGATCGTACTGCTCCTCACCGTGAGCCCGGCGCCGAAGCCGCACGAGATCGACGCCGACCTGGCGCTGCGCGGCGACCGCGTCACCGATCACGGCGCGCCGCGCGCCGAGTGAGCCGGACGGCCTGCCTCGCTTCGGGTCGGCGCCCCCGAGATCAGACGAGCTCGGTCGGCCCCTGGGCGTCGGAGCCGGTGCCGACGCGGGTGAACTGGCCCAGCGGACGGAAGCGCACGAGATAGGTCGGCAGGATCGTCTCGAGCGATGTCGGGCGGATGCCGAAGGCGGCCAGAGTACGCCCCTCCGCGATCGCGGCGTCGGCGACGACGTTGTCGCGGCGCAGCTGCGTCACCTGGTCGGGCGTGAGCGGCTGGCCCGGGACATATTGCGCGAGTTTCGCCAGTCGGCTCGCGAGGCCGAAGGGCAGGCTCATCAGCGCGCGCTTGCGGTCGATGACCTCGAGCATATCCTCCATCAGCTCACGGAAGGTCCGGATCTCCGGGCCTCCGAGCTCGTAGATGGTGCCGCCGGCCACCTTGCCCTGCACCGTCTCGGCGATCGCCTCGGCGACGTCGTTGACGTAGACCGGCTGGAAGTGGGTCGTGCCGCCGCCGATCAGCGGCAGCGCCGGGGCGAAGCGCGCCATCCCGGCGAAGCGGTTGAAGAAGTCGTCCTCGGGCCCGAACAGGAGCGAGGGGCGCAGCACGTAGGCGCCGGGCAGCGTCTCGAGCACGGCTTGCTCGCCCGCCGCCTTGGTTCGGGCGTAGAGGCTGTCGGACGCGGCGTCCGCGCCGATCGCCGACACCTGCGTCATCCCCGCCCCGATCGCCTTCGCGGCTTCGGCGACGCCGCGCGCGCCCTCAAGATGCAAGGCACGGAAGCTCTGCCGGCCCGATTCGGCGAGGAGCCCCACGAGGTTGACGACGTGGTCGGCGCCTTCCACCGCCCGGTCGACCGACCAGCGATAGCGCAGATTCGCCTGAACCGGATGCACCTGGCCCATGTTGCCGGCCGGCTGCAGATGGTAGGCGAGATCCGGCCGGCGGGTGCCGACACGCACCCGGAACCCGCGCTTGGCCAGGGCCCGAACGACGTAACGTCCGAGGAAGCCCGTGCCGCCGAACACCGTGACCAGCCTGTCCTTGTCCACCGTCATCGTCTGCCGCCTCTCGTCGTGCCGTCCGCGCTCATGTCATTTCGCGTCTCAATACCGGCAAACGCGCCGGGCGGAAAGGCTTTTGCCGTTCCGGCGCGGCGGAGTGAGCGACCCGCCCCTGGCGGCGGCTGACCGACCCGCTGCAAGCGTCCGCCGGCGGGGCGACGGAGCGCCCTGACGCAGCCGCCGCACGAAGCGGCAGAAGGCCGTTGACACGCTCTCTTCATAAAACTAAAGGTCCCCGCCGTGCCCAGGTGGCGGAATTGGTAGACGCGCACGGTTCAGGTCCGTGTGCCGCGAGGCGTGAAGGTTCGAGTCCTTTCCTGGGCACCAATCCCGCAAGTCGACAGTGATCATGCGCGTGGCGGCTTCGGCGGCCGCGCCGCACGCGTCTGAGCATTGAGCTCCCGCCTGCGCGCTTTCGACAGCCCGCACCGGTCGCATCACGATCCTCGTGCCGCCCCCGGCGAGCTTGCAAATCCTTTGCAGATCATGAAAATCGGATTCGTCGCGAGCATCCGCCATGGCGGCTGGACGTGCGTCGGCGTTGCCTCGATACGAGCTCGCGATCCTGCGGGTGCTCCGGCCGTCCGCTAGCCTGTACGGGGCAGATGCAGGCCGTGCCGGGCAGGCGTCTAGACCGGCCGGGCTAGCCCCCGTCTCAGACGTCTATCCAGAGCCGATAGACCATCGAGGTTCACCGTCTGTATGGGTTGCGGCCGCCGTTCGGGCGGTGATGAGGCCGCGGGTTGGGCTGTCTCGGTGACTCCAGTTGGCGATGCCTTGCCGGAGACGGGTGAGGGGGATGGAGCGGGCCGAATCCCGCCGCGCGATACAGGCGAGCGGATAGACGGCAATCGTTGCTGGATAGACCGACAACCCGCGAGCGCAGCGTGCAACGCCCGTATTTGCGGATCCGGATAGCCTTGTATATCTATCCTGCTAGACCAGCGGGAGCGACGGAATGCCCTTCCACATCAAGAACCCGGAGACCGATGCGCTCGCCCGCAAGGTCGCCGAGATCAAGAAGGTCGGACTGACCGAGGCCGTGCATCTCGCGCTCGAACACGAGCTCGAGCGGGAGAAGGCCAAGCCCTCGCTCGCCGATCTCGCCGCCGAGTTCTGCCGCGATCTGCAGGCGCGCGCGCGGCCTGAGCGCGCCTGATGTTCGTCGACGGGTCGGTGCTGATGGCCATGCTCACAGACGAGGACGAGGCGCGCATCTTCGCCGCGCGCCTGCAGACCTCGAACAAGCGCTTCGCCTCCCCCATCGCCGTCTACGAGGCCGTCGCCGCCGTGTCGCGCGATCTGGGGCTCGCGGTGGCCGAGGCGGAGGAGGCAGTCCGCCGCTTCCTCGACCTCATGACGATCCAGGTGGTCTCCATGCCGCCCCAGGTGGCCGGCCTCGCCCTCGACGCCTATGCCCGGTTCGGACGTGGGCGCGGCGCGAGCGGCGGGCTCAACACGGGCGACTGCTTCACCTATGCCTGCGCCCGCTACTATCGCCAGCCTCTCCTCTACAAGGGGCCGAAGTTCGCCGCGACCGACATCGAGGCGGCATGAGCGGCGCCCCGCCTGACCTTGCGCGGCGGCGGCGGCGGGCGCACGGCCGGCGGCCCTAATTGCGCTTGACCTCCCCCGCGGGCGGGCGCAGACACGCCGCATGACCATCCGCGTGCACAAGGGCGATCTGCCCGACCTTTCCGCCTATACCGGTCCCGTCGCCATCGACACGGAGACACTCGGGCTCGACACCCGGCGCGATCGTCTCTGCGTGGTGCAGCTGTCGCCCGGCGACGGCACCGCCGACCTCGTGCAGATCGCAAAGGGCCAGACCGCGGCGCCCAATCTCTGCCGGCTGCTCCTGGACGAGACGAAGACCAAGATCTTCCACTACGCCCGCTTCGACATCGCCGCGCTGTTCCACGCCTTCGGCGTGATGACGACGCCGATCTTCTGCACCAAGATCGCCTCGCGTCTCACCCGCACCTACACCGACCGGCATGGGCTGAAGGATCTGGCGCGCGAGCTGATCGGCGTGGACATGTCGAAGCAGCAGCAGTCCTCCGACTGGGCGGCCGAAACCTTGAGCCAGGCGCAGATCGACTACGCCGCCTCCGACGTCCTCTATCTGCACGACATCATGGGCGAGCTGATGAAGCGCCTGGAGCGCGAGGGTCGCACCGGTCTGGCGAAGGCCTCCTTCGCCTATCTGCCGACGCGGGCAAAGCTCGATCTTGCGGGCTGGGCCGACGAGGACATCTTCTCGCACTCGATCTGAGCCGTTCGCCGCGGCCTGCCCGGCACGCGCCGCATCTTCGCGGTCTGGGCCGAAGCGCCCACGCTGGACCGTTCTCCCGCAGCCCCTTCGGGCTCGTGACCCGCACAGCACGGGGCTGCGGACGGAACAGCGACCAGCTTACGAGGCCGAGGTGCTGCTGCCCACGCGACCGACTCGCCGCACGCTGCGCCAGGCCACCGAGCCGCGCCGCCCGCTCTCCGCGTGGCGCAGAGCCGGCTGGATCAAGCGAAGATCTGGTTCGCGTCGGTGAGCGTCGCGCCATAGCGCACGTTCCAGGCCGCAAGCAGCGCCGCGGCCAGAACGTCGTCCCGCAGGTCGGAGATCTGGCGCGGCGAGGCGACGCCAGGGGTGTTCTCGTAGTTGAAGGCGACGACGTCGATATAGACCGGCGCCTTCAGCCGCCGCCCCATCGACAGGAGCTTCGCCGCGATCGCCGGATAGGGTGTGAAGTCCGGATTGGCGAGCCACTCCCTGAGGTCGGCGTCGCTGACGCTGAAGTCGATGCCGATCGTACCCAGCCCCTGGATGACGCCTGGCGCCAATCGAGGTCCGTTCGCGTCGGGGTTCAGCCGCAGCATCTCGTCATAGAGAAATGCGGCGTCGGCCAGCGCCGCATGCATGTCCAGGGGCTGCGAGAGCTGTATCAAGCGCGGCGCGAAGGTGAACAGAGCGAGCACCCGATCGATCCAGGGACCCGGCTGGCTGACCTTGGTGTCGATGCGGATCGGATTGGCAGCATCGCGGTAGTCCAGCACCAGGGGAGATCCTGGGGCGGCCGGATCCTGGATCTCGATGCGCCCGTCGTGCCCGCCGGGGGACCGCATGACATCGCCGGACACCAGCGGCAGCGTCGTGAAATCGCCCTCCGGGTCGCCGATTTCGCTCACCCGCGGCGCGTACTTGGCTCCGGTCAGCTCGAACCACATCCGGAAGCGGCGGTCGTCGGCGCTCTGGAACTCGTAGAAGCCGCCATAGTCGAAGGATCGCGGCAGCCCGGCGTTGCGCTGCTCCGTCAACGTGCGGAACCGCGCGAAATCGATCTGGCGACGGTCCATGTCCGCCTTCTCCGCGACGTGAACGAAGCCGAGCGTGTCGAGCGGCACGACGAGCTGGTCCGGATGGGTCACCGGCACCCGGTAGGCCGCGAGGTAGAAGCCGAGCGGCGTCAGGTCGGCGAAGATCCAGGGACCGAGCGGTCGGAACAGACCGTCGCGCGAGATCCGCAGGTTCAGGAGCTCTTCGCCCTCGCCCCTCCAGCCGAGACACAGGCAGCCGTTCCAGCTGCCAAGCGTCGGCGGCTCGGTGCTGGTCTCGCCCAGCGTCACCTTGTCGGTCAGTCCTTCGATGCCGAAGCCGCCGGCCGTGTTGCCGATCAGCACGACCTTCGCGACGTTGAGGTTCTCGTTGCCCGAGCCCTTCCACGCGATGCACAGCCGGCCGCCGCTGGAGGCGAGCGCCGGGGCATGGCTGCTGGTCTCGCCGAAGGTCTGCTTGCCCTGGAAGCTGGCGCCCGCGTCGGAACTCGCCATCAGGTTCAGGTTGTCGTTCCCCGAGCCCTTCCAGGCGAGAAACAGCCGGCCCCCGTGCGAGGCGAGCGCCGGTGCGGTGCTGCTGGTGTCGCCGAGGACGCGCTTGTCTTCGAGGCCGAAGCTGAGCGCGCCCGCCGTGTTGCCGGTGAGGATCGCCTTCGCGAGATTGAGCTTTTCGTTGCCCCGCCCGGTCCAGGCCAGGAACAGCTGGTTGTCGTGGACGGCCAGTGCGGGCGCATGATCGCTGGTATCGCCGAAGACGGTCTTCCCTTTCCAAGTTGCGCCGAAGTCCTCGCTGAAGGCGAGGTTCAGCTTCTCGTTGCCATGGCCCCGCCAGGCGAGAAACAGCCGTCGGCCGTCGGAGGCGATGGCAGGTGCGGCGTCGCTGGTCTCGCCGAGAACCGTCTTGTCCTGGATCCCCTCGACGCCGTCGATGCCGAGGAGCGATGTCGCCTGCACCGTCGCCACGTTCAGGTTGTCGTTGCCCGACCCCTTCCAGGCGATCATCAGCCGGTCGCCGTGCAGCGCGAGCGCCGGTGCGGCCGAGGTTGAATCTTCAAGGACGGTCTTCTTTTCCGCCGGACGCAGGTTGGCTCCGGCCATGAAGCCGCGCGTGACGCCGATGTTGACGCCCTTGGTGTGATAGCAGTCGGGATCGTCGCGGTCGTCGGCATAGGGATCGACCTGCGGGTCCGGATAGGGCTCGAAGCGCAGAAGATCGTGGAAGCGCGTATCGGCTCGGGTCGGGATCAGCGTGGTGGCCTGGGCACGCGCGGTCTGCTCCCATGCCTGCTTGCTGAACAGGTCGACCTCGTCGCTGCCATACCCGCTGTTCAGGAACTGCCCACCCGCCGTCAGCAGGAACGAGGGCGAGTGGTAGTAGATCTCCAGGCCGGGATCGGCATCCTCGCCCGCCGGCAGCCGCGGCCGGTGGCCATGGAAGAAGCGGTGCAGCGACGCCGGCGTGTTTCGGTCGAGCGCCAGCGTGTAGGCGGCCGGCGGCGGGCGATAGCTCGAGGCGCCTCCCAAGAGCGCGTTGAAGGCCTGCTGAAGCGGGATCGCCACCGGTGCCTGCGCGTCGTGCGGCTCAACGAGGCCGGTGGAGGCGAGGAAGAAGCCGCAGACTTCGTCGGCATTGGAGGCGTAGAGGTCGTCCCGGCCGTTGGCCTGGTGGTTGATCCGGTGCTGCTGGCGGCGGAACGGGCCGACGCGCCGCCCGCGATTGCTCGACAGGGCGAACTTCATCATCGTGTAGTCGAGCAGGATCTGCGCAGCGGTCCGCATTTCCGGATCGCGGGCGAACTCCTGGAGGTTGAGGAGCGCGTGCAGCGAGAGCCGGGCGTAAGGGCGCGAGTTGAACTCCAGAAAATCGAAGCGCGGAACCCGCTGCATATAGTCGAGCAGCCAACGCATCAGTCCGTTGGTGCGATTGTCGAACGTTCGGTCGCCGGTGCGCTCCAGCCGCAACTGGTTGATCAGATACCGGCTGCTCTCGATCATCAGGAGATGGTTTTCGGTCTCCGGCGTGTCGATGTCGAGAAAGGATTGCTCGACGATCTCGATGTCCGCCGGGTGGCCGCCCTGCAGGCTCGCCGGCATCAGGTCGTCCAGGATGACGTCGACACCTGCCTTGCCCGGCTGTCCCGCGTCAAGGAGGTCGCCATACCTGTAGGCGAGCGTCACCAGGCCCTTCACCGCCATGTCGTAGTCGCGCTTGGTGCTGGCGCCGTCGGTGCCGACGAGCCCGGTGCCCCGCTGCAGCCGCCGCAACGCGGCGGGGGCCTCGGTCGCCGAAGCCGGAGCGCCGGGCGGCGTGAAGGCGGGATCGCTGCGCACCGCGTGGAAGTGACCGATCAGGGCGACCGTGTTGTCCTCGTTCGCCTGCCCGACCACCTTGGAAAGCGGCCGCGTCGCGGCGAAGTAGCGCGCGATCCCGGCGGCTCGGGCGCGGTGGCTGGCGAAGGCTTGCGCCGGAGAACCATCCAGTGCGACCGGGCTCAGAAAGTCGAGGGGCGGCAGCTGCGCTGCCGCCGTCGCGTGGAAAGGGTCCGGAAGGAGCGCTGCGAAGGCGCCGACCCCCAGCAGCTTCATGGCCTGTCGGCGGTCAACCACAAACGCGCAGGTGTCATCGGAGCCGGTCGCGGTCACGTCAGCCTCCGTCGTCAGAGGAGCGATTCCATCATCCCATTACATGGATGTACCGTAGAGGCATGTCGGACCATTTGCAAGACGCGGATTGTATCGCTGCCCGCCTCGGAAGTCGAAGATCACGATTACTGTTTCGCCAAAAGGATAGACGGCTTCGGATCAAGTGGCCAACGTCGCCTCGCGAGGCGGTGCCCTGCAGCGCAGGGCGCCGGCGTGCCTCGGTCCGGCCGACACGCGCCGCAGCCGCTGCCCCTGTTCGCCGGAGTATCGACACCCTCTGACTCACGTGAAAGCTAAGTCTCTTTGATCTGTCGAATTGCCTCTCCGATTTGAACGCATCCTGAAAGCGCAGCCAGACAAGAGAGGAAACCACTTCGCCGGATCCCCTCTTCGATGACTCTCGAGCTTCAGCACCATCTCGCCGAAAAGACGCAACGCGACCGTTCGCTCGCGACATGGCGCGCGACCTGGCGGCGGCCGGAGGCGCCGGCGACAGGCGAGGCATCCACGGCGCCGGAGGCGGCCGCCACGCCGATCGTCACCTTCACGTCGATGGTGCTGGTGCCGAGCGCAAAGGAGGCCCAGTCGAGTGCCGACGCGGCACGCGACGCCTACGGCGAATTCTGACGCTCGCGCGTCCGAGGGGGCTGCCGACCGCCAGCCTGGCCCATCCGCAGGACATGCCGATGCGCACGATCCCGGTGGCAGACTCAGCGGAGGGTTCTGCGAGAGAAAGGAAATGGTGGAGCCAAGCGGGATCGAACCGCTGACCTCTACAATGCCATTGTAGCGCTCTCCCAGCTGAGCTATGGCCCCACGTGAGCGCCCTTTCGGGCGGCTCGGAGCGAAGGGCTTGGGGTGCCTTCGCTGCATGACGGCGGCTTCTACTGAAGCCGCCGGGCAAGATCAAGTCAAAACTTCACGTCCCGATCCGAATGCGCCAGCCGGCCGCAAAACTGCCGGCGGCTCGCGCGCGATCAGTCCTCGTCGTCCTCGCGGCCGCCGCCGATGACGTCGGCGAGATCGTCGTCGCCTTCGTCCTCCTCCTCGAGGAAGGTGTCGTCGTTGGCGTCGTCGACGTCATCGTCGCTGTCATCGTCGATATCGGGCAGATCATCGTCCTTGCCGCTCTTCTCCTCGTCCTCGACGTCCGAGAGGGAGATGGTTTCGGGCGACTCCGAGGCCTCGACCAGATCGACCTCGTTCTGCTCCTCCTCGTCCTCCGGCTCGGGTCGCGAGACCTCGTTCTCGAAGAAGCTGCGCGGATAGCTCGTGCCGGTGTAGGGGGAGACGACCGGGTCCTTGTTCAGGTCGTAAAACTTGCGTCCGGTCTCCGGACAGATGCGCTTGGTGCCGAGTTCGGGTTTGGCCATCGTCGCCTCGTGAATCCTGTGGTGCCGCGCCCGTCCCGCCGGCCTGACGGCCGCCGCGTCCTGCGGCCTGCCGCCGGCGCGGAAGACGGTCCTGCGCCCCGCGCGTCGGGCGGAGCAGCGGGTCGCCGCTATCGCAGGCTGCGCTGGGATTTTTTGGTCCATACGCACTCGCCGGGCCCTTGTCAAAGCCGTTGCGCCGGCCCTTGACGCGTGGTGACGAAGCCGCCCGACGCATGCTAACGCAAGCCGCCGTCCGAGCCGGCCCGCATGCGGATCGTCGGCGGCGACGGCAACGGAGCGGGCAGTGCCGCAAGACCGGCCCGCAAAGCGGAAAACGGAGACGGAAGATGGCGCATGCAAGCACGATCCGACCGATGCGCTCGGCGCGGGCGCCTGCCCTGAGCGGCACCGTCACCGTGCCCGGCGACAAGTCGATCTCCCACCGCGCCTTCCTGTTCGGCGGCCTCGCCGCCGGCACCACCCGCATCACCGGCCTGCTCGAGGGCGAGGACGTGATCGCGACCGGCAGGGCGATGACCGCGATGGGCGCGCGCATCCGCCGCGACGGCGCGAGCTGGGTGGTCGACGGCGTCGGCAACGGCTGCCTGCTGGAGCCCACCGAGCCGCTCGACTTCGGCAATGCCGGCACCGGCGCCCGGCTGACGATGGGCCTCGTCGGACCGTATGACTTCGGCGCCACCTTCGTCGGCGACACCTCGCTGTCGAAGCGGCCGATGGGCCGCGTCCTCGACCCGCTGCGCCAGATGGGCGTGCAGGTCGTCGCACGGTCCGGCGACCGGCTGCCGCTGTCGATCCACGGGCCGCGGGTCGCCGCGCCGATCGAATACCGCGTGCCGATGGCGTCCGCACAGGTGAAGTCGGCCGTGCTGCTCGCCGGGCTGAACGCGCCCGGCGTCACCACGGTGATCGAGCCGGTGATGACGCGCGACCACACCGAGAAGATGCTCGCCGGCTTCGGCGCCACGCTTGAGGTGGAGACCGACGCGGCGGGCGTCCGGCACATCAGGCTGGAGGGCCAGGGACGGCTGACGGCCGTCGAGCATCTGGTGGTGCCGGGCGATCCGTCTTCGGCCGCCTTTCCGCTCGTCGCCGCGCTGATCGTGCCGGGATCGGACATCGTCATCCGCAACGTCCTGATGAACCCGACCCGGACCGGCCTCATCCAGACGCTGCTCGAGATGGGTGCTTCGATCGAGACGCTGGCCGAGCGCGACGCCGGCGGCGAGAGCGTCGCCGACCTCCGGGTCCGGCATTCGGCACTGCGCGGGGTGACCGTGCCGCCGGAGCGCGCGCCCTTCATGATCGACGAGTATCCGGTGCTCGCGGTGGCCGCGAGCTTCGCCGAGGGGGAGACGCTGATGCAGGGGCTGGACGAGCTGCGCGTCAAGGAGTCGGACCGCCTGGCGGCGGTCGCCGCGGGCCTCGCCGCCAACGGCGTCGCCCATGAGGAGGGGCGCGACTGGCTGCGCGTGACCGGGCGTCCCGACGGCAGCGGCCTCGGCGGCGGCACCGTCGCCACCCATCTCGATCACCGCATCGCGATGAGCTTCCTGGTGCTCGGCGCGGCCAGCGAGAGGCCGGTCGCGGTCGACGATGCGGCGATGATCGCGACGAGCTTTCCCGAGTTCGTCGGCCTGATGGAGACGCTCGGTGCCCGGCTGGACCCGATCTGAGCCGTGACGGCCGCGCTCGCGCTCCTGTTCTTCTGTCCGCTCGCCGCCGTCTATGCCCGCCACGTCGCCCACGTTCTGCGCCGCGCGATCCTTTCGGGCCGGTCCTCCGTCACGGGCGCCGTGATGCGGCGGCTGATCCTGCCGGCGGTGGTGGCGGTGGGTTTCGCGCTGGCCGTCGCCGGTCGGCCGGCCGTCGTCGCCGCGCTGCCGCCGCGCCTGGCGGCGAGCGGCACGATCCTGTGGGCGCTCGATCTGTGGAGACAGCTGGGGGAGATCGCGCTGATCTTCTTTTTCGTCGCCGTTCCCTATGTCATGGGAAGCCTCCTGGGCGCGGTCGCGGCCGCGCTCGGCTACCCCCGGGTGCCGGCCGCCCCGACCGATCCGGCCGACGCGACCGCACCCTGAGCGGCCGCCCGCCACAACGCTCGATGAGGGAGACGCGACGATGTTCGAGAAGCCTGGCCGGCCCCTGACGATCGCCATCGACGGCCCTGCCGCCTCCGGCAAGGGCACCCTGGCCCGGCAGATCGCCGCCGCCTACGGCCTTCGCCACCTCGACACCGGGCTGACCTATCGTGCGGTGGCCAAGGCCCTGATCGACGCGGGTGCCGCGCTGGAGGATGTCGCCGCGGCCGAGCGCGCGGCAGCGGTCGTCGACCTCGGTTCGCTCGATCGCGCGGTCCTGTCGAACCATGTCATCGGCGAAGCCGCCTCGCGGATCGCCGTGATGCCGGGGGTCCGGCGCGCCCTGGTCGAGGCGCAACGGCGGTTCGCGCAGTCCGGCGAGGGCGCGGTGCTGGACGGGCGCGACATCGGCACGGTCGTCCTGCGCGACGCCGCGGTGAAGCTCTACGTCACCGCCTCGCCGCAGGCGCGGGCGGCCCGACGGCACGCCGAGATCGCGGCGGCCGGTGGTCCCGAGACGCTGGCGGACGTCCTCGCCGACATCGAGCGCCGCGACGCGCGCGACATGGGACGGGCCGACTCGCCGCTGAAGCCGGCGCCGGACGCGCACTTGCTCGACACCAGCGAACTCGATATACAGGCCGCATTCCGGGCGGCTTGCGGCTTGATCGAACAGGCATCATCTGACCGGGAACGGATGTAGGGGCGGCTTCCAGGGAGGCGCGCCCCTTTTGCCATGGCGGCCGAGCCGCTGCAGCCTTCCGCTGGACGACATGAAATCTGCTGGCCGGCCGGTCCTCCGCGCCGAAGCGAGACTTCTCCCGAAGCTGGAGACGCTCTCGTGGCCTGTCGCGGCGCGTGAAGCCGGGCAGGCGGACCACCCGCCAGCGCCGATGAACACGAACCGGGCGCATACCCGCCGATGGCGGGCTCCAAGGAGAACGTATGTCTCAAGTCAATCCGTCGCGCGATGATTTCGCTGCGATGCTCGAAGCATCCTTCCTCGAGAACGACGTCGCCGAGGGCGCCGTGGTGCGAGGCACGGTCGTCGCGATCGAAAAGGACATGGCCGTCATTGACGCCGGTCTGAAGGTCGAGGGCCGCGTGCCGCTCAAGGAATTCAGCGGCAAGGGCCGCGAGGGCGAACTGCAGGTCGGCGACACGGTCGAGGTCTATGTCGAGCGCGTCGAGAACGCCCTCGGCGAGGCCGTCCTGTCGCGCGACAAGGCGCGCCGCGAGGAGAGCTGGGTCAAGCTCGAAGAGAAGTTCAACGCCAACGAGAAGGTCGAAGGCGTCATCTTCAACCAGGTCAAGGGCGGCTTCACGGTCGACCTCGACGGCGCCGTGGCCTTCCTGCCGCGCAGCCAGGTCGACATCCGGCCGATCCGCGACGTCACCCCGCTGATGAACACCCCGCAGCCGTTCCAGATTCTGAAGATGGACAAGCGCCGCGGCAACATCGTCGTGTCGCGCCGCACCGTCCTCGAGGAGAGCCGGGCCGAGCAGCGCTCGGAGATCGTCCAGAACCTCGAAGAGGGTCAGGTCGTCGACGGCGTCGTCAAGAACATCACCGACTACGGTGCGTTCGTCGACCTCGGCGGCATCGACGGCCTCTTGCACGTCACCGACATGGCCTGGCGCCGCGTCAACCATCCGACCGAGATCCTGCAGATCGGTCAGACGGTGAAGGTGCAGATCATCCGCATCAACCAGGAAACCCACCGCATCTCGCTCGGCATGAAGCAGCTCGAGTCGGATCCGTGGGAGGGCATCGGCGTCAAGTATCCGATGGGCGTGAAGGTCACCGGCCGCGTCACCAACATCACCGACTACGGCGCCTTCGTGGAGCTGGAGCCGGGCATCGAGGGCCTGATCCACGTCTCGGAGATGAGCTGGACCAAGAAGAACGTCCATCCGGGCAAGATCCTCTCCACCTCCCAGGAGGTCGAGGTCGTCGTGCTCGAGGTCGATCCGGTCAAGCGCCGCATCTCGCTCGGCCTGAAGCAGACCCTGCAGAACCCGTGGGAGGCCTTCCGCGACGCCCACCCGATCGGCACGATCGTCGAGGGCGAGGTCAAGAACAAGACCGAGTTCGGCCTGTTCATCGGCCTCGAGGGCGACGTGGACGGCATGGTGCACCTGTCCGACCTCGACTGGAACCGTCCGGGCGAGCAGGTCATCGAGGAGTTCAACAAGGGTGACCTCCTCAAGGCCCAGGTGCTGGACGTCGACGTCGAGAAGGAGCGCATCTCGCTCGGCCTCAAGCAGGTCGGCGGCGACGCCTTCGTGGAAGCCGCAGAGAGCGGCGAGCTGCGCCGCGGCGCGGTCGTCACTTGCGAGGTGATCGCGGTCAACGAGGGCGGCATCGAGGTGAAGATCGTCGACACCGACTTCACCGCCTTCATCCGTCGCAACGATCTCGCGCGCGACCGCGACGAGCAGCGCCCGGAGCGCTTCTCGGTCGGCCAGAAGGTCGATGCGCGCATCACGCAGTTCGACAAGAAGGCCCGCCGCATCGCGGTGTCGGTCAAGGCGCTGCAGATCGCCGAGGAGAAGGAGGCGATGGCCCAGTACGGCTCGACCGACTCCGGCGCCTCGCTCGGCGACATCCTCGGCGCGGCGCTGCGCGGCCGCGACGACGAGTAAGACAGAACCGGTCTGACGACCGTCTGATCAACACGAAGGCCCGCGGCGAACCCTCGCCGCGGGCCTTTGGCTGTAAGCACGCTCCGTCGGCTTCAGGCGACGGCGAAGGCTGGCCTGTGTCACGCGTCGGGCGTGTCGCCCTTGTGCTGCGGGCCCGTCTCCATCTCCTTGCGGATCTCCGGATGCGTCGTCGCCTTGTGCTCGTCCTGCGCCTTCATCGGCGTCGTCCGGTCGTCGCGCTTGTCGCTCTCGGTCTTGGCTTTCATCACCGTCTCCCTGGCTGCTCAGGCGGAAGACGTCCGGCATCGCGCAGGGTTCCGTGGAACCGATGTGACGGTTCAGGATTTGTGAGGGATGCGATCGTCTGCCGCGCTTCCTTTACGGAGGCTTCACCGGATGCGGTCACTGTGGTGCGGCTTTATCGACGAGGCGACAGGTGGCGTGGCGTAGCGGCAACGACGTCCGGTTCGAGGACGTGCTCGACAGCGTGGCGATGGCGGCGGGTGCCGCTTCGTCCGACTACGGGCGTGCGGGCTCGCCGGCGAGCTTCTGGCGCACGCTCAGCGGTATCGGTGCCGTGTCCGGCGGTGCGGCCACGGAAGCCGCCGCACGCGCCTATCATGAGCATCGCTCGTTCGTCTCCGACGAGGAGGAGACGGTCCCGAGCACCGATCCGCGCGAGATTGCTCTCGAGCTCGGATCAATAGATGCGATGCCTGTCGTGGAGCTGACCCGGCTGCGCCGACGCTTCGCTGCCGAGAATCACCCGGACCGCGTGCCGCAGCGGCTGCGCGCTATCGCCAACACCCGCATGACCATCGCCAACACGCTCATCGACGCGGCCATCCGCCGTCACGGATAAGGGCGGCTCGCGAACGGCTGTACCGGGCACGGAAATGCTGCCTCACGGGCGCAAGCTCGGCGAGCCCGCATTTCGAAGCTCGAGAGGCCATCGCGATCAACGTGCCTTCGCCGCTTGCTCTGAAGTGTTGCCTGCACCGAAGCGCAAGCGCGATCTGCCGATAGGGCGCCATCCCTTCGCCGAAGAAGCGACTGGGCGACAGCGACGGCCCGGCGCGGCTGGTCACAGCACAGCGCCTGCCTGCACGTGAAGCAGCGAGCGAGACCGCTGAGGGATGACGGTTCAGGTGCCGTCTCCGCCTTTGCGCGTGCCGCGGCTTTCGGGCTGCGCCGACCTGCCTAGCAGCGCCGGCAGGTCTGCCAGCGTCCGCACGGGGCCGACGCTTCACCTGGCTTCGGCTTGGCTCTGGCCGGCACCGACGAGGTCGCGCGCCGAACGGACCGAATGGCCGCACCCTCCCGCAGCCGGCGAGTGACCGGCGGCGGCGGCGTCGACAGTCCTCACGACACGATCCGGCAGGAGGCGCGGGATGGGCCGCGCCCCGCGCGTCGACGTTGGCGCCTCAGAGGATGAAGCGCGACAGGTCCGTGTTGCCGGCGATGCCGTCCAGTGCCTTGTGCACATAGGCCGCATCGATTGTGTAGGTCTCGCCGCCCTTGTCCGGCGCCTCGAACGAGATGTCGTCGAGCACGCGCTCCATCACGGTCTGCAGCCGCCGCGCACCGATGTTCTCGATCGAGGCGTTGAGGTTCACCGCCGTGTCCGCGAGCGCATCGATCGCGTCGTCGGTGAAGTCGAGCGTCACGCTCTCGGTCGCCATCAGCGCAACGTACTGCTTGATGAGGCTCGCCTCCGTCTCGGTCAGGATGCGGCGGAAGTCCTCCTTGGTCAGCGCCCGCAGCTCGACGCGGATCGGCAGGCGGCCCTGCAGCTCCGGCAGGAGATCGGAGGGCTTGGCCACATGGAAGGCGCCGGAGGCGATGAACAGGATGTGGTCCGTCTTCACCGGCCCGTATTTGGTCGCGACCGTCGTACCCTCGACGAGCGGCAGGAGGTCGCGCTGCACGCCCTCCCGCGAGACGCCGGCGCCGTAGCCGTCACGCGAGGCCACCTTGTCGATCTCGTCGATGAAGACGATGCCGTTGTTCTCCGCCACCCGGATCGCCTCCGCGACGACCTGCTCCTGATCGAGCAGCTTGTCGGACTCCTCGTTGATCAGGAGGTCATAGGATTCCCGCACGGTGGTGCGGCGCTGCTTGGTGCGGTTCATCGCCTTGCCGAACATCTCGGAGATGTTGAGGACGCCGATGTTGGCGCCGGGCATGCCGGGAATCTCCATGCCGCCCATCGGATTGGCGGTGTCGGCGACTTCGATGTCGATTTCCTTGTCGTCGAGCTCGCCCGACCGCAGCTTCTTGCGAAACGAGTCTCGCGTCGCCGGCGAGGCCGTCTTGCCGACCAGCGCGTCGAGCACGCGGTCCTCGGCACCCTGATGCGCCTTCGCCTTCACCGCCTCGCGCTTCTTCTCGCGGGTCAGGCCGATGCCGACCTCAACGAGGTCGCGCACGATCTGCTCGACGTCACGGCCGACATAGCCGACCTCGGTGAACTTGGTCGCCTCGACCTTGATGAAGGGCGCGCCGGCGAGCTTGGCCAGGCGCCGGGAGATCTCGGTCTTGCCGACGCCGGTCGGCCCGATCATCAGGATGTTCTTCGGCATCACCTCCTCGCGCAGGCCGCCCTCCAGCTGCTGGCGGCGCCAGCGGTTGCGCAGCGCGACGGCGACCGCGCGCTTGGCGTCCTTCTGGCCGATGATGTGACGGTCGAGCTCGGAAACGATCTCGCGGGGTGAGAAATCTGTCATGGTGCTTTCGATCTTCTGCCCTGGCCCGAAGCGCCGGGGATGGCCTTGCGCGGATGCAGCGCCTCGGCCGTAGATGGTGGACGGACGGGCGATGTGCCAGTGGGCCGGGCCGCGGGCGCACTGTCGGATGGCGTACCGGTTTCGCCGCGGCGGATTGGCCCGGTAGGAATGACCGGCATTTGCGGTATCATCGCCAGAGCGATTCGGCGGAACGAAGCGAGGCGGTCGGCCAATCGGCAAGGCGACCCGGAGGACGATGCGGCATGTCATCGAGGACGGACAACGGGCCCAATGTTGCGCCTTTTCCAGTCCGTGAGGTCAGCGTGCCCGCGGCCGAAACGGGAGGCGGACGGTCCACCTCTCCGGCCCTCGCCGCCCTTGCCGGGCTGCGGCCGAACCTGAAGGAGGCGGACGTTCACGTCCTCCTGCAGAGGCTCGCGGAGGCCTACGGCCTGCCGCACTACGCGATCTTCATCCTGGCGCCCTATGCCGAGGACAGGAACCAGCTGAAGCTCGTGCTGTCGAACTGGCAGCCGCGCTTCGCCAAGACCTGCGAGAAGCACGGGCTGCTGCGCTACAGCCCGGTGGTGCGGGCGCTGGAGTCCGATCCCGCCCCGCTGAACTGGGACCTGGAGATGCTGTTCGGGGCTTCGAGCGGCGATCCGGCCATCGACTTCCTCAACGAGAACGGCTTCCAGGCGGGCGTCTACTATCCGGTGCAGGGTTTTTCGTCCGTGGAAGGCGTCGTCGCCTTCGCCGGCGCGCGCGACATTCTCGAGGAGGAGGCGGTCGACGATCTCTATCCCGCGGCGCTCGCGGTGTTCGGCGCCTTCACCGCCTGCCGCTTCGAGGAGAACCGGCGCAACAACCCGCTGTCGAAGCGCGAACGCGAATGCCTGCGTCTCGCCATGCTCGGCAAGACCTCGCACGAGATCGGCAAGATCCTCAGCCTCTCCGAGCACACCGTGTCGCAATACATGAACTCGGCGGCGCGCAAGGTGAACGCGGTGAACCGCACGCATGCGGTCGCCGTCGCCGCCCAGCTCGGCTATCTCAGCTAGAGCGGTGGCGGCGATCCTCGAACCGCTCTGCCGGAGGGCATGCGGTTCGAGATCGAGGCGCCAGACGCCTTCGGCTCAGCTGCCGCGCGCTTTGTCGGACAGCGGCAGGAACTGGTACAGCCAGGTCTCGCTGACCGGCTCGCCGTCCGCCTCCATGTAGAGCCTGACATCGACCGGGTCTGTGCCGTCGACCTTGATGTCGAAGCTGGCCCGCCAGGCCGTCCCCACCTTGACCGAGTAGCAGTTGACGTTCGACACCGTGCCGCGCGAGCTGGTGACGATGGCCTTCACGTCCTGCGCCTCGCGATCGAGGCCGGCGACGAGACCGCCATCGAAGTCGACGACGATCTTGGTGACGCCCGAGGGTCGGGGCTGGCCGGGATTGCCCCCGCGTCCCAGCCGCGTCGCCACCACGAGGCCGATGTCGGTCGGATGCGGCGGGTTGGTCGACCACGTCAGCGTGTAGTCGAGCGACAGGGCGTCGCCCTTCTTCACCGGCTTGTCGGCCACCCAGTAGGCGACGATGTTGTCATGGATCTCGTCGTCGGTCGGGATCTCGACCAGCTGCACGGCGCCGGTGCCCCAGTCGCCCTTCGGCTCGATCCAGGCCCCCGACCGGCGGTCGTAATAGACCGAGTCGTCCTCGTATTCGTCGAAGTTGCGGTCGCGCTGCAGGAGGCCGAAGCCCTTCGGCGTGCCCCCGGAGAAGCTCGAGGTGATCACCCGCTCCGGATCGTTCAGCGGCCGCCAGATGCGCTCGCCGGTGGCGGCCCAGATCGACAAGCCATCCGAATCGTGCACCTCCGGGCGCCAGTCGACGCGGCGGCTGCGATCGGTCTCCGAGTACCAGTACATCGAGGTGAGCGGCGCCAGGCCCACCCGGGCGATGTCGTCGCGCGCGAAGAACCGGGACGCGATCTCCATGACGATCGGCCCGTCCTTGGTGACGTCCATGCGGAACACGCCGGTCATGCGGGGACTGTCGAGGAGGCAGGTGATCGCCAACTGGCCGCCGGTGTCCGAGGGGCCGAGGAAGAACTCGGTGAAGCGCGGAAACTCCTCCGGCGTCGGCATCGCGACATCGATGGCGAGCGCCCGCGCCGACAGGCCGTACTGTCCCAGCTCTCCCGCGGTGCGGAAATAGGCGGCGCCGAGGAAGGCGAGCCAGTCGCGGCCCGTGTTGTCCGCATCGAGTACTCGGAACCCGGCAAAGCCGATGTCGCGCGGCAGCTGACGCGCCACGCTGTCGATCGGCATCCGGAAGAGGTCCGGGCTGTAGAGCACCTCGCGGGACGTGTTGCCGTCGATGACGTGCACCTTCACCGGCATCTTGAAGTAGCGGCCGAGGTGAAAGAACCGGATCGGCGCCTTGCCGCCGTTCAGCTCCAGCGTGTCGCGCGGCCGATACTGGATCTTCCAGTGCGCGTCGTAGTCGATTTCCTCAAGGATGTCTGCGGCACGCGGCGGCGCGTTGTCGTAGGGTTGGGCAGCCATCGCCTTGGCGCGCTCGACCAGAGCGTCGAACCCGTAGGGTCTGGCGTCGCCGAAGGTGAGGCCGGGCAACCCGGCGAGCGCGTCGCCCGTCGTCGCGACGACGCCGAGGGCGGAGAGAGCGTAGAGAAAGTCGCGGCGGTTGATCGCGGACATGATCCTCACTCGATACGAAATCGACGGACCAGTCGCGGCCCATCGGAGCAGCGTTCCTTACGCGATCGCCACGAGCGCGAACATTGCCCGCACGATGGCGTGGTAAAAAACAAGTACAGCTTACGAACGACACTTTGGCGCTGATGAGGTGGCGCAGGAGCGCGAGGCGTCAACAGGGCGCCGCGGCGCCGCGGAAGGCGCCACGCCCACCTCATTGCGCCGGCTCGCCGCCGGCGAGATAGGCGGCGTCGAGCTCTGGAAGCGGGTCGTCGTGGATGCGGGCCTCGAAACCCCGCAGGCGCTTGTAGATCGACAGCAGCTCGACGATCGTCGTCCAGGAGTTCACGAGGTACTGAAACGAATTGCGGACCTCGCCGAAGGCATTGAGGATCTGCGTCATGATGCCGAAGGTGATCGTTCCGGCCGCGATGGTCGGCGCCAGCACGAGCATCGGGAAGATCGCGTCGGTCTGCAGGTAGGCGTAGCGCGCGACGTTGAAATACATGTAGTGGAAGTAGAGGCGGAAGTAGTTGTGCCGCACATGGCCGAACAGCTCGGCGACCGTGGGCGGCCGTGCGCGGGCTGGATCGTCCTCGCCGTAGACGAGTTCCTTGCGATAGGCCGCCTCGACCCGCTGGTTGCGGAACTCCAGACCCGGCAGCTTGATGCCGACGAGTGCGAGAAGCGTCGTGCCGAAGGCGGCCCAGAGCAGCGCGGCGACCACCAGCGCGTACGGAATCTCGCCGAGGAGGGGAAGCCGTGTGACGTGGGTCGACAGGACGAGAAGGACCGGCAGGAAGGCGATCAGCGTCATCACCGACTGGACGAGGCTGGTGCCGAGGTCCTCCGTCGTCGTGGAGAACCGCATCGTGTCCTCCTGCACGCGCTGCGAGGCGCCCTCGATGCCGCGCAGCTTCGGCCAATAGGACATGTAGTAGTCGTTCATCGCCGTGCGCCAGCGGAAGATGTAGTGGCTGACGAAGAAGTTGGTGAGCACGCTGAGCGTGACGCCGACGAGCGCGAGGCCGGCGAAGGTGCCCATCTGCCGGTAGAGCTCTTCTGCCGTCACGGCCTGCGTCTTCGAGAGCGCCGCCTGAATCAGGTCGTAGAACGGCCCGTACCAGGCGTTCACCGCCACGCTCACCTGCACCTGGAAGTAGATGGTGAAGAGGATCAGCGCCGAGCCGAGGATCGACCAGCGGTCCCAGACATGCGGCGCCGCCAGATGCCAGGCCACGTAGAACACTGCCGTGAAAGCCGCGTAGTAGATGTAGAACCACAGGAAGGGCGGCGACCAGAACAGGGCGATGCCGAGATCGGGCTCGAGCCCTGGCGGCAGTGGCGGGAAGCCGAGCGCCGCGCCGAGACGCTCGCCCAGCCCATACCACAGCGCGACGGCGAGGATGGTCCACAGGACGAGCGAGATTCCGAAGAGCCGTGGCTTGGGGAAGAAGGACAGGAACATGCGCGGGCACCGGCTTACGAGCTGACCGAGACCGCGCGTGCAGGCAACGGTCGGAAGGCTTTACGCCGGTCGCGTCGCGGGCGGTGTTAAATCGCAGTAAGCTCGCGTTTTGCACCGCACACAACTGGTCAGACGCGGCGTTCGTCGGTTCCGGCCGCGTGGTGCCGGTTGCGGTACAATGCCGCTCGATCCTGCCAAACCGGTCGCGGGAGGGCCGCGTCGGTCTCACAGCTTGCGAAGCGCCACCTGCTCGATGAGGTGATCGGAGCCCTTGCGCAGGATCAGGTCGGCGCGCGGGCGGGTGGGCAGAATGTTCTCGTGCAGGTTCCGCGCGTTGATGTCGCGCCACAGGATCTCGGCGACCTCAATCGCCTCCGCGTCGCCGACGGTGGCGTAGCGGTGGAAGAAGGAGGCGGTGTCGCGGAAGGCGGTCTCGCGCAGCTTCATGAAGCGCTCGAGGTACCAGCGGCGGATGTCGGTCTCGTCGGCGTCGATGAAGATCGAGAAGTCGAAGAAGTCCGAGACGAACGGGATGGCATTGCCGTCGCGCGGCATCTCCTGCACCTGCAGGACGTTGAGCCCTTCGAAGATGAGGATGTCCGGCCGATCGATGGCGATGCGCTCGCCGGGGATCACGTCGTAGACGATGTGCGAATAGACCGGCGCCTCGACGCGCGGCAGGCCGGCCTTGATGTCGGAGAGGAAGCGCAGGATCGCCGCGACGTCGTAGCTCTCGGGGAAGCCCTTGCGCTGCATTCGGCCCTCGGCCTTCAGCACGGCGTTCGGAAACAGGAAGCCGTCGGTGGTGACGAGGGCGACCCTGGGCGACGACGGCCAGCGGCCGAGAAGCTCTTTCAGGATTCGCGCGGTCGTCGACTTGCCGACGGCGACCGAGCCGGCGATGCCGATGATGAAGGGCGTCTTCACCGCATCGGGCGCACCGAGGAAGCGCTGGCGTTGGCCGAACAGGAGTTGCGAGCTTTCCACGTGTGCGGAGAGAAGGCGCGAGACGGCCAGATAGATGCGCCCGACCTCCTCCAGATCCACCGGATCGCCGATCGAACGCAGCCGCCGAACCTCGTCGCCGGTGAGGGTGAGCGGCTGGCCGGCGCGAAACTCACCCCATTCGGCAGCCGAGAAGAAGCGGTAGGGCGAGAACTTGGACGGAATCAGCTGGTCCATTCTCAGTCCGCCGCCGGCCGTGCGGCCTTCTCCTGGAGGCCGGTCTGGGCCGTTCGGCGGCCAAGCTCGGCCATGACGGCCGAAAGGGGCACCTTCTTCAGGTGAAGAAGGACGACGAGGTGATAGAGCAGGTCCGCCGCCTCGCCCGCGAGCGCCCGCTCGTCTTCCGCCAGAGCGGCGATGACGACTTCGACCGCCTCCTCGCCGAGCTTCCGGGCGACGGTCGGCACGCCCTTGCGGGCGAGCTTCGCCGTGTAGCTCTCGGGGTCCTCGGACCCGGCACGAGCCGCGACGATGGTCTCGAGGTCGGCGAGGGTGAAGTCGGTCATCTGGATACGTCCTGACGATCAGCGGGCCGGTGGCGCGAGGTCGGCGGGGTCGCGCCGCATCGCAAGGCCGGCCTCCGCCATGTGAGCCTTGGCTTCGGCGATCGTATAGGTGCCGAAATGGAAGATCGAGGCGGCGAGGACCGCCGTCGCATGCCCGTCGCGAATGCCCGACACCAGATGGTCGAGGGTTCCGACCCCGCCGGATGCGATGACCGGCGCCGATACGGCGTCGGCGACCGCCCGGGTGAGTTCGATGTCGAAGCCGGACTTGGTGCCGTCGCGGTCCATCGAGGTGAGCAGGATCTCGCCCGCGCCCAGCCCCACCACCTTCTGCGCGAAGGCGACGGCATCGAGGCCCGTCGCCGTGCGCCCGCCATGGGTGAAGATTTCCCAGCGCGGTGCCTCGTCCGTCGCCGAAACGCGTTTGGCATCGATGGCAACGACCACGCATTGGTTGCCGAACTTGTCGGCCGCCTCCGCGACGAGCTCCGGCCGGTTCACCGCAGCCGTGTTGACCGACACCTTGTCGGCACCGGCGAGGAGGAGCTTGCGGAAGTCGGCGACCTGGCGCACACCGCCGCCCACCGTCAGCGGCATGAAGCAGTGTTCGGCGGTGCGCGCGACGACGTCGAAGATCGTGTCCCGGTTGTCGGACGACGCGGTGATGTCGAGGAAGCAGAGCTCATCGGCGCCGGCCGCGTCGTAGGCCTTCGCCGCCTCGACCGGATCGCCGGCGTCGACCAGGCCCTCGAAATTGACGCCCTTGACCACGCGGCCGTCCTTGACGTCGAGGCAGGGAATGACGCGGGCCTTCAGGCTCATTGGACAGGCACTCGCCGAAGAGGACTGGCGGGCCTTATGCAACAGGGCGGTGGAGCTCGGCAAGCCGGATGGTGAGATCGAGACCGTCGAGACGAAGTTCGACAGACCCTTTGACCCCGTCCGGCCGCCGAAGGCGTGGCGGCCGCGTGCCGCCAGAGGCGACGCTCGGCACGCCCCGCGACGGCACGAGCGCACGCGGCAGCGTGAGGATGAGGTGGCGGCGGCGGCGGTCTCTCGTCGTGCTGCGCGCCATCATCATCGCCAGAGAGGGACTCTCGGCGACGGGGAGGGCGTGAGCGCGACGCAGTCGTTCGGACCGCCGTCTCCGCGGCCGAAGACGGACTTCCACACCGCGCATGCCTGCGCCGGTGCAGTGCCGAAGTCGGCCGACCCGATCCACGACCTTCGCCGCCGCTGGCGCTCGCGATACCCCGCAGGCGCCGTCCGCCCCCGCCACGAACGGCTGCCGACGGCACGGCGCGACGATGCGACACACCGGGCGTGAGAGCTCTGTGATTCCGGCATCCGCACGCCACCGGAGGCGGCGTTCTCCCTCCTAATGAAACCTTAACGGAACGTCGCTCTGCGGGCCTCATTAGCCTCTCGAAGCCGCAACGCGGCACAATCACGGGAGACACGATATGAAACGTCAGATCCTACTGACTTCCATGGCCGTTGCTCTGTCCGCCCCGCTCGCCTTCGCGCAGTCGGGCTCGACGGGGACGATGGCGCCGAAGCCGAACGCGCCGGCGATGAGCCAGAGCAGCAGCGGCACCTCCGGCATGACCAGCGGGACGATGTCTTCGTCCACCGCGATGTCGTCGGACAACAAGATGATGAAGGCCCCGACGGAGAAGTCCTTCGTCAACCGCGCCGCCCAGTCGAACATGTTCGAGATCCAGTCGAGCAAGCTGGCGCTCGACAAGAGCCAGAGCTCCGACGTCAAGAAGTTCGCGCAGCACATGGTCGACGACCACAGCAAGGCCGGCGACGGGCTGAAGCAGGCGGTGAAGCAGGCGAACGACAAGGTCGAGGTGCCGGCCAAGCTCGACAACGCCCACCAGAAGATGTTGACGCGTCTGCAGGGCCTCTCCGGCAAGAAGTTCGATCAGGCCTACTGGCGCATGCAGCGCAACGGGCACGACAAGACGATCGCGCTGTTCCAGTCCTATGGCGACGGCGGCAAGGACGGCCCCGTCCGCAACTTCGCCCAGAAGACGCTGCCGACGCTGAAACAGCACCGCGAGATGATCTCGACGATGACGCACAGCAGCTGATCCGTCAGCGATCGAAGAGGCCGCCCAGCGGCCTCTTCATTTACGCCGTGAGAGCGGGTCGCCAAACGATCAAAGAGCGGTCGACACCGGTGCCGCCGGACTCACGTGAAACGGCCTCCGGCGAGCAGCGCCAGAGCCTGCGCCGGATCAATCCGCCCGTCATAGAGCGCCCGACCGGAGATCGCGCCTTCCAGCCTTGCCGCCGTCGGCTGCATGAGCCGCTCGATGTCAGCCATCGAGGCCAGTCCGCCCGACGCGATGATGGGGATCGTTACGGCTTCGGCCAGGGCGATGGTGGCATCCCAGTTGATGCCGGCCAGCACTCCGTCCCGATCGATGTCGGTATAGATGATCGCTGCGACCCCGGCATCCTCGAACCGTTGTGCCAGGTCGACGGCCGTCAGCTCGGACCTCTCCGCCCAGCCTTCGACTGCCACGCGTCCGCCCTTGGCATCGATGCCGACCGCAATTCGGCCGGGAAAGCGGCGCGCCGCCTCCCGCACCAGCTCCGGATCGCGCACCGCCACCGTACCCAGGATCACCCGCGCCAGGCCCTTGTCGAGCCAGGCTTCGATGTCGCCCATCGTGCGGATGCCGCCGCCGAGCTGCACACTCACGTCGTCGCCGACGGCAGCGAGGATCGCATCCACCGCCGCGCCGTTCAGGGATTTCCCCGCGAAGGCGCCGTTGAGATCCACGACGTGCAGCCAGCCGAAACCGATGTCGCGGAAGGCCCGCGCCTGGGCTGACGGGTCAGCGTTGTAGACGGTTGCCTGTTCCATGTCGCCGAGCTTCAGGCGCACGCAGGCCCCGTCCTTCAGGTCGATGGCGGGGAAGAGGATCATCAGCTGCTACCTTCAATCATGTGCGGCTCCGGGAGCCAGGACGCCCGACGATGTCGGCACGCACCGTCCCCCGGCTCCGCACACGACGGCCCGCCGCTTCTGCCGGGATGGACGGTCGGAGCCTGTGGGTAGACATGCCGGAACATGCGCGCGCGACCAAGGCGCGCCTCTGCCGTCTCAGGGGCGCCACCTCAGGAAGTTCGCGATCAGCGCCAGCCCCAGTGTCTGGCTCTTCTCCGGGTGGAACTGCGTACCGATCATGTTGTCCCTGGCGACAACGGCGGTGACCGGACCGCCATAGTCCGCGATCGCCAACACGTCGGCCTCGTCCGCGGCCGCCAACTGGTAGGAGTGGACGAAATAGGCATGCAGCCCGCTCTCGCCCGTCTCGATTCCGGCGAACAGCGGGTGCTCGCGTTTCACGTGAATCGTGTTCCAGCCCATCTGCGGGATCTTCAGCGCCGGATCGGCCGGCGCGATCGGAACGACGTCACCGGGAACCCAGCCGAAGCCTGCGGTGGTGGTCTTTTCCAGTCCGCGCGAAGCCATCAGCTGCATCCCGACGCAGATGCCGAAGAACGGCTTGCCCTCCCGCTCGACCGCCTCCAGCAGCGCCCCGGTCATGCCTGGCACCGCATCGAGGCCGCGGCGGCAGTCGGCATAGGCGCCGACACCCGGCAGCACGACGCGGTCGGCCTGTCGCACGACCTCGGGATCGTCGGTCAGGCGGATCTGAGCGTCCGCACCGCTCTCGCGCGCGGCTCGCTCGAAGGCCTTGGTCGCCGAGCGCAGATTGCCCGAGCCATAGTCGATGATCGCGACCGTCTCCATCAGGCGCCCTCCGGAGCCTGTGCCGCGATCCACGGCGCCAGCCACAGCGCCGGCGTCACATAAGGAGGTGTGGGTCTGGCGTGGGCGGATGCGGGACCCTGCGCTGCCTTAGCGTGCCGCCCGAAGTAGATGCTCTCCGCTTCGGCGCGGCTGCGGGCCTCGATCACCGCCGCTTCGCGCCAGCCGCGTCGGCGCCGACGGACGGCCCGCCGGCCCGGCCCCTCGAGCGCCATCAGGATGCCGAGCAGGATCGACAGGCCGGAGGCCGCGAGCTCGAAGCCCGGCTGGCGGGCGAGGATCGCGATTGCGACCGCCGCCACCACGGCCAGCACGCCGGTCAGCCAGAGTCCGAAGCGGAACGGCCAGAGATAGGGAAACAGGAAGGCCCAGGTCGTCCAGCCATCGCGCAGAAAGGCCGTCCGCTCGCCGTCCGCCGGCACGGTTGCGCGGGCGAGACCGGCATCATCGCCCGCCGCGCTCGGCGGCTCGAAGACGACCCAGCGGCTCACGCCAGGATGCCCTTGGTCGAGGGCACGAGCTCGACCTGGCGCGGATCGATCTCGATCGCCTGCCCCAGCACCCGCGCCACCGCCTTGAAGCAGGTCTCCGCCACGTGATGCGCGTTGTCGCCGTAGAGGTTCTGGATGTGCAGGGTCAGCCCGGCATTCTGCGCGAAGGCCTGGAAAAACTCGCGCACAAGCTCGGTGTCGAAGCCGCCGATCTTGTGCCGGGAGAACTCGGCCTTGAACACCAGGAACGGCCGGCCCGAAACGTCGATCGCCGCCCGCGTCAGGCACTCGTCCATGGCGAGGTCGAGCGAGGCATAGCGCTGGATGCCGCGCCGCTCGCCGAGCGCCATGCGAACCGCCTGGCCGAGCGCGATACCGGTGTCCTCCACCGTGTGGTGGTCGTCGATGTGCAGGTCGCCCTTCGCCTCGATCGCCATGTCGATCAGCGAGTGGCGGGCGAGCTGGTCGAGCATGTGGTCGAAGAAGCCGATGCCGGTCGCGATCGTTCCGCGCCCGGTGCCGTCGAGATCGACGTGCACGCGGATCGCGGTTTCCTTCGTCTGCCGCTCGATGGTGGCGTCGCGCCGCCCGGCCGTCTCGCCCATGATGCCCGTCCCGTTGCTTTCCCCGTCTCTATCACTCCCCCGCGCCCGAGGGGAAGCGAGTGAGGGAAGCGGGGGCCGCCGCGCCGCCGCGCTTGGCAAAGCCGCGCCCCGCGCCCACATGAGCGGCGGATCGGCGGCCACGGATCGCTTCCTGGAAGGATCGGCCGGCCGGATGAAAGGATCGACGATGAGTTTCGAACAGCACGACCCCGCCACGATGTACGGCACCACGATCGTCACCGTGCGCAAGGGCGGCAAAGTGGTGATCGCCGGCGACGGCCAGGTCTCCCTCGGCAACACGGTGATGAAGGGCAATGCCCGCAAGGTGCGGCGCATCGGCAAGGGCGGCGCCGTCATCGCCGGCTTCGCGGGCGCCACGGCCGACGCCTTCACCCTCCTGGAGCGGCTGGAGGGCAAGCTCGAGCAGTACCCCGACCAGTTGATGCGCGCCTGCGTCGAGCTCGCCAAGGACTGGCGCACCGACCGCTACCTGCGCCGGCTCGAGGCGATGATGATCGTCGCCGACAGCAAGGTCACGCTCACGCTGACCGGCAATGGCGACGTCCTGGAGCCGGAGGCCGGCGTCATGGCGATCGGCTCGGGCGGCAACTATGCGCTCGCAGCAGCGAAGGCCCTTGCCGACACCGACCTCAACGCGGAGGCGATCGCCCGCCGGGCGATGAAGATCGCAGCGGAGATCTGCATCTACACCAACGAAAACGTGGTGCTCGAGGAGCTCGAGGCGGCCTGATCGGATCCGCTTTCGCCTTGCACCCTCACCCCAAGGTGCGAGCTTCAACGCGCCGCTGGAACGGGCTCGGGCGGCTGAAATCGGGGCGCCCTCGCCCGTCGAGGGCCCTGCCGGCCACCTCAGGATGAGGGTGCCGCGTTCTCCGCGCGATCTGGCACGCAGGACGGCAGTGCGGCCGCCTACCGCGGCTCGAACTCGGCCATGAGCCCCGCATAGGGCTTGGCGAGGGGCGCGGCGTAGGTGCGGTGCTTCGAGGTCCTGAGGCCAAGCGCGACCAGCGCCTCGGCCTGCTTCACGGCCGCGCCTACACCGTCCACCACGGGCACGCCGAACGTCTCGGACAGCTCTGCAGCGAGGTCGGCCATGCCGGCGCAGCCGAGGAGGATCGCCTCTGCGCCGTCCTCCTCCAGCGCCCGTTCGATCTCGGCCGTGAGCTTCGCCTTCGCGCCCGACGTCGGATCCTCCAGCGACAGGACGGGGATGTCGGCGGCGCGCACGAAAGCGCGTCCCGCCATCCCGTAGCGCTGCACCAGATGCTCGAGCGGCACCCGCGAGCGGGCGAGCGTCGTGACGATGCCGATGCGCGGCGCGAGCATCGCGGCAAGCGAAAGGCCGGCCTCGCAAAGGCCGAGGACGGGGATCGCGACTGCCGCGCGTGCCGCGTCCAGACCGGTGTCGTCGAAGCAGGCGATGACGGCCGCGTCCGCCCCCGCCGCCTCGCCGTCGCGGATCGCCCGGATCAGGCCCGGGACGGCGAAGGCCTCGTCGTAGTAGCCCTCGATCGAGGCTGGCCCCATCGCCGAGGTGACCGCGACGACTTCGGTCTCCCCATCAGCCACGGCGCGCGCCGCAGCCGCGATGGTCGCCGTCATCGAGGCTGTCGTGTTCGGATTGACGACGAGGAGCTTCACGCCGCAGCCCGCCCGCGCCGGCGGGCAAGGCCGAGGATGATGCCGAGCGTGGCGAGGATCACCAGGAAGGAGAACAGCGTGGTGACCGTGCCGAGCGCGTAGAGCACCGGCGTCGTGACGTTGGTGGTCATGCCGTAGATCTCGAGCGGCAGCGTGTTGAAGGTGCCGGCGGTCAACAGCGTGCGCGCGAACTCGTCATAGGACAGCGTGAAGCCGAACAGGCCGACGCCGATCAGGCTCGGCAGGATGATCGGCAGGACGACATGCGCAAAGGTCTGCCAGGACGTTGCGCCGAGATCGCGCGCCGCCTCCTCGTAGACCGGCGAGAAGCGGTTGAAGACGGCGAACATGATGAGCACCCCGAAGGGCAGCGTCCAGGTCAGGTGCGCGCCGAAGGCCGAGGTGAACCAGGTGGGCTGCAGGCCGAGCTGGCTGAACAGGACGCCGATGCCGAGGCTGACGATGATCGAGGGCACGACGAGGCTGGCGATCGAAAGGTAGAAGAGCGCCGTGCCGCCACGGAAGCGGCGGCGGAAGGCGAGCCCGGCGAGCAGCGAGACGGTGACCGTCGTCGCCATCACCAGCAGCCCGAGCGTGAAGGAGCGGCGGAACGAGCCGCCGAAGTCGCCGACCGCCTGGCGCTCGAAGAGGTTGGCGAACCAGTGCGTCGAGACGCCGTTCAGCGGGAAGGTCAGTCCGCCGTCCGGCCCCTGGAAGGACAGGATCAGGATCGCCGAGAGCGGGCCGTAGAGGAACAGCACGAACAGCGCGAAGAAGGCGGCGAGGGCGTAGAACTCGAAGGTGCGCTTCTCGTGATGCACGGCTCAGAGCTCCTTGCGGATGTCGACGACGCGCAGGATCGCCGCGACGAGAAGCAGCACGAGGACGAGGAGCACCACCGCGTTGGCCGCCGCCGCCGGGTATTGCAGCAGCGACATCTGGTTTTTCATCATCAGCGCGACCGAGGCGCTCTGGCCGCCCGACATCACCTGCACCGTCGAGAAGTCGGCCATCACCAGCGTGACGACGAAGATGGTCCCGATCGCCATCCCTGGCTTGGCGAGCGGCAGGATGACGTTCCACAGGATCTGCCGCCCGCTCGCCCCCGCGTCCCGCGCCGCCTCGATCAGCGCGCGGTCGATGCGCATCAGCGTGTTGAAGATCGGCGTCACCATGAACAGCGTGTAGAGGTGCACCATCGCCAGCACGACGGCGAAGTCCGAATAGAGCAGCCACTCGACCGGCCGCGCGACGAGGCCGGAGCCGACCAGCGCCGAGTTGACGAGCCCGTTGCGGCCGAGCACCGGGATCCAGGAGATCATCCGGATGATGTTGGAGGTCAGGAACGGCACCGTGCAGACGAGGAAGAGCACCATCTGCATCGCCGTCGAGCGGACGTGGAAGGCGAGGAAGTAGGCGACGGTGAAGCCGATCGTCAGCGTCAGCGCCCAGACGATGGCCGCATATTTCAAGGTGTTGAGGTAGGTCTTCCAGGTCACCCAGGAGCCGAGCGTCTCGGTGTAGTTGAAGGTGACGAAACCCGGATACATCTGCGCGAAGTCGTAGTCCCAGAAGGAGACGACGGCGATCATCACGATCGGCACGAGCAGGAAGACGCCGAGGATCAGGAACAGCGGCGTTGCCTGCAGGTACGGCACGGCCTCGGCTCTGCCGCGCCGGCGGCGGGCGGGCGCGGGAGACGCGGCATCGATTGTGTCCGGTTGATCGAGGGCGACGGCCATCGGTGTCCTTCGCGCGGCGGGGCGTGGGGGCGGCCGGGTGCCCGACGGGCGCTCGGCCGCCGAGGCGTCAGGCTGCGATGAACTCGTTCCAGCGGCGGACCATGTAGCGGTCCTCGTCCATCACCGAGTTCCAGCAGGCGACATGGCCCATGCGCTCCTGGAAGGAGCCGCCGTCACGCACCGCGCCGGCCTTCTCCATCACCTTGCCCTCCGGCGAGAGGATGTCCTTCTCGGCCGGCTTGCCCTCGATCCAGAAGCCCCATTCGTCGTCCGACATGAACTTCTTGGCGGTGTCCATGCAGGCCGAATAGTAGCCCTGCCGGTTCAGATAGGCGCCGACCCAGCCGGAGGTGTACCAGTTGATATAGTCGTAGGCCGCGTCGAGCTGGGCGCCGCTGAGATGTGAGGCGAGGCCGAGGCCGCCACCCCAGGCGCGATAGCCCTCCTTCAGCGGCTGGTACTTGCAGGCGATGCCCTTGGAGCGCACGGCCGCGACCGCCGGCGACCACATCGACTGGATCACCACCTCGCCGGAGGCCATCAGGTTCACCGACTCGTCGAAGCTCTTCCAGAAGGCGCGGAACTGCCCGTCGCCCTTGGCCTTGATCAGGAACTCGATCGTCTTGTCGATCTCATCCTTGGTCATGTTGCCCTTGTCGGCATACTTGATGTTGCCCATAGCCTCCATGATCATCGCGGCGTCCATGATGCCGATGGACGGGATGTTGAGGATCGAGGTCTTGCCCTTGAAGGCCGGATCCATGATGTCGGCCCAGGTGGTGATGTCCCGGCCGACGAGATCCGGGCGGATGCCCAGCGTGTCGGCGTTGTAGATGGTCGGCATCATCGTGAACCACTGCGTCTCGCTTTTGGCGAACGTCTTGTCGCCCGGCTTTTCGACGTAGCCGACCGTGTGCGGCGCGGTGCCCTGCGCGATGACGCTCTCCGGCGTCAGCTTGCCGCTTTTGAACAGCGGCACGACCTGGTCGTAGTATTTGAGCTTGGAGACATCCATCGGCTGGATGACGCCGACCGGATAGACCTTCTTCAGGATCCAGTACTCGATGTCGGCGATGTCGTAGGAGTTCGGCTGGGTGACCGCCCGCTGCGCGGCGGCGTCCGAGTCTGTCGCCGTCATCTCCAGCGTGATGCCGAGGTCCGCCTTGCACTTGTCGGCGATGGCGTTGATGTTCGACACGCCGGTGCCGAACTGGCGCAGCGTGATCGGGTTCTGCGCCCACACGGTCGGAAAGCCGGTGATCGCACCCGAGCCGACGGCGAGGCCGGCCGCCGCCGCACCCGTCTTCAGCACCTGGCGGCGGGAGATCCCCGCCTTGGTCGACGTCTCTTTCGTCATTCGCCCTCTCCCCTCTCCGGTTGTGTCAGGAGTCCAGCCGGCCGAGCACCAGCGTGTCGGCAAGGTCCCAATGCAGCGCGACCAGTTCGCCCACCGCGATCGGTTGGGCGTAGAAGTCGCGGTCGCGCAGGATGGCGGTGAAGTCGTCGAGCCCCGCGCCGCTCACCGAGAGCTTCACCGAGCCGCCGCGGTATTCGATGTTGGCGACCGTGCCCGAGAAGCCGAGGTGCGGCTCCTCGCCTGCGCCGAGGCGCACGTGGTCGATGCGGATGCCGATGTCGGCGGCGCTGCCGATCTCGCGCGGCGCGCCGAGGGCGGCGAAGCTTCCGCGGCCCGGCACCTGAACCGTCACGCGTCCGTTCTCGGCCGCCGTCACCCGGCCGGAGACGACATTGTGGTCGCCCATGAAGCGGGCGACGAAGCCCGTCGAGGGACGCTCGAACACCGTGCGCGGCGCCGCCGCCTGCTCGATCCGCCCGTCGTTCATCACCACGATCAGGTCGGCGAGGGCCATCGCCTCCTCCTGGCTGTGGGTGACGTGCACGAAGGTGATGCCGAGGCTCGCCTGCAGCTTCTTCAGCTCGGCCCGCATCCGCACCTTCAGGAACGGGTCGAGCGCCGACAGCGGCTCGTCGAGCAGCAGGGCCTCCGGACCGGTGATCAGCGCCCGGGCGAGCGCCACGCGCTGCTGCTGGCCGCCGGAGAGCTGCGCCGGCCGTCGGTCGGCATAGGCCTCCATGTGCATCAGCTTGAGCATGTCGAGCGCCTTCGCCCTGCGCTCGGGCTTGGCGACGCCGCGCATCTTCAGGCTGAAGGCGACGTTGTCGACGAGGTCGAGATGGGGAAACAGCGCGTAGGACTGGAACATCATCGCCGTGCCGCGCTTGGCCGGCGGCAGGTCGGTGACGACGACGGGGCCGAGGCGGATGTCGCCGGTTGAGATCGACTCGTGTCCGGCGATCATCCGCAGCGTCGACGACTTGCCGCAGCCCGAAGGCCCGAGCAGGCAGCAATAGCTGCCCGAGGGGATCTTCAGGCTGATGTTGTCGACCGCCGTCGTGCGTCCGTACACCTTGGACACCGACACGATGTCGATCTCGGCCGCCCTTGCCATCCGCGCATCTCCGTTCGCGACAGCCAAGGCTTGCATCCGGCGTGCCAGATGCCGGCGCCGCCCGCCGGGCGGCTCAGCGCGGCAGGACGAGAGGCACCCGTGCCCTTGGCGACGGGTGGAGTGCACTGTTTGGATGCGACCTGCGCAGGCGTTGAGCAGCCGGACGATCGCGACCGGAGATTGCGAGCTAAACCTGTTCCGGAAGAGTCCGCAGCCGCACGGGATCAGCTGCCGTCGACGGCGGGGCCGCTGAGCCGGTAATGGGCGGCGACGACGCGCTCGGGCGGCGTGGCGGTCGCCTCGCAGAAGGCGAGGAGGCTTGGCTCGTGCGCCATCAGGAAGTCGACGAGACCGGCGAGGAAGCCCGGGTCGTCGACGGAGCCACGCAGCGTGTCCGGCCGGGCGCCGGAAATCGCCAGGAACCGGCCGAGAAGATCAGGCTCTCCGGCAAGCCAGGTGAGGATCGCTCGCGCAACCGCGCGTGCCTCAGCCTCTCCGTCGCCTTCGCCCCCGCCGCGTCTCACTGGTTCTCCGTCCTTTCGTTCGCCCGCTCGCGGTCTCATGCAGCGCGAGGCAGCGCCGCCTCCGGCGCGAAGGGAAACGTTGCCGTCCGTCCGTCCCGCGTGATGGCGAGCACGCTGCCCGGCGGAACTGGCCGCCAGGATGCGGCGGCCTCGTCGCAGGGTTCGGAGGCGACCGTGACGCCTGCCTCGTCCGCGCGCCAGTAGAGCGACGGCGGCCGCTCGTCGCTCGACCAGCGATAGGCCCAGAGCGTCTCGCCATCCGAATGCGCCGCAGCGAAGCGCAGCGGCTCGGCGATGTCGGCCGCCAGCATCTCGGCGCGGGCGTCGGCGAGCGCCAGACGCATCGCCTCCACCGGATCGCGCTCGAGACCATGGGCGATGGCGATGAGGAACAGCGCCTCGCTGTCGCTCGTGCCCTTGCGCGCCGCATAGAGCGCGTCAGGGATCAGCCCGTCGATCCGCCGGCGCAGGCGGTCATAGCCGCCGATCTGGCCGTTGTGCATGAAAATGTGCCGGCCATAGGCGAAGGGATGGCAATTGGCCGTCGAGACCTCGCCCGACGTCGCCGAACGCACGTGGGCGCAGAACAGGCCCGAACGGATCTGCCGACAGAGCGAGACGAGATTGGCGTCCGACCACGCGGGCAGAATGCCGCGATACAGACCCGCCTCCTCCCGATCGCCATACCAGGCGATGCCGCAACCGTCGCCGTTGACGACGGTCTTCGCCTCGCGGGCGGCGAGCGACTGCGCGATCAGCGAGCTGCGCGGTCGAATCAGCAGGCTGTCGAGGAAGACCGGCGCACCGGCGTAGGCGAGGAAGCGGCACATGCGGCTCAGTGTCGTATCTTATGGTTAACGCAGTGTTGAAGAGCGGCCGCCGCTCGATGTCGCAGCGCCGCTCAGCTCGCGTCGACACGACGGCGTCGATCCGCTATCCCGCTAGCGCCTCGTGACCACTTCGGGACCGTCCGCCATGCGCCGCTGGATCGTCGGCTTCGTGTCGATCTATCTTTTCGCCGGGCCGTCCGTCCAGACGGTCGAAGCCGCGACGCGCGTGCCGCCCGGCAACCGCCACACCGAGCAGCCGGACGTGCCCTATGGCGCCCGCAAGCGCACCCGCGACACCCGCTCGAGCTTCGAGGCGAAGTACGAGCGGATCCGCGATCTTCTCGCCGGCGACGCGGAGCTGCGCAGCAAGATCAGGTCGGCGGCGCGGGCCTACGGCATCGACCCCATCCACATCGTCGGGGCGCTCGTCGGCGAGCACACCTTCAACGTCGACGCGATGGACCGCCTCCAGACCTACTACGTCAAGGCGCTGTCCTACCTGCATTCCGATATCGAGTTCAGCTACGACGGCGAAAGCGTTTCGGACTTCGTGCGGCGGCCGCAGTTCGATGGCTGCAGCGGCCTGCGCAACGACGCGGACCTCTGGGCGTGCAGGGAAGACGTCTGGAACGATCGGTTCCGCGGAAAGACGGTCGGCGGCGAGCGCTTCCCCAACGATCGCTTCGGGGCGACCTTCTTCCAGCCCTATTACGCCGGGCAGACCTTCGGGCTCGGCCAGATCAACCCGCTCGCGGCACTGTCGGTGACGGATATCGTGCATCGGGTATCCGGCTATCCTGAATTGTCACCGGATCAGGCGCCTGCGGTCTACGAGGCGATCATGGACCCGGACAAGAGCCTCGCCTACATGGCGGCGGTGATCCGCGACTCGATCGACGCCTACCGTGACATCGCCGGCTTCGACATCACGGACAATCCCGGCATCACCGCAACGCTCTACAATGTCGGCACGCCCCGCGCCCGCGCCCGGGCTCTGGCGGCGGACAACCGCCGCCGGTCGGCCGCCGGGCAGTCGCCGCGCCTGCCGGAGGAGAACTACTACGGCTGGCTGGTGAACGACAAGTTGAGCGAGCTGCGCGCCATCATGGGCGAGCGCTGAGGCGCGGCGCGTCACGGAGGCTGCCGGCCGCCCTAACCCGTTCTGCATCGGTGAGCGGAAACGGGTCACGCCACACCACTTGCTACTTGCGCCCTCGCGTCGTCTGTTCCGACCGCGCGACCGCCTCCTCCAGCGCCCCGAGCAGCGCCCGCGTGTCGTCGGACGAGAGCTGCGCGATTGTCTCGGCAAGCCGGTTGGCGAGCGCGGTGGCCTCCGGCCCCAGTCCCCCGGTTTCCACCGTCACCTTCGGATGCGACAGCTCGGCCAGGCGCTCCAGCTCCTCCGCGTCGTCCCAGATGACGTTGAGATAGCCGATGATCCGCTGCAGGAGCTGCCAGGTCGGTCGACCTCGCCGGCCGTGCTCCAGCGCCGAGAGATAGGCGCTGGAGATGCCGAGCGCCGCAGCCATTTCGGCCTGCGTCACGCCGCGTTCTCGCCGCAGGGCGCGAACCCGCTCGCCGAACGGGGTCATCCGAGCCGCCTCACCCGGACATAGAGCGCGCCGTCGCCGCCGTGCTGGCGCTCGGCCGGCTCGTAGCCGGAGACGAGCGGGCGGAACTCGGGCGTGGTGAACCAGTGCGGCACCGTCCGGCGCAGCACGCCGCGCGAGCCCGTCGCATTGCCGCGACCGGTGATCACCAGGACGTGGCGCAGGCCGGCGGCCTGGGCCTGGCGCAGAAACCCGGCGAGTGCGTAGTGCGCCACCGCCTGGGTCATCTCGTGCAGGTCGATGCGCGCCTGGATCGGCAGGCGTCCCTTGCCGAGCTTGCGCAGCACCGGCTTCTCGATCGGGTGCTGGGTCAGCCTGCGCGGCCGGACAGCCGGCGCGGGCGAAGGCGCGGGCAGTGCGTCCTCGACGGCCTTCGCAAGTCCGGCCGGCAGCACGGGCGACGGCTCTTCCAAGACGGGGGGCGCTGCGGCGCGCCGCCGCAGCCGGCCCTTCAGCGGCGCCACCGTCTCGGCGATGCCGGCCCAGAGGCGCGCATCCTCTTCGGTAAGGGTTCCGCGGCGCCGCCTCATGGCGTTGGCCAGGCGAGGTCACGCGGCAGCAGCGCATAGAAGTCGGCGGCATGGCGGATCGTGCCGGCGACGGCGCCCGCCCGCGTGCCGGAGCCGACGAAGAGGTCGGCCCGCGCCGCCCCGAGGATCGCCGATCCGGTGTCCTGCGCCACCATCAGCCGGTGGAACGGCGCACCGTCGATCGCAAGGTCGGGCGCCGACAGGAAAACCGGCGTGCCGAAGGTGTGGAGGAGCCGGTCGACCGCGATCGAGGCGAGGGGGGTCAGCGGTACCTTCGCCGCACCCACCGGACCCAGCGCCGGATCGTCCGCAGGCGCCTCGCGGAAGAAGATGAAGGAGCGGTTGCGGTTCAGGAGGTCGCGCATGCGCTCCGGGTGGGCGTCGAGCCAGCCGCGGATGCCGGCCATATCCGCTTCGGCCAGTGTCAGCTCGCCCGCGTCCACCAGCACGCGGCCGATCGCGGTGAAGGGGTGGCCGGTCTTGGCCGCGTAGCCGACGCGCATGTGACCGCCGTCGATCAGATGCAGGCGCGCCGATCCCTGGATGTGGATGAAGAAGGCGTCGACCGGATCCTCCAGCCAGGCGATCTCGAGGCCCTTGCCCTGCAGATACCCGGCTTCGATCGCGGCGCGGTCCGGATATGGCGACAGGCGTCCGTCGGGCAGGCGCCGCGCGAAGCGGAAGCTCGCATCGAGCCCGGGCGGACGGTCGTCGTCGCTGACCTTCACGAGGTCGGCGGGCGGGCGGTAGAGCGGATAGCGAAATCGGTCGGTCGGATGCAGGGACGCCTCGACCTCCGGCTCGTAGTAGCCGGTGACGAAGCCGCGATCGTGGCTGCCTGGGCGGGGCAGGATGAAGGCTGGCGTGAAGAAGTGCTCGAAGAAAACGCGCGCGTCGGGCGCCAGAACGCGGTCGGTCCGCAGTGCGGCCCCTGCCGCCGCAGCGAAGGCGGCGGCATCGACGCCGAGGCTCCCCGTCTTGGCCATCCCACGTGCAAAGGCCGGCGCCGAGCGCCGGAACGCGTCGAACGCGGCCTTATGGTCGCCCGACGCCCAACCGGTCAGGTCGGCGAAGCTGCGGGGAGTGAACAGCGGCGAGAGCATGGCCCGGGCCCGGCAACGCTCAGTCTTCCGACTCGGTTTCCGCCAGCTTCCAGTTCGGATCGCGCGAGCGCGTGTCGCGCGCGAAGGTCCAGACGTCGCGGATCTCGACGACCGTCTCCGGATCGCCCTCGACGACTTCGCCGCCTGGCTTCACCACCGCCGAAATCAGCTGCGAGACGAACCGCACGGTGATCAGCGCTTCGCGCTCCTTCACCTCGGCACCGGTGATCGTCGCCTCGTTGATGCCGACGAAGGAAGACTGCATCTTCTCGCCGCGCTTCTCGCGATCGGTGATCGCCTGCTCGAAGCCGGCATAGACCTCCGGCGACAGGAGCGACTTGAGGATCTTGCGGTCGGCATCCGCGTAGGCGGTGACGATCATCTCGTAGGCGAGCTTGGCGCCCTCCAGGAACTTCTGGAGATCGAAGCTCGGATCGGCGTCCTGGATGGCCCGCAGCGACGTGTTCAGCGGCTTGCCCGGCTCGGCATACTTGTCGACGCTCTCGTAGTTCGGACGCGCGGCCTCGGCGGCGGGCGCGCCGCGCCGGCTCGGCAGCGTGACGACGTTGCCTGGAGGCGCGGACGCGCCCTTCTCTGCGCGGCTGTACGGGTCGAATGGCGGTCGCTCGTTGCCGGTGCGTCGGCCGAGGACGGAGCGGAGCTGATACAGGACGATGGCCGCTACCACGATGAAGAAGATCGTGCCGAAACCCATCGCCTGCCTTTCCCTGAAATCCGTGCGGTGCTCGCCCACCATATAGGAATCACGGCACACGCATTCAAATCGCCGTCGCGAGTTCCCATGTCAGGGCAAACACTTCGTGACGGCTGTTCGATCCGAACACTGCCACAAAACCGCGCGGCAGGCAGTCGATTTCGACTCGTCGCGCGTTGTCCGGTCTAAACAAGTCCGCGAGCGCCCGATGCCATTCACCCTGATCCCGTTCCTGCTGCTGGTGGTTCCGATCCTGGAGATCACCGTGTTCATCCTCGTCGGCCAGTGGATCGGACTCGGCTGGACGCTGGCCCTCGTCGTCCTCAGCGCGGTGAGCGGTACGATCCTCCTGCGGCGCCAGGGCTTCTCCACCCTCGCCCGCATCCGGGCGGAGACACAGGCCGGCCGATTGCCGGGACGCGATCTCGTGCACGGCATGATGATCATGGTCGCGGGTGTGCTCCTCCTGACGCCCGGCTTCGTCACCGACGCCGTCGGCCTCCTTCTGTTCGTGCCGCAAGTTCGCGAGCGCGCCTGGGCGTTCCTGCGCGACCGCGTCACCGTCGTGGTGGCGGGTCAGGCGGCCGGGGCCCGGCCGACGCCGCATCCCGGCCGTCCCGCACACGGTCCCGACGTCGTCGATCTCTCGGACGAGGAGTTTCGCCGTCGCTCGCCCGACGGCTCGCCCTGGACGGCGCCGGACGAGACGCCGGGCAATCGCACGCTGCACTGATCCGGCCGGCGGGGCGGGGGCGCGCGCTTGTAAGCCCAGGACCTGCGTGTTAGCGGTCCGGCCGAGTTTCCAAAGGAGCGGGCGCCACAGGGCGGACCTGCCCCATCCGCCCTCGGCCGGAGATGCGCTATCCGGCGGACACAGCCAGCGAACAGGATCAGCCATGTCCGAGACCGATCAGACCACCAACGGCAACGCCCAGAGCCCGACGCTCAACATCCTTGCCCAATACATCAAGGACCTTTCCTTCGAGAGCCCGAACGCGCCAGGCGTGTTGCGCGGCCAGACGAAGGCGCCGGGCATCAACATCGGCGTCAATGTCGGTGCCAATCCGGTCAACGGCGCCGACGGCGAGTACGACGTCAAGCTGTCGCTGAACGCGCAGGCCGGCGAAGGCGGGGACATGCTGTTCCACGTCGAACTCGAGTATGGCGGCATCTTCCGGGTCAAGAATTTCCCGCAGGAACACCTGCTGCCGGTGCTGTTCATCGAGTGCCCGCGGCTGCTCTTCCCCTTCGCGCGGCAGGTGATCGCCGACGTCACCCGCAATGGCGGCTTCCCGCCGCTGATGATCGATCCGATCGATTTTGCGGCGCTGTTCCAGCAGCGCATGGCCGAGGAACGGGCGCGCCAGCAGGTGCAGGTGAGCTGAGACTGGAGGCGCCGGCCGCACCGGGCACCGTTGCTCCCCCCCCCCTGGAACGGGGATCGGATGTCGCTCGTTTGTGAGAACATTCGTTGCTGGGAGCATACAAGCATGCGTCTCGTTCAATGCCTTGCGGCGGCCGCAGTCCTCGCCTCCGCCCCCGCTGTCGCCGTGATCGGCGCTTCGGGTGCCGCCGCTCAGTCGAGCACCGTCATCGTCACCGATCCGACGCCGCCGCCCCCGCCTCCGCCGTCGAGCACCGTCGTCGTCACCACCGACCAGCCGGTGCCGCCGCCTGAGCCGGTGACGGTCTGCTCGCAGACCACCACGACGAAGACGAACATCCTCGGGTCGAAGCAGACGACCACCACCAACTGCAACTGAGGTTTCGGAAGAGGGCACCGCCAGCGTGAGCGGCGACCACCCGACCGGTGAAGCACCAACCGAATGGCCGGAACCCCGTTCCGGCCATTGTCATGTCCGCTGCTATTCCGCCGTCTCGACGACCGCGACCGGTGCCAGGACGCGCAGCCACAGCGCATCCTCCCCGAGTGTGCGGACGAAGGCGAGATGACGGGCGGCCTCCTCCGGGCTGAGGCGCGGCGCAAGCGGGCGCGGTCGCGGCTTCAACTGGACCAGCCCAGCCTCGCCGTCGGAGGTCGCCCGCTCGTCCGCCATGTCCAGCCCGAGGGCGGCCTGCCGGCCACCGATGAGCTCGATGTACACATCGGCGAGGAGTTCGGAGTCGAGAAGCGCCCCATGCTTCTCGCGACGGCTGGTGTCGATCTGGAAGCGTGAACACAGGGCATCGAGCGTCGCAGGCGCCATCGGGAACTTGCGCCGCGCCATCGCCAGCGTGTCCACCACCATGTCGGGCGGGATCGCCGGCAGACCGAGCCGTGCCAATTCAGCGTTGAGGAAGCGAACGTCGAAGGTGGCGTTGTGCGCCACCAGCCGGGCTCCGGTGAAGAACGCGGCGAAGTCGTCGGCGATCTCCGGGAAGGCTGGCTTGTCGGCCAGGAACTCGTCGGACAGGCCATGGACGTCGAAGGCTTCCGGGTCCACCCGCCGGCCGACCGGGCGGATGTAGACGTGAAAGCTCTTGCCGGTGGGGATGTGGTTCCAGAGCTCGATCCCGCCGATCTCGATCACCCGGTCGTGCTCGAAATCGAGCCCGGTGGTCTCTGTATCGAAGACGATTTCGCGCATGCCGGCCTCGCTGCTCGATGCCGTTGTCCGTCAGACCCGGATCGAAGGCAACGAAATTTGCCCGCCAGGCCGCCGGTGTCCACGACGCAAATGCATGTTCCTGCTTTGTTTTCCGGTGAGCACGGCCTTCCCTGCTCTTGAACGCTACGGTCGGCTGATCAATCTGGTATACACGGCGGCCCTGCGTTATGGCACACCCTCCGTCTCCCGCCTCGGGGCCGCGCTGCGACCTTGCGAGCAGCTTCCGCGAGCCTTCCCATGACTGTTCAAGACGGCCTGCCGCAGCCCCAGCGCTCCCTTGCATTCTGCACGGTGGGCATCGCCCTCTTCGTCGCCGTGCTGGACAATGCGGTGGTCAACGTCGCCCTGCCGCCGATCACCCAGGAGATGGGGATCCGTCCCGTCGATGCGGTCTGGGTGGTCAACGCCTATCAGCTGGTGATCACGATCCTGCTGCTGCCGCTGGCGTCGCTTGGCGAGATCTGGGGCTACCGGCGCGTCTACCTCAGCGGGCTCGCGATCTTCACCCTCGCCTCGCTCGCCTGCGCCCTCTCCTCGACCCTGCCGATGCTGATTGCCGCCCGGGCACTGCAGGGGCTCGGGGCCGCCGGCATCATGAGCATCAACATCGCGCTGGTGCGCTTCATCTTTCCGCAGGCGATCCTCGGCCGCGCCGTCGGAACGACGGCGATGATCGTGGGCGTCGCGGCCGCGGCCGGCCCATCGATCGCGGGCTTCATCCTGTCCTTCACGAGCTGGCCAGCGCTGTTCCTCGTCAACGTCCCGCTCGGGTTCATCGCGCTGTTCGTCGGCTGGCGCACCCTGCCGGTCACGCCGCGTGCCAATCGCCGCTTCCACTGGGTGAGCGCGATCCTCAGCGCCCTCACCTTCGGGCTCGTCATCTCCGGCGTCGACGCCCTCGGGCACAACCAGTCGCTCGCACTGGCGGTCGGCGAAATCGGGGTCGGGCTCGCCGTCGGCGTCTACTTCGTGCGCCACCAGCTCCGAATGGAGGCGCCGATGCTGCCGGTCGACCTCCTGGCGACCCCGATCTTCGCCCTGTCGGCCACGACCTCGGTGCTGTCCTTTGGTGCCCAGGCGATCTCGTTCGTCACGCTGCCGTTCCTGCTGCACGACTCGCTCGGCTACAGCCCGGCGGAAACGGGCTTCCTGTTCACGCCCTGGCCGATCGCGACCGCGATCGCGGCCTTCGTGTCCGGCCGTCTGGCGGACCGGGTCAACGCCGGCAAGCTCGCCGCGCTCGGCCTCTTCCTCATGTCGGCCGGGCTCGTGTCGCTGCTGTTCCTGCCGGCTCATCCCGCCGACATCGACCTCGCCTGGCGGCTGGCGCTCGCCGGCTTCGGCTTCGGCATATTCCAGACGCCGAACAACAAGGTGCTGATCTCGAGCGCTCCGCGCGAGCGCAGCGGCGGGGCGAGCGGCATTCAGTCGACGGCCCGCCTCGTCGGCCAATCCCTCAGTGTTGCGATGCTCGCGGCGATCTTCGGCCTCGTCCCGTCCCACCAGATCGAGGTCGCACTCGGCCTTGCCGCCGCACTCGCGGCCGCCGGCATCCTGCCGAGCTACCTGCGCCGGCCCGGCCCGATCCCGCAGCGCCGTCCTGCTGCTACGGCGTCCTCCGCCGCAGCCGAGTGACCGGGAGACGCCAGGAGCGGCGGACGTCGGTCGAAAGCCGGATCGGCGGCGACTCCACGTTGTCGAAGCGCCATCAGATTCTCGAAGGTCCCGAGGGAGATCGAACGGATCCCGTCAGCGCCTCGACGAGTGCCTCGACCTGCCGACGCGCCTCGCCGATGCCGTTGCCGGTGTCGATGACGTGGTCGGCCCGCCGCCGCTTTTCGGCGTCCGGCATCTGCCGGGCCAGGATCGCGTCCAGCCGCTGCGGGCTCATTCCCTCCCGGTCGAGCACCCGGGCGCGCTGAATGTCGGCCGGCGCGCTGACCACGACGACGCGGTCGACGCGCGCCTCGGCTCCGGTTTCGAACAGAAGCGGGATATCGAGGAGGACGACCGGGGCACCGGCCGCCTTCGCCTGGTCGAGAAAGGCCGTCTCCTCCTCGCGCACCAGCGGATGCACGAGAGCTTCCAGACGGGAGAGTGCCGCGCGGTCGCCGACCACGCGCTGCGACAGCGCTGCCCGATCGACGGTTCCCTTCTTGACGGTTCCCGGGAACGCCGCCTCGATCAGCGGCGCGGCCCGACCGGCATAGAGCGCGTGAACGGCCGCGTCGGCGGAATAGACGGGCACGCCGAGCGCCGCGAACATCGCGGCCGTCGTCGTCTTGCCCATGCCGATCGAGCCGGTGAGCCCGAGGACGAGCATCTCAGTCGTTGACCAGAAGGGCGAGGCGCCAGTCGCCCCCCGGTTCGCGCAGCAGCGTGTAGCGGCACGTGAACTCGAGCGCGGCCTCGCCGTCCTCCCGCTCCTGCCGCCAGGCGAGCGCGACAAAGGCGGCTTCGCCCGTGAGCGCCGTGCTTTTCGCCTCGAAGGCCGAGTGGACGATCTCCTCGCTCTCGAACACCGACAGGAGCGCATGGATGTTTTCGAGAAGCTCGTCGCGATCCATGAAGACGTTGCCGCGACCGCTCTGCCAGATCGTCACCGGAAACGCGAAGCAGTCCGCGATCGCGTCCGCATCGAAGTCGTCGAAGCCTTCCGCATAGCGCTCGAACAGCGCCTCGATCTCGGACGGAAGGACGGTCGCGCCGACGCCGCTGCCGAGTTCGACGGAGAGTCCGCCTGCGGGATGATTGTCGTTCAAGGCACCCTCTCGATATCGGAGACGACGAGGTCTCTCAGCGCCGCAGTGACCTCCGGGCGCACGCCGAACCATCGCTCGAAGCCCGGCACGGCCTGATGCAGCAGCATCCCCAGCCCGTCGGCGGCAGCGAGGCCACGGAGCCGCGCCGCCCTCAGGAGCGGCGTCTCCAGCGGTACATAGACAATGTCCGACACCATGGCATGGTCCGGCAGCGAATCGAGCTCCGGCAGAGCATCGCCGTCGCCGGCCGCCTTGGCCATATCCTTCGACACGGTATTCACCAGAAGATCAGCATGGCGAAGCAAGGCGCGCTGCTCGCCCTCGCCATGGCCGCTCACCCGCGGCCCGAACGCCTCGGCGAGCGCCTCTGCGCGCGCGACCGTCCGGTTGATCACGCGCACCCGCGCCCGGCTTCGGTCGAGCACCGCATGGAGCACGGCCCGCGCCGCGCCGCCCGCGCCGAGGATCACCACGTCTTCAGCCCCATCCCAGCCGGGCAGCAGCGCGTCCAGATTGGCAGCGAAGCCGTACGCGTCCGTGTTGCCACCGCACAGGGTGCCGTCTTCGAGCCAGAGCGTGTTGACCGCCCCGATCGCCGCCGCCGTCGCATCGAGCCGGCTGGCTGCGCGGAGTGCCGTCTCCTTGTGTGGAACGGTGACGTTGCCACCGGCAAAGCCGCTCCCGGGCAGCGCCCCGAAAAAGTCGGGCGCCTTCTCGGGCGGCACCGCGATCTTCTCGTAGCTGCCCTCGATCCCGAACGCGCTCAGCCAATGGCCGTGGATCAGCGGCGAGCGCGAATGGGCGACCGGCCAGCCCGTGACGAAGGCGCGCGTCATTCGGCCGCCCCTCCGGTCTCCGCCGTGCGATCAGCCATCGATGGCGCCCCGCACCCGCAGTTCCTTGAGCAGCGGCAGCAGCGGCAAGCCGATTACGGTGAAGTAATCGCCTTCGATGCGCTCCATCAGCTGGATGCCGGGGCCTTCGACCTGATAGGCGCCGACGCTGGTCAGCACCGCGGCGCCGGCCTGCGCGAGGTAGCGCCCGACGAAGCCCGGATCGAGGGCGCGAAAGGTGATGCTGGCGACACCGACATGCCGCCACAGGACAACGCCGTCCTCGACCAGCACCACCGCGCTGTTCAGCCGATGGGTCTGGCCGGACAGGCGCAGGAGCGTCAGGCGGGCGGCCTCCATGTCCGCCGGCTTGTGGAAGATCTCGTCGCCGAGCGACAGCGTCTGGTCCGCGCCGATGACGATCGCGCCGGGATGTCGCGCCGACACGTCCGTCGCCTTCGCCTCGGCAAGGATCGTCGCGACGTCCTCCGGGTCGGCACCGCTGTCGACGAGCGGCGCCTCGAGCGCACGCTCGTCGAGCGTGCTCCGGTCGATGACGGGCTTCAGCCCCGCATTCTCCAACAGAAGGCGGCGATGCGGGCTGCCCGAGGCGAGCACCAACTCCTGCGCCATGTCTCCTCCGTTAACCAATTCTTCACGGCTGGCGCATCAGATAGCGAGGTCTGTCCTGGAGCGCCACCGGCGTGGCGAACTCGATTCGCTGGCGAAGGACAAGCCGGTCACAAGCGACGTGCACGGGATTCAGAGCCGGCCTGTGGGTTAAGGAAGGGTTACCACCAGGCTTCCCGTCGACGGGCCGGAGCCTGTGCGCAACCCACCGAGTCGTCCACACCGGCGCGTTTCGACCCGCTGTTGATGGCTGGTTGCGACGCATTGGGATCGGGCGTCGCCTGTCCCCAACCCGTCGATCGTCGATCACCAAGTGACCCACGTCGCCGTGACCTCGCAAGCGTCGGGAAAATCACGCCTTTCTGCCTCCGTCCCCGCACCTCACAGGCACCTGCCGATCCGTCGTGCTCGACAGGACGTGCAGGCGCGCCTCGAGCCACCGATCTTCCTGCCCATGTGAATTCCGGCTATCCACCGACTCTAAGAATCAAAAAATCATCTCTTCGAGATTTTCTTTTCTATAGAGGAGCCCCATTCGGCATGGCACAGCGCAACCTCGTCCGTGTCCTCGAGGGCGAGACGGTCTTTCCACCTCCGGTCTGGCTGATGCGCCAGGCCGGGCGCTACCTTCCCGAATATCGGGCGACGCGCGAGACGGCCGGCGGGTTCCTTGACCTCTGCTACAATCCCGACTTCGCCACCGAAGTGACACTCCAGCCGATCCGGCGCTTCGGCTTCGATGCGGCGATCCTGTTCTCCGACATCCTGGTGATCCCGGATGCGCTCGACCGGGGCCTGCGCTTCCAGCAGGGCGAAGGGCCGAAGCTCGACCCGATCGGGCCGGACGAGATCGCCGGCCTCGATCCCGGCCGCGCCGAGGCGCATCTCGCCCCGGTCATCGAAACCGTCGCCCGCCTGCGTGCGGCCCTTCCCGACGAGACGGCCCTGATCGGCTTCTGCGGTGCCCCCTGGACGGTCGCCACCTACATGATCGCCGGTCACGGCACGCCGGATCAGGCGCCGGCCCGGCTGTTCGGCTATCGCCACCCGGAGGCGATGGCGGCGCTGCTCGCTCTGCTCGCCGAGATGTCGGCCGACTACCTGATCCGCCAGTTGCGCGCCGGTGCCGACTGCGTCCAGATCTTCGACAGCTGGGCCGGCGTCCTCGACGAGGCGAGCTTCGAGGCCTTCGTCGTCGGACCCACGCGGCGGATCGTCGACCGGGTGCGGGCGGCGGTGCCCGGCGCCCGGATCATCGGCTTCCCCAAGGGGGCAAACGCGCTTCTGCCACGCTATCGGAGCGCCACGGGCGTCGATGCGGTCGGACTGGACTGGGCGGTGCCGTTCGAGCTGGCGCGAGACCTGCAGCGGCAGGGTGCGGTGCAGGGCAATCTCGACCCCTTGCGGCTGATCGCCGGCGGACAGGCGCTGGAGGAGGGCGTCGACCGGATTCTCGAGGCACTCGGCCAGGGGCCGTTGATCTTCAACCTCGGACACGGCATTACCCCGGACGCGCCCATCGCTCATGTCGAGGCGCTACTGGCGCGCATCCGCGCCGCCGGCTGAGGAGTGCCCATGCGCAACGCCGTCATCGCGCTCGCCGTCACCGCCGTCCTGGCGGCGGCGCTGTTCCTGCTGGTGCCGGGATCGGCCTATGCCTGGGTGAAGGCGCTGCACGTCCTGGCGATCATCGCCTGGATGGCGGGAATGCTCTATCTGCCGCGGCTCTTCGTCTATCATGCCGAGGCGGGGCCGGGGACGCCGCAGTCCGAAACCTTCAAGGTGATGGAGCGGCGGCTCCTGAAGGCGATCATCAATCCCGCGATGATCGTCACCTGGGTCGCCGGCCTGTGGCTCGCCGTCAACGGCAGCTGGTTCTTGCCCGGCAACGGCTGGCTGCACGCCAAGATCTTCCTCGTCGTGCTGATGTCGGGCTTCCATGGCTATCTCTCGGCATCGACGCGCCGCTTCGCCGGAGATGCGAACACGCGCTCGTCGCGCCACTGGCGGATGATGAACGAGGTGCCGACGGTGCTCCTCATCCTGATCGTCGTCCTCGTGGTGGTGAAGCCCTTCTGACGGCGCGCCACCGGCGGACGGGAGGCCGCCCGACATGACCGACGCGACACTGCCCGAGCATGCCGAGCCTATGGTCCCGGCCCAGCCCACGGCGCTCGTCGTCATGGGCCCGTCGGGCGTCGGCAAGACCACCACCGCCGAAGCCCTTGCCGAGCGCCTCGGCTGGCGGTTTGCCGAAGCCGACCGGTTCCACCCGCAGGCCAACATCGACAAGATGACCCGCGGCGTTCCGCTGCAGGACGCCGACCGCGGTCCCTGGCTGGCGGCGATCCGCGACTGGATCTCCGGCGAGGCACAGAGCGGTCGCAGCGTCGTGGTGACCTGCTCGGCGCTGAAGCGGCGCTACCGCGACGTCCTGCGGCAGGCCTCGGCGCGGGTGCGCTTCGTCTATCTCTACGCCGATCCGACGCTCGTCGGCGCGCGCCTCGGCCATCGCACCGGGCACTTCATGCCGCCCTCGCTCCTCGCCTCGCAGTTCGCCGACCTTGAGCCGCTGACCCGCGACGAGGACGGCGTTGCGGTCGCGGTGGATAAGGCGCCCGACCTCGTGGTCGACGACGCGCTGGCCCAGCTCGGTCTGCACGCGGGCTGACAGGCGCCCGGCGATGGCCGCGACGTCAGGCGATGCCGAGGAGGCAGGTCGCTGCCGTCAGGTCGAAGCTGCCACCGGCGTCGATGGCGAAGTGCTCGCGCACCGGCAGCGGCGCGCCGGCCTGGATCGAACGGATCGCCTCCCGGTGCACGGCGCTCGTGCGGGTCCGGGTCGTCCAGTCGTCGAACACCATCCGCATCCGTCGCAGCGACAGCTCTTCCAGCTGGAAGCCTGCCTGAGCGAGAGCCGTCGCCCATTCCGCCAGCGTGTAGTTGCGCACATGCGAGGGATCGCGCAGCAGCTCGACGGTCTGCAGGTGGGTGTCGGCCGCCGCATCGGCGGGAGCGATGCTGTCGATCACGATGGCCCAGCCACCGGGCTTCAGCACCCGCCGGGCCTCCCGCAGCCCGGCATGGAGATCCTGCCAGTGATGTGCGGTGAAGCGGCAGAGCACCGCGTCGAAGCTCGCCTCGGCGAAGGGCAGCGCCTCCGCCGCAGCGCGTTCGGTGCGGATGTTCGCCAGGCCGCGCTCGGCCGCCGTCGCCGTGACGACGTCGAGCATCGCCGGCGTCACGTCGCAGGCAACGACCACGTCCACATGCGCGGCGGCCCGGTAGCTGACATGGCCGCCGCCGCAGCCGAGATCCAGGACCCGGCTCACTCGGCGACGGCGCAGTTCGTCTTCGATCCGGTCGAGGTCGGCGCCGCTGGCGTGGACGGCGCTGGTCACGTAATCCTTGGCGCGTGCGCCATAGTGGTCGGCGACATGGGTCTGTTGGGGTGAAAGCATGGCGGGCTCCTCTTCTGCCGCCGTTTTAGACCTTGAGCCGGCGCGCGGAAGGCGTCCGGTTATCCTGGGATCGCCAGTCACAGGCCGGCGATGAAGCTGCCACCGGAGCGACGCCGGCAGCTGGGCGCCTTCCTGCGCCGTCATCGGGAGGCCTTGGAGGACCGGGTGAACCCGTCCGGCCGCCGGCGCACGCCCGGCCTGCGGCGCGAGGACGTCGCCGAACGCGCCGGCCTCAGCGCCAGCTGGTACACCTGGGCGGAGCAGGGGCGGGACGTCGCGCTGTCCGACGCCGCGCTCGCCCGCCTCTCCGACGCCCTTCGCCTCAGCCCGCCCGAGCGGCGCTATCTGTTCGAGCTCGCACAGCGGCGCGACCCGTCGCCGCCGTCCTTGGGCCTGCGATACGAGCTGCCGGCCGAGCTCGGCACGCTCGTCGGCGCCATCGCTCTTCCCGCCTACGTGATGGACCCGCTCTGGCGGGCCCGGGTCTGGAACACGCCCGCCGGCGTGCTCTTCGCGCCCTGGCTGGGGAGCGGCGAAGCCTGCCTCCTGCGCTTCGTCCTCCTCGATCCCAGGGCGCAGGACTTCATCGTCGACTGGGAGGATCGCGCGCGCCGGCTGGTGGCGGAGTTCCGGTCCGACATCGCGGGATCGGCCGACCCCGCGATCGACGCGCTGGCAAGCGATCTGAACGCGGTGAGCGCGCTGTTCCGCCAGGCGTGGGACCGGCAGCTGGTGCTCGATCGCGAGGGCGGCCTGCGCCGCTTCCGCGGGCCGGACGGGGCGATCAGCAGCTACCGGCAGGCGACCCTATCGTCGCCGGTCGCCCTGGGGTGGAAGGTCGTCTACCTCGAGCCGCTTGCGGCCGAAGGGTAACCACCTCTGTGTGAAGATGGTCCCGCCGGCCGGGAGGACCGCCGTCGACCGGGGTGACGAGGGACGATCTTTGAGCGTCCCAAGGCGATCAGGCCGCCATCTGCTTGCGGTCGAACTCCGCTGCGAACGCGGTGCCCGGCCGCTCGGCACAGCGGTCGATCCAGGCATCGATCGCTGCGTTTCCGGTCTTGCCGAACCAGCCGAAGGCGCTCTGCAGGAGAAGATCGGCGGCGGTGTAGCGCTCGCCGAGGAGATAGGGACCGGCGTCCAGCGCGTCGGCAAGCCTCGCCAGCATCTCCGGCCGGCCCCGGAACGTCGCGCGTGTCGCGGGGTGGTCCAGCCCGGCCGCCTCCAGCACGAAGACCGGCTCCATCACGCCGGCATACCAGCTGAGCCAGCTGAGATAGGCGCCGCGCCTCGGGTCGCCCGGCGGCACGCCGAGACCGGCCGCGGGAAAGCGTTCGGCGAGGTACTCGACGATCGCGCTCGATTCCCGGATGGCGACGCCGTCCTCTTGGAGAAACGGCACCTTGCCCTCGGGATGGGGATTGCGCGGATCGGCCGCGCCGGAGCCGTCGACGCGGCGCACCGACACGGTCTCGATCTCGACCGCGTCGAGGACACCGAGTTCGGCGATGAGGGCGACGATGCGGGTGGATCGGCTGCGCGGGGAATGGAAAAGCGTGAGCATGATTGCCTCCTGTCGGGTTTGACACGAGGCTGCTATAGCCGAGGCCTACTGCCAGTTTCCGTCAGCAGGTTCGCGATGGCCCGCAGCGATCGACTTCTCCGCCTGCTCCAGGCGATGCGCGTCTTGCCGAAGCCGGTGACGGCCGCCCGGCTGGCGGAGGCGACCGGCGTGTCGCTGCGCTCGATCTACCGCGACATCGACAGCCTGCGGGCCGCCGGTGCGCGGATCGAGGGCGAGCGCGGCTACGGCTATCGCCTGCTCGAGGACTACGCGCTGCCGCCGCTCACCTTCGAACGGATCGAGATCGAGGCGCTGGTGCTCGGGCTGGCCGAGGTGCGCCATATGGGCGACCCGGTGCTCGCCCGGGCCGCCGAGTCCGCGCTTGCGAAGGTCACCGCCAGCCTGACCGGGGAGCGAGAGCAGGAGGTGCTGCACGCGGTGTCGCAGGTCTACCGCTCGGAAGCGCGCTACGCGCCCGCGATCGACATGGACATCCTGCGCGCCGGGTGCTGGCGCGAGCGCGCCGTCGCGATCAGCTATGTCGACAAGGACGGCCGAGCCACCGACCGCACCATCCTGCCGCTCGCCATCGTCTACCTGGAGCGCAGCCTCATGGTGCTCGCCTGGTGCCGGCTGCGGGAGGGGTTCCGGATGTTCCGCGCCGAGCGCATCGTGGCGGCGGAGGATGCGTGCGAGAGCTTCCGTCCGCGGCGGGCCGCGCTGCTGCGGGCCTATCTGGCAGAGCTGCGGCAGGGCAGTCGCGGTTGAGCCGTCCCGCTGGCATGAACTGGTTTGCCCAGGCCGGGCAAGCGGGACAGCACCGGCGGATGCGGGAGCGTCTTGCACCTCGCCTTGCTTGTCGCTATATCGGCTTTCGTATCCCGCCTTCCGAAGGGCGCCGGCCGGAACACCCTGCCCCGCCTCGCGTCGCCGATCAGTTCTGCTCTCGGCCGCACCATCTCCCCATTGTGACACATTCGTCAGTCCCGTCCGGGACGGAGCCAAAGACCTCATGTCAGAAATGAAACTTCAGGACCTGAAGAACAAAAGCGCCCCCGAACTCATCGCGTTTGCCGAGGAGAACGAGGTCGAGAACGCTTCGGTCCTGCGCAAGCAAGAGCTGCTGTTCGCCATCCTCAAGCGCCTCGCGGCGCAGGAGGTGGAGATCATCGGCGAAGGCGTCGTCGAGATCCTCCAGGACGGCTTCGGCTTCCTGCGCTCGCCCGAGGCGAACTACCTGCCCGGCCCCGACGACATCTACATCTCGCCCTCGCAGATCCGTCGCTTCTCGCTGAAGACCGGCGACACCGTGGAGGGGCCGATCCGCAGCCCGAAGGAGGGCGAACGCTATTTCGCGCTCCTCAAGGTCAACACCATCAATTTCGACGATCCCGAGAAGATCCGGCACAAGAGCCACTTCGACAATCTGACGCCGCTCTACCCGAACGAGCGCTTCAAGATGGAGCTCGAGGTTCCGACCTCGAAGGACCTTTCGGCCCGCGTCATCGATCTCGTGGCGCCGCTCGGCAAGGGCCAGCGCGGCCTGATCGTTGCACCGCCGCGCACCGGCAAGACGGTGCTCCTGCAGAACATCGCCCACTCGATCACCGCCAACCATCCGGAGTGCTACCTGATCGTGCTGCTCATCGACGAGCGGCCGGAAGAGGTGACCGACATGCAGCGCTCGGTGCGCGGCGAGGTGGTGTCGTCGACCTTCGACGAGCCGGCGGTGCGCCACGTCCAGGTCGCCGAGATGGTGATCGAGAAGGCCAAGCGCCTTGTCGAGCACGGCCGCGACGTCGTCATCCTGCTCGATTCGATCACCCGCCTTGGCCGCGCCTACAACACCGTCGTGCCGTCCTCCGGCAAGGTGCTGACGGGCGGCGTCGACGCCAATGCCCTGCAGCGCCCGAAGCGCTTCTTCGGTGCGGCCCGCAATATCGAGGAAGGCGGCTCGCTGACGATCATCGCGACCGCGCTCATCGACACCGGCAGCCGCATGGACGAGGTGATCTTCGAGGAGTTCAAGGGCACCGGCAACTCGGAGATCGTGCTCGACCGCAAGGTCGCCGACAAGCGCATCTTCCCGGCGATGGACATCCTCAAGTCCGGCACCCGCAAGGAGGATCTCCTGATCCAGCGCCAGGACCTGCAGAAGATCTTCGTGCTGCGCCGCATCCTTGCCCCGATGGGCACCACCGATGCGATCGAGTTCCTGAACGACAAGCTGAAGCAGACCAAGACCAACGGCGATTTCTTCGACTCGATGAACACCTGAGGGCGCCGGTCGCGACGCGAGACGCCTGCGAGACACCAGAAGGGGCGGTCCATCGGGCCGCCCCTTCTGCGTTTTGCATGGATCGGCGGCGCGCGATCGGCACACCGTCAGCCTGCCGTGGTGGCGTCAGGCGGTCGGCCGGATGCCCACCCGCTCCGAGATCTGTCGGATCACCTTCGGGTCCGATACGCCCTGGAAGTCGTTGCGCGGTGTGTACGGCGCCTCGATGGCCGCGACCTCGTCATCGCTCAGGTCCAGCGACAGGGAGGCGACGGCTTCGTCCAGATGGCGCGGCTTGGTGGCTCCGACGATCGGCGCGGTCACGACGGGGTTGCGCCGCAGCCAGGCAAGCGCCACCTGCGCCATCGAAACGCCCCGCGCGGCGGCGACCGCCGCCAGCGCACCGACGATGGCGCGGTCCGCCTCCTCCGTCCCGGCGTAAAGCATCGCCTGGTACGGATCCTTCGCGGACCGATCCGTGGTCGCGTCCCAAGGCCGCGTCAGCCGGCCGCGCGCGAGCGGGCTCCAGATCATCGTCCCGACACCCCAGTCGGCACAGAGCGGATGCATCTCGTGGTCTTCCTCGCGCGCGAGGAGATTGTAGTGGTTCTGCAGCGTGACGAAGCGCGTCCAGCCGTTCTCCTTCTGCAGGCGCAGCGCCTTGCCGAACTCCCAGGCCTTCATCGACGAGGCGCCGAGATAGCGGGCCTTGCCGGCCTTCACGACGTCGTGCAGCGCCTCCAGAGTTTCTTCCCATGGCGTCACCGGGTCGATGCGGTGGATCATGTAGATGTCGACATGGTCCATCCCCAGACGCCGGAGCGAGTGGTCGATCTCGGCCATGATGGCCTTGCGCGAGAGGCCGCTGCCGTTCGGACCCGGTCGCATCGGATGCCGCACCTTGGTGCAGACGACGAGGTCGTCCCGCCGGCCGAAGTCCCTCAGCGCACGGCCCAGGATCTCCTCGCTCGAGCCCTGCGAATACATGTTGGCCGTGTCGAAGAAGTTGATGCCACGCTCGATGGCGCCGCGGATCATCGCGCGGCTTTCGTCTTCGGGCAACGACCAGTAGGGGTGTCCGCGCTCCGGCTCGCCGTAGCTCATCGCGCCGATGCAGAGCGGCGAGACGTCGAGACCGGTACGGCCGAGTTTCACATATTGCATGGACTCGTCTCCTGCCATAAACCGGAGAGCTCTCCGGTACGAGGCAGGCGATACGGAGACTTCTCCGTTTAGTCAAGGGGCGGACCAGTGACCGAAGACGCGACCCGGCAACGCGCCGACGCCAAGGCAAACCGCGCACGCATCCTCGACGTCGCCCGCGATGCCTTCGCCGCGACGCCGGATGCGTCGCTGAACTCGATCGCCAAGGCGGCCGGCATCGGGCCGGGCACGCTTTACCGGCATTTCCCGACCCGCGAGGCACTGGTGCTGGGGGTCTATCGACATGAGATCGACACGCTCGTGCAGCTGGCGCATGGCCTCACCGCGATCCATCCACCGCTCCAGGCCTTTCGACTGTGGTGCGACCGGCTGGCGCAGTACGGCCGGGTGAAGCATGGCCTGACGGACGTCCTGCACTCGGCTGCGGCCGATCCGGTCCACGCGGAAGTCTATGGTCCGATGGTCGAGGCGGTGGGCCATCTGGTTTCGGCCTGCCAGGGCGCCGAAGAGTTCCGGAGCGGAATCGAGGCGGAGGACGTTCTCCTGCTTCTCGCGTTCCTCTGGCGGCCGAGGGTGGCTGACACGGATCCCGGCCGATCCGACCGGATGCTCACGCTCGTCGTCGAAGGCTTGCGCGCCCGTTGATCCGCGCTTCAACCGGTCTCGCCGGCCTGGCTCTGGCCGCACGCGGGCGGCGTCGATAGCCTGTCGCCTGAGCTGGAATGAGAAGCCCCTATCCCATCGAATAGGACGCAGACGATGACCGACTATCCCGCACCGGTACAGCGCGTGCTGGCCGATGCCGCGGCCAAGGGCGTGGCACTCAAGATCGTGACGACGCAGACGACGGCACGTTCGGCCGCGGAGGCGGCCGGCGCCGTCGGCGCCGAAGTCGGGCAGATCGTGAAATCGCTTCTGTTTCGCGGTCGCGACAGCGGCCGCCCCTACCTCCTCCTGGTGTCGGGCGCGAACCGGGTGAACGAAACGGCGGTCGCGGCGAATCTCGGCGAAGCCTTGGAGCGGCCGGATGCCGACTTCGTGCGGTTGCACACCGGACTCGCGATTGGCGGCGTCTCGCCATTCGGGGCGCCGGGCGCGATCCCGACCTGGATCGACGGCGATCTCCTCGAATTTGCGACCATCTGGGCCGCAGCGGGCACGCCGTTCCACGTCTTTTCGATCGCGCCGCAGGACCTCGTACGCGCCACGGGCGGCGCGGTGATCGACGTCAAGGGCTGACGACGTCGAACGCGAGGACCGCTGTGTTTCGCCCGCTCCGCCTCGCAGAAAGCTGCCGCTCCCGCGCCTCGGGGGCAGGCGCTTCACGTAGAGGTAAGCCGGCTATTCCAACAGCGTGGCACGCAATTCGTCGATCTCGTAGATCGGTGGCCGACACGCCTGGTCGCGGCACAACAGGGCCGCTGGGTAGCGCTCCGGGCGGAACGCAGCGAGCGGCAGCTCCTCCGGCAGGCCGCCGGTGTCGCGAAGCCGCAGGTCGATCCGCGACAGATCCAGACGCGCGTTGGCCGCTGCCCCCATCTCGCCCATGCCCGGGTTGGAGCGATAGCCGACGATCGCGAGCTCGCTGCCATGAACGAAGCGGTCGAGCGCACAGGTGAGGGCCGGGGACGCGCCGATGGCATCGTGTCGCCGGCCGAACGCCGCTTCGGCCGCCGTGCGCGCGCGCTCGGTGCCGGCAGGGTCGCCGCTGATCTGGGCGAGCATCGTCAGGGCCTCGACAACCAGCGCCGTCCCGCCAGGCACCGCGTCGTCCTGGTCGCCGCGTGGCCGCAGGATCACGTCGCGCGCATCCGATGCGGTGAGGTAGTGGCCCCCCTGCCCGTCGCCGTGCCAGCGCTCGAGCGCCTCGGCCAGCCGATGCGCCTGTTCCAGATGCGCCGGCTCGCCGGTCGCCGCAAACAGCGCGACGGCGGCCGCGATCATGGCGCCGTAGTCGGACGAAAGCGCGTTGCCCGCCGTCTTTCCGTCGCGCCAGGCGTGTCGCAGCCGGCCGTCCTGCACCATCGCCGTGGTCACGAAGCGGAAGGCATCCTTGGCGAGCCGCAGCGCGGTCTCGTCCTCAAGCGCCACCGCGACCTCGGCAAGAGCCCGGATGAGCAGGCCGTTCCAGTCGGCAAGAACCTTGTCGTCCCGCCCCGGTGGCGCGCGCCGTTCACGGATCTCCAGAAGTTTGGCCCGCTCCTCGTCATAGGTCGCACCGTCTCCTTCGCCGTGCGGGTGGAGGCGGTGCAGGATCGTGCTGCCCTCCCAGTTGCCGGCTGGCGAGACGTCGAAGGCGCGCGCGAACTGCGTGGCATCGATCCCGAGCAGCGCGTCGATCTCCTGCGACCGCCACACGTAGTAGGCGCCCTCCTCTGCATGCCCGCTCTCGTCCGGGCTGTCCGCATCGAGGGAGGCCGCAAAGCCGCCGTCCGGCAGACGCATCTCCCGGGAGAGCCAGCCGATCGTCTCGGCGATCCGCCGCTCGAACAACGCGTCGCCCGTCGCCCGCCATCCCCAGACGAGGTGACGCAGAAACTGGGCGTTGTCGTAGAGCATCTTTTCGAAATGCGGCACCAGCCAGCGGTCGTCTGTCGAGTAGCGATGCAGGCCGCCGCCGACATGGTCGTAGATGCCGCCGTTGCAGAGGCTTCGAAGGGTGAGGAGGAAGGCTTCGCGCTGCTCCGCAGGGCCGGCGGGGAAGGCGCCGCGGGCGATCACCTCCATGTAGGCGGCGTTGGGGAACTTCGGCGCGCCCTTGATGCCGCCCAGCTCGCGATCGATGATGCCCGTGATCTTCTCGGCCGCACGCGCCACGAGGTCGGGCGGGACCGCCCCGGGCGCCGTGCCGCCGGCGGAGAGGAAGGCGTCGAGCCGCGCGGACAGATCGGCCGCGCTGGCGCTGAGGCTCGTCTGCTTGTCCTCCCAGGCCTTGGCGACGGCTTCGAGCACCTGGCTGAAGCTCGGGCGTCCATGCATCGCCTGTTTCGGGAAGTAGGTGCCGCCCCAGAAGGGCTTGCCCTCGGGGGTCAGGAACATCGTCATCGGCCAGCCGCCATGCTCGCCCATCGCATGGAGGGCGGTCATGTAGATGTGGTCGATGTCCGGCCGCTCCTCACGGTCGACCTTGATGTTGACGAAGAGCCGGTTCATCAGCGCCGCGGTCTGCGGATCCTCGAAGCTCTCATGCGCCATGACGTGGCACCAGTGGCAGGCCGCATAGCCCACCGAGAGCAGGACGGGCTTGCCGGTCGCCTTCGCTTCGTCGAGCGCGGCCTCCGACCATTCCCGCCAGTGCACGGGGTTGTCGCGGTGCTGCTGCAGATAGGGGCTCAGCGCCTGGTCGAGCTGGTTGCCGGTGTCGCGCATTGCAAGGCTCCTCTTGGTCGCGGCTTGTCCTCGGCGATCCCTATAGCCTAAGGCGGAACGCGTCGCCTTCGAGGGCTGATGGGCAGCGCTCGGGCCGTTCACGTGAAACATCCCGCCATGTCGGACACCATCGTCGCCCTGTCCTCCGGCTCGCTGCCCTCCGGCATCGCCGTGATCCGCATCAGCGGTCCCGCCAGCCATGCGGTGCTGGAGGCCGTGGCCGGCGGGGTGCCGGCGCCACGACGTGCCAGCCTGCGGACGATCCGCGACGCCGCCGGGCTGCCGATCGATCGTGGGCTCGTGCTGTTCTTCGACGCGCCGGGCACGGCCACCGGCGAGGATCTGGCGGAGCTGCATCTGCATGGCGGCCGCGCAGTCGTCGCCGCGGCGCTGGCCGCCGCCTGCGCCGTGCCCGGGGTCCGCCTCGCGGTCGCGGGCGAGTTCACCCGCCGCGCTTTCGAGCACGGCCGTATCGATCTCACGGAAGCCGAGGGCCTTGCCGATCTCCTCGCCGCCGAAACCGAGCTGCAGCGGCGTGCGGCCCACGCTCAGGCCGAAGGCGGACTTCGGACGATCTACCAGGACTGGATGTCGAGGTTGACCCGGATGCGCGCCCTCCTGGAGGCGAGCTTCGACTTTGCCGACGAGGGGGATGTCGGGGAAGAGGTCGGACGGGATGTCCTCGCGCTGGCCGAGCGGCTCGCGGTGGACATGGACGTGCATCTCGCTCGTGCGATCCGTGGCGAACTTCTGCGGGAGGGCTTCCGGGTCGCCATCGTCGGTGCGCCGAACGCCGGCAAGTCGAGCCTCCTCAACGCGCTGGCCGAACGCGAGGTCGCGATCGTCACCGACGTGCCGGGTACGACGCGCGACGTGCTGGAGGTGACGCTCGATCTCGGCGGTGTGCCGGTGCGGCTCTCCGACACCGCCGGACTGCGCGACGCGGAGGATGCGGTCGAGCGGATCGGGATCGAGCGGGCCCGCAGGGCCGCGGCGGAAGCCGATCTCGTGCTGATGCTCTCGGACGGCACCCGGCGTCTGCCGGAACTCGTGGCGCCGGCGCGCCCGACACACGGGGAGTCAGGCGGAGCGCCGGGGTTCTGGATGCAGCATATCGAGGGGCGCAAGGACAGCATCAGACTGTCGGTGCGCAGCAAGATCGATGTCGCAGCCGCCGCCGGAGTGGCGGAAGCGGATTATGATCATGCGGTGTCGACGGTCACCGGGGAGGGCCTGGCAGATCTCCTCGAGCACCTCGGACGGATCGCCGCGGAGGCTGCCGGAGGTCCGGATGCGCTGCCGCTGCGCGCGCGTCAGCGCGAGCTCGTCACGGAGGCACGCGCTCTTCTTCAGGAGATCGATGCGAGCGAACCGCCGGAGGTCGTGGCGGAGGTGCTCCGACGCACGTCAGATCGGCTCGGCGCACTGACCGGAGTCGTGAGCGTGGAGGATCTCCTCGGCGTCATCTTTTCAGAGTTCTGCATCGGGAAGTAGGGGGCTCTTGTGGCTCGCTCTTAGGAGGATCCACCGGACGCCTCGCCTACCCGGCCTCCTCGAAGCTCAGCCGGTCATAGATCTCGCGCAGCGGGATCGCAATTCCGATGGCCGGCAGATCGAGCGCGCCGTCGAGCCCCATGATGCTCTGCGGTGACCAGTCTCCAGCGGGGCCACGGGACCAGATGGTCATGAGCGGCTGGCGCGGCTCGATGATCACGATGTGCTGCATCGTCTCGACACGCTTGTACTCCACGACCTTGCGCAGGCGGTCGAAGTCACGAGTCGATGGCGAGAGCACCTCGAAGACGACCGTCGGTGCGGTGGCGGCGAAGCCGTCGGGATCGAGACGTCCACAGTCCACTCCGACATCCGGACGGCGGATCTGGCCGGGCAGTGTTTCGACGCTGCCGTCGGCGGTGAACGGACGACAACGCCCGCCGCGTAAGCGGTTACCAAGCGCGATGAGCAGATTCGTGACAATCACGTCATGACGCTGGGAGGCACCGGTCATCATCTTCAGCGGATAGCCGCCGACGAGCTCGTAGCGGCCCTCCTGTTCCGTCTGCCAACGGAAGAAGGTCTCGACCGACCAGGGGCTGATCTCGGCAAGGCTCATCACCGGCTCCGTTGTCTGACAGCGCGCCCCATATTATAGCTCGGCCCACTCTCGTACAAACAGAACGCGGCTTCGGCGCCGCACGACCTTTGCCCCCGGTGGTCCCATGTCCGCAGTTCCAACGCCCGACGACGATACGCAGTACGATGTCGTCGTCATCGGCGGCGGCCACGCCGGCTGCGAGGCGGCGAGTGCCGCGGCCCGGACGGGTGCGCGGACGGCACTGGTGACCCATCGCTTCGACACGATCGGCGCGATGTCCTGCAATCCGGCGATTGGCGGGATCGGCAAGGGGCATCTCGTGCGCGAGGTCGATGCACTGGGCGGGCTGATGGGTAAGGTGGCCGACGCGGCCGGGATCCAGTTCCGCCTGCTCAACCGGCGCAAGGGCCCGGCGGTGCGCGGGCCGCGGACGCAGGCCGATCGCAAGCTCTACCGTGCCGCAATGCAAGCTGCGATCGGCGCGCAGCAGAACCTTTCGGTCATCGAAGGCGACGCGGAGGATCTGTCGCTGGACCCGGAGGGGCGGATCACTGGGGTCCGCCTCGGCAATGGCCGGCTGCTGCGATGCGGCGCAACCGTGCTGACCACGGGCACCTTCCTGCGCGGCCTGATCCATATCGGCGATCGCAAGATCCCGGCCGGCCGCATGGGCGAGAATCCCTCACTCGGGCTGTCCGGGGCGTTGCAGCGTCTCGGCCTGAAACTCGGACGTTTGAAGACCGGCACGCCGGCGCGGCTCGACGGGCGATCGATCGACTGGCAGGGCCTCGACCGGCAGCGCCCCGACGATGACCCGCAGCCCTTCTCCTATCTCACGACCTCGATCGCCAACCGGCAGATCGACTGCGGCATCACCCGCACGACGGACGCGACGCATCGCATCATCCGCACGAACCTCGGGCGCTCGGCACTCTATTCCGGGCAGATCGAGGGAACTGGCCCGCGCTACTGCCCGTCGATCGAGGACAAGATCGTCAAGTTCGGCGATCGCGACGGGCACCAGATCTTCCTTGAGCCCGAAGGTCTCGACGACGACACCATCTACCCGAATGGCCTCTCGACCTCGCTGCCGGAGGATGTGCAGGAGGCGTTCTTGCGGTCGATCCCGGGCCTCGAGCACGTGACGATCCTGAAGCCGGGCTATGCCATCGAGTACGACCACGTCGATCCGCGCGAACTGCGCCCGACGCTCGAGGTGCGCACTGTGAGGGGCCTGTTCCTCGCCGGCCAGATCAACGGGACGACAGGCTACGAGGAGGCGGCGGCGCAGGGGCTGGTCGCCGGACTCAATGCAGCCCGCCGCGCCGGCGACGCCGAGCCCGTCACCATCGGCCGGGCGGATGCCTATATCGGGGTGATGCTGGACGACCTCACGCGGCGCGGCGTGACCGAGCCCTATCGGATGTTCACCTCGCGCGCCGAGTTCCGCCTGTCGCTGCGGGCCGACAATGCCGACCGGCGGCTGACCCCGCTTGGCCTGTCGCTTGGTCTCGTCGACGGTCGACGGCAAGGCGTGTACGAGGCGAGCGAAGCGGCGCTGTCCGCGGCGCGTCGGCTGCTGGAGGACCGAACCCTTACGCCATCGGCCGGCGCGCGACACGGCCTCTCGCTCAACCAGGATGGCCGGCCGCGTTCCGCCTGGCAACTTCTGTCCCAAGCGGAGATCGACCTCAAACGCCTGTCCGCGATCTGGCCGGAGTTCAGCGCGATCGAGGCGCCGGTTCGCGAGCGGATCGAGATCGAGGCCGCCTATGATGTCTATCTGGAGCGGCAGTCCCGCGATCAGGCCCGGCTGCGGCGAGACGAAGCGCGAACCATCCCGGATGACTTCGACTACGCGGCATTGAAGGGCCTCTCCAACGAGTTGCGGCAGAAGCTGACGGCCTACCGGCCGCGGAGCGTCGCCGAAGCGGAGCGAATCGACGGGATGACACCGGCCGCGCTCGCCATCGTGCTGCTCGCCCTCACCCGTTCAACGGTGGTCCGAGCGGCATGAGGAATGCCTCTGACGTGATGGAACCCGCGGATCGACAGCGACGCGCAAGCGACCGCGCTGCCGTCCTCGCCGGACACGCTGTTTCACGTGAAACCACAGAGGGCTTGGATCGCATCGTCGCGCTGCTGGACGAGTGGCAGGCGCGGACGAACCTCGTCGCACCCTCGACCCTTCCCGAGCTCTGGACGCGGCACATCGCCGATTCGCTGCAGTTTCACCGGCTGGCGCCTTCGGCCGAGACCTGGGTGGATCTTGGCAGCGGCGGCGGGTTTCCTGGCATCGTCGTCGGGACTGCGCGGGCGTCTGACCCGCAGTTCGAACTCCACCTGGTCGAGAGCAATGCAAAGAAGGCGGCGTTTTTGCGGGCTGCGCAGCGTCTCAACCGGATTCCCGGTGCCGTGCACCCCGTTCGAATCGAGGCGGCCGGCACGGTCATCTCGCGGGCCGACGTCGTCAGCGCACGGGCTCTCGCCTCCCTGAACGACCTGCTGCGCATGGTCGCTCCACACCTTCGCCCGGACGCGCGGTGCCTGTTCGCCAAGGGCCGGGGTCATGAACAGGAAATCGCCGATGCTTCTGCCCATTGGCGATTCCGCGTGCTAAAGCACGAATCGGACGTCGAAGAAGGGTCTGTGATCCTCGAGATCGACGACATTGCTCCCGTGAAACAGATCGGCTGACGGGAGCGAGTTCCGCTTCGCTCGACCGGCTGCCGGACCGGCGGTCGGCCCAAGGGAGCCCGTGATGGACGCGATATCGGCCCGACCCATGCGAGTGATCACCATCGCCAACCAGAAGGGCGGCGTCGGCAAGACCACCACCGCCATCAATCTGGCCACCGCACTGGCCGCGGTCGGCAAGCGGGCGCTGCTTGTCGATCTCGATCCGCAGGGGAACGCCTCCACCGGGCTCGGCATCGATCGCAACGACCGCAGCACCTCGTCCTATGATCTCCTCATCGGCGAAGCCTCCGTCGCGGAGGCGGCGATGCCGACCGCGGTGCCGAGCCTCTCCGTAGTGCCCTCGACCCTCGACCTCCTCGGCTTCGAAATGGAAATTGCCGGAGCGAGCGACCGTGCTTTCCGGCTGCGCAAGGCGCTTCACGCCCACGCCGCCGGTGCTGCGCAGTTCGATTTCGTGCTGGTGGATTGCCCGCCGTCGCTCAATCTCCTGACGATCAACGCCATGGCCGCGGCCGACTCGATCCTGGTGCCGCTGCAATGCGAGTTCTTCGCCTTGGAGGGCCTTAGCCAGCTGCTGCAGACGGTGGAACAGGTGCGCGACACGCTGAACCCGGCGCTCGAGCTGCACGGCATCGTGCTGACCATGTTCGACGGGCGCAACAATCTGGCGAGCCAGGTGGTGCGCGACGTGCGGGCCTACATGGGCGAGCACGTCTACCAGACGATCATCCCGCGGAACGTTCGGGTTTCGGAGGCGCCATCATTTGGTAAGCCGGCTATTCTCTACGACATGAAGTGCCCGGGCTCGCAGGCTTATATCCGGCTCGCGTCAGAGGTTATTCAGCGCGAGAAGCGAGCGGCCGCGGCGGCATGAGCGATCGAGACGCGGGCGGTCGAGGCAGCGGTGGCGAACGGAAGAACGAGGGGAAGGCGATGAGCGAGGACAGGTCGCGGCAGAGGCTCGGACGCGGGCTCGCCTCGCTGATCGGCGGCGACGGCGGCGCACCCTCCGGCCAGATCCCTGGATTCTCGGCCAACGGCAATCGCAATGGCGCCCAGTCCGGCGAACGCCGTATTCCTGTCGAGCAGATCCAGGCCAATCCGAGGAACCCCCGCCGCAGCTTCGAACCGTCCGAACTGGAGGAGCTCGTGGCCTCGGTGAAGGCGCATGGCGTCGTGCAGCCGATCCTGGTGCGTCCTGCTCCGGGCGAGCCCGAGCGCTGGGAGATCGTGGCGGGCGAACGGCGCTGGCGGGCGGCGAAGCAGGCGGGTCTGGCGGCAATTCCCACGGTCGTCCGGGAGATGACGGATCGCCAGTCGCTCGAAATCGCCATCATCGAGAACGTTCAGCGCAGCGACCTCAACGCCATCGAGGAAGCGCTGGGCTACGAGATGCTGATCGACGAGCACGGCTACACCCAGTCCGACCTCGCCGACGTGCTCGGCAAGAGCCGCAGCCACGTCGCCAACACACTGCGGCTTCTGAAGCTGCCGGATGACGTCAAGGACCTCGTGCAGGCGGGCAAGCTGTCGGCCGGCCACGCCCGCACCGCCGTCTCGGCGGAGGATCCGGCGAACTTTGCTCGCGAGATCATGACGCGCGGGCTTTCGGTGCGCGAGGCCGAGGACCTCGCTCGCACGCGCGGCGGCGCCGGTGAAGCGAGCGGGCCTTCGCCCTCGGCGAGCCGGCAGGGGCGTGCAGGGCGGAAGCGCCCGAGCGTCCCGGCCGCCTCGGCCAAGGATGCCGACACCGTCGCGCTCGAGAAGCTGTTGGCCGAGGCGCTCGGGATGAGCGTGTCGATCGACTTCAGCGGCGAGGGTGGCTCCCTGCGGATCGACTACGGCTCGCTGGACGAGCTGGACGAGGTGTGCCGTCGGCTGCAGTCCGGTGCCGGCGGACGCACGGTGTCGATCCCGCAGATCCGCAGCCACTGAAGGGCGGAAGTGCCAGCAACGCATCGTCGCAATGTCGAACCGATCGAATTTGGCAAGCGGTTCGTCGTGGACGGTTAAACGCTTGCCAGAACGGCCCGTCCGCCTCTGCAGATCGCAGCGCTACAGCTTCCACCACTCTCTCCTCTCGCCGATCGCGATGTCGGGCCTCCAAGTGCGCACGCAAGCCAGGAACTTGTCGCGCTGTTGCTCGGCTCGATAGCTCCGGCCGAACCGGATCGTGAAACGCCGCTGACCGCCGTGTCCGAACCACTGCGGGCGGTTGTCGAGCGTGAGCCGGGCGAGAAACCACTTGTAGAGTTGCGCCGGTACGGCCGCGACGAGGTCGGTCCACGCAAACCGTATCCAACGGAAGTTGTGCGCAACCGACACACCTGATGCGTCGGCGACGAGATGGGTGTCCAGCCGGCGCAGCCACATGAAGTGTAGGCCACCATACACTGTGTTGCCTCCGGCTGATGCGAGAAGCACCCCGCGCATCCAGGGCGGGAGCCCCATCAGCAGAGCGGCCTTGCGGCTGTACAAGCGAGGATCGATGCCGATCGGCACAGCCCACAGGACGTAGGCTGCGACGAAAAGCACGGACGCGAGGAAGAACCACACCCACGGCAGCCACTCGGCGTGCTCGAACTTCATCCGCAGCGGCTCTGCCATCCGGAGGCTCCACCTCTTGGCGATCATCCCGGCAAATCCTGCGGCCCAGGACGATCGGGTGATCGAGGAGCCGGGACGCCCGGCAGAACGGTCGGATGCGGTCCCGGCGGAACACGGCGAGCCGGCTCGTGCCCCAGCACAGAGCCTGCTAACGATACACCGTGCGGCGTCGGTGTGGAGGGTTCACTCGTGCGGTCGTTCATTCTGCCTTTGCTGTCGATCTCCATCCTAATCACGGTCCATGAAGCGCGTGCCAACGATTCGGCCGCGGAGCAGGCCGCGGGCGGCCTCGAACTGGTCGAGGCTGCCGATGTCGCGATGAAGCGGGAAGACCTGACCATCACGCCCGATCGGATCGACGTCCACTACGTCTTCGAAAACGAGAGCGACGAGGATCAGACGCTGACGGTCGCCTTCCCGCTGCCGCCGATCGAGGGCGACCTTGCGATGACGCCGCTGGAACTGCCGGTCGCCGAAGTCGCCAACTTCGTCGGCTTCACGGTCAGCGTCGACGGCCGCATGATCCGGCCGGCGGTGGAAGAGCGGGCCTTCGTGGGCGACCGGGAGGTGACACAGGAGCTGCAGCGGCTGCGCATTCCCCTGAACCCGATGGCCGCAGCCGTTTCGGACGCGCTGGCCGGTCTTGGCAAGAAGGACTACGCCAGACTCGAAAAGGCCGGCATCGTGACGGAGCGCGACATGGCGAGCGGCCTGTGGCGCTACGAGGTGCGCTTCCATTGGGAGCAGACCTTTCCGGCGCATCGGGAGGTGGTCGTGGATCACCGCTATCGCCCGGTGCGCGGCTCGTACTTCGTCGATCGCTATTCGCTCGAGGAAGATCCCGACTATGCCGCGAAGTACTGCGTCGACGCGGGCACCAGGAAGGCGCTGCGCAACCTGATCCTGCAGGCCGCCAAGGATCTCCTGGCCGAGGATCCGGACAACAACGCCAACCTCAATGACGACCCGATGAGCGCGCTCGGCTACAGCGTCGTCGTGCCCTACATCCTGACGACGGCGAACAACTGGGCAGGGCCGATCGGCACGTTCCATCTGACGATCGACAAGGGAGCGCCGACGAACATCGTCAGCCTCTGCCGGGACGGGATCAAGAAGACCGGACCGACACGCTTCGAGTGGAGCGCGACGAACTTCTCGCCGAAGCGCGATCTGCTGGTGCTGTTTGCGGCGAAGGATGCGGCTGCCTTCGGACTTCAGTGAGCGGACTGGAGCGTGCGCTGACTCACGTGTGACACGCGCCTGCCTTACGTCACCCGGCGCGGCGGGCGCCCCGCGACCGCCGCCGTGCGGCTGAAACGGCAATCGCAACCAGCGTCTGGCGCACCACCGTCTCGGCAAGACCGCTCTCCTTGCGGCTCAGGAGGATCGCCGCTTCGACCTGGAGCAGAGCCTGCGCGAGGGCGTCGAGCGTCCAGAGCTGAAGCGCGGCCTCCAGTGCGCCCTTGCGCCGGAAGTGCGGGCGCCGGCGCTCGACCGCCCGCGCCACCGTCTCGCCGTGCCGCTCGACCTCGTTGCGCATCGCCTGCAGCGCCTGCAGGTGGCGCAGCAGCGACTGGAGGAGCAGGAAGGGCTGTGTGCCACCGGAAACCAGACGGTCGACATGGTGCGGCAGCTTGCGCACCTCGCCCGTCGCAGCGGCATCCACCGCCTCATCCAGGGCCTCGGCGGAGACGTCGCCGACGATCTCCAGGATGTCGGCCTCGCCGATCTCGCTCTGCCCGTAACAGTAGAGGCAGAGCTTGCGCACCTCGCCGCGGGAGGCCATGCGATTGGCCCCGAGCCGCGAGCGCAGGAGGTCGCGCGCCTCGCGCGGCAGCGTCAGACCGGCAAGGCGAAGCTCCTCGTCGATCATCTGGTCGAGCGCACGCGCCTCGTCCTGGTAGCAGGGCAGGGCCAGCGCACCGCGTGCCCGCTCCGCACTGACGCGAAGCGCCGAGCTCTTCTTCAGGTCGCCCGCCTCGATGATCACCACCGCATCCTGCGGCGGAGCCGCGCCGAGCTCGGCCACGGCATCGGCGAGGCTCTTGCCGTTGCCGGCGCCCTTGATGCGGATCAGGCGGCGTCCGCCGAAGAGCGAGACCGTCCGCGCCTCGTCGAACAGCCGGCCGACATCCTTCTCGAGCTCGTCCGCCACGAGCAGCACGGCGGCGAAAGGGTCGGTGGCGTCCACGCCGGAGGCTGCGGCGAGACGCTCGGCCCGCTCGCTCACCAGGCCCGCATCCGGTCCGTAGAGCAGAAGGACGGGCGCCGCATAATCCGGCCGAGCGACGAACCCTTCGACTTCACCGGCCTTCTTCTGACCCATCGAGCGTCAGCCCGTCACGTCCCGGCGGATGCGGGCGACCGCGTCGAGCTCGACCAGGCTGGCGGCCGTCTCGCCGGCCTTCTGCCGGGCATCATAGGCGGCGCGCTCGGCGGCGAACAGCTGCGCCGACCGATCGAACGGCGCATTGGCCTGCCGCTTGCCCGTGGCGATCACCTTGCTGTCGCTCAGGCGGACGACCTGATAGCTGACGGTGACCTGGAAGATGCTGGCGGTGGGGACGCCGCTGCCGCTTTCGATCGACACGCCGACTTCGGCGCCGTTGACTGTCAAGCCGACTTCATAGAGAGGCTCGCGCACCGCGTCGCCGCCATTCAGGTCGAAGAGCAGCTTGTTGCGGACGATCTGCGTCATGCGATCTTCGGCCGGAGCGACGGCGATGCGACCGCGCAGGGCAGCTGCGCTGACCGCTCCCGGCGCGCCGAAATCGGCGGCGCGGTCGCCATAGAGCGGCCCGGCGGTGCACCCGGCCGCCGCGGCAAGGATCAGGGCCGCCATCCCGAGCCGCAGGCCGCGGCCGGCGCGGGCAAGATCACACGACCACATTCACGATCCTTCCCGGCACCACGATGACACGCTTCACCGCTTTACCATCCAATGCCGCCTGAACGAAATCGAGGCCGAGCACAGCGCTTTCCACTGCCGACTGCGGCGCGTCGGCCGCGACCGCGATCTCGCCGCGCTTCTTGCCGTTGACCTGGACCGGCAGGAGGACGGTATCGTCCTTCAGGAGCGCTGCATCGGCCTGCGGCCAGCCGGTCGCGGCGACCAGGCCGGCTTCGCCGAGCTCGGCCCAGCAGGCCTCGGCCAGATGCGGCATCATCGGCGCGACCAGCCGCACCAGGATCGACAGCGCCTCGCGGGCGTCCGCGACGTCCGCCTCGGCGCTCGCGGTGTCGAGCTGCGACAGCGGACCGGAGAGCTGGTTGACGAACTCGTAGATCCGGGCGACAGCCTTGTTGAAGGCGAGCCGCTCGATGTCGTCGCCGACGCCGGCCGCCGCGCGGTGTGCCGCTTTGCGGATATCCGAATTGCCGCTCGCGGCTACCCGATGCGGCCCGAGCTTCGGTGCCGTCTCGGTGACGAGGCGCCACAGCCGCTGCACGAAGCGGAAGGCCCCTTCGACGCCGGCTTCCGTCCAGATCACGTCGCGGTCGGGCGGGGAGTCGGACAGCATGAACCAGCGCGCCGTGTCGGCGCCGTAGGAGGCGATGATGTCGTCGGGGTCGACGACGTTCTTCTTCGACTTCGACATCTTCTCGGTCGAGCCGATCTCGATCGATGTGCCCGTCGAAAGGCGCCTCGCCGAGCGCACGCCGTCGCGCTCCTCGAAGGCGACGTCGGTCGGCGGCACCCACTCGCGTCCGTCGCGATAGGTTTCGTGCACGACCATCCCTTGCGTGAAGAGGCCGCGGAACGGTTCGTCCTCGGCGACATGGCCGCAGGCCTTCATCGCCCGCAGGAAGAAGCGCGAGTAGAGGAGGTGCAGGATCGCATGCTCGATGCCGCCGATGTAGAGGTCGACCGGCAGCCAGGCATTGGCCGCCTGCGGGTCGGTCGGCTCGCTCGCATGCGGGGCGGTGAAGCGGACATAGTACCAGGACGAATCGACGAAGGTGTCCATGGTGTCGGTTTCGCGCAGCGCCGGCCCGCCGCATTGCGGACAGGTCGTCTGCCGCCAGGTCGGATGCCGGTCGAGCGGGTTGCCCGGCTTGTCGAAGTCGATGTCCTCCGGCAGCTTCACCGGCAGGTTCTCGCGCGCCTCCGGCACGACGCCGCAAGCCTCGCAATGCAGGACCGGGATCGGGCAGCCCCAGTAGCGCTGGCGCGAGATGCCCCAGTCGCGCAGGCGATAGTTCGTCTCGCGGGTGCCCCAGCCCTTCTCCTCGAACAGGGCGAGGGTGGACGCCATCGCCTCCTGGCAGGTCTGCACGGTGTCCGGCGCGCCGGCCCACTGGACGTAGCGCACGACCTGCGTCTTCGGCGGCACGAAGGCGGTGTCGGCGACGCGCTCGTCGGAGTCCTGCGGCACGAACACGTCGATGACCGGCAGGCCGTATTTGCGGGCGAAGTCGAGGTCGCGCTGGTCGTGCGCCGGGCAGCCGATGATCGCGCCGGTGCCGTAGTCCATCAGCACGAAGTTCGCGATGTAGAGGGGCAGCTGCCAGTTCGGGTCGGCCGGATGCGTCGCCTTGATGCCGGTGTCGAAGCCGAGCTTCTCGGCCGTGTCGATCTCCTCCTGCGAGGTGCCCATGCGGTGGCACTCCTCGATGAAGGCGGCGACCTTCGGATCGGACTCGGCGAGCGCCCTGGCGAGCGGATGATCGGGCGAGACGGCCGCGAAGGTCGGGCCGAACATCGTGTCCGGCCGCGTCGTGAACACCGGCAGGCTGTCGAAGCCCTGCGGCGCGCCGACGAGGCCGAACGCGAAGCGCAGACCCTCCGACTTGCCGATCCAGTTCTTCTGCATCACCCGGACCTTTTCCGGCCAGTCCGGCAGGTGGTCCAGCGCCTCCAGCAGGTCCTCGGCATAGTCGGTGATGCGAAAGAACCACTGGGTCAGCTCGCGCTGCTCGACCTCGGCGCCCGAGCGCCAGCCGCGCCCGTCGATCACCTGCTCGTTGGCGAGCACGGTCTGGTCGACCGGGTCCCAGTTGACCTTCGACTTCTTGCGGTAGGCGAGGCCCTTCTCCAGCATGTCGAGGAAGAGCATCTGCTGGCGGTGGTAGTACTCGACGTCGCAGGTCGCGAACTCCCTGGACCAGTCCAGCGACAGGCCCATCGACTTCAGCTGCGCGCGCATCGCGTCGATGTTCTCGTAGGTCCACTTCGCCGGATGCACCTTGTTCTGCATCGCGGCGTTCTCGGCCGGCATGCCGAAGGCGTCCCAGCCCATCGGATGCAGGACGTTGCAGCCCCTGGCGCGCTTGTAGCGGGCGACGACGTCGCCCATCGCATAGTTGCGCACATGGCCCATGTGGATGCGCCCCGACGGGTAGGGGAACATCTCGAGCACGTAGAACTTCTCGCCGGTCGCGTCGGTGCGGGTCTCGAACAGCTTCGCCGCCTCCCACTCGGCCTGCCAGCGGGATTCGTTTTCGCGGGGGTTGTAGCGTTCGGTTGCCACTTGACGTCTTCTAGCTCGCACGGAAACAATTTCCGAGCTCGTACCACCGCACCGCGAGGGTTTCCAGATGCGGAGCGCGTCCTTGAACTCCTGATCGCCAGAGCGGGCGGGATATTTTCCGAAGTATAAGGTAATCTATCGCAGTTAATACGCTAGTCAATCAGTCCAATGAACGATGAAGCATAGTTTGAAAAGACATTTAGGATGATTGTAATTAGGATACCGCCAAAAGCCCAAATTACATTTGACCTATTCATTGCTTCTACCTCCTTTATCACTCTCTTATCGCCTTTATTGATGTTCAAAAAAGACATAGGTGCAATGCGGTCAAGCGATGTTTCCGTCATTCTTCCAACTTGCCAAGCGGTCTTACTTGCTATCGTAATCATAAGAAACGAGGATAAGCCCCATACCGCAACATGCTTCAAGTCTATCTCCGATAAACTCCATTGTAGAGCCAAGAATATCATAGGTATACCGCAGCACGCCGTCGTAATAGTACTGAATATAAAGGGGAGGAGATGGCTATATCTCTGGAAGAAATTTCGAACAGGGCTTTTAGGTCCCACAGAGAGACCTTCAAACCATTTATCAATTGCAGCGTAGACGGTACTCGCGACTGCATAGTCAACGTACTCTATGCTAAACCGTCCCGTCGAGGATAATGCGAAGCGAGCTATTATCATATAGGCCGGATCCGTCCCCTCCTTCCGAATAATTGCAGCGCGCGAATGGATATGCACCGATATCTTATATAACTTGCTTTCGCGCGACTTAGGAAGCAGCATCAAAAAATTGTACTCAATATTAACATTTTCGATGGGACATATACCGGTAGAATCAAATAACTGGAACCTATCAAAGCTGCTGAAGACCTCTTTTCGGTCATCTGTATGGTATACAGTTACCGAAACATTCGAACTCTGAACGGCATATTGCTCGAATATCTGCTCTATTATATTATTGAGCTGAATTATGTCCGACATTGTTGCCTGATGATTCACCGAAACGTTCTTCGAAAGCGTCTCCTTCTTCCCCGTGACTTCATTATAGACATCCTGTACCACTTGAAACGGAACTAAAGATCCGTTGCTTAGCTGGATATTTTCCTGTCTATTATCTAAGATCGCTTTTGGATCAGACATCTCTCAACCGTCCGTTGAATTAAGCGGATCAAATCAGATTGGTTGTGGTGGTCAAGAGCGCTTGGCTTCAACTCGGTAAATATTCTAGGAAACAAGGTTCGTAGCTTACGGTGACGTCATTGGGTTATTCGGCAGTGTTGATCAGTTATCAGGTGGTACACTCGGCTATCCGCGCCGCCGAGGCCGAGGCGGAGCGCCCGGCCGGCGCGGTGACGCTGGTGGCCGTGTCGAAGACGCATGGCCCGGAGACGATCCGCCCGGTGATCGAGGCTGGCCAGCGCGTCTTCGGCGAGAACCGGGTGCAGGAGGCGCAAGGCAAGTGGCCGGCGCTGAAGGCCGAGTTCCCCGACGTCGAGCTGCATCTGATCGGCCCGCTGCAGTCCAACAAGGCGGGCGATGCCGTCGCGCTGTTCGACGCGATCGAGTCCATCGACCGGGAGAAGATCGCCGCCGCGCTCGCCGCCGAGATGGAGAAGCAGGGCAGGCGGCCGAAGCTCTTCGTCCAGGTCAATATCGGCGAGGAGCCGCAGAAGGCGGGAATCCCGCCGCTGGAGGCGGTGGCGTTCGTCGCGCGCTGCCGGCAGGTGCACGGCCTCGCCATCGCCGGGCTGATGTGCATTCCGCCGGTCGATGCCAGCCCCGGGCCCTATTTCGCGCTGCTCGCCAAGCTCGCCCGCGAGGCCGGCGTCGAGGAGCTGTCGATGGGCATGTCCTCCGACTTCGAGACGGCGATCGCCTTCGGCGCGACGTCGGTGCGGGTCGGCAGCGCGATCTTCGGCGCGCGCGACTACGGCTGATCCTGCGGCACGACCGCGGGAGCACGGCGCCGCCGGCGCAGGTACCAGACGAGCGCGGCGACGACCGCGAGGACGATGACGACGTCCGCGACGTGGAAGGCCGTCTTCATCGCGGCGCTGTCGTTCCAGTGCGCGCCGAGCAGCTGGCCGACCCAGGCGAGGCCGAGGCACCAGATGAAGGAGCCGACGAAGGTGTAGACGTGGAAGACCACCGGGTTCATCCGCGCGATCCCGGCCGGCAGCGCGATGAAGGTGCGCACCACCGGCAGAAGACGGCCGACGAAGGTCGCGGACGCGCCCCAGCGGGCAAAGAAGCGCTCGGCGAGATCGAGCTCATGCTTGCCGAACATGGTCTTGTCGCTCCAGCGCTCGACCAGCGGCCGGCCGCCCAGGGCACCGATCTGATAGGCGACGAGCGAGCCGATATTGCAGCCGATGGCGCCGGCGAGCGCGACGCCGATCAGGCTGAACTGGCCGGTCGAGACGAGATAGCCCGCGAACGGCATGATCAGCTCGGACGGAATCGGCAGGCACGCCGATTCAAGCGCCATCAGCAGCGCCACCCCGACAAGGCCTGTCGAGGAGATCAGCGCGATGATCGCGTCCGACAGCGTCTGCAGGATCCCGTGCATGCCAAAGTCCCCCGTGTGGTCGAATGGCTGCTAGCATGATCCGGCAGCGCCAGCCATCGGGCCCGCCGGAGGATCGGCGCGCGCCGGAGGCGACGGCCGCGCCGCCCTTGCGTTCGCCTGCGCGGTCGATATGAGTCCCTGACGGATCTGCCGGTGCAGCGGAGTGTGTTCGAGATGCCGCTTTCCTCGCAAGACGGGCAGGTCGCCCGGCAGACGCTGATCGTCGCCGGCATTGCGTTCGCGCTCGCCTCGGCACTGTTCCTGTTCTGGCAGGCGGCCCAGGCCTTCTTCATCATCTTTGCCGGGCTGGTGCTCGCGGCGACCTTCTGCGGCCTGTCGCGCAGCCTGCAGCGCCTGGGCCTGCCGCCGATGCTGGCTCTCGGCAGCGTCTACCTGCTTCTCGTCCTCCTCCTCGGCGGCGGCTTTGCCTGGGGCGGCATCACCCTGGTGGAGCAGTTCAACGCGTTGGTCCGGCTGGTCTCGGACCAGCTGAACGAGGTGCTGTCGACGCTCAAGGACTGGGGCGTGACGTCGGGTGGCGCCGGACAGTCGCAGACCGATCAGCTGCAGCAGCTCCTGCCGAACGCGGCGGGCCTGTTCTCCTCCGCCTCGCAGACCGCCTTCGGCATCCTCGGTGCCTTTTCGGATGCCTTCTTCATCCTGTTCATCGCTGTCTTCGTCTCCTGGCAGCCGGAGCTCTACCGGCGCGGCATCGTCAGTCTCGTGCCGAAGGCGCGCCGCGCACGCGTCAACGAGACACTGTGGAAGGCCGCGCGCGAGCTGATGCTGTGGCTGGCCGGGCAGGCGATCTCGATGAGCGTGATCTTCGTCGTCTCCTGGATCGGGCTGGCGCTGATCGGCATGCCCAGCGCCTTCCTGCTGGCGCTGCAGGCCGGGCTGCTCGCCTTCGTGCCGACGCTCGGGCCGTTCGTCGCCGGCGTCGTCATCGTGCTCGCCGGCTTCTCGGACAGCACCGTGATGGCTCTGTGGGGCCTCGGGGTCTACCTCGTGATCCAGGGCGTGGAGAGCAACATCGCCCAGCCGGTGGCGCAGCGCTGGACGAGCGCGCTGCCGCCCGCGCTGACCTTGAGCGCGCAGCTGATCTTCGGGCTCCTGTTTGGCCTGATGGGGGTTGCGATGGCCGTGCCGGTGGTCGCCGTGGCGATGATCTTCGTGCAGGAGCTCTACGTTCAGGACAGCCTCGGCGGTCCCTATCGCGAGCCGGAGCCGACTAAAGGTTAGCTCTTTGGCGGAGTCGGTCGCCGGCCTTGCGGCCGCCGTTCGAGCCGCCATCTCCCGCCCGAACGGGAGATGTGACCATGACCTATGATCTCTTCTACTGGCCGGGCCTGCCGGGGCGCGGCGAATTCGTCCGGCTGGTGCTCGAGGCGGCCGGCGCCGACTATCGCGAGATGAACCGCGTGCCGGCCGAGGCGGGCGGCGGCATGGCGGCGATGAGCGCCTACCTCGATGGGGAGCAGGGGCCGCAGATCCCGTTCGCGCCGCCCTTCCTGCGCGACGGGAACCTCGTCCTGGCGCAGACGCCGGTGATCGTGGCGCATCTCGGCGAGACGCTGGGCCTCGCACCGGAGGCGCCGGGCGATCGCCTCTTCGCCCGGCAGATCGCAACCACCACCGCCGATCTCGTCGCCGAGGCGCACGACGTCCACCACCCGGTCGGGGTGGGGCTCTATTACGAAGACCAGAAGCCCGAGGCGGCCCGGCGGGCAAGCGAGTTCCGAGAGAGCCGGATGCCGAAGTTCCTCGGCTGGTACGACGCGATCCTGAAGGCGAACCCGGCCGGCTCCACCTGGCTCGTCGGCGATCGGATGAGCTATGCCGACCTCGGCCTCTTTCAGGTCTGGCAGGGCCTTCGTTACGCCTTTCCGCGCCGCATGGCCGTGCTGGCCCCCGACTTTGTCGCCATCTCCGATCTCGCCGAGCGGGTCGCAGGGCAGCCGCGGCTCGCCGCCTATCTGGCGAGCGCGCGCCGTCAGCCCTTCAACGAGGATGGCATCTTCCGGCACTATCCGGAGCTCGACGGGGAGTAGCGGCCGCCACGCGGGCGCCGCCGCACTCTCGCGGCGAGGCGGTCATGTCCGGCTGATCGACCGCACCACCAAGTCGTCATCCCGGTGCGAGACCGGGATGACCTGCAAGTCGACGCGCCTCAGAGCCGCTGAACGGTGGTCGCCGGCCCCGGACTCAGTTCGCCATCTTCGAGGCGAACAGTGCCAGCGCCTGCTGGTAGACCGTCGCGCGGTTCCACTCCTGCAGCACCGAGAAGTTCGGCTGACCCGGATTGTAGCCCGCGCCCGGCCGCCAGCCCTTCTGGGCGAGGAAGTTGGCCGTCGAGGCGAGCACGTCGGCGCGCGAGCGGATGAGGTCGCGCCGCCCGTCGCCGTCGCCGTCGACTGCAAAGCGCACGTAGTTCTTGGCGAGAAACTGCGTCTGGCCGATCTCGCCCGCCCAGGCGCCGCGCATCTGGCTCGCCTGCATGTCGCCGCGGTCGACGATCTGCAGCGCCGCCATCAGTTCCTCGGTGAAGAAGTCCGACCGCCGACAGTCGTAGGAGAGCGTCGCCAGCGACTTGAACACGTTCATGTTGCCGGAATTGCCGCCGAAGCCGGTCTCCATGCCCCAGATGGCGACGAGGATCTCCTTCTGCACGCCGTAGCGTCGCTCGATCGAGTCGAGCAGCCGGCCGTTCTGCTGGATCACCTGCTGCCCCTTGCGGATGTAGCTCGGCGGTGCGCGGCGGGCCATGAAGTCGTCGAGCGACAGCTTGAAGCTGTGCTGGTTGCGGTCGAGACTGATGACCTTGCGATCGTAGCTGACATTGCCCAGCGCGCTGTTGATCGTCGAGCGCGAGATGCCGGCGCGCTGTGCCTGCGCCTTGAAGTCCTCGAGCCAGGCGTCGAAGCCGGACGCGCTGTTGCCGCAGGAGGCCGCCTGAGCCGGCAGGGCGGCGAGGCTTCCGGTCAGAAGCGTGGCGGCGAGGAGGGCGGCTCGGGCGAGGATGCGGGTCATCGTCATCTGGTCGGGTACCTCTGTCGCTGGCTCGGACGCCCGATGGCGTCCTTTTGGGGAAGAAGGCGGGTGGAAGGCGGCCCTGCCTACCGTATTTCGGCCGTCTTTCGAAGGGGTGGCGTGCGGCGCGGACGTGAAAACGGTCACCTCGCGGTGCGTCACGATGGCCGGCCGGCCGAGAAGCCCTGGATGCGGCAGGCAATCATCTCGTGATCGGAGAGCGGCGTCCCGTCGGGCGCCAGCGCCGGCACGATCCAGCTGGCGGCGACCTCCAAGCCGCGGCTGAAGAACCAGTCGAGCTTCATGCCGCGTGCGGGGCCCGGCGACAGGTGGCTTTCGCGCGTCGTGACCTCGGCGCCCGCGTCATGAGCCGCGTAGCCGCGCTCGCGCACCAGCCTCAGCAGCCCCTCGCGGCGCCAGTCGCCGTCCTTTTCGTTGCCGGTGTTCATGTCGCCGCCGATCAGCACCGGCGTCTCGCCCGCGAGCGCGTCGAGCGCGTCGAGCAGCCGCCCGGCCTGCACTTCGCGCTCGGCCGCCGTCGCCCGGCTCTCCAGATGCGTGGCGACCGCCCAGAACGGTCCGTCGACGGTCATCAGCCGCGCCGCCACCGCCATGCGCCCGCCGATCCGCGGCTGTCCGGCGTCCTCGACGAACCAGCGGCCATCGACGTCGAGCCGCACGAGCGCCGCGGTCTCGACCGGGGTGGCGGCAAGCACGAGGTTGCCATGGAAGCCAAGGGCGTTCTCCGCCTCCATGGCGACGCGGCGGTCCTGCGCATTGCCGAGGCCGAGCTCCAGGAACTCCACGGCATCCGCCCGTTGCAGCCCGAGATCGCGCGACAGGAGGCGCGCGGTGTCGCGCTGCGCCGTGCGGGCCATGCCGTTGTCGACCTCGCAGGCCAGCACCACCGCCGGACCCTGGCTGATCATCAGCTCGGCGCTCGCCTGCGGGTAGAGACCGCGTTCGAGGTTCCAGGCGAGGGCCGTGAACGGGAAGGCGAGCGGCCCGCGATGCAGCACCGGCCCGACCCGCACTTCCCCGAGCGCGGCGACGTCGGCGAGCGCGCGGCGGTGCGCCTCTGCCGTGCGTGGCGCGGCGCTGAGCGCTTCGCGCGCCTCCCGGCTGACGGGGGTGAAGCTGTCGACGAGTGTACGTCCGATGCCGGCATCAGGAGGGGTCAAGGAAGGCGGTCCAGTCCGTGTCTCGCGCGGATGAGGCCTTGGGCAGCGCCTCGACGTCGGCGCAACTGCGCGTGTCGGCGCCGGTTCCGTCGCCTGGGGCTTTTCGCACGAATGGTTGCGGTTTGGTTACGGTGGACCGCGCAGCTACTGCAGGAAGACCCGGCTGCGCGACGCGGCACCGGTTGCGTCGACGACCGAGATCGTGACGAAGCCCGGCTCGATCGGGTGCCAGACCGCTTGATGACGCAGCTCGTTGCGGGCCACCGGGGCGCCGTCGACATACCAGGTGAAGGGCGGGCGGCCGTTGCGCACCTTGAGAAACAGATCGGATGGCGCACCGCTGTCGAGGCCGAGCTCGACCCGCGAGGCGTCGATCGGGAAGGTGATTTCCGGAACCAGGCCGCCGCGTTTCAGCGCGGCCGCGGCGCCGATGCGGCGGAGCGGCGGCGGCAGCCCATCGCCGGCGGCGGCGAGGATGCCGGGCGGCGGCCCCGGCAGGCGCGTGAGGGGCCCGAGCCGGGCGAAGACGTCCCGCATCACCGGCACCGCCGAGTCCTGGCCGACAAGGCCGGGCACCGTTGCCCCGTCCGGCCGGCCGAGCCAGACGCCGACCACGTGCTGTCCGTCGAAGCCGATGGTCCAGGCATCGCGATAGCCGTAGGACGTGCCGGTCTTGTAGGCGACCTCGCCGGGCGAGCCCTTCACCGTGGCGGTCGCGCCGGACAGGATCGAGGACACGTACCAGGCGGCCTGAGGGCTCAGCACGCGCAAGGCCTTCGGCTTGTCGGGCGCCGCGTCGGCGTCGATCCGCAGCGGCACCGCCCGGCCTTCGTTGGCGATGGCGGCATAGATGCCGACGAGGTCGTGCAGCGACAGGCCGAGGCCGCCGAGGCCGATGGCGAGGCCCGGCAGCGAGCGGTTGCCGAGTTCTGGATGCGCCCCGGCGCGGCGCATGCGCTGCACCAGCCGCGACGGCCCGACGGCCGACAGGAGCTCGACCGCCGGCAGGTTGCGCGACAGCTGCAGCGCGCGGCGCGCGGTGATGACGCCCTCGTAGACATGATCGAAGTTCTGCGGCGTGTAGCCCGCGAAGTCGGCCGGGCGGTCGTCGACAAGGCTCTCGGGATGCGCGACCCCCCGCTCGAAGGCGAGGCCGTAGATCAGCGGCTTCAGCGTCGAACCCGGCGAGCGGAGCGCCTCGGTCAGATCGACATGCCCCTGCCGCTCGGCATCAAAGAGGTCCGGCGAGCCGACCGAGGCGAGAATCGCGCCGGTCGCATGGTCGGCGACGAGGAGCGCGAGGCTGACATGCTCGCCGAGATGGGTCGCCTTCTCGCGCGCATAGTCCTCCAGCCGCTGCTGCAGGCCGGCGTCGACGGTGAGGCGGAAGCGCTTGCGGGTCGGTGCCGCATCGACCAGCCGCTGGGCGGCATGGGCCGCGAGCATCGGCAGCTCGCGCCGCCGCCGCGGCACGGGCTCGGCGCGCGCCCGCTCGGCTTCGGGCGCGGCGAGCAGGCCGAGGTGCTGCATCCGCGTCAGCACGCGGTCGCGTGCGGTCTTGGCGCGGGCGGGAAACCGGTCGGGCCGGAACCGCTCGGGCGATTGCGGCAGCACCACGAGCAGCGCCGCCTCGGCCGCCGTCAGCCGCTTCGGCTCCTTGCCGAACCAGGCGAGCGCGGCGGCGCGCACGCCCTCCAGGTTGCCGCCATAGGGGGCGATCTTGAGATAGAGGTCGACGATGGCTGTCTTCGGCAGCGTGCGCTCCAGCGCCACCGCATCGAGGATCTGGTCGGCCTTGTCGGCGAGGCTGTCGTTCGGGCTGCCGCGCAGCATGCGCGCGACCTGCATCGTCAGCGTCGAGCCACCGGAGACGATGTGCCCGTGCGTGAGCGCCTGCCAGGCGGCGCGGACGAGGGCGCGGCCGTCGACGCCGCCATGCGTCCAGAACCGGCGATCCTCCCAGGCGAGGAGCATCTGAAGGAAGCGCGGATCGACCTCGGACCGCTGCACGTCGAGCCGCCAGCGACCGTCGGCGCTTGCGAAGGCCCGCAGCAGATGGCCGTCCCGGTCGTCCACCACGGTCGCGACCTCCGGCTCCGGCACCACGCCGACACGTGCCTCGATCGCCGCGTTCAGGCCGAAGAGGACTGCGCCGCAGAGAACGGCGGCGCAGACGAGGACGAGGGCGGCAGCAAAGAGCCGGCGCAGGCGCCGAGGCCCCAAGCCGGTTAAAGCTGGCTTCGGCTCAGCGGCGGGGGCCGACGACGCTGACATGGCCTTCCTCGGTGCGGCCGCGCCGCTCGGGCCGGTACATGTCCTCGACCACGGCGGCCGGATGGGCGAACTCGCCGGGCGAGACCGCGCGCACGATGTAGGCGAAGCGTAGGGTCGACATGTCCCCCTCCGCCTTGTCGACGGCGGCGAGGAAGCGGTCGGCGCGGAATTCGGTGTGCGCCGCCTCGCCGGTCAGCTCCAGCCAGTCGAGCGTCGCCACGTCGCCGCTCTTCAGGATCGCGGGATTGTCGATCTCGAGGCCCGCCGGCAACGGGTCGTCGATCATCAGCCGTGCCACCTCGGTGTCGCTCGGCTGCACCTCGACGACGGCGACCAGCCGGTCGCCCTGCCCGATGTTGGACGGGTCGGCCTCCTCGCCCTCGAGCGTATAGTAGCTGCGGCTGATCGCGTAGCCGGTGCTCTCGGCCGGCAGCGGATCGGTGGGGACACCGGCAACCGTCACCTCGGCGGTGGTCGCGCTCTTGGCGCGGTTGAGGATCTGCACGGGCTCGGCCAGCGCCGCCGCATCGAAGGACGCGACATAGGGGCCGTCCACCGCCTTGCCGCCGACGCTCAGCTTCGGCGGATCGCGGCTGAGGAGGGCGTGCGCGGCGAGCAGCGACCAGGCGTCCTCCTGCGTCGAGGTGTGCGGCTTGCCGCTGACGCCGTCGCTGACGCTTGCCACGAGCCCGTCGAAGCCGATGCCGTCCACCGCCGTCTCCAGCCCCAGCGTCAGCACCGCCGCCTCGTCGCGCAACGGCGTGCCGTAATGCTGGGCGAAGGCTCCCGGCGCCTTGCCGGTCGCGGCCCTGGCGTCGGCGACGGCGCTGCGGAACAGCGCCTCAGCCCGCAGCCGGTCGCCATAGAGCGCGAGCGCGGCGGCCATGTGCGCCCTGGCGAGCGGTGTCGGGAAGCTGTCGGCCTTGGTGTCGGCGTAGTAGCGCAGGTCGCCGATCGCCGCGCGCCCGTTCCGGGCGAGGACGTAATAGGCATAGGCGACCGGCCCCCAGTCCGGATCGTCCGGCTGGTAGCTCAGCGTGTTGCGCAGGTTGTCGAGCGCGAGGGTGAACGCCTCGTCCGGCACTGCATAGCCACCCTCGCGGGCCCGTGTCAGGAAGTCCGTGACGTAGGCGTCGAGCCAGAGGTCGCCGGAGTCGGGCTGCCAGACGCCGAAGGCGCCGTTCGAGCTCTGGTTGGCGAGGACGCCGCTGATCGCCTTGTCGATGCGCTCGCGCACGTCGTCGCTGCCGGTGAGGCCGGCGGCGACGATGGTGCGGTCGAGATAGACGAGCGGCAGCGCGCGACTGGTCAGCTGCTCGGTACAGCCATAGGGGTAGCGGTCGAGCGCCCGCACGGCGCCGGCGACGTCGAAGCCCGCGGCGCCGGTGATCGAGACGGTCGCATGGCCGGTGCCCGGAACGAAGTCGGCAAAGACGTCGTCGCCGAGGATCAGCTTGCCGCCGTCGGCCGTCAGCGGAAAGGCGCTCTTCCTGACGTCCTCCGGCGCGAGCGAGCGCACCGGCAGATCGAAGTGCTTCTCCAGCCGCTCGCCCCCTGGCAGCGACGCGATCAGCGTCAGCGCGGCGTCGCCGACATGGGTGGCGGTGACCGGCACCAGCAGCGTCTGGCGGCCCTGCGCCGTCAGCTCGACCTCGGCGTGGGCGTTCGCCTCGACCGTGACGATGTCGGCGTCGCCGGAGAGGTCGAGGACCGCCGTGCCGAGCGGGCCTTCGACATGGGTGACGTCGATCGCGATGCGCGACCGGTCGCCGGGCGCGAGGAAGCGCGGCCGGCTGACGGCGACCACCACAGGGTCGCGCACCGTCATGTCGCGGCTGGCCTGCCCGACGCCGGTCTTCGACCAGGCGATCGCCATCAGCTTCAGGCTGCCGTTGAAGTCCGGCAGGTCAAGCGCGACGCTGGCCGTGCCGTCCGGCCCGACGGTGACGACGCCCGAATAGAGCGCCACCAGCTGGTCCATCGGCGGCGGCGACAGATAGGAGGAGCCGGCGTCGCCGCCCGAACGCACCGTGCCGGGTGCCCCCTGCATCCGGTCGATGAGACGCGAGTAGAGGTCGCGGATCTCCACCCCCAGCCGCCGTTGGCCGAAGTAGAAGCCCTGTGGCGAGGGCGGCTGGAAGCCGGTGATGTTGAGGATGCCGTTGTCGACCGCCGCGAGCGTGACATAGGCCGTCTCGCCCGCGGTGATGCCGTCGACCTTGACCGAAACGGGAATGCTCCGGCGCGGGCGCACCGTTTCCGGCGCGTCGATGGCGACAGAGAGCGCCCGGTCGCCGGGATCCACCGAGACGTGGGCGAGGCCGATGGCGCGCGCCGGCATCTGCTTCGCCTCGATCTGCATCGGCCGGTAGAGCACGGCCGTGACGTAGGCGCCGGGACCCCAGTCGCGGGTGACGTCGAGCGTGACGTCGCCGCCTTCGGCCGGAATGTCGGCGGTGGCGGTCGCGATCACCCGCTCGTCCATCACCAGCACCTCGGCCTTGCCGGCGAAGCGCGGCTCGATGTGGACGGTCGCCCTGTCGCCGATGCGGTAGCGCGGCTTGTCGAGCGAGACCTTCAGGATGTCCGGCGTCTCCAGCGAGGAGGCCGCGACGTACCAGCCGGCATCGAAGGTCAGGCTCGCCGGCGTGGCGGTGCCGGCGGGATCGGTCAGCGTCAGCTCGTAGCTGCCCCATTCGACCGGCAGGTCGAGATGGGCCGGCGCATCGGCGGGCACGTCGACCGTTCCGCTCGCGATGCGGGCGCTGCGGTGGATCGGCTCGTAGTTCCAGCGGCCATTGGTGTTGTACCACTGGAAGTCGGTGGTGATCTTGTTCAGCACCCAGCCGACCGCCGGCAGCGCGCTGCGCTGGCCCTGCGCGTCGAGCGCAATGAGGTCGAAGCCGGCCGTCTTGCCCTCGGGCACCGCGCCGGAGAACAGCGGCTTCACGCCGATCCGAGGGCTTGAGCCGGCGAGCGGCAGCGTCAGCGTGCGTTCCAAGGGCCGTCCGCTGGTGTCGGTCAGCTGCATGTCGACCTCGCCCTGGAGCGGGCGGGTCGTCACCGGCGCCTCGAATGCGTCCGGCGTCACGCTCGTCTGCCCCTCGGCGTCGGTGGCATCGCCCGCGAAGGGCTGGCGCAGCGTCGTCGGTTCGTCGCTGGCAAGGCCGAAGGAGTAGCCGGGGTAGCCGTCGATGCCGGTGACCGAGCTGACGACGATCTCGCCCGAGACCTCCAGGCCGCCGGCCGGGGCGCCGAAGAGGTAGTGCGCGTCCACGGCGAGCGTCGGCGGCGCCGCCGGATCGAGGGTCGCGTCCTCCGTCGCAACCGTGAAATCGATCTTCTCCGGCTCGAAGTCCTCCACCAGTGCCGTCACCGCGGCGAGCGGCGCGGCCTTCGGGTCGGTGTAGACGGCAAAGCGCCAGGTGCCGCGCTGGCCGTTGGCGGGCAGGGCGACCGGCCAGGCAAAGCCGCCGGCGCCGACGTCCGCCAGCGTCTCGCGCTTGAACTCGACGCCGTCCGGGCGGGTGACGATGCCGGTCAGCGTCAGGCCGGTGACCGCCTCACCGCGGGCGTCACGCACCAGCCCGGTCAGCTCGGCGGTGTCGCCGGCGCGGTAGATGCCGCGCTCGGTTGTGAGGAAGACGTCCAGCGCGCCGGCCGGCGCCCGGCCCTCGACGCCGCGGTCGGTGAGGTCGAAGGGCTGGGCGGTGAGGTCGAGGAAGGCGAAGTCGCCCGACGGGGCGGCATCCGCGCCGGCCCTGTCGGTTGCACCGCTGCGGGCGAGGAGCACCGCCGGCCGCTGGGCACCCGCGCCGCGCAGGAGACCGGCCGCGAAGCGGACATGGCCGGATGCGTCGGTCGTCTCGGTGCCGAGCACCTCGTTGTCGACCGCCACCAGTTGCAGCTCGACTCCCGGCTTCGGCTCGGCCGAGCCGAGCGAGCGGGCGAAGACGTGGAAGCCGTCCTCGCCGGAGAAGCTGGTGAGGCCGATGTCGGTGACGACGAACCACTGCGTCGCCGTCGCCTCGTCGTTCGGGTTGCCGTTGGCCGCCGTCGCGGTCAGGAGGTAGACGCCCGGCTGCAGCTCCTTCACCAGCGCCGACACCGGAATGGCGGTGACCACCTCGGCATTGGTCTCGCGCCTGACCTCGACCGAGCCCTTCCAGACCTCGGGCGCACGCGACTGAGTGATGTCGTCGATCTCCCAGCTCGACAGCTGGCTGAGAAGCTGGCCGTCCGCGATCGTGCGTGCGAGTTCGCGGTCGCCGATGCGCAGGAGCCGCGCCTGCACCTTGTCGGTGTTGATCGTCGTCACCGGGATCGTCGCCTCGCCCCCGGCCGGCAGCACATAGGCGTTGGAGGCGAAGCGCACCGACGGGTCGCGGTCACGGACATAGACCGAGAGGTCGGCGGTCTGGGTCAGCACCTCGCCGTCCTTGGAGGCGACGCCCGGCCGCACCTTGATGCGGTAGCGCTCGCCGTGCTTGACGCCGTCGACGCAGATCTGGTTGCCGGAGGCGGAAACGGGCAGCGTGTCGCTGCCCTCGACCGAGACGTAGTCGCCGACCGACTCGCCGTTGATCAGTGCCGGCGAGAGCTCGTCGGAGAAGACCAGGCAGATGCGCGGGCTCGCGGCATTGGTGTCCACCGAATTGTCGGTGATGCGGAAACCGTGGCTCGCCACCGCGGCCTCGAGCTTGGCCTGCGTGTCGGCGTCGGCGTCGGCGGCGAGAGCGAGGCTGGCGCGATAGCTCTTGATCGCGAGCTTCCAGTTGTCGGCGAGCTCCATCGACTGGGCGAGGACCGCGAGCGCCTGCGCCTGTGTCTCGGGATCGGGCGCCAGCACATAGGCGTCGACCGCCGCCGAGTTGCGCAGCGCCTCGTTGTCGGCGCGCTGCTGCCAGTCGTCCGGCTGCCAGGCCAGGGCGGTGCGGGCGAGCTCCAGCCAGAGCGCGCCGTCGTCGGGTTCGCGCTTCACCGCCTCGCGCAGGAGGGTGACGGCGGTCGCGGGATCGCCGGCGGCCGCCTGCCGCGCCTTGGCCGCGAGGTCGCCGGTGAGCGACGGATCCTGCTCCTCGTCGCCGATGCTCTCGCGCAGCGAACGCGCGGCGTCGCGCAACTCGGCCGGCAGGAAGGACAGCGCCGCCTCGCGGGTGGCGATCTCGTCCTCGTCCGGCACTTGCGCAACGACGACCTTGCCCGACACGGCGCCCTTGGAGGCCCGCAATTCGCCGGCGCTCGACTTGAGGAAGCACCAGCCGTTCTTGACGTTCAGCGTATAGGCCTGGCAGCGGTCGTCGGAGAGGCAGGCCGTCTCGCAGACATTCTGGTCGACACCCTTCAGAACGTCGTAGTCGCCGCCGAAGAAATCGGAGCCGGGCGACGATATGATCCGGCGCTCCTGCGCGACGGCAGGATCGACCGCCGCGGCAAGCCCTGCGGCGCCGATGGCGGTAAGGAGAACACCCAACGCCAAGCTGCGAAGTCCCGTCACGACCGGCCCCTCCCCGAATGTCGCAAGGGAAGCCTATCGAAGAGTCTGGTCGGGCGACAGGGTGTCGGGGCCCGCTCGCTCGATGAATTTGCGGTGACGGCTGCGGCTGCCGGCCGTTGGCGATTGCGCGAGGACCTCGAACGTTGTACCGAACGGTACAAAGATGTGCCGAGGAGCTGCTATGAGCCGCCCACCGCTTCCGCCCTTCGATGCCGAGACGGCCGCCCGGAAAGCCCGGCTGGCTGAGGACGCCTGGAACAGCCGCGATCCCGAGACGGTGTCGCTCGCCTATACGCTGGACAGCGTCTGGCGGAACCGCAGCGAGTTTCTGAGCGGGCGCCCGGCGATCGCCGCCTTCCTGACGCGCAAGTGGGCGCGGGAGCTGGATTACCGCCTGATCAAGGAGCTCTGGACCTACGGGGGGAACAGGATCGCGGTGCGCTTCGCCTATGAGTGGCGCGACGACAGCGGCAGCTTTTTCCGCTCCTACGGCAACGAGAACTGGGAGTTCGACGACGCGGGCCTGATGATGCGCCGCATCGCGTCGATCAACGACCGGCCGATCGCGCCCGACGAACGCCTGTTCCACTGGCCGCTCGGGCGCCGTCCGGAGGACCATCCCTCGCTCGGCGAGCTCGGCCTCTGAGCCCGAAACGGACTTTCGCAAGCCGCTCCGAGGTGGTGCCGGCGCTGGCGGAGGCCTTTCGTGAGCACGGCTTCGAGGCGGCGAGCCTCTCGGTGCTCTCGGCCGCGACCGGGCTCGGCAAGGGGAGCATCTACAACTTCTTTCCGGGCGGAAAGGCGGAGATGATGGCGGCCGTCCTCGACGACGTCGACCGCTGGTTCACCGACGCCGTCTTCGCACCGCTCGAGCAGGTCGCGGAACCCGGGGCGGCCGTCGCCGTCATGCTTGCGGATGTCGACGCCTACTTCCTGTCCGGGCGCAGGGTCTGCCTCGTCGGGTGGATCGGCCTCGGCTCCTCGCGCGACGTCTTCGCCGACCGAGTCCGGGGCTATTTCATGCGCTGGATCGAGGCACTGGCGCACTGCCTTCAGGCCGGTGATGTGCCGGAAGAGGAGGCGCGCCGGCTCGCCGAGGATGTCGTGTCCGGCATTCAGGGCGCGATCATCCTGTCCCGTGCGCTCGGTGACGAGGCGGCCTTCGGCCGGATCCTCGACGGTCACCGTCGGCGTCTCGACGACGCCCTGGCGCGGCGGGACTGAGCCCGTCGCGCCAGGCATCGGAGTCCGAGTCAGGCGCCGATCGCCGCCTTGATCCGCTCGCGCGACAGCGGCAGGTCGTAGAGGCGCGCGCCGATGGCGTTGAACACGGCATTGCCGACCGCGGCGCCGCCGGGACCCTGGCCGCACTCGCCGGCGCCGAGGAACTTCGTCCCCGGCCGCGGGATCAGGTGGACGTCGAGCTGGCCCGGCAGCGCGTCGAAGCGCAGGATCGGATAGGTCGACCAGTCGACGCTCGTGACCCGCGTGTCGTTGAAGGTGACGCCTTCGTAGAGCGCCCAGCTGGCGGCCTGGATGATGCCGCCCTCGACCTGGTTGCGAACCCCGTCCGGATTGGCGATCTCGCCGGTGTCGACCGCCGCCGCGCCGCGGATCAGCCGCACCCGGCCCGTATCGCGCTCGACCTCGACCTCCATCGCGACGGCGCAATACGCGGCGAGGTTCTTGTAGCGGGCGAAGGCGAAGCCGTAGCCGTGGTCGCGGGGCGCCTTCTGGTTGGCCTGCCAGCCGAACTTTTCCGCCGCGAGGCTGACGACCGCGCGGGCGCGCTCGTCCTGAAGATGCCGCAGCCGGTACTCGACCGGGTCGGCGCCGGCTTCGAGCGCCAGCTGGTCCATGAAGGTCTCGATGGTGAAGACGTTCATGTAGGCGCCGAGGCCGCGCAATGCGGAGGCGCGCAGCGGCATGTCCTTGATCCAGTGCCAGACGACGTGCTGGCTCGGGAAGGCGTAGAGCGGCACCGAATTGCGGTCGCCGTTGCCCTCCGGCGAAATCTTCAGCTCCTGCTCGTCCGGCTGAAAGGGCTTTTCCAGGTACTGCGCCGGCAGCAGCGCACCGGCGCTGCCCGGACGGGTGCTGTGATTGTTGCTCCACAGCTCGTAGTTCCAGTCGACGATGTTGCCGGAGGCATCGAGTTGCGCGTGCACCTTCGTCACCATGCCCGGCGAAAACGGCTCCCAGGCGTGCTCCTGCTCGCGCATCCACTGGACGCGGACCGGCCGACCGGCCGCGACCTGCGCCAGAAGGGCGGCATCAGCGGCCGAATCGTCGGCGCCGTTGTGGCCGTAGCAGCCCGACCCCTCGACATGGATGCAGCGGACCTTCTCGACCGGCTGGCCGAGCATCTCGGCGATTGCGCCCTGATCCGGAAAGACGCCCTGGGTGTGCGTCCAGACGGTGGTCACCCCGTCCTTCACCTGCGCGACCGCGCAGGACGGACCGATCGAGCCATGCACCTGATAGGGACGGGTGTAGCTCGCCTCGACGGAGCGCACGCCCTGCACCGGCTTCTGCGCGTCCTTGACGATGCCGTCCTTGGTGGTCATGCCCTTCAGCACTTCGGGCAGCTTGGCGATGTCGGGCAGGCTCGCATGCTCTTCCCAGCCGGCGCCGAGCGACAGAACGCGCATCGCCTTGATCGCCTGCCACTCCTTCTCGGCAAGGACGCCGATGAAGCTGCCGTTGCGCACGACCTGAACGACGCCCGGCATCGCCTTGGCGGCCGCGTCATCGAACTTGACGAGCTTGGCGCCGGGGCTCGGCGGACGCACCACGCGCCCGTGCAGCATCCCGTCGAGCCGCATGTCCTGCACATAGGCCTGGCCACCCGTCACCTTGCCCGGGATGTCGACGCGCTGGCGGGGCGTGCCCATCTCGGTGAAGCTGTCGGGCGACTTCAGCTTGGAGGTCGGCTGCGCGTCGACGTTCAGGAGGTCGTCGGCGACGAGCGCCCCATAGCCGATCCGCTTGCCGTCCGGACCGGCCACCGCGCCCTTTTCGGCGTGCAGCTGCTCGGCCGGCACGCCAAGCCGCAGGGCCGCCTGGCCGATCAGGATCTCGCGGACCTGCGCGGCGGCGTTGCGGATGGCGGTGCCGCTGTCCTGCATGGAGTGGCTGCCGGCGGTGTAGCCCTCGTTCGGCGTCAGGCCGGTGTCGGGCGTCACCAGGGTCAGCGTCTCGAACGGCACTTCGAGCTCCTCGGCCGCGACCTGCATCAGCGCGGTCTTGATGCCCTGGCCGAGCTCGGCCTTGCCGGTGAAGACCGTCACCTTGCCGTCGGCCGCGACCCGGATCCAGGCGTCGAGCTTCGGCGTCTTGGCGAGGCTGCCCGGCAGCTCCGGTGCGGCCTCCACCTGCGGTTGGAAGTTGCTGCTCTCGTCGCCGGGCTTGACCTGCGCCTCCTGCGCGAGGGCGCCGCGCATGGAGAAGGAGAGCACCAGCGCGCCGGTGCCGGCGAGGACGCTGCGGCGGGTGACGCCCGGGTTGAGGATCGCGTTCATCAGCTCCCCCTCTCGCCCGTCACGCGTGCCGCGCCGGTCCCCGCGCCACTGCGCATCAGCTCGGCCGCCCGATGGATGGCCCGCATGATCCGCATGTGCGTGCCGCAGCGGCACAGGTTCGGCTCCATGTGCGCCCGGATCTCGGCGTCGGAGGCGTTCGGGTTCTTCTGCAGGAGCGACTGCGCCCGCATCATCATGCCGGCAATGCAGTAGCCGCACTGGGCGGCCTGCTCCTCGATGAAGGCCTGCTGCATCGGGCCCGGCTTCTCGACCGTGCCCAGTCCTTCGACCGTGGTGATCTCGCGGCCCTCGAGCAGCAGCACCGGCGTCACGCAGGAGAACACCGCCTCGCCGTCGACCATCACGGTGCAGGCGCCGCACTGGCCGAGGCCGCAACCGTACTTGGCGCCGTTCATCTTCAGGTCGTCGCGCAGGACGTAGAGCAGCGGCGTATCCGGCTCCGCGCCGACCTGATGGGCCTCGCCGTTGATCGTGAGCGCTACCATGATGTGTTCTGCCTCGTCGGGTTGGCCGGCGCGCTGGAGGTGCCGTCGGCGGCATGCACCGTCATCTCTCGGTCGCCCTTGCGGATGTCGGCGACCTTGTCTTCCAGGTCGTTCCAGGCCGGCTTGTCACTGAATGTCATGCGCATGTAGGTCAGCAGCGCCGCCATCTGGCCGTCGTTGAGAACCCCCTGGAAGCCCGGCATCACCGGGCTCTTCTGCCCTTCCGCCGCGGGCAGGCCGTAGAGGATGACGTTGATCGGATTGCTCGGGTCCGGCCCGTTGACGGCGGTGGACAGGTTCAGCTTGATGCCGCCGTAGGGCAGCGGCCGGCCGGCGTCGTGGCAGGAGGAGCAGGCACCCGCATAGATCAGCGCGCCCTGGTCCTGTCCGTCGGCCTTGACCGGGATCGTCTGCGTTCCCGCGGTCTGGGCATCGGTACCCGGCTGATGCACGCCCGGCTGCTGCAGCAGCTTGTCGCCGCGCGCCTTGGCCGCATCCGAAGGCGGCCCCATCACCGAGGCCACGTAGGTGGCGATCGCCTGGACATCCTCGTCGGGCACGGTGCCGAGATTTGCGGTGACCTCGGCCATCGGACCGCGCGCGACGCCGTGATGGGCGTGCCAGCCGCTCGCCAGATAGGCCTTCAGCGCGTCCGCGTCCCACGGAACCGGAGCCGGCGACGAGGCGTCCAGCGCGTAGGCGGTCCAGCCCTCGGCCTCGCCACCGGCGAACTCCTGGCCGCGCTCCTCGGCGCCGAGCGCGTTGCGCGGCGTGTGGCAGGACCCGCAGTGGCCGAGACCCTGGACGAGATAGGCGCCGCGGTTCCACTGCGGGTCGTGCGCCCGGTCGATTACGTAGGGGCCGGATTCGAAGAAGAGGGCCTTCCACCCGGCGAGCACCAGGCGGACGTTCAGCGGGAACGGCAGGTCGTTGGCAGGCGCCTCGGCGCGCACCGGCGTGCGCGTCATCAGGTACGCATAGAGCGCCTTGTCGTCGTCGTCCGTGACCTTCGTGAAGTGGTCATAGGGGAAGGCGGGATAAAGGTGGTTGCCCTCCCGGTCGACGCCCTCGCGCATGGCGCGGATGAAGGCCGCCTCCGACCAGCGGCCGATGCCGGTGTCGGGGTCGGGCGTGATGTTGGTCGAATAGATCGTGCCGAACGGCGTCGGCAGCGCCAGCCCGCCCGCGAACGACTTGCCGGCCGGCGCGCTGTGGCAGGAGTTGCAGTTGCCGAGTGCGGCCAGCGTCGCGCCCTTCTGCACCAGCGCGGCGTCGAAGCTCTGCGGCTGCGGCGGGTCGATCGCGGCAATTTCCGACCGCCAGGCAAAGGCGACGAAGCCGCCGAGACCGATCAGGACGATGACGACGACAATCGCGACGACGCGCGCAAGCTTCATGACCCACCCACTGCTTCCGCTCCCCCGGGACGGGAAACGGCAACGGCACACACCGTGCCGACCGCCGATCCGCGGCGGTCCACTCATGCCCCGCATGGGCGCCCCGCTGCGGAACATAGGCTGCTTTGGAACAATTCCAGAGCCGGACGCGGAAGGCCAGCGCGGGACCGCGCGCGAAGTGTCGCGGCCTGCGGAGCGGCGGGCGACGCCGCCGCTCCGCAAGACGGCCTCAGGCCGCCAGCATCTCCGCCGTCGGTGCCACCGCGCCGGTCATCAGTGCGACGGCGTCGGACATCGAGGCGTTCTTCGGGTCGATGACGCAGAGCCGCCGGCCGAGACGGTGGACGTGGATGCGGTCGGCGATCTCGAAGACGTGCGGCATGTTGTGCGAGATCAGGACGATCGGCAGGCCGCGCGAGCGCACCTCGAGGATCAGGTCGAGGACCCGGCGCGATTCCTTCACGCCGAGCGCGGCGGTCGGCTCGTCGAGGATCAGCACCTTGGAGCCGAAGGCGGCGGCCCGTGCGACCGCCACGCCCTGGCGCTGGCCGCCGGACAGCGTCTCCACCGCCTGGTCGATGTTCTGGATGGTCATCAGTCCGAGCTCGGACAGCTTGTCCCGCGCGGTCTTGCGCATCGCCGGCTTGTCCAGCATGCGCAGGTATTTGCCGAGGAAGCCGGGTCGGCGCAGCTCACGCCCGAGGAACATGTTGTCGGCGATCGACAGGGCGGGGGACAGCGCGAGTTGCTGGTATACCGTCTCGATGCCGGCCTCCCGGGCCTCCTGCGGGTGGTCGAAGCTGACGGTCCTGCCCTCGAGCCGGATGGTGCCGCTGTCCGGCCGCACCGCGCCCGAGAGCGCCTTGATCATCGTCGATTTGCCGGCCCCGTTGTCGCCGATGACCGCCAGGATCTCGCCGGGGTAGAGGTCGAAGTCGCCATTGTCGATCGCCACGACGCGGCCGTAGCGCTTGACGAGGTTGCGGGCGGAGAGAACGGGTTCGACGCTCATGCCGAGACCTTCCGGATCCACTGGTCGGCGGCGACGGCCGCCACGATGAGGGCGCCGACGGTGAGACGGGTCCACTGCGGATCGGTGCCCCAGATCCGCAGGCCCATGGCGAAGACGCCGACGATGAGGGCGCCGACGAGCGTGCCGACCACCGAGCCGCGGCCACCGAACAGCGAGGTGCCGCCGATAACGACGGCGGTGATCGCCTGGATGTTGGCCTCGTAGCCGGAGGTCGGCGAGACCGAGCCGAGCCGGCCGATGATCGCCCAGCCGGCGAGCGCGCAGATGAAGCCGCCGACGGCGTAGACCGCGATCAGCGTGCGCGAGAGGGGAATGCCCGAGAGGCGGGCTGCGTCGGGATCGTCGCCGACGGCATAGACGTGGCGGCCCCAGGCCGTGTGATTGAGGACGTACCACAGCACCGCGACGAGCAGCACCATGAACACCGCGCCATAGGTGAAGACGGCGCCGCCGAGGCGGAAGGTGGTGCCGAGGAACTGCAGGAGGGACGCGTTCGCCTGCACGTCCTGCGCGCGGATGGTCTCGTTGGCCGAATAGATGAAGTTCGTCGCTTCGAAGACGAACCAGGTGCCGAGCGTGACGATGAAGGGCGGCAGCCGCACGAAGGCGACGAGGAAGCCGTTGATCAGGCCGCAGATGGTGCCGACGGCGAGACCGCAGGCGAGGGCGAGCGGCGCCGGCAGGCCGTAGCTGACGGCGAACTGGCCCATGATCACCGAGGACAGCACCATGATCGCCCCGACCGAAAGGTCGATGCCGGCGGTCAGGATGACGAGGGTCTGGGCCACCCCAACGATGCCGACGATGGTCACCTGCTGCAGGATCAGGGTCAGGGTCAGCGGGTTGAAGAACCGGCTGCCGACGATCACGCCGAAGAACAGGATGCTGACGAGGAGCACGAGCACCGGCACCAGCGTCGGATTGCCGTGCAGCACGTGCTGGATGCGGTCGAGCGGCCCGTGGCGCGCCTCGAAGGAGGCGACGGCGTCCCCCGCCGTGGCCTCCTGGGTGCTCTGCGTCTTGGTCGGCAGCGACTGACTCATCTCACACCTCGCCGGCGCGCCGCTCGGACGGACGCGCCCCGTGTCTTTGGCCAGACCGGAAGGCGGCCCGATCGCGGTCCGCCTTCCGTGCAGCAGGTCGGCCCGCGGAGGGGCCGCGGCAGGCGATCAGCCCCAGCAGGCCTTGAGCGCCTCGTCGGTGCCCATGGACTTCACGCCCTCCACCGGCTTGTCGGTGACGAGGTCGACGCCGGTGTTGGTGAAGTCGAGCCCCTCGGACTTCTGCGGCTTCTCGCCCGACTTCACGAATTTGGCGATCGCCTCGACGCCCATCGAAGCCATCTTCAGCGGGTACTGCATCGACGTCGCGCCAATGACGCCCTCCTTGACGTTCTGCACGCCGGGGCAGCCGCCGTCGATCGAGACGATCAGCGTGTCCTGGTCCTTGCCGAGCGACTTCAGCGTCTGGTACGCGCCGGCCGCCGCAGGTTCGTTGATCGTGTAGACGACGTTGATGGTCGGATCCTTCTGGAGAAGGTTCTCCATCGCCTGGCGGCCGCCTTCCTCGTTGCCGTTGGTGATGTCGTGGCCGGCGATACGCGGATCGTCCTCGTCGCCGATCCGGTTCTTGTCCTTCACGTCGATGCCGAAGCCTTCCATGAAGCCCTGGTCGCGCATCACGTCGACCGAGGGCTGGGCCGGGATCAGGTCGAGGAAGGCGATGTGCGCGTCCTTGGCATCGTCGCCGAGCGTCGCCTTGGCCCACTGGCCGATCAGCTTGCCGGCCTCGAAGTTGTCCGTCGCGAAGGTCGCGTCGGCCGCGTCGATCGGCTCGAAGGACGTGTCGAGGGCGATGACGAGGAGCCCGGCGTCCCGGGCCTTCTTGATCACCGGAACCAGCGCCTTGGTGTCGACCGGCGTGATCAGGATGCCCTTGGCCCCGCCGGCGATGCAGCTTTCGATCGCCGCGACCTGGCTCTCGGTGTCGCCGTCGATGCGCCCGGCATAGGCCTGCAGCTTCAGGCCGAGCTCCTCAGCCTTGGCCTGGGCGCCTTCCTTCATCTTCACGAAGAACGGATTGGTGTCGGTCTTGGTGATCAGGCAGACGGTAGAGCTGTCCTGCGCCATGGCGGGCGCGGACAGGCCGGACACGGCTGCGACGGCGAGCGCCGCCGCGAGTGAAACGCGCAGCATCGAATACCTCCCATAGAAACGGCGCCCTCCGGCGTCGCGGGCGGAACCCTCCTGTTCCGCCGCAACAGTAGAAAGGGCGAGCGCCGGCTCCTGTCAATCGAACCAAAGCGCGCTTGCCGAGTTCTCGGTGTATCGTTTCGATTACAACTACCCGGTCTCTCCGGCCGGCCAGGGCGACTTGTGGACGCGGAGACACAGAATGCACCGTGCGCGAACACAGAGCGAGATCCTCGCCCACACGGTCGACGGCTCGGCAACCGGCATCAACCAGGCCCGGCTGCGCGCCTACAACGAACGCACCGTCCTGTCGTTGATCCGCCGGCACGGCAGCATGGCAAAGGCCGACATCGCACGGCGAACCGGACTGTCGCCGCAGACCGCATCGGTGATCATGCGCGAGCTGGAGAGCGCCGAGCTCGTCGTGCGCGACACGCCGCAGCGGGGCCGGGTGGGGCAGCCCTCGGTGCCGATGCGGCTCAACCCGGATGGCGCGTTTGCGCTCGGGATGAAGGTCGGGCGGCGCTCGAGCGAGGTGATGCTGATGGACTTCGTCGGCGCGATGCGCGAGCGCCGCCATCTGGCCCACGCCTATCCTGACGTGGACGAGCTCGAGCACTTCGCCGCGACGCAGGTGCGGATGATCGTCGACGGCCTCGACGCCCGGCTGCGTCCGCGCATCGCCGGTCTCGGCGTAGCCATGCCGCTCCGCATCTGGGAATGGTCGGCGGCGCTCGACACGCCGCCCCGCGACCTCGACGAGTGGCGGGGCGTCGACTTCGTCCAGAGGCTGGAGCGCCGTCTCGGCCTGTCGGTCTACGGTGCGAACGACGCGATGGCGGCCTGCGCGGCCGAGCACGTCTTCGGCTCCAGCGGCTCCGAGCACTTCGTCTACTTCTACATCAGCTCGGTGGCCGGCGGCAGCATCGTCATCGACGGCGACATCGTGCCGGGCCGGATCGGCCGGGCGGGCGCTCTCGGCGCCATGCCGGTTCCGATGCCCGACGGGGGGTTGGCGCCGCTCGCCGACATCGCCTCGATCCACGTCCTCGAGGCGATGCTCGCAGACGCCGGCCGCGATGCCCGGCCCCTCTGTCAGCCGGATACGTCATGGGACGGGCTGGGCGATCCGCTCGACCGCTGGCTGGCGCAGTCCGGCCGCGCGCTCGCCCACGCGGTCGCAGCCGCGCTGTCGGTCTACGACTTCGACACCGCCATCATCGACGGAACGTTTCCCGCCGCGATCCGCGCCGCGCTCATCGAGGCGACCCGCAGCGAGCTGCGGCGCCTGCGCCTGCACGATTTCGACGCAGCGGCGGTGCGTCCCGGCAGCATCGGACCGCAGGCGCGTCAGAAGGGGAGCGCCAGTTTGCCCTTCTTTGCACGGCTGCTGCTCGACCGGCGCCGCTGGCGCCGCGAATTGCGCTGAGGTCTGCGCCAGTTCCGGTCAGCGGGTGGCGATCGCACCCGCGGCGCCGGCCATCAGCGCGGCGCTCGAGCGGTTCGCGAGGCGCATCGCCCGCGGGCTTCGCAGCAGCCGCCGCGCCTTGGCCGCCGCTGCCATCCAGCCGAGATCGATGATCATCAGAACCGCAAGCATCACACCCGTCAGCTCGGCCCAGCCGAGGGCGGTGATCCGCGTCACGTCGATGAGGCTCGGCACCAGCGCGAGGTAGAACAGCATGATCTTCGGATTGCCGAGCGTGATCGCAAGGCCTGCGAGGAACATGCGCAGCGGCGCGCCCGCGCGCGGGACGACCTCGTCCCGCGACGCGCCGACCGGCGCCGTCCACATGCGGAACGCCAGCCAGAGGAGATAGGCGACGCCGAGATACTTGAGGACGACGAACAGGACATGGAAGGTGGCGGCGAGCGCCGAGAGGCCGAGAAGGGCGGCGGCGAGCCAGGCGGCCTCACCGATCCACATGGCGGCAAGGAAGGGCAGAACATCGCGGTGGCCCCGGGACAGAACACGGGCGACGAGGGCGGCGACGCTGGGGCCGGGTGAGCCGGCGGCGACGAACAGCGCGCCCGCGAACATGCAGAGTGCCGACAGATCCATACCGTCTCCTCCCGGTGCGACTCTCGCGCCCGCGTCCGAGCCACCGTCAACCAGAGGCTCCGCCGGCCCTACTCGACCTCGGTGATGCGCCCGTCGGTGAAGGGCGCATAACCGAAGGATCCCTGGCGCGCGAGATAGGCGGCGAGGACCTCCGCGAGGCTCGAGGACGGCGCTCCGTCGCCGCGCGCCTCGCCCGTGCCCCGGTTCTCGCCGGCAGATTGGCGCGCGCGGTCGAGCATAGCTGCGTCGAGCGCGACGCGGTAGACGGCATCGAGCTCGATCGGGCGCCAGCCCTCGCCGGTGCGCACGAGCAGGCTGCGCAGGCGGGTCCGGCCCGCCCGACCGGCCATCGACCATTCCACCCTGAGCCCCGCGACCTGCGGAAACCCGCCCGTGTCCCGTTCGAGCAGAGCGAGACCGTCCTCCAGGACCTGCGCGACCTCGCGGCCGCGCATCTCCACGAGGGTTGCCGCGCCGTCGGCAGGCAGGGCGGACTCCACCTCGCCCATCGTCACCGCGCCGGCATCGATCGAGCGCCGCAGCGTACGCCCGTCGAGGATGGCGGCATCGGCGGCCATCGTCACGAGAAGCGCCTCGGCGACGAGGTCGCCGAGCGGGCACTCGCGTGTCCGGCAGAGCGCGGCTGAGCCGTCGATCGGAGCGCTTGCGGTGCCGACGACGCGCCCGGAGGAGTCGGGCGTGTCAGCGGTGGACGGGGCGGGCGCCGCCGGGGCGGGCGTCGCGCCCGGGCGGGACGAGGCCGCGGCCGCCTTGCCGCCGCCGGTGGCGCCGGCCCGGCGTGCCTGGCCCGCTTCGGCCGCTGCCGCGAAGGCGGTCAGCGCGACGGACAGGAGGAGCCGGAGCGCAAACCCTCCGCCAACCGCACGCGTTCGCCGTCCCGCCAGGCCCGGATGTGGACGCATCGTCCTCTCTGTCGCATCACGTCTCAAGGATCTGGCAGCCGTAGCATCCGTTCCCTGCGCGAGGCCGGAGCGCCCGCATCCCGGCGGCGGCGACCCGTCATCCCTTCGCCCGTCATCCCTTCGATTGATTGATCGGCCAATCAGAATTTGACAGAAGAGGACAGGAGCACGAGGGAATGGGCGATGCCGCGGAAGGGCGTAGAGGCAGAACGACGCGAGACCCTCATCCGGGCGGCGATCGAAGCGGTCGATGCCGGAGGCTCGCTCGAGGTGACGGTGGCCGAGATCGCGCGCCGCGCGGACGTCTCGCCGGCCCTGGCGCATCACTATTTCGGCGGCAAGGAAGACCTGATGCTGGCCGCGATGCGGCACATCCTCGACGACTACCGCGCCGGCGTGACGAAGCGGCTGGCCGGCTCGGCCACGCCGCGCGAGCGGATCTCCGCGATCATCGAGGGCAGCTTCGAGCCCGCGCAGTTCGCATCGAGCGCCGTCACCGCCTGGCTCGCGTTCTATCTGCACGCCCGCCGCTCGCCGGAGGCGGCCCGGCTCCTGACGGTCTATTTCGGCCGGCTCGAGTCGAACCTCGTCGATGCCCTGGTTGCGCTCGTCGGGCGCGCACGGGCCCGGCCGATCGCTGCGGCCGCCGGGGCGATGATCGACGGCGTCTGGCTGCGCCAGGCCCTGACCAACAGCCGCGGGCCGGACAGGGAGGCGGCGATCGCGGCGCTCGAACGGTTCATCGACGGAGAAATCCATGCGGATCATTGACGAAGCCGACTATGTCGTCGTCGGTTCGGGCTCGGCCGGCGCGGCGCTGGCCTATCGCCTTGCCGAGGATGGCAAGCACGACGTCCTGGTGATCGAGGCCGGCGTCAGCGACGCCGGTCCGCTGATCCAGATGCCGGGCGCACTGTCGATCCCGATGAGCATGCGCCGCTACGACTGGGGCTACAAGGCGGATCCGGAGGCGAGCCTGGGCGGGCGCAGCCTCGTCACCCCGCGCGGCAAAGTGCTCGGCGGCTCCTCTTCGATCAACGGCATGGTGTTCGTGCGCGGCCACGCCAAGGACTTCGAGCACTGGGCCGAGAGCGGCGCGCGGGGCTGGGGCTATGCCGACGTGCTGCCCTACTTCAAGCGCATGGAGACGATGCAGGACGGCGACCCCGCCTGGCGCGGCTCCGACGGGCCGCTGCGGGTGAAGGCGGGCGCGATGGCCAATCCGCTCTACCAGGCGTTCATCGACGCCGGCGCAGCCGCCGGCTATCCGGTGACGCCGGACTACAACGCGGCGCAGCAGGAGGGTTTCGGCCCGATGCAGCACACGATCTGGCGCGGCCGGCGCTGGTCGACCGCCAACGCCTATCTCCGTCCGGCATTGAAGCGCGGCAACTGCCGCCTCCTGTTCGGCGAGGCGCAGACGCTCGCCTTCGAGAAGGAGCGGGCGAGCGGTGTCGTCGTCAAGCGCCGGTTCCAGCCGGCCGGCCTCGTTCGGGCGCGGCGCGAGGTGGTGCTGGCGGCGGGCGCGATCAATTCGCCGCTGCTGCTCCTGCGCTCCGGCATCGGCCCGCGCCGCGAGCTGGAGGCGGTCGGCGTCCCGTCCTTCGTCGACCGGCCTGGCGTCGGCAAGAACCTGCAGGACCATCTGGAGGTCTACATCCAGCAGGTCTGCAAGGAGCCGATCACCCTCAACGGCTATTTCGGCCTCTTCGCCAAGGGCCGCGTCGGGCTCGAATGGATGATGCTGCAGACCGGCCACGGCGCCACCAACCACTTCGAGGCGGCCGGCTTCATCCGATCGGACGCCGGCGTCGAGTACCCGGACCTGCAGTACCACTTCATTCCGGCGGCGGTGCGCTACGACGGCCGGGCGCCCGTCGAGGGGCACGGCTTCCAGGCGCATGTCGGTCCGATGCGCTCGCCCTCGCGCGGCGAGATCCGGCTGAAGAGCGCGAGCCCTGCCGTGCCGCCCTCGCTGCGCTTCAACTACATGAGCCGGCCGGAGGACTGGCGCGACTTCCGCAAGGCGGTGCGCCTGACGCGCGAGATCTTCGCGCAGGCGCCGCTCGCCCGCTATGCCGGGCCGGAGATCCAGCCGGGCGCCTCGGTGCAGAGCGACGACGAGATCGACGCCTTCATCCGCGACCACGCCGAGAGCGCCTATCACCCCTGCGGCGCGGCGCGCATGGGCGCGGCGGACGATCCGATGGCGGTGGTCGACCCGCAGAACCGGGTGATCGGCGTCGAGAACCTGCGGCTCGCCGACTCCTCGATCTTCCCGCGCATCACCAACGGCAACCTCAACGGCCCGTCGATCATGGTCGGCGAGAAGGCGGCCGACCACATCCTCGGCCGCGCACCGCTGGCGCCCTCGAACCAGGAGCCGTGGATCAATCCGGACTGGCGGGACGAGCAGCGGTAGGGGTGAGGCGGTCGATTAGCCGAGCTGCGCGACCACGTCCATCTTCTCGCCGCGGGCGCGAATCTCGAACCGCGTTACCGAGCGATCGGTTGCCGACGCGACTGCGTTACATGCGCGCCGCAGCTTCTCAGACATCTGCTGAAGGCGAATGCCGTAGAGCGCGCGGTCGGGAGTACGCGGCACGATGTTCTCGAATACGATTTCCGGTCGACGAGACGCTCCAGCCTCACCCAGTGCAAGCAGCAGACCGGACAGAAGATCGGCCTCGCTCATCTCCCCCTGAATATAGTCGGTGATCAGCGCCCTGTGATCGTCAGTGCGTTCGACACGAATCCAGAACAGCTTGTCCGCCTCTGTTTCGACCTTGACGGAGTAGTCGTCACCGCCGACCCGAAGGGGGGCCTCGGACGGCTGACCGGCGGGCGTTTGCCGGGACGAGAAAAGCGACTGCATGGCTGCCACATCCCTGTTGAGGATTGGTTAACCATAGAGCACTCGCGGAGGATGTACAACCATACCGATTGTTCGGTGGTCGGCTAAAGGTAGCCGGCTGATTGTAAAGTCTTTCAGCGTCTTTGGTTGAAGCTATCGAGATACGACTGATCGGGCAGGCTTCTCAGAACGCGCACCGTCTCGATCGTCATCGAAAGGTCGATATGCTTCATCGCAACAAGCTCGCCGGCCTTCACAGCATCGCCATCTACCTCGCGAATGGCCCTAAGCTCAAAATTCAATATGCGTGCCATCGGACACCTCTGATCGGATGAGCAGAGGCTGGGGCAACAAGGTTAATAGACGGTTAACAACTCAGTGATTGCATACACACGCATTGCGGGAAATATGGTTAACGTGTGACAGGAAGGGAGCCGCCGGATGTACAGATGCTTCGTCATTTCGCCGTTCGGCAACCCTCACGGGACGCCTGAGGCGCGGGATCTGCATGCGGAGATGAGGAAACTGCGGACACAGGTTTTCGAGCCGGCAGAAAAGCGATGCCGCGAGCGCGGCTATGCGGTGACGATCGCGACCAACGAGGAGGAGCGCAGTATAACGATCCTGACCTCGACGCTGCGCGGGATCCAAGATGCCGATGCGATCATCGGTGTCCTGACGGCCGACCGGCCGAACGTCTACCTCGAGATCGGCTGGGCTTCGAGCTTCTGGCACAAGATCATCTATGTCCAACGGCGGGACTACGTTCTTCCCGCCGATATCAACAATGCAAAAATCGGCGCCTACTATTCGCACGAACAGCTCGACGGCAGCGACGAGCCGGGTCGCCTGGAGGCAATCGACAGGCTCGCGACGCGTATCATCGAAGAGGTCACGCGTCAGGAACGGGATATGCCGTTCGAGCACTTCAAGGATACGACGCGCCTGTCGGTCGGATCGAGCCAGTTGTTCAACCGCTTCTCGCGCGCGGTGACCCCGGCCGACTGGTCACGCATGCTCCAGAAGGCGGAGTCCGAGATCATCATCGCGAGCTCCAAGCTTCGGGACATTCGTAAGCATCCCTTTCCGCACCAGATGCCGGACGGGCAAGATGGGACGGCCCTGACGTCGCTGCTACTGCTCAAAGCGTTGGAGGGGGTCAAGGTGACTGTTATTATCTATCACCCCGACAATCCGACACTCCGATATCTTCTGAAGGGGGAAGACGCTCGTGCCGACATCGACTCAGCTTTGGCAGAAGCTCGCACCAATATTGAAAGCTCTTTTGGGCTCTGGTGCCAGTTCGTGTCGGGGTTTCGTCAATCTCGCCAAGCGACATTGTCGCAGACGGGTCGGGAGCTTCCGCTCGACAACGTGAAGCTCATCCAGATGCGCGAGCGGTTCCTGCCATTCAGGGTCACCTTGACCGACAAGCAGGCGCTCATCACCTTCCGCTTCTTTACCGAAAGCTACAATTCGGGACTTTGCCTGGTTACCAACAATGGTGGCCCCGGCGCGGACGAGTGGAACCTCCCGATCTACCAGATGGTCCGGAACGATCTCCGGATGCTGGTCGAAGAGAACCAGGAAGCGTCCGAGCAGTCCTACCGCGAATGGGAAGAGCGGCGCAGGGCGTGACGCGCTCATGGTTCCTTCGCGGAGGGCAGTGGTCGCCTGCTGTTCTCGACTTCAGCGCCGTGTTAGCCGCCCTCTCGCACTGCGGCGGGGCACCAGCGCAGCTTAACCGCTGCGCCAGCCTTGTCCCCGAGGGTCAGGCACCGTCCTCCCTCCACGCACAGGGTCCAGCCGCCGACCGTCGCGCCGGAGGCGGCGAGGACGAGTTCGGGCAGCGGCGGAACGTGCGGGTGGTAGACATAGGCGCCGTCCTTAAGGACCGCGTCGGGCGGCGGGTCCATCCCGGCGCCCGAGCCCTCGATGCGTCCCTCCACCACGGTCAGGCCCTCGGGTCCGGCGCTCCAGTGCTCCTCCCAGCGCGTCTTCTCGACCGAGTGCGTCCAGGACAGCGTGAAGGCGGTGGCGGCCAGCGTGATCAGCTTGCCGCCCGTAGCAATGCAGATCATGCCGGCCGCGTCACGCCGGGCGCGCCCGGTCGCTCTCGCCCGGATACGGCTCCGGCGGCAGCCGGGATGCGCCGGCCGTGCCGGCCGCGCCACCGGTCCGGTTGACTGTGGTCGGCATGCCGTGGCGGCGGATCTGCCAGAGATGCCAGCCGATGATCGCGGCCGAGAGGACGAAGCCGATTTCGTCGGTCAGCGGCACGGCGGCGACGAGGGTGAAGGCGGCCGCCGCCGCGACGAGCCGCTCCCACCACCGCAAGGGCCCGACGAGGAAGCCGATGGCCGCCGCGCCCCACAGGCCGATCGCGAGCGCCGCCTTGAAGACGATGTAGGCGACGGCCGGCCAGTAGCCGATCTCGGCCGCCAGCGGCCCGCCGTCCTGCAGCATCAGCGCCGGCGTGTAGACCGCCATGAACGGGATGATGAAGCCGGCCAGCGCCACCTTGATCGCCTCGATGCCGATCTTCAGCCCGGAGGCCTTGGCGATCGGCGCGGCGGCGAAGCAGGCGAGCGCCACCGGCGGTGTCAGGTCGGCGAGGATGCCGAAATAGAAGACGAACATGTGCGAGACGATCAGCGGCACGCCGAGGGCGTAGAGCGCCGGACCGGCGATCGAGGAGGTGATGATGTAGTTCGGGATCGTCGGGATCCCCATGCCGAGCACGATGCAGGTGACCATCGTCAGGATCAGCGACAGGAACAGCGAGGTCGCGCCGACCGAGACGATGAACTGGCCGAAGGTGTTGGCGACGCCGGTCAGCGTCATCGTGCCGACGATGATGCCGACGATGGCGCAGGCGATGCCGACCGGCAGCGCCGTCTTGGCGCCCTCGCCGAGCGATTCGACCGTGAGGCGCAGCGTCTCGCGCCCGCCCTTCAGCGGCAGGCAGAGGAGGATCAGCAGCGCCATCGCCGCGACGACCGGAAGGATGCCCCACTCGAAGAAGCTTGCCGCCGCGAGCCCGAGCCCGATCCAGAAGAGGTAGCGCAGCGCGAGGCCCGGCAGGCGCGTGGCGAGCGGCGCGCCGAGGATGAGGAGCACCGTCATGGCGAGGCCGATGGTGCCGGCGTAGAGCGGCGTATAGCCGGAGAACAGCAGCCAGACGAGGACGGCGAGCGGCAGCAGGAGGTACCAGCCGGCGCGCAGCGCGCCGAGCGCCGAGGGGATCTGGTCCGGCGTCAGCCCGAGGAGGCCGCGCTTGCCGGCCTCCAGGTGCACCATCCAGAACACCGAGGCGAAGTAGAGGACGGCCGGCACGACCGCCGCCTGCACCACGGTGGCGTAGGGCACGTTCAGCGTCTCGGCCATGATGAAGGCGACGGCGCCCATCACCGGCGGCATGATCTGTCCGCCCATCGAGGCCGTCGCCTCGACGCCGCCGGCGAATTCGGCGCGGTAGCCGAAGCGCTTCATCAAGGGGATGGTGAACTGGCCTGTCGTGACGACGTTGGCGACGCCCGAGCCGGAGATCGTGCCCATCAGGCCGGAGGAGAAGACCGCCACCTTCGCGGCGCCGCCCTTGGCGCCCCCGACGAGCCCGAGCGAGACGTCGGTGAAGAGCTTGATCATGCCGGCCCGCTCCAGGAAGGAGCCGAACAGGATGAAGAGGAAGATGTAGGAGGAGGAGACGTAGACCGGGATGCCGTAGATGCCCTCGGTGCCGTAGGCCATGTGGTCGATGACCTGCTCGAAGGCGTAGCCCCGGTGGTTGAAGGGCGAGGGCAGGTACTGGCCGCCGAGGCAGTAGGCGAGGAACAGGCCGGCGATGATCGGCAGCGCTGGACCCATGATCCGCCAGGTCGCGACGAAGAGCACGGCGAGCGCCAGGCAGCCGACGGCGATGTCGGTGGTGAGCGGCATGCCGGCGCGGAAGATCAGGTCGCGGTACTCGACCCACTGGTAGAGCGCGACGCCGAAGCCGGCGAGGCCGAGCAGCCAGAACAACGCGCGCAGCGGGATCGACTCGCGCTTCAGCGCACTGACGAGGGGCAGGCCGAGCAGGCACAGGAAGCCGACATGCAGCGCGCGGACGACCTGGCTCGGCAGGTCCCACAGATGGGCGGCGGTCGCCAGCTGGAACAGCGAGAAGACGAGGGCGACGGCGAACAGGATCCGCCCTTCGAGGCTCGCCGGAAAGGACTCGGCCAGGGGATCGTGCAGCTCGTTCGGCTGATCCTCGGTCATCGCCTCGCCCGACCCAGCCGCTGTTGCTCCATTCATCGACGCAGCTCCTCCCCAAAAGCCGCGCCACGCTAGCGGTTCGCCGCGCTGGCGTCCAACCCCCGCACCGCGTCGACGGGCGCGTGCCCCGTGCCGGGGCAGTTGAGGGGCGGGCGGCCGCACGATGAACACGTTTGCGGCACAAGGCGGGACGGATCGGCCGGCGACGTGCTAAACCTCGCGTGGTTCCTCCTGCGCCGCTCCGGCGTGTTAGTGCGAAAGAATGCTCTTGCCCAACGCGATCGAGACGAGGGGCCGCCGCTTCCAGCTCTTCCTGATCAAGCCGTCGCACTACGACGATGACGGATACGTCATCCGCTGGTGGCGGGCGATGATCCCATCCAACTCGCTCGCGGCGCTCTACGGCATCGCGTCCGACTGCGCCGAACGGCAGGTGCTCGGGCCGGACGTCGCGATCGACATCCACGCCATCGACGAGACCAACACCCGCGTCGACGTTCCGGCGATCCTGCGCGCCTTCGAGGCGAATGGCGGCCTCGGCCTCGTCGCGATGGTCGGCGTCCAGTCGAACCAGTATCCGCGGGCGCTCGATCTCGCGCGCCCGTTCCGTGACAAAGGCATTGCCGTGGCGATGGGCGGCTTCCACGTCTCGGGCTGCCTGTCGATGCTCGACGGCCAGGCGGTGGAGCTCGACGCGTGCCGGCAGATGGGCATCGCGATGTTCGCGGGCGAGGCCGAGGGCCGGCTCGACCGGGTGCTGCAGGATGCAGCCGCCGGCACGCTGGAGCCGCTCTACAACTTCATGAACGACCTGCCCTCGATCGAGGCGACGCCGGCGCCGTTCCTGCCCAAGCCCTACGTGTCACGCACGCTCGGCCTGTCGACGAGCTTCGACGCCGGCCGCGGCTGTCCCTACCAGTGCTCGTTCTGCACCATCATCAACGTCCAGGGGCGCAAGTCGCGCTTCCGCTCGGCCGACGACGTCGAGGCGCTGGTGCGGATGAACTGGGCGCAGGGCATCTCGAAGTTCTTCATCACCGACGACAACTTCGCGCGCAACAAGGAGTGGGAGTCGATCTTCGACCGCCTGATCCAGCTGCGCGAGGTCGACGGGATCCCGCTCGGCCTGATGATCCAGGTCGACACGCTCTGCCACAAGATCCCGAACTTCATCGAGAAGTCGAAGCGCGCCGGCGTGACGCGGGTCTTCATCGGGCTCGAGAACGTCAATCCGGACAACCTGTCGGCCGCCAAGAAGCGGCAGAACAAGATCACAGAATACCGCAAGATGCTGCTCGCGTGGAAGGCGGAGGGCATCATCACGCTCGCCGGCTACATCCTCGGCTTCCCGTCCGACACGCCTGAATCCATCCGCCGCGATATCCGCATCCTGCAGGAGGAGCTGCCGCTCGACGTGATCGAGTTCTTCTGCCTGACGCCGCTGCCGGGCTCGGAGGACCATCAGACGCTCTGGAAGAAGGGCGTCGCGATGGAGAAGGACCTCAACATCTACGACGTCGAGCACGTCTGCACGGCGCACGAGAAGATGACCAAGGCGGAGTGGGAGGCGATCTACCAGGAGGCCTGGTCGCTCTACTATTCCCGCGACCACATGCGCACGCTGATCCGCCGGGCGGTCGCCACCGGCGTGCCGGTCGCAAGCCTCGTGAAGGTGCTGGTCAGCTTCGCCACGACGGTGCGGCTCGAGAACGTGCATCCGCTGCAGAGCGGGCTCCTGCGCCTGATGCACCCGTCCGAGCGTCGTCCGACGCTTGCGCCGCTGCCGGCGTGGAAGTTCTGGCCGCGCTTCGCCTGGAAGACGGTGAGGACGCATGCGCTGCTGGCGGGCGAGATCGTCCGCCTCGTGGCGACGGCCTATCGCATCGCGAAGGACCCTGCGTCAAAGACCTACTCGGACCCCGCGCTGACGCCCGTCGCCGAGGACGACGAGCAGACGCTGTCGTTGTTCACCAAGACGTCGGGCGGGCAGGCGAGCGTCACCCACGTGAAGAAGGTGGCGCAGCTGACCGGAGCCGGCCGCGCCGCCTGAGGCGCAGCCGACGCGGCTCGTCGCGTGGGGGCAGCCGTCAGGCCGCGCGCCGCCGCGTGCCGCCGAACGAGGCGGCAGGGGACGGCCGCGCGCCGGCCTCGAACTGGAAGCCGCTCAGGAGATCCAGAAGCTCGCTCGCCTGGTCGTTCAGCTTGTGGCAGACAGCGGTCGACTCCTCGACCATCGCGGCGTTCTGCTGCGTGTCGCCGTCGATGCCGCCGATCGCTCCGTTGATCTCGGCGAGCGTGCTCGCCTGACCCCGCGAGGCCTGGACGATGGCGGTGACGTGCTCACTGATCGCCATGACTTCCTCGGCGATGCCGCGCAGCGAGCCCCCGGTTTCGTCGACCAGCGCGACGCCGCTCTTCACCTGGGTGCCGGAGGTGGTGATCAGGCCCTTGATCTCCTTGGCGGCGTCGGCGGAGCGGCGCGCCAGCTCGCGCACCTCCTGCGCCACGACCGCAAAGCCCTTGCCGGCCTCGCCGGCGCGCGCCGCCTCGACGCCGGCATTGAGCGCCAGAAGGTTCGTCTGGAAGGCGATCTCGTCGATCACGCCGATGATGCGCGTCACCTGCTGCGCGCCGTCCTCGATCTGCACCATCGCGTCGATCGCGCGGCGCACGATGTCGCCTGATCGCTCTGCGCCCGCTCGCGCGCGGCGCACGAGTTCGCCTGCCTCGTCGGCCCGCTGGCTCGAGGTTCTGACCGTCTCGGTGATCTCGCCGATCGCCGCCGAGGTCTCCTCGACCGAAGCGGCCTGGCGCTCGGTGCGCCGTGCCAGGTCGTCGGAGGCCGACTGGATCTCGGCCGCGGCCAGCTGGATCGAGCGGGCACTGACGTCCACCTTGCGCAGCGTCTCGCGCAGCATGTCCAGGGAGTGGTTGTAGTCGGTCCGCAGCGTCTCCAGCGACGGAACGGAAGAGGCCTCGATGCGCTGGTTCAGGTCGCCGGACGCCAGGGCCTTGAAGGCGCTGCCAAGGCGATCCATCAGCATCACGCGCTCGGTGATGTCGGTGGCGAACTTGACGATCCGCACGACTTTGCCGTCCATGTCGAAGATCGGGTTGTAGGACGCCTCGATCCAGAACTCGCGGCCGCCCTTGCCGAACCGCCGGAACTCGGCGGCGATGAACTCGCCGCGGTTCAACCGCGCCCAGAACGCGGCATAGTCGGCCGAGCGGCCATAGGCCGGCTCGACGAACATGCGGTGATGCTTGCCGCGGATCTCGTCCCAACCGTAGCCGAGCGCTTTCAGGGTGTTCTCGTTCGCAGCCAAGATATGGCCGTCGGTGGTGAACTCGATCACCGCCTGCACGCGCGACAACGCGGCCAGGCGTCCCTCGTCCTCGGTCGCCTTCAGCTTGGCGGCGGTGATGTCGGTGGCGAGCTTGACCACCTTGAACGGCTTGCCGCGGGCGTTGAGGACGGGGTTGTAGGTCGCCTGGATCCAGATTTCGCGACCGCCCTTGCCGAAGCGCTTGTATTCCCGCGCGTCGAATTCGCCCCGCTTCAGCTTCGCCCAGAACGCGCGATAGTCTTCGCTGGCGGCGTAGTCCGGGGCAACGAACATCGAGTGATGCCGGCCGACGATCTCGCCGGCCTGATACCCCATCGCGCGGCAGAAGTTCTCGTTGGCGGAGAGGATCTTGCCGTCGAGATCAAACTCGATCGTCGCGAGCGACCGGCTCAGCGCCTTGAGAACGGCGCGGTGATCGCCGCTCCCGATCTCGCTCTTCAGGAAACCCATGCGTACCCACCTGTTTCATTTCGGTCGGTCCGCAGTCTCGGCAGGCATCGCCCGCCGTCGCTTTTGTGCCGATCCAGTGGCCGCTTGCGCTCAACGGGTGATGCAGCGGTCGACACGCTGAGATTGCGCACGCGCTGCTTTCGAAACTGTTTAAGTAGAACTGATTTTCGCGCGGCTGGTGAAGGCGGGCTCTGCCGCGGAGTCCACCAGCGCGCAGTAGATCGTTGCAGCTGAAACAGTATACATCGTGCTGATCGTCAGTGACGCATACGGACAGGATCACGGCTCGCACGCCAGCAGCCGCGCATCTCTATGGATACGCGGCTGCGGCCGGCCCTGATCTCCGATTACAGCAGCCCTGCTTCCTTGTAGTAGCGCTCGGCGCCCGGATGCAGCGGGATCGGCAGGTTCTTTGCCGCCGTCTTCGGGTCGATGGCCTTCGCTGCCTGATGCGCGGCGACGAGCGTGTCGAGGTGCTCCATCAGCTGCTTGGTCATCTGGTAGGCGAGCTCGTCCGACACATCCGACGAGGTCACCAGGATGTTGGTGATGGCGAGCGTCGGCACGTCCGTCTCCTGACCGTCATAGGTGCCGGCCGGAATGGTCGCAGCCTGGAACGGAGGACCGAGCTGCTCGGCGATGGCGGCCGGGACGGCCACCATCTGGATCGGCAGCGAGGAGGCGAGGTCCCGGATCGAGGCGACGCCGAGACCCGCCGACTGCAGCGTCGCATCGAGCTGGCGGTTCTTGATCAGTTCGACCGATTCGGCGAAGGGCAGGTACTCGGTCTTGCCGAGATCGTCGTAGCTCATGCCGGCGGCGCCGAGGATCGCCCGGGCGTTGAGTTCGGTGCCGGAGGCCGGGGCGCCGACCGACAGGCCCTTGCCCTTCAGGTCCTCGAGCGAGGTCACGCCGGACGCTTTGGCGGCGACGATCTGAACGTAGTTCGGGTAGATCGCGGCGATCGCCCGCAGCTTCTCCAGCTTCTGCGGGAACCCGGCATCCTTGTCGCCCTCGGCCGCGGCCTTGACCGAGTCGCCGAGCGCAAAGCCGATCTCGCCGCGCCCCTGGCTGATCAGGTTGAGGTTTTCGACCGAGGCCTTGGTGGCCTGCACCTGCGTGCGCACGTTCGGGATGTTGTCGCCGTAGACCTTGGCGATGGCGACGCCGAGCGGATAGTAGACGCCGGACGTGCCGCCGGTCAGGACGTTGATGAACTCCTGTGCCTGCGCCCCCAGGGGCGCGAGGGCGATGCCGGCCGCCAGCGTGAAGCCGGCGAGGCGGGTCGTGATCTGCATGCTGTTCCTCCTCGAGCAGTCGATCCTTGGCGGCTCCTCCCGCCGCGGCCGGCGCAAAGGCTCTTGCGAAAGGCCGGCCTTGTCAACGCCGGAGGTTCGGTCCAATCGTCTTAGAGCCCACCGGGAGCCAATCGAATTGACAGGCCGGCGCGAGTGTCCGATTGCCCGCAGCGAGACACGCGCAAGGGAGGAAGAGATGTCGGATCGCATCGACGTTCACGGGCTGAAGATCGCGGCGAGCCTGAAGGCCTTCGTCGATGACGAGGCGCTGCCAGGCACGGGCGTCGACCCCGAGCGCTTCTGGAGCGGCTTTGCGACGGTCCTGACCGAGCTCGCGCCGAAGAACCGGGCGCTGCTCGAGCTGCGCGACGCGATGCAGGCGAAGATCGACGCCTGGTGCCGCGAGCGCAAGGGCGGCACGGTGGACGGCGCCGACTACGAGGCCTTCCTCAAGGAGATCGGCTATCTCGTGCCCGAAGGCGAGGCCTTCACGGTGGAGACGGCGAAGGTCGATCCGGAGATCGCCTCGATCGCCGGGCCGCAGCTCGTCGTGCCGGTCAGCAACGCCCGCTACGCGCTCAACGCAGCGAACGCGCGCTGGGGCTCGCTTTACGACGCGCTCTACGGCACCGACGCGATCTCCGACACCGGTGGCGCCGAGCGCACCCGGGACTACAATCCGGCGCGCGGCGACAAGGTCGTCGCCTGGGCCCGCAGCTTCCTCGACATGGCAGTGCCGCTCGCCGGTGCGGTCTGGGATGACGTCAGGGGCTTCGACGTCGAGAGCGGCGGGCTCGCCATTGCCATGCTGGATGAGGCGACCGCTGTTCTCGCCGAGCCCGCGCAGTTCGCCGGATATCGCGGCGCGGCGGACGCGCCGGAGGCGCTGCTCTTCACCCGCAACGGGCTGCATGTCGAGGTGGTGATCGACCGCACGCACCCGATCGGCAAGACCGACCCGGCCGGCATCGCGGACGTCGTGCTCGAAAGCGCGGTGACGACGATCCAGGACTGCGAGGATTCGGTCGCCGCCGTCGACGCCGAGGACAAGGTCGGCGTCTACCGCAACTGGCTCGGCCTGATGCGCGGCGACCTCGAGGACACCTTCGAAAAGGGCGGCCGGAGCGTCACCCGCCGGCTGAACGCCGACCGCAGCTACACCGCGCCGGACGGCTCGGACCTGGTGCTGCCCGGGCGCTCCCTGCTGCTGGTGCGCAATGTCGGGCACCTGATGACCAACCCGGCGATCCTCCTGCCCGACGGCGCGGAGGCGCCGGAGGGGATCATGGACGCGATGATCACCGCGCTGATCGCCATGCACGACCTGAAGAAGAGCGAGGGTGCGAAGAACTCGCGCGCCGGCTCGGTCTACATCGTCAAGCCGAAGATGCACGGCCCGGACGAGGTCGCCTTCGCGAACGAGATCTTCGGCCGGGTGGAGGAGGTGCTGGGCCTCGAGCCCTACACCCTGAAGATAGGCATCATGGACGAGGAGCGCCGCACCACGGTGAACCTCAGGGAGTCGATTCGCCAGGCCCGCCGCCGGGTCGTCTTCATCAACACCGGCTTCCTCGACCGCACCGGCGACGAGATCCACACCTCGATGGAGCTTGGGCCGATGATCCGCAAGGGCGACATGAAGGGTGCCGCCTGGATCAAGGCCTACGAGGAGTGGAACGTCGACGTCGGGCTCGCCTGCGGCCTCAAGGGCCATGCGCAGATCGGCAAGGGCATGTGGGCGATGCCCGACCGGATGGCGGCGATGCTGGAGCAGAAGATCGGCCATCCCGAGGCCGGCGCCAACACCGCCTGGGTGCCGTCGCCGACGGCCGCGACGCTGCACGCGACGCACTACCACAAGGTCTCGGTCGCCGAGCGGCAGGCGGCGCTGGAGGGCCGCCGGCGGGCGAAGCTCGCCGACATCCTGACCATCCCGGTCGCCGTGCGCCCCAACTGGACGCCTGAGGACATCCAGGCCGAGCTCGACAACAACGCACAGGGCATCCTCGGCTACGTCGTGCGCTGGATCGACCAGGGCGTCGGCTGCTCGAAGGTGCCCGACATCAACGATGTCGGCCTGATGGAGGATCGCGCCACCTGCCGCATCTCCTCCCAGCACATCGCCAACTGGCTGCATCACGGCGTCGTCAGCCGCGAGCAGGTGGTCGAGACGATGCAGCGCATGGCCAAGGTGGTGGACGGCCAGAACGCGGCCGATCCGCTGTACCGGCCGATGGCCGAGGACTACGAGGGCTCGATCGCCTTCCAGGCGGCCCTCGACCTCGTGCTCAAGGGCCGCGAACAGCCGAACGGCTATACCGAGCCGGTGCTGCATCGCCGCCGGCTCGAGCTGAAGGCCAGCCTCTGAGACCGGAGGGCGCGGCCGATGGACTGGACCGCGCCCGTCGACGGCTATTGCGAGCGCCTCGGCCCCGGCTTCTGGGCCGAGCCGGCCAATGCCGTGTCCAACGCGGCCTTCCTCCTGGTGGCGCTCGTCGCTTACCTGCGCTGGCGCGAACTGCGGGCGGACCGGCTGACGCTCGGCTTCATCCTTCTCGTCGGCGTCATCGGCATCGGCTCGTTCCTGTTCCACACGATCGCCGAGCGCTGGGCGAGCCTGGCCGACGTTCTGCCGATCGCAGTCTTCATCTATGCCTATTTCGCGCTGGCGCTCGGGCGCTTCCTGCGGCTGGGACGCCTGCACTGCCTCGTCGGCACGGCGCTGTTCTTCGTCGCCTCGCTCGCCGCCGGACCGCTGCTGGGCCCGCTCGCCGGCTCCTCGGCCGGCTACGTGCCGGGGCTTCTCGCGATGCTCGGCATCGGCGGCTGGCTGGCGCTGCGGCGGCGCGCGCCCGGCCGGACGGTGCTTGCGGCCGGCGGCGTCTTTTGCGTCTCGATCACCTTCCGGATGGCCGACCTGCCGCTCTGCGACGCCTGGCCGCTCGGCACGCACGTCCTGTGGCACATCCTCAACGCCCTGACGCTCGGGCTCCTGCTCGCCGCGGCACTCACGCGTGCGCCCCGCCGGACTGCAGCGGTGCAGGCATGAAAAAGCCGGGCACTTCGCCTGAAGTGCCCGGCCGGTGAGGCGTCCCCCGCCCCGAAAAGCCGTGTGCGGCTGCGGCCGGTATCAGCCGGCGCGCTTGCGCGTCCTGGTGCTGGTGACCTTGGCCGGGCTCGCCGACTTCGGCGCGACCATGCGCTCGTTGCCCTGCAGGACGACGACCTTGGCGCCGAGCGGCACGCGCTCGTAGAGGTCGATGATGTCCTGGTTCATCAGGCGGATGCAGCCCGAGGACATCGCCTTGCCGATCGACCACCACTCCGGCGAGCCGTGCAGGCGGTACAAGGTGTCCTTGTTGCCCTGGTAGAGATACAGGGCGCGCGCGCCGAGCGGGTTGGTGACGCCCGGGCCCATGCCGACGCCGCGATACTCCTCGAGGTCCGGCCGGCGGTCGATCATCTCGTTCGGCGGGAACCACTTCGGCCAGTGCTGCTTGTCGCCGATCGTCGCCTCGCCCGACCAGGAGAAGCCGTCCTTGCCGACGCCGATGCCGTAGCGCATCGCCGTGCCGCCGCGCTCGACCACGTAGAGGAAGCGGTTGGCGGTATCGACCACGACGGTGCCCGGCTCGTAGCCGCCGTCATAGACGACGCGCTGGCGGCGGAACTTCGGATCGACCTTGTTGTAGGGGATCGCCGGCAGGTTGAAGCCATCATCGGTGCGGGCGGCATAGGCACTGGCCGGGGCCGCGTCCATCGTGCCGCCGTCGAGCGGGGCGCCGTCCGGCGTCACATAGGCGGTGACGCGCGCAGGCAGGGTGCTGATCGAGGCGTGCTGCGCCGAGCCGCAAGCCGAAAGCAGGGCAGCGGCCGCGAGCAGGCCGCCGGCGAGGAGAGTGCGGAAGTTCATCGTCGATAACGCCATTCGTGGGAGGCCGGGGAACGGGATCGGTCGGGTCGTGCTGCGGGAAAACGCCAAACACCCGTCAGGCTCTCCCACTCGTTACGCCGGACTTAACGTCCGACTCAACGCGTCCAGTACACGCCAACATGGTTAAAAAAGCCTTTGTTGCCGCCGGGTCACAGTTGAACTCCTTCGCGGTCGCGACATGTGCGGGAGACATGCGGACGAAGCGAGGAGCAGGGTCTTCTCATGAATATCGGTGAGGCGTCGCGACGGTCCGGCCTGCCGCCGAAGACGATCCGCTACTACGAGGAGGTCGGGCTGATCCGTCCGGCGCGGGCGCAGAACGGCTACCGGGACTATGTGGAGCGCGACGTGCAGATGCTGCGCTTCCTGCAGCGCTCGCGCTCGCTCGGCTTCTCGATCGACGAAGCCCGCCGGCTGCTGGCCCTCTACAAGAACGAGAACCGTCATGCCGACGACGTCCAGCGGCTGGCGCACAGCCGGATCGCGGAGATCGACCGCAAGATCGCAGAGCTCGTCTCGCTGAAGCGGTCGCTGTCGCTGCTGGCCGAGCAGTGCGCCGGCGGCGACACGCCGGATTGCCCGATCCTCGACGAGATCGCCGGTTCGCACGTGCCGGAAGAGGCATGACGCGCGGTCTGCGTGCCCCTGCAGCATTATGTTTCCGATTTGTTCGATCATGTCCTTGCGGTCGGGGACGGGCAGCGGCTACATCTCGCCCATGCCGCTCGTCTCGCCCCTGCACCGCGACCCGTTGATCGACGGCCGTCAGTCGGAGCGGGCGATGATGGTCCGTCGCGGCGTGCAGCGGCTGATGGTCGCGCGACGGGTGTCGCTGCTCCCGGAGGTCGTCCTCGCTTCGGGTCGACGGGCCGATCTCGTCTGCCTCGGCGAGAAGGGCGAGATCACCATCGTCGAGATCAAGACTTCGATCGAGGACTTCCGGGTCGATCGCAAGTGGCCGGACTACCGCCGCTTCAGTGACCGGCTCTACTTCGCCACGCATCCCGGCGTTCCGCTCGAGATCTTCCCCGAGGATTGCGGGCTGATCCTGTCCGACGGATACGGCGCCGAACTGATGCGCGAGGCGCCCGAACATCGGATGCCGCCGGCCACTCGCAAGGCGCTGACGCTGCGCTTCGCCCGGGTTGCGGCCGACCGTCTGGTGCAGGCGGAGTGGGCCGCCAACCCGTTCGGATCCGACGAGACCGGGCCGTTCGGTCTCTTTGAGGACGCCGGCGACGACTACGAGCCGCCGGCCTGACCCGGCGTCGCTCCCCGCCCGGGGCTGCGAGGCTCGGCGTTCAGCGGGGCGCCCGCTTGGCGAGGATGCGCTGCAGGGTGCGCCGGTGCATCGACAGGCGCCGTGCCGTTTCCGAGACGTTGCGGTCGCACATCTCGTAGACCCGCTGGATGTGCTCCCAGCGCACCCGATCGGCCGACATCGGCTTCTCCGGCGGCTCGGCCCGGTCGCCGGGCTCGCGCGTCAGCGCCGCCAGCACCTCGTCGGCATCGGCCGGCTTGGCGAGATAGTCGACCGCGCCGAGCTTCACGGCGGTGACCGCGGTGGCGATGTTGCCATAGCCGGTCAGCACCACCATGCGCGTGTTCTCGCGCGCCACGCGCAGCGCCTCGATCACGTCGAGACCGTTGCCGTCGATGAGGCGCATGTCGACCACGGCATAGGCCGGGGCTTTCGCCCTGATGGCATCGAGGCCCTCGGCCACGCTGTCGGCGGTGCGGACCTCGAAGCCGCGCTGCTCGAGCGCGCGGCCGAGGCGGGTGGCGAAGGCCTTGTCGTCGTCGACGACGAGCAGCGAGGCGTCGCCCTGCGGCGGCACGAGTCTCGCCGAAGGGGCAGTGGTTTCTTCTAACAGCATGGTCGCGCTCCGGATTTTAAAGTTGAGGTGGCGTTGCGTCAGGACACGATCAAGCCGCCCAGCCGGTCGGATCGGTCGGGTTCGTGCGCGATGACGTAAAGGTTTCGTGACTCCAGCTGACTTCGACGACCGCGCCGGTCGTGCCCTTCTCCCGCCGGTTGGCGAAGGCGAGCGTGGCGCCGGACCGCTCGAGCAGCGCCTTGGCGATGAACAGGCCGAGGCCGAGGCCGCCGCCGGCCTTGCGCGCCGTGCGCTCCCGGTCCGCCATGTAGGGGTCGCCGATCCGCGCCAGCACGTCCGAGGCATATCCGGGACCGTCGTCGAGGATGCGGATGCGCACGGTCGAGCTCGTCCAGGTCGCGACGATGATCACCTGGCTTCTGGCGAAGTCGACGGCATTCTCCACGAGGTTGCCGATGCCGTAGAGAACTCCCGGATTGCGTCGCATCACCGGCTCCGGCCCGTCGCGATCGTCGACGACGACATCGATCGCCACGCCGAAGTCGCGGTGTGGCTCGGAGACCTCCTCGATCAGCGACATCAGCGGCAGGCGGGCGAGATGCTCCTCGCCGTCTGCCGAGAGCGTGGTCAGGCGCCGCAGGATGTCGCGGCAGCGCTGCGACTGCGCGACGAGAAGATCGACATCCTCGCGGATGGCGTCGCCCGGCGCCGTCAGACGGTCGAGCTCCTTGACGACGAGTGCGATGGTGGCGAGCGGCGTGCCGAGTTCGTGCGCGGCGGCCGCGGCGAGGCCGTCCAGGGCCGACAGATGCTGCTCGCGCTGCAGGGTCAGCTCGGTGGCCGCGAGCGCGTCGGCGAGGCTGCGCGCCTCGGCCGCCACCCGGTAGATGTAGACCATCAGGAAGAGGAGGGTGATGACGATCGCGAACCAGAGGCCGCCGACGTAGAAGTGCGGCAGGAGCAGCGTCGAATGCTCGTGCCACGGCAGCGGCAGGTGGAAGAAGCTGACCAGCGTCGCGATCAGCGCCGAGAGAATCCCGAGCGCGACCATCGACAGCGGCGGCTGGGTGGCGGCGGCGATGACCGCCGGCACGATGAGGAAGACGGCGAAGGGATTCTGGATGCCGCCGGTGAGGTAGAGGAGACCGGCGAGCTGGACGATGTCGAAGGCGAGGAGCCCGGCGGCGGCCGACGAGGAGATGCGCCGGCTCTCGGCGAAGGTCAGGCGGAGCACCAGGTTGAGCCCGGCCGACAGGGCGATCAGCGCCAGGCAGACGTGCACCGGATAGGGATACCACAGGCCCCAGGCGACGAAGACGCAGGCGGCGAGCTGCCCGGCGATCGACAGCCAGCGCAGTCGCACCATCGTGGCAAGCCGCAGTCTCTGACTCTCGCGCACGGCCGTTACGTGCTGCGGGAGTCCGAGGCCGAGGCTGCCGAGGATCTGATCCATGTCGCAGCCATAGCCCGTCGAGACCTTGGCCGACAGTTAAATTGCGGCAAGGGGTGCGGCGATCTGCGCGCGTCGGGCGCTTCGCCGCACCATGCCTGCGCCGGAGCCGCGCGCGCCGGTGCGTCCGGCGCGTCACGCGTCCGACATCAACCCTTGGTGAGGTCGAGCGCCTCGGAGAGGTCGCCCATCGCCGGCTCGCCGTTCGCCTTCAGCGCCGCGTCGCGCGCCTTCAGCCCGTCCAGCTCCGGCAGGCCGAAGCGGTGGGTGACGAAGCGGATCGGCGAGGTCGAGTCGTTCAGCGTGTGGTCGACCGTGCCCTTCCTGGCATAGGGCGAGATGACGAGTGCCGGAATACGGGTGCCCGGACCCCAGCGGTCGGCCTTGGGCGGCGCGACGTGGTCCCAGAACCCGCCATTCTCGTCATAGGAGATCACGACGAGCATGTGGCTCCATTGCGGGCTCTGCTCGAGGTGGTGGACGACGTCGGCGATGTGGGCGTCGCCGGACTTCACGTCGGCATAGCCGGCATGTTCGTTGAGGTTGCCCTGCGGCTTGTAGATCGACACTTGCGGCAGCTTGCCGGCGTCGATCGCCGCGATGAAGGTCGCCCCGTCCATGCCGGCGTCCTTGATGTGGTCGGCGCGGTTCTGCGTGCCCGGCGCCATGTCGGCGTAATAGTTGAACGGCTGGTGATGGTACTGGAAGTTCGGCACCGGCGAACCGTTCTTGCCGTCGAGCGCCGCCTGCCAGGCGCCCGACCAGTAGGCCCAGGTGATGCCCTTCTGGTTCAGGAGATCGCCGATCGTGGTGGCGGTCTGCGCCGGCAGGGTGGTCGCCTTGGCCGGGTCGGCATAGGCCGGATCGCCCCCGTCGGCCGGCTTGTTGGCGCTCGGCTGGTAGGGCGGCTGCATGGTGTTGACGGCGTAGAAGTCCGGCGTGAGGTTGCCGTCCGAGACAAACTTCGGCACGCCGTCGATGGCCGAGGCCGGCGAGTTGTCCGCCACCGTCAGCGCGGTCCCGTCCCCGCTCACCGCCGCGATGGTCGGCTTGGCCGGGCTCTTGTCGGCGTCCGGGTAGAAGGGCGCGCAGGCGCAGACCAGCCACTGGTGGTTCAGGAAGGAGCCGCCGAAGGCGCCCTGGAAGAAGTTGTCGGCGAGGACGTAGTCCTTGGCGACCTGCCAGAGCGGCAGGGTCGAGCCGTCGTAATGGCCCATCACCTCGCCGCCGGCGTCGGCCCAGGCGACGAACTTGTCGTTCTTGCCGCCGTCGATCTGCATCTGGTTCTGGTAGAAGCGGTGCCACAGGTCGTGGGTGACGACGCTCATGGCGAGGTCGTAGCCCTTCGGGTCGTCGATCGCGAAGGGCGCATTGGCCATGTGCTCGGTCGCGGCCTGGGTGATCGGCGGCGTCACGCCCTTGGCGGTGAGGCCGTCCCACACCGGGGGCAGCTCGGCCATCGGCGTGCCGTCGCGCTCGAGCTGGCGCGCCGCGTTTGCCGAGGCGTTCTGCAGGCCGTCGGCGCCGGGGAAGGCGCCGTAGAGATTATCGAAGCTGCGATTCTCGGCGTAGATGTAGACGATCGTGTCGATCTTCTTGAGATCGGCGGCCGTCGCACTGCCGTCCTGCGCCGATGCGCCAGTGGCGAGCGCGAGGACCGACAGCGGAACCAGCGCGCTGGTCAGCATCAGATGCATCTTCATGAGCCTGGACCTTCCCTGGAAGGGGTCGTGGACCGCCCGCCCTCGACGCGCAGGGCGTCCGGCAAGCGGCACTCGATTGGTATGAGACACTGAGCATCAGTTTCGTGACAGGCGGATTGCGCGCATTGTCGCATGGGCGGCGGAGGTCGGCTGGCTTCATCGACCCGTCACCGAACGCCGCATAGATGCACGGGCTTCATGCTTCGGGTGGGCTACGACATGCGCTTGACCTCCCTCCGTCTCGCCCTTTCCGGGGCGCTCCTCCTGGCCGCCGGCGGTCTCGCGGCGCTGGCGGACGCCAAGCCCGACGCCGAGCCGAGCTCGGCCGACAGCGCCAGCCTGCCGCTCGGCGGACTGCCGGCGGGGGGCATGTCCCGGGCGGATGCGCGCCGGCTGGCGGCCGCTTCTGCGGAGCTGGGGCGGCAGATGTTCTTCGATCCCTCGCTGTCGGCCTCCGGCCGAATGGCCTGCTCCGGCTGTCACGACCCGGCGCACGGCTTCACCCCGGCCAACGGCCGCGCGGTGCAACTCGGCGGCGTCGACCTCGACCGGCCGGGCGAGCGCAAGGTACCGTCGCTGACCTACCTCCAGGCGGCGCCGCAATTCACCGAGCACTTCTTCGACAATGACGACGAGGGCGACGAGAGCGTCGACGGCGGGCCGACCGGCGGCATCACCTGGGACGGGCGGGTCGACAATGGCCGCGACCAGGCGCGCATCCCGCTCCTCAGCGATTACGAGATGGCGAATGCGGGCCCGGCGGCCGTCGTCGCCAAAGTTGCCGCCGCCCCCTATGCCGACGGGTTCAAGGCACTCTACGGGCCGGATGTCTTCGCCGACGAGGCCCGCGCCTTCGACGCCGTCACCAAGGCGCTGGAAGCCTATGAGGAGGACTGGCGGACCTTCTATCCCTATTCGAGCAGGTACGACGCCTGGCTCGCCGGCAAGGCCGAGCTGAGCGGGCAGGAGAAGCACGGGCTCGAGCTGTTCGAGGCCGAGGACAAGGGCAACTGCGCGAGCTGCCACCTCAGCCGGCGGGGCAATGACGGCACGCCGCCGCAGTTCACCGATTTCGGCCTTCTCGCGCTTGCCGTGCCGCGCAATGCCGAAATTCCCGCCAACCGCGACCCTCGGCATTTCGACCTCGGCGTCTGCGGCCCGCTGCGCAAGGACCTCGCGGACCATCCGGACGATTGCGGACTGTTCCTCACGCCGACGCTGCGCAACGTCGCGCTGCGCAGCCGCTTCTTCCACAACGGCGCGGTCGGCTCGCTGCGCGACGCCGTCGCCTTCTACGCCACGCGCGACACCGACCCGGCGCGCTGGTACCCGCGCGCAGCGGACGGCAGCGTGATGCGCTACGATGACCTGCCGGAGCGCTACTGGGCCAACATCAACAGGGACCCGCCCTTCGGCGGAAAGCCGGGCGGCACGCCGGCGCTGTCGGATGCCGAGATCGACGATGTCGTCGCCTTCCTCAAGACGTTGACCGACGGCTATTTCAGTCCGTCCGCCGGCGGCCACAGCGCGTCGCCCTGACCCCGAACGCTCAGGTGCCGCGCGGCTTGGCGCGGTTCGTCGCCTGCGCGCTCGCCGGATCCTCCGGCCAGACGTGCTTGGGGTAGCGGCCGCGCAGGTCGGCCCGCACGTCGGCCCAGGAGCCGGCCCAGAAGCCCGGCAGGTCGCGGGTGATCTGGATCGGGCGGTGCGCCGGCGACAGGAGTTCGAGCGTCAGCGGCAGGCGTCCGTCGGCGATCGAGGGATGGACCGTCAGGCCAAACAGCTCCTGCACCCGGACCGCCAGCACCGGCTGGTCCTCGTCGTAGCGGATCGGCAGGGTCGAGCCCGACGGCGCGTCGTAATGGGTCGGCGCGAGCCGGTCGAGCTGGCGGGAGAGATCGGCGGGCACGAGGCCGCGCAGCGCCTCGCCGAGCATCGGCTTCAGGTCCGAGAGCCGGGTCGCGCCCGGCGCATAGGGGGCGAGCCAGTCCTCGAGGGTGGCGAGCAGCGCCTCATCCGAGAGGTCGGGCCAGGGCGTGCCATAGGCCGCCGCGAGGAAACGCAGGCGCCGCAGGAGGCTCGCGGCCGCCTTCTCGTCGATCAGCCGGTCGAGCCCGATCTGGCGCACGCCCGCCATCAGCGCCGGAAGGGCGAGGGCGGAGGGTGGATTGGGCAGCGGCGTTTCGGCGAGCGTGGCGCGGCCGATGCGGCGCACGCGGCGGGCGCGCACCTGACCGCTGCCGGCATCGAAGGTGACGGTGTCCTCGACGGTGATCCGCTCGGCGAAGCGCGTCTCGAGCGCCTCGCGGGACAGCGCGGCGGCCGAGAGGATGCGGCCCGCACGGGCCTGACCCTGCAGCTCGGCGACGACGATCAGCGGGGCGGCGGCGAGCGGCGAGAGTTCGTCCACCACGCCGCCGCGGCCGTTGGCGAGCACGAAGCTGCCGCGCGCGCCGCGCGCCACCGCGATGCGGTCGGGGTAGGCGAGCGCCAGCAGCGCGCCGGGCTCGCTCGCCGGGCCGCCGCGCGCCGCTCGGCCGCCGGCGAGCCTATCGATGAGGCCCGCCGCGGCCTTGGCCCGAGGGCTGCGGTCGGAGCGGAAGCGGGAGAGACGCTCGGCGAGATCGACGGCGATCCCTCCGAGGCCGCGCTCGGTGAGAAGGACGGCGAGCTCGGCGGCGGTGCGTCGGTCATCGGTGTCCGCGGTGGCCACCATCGCCGCCAGCCGCGCCGGCAGCGGCAGCTGGCGCATGCGCTCGCCGGTTTGGGTCAGGCGTCCGTCGGAGCCGAGCGCGCCGAGCTCGGCGAGCAGCATGCGCGCCTCGGCGAGCGCCGGCTCGGGTGGAGGGTCGAGGAAGGCGAGCGCGCGCGGGTCGGTGACGCCCCAGGCGGTGCAGTCGAGGACAAGGCCGGAAAGGTCGGTCGAGAGGATCTCGGGCGTGTCGAAGCGCGGCAGCGCGGCGGTCTGCTCGGCGCGCCACAGCCGGATCGCGGTTCCCGGTGCGGTACGGCCCGCACGGCCGGCCCGTTGGTCGGCGGCCGCCTGGCTGATCCGCACCGTCTCCAGCCGCGACAGGCCGGTCGCCGGCTCGAACACCGGCGCGCGCCGAAGGCCTGAATCGATGACGATCGTCACCCCGTCGATGGTCAGCGACGTCTCGGCGATGGAGGTCGCCAGCACCACCTTGCGGCTGCCCGCAGGGGCCGGGCGGATCGCGAGATCCTGCGCGGCGCCCTCCATCGCGCCGTAGAGGGGCGCGATCCGCACGTCGGCGGGAACCCGGGGCTCCAGGCGCTCGGCGACGCGCTCGATCTCGCGCTGGCCCGGCAGGAAGCAGAGGATGCTGCCTTCATCCTGCACGAGAGCGGCGAGCACGGCCTCCGCCACGGCGTCCTCGACGGATTGTGTCCCCGGCCGCTCGCGATGGCGGACCGCGACCGGAAAGGCGCGGCCGGCGCTCTCGATCACCGCGGCGTCGCCGAGGAGGCGCGCGACGGGGGCGCCGTCCAGTGTCGCCGACATCACCAGCAGGCGCATGTCGTCGCGCAGCGCAGCGCGGACATCGAGCGCCAGCGCCAGCCCGAAATCCCCGTCGAGCGAGCGCTCGTGGAACTCGTCGAACAGCACCGCCGCGACGCCCGCCAGCTCGGGATCGTCGAGGATCATGCGGGTGAAGACGCCCTCGGTGACGACTTCGATGCGGGTTCGGGCAGAAACCTTCGTGTCCAGCCGCATGCGCCAGCCGACGGTGGCGCCCACCTCCTCGCCGAGGAGGCTCGCCATCCGCCGGGCGGCGGCGCGGGCGGCAAGGCGGCGCGGCTCGATCAGCATGATCTTGCGCCCGCTCGCGAAGGGCGCATCGAGGAGATGCAGTGGCACGAGCGTCGTCTTGCCTGCGCCGGGCGGCGCGACGAGCACGGCTCGCCCGGCCTCTTCGAGCGTCGCGCCGAGCTCGGCGAGGACTGCGCTGACCGGCAGCTCCGGCAGCGTCGGGCTCATGGGGTGCCGCCGATCGTCACGACCGGGCCGCCGGCGGCTTCGGCATCGGCCGGATCGTGGGTGACGAGGATCGCCGGGATGGCGCGCCGGCGCACGGCGTCGAAGACGAGCGCGCGCACGCTCGACTTCAGCGCGGCGTCGAGGCGCGAGAACGGCTCGTCGAGCAGCAGCGCCCGCGGCTCGGCCAGAAGCGAACGCTGGAGGGCGACGCGCGCCTGCTGGCCCCCCGACAGAGTGGCCGGATCGCGGTCGAAGAAGCCGGCGAGTTCGACCTCCGCCAGCGCGGCCTCCACCGCCGCCCGGCGGGCGGCGCGCCCCTTCAGCTTCGGATGCAGGCCGAAGAGCAGGTTCTCGCCGACCGACAGATGCGGAAACAGGAGGGCGTCCTGGAACAGGAGTCCGACGCGGCGGCGCTCGGGCGGCAGCGGCGCGAGGTCCTGTCCGTCGAGGCGCACGGTGCCGCGCGCCCGGAACGCCGGATCGAGAAAGCCGCCGACATGGGCGAGCAGCGTCGACTTGCCGGACCCCGAGGGTCCCATCACCGTCAGCACCTCGCCCGGCCCGACAGGGTGGTCGACCACAAGGAGCGTCCGGTCCCCGAGCGCGATTGAAAGCTGATCGAGGGCGAGGCCCGCGGCATCCGTCATGCCGGCTTCATGCCGCGCCGGCGCCGGTGGCGCAATGCCGGCAGGGCGAGCGCGAGCGCGAAGACGAGGCAGGGCAATGCGGTCTGCAGGAGCGCGTAGGCCGCCGTGAGCCCGCGGTTGCCGCCGGCGGCGAGCGCCACCGCCTCGGTGGTGATCGTCGGCAGCCGTCCAGCGCCGATGAGGAGGGTCGGCAGGTACTGCCCGACCGAGACGGCGAAGCCGATGGCGCAGGCCGTCAGCAGCGGGGCGAGGAGAAGCGGCAGGCGCAGCCGCAGGAACAGCGCTGGGCGCGAGCGACCGAGACTGGCGCCGATGCGCTCGTAGCGCGGGTCGAGCGCGAACCAGGGGTCGGCGAGCGACAGGAGGAGATAGGGCGCGACGAAGACGAGGTGGGCGGCGACGAGCAGCGGCAGGCCGGGCGTCCAGCCGAGCGCGATGATGGCGATCTGCAGGCCGGACAGGAAGGCCACCTGCGGCACGATCAGCGGCAGGTAGACGGCGGCGAGCAGCGCCGGCGGCAGGTGCGTCTTGGTCTCGACCATCGGCCCGCCGCGGGCGCGGATGGCCTTGAGCAGTGCCACGACCAGCACCAGCGCGACGAAGGTGGCCATTGCCGCGACGAGCAGCGTCGTGCGGAGCGGCGGGCCGGCGCTCGCCGCAGCCCGCATCCAGTTGTGCATGGAGAGGCTCGGTAGAAGCGAGGGGAAGGGCCAGTAGCCCGCAAAGGACCAGACCAGCAGCATCGCCGTGCCAAGTCCGAGCGCCAGCGCGCCGAGCCGGAAGGGCAGCGGGAGCACCTGCCGGACGACACGGTCGGCGGTGCCGCGGCGGCCGCCGTGGATCGCGGCACGCAAGAGCCGGGTTCCGACCCGCTCGACCCCGAGCCACAGAAGGACGGCTGCAAGGGTCACGCCGAGCTGCAGCAGCGCGGCGGCCGAGGCGAGGAAGCGCAGCGAGAGGTCCGGGTCGTTCATCCATCCGACGAGACGGACCGCGAGCGTCGGCGGCGTCGACGGCCCGAGGATGAGCGCGACGTCCACGACCGACGAGGCGAAGGCGAGGACGGCCAGCACCGGCAGGCGGATCTGCCGGTAGACCGTCGGCCAGACCGTCAGCAGGAACGCGACGACGCGCCCGTAGCCGAGCGCACGCGCGAGCCGCAGCCGTCGCGCCGGTTTGGCCTGCGGCAGAGCGGCCAGCGCGACCAGCAGCAGGAACGGCGCCTCCTTCGCCACCAGCCCGGCGGTCAGCGACAGGCCGAGCGGGTCGCCCACGACGAGGAGATCGGGCGGGCGGTCAAGCCCGAGCGGCAGCGCGGCGAGCCGGAACAGCGGCCCGGACGGGGCGATCAGGAGCGCGAGGCCAAGCGCGGCGGCCGCGTGCGGGATCGCCAGCAACGGCGCCAGCAGGCGGCGCATCGCGGCGAAGCTCGCGGTGCCCCAGCTGGCGGCGCAAAAGCCAACGACGACGAGCACGGACAGGAGGGTGGCGGCCAGGCCGGTGGCAAGCGAGAGCAGGGCCGACGGGATGATCCCGGGAACGGCGAGGAGGTCGCGAAACGGCTGCAGCGACAGGGCATCGCCGCCGAGCGCCGGGAAGTAGCCGACGGCCGGCAGGACGACGCCGGCGAGGCCGATGAGGACGGGCGCGGCCAGCAGCGCCGCGATGCCGGCGATGAGGATGGAGCGCATCAGGCGCAAGTGCGAGCCGGCAGGCGCTTCGCGCTACGCCGCCTCGAGGACGAAATCGACGTGGATCGAGTCATAAGGAAATGCGAAGCGCCCGTCTTCGGCGCGGTCGATGACCCCTGCATTGCACAGCGCGTCGAGATCGCCGGCAAGGGCATGCGGTTCGCCGGAGACGTGGCGGCCAATTTCATCGAGTGTCAGCCCACCCTGGCCTGCGAGGAGCTTCAGGATGTTCCAGCGCGCTGGAGACAAGGTCGCCCAAAGCAGTTCAGGGGTTGCGAAGGTAATGAAATGCCCAGCATTCCCCCCACCGAAGGCGGCGGTGGCTCGCGCTATGAAATCCGTGTCGGACGAGACCGAAAAGGTCACCTTTCGCTGTTCGCGAGCCATGTCCGGCAATCCTTCAGAAAGTCCTGCATCAACCGCTCTGGCGTCTCGAAAACATAGGCCGTTTCGCTCGATCCGACATGCCTGTGATCGCCTTTGCCAGCCTCATTGTCATAGCGCAGAACGCAAACGCCATCGACGACGAGCGCAAGCGAATATTTCAGCCGATGACCAGAGCCGCGCAGCGATTGCGGCACATGCCAGATCTTGGCCTCGGTGAAGGCGTTCGACGCGATCTGTCGACGCTCCCGGAGGAGCAATGTCGCCTTCATCATTTCTCGCCAAATGTGCTGCCGACGATCCCGATCTTCGAGGCCAGATCAACTCCCGTAGCGCTTCAGCCATTCCTGCTCCAGTCGGTCGGTCCAGGAGGGGTCCGGCTCCGGCAGCACCGGGCCGAGCTCATCCGGCGCGAGGGTGGCGACGCCGCGGTCGATCGCGGCGAAGCGGGCGCGATCCTCGGGCGACAGCTTGTCCAGCGCCAGCACCGTCGGGTCGCCCCAGACCGTCGGGTCCTCCTTGCGCGCCTGCGCCTCGGGCGACAGCAGGAAGTTGGCGACCACCTTCGCCGCCGCCTTGCTGGCGGAGTTGTAGGGAATCGCGACGAAATGGGTGTTGCCGAGCGTGCCGCCGGGAAAGGTGAAGGAGCGCACCGTGTCCGGCAGCTCGCCCGCCGCGATGCCGGCCGAGGCCTCGCCGGGATTGAAGGCGAAGGTGACGTCGAGCTCGCCGTCGGCCAGGAGCTGTTTCAGCTGCGGATAGTTGCGCGGATAGGCGCGGCCCTGCCGCCAGAGCGCCGGCTTCAGCGCGTCGAGATAGTCCCAGAGCGGCTTGGTCTCCTCGGCGAAACGCGCGTCGTCCACCGGCTTCAGGAGGAGCGCGGGATCGGAGACCGTCTCCGACAGCACCTGCTTCAGGAAGCTCGTGCCGACGAAGTCCGGCGGGGCCGGATAGGCGAAGCGGCCCGGATGCGCCTTCGCCCAGGCGAGCAGCTCGTCCGCCGATTTCGGCATGTCGGCCGCCGGCCCGCTGCGGGCGGTGTCGGAGAAGAAGACGAGCTTGGCGCCGCCCCAGGGCGATTCCTGTCCGTTCGTCGGGAGCGTGAAGTCGGTTTCGATCGTCGGGTTCGCGGTGTCAACGTAGCGCCAGTTCGGCAGCTCGGTCGCAAAGCCCTCGGCGAGCAGGCCCTGCCGCTGCATCGAGGCGAAGTTCTCGCCGTTGATCCAGATGAGATCGACCGACCCGTGGTCGTCCTTGCCGGCCGCCTTTTCGGCGAGCACGGTCGCGACGGCCGACGCCGTGTCGTCGAGCTTCACCTGCTTCAGCGTGATGCCGTAGCGCTTTCGAACCTCACCGCCCACCCAGCCGATATAGGCGTTGATGTTGTCCGAGCCGCCCCAGGCGTCGAAATAGACCGTCTCGCCCTTCGCTTCGCTCAGCACCGCCGGCCAGCCCGCGGTCGAAGCCTCCTCGGCACGAGCGCCGGCCACCCCGGCAAGAGCGGCAAGGAGAAGCGGGAGCAGGCGGGCGGCAACCGATGGCATGCGGCAGAAACCTTCAGTTTAGAACAGGTTGAACGCGACAGGCGCCGCGCGAGCCATTACATGGACTGGGGTTGGACACGAAGGCAATCGGGCGCCGTCGCGACTGACCGAAGCGTGTGCGAGGCGTGAAGCGGCGGGTCTTCGAGCTCGCGGCTCCGCGCGAAACGAAAGGGCGGTGGGATGGCGGACGAGACCAGGGACGAGCGCAGGACGCTGGTGTTGACCGGCGCCTCGCGCGGCATCGGCCATGCCACCGTCAAGCGCTTCTCGCGCGAGGGCTGGCGCGTCATCACCTGCTCGCGGCAGGACTTCTCCGACGACTGCCCCTGGCCGGCCGGGCCGGAGGACCACATCCGGGTCGACCTCTCCGACCAGGAGGATGTCGGCTATGCCGTCTCCGAGATCCGGCGGCGGCTCGAGGCGAACGGCTCGCAGTTGCATGCGCTCGTCAACAACGCCGCAATCTCGCCGAAGGGCGAGGGCGGCTCACGGCTCGATTCGATCCGCACGCCGATGCACATGTGGCGCGACGTCTTCCAGGTGAACTTCTTCGCCCCGATCATCCTGGCGCGCGGGCTGTTCAAGGAGCTCGCCAAGGCCGGCGGCTCGGTCGTCAACGTCTCCTCGATCGCCGGCAGCCGCGTGCATCCCTTCGCCGGCACCGCCTATGCGACGTCGAAGGCGGCGCTCGCGGCCCTGACGCGCGAGATGGCCGCCGATTTCGGCCGCTCGGGCATCCGCGTCAACGCGATCGCGCCCGGCGAGATCGACACGGCGATCCTGTCGCCGGGCACCGAGAAGATCGTCGAGAACATCCCGCTGCGCCGGCTCGGCCTCACCTCCGAGGTGGCCGACACGATCTTCTTCCTCTGCTCGGGTCAGGCGTCCTACGTCAACGGCGCCGAGATCCACATCAATGGCGGCCAGCACGTGTGATGGCGCCCGCCGCGCGGCGCTCGCGCGGCTCGTCAAAACCCGTGCCGGCCGAGCGCCGAGGCTTGGCCGACCAGCGTCTCGACCAGCGTGTCGAGAGCAAGGTTCGCGCGCTCGCTCGAGAGCCGGCCGCTCTCGTCGAACGCGGTGCCCGCCTCGCCCACCGTGCACTGCGGCGTCAGGAGATCGGCGCCGAGGTCCTGGAACACCAGCCGCCACGCCGCCAGGCTTCGCGCGCCGCCGCCTGGGCGCGGCGAGGCCGCGGCGAAGCCGACGATCAGCCGGCGGAAGGGTTGCACCGGCCGGCCGCCGATGCGGGTGACGCGGCTCATCCAGTCCACTGCGTTCTTCAGAAGCGGCGGCAGCGAGGCGTTGTATTCCGGGCTGACGAGAAGGAGCGCGTCCTGCGCCGCGATCCGCTCGGCGAGCTTGACGGCGTTCTCGGGCAGCCCATCGCTTGCCTCCAGATCGGCGTCGAGCAGGGGCAGCGGGTAGTCGGCCAGGCTGAGCAGGGTGACGCTCGCCGAGGTCAGCGCCAGCCGGCGCGCCGCTTCCGCAGCGAGGAGGGCGTTGAGCGAGCCGGTTCGAACCGAGCCCGGCAGGACGAGGATGCGGGCGCTCACCGTGCTCTCAGGCGTGGCCGCTCGGCGCGGTGCGGCGCTCGTAGATCCAGACGCGCGCCGGCGGGATGTTGTCCCAGACGATCGGCGAGTGTGAGACCTCGAACAGCCCTTCCACCGGCTTCACCGGCGGGGTCCAGAGATAGGAGAGCTGGGTGACGTTGCCGCCCGGCAGCAGCCGGTCGAAATAGCGCGTGAACAGGGCCTGGCGTTGCTTCTGTGGCATGTTGAGGATGGGGATGGCGAAGAGCACCGCCGCATATCTGAGGCCCAGCCGGTCTGCCAGCGTCTTCGACAGGTCGAGGCCGTCGCCGCAAATCACGTCGACCCGCGGAAAGCGGCGCTGCAGCTCGCGGGCGAACTCCGGATCGTACTCGATCGAGGTGATCCGTTCGGGCGCGACGCCCTTCTCGATCAGGCTGCGGGTGACGACGCCAAGTCCCGGCCCGAGTTCGAGGACCGGCCCGTCGAGATGCGTCGTCGCGCTCTCGACCATCGTGCGGCAGTATGCCGGCGAAGACGGCGCCACCGCGCCCATCTTCAGGGGATGACGGACCCAGGTCCCGAAGAAGCGGGCGAAGTCGCCACCGCGCGTCTCGCTGGCCTGCTTGTGCCGTTCTTCGCTCGTGCCTGCCATGCGACTGCTCCTCTACGCTTCGGGGCGACCGACGGGACGCGGATCGACGACGGTCGGGCCGTCAGCCGCGCCGATAGACCAGCACCCGCGCGGGCGGCAGGTTGCGCCGCACCCACGGGCTCGTCTCGATCCGGGCGCCGACCCGGTCCGGCTTCACCGGCAGCGTCAGCGCGTAGGAAAACTGGATGAAGGGGTTGCCGGGCGGCATCCGGTCGAAGGCGGCGCCAAGCAGCGTCTCGCGCAGCACCTCGGGCCTGGTGAACAGCGGCAGGCTCGACACCACCGCGGCAAAGCCCGGACCGGCCAATGCATCGACCGCCTCGCCTGGGTGATAGGCATCGCCCTCGATGACGTGCGCGCGCGGATGGCGCGCACGCAGCAGGCGCACGAACTCCGGGGAATACTCGACGAGCACGAGTTGCTCTTCCGGGATACCCGCCTCGATCAGGCAGCGCGTCACGGCGCCCGTGCCGGGGCCGAGCTCGAGCACCCGGCGCCCCTCTGCCACCGCGTCCATCGAGACGTAGCCCGCCATCATCCTGCCGAGCCAGCGCGAGGACGGCGAGACGGCGCCGGTGATCAGCGGCCGCTGCAGCCAGTTCCTCAGGAAGCGGGCGTCGTCGCCGGCAGGCGGCTTGCTCTTCAGCCGCGGCACCTGGAGATTCATCTGCCCTCGCTCCCGCTGCGCAAGAGGCGCCAACCGCACCGATGGCAGGATAGCCTGACTATCATGCCATCGGTGCGACAGCCCATGCGCAACCGAAGTAACGCGGCTCAGCTCTCGCTCAAGCCCTCGAAGAAGTCCTTCATGCGGGCGAAGAAGCCCGTCGACTGCGGCGAATTCTCGGAGGACGAGATCTGTTCGAACTCCTCCAGGAGCTCGCGCTGGCGCCGCGACAGGCTCTGCGGCGTCTCGATCGTGACCTGGATGAAGAGGTCGCCCGACTGCTGTGTGCGCAGCACCGGCATGCCCTTGCCGCGCACCCGGAACTGCTTGCCGGTCTGCGTGCCGTCCGGCACCTTCACCCGCGTCTTGGCCCCGTCCAGCGTCGTCACCTCGAAGGAGCCGCCGAGCGCGGCGGTCGTCATCGACACCGGGATCTTGCAGAAGAGGTCCGCGCCGTCGCGCTGGAAGAACTCGTGCGGGCGCACCGACAGGAAGATGTAGAGGTCGCCCGCCGGGCCGCCGCGCAGACCGGCCTCGCCTTCGCCCGCGAGGCGGATGCGGGTGCCGTCCTCGATGCCGGCTGGGATGTTGACCGACAGGTTGCGCTCCTCCGGCAACCGGCCGTCGCCGCCGCACTTGCCGCAGGGATCGGCGATGATCTCGCCGCGGCCCTGGCAGTTGGGGCAGGTGCGCTCGATCGAGAAGAAGCCCTGTGCGGCCCGCACGCGCCCGACGCCGCCGCAGGTCGGGCAGGGCTTCGGCGCGCTGCCGGGCCGCGCCCCGGTGCCTGAGCATTCGTCGCACTGGATGGTGGTCGGCACCTTGATCTCTGCGGTCCGGCCGGCAAAGGCTTCCTCCAGCGAGATCTCCATGTTGTAGCGCAGGTCCGAGCCCCGCTCGCGCCCCGAGCCGCCGGCCCCGGCGCGGCCGCGCCGCTGGCCCATCATCTCGCCGAAGATGTCGTCGAAGATGTCGGCCATCGAGGAGGAGAAGTCACCGCGGAAGCCGCCGGCACCGCCGCCGTTCTGGAAGGCGGCATGGCCGAAGCGGTCGTAGGCGGCCCGCTTCTGCGGGTCCTTCAGGACCTCGTAGGCCTCGTTGATCTCCTTGAACTTGACCTCGGCCTCGGCATTTTCGGGATTGCGGTCGGGGTGGTACTGCATCGCGAGCTTGCGGAACGCGGACTTGAGGACCTTTTCGTCGCAGCCCTTGGCGACGCCGAGAACCTCGTAGTAATCGATTTTCATCGAGACCGACCCGTTGATGTTTCGCAGAAGTGTCGCGGCGGTTCCGGTTGCGGCAGCTGCAACCTTCGAGTTCGTCCACGAGCGCGATGTAAGTATCGAGGTCGGGCGTTACCATAGGCCGCGCCGGCATGAAAGGCGCTGCCCTCGTTCCGGCCGCCGCCTGGGCGGCCGGCGAAGCAGGACGTCGCTCAGGCGAGGAGGGCGGTCGGCGCGCTCCGGTCGCGGCCCCGTCCGGCGATCACCGCACCGGCCGGCCGCTCGAAGTACCGCTCCGACAGGAGGGCCACCGCGATCGTCGCCGCCATCGGCAACAACCAGTAGAGGTAGAAGCCGGTGAAGCCCGCCGGCTGCAGCACGCGCTCCCACAGGAGGGTGAAGAACAGCGTCTCCATCACCGGGTGCCAGAGATAGATGCCGAAGGAGACGCGGGCGAGCGGCATCAGCGGCGCCAGCATCCGGGTGGAGTCCGGGCGGGCGGTCTCGGCGAGGGCGGTGAAGAGCATCGCCGCGGCGAAGCCCCCGAGCGCCAGGTAGACGTGCCACTTGAGAAGCATCGCCGCCACGGCGAAGCCGAGGCAGACGAGCCCCGGCAGATGGGAGCGCAGATCCACCACGCGCCGTTCCACGAGAATCGCGACGATGCCCCCGAGGACGAAGTCCGGGAAGGCCCGCCAGGCGCCGAGCGTATCGGCGGTGGTCCAGTGGCCGCCGGGGAAGACGCCGTGGGCCGAGGCGACCTCCAGGCCCCCGACCCAGAGGGCCAGGAGCGCGACGAGGCCCTTCAGCCCCGCCCGGCCGTAGGCGACGACGATCAGCGGAAACAGCATGTAGCAGAAGAACTCGGCGCTGACCGACCAGGAGGCGTAATTGAACTCCAGCACGTCGGTCGTTCCCCAAGCCTGGACGGCGAGAACGTTGAAGGGCAGGTCGGCGAGGTTCCAGCGCTGCGGTGCGCCGGTGCCGATCACGCCGAGGGCGATGAGCACCGCGATCGCGGCGAAAAAGGCCAGGGTCAGGAGATGCAGCGGATAGAGCCGGGCGATCCGCCGCAGGAAGAAGCCGCCGAAGGCCTGCGGCGAGGTCAGGCGGGAGCGGTAGCGCCCGGTGATGAGGAAGCCGGAGATCATGAAGAACATATCCAGCAACGGCAGCAGCCGATGCAGCACCTCGAGCCCGGCCTCGCCGCTGGGCGGCGCGGAGAACAGGAAGTGGTAGGCCATGATCAGCATGGCGGCGGTCAGTCGCCAGCAGTCGAAGACGCGAAAGTGCACGGCTCACTCCTGAGGCCACAGGCCCAAGTCGGTGACGCCCGGTGGACGCTTGGCATCCACATCTGACCGAATCCGGCCATTGTTCAATCGAAGGCTTACGTTAGTCTTAATGCAGGCTGGCTGCCGCGTGACGGTTGCTTCCGACATCGAACGGATCGGTCAGTCTTTCCGACCCGCCTGCGTCTCCTTGCCCTCCGGCCGGAGGCCCTGACGCTCATCCCCTGATCCTGGCGGCGGCCAGACGGTTCGGACGCTTGCGGGCGTGACGCACCGCGTCCTTGCCCGGTTGACCGAAGGCACCCGCCTGAAAGCCTCGACGGCGCGTCGCAGTCGGTCTGTCGGCCGCGTCACCACGCCGCGCGCCGCGCAGGCCATGATCGATGCCGCCGCCCTTCACCTCGCCGGACGCGAGCTCGCAAAGCAGAACGCCCGGGCAGTCGCTGCCCGGGCGTTCCAGTTGCACGATGCGCTGTCGGATCAGGCGGAGCGCTTGCGCTCGTCCTCGTCGACTTCCTCGAAGTCGGCGTCGACGACGTCGTCCTGCGGTCCGCCGGCGCTGGCCTGAGCGCCCTCGCCCGCGGCGGTCTCGGCCTGCGAGGCCTCGTACATCGCCTGGCCGAGCTTCATGGACGCCTGAGCGAGCGCGTCGCTCTTGGTCTTGATCGCTTCGGCATCGGGGTCGGCCGCCTCGAGTTCGGCCTTCAGCCCGGCGATGGCGTCGGCGATCGCCGCACGATCGGCCTCGGAGACCTTATCGCCATACTCGGCGAGCGACTTCTCGGCCGAATGCACCAGCGCCTCGCCCTGGTTCTTGGCTTCCACCGAGGCACGACGCTTCTTGTCGGCTTCGGCGTTGGCCTCGGCCTCCTGCACCATCTTCTCGATGTCGGCGTCCGAAAGGCCGCCCGACGCCTGGATGGTGATGCGCTGCTCCTTGTTGGTGCCCTTGTCCTTGGCCGAGACATTGACGATGCCGTTGGCGTCGATGTCGAAGGTCACCTCGATCTGCGGCACGCCGCGCGGTGCCGGCGGGATGCCCTCGAGGTTGAAGCGACCAAGCGACTTGTTGTCGGCCGCCATCTCGCGCTCGCCCTGGTAGACCTGGATGGTCACGGCGTTCTGCGAGTCCTCGGCGGTCGAGAACACCTGGCTCTTCTTGGTCGGGATCGTCGTGTTGCGGTCGATCAGGCGAGTGAAGACGCCGCCCAGCGTTTCGATGCCGAGCGACAGCGGGGTCACGTCGAGCAGCAGGACGTCCTTGACGTCACCCTGCAGCACGCCGGCCTGGATGGCCGCGCCCATGGCGACGACCTCGTCCGGGTTGACGCCCTTGTGCGGCTCCTTGCCGAACAGGTTCTTCACGACCTCCTGCACCTTCGGCATGCGGGTCATGCCGCCGACGAGGACGACCTCGTCGATGTCCGCAGCCGACAGACCGGCATCCTTGAGCGCCGCCTTGCACGGGTCAACGGTGCGCTGGACGAGGTCGTCGACGAGGCTCTCGAACTTGGAGCGCGTCAGCTTCATCGTCAGGTGCTTTGGCCCGGACTGGTCGGCGGTGATGAAGGGCAGGTTGATCTCGGTCTGGCTTGCCGAGGACAGCTCGATCTTGGCCTTTTCGGCAGCCTCCTTGAGGCGCTGCAGGGCGAGCTTGTCGTTCTTCAGGTCGATGCCCTGGTCCTTCTTGAACTCCGCCGCGAGGTAGTCGACGAGGCGCATGTCGAAGTCCTCGCCGCCGAGGAACGTGTCGCCATTGGTCGACTTCACCTCGAAGACGCCGTCGCCGATCTCCAGCACGGAGACGTCGAAGGTGCCGCCGCCGAGGTCGTAGACCGCGATCGTCTTGCCCTCGTTCTTCTCGAGGCCGTAGGCGAGGGCGGCCGCGGTCGGCTCGTTGATGATGCGCAGCACCTCGAGACCGGCGATCTTGCCGGCGTCCTTGGTCGCCTGGCGCTGGGCGTCGTTGAAGTAGGCCGGGACGGTGATGACCGCCTTCTCGACCTTCTCGCCGAGATAGGACTCGGCGGTCTCCTTCATCTTCTGCAGGATCATCGCCGAGATCTGCGAGGGCGAGAACTTGTCGCCATGCGCCTCGACCCAAGCGTCGCCGTTGTCGGCGCGCACGATCTTGTAGGGGACGAGACCCTTGTCCTTGTTGACGGTCGGGTCCTCGTAGCGGCGGCCGATCAGGCGCTTGACGGCGAACAGCGTGTTCTCGGGGTTGGTGACCGCCTGGCGCTTGGCCGGCTGGCCCACCAGCCGCTCGTCGTCATCGGTGAAGGCGACCATGGACGGGGTCGTGCGTGCGCCCTCGGCGTTCTCGATCACCTTCGCGTTCTTGCCGTCCATGACGGCAACGCAGGAATTGGTGGTGCCAAGGTCGATACCGATAACCTTCGCCATCAAATCTCTCCTCTCGTAGCGAGCTGCCCGGACCCTCGAAGAGGCGTTCCTTCTGGGAGCTCCCGCGTGCTTCGTTTGAAAAACCGCTGCGCCGGCCGGCTCGGGCCGAGGCTGCGGGGCTGTCGGCTATATATGAAGGGCCCTGTGGACGCGCAAGACAGGCGGCCCCGGAACGGCGTGGCCGGTGCGATCGGCCATCCTGACGATCAGGGAACCCGCGGCCTTCTTTCGCACTTCTACCGCACATCAGGCCGCCCGGTCGCGCGCGGGATGCGCGGGGGCGGTGTCCGCCCAACAAGGAGACCCGTCATGAACAGCATCATTTACCTCGTCGGCCTCGTCGTCGTCGTCGTCGCCGTCCTGTCGTTCCTCGGCCTGGCCTGAGGCATCCGGTCATGACCCGGCAATCGAAGTCGGGACCGGACCCGAAGCAGACGACGACCGGCACGCCGTCCCCGGCCGCCGGTTCCGGACAGCCCAACGAGGCGAAGCGCCACAACGGCGGGAAGACCGGCGCGCCGGCGGTCGGCGACGGTCAAGTGACACCTGCGTCCACGACACCGGCGCCCTCGGCGAGCCGCTCGACCAAGACGGAAATCGCCGGCGACGTCGGACAGGGTTCGCAGCTGACCAGCAGCGGCTTCGGCACGCCGGCCCACCCGGGCAAGGTCGGGGCGGACGCAGGCTCAAGCGACGCGCCGAAGGGCGCGAAGGGTCAGCCGAAGAAGCACTGAGGGCGGACTCGCAGGCCCGCCAAAGAGTTCAGCCGCCGAACAGGCGGTGGAAGATCGACCGGTCGACGGCACGCCCACCACCCACCGGGCCCTCGAGCACCGCGTCGGGCGGAAGATCTTCGCGCCCGACATAACGCGGCCGACCAGCGGCTTCCGGCAGACGGCGGTCGTCCCGGCTCCGGCTGTAGTACCGCGCGTTGCCGTAGGGATCGCTCGAATACGGGTCGCCCGGGTACGGATCTTCGTCGTCCGGCTGATCGGCATAGCGCTGGTCACGGCGCGATCCCCGGTCGTAGGGATCCGCCGAGTAAGGCTGGCCGGACTGCGGATCGACCGGCTGAACGGTGTGCGCAACGTTGGCGCCGCCTCGGTCGTCTCCCGGTGCGTAGGTATCCTCCGGTGGCAGTTCCCCGTCGCCATAGTCGTTGGAGACGTCGGCCGTCAGCGGCTCCTGGGGCTGGCCGATCCGGTAGTCGCCCGGCAGCGGCATCGCCGGCAGGCCCTTGTGGGCCGCTTCCATGAAGCTGTGCCAGGCCTGGGCGGGAAGTCCGCCGCCGGTCACCTTCTTCATCGGCTTGCCGTTGTCGTTGCCAAACCAGACGCCGGTGGTGAGATTGGAGGTGTAGCCGAGGAACCAGGCGTCCTTGAAGTCTTGCGTCGTGCCGCTCTTGCCCGCCACCTGCCAGCCCTTCAACTGCGCCGCGCGACCGGTACCGGAGGTGACGACCCGCTCCAGCATCGCGTTCATCTCGCCGAGCACGGTCGGGTCGACGACCACCGGCGGCACCTCGGCACCGCGCTCGTAGAGCACCTTGCCGTCGGTCGTGGTGACGCGGTTGATGAGGTGGGGCTTGGCGAGATAGCCGCCATTGGCGAAGGGCGCGAAGGCGCCGGTCAGCTCCATCAGCGACACCTCCGACGTTCCGAGCGCGATCGATACGTTGTCGGCGAGGTCGGAAGCGATGCCAAGCCGGTGGGCGGTCTGGATCACCGCGGTCGAGCCGACGCTGTCGGTCAGCTTGGCCGAGACGGTGTTCAGCGAGTGAGCGAGGGCATCGGCCAGCATCACCGGCCCGCGATAGCGGCGATCGTAGTTTTCGGGCGTCCAGTTGCCGATCTTCACCGGCCCGTCCACCACCACCGACTCCGGCTTCCAGCCGAACTCCATCGCGGTCTCGTAGACGAAGGGCTTGAAGGTCGAGCCGGGCTGGCGCCTGGCGTCCACCGCACGGTTGAACTGGCTCTCGGCGTAGTCGCGCCCGCCGACCATCGCCCGGATCGCGCCGGTGCCGTCGATCGAGACGAGGGCGCCCTGGGAGACGTTCTGCTTGGCCTCGTCGATCGTCGTGCGGATGGCGCTCTCGGCCTCCTTCTCCAGGCCTTTGTCAATGGTCGTCTCCACCACGACGTCCTGGTGCACGTCCCCGATGAGGCCCTTGAGGTCCTTCATCACGAGATCGGCCGCGTAGTTCTCGGCGCCCGTCCAGTAGCTCTTGGCCTTGGTCGGCTTGGCGGCCTTGGCGTCCGTGTATTCGGCCTCGCTGATCATGCCCTCGGCGCGCATGGCGTCGAGCACGACGTCCGCGCGATCCTTGGCGGCCTGCGGATCGCGGGCCGGCGACAGGCGGGAGGGCGCCTTGAGAAGGCCGGCGAGGAGCGCGGCCTCGTCGAGCGAGACATCCTTGGCCGATTTGTTGAAATACCGGCGCGACGCCGCTTCGACGCCCGTCGCCCCCGAGCCGAAATAGACCCGGTTGAGATACATCTCGAGGATCTGGTCCTTGGTGAACTTGCTCTCCAGCCAGAGCGCCAGCACCGCCTCCTGCACCTTGCGCTCCAGCGTCTGCTCGGGATTGAGGAAGATGTTCTTGGCGAGCTGCTGGGTCAGCGTCGAGCCGCCCTGCACGGTCTGGCCGGCGGTGACGTTCTCGAAGGCCGCGCGCAGGATGCCGAGCGGGTCGACGCCCCAGTGGGAGTAGAAGCGGCGATCCTCGATGGCGACCACCGCCTTCGGGATGTAGGGCGACATCTCGTCGAGCGAGACGGCCTCGCCCCCGGTCACGCCGCGATTGGCCAGCATCTGGCCATCGACGGCAACGATCTTGACGTTGGGCGGCCGTTCCGGGATCGCCCACGCCTCCTGCGGCAGCTTGATGGCGAAGTAGCCGGCGACGCCGGCGACCGCGATGCCGCCCCACAGCGCGCAAAGAACGGCAAGATAGACGAGGCGGCCAAGAAGGCTGCGGCGCCGTCGCGGGCGACCGGCGCGGGATTGGCGCCGCGCCTCGGCGGCCGAGCGCACCGTCTCGGGCGCGGCGTCCCGCTCCTCGCGCCGCCGCTGCCGCTTGACTGTCGGCTTGCGCACGTCTCCGGCGTCGGGGACGGCTCGGTCCTCCGCCGACAGGCGCAGATCGTCCCCGCTCCTTTCACCACCGAAGGTCGGTTCGATCCGCTCGCGTCCGCGCCGTGTGGCCATCCAGTCCTGCCTCGTGATCGTGCCGGATCCGCCGGCACCCCTTCATCAAGGGGGCTGCCGGCCGGTGTTGCACCCGCCGCCGGCACGTTCATGTCGGAACTGCGATCGCGACGTCGAGCCCCCTCGCGTCAGGTGTTCCCTGCAGGCTAAATGCGGCGAATTAACGGGATGCTAAGGGATCGCCGACCGGCTGATCGTAGGGTTGACGCAAGGAAAGATCTTGCCAGAGCACGGCGTGCGCGATAAGCAGCAGGTCTGACCTGACGTTTCAGGTAGGGGGCGCGGCACCTTCACACCCCTCTTGCCGCGCTTCCCTTCATTTTTTCCGACCCACCGTCTCCAGCCGCTCAGCCGGCGTCCGTTCCGAGCGCCGCCAGAACACGCGCCCAGGAGCGCTGCCCCTGGTGGAACGAGCTCATCTCGTATTTCTCGTTCGGCGAGTGGATCCGGTCGTCGCCGAGGCCGAAGCCGATCAGCAGCGATTCCATGCCGAGCCGGCGCTTGAACTCGCCGACCACCGGGATCGAGCCGCCCATCGAGATCATCACCGCCGGCTTCGGCCACTCGTCCGAGAGCGCCTGGCGGGCGCGCTCGAGGATCGGCGAGTCGAAGGGCAACTGGATCGCCGGCGAGCCGCCATGCGGGTGGAACTCGACGCGGCAGTCGGCCGGCAGCCGCGCCTCGACGAAGGCGCGGAAGGCCGCGCGGATCTTGTCCGGGTCCTGGTCGAAGACGAGGCGGAAGGAGACTTTCGCATGGGCCTCGGCGGCGATCACCGTCTTGAAGCCCTCGCCGGTGTAGCCGCCCGTTATGCCGTTGATCTCCGCGGTCGGACGCGACCAGGTCTGCTCCAGCACCGAGCGCCCCGTTTCGCCGGCCGGCACCGAGAGCCCGACCTCGCCGAGGAACTCGGACGGATCGAAGTCGAGCCCGTCCCAGACCTTGCGGATCTCCTCGGGCAGCTCCGGCACGCCGTCGTAGAAGCCCGGCAGCGTCACGCGCCCGTCGGCGTCGTGCAGGTCGGCCAGGATCTTCGACAGGATGCGGATCGGGTTCGCGGCGGCGCCGCCGTAATAGCCGGAGTGGAGGTCGCGCGAGGCGGCCTTGATGGTGATCTCCTCGCCGACGAGACCGCGCAGGCCGGTGGAGATCGCCGGCGTCTGCTTGTCCCACATGTTGGTGTCGCAGATCAGGGCGACGTCGGCCGAGAGCTCCTGCTTGAACTCGTCGAGGAAGGGCAGCAGCGACGGCGAGCCCGACTCCTCCTCGCCCTCGAGGAAGATCGTCACGCGGCAGGGTAGGCCGCCGGTCTCGGCGATGTAGGCCCGGCAGGCCTCGATGAAGGTCATCAGCTGGCCCTTGTCGTCGGCCGAGCCGCGCCCGGTGATGCGGCGGCTGCCGTCCGGCTGGGTGACGATCTGCGGATCGAAGGGCTCGCTGTCCCAGAGCTCGAGCGGATCGACCGGCTGCACGTCGTAGTGGCCATAGAACAGGACATGCGGCGCGCCGGCCGGGCCGTCGCGATGCGCCACGACCATCGGATGGCCAGCAGTGTCGCGCACCGCCGCCTCGAAGCCGATGGCCGACAGGTCACCCGCGAGCCATTCGGCCGCCCGCCGGCAGTCCGCCGCATAGGCCGGATCGGTCGAGATCGACGGGATACGCAGCAGGTCCTTCAACCGCTCGACCGAGCGGTCGAGATTGAGGTCGAGGCAGGCGAGGACGCTGTCGAGGGAAGCCATGAGACGCACCGCTGTGGGAGGGACAGGATCGACGGGCGCTCGGGCTCGTCCGTCTCCCTTAGGACCACGCGGCGGCCCTTGGATCAAGTCTCGCGGCGGTGGGGTGGGCCTGTCCCTGCCGTGGCAGGGTTGCAACATCGTCGGACGCAGCCTGCCGTGGCAGGATCCGCGCCATGAAGAAACCGTAATCCGGCAGCTCAGATTGCGTCGACGGGGGCGTCGGGGACGGCAAATCCGGCAATAAAAAAGAGCCGTTGCGGCCTGGAGGGGGATCTACCGCAACGGCTCTTACTGATCAGCGACGTCCCGAAGAGGGGGGGGTCGGGGACTGCCGCTTTCTTTCTCCGGCGCGAGAGCGGGGGACAAGCTTCGGGCCGAACGCGGCGCTCTGTCGTGCGCCGTTGGTCCATATCTGCGCTTTCGATTCGGTCGGTTCAAGCAGGGCGGTTGCGGTAAGCTGTCACATCGGTGTGAGAACCGCCTGAACGATCGGTAACATCTTCCGCAACCTGCGTGGCTACTGATCGATACGCAAGTAAGGCCGATGGTCTGCGCCTCTTTGCTTCGCCGGGTGCTGCGAAGCCGGCGCGACGCCGCCTCTGGCAGGGCAAGCCGCCGCACCTCGCAGCTTGATGGACTCGCCGCCTGCGCCGCGCTACGAGCGGACCCATGCAAAAGGGCGATCACCTCTTCCTGGTCGACGGGTCGGCCTACATCTTCCGAGCCTATCACGCGCTCCCGCCGCTCACCCGCAAGTCGGACGGCCTGCCGGTCGGCGCGGTCGCCGGCTTCTGCAACATGCTGTGGAAGCTGATCGAGGAGTCGCGCGACACCTCGGTCGGCGTCGCGCCGACGCATTTCGCGGTGATCTTCGACCACTCGGCCAGCACCTTCCGCAACGACTTCTACAGCGAATACAAGGCCAACCGCTCGGCCCCGCCGGAGGACCTCAGGCCGCAGTTTCCGCTGATCCGCGAGGCGGTGCGGGCCTTCGACCTGCCCTGCATCGAGAAGCAGGGGTTCGAGGCCGACGACCTCATCGCGACCTACACCCGGGAGGCGCTGGCGGCCGGCGGCGACGTCACCATCGTCTCCTCCGACAAGGACCTGATGCAGCTCGTCGGTCCCTGCGTCACGCTTTACGACCAGATGAAGGACAAGCGCCTCGGTCCGGACGAGGTGAAGGAGAAGTTCGGCGTCTATCCGGACAAGATGATCGACCTGCAGGCGCTGTGCGGCGACACCTCCGACAACGTGCCGGGCGTGCCCGGCATCGGCGCCAAGACGGCCGCGCAACTTCTCGACGAGTACGGGACGCTGGAGGCGCTGCTGGAGCGGGCCGGCGAGATCAAGCAGGCCAAGCGCCGGGAGAACCTCCTTGCCTATGCCGAGCAGGCGCGGCTGTCGAAGCGGCTGGTGACGCTCGACCAGAACACCCCGCTCGACGTGCCGCTCGACGACCTCTTCATCCACGAGCCCGACGGCGAGAAGCTGATCGGCTTCCTCAAGGCGATGGAGTTCACGACGCTCACCCGGCGCGTCTCGGGCAAGCTCGGCACCGACGCGAGCGCCGTGGAGGCGGCCGCCGTGGAGGTGGACGGGCCGGTGCATGGACCGGATCTCGACCCTGACTATCCCGTCGAACCCGCAGCCAAGGCGGCATCGGCGAACGGCGCGCTGCTGGCGCTGTCCCCCAAGGCACATTCGCAGGCCCTGCTCGAAGCCGCGCTCGCGAGCAGCTTCGACCTCTCCGCCTACGACACCGTCCGCGACGCGGCGACGCTGGCGGCCTGGATGGTCGAGGCGCGTGACGCCGGCGTGATGGCGTTCGACGTCGAGACCGACTCGCTGACGGCGATGAACGCACGGCTGATCGGCCTGTCCTTCGCCACCCGGCCGGGCCGGGCCGCCTATGTGCCGATCGGCCACAGCTCGTCGGAGACCCGCGATCTCTGGGCCGAGCCGGGCGAGGGCGAGGCCGAGGGCGGCGTCGGACCGCAGATCCCGCTCGACGAGGTGCTGGCGCTCCTGAAGCCGATCCTGGAGGACCCGGCCGTCCTGAAGGTCGGCCACAACCTCAAATACGACTACCTGGTGATGCTGGAGCACGGCATCGCCATCGCGCCCTTCGACGACACGATGCTGATCTCCTACGCGCTCGACGCCTCGTCCTCGCTCGACGGGCACGGCATGGACGAGTTGTCGGAGCGCTATCTCGGCCACAAGCCGATGACCTACAAGGACCTCTGCGGCTCCGGCAAGTCGCGCAAGGAGCTGGCGCACTGCTCGATCGAGAGCGTCACGCACTATGCCGGCGAGGACGCCGACGTGACGCTGCGGCTGTGGCGCGTGCTGAAGCCCCGGCTTGCGGCGGAGGGGCTCGCGGCGGTCTACGAGCGGCTGGAGCGGCCGCTGATGCCGGTGCTGGCGCGCATGGAGCAGCGCGGCATCCGCGCCGACCGCGACATTCTCTCCCGGCTGTCCGGCCGCTTCGCCCAGAAGGCGGCGGCACTGGAGGCTGAAATCTCCGACTATGCGGGCGAAAGCTTCAACCCCGGCTCGCCGAAGCAGCTCGGCGAGATCCTGTTCGGCAAGCTCGGGCTGCCCGGCGGAAAGAAGACCAAGACCGGCCAGTGGTCGACCGACGCCAAGGTGCTGGAGGATCTGGCGGCCGAGGGTCACGAGCTGCCGCGCCGCATCGTCGACTGGCGGCAGCTGACCAAGCTGAAGGGGACCTACACCGACGCGCTGCCGACCTACATGGACGCCAACGCGCGCATCCACACCTCCTACTCGATGGCTTCCACCACGACGGGTCGCCTGTCCTCGTCCGAGCCGAACCTGCAGAACATCCCGGTGCGCACCGAAGAGGGCCGGGCGATCCGAACCGCCTTCGTCGCGCCGGAGGGAAAGCGGCTGCTGTCGGCCGACTACAGCCAGATCGAGCTGCGCATTCTCGCCCACATGGCCGACATTCCGCAGCTGAAGGCGGCCTTCCAGCGCGGCGAGGACATCCATGCCCGCACCGCGTCGGAGATGTTCGGCGTGCCCGTCGAGGGCATGGACCCCTCGGTGCGCCGGCGCGCCAAGGCGATCAACTTCGGCATCGTCTACGGCATCTCCGCCTTCGGCCTCGCCAACCAGCTGTCGATCCCGCGGGAGGAGGCGGGCCTCTACATCCGCCGCTACTTCGAACGCTTTCCCGGCATCCGCGGCTACATGGACGAGACCAAGGCCTTCTGCCGCGACAAGGGCTATGTCGAGACCCTGTTCGGCCGGCGCGCGCACTATCCGGACATCAGGCACTCCAACCCGTCGGTGCGCGCGGCGCTGGAACGCGCCGCGATCAACGCGCCGATCCAGGGCACCGCGGCGGACATCATCCGCCGGGCGATGATCCGCATGGAAGCGGCGCTCGCGGCCGCCGGCCTGTCGGCGAAGATGCTCCTGCAGGTGCATGACGAGCTGATCTTCGAGGTCGAGGAGGACGAGGTGGAGGCGACGATCCCGGTGATCCGCGGTGTCATGGAGGGCGCGGCGGCGCCGGTCGTCGAGCTGTCGGTGCCGCTCGTCGTCGACGCGCGCGCCGCCTTCAACTGGGACGAGGCGCACTGACGATGACACTGCCGCAGGACAGCGCCCGCAACCGGCTGATCGTCGGCCTCGACGTCGACGGCCGGGCGGAGGCCGAGGCGATCGTCGCCGAACTGGGCGAGGCCGTCGCCTTCTACAAGATCGGCTACCAGCTTGCCTTCGCCGGCGGTCTGCCGCTGGTCGAGGAGCTCGCCCGCGCCGGCAAGGAAGTCTTCCTCGACCTCAAGCTCCTCGACATCGCCAACACGGTCGAGAAGGGCATCGAGAGCATCGCCCGCCTCGGCGCGACGATGACGACGCTGCACGCCTACCCGCAGGCCATGCGCGCCGCGGCGAAGGCGGCCGAGGGCACCGGCCTGACGCTGCTCGGCGTGACCGTCCTGACCTCGCTCGACGCCGCGGACCTGAAGGCGGCGGGCTACGCGTCGAGCGTCGAGGATCTCGTTGCGATGCGCGCGCGCCAGGCCCGCGAGGCCGGCCTTGGCGGCATTGTCGCCTCGGCGGCCGAGGCTTCGGCGGTGCGCGGCATCGTCGGGCCGGACATGGCGGTGGTGACGCCGGGCATCCGGCCGGCCGGATCCGCCGCCGGCGACCAGAAGCGCGTCATGACGCCGGGCGACGCCCTGGCGGCCGGCGCGTCGCATCTCGTCGTCGCCCGGCCGATCGTGGCGGCGCCGGACCGGCGTGCCGCCGCGCAGGCGATCCTCGCCGAGATGACCGCCGTCCTTTGAACACCGACAGGGAGGAGAGACGCATGCCCAAGGGATACTGGATCGCGCGCATCGATGCGCAGAACCCGGAGCGCTACAAGGACTATGTCGAGACGGCGCGTCCGGCTTTCGAAGAGTATGGCGCGAAGTTCCTGGTGCGCGGCGGCGAGCATCACGCCGTCGAGGGTCCGGCGCGGGCGCGCAATGTCGTCATCGAATTTCCGACGCTGCAGGCCGCGCTCGACTGCCACGCCAGCGCGCAATACCAGAAGGCTGCGGCGATCCGGCAGGAGGTCGCCGAGGGCGAGATCGTGATCGTCGCGGGGCATGACGCCTGAGCCACCGAAGGGGCGGAAGGCCGGCCGCACCGCGTTCGACGGATTTGCGCCGGCCGGTTATCGCATCCGGATGATGGAGCCCGGCGAGGCGGAAGCGCTGCACCGGATCGACACGCGGGCGACCCTCATGCTCGCCGGCGCGGGCAAGCCGGACCTCGTCTCAAACCCGCTCGACCGCTTCGTGCACTTCCTTCTGCGGCACGACGTGCTCGTTGCCGCGCAGGAGCATGACGGCGCGCCGGCGGGCTTCGCCGCGGGCGCCCCGTTCCACGAGGTCTACTGGCTGGCGGAGCTCGGCGTCGATCCGGACCATGGCCGCCGCGGTCTCGGGACCGCGATGGTGCGAGCCGTCGCAGCGCGCGCCGGCTGGTTCCGGCACCCGGCCGTCGCGCTCTCGACCTTTGCCGATCTGCCCTGCGGCGTGCCGTTTTACGAGCGCATCGGCTTCCACCCACTGGCCCCGAAGGACGTCCCGCCCTGGGCGGAGGCCCGGCGGCGCGAGGAGGCGCCGCCGGGGTCCGACGGCAGCGACCGGGTGGTGATGATCCGCCGGCTGTGACGCCAACCGCGCGCGGCCGTGCCGACAGCTTGGGCCCGGCAACCACGCCTGCTTCCGGGCGCCGCGCGCCCGACCCTTCCCGCGAAAGCACCGGGTAAGCATTGCGGTCGTAGTCTCGCAGCGGCGGCCAACGGTGCCGAGGACCCCATGCCGCCTCATGCGGCAGATCTTGCGACCGCACTTGACGGTAAGCCGGCCGAACTTTGACCCGTCAAGCAGGCCCGCTATTTGTGCGCTGCAACAGCCGGTGCTAGTTTCGACCAAACCGAAAGCGGGAGTTGATGTTGTACCAATTCTTCGAGTGGAACCACGCCGCGCTCGCTCCCCTTCGCGCGGTCGCCGATGCGACGAAGCTGATCTGCCAGAACCCGCTCAATCCCTTCGCGCAGACCTATACCGGCCGCACGATCGCCGCGATGGCCGAGCTCTTCGAGCGCACCACCCGCGTCTATGGCAAGCCGGAGTGGCGGCTCCACGAGACGGTGGTCGGCGGTCAGCGCATTCCGGTGATCGACAAGGTGGTGTGGGAAAAGCCGTTCTGCCGTCTGATCCATTTCGAGCGCGCGCTGCCGAAGAAGCACGGCCGCGACCCGAAGTTCCTGCTGGTCGCGCCGATGTCCGGCCACTACGCGACGCTCTTGCGCGGCACCGTCGACGCGCTTCTGCCCTATGGTGAGGTCTACATCACCGACTGGGTCGACGCGCGGACGGTTCCCGTCGCCAAGGGACGGTTCGACCTCGACGATTACGTCGATTACCTGATCGAGATCCACCACCACCTCGGGCCGGACGTGCACGTCGTCGGCGTCTGCCAGCCGGCCGTGCCGGTGCTGATGGCGGTGGCGCGCATGGAAGCCGAGGCCGACGCCGCCGTACCGGCGTCGATGACGCTGATGGGCGGCCCGATCGACACCCGCGTCAATCCGACGGCGGTGAACCGTCTGGCGCTCGAGAAGGGCATCGACTGGTTCCGCAACAACGTCATCATGAAGGTGCCGTTTCCGCAGCCGGGCTTCATGCGCGACGTCTATCCGGGTTTCCTGCAGCTGACGGGGTTCATGTCGATGAACCTCGACCGGCACATGAACGCCCACAGGGACTTCTTCTTCCATCTCGTGAAGGACGACGGCGACGGCGCCGACAAGCACCGCGAGTTCTACGACGAGTATCTGGCGGTGATGGACCTGACCGCCGAGTTCTACCTGCAGACGGTGGAGAAGGTCTTCATCGAGCACGCGCTGCCGCGGGGAACGATGACCCACCGCGGCAAGCCGGTCGACCTGACGGCGATCAAGCGCGTCGCGCTCCTGACCATCGAGGGCGAAAACGACGACATCTCCGGCGTCGGCCAGACCGAGGCGGCGCAGCACCTCTGTTCGTCGATCCCGGCCGACAAGAAGGTGCATTACGTCCAGCCGAAGGTCGGCCATTACGGCGTGTTCAACGGCTCGCGCTTCCGCTCCGAGATCTGCCCGCGCATGGTCGACTTCGCACTCACACACGGCACCACCCACTCGGCCGCGGCCCTGCCGAAGAAGCGCGGCCCTGCGGCCGCGCCGGCACGTGAGGGCGCCGTGGCGTCGCGCGAGGAGAAGGCACCGACGCTCTCCGTCGAAGCCGCGGTGGTGGACGCCGCGGTCAAGCAGGACGCCGCGCCGGCCGTCGAGCCTGCCGTTGCGCCCGCACCGGTGTCGCAACCGACCACAGCAGCCCCGACGTCTTTCCTCCGGAAGACCCCGGTCCTGAAAAGCACGGCCGGCACCGCCGCGGCGATTCCGGCCGCGCCCGTGCCCGGTCTCGTCAAGCACAAGGTCAAACCGGACGACGACACGCCGGCACCGGCCGCAAAGAAGTCCAAGCCGTTCGTCCGCAAGCCGGAGCAGGGCGGCTTCGCCGCGTCGCCCGCGCTGGCCGGTGCCATCCTGCACGAAACGCCGGAGGAGGGCGGACCGGGCAAGGCGGCGGCCAAGGGCAGGATCGCGGCAAAGGCTGGGGGCGCCGTCAAGTTCGGGGCCGCCGGCAAGGCGACATCCGAGCCGGCGCCGCGGCGGCCACGTGGCGGCGCTGCTTCACGCAAAGCAGACGACAGCAGCAGCTGAAGTCCATCCAGGCCCGCATCTTCGGGTAGCATGAGACTCCGGCTGATCCGAAAGATCATCTGCTGCTGCGTCAGTAGAGTGAATTTTCACTCGTCGATGATTGAACCGCGTTGTTGCGATTCCCATGTCATGGTTAAGCGATGCACGGAGCATCGTGGGCTTTTGAAAGGGAAGCACGATGGTGACTTCGCAGGCATTGATCCGGCCGGCCTGGACGCCGGCGACGATCGCGCTGATGGTTCTCGGCTTCATGGCGTTCTGGCCCCTCGGCCTCGCCATGCTCGCCTACATCCTGTGGGGCGATCGGCTCGAAACCTTCCGGCGTGACGTCAACCGCGGCACCGACCGGCTGATGTCCGGGTTCCGCCGCTCGACGGCGCGGATGAACTTCGGCGCCGAGCGGACCGGCAACGTCGCCTTCGACGACTGGCGCGAGGCCGAACTCGCCCGGCTCGACGCGGAGCGTCGCAAGCTGCAGGAGGCGAGCGCCGAGTTCGAGGCCTACAGCCGCGAGCTGCGCCGCGCCAAGGACCAGGAGGAGTTCGACCGCTTCATGAGCGAGCGGGCCCGGAGCCGGGCCGCGGGTGGCTCGGTGGTCGACGGCTAAAGCCGAAATCGCAGGACGGCGGCCTCAGGGCCGCCGTCCTCATGTTCGCAGCAGTCAGTCGGGCCGCGCTCCCGCAACCGGATCGTGGTGGGGGCGGCCGGTGTAGAAGAAGTCCGAGCGGTTCCCGCGATCGAACCGTCGGCGTGACTTGCTCGCACGGACGCGTCATACAGGGTCGACCTGCCGACTCGACCGATGCGCCGCCTTCTCCGCAAATCGTCCTCCCGCCCGTCCGCTCCGCTTCTACCGGACACGCTGACGCTTGCTCGTGGCCCGGTGCCGCTGACGGTGCGGCGCAACCCGCGGGCGAAGCGCCTGATCCTGCGGCTGGCGCCGGGCGCCGACGGCTTGATCGTCACGGCGCCGCAGTCGGCATCGGTCGCCACCATCCTCGACTTCCTCGAACGCAATCGCGGCTGGGCCGAAGCCCGCGTTGCAGCGCGCCCGGTGGGCCTGGTCGTGGAGCATGACGCGGTGCTGCCGTTCCGGGATGGCACCTTGCGCGTCCGGCACGCGCCCGGACGGCGGGCGACGCTGATCGAACGGGGCGCGGCCGGCGAAGCGGTGCTGCATGTGGGCGGCGAACCGGCTGCGGTGGGCCGCCGGGTCATGGATGCCCTGAAGCGCGAGGCGCGCAAGGACCTGCAGGCGGCGGTGGATCGCCATGCGGCCGCCGTCGGCATCAAGCCGGCGGCGCTGACGCTGAAAGACACCCGCAGTCGCTGGGGCTCCTGCAGCCATGATCGTCGGCTCGCCTTCTCGTGGCGCATCGTCATGGCCCCGCCGGAGGTGCTCGACTATCTCGCCGCGCACGAGGTGGCGCATCTGCGCGAGATGAACCACGGCCCGAAATTCTGGGCACTCTGTCGCGAGCTCTGCCCGGGGATGGACGCCGGCCGCGACTGGCTGCGCAGCGAGGGCGGCGCGCTCCACGCCATCCGGTTTGGCTGAAATGGCGACCTGCCTTACATGACGGTGAAAGCCGCGATGGCGGCAAGCGGAACGTCGGCGATGCACATCAAGACCTGTGGCCTGAAAGATCGCGAGACGGTCGACGTGGCGCTTGCGCGCGGCGCGAGTCATGTCGGCTTCGTGCACTTCGCGCGGAGCCCGCGGCATCTGGAGGTGGCGGAGATCGCGCCGCTGCGCGCCCATGTCGGCGGGCGCGCCCTCGTGGCGGTGGTGCTGGTCGATCCGGACGACCGGCTGCTCGATGCGCTGGCCGAAGCGGTAAGGCCCGACATCCTGCAGCTTCATGGCCGGGAGACGCCCGAGCGGACGGCGGAGATCGCCGCGCGCTATCCAGCGGCCGTCATGAAGGCGCTCAGCGTCGGCGTCGCGGCAGATCTCGACGCCATCGCCCGCTATGAAAACGTCGCGGACCGCATTCTTCTCGACGCCAAGAAGCCGAAAGGCTCCGAACTGCCGGGCGGCAACGGCATCGCCTTCGACTGGAGACTGCTCGGCGATCTGTCGGCCCGGTTCGACTTCATGCTCTCCGGCGGCATCCATGCCGGCAATGTGGGCGAAGCGATCGCCTCCGTGCGACCGGGCGGGCTCGACGTCTCCTCGGGCATCGAGAGCGCGCCCGGCGTGAAGGACGCGGCGCTGATCCACGCCTTCTTCGACGCGGTGGAGGCCGCCCGGCTGGCGCAGCCGACCCCGCCGCGGCCTGGCCGCCTCACGGTCGGCCCCGTCGCGGCGAGCCCCGCCGCACCCGGCATTGTGAAAGCCGGCGCCAGACGCTAGGCAAATGCCATATCCAAGCGAAAGACCGAGCCCGTGAATCAGTCGCTCCCGCTCAATTCCTATCGCTCCGGCCCGGATGAGGACGGCCGCTTCGGCAATTACGGCGGCCGCTTCGTCGCCGAGACGCTGATGCCGCTGATCCTCGACCTCGAGGCGGCGTGGAAGGCGGCGAAAGAGGATCCGGCCTTCGCGGCCGAGCTCGGCGATCTCGGCACGCACTATATCGGCCGGCCGTCGCCGCTCTACCACGCCGAGCGCCTGAGCCAGCATCTCGGCGGCGCACAGATCTGGTTCAAGCGCGAGGAGCTGAACCACACCGGCTCGCACAAGATCAACAACTGCGTCGGCCAGATCCTGCTCGCCAAGCGCATGGGAAAGACCCGCATCATCGCCGAGACCGGCGCGGGCCAGCACGGCGTCGCGGCGGCGACGGTCTGCGCCCGCTTCGGCCTGCCCTGCGTCGTCTACATGGGCGCGACCGACGTCGAGCGGCAGAAGCCGAACGTCTTCCGCATGAAGCTCCTCGGCGCGGAGGTGCGCGCGGTGACCTCCGGCGCCGGCACGCTGAAGGATGCGATGAACGAGGCGCTGCGCGACTGGGTGACCAACGTCGCCGACACCTACTACCTCATCGGCACGGCGGCCGGCCCGCACCCCTATCCGCAGATGGTGCGCGAGTTCCAGTCGGTGATCGGCGCCGAGGCGCGCCAGCAGATGCTGGACGCGACCGGCAAGCTGCCCGACGCGGTCGTCGCCTGCGTCGGCGGCGGCTCCAACGCCATCGGCATGTTCGACGCCTTTCTCGACGACCGCGACGTCGCGATCTACGGCACCGAGGCCGGCGGCCACGGGCTGGAGGTGGAGAACGGTCACGCCGCCTCGATGAGCGGCGGGCGGCCGGGCGTCCTCCACGGCAACCGCACCTACCTCCTGCAGGATGCCGACGGGCAGATCCTCGAAGGCCACTCGATCTCCGCCGGTCTCGACTATCCCGGCGTCGGCCCGCAGCACTCCTGGCTGAAGGATGCCGGGCGGGTGAACTACGTGCCGGTGACCGACGCCGAGGCGCTCGACGCCTTCCACACCTGCACGAGGTTCGAGGGCATCATCCCGGCGCTGGAGTCGGCACACGGGCTGGCGCATGTCCTCAAGCTCGCGCCGACGATGAGCCAGGACCAGTCGATCGTCCTCTGCCTCTCCGGCCGGGGCGACAAGGACGTGCACACGGTCGCCGCCTCAATGGGCATGGAGCTCTGAGGATGGGGGACGAGGAGGCCGGCAGATACGACGCGACGCAACAGGCGTTCAATCATCTCCTCGACCGCGAGAGCATCGAGGTTCAGCCGGCTGCGCTGGCGCTTCTGGCGGCGCATCTTCGATCGAACATCTCGTTTCAGGAGCGTGCGATAAAGGCCTTCGCGGATTTGTCTGCAGGCGCGATCGATCTGGAAGACGTGGAGAAGATGCTCAAGGCGTCCGAATTGTCGGACCGCACGCTTCTGCGTTTCCTGGAAGAGCTGCTGAAGGAGCCGGCCCAAAGTGAGTGAGCGCGATGCCCTGAGGCATCTCTTTCCGGCGAACGATGCGCCCTCGAACCTGCGCTCCGTCCTGCGCTCGCGCGGCAGCGGCGGCGGCTCGGGCGATGGGATGGAGCCGCGTGTCGCTCATCTCGAAGCGGGGGTGGCCCATCTCGAGCGCGACGTTTCGGAACTGCGCACCGACATGCGCGATGTTCGTGATCGCCTCACGCGTCTTGAGGAGAAGGTCTCTCATCTTCCGAGCAAGGGCTTCATCGTCTCCGTCGTCCTCCTGGCGCTCGCCGTCATCGCTGGCATGTTTGCGTTCCAGTCCCAGATCGAAGCGCTTGCGCAGCGACCCGCTGCGGTAACGACACCCGCCCCCGCGACGCCATGATCGAGGCGCTGGAGATCACCGTCAGCTGCCCGGATGACGGCGTGGCGCGTGCCATCGCCGACGCGCTGCTCGCCGGGCACCTCGCCGCCTGCTGCACCGTCTCCGGCCCCGTCGAGAGCCGCTATGTCTGGCACGGCGCGGTGGAGACAGCGAGCGAGGTCGTCCTCGCGATCAAGACCCGCGCCGCGTTGTTCGATGCCGCGGCCGAGCTGATCCGCACCCATCATCCCTATGACACGCCTGCCATCTTCGGCCATGCCGTCGCCCTTACGGACGCGGCGACGAGCGCGTGGCTGGACGAAACCACCCGAACCGAAGAGCTCGCATGACCGCACGTATCGACGCCCGCTTCGCCGCGCTGAAAGCCGAAAACCGTCCGGCGCTCGTGACCTTCGTCATGGCCGGCGACCCCGACATGGAGACGGCGCTCGAGATCATGACGGCGCTGCCGGCCGCCGGTGCCGACCTCATCGAACTCGGTATGCCCTTCTCCGACCCGATGGCCGACGGCCCGGCGATCCAGAAGGCGGGCCTGCGCGCGCTTCACGCGGGGCAGACGCTGGCCAAGACGCTCAATACCGTCCGCCGCTTCCGGGAGGGCGATCAGGCGACGCCGGTCATCCTGATGGGCTACTTCAACCCGATCTACGTCTATGGCGTCGACGTGTTCCTGCAGGCGGCGAAGGCGGCCGGCGTCGACGGGCTGATCGTCGTCGACCTGCCGCCCGAGATGGACGACGAGCTCTGCCTGCCGGCCCTGGCGAGCGATATCGCCTTCGTTCGCCTGGCGACGCCGACAACCGACGACCGCCGCCTGCCGGCGGTGCTGAAGAACACCTCGGGTTTCGTCTACTACGTCTCGATCACCGGCATCACCGGCTCGGCCGCACCGGATGCCGGCAAGGTCGAGGCGGCGGTCGGACGGATCAAGCGTCACACCGACCTGCCGGTCTGCGTCGGCTTCGGCGTACGCTCGCCCGAGCAGGCGCGCGCGATCGGTAGCGGCGCGGACGGCGTCGTCGTCGGCTCGGCGCTGGTCAACGCGATCGCCGAAACGCTGGATGCCGAGGGTCGCGCAGGCCCGGCCACGGTGGGCGCGGTGACGGGGCTGGTCGAGGCCCTTGCCGCCGGCGTTCGAGCCGCACGCCTTGCAGAGGCCTGATTTCCGGGCCAATTAGGGCCTTGAGAGAGCCGGCGGGAAAACACCGCCGCACCGCGCCATCCAACACGGGACGCCGTCTTGAACTGGATCACCAACTACGTCCGCCCGAAGATTTCGAGCCTCCTCGCCCCGCGCGAGGTGCCCGAGAATCTCTGGATCAAGTGTCCGGAGACCGGGGAGATGGTCTTCCACAAGGACCTCGAGGCCAACCAGTGGGTCATCCCCTCGTCCGGCCACCACATGCGCATCACCGCGAAGGAGCGACTGAAGCACTTCTTCGACGACGGCGCCTTCGAGGAGATCGAGTTCGCCAAGGTGCCGCTCGACCCGCTGAAGTTCCGTGACGAGAGGCGCTACACCGAGCGCCTGAAGGATGCCAAGGCGAAGACCGGGCTCGAGGATTCGGTGCTCGTTGCAACCGGCGCCATCGACGCGCTGCCGATCGTCGCCGCGGTGCAGGACTTCTCCTTCATGGGCGGCTCGCTCGGCATGGCCGCAGGCGAGGCGATCGTCACCGCCTGCGAGCGCGCGGTCGCCGAGCGCCGGCCGCTGGTGCTCTTCGCTGGGTCCGGCGGCGCGCGCATGCAGGAGGGCATCCTGTCTCTCATGCAGCTGCCGCGCACGACCGTTGCGGTGCAGCTCGTCAAGGAGGCGGGTCTTCCCTACATCGTCGTCCTGACCAATCCGACGACCGGTGGCGTCACCGCATCCTACGCGATGCTCGGCGACGTCCACATCGCCGAGCCCGGTGCGCTCATCGGCTTTGCCGGACCGCGCGTCATCGAGCAGACCATCCGCGAGAAGTTGCCGGAGGGCTTCCAGCGCTCGGAATACCTGATGGAGCACGGCATGGTGGACATGGTCGTCCATCGCCACGAGCTGAAGGGCACCATCGCCAATCTTCTGAAGCTCCTGACGAAGACTCCGGCATCGGCCGTGGCGCGGACCCCGGCCACGTCGGCCAAGAAGCCGGTCCCGGCGATCATCGATAACGAAGACGAACCCGTCGCCGAAGCCGCGCAGTGAGGCGTCTCGCCGCGCGCCGGCGCCACAGCGGCACAGGATCATGACCGTTACCAGCCTCGCAGGCACCGAGATCGACCGGCTGATGCTGCGGCATCCCAAGGGCTTCGACCTCGCGCTCGACCGCATCCGCACCCTGCTCGCCACCCTCGGCAACCCGCATTTGCGGCTGCCGCCGGTGATGCACGTCGCCGGCACCAACGGCAAAGGCTCGATCATCGCCTTCGCGCGCGCGATCCTGGAAGCCGACGGGCGCGCCGTGCACGTCCACACCTCGCCGCATCTCGTTTCCTGGCACGAACGCTACCGGCTCGGGCGGCACGGCCAACCGGGGCGGCTGGTCGAGGACGAGGTGCTGGCGCGGGCGGTGGCCCGGGCCGCGGAGGCCAACGGCGACGCGCCGATCACCGTGTTCGAGATCCTGACCGCGGTGACCTTCCTGCTGTTCAGCGAGCATCCGGCCGACGCCGCCCTGATCGAGGTCGGGCTCGGTGGGCGCTTCGACGCCACCAACGTGATCGAACGCCCTGATGTCAGCGTCGTCGGCACGATCTCGCTCGATCATGAGGCCTATCTCGGCGACCGCGTCGAGCTCATCGCGGCCGAGAAGGCCGGGATCTTCAAGCGTGGCGTGCCGGCGGTGATCGGGCATCAGACCGAGGACGTGGCGCTCGAGGTGCTGAAGGCCGCGGCCGACCGGGTGTCGGCGCCGCTGCTCGTCTATGGCGAGGATTTCCTCGCCTACGAGGAGCACGGGCGCCTGGTCTACCAGGACGAGCGCGGGCTGCTCGACCTGCCGACGCCGCGCCTGCCGGGCCGCCACCAGCTGTTCAACGCCGCGACCGCCATCGCCGCGTTGCGTCACGGGGGCTTCGAGCCGAGTGAGGCCGCCTGTGAGACCGGCATCGCGAACGCCGACTGGCCGGGTCGGCTGCAGCAGATCACCTCGGGGCCGCTCGTCGCCGCGGCCGTCCCGGGCGCCGAGCTGTGGCTCGACGGCGGGCACAATCCGGGCGCAGGCGTCGCCATCGCGGAGGCCATCGCGGACATGGAAGACCGGGTGCAGCGCCCGCTCTTCCTGATCGTCGGCATGCTCAACACCAAGGACCCGCTCGGCTTCTTCAAGGCCTTCGGCGGGCTGGTGCGGCATGTCTTCACCGTGCCGATCGCCTCCTCGGAGGCCGGGCTCGATCCCGACGACCTCGCCGACGCGGCGATCGAGGCGGGGCTCGACGCCGAGCCCTGCGACAGCGTCGAAGAGGCCATCCGGCTCGTGTCGACCAACTGGCAGAGCGAGCCCGTTCCGCGCTTCCTGATCTGCGGCTCGCTCTATCTCGTCGGCGACGTCCTTGCGTTCAGCGGCCTCGCGCCGAGCTGACGGTCACGAGGAAGAACCGGCGACGCTTCGTTCAGCATCCGCCGGCAAAGGACGAGGCGCGCAACCAACTCTTCATCCCCCACCCGTTAGAACGAGGCTCTGGTCCTGATTACCCACCGCCGGATCCCCGTGGTCCGGCGGTTTTTTTCGTTCCCCGTCCAGGCGACGCGCAGACACGAAAAAGCCCGGGCAAGCCCGGGCTCGATGATCTCGATCGACGATCGGATAGGGCTTAGGCGGCGCCCTTGATCCAGTCGACGAGCTTCGACTTCGGCGCGGCACCCACCTGAACGGAGGCCGGCTGGCCGTCCTTGAACAGCATCAGCGTCGGGATCGAGCGCACGCCGAACTGCGCGGCGAGCTCCGGATTCTCATCGATGTTGAGCTTGGCGATCTCGATCGAGTCCATCTCGTTGGCGATCTCTTCCAGGCTCGGGGCGATCATCTTGCACGGGCCGCACCACTCGGCCCAGAAGTCGACGACGACCGGCTTGGCGCTCTGCAGGACATCGGACTCGAAATTGCTGCTGTCGATCTTCTTGGTGGCCATGATCGGCTCCTTCAAACACGTCGTCCGATAGGTAGAAACCGCCACGCGCGAAATCAAGCCGAGCCCTCGTCCGGCGCAGGCGCCGGGGCGGGCTCCGGCGGGTTCAGGCGGTTGGCGAGCGCGGCGTCCATCGCCGCGGCTTCGACCGGGATGAGCACGGGCGTCTCGGTGAAGAGGAGCGCCGCTACGATCGCGTGCTCCGGATAGAGCGGGCGCAGGAGCTCGCGGTAGAGCGCGAGCTGCAGGACATAAGCGCCCGGCACCTCGGCGATGGCGCTCGGGGCTGGGCGGTTGGTCTTGTAGTCGAGGATCGTGACCACCGTGTCGGTCACCACCAGGCGATCGACGAGGCCGCTGATCCGCCAGGGCTTGCCGCCGAAGTCGATGGTGCCGGCCAGAGCCACTTCGGCGCGGCTGCCGGGCGCGAAGATATCGGCATACGCCGGATCCGACAGCACCCGAAGCGCCGCGGTGAGCGCCGCCTCACGCACCGGCGTCGGCAGTTCCGGCACGCCGTCGAGATAGCGGCGGCCGGCCGCCTCGCGCTCGTCGAAGGGAAGGTCGGGCAGGACCTGCAGCAGCCGGTGCGTCACCGAGCCTCGGCGCAGCGCCTGCGAGGGCTCGGCGCCGCCCGCGAGCACCGGCGAGACGAAGCCCGACGCCGGCGAGGGCTCCTCGTCCAGCCGCTCCACCTCGTGCGCACGGCCGGCCGTGGACGGGGAGAGGGGGCGCGGCGGCGGCGGCTCGGGCGGCAGGGGCGACAGGTCCAGCACCGCCGTTGGTGCAGCCGCCGCCGCCGCTGGTGCGGAGTCCGACGTCTCACGTGAATCGGGGGCCGTACCGAAGCGCCAGGCGATCACGGCGTCCGCCTCGTCCTTCACCTCGACGGAGACCGGTCCGAGCGCCGCCTGCACGCGCTGCAGCCAGGCATCTTCGTGCGGCGCGCGCAGCCCGGCCGTGCCGCAGACGACGAGACGGTCGGCCGCGCGGGTCATGCCGACATAGAGAAGCCGCCGATACTCTTCCTCGGCGCGCGCCTTCTCGAGCTCCTTCAGGCGCGCGAGGACGGCATTCTCGGTCTCCTTGCCGACCCGCCACAGGATGGCCGGCGCCTGGCCGGGCACCAGCCCCGGCATGTCCTCCCAGGTGACGAGACGGGCGGCGTGGCTGTGCGAGAAAGGCGCCGAGCCGGGATCGACCAGAAAGACGACTGGCGCCTCCAGCCCCTTGGAGGCGTGCACGGTCATGATCCGCACCTCGCTGCGGCCATGCTCCATCTCCCGCTTCAGCTCGGGCGAGGTGGCCTCGAGCGTGGCGAGAAAGGCGTCGAGGCCGGGATCGGCCGCGCTCTCCTCAGCCAGGGCGAGATCCAGGAACGCGTCCACCACCTCGCCGACATCCTCGCCGAGCCGAGCCGTCAGCCGGGCGCGTCCACCCTCCGGGCCAAGGACGCGGGCATAAAAGGCAAAGACGCCCTCGAAGCCGCTCCGGCGCCGCAGCTCCTCCAGCCGGTCGAAGGCAAGGGCGCCTCGCTCACGCAGACGCCCCCGTTCGCCGTGGGGCACGAAGTCCGGCAGCCGCTCCTCGCCGCCGGGCCGCGCCAGCCGCCGCAGCGCGAAATAGAGGGTGTCGGCGTCGCCGCGCGACAGCGCGAGCGCCATCAGGTCGTCGTCCGAGAAGTCGAAGAGCGGGCTCTTCAGCACCTCGCCGAGCGACAGGTCGTCTTCGGCATTGGAGACGACGCGGCCGAGGGCCATCAGATCCTGTACGGCGATGTGGTCAGTGATCACCAGACGGTCGGCCCCGGCCACCGGAATGCAGGCGCTCCGCAGCGCGGCACCCATCGCCTCGACGAAGCCGGAGCGCTTGCGCACCAGGATCAGGACGTCGCCGGCACCGAGCGGGCGGGTGACGCCCTTCACGGTCAGCGGCTGGCCGATCCAGCTGGCGATCTGCGCGGCAATGCGCCGCGCCAGTCGATTAGCCGGCGAAGTTTCCGGCTGGTGGTCGATCGGCTTCAGCCAGTCCTCGTCCTGCGGTGCCTGTTCAGCGCGGACCGGCGGCCACACCTCGACGAGACCGGGCTCGGCGGCGCGGGCCGATTCGTGCACCGGCGGCTCGTCGCCGCTCGACAGGCCGCGCCGGTTGTCCGGATCGGCGAAGACGTGGTCGACCGCCTGCAGCACGTGTGTCACCGAGCGGAAGGACTGGTGCAGCTCGAGCCGGTGGAAACTGAGGCTGCCGGCCTCGGCCTGCCGCTCGATCCGCCGCCGCTCCTGCGCGAACATTGCCGGCGAGGCGCCCTGGAAGGAGTAGATCGACTGCTTCTCGTCGCCGACGGCAAACACCGTGCGGAGGGTGTCGCGGGCACTCTCGCCGGTGAAGAACTCCTCGATCAGCGCCCGCACGACCTGCCACTGGCGCGGGCTGGTGTCCTGCGCCTCGTCGATCAGGACATGGTCGATGCCCTTGTCGAGCTTGTAATGCACCCAGTCCGCTGCCTCCGAGCGCAGCAGCAGGTCGGCGGTGCGCACGATCAGGTCCTCGAAGTCGAGCCGGCCGCGCCGTCGCTTCAGCGTCGCGTAGTCGCGCTCCAGCCGGTCGGCGATGGTGAGCGCGGCGGCGCTCGCCTCGTAGAGCCGCAGCGTCGCCAGCCGCTCGGCGCTTTCGGCGACGCGTTCGGCCGAGCGGGCGAGCCGGACGTCGAGATCGGGCACGCTCTCGGCGACCGCTTTGGTACACAGCCCCTTGTAGGCGCTGCGCGGGTTGCCCTTGGAATCGAAGACGATCGCCTGAAAGGCCTCCAGCCGCAGCGCTGCGCTCGGCGCCTCGAGGAGCGCCGTCAGTCGGGTCGCGAATTTGGCGTCTGTCGGCCCGGCGGCAGCACGCGCGGCGGCGAGGAGGCTGCGGCAGACCGCCTCGGTCAGATGTGGGCAGGGCCACAGGGAAGCAAGCAGACTGTCGGCGCTGTCCTCGTGCGGCAGGAGCTCCAGCGCCGCGCGCAGGCGGTCGAGCGCCGGGTCGAGGCCGCCGGCCTCGACGAGGTAGCGGCGGATCGCGTCGCGTCGGGCGACGATCTCGGAGAGCAGCGCGTCGAGCCCCCATTCCCCGGCAAGATCCAGCGCCGTCTCGAAGGCGGGCAGCACGCGGCGGGAGTCGTCTTCGCCGGTGGCGCTGGCGCCGGTAATCAGCAGGCGCTTGGCTTCGGCGAGGAGGAGGGCGCTTTCCGCGTCGGCCAGAACCTCGAAATGCCCGGGCACGTCCGCCTCGAGCGGGAACTGGTGCAGGATCGCCTCGCAGAAGGCGTGGATGGTCTGGATATTCAGGCCGCCCGGCGTTTCCAGCGCCTCGGCGAACAGCCGTCGCGCGGCGGCAATTCTATCCGCATCGGGACGGCGCCCGTCGAAGCGGGCGAGCTCGGCGGCGAGCGCCGTCTCCTCCATCACCGCCCAGGCGGACAACCGGGCGAAGACCCGGTTCGCCATCTCGGCGGCGGCCGCCTTGGTGTAGGTCAGGCACAGGATCTTCGAGGGCACCGCGCCGGCGAGCAGCAGGCGCAGCACCCGCTCGGTCAACACGTGCGTCTTGCCGGAGCCGGCATTGGCGGCGACGAAGGCCGAATGGCGCGGGTCCGAGGCCAGTCCCTGCGCGCGGCGGGTCGTCTCCGAGATGGTGAAGCTCGTCACGGCGCGTCCTCCGCGGCGTCGAGGCCGATCGACCATTCGCGGGCCCGGGCGAGATGGTCGTAGTCCCCGGAGAAGTCGCCGGCCTTGAAGGGCCGCGCACGAGACCGGTAGCCCATCTGCTCGTCCTTGTAGGCGGCGACGAGCTGCCGGAACTTCTCGAGCGCGGCATCGGCGAGCCCGTCGGCGGTGTAGTCCAGCCCACCCTTCTCAGTCCCGGCGAGCCCGTCCTCCTTGAACGCCTTCTCGCGCAGCCGGACATAGAGGAGGTCGGCGAGCGGCCCGGGCGTCGCAAGGTCGCCGGCGAAGGCGCCGAGCCGCGCCATCGCGCCCTCCAGCGGCAGCTGCGGGGCGAGCAGGGCGCGCGCCTGCTTCACCGAAGGCTCCGTGCCGGTCTTGAAGTCGATGATCTGCAGCCGCCCGTCGACGGTCACGTCGATGCGGTCGGCATAGCCGGTGAGGCGCGTGGCGATGTCTGGAAAATCCCATTCGCCGCGGCATTCGGCGATGCGGGCGCGGATGCCGGCATCGCGCTCGCGCTCCCAGGCGATGTAGTTCTGTGCCAGCGTCTCCATCCGTGGCCACCAGACGGCGTGAACCTCCGGCGGCAGCGCCTCGCGCTCGAACTCCTGCGCCGCAACGTCGATCAGCCGGGCGATCGCGTCCGCGACGGTCGGGTCGTTGCCGTCGAGGACGTAGCGGGCGAGGATGCGGTGGTAGAGGGTGCCGCGCTCCGCCGCGCCGGGGTCGCGCAGCAGCGGCGGCAGCTTCTCGAGCTTCAGGATGCGGCGGGCGTAGACCGCGTAGGGATCGCGGATCAGCCGCTCGACCTCGGTCACCGAGACCTGGCGCGGGCGCAGCGAAAGCGGCGGGCGCGGGAACGGTCGACCGCGGTCCGTCGCCGGCGTCCGATCGAGTGCGTAGGACTCCGTCGGTCCACGGTCGAGCGCGCGCGCATGGGCGCGGTAGACGTCGCCCTCCGCCCGCATCTGTGCCTCGCCCGACGCGCCGGCCACGGTCAGCAACCGCTGCAGCCAGCGCGAGGCGACGCTCGGCGCGCCGCCGGAGCGCCGGGAGCGGGTCAGGATCACACGCCGGCTGCCGAGCGCCATCTGAAGGTCGTGCGCGGCGAGCCCGATGCGCCGCTCCGGTGGATCGAGCGCGATCTCGGCCCGCATGATGCGCGACAGGAACGCGTCCGACCGCGCGGCGCCCGGCCAGGTGCCCTCGTTGAGGCCGGCGAGCACCATGGTGTCGACGCTCTGCAGCCGCGCCTCGAGCGCGCCCCAGACGAAGGCGCGGGCCGAGAGGCCGCCGCGCGGCTTCACCGTCTCGCCGGCCGCGAGCGCGACGAGGACGTCGGGCAGTTCGACGGCGTCGAAGGCGAAGCCGGTCGGCGGACAGGCGACGAGGCCCGACAGGAAGGCGGCGAGCGAGCCGCCGGCCTCCTGGGCATAGAGCTCGGACGCATCGCCCTCGGGATCGCGGCACAGCGCCTCCAGCACCTGCGTCAATGCCGTCGCGTAGGCGCCGATCTCCGCCGCGGGCGCGCCGCGCAGCGCGGTGAGCGGCGCGAAGGCTTTCTCCAGCGCTTCGGCGACGTCGGCGGCAAGATCGCGATCTTCCTCGGGCAGCAGCTGCACCGGGCGGGCGACGAAGACGCGCTCGCCGGTTTCCGCGTCCTTCCCCTCGAAGGCGCGTCGGCGCTGCCCGTAGAGCGCGGCAAGGCCGACGAGGTCGGCTCGGCCGACGCCACCGCGCAGCGCCACCATCTCGATCGTGCGCGCCGCGCGTCGGGCCTCGCCGGCCGTCCGGCCGAGCCGCAGCAGCGGGTGTTTGAGGAGCGCGACGAGCCGCACCGGGTCGCCGGGGCGCAGCGCCACCTCAGCCGCCGTCAGCATCAGGGTGCCGGGCGCCGTGCCCGTCAGCGGCCGGCCGGCCGAGTCGTTCGCCTCGATGCCGAAGCGCTTCAGCTCGACGGTGACGCGGCGCGCGAGTTTGCGGTCCGGGGTCGTCAGCGCGACGGTCTTCTCGGGATCGGCGAGCGCGGCGCGCATCGCGCAGGCGATCGCCAGCGCCTCCTCGCGCTCGTCGTCCGCCTCGATCAGCGCCAGCCCGTCGAGCGCCGCCGGCGGATGTGCGTTGCGGCTGTCGCCCCAGGCGGCAGTCGTCTCGGCCGGACGCAGGGCGTCGGCGACGAAGGCCTCGCGGGCGGCGAGCACCGGGTCGAGACCGAGGTCGAGGTGATCCACCGCCTCGCGCGGCAGCTGCAGCCGGGCGAGGATGCGCTTCAGGCCATGCTGAGGATGGCCGACGGTCGCGAGCGAGCGGGCCGCGTCGATGGTCGCGAAGTCCTCGTCGGAGAGGTGGCGGTCGAGTCCCGGCAGCACCAGCGCGCCGTTCGGCAGCCCGGCGACCGCGCGCATCAGCTCGGCGACCGCGGGCGCGGTCGCGGTCGAGCCGGCGATCACCACCGGTCCCGGCGCGCCCTCCTGCCGATACTGCGCCGCCAGCCGCCGCAGGCGACGGTTGCGCGCCTCGGTGTCGCTGACATGGCCGCGCTCGGCGAGGATCTGCGGCCAGTGCTCGGTGAGGATCTGGAGGAAGGTCAGCGTCAGCTGCCACCAGTGCGCCAGCCGATCAGGCGCGAGGCCGGCGAGGCCGGCGATCTCGGCTTCCTCGGTCTCGATCTCGGCGAGCAGGCGCACGAGATCGCCGGCGAGCCAGACCGCGTCGGCCGCCGAGGCCGGCAGGCTCAGGGCCTCGCTGCCGATGGCGCGCAGCGTCTCCTCGCGGATCTGCCGGCGCCACTGGCGCACCAGGCTCGCGATCAGCAACCGCTGCTCGACCGGATCGGCCACCGGCGTCAGGCCGTCCAGCGCGCCCTCGGCGCGGAACAGGGCGGTCTCGTCCTCCTCGCCGAGCGTGCGGATCGCTGGAAGGATCGCGCTGACACCGCCGAGCGCCTGGCCGAAGGCGCTGGCGAGGCCGCGCGCGGCACGCCGGGTCGGCACGTAGACGGTGAGGCTCGCGAGCGCGAGGGGATCGCCTTCGGGATGGAAGCCCTTGACCACGCGCCCGGCGATCAGGCTGTCCGCCAGCGTCGGCAGGAAGGGCAGGCCGGGCGGGATCGAGACTACGGAGGCGCGGGGCATGGCGATGATCTAGCGGGATTCGGACGCCGTTGCACCGGGCTCGACTTTATAGTCGTCATCCCGGCCTTGAGCCGGGATCCATGCCAAGCCGCTGAACGAGCAATCATCAGCATAAGGGAAGTTGTGAGGCGAAAACGGCCATACGCTCGCCGCCCTTTTTCCGCAGCCGGGCTACCGGTTGATCCGCCGAGGCATGGATCCCGGCTCAAGGCCGGGATGACGAGACGGAGGGCTCGACATTGACCGCCAGTGCGAGGTCTATGACGGAACATCGGTGCTGCTCTCGCAACCGCTTATGCGTACGGGCCGACGCAGAACAGGCGCAAGCCCCCTACGCCGCGCTGGCGACGAAGGCGGCCTCCGCCTCGGCGATCGCCGCCGGCGTGCCGACGGTGAGCCAGAGGCCGCCCAGCCGAACGCCGTGGAGGCGGCCGGCCTCGATCAGCTGGTCGAAGACGCGGTTGAGCGAGAATTTCTCGACGGGCAGCCCGGCGAAGAGTTCGGGCTTCACGATGGCCGCACCGGCATAGATGAAGGGCGACATGTTGCGCTCGGCCACACGCGCGAGCCGCCCGTCGGCGTCCATCACGAAGTCGCCGCGGCCCTCGTAGCCGGTCGCCTGGCGCATGTCGGCGATCAGCATCAGCATGTCCATGCGCCGGGGATCCCAGTGCTGGTGCATCAGGTCGAGATTGTCGCGGTAGCCGTCGATCCAGAAGGTGTCGGCGTTGAGGAGGTAGAAGGGGTCGGACCCGAGCAGCGGCAGCGCCTTCACCACGCCGCCGCCGGAGTCCAGGAGCGCGTCGCGCTCGTCCGAGATCAGGATCTCCATGTCGCGGCGCTTCCTCAGATGCGCCTGCATCAGGTCGGCGAGGTAGTGGACGTTGACCACGACCGTCTCGACGCCGTTGCGCGCCAGCGCGTCGAGGCCGTAGTCGATCAGCGCCTTGCCGCGCACCTCGATCAGCGGCTTCGGGATGGTCGAGGTGATCGGGCGCATCCGCTTGCCGAGGCCGGCCGCCAGAACGATCGCCCGTGTCGGGCGGAAGGAGGGCGTGTTCGCATCGTGCGTCATGGCGGGCGGTGCTGATCCTCTAACGAGCGTCGCGCTCGACGATGCCCCAGGCGCGGTAGAGCGCGCGGAGCTCGGCAAGCACCGGATGACCGAGCGTGCGGTCGAGATAGCCCTTAATCCGGGGAATGTGACCGAGATATTGCGGTTTGCCGTCCCGCAGCTTCAATCGCACGAAGATCCCGAGGAGCTTTGTGGCGCGCTGTGCCGCCGTGATCGCGTAGGCTTCGGCGAACCCGGCCGGGTCGAAGACGCCGGCGGCCGTGCGCGCGGCGACATAGTCGGCATAGAGCGTGGCCTCGAGCTCGGGCGGCATGTCGACGCGCGCGTCCTGGGCCAGCGAGGCGAGATCGTAGGCGGATGGTCCGATCATGGAGTCCTGGAAGTCGAGGATTCCGATGCGCTCCCGCCCGCTCTCCGCCGGCCGCCAGATGATGTTGGGTGAGTGATAGTCGCGCAGGACGAGGCTCCGGTCGGCCGTCTCCAGCCGGTCGAAGAGGCTCGACCACACCGCCGCGAAGGCCTCGCGCTCGGCGGCCGTCGCCGGACGGCCAAAGCCGAACGGGCAGTACCACTCGAGCATCAGCTCGACCTCGATTGTCAGCGCGCCGCGGTCGAAGTCCGGCACGCGATGGGTGAGGCCGCCCGGCAGGAGGTGGTCCCGCGGCCATGCGGTGGCGTGCAACTCGGCGAGGACAACGGCGGCTTGGCGGTAGCGCTCCGTAAGCGGTCGACGTTCGGCGTCGAGCGGTCCGTCCGCGCCGAGATGCTCGAGCAGCACCAGCCCCGCGTCGAGATCGGCATCGAAGATCCGCGGCGCGGCGAAGCCGCGCTCGCGCAGCGCCGTCGCCAGCGCCACGAAGGGCAGGACGTCCTCCGCGATGTGGGCGACACGCGTGTAGGGCAGGCCGTCGCGTACCGGCACGCCCGCCGGCAGCCGCGGGGCGTCCATGACGATCGCCGTCCGCCCGTCTCGCTCGACGGTCTCGTAGCGGCGCGGCGAGGCGTCGTTCTGGAAACGCCGCCGGTTGGCGACGGGGATGCCGCTGCGCTCGAGGAAGGCGCGGATCGCCAGCGAGCGGGAGAGACGCTGCATCGGCGCGTCGTCGCCGGTGATGGTGGCACGGCGTCCGTCGCCCTCGATCTCCAGCGCGACGCGCAGGTCCGCCCGCGTCTGGACTGCCTCCGCCCGCTCGGGCCACTCGACCAGCACGACGCTCGCCTGCGCCGCTTCCTCGAAACCGAGTTCGTCGAGCTCCGAAGGCTCGCTGAGGCGATACAGGTCGAAGTGGGCGACCGGCGGCAGGGTGTCGTAGCTCTGCACGAGCGTGTAAGTCGGCGAGGGCACCTCGAGTTCGGGATCGGCGGCGAGGGTGCGGATCAGCGCCCGGGCGAGCGTCGACTTGCCGGCGCCGAGATCGCCCGCGAGCGCCACCACCTCGCCCGGCCGGACGGCCATCGCGAGGTCCTCGCCGAGCCGGCGTGTCGCGGCATCGTCGGCGAGGGGCAGGACGAGAGACGGAGCGGTTGACGTCGCTGCGCCCGAAGGACCGCCTGCCAGCGCCTTTGCGGAGAGTTTCGGCGTCATTCCGCGGCGTCTTCGTAGTCGGCGCGGTGGGACGGGAAGCGGCAGGTGACTGTGGTGCCCCCACCGGGTCGACTGTCGATCTCGACCCGGCCCTGGTGCAGTTCGACGAAGGTCTTGACGATCGAAAGGCCGAGACCGGCGCCGGACTGGCGTCCGCCCGCCGCATCGGCCTCGAAACGGTCGAATACCCGGGCGAGCTGCTCGGACGAAATCCCGGGCCCCTTGTCCGCTACGGAGAAGCACACCCACTCCGCATCGCGCCAGGCCTTCAGCTCGACGGTCGAGCCACCGGGCGCGAAATTCACGGCGTTGGACAGAAGGTTGAACAGCACCTGCGTCAGCCGGTGCTCGTCGGCCCGGAAGCGCGGGCCCGCCGCGGCGACGTCCACGTGCAGCGCGACGTCGTTCTCCTGCAGCCGGTCGCGGATCGCCTCGGCCGCCGTCTCCGTCGCCTTGGCGATGTCGACCTCGGACGGCTCCAGCTCCATCGTTCCGGCATCGACCGAGGCGAGGTCGAGAATGTCGTTGACGATCGTCATCAGCGCGGCCGTCGAGGTCGAGATGTAGTTCAGATACTCGCTCTGGCGCTCGTTGAGCGGCCCGGTGTCGACCGAGCGCAGCAGCGCCGAGAAGCCGATGATGTTGGTCAGCGGCGAACGCAGCTCGTAGTTCACGTGCTTGACGAAGTCGGTCTTGATCCGGTCCGCCTCCTCCAGCGCATCGTTGCGCTCGCGCAGCATCCGCTCGGCCTGACGCGAGTCGGAGACGTCGATGAAGGTCAGCATCGTCTGGCCGTTCGGCAGCGGCACCACGCCGTAGCTGACGACGTTGCCGTTCGACAGGTCGGCTTCGCCGGACAGCGGCTCGCGCGGGCCGTCGTCGAAGGCGGTGACGGCGCGGGTCAGGGTCAGCCAGTCGGTGCCGGTGATGCCCTCGTCCAGGCGGGCCGGCTTGAAGCCGACGCCGGCATGCTCCTGCAGCGTGCGGATGTGCGGCTTGGCCTTGAGGAACTCGTCTGTCAGCGCCCACATCTCGCTGAAGGCCGGGTTGGAGAGACGCAGGCGGCCGTCGGGGCCGAACACGGCGACAGCCTCGTTGAGGCAGTCGAGCGTCTCGCCCTGCAGGCGGACCAGCGCGTTCAGCCGGCTTTCCAGCTGCAGCTTCTCGGTCAGGTCCTCGTAGACCCAGGTCGCGCCGCCCTGCGGTTGCGGGCTGGCGAAGACGTGGAGCGTGCGGCCGTCGGCCAGGTGCAGCATCGTGTCGGTCGGCTCGGTCGCGCGGTAGGCGCGCAGGAGCTCGTCCTTGAGGTCGCGCAGCGGCCGGTCCTCGGCCATCACACCACGCGAGCGCAGCTGGTCGAGCAGCGACAGATGGTCGGGCGCACCGTCGAGGAAGCTCGAGGAGAAGTCGAAGAGCTTCTGGAAGGCGGCGTTGTAGTAGCGCAGCTGCGTCTTCTCGTCGAAACGCGCCACCGCCGTTGTCAGGTGGTCGAGCGTCTCCGAGTGGCTCTGGATGGTGTGGCGCAGCTCCATGCGGATCGCCTCGGCCTCCGAGACGTCGGTCGCGATGCCGGCGGACCCGAGCGGACCCGCCGCGTCGATGACCTCGAAGTTGCGGCGATCGGCCGAGACGACCGCCGTCAGCCGCTCGCGATAGACCTCTCCCCCGGCCGTCGCAGCCGCGATGCGCGCGCGGTCGGCCTGGTTCAGGAACTCCATTTGCCGCTCGGTCGCATCGCCGACCCCGGCCGCGTCCACGGCGTCGGCATAGGCGGTGTTCACCCAGACCAGCCGATGCTCGGCGTCACGCAGCCAGACCGGCATCGGCATCGCGTCGAACAGGCTCTGGACGGTCTCCAGCGTCGAGACGACGCGCGCATGATCGTTCTGAAGCGTTGCGAATTCGCTCTGGATGCCCTCGAGCGCGGCGAAGCGCACGAAGGCGATCGCGCCGAGCGTGCGTCCGGTGACCTCCAGGCTCTCGCCGTTCGGCAGCTCGAGCAGGAGATGGAAGGCTTCGGCCCGTCCGATCAGCCGCTCGATCGCCTGCACCAGCGCACTCGCCGATGTCAGGGTCAGCCACTCGTCAAAGGCGAGAAAGCGGTCCGGCGCATTCGGCACGCCGCTCGACAGCGGCAGGGTGCCGACGACCTCCGGCGCGCGGTGCGCCGCGTAGACGACGAAGCGCTGTTCCTCGGCGCGCAGCATGGCGGTGCGCAGATGAAGCTCGTCCGAGCGTTCGGCGAGTTCGGCCCGCAGGCTCTCGTTCTCCGCCGCGATGCGCGCGCGCTGTCGCATCAGCCACACCGCGGCGAGCATCGCGCTGCCGATGGTCAGGGCGAGCAGCGACAGATAGAGCAGCTCTTCCGGGCGAAGCGCGAGCGTGTCGGCGGGCTCGCCGGGCGCTGAAAATGCCACGCCGCGCCACATGAAGAAGCAAACGACCGTCAGGAGAAGCGGCAGCACAGCGGGTCGCGCTGCCCCCGCGCGCCGCCCCCGCGGCGGCGCCCGCCGCTCACGGCCGTCGGCGCCCGTGCGCCGCCTGCAATCCTTGGCCAGATCGCGCAAATGCCTGTCCTTCTCAGCCGCTTCGAGAGAAGACCGCCCGTCCCCGCAGTCCCGTCCAAGCCTAGCCGGACGTGATTCGGCAACTGTAAGCATTGGTGAATCGGCGGCAAGGATGCGTTTGCGTCGGGCGCCCGAAAGAAAAGGCTGCGGCAAGCTTCAGCCTGCCGCAGCCTCGAAGGTCCCGCGCCGACCGGCGAACCGGTCAGTAGCGATAGTGCTCCGGCTTGTAGGGGCCATGCGGTGTGACGCCGATATAGGCGGCCTGTTCCGTCGAGAGTTCGGTCAGCGTCGCGCCGAGCTTGCCGAGATGCAGGCGCGCCACCTTCTCGTCGAGGTGCTTGGGCAGGACGTAGACCTGGTTGGAGTAGTTCTGGCTCTTGGTGAAGAGCTCGATCTGCGCCAGCGTCTGGTTGGTGAAGGACGCCGACATCACGAAGCTCGGATGGCCGGTGGCATTGCCGAGGTTGAGCAGGCGCCCCTCGGAGAGCAGGATCATCCGGTTGCCGCCCGGAAACTCGATCATGTCGACCTGCGGCTTGATGTTGTCCCACTTCAGGTTGCGCAGCGCGCCGACCTGGATCTCGTTGTCGAAGTGACCGATGTTGCCGACGATCGCCATGTCCTTCATCGCGCGCATGTGCTCGATGCGGATGACGTCCTTGTTGCCGGTGGTGGTGATGAAGATGTCGGCGGTCGGCGCCGCATCCTCGAGCGTCACCACCTCGAAGCCGTCCATCGCCGCCTGCAGCGCGCAGATCGGATCGACCTCGGTGACCTTCACGCGGGCGCCGGCGCCGGCGAGCGAGGCGGCCGAGCCCTTGCCGACGTCGCCATAGCCGCAGACCACGGCGACCTTGCCGGCCATCATCACGTCGGTGGCGCGGCGGATGCCGTCGACCAGCGATTCCTTGCAGCCGTACTTGTTGTCGAACTTCGACTTGGTCACCGAGTCGTTGACGTTGATCGCCGGGAAGGGCAGCAGGCCCTTCTTCTGCAACTGGTAGAGCCGGTTGACGCCGGTGGTGGTTTCCTCTGTCACGCCCTTGATGGCGTCCCGCTGGCGGGCAAAGAAGCCGGGCGTCGCCGCCATGCGCTTCTTGATCTGGGCGAAGAGGATCTCCTCCTCCTCGTTGCCGGGGTTCGACAGGACGTCCTCGCCGGCCTCGGCCCGCGCGCCGAGCAGGATGTACATCGTGGCATCGCCGCCGTCGTCGAGGATCATGTTGGACGGCTGGCCGTCCGGCCACTGGAAGATCTTGTCGGTGTAGGTCCAGTAGTCGTCCAGCGTCTCGCCCTTCACGGCGAAGACCGGCGTGCCCTTGGCGGCGATCGCCGCGGCGGCATGGTCCTGCGTCGAGAAGATGTTGCAGGACGCCCAGCGCACGTCGGCCCCGAGCGCCTGCAGCGTCTCGATCAGCACCGCGGTCTGGATCGTCATGTGCAGCGAGCCGGTGATGCGCGCGCCCTTCAGCGGCTGATCGGCGCCGAACTCCTCCCGACAGGCCATCAGGCCCGGCATCTCGGTCTCGGCGATGGTGATCTCCTTGCGGCCCCAGTCCGCCAGGGACAGATCCCGGACGAGGTAATCCTGTTCGACTGCCATTGATCGTGTCCTTCCGCTCAGGCGCCGGCTCGGCGCATTGCCGCCGCTCTACCAGTCCAAGAAGCGGGAGACAAGAAGACATAAACATTTCTTTATGTCCCTTGGCGCGGATTGTCTTCGCGGTGGCAAACGAGTGGTTTAAGTTGAGCCGAGCGCGGGGTGGAGGACGTCATGGCACAGGGATCGAGCGGGTCGCGGCAAGCGCGACGGGGGTGCACGTGCGCGATCGCATCGCTTGCGCTGTTGCTGACGTCGGTGGCGGTGCCGGCCGCTCCGGCTCCGGCTCCGGCCGGTGCGGTGCCGCATGTCGATGCCGCGCCGCAGACGCTGGCCGACCTCCTGATGCCTTACGCACCCTACCTGTTCGACCTCGCGGTGCTGAGCGGGCGCAACTTCGCCGAGGTCACCTACGCCTCGCGCCGCTACGATCCGGTGACGCGCGACTTCGTGGCGACCGGCGTCGCCATTCACCGCGACGCCTTCTCCGCGACGATCGCACGCATCCGGATCGGCGGCGGCGTGCAACGGCTCGAGGGCGTGGCGGTCGACACGCGGGCGCTTCCGCTCGATCCCGCGGTGCGCCAGACGCTCCAGAAGCTCGGACGGGAGACCGTCACCGGCGACGTCTCGCTGTCATCGGCCGGCGGCAACGCGGCGGCGGCCGACTATCGTCTCGATCTCGGTCTGCAGCTCGATGGGATCGCCGATCTCGCCGTCAGCCTCGACGTTGCCGGCTTCCACATCCTGATGCCGCTCCACGAGGCGGACCCGGCCGGCGGCGCGAGCGACGAGCCGGTGGTCGCCGGGCGGCTCCAGAGCGGGCGGATCGCCTATGACGACAAGGGCCTTCTGCCGGCGGTGTTCGAGGTCTACGGGGCCCAGCAGGGGCTGAGCGGTACGCAGTTCGCCGGCATGGCGTCGATGCTGGCGACCGCCGGGATCGCAGGCGCCTTCGGCGACGCGGCGGGCAAGGTCTCCCCGGCGCTCCAGGCGCGGGCGCAGGGCTGGGCGAGCACGCTGCAGACCTTCATCGCCCATCCGTCGCATCTGGAGGTCACACTGGCGCCGCCCGAGCCGGTCGAGCTCAGCTGGCTGCAGGGCGAGCCGGACGTCGAGGCGGCGATCGCGGCGCTGAACCCGCAGGTCGGGCTCGAAGCGGCGCCGAGCGTTCCGCTCGTCGCGGCCGACAGCTTTCCGGCCGCCGCCTCGGGCAGCGAGGCCGTGGCCGCGGCGCGCCAGCTGATCGAGGGCGTCGGCGTTCCGCAGGACGTCGCCCGCGGCCTCGAACTGGCGCTGCCCGAGGCGGCGAAGGGCGACAACGCCGCGCTCCGCCTCGTCTCTGACGCGCTGTCGCGCCAGCCGGCGCTCGCGGTGGCCGACGGTGCGGGCCAGCGCTCCTACGTGACGCTGCTCCTCGCCCATGCCGACGGCGTCGCACTGCCCGAGGATCTCCTGTCGGGCCTGCGGGCCAGCATCGGCGGCGAGGCGGCCGCGGCGGCCGAGGACGAGGCGCTCGACGCCTGGATGAAGACGGACGCGGGCCAGGCGCATCGCCGGCAGGAGGCCGAGGCCCTGGCGGCGCGGAACTGGTCGACGATCGGCAAGCTCGCCTTCGCCTATTACGAGGGCGACGCCGTGCCGCGCAACCTGACGCGCGCCTATGGCTGGTCGCTGATCGCGGCCGCTGGCGGCGATGCGGCGGCGACGGCATTGCGCGACGACCTCAACCAGGCGGCCAGCGACGGCCGCATCGATCTGCCGGTGACCCGGGCGCGGGTGATCGCCAATGGCCTGTGGGCGCTGATCCTGAAGCAGGACGCGGCCGTGGCGCCGGCCCCCGCCGATGCGGGACACGCCGAGCCGCAGGCGCCGACGCCGGCCGCACCGGCGCAGTAGGACGCATGGGCCGGACGGTGCGTCGGAGGTGTCGAGCGCGACACGGCGGCGCTGCCGGCTCAGGCCTCTTCGCCGAAGCGGTCGGCAACGAGCGCGGCGATGGCCTCCACCGCAGCGGCCGCCTCCGGGCCGGTGGCGCTGACGTGGATGTTCGAGCCCTGAGCCGCCGCCAGCATCATCAGACCCATGATCGACTGGCCGCCGACCGACAGCCCGTCGCGCACGATGGTCATCTCGGCGTCGAAGCGCTCGGCCACCTGGACGAACTTCGCCGAAGCCCGCGCATGCAGGCCGCGCTTGTTGACGATGGTGAGAGTCCGCTCGACCACGGCGGAGGCGTCTGCGGTCATCGCTCGACGCTGCTCGAAAGGTCGGGGGACGGAGGGACGTCCGAAGGTCGAACAGTCATTTGCCGGTGAGGATCTGGCTGGCGACGTTGATGTACTTGCGCCCGGCCTCCTGTGCGAAGGTGAGCGCCTCGGCGAGCGGCTTGTCGTCGCGCACCTTGGTCAGCTTGATCAGCATCGGCAGGTTGACGCCGGCGAGCACATCGACCCGCTCCCCGTCCATCACCGAGATGGCGAGATTTGACGGGGTGCCGCCGAACATGTCGGTGAGGATGATCACGCCGTCGCCGCGCTCGGCGCGCTTCACCGCCGCGAGGATGTCCATCCTGCGCTGTTCCATGTCGTCGTCCGGGCCGATCGAGATGGTCTCGAACGCCTCCTGGGGGCCGACGACATGCTCGACGGCATGGAGAAACTCGCGTGCGAGCTGGCCATGGGTGACGAGCACCAGTCCGATCATACGGTGAACGCTCCGATCAAACAGGAAAGCCGACGAGGCACAGTATCGCCTCCGCATCTTGCCGGAGCCTGTGCCCATCGGGGGGCACTGCCGTCGCCGCAGCGCCGGTCGAGATCATGCGGGTGTCCTGCCAACGGCATACATACTTTCAAGGGCCGCATCTTGTCATCGCCGGCGCGATAGGCAAGCGGATTCAACGCGTCGCTCTCGCTGTCGCACAAAATTCCTGCGTCAGGGTTACGAGCACGTCGGCGGCAAAGGCGGCTTCGCGGGCCGGCAGGAGGATGCGCCGCAGCATGATGCCGCAGACGTGCACATGGGTTTGATCGGGCAGGCGGTCGATCGTCTCGGTCGGGACGAGGTCGGCGAGAAGCTCGATCCGGGCGCCGTCGACCGTCGGCTGGCGCAGGATGCCGACCCCCGAGACCTCGATGAGGCCCCGGATCGTCTCCGGCGCGCGGGCGAGGAGCGCGTCGCCCTCCGCCTCGACGAACACCTGGTCGTCGGAGACGAGCGCCGCCGTCAGGCCGGCCGCCTCGGCCCGGCGCAGCGCCGCGAGCGCCAGCGCGGACTTGCCGCTGCGGGCCGGCCCGCGGATCAGGATGCCGAAGCCGCCGAGCCGGATCGCGGTGGCGTGGACGTTGACGAACGAGCTCATTCGGCCGGCAGGGTGACGGTGAAGCGGGCGCCGGACACCCCGCCCGGCGCGGCGGGGTCGACGATGTTCTCGGCGGTCAGCGTGCCGCCGTGCGCCTCGACGATCTGGCGGCTGATCGACAGGCCGAGGCCGGAGTTCTGGCCGAAGCTCTCGTTCGACGGTCGGTCGGTATAGAAGCGCTCGAAGATCCGCTCGACCTTTTCGGCCTGGATGCCGGGTCCGTTGTCCTCGACGGTCACCACGACGACGCTCGCCCGCCGGCGCATCCGCACCTGGATGCGCCCGCCGTCCTCCGGCACGAAGGAGCGGGCGTTCTCGACGAGGTTGGTGAAGACCTGGGTCAGCCGCAGGTCGTGGCCGGAGACGAGGTAGGGCCGTGCGCCGGCGGCAGCCGCCGGCGCGACCTCGAGCCTGATCTCCGGCCGGCGTCCGCTCTTGGCGTGGCTCCGGGCGGCATCGAGCAGCGAGGCGAGCAGTGGCGCGAGGTCGACCTTCTGCGCGTCCTCCCGTGCCAGCTCGGCATCGAGCCGCGAGGCGTCGGAGATGTCGGTGATCAGCCGGTCGAGCCGGCGCACGTCGTGCTCGATGATCTCGAGGAGCCGTGTCTTCGAGGTCTCGTTGCGGGCCAGCGGCAGCGTCTCGACGGCGCTGCGCAGCGAGGTCAGCGGATTCTTCAACTCGTGGCTGACGTCCGCGGCGAAGGACTCGATCGCGTCCATCCGCGCATAGAGCGCGTTGGTCATCTCCTTCAGCGCACTGCCGAGATTGCCGACCTCGTCGGCGCGCTCGCCGAAGTCGGGGATCTCCTCGCGTGCCTTGACGCCGCGCCGCACGCGGATGGCGGCGGCCGACAGCCGCCGCAGCGGCGTCGCGATGGTCGAGGCGAGGAGGATCGAGAGCACGATCGTCACCAGCGAGGCGACGGCGAAGACGCGCATGATCGCCATGCGCTCCGCCTGCACGATCTTGTCGATGTCACCGCCCTGGGTGGACAGGAGAAGCACGCCCAGCACCGCCCGGAAGCGCTGGATCGGCACCGCCACCGAGACGATCAGCTCGCCGTGCTCGGTGACGCGCACCACCGTCGCAGGCCCGCCGGTGAGGGCGTTCATCACTTCAGGATAGGTGGTGCCCGAGCCGCCCGGCGTCTCCCGGTAGATCGGCAGGTCCCCACGCTGCAGCAGCCGGCGCACCCAGTCCTCGGCGCGCTCGAAGAGGCTCGGCTCCTCGTCGGCGACGGGCGGCAGGTCGAAGCGCAGGATCTGGCCGCGCGAGTAGAGGTGGCGGGAGTCGAGGATCAGGTTGGCGTCGCGGTCGTAGAGCCGGGCGCGGGTGCGGGTCGGGGAGATCAGCCGGCGCAGGAGCGGGGCGACCCGCTCCGGATTGATCGGGAAGTCGAGGCTGTCGGAGGTCTCCGCGCCAGGGCTCAGGGTGTCGCCGGCCTGCAGCTCGAGCAGCTTTTCAGGATCGAGCGTGATCGAGTTGGTCTCGACCGTCGCCGAGGAGGCGATGGCGCTCGCGATGATCTCGCCCTGGGTGAGCAGGCTCTCCACCCGCGCGTCGATGAGTCCGGCGCGGAACTGGTTGAGGTAGAGGATGCCCGAGACCTGGACGATCAGCGCGACGAGGTTGAGGAAGACGATGCGCCGCGTCAGCGACGAGAAGATCGTGTGGCCGAGCAGCCAGCGGATGCGCGACAGCGTCAGGCGGATCAGCGGAAAGCGACGCCAGCGCCGGGCGCGCAACGCCGCCTCGCGCCGCCGTCGCCGGTCCGGCGCGCCGTGGGCTGCCTCCATCTCCGCGTTCGCGACCATTCGAGCGTCTGTCAGATCTCGCGAAACCGGTAGCCGACGCCGTAGAGCGTCTCGATCATGTCGAAGTCGTCGTCGATCGCCTTGAACTTCTTGCGCAGCCGCTTGATGTGGCTGTCGATGGTGCGGTCGTCGACATAGACCTGCTCGTCATAGGCCGCGTCCATCAGCGCGTCGCGGCTCTTCACCACGCCCGGCCGCTGGGCCAGCGAGTGGAGGATGAGGAACTCGGTCACCGTCAGAGTCACCGGATGGCTCTTCCAGGTGCAGGTGTGACGCTCCTGGTCCATCACCAGCTGGCCACGCTCGAGCGAGGTGTCGACGTTGGGGCCGGCCTTGACGGCAGCGGGCCCGGCTTCGCGCGCCGCGCTGCGCCGCAGGATCGCCCGCACCCGCTCCACCAGAAGGCGCTGGGAGAAGGGTTTGCGGATATAGTCGTCGGCGCCCATCTTCAGCCCGAACAGCTCGTCGATCTCCTCGTCCTTCGAGGTCAGGAAGATCACCGGCAGATCGGAGCGCTGGCGCAGCCGGCGCAGGAGCTCCATCCCGTCCATGCGCGGCATCTTGATGTCGAAGATGGCGAGGTTCGGCGGGCGGGTTTGCAGCCCTTCCAGTGCCGAGGCGCCGTCCGTGTAGGTTTCGACCCGATACCCCTCGTTCTCGAGCGCGATCGAGACCGACGCCAGGATGTTCCGGTCGTCGTCAACCAGCGCGATGGTGGGCATGTCGTCATTCTCCTTGTGGCCGGGGCCGCGCAGGGCGCGGCCGCCGATGGTGGCAGCCCTTCAGGCTGCATGTGCGGCCCGGGCATCCGATGCGCAAGGCGGCGGCGAACGCGGCGCGCCCGAACCGGCGGGCTTTGCCCCAGCTTTGCGCCAAATCGCGCGGGACAGCAATCGGCGGCGAATGTGGCAGGATCGCAACGGTGAGCGGCTCGGTCAGCGGCCGCGGCCAGCCGGGACGCCTCGCGCCGAAACAGGCGGCACCCCGCCGCGGACCGAGACCCGGCTCACCGGTGAGACTCAGAAGCCGACCTTGCGGTGCTCGCCGATGTCGGGCTGCGGCTTCTCGCCGAGATAGGCCTTGGCGAACTCCCAGGCCTTCGTCACCGAGTTCGTCTTCACGTCCCAGAGTTCGGCCTGCTCGGGGGCGATCGCCAGGACGACGACGTCCGGATGCTCCTTGCCCTTCGGCATCCAGGCCTCGGCCTCCGCATTCCAGATGCTGGCGACGAGGTCGCGGTCGCCGCTGACCCGCGCTCGACCCGTCACCGAAGCGTAGCGGCCGTGCTTGGCGAAGGTGCAGACGACCTCGCTGTTCGCCTCGATCTCCTCGACCTTGTGCGAGTTGCGGTCGGTCAGGAACAGGATCTCGCGCTGGTCGGCGGAGATGCGCGGCGCCATCGGCCGTGCCCGCATGCGCCCCGCGTCGCGGGTGACGACCATCGAGGTGTCGAAGTCCTTCACAAGGTCCCAGAACAGCTGGGGGCTGTTGCTCTCCGTCATCGGCTTGGAGTCTCCTTCGCGTCACTGCTGTGCGGCCGGGCCGCGCTTTCGGCTGAAATGCAGCGCTGCGGCAAAAGTGCCAGACCCGATGCACGCTCGATCCACGTCAAGCATCAGAGGCAGACCAAACCGATTGAAAGGCTACGTGACAGTTTTAAACCGATTAATACATTGAGCGGCTTTAACTTTTACGTTTGAAACTGCTTGCCTCACAGTTTTATGACCCGTATTTAGTTCGGTCTGCGACAGGTCATCGCGATCAACGGGTGGAAGAAGAATGGACGAAATCGGCAGCCGCAATCCGCACTGCGGAATTGAATCGACGGGGCTCGCCGGCCCGGCGTCGCTGCGCTGGAACCTGCAGGCGGCCGAACTCACCGAGATCGCCATCCGGCGCGGCGAGGCGCGCCTGACCGCCGACGGCGCCGTCTGTGTCACCACCGGTCAGCACACCGGGCGCTCGCCGAAGGACAAGTTCGTCGTGCGCGACGAGAACACCGACCCGCGTGTCTGGTGGGACAACAACAAGCCGATGGAGCCGGAGGCCTTCGAGCGCCTCTATGCCGACTTCAAGGCGGCGGCCGACGGCAAGAACCTCTTCGTCCAGGACCTGATCGGTGGCGCCGACGGAGCGCACGCCATAAAGGTGCGCGTCGTCACCGAATATGCCTGGCACTCGCTGTTCATCCGCAACCTGCTGATCCGCCCGGCGGTCGAGGACCTGGCGGACTTCGTGCCGGACATGACAATCATCGACCTGCCGTCGCTGAAGGCCGACACGGTGCGCCACGGCAGCCGCACCGAAACGATCATCGCCTGCGACCTCACCCGCAAGATCGTTCTGATCGGCGGCACCTCCTATGCCGGCGAGATGAAGAAGTCGGTCTTCACGATGCTGAACTACCTCCTGCCGGAGGCGGGCGTAATGCCGATGCACTGCTCGGCGAACGTCGGCCAAGATGGCGACACGGCGGTCTTCTTCGGCCTGTCCGGCACCGGCAAGACGACGCTGTCGGCCGATCCCAACCGCACCCTCGTCGGTGACGACGAGCACGGCTGGAGCGAGAACGGCGTCTTCAACTTCGAGGGCGGCTGCTACGCCAAGACGATCCGCCTGTCGGCCGAAGCCGAGCCGGAAATTTATGCCGCGAGCCGCCACTTCGGCACGGTGCTCGAGAACGTCGTTCTGAACGCCGACCGCGTGCCCGATTTCGACGACGGCTCCCTGACCGAAAACACCCGCTCGGCCTATCCGCTCGACGTGATCCCGAACGCCAGCCGCAGCGGCCGGGCCGGCCATCCGAAGAACATCATCATGCTGACCGCCGATGCCTTCGGCGTGCTGCCGCCGATCGCCCGGCTGACGCCGGCCGAGGCGATGTACCACTTCCTGTCCGGCTACACGGCCAAGGTCGCCGGGACCGAAAAGGGCGTGACCGAGCCGGAGGCGACCTTCTCGACCTGCTTTGGCGCGCCGTTCATGCCGCGCCACCCGTCGGAATACGGCAACCTGCTGCGCGACCTGATCGCGACCTACGGCGTCGACTGCTGGCTGGTGAACACCGGCTGGACCGGCGGCGCCTACGGCACCGGCCGGCGCATGCCGATCAAGGTGACGCGGGCGCTGCTCGGTGCCGCGCTCGACGGTTCGCTCGCCGATGCCGAATTCCGTGCCGACCCGAATTTCGGCTTTTCCGTGCCGGTCGCGGTGGAGGGCGTCGATCCGTCGATCCTCGACCCGCGTTCGACCTGGGCGGACCCGGACGCCTACGATCGGCAGGCCGAGAAGCTCGTTTCGATGTTCCGCGCCAACTTCGAGAAGTTCGCCGAGCACGTGGACGTCGAGGTGCTCGAGGCGGCGCCGGTCACGGCCCTCGCGGCGGAGTAGACGCCCGGGGCCCAGCCGTCACCAGGCGTCCTCGGGAGGAATAGGCCTGCGGCTCCGGTCGCGGGCCATTCCTGTTTAAGGAGGCAGAGGCGGCGCCCTCGCGCCGCGCCGGCTCTTGCGCCCGGGTGGCGCGCCGTGCTGCATCCTCGACCGGAACGTTCACCTGGTCGCGCGATCCCTCCATGAGCGAAACATCCGGCCTGCGCGTCAGCCGCCGCGTCATAATCCCCGATGCCGAGCTCGAGGAGGCGTTCATCCGCGCCTCCGGGCCGGGCGGCCAGAACGTCAACAAGGTGGCGACGGCCGTCCAGCTGCGCTTTTTCGCGGCGGCCTCCCTCGCCCTGTCGGATGACGTCAAGCAGCGCCTCCTCAAGCTTGCCGGCAGCCGCGCCACGAAGGACGGCGAGATCCTCATCGAAGCCTCGCGCTTCCGCACCCAGGAGCGCAACCGCGAGGACGCGCGCGACCGGCTGGCCGAGCTTGTGCGCCGGGCGCTGGTCCCGCCGCCCCCGCCGCGCAAGGCGACCCGTCCGACCCGCTCGGCGATCGAGCGGCGGCTGAAGCAGAAGCGTGGGCGTGCCGACACCAAGAAGATGCGCGGCCGGATCGACGACTGAGCACCTCGGGACACGGGGTGCTCGCGCGGTATGGAGCACGGACTTGGCGCTCGTCACGCAAAAGTGGCGCGCGCAAGCGCCGACGTGACCCCACACGGCCGCCTGGGCTGCTTATGTGAAGCCCATCGGACTCGATCGCAAAGGTGCCTTATGACGCGTCGTGAGATTCTCGCAGCCGGCACGGTGTTCGCCGGTCTCGCCGCCGGCTTCGGCTCGCTCTTCGGCGGCGGGCAGGCCCAGGGCAAGGAGGGCAAGTTCCCGCTGAGCCTTCCGGACGAGGAGTGGAAGAAGCGGCTGACGCCCGAGCAGTACGCCGTGCTGCGCCAGGAGGGGACCGAGCGGCCCTTCACCAGCCCGCTGAACCACAACAAGGAGGCCGGCCTCTACACGTGCGCCGGCTGCGACCACCCGGTCTACTCCTCCGCCACCAAGTTCGATTCGGGCACCGGCTGGCCGAGCTTCTGGGAGGCGGTGGCGGGCGGGGTCGGGACCTCGAGCGACTACAAGCTGCTCTATCCGCGCACCGAAGTGCACTGTGCCAACTGCGGCGGCCATCTCGGCCATGTCTTCGACGACGGCCCGAAGCCGACCGGCATGCGCCACTGCATCAACGGGGTCGCACTCAGCTTCAAGGCCGGGCCGGCCGCCTCGTGAAGCCGGCCGCCTGAGAGGCTCGGGCCGGCCGCCGCTCCGCTGGCCGCTCCCCCGCGGCGGCGGCGCTTTACATAAGGCTGCCCCGACCGTTGCCGTGCGGGCCTTGCCGCGCGAGCGAACGCGAAGACAATCTTCATCATTCGGCCGGACACTTGCCTCGGTGTCCCCGCACCCGGCCTCCCTCCGCTACCCGGCTCATTCCATTGAACTGCCCGCCGGCGCATCCCATCTGAAGGAGCGAAGAGAGCGGAGGTGCCGTGCCATGGGCCTCCGACGAAAAAGTCGCTTGTTCAAGGGCTTGCTGCTATGAGTCGAATGCCGCCGTTTTCCAGTCCGCTGCTTCTCGGCTTCGATAGCGTCGAGAAGACGCTGGAGCGCATCGGGAAGGGCGGGGACGGCTATCCGCCCTACAACATCGAGCGGGTGCGCGGCGGCGAGCCGGGCGTCGACGGTGATCCGGGCGACTTTCTGCGCATCACGCTCGCCGTCGCCGGCTTCCAGCCGGACGATCTCGACGTGACGACCGAGGAGAACCAGCTGGTGATCCGCGGCCGGCAGAGCGAGGACCGCGAGCGCGAGTTCCTCTACCGGGGCATCGCGGCGCGCCAGTTCCAGAAGTGCTTCCTTCTGGCCGACGGCATGCGGATCCTCGGCGCGCAGCTCAAGAACGGACTTCTCTTCATCGACTTGGCCAAGCCGGAGCCCGAGCGGGTGGTCAAGAAAATTCAGATCGACGTCGTCGAATGACACACGGTCTGCGTTTGCCTATCAAGGAGACGAGGTATGCGTAATCAATCCAGTTTCTCTCACACCGATTTCGCCGCGCTCGGGGAAGGCCACATCGCCTATCTGCGCCAGATGTCCTCCGACGACATCCGCGCGAAGTTTCCCGCCGCGCAGTCGATCCGCCCGGGCATCAGCCTGTGGGCGCTGTTCTCCGCCGACGGGACGCCGCTCGCCGTGTCCGACGATCGGGGCAGCATCCTTGCCAGTGCCTCCGAGAACGAACTTCAGACCGTCAGTCTCCACTGACTGACCTCCTCAAGCCTCACGCAGCGTGCGGCGGCGTCGCCGCCGCCTGCGTGATCAGCGCGTAGATCGCGCTCGCGTCCCGCGAGGTGCGAAGCTTTTCCACCATGTCCGGATTGCGCAGCAGGCGCGCGACCTTGGAGAGCGCCTTCAGGTGATCAGCGCCGGCGTTCTCGGGCGCCAGCAGCAGGAACACGAGATCGACCGGCTGGTCGTCGAGCGCGTCGAACTCCACCGGCTTGGTCAGCCGTGCAAAGATGCCCCAGAGACGATCGAGACCCTCTAGCTTGCCGTGCGGGATCGCGATGCCGTTGCCGACGCCGGTCGAGCCGAGCCGCTCGCGCTGCAAGATGGTGTCGAAGATGTCGCGCTCGGGCAGGCCGGTGCGCTCGGCCGCAGCCTCCGCCAGCTCCTGCAGCACCTGCTTCTTCGAATTCGCCTTCAGGGCGGGAAGCACCGCTTCCTGGTCGATCAGGTCGCCGAAATCCATCGCATCCCGCCTCGTGCTGCCGCGCCGACCGTCGCCGCGACCAGCTTAGACCCCAGATACCTGTCGCGACTCAAGCGTCCCGACAGGTGGCGGGGTCGACCCACCCGAAATTTCCGTCGCTGCGGCGGTAGACGATGTTCACCGCACCGCTTGCCGCGTTGCGGAACACCACCACCGGGCTGTCCCGCCGGTCGAGCTCCATCACCGCACCGGCCACGCTGAGCGTCGACATGCGCAGCGACGTCTCGGCGATGATCGCCGGCGCGTAGTCCTCCGGCAGCTCCTCGTCCTCGTCCGGGATGGCCTCGACGACGGCATACGCGATTTCGGGCTGCTGCTGCCCGTTCTGGCCGGCGTGGTGGTCCTTCAGCCGGCGCTTGTAACGGCGCAGGCGCTTCTCGATGCGCTCGGCGGCGTCGCTAAAGCTCGCTTCGGGATCCTGCGAGGTGCCTGTGGCCTGGAAGATGACGCCCGTGTCGAGGTGGAGCGTGCAGTCGGTCGAGAAGCGGCTCGAGTCCTTCGACATGACGACGGTGCCGGAGAAGTTTCCATCGAAATACTTCGCAACCGACTCATCGAGACGATCCTGGATCCGCACACGGAGCGAGTCGCCGACATCCATGTGCTTGCCGGTAATGCGAAGGCTCATGTGAACATCTCCCTGGAATAGTTGCCGGCGTCCCGATCGCTGCGGATCGGGCCTGCTTCGTCGAAGAGAGCGGAAGCCGTGCCGGTCCTCCTGTCGTCTGCCGCAGCGCCACGTGCGACGCGTCCATCCTCGACCCATCCCGCGTCGGGATCGGGTGGCGCCTTCTAGAAATAGCGCCGCACCGTGTCAACGCGAGGCCGGCTCCGGATGTTCACTGCGCCCGCCGACGGCATGCCTGCCGCCGCTGGACTCCGGCCGGCACCCGCGCGCGAGGGAGGATCAGGACGCGAGGCGCCGGGCGTTCATCTCGCGCCGGCGCTGCACCGAGGAGGGGATGCCGAGAGCCTCGCGGTATTTCGCGACGGTGCGGCGCGCGAGGTCGACGCCCTCCCGCTTCAGCCGGTCGGCGATGTCGTCGTCCGACAGGACCGCGTCGACGCTCTCGGCGTCGATCAGGCAGCGGATCCGGTGCTTGACGCTCTCGGCCGAGTGCGCCTCGCCGCCGCGGCTCGAGGCGATCGCGACGGTGAAGAAGAATTTCAGTTCGAACACGCCCCGGGGCGTCGCCATGTACTTGTTGGCCGTGACGCGGCTGATGGTCGATTCGTGCATGCCGACGGCGTCGGCGACCGCCATCAGCGTCAGCGGTTTCAGATGCGCGATGCCGTGCTCCAGGAAGCCGCCCTGGCGCCGTATGATCTCGCCGGCCACCTTGAGGATGGTTCGGGCCCGCTGGTCGAGCGAGCGCGTCAGCCAGCTGGCCGACTGCTGGCACTCGGTGAGGAAGCCGCGTTCGGCACTGCTTATCCGGCCCTGGCCGATGAGATCGCAATAGTCCCTGTGGACGAGCACGCGCGGCAGCGTGGCCGGATTCAGCTCCACCTGCCAGGTCCCGTCGGCCGCTGCCGTGACGAGCACGTCGGGCACCACCGGCTCGCTCTCCGCATCGGCGAAACCATGGCCGGGCTTCGGGTCGAGGCCGCGGATCTCCTCCAGGATCTCCATCAGTTCGCGCTCGTCCTCGCCGGTGAGGCGGCGGAGGGCCGCGAAGTCGCGCTTGGCCAGAAGCTCGAGATTGTCGAGCACCACGCCGATCACCGGGTCGAGGCGACCGCGCCGCTTCAGCTGCAGGGCGAGGCACTCGGTGAGGCTGCGGGCAAAGAGGCCGGCGGGCTCGATCTCCTCCTGCAGGGCCGTCAGCACGGCGGCGGCGTGAGCGGGAGCGACCTGCGCCTGCGCGGCGATGACGTCGACCTCGCTCGTGAGATAGCCGGCTTCGTCGACGTGCGCGAGGAGCATGCGGGCGAAGTCCCGGTCGCTGGCCTCGCGCAGAAGAAGGCCGATCTCGGCCTCCGCGTGGGCCACCAGCGAGGGTCTGCGGTCAGCGACGGCTTCGATCACGGAACCGTCGTAGCGCCCCGAGGCGGTGCCGACGCCCGGACCGGCCGCCGAGGAGGGGGACGGCTTCGCCTCGCGTCCACTGAAAGGGTGCAGATCGGCTTCGGATCTCGCGCCAACCGGCTCGGCCTCCGCCTCGGCCACTCCCACGGACCGCTCCTGCGGCATCTCGTCGAGATCGAGGAGCGGGTTGCGTTCGACCTCGGCCGCGACGAAGGACTGCAATTCGAGGTGACTGAACTGCAGCAGCCGGATGGACTGCAGAAGCTGGGGAGTCATCACCAGCGACTGGCTCTGGCGCAACTGGAGTCTCGGTGACAGCATTCTCACCTGCGGATACACGCGTGACCGACCGCTCGGGATCCGAAGCGAGCCAAGCGGCGCACTCGTCGCGCCGCAGGCACCGAACCCTCTCGATCCCGACTACCCACGAGGGGAAACCAAGGCATCAAAGCGGTTCGGCCGACTGCTTGTCAACGGCCGCGAACGACCGTGCCCGTTTCGGTTGTGGCGCACCGCATGCGCTTCAGGCGGCGCCGGGCCGGCTGTGCATACGCCGGAGATCAGAAGGTGAAGCGATCGCCGAGATAGAAGCGGCGCACGTCGACATTGTCGACGATCTCCTTCGGGCGCCCATGCGTCAGCACGGCGCCGGCATGCATGATGTAGGCACGGTCGATCAGGCCGAGCGTTTCGCGCACGTTGTGATCGGTGATCAGGACACCGATGCCGCGCTGGGTCAGATGCCGCACGAGACCCTGGATGTCCGAGACGGCGATCGGATCGACGCCGGCGAAGGGCTCGTCCAGCAGCATGAAGGCCGGACGCGAGGCGAGGGCGCGGGCGATCTCGCAGCGCCGGCGTTCGCCACCCGACAGGGCCGTGGCCGGCTGCTTGCGCAGGTGCTCGATGTGAAACTCCTGCAAGAGGCTGGTCAGCTGCGCCTCCCGCGCCGACTTGTTCTTCTCGACCACCTCCAGAACCGCGAGGATGTTGTCCTCCACCGACAGGCCGCGGAAGATCGAGGCCTCCTGGGGGAGGTAGCCGATGCCGAGCCGCGCCCGGCGGTACATCGGCACCTGCGTGATGTCGTGACCGTCGAGCTCGATGCGTCCGCTGTCGACCGGCACCAGCCCGGTGATCATGTAGAAGCAGGTTGTCTTGCCGGCGCCGTTCGGCCCGAGCAGCCCGACCGCCTCGCCGCGCCGCACCGCGAGCCCGACATTGTCGACGACGCGCCGGCCCCTGTAGGTCTTGGTGAGGCCCGCGGCGATCAAGGTGCCGGTGCGCGACGCGCCGGACGTCCCGCCGGCCGCCCTCAAGGCCTCGCCAGACGCAGCCGGCGCACCCTCGGGTGTCGCGGCACCGGACTTGGAACCGACCGGCGCGTCGTCCACCTGCACCACGCTACTGCGCGCCGTTCTGCTGCGGGGTGAGCACCATCTTCACGCGCGGCGGCTTCGAGGGCGTCGACCGGCCGGCACAGCTGTCGCTGTCCAGACGCGCGAGATTGGTATCCATGTGAATGGTCAGGCGGCACCCGGTCGCGACATTGGGGCCCTGCGTGAGGACGACGTCGCCGGTCATCACGACGAGCTGGCTCTTCATGTCGAAGGTGGCCTTGTCGGCGGTGGCGACCTGATCCTGCGACTTGACGTAGACCTTGCCCGTCGCCTCGAGCCGATCGATGTCGTTGGAGCCGCCCGGCATGGCGCCGGCCGGTCCGGGCTTCTTGCCGTCCTCGCCGCTCGGCTTGATGTAGTGCACGACGAGCGTGCTGGTCTTCAGGAGCGTGTCGCCCTGCGCCACCGACACGTCGCCGGTGAAGGTGGCCGTCGCCTTCGCGTCGTCGACGTCCAATTGCGCGGCGTCGATTGAGATGGGTTGTCCGCCGTTGACCTGAAGGCCGCCGAAGGAGTTTCCGAACCCCTGCGAGAACGCCGGAGAGCCGGAGGCTGCGGCCATCGCGATCATCGCGGGCAGGACGAGGCGGTGAAGCCTGCGCGGGAACGTCGAACTGGTCATGGGCTGGAGGTTCTCCCCGAAGCGGTGCCGGCCGTCGTCGTCGTCGGCAGCAGCGTCATCTTGACTCCGTCGCCGAAGGTCAAGCGCTTGCCGCCTCCGCCGACGCTGAGTGTGCCGGATTGAATCGTCTGGCTCGGCATCTTGATCGAGACCGGCTGGGTGCTCTTCAGGTCACCCGCGCTGAGATCGATCGAGGCTTCCTTCAGGTCGATGGTCATCCCGTTGGAGGTCTCGACCGTGATGCCGTCGGTCAGACGCAGCTTGTCGCCGTCCTGGTCGTAGTGGCCGCGCACCGCGGTGATGTCGGCGGTGCTGTCGCTCGACACGGTGACGTTGGCCCGCACGCCCTCGAGATCGACACCGCCGCCGTTCAGCGACTGGATCGCGCGGTCCGCGACCATCGTGTAGGGCCGGCCGCTGCGGTCGAAGCCCGACAGGCGTGGATCCTCCATCACCACGCGGCCGTCGTCGAGATGCAGCGACTGAACCGACACGTCGCCGGGCAGGCTGCGGGCCACCCAGGTCACGATCACGAACCCGGCCACGATGGCGAGGGCCAGGAGGGGCATGCCGATCTTGAGCGTCCGCACCAGGCGGGAATGCCGGCGCGCGCGCGCAAACTCGCGCTCGCTCCGGCTGGCCGGCGCAAGCGGACGCGCGTCAACGCCCGTCGGGCGCCGTCCGGCGGGGTGTCCGGGCCCGACGGGCGCGGGACGGACCGAATCTGCGGCGGCTTTCTGCAACAGCTTGAACGCGCTCCTGGCCGAGGCACTGAACCCCACTCGGGCCGTTAATATGGCGATTTTTTCTGGCGATACCAGTCGCACTCCGTGCCGCGCAGGCTCCGGGCCGGATCGCGACGCGATTGGCAGGCGGCGCGCGAGCGGCTATCGCAGGGAGACCGTGCGACCACCAAGCGAGCGAAATCCGATGACGGGCGATGCGCAGGATCTGATCGACCGCCGCCGACTGCGGCGCAGGCTGAGCTTCTGGCGCGTGGCCGCCATCGTTGCCGCGGCCGTGGCCGTCCTCGGCGTTGCCGCGGCCCTGCATTATCCGAACGGCTTCGAGGTCCGCGACCACATCGCCCGCGTCTCCATCGAGGGACTGATCACCGAAGACCGGGACCTTCTCGACCTCCTCCACGATCTCAAGGACGACGACCGGGTGAAGGCGGTGATCCTGCGCGTCGACTCCCCCGGGGGCACCACGGTGGGCGGCGAGACGATCTACGAGGCGGCCCGCGAGCTGGCCGCCGCCAAGCCGGTCGCCACCGAAGTCGGCACGCTCGCCGCCTCGGCCGGCTACATGATCGCGGTCGCTGCCGACCACGTCGTCGCCCACCGCACCTCGATCGTCGGCTCGATCGGCGTTCTCTTCCAGTATGTCGACGCCTCGCAGCTGCTCGGCAAGATCGGCGTCGACGTCAACGCCATCAAGTCGGCACCGCTGAAGGCCGAGCCGTCGCCTTTCGCGCCGGCGCCGGAGGCCGCCAAGGCGATGATCCAGCGGCTCGTGATGGACACCTATGGCTGGTTCGTCGCGCTGGTCGCGGAACGCCGCAACATGAGCGAGGACCAGGTGCGGCTGCTCGCGGACGGCTCGATCTTCACCGGGCAGCAGGGGCTTCAGAACAAGCTGATCGACGCGATCGGAGACGAGGCCGAGGTGCGGCGCTGGCTGGAGCAGGACCGGGGCGTCGCCACGGGGCTCGACATCGTCGACCGCAAGCCGGCGGACGAGGAGCACTTCTCGCTGTTCGCCTCGGCCCGCAGCCTCGCCTTCCACGCGCTCGGCCTCGATCCCGAGGCGAAAACCCTCTCGGAAGCGCTCCTCGGGGCGCCGCGCCTTGACGGTCTCGTGTCGCTCTGGCAGCTTCCCCACTAAGGCGTGACGATAGGGAAGCGCTGGAGATCGTTGAACAATCTCACAGTCGGGCTGGAGTGCGCCGCACCGTCCGACATGGAGCGCGTGGAGACCGAGGTGATCAAGTCCGAACTCGTCCAGATCATCGCCAACCGCAACCCGCATCTCTATCAGCGCGACGTCGAGACCATCGTCAACGCGATCTTCGACGAGATCACCGATGCGCTGTGCAACTCGAACCGGGTCGAATTGCGCGGTTTCGGCGCCTTTTCGGTCAAGAACCGGCCGCCGCGCTCCGGCCGCAACCCGCGCACCGGCGATGCGGTGGACGTCGAGGAGAAGTGGGTGCCCTTCTTCAAGGCCGGCAAGGAGCTGCGGGAGCGGCTGAACACCGACTGAGACCGCCGCGGCTGCCTGATGCCGGTCTGGCGTCCAGGGTGCGCCGGTGTTCCGCCCGCAGTCGCGTCGCCGACGATTGACCCGTCCGCACGGACGCCCATACTAGAGCGACGGGCCGGTTCATCCCGCCGGCGTCTCACTGCTCGATCCGGAAGCTGACGTGCTGGCGAAACTTCTCTCCATCATCATCCTGGTGCCGCTCGCGATCCTGCTCGTGGTGTTCTGCGTCGCCAACCGCGAGGCGGTGACCGTGTCGCTCGATCCGATCGGCACCATGCCGCATTTCGCCTTCGCGGCACCGCTCTTCGTGCTCTTGATCGGCTCGATCTGCATCGGCATCGTGCTCGGCGGCATCGGAGCCTGGCTCGGCCAGTCGCATCACCGCCGCAACGCCTGGACGCGCAAGCACGAGGTCGAGCGCCTGCGCCGCGAGGTCGAGGAGCTGCGTCCGCCGCCGCCGGCCTCGCCGCTGCGCGCGCCGGAGGCCGAGACCGGCTCGACCGCGCTCACCGTGCGCCGCGCCGCCTGATCGCAGTTCAGGCGGGTGGTGGGGCGACCTGGTCGGGCGCCTCGTCGAAGCGGGCCGCGAGGCAGGCGAAGAACTGCTCGGCCAGCTTGCGAGCGGTCGAATCGACCAGCCGGCTGCCGAGCTGGGCGATCTTGCCGCCGACCTGTGCCTTGACGTCGTAGCTGAGCACCGTTCCCTCGCCATCCTCGGCGAGATGCACGTCGGCGCCCCCCTTGGCGAAGCCGGCGATGCCGCCCTTGCCCTCGCCGGTGATGGTGTAGCGCTCCGGCGGCTGGATGTTCTCCAGCCGGACCTCGCCGGCGAAGGTCGCCTTCACCGGTCCGATCTTCGTCACCACCGTCGCGGTCATGTGCGTCGCGTCGATCCTCTCGAGTTCCGTGCAGCCGGGGATGCAGGCGCGCAGCACCTGCGGATCGTTGAGTGCCTCCCACACCGCCTGGCGGGGGGCCGCCAGCCGGTACTCGCCCTTCAGGTCCATCTGGTCCTCCCGACGCTGCCGGCGGCTCCCTCCGCCGGCGTCCGTCTCCGGCGTGCCGTGACGCCGGGACGTTTCCCGTCCGCCGGAACATGCGCTAAGCAGCTGCTTCGAGCAATGGAGGAGAGCGCCTTGCGCGACTCGCGCCGGCCCCGCAGAACCCGATCCAACGGCCCGTCCAGAGAGGACGAGGCCGTCTCGCGCCCGCGCGCCGAAATGCGCGAGCGGCCGCTGTCGGGCACGCCGTCGAGCCGGCGGGAGGAGCGTGACTCCGCTGCGACCGGCCCATTGGCCGAGGCGCCCACGCGTGCGCGGCCGATGCCGCCCCGCCGCCCCGGCGCGCGTCCGACGCAGCATCTGCCGCGGGTGCTGGCGGTCGAGCCGACCGCGGACTACGCACTGATCGATTCGGGCGAGGGCGAGAAGCTCGAGCGCTACGGCCCGCTCACCGTGCGCCGGCCTGAAAACCAGGCGATCTGGCCGCGTCGGCTTCCGGCTGTCGACTGGGACGGCGCCGACGCGATCTTCACCGGCGACACCGACGAGGAGGGCACCGGCCGCTGGCGCTTCCCGCGCGAGCCGCTCGGCGAAACCTGGCCGCTGCGCTATGACGGCATGAGCTTCCTCGGCCGCTTCACCTCCTACCGCCATGTCGGCGTGTTTCCCGAACAGGACGCGCATTGGCGCTTCATGGTCGAGCGGATGGAGGCCGCCCGGCGCCCGGTGCGCCTCCTCAACCTCTTCGGCTACACCGGCCTCGCCTCGCTGCTCGCGGCCCGCGCCGGCGCCGAGGTGACGCATGTCGACGCCTCCAGGAAGGCGATCGCCTGGGCGCGCGAGAACGGCGAAGTGGCCGGGCTCGGCGACCGGCCGATCCGCTGGCTGACCGAGGACGCCGTGCGCTACGTCGAGCGCGAGGCCAAGCGCGCCAGTCGCTACGACGCGATCCTGCTCGACCCGCCGCGCTTCGGCCGCGGCCCGAAGGGGGAAGTCTGGCAGATCCTGGAGGACCTGCCCTATCTCCTCGACCTTACCCGTCAGATCCTCACCGACCGTCCGCTCTTCGTGATCCTCACCGCCTATTCGATCCGGTCCTCCTTCTACGCCCTGTCCGAGCTGATGGCGGAAAGCTTCCGCGGCCTCGGCGGGCGGATCGAGGCGGGCGAACTGGTCATCCGCGAGGCGGGCGAGGAGCCCCGCAATCTCTCCACTTCCCTGTTCTCGCGCTGGATCGCCGACGCAAATGACTGAACGCCTATCCTCCAGCCCGGCCGACGCGGTGCGCGCGCCAACCGCAGCGCCCGGCCGCGTCAAGGAGATCACCAGCGTCTCCAACCCGATCATCAAGGACATCCGCGCGCTCGCCCAGAAGCGGCACCGCGAGGAGAGCGGCCTGTTCATGGCGGAAGGGCTGAAGCTCGTCATCGACGCGCTCGACGCCGGCTGGACCATCGAGACGCTGATCGTTTCGAAGGCCGGTCTCGCCGACTCGGAGCTTCTGTCGAAGACCGCCGCGCGCGTGGTGGCGCTCGGCGCCGACCTGATCGAGGCGAACAACAAGGTGCTCGAGGCGGTCACCCGCAAGGACAACCCGCAGAGTGCGGTCGGCATCTTCCGCCAGCACGTCCAGCCGCTCGGCCGGCTCGACTTCGGCAAGGACGGCGTCGTGGTGGGGCTCGACCGGGTGCGCGATCCCGGCAATCTCGGCACCATCCTGCGCACCGTCGACGCGGTCGGCGCGCGGGGCGTCATCCTGATCGGCGACACGGTCGACCCGTTCTCGCTGGAGGCCGTGCGCGCCACCATGGGGTCGGTCTTCTCCGTGCCGCTCGCCCGCGCCAGCGAAGCCGACTTCCTCAAGTGGCGGGCGGGCTTCAAGGGGCTCGTCGTCGGCACCCACATGAGCGGCGCGGTCGACTACCGCACCCCGGACTATGCGGCCCAGCCGGTGCTCGTGCTGATGGGCAACGAGCAGGCCGGGCTGACGCCGGCGCTCGCCGAAAGCTGCGACCGGCTGCTGCGCATTCCGCAGGCCGGGCGGGCCGACAGCCTGAACCTCGCCATCGCCACCGGCGTCATGCTCTACGAGGCGCGCCGCAAGGCGCTGACGCTCTAGGTCATGACCCCCGCAGAGGACGTCGATCATGGTGAGGCCCGAGTCGTCATGCGCCCTGTCGGCGCCCTTTGCGAGTTCATGACCCCATGCGGCTGAAGCAGGTCCTGTACAACGCCGCCATCGCGCTCGTCGCCATCGTCGCCGACCAGTTGGTGAAGCTTCTGATCGTGCGCTTCCTCGCCGTCGGCGAGGGAGTCGAACTGCTGCCCTTCCTGGCGCTCTACCACGCCCGCAACGACGGCATCGCCTTCTCGATGCTCGCCGGCTTCGGCGACGTCGGCCTGTCCATCGTCGCGCTCCTCGTCCTCGGCTTCGTCGCCTGGCTGTGGTGGAAGACACCCCCCGAGCGCCGGCTGACCCATGTCGGCTTCGCCGTCATCGTCGGCGGCGCCATCGGCAACCTGATCGACCGCGTGCGGCTCGGCTACGTCGTCGACTACATCCTGTTCCACACGCCGGTCTGGTCCTTCGCCGTCTTCAACCTCGCCGATGCCTGCATCACCGTCGGCGCGGGACTCGTGCTGCTCGACGAGTTCCTGCTGGTCGGCCGCTCCCGCCGCCCGCCTCCGACCGACGCGCGCGAGACCGGCGATTGACATTCGCGCCGCGAGCTTGCCACCTGTGGGCGGGCGCTCAGGGAGGGACAGGGTGAGCGACAGCTTCAAGGCGGTCCTGATCTCGCGGGACGAGGCCGGCACGCAGCGCGTCGAGGTGGTCGAGCTGACGCCGGACGAGCTGATGGACGGGGACGTCGACGTCGCGCTCGAGGCCACCACCATCAACTACAAGGACGGCCTGGCGATCACCGGCAAGTCGCCGGTCGTGCGGCGCTGGCCGATGATTCCCGGGGTGGACTTCGCCGGCACCGTCATCGCCTCGCGCAATCCGGACTGGATGCCCGGCGATCGCGTCGTCCTGAACGGCTGGGGTGTCGGCGAGACCCATTACGGCGCCTTCGCCGGCCGCGCACGGGTGAAGGGCGACTGGCTGATCCGGCTGCCCGAGGCCTTCTCGCCGCGCCAGGCGATGGCGATCGGCACCGCCGGCTACACCGCGATGCTCTGCGTCCTCGCGCTGGAGCGGTTCGGCTGCAGTCCGGATCAGGGGCCGGTCGTCGTGACCGGCGCGGCGGGCGGGGTCGGCTCGGTCGCGGTGGCGCTCCTGTCGAAGCTCGGCTGGCACGTGATCGCTTCGACGGGGCGGCCGGACGAGGCCGGCTTCCTGTCCGACCTCGGCGCCGCCGAGATCATCGATCGGGCCGAACTGTCCGCCCCCGGCAAGCCGCTCGGCAAAGAGCGCTGGGCGGCGGGCGTCGACGCGGTCGGCAGCCACACGCTCGCGAACGTTCTCGCGCAGACTCGGCGCGACGGCGCGGTGGCCTGCTGCGGCCTTGCCCAGGGGATGGATCTGCCGGCGAGCGTCGCCCCCTTCATCCTGCGCGGCGTGGCGCTGCTCGGGGTCGATTCCGTGATGCTGCCGCGCGAGCGGCGCGAGGCGGCCTGGCGGCGTCTGGCGACCGACCTCGACCCGCAGAAGCTCGCGGCGCTGACCACCGAGATCGGCTTCGACGACATTCCAGGCGCCGCCCGCGCCATCGTCGACGGCCATGTGCGCGGCCGGATCGTCGTCGGATTGGACCGCATGGCCGGCGATGCTTAAACTTCTACGGGCGACCGACGGGACGGCACACCGCGCAGGCGGAGGCCAACGTCATCATTATATCGTGTAGAAACGGTATAGTCGGTGCCTCGGCTGTACGCCGAATTCGGAGAACTGCGATGAGCTTGTTTCGAGTGGCCAACCAGAACGCCGCAGGTCGCGCGGCCCGGATCGTGGTGCCCTTCGGCGCGGCCGTGAAGGCCTTCGTGCCGGCTCCGATGCGCGGAATGATGCCGCGAATCTACCCCGCCGCACCGGTCCTCGGCCGGCTCGGCACCCTGGAGGTCCGGCTCGCCCGCTCGCGCGACGAGGTGCGGGCCGCGCAGCGCCTGCGCTACCGCGTCTTCTACGAGGAGATGTCGGCGCAGCCGTCCCGCCTCCAGAAGGTGACGCGGCGCGACAAGGACGGCTTCGACCGCTTCTGCGACCACCTCCTGGTGATCGACCGGTCGCGGGGGCGCGTGCTGGCCGAACAGATCGTCGGCACCTACAGGCTGATGCGCGAGAGCGCCGCCGAGTGGGCCGGCGGCTTCTACACCGAGGACGAGTTCGACATCGCCTCGCTGATCGTGCGCCACCCCGGCAAGCGCTTCCTCGAGCTCGGCCGCTCCTGCGTGCTCAAGGAGTATCGCGGCAAGCGCACCGTCGAGCTGCTGTGGCAGGGCATCTGGGCCTACGTCATCCAGCACAAGATCGACGTCCTGTTCGGCTGCGCCTCGCTCGCGGGCACCGACCCCGCCGAGCTGGAGCTGCCGCTGTCCTTCCTGCGCGCCAATGCGGTGGCGCCCGAGGACTGGAACGTGAAGGCGCTGCCCAGCCGGGCGGTGGCGATGGGCGGCACGGCCGAATGCGCCGATCCGCGGCGGGCGCTGGCGGCGCTGCCGCCCCTTCTCAAGGGCTATCTGCGACTCGGTGGGTATGTCGGGGAGGGCGCCGTGGTCGATCACCAGTTCGGCACGACGGACGTCCTGATCGTGCTGCCGGTCGAGAACATCAACCCGCGCTACATCGACTATTACGGCGCCGACTCCGGCCGCTTCGCCGCCTGAGCCGGCTGCGGCCGGGCGTCGTCCGCGCCGGCCGCCGCGATCCTCAGTGCCCGACGCGCACGACGCTGCGTGTCTTCAGATGGACGATGACCGGCTGGCCGGCATAATAGAAATAGGCGTAGTCGGAATTGCCCTCGAAGGGGTGCAGGTCGATGCTCTTCGGCACCGACTCGCCGATCGAGGGCAGGAAGGTCAGCCGCGCGTTGTCGACCGGATGGGACAGCGCGTAGTCGAAGACGCGCACGTCCCCATCCGCAGCGTTCTTGCCGGGGGTCTGGGCCCAGACGGGAAACGCCGTAACAAGAGCGGCAACCATCGCTGCCGATCGGATCATGTTCATCGTGATACCGCGCGTGTCTCGATCGAGGTCCCTGCGACCGGTCATACCTGTCGCCGCTTGCATTGCAAGATGATGGTGTCGCAGCCGCCCCGGTACAATCGCTTGCCTGCAACACTGCCGTCGACTCCGCGGCGATCGCCTGCCATGGGCGGTCCTTCTGGGGATTGCGCACTGCTGCGGCTTGGCAGCGCGACCATTCGGTCCGAGAAAGCCGAGGACAACATCATCAGCGGCGCGGGGCGCCGGCGAGCACGGAGAGCGGCAGCGCGGGAATGACGGGGGTCAAGGACACGAGCCCGACGCCGATGATGGCGCAGTACATCGAGATCAAGGCGGCCAATCCCGATTGCCTGCTGTTCTACCGCATGGGCGACTTCTACGAGCTGTTCTTCGACGACGCGGTGGAGGCTTCGCGCGCGCTCGGGATCGCTCTCACCAAGCGCGGCAAGCATCTGGGCGACGACATCCCGATGGCGGGCGTGCCGATCCACGCGGCCGACGACTATCTGCAGAAGCTGATCGGCCTCGGCCACCGGGTCGCGGTCTGCGAGCAGATCGAAGATCCCGCGGAGGCGAAGAAGCGCGGCGCGAAGTCGGTGGTGCGGCGCGACGTCGTGCGGCTCGTCACCCCCGGCACGATCACCGAGGAGACGCTGCTCGAGCCCGGCCGGCCGAACTGGCTGATGGGCCTCGCGCGGCTCGGCGGCGCGCAAGGGGCGATGGCGCTCGCCTGGACCGACCTGTCGACGGGCGACTTCCGGATCGCCGAGACCGCCGCCGATCGCCTCCTGACCGACATCCTGGCGGTGGAGCCGAGCGAACTCGTCGTCGCCGATGCGGTGTTCCACGATCCGGCGCTGAAGCCTGCCTTCGACCGCCTCGGCCGGCTGGTTCGGCCGGAGCCGGCAAGCCTGTTCGAGGGTACGACGGCGGAGGAGCGGCTCTGCCGGTTCTACGGCGTCGCCACGCTCGCCGGCTTCGGCGACTTCTCGCGGGTCGAGCTCGCGGCGGCGGCGGGCCTTCTCGCCTATGTCGGCAAGACCCAGCTCGCGTCGCGGCCGGCGCTGTCCCGGCCGCAGCGCATGGCCGCCGGCTCGGTGATGCTGATCGACCCCGCGACCCGCGCCAGCCTGGAGATCACCCGCAGCACGGCCGGCAAGCGGCAGGGGAGTCTGCTGGCGGCCATCGACCGGACCGTCACCGGCGCCGGGTCGCGGCTCCTCGCCGTCCGCCTCGCCGCGCCGTTGACCGACGTCGGCGCCATCGCGGGCCGGCAGGACGCCGTGGCCGCGCTGGTCGAGGCGGGCGAGCTGCGGCGGGCGGTCCGGGCGAGCTTCAAGACCCTGCCGGACATCGAGCGGGCCCTGTCGCGCCTGTCGCTCGGGCGGGGTGGACCCCGCGATCTCCTCGCCATCGCGAGCGGCCTCGACGTCGCCGCCGAGATCGGCGCGCTGCTCGACGGCCGCGACGACCTGCCGGCCGAGCTCGCGGTTGCGAGGGACCGGCTCCGCGCCCTGCCGCCCGCGGTCGCCCGCAACCTCGACCGTGTCCTCGCCGACGAGGTGCCGCTCCTGAAGCGCGACGGCGGCTTCGTGCGGGAGGGCGCCATCCCGGCGCTCGACGAGGCACGGGCGCTGCGCGACCAGTCGCGCCGGGTGATCGCAGGCCTGCAGGCGACCTATGCCGAGGAGACCGGCGTCCGGTCGCTGAAGATCAAGCACAACAACGTGCTCGGCTACTTCATCGAGGTCACCGACGCCCAGGCTGCGGCGCTGAACGGCACCGAGGATCTGCGCGCGCGCTTCATCCACCGCCAGTCGCTTGCCAACTGCATGCGCTTCTCCACCGTCGAGCTCGGCGATCTCGAAAGCCGCATCGCCGGAGCGGCGTCCGACGCGCTGCGGCTCGAGCTCGAAGCCTTCGACGATCTCTGCGCGAGCGTCGTCGATGCGTCGGAGGCGCTGCAGGCCGCGGCCGGCGCGCTCGCCGCACTCGACGTCGGCGCGGCGCTCGCCGATCTCGCGGTCGCCGAGAACTGGTGCCGGCCCCAGGTCGACGACAGCCTCGCCTTCTTCGTCGAATGCGGCCGCCATCCGGTGGTCGAGGCGGCGCTGAAGGCGGCCCATGCCGGCCCCTTCGTCGCCAACGACTGCGACCTGTCGCCGCCGGGCGCCGAGACGGCGGGGGCGATCTGGCTGCTGACCGGGCCGAACATGGGCGGCAAGTCGACCTTCCTGCGCCAGAACGCGCTGATCGCGGTGCTCGCGCAGGCCGGCTGCTTCGTCCCGGCCACATCGGCCCATATCGGCATCGTCGACCGCCTGTTCTCGCGCGTCGGTGCCTCGGACGATCTCGCCGAGGGGCGCTCGACCTTCATGGTCGAGATGGTCGAGGCCGCCGCGATCCTCAACCAGGCGGGGATGCGTGCACTCGTCATCCTCGACGAGATCGGGCGGGGCACCGCCACCTATGACGGTCTGTCGATCGCCTTCGCCGCGGTCGAGCACCTGCACGAGGTGAACGGCTGCCGGGCGCTCTTCGCCACCCATTTCCACGAGATGACGGCGCTGTCGAAGCGGCTCGGCCGGCTGAAGAACGCCACCATCCGCGTCAAGGAGTGGGAGGGCGAGGTGGTCTTCCTGCACGAGGTGAAGCCCGGCGTCGCGGACCGCTCCTACGGCATCCAGGTGGCCCGGCTCGCCGGCCTGCCCGGCGCGGTGATCGAGCGGGCGCGCCAGGTGCTGGCGGAACTCGAGCGCGGCGACGGCCAGGGCGGCCGCCCGGCGGCCTTCGTCGACGACTTGCCGCTGTTCTCGGCCGTGCTGCGCCGCCACGCGCCGGAGCCCACGCAGACGAGTCCATCGTCGCCGGCCCTGGAGGCGCTGGCGGCGCTCGACCCGGACGCGCTGGCGCCGCGTGAGGCGCTCGAGGTGCTCTACCGGCTGAAGGGCTTGCTGTCCGGCAGAGGCGGCTGAGGCATCAGAACTCTTCCCAGTCCGCGGCGGCCGCTGGTACGAGCTTGAGCGCGGTGCGGGCGCGGCTCGCCTTGGGGGCAGTTGCCGGACCGCGCGCTACGACCTTCAGCTTCGGCTCGCCGCCGCCGGTCTTGAACCGCCCCATCAGGCCGTCGAGCTGGTGGGCGCTGTCGAGGAGCAGCCGGCTCGCGGCTGTCGTCTCCTCGACCATGCCGGCATTCTGCTGGGTCATCTTGTCCATCTCGCCGACGGCGCGCTTGATCTCGGTGATGCCCGAGGCCTGTTCGCCGGCCGCGCGCGAGATTTCCGCCACGATGCCGTTGATGCTGTCGACCTCGGTGAGGATCCGTTCGAGCGCCGCGCCGGCCTGATCGACGAGCCGCACGCCGGTTTCCACGTGGTCGCCCGAGGCGTTGATGAGCTCCTTGATCTCCTTGGCGGCCTCGGCCGAACGTTGCGCCAGACCGCGCACCTCCTGCGCGACCACCGCGAAGCCCTTGCCGGCTTCGCCGGCGCGCGCCGCCTCGACCCCGGCGTTCAGCGCCAGGAGGTTGGTCTGGAAGGCGATCTCGTCGATGACGCCGATGATCTTGTTGATGTCGTGCGAGGAGGTCTCGATCTGGCGCATCGCCTCCACCGCGCTGCGCACGATCTTGCCGCTCGCCTCGGCGCCCGACTTCGCCTTGTTGGCGACATCGAAGGCGTGGCGGGACCCGCTGGCCGTCTTGCCGACCGCCTCGGCGATCTCGCTCAGCGAGGCGTTCGTTTCCTCGAGGTTGGAGGCCTGCACCTCGATGCGGGTGGCGAGGTCGCCGGTCGCCTGGGTGATCTCCTGGGCGTTGCTGCGGATGTCGCCGGACGCGCCCGAGACCTCCCGCATCGCGTCCTGGAGCTGGGCGATCGCGCCGTTGAAGTCGTCGCGCAGCTTGGCGTAGGCCTCGGGGAACTCGCCGTCGAGGCGGAAGGTGAGTTCGCCGGAGGCCAGCCGCTCCAGCGCGGTCGCGAGATCCGCCACGACACCGGCCTGCAGACGGGCGGCGGCTTCGCGGTCCGCCTCGTTGCGCCGCCGCTCGGCTTCGCCCTCGGCGGCAAGCGACTTCGCCTGTGCGTCCGCCGCCGTCGCCCGGCGCTGCTCCTCCTGTGCGGCCTCCGTCGAGCGAACGATCTCGGCGAACATGCCGCTGACTCGCACGGCGACCCACATCAGCGTGCCGGATTCGACGAGCAGGATCACGGCGTGCAGCAGCACGCGCGGAAAATTGCCGCCGCCCGGATAGATCAGATCGGGCAGGAGGAAGTTCAGCGCCAGATGGTGGACGGCGGTCGCGGCGGTGGCCGCGCCGATGACGCGCCAGTCGAAGGTCGCGCCGATCAGCGCCATCGCGGCGAAGTAGGCCATGTGCACGTCGACCTGCAACGGATTGCCGGCAAGGGCCGCCACGATCAGCGAGATGATCACCACGAGGCCGACCGCGCTGACCATGCGCGCCGAGGCGGCGAGCGCCGGCTGGCGCGAGAGCCAAGTCGCAAGGGTGGCGATGCCGCCGCTGACGAGCGTCGGAAACAGCCAGTCGGCGCCGTTCAGCCAGTCAATCAGGGGGATGATGGGCACGGCGACCCACAGGATCGACACCGTCCAGGTGACGACCATCGCCCGGTGCGACGCCAGTCTTTCTTCCGCGGTCATGTCCGGCACCCTCGCTCGACCGTCACCCGGTCATTCACTCACTCGCGCACGCAGCCGATCGCCGCGCCGTCGAGCACCAGAAACGCCCCGGCCCGCCGCAGCCGATCCGGCAGTTCGGCATCCGCAAAGCGCAGGACGGCGACGGAGCCGAGGCTGCCATTGCCGATGAAGTCCCCGGCCGCCGCCGCAGCGCTGACGACCTCGCCCGGAGTCCACCAGGGTGGAAAGAACGCTGCGACGGTCTGGCTGCGGGCGAAGACCGGACGGGGCAGCGCTGCAAGGAGGCCCAGCCCGGCGATGGCGACACCGAGGCTCCAAGACAAGGTGGCGCGGCGCTTCCACATCTCGTGTCCTGTTCCGAACTCACTTCCAGGCGACAATAAGCCTCGAGAGTCACTGAAGTCTTAGCGCCCCTCGCAAAAGCAAGAGGGGCACGACGATTACAAACGAGCGCTTGCGATGCTTTCCATACTGTCACCGTGACGGACGACGCAGGGCCCTTGCCATCGCACGTCGACAGGCTGGTGCAAGACGCCATCGTTAGCTTCGTGCTCACCCGCGGTGGCCGCAGGCCTGCGGCGTTGCATCCGGGGCAGGCGTTTCTCCCGGCTTCGAAAGCCGCTATAGCGCGTCGTCTCTCGACCGTGGATCTCGTTCATGTCGCAAGTCCGGCGCGCTTCGCCGCCAGCAGCCTCCACCGATTCCCGTGCGGACCGCGACGCCGCGGCGACGGAGGCCGGCATCGACGCCTCCGCTTTGCGCCGCGACCTCTCGGTCATTGCGGCCGTCGCGGAGGGGCGCGGATTGTCGGCGGAGGGGCGCACGCAGGTGCTCTCGCTGCTGCGCCGCGCCATCGAAGGCGCGCGGGCACGAGCCGAGGCGCTGCTGTTTGCCGACGGGAGCGGTCTCGGCTGCGCGGCGCGCCTGTCGGCGGCGCAGGACGCGATGATCGGGGCGATCTTCGACTTCGCGCGCCACGAGGTGTTCAACGCCGCCAACCTGTCGGCCGGGGAGCACATGGCGGTGGTCGCCGTCGGCGGCTACGGCCGGGGCACGCTGGCGCCGGGCTCCGACATCGATCTGTTGTTTCTCCTGCCCTACAAGCAGACCGCGCTCGGCGAGCAGATCGCCGAGTTCCTGCTGTATCTCTTGTGGGATCTCGGCTTCAAGGTCGGCCACGCGACCCGCACCGTCGACGAGTGCATCCGCCAGGCGCGGGCCGACATGACGATCCGCACCTCGATCCTCGAGCGGCGGCTCGTGGTGGGCGACGCGGCGCTGTTCGAGGAGCTCGACCGGCGCTTCGACGCGGAGGTGGTGGAGGGCACCAGCGCCGAGTTCATCGCCGCCAAGCTCGCCGAGCGCGACGCCCGCCATGCCAAGCTCGGCGACACGCGCTATCTCGTCGAGCCGAACGTGAAGGAGGGCAAGGGCGGGCTGCGCGACCTCAACAGCCTGTTCTGGATCGCCAAGTATCACTACCGGGTGGAGACCAGCGAGGCGCTGGTGGCCGCCGGCGTTTTCTCGCGCCGCGAGGCCGGCCTGTTCCGCAAGGCGGACGACTTCCTCTGGGCGGTGCGCTGCCACATGCACTTCCTGACCGGCAAGGCCGAGGAGCGGCTCTCCTTCGACCTGCAGCCGGAGATCGCCGAGCGCCTCGGCTACACCGCGCATCCGGGCCTGCGCGGCGTCGAGCGCTTCATGAAGCACTACTTCCTGATCGCCAAGGACGTCGGCGATCTCACCCGCATCTTCTGCGCGACGCTGGAGGAGCAGCAGGCGAAGGAGGCACCCGGCCTGCGCAACCTCGTGCGCAGCCTGCGGCCGCGCTCGCGCAAGATCCCCGGCACCCTCGACTTCCTGGTCGACAACAACCGCATCACCGTCAGCGCGCCGGATGTCTTCGCCAAGGATCCGGTCAACCTCATTCGCATCTTCAAGCTCGCGGCGGCGCATCGGCTCGAATACCACCCGGACGCCCTGAAGCTGATCCGCCGTTCGCTGCGCCTCGTCGACAAGGCTTTGCGCGAGAACCGCGAGGCGAACGCGCTGTTCCTCGACGTCCTCACCGATCGCAACGATCCCGAGCTGCATCTGCGCCGGATGAACGAGGCGGGGGTGCTGGGCCGCTTCATCCGCGAGTTCGGCAAGATCGTCGCGATGATGCAGTTCAACATGTACCACCACTATACCGTGGACGAGCATCTGCTGCGCTCGATCGCGGTGCTGTCGCAGATCGAGCGCGGGCTGTTCAGGGAGGAGATGCCGGTCTCCTCCGACATCATGCAGGGCACGCGCGACCGGCGCGTCCTCTACGTGGCGCTCCTGCTCCACGACATCGCGAAGGGCCGGCCGGAGGATCACTCGACCGCCGGCGCCCGTATCGCGCGTGACCTCTGCCCGCGGCTCGGGCTCGACGAGCGCGAGAGCGAGCTGACCGCGTGGCTGGTCCAGGATCACCTCCTGATGTCGATGACCGCCCAGCAGCGCGACCTCAACGACCGCAAGACCATCCTCGACTTCGCCGAGCGGGTTCAGACCCTCGACCGGCTGAAGCTCCTCACCGTCCTGACGGTGTGCGACATCCGGGCCGTGGGGCCGGGCGTATGGAACGGCTGGAAGGGCCAGCTCCTGCGCAACCTGTACTGGGAGAGCGAGCCGATCCTCACCGGCGGCTTCTCGCAGGTGTCGCGCCAGCAGCGTTACACCCATGCCAAGGCGCGGCTCGCCGCGGAACTGGCCGAGTGGCCGGAGGGCGAGCGCAATGCCTATATCGAGCTGCACTATCCCAACTACTTCCTGACCGTGCCGCTGGAGGACCAGCGCCGCCAGGCCGAGTTCCTGCGGTCCGCCGCGGCCGAGGGCAAGGAGCTCGCCACCAGCGTGCGCACCGACGGCTACCAGGCGATGACCGAGCTGACGGTGCTGGCGCCCGACCATCCGCGCCTCCTGTCGCTGATCACCGGCGGCTGCGCGGCGGCCGGCGCCAACATTGCCGACGCCCAGATCTTCACGATGACCGACGGACGGGCACTCGACATCATCACGCTCAACCGCGCCTTCGAGCGCGACGAGGACGAGCTGCGCCGGGCCGAGCGGATCGTGCGCAACATCTGCGACCTGATCCAGGGCAAGGAGGCGATGCCGCAGCTCCTCGCCAAGCGCAAGACGGCGCGCAGCGCGAGCGCCTTCTCGATCAAGCCGCGGGTGACGATCGACAACGCCCTGTCCAACCAGCTCACGGTGCTCGAGGTCGAGGGGCTCGACCGGCCGGGCCTCCTGTCCGATCTGACAGGCGCGATCTCCGACCTCAACCTCGACATCCGCTCGGCCCACATCTCGACCTACGGCGAGAAGGTGATCGACAGCTTCTACGTCACCGACCTCACCGGCATGAAGATCACCAGCGAAAGCCGCGGCGAGCGGATCGAGCGGCGGCTGATCCAGGTCTTCGAGGAGCCGGAGGGCGAGCTCTCCTCACCCGCCGTCATGCCCTCGCCGCGCGCCTTCGGCATTCCCGCCAAATGAGCCTCGTCGGCAAGTTCGCCACCGTCGGCGGCGCGACCCTCTTCAGCCGCGTCTTCGGCTTCGCCCGCGAGATGATGATGGCCTCGGCGCTCGGCGTCGGGCCGGTGGCGGATGCCTTCAACCTCGCCTTCCGCTTTCCGAACCTCTTCCGGCGCCTGTTCGCGGAGGGCGCGTTCAACGCCGCCTTCATCCCGCTCTTCGCCCGGTCGCTCGAGGAGGACGGGGAGGACGCCGCCAAGGAGTTCGCCTCCGAGATCTTCTCGACGCTGTTCACCGTCCTCTTCGTGCTGACGGCGCTCGCGATGGTCTTCATGCCGGCGCTGGTGCAGACGATCATCGCGCCGGGCCTGTCGGCCTGCGTCGACGACCCGGCGGCGAGCGCGCACTTCATCCCCTGCGCCGACCGCTACGAGATCACGATCGCCTTCTCGCGCATCATGTTCCCCTACCTCGCCTGCATGTCGCTGCTGGCGATGGTGTCGGGCATCCTCAACGCCTTCCGCCGCTTCTTCGCCGCCGCGGTGGCGCCCTCCATTCTCAACTTCGTGCTGATCGGCGTCCTCGCCTGGTGCTGGTGGAAGAGAGCCGACCAGCAGACCATCGGCTTCTTCATGAGCTGGGGCGTGCTCGTCGCCGGCGTCGGCCAGCTCCTGATGGTGACGGTCGCGATGCGCATCGCCGGCTTCTCGGTGCGGCTGAAGCGGCCGCGCTGGACGAAGGGGCTCAGGCGCCTGCTGGCCCTTGCCGCACCGGCGGCACTGATCGGCGGCATCACCCAGATCAACCTCTTCGTCGGCCAGGCCATCGCCTCCTACAAGCCGGGCGCCGTCTCGATCCTGCAATATGCCGACCGGCCCTACCAGCTGCCGCTCGGCATGGTGGGCGTCGCGATCGGGGTCGTGCTCCTGCCCGAACTCGCCCGGGCGCTGAAGGCGGGCCGCCTCGGCGAGGCGCAGCACACCCAGAACCGCAGCCTCGAATTCGCGCTGTTCCTCACCGTGCCGGCGGCGGTGGCGCTGTTCATCATCCCCGAGCCGATCATCCGCCTGATCTACGAGCGCGGCGCCTTCCTGCCGACCAGCACCCGTGCCGTCGCCGACGTGCTCGGGCTCTATGCGCTCGGGCTGCCGGCCTTCGTGCTGATCAAGGTGTTCTCGCCCGGCTATTTCGCGCGGGAGGACACCAGGACGCCGATGCTCGTCACCGGCCTGTCGGCGATCGCCAACATCGTCCTGTCGCTCGGCCTGTTCTACGTCATGGCCGAACGGGGGATCGCGCTGGCGACGACGCTGGCGGGATGGCTGAACGCGCTGCTTCTCTTCGAAGGGCTGCGGCGCAAGAGCCTGTGGGAGGTCGACCGGGCGCTGGTGAAGCGCTCGGCGCTCGTCGGGGTCTCCTCGCTGCTGATGGGCGCGGCGCTCGTCGGGCTGCTGATCGAGTTCCGACCCTGGCTGCAGACCGGCTCCGGCGTTCTGCACCAGGCGCTGGGCCTGGCGATCATCGTCGCCGTCGCGATGGCGGTCTATTTCGTCGCCGCTTTCCTCACGGGCGCGGTCGATCGGCGCATGGTGACGGGCGCGCTGAAGCGCCGGCGGCGGGCATGAGCGCGCCGCGGCGCCGGCTCGCGCTCGCGACGCTCATCGTGCGCGACTACGACGAGGCGATCGCCTGGTTCCGGGACGTGCTCGGCTTCACGCTGTTCAGCGACGATCCGCTCGGCGGCGGCAAGCGCTGGGTCACGATCGGGCCGCAGGAGGGCGCTGCACTGCTTCTGGCGAAGGCGGCAGACGCTTCGGAGCAGGCGCGGATCGGCGACCAGGTCGCCGGGCGCGTCGCGTTCTTCCTCCACACCGACGACTTCGCCCGCGACCACGCGACGATGCGCGGCAGGGGCGTCCGCTTCATCGAGACGCCGCGCCACGAGCCCTACGGCACCGTTGCCGTCTTTGCCGATCTCTACGGCAATCTCTGGGACCTGATCGAGCCGGCCCGCTAGGGCGCTTGACGCGCCGCCCCGCTCGGCCCTAACCGTCCGCGCGACCGGGCACCGCCCGTAACCGGGCCGATGGAGCGCTTCCGACCGATGACCGAGATCAAGCCGCGAGTCTTTTCCGGCGTCCAGCCGACGGGCAACCTCCACCTCGGCAACTATCTCGGTGCGATCAAGCGCTGGGTGGCGCTGCAGGCGAGCCACGAGTGCATCTACTGCGTGGTCGACCTGCATGCGATCACCGCGCAGCTGGTGCATGACGACCTGCCGGGCCAGATCCGCGAGATCGCCGCGGCCTTCATCGCCGCGGGCATCGACACCGACAAGCACATCGTCTTCAACCAGAGCCGGGTCTCCGGCCATGCCGAACTCGCCTGGATCTTCAACTGCGTCGCCCGCATGGGCTGGCTGAACCGCATGACGCAGTTCAAGGAGAAGGCCGGCAAGGACCGCGAGAATGCCTCGGTCGGCCTCTTCACCTATCCCGACCTGATGGCGGCGGACATCCTGCTCTACCGCGCCACGCACGTGCCCGTCGGGGAGGACCAGAAGCAGCATCTGGAGCTGACGCGCGACATCGCCCAGAAGTTCAACAACGACTTCTCGGCGCGCATCGCCGCGCTCGGCCTCGGCGTCCCGATGGACGCCGGCGCGGAGACCGTCAACGGCTACTTCCCGCTGACCGAGCCGATGATCGAGGGCCCGGCGACCCGCGTCATGAGCCTGCGCGACGGCACCAAGAAGATGTCGAAGTCCGACCCGTCGGACCTCTCGCGCATCAACCTGACCGACGATGCCGACGCGATCTCCAGGAAGATCCGCAAGGCCAAGACCGATCCGGACGCGCTGCCGAGCGAGACGGCGGGTCTAGCGAGCCGCCCGGAGGCCGACAACCTCGTCGGCATCTATGCCGCGCTCGCCGACCGCTCGAAGGCCGAGATCCTGTCGGAGTTCGGCGGCCAGCAGTTCTCCGCCTTCAAGCCGGCGCTTGCCGATCTGGCGGTCGAGAAGCTGTCCCCGATCGCCGGCGAGATGCGCCGGGTGCTCGCCGATCCGGCCGAGGTCGACCGGCTGCTCGCCAAGGGCGCCGAGCGGGCGGACGCCATCGCCCGGCCGATCCTCGCCGACGTCAAGCGGATCGTCGGGCTGCTCTGATCGCCTTGCACCACATGTGGGCAGCCTCTGCCCACTCTTGCGGCGCTCCAGGCGAACTGCCATTTTCCCGCCATGGTTTCACAGCGCATCGGCCGGGACGCCGGCGGCAAACGCAAGTTTCTGGCGATCATCGACGACACCCCCGAGTGCCGTCTCGCCGCCTCCTACGCAGCGCGCCGTGCCAAGGCGAGCAGCGGCGGGGTGGTGCTCCTCTACGTGATCCAGCCCGGCGACTTCCAGCACTGGCTGGGCGTCGAGAAGATCATGCGCGCCGAGGCCGAGGAGGAAGCGCAGTCCAAGCTTGGCAAGGTCGCCGAGGACCTGCGCACCGCCATCGGCATCGAGCCGGAACTGGTCGTACGCGAAGGCGAGACGCCGGGTGAGATCGCGGCGCTGATCGAGGCGGACCGCGAGATCGCGATCCTGGTCCTGGCCGCCGGCGAATCGTCGGAAGGGCCGGGACCGCTGGTGTCGTCGGTCGCCGGGCGTGGCTCGGCGTTTCCCATCCCGGTGACGATCGTACCGGCGACGCTGACCGAAGAGGACATCCAGACGCTGGTGTGACGGGTGCCAAGGCCTCCGGCCTGCGGTCATCGCTCGATGTCTTCGGCGTCTCTCAGGTTTCGGCCGCGAAACAGGATGCGCACGATGATCACGACGTCGTGGTCGATCCGAAAGGCGATTGTGGCGCGCCGCCAGCCCACGACACGCAATCCGGGACGGATCTCGTCCCGCCGTGCGCCGCGTTCGGGAAATCTCTCGAATCCTCGGCAGTGGTCGATGAGACGATCCACATACCGCCGTGCCGCGGTTGCTCCGGCTTTCGGTGCGAGCTCGACGAGGAAATCCTGTATGTCCGCGAGCAAACTCTGGCTGAAGACGACGCGGTGCGTCGGTTTCACCGCTTGGTTGCCGGGCGGGGTGTCGTCGTCAGTTCGTCGATATGGGCATGCAGCGCGTCGCGCACGTCGTCGATCGAAATGGTTTTCATCGTGCCCAACGTGACTGCGTCGACCGTCGGCCCGACTTCGGTGCGAAGCCAGGCATCGATCTCCGTGTCGTTGGCTTCGAGCGCCTCGAGACCCTCACGGATGACGTCCGCTTCGGAGGAGTAACCACCGGTCGTCAGCTTCTCCCGGACGCGTTCCGCAAGGTCCGGCTCCAGCGTCAGGGTCATCGGCAGCGGCTTGGCCATGAACGAACTCCACATGTTCCTTTCTAACACGGGCGCCGTCCATGCGGAACAGCGCAGCCAGGCCCAGCTCTCGCTTGTCTGCCCTCGCGCCTTGCACCCTCGACCGTCCGGACGCATATGTCGCGGGCGCAACGCATTTTCGCGGCGGCCTCGGCCGACCGGCCGCCGAAAGGGAACGCCATGTTCATCCAGACCGAGACGACCCCGAACCCCTCGACGCTGAAGTTCCTGCCGGGCCGCGTCGTGCTCGAGGAGGGAACCGCCGAGTTCCGCTCGCCCGTCGAGGCGGAGGCCGCGTCTCCGCTGGCGGGCCGGCTGCTGGCGGTCGACGGCGTCACCGGCGTCTTCTTCGGCTTCGACTTCGTCACCGTCACCAAGGACGAGGCGAGCGAATGGCAGCACCTGAAGCCGGCGGTTCTCGCGGGCATCATGGAGCACTTCATGTCGGGCGCCCCCGTGATGGCCGCTTCGGCGCCGGCTTCCGAGGCGGCGGACGGCGAGGAGTTCTTCGACGCCGACGACGAGGAGGTCGTCGAGACCATCAAGGAGCTGCTGGAGACGCGGGTGCGCCCGGCGGTGGCCCAGGACGGTGGCGACATCACCTTCCGCGGCTACAGGGGCGGCACGGTCTACCTTAACATGCGCGGCTCCTGCGCCGGCTGCCCGTCGTCGACGGCCACGCTGAAGCACGGCATCCAGAACCTGTTGCGCCACTTCGTGCCGCAGGTCGAGACGGTCGAGGCCGTCTGACCTGAAGTCGCGGCGACCCCGCTCTAGCGGGGCGGCCCGAGCGCGCCCCTCGTCCGGATGATCCCGCTGCTTCTCGCCATCGACACGTCCGGCGCCTCCTGCGCCGTCTGCCTCTACGACGCGACGCGCGACGTGGTTCGCGCCGCACGCGCGCCGGAGATCGGCCGCGGCCATGCCGAGCGGCTGATGCCGCTCATCGACGAGGTGCTCGCAGAGGCCGGCACATCCTACGGTGCGATCGGCCGCATTGCGGTGACGGTCGGCCCCGGCTCCTTCACCGGCCTGCGCGTCGGCGTCGCCGCAGCGCGGGCGCTGGGTCTGGCGCTCGGCGCCCCCAGTGTCGGGGTGACGACGCTCGAGGCTCTCGCCGCGCCGCATGCCGGTGCGGCGCCGGTCCTCGCCGTCCAGGATGCCAAGCGCGGCGAGATCTATGCCGCGCTCTACGATCGAGACGGCGCCGAGGTCCGCGCGCCGGCCGCTCTGACGCCGGACGCCCTCGCGGCCTTCGTGGATCCCGCCGGCGAAAGGCTTCGGATCGTCGGCAGTGGCGCGGCGATCGCGTTCGAGAGGCTCGGACCGGAGGGCGTCGCGTTCGTCGATGCACAGGCCCGCGTCGCCATCGCCGACGTCGCCCGCATCGGAGCGGTCCGGGAGGCATCGGCGCCGCCGCGCCCGCTCTACCTGCGGGGTGCCGACGCCAAGCCGCAGGCGGCCAGCGGGCTGCGCGCGGCGGTCGGCGGGGCCTGAGGCACCCGCTCATGTCGGTGCGCCGTGTCGTCCGGCTCGCGGATGCGCTATGAGAGCTATGAACGACGAGCGGGTGGCACCATGACCACGAGCCTGTTGGACCGGGTGATCGAGACGCGCACGACCGAGCGCCGGCGGCTTGCGGAAGCGCGCGCCGCGCAGATCCTCGAGCGTGCCGAGCGCCAGGGGCTGAGGATCAGCATCATCGGCTCCCTGGGCACTCCGCGGTTCCGGCTGCATTCGGATGTCGACCTGTTCGTCCACGGCCCGATCGACACCGACAAGCGGATGGCCGTCGAACGTCTGGTCGCGGATGCGTTGCGCGACACGATGCTGCCCTACGACATCGTCTACGAGGGTGATCTTTTGCCCGAGCGTGCGCGCGAGTTCCTCGATGATCGCGTTTAGCCATCCGATCTTCGTTCGCCTTTCGCTGAAGCTCGATCGGGCTGCGAACGAGCGTCCGGCCGTGCTCGATCCGGGTCTCTATCGCTCCCTGACGGAACTCAAGGGGTTCCGGCATCTGCTGCGCCATCGGTATGGGCTGGAGCTCGACCCGGTCCGCGTGGCCGAGAATGTCCAGCGCGTCCGATCCACCTTCCCGGCCTTCGTCGAGGCGGTCGTCACGCTGGAGCAGCGCTTCGCACGCTGAGCCCGGCGAACCGAGCCTGCGGTGACGCCGTGGTTGGCCCAGCCGGGCGAAATGCTAAGACGGCACCGAGAGGAACGAGTCGCGCGAACGAGGTGGCGGCGGACGTGTACTGGTATCTGCCCTGGCTGTGGACGCTGTCCTATTGGGACTGGATGTTCGGTGAGGCCGGCGTCGTGCCGACACCGCTCGAGCCGGACGACCTCGAGCGGGCGGCCGAGCTTCACAGCGAGGCCTTTTCCCGCGCCTGGTCCGCCGACGAGTTCGCCTCGCTGCTCGCCCAGGACGGCGCGTTCGGCTTTCTGGTCCGGCGGATCGGTCAGCCGCGTGAGGAAGCGATCGGCGTCGTGCTGGCGCGCGCGAGCGCGGGTGAAGCCGAGATCCTGACCATTGCGGTCGACCGGAAGGCGCGCCGGCAGGGCATCGGCCGGCTGCTGATGGACCACGTCCTGCAGCATCTCCATGCCATCCGCTGCCCGGAGCTGTTCCTGGAGGTGGACGAGGAAAACGCTGCCGCGCTTTCGCTGTATCGCCGGCTGCGCTTCCAGGAGGTCGGGCGGCGTCCGGCCTATTACACCGCGCCCGACGGGCGGAAGACCGCGGCGCTCGTCCTGAAGCGCGAACTGCGGCAGCGGGTGCCATGATCGCCTGGCTCCGCGTCGGCCTGATTGCTTCAACGCTGACGCTGATGACCCTCGTGCAGATGCCGCTCCAGAACCTTGCGATCGCCCGCAAGTGGCGGCTGGCACGCCGGCTGCCTTTTCTCTGGCACCGCATCGCCTGCCGGCTGATCGGCATCCGTGTGACGCTGAACGGGCGGCCGGCCACGGAGCGCCCGCTGCTGATCGTCGCCAATCACCAGTCCTGGGCCGACATCACGGTGCTCGGCCGGGTCACCGAGCTGTCCTTCATCGCCAAGGCCGAGGTGCGAAGCTGGCCCGCCTTCGGCACGCTGGCGCGCCTGCAGCGCACGGTCTTCGTCGAGCGTGGGGAGCGGCACCGCACCGGCGAGCAGGCGGACGCCATTGCGGAGCGGCTGGTGGAGGGCGATGCGATGGTGCTCTTCGCCGAAGGCACGACGTCGGACGGCAACGAGGTGCTGCCCTTCAAGACCGCACTGTTCGGCGCGGCGCAGGCCGCGTTGCGCCAGGCGGGCGGCGCCGTGCTGGTGCAGCCGGTCGCCGTCGCCTATCGCGGCGCACACGGGCTGCCGCTCGGGCGCTACGGCCGGCCGCTCGCCGCCTGGCCGGGGGACGTGCCGCTGCTGCCACACCTCCTGGCTTTTCTGCGGGAGGGGGCGATCGACGTCGAGGTGTCGTTCGGCACGCCGATACCCTTCGACGCCGGCGGCGACCGCAAGCGGCTGGCGCGGCAAGTGGAATCGGAGGTGCGCCGGATGCTCGCGGCGAGCCTGCGCGGCCCGAACTGCCACGGGCGCTTGCAGTCCGTCGCGAGCCCCGACGATTCGGCGCTTGCGCGGGCTACGGGGCAATCTGATATAGGGAGTGAGACGGAGCGGTCTTTTCAGAAGGGTGCATGACCGAAGGACGGGACGATCGGGGCGTGGCGCAGACGGGAAGCAACGCCCGGAAGGTCTTCATCAAGACCTATGGCTGCCAGATGAACGTCTATGACTCGCAGCGCATGGGCGATGCGCTGGGTTCGGATGGCTATCAGCCGACCGAGACGATGGAAGACGCCGACCTCATCCTGCTCAACACCTGCCACATCCGCGAGAAGGCGGCGGAGAAGATCTACTCCGAGCTCGGCCGCATCCGCCTCCTGAAGGCCGAGCGCGCCAACGAGGGCCGTGAACTGCGCGTCGGGGTCGCGGGCTGCGTGGCGCAGGCCGAAGGGCACGAGATCATCGCCCGCGCGCCGGCCGTCGATCTCGTCATCGGACCGCAGACCTATCACCGCCTGCCGCAGGCCCTTGCGAAGGTCGCGCGGGGCGAGCGCGTCGTCGACATCGATCATGCGGTCGAGGACAAGTTCGACCATCTGCCGGCCTCGCAGGCAGGGCAGATCCGCGGGCGTGGCGTCGCCGCGTTCCTGACCGTTCAGGAGGGCTGCGACAAGTTCTGCACCTTCTGCGTGGTGCCCTACACGCGCGGCGCCGAAGTTTCGCGCCCGCTCGCGCAGATCCTCGAGGAGGCCCGGCGGCTCGTCGCTGCGGGGGTGCGCGAAATCACGCTTCTCGGCCAGAACGTCAATGCGTGGGAGAGCAGCGATGCGCAGGGCCGTGCCATCGGGCTCGGCGGCCTCGTGCGCCAGCTCGCCGAGATCCCGAACCTCCTGCGGCTGCGCTACACGACCTCGCATCCGCGCGACATGGACGACGCGCTGATCGCGGCGCACCGCGACCTGCCGGCGCTGATGCCCTATCTGCATCTGCCGGTGCAGTCCGGCTCGGATCGCATTCTCAAGGCGATGAACCGGCGGCACACCGCAGCGGACTATCTGCGTCTGCTCGACCGCATCCGCGCGGCGAGGCCGGATATCGCACTGTCCGGAGACTTCATCGTCGGTTTCCCGGGCGAGACCGACGCCGACTTCGAGGATACGCTGACGCTGATCCGTGAGGTCGGCTACGCGTCGGCCTTCTCCTTCAAGTACTCGCCGCGCCCCGGCACCCCCGGGGCGACGATGGAGGGCCACGTGGACGAAGGCGTGAAGGACGAGCGTCTCCAGCATCTCCAGGCGCTCCTGCGCGATCAGCAGGCGGCCTTCGCGCGCGCACAAGTCGGGCGCCGCATGCCTGTCCTGATCGAAAAGCACGGGCGCCATCCCGGGCAGATGATCGGGCGTTCGCCCTTCCTGATCCCGGTGGTTCTGCCGGCCTCGGCCGGGGCCATCGGGGCGGTGGCCGAGGTGCGCATCGAGTCGGTGCGGCCGAACTCGCTGATGGCAGAAGGTGCCGAGGCCATGCCCGAAGCCATGAGACTGCGGGCGTGAGCCCCTCGAGAACCTCCGCCCCGGTCGCGGGCGCCTCCGACATGGCCCATGTCGTCCTCAGCTTCGACGACAACCGCCTGGCGAGCGCGCTGTTCGGCCAGTTCGACGAGCATCTGGCCTTGCTGGAGCAGCGGCTTGGCGTCGACGCCCGCGCGCGAGGCAACAAGGTCGAGCTGCGCGGCGAGGCGTCGGCCTGCGAGCAGGCACGCCGCTCGATGGACTATCTGTACGAGAGACTGCAGCGTGGCCACGAGGTCCAGCCCTCGGACGTCGAGGGTGCCATCCGCATGGCGATCGCCCAGGACGACCAGCTCGTGCTGCCGACGCTCGAAAAGAAGGGGCGCATGTCGCTCGCCCAGATCTCCACCCGCAAGAAGACCATCCACGCGCGCACCCCGACGCAGGACCAGTACATGCGGGCGATGGAGCGCTCAGAGCTGGTCTTCGGCGTCGGGCCGGCCGGCACGGGCAAGACCTATCTGGCGGTCGCCCATGCGGCGATGCTGCTCGAGCGCGGGCAGGTCGACCGGATCGTCCTCTCGCGCCCTGCCGTAGAGGCCGGCGAGCGGCTGGGTTTCCTGCCGGGCGACATGAAGGAGAAGGTCGATCCCTATCTGCGGCCGCTCTACGACGCGCTCTACGACATGATCCCTGCGGAGAAGGTCGAGCGGGCGCTCGCCGCCGGCGCGATCGAGATCGCGCCGCTCGCCTTCATGCGCGGCCGCACGCTCGCCAATGCGGCGGTGATCCTCGACGAGGCGCAGAACACGACCTCGATGCAGATGAAGATGTTCCTCACCCGCCTCGGCGAGAACGCGCGCATGGTGGTGACCGGCGATCCGTCGCAGGTCGACCTGCCGCCCGGCCAGACCTCGGGTCTGGTGGAGGCCCTGCGGGTGCTGGACGGGGTCAAGAGCATCGTCACGGTGCGCTTCGAGGCGAAGGACGTGGTGCGTCATCCGCTGGTGGCCGCGATCGTGGAGGCCTACGAGAGCGACGCAACGCATCAGCGCGCGCCGTTCTCCCGGGGAGGTCCGGCATGAGCACGAGCCGCTATCCCGGCCTCGGTCTCAGCCTCGCGGTGGAGGATCCTGCGTGGGAGCGGCTCGGGCTCGATCTCGAGCGGCTGGTGCGCCGGTCGCTGGAAGCGGCAGCCGCGGGCGTGCCCTATGGAGTCGATCTCGCCACCGAGGTCGGCATCACCTTCTCGAACGACGCGGCCGTGCAGGCGTTGAACGCCGAGTGGCGCGGCAAAGATAAGCCGACCAACATCCTCTCCTTCCCGCTCGTCGAACTCGCGCCCGGCGACCGCCCGGCGCCGATGATGGGTGACCTGATCCTCGCGCGCGAGACGGTGCTTGCCGAGGCACGCTCCGAGGCGAAGGCGGTCGAGCACCACATCTGTCATCTTCTTGTCCACGGCTTCCTTCATCTTGCGGGCTTCGACCATCAGGACGACGCCGAGGCGGAACGGATGGAAGCGCTGGAGATCGCAATCCTGCACCGGCTGGACATACCGGATCCCTATGCGGACGGCGCGCTCGACGGCGGCGTCGCCTCCTCCGCGGCTTGAGGCACGAGAAGCCAATTTCGATGATGATGCGAAGCGACGAAACCTCCCGCCCCACGGACCTCGTGTCCGAGGATCGGCCGGCGAGCGAAGCCGACGGGGACCGAAGTCCGCACCGTCCGAGCGAGGAGGGCGAGCGCGGCTTCTTCGGCCGCCTGTTCGACCGCCTGAAGCCGCGCATGCCAGGCCTGCAGCGCCAGCACCTGGAGGACGCGCTGCTCCTGCAGGGCGCCCATCCGGATGCTTTTTCCCCGGCTGAGCGGGCGATGCTGAACAACATCCTCGGGCTGCGCGAGCTCCGGGTCGAGGACGTGATGGTGCCGCGCGCCGACATCGAGGCCATCGAGATCACCACGACGCTCGGTGACCTCCTGACCCAGTTCGAGGCGAGCGGCCATTCCCGCATGCCGGTGTATGGCGAGAGCCTCGACGATCCGCGCGGGATGATCCACATCCGCGACGTCGTCGGACATATCACGCGGGCCGCCCGCGCCAGTTCGGCCGCCCGGGCCCGCGCCAACGGCACTCCGACCGGCGTCTCGACCGGCCTGCAGCTCGGCCAGATCAACCTCTCGGCCAAGGTCGCCGAGCTCGGGCTGATCCGCAAGGTGCTGTTCGTGCCGCCCTCGATGCTCGCCTCCGACCTGATGGCGCGCATGCAGGCGACGCGCACCCAGATGGCACTCGTGATCGACGAGTATGGCGGCACCGACGGCCTGGTGTCGCTCGAGGACATCATCGAGATGGTGGTCGGCGACATCGAGGACGAGCACGACACCGAAGAGGCGATGATCGTGGAGAGCGGCGACGGCATCTTCTATGCCGACGCCCGCGCCGACCTCGAGGACGTGCAGAAGGTGATCGGCAGCGATTTCGACGTCTCGGAATATCGCGAGGAGGCCGACACGATCGGCGGCCTCCTGTTTTCCGAACTCGGTCGCGTGCCGGCGCGCGGCGAGGTGATCCAGGCCGTACCCGGCTTCGAGTTCCACGTGCTCGACGCCGACCCGCGCCGGGTGCGGCGGGTGCGGATCGTGCGCTTTCAGCAGGGCGACAAGCGGCGGCGCATCGTTCAGGGACTGGCCGAGGCGCCCTGAACTGCGCCCGGCCCGGGCGCTCGAAGGGTCAGCGGTGCTGCCAGGTCAGGGCGGTGGAGGGGTCCTCCAGCGGCGGCCGGGCGATGCTTGCGGCGTAGTTGGTCATGGTCGAGGCGGCGACGACCGCGACGACCTCGAGCAGGTGCTCGAGCTCGAAGCCGGCACGCGGGAAGGAGGCGATCGCGCCGCCGCGAAACCTGCTCCGACTGCTGTTCGATCACGCCGGGCTGCGGCCACATCTGGCGGACTGGGAAGCGTTCGGGGCCGCGATGATGGGGCGGGTGCACCGCAAAGCCTTCGGCCGCCTTCTCGACGAGCGGGCGCAGGCGCTGTTGCGCGAGCTCCTCGCCTATCGGGACGTCGGCCCGCCTGGCGTAGCGCGGACCTTGCGAGCAGCGCGCCGCTGGTGCCCCTGGGGCTGGTTCACGAGGGCACCGTGATCCGCTGCTTCTCGGTTGTCTGCACGATCGGCACGCCGCAGACGATCCTGACCGAGGAGGTTCGGCTGGAGTTCATGTTTCCGGCGGACGAGGCGAGCGAGCGCCACCACCTTGCCTTGATCGGCGCCTGATCGAGGCGAGTTCAGAGAAAATCATGGAGCTGGGACGCGGCGGGTCGGAGCGTTCAGTCGTCCGCCGTTTGGGCCGGGCACGAGGCCGCTCCCACCACCCCTGACGGGGAGCGAGGCTTGCGAAAGCTTCGTGCGCATTATAGGCCGCCCCGGGCGCGACGCCGGCTGCGTGTGAGCCAGCCCTCGAACGAAGGACGTCGATGAAGAGACTCGCCGCCTGGGTGATGCTGTCGGACGGATGGCGGCGTGCGTTACTGGCCGTCGGCGCCGGCGCCTTCGCGACCCTCGCCCTGCCGCCCTACAACGTTCCCGCCGCCGGCTTCGTCAGCTTCACGCTGCTCGTCTGGATGCTCGACGGGGCCGCTGGCGACCCGGGCCGGAACCTGGTGGCGCGCGCGATGCCGGCCTTCCGCATCGGCTGGCTGTTCGGCTTCGGCTATTTCGTGGCCGGACTTTGGTGGCTGGGCGCGGCGATGCTCGTCGACGCCGGCCTGTTCGTCTGGGCGATCCCGATCGCCGTGCTCGTGCTGCCGGCGATCCTGGCGATCTACTGGGCGCTTGCCGCAACGCTCGCCCGCCTCGTCTGGAGCGACGGTCCGGGGCGGATCTTCGCGCTCGCGGGCGCCTTTGCGCTGGTGGAGTATCTGCGCGGCATCCTGTTCACCGGCTTTCCCTGGAACGAGATCGGCATCATGGTCGCGCCGGTGCCGCTGCTGATGCAGTCGGTGGCCGTCGTCGGCCTGCACGGCCTGACCCTTGCCGCCGTCCTGGTCTTCGCCGCGCCCGCGCTCGTGGTGGACCGGCCGGACCGCAGCCGCACCGCAGCCATCGGACTCGCGGTCTTGCTGGTGTTTCTGCATGTGGGGTACGGGGCCTACCGCCTGTGGAGTGCCCCGCAGGGCTCCGCTGCCACGGTGGCCGTGCGCGTCGTCCAGCCGGACATCGCGCAGTCGCGCAAATGGGATGCGGCCGAAGCGGAGAGCATCTTCACCAAGCTGCTGGCACTGACCAAGGTGCCCGCCGCGACACCGCGGCCCGAGGGAGCGCGCCGGCTGGTGATCTGGCCGGAATCCTCGGTCCCCTTCATCCTGACCGAACGGCCGGACGCCCTTGCCCGCATCGCCGAGGCGCTGTCCCCGGGCGACACCCTGATCGCCGGGCTGACCCGGCTGGAGGAGGGCACCGATCCGGCCGACCCGCGCATATACAATTCGATCGACGTGATCAGCGACACCGGCGAGATCCTCGACGCGCGCGACAAGGTTCATCTGGTTCCGTTCGGAGAATACATCCCGTTCGAGGGTCTGCTGCGTCGGTGGGGCTTCGGGGATCTCGGCGAACTGCCTGGCGGGTTCTCCGCCGGCGCGTCGCAGGGCACCATCGCGCTTGACGTCGTGAAGTTTCTGCCGCTGATCTGCTACGAGATCATCTTTCAGGACGAGGTCGCCGACCACCTCGACCGGTCCGCGGCGGATGTCATCGTCAACGTGACAAACGACGCCTGGTTCGGACATACTCCAGGCCCCTATCAACATGTGCGGCAGGCCCAACTTACTTCGATTGCGTACGGGCTTCCGCTGATCCGCAGCGCCAACACCGGCATCTCGTTAGTGGAGGATGCGTACGGGCGCCCACTTCAGGGTCTATCGCTAGGTTCGGCCGGAGTGATCGATACGGAACTTACGGATCTTTCTGCCGCCACAATATTTTCGAAATGCCGTAACCTGCCATTTTTGTGTTTCTTGGCAATAACATGGATGCTCGCGTGTGTACGGAGATTTTCGATGCGCGCCCTGATTGATTGACTCGTCCATCAGGCAACGCATAGGCAGCTTCTGATCATGTGGAATTCCTGACGTCAGGAAGTATCCGGCGGCAATCCTCAGCGCTCGCGACGCGGCGCAACCTCTGGATGCTCGTCCGGCAGTATAGGTTGCAACGATGCTCGAGAACAAGAAGAAGCCGAATCCCATCGACGTGCATGTCGGTTCGCGCGTCCGGCTTCGTCGCACCATGCTGGGCATGAGCCAAGAGAAGCTCGGCGAGAGCCTCGGTATCACCTTCCAGCAGATCCAGAAGTACGAAAAGGGCTCCAATCGCATCGGCGCGAGCCGGCTGCAGCGGATGTCGGAAGTCCTCAATGTTCCGGTCGCCTATTTCTTCGAGGACGTTCCGGGCGGTGCCGCCGCCCGCGAGGGGCTGCAGGAGGCGCCGGGCTCGGACTATGTCGTCGATTTCCTCTCCAGCTCCGAAGGTCTCCAGCTGAACCGGGCCTTCGTGCGGATCGCCGACCCGAAGGTCCGGCGCAAGATCATCGACCTCGTGCGCTCGCTCGCCGACAGTGCCGATTCCGACACGCCGGAGCAGTAAGAAGCGCTCAAAACGACATCTCGCTTGCTTTTTGCGCCGTGGACCGCCAAACCGCGCTTCGGCGCGTGTGCGGACCAAACTCCGCCTTCGCGCGCCGGGTCTTCGCATTCCGAGCGAAAACCGGGCTCTTCCCGCGGCGCGGGTCGGCGCCCGACGTCACCAGCCGGTCGTTTAGAGGGCGAGAAGTTAATGGCGCGTAGCGAATATCTGTTCACGAGTGAGAGCGTTTCGGAAGGTCATCCGGACAAGGTCTGCGACCGCATCTCCGACGAGATCGTCGATCTCTTCTATCGCGAGGCCAAGCGTGCCGAAATGGATCCCGCAAAGGTGCGCGTCGCCTGCGAGACCCTCGCCACCACGAACCGGATCGTGATCGCCGGCGAAGTCCGCTGCTCGCTCGACGAGAAGAAGATCAAGAGCAAGGTGAAGTCGGCCGCGCGCAAGGCGGTGAAGGCGATCGGCTACGAACAGGACGGCTTCCACTGGAAGACCGCCAAGATCGACGTCCTCCTGCACGCCCAGTCGGCCGACATCGCGCAGGGCGTCGACGCCAGCGGCAACAAGGACGAGGGCGCCGGCGACCAGGGCATCATGTTCGGCTATGCCTGCCGCGAGACGCCGGAGCTGATGCCGGCGCCGATCTACTACGCCCACAAGATCCTCGAGCGCCTGGCCCAGGCGCGCAAGGCGGGCGAGGGCGAGGCGGTCAAGCTCGGTCCCGACGCCAAGAGCCAGGTCACCGTGCGCTACAAGGACGGCAAGCCGAGCGAGGTCACCTCGATCGTCCTGTCGACGCAGCATCTGGATGCCGGCCTCAGCTCCGAGGACGTGCGCCGGATCGTCGAGCCGTACATCCGCGAGGTGCTGAGCGACCTGACGATCGCCGAGACCTGCGTCTGGCACGTCAATCCGACCGGCAAGTTCGTGATCGGCGGCCCGGACGGCGATGCCGGCCTGACCGGCCGCAAGATCATCGTCGACACCTATGGCGGCGCGGCCCCCCACGGCGGCGGCGCCTTCTCGGGCAAGGATCCGACCAAGGTTGACCGGTCGGCCGCCTATGCCGCACGCTATCTCGCCAAGAACGTGGTGGCGGCCAAGCTGGCCGAGCGCTGCACCATCCAGCTGTCCTATGCCATCGGCGTTGCCGAGCCCCTGTCGATCTATGTCGACCTGCACGGCACCGGCAAGGTCGATGAGGCCGATCTGGAGAAGGCGCTGCGGGAGGCGATGGATCTGACGCCGCGCGGCATCCGTGAGCATCTGCAGCTGTCGCGTCCGATCTACGCGCGCACCTCCGCCTACGGCCATTTCGGCCGCAAGGCCGGCCGCGACGGGTCGTTCTCGTGGGAGAAGACCGATCTCGCGCCGAAGCTGAAGGCCGCCCTGCAGGCCTGAGGCTAGAAGGGTGACGGAGGTGGCGGAGCGCCCGTCCCGCGCGCGCGAAGCCTTCTTCGGCCGCCTCAAGGGTCCAAGACTGCGGCCAGGGCAGGCGGCCCTCCTCGCAGAGGCGCTGCCGGGACTGCGGCTCGATCTGTCGGAGCCGGCGCCGGCCGATCTCGCCCCGCTGTTCGGTGTGCCTGTGCGCGCCGTGCGGCTGGAGATCGGCTTCGGCGGCGGCGAGCATCTTCATGCCGAGGCCGCCCGCCGGCCGGAGGTCGGCTTCATCGGCATCGAGCCCTTCGTCAACGGCATGGCCAAGCTCCTGGCGCGCCTCGCCGAGCAGCCGCTCGCCAATCTGCGGCTGTTCGACGACGACGCGGTGCGGGTTCTCGACTGGCTGCCGGACGCGAGCCTGGAGGAGATCGACCTCCTCTATCCCGATCCCTGGCCGAAGCGGCGACACTGGAAGCGCCGGTTCGTCGGCGAGGGCAACCTCGACCGCTTCGCCCGTGTCCTCGCCCCCGGCGGCCGCTTCTGCTTCGCCTCGGACATCGACACCTATGTCGACTGGACTCTGCAGCACTGCGCCCGCCACCCGGCCTTCGACTGGACGGCGCGGCGCCCTGCCGACTGGACGGAGCCCTTCGCCGACTGGCCCGGGACGCGCTACGAGGCAAAGGCCCTGCGGGAGGGCCGTCCGCCCGCCTATCTCACCTTCCTGAGACGATAGCCCGGCAGCCGCTCGCCGCTCGCCGCGATCCTGTGCTCCGCCGCCGGCTTTGCGGGATCGGCTTGCGCGCGCACCCTTGCCGCCGCCCGCCCGATCGGATACGAACGTCGGGCCCGTGACGAGCGGGCACTGGCGTCTTGCGCGCCCTGCACCCGTAGCTCAGCTGGATAGAGTGCTGCCCTCCGAAGGCTGCTGTCAACGGGAGACGGTTAGGAAAATGCGAAGAAAAAGAGTTTGTTAACAAGGGCTTGCAGGGCAGATCGGTAGAGCTTCCAACTCACGGATTTTTCGCGTAAGCACCGCGTAAGCAACAGGCACCCATAGCTCAGCTGGATAGAGCGCTACCCTCCGAAGGTAGAGGTCTCAGGTTCGAATCCTGATGGGTGCGCCATTTCCATACAGAACTCTCAGCGCAGAACGCCGCCGTTTATGGTCTGCCCCCTGAAAAGTGGTCCTCCCTGAAGTAGGCTTTTGAGCCTTTGGAGGATGTCAGAAATGCCGAGGAAGAAGCACCAGCCTGAAGAGATCGTCGCCAAGCTGAGACAGGTCGATGTGCTGTTGACGCAGGGCCGATCGGTGTCGGAAGCGATCCGCACAATCAGCGTGACGCCGTTCACCTATTATCGGTGGCGCAAGGAGTTTGGCGGTCTGAAGTCCGACCAAGTGAAACGGCTGAAGGACCTGGAGAAGGAGAATGAGCGGCTGCGCAAGGCTGTCTCCGATCTCACCCTCGAGAAGCTGATCCTCAAAGAAGCCGCCTCGGGAAACTGGTGAGCCCCTCCCGGCGTCGCCGCTGCATCGACCACGCCGTCCTGAAGTTCGGCGTGTCGGAGCGGCTGGCGTGTCGGGTCTTGGGGCAGCACCGATCGACACAGCGCAAGGTGCCCAGGGGCCGGGCCGACGATGCGGCGCTGACGGCCGACATCGTCGAACTTGCCACCCAGTATGGCCGCTACGGCTATCGTCGGATTGCGGCCTTGCTGCGGGAAGCCGGATGGATGGTCAACGTGAAGCGGGTCGAGCGGATCTGGCGCCAGGAAGGTCTGAAGGTTCCGATCAGGCAGCCGAAGAGAGGCCGGATCTGGTTGAACGACGGTTCGTGCGTCCGGCTTCGACCGGAGCATCCCAACCACGTCTGGTCCTACGACTTCGTCGAGGATCGCACCCACAACGGCCGAAAGTTCCGCATGCTGAACGTGATCGACGAGTTCACCCGGGAATGCATCGCGATCAGGATCGACCGGAAGCTCAAGTCCACCGACGTCATCGACGTCCTATCCGACCTCTTCATCCTGCGCGGTGTGCCGGGGCATGTTCGCTCTGACAACGGTCCCGAGTTCATCGCCAGGGCGGTGCGGGAGTGGATTTGCAGCCGTCGGCGCGAAGACCGCCTTCATCGAACCTGGCAGCCCGTGGGAGAACGGCTACTGCGAGAGCTTCAACTCGAAGCTTCGCGACGAGCTCCTGAACGGCGAGATCTTCTACAGCCTCGCCGAGGCCCGCATCGTCATCGAGAGTTGGCGCCGGCACTACAACACCCGGCGCCCGCACTCCTCGCTCGGCTACCGCCCTCCAGCGCCCAACGCCGTGCTGTGGCCGGCTGCGCCACCCCAACCCGCTTCGCCTGCCACCTCAAACGTCGCCGACAAGCCCACCATGCATTAGTTTTGAACTGGGCCACCTAATGGGGGCAGGCCAGCACTCGTTTGTACTTGCGCTTAACTTGTTTTTCTCCAAAATCTGTCGACACGAATATATTGACTGGCGCCTTGCGCGCGGTGTGGCTATTGAAAACCGGAACAATAAAGGAACGCCTATGGACATTCTGACCAGCGCGCAGCGTTCCGCGCACATGGCGCGAATCCGTGGAAGCGACACGAAGCCAGAAATGGTGGTCCGACGCGCTGCGCACGCGCTTGGGCTGCGCTTTCGGTTGCATCGTCGAGACCTGCCCGGCTCGCCCGATTTGGTATTTCCGAGCCGTCGCCGCGTCCTATTCGTTCATGGCTGCTACTGGCACCGTCATCCGGGCTGCCGCCTTGCGTACTCGCCAAAATCGAACGTCGATTTCTGGCAGGCTAAGTTCGATCGCAACGTCGCTCGTGATGCGGATGCGCTTGCCGACCTGCAGGCGGCGGGGTGGAAGGCCGATATCATCTGGGAGTGTGAAACCCGGCGACCCGAGATTGTCTCCGTTCGCCTCCGGGCGCTGCTGGGCGAGTAGGCGGCGTGACGGGCCCCCGCCTCGCCAAGATCGCCCGGATCACGACCGGCTCCCGGCTGCGCGTTCTCGAACTCTGTTCCGGCTGCGGCGGCATGTCTTTGGGGCTGCAGTCCGCCGGCCTTGAGATGCTCGGCCATGTCGAGCAGGACAGCACGGCGGCAGCCAGTTACGCACTGAACTTCCGCGCGCCCGATGGGGTATCGGCTGATGTCTGGCGCGGTGCCCGCGACATGGAGAAGCACGGTCCAGACGATCTAGCATCCGAACTGGGCATACCCAGCATCGCTGACGGGTTTGACGTCCTCGCGGCCGGGCTGCCCTGTCAGGCATTCGCCCGCATCGGCCGGTCCAAGCTTCGCTCTCTCACCGGCGACGACGATGCCTACCGCAATGATCCGCGGGCAAAGCTGTATCGGCGGTTTCTCGAATATGTCGCGGCGGTCCAGCCAATCGCGATCGTCATTGAGAACGTCCCGGACATCCTCAACTTCGGTGGCCACAACATCCCCGAAGAGATTTGCGAAACGCTCGACGCCCTGGGCTACAGCTGCAGCTACACTCTGCTCAACGCCGCCTTCTACGGCGTGCCGCAGATGCGTGAGCGGCTCTTCCTGGTCGCCTATGACAAGGGTCTCGGCCTCACGCCAAGCTTTCCGGCCCCCAGCCACGCGGCAGATCTGCCTTCCGGCTATGAAGCAGCGCGCACCGTCGCGTTGAAATTCATCCCCGAGACTGGATCGCATTTTAGTCCGATCCCCGTGCCAGCGGATGGTCTGCCTGGCGCCGTGTCGGTCAAGGCCGCCCTGTCGGACCTGCCGTTCATCTCCGAGCATTGGCGCAAGCCCATCGAAATGCGACGGCGCAAGGTGGCCGACAGGCTCGCCTATCGGGAGTTCACCGGCCTGAGCGCCTACGCAAAGCTGATGCGGGGCTGGAAGAGCTATGAGACCGGCGGCGATGTCGATGGCCATGTCGTGCGCCTGACGCCGCGTGACTTTCCCATCTTCCGCCGCATGGCGGTCGGCGACGACTATCCGCGCGCGCTGCGCATCGCCGAGGAAATGTTCACGGTGCGGCTTGCTGAGCTGACGCCGCGGCCGACGGAAGAAAGCGACGACTGGAAGGCCGTGCGAAAAGCGTGCGTTCCGCCCTATGATCCCGGCAAGTTCCCGAACAAATGGTGGAAGCTTGATCCGACGTCGCCGTCACGGACGCTGACGGCGCATCTTGGGAAGGACAGCTATTCCCATATTCACTGGGACAGCCGGCAGCAGCGGATGATTTCAGTCCGGGAGGCCGCCCGGCTCCAGTCCTTTCCTGACGGCTTCAAATTCTCCGGTGCCATGAACGCAGCCTTCAGGCAGATCGGCAATGCCGTGCCGCCGCTGCTGGCCAAGGCTGTCGGCGAGCATCTGCGGAGCGAGATCACCGGCGCGGCCACAAGCAGAATGAAGCTCGACCGGGCTCGCAGGAGGGCAGCCTGAGCCGGAGACGACAGAATCATCGGGGGAGACCAGGGGGCGCATGAGGTGGAGACACTAGACATTGCGCCGACGGCATCGGCGCTTCTGAAATCTCTCCGCGGGCTTGGCTATACGCCCGAGACCGCGCTGGCCGATCTCATCGACAACAGCATCACCGCTGGCGCGAAGACCATCGCGCTCAGCATCGACTGGAATGAGGGTGACCCGCGCATCGCCGTCCGCGATGATGGCCGGGGCATGTCCCTCAATCAGCTCACCGACGCTATGCGCTTTGGCGGCGAGGGTCCCGATGCGCCGCGCGTCGCGGATGATCTCGGCCGATTTGGCCTCGGTCTCAAGACCGCGGCCCTGTCGCAGTGCCGGCGGATGACCGTCGCGAGCGCCCAGGGCTCCGGGTGCGCCTGCCTGAGCTGGGACATCGCCGTCGTCAGCGAAACCCGAAAATGGACAGCGCTGGTCGATGCCGACATTCCAATCTTCGAGCATGTGCAGCCGATCGGGCCAAGCGATGTCGGAACCATGGTGGTGCTCGAAGCGATGGACGAGCTGGGCGGCCTGTTCGGTCTCGACAGCGAACGCTTCTACGCCCGTCTTGCGGACATCCGCGCGCATTTCGCGATGGTCTTTCACCGCTTCATCTCGGGCGACGCCCGGCGTGTCCGGATTTCGATCAATGGCCGCGACGTGGCGGCATGGGATCCGATGCTGCGGACACATACCGCGACGCGGATGCTGGGGTCTGGTCAGATCGGCACGGGGCCACAGGCGATCCGGGCCACATCCTATGTCCTGCCACACCGCGACATGTTTGCGAACGATCAGGAGTTTCAGGCGGCGGGCGGTCCGGGTGGATGGGCCGAGCGTCAGGGCTTCTACGTCTATCGCGGCGACCGTCTTGTCGTCGCTGGAAGCTGGCTCGGCCTCGGCGAGCGGCGCGAATGGACCAAGGATGAAAGCAGCCGCCTTGCCCGCATCGCGATCGACCTGCCGACCGCCTGCGATCCGGCATGGCGGATCGACGTGATCAAGGCGCGTGCCCGCCCTCCCGCCGCCCTGCGGTCCCGTCTCGTCAGAACCGGGATTGAATGCCGCGACCGGGCCAGGGAAGTATTTGCCTGGCGCGGCGGACAGGTCAGGCCGAGATCGGACACCCGCCAGGCATCACCGCTCTGGCAGGAAGAGCATGTCTCGGGTCGGCGGCGCTACCGGGTCGATAGAGACCATCCGGTCATCCAGGCTCTGTTTGAGCAGGGCAGCGAGACCACGCGGCTCGCGCGTGCCGCCATCAGCCTGATCGAAAGGACCGTTCCGATCGAGCGCATCTGGCTTGACGTGTCGGAGGATGTCGAAGTGCCGAGCGGCGGCGCGGATGGCGGCGCAGGCCTGATCGAAGACCTTATCACCGCCGTGCGCAGTTCGCGGTCGGACCTGCCCGCCAGCGAGATCCTCGACGGACTGCTGCGCGGGATGCGCATCGTCGATCCGGCGCTTCGCAAGACCGTCCTCGCGGCCGTGGGGGGCACCGAATGAGCCTGACCCCTCGGCAGACGATGCTCAACATGGCGCGTCAGCTTCTGACCTCTGCCGACGATCAGACCGCCGATCGCGCAGCGATCCGCGAAATGGTCGAAACAGTGCGGCCCATGGTCGAGCGGCGCACGGGGCATGTCTTCGCCGTGTCGGAAATCGAGGAGGCGATCCGCGACCTCGAAATGGCCTATGTGGTCCAGCAGGGACCGGCGATCGCGATCGTGGATCGCGACGTGCCTCCCGACTGGTATGTCGGCGACCTACGCCGGCCTGGTCCGTTCATGGCCCGCTATCTGCAGAAGCTCGCCGAGGATGGTTGGCCGGTCCGGTCCGTGGAGGAGCTGCGAGACAGCACAGCGCGCGTCGTCGAGCTGCTCGACAATCCCGCGCGCGAAGGCCCCTGGAACTGGCGCGGGCTGGTGGTCGGAGACGTGCAGTCGGGTAAGACCGCGCACTATGCCGGTGTGATCAACCGCTCCGTCGACGCCGGCTACCGGGTCGTGATCGTGCTCGCCGGGATGCACAACCTGCTGCGCCTCCAGACCCAGCAGCGCCTCGAACTCGACTTTCTCGGGTTCGATACCAGCCCTGAACGCCAGGAGCTCGGGCAGATGCGCGCCATCGGCGTCGGCATGATGCCGCCAACGCTGAATGTCGGCAGCCTCACGCTGGCGTCGTCGACCGGGGATTTCAGCGTCGCCTTCGCGCGTCAGGCCAACTTCGCGCCGCTCGACACGCCCTGTCTCTTCGTCGTGAAGAAGAACGCAACGATCCTGCGCAACCTCAACGCCTGGATCGGCAAGCTGCCGAGGGAGTTTCGTGCGGCCCCGCTGCTCCTGATCGACGATGAAGCCGACCAGGCGTCGATCGACACCAAGGACCAGCCTCTCCTCTCCGACGGCGCGTTCGATGAGGACTATGACCCCACGCGGATCAACGGCGAAATCCGCAAGCTGCTAAAGTCCTTCGCCCGCTCCGCTTATGTCGCCTACACCGCGACGCCCTTCGCCAACATTCTCATCCATGACGAACGCGGCGCGGCGAACTATGGCGCGGACCTCTTCCCGTCGACGTTCATCTTCTCCCTGACTCCGCCCGATGACTATTTTGGACCGGCCGCCGTGTTCGGGACGACCTCCGATGGCCCCGGCGGCGGCCTTCCGGTCATTCGCCACGTGCCGCGCGATGAAGAAGCCTGGGTCCCCGAGGTCCATGACAAGACCCTGCGCCCGCGCTTCGAGTTTCAGGACGAACTGCCGCCGTCACTCCGGGAGGCCGTCCGCGCCTTTCTCATCGGGTGCGCGGTGCGGACCGCACGCGGCCGCCCGACAGCGCATAATTCGATGCTCATCCACGTTTCGCGCTTCGTGGACGTCCACGACCGCATCCACGCTCAGGTCGAACGCTATCTCGATGATGTCCGCGCCCGCATCTCGGGGCGGGATGCCGGCACGCTTGCGGATCTGAAAGCGCTCTGGGACAGCGATTTTGTGCCGACCCGCGACGCGATCGGCGGCACCGTCTTCGATCGTGGCATCACCGACATCACATGGAACGACGTGCTCGCCATCCTCGCCGACAGCAGCGACCGCATCCAGGTGGTCGTCTCCAACGGGCGCACCAAGGCCGGCCTCGACTATGACCGGTATCGCGAGACCGGTCTGTCGGTGATTGCAATCGGGGGCGACAAGCTGTCGCGCGGCCTGACGCTCGAAGGGCTGATCGTCAGCTACTTCCTGCGCGTCTCAAAGCAGTATGACAGCCTGCTCCAGATGGGTCGCTGGTTCGGCTACCGTCGCGGCTTTGCCGACATCTGTCGGCTCTACACGACAGCCGACATGGAAGTCTGGTTCCGTCATGTCGCGACCGCCAGCCAGGATCTGCGCGCCGAACTCGCGCGCATGCGGATCATGCTGCAGACCCCGAAGGATTACGGGCTGCGGGTCGAAGCCCACAGCATCATGGGCGTCACGGCTGCAAACAAGCGCCGCCACGCGGTCGAACGGCGGACAGGTTTCGCCGGCGAAGGCAAGGTGCAGACGGTCATGCACACTGCGCGCCGTCCACTCGAACATAATGCCGGCGTGACTGATCAGTTTCTCGAGCTGCTGGGTGCGCCTGAGATCAATCCGTCGCGACCGGGCGGCACCGGCCGCGCCGCGGGTCTGCTCTGGCGTGGCGTCGAAGGACGGCATGTCGCCGATTATCTCGGATCGCTCGATTATCCGCCGGAGAATGTCGAGATCGAGGCTGCCGCGCTGGCAGGCTATGTCCGTGATCAGATCGAACATGCCGAACTGACGAACTGGACCGTCTTCGTCGCGACCGGCGAGGGGCGTCCGGCCGATCTCGGGGGCCGCCCGATCGCAAGCGTCATCCGCCGGCCGCTGGCCAAGCAGCGCGAAGCTGGTCGCTACGTGGTCAAGTCGATCCTGAACCCGCCGGACGAAGCCATCGATCTCTGCGATGCCGAATATGCCGAGGCGATGCGACGAACGTCCGAAGCCCGCGCTCTGGCGGGCGATCCTCCGCCCGATCGCCCTTCCGGCGTCGATATCCGCGGCGTCCGCGGTCGCCGGCCAGAAGACGGATTGCTGATCCTCTACCCGCTCGACCCGAAGACGGACGACTTCGTCGAATGGCCGGGCGCCATCATTGGCACAGTCATCAGCTTTCCGGAGAGCGCGACCGCGAACCGGCGCATCTATGTCGAAAATACGGTGCTGCAGAAGGAGCGAGCTCGCCAATGACCAGCCCCGGTCAGCTCGACGATCTCTGGCGGCGCCTTGCCTCCGCCGGCACCAGCCAGCGTCAGTATCGCAGCCTGCGCGCGCCAGACGCTGGCGCGCTCGATGTTCATGTCGCGGTGCGCACGCTTGATGGCGCGCGCTGCCTGCTGTTCGACATGCCCGTTGCGGGGAATGACGATGCCGGCTTCGAGACCGGCGGTCTGCGCCTGACGCGGGTGCCCGTGGATGACAGCATCGCCTTCGCACTGCTGCTTGAGGATGCCGCGCGCAGCGACCTGTTCACGACGATATGCGCTGACGTGATCACCTTCGCCGATGCCGACGAGCCAGACCGCGCGCTCCGCCTCGTGATGGAACGGCTCGAGGCCTGGCGCCAGTTCCTGCGATCACTCTCTGGCGGGATGAGCCGCCAGGAGACGATAGGACTGATCGGCGAACTGCACGTTCTCGCGGAGGTTCTCGTCCGGGACACTGCTCTTCTGCCGGCTTGGCGCGCGCCCGAAGGCGGGCTTCATGACTTTGAGAATGCAGGCCATGCGATCGAGGTGAAGACGACCCTCGGCCCTGGATGGCGCGTGACCATATCGACCATCGAACAGCTCGATCCTGCTGGCCTCGCCCAGCTTGACCTCATCCATGTGCGGTTGTTCGAGACGCCGGCGGGCAGTTCGCTCGACGAGCTGATCGACCGCATTGCGGCTCTGCTATCCGACGACGGCGACCGGCGAGCGTTTTCGAACGCGCTTCTTCAGCGCGGGCTTGCCCCTGACGATCGGGCAGCGCGCAGCGGTCTGCGTACCGCCCTGCAGCAGATGACGCGCTATGCCATCGACGAAGACTTTCCCCGCATGGGCCGGGCGGACATCGCAGGCGCCATTGTCGATCTGCAATATGTAATCGACCTCGCCCAGCTTCAGGGCGCGGCCGGCCCCGCGGCGATGACACTGGACGGTTTCGGAGGCGGAGGCGGATGAGCGAACCACGTGACCTGTTTGCTCAGGAACTGGCCAACGATGTCGAGGAGGCGGTCGCCAGCCCCGACGCCTTCACCCCCTATTCCGGGGTGATGTTCACGCATCTCGTTCTGGAACGGCTGGAGGAAGCGGGACGCATCGAGGGTGCCTTCGATCTGTTTCAGGAGGGATATTCGGGTCGCGCCAGCTACCGGATCGATGGCTATGGCATCGATGAAGAGCGCGGCTCGCTCGAACTTTTCACGACGATCCACACTGGGGAGCTGCCGCCGCGCCGCCTGACGCCGGCCGAAGTGCGAACAGCCTACGAGCGCGCCCTGCGCTTCGCCAGGGCTTCAGTCGATGGCTTGGCGGACAAGCTTGAGCCGTCCAACACCGACGCCAGCGACCTCGCCCGGCGGATCGAGCGCGAGGCCTCCCGGATCACGGCGATCCGGCTGACCCTCCTGACAGACGCCATCGCACCGGCGGCGCTTCCTGCTGACGACAGCTGGTCGGGCAGGCTGATCGAGCACGACGCCTTTGACATGGATCGCCTGCACCGCGTCCTTGGCGAAGGTGAGACGCGATCGGACATCAGCGTCGATCTGCGCCAGATGACCGGCGGCGCCCTGCCATGTCTTCACCTCAAGCCTGAGAGCGGCGGGTATCAGGCCTATCTCGCGGTCGTGCCCGGGGATCTGCTCTCCCGCATCTATCATCGCTACGGTGTGCGGCTGCTCGAACTCAACGTTCGCGCCTTCCTCGGCATCCAGGGCAGGAAGAGCGTCAACGCCGAACTTCGCCGCACCATCGTCGACCAGCCCTCGATGTTTCTGGCCTTCAACAACGGCATCGTCGCCACGGTCGACGACATCGTGCTCGAGAAGGATGCGCTCGGACGCGACATGATCGCGGAGCTGCGAGGCCTCCAGATCGTGAATGGGGGGCAGACGACCGCATCGCTGCACCGGGCACGCTTCAAGGAGAGCATCAGGCTGGATGCCGTCGAGGTGCCAATTAAGATCATTCACGTCACCGATGGCGATCTGGCCACCATGGTCGGTTCGGTGTCTCGCGCAGCCAATCGGCAGAATACCGTGCAGCAGGCCGATTTTTCGGCGAACGACCCCTTCCATCAGGCGGTCGAGGAGCTTGCCAACAACAGCTGGCTCGACACTGGCAAAGGGCGCTGGTTCTACGAGCGCGCCCGCGGGTCCTATCTGGCCGCCGAACAGAAGGCATCCTATCGCGCGTCGGACACGCAGAGCTTCCGGCTGCATACCCCCAAGACCCGGCGGCTCAGCAAACTCGACCTCGCCCGCTATCTGAACGCCTGGGGCGGCCTACCTTACCGGGTCTGCCTCGGAGGCCAGAAGAACTTCCAGCATTTCATGCAGAAAATGAAGGAAACCCCGCCGTCTGCGCCGGACGATGCGTGGTTTCGCCGGCTCATCGCCATCGGGCTCATTTTCCGCGCCGCCGAACGAATCGTTCGCCAGATGGGATTCCAGGCCTTCCGGGCACAGATTGCCGCCTATCTGGTCGCCGCGCTCGCGCAGCGCACCGGCGGCCGGCTCGATTTCGAGGCGATCTGGAAGCGGCAGGCCATTTCTAGCGAACTCGAACAGCTGCTGCGGGCCTGGGCTCCCGAAATCGACCGCCTGCTGCGCACCACGGCGGGCCAGCGCAATCCTGGCGAGTGGTTCAAGAAGGAGGATTGCTGGAAGGAGCTGCGCGATCAGCTGCCGCCGCTCTCCGATCCACTGCCACCGGAGGTCGCCAGCGCCGGTGCCCTGACGCTCGGTGATGGAAGCGCCGATGCGCCCGCAGCCCAGCTTTCGGTCGAGGACTTCAACCGCATCACTCGGTGCATGGAGATCGATGCGAGCGACTGGCTCCGCGCGGCGGAGATCGGGCAGAATCGCCGCCTCCTCCACCGCACGTCGGTCGGCATCTGCCGGACGCTGGCAGGTTACGCCGCAGGCGGCTGGGAAAAGCGGCCATCGCCCAAGCAGGCGCGCTATGGCCTGGAGGCGCTGGCGACCATGGAGGCTTCCGGCGCTCTGGAAGTCGAAGCGGAGCCCGAGGCATGACGGCGGGGCGCCACAGATGAGCAAGGCGCCTCAGAAGATGCGGCGGCGCAAGGGCCTGCCGCCGCAGCGCCAACTGCGGCCTCGTGCCAGTCGCGGCGCTCTCCCGGAAAAGCTGCCGCTGGTGCATGTCACGGCGACCGGGTTCGCGCGAGAAATCGTCGAGAGCGGTCAGTTCGAGGTGCGCCGCTGCAAGGTGTTCAACCGCGACTTGGTCTATTTCTTCGTGATGAGGCCCGCCTATCGCCAGAAGGGCGGCGATGCCAAATCCGAGAAGATCAACCGGTTTCCATTCGTCTTCATCGTGTCGCCAGATGCAGTGGCGCCGTTCCATGTCTATCCGTTTGACACCGGCGGCGCCGATGCCGGCGTTTTCGCCGATCAGGCGGACGAATTCGTGTGTCTGGAGGATTTCGAGCTGGACACCAGCCATGCGGCTGCTGCCGGCCAGATCGGCTGGGCATTTGGCACGCTCCACGACTATTTTGACGGAAGCCTGCGCAACGACCTCGTCGCCGATGTCCCCGCGCATGAGACGGTCACGCTAGGCTATCACGCAATTGCCGGGATGGCCCGCTCTGGCAGTAATCAGCCGGACAAGCGCGCGTCGGCCATCGAGATCGCCACGTCCCGGAACGTGCCGCTGAAGGACAATGTCCTGCTGGCGGTCATCCCGCGCCAGTATCTGGATGACAACGGCACGGAGAACACGGCCTTCATCAACCAGCTGAAGGCGCTGAAGATCGAATGGCGGACTTATGAATGGGCACCCAACATGGTGCCCAACGAACTGCAGGAGGATATTGCCAGGATCGTCCGCCGCTACTTCGCCGACACCGGGCTGCTGATATGATGGACGAAGACATTCCGGAGCTGCTGCTGGCCGGCTTCGTGCCGCTGCGCGCCCAGGGCCTTGCTCTTCCATGCTATGCCTCCGGGCCGCTCTCGAACGCGTGGTACTGCGCGGTCTGCTCGATCGATGGCGATCACACCGGCACGGTAATCGGGTTCGAACCCTTCGAGTCCGACGACATCATCCGGCTGCCTGCCGCCGCCGCCCGCACCGTCTCCATCGGTGATCCGTGGCATGACGTGCTGCTGTGGAAGGAAGAGTTCTACGTCGGCACGCCGGCGATCATCATCGCCCAGCTGGGCGAGACGGCGGCGGAGCTGGCGGCAGAAGCGCCGCTGACGCTGCTCGATCTCGCCATGGCAGGCGAGGGGCTTGATCGTGCGGCGCTGGCGGCGACCGCCTACGCCCATGTCCGCGCCCAGTGGGGCGAAGCCGAAGCAGACCGCTGGCAGTCCGATGGGTTTGCGCGGCAGCAGCTCATGCTCGAAGCCCGTCGGCTGCTTGCAGCCGCCGGCGCAGAGGGTGCCGGCGTCGTCCGGGGGATCGAGGTCGAACGCACCGGTTCCGGGCTTATGGCAGACATTCCGGCGGCACTTGTCCAGCTGCTCCAGGAGCATGGCATCTTCCCCCGCTTCGCCGCGCGTGTGGCCACTCTGGCGCAGGAGACCCATCTTCCTCTCGCACCGGTCCCCGAACCGGGCGGCCCGGCCGCCGAGCGTGACCCAGTATCGGATGACGCTGCAGATGCCGCAGAGCCGCTCGCTGATGAGGCGCCCGGTCCTTCCAGCTCAGCCGATGCGCGGGCGGCGAACGTGCTGGTGCTGGCATCGGGTGCCCGGGCACGACTGCTGCTGCGCCACATCCAGCGACCTGATTGGCAGCCTCACTGGGAGGATGCGCCGCGCCCGCGGCGCGGTCGCCAATCGTCAGGCCGGCTCGATCCAGATTTCGCGCGCGTCGATGTGGTGGATGACCTGAACGGCCTTCCTGATCTCAGCCCTTACGAGGTCATCATCTGGCTGGTCGATGACGAGGCCTTCCTGAACGATCAGGGTCGTGTCACGGGCGCGCAGCTCCAGGCCGCGCTGGGACATGGCGCCATGCCGTTGTGCATCATCGCACCCATGCTGCCGGCCCAGCAGCCGCCGGCGATCCTTGCCGACCGGTCAGCGGCCTCCGACTTGCCGCTGTTCGACACCATTCTCGACACGGCGGTGGTTCGGTCGCCCTTCTGGCCCGGCAATTCACGGCGCTCGATCGATCGTCGAGTTGCGGACCTAGTGTCTGCCACCGCGCTGCTTGCCGCGCCCCGTTCGCCGCTCCACGCGTGGCTGACTGAGGATCGGCCCCGCTACGAACCGCTGCTCCTATCCATAGCCTCCGGCATCCGACAGAGCCGGGATTCATCTGGACTGTTCTCCGAGGTATCCTCGGCCGGGGTCTTCGCGGAAGGCCGGCGACGCCGCGAAGTCGAAGAATTTACCTGGAGCGAGATCCCGCGCGGCGGTGAAAGGTCGAAGGAGCTGCAGGGCATGGCGGTCGTGCGCCGCCACCAACCCGATTTCCAGCCCTTTGCCGAGGCCGTGACGAAGCATATGCCCTCGTCGAGGCCCCTGCAGCGCGACAGCAAGCTTCTCGGCGAAGTGCCCGATCCCATCGCGAACGCTCTCATCTATCCTTACCTCGCTGCAGCTTTCCGAGCCGAATCGAAGCGGGGTGACAGAATCTGCGTCGTCGCCGCCGAGGCACCCGGACTGAAGGCCTTGCGCGCAGCCGCGAAGATTGGCTGGTCGGTGATCCGCTATTCCGACGAGGAAAGTCTGCGCTCGCTGGCCTCTGACCGCCGCAGACGGACCGCCGACCTGCCCGCAGACATTGCGATGCCCGATCTCAATCGGCTCGGGCGCAACCGCGGGCTGGCGATCAGAGGAGTCGATCCACGCGATGTCGTGCGCATGCCGATCCACGTTCTGGAGGATTGGCGCAAGCGCTTCAGTGGATCGGATCTCGTGGCCTCGTTTCGATGGTATCGCAGTATAATCAACCGTTATGATGATCCCCCGGAGGCGGCGGGCGTTGCAGCGGTTCCGGCCGAGCTCTTTTTTCAAGGCGAGATGCAGAACGAACCCGCAGCTACCTTTTTGCGCGATCATGCCGATGTCGTCGCCGCGGGCGTGCGCGCGAAGCGGACGGCTGATCTCAGGGCGTCCTGGTCGGAACCTGCCAAGGGCGCCGCGAGGTTCATGTTCGAAGATGGAAAGCTGCCTGTCCACTTCGGGCCTGTCGACCATCATGAGGTCGCTGCACAGAAGTTCTTCACGATCGACGGTGATGCGAGCGTGCCGCTGCTCTTCTCCTCGCGCCTCTTTCGCGTGTGGGCGCGCGCGACGTTGACCCGTTCGCCGAGCTGGTCATCGCGCTTCTCAATCACCCGGACCTACGAGACATTTCCGCTGCCCGATCAGTTCATGGTCCTGAACGACGGCGAAGGCGATCGCGCGAGTCTGCGCGCCAGCCCGAGGTCGAAGTCGCTTTCCGCGCTGCTGAAGAATTACGATCCGGACATGCTGCGTATGGAATATTCGCAGGTAGGACGGACATCTGATCTTGCGAGCGATCGACGCGATTATTTCAGCGAGGTGGAAGCCAGCCTGCTCGACATGATCGGTCTCCCGCCGGATGTTTCTGATCTCGATCTTCTGGAACGCTTGGTCGACATGAACCGAAATGCTGGAGCCGATGACTACCGGGCTGGCGAGGGATTTTCGGACCGCTGGCTGTCCGATCGACCGCGAGCGGACACCGAAACCTGGGACGTGGTCGTCGAAGGTCCCAATGATGAGATCGGCCTGCGCGGTATCATCGAACGGCTTAGCTCGCATCGCACCGATCAGATCCGCATTTGGTCGGCCGGCGGGAGCAGCAGCATTCCCAGCATGCTGCGCAACCTCCGCGACGCCGGCCATGAAAATCTCGCTGTGCTGCTGGACCGCGAGGACGCATCGCAGCGCCTGATCGATGAAGTGCGGATGCTGATCGATGATCGCGGCGGCTATCTCGTGCTGATCTCCCCGAACATGGAAGATTGGCTCGAAGCCTGCTGCCCGACAGATTACGCCCTGGCCATGCCAGCGACCGGCGTCCGCGCCAAGGCGATGCGACGTTTTTCCGGGCATGCAAATCTCGATGAAGTCCTCACGTCCAATGAGGAATTCGCCAAGTGGGTTGGCGACGCACTCGGCGTGACGCTGGAAAAGCTACCCCCATCCTGAACTCAGGAGTGAGCGCGCTCAGATGCCGTGTGCAGGGCGATGAATGTCGGGCAGCTTTTGGTTAGCCAGATTTGTTGTTCGAATGGCGGCTATGTCGGCGGCCGCCGACATCAGCTTGCGTCGGGTCAGGAGCCAAGCCGCCCTTGCGGAACCGATCAGCACCCATCGAACAATCAGCGGCGCCGCAGCCAGGCGCGTCGGCAATTGGCGCGCAGAGGCAGTTCTGGCGTAGTGCAAACAGCGACTTATATTCGTTATGTTTATCCAGGGCGGGCGCCAAATACCGCCGATTGCCACCGTCTTCTACGCAGGGACCGCAGCAGCAACGGCTGACCAAATCGCCGGGCACTCGACGTGGTAGTGGCGGGGCCCCGAACGAAGTCGATCAGGTCGTAGATGAGGCATAGGTTTATCGATCGAAATTGAACTGATATTCGTCTTCCCCAGCAGACAGCCTTGAGCTAGCTGTTGATCGTTTCTTCAAGCGCGGCAATTTTCGCAAGTATGTCGTCGAATGACGGCGGCGTCTGGTCAAACGTCATCGGCGCCATAGCCCGATAGTCGGCTCGGAGGTCTTTAACCCGTGCGTCGTTGGGCATCAGCCGGAGCGCGCCTGGCCGAGCCGTTTCGTAGCTGGCCCAGCCCGAACGGAAGAAAGTGGCTTTGTGATGCGCCACCTGCGCCAGCAGACTGAGATCGGCGATGGCGGCTTGACCCTCGTCCGTGTCGAGGAGCATGGCGAGGTCGTAGTAATGCCGGGAGAACTACGGCGGCGTAGGTGACTCAGTAGGGCGATGCGCTTCCGCATGGAGCGCGGTCGCCTTCTCCCAAAAGGTCCGCCGCGCTGAAAGCACTGTGACACTGGTTTCGGGATCGGCGAAGAAGTCCGGATAGTCGTCGGCCGCGTAGGGACGGATGACTTTCTCCTCGGTCGGCCAGGGATCGCCGCGTGCGCCCAGCTCGAATTTTACCCGCGGGGTGATGTAGGCCATGCCTTCGTATTCGGCGGCAGGCAGCGCGGTCGGATAGTGGAAGTTGACGGTTTGGGCGTCGCTCGCGTCTATCTCCAGCGACCACTCGCCGTGGGTTGGCTCGCCGAGTTGTTCCACGATCGCGGCGCGCAGCGCCGGGAGAAGTTTCCCGGCGATGTGCCGCTCGACGTCGCCGACCAGGTCGTCGATAAGTCGAGCCGCCTGCTTCCTGCTGATCCCCTCCTTCTCGGGGTCGCGCTCGCCGGTGTATCCGAGTTCGGCCCGGTCGAATGATAGGTCGATGTCCTCGGAGAACCGGCGGATGGCGTTGAACGCCTTGGAGAGCGATGTGCCGCCCTTAAAGACGAGGGTTGCCGTGGTGCCCTTCGGCATGCCGAACAGGCGTTTCAGGCTCCAGCAGACCCAGAAGTCCTTTTCGATGATCGTGTCGGCGACGCCTCGGCCGGCGCCGGTCTCCCCGAAGAGAGCTGCGCGATCGGCGCTGGGAAGGCGGGCGACATCATCCATCGATATTGGCCATCGATGCGTTGGCGATCGAGACGAGCGTTGGCCTCATCCAGGCAGGCGCTTGAAGGGCGGTTGAGGCCAATGTCTTCTTGTCGTTGGCCGACAGCTGGCGCGCCGCAACCTGCGCGACGTCAGCCGCCCGAACGGGGCCGACATGGCGAAGGGCCTGAACCACCGTGCCGGCGGGGCTACCCGGCGCGATCAGATGCTTGGGCGAAGCGTGGCGAAGATCCACGACGCGCTTTCCCAGCACGACGCGCCGCGAGGGACCATCGGTGAGATAGGTGCTTTGGGCCGGGACCTGCGTCGAAAGACCGAGCGCGTTCGCTGCCCGCGCGCCGGCGATCTGCACCTGGGAGCCGGTCTCCCTAGCAAGCGCATGTGCTACATCGTCCGGCGCGGGCGACAGTGGCCCGAGCGTCGGATGCAGCTTTGGAAAGTCGTAGAGCCCGCGCGCAAGCCGACGGAGCTGTCCGCCCTTTACCAGCCGCGAAAGGGCCTGATCAACCGAGGATCGAGTGGCGACAGAGAGGAAGTCGCTGGGCGTGAAGACACTGCCGCGTCCGCTAGCGCGAACGCGTTTCATGACCCGATCCGGAACTGAGGCGCTTACCGTCTTCATATGTCAGAAAATAAGGTATGTTTTTCTGACATGCAAGTAGCGGCTTGCCTAGGTTGGCAGCGCCGCCACCTTGTCTGCTATGCAGCGGCGCGTTGCTGCTCGTTTGCCGCCTCAGCGGCATCCGGCGCCGAGGCTTTTTGAAGGAAGCGAGCGAGTGCAGCGCGGCGAGAGTCGCGGTCCACGGCGTAGGCCGTTTGCTTGAACTCGATGCCGTCGAGCAAGCCCTGGATGTAACCGGCGATCGTGTCGGCGGCCATGATAAGCGCTGTATCGAGCGTGTGTATGTAGTTGCTGGTGACTGAGCCCTTTGAGTGACCAACCAGAGCAGCGATCGTCACCTCTGTGAAGCCGAGATCGTTTGCAATGCTGGCAAAGCTGTGCCGCAAGACATGGGGTGTGATGTCGGCCAGCGGCGTATCTCTGAATATCTGCTCCCAGTGGTTCGGAAGGCTTCCGAACGCGTTGTCGTCTCCGTGTCCGGGAAACACGTACGTGCCTGTGCGAGCTTTCCGACTTGCTTCGAGGTATTCGACGACAGGGAGTCCGATCGGGCGGATGGAGCTTCCCTCCTTACTGTCGACCAGACGCAAGCAACTCGCGCTCGTGTCCGCCTCCGCCCACGCGAGCGTCACCATCTCAGTCCGCCGGCATCCGGTGAGCGCTAGCTGGCGTATGATTTCAACTGATAGCTCGTATTTCTCTGTCTTGGCTGCCTTATCCAATATCTCGCCGAGCAACCGATACTCTGCTTCGGTCAGACGCCGCGCCCGGACGTTGTCCTTCGGCCGCCTGACACCGTGCGCCGGATTCTGATCGATGATGCCAGCCTCGACTGCGTAGGTCAGTATTCCGCCAAAGAGCCCTATCGTGCGCGTCGCTGTCCCCGCTCCACCACGCACGATGGCACGACCGCGAAGCTTCTTCGTCTTGACGCTGCAACGAGTCTTGCCAGCCATGATGTCCTTCAGGGCCTTGGTGATATCCGCCTTCACCAGATCCTTGACCCTGCGCGTACCAAGCAAGGGAATGATGTGACGCTCGATGCGCCCCGTGTCGGAGAGGATGGTGCTGGCTTTCTTGGGGCGACCTCCCTTGCCGAGGATGAGGCCGGCTTTCAGATCAGCAACGTAGAGCTCACACAGCTCCTTGACGGTGATCGCCTTGCTGTCGAGCTGCTTCTCTTCGGCCGGATCTTCGCCCTGCGCGATCCGTCCCAACTGCACCTTTGCCTCCTGGCGCGCGCGCTCAGGTGTCCAGACTCCGTGCAATCCGATTGTGAAGCGCCGTGACCGCTTACCGAGCCGATACTGGATCACGTAGCTGCGCTTGCCGGACGCGAACACGCGGAGGCCGAAGCCGGGCAGTTCGTCGTCCATATGACGTAATCTTTGGTGCGACTTTCTGCGGCGTCTACGACGCGTTTTGTGAGCTTAGACATGGGCTTCCTCCGACCCTACTGCTTCCTCTCGCGTAAGCACCACGTAAGCACGCGGGCGAAAACTGTGGCGAACAGAAGAGTAAGTTCGGCGGAGGCCGAATGCAAATTGTTTAGGTTTTACAGTAGGATAGGCGGTCATTGGCGGCTCCGTGCGCTTTTTGGCGGAGCCAGCGATATTCCCTCCGAAGGCAGAGGTCACAGGTTCGAATCCTGTCGGGTGCGCCAATCCTTTTCTGTCAGCACCTTTGAACAGCGTCTCGGGCGGCTGGATCGAGCGGAGCATCGCTTCGAACTCGCCTTGCAGATCCTCGCGCTCGATGGACTTGCCATAGCTGCTGCAGCCGCGCTTGTGGCAGAGGTCGTACCGATAGCGGGCATGGGAGCCCGCCGACCAGCATCCCGTGAGCGGCGTGTCGCACTCCGCGCAGACGACGAACCCGCGCAGCGGAAAGTCCTGGTTGAGGTTATGGCGCTCCAGCGCAGGTTGATGCCGTTGATCCGGTCCTGCACGCGGTACCAGGTTTCGTATGACACCAGTGGCGGAGCCGGGAGATGAGATATGGGGAGCGGAGTATCCTCGCCATCCTGTAATCGAGCTCGTGCCACTTGCCGGCATCAATTCCGACCGCAGCGAGCGATAGTTCGGCCCTCACGGTCTAGTGCGGCCAGTGAAAGAGCGAGATTTTCGTTTTCCTGACCCGATCCGCCCACCCATCGCTGGCAGCCTGCGCATCGAACCAGAAGGCACCCGAGCCAGCGAGCATTGCCGTCAGCCTATCCGCGAGGTCCACGCTCACCGGGGATGAGGCCATCAACAACGGCGGTCCCTATCCCTATTCTAGCGACGAGCTCTTCACGCCCCATCGCCAGCGATTCAAGGTATTCGGCGCTCAGCAGTTCACGTACCGTGGTGGGCTGGCGGGTGTCAGTCCTCAGCGATGGATCACGCTGCTCGCGGCTCGATCTCCTGATAGTGCCCGGAGCGCCGAGCCTCCATCAGGTCATAGGCGTTCTGCAGGCGCAGCCAGAAGCCCTCCGACGTGCCGAAGTAGCGGGACAGGCGCAGGTCGGTGTCCGCAGTGATGGAACGGCGCCCGCGGACCAGCTCACCGATACGCGTAGCCGGCACACCAATGGCTGTGGCCAGCGCGTTCTTGGTCAGCCCCATGGGCTCCAGATAGTCCTCACGCAGGATCTCGCCCGGGTGCACGTTGGGCAGCCAGTCCTGGGTAATCCCTTCGCTCAAGTCTGCCTCCTCAAGGTCAGTGGTAATCGACGATCTCGACATCGTAAGCGTGGCCGGCGTCCCATCGGAAGCAGATGCGCCACTGGTCGTTGATGCGAATGCTGTGCTGGCCCGCGCGGTTGCCCTGGAGCGCCTCCAGCCGATTGCCGGGAGGGGTGCGCAGGTCGTCCAGCGCCGCTGCGGCATCCAGCTGTCGCAGCTTCTTCAGCGCCGTGCGTTGGATGCCGTCGGGGAGCTTTCGAGCCGCCCGGCCGCTGGCGATCGTCTCGGTCTCTTTGTCGTTGAAGCTGACGATCATCCGATCGGCACGCCGTGAAGGTGTCAGAACACCATAACGCAAGACGGCATATAACGCAATGCGTCATTGCCGGTGGATAGCTTGGCAGCGGAACCGGCTTATCGCAGCGCATAGCGAGGCTGACGTCATCCATGCTCGCGTGCTTAGCGCGCGGGCATGACCTCCTCGGTGGCGACCGGGTAGTGGAAGTTTCCTCCCTCATAGGGCGGAAACTCACCGAAGTCGGCCCGCATCTCATGGCGCACCGGCGAGTGCAGCGCGGCCTCGAGGGCGCCCGCGCTGTCGAACAGGATGCGGTTGCGCTGCAGGTGGTGGACCCGGCGCCACGGCATCGCGTCGATCCAGTCGATCCGGGTCAGGATCTCGAGCTCCCGCACTGCCGGAAAGCGCCGCATGATCGGCGGATGATGGTGGATGTAGTGGGAGAGCCAGGCATTGGTGTCGGCCGCCGGCCCGGGATAATGGACAACGTAGCTGCAGGCTTGCGGGGACAGCGGCGCCGGCTCGGGCACCGCGAAGCGGCGGACCAGCATCGCCTGCTGCGTCGCCTCGGCGCCTGCAAGGCTCTGGAGGGTGCCCGGCGCGGCGAGCGCCCGGAGCGGGCCGTCCGTGCCGACCGCGGCTTCGAGCGTCTCGATCTCGGTGAAGTACAGCTGGAAGCCGAAGACCGGCGAGTGGCCGTCGTCATTGTAGAGGTCGGAGGCGGTCTGCGGCGTGTAGAGCCGCGCGCTCACGAGGCCCGGGACGCTCTGCAGCACCGAGCGGACAGCCGTCCGATCGCCGTCAGAGACGCGCGCGGCGGGATCGTCGGCCGTGAAGAACACGATGTAGGAGAGGGTCATCGAAGGCCTCACAACAGCTGCGGCAGGAACAGCGCGATCTGCGGGAAGATGATGATCAGCACGATCAGGAGCAGCGTGCACAGGATGAACGGGGCGGCGGCAAGCGCGACGGTCTTCAGGCTTGTGCCCGGAGGCGCGACGCCGATCATGACGAAGAGCAGGAGGCCGAAGGGCGGCGTGGTGAAGCCGACCTCGTAGGCGAGCAGCAGGATCAGCGCGAACCAGACGAGATCGAAGCCGAAATGGTTGGCGATCGGCAGGAAGATCGGCAGGGTTATCAGCATCATCGACACCTGGTCCATGAACATGCCGAGGATCAGGATCACCAGCACCATCAGGAACAGGAAGGTGTAGGGTCCGGGGTCGAAGCCGGTGACGTAGTCGATGAAGCCGTTCGATGCGCCCGAGAACGCGAAGACCTGACTGAATGTCGTCGAGGCCGAGATGATGAGGAAGGTCATGGCGGTGACCTTCATCGCGTCGTCGAGCGCCGCCCAGACCGATTCCAGGGAGAAGCGCCCATAGGCGATCAGGAGGCCGAACACCCCGGCACAGCCAAGCGCGGCCGATTCCGTCGGCGTGGCGATGCCGAGCAGGATGGTGCCGACGACGAGGAAGATGATCACGCCCATCGGCACGACGTTGATCGCGATGGCTTTCAGCTTTTTGCCGAGCGAGATCTGCTCGACCGGGTAGAGCGGCGCGCAGTCCGGGTCGAGCAGGGTCTGCACGTAGATCAGGCCGGCGAAGATCAGGCAGAGGAGGAGGCCCGGCAGGGCGCCGGCGATCAGCAGCGCGCCGACGTTGATGTTGGCGAGCGAGCCGAGGAGGACGCCGAGCGAGGAGGGCGGAATGATGACCGCGAGGCTGCCGGCGCCGAGGATCGGCCCGTAGGCCATCTTCGGCTTGTAGCCGCGCTTCAGCATCTCCGGGACCATCAGCGACCCCATCATGCCGGTGTTGGCGAGACTGGAGCCGGACAGCGCCGAGAACACCGCGCCGGCGGCGAGCACCACGTAGGAGAGGCGCGCCCTGAGATTGCCGATGCACAGGTCCAGCGCGTGCATCACGCCATCGCCGAGGCCGGAGCGGAAGAACAGGCTGCCCATGATCAGGAACAGCGGCAGCGGCGCCAGCGAGTAGGTGGCGATCGCGTCCGAGAAGTTCGAGATCATCTGGGAGACGCCGGCCGAGCCGCCGAAGAACAGGAAGAGGCCGACGATGTTGGTGATGAAGAAGGCGAAGGCGACCGGGAGCCCGACGCCCATGAAGAACAGGATCAGCCCCACCATCAGGGCGAAGGGAAACAGCCAGTCCATCGCTCAGAGGCCTTCCCGGTCGAGAACGTCGATGTCGTAGAGGCTGTCACGGCCGACGAGGTAGCGGGTCCACTCGAGCGCCGAGAGAAAGAAGCCGAGGGAGATCGGCAGGAAGATCAGCCATTTCGGCATGTCGAAGGTCTTGGTCTCGTAGGCCCCGGTCCCCACGGCGTCGAGGAAGGCGGCGAAGGCGTACCAGGTGAGGTAGAGGCAGAGGCCGATGCAGACCGCATAGACCAGCTTTTCGAGGACAAGGCGGCCGGGACCGGGAAGCGCACGGCGCAGGAACTCGACGAAGACGTGGCCCTTGATCCGCACCAGCCAGGGCATCGGCAGGAAGGCCGAGTAGAGCAGGCCATACTCGGTCGCCGAGACGCCCCAGGAGATCGGCCGGTAGTTGAGGTTGCGCAGAACGACGTCTGAGATCACCTCGACGACGATCGCCGCGAGGATCAGTTTGACCAGCGCGGCGAGCGCAAGGCTCAGCCAGCCGACCAGCTTGAAGAAGGTATCCATCCGGCAGTCGGGCTCCAATCGTCGACCGGCGTCCGATCGGGCGCCGGTCGACGTCCGCCAAGCGGGGTGTCAGTTCTGGAAGAGCTTGCGCAGCTCGGGCACGTTCGTCGGATCGCGCGCTTCCATGCGGTCCCAGCTCGCCTTGGCGGCCTTGGCGAGGAAGTCGTCGCGGCCCTGGTCCTTCAGCTCGAAGACCGTCTGGCCCTCGTCCTCCATCACCTTCGCCTGACGGGCATTCTCGGCCTCGATCGCTTCCATGCTCTCCTGTTCGTACTTCAGCGACACGTCGGTGAGGATCTTCTGCGCTTCAGGCGAGAGGCTGTCCCACTTGTCCTTGTTCATCGAGATCAGCACGTCTGTCTGGAAGAAGGTCGGCTCGACGCGCCACTTGGTGAACTTGTCCCAGCCGAAGGACTTGTAGCCGAACACCGGGTAGGCGTTGGCGTTGATCACGCCGCGCTCCAGCGCGGTGTAGACTTCGCCCGGAGGCATCACGATCACCGTCATGCCGAGCGACTCGAAGAACTGGCGGTAGAGCGGCGAGGAACGGATCTTCAGCCCGGCCCATTCGACGCCGCCGTCGGCACTGCGCTTCGGCTCGTCGACGGTGAAGATGCTGAAGCCGGTTCCCGCATCGACATGGGCGAGGAGATGGGCGTTGCCCTTCTCGCCGTAGATCTTCTGCATCAGGTCCCAGCCGCCGTTCTTGCGGATTTCGTCGGGCGTCTTGGTGGACGCGGAGAAGACCTCGCCTTCCGGCACGAGCTCGAGATATTGGCCGGCGGGATTGTCGATCACGTCGATGAGCCCGTTCTTCTGGGCGAGACCGAGCTGCAGCGGCGGGATCACCTCGGGGCCGCCGCGCACCTTGATCTGCACGACGCCCTTGCCGGCCTCGTTCACCTCGTCGACGAACTTCAGGAAGCTCTGGGCGTAGGAATTCTGTGCCGGGGTGAAGTGGGCCGCGTTGAGGGTGACCTCCGCAGCGCGGCTGCCGCCCGCCGTCAGGGCGAGCATCCCGCAGGCGAGGGCAAATCTGACAACTGTTCGCATGAGCGTGGTCCTTCCATGTGTCGATAGGGGTGGGGCGTTCGGGCGGCGTTCGCCCAGGCGTTTCGGCGAGGGTTCACCGGACGATCGCCGTCGAAGCGGGTGGGACGGCGCCGCGCGTCAGCCAGCCTGGATCGGGGGCCGGGGACGGAATGGCGTCGAGGAGCTGGCGCGTGTAGGGCGTCGCCGGTTGCGCAAAGAGCGTTGCGCAGGCGCCCTCCTCGACGATCCGCCCGGCGCGCATGACGACCACCCGGTCGCACAGGTTGCGGATCACGGAAAGGTCGTGGCTGATGAAGGCGAGGGCGAGACGCCGGTCGCGGGCAAGGGTCTTGAGAAGCGTCAGGACCTGGGCCTGCGTGGAGACGTCGAGACCGGAGACGATCTCGTCGGCGAGCACGAACTCCGGTCGCGTCGCGATGGCCCGGGCGATGCCGACGCGCTGGCGCTGGCCGCCCGAGAGTTCGTGCGGGAAGCGGTCGAGCAGCGCCGGCTCGAGGCCGACCTCTTCGAGCGCGGCGACGAGCGCGTCCTCGCGGCCACGCGCCGCGCCCGGTGCGAGATCGAGCCCGGCACCGACGATGGTGCGGATCCGATGGCGCGGATTGAGCGAGGACTGCGGGTCCTGGAAGACCATCTGCATGCGACGCCGGAAGGGACGCAGCTCCGCCTCGCTGGCGTGCGTGATGTCCGTCCCGTCGAAGGCGAGCCGGCCGCCGGTCGGCCGGTAGAGCCGAAGCAGGGTGCGCCCGAGCGAGGACTTTCCGGAGCCGGACTCGCCGACGATCCCGACGATTTCCCCCCGCCGCACGGTGAGCGAGACCGGATGCAGGATCCTGGCGAGCGGGCGCGGGCCGAGCCCCCTGCGGGCGGTCATGTCCGGCAGCTCGAGCGCGAGGTCCTTCGCCTCGATGAGGGCGGGCGCCTCAGCCATGGGCGGCGGGCCCCATCCCGTAACACGCCACCTCGGTCGCCAGCGCCGCCGTGACGGCGGGCGGGATCGGCGTCGTCCCGCTGCCCGCCTGGTCGTGCCGCGGCGTCGCCGCGAGCAGCGCCCGTGTGTAGGCATGCGCGGGCGAAGCGAGGATCGTGGCGGTCTCGCCCTGCTCGACGACCATGCCGCCGTAGAGCACCGTCAGCCGGTCGCAGATCTGCGCCACGACGCCGAGGTCATGGGTGACGAAGACGACGCCGGTGCCGTGCGCCGCCTGCATCCGCCGGATCAGACGCAGCACCTCCTTCTGGACGGTCACGTCGAGCGCGGTCGTCGGCTCGTCGGCGAGGATCAGCTTCGGATCGAGCGAGAAGGCGGCGGCGATCAGGATGCGCTGGCGCATGCCGCCCGAAATCTCGTGCGGGTAGCGCTTCAGGACGGCCTCGGGCTCCGGGATCTGGACGTCGGCGAGAAGCTCGACGGCCCTGGCATGGAGCGCGGCCCCGCGCATCCCGCGCTTCAGTCTCAGCCCGTCCGTCAGCTGATCGCCGATGCGCCGCGACGGGTTCAACGCCGTCATCGGGTCCTGCGGGATCAGCGCGATCTCGTCGCCGAGAATGGCGTCGAGGCGCCGATGCGGCAGGCGCAGGAGGTCCTCGCCGGCAAAGTGGATGGCGCCGCCGCAGATCTCGATCGCCCTCGGCAGGATGCCGAGGACCGCCTTGCCGATGGTCGACTTGCCGGCGCCGCTCTCGCCGACGAGGCCGTGCACTTCGCCGGCCTTCACGTCGAGGCTGACCGAGCGCAGGAGCGGGCGCAGCAGCGGCTTGCGCAGGCGGGCCGACAGCCCGTCGATGGCGAGCAGCGGGTCGGTCATCGCCGCAGCACCGGGTCGGTGAGCCGGCGGATGCCGTCGCCGAGCTGGTTGAAGGCGAGCACGGTGGCGAAGAGAAGGACGAGCGGAAAGACCAGGACCCACCAGGCCTGGTAGATGATCTGCCGCCCCTCGGCGATCATCCCGCCCCAGGTCGGGGTGTCCGACGAGACCGAGAGGCCGACGAAGGAGAGCACCGCCTCGACGATGACAGCAATCCCCATTTCGAGACTGAGCAGCACGACGACCACCGGCAGGACGTTGGGGAGGATCTCCTTCAGGAGGATGCGCCAGCGGCCGGTGCCGAGCGTCACGGCGGCGTCGACATACTCCATCTTCGCCTGCTGCAGGGTCTCCGATCGGACCACGCGGCAGAACCGCGTCCAGTCGATGACGACGATGGCGAGGATGACGGAGGTGACGCCGGTGCCGATCACCGCGACGAGCAGGATCGACAGGAGCACCGGCGGAAACGCCATCCAGATGTCGATGACGCGGGAGATCGCCGCGTCGACCCAGCCGCCGAAATAGCCGGCGACGAGCCCGAGCGCCGTGCCGATTACCCCGGCGGCGAGCGCGGCGACGATGGCGACTGTGAAGGCCACCCGGCCGCCATAGATCAGTCGGGAGAGGACGTCGCGCCCGAGGCTGTCGGTGCCGAGGAGATAGCCGGGCTCGGCCTCGCTGTCCCAGGCGGGCGGCAGTGTGTTGAGCATCAGATCCTGCTCGAGCGGATCATGCGGCGCGACCGCCGGCGCGACGATCGCGGCGGCCAGAAGAAGAAGGAGGAAGCCCCCGGCGAGGAGCACCCGCGGTTCGCGCAGGAGCAAGGACAGGCCGGAGAGACGGCGGCGGGACGGCTTCCCGATCGCATGGGGGGCTATCGTCGCGGTGGGTTCCGCAAGCCGGTGCTCAACCATGGCGAAGCCTCGGGTTGAGCAGGCCGAAGCTCGCCTCGACGGCGAGGTTGATCAGGATGAAGATCAGCCCGAAGGTCAGGATCAGGCCCTGGATCAGCGGCAGGTCGCGGTTGATGACGGCGTCGATCGCTAGATTGCCGATGCCGGGATAGGCGAAGATGCGCTCGACGATGACCGTTCCGCCGAACATGAAGGTGAACTGGACGCCGGTCAGCGCGAGTGTCGGGACCAGCGCGTTGCGCAGCGTCTCCTCGAGCGTCACGCGCAGGCGCGACTTGCCGCGAATGCGGGCGAGAAGCGCGTAATCCTGGTGCGCCTCGGCCTCCAGGGCGCCCTTCAGGACCCGCAGGATCACCGCCGCGAGCGGCAGGGCGAGCGCCAGCGCCGGCATGATCATGTGGGCCAGGACGTCGAGCGCGATGTCGAAGTGCAGGCGCGCGAGGCTTTCCATGAGAATGAAGGACGTCGCGAAGTCGATCGAGAGCCGCGGGTCGACGCGGCCGGAGATCGGCAGGACGGGCAGGGCGACTCCGAAGAGGACGACGAACGCCAGCGCCCACACGAAGTCCGGAACGGCGAGAAGCACGCCGTTCGAATTGTCGATCGCCGATCCGACCAGGCGGCGGCGCGACAGCGTCGATAGGACCGCCGTGCCGATGCCGAGGATGAGCGCGATGACGAGGGCGAGCAGCGTCAGCTCGATCGTCGCCGGAAGCCGCGCGGCGATCAGGTGGACCACGTCCTGGCGCATCGAGATCGAGGTGCCGAAGTCGCCGGTGATCGCGTGGCCGAGCCAGATCAGGAACTGCACGGCAATGCTGCGGTCGAGGCCGTAGGACGCGCGCAGCTGCGCGATATCCGCCGCGCTGGCGCCCGGCGCGATCATCATCGCGATCGGATCGCCGGGCACGACTCGGAGCAGGACGAAGGAGATGACCGCGACGCCGAACAGCGTCACGGCGGCGAGCAGCAGCGAGCGCCAGGGCAGGACGGCGAGGGGCATCATGCGCATCGCATGGCCTTTATGCGCGGGGCTTGCGCCGGCGACCTCAGCTCTTTGCGATCAGCGTCGGCTGCAACGCCTCGGACTGGTTCGCCGCGACCTTGAGACCCTTGCGGAACACGATGGGCTGCGAATACTGCAGCAGCGGCAGCACGTAGCCCTCTTCGGCGATATACTTGTCCACCGCCTTCCACCCGGCGACGCGCTTGTCCTCGTCCTTCTCGCCCCAGAGCGGCGCGATCTTCCCGTCGAGGTCGTCGGTGTTCCAGACCGAGTGGGGCGAGGGGCCGAACATCGCAAAGCCCGTCGAGGTCGCGGGGTCGCCGATGGCGTTGCCCCAGTTGTAGAAGGCGAAGGGTGCCAGCTGGTCGGCCGCGCGCAACTCGTAGTGCTTGGCGATCTCGTAGACCTCGATGTTCGCCTCGATGCCGACCTTGCGCCACATGCCGACGATCGCCTGGATCATCTCGTAGTCCTTGGGCATGTAGCCGCGGGTCGTCTGGATCGTCACCTTCACCGGCTTGTCGGGCGAGAAGCCGCTGTCGGCGAGGAGCTTCTTTGCCATGTCCGGGTTGTACGGGACGGTGATCGCGGCGTCGTAGGCGAGGTAGCCCGGCGCCTCGAGCGTGTCGATCGGCGTGCCGTAGCCGCGCAGGAGGCGCTTGATGATCGCCTCCTTGTCGACCGCGTGGGTGGCGGCGAGGCGCACGTTTCTGTCGAGCAGCGGCTCGACATTGTTGATGAAGATCATCCCGATGTCGGACACCGGCTCGCAGATGCCGTCGAACGTCCCGCCCTTGGTGAGCCGGTCATACTCCTCGTAGGGGATCTGCAGCGTCACGTCCGAGCCGCCGCTCTCCACCTCCGCGACGCGGCTGGTCGGATCGGTGACGAACTTGAAGATCACCGTCTCGAAGGCCGGCTTGTCGCCCCAGTAGTGAGGGTTGCGCTTCAGCCGAAGGAAGCCATTCGACTGGAACTCGTCGACCATGTAGGGCCCGGTGCCGATCGGCTTCTGTTCGAAGCCCTCTGCTCCGACCGTCTCGTAATAGGCCTTCGGCATGACGTAGCCGGTGAGGAAGGCCATCCACTTGAAGAGGGTCGGGTCGTAGGACTTGACGTCGGCGGTGATGGTGTTGCCCTCGGCCTTGATGTTGCCGATGGTCGACCAGACGAACTGGATCGGATTGCCGGTCTTGGCGTCACCGGCGCGCTCGAGCGACCAGACGACGTCCTGCGCGGTGAAGTCCGAGCCGTCGTGCCACTTCACGCCGTCGCGCACAGTCATGTGGATCTTTGTCTTGTCCTCGTTCCAGCCCCACTCGGTCAGCAGGCCCGGCTCGAAGGAGAGATCCGGCTTCTGGCCGATATACTGATCGAACACCGAGCGGTAGATCGCCTGGATCGTCGGGTTGACGGCCGAGGGACCGACCGTCGGGTCGAAGGCCGGGAGATTGACGTTGTAGGCGATGGTGACGGTGTCGCTGTCGGCCGCCTGGGCGAGGCCGCCCCTCAGGAAGCTCGCGATCGCCAGTCCCGCGCCTGCCGCCTTCAGAAGATTGCGCCTGGTGGTGTCGATGCTCATGCCGATCGCGTCCCGCAAAGAGAGTGGCCTTGAGACGGCCGTTCAGGCGCGCCCCGGATCGGGCCCTCGGCAGCCTCGGCGGGTCGCCAGACTGCTTTAGGCTTAAAATTCTCAGGCATTAAAAGCCCGGTGCTGCACTTTGCCAAGAGGGATTCGGAGGCATTTTTCAAGCTGCTGATTGTTTGTGCAGAGCGGCAGAATTTGCGGCATCGCAGCGCTGCGGGCCCGAGCTGCGAATGGCATCGCGGGCGACGGTCAGCCCTGTCGACCGCGGGCGACCAGATTGCGGAAATCCGCCTTGGCGCGCTCGGGCGCGAGCGCGAAGCTCGGCCCCCGGCTGGGCTCCAGTCCGTTCAGCCGGTGCAGCTGCACCCACATCTCCGCGCTCTTCAGGCCCACCGCCGCGCAGTTGATCACCGGCGCATGGCCCACGGTGAACCCGTGCTCGCCGCCGCACAGGAGGCCGGGCAGCACGCCGGCCGGCACGATGACGTCGGCGCCGGCCTCGACGAGCGGCAGGGCGCAGGCGGCGAAGTCGGCGAGCATGCGGCGCCGCGCCTCGTCATTGCCCGCGAAGGCCTCCGAAAAATCCTCCGGCCGGCACGCCATGCCGGTGATGTGGCGCACCCGATCGCCGAGGCCGTAGCGCTCGGCCTGCTCGCGGTGCCAGACCTCGAAGACCGGATCGAGGGTCACGAGGCCGAGCCGGCGGCCGAGCTGTGCGGCGGCGAACAGCGTCGCTTCCCCGACCCCGACGACGGGGATGCGGACCGCCGAGCGCAGCTCGTAGAGCCCCGGATCCTGGAAGTGGCCCATGACGAAGGCGTCGTACCCCTCCGCCTCGGCGCCGATGCCGTTGTCGACGGCGAGCATCGCGCAGCGCATCTCGGCAAGGCGCCCGAAATCACGGTCCGGCGGCGAGATGCCGGCCACCGTCACGCTCGTCCCGGGCGCCGCGATCTCGTTTAGATAGGCGGTGAGGCGCTCCATGTACGGCCGGCTCGCCGTCTCGTCGATGAAGCTCTGCCAGAAGATCCTCATCGCTCGAGCAGCCCCTTGATCAGGAACATCTCGGCCTCGTGCGAGGTCGAGGTCTGCATCCAGGCCGCCTCGCTCTGGTCCGCCCGACGCCAGGAGAGCAGCGTCACGACGCAGCTGCCGGGCGGCATGTTGAGGACGGCCCCGGGGATCACGCGCGACATGTTGCGGAAGCTCAAGGCGTCCGGGCTCGGGCCGACGTCGTAGTCGACGACGAAGCGCTCCCGGTCGACGTGGAGGCGCACATAGGTCTCCCTGCCCGAGAACAGCGAGGTGCCGACGAAGAGCCCGGGCTCGATCTGGCGCCGGTCGTAGCTGCCGAGCGTCCACCGACCCTGGCTGAGGCCCTCCGCCATGATCTCGAAGGCCGTTTCAGCCGGACGGTCGACGGCGATGCTGCTGGAGTGGCAGTGCGGGTCCTGCATCGAACGCTCCGGGTGACGGGCGCGTGCGGGCCCTCGTGGCCGCCGCATGTCGTCGAAAAGTTTAAGCTTAAACTGATCGCGCTGTGCAGGACTGTCAACTTGGCTCGGTGCATCGGAGGCTGTGATCGATAGCTGCCAGGGGCGGCGCCGTCGGATGAGGCGCTCCCCGCGATGCGTCGTTGTCCTCGACCTCAGTTTCGAGGATCCGGGACTGCAAGCGGCGAGTTTCGACGGCGACCGTCCCGCGACCGGTCTTGTCCTGTGAAGGCCTGCTGTCTGACCCGTTGCTCTGGGTCCTCGGGACGGGGCCCGAGGATGACGGTGAGGGCGGTGCCTCCAATCCGAGGCGCGGTGCGGGGATGAAAAGGTCTTCCGGAAAAATCGCCACCGGCCGGCTTGAAACCTTTAAGCCTAAAGCATTTACTGATCGCCGGTGGACGGGAGAGGACGGCTGATGAAGATCGCGGTACTCGGCGGTGGAAACGGCTCCTACGCGGCCGCTGCCGATCTCTCCGAGGCGGGCCACACGGTCCGCTTCTGGCGGCGCGAGCGAAGCGCCTTCGGCCCGCTGGCCGAGACGCGCCGGCTGACGGTCCGCGATTTCAGGGGCGTGCGCGAGGTCGAGATCGCGGTGGTGACCGACGACATCGCGCTCGCGGTTCGCGGCGCGGACCTGATCCTCGCGCCGGTCCCCGCCTTCGCCCAGGAGGATCTGGCGCGGCGGCTCGCGCCGCATCTGGCCGACGGGCAGGTGATCTACCTGCCGCCCGGCACCTTCGGCTCGTACCTGATGGCCAGGACGCTTCGCGACGCAGGCTCGACGGCCGACGTCGCCATCGCCGAAACCGGGACGCTGCCCTGGTTGACGCGCAAGCACGCCTCCGGCGAGGTCGCGATCACCACCCGCGCGACGCGACTGCCGACCGGGGTGTTCCCGGCGCGGCGCACGGACGAGGCGCTGGCGGTCATCGCGCAGGCGTTTCCGGGGGCGATCGAGCCGGTGGAGGACGCCCTGTCGGGGGCGCTGATGAACGCCGGTCCGATCATCCACCCGCCGCTGATCCTCATGAATGCCGGGCCGATCGAGCATTTCGACCGCTGGGACATCCACAACGAGGGCACGCAGGCCTCGATCCGGCGGGTCCACGCCACGCTCGACGCCGAACGGATCGTGGTGCGCGAGGCGCTCGGCTACGGCGCGCCGCACTTCCCGCTCGCCGACCATTACGAGACGTCGAACTGGATGTACGGCAATCTCGCCCACGACAAGCTCGTCGGCTCCGGCGACTGGCATGAGCACCTGAACCTCAAGACCCATCGCTACATGAGCGAGGACGTCGCCCTCGGACTCGCCTTCCTCGTCTCGGTCGGCGAGTGGACGGAAACGCCGGTGCCGGTCGCGGCGGGCCTCCTCGCGATCGCCGGCGCGGCCGCCGGGGACGACTTCCGCCGGACGGGCCGCACGCTGGAGCGGCTCGGCCTGGCGCAGATGGCCCCGGCCGAGCTGCAGGCCCTCCTTCGCGAGGGGCTGTGACGATGGAGGCCCGCCCGGTCATTGCCTGCGTCGGCGTCGGTCGCATGGGGCGGGGCATCGCGCACGCCTTCGCCTATGCCGGCCACGAAGTCCGTCTGGTCGACGCCAAGCCGCGCGATCCGGAGGTCTTTGCTTCAATGGCGGACGCGGCGCGCGCTGAGATCCGCGGCAGCCTCGCGATGGTCGCCGGGCTCGGCGGGTTCGACGCGGCGGCGATCGAGGCGATCATGGGGCGGATCGAGATCGTCCCGCTCGACGCGGCGGAACCGGCTCTGAAGGACGCCCGTATCGTCTTCGAGGCCGTGCCGGAGACCGACGAGGCCAAGCGCGCCGGCCTGCGGCTCATCGACCAACTCGCGGACGCCGGGGCCATCGTCGCCTCGACCACCTCGACCTATCTCTCGACGCAGCTTGCCGCCTGGAGCGGCCGCCCCGCGCGTTTCCTCAACGCCCACTGGCTGAACCCGGCCTTTATCGTGCCGCTGATAGAGGTCAGCCCGACCGAGGACACCGATCCGGGCGTCGTCGCCGAACTCAACGCGCTCTTTGAAGCGATCGGCAAGGTGCCGGTCGTCTGCAAGGCCTCGCCCGGCTACATCGTGCCGCGCATCCAGGCGCTGGCGATGAACGAGGCCGCAAGGTTGGTCGAGGAAGGGGTCGCCTCGGCCGAGGACGTCGACAAGGCGGTGAAATACGGCTTCGGCTTTCGCTTTGCCGTGCTCGGGCTTCTCGAGTTCATCGACTGGGGCGGCGGCGACATCCTCTATCACGCCAGCCGCTACATGACGCAGGCGATGGGCGACGCGCGCTTCGCGGCGCCGGCGATCGTCCAGGCGAACATGGCCGAGGGCCGCAACGGCCTGCGCGACGGCCGCGGCTTCTACGACTACCGCGACGCCGACGTCGCAGCCTACCGGCAGGAGCGGATGGGGGCCTTCCTCGGCATGCTCAAGCGCTCCGGCCTCCACCGTCCGCCCGCCGAAGTCCCGCAGGAGAGGGCATGAGCGGCGCACTGACGCGCATGACCGAGTTATCCTCGAATGCCGGGGCCGTCAGGGACCGTATCCGCCGACGCCCGTGAACCCGTCTAGGAGATCCATGCCATGTCCCGCCACCAGGCCGATCCCGCTCTCGTGAAGGCGCTCGTCACCCCGGAGCGCGTCCACCGGGACGTCTACACGAGCCCCGAGATCTTCCGTCTGGAGATGGAGCACCTCTTCGCCAACACCTGGGTCTATGTCGGCCACGCCAGCCAGATCCCGAATCCGGGAGACTATCTCTCCACCGAGATCGGCGGCCAGCCGGTCCTCGCCTCGCGGCACAAGGACGGCTCGATCCACGTCCTGCGCAATCGCTGCCCGCACAAGGGCACCAAGATCGTGTCGGAGACCTGCGGCAACACCGGCTTCGTCTTCCGCTGCCCCTATCACGCCTGGCTGTTCAGGACCGACGGCTCGCTCCACGCGATCCCGTATCATCGCGGCTATCAGGACACCGACCTGATGGCGAGCGAGGCGGCGGCGGGCCTGCCGAGGGTCGGCGACTACAAGGTCTATCGCGACTTCATCTTCGCCCGCCTCGCCACGGATGGCGTCGATTTCGAGAGCTTCTTCGGCGACAGCCTCTCCTCGATCGACAACATGGTCGACCGGTCCCCGGCCGGGAAGCTCGTGCTGGAGGGCGCGCCGCTGCGCTACATGCACCCGTGCAACTGGAAGATGCTGGTCGAGAACCAGACCGACACCTGCCACCCGATGGTCGCCCACGAATCCTCCGCCGGCACCGCCGTCTCGGTCTGGGAGCGCGAGGAGGCCAAGGGCGGCAAGAAGCCGATGGCGGTCGAGGTCTACGCGCCCTTCATGGCGCCCTACGACTTCTTCGAGAAGATGGGCCTGCGCGTCTGGCCGAACGGCCACGGCCACACCGGCGTGACGACGTCGATCCATGCGGACTATTCCGCCGTCCCCGGCTATTTCGACCAGATGGTCGCGGCCTATGGCGAGGCGCGGGCGAAGGCGATCCTCGGCGAGAACCGGCACAACACCTGCTACTTCCCGAACATCATGGTGAAGGGGCCGATCCAGACGCTGCGGGTGTTCAGGCCGATCGCCGCGGACCGGACGCTGGTCGAGAGCTACACCTTCCGGCTCGTCGACGCGCCGGACATGCTGTTCGAGCGCACGCTGATGTACAACCGGCTGATCAACGCGCCGACCTCGATCGTCGGCCACGACGACCTCGAGATGTACGAGCGCGCCCAGCTTGGGCTTCACGCCGACGGCTACGAATGGGTCAACATCCAGCGGCTCTACCAGCCGGGCGAGGCCGAGGACGTGACCGACGTCGCCGGCGGCACTTCCGAGCGGCAGATGCGCAACCAGTTCCAGGCCTGGGTGAAGTACATGACGATGTCGATGACGCCTGAAGGTGCCGGCTTGCGGGAGGCGGCCGAGTGATGACCGACATCACCGAGAAGGATCTGACCGACTTCGTCTATCGCGAGGCACGGCTTCTCGACGAGCTGCGTTACGAGGAATGGCTCTCGCTCTATGCCGAGGACGCGCATTACTGGATGCCGGCCGAGTGGCAGCAGACCGATCCCCGCCTCCAGGTCTCGCTGATGTACGAGGACATTCTCCTGCTGCGCATCCGCGTCGAACGGCTCGGCGGCAACCGCACCTACAGCCAGAAGCCGAAAAGCCGCGCGCAGCATCTGTTGCAGGCCCCGCAGGTGGACGAGATCAACCCGGCCGAAAACCGATATCGCACCTGGACCTCCTTCCATTATGCCGAGACGCGGGGCGACGAGTTCACCACCTATGCCGGCTGGGCGCGGCACGAGCTGCGGGTCGAGGACGGCGCGTTGAAGATCGTCCTGAAGCGCGTCGACCTCGTCAATTTCGACGCGCCCTTCGGCAACATCCAGCTGTTCATGTGAGCGATCGAGAATGAGCCTCCTTCCCGGCGTCACCGAGGACGCCACGGTCTTTGCGCGGTTCGCCCGCACCGCCCGGCAGTTCCGGGAGCGGCCGTTTCTCGCCATCCTGCCGGAAACGGCCTCGGCTTACGGCATTGCGGCGGGCAGCATCGCCTATGGCGAGGCGCTGGAGCGGGTGGAGAGCCTCGCCGCGGCCTATCGGGCCGGCGGCTACGGGCCGGGCGACCGCGTCGGCCTGCTGCTGCAGAACCGGCCGGACTACGTCTTCCACTGGTTCGCGCTGAATGCGCTCGGCGTCTCCGTCGTGCCGATCAACCCGGATCTGCGCTCGGCCGAGCTCGAATACCTGATCGCGCATTCCGAAATGGCTCTCGCCGTCGCGATCCCCGAGCGCATCGCCGACCTCGAAGCCGCGGCGCAGGCCGGCGGATCGTCGCTCGCGGCGATCGCGCCCGACGCGGCACCGCCGGCATCGTCGCGGCCGCCGCGCTCGAACGCCGACCCGGCGCGCGACACCGAATGTGCGCTGCTCTACACCTCCGGCACCACCGGCCGGCCGAAAGGCTGCGTGCTCGCCAACGACTACTTCCTCATCGCGGGCGAGTGGTACGCCACCATCGGCGGGCTCTGCGACCTGCGAAGCGCGCCGCCCGAGCGGATGCTGACGCCGCTGCCGCTCTTCCACATGAACGCGATGGCCTATTCGCTGATCGCGACGGTGACCGTCGGCGGGTCGATCGCGATCCTCGACCGCTTCCATCCCCGCAGCTGGTGGGACAGCGTCAGGACCTTCGACGCGACCGTCCTGCACTATCTCGGCGTCATGCCGGCCATGCTGATGTCGGCGCCCGAATCCGCCTCGGACACGGCGCACAGCGTACGCTTCGGCTTCGGGGCCGGCGTCGACAAGAGCCTGCATGCGCCGTTCGAGGCGCGGTTCGGCTTTCCGCTGCTGGAGGCCTGGGCGATGACCGAGACAGGCGCGGGCGCCGTGATCATCGCCAGCAGGGAGCCGCGGCAGGTCGGAACGAGCTGTTTCGGCCGGCCGGAGGCGGCGGTCGAGACGTCGATCCGGACCGATGCGGGCACGGAGGCCGGCATCGACGAGCCAGGCGAGCTGCTCGTCCGGGCGGCGGGCGGGAACCCGCGCCGCGGCTTCTTCCGCGAATATCTGAAGGACGAGGCCGCCACCGCCGAGGCCTGGGCTGGCGGCTGGCTGCACACCGGCGACGTCGTGTCGCGCGACGCGGAGGGACAGCTGCACTTCGTCGACCGCAAGAAGAACGTCATCCGCCGCTCCGGCGAGAACATCGCCGCGGTCGAGGTCGAGACCGTGCTCGGCCGCCATCCGGCGGTGGCGCAGGTCGCCGTCGCGCCGACGCCGGATCCGGTCCGCGGCGAGGAGGTCGTCGCGCTGATCGTGCCGAAGGCGCCGGACGAGGCCGGCCCGCGGCTCGCCGAGGAGATCACGCGCTGGTGCCTCGCGCGGCTCGCCTACTACAAGGCGCCGGGCTTCGTCGCCTTCGTGCCGGCGATCCCCCTGACCTCGACGGCGAAGATCCAGCGCGGCGCGCTGAAGGATGCGGTCGCTGCGGCGCTCGGCGAAGGCAAGGCGATCGACACGACGGGCCTGAAGAAGCGGACGGCCTGACATGGTGTCCGAGGCTCCCCCCGTTCGCAGCCGCTCGCCCGCCGGCAATCCGCGCCGACCCTACCGGGATGTCGCCGTGGCGGTCCCGGTCAGCATTCCCTACGTCCGCTATTCCAACGAGACGGCGCACTGGTGGATCGCCCGGGCGCTGAAGGAGCTGGTCACGCGGGCGGGCATCCGCCCGGTCGATCTCGACGGGCTGTCGGTCGCGAGCTTCACCCTGGCGCCGGACACCGCCGTCGGCCTGACCCAGCATCTCGGGCTTTCGCCGCGCTGGCTCGACAACATCCCGATGGGCGGGGCGAGCGCCGTCGTCGCGCTGCGCCGCGCGGCCCGCGCCGTCGAGGCCGGCGATGCGTCGATCGTCGCCTGTGTCGGTGGCGACGCCAACGGGATCGACAGCTTCCGCAAGCTCCTGTCGTCCTTTTCGCGCTTTGCCCAGGATGCGAGCTATCCTTACGGATATGGCGGCCCGAACGGCTCCTTCGCCTTCCTGACCGACCACTACATGCGCCAGTATGGCGCGACCCGCGAGGACTTCGGCAGGATCTGCGTCGCCCAGCGCGACAACGCGCTGACCTACCCGCAGGCGATCATGCGCAGTCCGCTGACGCTCGAGGCCTATATGAACGCGCGGCCGATCGCCGACCCGATCCACCTGTTCGACTGCGTGATGCCCTGCGCCGGGGCCGAGGCGTTCCTGGTGACGACCGCCGACATCGCGGCCGATCTCGGCCTCCCGCACGCCCGGCTTCTGTCCACGATCGAGCGGCACAACGCCTTTCCGGACGATCCCATCCAGATGCGCGGCGGCTGGGCGATGGACGTCGGGGAGCTCTATGCGATGGCGGGCACGACGCCGGACGGCATCGACGTCCTCGAAACCTATGACGACTACCCGGTGATCGTCATGATGCAGTTCGAGGATCTCGGCTTCTGCGCCAAGGGCGAGGCCAAGGACTTCGTGCGCGCGCACGACCTGACCAACGCGGGCAGCTTCCCGCAGAACACCTCCGGCGGCCAGCTCTCGGCCGGGCAGGCGGGGGCGGCCGGCGGCTATCTCGGCCTCGTCGAGGCGCTCCGGCAGGTCACCGGGCAGTCGCTCTCGCGGCCGGTCGAGGGCGCGCGGACCGCGCTCGTCTCGGGCTTCGGCATGATCAACTACGACCGCGGGCTCTGCTCCGGCGCGGCGATCCTGCAGGCAGGCGCGGCGTGACCCGCCCGCTCGCCCCGCCGCCGAGAAAGGACCCGCAAAGGGCGACGCGCCCGCCGGAGCTGCCGCCGGTCCAGCGCAGCCGCGCCGCGCTCGGGCTGACCGCCCGGGCGGCACGCGGCGTCTTCGCGCTGCAGGTCTGCGGGGCGTGCGGAACGGTCGCCTACCCGCCGCGCGACGCCTGCGCCGGATGCCTCTCGACCGAACTCGTTTTCCGGCCGGTCGCCGACGGCGGCGAGGTGATCGCGCAGACGGTGATCCGCGCCACGCCCGATCTCTATTTCCGCGATCGGACCCCGTGGCGGGTCGGCATGGTGCGGATGGACTGCGGTCCCTCGATCGTCGCCCACCTGCATGGCGACGTCGAGGTGCCGGGACGGTGCCGCATGGTGGCGAGGCTCGACAAGGGCGGCAACGCCGTGTTGATGGCGCGGCCCGAGACATGGAGCGAGGCGATGGCCGACGATCCCGAGTGGCGCGAGCTCACCGCGCATCCGAAGTTCCGGCGCGTGCTGGTGACGGCCGGCCGGGAGCCGGTCGGCCAGGCGGTTGCCGCCGCGCTGTCCAAGGCCGGCGCAGCGATCGTTTTCGTCGGCATCGCCGAACCCTGGAAGCCGTTCGCCGGCGAAGCGCAGCTGCGGGCGATCCCGAACGTGCAGATCATGCCGCTCGACCTCACCGACACCGCCTCGGTCCACGAGCTCGCCGGCGAGATCGGCGGCAAGACCGACATCATCGTCAACACCGCCGACCACGTCCGCCCCGGCGGCATCGTCGACGCGAACACGCTGGTCGCCGCGCGCGACAGCTTCGAGGTCAACGTCTTCGGATTGCAGCGGCTGGCGGCGGCGTTCGGACCGGGCATGCGGAGCCGGGGCGCCGACGGCGTCAACAGCGCAGCCGCGATCGTCGACGTCCTGCCGGTCGAGGCGCTCGGCAACACGCCCGGTTTCGGCTTTCACGGCGCCAGCGCCGCGGCGCGTCATTCGCTCTTGCAGTGCCTGCGGGCCGAGATGCGGCCGGGGGGCGTGCGGGTGATGAGCGTCTTCACCGGCCCCGTGGACGACGCGTGGCGCCAGACTGTGCCGCCGCCCAAGGTCGCGCCGGCGCAGATCGCCCGAGCCGTCGTCACCGCGCTCGCCGAGGGCATCGAGGAGAGCTTCGTCGGCGATGTCGCCATCGACGTGGCCGCACGGTTCGCGCAGGATCCCAAGGTGCTGGAACGGGAGCTCGGCTCATGACCACTGCAGCCGCGACCTCCGGCGCCGATCTCCTGCAGGCGCTCGCCGCCGGACTGGTGTCGGGCAGCGTCGAGATCGTCGATCTCGCTCACACGCTCTCGCCGGACTTCCCGGTCATGGTGCTGCCGCCCGAATTCGGGCAGTGCCAGCCCTTCCGCATCGAAGAGGTGTCGCGTTACGACGGTCGGGGGCCCGGCTGGTACTGGAACAACATCTCGATGTCCGAGCACGCCGGCACGCATTTCGACGCGCCGGCGCACTGGATCTCGGGAAAGAACCTGCCGGAGGCGACCGTCGACGCGATCCCGCTCGACCGGCTCGCCCGGCCGGCGGTGGTGCTCGACTTTTCCGGCGAGAGCGCGAAGGACGAGGACTTCCTGCTGACCCGCGCGCATCTGGAGGCGTGGGAGGCGGAGAACGGCGCGATCGAGGCCGGCAGCTGGGCGCTGTTTCGCACCGGCTGGTCGAAGCATCTCGGCACGGCAAAATATCTCAACCTGCGGGAGGATGGCGCCCACTCGCCGGGTCCGGCGTCGGACGCGATGGAGTTCCTCGTCAAGGAGCGCGGCATCGTCGGCTTCGGCACCGAGACCATCGGCACCGATGCGGGCCAGGGCAGCCACCTCTCGCCACCCTATCCGGCGCATTTCATCCTGCACGGCAACGGCCGCTACGGCCTGCAATGCCTCGACGCGCTGGACCGGCTGCCGACGCGCGGCGCCCTGCTCTTCGCCGCACCCCTGAAGATCCGCCATGGTTCGGGAAGCCCGCTGCGGGTCTTCGCGCTGGTGCCTCGGGCAGAGGATTGAGGAATGAGCGAGACGCCGTTCACCGCCGTCGTCACCGGCGCCAGCTCCGGCATCGGCCGGGACATCGCCCTTCGGATGCTGGATCGGGGATGGCGCGTGATCGGGCTGTCCTGGCAGCCGCATGACATCGTCCATGCCGACTTCGTGCCCGTGGCGGTCGATCTTCTCGACGAGGCCGCGACCACGCGCGTCGCGCAGGATCTTTCCGGCCGCTACGCCGTCTCGCACGTGGTCCACTGCGCCGGCCTGATCTGGCCGAACCTCCTCGCGGACGTGAAGCCGGAGGAGATCGACGGGCTCACCCGCCTGCACGTCACTTCGCCGATGATCCTCAGCCAGGCCTTCGTCCCGACGATGCGGCGCGCCGGCTTCGGGCGTATCGTCTTCATCTCCTCGCGCGCCGCGATGGGCGTCGCCTCGCGCACCGCATACTCCGCCACCAAGGCAGCCGTGCACGGCATGGCGCGCACCTGGGCGCACGAGCTCGGGCCGGACGGGATCACCGTCAACGTCGTCGCGCCCGGCCCCATCCTCACCGACAACTTCTGGGGGATCATCCCGAAGGATTCAGAACGCCAGCAGAAGATCGCCGACCAGTTGCCGGTGCGCCGCCTCGGCACGGTCGAGGACGTGACGCGGGCGGTGATGTTCTTTGCCGACGAGGCGGCGGGCTACGTGACCGGGCAGGTGCTGTTCGTCTGCGGCGGATCGAGCCTCGGCGGCCTCTCGCTCTGAGCCCGTAGGCGCGGCGGGGCCCGTCGCTCCGCCGCGCACGCATTGAAATCGATATACTTTAAGCCTAAACTAATGCCGCGGGACCCGAGAGGAGAGAGAGCGATGCGCATCACGGTGATCGGCGGTGGGCCCGGCGGGCTCTATTTCGCGCTCCTGACCAAGAAGCGGCGGCCGGATTGGCAGGTCGCCGTCTACGAGCAGAACCAGGCCGACGACACGTTCGGCTTCGGCGTCGTCTTCTCCGACGAGACGCTGCACGAGTTCCTGTCCCGCGACCGCAAGAGCTTCGATCGCATCCGCGGCGAATTCGCCTACTGGGACGACGTCGCCGTTCACAAGCAGGGCACGGAGATACGCTGCGCCGGCAACGGCTTTGCCGGCATCTCGCGCAGGAAGCTCCTCAACATCCTGCAGCAGCGCGCCGGCGAGGAGGGCGTCGAGATGCAGTTCGGCGTGTCGATCGCGCCGGAGGAGATCGCGACGCGGTTCGCCGACAGCGACGTCGTCGTCGGCTCGGACGGTGTCAATTCGAAGATCCGCGAGCATTTCCGCGAGAGCTTCCGGCCGGAGGTGACGATCAAGTCCAACCGCTTCTGCTGGATGGGCTCCACCCGTCCGATGGACGAGTTCAACTACTTCTTCCGCGAGACCGAGCACGGGATCATCTGCGCCCACACCTACCAGTACGAGGTCGGCCGCTCGACCTGGATCTTCGAGATGGACGACGCCTGCTGGCGCGGGCACGGCTTCGACGGGATGGACGAGGCGCAGTCGAAGCAGCGGCTCGAGATGCTCTACGCCGAGGAGTTGCAGGGCCACCCGCTGCTCCTCAACCGATCGAACTGGCGGCAGTTTCCGCGGATCTTCTCCGAGCAGTGGACGCACGAGAACATCGTGCTGCTCGGCGATGCGAAGGCCTCCGCGCACTACTCCATCGGCTCGGGCACCAAGCTGGCGATGGAGTGCGCGATCTCGCTCTCGGACGCGGTCGTCGACCATGCCGAGACGAGCGTCGCGGCGGCCTTCAAGGCCTATGAGGACGAGCGGCGCACGCCCTGCCAGATCATCCAGCACAATGCCGACGTGTCGCTCGCCTGGTTCGAGCACATGAACTGGTCCTGGGACATGAGCCCGGAGCAGTTCGCCATGGTGGTGATGTGCCGGGCGAAGTCGATCACCTACGACAACCTCCTGGTTCGCGATCCGGACTTCGTCGAGAAGGTCGACACGGCCTTCTACGAGCGGCTCTATCGCGAGACTGGCGAGGATTACCGCACGTCGCGGCCGACGCCGATGTTCACGCGGTTCAAGCTGCGCGACATGACCGTCGAGAACCGCGTGGTGATGTCGCCGATGGCGCAATACTCGGCCGACGACGGCGGCAATCTCACCGACTGGCATTTCGTCCACTACACCTCGCACGCGCTCGGCGGCGCCGGCATGGTGTTCGTCGAGATGACCTGCCCCTCGGCCGATGCGCGCATCACGCCGGGGTGCCCCGGCCTGTGGACGGACGCGCACGAGGCGCAGTTCAAGCGCATCGTCGACTTCGTCCATGCCAATACGAAGACGAAGATGGTGATGCAGCTCGGCCATGCCGGCCGCAAGGGATCCACCCAGCTCGGCTGGCACAAGATGGACATGCCGCTCGCGGAGAAGGCGCAGAACTGGCCGCTCTTCTCGGCCTCCGACATTCCCTACATGGACGAGATCAGCGCCACGCCGAAGGCCCTCGACCGCGTCGACATGGACCGGATCAAGGCGGATTTCGTCCAGGCGACCGAGCGGGCCGACCGCGCCGGCTTCGACATGGTCGAGCTGCACTGCGCCCACGGCTATCTTCTCGCCTCCTTCCTCTCGCCGCTCACCAACCGTCGCGGCGACGACTATGGCGGCTCGATCGAAAACCGCCTGCGTTATCCGCTGGAGGTCTTCCAGGCGATGCGTGAGGTCTGGCCGGCCGAAAAGCCGATGTCGGTGCGCATTTCGGCCACGGACTGGGCGGAGGGCGGCATCTCGGAAGCGGACAGCTTCGCAATCTCAGAAGCCTTCGCCGAGGCCGGCTGCGACCTCATCGACGTGTCGGCCGGCCAGACGGTCGCGGGCCAGAAGCCGATCTACGGCCGGATGTTCCAGGTCAAGTTCGCCGAGGCGATCCGCAACGTGCCGAAGATGGCGGTGATGACGGTCGGTGCCATCACCGAGGCGGGGCAGGTCAACACCATCCTGCACACCCGCCGCGCCGACCTCGTCGCGCTCGGCCGGCCGCACCTGTGGAACCCGTATTTCACGCGCGAGGCCGCCGCCTGGTACGACGCACGCAACCAGCACTGGCCGAAGCAGTATCTGGCGGGCCGGGACCAGGCGCATCGCGAACTGCCGAAGAAGCGCGAACAGGAGATCGAGCTGCGCCGCAAGGCCCGGCCGAGGCCGCACGAGACGGACGAGGGCCAGGCGGACCGGCGCGAGGCGGCCGAATGACGGGGCGGGGCTGATGCCGGGCGAGATCTTCGAGGGCCGCTACAAGCTGCGCTTCGGCCAGTGCGATCCGGCGGGCATCGCGTTCTTTCCGCGGCTCGTCGAGATGGTGAACTGGACCGTCGAGGACTGGTTCGACACCGCGCTCGGCGACGACTTCCGCCACATCCACATGGACGAGAAGCGCGGCATGCCGGCGGTTTCGGTGGCCGTCGACTTCCTCGGCCCGGTCCGGCTGGGCGACGTCGCCGTCTACCGCCTTGCCGTGGTCGCGATCGGCCGCAGCTCGATCACGCTCGACATCCGCGCCGCGCACGAGGACGGCCGCCCGATCCTGTCCGCGCGCCACACCATCGTTCACTGCGACCTGTCCGACGGGGTGCCGAAGTCGCTTCCCCTGCCGGACGATCTCAAGCTCTCGATGGCGCGCTTCCTGATCGGCGACGCGCAGGCGTGACGGCGCAGCGGCCTGCGTCTGCCGGACGGGCGGAGCGACCCGTCCGGCGAGCGGAGGACAAAGAGGATTTGTGATGGATAGGCGCGTCCTGCCGGACCTACTCGCCATGCAGGCCGAGCGCTTCGGCGAGCGCGAGCTGATCGTCGTCGACGGCGTGCGCTGGCGTTTCGCCGACGCCGCCGCCATCGCCGCCCGCCGCGCCGGCGGCCTGCAGGCGGCCGGGATCCGCCGCGGCGACCGCGTCGCGATCATCTGCACGAACCGGGCGGAGTTTCTCGAGCTCGTCTTCGGCTGCGCCTGGCTCGGCGCGGTGGCCGTGCCGATCAACGTCGCCTCCCGGGGCGCGCAGCTCGATCACATCCTGTCGAACTCCGGCGCCCGGCTGCTGGTCATCGAGGATGCGCTCGGCGAGGGCCTCGGCACGATCGATACGGCGCGGCTGGCGCTGGAGGCGATCTGGGTGATCGGCGCGCCGGCCCGGATCGACCATCCTCTTGCCGCGCCGCTGCCCGCGCCGGGCGATCCGATCCCGCCGGCCGCGCTCGGCGCCGGCGATCTCGCCGCCATCATTTACACGTCGGGGACGACCGGCCCCTCGAAGGGGGTCTGCTGCCCGCACGGCCAGCTGTTCTGGTGGGGCGCCAACACCGCCGACATCCTCGGGCTCGGGGAAGGCGAACGGCTCTATACGGCACTGCCGCTGTTCCACGTCAACGCGCTGAACACGGTTTATCAGGCGCTGATCACCGGCTCCACGGTGGTCATCGGCAAGCGCTTCTCGGCCTCCGGCCTGTGGCCGGCGCTCGTCGAGCATGGCGCGACGGTTACCTACCTGCTCGGCGCCATGGTGCCGATCCTGCTCTCGCGGCCGCCGACCGATCTCGACCGCGCCCATCATGTGCGCGTGGCGCTCGGTCCGGGCGTGCCGCCGCGGTTCCACGCGCCCTTCGTCGAGCGCTTCGGCTTTCCGCTCGTCGAGGGCTACGGCTCGACCGAGACGAACTTCGTCATCGCCGGCGCGCCGGGCGAAGGCGGTTCCGGCGCAATGGGACGGGTGCGACCGGGTTTCGAGGCCAAGGTGGTGGACGAGCGGGACGAGACGGTGCCCCCCGGCGAAGCCGGCGAACTCGTGCTGCGGGCCGACGAACCCTTCGCCTTTTCGAGCGGCTACTTCGAGATGCCGGAGAAGACCGTCGAGGCGTGGCGGAACCTCTGGTTCCACACCGGCGACCGCGTGGTTCGGGAAGCGGACAGCTTCCGTTTCATCGACCGGATGAAGGACGCGATCCGCCGCCGCGGCGAGAACATCTCCTCCTACGAGGTCGAGCAGGTGCTGCTCGCCCATCCGGCCGTCGCGTCGGTCGCGGTCTTTCCGGTCCGCTCGGACATGGCGGAGGACGAGGTCGCCGCCGCCATCGTCCCGGCCGCCGGCGCCAGCCTCGATCCGGTCGAGCTGATCGGCTTCTGCCGCCCCCGTCTCAGCTACTTCGCCATCCCGCGCTACATTGAGGTCCTCGACAGTCTTCCGACGACCGAGAACGGCAAGGTCAAGAAGTATGCGCTGACCGAGCGGGGCGTGACGCCCGACACCTTCGACCGGGAGGCGCACGGCCTCCCGGTTCGGTAGGGGCATGCGGATGCCGTGCTTCAGGTCAATTCGAAGAAGCGAAGGCGGGCGCAGCAATGGCGATCGTCGTCCGGCGTCCGTATCGCGTCAGCCGACGCTCAGCGTGACCGGGACGTTGCCGCGCGTTGCGTTGGAGTAGGGGCAGCGCTGGTGGGCTTTCTCCATCAGGTCCTCCGCCGCCGCGCGATCGATGCCGGGAAGCGTCGCCGTCAGCCCGACGGCCAGCCCGTAGCCGGTCGCCACCGGTCCGATGCCGACCTTCGCGGTGATCGTGGTGTCTGCCGGGAGCGCGACGTTGCCCTGCCGCGCGACGAGCTTCAGCGCGCCGAGGAAGCAGGCCGCGTAGCCGGCGGCGAAGAGCTGCTCCGGATTGGTGCCGTCCCCGCCGGGGCCGCCGAGGCCTTTCGGCACGGACAGATCGAGGCTGAAGCTGCCATCCGGGCTGACGGCGCGCCCGTCCCGCCCGCCGCTCGCGGTCATCTCTGCCTCGTAGAGGATCTTGTCCGGCGTCGTCATGTCGATGTCCTTCGAACGTGCCCGTCGGGGCGTGGAAGCGCGCGGCCGGCCCTGCGGGCCCGGCGGCGCGGGGGGCTCGGCGCGGGCGTCATTCGCCCTCGTTGCCGCCGAGATAGGTCGAGATCAGCCGGGGGTCGTTGATCAGCTCCCCGGCCGGTCCGGAGTGGTTGATCTCGCCGGTCTCCATCACGTGGCCGAAATCGGCGGTCTCGAGCGCCGCCTTGGCGTTCTGCTCGACGAGGAGGATCGAGACGCCGAGCTCGCGCAGCGAGGCGATGATCACGAAGATCTCGCGGATGATCAGCGGGGCGAGGCCGAGGCTCGGCTCGTCGAGCATCAGGAGCTTCGGCTTGGTCATCAGCGCGCGGCCGAGCGCCAGCATCTGCCGCTCGCCGCCGGACAGCGTGCCGGCCAGCTGCCTGCGTCGCTCGGCAAGGCGCGGAAAGCGGTCGAAGATCTCGCCCATGTCGCGCCGGATGCCGGCCTTGTCGCCGCGCCGCACGAAAGCGCCGAGGAGAAGGTTGTCGTAGACCGACATGTCGGTGAAGAGCTCGCGCTGTTCCGGAACGAGGCTGAGGCCCATCTCGACGCGGCGCTCGGTCTCCAGCCGCGTGACGTTCTCGCCGGCGAAGGTGATCCGTCCGCTCGACGGCAGCAGCCCGATCGCGGCGGTCAGGAGGCTCGTCTTGCCGGCGCCGTTCGGCCCGATGACGGTGACGATCTGGCCCGTCTCCACGGCGAGCGAGACGCCGCGGACGGCCTCGGCCTTGCCGTAGGAGACACCGACCTTGTCGAAGGCGAGGAGCGGCATCAGGCGACACCCCCGAGATAGGCTTCCTGCACCCGCGCGTCCGCGCGCACGCTCGCCGGGTCGCCCTGGACGAGCTTGGAGCCGAACTCCATCACAACGATCCGATCGACGAGGTTCATCACGAACTCCATGTCGTGCTCGACGATGAGGATCGTGAGGCCCTCCGTCCGCAGCGCCCGCAGGAGCTCCGCCAGCGCGAGCTTCTCCTGGCGGCGCAGGCCTGCGGCCGGCTCGTCGAGCACGAGCAGGATGGGATCGGCGGCCAGCGCGCGTGCGATCTCGAGGATCCGCTGGTTGCCGAGGGGCAGGTTTCCCGCGAGCTCGTAGGGCTGGTCGCCGAGCCCGACGCGGCGCAGCTGGACGAGCGCCTCGTGGCGCGCCCGGCGCTCCTCCGCACGGTCGAGCCGGAGAGCGCCGGACAGGAAGCCGGAATGCGTGCGCGTGTGCGTGCCGAGGAGGACGTTGTCGATCAGGGACATCTTCGGCCGGAGCTTCACGTGCTGGAAGGTGCGGGCGATGCCGGCCCGGGCGATCCTGCGCTGCGCCGTCCGCGTGATGTCCGCTCCGGCGAAGGTGATCCTGCCCTCCGAAACCGGCAGGGCACCGGTCAGGAGGTTGAACATCGTGCTCTTGCCGGCGCCGTTCGGGCCGATCAGGCCGAGGATCTCGCCGGACTTGAGTTCGAAGCTCACGTCGTTGACCGCGATGAGGCCGCCGAAGCGGCGCGTGCAGGCCTCGGCCGACAGAAGCGGGGTGCCGCGGGCCGGCTGCGCGCGGCGCGCCAGCGGCTCGGCGGTCTCCGGCAGCCGCCGCTTCGGCTCGGGCAGGAGGCCGGCGACGAAGGGGACGATGCCGTCGCGGGCATATTGCAGGAAGAGGATGAAGAGCAGCGAGAAGGCGACGATCTCGAGCTGGCCGGCCGAGGCCGGCGCGATCAGCGGCAGGTAGTCCTGCACGGCGTTCTTCAGGACCGTGATCAGGGCCGCGCCGACCACGGCGCCGAGGAGGTGGCCGGAGCCGCCGACCATCGCCATCATCAGGAACTCGATGCCCTTGGTGACGTCGAAGGGTGCCGGGCTGACGAAGCGGCTCATGTGGGCGTAGAGCCAGCCCGCGAGGGTGGCGAGCAGCGCGGCGATGACGAAGGTGACGAGCTTCACGCGAAACGCATCGACGCCGAGCGATTCCACCATCGCCTTGCCGCCGCGCAGGGATCGCATCGCCCGCCCGATGCGCGAGCCGAGCAGGTTGTGCGCGAGAAGCAGCGCGACGAGGAGAATGCCCCAGATTAGGAAGTAGATCTGGTCGCTGCCGAGGAGCGGCGTCGCGCCGATCGTGATCGGCGGCACGTTGGTGATGCCGTTGAAGTTGCCGAGCCCCTCGACATTGCCGAAGGTGAAGTAGATCGCGAGCCCCCAGGCGATCGTCGAGAGCGACAGGAAATGACCGTTGAGGCGCAGCGTCACCGCTCCGAGGACGGCGGCGAGGGCGCCGGTCAGGACGAGCGCGAGGAGCAGGCCGAGCCAGGGCGAGAAGCCCATGAGGGCGGTCGCCCAGGCGGTCGAGTAGGCGGCGACGCCCATGAAGGCCGACTGCCCGAAGGAGACCATGCCGCCGATCCCGGTCAGCAGCACGATGCCGAGCGCGACGAGGGCGTAGATGCCGATATAGTCGAGCAGTGTGACGGTGAAGGGGGCGACGTACAAGGGCGCCGTGGCGAGGAGCAGGACGGCCACCGCGATCGCCAGCTGGGTGATGCGCGGGCTCATTCGTCGATGTCCTCTTCGCGATGCGCTGAGGTGTAGGAGCGCCAGAGCAGGACGGGGATCAGGATCGAGAAGACGATCACCTCCTTGAAGGCGCTGCTCTGGAAGGCCGCGAAGCTCTCCAGGATGCCGACGCACAGCGATCCGATCGCGGTGACTGGAAAGCTCACGAGCCCGCCGATGATCGCGCCGACGAAGGCCTTGAGCCCGAGCAGGAAGCCGGAATCGTAGAACATCGTGTTGACGGGTGCGATCAGGATGCCCGAGACGCCGGCCAGCAGGGATCCGAGGAGATAGGCGATCGTTCCCGTGCGCTCCGGCCGGATCCCCATGAGCCGCGCGCCCGTCCGGTTGACGGCGGTGGCGTGCAGCGACTTTCCGGCAAGGGTGAAGCCGAAGAACGCGAAGAGCAGGCCGCTGAAGACGATCGCGGCGACGACGATCAGGATCGACTGTCCGGCGATCGGAATGCCGCCGACGATCCAGACGGCATCGGTCAGGGCCTCCGTCCGCACGCCCTCCGGGCCGAAGAACAGGAGGCCGAGACCGACAAGGGCGAAGTGCAGCGCGACCGAGACGGTCAGGAGCAGGAGCACGGTGCCGTCGGCGATCGGCCGGAACACCAGGCGATCGAGGAGCGGCGCGATGGGCAGGATGAGCGCGAGAGCCAGGATAATTCGCAGCGGCAGCGGGATGTCTCCGCCGGCGGCGATCCAGACGAGGGCGACGGGGATCATCGGCAGAACGAGGTAGAACAGAAGCGCGCGCGGGACCTGACGCGCCTTGCCGGTGCGGAGCAGCGAGGCGGTCTCGACCAGCGTCGCCAGCACCGCGAGGACGGCGACGAGGCCGACGGTGCCGGGAAGCTGCTTCATCTCCAGCGCGGCCAGCGACAGGGCGGTGAAGGCCGCGATATCGCCGAACGGGACGAAGATCACCCGGGTGACGGTGAAGATGAGCACGATGCCGAGCGCGATGAGCACGTAGATCGCGCCCGTCGCTATCCCGTCAATCGTCAGGAACGCGGCGATGTCGGAGGTCATGGAAACGTCTGCACGGTCAGGGAGTGTCCTCGGCATCGGATCGGGAGAGAGGCGCGATCCTGCGATGCGCGTGGCGTGGACGGCGATCGCGCGGGCTCACGAGAGGCGCGGCAGCATGCGGCGAGACGCCCCGTCGAAACGGGGCGCGGACACTCGTTCGTCCCCCGGCCGACGATCGGCCGGCAAGCGGCGCGCCTGGCCGGAGCCCGGCGCGCCATCCATCCCGGTCAGGGCTGATAGACCCACTTGCCCTCTTCGAGCTTGACGACGACGAGGCTGCGCGCATCGACGCCATAGGCCGACTTGGGGGTGAAGTTGTAGATCGAGTGGACGCCCGCGAGATCCTTGGTGTCGTAGATCCCGTCGAGCAGCGCCTCGCGGAACTCCGGCGTGCCCGGCTTGGCCGTCTTCAGCGCCTTCTCGGCCGCGTTCAGGAAGACCAGCCAGCCGTCGAAGGAGTAGCCGGAGAAGCCGTCATTGGCGTCCTTGCCGTTCACCTTCTGGAACACCTCGTGGAATTGCGTGCCGATCGTCTTCGAGAAATGGTCGTCGGGAAGCTGGCTGGTCACGATCACCGGCCCGGCGGACACCTCGACGCCTTCGACGTCCTTGCCGCCGACGCGCACGAAGTCGGCGTTCAGCATCGCCGGCGTGCCGTAGAAGGGGCCTTTGTAGCCGAGCTTGTGCAGCTGGATGATCGGCAGTGCCGCCTGCGTCGCCGAGCCGCCGATCAGCACGGCGTCGGGCTTGGTGGTGAGCACCTTCAGAGCCTGCGCGGTGACGCTCGTGTCGGTGCGGGCGTAGCGCTCGTTGGTGGTGATCGTCGGGTCGCCGTCGGCCTCGGCCGCCTTGGCGCCGTTGTAGACGAGGTCGCCCCACGCGTCGGAGAACCCGATATAGCCGGCGGTCTTGATGCCGTCGGCCTTCATCTTGTCGGCGATGACCTTCACCATCAGCGCCGGGGTCTGCGGCATCGCGACGCCCCAGAGCCGCCCGGTCGCCGGAGGCTGCACGTTCACGGGCGAGACCGCGATGAACGGCACGTGCAACTCGTTGGCGACCGCCATCATGGCATTGGTCGAGGGCGCGGTCGCGGTGCCGATCAGGATGTCGACATGCTCCTGCTCGATCAGCTTGCGGGCGTCCTGCGTCGCGGTGCTGGGATCGGAGCCGTCGTCGAGCTGGATGAGGTCGATGTCCTCGTCGCCGACCTTGCTCTTGTAGGCGTAGGCCGCCTTCATCCCCTGATCGTAGAGCGTGCCGATGGAGGCGCCCGGTCCGCTCAGCGACGTGACGAAGCCGACCTTGATCTGCGCGCTCGCCGATCCGGTCGCCAGCGCGAGCCCGGACAGTGCGGTGAAAGCCAGCAGCAGTGTCTTCATGAGAACCTCCGAGTTGAGCGTGGGGATGCCCGGGTCGAGCCCCCTGTCGGCGGCTCGTCCGGGGTTTGCATCTGAACCCGCAACGACCATTCGGCGTGCCGCCCGACGGTGTCACGAGGCGCCATAAGAGATCTGCTCGCGTCCGCCGGGGGTGTCGCAAAAACACCTCCGGCGAACGTCATTATTTGAAGCCTAAAATGAATCTCGACATGGTGTCAACGGACGCCGCCCCGCGGGGCGATGCGGCGTCCGTCGCGGCGCAAACGCCCTATTGCCCGAGCTTTGCCTTGAGCGCCGTCACGTCGTCCGCCGAGATCTCGCCGGTCGTCGTCACCTTGCCGTCGGCGATCTTCCAGAGCCGGAAGGGGCCGGTGATGTCGCCGTACTGGTCGAAGTTGACCGGGCCGATGACGCCTTCGTAGCGGATCGGCTTGCCCTCGGAGATCAGCTGCAGCGCCTTCTTGAACTCCTCCGGGCCGGCATAGATCGGCGCGCCCTTGGGATCGACGACCTGCGGGATCGCCGCGGTGATCGCGGCGGGCGTCACGTCGCCGTCCTTGTTCGCCTTAGCGATCGCGAGCCCGACGATGGCGCCGGCGTCATACGAGCGGTCCGCCGCCGGGGCATCGGGCGCGATGCCGCCCGAGAACGCGGCGTAGTTGGCATTGAAGTAGTCCGTGGAGGCCGTCGGGCTGGTGCCGGACGAGGTGCCATAGGCGTTCTCGAGGTATTTCGCGCCGACCGCCTCGATGAAGTCGGACGAGTTCATCCCGTCGTTCAGGAGGAAGGTCGCGGGACCGCCCTGGCTGATCCAGGCGCGGGCGATCGTCGCGCCGTCCACCGGATAGCTGATCAGGTAGAGGCCTTCCGGGTCGCCCTTCATCGCGGCCGTCGCCTCGGAGGCGTAGCTCGACTGCTTCTCGTTGTAGGGCGTGACCGAGGTGATCGTGCCGCCCAGCGCCTCGTAGGCCTTCTGGAACTCGCGCTCCATGTTGACGCCGAAGTCGTTGTTGACGTGGATGATCGCGAGCTTCTTGAGCCCCTGGTCGATGGCGTATTTCGCCGCCGCGGTGCCCTGCAGCGCATCGGACGTGATGGTGCGGAAGAAGATCCCGCCGGTCTTCCCCTCGCGGCCGAGCTCGGTCAGCGTCGGGGACGATGAGGCCGGCGAAATTTGCGGCACCTTGGCCGGCGCGGTCACCGAGGTGAGGATCGGGATCGTCACCGACGAGATGATGCCGCCGATCACGACCGGCACCTTCTTAACGTTGACGAGCTGGGTCGCCTGGTCAACGGCGACGTTGCCCTGGCTCTGCGAGTCGCGGGTGTCGCTTTCAAGCGTGCAGGCGCCGCCGGCCTCGTTGAGGTCGCGCAGCGCCATGTCGACCGACTTCGCGCCGGCCTGGCCGTACTGGCCGGCGGGACCGGTCAGCTCCATCACCATGCCGACCGTCACCTTGCAGTCGGCCGCGAAGGCGGACGTGCCGGCGGTGACCAGGACCGCGCCGATCGCGGTCGAAAGAAGCAGCGATTTCGTCATCGTCAATGCCTTCCTATGGGTTTGGCCGGGGGCACGCGCCACCGGTTCGGGGTGAAGGGATCAGGGTTTCCTGGAGGTGCCGCCACTGAACGCCGGCAGGACTGTGCGGCGCGGCGGTGAAGAGGGCGGTGGCGTGGCGCCGGCTCGTGGCGCTGCGCGAGGTCTGGTGCTCGACATAGGAGACGAGCGCGGCATCGGCGTTTTCCCAGACGACGGCCGTGTCCTCGATGCGGATCGCGAGGCCCATGCCGGCTTCCTCGGCAGAGCGCGTTGCGAGAAACGCCCGAAGATCGGCATAGGCGACGGTGCTCCCGTCCGGGGCGATCCGCCGGAATTCGGGCGAGAAGGCAGCGAGCCGCAGCGCAGTCGCGTCGGGATCGGCGCGGCCGGCGAACCGGTCTTCGAAGAAGGCGTGGCAGAGCCGCACCTCCTCGATGGCGAGACGTCCGAGACGGGCCGGCTCGGCGCTCATGCGACCTTGGAATTGAGGCTGTAGTGCATGATCGAGCCGTGCCGCCCCTCGCGGTCCCGCTCGATCTCGTAGACCTTGCCGGGGGGCATGGTCATCCGGGCCCGCACGGCGTCGATCGTGCGATGGTCCTCGGCATCGAGCGTCAGGTCGGCGATCGCGAGATTGGACGCGAGATGGCTGCGGTTGCGGGCGCCGACGATCACCCCGGCGACGCCCGGGCGATCGAGCACCCAGCGGCTGGCCACCGTGGCGATGTCCGTCCCGTGCCGGTCGGCGACGGCGCGCAGGGCCGCGAGCAGGTCCTGGAACACCCCCCAGCCGCCGATCTCCTCGATGATCAGGGCGTATTTGGTGAGCGAGCGGTTTTCGAGCGGCATCTGCGGCCGCGCGACGCCCAGCCACTTCTCGCTGAGGAAGCCGCCGGCGACCGATCCGTAGCACAGCAGCTGGACGCCACGTTCCCGTGCCGCCGCCACCATCTGGCGCTCGGGGCGCGTGTCGAGCACCGAATACTGCACCTGCATCGACACGAGGGGCACGCCGGCCTCGCACATCGCGACGACATGCGGGGTGTCGAAGTTCGTGCCGCCGACATTGCGGATCTTTCCGGCCTGTCGCAGCTCGCCGAGCCAGCCGGCGGTCTCGAGCCAGCCCTCGACCGCGTAATCCCACCAGTGGAACTGGACGAGGTCCAGCCGTTCCGTCCTCAGCCGCGCGAGCGAAACGTCGATGGCGGCCTCGACGGATTGGCGGCTCATCTTGCCGAGCTTGTCGAGGTCCGGCACGAATTTGGTGTGCACCCGGATCCGGTCGAGTGCGGCCTGCCCGCGCTCCTGCCGATAGGCTTGCCGGAACTCGCCGATGATCTCCTCGACGCCGGTGTAGATGTCGGCGCAATCGAAGGTGACGATCCCGGCGTCGGCGAAGGCGGCGAGATCGGCGATGCTCCCGGCGCGGTCGACGGGGCCGTGGCCGCCGGCGAGCTGCCAGTTGCCGCGGATGACCCGGGAGATGCGGTGGTCGTCGGAAAGCTCGGCGTATTGCATCAGGCGTCCTTGGCGTCGGAGAGCGGGACCGCGGTCGTGTCGGCATGACGGAACCGCCGCAGGCCGAGGCGGGTGATCCGGAACCGGGTCGGGCAGTTCGGGTCGGGGCAGGCGACCTCGGCGTCGGTCGACATCCAGTCGTTGCGATGGGTCGGCCGCTGCTTGGCCGGCAACAGCGGCAGGAGGGCCGCGAGGGAGTAGATCGAGAAGCCCTGGCCATCGGGAAAATGCAGCATCTCGCCGCGCATCTCGAAGCTGTCGCCCGGCCGCGCGCCGCAATAGATCGTCGCCCCGGCCGGGCTGACCACCTCGACCTTCAGGTCGTAGAGTTCGAAGACGTCGCCATCGCCGTCAGACTGCATCCTGTCCCTCCCCTCTGTTGTCGTCGGCGGTCTCGATCCGGGCCCGCAGGAGATCGAAGGCCCGGCCGATGTCCTGCCGCAGGGCCTCGATCGCCGCCTCGGCGTCGCGCCGTTCCAGCGCCTCGACGATCTGCCAGTGATGATGGGTCGCCGACAGGCCGTCGGCGGCATCGTAGATGTTGGCCGAGGCTCGGATGAAGGGGCCGGACTGCAGCCAGAGGCTCTCGATGATCGGCAGGAGCACCTTGGATCCGGCCGCCCGGTAGATGACGAAATGGAAGGCGTGGTTGTAGGCGGCGCGGTGTGCGTGGTCGCCGCCCGACACCATCGTCTCGTCATAGGCACGGGTGATCTGCCGGAGCTGCGCGATATCCTCGGCGCCGAGCCGCGGCGTCGCGAGCCGCACGGCCTCGCCCTCGATGAGACCTCGCGCCCGCGCCACGTCTTCCAGCCGCTCGCGGCTGACGAGCGGCACGCGGACGGACCGGTTGGGGAGCGCCTCGAGCGCCTGTTCGGCAACGAGGCGCGCGAGCGCTTCGCGCACCGGCATGGTGCTGGTTTCGAGCCGCGCGGCGACGTCGAGGATGCGCAGGACCTCGCCTGCGTCGAACTGGCCCTCGATCAGCGCGCGGCGCAGCTGCTGGTAGACCCGGCTCTGGACGGTGCGCCGCTCGACCGGCTCGATCGCCGACAGCGAGGAGGCTGTGCCCGCGCGGTCTCGGCCCGACGCCCTCGTCGCCGCGTTCCAGGGATCCTCGGAGCCGTCAGCCCCGATGGCCAGCGGGCCACCCTTCGCCATCGATCCTCGCCGTGCTTGACTTGTCTGACGCCGCGCATTTGCGGCTTGCCAACCAAACGCTAGCCAAATAGCGTGCAGCTGTAAAGTTTGATCAAAGATCATGCAGATGGCCCGCAGTGGCTGGCGCGAAGTGGAACGAGCGGTGTCCGGCACCCCCGCTACATCCCCCCAATCGAACGGATCGGACCGGCCAAGCGGCGGCGTGTCCGGGCGTTCTGCGCACGGGCAGGCGCCGGTCGCGCTCGAGGTCCGCGATGCTGGGATCGCCTTTGGCGGGGTGAAGGCCGTCGATGCGATGTCGCTGCGGGTGGCGACAGGCGAGGTGATCGGGCTGATCGGCCCGAACGGCGCTGGCAAGACGACGATGTTCAACCTCATTGCCGGCACGCTCCAGCCGGACAGCGGCGCGATCTCCATCGGTGGCGCCCGGGTCGAGCGTGAGACTGCCGCGCGCCGGACGAGCCGGGGGCTGGCGCGCACCTTCCAGATTCCGCGGCCCTTCGCGGGGATGACGGTTCTGGAAAACATGCTGACGGCGGTGCAGGGGCAGGCCGGGGAGAGCCTGCTCGGGAACCTGCTGGCGCCAGGCAGGGTTCGGCGCGAAGAGCGCGCGGCCATCGAGCGGGCGCACGAGCTCCTCGACTTCCTGCAGCTGTCGCGGCTCGCCGGCGAAGAGGCCCGCGTTCTTTCGGGCGGCCAGCGCAAGCTGCTCGAACTCGGCCGTGCGCTGATGGCAAAGCCGCGCATCGTCCTCCTCGACGAGCCGGCGGCCGGGGTGAACCCGGCGCTCCTCGACTTCATCATCGATCGCATCGCCGCGATCAACGCCGAGGGGATCACCATCCTCCTGATCGAGCACAACATCGAGATGATCGCCCGCCTCTGCACTCGCGTCGTCGTGATGGCGGCGGGTCGATGGCTGGCGGAGGGGCGGCCGGAGGCGGTGACCGCCGATCCGCGCGTGGTCGAAGCCTATCTCGGCGGAGCCCCGGCATGACCCCGGTGCATCCTTCCGTCGTGCTTCGCACCAGCGCACTCGTCGCCGGCTACGAGCCGGACCTGCCGATCGTGAAGGGCGTCGACCTCGCCGTCGAGCGCGGCGACTTCCTCGTGATCCTCGGACCGAACGGCGCCGGCAAATCCACCCTCGTCAAGGCGATCGCAGGCCTCGTCCCGATCCATGGCGGCACCATCGCACTGGAGGACGAGGACATCACCGCACGCGCGGCGCACCGGCTGGTCGGCGCCGGCCTCGCCTTCGTGCCGCAGACCGAGAACGTCTTCACGACGCTGTCCATCGACGAGAACCTGAAGCTCTGCGCCGGGGTTCTCCCCGCAGCGCTACGAGCCGAACGGATCGAGGCCGCCTATGCGATGTTCCCCGACCTCGCCGCCCGCCGCGCGATGGCCGCCGGCGGCCTGTCGGGCGGCCAGCGCCAGATGCTGGCGACCGCGCGGGCGCTCCTGATCGAGCCGCGGGTCATCATCCTCGACGAGCCCTCGGCCGGCCTCTCGCCCAAGCTCGTCGGCGAGGTCTTCGAGACGCTCGCGCGGGTGAACGCCACCGGCGTCACCATCGTCCTCGTCGAGCAGAACGTGCGGGCCGGGCTCGGCGCGGCCAAGTCCGCGCTCGTCCTTGCCGATGGCCGCGTGGTGCATCGCGGACCCGCCGCCGGCCTGGCCGACGATCCGGCGCTCGGCGAGATGTTCCTCGGCCGGCACGCGCCGCAGGGATGGGCGGCATGAACGCGCAGGCGCTCATCGACGGGCTGATCGCCGGCGCGATGATCGGGCTCGGCGCGATTGGCGTGACGCTCACCTACTCGATCCTGCGCTTTGCGAACTTCGCCCATGGCGAGTTCATCGCCTGGGGTGCCTACTTCGCCCTCGCGCTGGTCTCGACCCTCGGCGTCGGGATGGATCCGATCGGGCCGTTCTCCTTCGGCTGGATGCTGATCGTCGCGGCGGTGCTGGCGGCCCTCCTGACGGGCGGGCTCGCGGTGCTTCTCGACCGGCTGCTGTTCGCCTCCTTCCGCAGCCGGGGGTCGGCGACGATCATCATGGTGATCGCGAGCTTCGGGGCCTCGATGGCCCTGCGGGCGCTGCTCGAGTTCGTTTTCACCTCGAAGCCCGTCTACTTCACCCGCGAGCTCCAGATCGCCGTGCGGCTCGGCGGCGGCATGCGGGCGACCCCGGACCAGCTGCTGATGCTGGCGGTGACGGCGGTGCTGGTGCTCGGCGTCCATCTCCTGCTGACGCGCTCGGCCATTGGCCGGCAGATGCGCGCGGTCAGCGAAAACCCGACGCTCGCCCGGCTCGCCGGCGTCGACGTGCGCCGGGTCATCCGCTGGGTGTGGTTCCTCGGCGGTTCGCTCGCCGCCTCGGCCGGCGTGATGTCGGGCCTCCTCGTGCAGATCCGGCCCTACATGGGCTTCGATCTCCTGCTGCCGCTGTTCGCGGCGGCGATCCTCGGGGGCATCGGCTCGGTGCCGGGCGCCATCCTCGGCGGGCTGATCGTCGGCCTGTGCGAATCCTTCGCGGTCGAGCTGATCGGCGCCGAGTGGCGGGCGGCCGTCGGCTTCGTCGTGCTGACGCTGGTCCTCCTGCTGCGCCCGCAGGGCATCCTGGGACAGGTCGCGCGATGATTGATCTCGTCGGCTACGGCGCCTTCTTCCTGACCATCGCTTTGTCCTATGCGATCATCGCGCTGGGACTGAACGTGCAGTGGGGACAGACCGGCCTCTTCAACGTCGGGGTGGCGGGCTTCGTCGCCATCGGCGCCTATGTCTCGGGTCTCCTGACGACGCCGGATGCGACCGGGCGGATCGGCGGGTTCGGCCTGCCGATCCTCGTGGGGTGGCTGGCCGCGATCCTCGCCGGCGCGCTGCTCGCCTACGCGGTCGGCTGGCTGACGATCCGGCTGCGGGCCGATTATCTCGCGATCACCACCTTCGGCTTCGCGGTCACGGTCCAACTCGCGGCGCTGAACCTCGAAAGCCTCACCGGCGGCCCCTTCGGGATGAGCTTCATCCCGCGGCCCTTCGCGTCCGCGGCCGGCGATCCCGTGCGCTTCGGCCTCCTCAATCTCGGCCTCGTCGCGCTCGTCCTGCTCGTGGCCTATTTCGTCGTCGAGCATCTGACCGCGTCGCCCTGGGGGCGGGTCCTGCGCGCCATCCGCGAGGACGAGCCGGCGGCCGTCTCGCTTGGCAAGAGCGCGGCGCGCTTCCGCCTCCAGGCCTTTGCGGTCGGCGGCGCGCTGATGGCGCTCGGGGGCGCCGTGCAGGCGCATTTCATCGGCTTCATCGCGCCGGACAACTACCTGCCGCTCCTGACCTTCCAGGTCTGGACGATGCTGATCGTGGGCGGCTCGGGCAACAATCGCGGCGCCATCGCCGGGTCCGTCGTCGTCTGGGCGCTCTGGGCCGTCTCTGCATCGGTCATCGGCCAGGTCATGCCGGCGGGAGAGCAGGCGCGCGGCGCGTCGCTGCAGATCGTCCTGATCGGCGTCGCGCTGTGCGTCATTCTGCTGCTGCGGCCCCGAGGCCTGATCGGGGAGCGCCGGACCGTGTCGCGGCACGTGGCCGGCGCGCGGCGTGGAGAGAGATCAGGGACCATGGTCGCGACCGGCAGGGAGACACCGACACCATGACGACGACCAACTTCGCCGGGCTCGCGCGGGCCGACGTCGAGGCGCTGGATGCGAACGATCCGCTGCGCGGCCTTCGCGATGCCTTCCACGTGCCCGATGGCCTGCTCTATCTCGACGGCAACTCGCTCGGCCCGATGGCGCATCGGGTGCGCGAAAGGGTGCGCAAGGCGGTCGAGCAGGAATGGGCCGACGGGCTGATCGGCTCGTGGAACGACGCCGGCTGGGTCGACCTCCCGCGCCGCGTCGGCGGGAAGATCGCCCGGCTGGTCGGGGCTCAGGCAAGGAGCGTGGTCGCGACCGACTCGACCTCGGTCAACCTCTTCAAGGTTCTCGCCGCCGCCCTGCAGCTATCGCCCGAGCGACGGGTGATCGTCTCGGAGCGCAGCAACTTTCCGACCGATCTCTACATGGCCGAGGGCATCGCGAGCCTCGCCGGCCGCGGTCACGAGTTGCGCCTCGTCGACGATCCGGCCGAAATTCCTGCCGCTTTGGACGAGCGCGTCGCCGTCCTGATGCTGACCCATGTCAGCTACCGCACCGGCCTGATCCACGACATGGCCGATCTCACCCGCCGCGCCCACGACTGCGGCGCCCTGACGATCTGGGATCTCGCCCACTCCGCCGGCGCGCTGCCGGTCGACCTCGAGGGCGCCGACGCCGACTTCGCCATCGGCTGCGGCTACAAGTACCTGAACGGCGGTCCGGGCGCCCCGGCCTTCCTCTATGTCGCCCCCGGCCTGCAGGCCCGCGCGACGCAGCCGCTGTCCGGCTGGTTCGGCCATGCGGCGCCCTTCGCCTTCGATTCCGGCTACCGCCCGGCCGACGGCATCGACCGGTTCCTGACCGGCACGCCCGGGGTGATCTCGATGAGCGCGCTCGACGCCGCGCTCGACATCTTCGACGCGGTCGAGATGGCGGCCCTGCGGACGAAGTCGGTGGCCCTGTGCGAGCTCTTCCTGGCGCAGGTCGAGGCGCGCTGCCGCGGTCTCGGCGTCGCGCTCGTCAGCCCGCGCGAGGCGGACAGGCGGGGCAGCCAGGTGTCGTTCGCGCACCCGAACGCCTATGCCGTCATGCAGGCCCTGATCGCCCGCCGCGTCGTCGGCGACTTCCGGGCGCCCGACATCCTGCGCTTCGGCTTCACCCCGCTCTACACGCGCTACACCGACGCCTTCGACGCCGCGGCGGTGATGCACGAGGTTCTCGCGTCGGGCGAATGGGAGCGACCCGAGTTCAACGTGCGGAGGGCCGTGACATGACGACGGGCGGACACGACGTCGGGGCGGATCCGCGCGGCCACGAGCGGGTCGCCGAGACGGAGGGCGCGCACCTCTCGATGGCCGGCGAGATGGCCTATGCCGACTATCTCGCCCTCGATCAGGTCCTGTCGGCCCAGCATCCGATCAGCGACCATCACGACGAGCCGCTGTTCATCATCCAGCACCAGACCACCGAGCTCTGGCTGAAGCTCATCCTGCACGAGCTGAAGGGGGCGCGCGGGGCGATCGCCGCCGACCGCATCGACCAGGCCGAGAAGATGATGTCGCGGGTGGCGCGGATCTTCGTGCAGCTGATCCAGGCCTGGGACGTGCTGTCGACGCTGACACCCGCCGACTACATGCAGTTCCGCCATCTCCTGGGGAAGTCCTCCGGCTTCCAGTCGCACCAGTACCGGGCGGTCGAGTTCATCCTCGGCAACAAGAACGCCGCGATGCTGCGCCCGCACGCGCATCGGCCGCCGATCCATGCCGAGCTCGGTGCGCTGCTGGCCGAGCCGAGCCTCTACGACGCGGTGCAGCGCCTCCTGGCGCGGCGCGGCTTCGCGATCGACGCGGCGCATCTGGACCGCGACCTCACGCGGCCCTACGAGGGGGATCCGACGGTGGAGGAGGCCTGGCTCGCGGTCTATCGCGACGTCGACCGCCACTGGGACCTGTACCATCTGGCCGAGAAGCTGGTCGATTTCGAGCAGGCCTTCCGCAACTGGCGCTTTGCCCACATGACCACCGTCGCGCGCATCATCGGCTATCGCCGCGGCACCGGGGGCACCAGCGGCGTCAACTATCTCGAGGCGATGCTGAAGGTGCGGCTCTTCCCGGAGCTGTGGGACCTGCGCACGCGCCTCTGAGCTCCGCTCAATCCTGCGTCCGACGCCGGCACGAGGCCGGCCGCTTCTCCGACAACGACGAGTGATCCCCATGACCGACCGTCCCGAGCGCTTCCAGCTCACGCCGGACCTTTCCATCAGCCGCATCCTGACCGGCCTCTGGCAGGTCGCCGACATGGAGAAGGATGCCGGCCCGCTCGAGCTCGACGCGGCGGCCGCCGCGCTCGGCGCCTATGCCGACGCGGGCTTCGACACCTTCGACATGGCCGATCACTACGGCAGCGCCGAGCTCGTCGCCGGCCGGCTGCTGGCCGGGCGGCAGGGCGCCGGACGGCCGCTCGCCTTCACCAAGTGGTGCCCCGCGCCTGGCCCGATGACGCCGCAGACCGTGCGCGCCGGCGTCGAGGAGCGGCTGGAGCGGCTCGGCGTCGACCGGGTCGACCTCCTGCAGTTCCACTGGTGGACCTTCGAGCATCCGGCCTGGCTCGATGCGCTGCACGGGTTCAAGGCGCTGCAGGAGGAGGGGCGGATCGGCGCGATCGGACTGACGAACGTGGACGCGGCGCATCTGGCGCTGGCCGTCGCGGACGGCATTCCGGTCGTCTCCAACCAGGTGTCCTTCTCGCTGATCGACCGGCGGGCCGGCGGCGACCTTTCGGCGGTCTGCGCGCGCACCGGCACCAGCCTCTTCGCCTATGGCACGCTGTGCGGCGGGTTCCTGACTGATCGCTGGCTCGGGCAGCCGGAGCCGGAGGCGATCGGCGACTGGAGCGGCATGAAGTACAAGCGCTTCATCGACGCCGCCGGCGGCTGGAGCGTGCTGCAGGCCATCCTCGAGGCCGCTGCCGCGATCGGCCGCCGACACGGCGTCTCGATCGCCAATGTCGCGACGCGCTGGGTGCTGGATCATCCGGCGGTCGCCGGGGTGATCATCGGCGCCCGGCTCGGCGAGCGTGAGCACCGCGCCGACAACCTGAAGCTCTTCGACTTCGCCTTCGACGAGGCCGACCGGGCGCAGCTGAGCGAGGCGCTGGCCAAGGCGACGCCGATCCCGGGCGACTGCGGCGACGAGTACCGCAAGCCGCCTTACCTCACCGCGTCCGGCGACCTCAGCCATCATCTCGATGCGATCCCGTCGATCTACACGGCCGAGCCGGTGCCGGGGCGGCCGGGCCGCGCCCGCGTCTCCTCCGGCAGCGTCTGGGAGCCGCTCGCCGGATACAGCCGCGCGGTGCGCGAGGGCGACCGCATCCTCGTCTCCGGCACGACCGCCACGCACGGCAGCGACCGGGTCGTCGCGTCAGGCGATCCCGGAGCGCAGGCCACCTACGCCCTCGACAAGATCGCCGCGAGCCTCAAGGCGCTGGGCGGCACGATGGAGGACGTGGTGCGCACGCGCGTCTATCTGCGGGACGTCGCCGACTGGGAGCCGGTGTCGCGCGCCCATGGCCGGGCCTTCGGCGACGTTCGGCCGGCCAACACGCTGCTCGCGGCGGGCGCGCTCGTCGGCGACTATGCCGTGGAGATCGAGGCCGAGGCGGTGGTCGCCCCGCAGCCTTGAAGCAGGACGCGCGGCGTTCGCGCTACCCGAACGCCTTGAACGCGACGAGGGTGAAGGTGTCGGCGACGCCGTCGATGATCTGGAGGCGCTGGGTCACGAAGCGGCCGATGTCCTGCTCGTGCGACAGGTAGAACTTGGCGATCAGGTCGTAGTGCCCGGAGGTCGAGAACACCTCCGAGATCTCCTCGATCTCCTGAACGAGGTCGTCCGCGACCTTGTAGGCCATGCCCGGCCGGCACTTGAACTGCACGAAGATGGCTTGCATGGCGGGGGTCTCCTGTCGCCTGCGTGAGCGCCTGCGGGCATCGCCGCCAGGCGATGGGATGATCGGTCTAGAGCGGGCGCGCGCCGGTCAGGCGTGCGACGAGCTCGCTGTTCGGATCGATCAGGTCGTCGACGACGTCGAAGTGGTGCCGTCCCGGCCGCTCGATCGCCCGGGTCGTCACGCCGAAGCCATGCCAGGCATTGGCGAGGAGCGCGTTCTGGCGGCGGAACTCGGGAAGCTCGGCGCCGCCGACGAGGCAGGTGAGGTCGATGCCGGCGCGCGGCTCCAGAAGGGCCGGACTCTCGGCGCGCGCCGTCGGACGGTCGAGCCGGAGCGCCGCGTTCATGCCGGTGAGCATGATCGGGCGAAGGTCGTGGCAGCCGCTGATCGAGACGACGCGCTCGATGCGCGCCGCCGTCTCGGCCGCGATCTGCGCATCGGTGCAGAGCATGCGGGAGACGAGGTGCCCGCCGGCCGAGTGGCCGGACAGGTTGATCGGCCCTTCGAAGCGGCCCGCCACCTGGTCCAGGAAGCGGCCGATCTCGCGGGTGATCTCGGGGATCGTCGCGTCCGGGCAGAGGGTGTACTCGGGCAGAGCGACCGCGAAGCCGCGGGCAAGCGCGCCGGCGGCGAAATGCGACCAGTTGCCGATCTCCTGGCTCTTCCAGTAGCCGCCGTGGATGAACACGGCGAGCCCGACCGGTGCAGCCTCGGGCAGGAAGAGGTCGTAGTGCTGGCGAGGACGGTCCCCGTAGCGCAGGCCGAGCTCGGCGCGGCCGGCGCCTGCGAGCTCGCTGCGGAACGCCTTCGCATCGGCCTGCCAGCGCGGCACGAACTGGGCGGCGCCTTCGATCGCGCCGCTGTTGTCATAGGCCGTGTCATAATCGGCGAGACGCTCGCCGCCGGTCCAGATCGTGTCGAGGTCCATGGCTGGCTGCTCCTTTTGAGCCGATCGATGCGCGCGGCCGGGGGGTCAGTAGAACGCCTGAAGCCCCGTCTGCGCCTTGCCGAGGATCAGCGCATGGACGTCGTGCGTCCCCTCGTAGGTGTTCACCGTCTCGAGGTTCTGCGCGTGCCGCATCACGTGGTACTCGCCCATGATGCCGTTGCCGCCGTGCATGTCGCGGGCGACCCGCGCGATGTCGAGCGCCTTGCCGCAGTTGTTGCGCTTGACGATGGAGATCATCTCCGGGGCCATCTTGCCCTCGTCGAACAGGCGGCCGACGCGGAGCGAGGCCTGGAGGCCGAGCGCGATCTCGGTCTGCATGTCGGCGAGCTTCTTCTGGACGAGCTGCGTCGCGGCGAGCGGACGGCCGAACTGGGTGCGCTCCAGCGTGTAGGACAGCGCCCGCTTCCAGCAGTCCTCGGCCGCGCCCATGGTGCCCCAGGAAATGCCGTAGCGCGCCCGGTTGAGGCAGCCGAAGGGGCCGCGCAGGCCGGAGACGTTCGGCAGGAGGTTTTCCTCGGGCACCTCGACGCCGTCCATTACGATCTCGCCGGTGATGGAGGCCCGCAGCGACAGCTTGCCCTCGATCTTCGGGGCAGTCAGCCCCTTCATGCCCTTGTCCAGGATGAAGCCCCGGATCTTGCCGTCATGGGCCATCGACTTCGCCCAGACGACGAAGACGTCGGCGATCGGCGAGTTGGATATCCACATCTTGGCCCCCGAGAGCCGGTAGCCCCCGTCGATCTTTTCGGCCCGGGTCTTCATGCCGGCCGGGTCGGACCCCGCGTCGGGCTCGGTGAGGCCGAAGCAGCCGACGAACTCGCCGGTCGCCAGCTTGGGGAGATATTTCTTGCGCTGGGCTTCGTCGCCATAGGCGTAGATCGGATACATCACCAGCGAGGACTGGACGCTCATCATCGAGCGGTAGCCGGAATCGACCATCTCGACCGCGCGGGCGACGAGCCCGTAGGAGACGTAGGAGGCGCCGGCGCAGCCGTAGTCTTCCGGAACGGTGATGCCGAGGAGCCCGAGCTCGCCCATCTCGTTGAAGATCGCGCGATCGGTGGTCTCGTTCTGGTAGGCCTCGATCACCCGCGGACGGAGCTTCTCCTCGGCGAAGGCGCGGGCGGTCTCGTAGATCAGCCGCTCGTCCTCAGTCAGCTGGTCCTCCAGGCGGAACGGGTCGGCCCAGTCGAAGCTGGCGCTCTGCGCGGCATGGGCCGAAGTGTGTGCCGGGGCGGTGGACATGGCGTAATCCTCTCGTCGTCGTCTTGCATCGCTGAGTCACACCGGCGGGCACGACGCGCGGCCGGGTGGGGGTCTGACGCCGTCGGCGTCGGCTGGAGGCGCGGTCCCGATGGACGCGCGATCAATCCGGCAGGATCGCCGTCGCCTCGATCTCGACCAGCGCCTCCGGCTCGACGAGATCGGAGACCTCGACGAGCGCCATCGCCGGGTAGTGCCGGCCGAGCACCGCGCGGTACACGGCACCGAGCTCGCCGAGAGCGGCGCGATAGGTCGGAATGCTCTTCACGTACCAGGTCAGGCGGGCGATGTGCTCCGGCCCGCCGCCCGCGGTCTCGACCACGGCGACGATGTTCTTCAGCGTCTGCTCGACTTGGGGGACGAAGCCGTGCGCGAAGACCTCGTTCTCGTCCCAGCCGACCAGTCCGCCCGTCAGCACCATGCGGCCGCGGCCCATCATGCCGTTGGCGTAGCCCTTCGGCTTCTTCCAGTTCGAGGGCTGCAGCACGGTCAGCGTCTCGTCGCTCTGTCGCACCGTGGACGACGCCGCTTCGCCGGCAAGCGGTCGGGGCAGGTTCACACGTTTTCTCCCTCTTTCGCAGCGTCCGCCTCGGCCTGTCGGCGGAGCGCGAAGCGTTGCAGCTTTCCTGATTCGGTCTTCGGCAGCGCGTCGACAAAGACGACCGACCTCGGATACTTGTAGGGCGCGAGCTCGCGCTTGACGTGCTCCTGCAGCGCCTTGGCGAGCTCGGGCGATGCTGTATGGCCTTCGCTCAGAACGACATAGGCCTTCACGATGCGACCGCGATCGGCGTCGGGTGCGCCGACCACCCCGGCCTCCAACACGCTCGGATGAGCAAGGAGCGCGGCCTCCACCTCCGGTCCGGCGATGTTATAGCCCGCCGACACGATCATGTCGTCGTTGCGGGCCTGGAACCAGAAGTAGCCGTCCTCGTCCTCGGCATAAGTGTCGCCGGTGATGTTCCAGCCCTTCTCGACATAGGCCTTCTGGCGCTCGTCGGCGAGATAGCGGCAGCCGATCGGGCCGCGCACCGCCAGCCGGCCCGGCGTGCCGCGCGGCAGGTCGGCCCCGTTCGCGTCGACGATCTTCGCCTCGTAGCCCGGCACGGGCTTGCCCGTCGCGCCGGGGCGGATGTCGTCCTCGCAGGCGGCAATGAAGATGTGCAGCATCTCGGTCGCGCCGATGCCGTCCATCAGCTTGATCCCGGTCGCCTCCAGCCATGCGTCGAAGGTCGGCTTCGGCAGCGTCTCGCCGGCCGACACGCACTTGCGCAGGGAGGAGAGGTCGTAGTCCGCGCGCTTGGCGAGGATCGCCCGGTAGGCGGTCGGCGCGGTGAAGGAGATCGTCGCGCGGTACTCGCCGATGGCCTTCGCCAGATCCGGCGGGCCCGCACGCTCCAGAAGCACGGCCGATGCGCCGACCCGGAACGGAAACAGGACGAGGCCGCCGAGGCCAAAGGTGAAGGCGAGCGGCGGGGAGCCGATGAAGATGTCGTCCTCGGTCGCCTGCAACACCTCGCGGGCGTAGCAGTCGCAGATGACGAGAAGGTCGCGATGGGTGTGGATCGTCGCCTTCGGCATCCCCGTCGTACCCGAGGTGAAGCCGAGAAGGCAGGGATCTTCGGCTCGCGTCGCCGGGGCGTGGAAGTGGTCCGGCGCGCCCTCGAGCAGAGCCCCGAGCTCGCCGCCGGCGGTGCCCGTCCAGGTCACGATCCGGGCCGGCGCGACGGCGCCCGCCACGGCCTTTTCCATCTCCTCGACGAGCGACGCGTCGCAGAGCGCGAGGCCGATCTTCGCCTTGTCGAGCACCTGGACGAGTTCGCGCGCCCTGAGGAGCGGCATCGTCGCGACGACGATGCCGCCGGCCTTGATGATCGCCATGTAGAGCGCGACCTTGGTCGGGTTGTTCGCCGACCGCAGGAGGACGCGGTTGCCCGGGACGAGGCCGAGCGTCCGCGTGAGGACGTTGGCCATCCGGTCGATGGTCCGGGCGAGTTCGCCGTAGGTCCAGCGGATCCCACCGGGGGCGAGGAGGGCCACCCGGTCGCCGCGGCCCTCCGCGACGTGCCGGTCCACCAGTTCGACGGTGGCGTTCAGCGCCTCGGGGTAGCCGAGCCGGTCGAGGTTGATGAAGTCCGGCATGAGGTCCGCCGGCGGCATGTTGTCGAGGACGAAGGTGTCGACATGGCAGGTCCCGGACATGACTGGCCTCCTCAGGCAGGCTGCGACAGGAGTTGGCGGGCGATGATCAGCTTCTGCACCTCGGTGGCGCCCTCGTAGATCCGCAGCGCCCGTATTTCCCTGTAGAGCGTCTCGGGCACCGAGCCCGACCGGACGCCTTCGCCGCCATGCAGCTGCACGGCGCGATCGATCACGCCTTGCGCGCTTTCGGTCGCCACCATCTTGGCCATCGCGGCCTCGCGCGTGATGCGGGCCGCTCCCATGTCGCGTGTCCAGGCGGCGCGGTAGACGAGAAGGGCGGAGGTGTCGATCGCCGTCGCCATCTCGGCGAGCGCCGTCTGGGTCAGCTGCATGTCGGCCAGCGGCGCACCGAAGAGCTTGCGGTTGCGCGCCCGGTCGAGCGTCGCGTCGAGCGCCCGCCGGGCGAAGCCGAGCGCCGCCGCGCCGACCGTCGAGCGGAAGACGTCGAGCGTCGCCATGGCGATCTTGAAGCCGGCGCCCGCCGCGCCGATGCGGTTCGCGGCGGGGATCCGGCAGTTCTCGAACCTCAGCCGGGCGAGCGGATGCGGGGCGATCGTCTCCAGCCGCTCGGCGATGGCCAGTCCCGGTGTGTCTGCCGGCACCGAGTAGGCCGACAGGCCGCGCGCCCCGGGCGCCTCGCCGGTGCGTGCAAAGACGACGTAATGGCCGGCGATGCCGCCATTGGAGATCCAGGTCTTCTCGCCGTCGAGCCGGATCGTGTCGCCGTCGACGAGGGTCGCGGCGAGCGCGATCTCGGCGACGTCGGAGCCGGCCTCCGGCTCGGTCAGCGCGAAGGCGGCGATGGTCCGACCGGTTCGCACGCCCGGCAGGACGGCCGCCTTGAGCGCTTCGCTGCCGGACAGCGTCAGCGCCCCCGTGCCGAGCCCCTGCATGGCGAAGGCGAAGTCGGCGAGGCCGTCGTGCCGCGCGAAGATCTCGCGCAGGAGGCACAGCGAGCGAACGTCGAAGCGGCCGTCCCCGGGCGCCGCATGGGCGAGGAAGCCCGCCACGCCCATCGCTTCGACGAGCCGTCGGCAGCTGCCGTCGACGTCATGGTGATCGACCAGCCCCGCGACGTGGTCCTGCGCCCAGGCCTCGGCCTCCGCCGCCAGCGCGCGATGGCGCGCCTCGAAAAACGGCCAGTCGAGGAAGCTGCGGTCGGCCACGGCGTCAGTTCCCCTCGAAGACCGGCTTCTGCTTCGCCGCAAAGGCCTCGAAGGCCCGGCGGAAGTCGCCGGTCTTCATGCACAGCGCCTGCGCGATGGCCTCGGCGTCGATCGCCTCGTCGACCCCCATCGCCCATTCCATGTGCAGCATCTTCTTGGTGACGGCGTTGGCGTAGGTCGGCCCTTCGGTCAGCGCCTTCGCCAGCTCCATCGCTGCGGCGAGCGCGCCGCCCGCCTCGGCCAGGCGGTTGAAGAAGCCCCAGCGCTCGCCCTCCTCGGCGCCCATGAAGCGACCGGTGTAGAGAAGCTCCGACGCGCGGCCCTGGCCGACGAGCCGGGGAAGCATCGCGCAGGCGCCCATGTCGCAGCCGGCGAGGCCCACCCGGTTGAACAGGAAAGCGACTTTGGCACCCGCCGCGCCGACCCGCATGTCCGAGGCCATGGCGAGGATCGCGCCGGCGCCCGCGCAGATCCCCTCGATCGCGGCGACGATCGGCTGCGGGCAGGCGCGCATCGCCTTGACGAGGTCGCCGGTCATCGCGGTGAAGGCGTGCAGCTCCGCCGCCTCCATCCGGGTCAGCGGCTCGATGATCTCGAAGACGTCGCCGCCCGAGGAGAAGTTGCCGCCGGTGCCGGTGATGACGACGGCGGTGACCGCATCGTCGAAGCGCAGCGCGTGGAAGGTGTCGCGCAGTTCGGCATAGCTCTCGAAGGTGAGCGGGTTCTTCTTCTCCGGCCGGTTCAGCGTGATCGTGGTGATGCCGGCCTCGATCGACAGTCTGAAGTGCTCCGGCACGAAACCCGCAAGCGGCGCCGCGATGGCGTTCTGGCGCTTCATCGATCCTCCTCCGTCGTTCCGGCTTCGGCGCGGGGCTGGGTCGCTGCGTGGACCGACAGCTTGAGGTCGCCGAGCTTCGACCACAGCGCCTTCTGCTCCTCGGCCGTAAGCTGGCTGAGGAGTTCCGCGACCCAGTCGCTGTGGGCCCGCGCCATCTCGGCAAAGACCGTGTGGCCGTGATCGGTCAGGCGCACCAGGGCGGCGCGGCGGTCGCGCTCGGACACCTGGCGCTCGATCAGGCCCTCCTGGACCAGGCGCTCGACGAGGCCGGTGACGTTGCCGTTGGAGACCATCATCCGGCGGGACAGCTCGCCGAGGAAGATGCCCTCCGGAGCCCGCTCCAGCTGCGCCATCAGGTCGAAGCGCGGCAGCGTCGTCCCGAACCGTTCGCGCAGGCGCTTGCGGATCTCCGCCTCGATGAGGTTCGCGACCGTCAGGAGCCGCAGCCAGAGCCGCAGTTCGCCGCGGTGATGCTGCGGGCTCTCGCCGACCTTGAACTCGGCGTCGATGTGTTCGGGAAGGACTGCGCGTGTGAAGCTCAAATCTCGCCTCCCGCAACCGCGATCGCCTGGCCGGTCATCGCGCCCGCATGGCGGCCGGCGAGCCAGAGCACGCAGTCGGCCACCTCCTGCGGCTCGATCAACCGGCCGAGCGGATTCACCTTGGTGAAGTCGCCGAGGAGATCCTCCCGCGCGCGACCCGTCTTCGCCGCGAGCTTGTCCAGGGAATCGCCGATGAGGTCGGTGTCGCTGTAGCCCGGGCAGACGGCGTTGACGGTGATGCCGCTCCCGGCGAGCTCCAGCGCCAGCGCCTTGGTGAGGCCGACGACGGCGTGCTTGGCGGCGGTGTAGGCGCCGACATAGGCATAGCCCTTCAGGCCCGCCGTCGAGGCGACCGTGACGATGCGCCCGGTGCCCGCTGCCTTCATCGCCGGGACGACCGCCTTCGTCGCGGTCAGCACCGGCTCGAGGTTCAGCGCCATCATCCGGCGCAGCTGATCGACGTCGAGCCGCGAGAGCGGCCCGGTCGACGCGCCGCCGGCATTGTTGACGAGGATCTCCACCGGTCCATTCGCCTCGACGGCGTTGCCGATTGCGCCCTCGAGCGCGGCGCCCTCCGTGACGTCGGCGCCGATCGCCCCGGCAGCGCCGAGCTCGGCCATTGCGCGTGCGGCGCTCTCCGGCGTCCGGCCGTGCACCGTGACGCGGTCCCCGGCAGCGATGAAGGCCGCCGCGATGGCCCGGCCGATCCCGCGGGACGAGCCGGTGACGAGGACATGACGGGGCGCAGGTGTCGATGACAAGGGTCGGGTCCGTGACGAGTTCTTTTAATCTTAAACTATTTCGCGAGGCGGCGGCAACCGGTATGCCCCTTGCGAGTACAACTCACGCGTTGGCCGCGCGCCGCTCTGGCGAGGATCGCTCCGTTTCCACGGAGAAGCCTGCCGTGCCGGCATAACCGCCGACGATCGCCTTGAGCTCGGCCCGCGGGATCACGTCCTCGACATTGGCGAACCCGGCCGGCGCGCGCTTTTCCACCTCGTCGATCACCCGTTCCGGACCGCCCTTGCGGTTCATCCGAACAACTTCGGCGGTCTTCGGCAGGCGATCGCGCTCGTAGTCCCAGAGGGCCTGGCGCGGATGCTCGGCGCGGGCCAGGGCGTCGGCGAGAGACCGCGCGTCGAGGATCGCCTGGCTGGCACCGTTCGAGCCGACCGGATACATCGGATGGGCGGCGTCGCCGAGCAGCGTGACGCGGCCGAAGGTCCAGCGCGGCAGCGGGTCGCGGTCGCACATCGGATACTCGAAGGCCTGCGGCGTCGCCTCGACGAGAGTCTCGACGTCGAAGTCCGGGATCTTGAACCGCTTGGCATAGGGCAGGACCAGCGAACGCTGGGCGACGCGCGACCAGCTCTCCTTGGGCGGCGGCGAGGTCGCGCCGTCGGCCATCTTGATGTTCACGACCCAGTTCATCAGCTGCCGGCCGCCCTCGGCCTCGGCGATCGGGTAGAGCACGAACTTCGCGCCCATGCCGCCGCCGATGGCCATGCTGCGTCCGTCCCGCCAGGGCTTCCACTCCGTGGCGCCGCGCCACATCAGGACGCCGTTCCACGACGGGGCGCCCTCGTGCGGGTAGAAGAGCCGCCGCGCGGCGGAGTGGATGCCGTCGGCCGCGATCAGGACGTCGCCGCGAACGGTCGTTCCGGCCGCGCCGCGCACCGAATCGGTGAAATGCGCGGTGACGCCGCCCTCATCCTGGATGAAGCCGGAAAGCGCGTGCCCCGTCCTGACCGACGCAGGGCCGAGCCGGTCGATCACGGCGTCGTGGATCACCTTCTGCAGCCGGCCGCGGTGGATCGAGAACTGCGGCACGGGATGGCCCGCATCGACGCCGCGCATCTCGCGCCAGACTTCCTGGCCCTGACGGTTGTAGTAGAAGAGCTCGCGGGTGCGGATGCCGGTGTTGTCCAGCGCCGGCAGCAGGCCGATCTCGGCGAGCTCCCGGATCGCGTGCGGCAGGGTGTTGATGCCGACCCCGACCTCACGCACGGCCGACGACTGCTCGTAGATCTCGGCGCGGATGCCCCGCCGATGCAACATCAGCGCGGTGGTGAGGCCGCCGATGCCGGCCCCGACGATGATCACCTTCATGGCTGCGCTCCCTTCAGCGAACGTCCCTGCGCCCTCGATCGGCCCTCCTGCCGGATCAGCCGGCGTCCGGCGGCGGCAGGAAATCCACCTCGTGGCGGGCGGAGATCGCCACGACCTCGGCCGGATCGGGTGTCGGGCCGAGATTGTGGAGCGCCCAGAAGAGGTCGTAGAGGCGCTGTGCCGGCGAGACCCAGAAGAGGCACTTCACCTCGGCGTGGGACTTGTTGAACAGCCCGTGCGGCACGCCCTTCGGCAGGCGCACGAGGTCGCCTGGCCCGGCGAAGCCCTCCTTGCCGTCGAGGAGGACGTCGAGCCGTCCCTCCAGCATGTAGACGAATTCGTCCTGGGTCGGATGGATGTGGGGCGGCACGAAGGTGCCGACCGGAAAGGTCGCATGCCAGGAGAGCGAGTGCTCGGAATGCTGCTTCGGCACGTAGATCTGGCCGAGAATGTTCCAGCGGATGCCTTCGATCCCCTCGTTGGCCGGGGTGACGCCGATGGTCATGTTGGGCATGGGTGGGGCTCCTTCGGGTTTGACTGTCGCATCTCTGTCGAATGGCGCGCGACGGAGCGGTGGTGCTGGGGCCTTGAGGTCTCAGACATGCAGGAATCTGTCCTTGATGTCCGGGGTCGCCCGCAGCTCGGACGTGGTGCCGGTCCAGGCGACGCGCCCCTTCTCGATGACGACGTGCCGGTCGGCGAAGCGGGCGAGCGCGTCGACGTTCTTGTCGATGACGAGGATCGCCTCGCCCGCGTCCTTGATCGCCGTCAGACAAGTCCAGATCTCCTCGCGGATCAGCGGTGCCAGGCCCTCGGTCGCCTCGTCGAGGACGACCAGCCGGGGATTGGTCATCAGGGCCCGGCCGATCGCCAGCATCTGCTGCTCGCCGCCGGAGAGCTGGTTGCCCATGTTGCGGCGCCGCTCCCTGAGGCGCGGGAACAGGCCGTAGACGCTCTGGAGCGTCCACTTCGCCGGGCCGCCGCGATCGCTGCGGTGGGTCGCGAGGAGGTTCTCCTCGACCGACAGCGTCGGAAAGATGTGCCGCCCCTCGGGCACGAGGCCGAGGCCACGCTTGGCGATGACGTGCGGCGGCTTGCCGGTGACGTCCTCGCCGTCGACGGCGACGCGGCCGGCCCGCGGCTTCAGCAGCCCGAAGATCGACTTCACGGTCGTCGTCTTGCCCATGCCGTTGCGGCCGAGCAGCGTGACGACCTCGCCCGCCCGCACGGTGAGGTCGATGCCGAAGAGGATGCGGCTGTCGCCATAGGCGCTCTCGAGCGCGTCGACCGTCAGCATGGTGCGGAACCCGGCATCACGCCGCCTCCTCTTCGCCGAGATAGGCGGCACGCACGTCGGGGTCGCTGCGCACGCTCGCGGCCGTGCCGGTCGCGATCATCCGGCCGTAGACGAGCACGCTGACCTGGTCGGCCAGCGCGAAGACCGCTTCCATGTCGTGCTCGATGAGGACGATCGTGTGGGTCTGCTTGAGGTCCTGCATCAGCTCGACGAGCACCGCCGTCTCTTCCTTGCCGGCGCCGGCGAGCGGCTCGTCGAGAAGCAGCAGCCGGGCCCCGCTGGCGAGCGCGATCGCGATCTCGAGCTTGCGCTTCTCGCCATGCGACAGGCTGCCGGCCCGCCGCTGCGCCCGGTCGTCGAGCTGGACGCGCGCCAGCGCATCCATCGCCAGCGCGTTGAGCTGCGCCTCACGGGCAGCCGGCGCGAAGAAGCGGAAGCTCGACCCGGAGCGGGCCTGAACCGCCAGCGCGGCATTCTCCAGGACGGAGAAGCCCTCCAGCACCGAGGTGATCTGGAAGGAGCGGGCGACGCCGCGCCGGACGCGTTCGACCATGTCCAGCCGGGTGATGTCCTCGCCGGCGAAGGAGACGCGGCCGGCGTCGCTGCGAAGGCTTCCCGACAGCTGGTGGATCAGCGTGGTCTTGCCCGCCCCGTTCGGGCCGATGATGGCGTGCAGCTCGCCCGGCCGCACGTCGAAGGAGACGTCGTCGGTCACCGTCAGCGCCCCATACGCCTTACGCAGGCCCGCGACGGACAGGATCGGCGCGTCGCTCACGGTTGCGACCGCCCGGTCAGGCGTTCGACGCCGCCGACGATGCCGCCGCGGGTGAACAGCACGAGGAGGACGAGAAGGATGCCGAGGCCGAGCTTCCAGTGCTCGGAGAAGATCGCCAGCCAGTCCTCGACCAGGAGGAAGGCGATGGCGCCGGCGATGGCGCCGACCAGCGTGCCCATCCCGCCGAGGACCACCATGACGATGAGTTCGCCCGACCGCTGCCAGGTCATGTAGGCCGGCGAGACGAACTCGGCCTGGTTGGCGAGGAAGACCCCGGCGATCCCCGCGATCGCGCCGGCCATGACATAGGCGGTGAGCTGGTAGCGAAAGGGCGAGAAGCCGATGGCCTGCATGCGCTGGGCGTTGTCCCGCGTGCCCCGGAGCACCCGACCGAACCGCGAGGCGACCACGGCCCGCAGCCCGGCGAAGGCAAGGATCAGGACCGCCAGGACGGCATAGAAGAGCGCCATGTCGTCGTCGAGCAGCGGCGCGCCGAAGAGGGTCGAGCGGGCGGGAAGCGTGATGCCGTCGTCGCCGCCATAGGCCGACAGCGACACCATGAAGAAGTACGCCATCTGCCCGAAGGCGAGGGTGATCATGATGAAGTAGACGCCCCGCGTCCGCAGCGAGATCGCGCCGGTGACGAGGGCGAAGAGCGCGGAGGCGGCCACCGCCGCGATGGCCTGGACGAGGATGTCGCCGACGCCGTTGGCCGACAGGATCGCCACCGCATAGGCGCCGATGCCGATGAAGGCCGCATGGCCGAAGGAGACCATCGCGCCGTAGCCGAGCACGAGGTCGAGCGACAGCGCGGCGAGGGCGAAGATCATGATCCGCGTCGCCGTCACCATCAGGAACGGGTCGTTCAGCGCGGTCGCGGCGAGCGGGAGGAGGGCGAGCAGGAGGAAGATCACCGCGGCGGCCATGGCCGCGCCGCGGCCCGCCAGCATGCCGCCCTGCCGGTGCTCCGCGACGCCCGGCGTCGCGGCCGGCGAGACCTGCGACGCGGCGCTCACGCCACCGCTCCCCTGGAGGGGAACAGGCCGGACGGACGGAAGAACAGGACCGCCGCCATGAGGATGTAGATCAGCATCGGGGCGAGGGTCTGGCCGGTCTGCGCGGCGGCCGAGGGCTCCATCATGGAGCGCAGGAGGATCGGGCCGAAGGTGCGCCCCAGCGTGTCGACGAGGCCGACGAGGAGCGCTGCGACGAAGGCGCCCCGCACCGAGCCGACGCCGCCGATGACGATGACGACGAAGGTGAGGATCAGGACGCTGTCCCCCATGCTCGGCTCCACCGACAGGATCGGCGCGACCATCGCCCCGGCAAAACCGGCGAGCATCGCCCCGAGGCCGAAGACCAGCATGAACAGCCGCTTGATGTCGACGCCGAGCGCCGAGACCATCGGGGCATCGGTCGCGCCGGCCCGCAGCAGCATGCCGATGCGGGTGTGGCTGACGAGGAGATAGAGGCCGAGGGCCGTCAGCAGTCCGGCGGCGATGATCACGATCCGGAACACCGGATAGCGCATGAAGCCGATCAGCGGGATCGAGCCCGACAGGAGGTCCGGAATGGGAACGCTCATCGGCGCGGCGCCCCAGATCATCTTGACGCCCTCGTTGAGGATCAGGATCAGCCCGAAGGTCGCCAGCACCTGATCCAGGTGGTCGCGCTCGTAGAGCCTCGAGAAGATCAGCCGCTCGAGAAGGATGCCGAAGGCGAGCGTCGCCGGCAGGGCGAGCGCGAGGCCGAGGAAGAAGTCGCCGGTCCAGGCCGTCAGCGTCGCGACGAAATAGGCGCCGACCATGTAGAGCACGCCATGGCCGAGATTGATCAGGTCCATGATGCCGAAGATCAGGGTCAGCCCGGCCGCGACCAGGAACAGGAGGATCCCGAACTGGATGCCGTTCAGCGCCTGGAGGAGGAAGAGGTTGAACATGGATCCCGCGTCGTTCTCATGCGCTGCCATTCTGCGCCAGCGCCGGCGCTGACCGGCCGTCGAGGCCCCTCGTCCCGAGGTACGATCGAAGCGAGCCTTGATGGGCAGGGGCGGGCGATGCCCTTGCGAGCGGCGCGCTGTGGCGGCGATGCGGCGAGGTCGAGATGGGCGCCTCTTCGCTCGTCGAGGCTCCCGTCGCTGCGCGCCGCTCGCGCCTCGGCATGAGGAGCGACCGATGCGTCCCGCTCCTCATGCCGCACTCGCCTGCGCCGGTCCTCCGGCCCTGCGTTCAAGCTCGGACCATCGGCCTCAGTTCATCTTGCAGTCCTTGGCGTAGTTGTCGGCATAGTCGGAGAAGATCTTCTTCTCGATCTCCGTCTGGTACTTGCCGTCGTCGCGCTTGGCGACCTTGACGAGATAGAAGTCCTGGATCGGGTAGTGGTTCGGCCCGACCTTGAAGGACCCGCGCAGCGAGGTGAAGTCCGCCGCTTCCAGACCCTTGCGCAGCGCGTCCTTGTCGTCGAGCTTGCCGCCCGTCGCCTTGACCGCAGCATCGATCATCTGCGCCGCGTCGTAGGCCTGCATGGCGTAGGTGCCGGGGACCGCGCCGTACTTCTTCTCGTATTCGGCGACGAAGGCCTTGGACTTCTCGTTGTCCATGTCGGGCGCCCAGTTGGCGCCGCCGAAGAAGCCGATCGCCGCGTCCTTCTGGGCCGGCAGCGTGGTTTCGTCGACCGTGAAGGCCGAGAGGAACGGGATCGTCTCGAGGCCGGCCTGGCGATACTGCTTGACGAGGTTCACGCCCATGCCGCCGGGCATGAAGGTGTAGACCGCATCCGGCTGGGCGGCGGCGATCTGTGCGAGTTCGGCCGAGAAGTCGAGCTGGCCAAGCGGGGTGTAGATCTCGTTGACCACCTCGCCCTTGTAGGAGTGCTTGAAGCCGGCCAGCGCGTCCTTGCCGGCCTGGTAGTTCGGCGCCATCAGGACGACGCGCTTGTAGCCCTGGTCCTGCGCGTACTTGCCGAGCACCTCGTGGGGCTGGTCGTTCTGGTAGGACGAGACGAAGAGGTTCTTGTTGCAGTCGGCGCCGGCGAAGTTGGACGTGCCGGCATTGGGCGAGATCAGGAACGCGCCGCCGTCGACGACCGGCTTGGCGATCGCCATCAGGATGTTCGAGAAGATCGGGCCGACGACGAAGGTGGCCTTATCGCGCTCGACCAGCTCGCGCGCCTTGTTCGCAGCGACGTCCGGCTTCAACTCGTCGTCGACGGTGACGATGTCGGTCGGAAGGCCGCCGAGCTTGCCGCCCATGTCGTCGACGGCCAGCATGAAGCCGTTGCGGCCCTGTTCGCCGAGTGCCGCAGCCGGGCCGGAGAGCGTGAACATCAGCCCGATCTTGAGCGTGTCGCCGGCCTTGTCCTGCGCATGGGCCGAGCCGGCGAGCGCCGTGGCTGCGAGAAGTCCGATGGCGACGGTGCGGATCCCTGTCATTCCTGCATCTCCCATGCGACGGTGTCCGGCGAGGCGATGAGATCGTCGCCGAAAGCAGCCCTGCGTTGCTGATCTGCGCACCTTCCCGGCTACGCTGAAAATTAGTTTACACATAAAATAACCGGTCGCAACTGGACTCGGCTGGCTTTTTGAAGGGCAAGAGCCGGTGCTCCGAAGCGCGTTCGGAATGCGTTCCGGGCGAGCATTGCGCGCCGGAGATCCGGGACTTTACAGGCTTTCGACAGTCAAGGGCGGCATGCAGCGTCCGCTCGACCGCTGTCAGGCCACCGAGCGCCGCAGGGCTGGAGGCCGGGCACGCCCGTCGGCGGCTCAGCGCGCGTGGGAGAAGCGCCGCTCCAGCATCGCCACCAGACGCACCGCCGGCCACAGGATGACCAGATAAATCAGTGCAGCGGCGATCAGGGGAGACGGATTGGCCGTCAGCGCCTGCGCGTCGGTCGCCTGCTTCAGGAGATCGGGCATGGCGACGACGGAGGCGAGCGAGGTGTCCTTGGCGATGGCGACGCAGTTCGACGTGTGGGGCGGAGTCGCGATGCGCAGCGCCTGCGGCAGGATCACCTTCCACAGGATCGCCGGAAAATGCAGGCCGAGCGCGCGGGCCGCCTCGGTCTGACCGGCGGGGATCGACTGGATGCCGGCGCGGAACACCTCGGCGGTGAAGGCCGACAGCACAAGCGCGAGGGCGAAGACGGCCGAGGTGAAGGAGGACAGCCGCACCCCGACGAAGGGCAGGGCGTAGTAGACCAGCACCAGGACGACGAGGATCGGCAAGGCACGGAAGATGTCGACGATGCCGACCGCGAGATAGTTGATGGGCTTCGGGGCATAGAGCCTGAGGATACACAGGAGGATGCCGGCGACCGACCCGATGAGCAACGTCGTCACCGCCAGCGCGAGCGTGTTCTTCAACCCCGCGATGAGCATCGGGAAGACCCGCCACATGACGTCGGTGTTGAGGAAGGTATCCAGGAAGCTCATCGATGCGGAGGCCCGTCTTGCGGTTCGTCTGTCGCGCGTGCGGACGGACGGGCCCGGAAGCGATCCGCGCCCGCCCGCTCATTTGCCCTGCAGACCGGCGGCGCGCGCGGCGGCGCCGGTCGTCCGGCCTTACTCGGCGGTGGGGATCGGCAGGACCTCGACGGTCGACGTGCCAGGATCCGCCGGAACGCCCAGCCACTTCTCGTGCAGCTTGGCCATCGTGCCGTCCTTCTTGATGGCGCTGATCGCGTCGTTGACCTTCTCGAGCAGCGGCGAGTTCTTCGGCAGCATCATCGCGAAGCGGTCGCCGGTCTGGATGCGCTCGGCGATCGAAAGCTGCGGCAGCTGCTTCATGGCGTACTGGAAGCCGCCGATGTCGCTGATGCCGCCGGCGACGCGGCCGTTCTGCACATCGAGGAGGAGGTTCTGGAAGGTGTCGTACCCCTTGTACTCGCCGAACCCGTATTTCTCCTGGTTGTCCTTGATCCAGGTCTCGCCGGTCGAGGTCGAAAGCGCGCCGACGGTCTTGCCCTTCAGGTCCTCGAGCGTCTTGACCTCCGAGCCGACCTGGGTGACCAGCGCGAGATCGCTGTCGTAGTAGCCCTGCGTGAACGACTGGTTCTTCAGCCGGTCGTTGGTAATCGAGATGGTCGAGATCGCAAGGTCGATGCGTCGCGAGGCGGTCGCGGCGAAGAGCGCCTGGAAGCCGAGATCCTGGATGTCGACCTCGTCGCCGAGGCGCTTGGCGATCTCCTTGACCAGATCGACCTCAAAGCCCTCGAACGAGCCGTCCTCCTTCTTCACCTCCCAGGGCGGATTGGCCGGATAGGCGCCGACGGTCAGCGTCTCCGCAGCGGCGGACTGCGGTGCTGCCGCCAGGGCGCCGGCGAGACTCAGCGCAATCAGAAGCGTATTCGCGATCTTCATGTCAGTTTCTTCCTTCGAACGTTGCGGAGGGGAAGTCCCGGCGTTTCCGCCGGATGATCAGAGGGCCTGCGCGATCCGTTCGCAAGCGCTCCTGATGCGGGATTCGTCATTGCAGCTGCACATACGGATGAAGGGCGTCGGGACGGTGCCGAACAGGCGATACGGCGTGCTTGCCGCCCGAGGATCGTGATGCGGAAATTTGCGGGGTCACGCCGGCATGCCGGCCTCTGTCGGCGTGGCGGCGAAGGAGGCCACCGTCTTCAGCGCCCCGTCCAGCATCGCGCCCTTCTCGTCCTTGAGCGCCGCCTCGCGCAGGCGCCGCAGCCAGTCCGCCGCATCGCTCCGCCCCTGAAGCATCGGCAGGGCGGAGAGCACCCGATCGAACTTCGAGAGGCCGCGCGCATGGGTGTCGCTGTAGCCCTTCACCAGCCGCCGGCAGGCGAGGATCTCGATCGCAAGGTCGTAGTCCTGCGGCGCCGTATCGAGCGCCAGCCGATACCAGGCGCCGAGATGGGCGGTCTCCACCTCGTGGCGAAGCAGGTGGCGCCGCCAGCGTCGCAGGCCGCCGATCCCCCAGAGCAGGGCGAAGCCGGCCATCGAGTCGGTGCGGATGTGCCGGCCCCGGTTGACGCGCCGGTCGAGCCACGCGGCGAGCTTCGGCCGGGCCTCGACCCAGCGGCCGAGCCCGGCCGGCATCGTGCCGCAGAACTCCTCGATGCGCGGGTGGAAGTACTCGGTGACCTTCAGGAGGTCGTCGTCGCGCACGCCGATCTCGCGGCGGACGCGCGCCGTGCGCGTGGCGCGCGTCTTGAGGTCGGCGACGCGGATGATGTCGTCGTAGCAGAGGGCGTTGGCGAGATACTTCGCCGCGCTCTGGCTCAGCGCGTAGGTCCGCGCCTCGTCGTCGATCGCGACGGCCGCCCCGAGCCGGTCGAGATACTCCGCGCCATAGTCGGCATCCTGATAGTCGACGACCTTGCGAAGGCCGAGCCGCGCCATGGCGCGAACCGGAGGCGGCAGGGCGTCGACCCGTCCCTCCAGGGCACGCCATTGCGCGAGGAGGCGCCCATCCCCCCGCGGTGCCGGGGAGGGGGCCGCGGCGTGCACGTCGTCCGCGTCTTCGCTCTCGGGCTGGCCGCCGAGCGGGAGCGGGGCGTCCACCGGGGCGCTGCCCTCGACCACCGGGGCCTGCGGCAGCCCGACGGTCTCGTCGGCGCGGCGGCGTGCCGCCTCGTCGTAGGCCTGGCCGAAGGCCTTCAGGCTCGCCTTCACCCCTCGGCCCGAGGCCTCGATCGTCGCCTCGAAGCTCTCGCGTGGAAACGGCAGGACGCCGGAGCCGGCGAGCGCGCCGAAGAGGCTCGACGAGATCACCGAGCCGGCTTCGACGGCGATCCTTTCCATGTCGAAGATGACGTGGTCCTTCGACGCCTTGCGCGCGGCGTCGAGAACCTCGGCGGAGGAGGCGCGCCCGTCGCCGGGCACGACCTTTTCCGACACCGCGGCGATGCGGTGCGAGGAGGCGATCAGCGTGGTGCGGTTCGGCGTGACGAAGCCGCGCAGGATGGCTCGGCCCGCCTCCATCAGCTCGGCGGCGATCAGCACGTCGACGTCGCCCTGCGAGGGCGACAGCGAGAACACCGGCTGGCGGCCGCGATCCCGGCACATCTCGACATAGTAGATCGTCGCGCCGGTGCGCTGCGCGACGCCGGCGACCGAGGTCGACTGCGCGCGAAAGCCGTTGCGCTCGGCGACGTCGACGATCCAGTTGGTGAGGACGCCGCCGCCCTGGCCGCCGACGGCGAGCGCGGCGACCGAGATGATCCGGTCGGAAACGTGTGAGCCCGGCCGATGATCGAGGGCGACGGTCATGCCGCGACTTCCGAGAACACAAGGCGCCCGGCGTCACGCCGCTTTTGCAGCCAGGCGATGACCCGGCGGCTCATGCGCGCGGCGAAGCGCTCGGCCGAGGACGGGTTGTGGACGGTGTCGGCCCGGTAGAAGGACGGGCAGAGCACGGCGGCGTCCGCCACCTCGCCGCAATTGCCGCAGCCGACGCAGCTGTGGTCGATGTGGGCGACCGGGTCGTCGCGCAGCGGATCGTCGAGGGTCTTGACCGACAAAGACGGGCAGCCGGACAGCCGCATGCAGGCGTGATCGCCGGTGCAGACGTCCTCGTCGACGCCGAAGCGCGGCGCGACCACCCGCTCGCCATCCTTGATCGCCTTCGCCGCGAGCGGCTTTTCCCGGCGCTGGCGGTTGAGCATGCATTCCGACGAGGCGACGATGACCTTCGGCCCGGTCTCCTCGGTCGTCAGCGCCTCCTTGAGGGTGGCCTGCATCTTCGTGACGTCATAGGTCCGCTCGAGATGGCGCACCCATTTGACGCCCATGCCCTTCACCGCCTCGGTGATCGGATGCTTGGTCGACTTCGACTTGTTGATTGCGCGGGAGGAGAGGATGTCCTGCCCGCCGGTCGCCGCGGAATAGTAGTTGTCGACGATGACGATGACGCCGTCGTTCTGGTTGAAGACCGCGTTGCCGATCGAGGAGGTCAGCCCGTTGTGCCAGAAGCCGCCGTCGCCGACGAAGGAGATCGACCGGCGCTTGGCGTCCGGCGCGTTGAAGGCCGAGGCGGAGGCGGGACCGAGGCCGTAACCCATCGTCGTCGCGCCGAGCTCGAAGGGCGGCATGATCGAGAACAGGTGGCAGCCGATGTCCGAGGCGATGTGGTGCTGGCCGAGCTCCTGCTCGACGAGCTTGGTCGCCGCGAAGATCGGCCGCTCGGGACAGCCCGTGCAGAAGCCCGGCGGCCGGCCGGGCACGGTTTTGGCGAGCTCCGGCAGGTCGACCGGGCTTTCCTCCGCCCGGTTCGGCGCACGGATGGCGTCGGGCAGGAGGTCGGCGGCATGGTCGCGCAGGAAGCCGCCGATCCCGTCCAGCATCACCTGGCCGGTATATTCGCCGGCGACCGGCAGGTAGCCCTTGCCGAGGAGCCGCGAAGTGCCGCCGTTCTTGTAGAGGAGCGCTCCGAAGGCCTGCTCGATGTAGTTCGGCTGGCCCTCCTCGATGACGAGGACGGCGTCCTTGCCCTCGCAGAACTCGAGGAACTCGTCGTCGATCAGCGGATAGACGGCGTTGAGGACGTAGAGCGGCACCTCGGTGTCGCCGTAGATGTCGGCAAGGCCGAGGCGCTGCAGCGCCCGGATGACGCCGTTGTACATGCCGCCCTGGAGGACGAGGCCGATCCTGCCGGTGGCGGCGCCGAAGATCTCGTTGATCTGCCGCGACTTGATGAACTCGACCGCAGCCGGCCAACGCTTTTCCACCTTCTCCTTCTCGTGGTTGAAGGAAGCGGGCGGCAGGACGATGCGGCCGGTGTCGCGGCGCGGGTTCTCCAGCGCGTCCGCGACCGTCATGGCGGGGCGCCTGTTGTCCTTGGCGGTGAACTTGCCGTGGACATGGCAGCACTTGATGCGCACCTGCAGCATCACCGGCGTGTTCGAGACCTCCGAGAGCTCGAAGCCGTCCTCGACCGCCTTGACGATCGACGGCAGGTTCGGCCGCGGGTCGAGCAGCCAGACCTGGCTCTTCATCGCGAAGGCGTGGCTGCGCTCCTGCATGATCGAGGAGCCTTCGCCGTAGTCCTCGCCGACGATGATCAGCGCCCCGCCGGTCACGCCGCCGGAGGCGAGGTTGGCGAGCGCGTCCGAGGCGACGTTGGTTCCGACCGTGGACTTGTAGGTGCAGGCGCCGCGGATCGGATAATGGACGGACGCGGCGAGCATCGCCGTTGCGGTCGCCTCGGAGGCCGAGGCCTCGAAGTGCACCCCGAGTTCGCCGAGAATGTCCTGCGCGTCGGCGAGGACGTCCATCAGATGGCTGATCGGCGCGCCCTGATAGCCGCCGACATAGCCGACGCCGCACTGCAGGAGCGCCTTGGTGATCGCAAGAATGCCCTCGCCGGAAAACTCCGCCCCGTCTCCGAGCCGCAGCTTCTCGACTTCCTTGGCGAATGACCGCTCAGCCATGAACGAAGCTCCTTCAAATCCCGCCGGTTGCGTTCGGGAGGATCATTTCGCCGGGTCGCGGGTCGACCACAGCACGGTCTGCGCGCCTGTCTCGTAGGCCATGCCCTTCGGGTAGCTGATCGCTTCCAGCTGAAGGCCCCAGGGCGCGAAGAAGTAGAGGATCGTCTGGCCGGCCGCCGGCCCGTCTTCGATCGGCACCGGACCCATCAGGGTGCGCACGCCGTGGGCGTCAAAATAGGCCTTCGCTGCCTGGATGTCGTCGACATAGAAGGCAAGGTGATGCCCGCCGATGTCGCTGTTGCGCGGCATCGCCTTCGACTGGTCGGGCGCCTCGTACTGGAAGAGCTCGATGTTGCTGCCGTTGCCGCAGCGCAGCAGCGTGATCCGGTCGATCACAGCGCGCGGGTCAACGTTCACGAGATCCGTCATGAACGTGCCCTTGTCGTCGCGGAAGGGCCCGAAGGACATCGCCTTGCTGCAGCCGACGACATCGACGAAGAAGCTCTCGGCCGCGGCGACGTCGGGCACGGTGATGCCGACATGGTCGATGCCCCGCATGCCGGGCATCGGCTCCGCGGCCGCGGTTCCCGGGATATGGGCCGAAGCGAGGGCGACCAGGGCGACGCCGGCTGCACGAAGGATCACCTTTGAATGCGCTGCTCTCGTCATCGACACACCTCCTAGAAATCGTGCCGCCGGATGTTGGCGAGGATCTTCTGCAGCACGGCCACGAAGGCCGCGTATTCGCCGTCGTCGATGCCCTTGAACATCGTGCCGAACGCCGCCCGCATCACCGGCCAGACCTCTTCGAACAGCGCCCGGCCGGCCTCGTTCAGCGAGACGCGGCGGACGCGGTTGTCGCTCGCCTGGGGTTCCCGCCGAAGGAGGCCTTGCGCCTCCATGGCGTCGAGCGTGCGGCTCAGGGTCGACTGTTCGATCACCGCGTAGACGGACAGCTCGCTGACGGTCAGGCCGTCGGTGACGGCGAGGATCGCCAGCGTGCGCATCTGCGCGATGGTCAGGCCGTGCGCCTTCAGCGCCTCCCGGAGCGTGGCGTTGTAGCGCCCCATGATCCGGTTCATCAGGTAGGGCGCGAACTGCTGCAGCCCGATCTCGCCGAGCGCGAACGCCCGCCCGCCGGGCACCGTGCCCTCGCCGTCCATCAACGCGACCCGATTGCGAGCGGACGATCCGACCGCGCCGGGGCGTGGCCCGCCCGTCGCATCCGCCGTCTCGCCCCGCGCCTCAGGACCTGGGAACCAGCGCCAGGGCGCGGACCGGGCTGCCGGTGCCGTGCTCGATCTTCAGCGGGGCGGCGATCAGGATCGCGCCCTTCGGTGGCAGCTTGTCGAGATTGCAGAGGCTGGCGAGGCCGTAGCGGTTGTTCTTGTGCATCAGGTTGTGGGCGGGGAAGGGGATCTCCATCCCGCCGGCCTGGCCGGCATCGGTGCCGATGCACTCGGTGCCCCAGCCGATGGCGCCCTTGTCGATGATGTACTGGATCGCGTCCGGCGTCGGGCCCGGTGAATGGGGGCCGGTGGCGTCGGCGTTGAGGAAGGTCTCCTCCGAGCCGTTGCGCTTGTACCAGTCGGTGCGCATCACCACCCACTCGCCCGGCTTGATCTCGCCGTGCTCGGCCTCCCAGGCCTTCACGTCCTCGGCGGTCAGGAGATAGTCGGGATCGGCCGCGCTCTTGGCCGAGCAGTCGAGGACGTTGACCGGGGCGACGAAGTTCTTTGCCGGGATCGAGTCGGTCGCCCCGTCCGGGAAGTCCTTGCCCGTGATCCAGTGGTGCGGCGCGTCGAAATGCGTGCCCGAATGCTCGCCGACCTTCAGCCAGTTCCAGGCCCACCACGGGCCGTTCTTGTCGTACTCCGAGATCTTGTGGATCTCGATCTTCGGGGTGTCGACGGCGAGCTCCGGCGGGAGCTTGAGCAGCGGCGTGTTGGGGCCGAGGACGGCCGAGAGGTCGACGATCTCGACGCCGCCGCCCAGCAGCATCTCGGCCAGCGCGGCCAGTCCCTGTGTCTCCGCCATCTCCACCTCCCCCGATCGCCGCCGTGCGGCATGTGGAGCGAAACGCTATCCCCCTAAATATGCATATGCAAGGACTTTGCGCACCGCTTCAGAGCTGCTCGTTTTCTTCGCAGACTGCACACGGATCTTGCTGCATCTGCGAGAGAGCGCAGCAAACGGCCGTGATCATCGAGTTTCGACTCGGCGGGCGGATTGCCTTTGACTCGCCGCACCATCAGGCGGACCGCATCACACGCTGGGAATATATGAAAATGCATATAAGCTGCCGGCTTCGGCGCGCGGGTCGGGCGCACCGCCTGCCTTTCTCCGGCGGAGGATCGTGATGGACCATCGGCTTGCACTTCTCGGCGCGCATCTCGGCGACGATCTCGTCGCGGTGGGCGACGGCATCCCGGAGCGGGCGACGCACGACTGGAGCGGCCTGCCGCCGGTCCGGCCGCTGGCGCTCGTGCGTCCCCGCACGACGGCGGACGTCGCGGCAACGCTGAAGCTCTGCGACGCGCACGGCATCGCGCTCGTCCCGCAGGGCGGGCTGACGGGCCTTGCCGGCGGGGCGCACCCGGTCGGCGACGCCGTGGCGCTGTCGCTGGAGCGCATGAACCGGATCGAGGAGATCGACCCGGCGATGGCCACCATGACCGTCGAGGCGGGCACCGTGCTGCAGGTCGCCCAGGCGGCGGCCGAGGACGCCGGGCTGTTCCTCGCGCTCGACCTCGGCGCCCGCGGCTCCTGCACGGTCGGCGGCAACCTGGCGACCAATGCCGGCGGCAATCGGGTGATCCGCTACGGCATGGCCCGCGAGCACGTGCTCGGGCTCGAGGTCGTGCTCGCCGACGGCACGGTCGTCTCCTCGCTGAACAAGATGCTGAAGAACAACGCCGGTTACGACTCCAAGCAGCTGTTCATCGGCTCGGAGGGGACGCTCGGCGTCATCACCCGCGCCGTCCTCAGACTGCAGCCCCGGCCGAGCTTTTCGACCAGCGCGCTCTGCGGCTGCCGGGATTTCGAGGCCGTTCTGTCGCTCCTCAAGGCCATGCGCGCCGGGCTGGGGCCGTCGCTCACCTCCTTCGAGGTGATGTGGCCGAGCTTCTACGACTTCATGGCCGGCAGCCTGCCGCATCTGCCGCGCCCGCTGGCCGGACGGCACGGCATCTACGTCGTGATCGAGGCGAGCGGTTTCGATGCCGAGCACGAGGCCGCGCGGCTGGAAGCCGTTCTCGGTGCGGCGCTCGAGGCGGGTGATGTCGAGGACGCGGTCCTTGCCGCATCGCAGACGGACGTCGCCGATCTCTGGGCAATCCGCGAGAGCGTGTCGGAATACTCCAAGGTGCTCGGCCCGATCACCGCCTTCGACGTCGGGCTCTCCGCCGGTCGCACCGGCGAGGTCGTCGAGGTCCTGGAGGCCGGGCTGAGGGCGCGCTGGGCGGACGCGATCGCGCTGTCCTACGGCCATATCGGCGACAGCAACCTGCATCTGGTGGTCCACGTGCCGTCGGCCGGCTTGGCGCAGCCCGGCGAGGCCATCACGGGCTTCGTCTACGACACCATCCGCCGCGCCGGCGGCACGATCTCGGCGGAGCACGGGATCGGCCTCCTCAAGCGCAAGTACCTCTCCTACACGCGCTCGGACGAGGAGCTCGACCTGATGCGCCGGATGAAGCGGGCGCTCGATCCCAAGGGCATCCTCAACCCCGGAAAGGTGCTCGGGTAACGGGCAGCGCGATGGCGGCGGCGCTCAGCGCCCCGCCAGATCCTGCGCCAAGAGGTAGCCCGAGCCAGCGCCGAGGCCGCCGCCCGGCCAGGTCGAGGCGCCGATCAGATAGAGCCCGTCGACCGGCGTGCGATAGCGCGCCCAGCCCGGCATCGGCCGGAACAGGAAGTTCTGCGACAGGTGGTGGCTGCCACCGATGCCGTCGCCTCCGACGAGATTGGGGTTGCGCCGCTCGAGATCGGCGGGCGTCTCGACATGGCGGCCGAGGATCTTCGCCCGCGTTCCCGGGGCGTAGTCCTCGATGATGTCGATCACCCGGTCGGCATAGGCAGCGCCCGCCTGTGCCCAGTCGCGAGCCTCGATCCGGCCCGCGGCATCGCCCCGGATCGTGCCGGGCACCACGCGCACCTGGACCCAGAGCGTGTGCCGGCCGGCCGGTGCGCGCGAGGGATCGACGGCCGTCTGCTGGCCGACCACGAGAAGCGGCCGGCGGGGCAGGAGGCCGGCCATCGCCTCGGCATAGGCCTGCGCCATCCCGTCGAGATCCGGCGCGAGGTGGACGTAGAGGAAGCGCTGCAGTTCGGCGCCGGCGGTCCAGTCGGGCAGACCGGACAGCGCGAGGTGGACCATCATCGTCCCCGGACCGTGACGGAACGTGCGCGCGCCCCGGTCGAAGCCGTCGTCGCCGCTGCCCGCCGACGAGGCGAGCAGCCGGTCGACCAGGGCGCCCGGCGTCACGCCGGCGATCACCGCGCGCCGGGCGGCGACCTCGCTGCCGTCCGCGAGGACGATGCCGTCGGCCCGGCCGGACCGGCGGCGGATGGCGGACACCTCCGCTCCGGTCACGACGCTGCCGCCGAGTTCCTCGATCCTGGCGACCATGGCCTTGATGATGGTGTCCGCGCCACCCTTGCCGATCACCATGCCCATGGTCTGGTCGACCATGCCTTCGAGATAGGGAAACAGCGCGCCGCCGGCGACGTCGGGCGCGAAGTCCAGATGCATGCCCCAGGCGCCGAGCGCCGCTTGGATCAGCGGCGCCTCGAAGTTGCGCTGGAGAAACTCGCGCGGCGAGGAGGTCAGCAGCCGGCCCAGTTCAAGAAGCCCGGACGTGCCCTTGGCGCGCCACGCCTTCCAGCCGAGCGCGGCCAGCCGGCGCCGGCCCATCGGTGCGCCGAGGAGGGCGAAGAGGTGCGGCGCATCGCCTGCAAAATCGGCCACCATCTGGCGCCAGCGCGCGGCATCGGCCGGCGACAGCGCGGTGGCCCGTGCGACCGTCTTCTCGATGTCGCGGGAGACGCCGAACCAGGAGCCGTCCGGCGCTGGCGAGGCGAAGCAATCGTCGGTCGGGACGAAGGCGAGACCGTGCCGGGCGAGCGCGTCGCCATGGTCGCGGAAGAAGCCCGAGCCGGCGAAGAGGCCGAGATTGGTCGCGTAGAGGTCGTGACGGAAGCCCGGAAGCGTCACCTCCTCGGTGCGGCAGGCGCCGCCCGGAGCCTCGTTCCGCTCGAAGACGCCGACCGACCAGCCGCGGGAGGCGAGATGGACCGCAGCCGCCAGGGCGTTGTGCCCGGCGCCGATGAAGACGGCATCGAATTCCCTGGCCAAAGGCGCTGTCCTCCGTCGCGGGCGGCCGGACGGGGCCGGCGGGAGCGGGCCGGATCACCGACCGGACGCCGAGATTATTTTAAGCCTGTACATTTGCATATGCATCGATTGGCAATAGGCTTCCGGGCATCGGCCGCCGCGCAGAACCGGCCTCGCCCGGGCCGATTGCAGCCGTCGAAGCGGAGCGTCGCATGACCGCAGACTATGTCGTCGTCGGATCGGGCATCAACGGGCTGACCTGCGCGGCACTCCTGGCACGCAAAGGCCGGACGGTCGTCGTTCTGGAGCGCGAGGCGGTCGCCGGTGGCTGCATGCGCACCGAGGAGATCACGGCGCCGGGCTACCGGCACGACGTCATGGCCGCGACCTTCGTCCTGTTCGTCACGTCTCCGGCCTTCGCCGAACTCGGGGCCGATCTCGCCCGGCATGGGCTCGACTTCGCCAACACGGCCCATCCGACCGCCGTCCTCATGCCGGACGGGCAGAGCCTCGTCCTGACGACCGACAGGGCCGCCAACATCGCCCGGCTGGACGAACTCTCCCCGGGCGACGGTGCGCGCTACCGCGAGGAGATGGCGATGGTCGAGCGCGACGCGCCGCTGCTGTTCGGCCTTCTGGGAGGAACGCTGTGGAGCCTGCCGACGGCCAGGCTCCTCTTTGGCGAGGCGCGCCGTCGCGGGGTTCGGGGGCTCGCCGCGCGGCTCGGCGAAGCCCTCAGGCCGGGCCGCGCCTGGCTGGAGCAGAGCTTCCGGTCGGAGCTGGCGCGCGCGCTGCTCGCGCCCTGGGTGCTGCATGCCGGCCTCGGACCGGAAGGCGCCTTTTCCGGCGAGATGGCGCGGATCATCGCCTTCGCGCTGGAGGCCGCCGGTGCTCCTGTCGTCAAGGGCGGCGCGTCGAAGGCGGTCACGGCCTTCGAGGGCCTGATCGCCGAGCATGGCGGATCGATCCGCACGGGCGCCGACGTCGCGGAGATTATGGTCTCCGGGGAACGCGCGACCGGCGTCCGGCTCGCCGACGGAACGGTGGTCGAGGCGCGGCGTGGCGTCATCTGCTCGGTCACGCCGACGCAGCTCTACGGCCGCCTCCTGCCGGCAAAACTCGTCGATGCGCCGACCCGCGAGCGCGCCGCCGCCTATCGCTACGGCAAGGGCGACATGCAGATCCATTACGCGCTGACGCGCCCGCCCCGCTGGCGGTCCGCCGGCCTCGACACGGTCGCGCTGATCCACCTGACGCCGGGCCTCGACGGGGTCTCGAAGGCGGTCAACGAATGCGAACGCGGGATGCTGTCCGAGGTGCCGACGATCTGCGTCGGCCAGCCGCAGGCGCTCGATCCGACGCGCTGCCCGGACGGCGCCGGCATCCTGTGGTTGCAGCTTCCCGAAACGCCGCGGCAGGTGAAGGGCGATGCCGGCGGCACGATCGACGTCCCGCCGGACGGGCGCTGGACCGATGCGCTGCGGGAGGCCTATGCGGACCGCGTGGAGGCGATCCTCGCCGCGCACATCGAGGGCTTTGCCGAGACGGTCGTCGCGCGCAAGGCATACGCACCCTCCGATCTGGAGGCGATGAACGTCAATCTCGTCGGCGGTGACCCGTATGGGGGCGCGGCGACGATCGACCAGTTCTTCCTCTGGCGGCCCTTCTCGACCTCGAAGAACCACGCGACGGGGATCGCCGGCCTCCACCAGATCGGCGCCTCGACGCATCCGGGCCCCGGCCTCGGCGGCGGCTCCGGATACGCCGTGGGGACGATGCTCCGGTAGCGGGCGCGGAGCCCAGGCGAGCCGGCCCGTGGGCCGCTCGGCGGCTCTCGCCCCGCCTCGATCAGGCGCGCAGGCCGGCCTGCTCCAGGAGCGGCAGCACGCGATCGCAGAAGAAGGGCAGCTCGTAGGTGTAGTTGACGAAGGACAGCGCGATCCCGGCATAGCCGAGTTCGCTGATCCGGATCATGTCCGCCGCGATCTTTTCCGGCGTCCCGACGAGCGGATACGAGCCGGCGCCGCCGGCAAAGCGCTGGCGGTAGCGGTCGTAGGCATCGGCATCGTGCGAGGAGGAGAATTCCTTCTTGCCGGCCATGTGGGTTTCGACCGCGGCGTGATCGGCCTCGTTCAGCGCATAGCGCCTGTAATAGGCCTCCGCCTCCTCCTGGGTTTCACGGCAGACGACGTGGCACACGGTGTAGAGCCCGACCTCACGCTCGGCCCTCGCGGCCCGCTCCGCGATGTCGGCGACATGCCGCTCCGCGCCTTCGAGTTCGGAGAAGGTGGTGAAGATGTATTCGCAGTGTTTTGCCGCGAAGTCCCGGCCGGGCCCGCCGAAGGCCGCGTTCATCGTCACCGGGCGCGGTGACTGGAGGCTCGCCGGGCGGCTGATCGCCTGCTTCAGCTGATAATAGGTGCCGTCATAGTCGAACGGCTGGTCCGAGGCATAGGCCTTCTCGACGATCTCCAGCCATTCGGCGGCCTGGTCGTAGCCCTTCTCGCCGAGCTTGATTCCGAACATGGCAAATTCGGACGGATTCCAGCCGCAGACGATGTTGAGGCCGGCGCGGCCCTTCGAGATGTGATCGACGGTCGCGAGCGCCTTGGCCGCATAGAGCGGATGCATGACCGGGACGTGGACCGTCATGAAGAGGCCGATCCGTTCGGTCGAGGCGGCGAGCGCCGCCGCCCAGGTGAAGGTCTCGAACGACCATTCGCGGGCATGCGTCTGACCGCCGAACCCCTTCCAGCGGGCGATTGGCAGGATGAACTCCAGGCCGGCGCGGTCGGCGATCTGGGCGGCCGTCACGTTGTCGTCCCAGCGCGCCTTCCAGCGCTCCTCCACCGTGGTGATGGCGAGGCCGCCGTCGGCATTGGTCGAGAAGATCCCGAGCTTCAGCCGATTGGCGCCATTCAGCGGGTGTCGCTTGATCATCGTCGCACTCCGATGGAAGGCCGCGCCGCAGGCCGGCTCACGCCCCGAAGCCATTAGTTTAAGTATGAAGTAGCTTGCCGAGAAGCCGGCAATGCACGAAAGTCCCCGGCGATCTCCACGCGAGCAGAAGGACGGGCCGATGGCGCAGGCGACATTGCGGGAGCGGGGCCGCTCGGGCGCGCCCCTTCTCGGCATCTTCGCGGCGATCCCGCATCCGGCTGCGGCGGAGGTGACCGCGCGCTCCGGCTTCGACTTCGTCTGCATCGACTGGGAGCACGCCCAGATCGACCGGAGCGAGGTGGAGAACCTCGTCCGGGCCGTGGAGGCGGGCGGGGCCGCCGCGATGGTTCGCGTTCCCGGAAACGATGCCGAGGCGATCGCCGCCGCGCTGGATTCCGGTGCGCAGGGGGTTCTGGTTCCGCGCGTCTCCAGCGCCGCGGAGGCCGAAGCGGCGGTGCGCGCGACGCGCTATCCGCCCGATGGCGAGCGCGGCGCGGGTCCCGGCCGGGCATCCGGCTACGGCTACGACATCGCCGCCTATGTCGCGGGGGCGAACGCGCGGATCCTCCTCGCCGTTCAGGTCGAAACGGTCCGTGCCGTCGAGAACATCGACGCCATCGCCGCGGTCGCGGGCGTCGATCTCGTCTTCATCGGACCCGGCGACCTCGCGGTGTCGATGGGCGCCTTCGGCCCGGAGGGATCAGGGCGGCTCGACGCGGCGATCCGGTCGGTCATCGCCGCCTGCGCGTCCGCCGGCAAGGCCGTCGGGCTCTTCCGACCGTCCGCCGACGACGTCCCCGCATGGCGCGCAGCGGGCGTCAGCCTGTTCATCGTGGCGTCGGACTCGATGCTGCTGGCGGGATCGGCCGTCGCGCTGGCCAAGGCCGTCGCGCCGCCGGCGTCCGACTGACCCGGGCGCGCCGTCCCGCCCGTTCTCGATAGACTTCGGAGACCCGCCATGAAGGCGATCGAATATCAGCGCTATGGCGGGCCGGAGGTGCTCGCGCTCGTCGAGCGTCCGGCGCGGCCGCTCGAGCCCGGCGAACTGCGCGTCCGGCTGAGCCATGCCAGCGTCACACCGCTCGACTGCAAGCTTCGGGCCGGAGCCCTGAAAGCGCATTTCGCGGTCGACTTTCCCAAGATCCCGGGCCGCGACGGTGCCGGCGTGGTCAGCGAGGTCGCGCCGGACGTCACGGGCTTTGCCGTCGGCGACCGCGTCTGCGTCCTGGCCGGCCACGGCACGCAGGGCAGCTACGCCGAGGAGCGGATCTCGCGCGCGGCCGACCTCGTCGCGATCCCGGACGGCCTCCCGGCGGCCGCGGCAGCGAGCTTGGTAAACGCCGGACTCAGCGCCTTCATCTCCGTCTTCGACACGGCGCGTATCCAGCCCGGCATGAAGGTGCTCGTCCACGCCGGCTCGGGCGCCGTGGGCGGCCTGATCGTCCAGCTCTGTCGCGGGCTCGGCGCCGAGGTGACCGCGACCTGCCGGGCGACGAACCGCGACCATGTCCTTTCGCTCGGGGCAAAGCGGGCGATCGCCTATGACGCGGAGGACTTCGGGACGCTGCGCGACCAGGACGTCGTTTTCGATCTCGTCGGCGGCGCCACGCACGAGCGGTCCTATCCGGTGCTGAAGCGGGGCGGCCAGCTCGTCTGGCTCGTCGCCGCGCCGATCGTCGACAGGGGCGAGGCCCACGGCGTCCGCGTCAGCCGCGCCATGATCGCCGATGCCCCTGCGCCGGTCGCGGCCATCCTCGCCATGGCGGCGAAGGGCGAGATCGCGCCGCAGGTGGCAGGTGTCCTGCCGCTTGCCGAGGCCGCGCGAGCGCATCGGATGATGGAGGCGGGCGCGGTGACGCGCGGACGGCTGCTCCTCGCGACGGACTGAGCGGCGAGGGATGCGGCGAGCGGCGGCGCTGCGACGCGTGCGGACATGTCCCCGCGATCGCGCCTTTGCGGATCACCTCGCCTGGGAGGAGACGGAGCCGGTTCCGTGCCGCCCCGAAACGCACTAAAGCGGGCGCGAGCGGACCCGGACGTCGCGTCCGTCCGGCCTGGCGCGCGGTTCGACGCGTGCCGCCGACCATTGCTCGAGAGAGGATGACCATGCCCAGCCACCGCATCGCCCGCGACACGCGCGGCGTCTTCATCATCGCTGCAACGCCCTTTACCGCCGAGGGTGCCGTCGACCTCGAGAGTGCCGACCGGCTCGTCGACTTCTATCTGGAGAGCGGCGTCGACGGGATGACCATTCTCGGGATCCTCGGCGAGGCGAACAAGCTGACCGCAGAGGAGGCGCGGAGCTTTGCCACCCGCGTGATGCGCCGGGTCGACGGGCGGATCCCGGTCGTCGTCGGCGCCTCCGGCGCCGGGCTCGACATGCTCCGCGACTTCTCGCACTTCGCGATGGACGAAGGCGCGGCCGGCGTGATGATCGCCCCGACGCCTGGGCCAGCGGTCGAAGACCGGGTGCGCGGCTATTTCCACCAGGTCTGCGAGGCCCTCGGCCCGGACGTGCCGGTGTGCTTCCAGGACTTTCCGCAGACCACCGGCGTGCCGGTCTCGGTCGGGACGATCCTGACGCTGACGCGCGACTGCCCGCAGATCGTCATGCTGAAGCACGAGGACTGCCCCGGCCTCGCCAAGATCTCGGCGGTGCGCGCCGGCTCGGGCACGGCGGAGACGCCGCGCCTGTCGATCCTGTGCGGCAATGGCGGCCTCTATCTGCCGCAGGAGCTTGCCCGCGGCGCCGACGGGGCGATGACCGGCTTTGCCTATCCGGAGATGCTGGTCCAGGTCGTCGCGGCGCATCATGCGGGCGAGGCCGACCGGGCGGAGGACATCTTCGACGCCTATCTGCCGATCCTGCGCTACGAGCAGCAGCCGGGCTACGGTCTCGCGGTGCGCAAGGCTGTCCTGCATCACCGGGGTGCGATCGCCAATCCGCGCACCCGCGCGCCAGGCCCGAAGCTCTCGGCGACCGACCATGCGGAGCTGATGCGCCTGATTGCGCGAACCGAGGCGCGCGTCGCGGCGCTCTGAGGGTCGAAAGACCTCGACGAGGCGAGCTCACGGGCCGCTCCAATCCGTCGCCGTCGCCGTCGCCGTCGCCGTCTGCGGCTGCATAATCTCTTTGCATGTGCAATGTTGCGGCAGGCGGGCCGCGGCGCCCGCACGGGCCGGCGGATTGCGATGCTGTCGATACTGGTGGTGGACGAGAAGCGGGCGCGGGCCGCGATAATCGAGGACGGCCTGCGCGAGGCCGGCCATACGCAGGTGACGCTGGTCACCGAGATGAAGGGACTGGTGCGCGAGATCGAACGGCTCGCGCCGGACGTGATCGTGATCAATCTCGAGAATCCGAACCGCGACCGCCTCGAACACTTCTTCCAGGTCTCGCGCTCGGTGCAGCGGCCGGTGGCGATGTTCGTCGACCGGTCGGATACGGCCTCGATCGAGGCTGCGATCGAGGCCGGGGTTTCGGCCTATGTCGTCGACGGGCTGAAGAAGGAGCGCATCAAGCCGATCCTCGACATGGCGATCTCCCGCTTCAACGCCTTCCGCCGCCTGCAGCAGGAGCTGGAGCAGGCGCGGGGCGAGCTCGAGGAGCGACGACTGGTGGACCGGGCCAAGGCCATCCTGATGAAGCGCCGGGGCCTCGACGAGCCCTCGGCCTACGCTCTCCTGCGCCGCACCGCGATGAACGAGAACCGGCGCATCGCCGAGGTGGCGCGCAGCCTCGTCACCGCCCAGTCGCTGCTCGGGGACGACGCATGAGCATGACCCTCGTCCGCGCGGGCTACATCCCGCTTCTTGACTGCGCGGCGCTGGTCGTGGCCGCCGAGCGCGGCTTTGCCGAGGCGGAGGGGCTCGCCCTCAAGCTGACGCGCGAGACGTCGTGGGCGAACATCCGCGACCGGACCGCGATCGGCCATTTCGACGTCGCGCACATGCTGGGGCCGATGGCGATCGCCGCGAGCCTCGGCCTCGGGCCGCTTTCGACCCCGATAATCGCGCCCGTGGCGCTCGGGCGGGGCGGCAACACCGTCACGGTGCAGATGGCCCTGTTCCACGAGATGCGGGCGGCGGGTTTCGCCGAGGGGCCGGCGGCGGCCGGCGCGGCCCTCGCGCGCGTCGTCGCGGCGCGCAGGGCGTCCGGCCGGCCGCCCCTGCGGTTCGGCGTCGTCCACCCGCACTCCTCGCACAATTACGATCTCCGCTACTGGCTCGCCGCCTGCGGCATCGATCCGGTGCAGGACATTGCGACGACGGTCGTGCCGCCGCCGTTCATGGCGGACGCGCTGATGGCCGACCACATCGACGGCTTCTGTGTCGGCGAGCCCTGGGGCACGGTCGCGGTCGCCGCAGGCGCCGGCCGCATCGTCACGACCAAGGCCGAGATCTGGCCGCGCAGTCCCGAAAAGGTGCTGGGCGTCTCCGAGGCCTTCGCCCGCGAGCACCCGGATGCCGCTGCCGGCCTCGTGCGGGCGATCGTGGCGGCGGCGGCCTGGTGCGACGATTCCGCCAACCACGGCGATCTCGTCGCGCTCCTGAGCCGGGCGGACTGTCTCGGCGTCGACGCCGCCCTGCTGCGGCCCGCCCTCGAGGGAGAGCTGATGCTCGGCGGCGGCGAGACGCGGCGGGTCGAGGAGTTCATCCTCTATGCCCGGCACGACGCCAACCGGCCGGAGTCCGCCCACGCGCTCTGGCTGTTCCAGCAGATGGTCCGCTGGGGCGACGCCGAAGACCGCGCCGAGAATCGCCGGCGAGCCGTCGCGACCTACCGGCCGGATCTCTTCAATGCGGCCCTGTCCCATTCGCCCTTCGCGCCGACGCTCGGCGGATCCGATCTGCGGATCCCGGCGGGGAGCGATCCCGCCGAAGGCCCGTTCGACCGGACCAAACGCTAAGCCGTGCTGACTGCTGGCAAAACACGCGCGCGAACGGTGCGACTTGCACATTATTTGCGCTTGCTTAACGCTTCGTCATCCGCTTAGCTGCACTGCAAGATCGCTGATCGGCGACGCGCGATGCGGCTCGAGACCGCACCGCTTGCCACCTCGCAGAGCTGTGGGGTGCCGCGTCCGGCCCGGCAATGATGCCACGGTGATCCCCAGACCAGACCTGTCGAACAGACCGGGCGACGATGGCCGTCGCGCAGAGACGTGGCGTGTCGCCAGCCGTCGACCCGCACCGCGCTGCCCGGCGCACATCCGAACGACGACACCGCTCCGAACTCTCGCCGGCGCCTCCGCGCGACCGGTCCCGCTTGACCTGAGACCAGCAAGGAAGACGCCGATGGCCTATATCGCGCCGACAGAATTCGTCACCAAGATGGTGGACGCCGGTGAGGCGAAGATCTTCATGTCCACCCGCGACACGGTGATCCGCGCTTTCATGGCGGGGGCCGTCCTCGCGCTGGCCGCCGCCTTCGCGGTGACCATCAACGTGCAGACCGGCCAGCCGCTCGCCGGCGCGGTGCTCTTCCCGGTCGGCTTCTGCCTTCTCTACCTGATGGGCTTCGACCTCCTGACCGGCGTCTTCACCCTGGCGCCTCTCGCCCTCATCGACAAGCGGCCGGGCGTCACGCTGAACGGCCTCCTGCGCAACTGGGGCCTCGTCTTCCTCGGCAACTTCGCCGGCGCGCTGACGGTGGCGGTGATGATGGCGATTGTCTTCACCTTCGGCTTCACCACCGAGCCGAATGCAGTCGGACAGGCCATCGGCCACATCGGCGAGGGCCGCACCGTCGGTTACGCCGCGCACGGCGCCGGCGGCATGCTGACGCTCTTCATCCGCGGCGTCCTGTGCAACTGGATGGTCTCGACCGGCGTCGTCGCCGCGATGATGTCGACCCATCTGTCGGGCAAGGTGATCGCGATGTGGATGCCGATCATGCTGTTCTTCTACATGGGCTTCGAGCATTCCATCGTGAACATGTTCCTGTTCCCGTCCGGCCTGATGCTCGGCGGCAACTTCTCCATCATGGACTACTTCATCTGGAACGAGATCCCGACGGTGATCGGCAATCTCGTCGGCGGCCTCTCCTTCGTCGGCCTGACGCTCTACTCGACCCATGTGCGCACCGCCCCGAGCCGCCGCGTCGAGCCGCGCCCCATGGCCGGTGCGATCGGCGTGCCGGCCGAGTAGGGCCCGCACACCCCCGTCCGCGCGACACGCGGCGGCGTCGGCAGGCGCCGCCGTCCGGCCGAGCCGGCAGAACCGTCAGTCGAGGAGTATTCGAGCGATGATGACCAAGCAGGACGTGACCGAGATGGTCTACGAGAGGAAGCGCGCGTCCGGCATGACCTGGCACGCCATCGCCGAGGCGATCGGCATGAGCGAGGTGTTCACCACCTCCGCCTGCCTCGGCATGAACTCGCTGCCGAAGGACAAGGCCGAGGCGCTCGTCACCACGCTCGGCCTGCCGCAGGAGGCGGCGATCGTCCTGTCGGAGTATCCGACCAAGATCTTCGACCAGACGATCCCGACCGACCCTTGCGTCTACCGCTTCTACGAGATCATGGGCGTCTACGGAAAGACGATCAAGGAACTGATCCAGGAGAAGTGCGGCGACGGCATCATGAGCGCCATCGACTTCGAGATGGACGTCGAGCGCGTGCCGCACGAGAAGGGCGACCGGATCGAGGTGCGGATGAGCGGCAAGTACCTCGGCTACAAGGCCTGGTGATCGCCGACCCTCGCCGGCCGGACGGGGATCGGCCCCTCCGGCATGACGCCTTCTCCTATTTTACAGACGAAGCAGCCGCATGAGCGAAGACTTCTCCTCCGAACAGCGCCGCTGGCTCGAGGGATTTGCCTCGGGCGCCGCCGCCGTGCGTGCGCTTCCGGCGCCCGGAGGCACCGCCGAAGGTGAGCCAGCCGGACCCGACGCGGCGATGCTGAAGGCGCAGAACGCGCAGGTCGCCCGCGGCGGCAAGCTCGTCGATCCCGAGAAGTGGAAGCGCGACGAGCATCCGCTCGACGCCTATGCCCGGCTCAAGGCCGAGGCGCTCGCCGGCACCAAGCCAAAGCCGGCCGACAATTTCCGCTGGCGCTATCACGGCCTCTTCCACGTCGCACCGGCGCAGGACAGCTACATGTGCCGGCTGCGCATCGCCAACGGCATCCTCAGCCACTGGCAGCTCGCCGGCATCGCCGACCTCGCCGAGCGGCTGGCCGGCGGCTATGCGCACGTCACCACCCGCGCCAACCTGCAGCTGCGCGAGATCGTGCCGCAGAACGGCCCGGCGCTCGTCGAGGGGCTGATCGACCTCGGTATCGTCGCGAAGGGGTCGGGCGCCGACAACATCCGCAACGTGACCGGCTCGGCGACCGCCGGCATCGACCCTGTGGAGCTGCACGACACGCGCGCCGATGCGCGGGCCTGGCACCACCACGTGCTCAACAGCCGCGAGATGTACGACCTGCCGCGCAAGTTCAACGTCGCCTTCGATGGCGGCGGCCTGATCCCGACGCTGGAGGACACCAACGACATCGGCTTCCAGGCGATCGCGGTCGGCGACGGCGCGAGCGTGTCCTCCGGCGTTCAGTATCGCCTGACGCTCGGCGGCATCACCGGCCACAAGGATTTCGCCCGCGACACGGGGGTCGTGCTTCCCACGGCGGATGCCGTCAGGGTCGCTGACGCGATCGTGCAGGTCTTCGTCGAGCAGGGTGACCGCACCAACCGCAACAAGGCGCGGTTGAAATACGTCCTGGACGACTGGGGGTTCGAGCGGTTCGTCGCGGCCGTGGAGGAGAAGCTCGGGGCTCCGCTCGCCCGGCTCGACGCATCCCATGCGGCGCCGCGCGCGGCGGTCGACCGCCAGGCCCATATCGGCGTCCACCGGCAGAAGCAGCCGGGACTGAACTGGATCGGCGTCGCGCTGACGACCGGCCGGATGTCGGCCGACCAGATGCGCGCGGTCGCGGCGATCGCGGCCGCGTGCGGCGACGGCGACGTGCGGCTCACGGTCTGGCAGAACCTGATCCTGTCCGGCATTCCCGATGCCAAGGTCGGGGAGGCGCAGGATCGCCTTGTCGCCTGCGGGCTGGACTGGAAGACGACGGCCGTGCGCGCGGGCCTCATCGCCTGCACCGGCAATCGCGGCTGCAAGTTCGCCAATTCGGACACCAAGGGACATGCCGCGGCCATCGCCGACCATCTCGACGCGCGCGGGCTCGACCTCGACCAGCCGATCAACATCCATCTCACCGGCTGCCCGAATTCCTGTGCCCAGCACTACATCGGCGACATCGGCCTCGTCGGCACCAAGGTGACGGTGAGCGAGGACGGCGACCAGGTCGAAGGCTATCATCTGCATGTCGGCGGTGGCTTCGGTACGGACGCCGCGATCGCGACGCTGCTCTATCCCGACCTCAAGGCCGAGGACCTGCCGGAAACGGTGGAGCGGCTGCTGCGCGCCTATCTCGTCAACCGGGCCGAGCCCACCGAAAGCTTTGCCGGCTTCTCGCGGCGGGTGGATCCCGAAGCGTTCAAGGCTGCCGCGGAGGCGTTCCGGTGACCGTCCAGGCGCCCATCGTCCCGCGCGTCGCCATTCCGGAGACCGCGCCGTTCTCCCTCGCCCAGCGGGAATGGCTGTCCGGCTTCTTCACCGCCGCGCTCGCGCCGCTCGCCCCCGCGGGGCCGGCCGAGGGTCTGGCGCTGCCGGGCCTGCCCGCCGGATCAACCGGGCCGGTTCTCGCCGACAACGACGCGGCGCCCTGGCACGACCCGTCGATGCCGGCGGACGAGCGCATGGCGCTTGCCAAGGACGCGCCGCCGGCGCCGCGCCTGATGGCGGCGATGGCGCAGCAGGACTGCGGCCAGTGCGGCTACAACTGCGCCGACTATGCGAACGCGCTCTTTCTGAAAAAGGAGGATCGCCTCAATCTCTGCGTGCCCGGCGGCAAGGAGACCCTGCGGCTGGTCAAGCAGCTCGTGACCGAGCTGCCGGGCGACGCCTCCGCCGGTGCCGGCCGGTCTCCAGCGATCGAGATCGACGCGCCGCCGGCCGAGCCCGGCGCCAAGCCGCTCCACGCGCTCGGCGAGTCGCGCGAGAGCCCGGCGGGGGTGACCTTCCTCTCGCGCCGCCGCCTGAATGGCGGGGACTCCGAAAAGGAGACGTTCCACGTCGAGTTCGACATCGCCGGCGCCGGCCTCTCCTACCGCGTCGGGGACTCCTTCGGTCTGTTTCCGAAGAACGACCTCGGCCATGTCGACCAGATCATTGCCATGCTCGGCGCCGCCCATACCGTCCCGGTGCGCAGCCGCACGCTGCGCGAGGTGCTGGTCGACGAGGTCTCGCTCGGCCTTGCGCCCGATTCCCTCTTCGAGCTCTATTCCTACATCCTTGGCGGCACGGCACGCGACAAGGCGAAAGCCCTGGCGCGCGGCGAAGATCCGGACGGCGACGCGGCGACGCTCGACGTCTTCGCCGTGGTGCAGAAGTTCGCGCAGGCCCGCCCGCACCCGGAGGCCTTCGTCGACGTGCTCGAGCCGCTGCAGCCGCGGCTCTACTCGATCTCCTCCTCGCCGGCGGCGACGCCCGGACGGCTGTCGCTGACGGTGGACGCGGTGCGCTACCTCGTCGGCCGCCGCAAGCGGCTCGGCGTCGCCTCCACCTTCATCGGCCACCGCGCCCGCGAGGGCGACGTGCTGAAGGCCTACGTCCAGAAGGCGCACAACTTCGCTCTGCCGGCCGATCCGAAGACGCCGGTCGTCATGGTCGGCCCCGGCACCGGCGTCGCGCCGTTCCGCGCCTTCCTGCACGAGCGGCAGGCGACCGGGGCTCCCGGTCCCAACTGGCTGTTCTACGGCCATCGGCAGGAGGCCTGCGACTTCTTCTACCGCGACGAGCTGGAGGCGATGCGCGCCAGCGGCCATCTCACGCGGCTCGCGCTCGCCTGGTCGCGGGACGGGGCGCAGAAGGTCTACGTGCAGGACCGCATCCGCGAAGCCGGACCGGACCTGTGGCAGTGGCTTGCCGGTGGCGCGCACTTCTATGTCTGCGGCGATGCCAAGCGCATGGCCAAGGACGTCGAGGCGGCGGTGGTCGAGGTCGTCGCCCAACACGGCGCCCGCACGACCGACGAGGCGGTGATGTTCGTGCAGGGTCTCAAGAAGGCCGGCCGATATCAGGCGGATGTTTATTGACGGGGACGCCCATCGTCCTCGAAGCGAAGGATGGGTCAGGGCGCTCGATGCGGCGATGCAGGACGGTCGCCGTTCCTCTCCCGAACCGGGAGAGGGTGGATGCGAGCGATCAGCGAGCAGCCAGGTGAGGGCATCGCTCTCCCGCAGGTCGCATTTGCTGAATCACCGTCCCCTCATCGCCTGCCGGCACTTCTCCCCGGAGGGGAGAAGAAGCGGTGTCTGCGAGGCTGCGCGTTCCTGAGTCGGCTGGCTGCTCAGCCCTGCCGCGCCCACTCCACCAGCCGCTGCATGAAGCGGTCGCAGGCGTCGAGCTGGGCAATCTCGATGTACTCGTCGGCCTTGTGCGCCTGCTCGATCGAGCCGGGGCCGACGATGGCGGTGGGCACGCCCAGCATCGCGTGGAAGCGGCCCGCCTCGGTGCCGTAGGCGACCTTGGAGTGGCCGTTGCTTTCGGCGAGGCGCTTGGCGAGCACGGTGACGTCGGCCTCGGGCGCCGTCTCGAGGCCGGGGAAGCCGGCGAAGACGTCCACCTCGATGCCGGCCTCCGGCGCGACGTCCTGCATTTCCGCCTCGAGCTCGCGCGCATAGGCCTGGAGTTCGTCGACGAGCGCATCGGCGTCCTCTCCCGGCATCACCCGGAACTCGCAGTCGAGGCGGCAGCGGTCCGGCACGATGTTGAGCGCCGTCCCGCCATTGACCACGCCGGTGTGGGCGGTTGTGTAGGGCACGTCGTAGGCGGCATCAACGACGCCCGCCTCAGCGAGGCGGCGGGCGATCTCGCGCATCCGCACGATCAGCAGCGCGGCATAGTCGACGGCGTTGACGCCCTGCGGCGCCAGCGACGAGTGGCAGGTGCGTCCGCGCACGGTGACGCGGATCGAGCGCTTGGCCTTGTGGCCGATCACCACCTGCATCAGCGTCGGCTCGCCGACGATGCAGAAGGCCGGCTTCACCGGCTCGTCCTGCAGCACCTCCAGCAGTCGCTTGACCCCGACGCAGCCGACCTCCTCGTCGTAGGAGAAGGCGAGGTGGATCGGCCTTGCGAGATCGGCCGCCACCATCGAAGGCACCGCCGCCAGTGCAGCGGCGAGGAAGCCCTTCATGTCGCAGGATCCCCGCCCGTAGAGCCTGCCGTCGCGCTCCTCGATGCCGAAGGGATCGCTCGCCCAGTCCTGCCCGTCGACCGGCACGGTGTCGGTGTGGCCCGACAGGATCAGGCCCGGCACGTCCTTCGGCCCGATCGTCGCCCAGAGGTTGGCCTTCGCGCCGGTCTCGTCGTAGACGCGCCGGCTCTCGACCCCGTAGCGGCCGAGAAAGGCCTCGACGTGGGCGATCAGCGGCAGGTTGGAGTCGCGGCTCGTGGTGTCGAAGCCGACGAGGTCGGCCAGGATCGCACGGGTCGTCGGGATGGGCATGTCAGTCTCCGTCATTGTCGCTCGTCTCGTGCGGCAGGCCGTCACCGGGTTCGATGCTCGCGCGCGTCGCCTGGATGAAGGCGAGCGTCGCGGCTGACGGTGCCTGCCCGGCCGGCAGCAGGAAGTTGGTGCGGTAGGGGATGCTCGGCTCGAAGGGACGGGCGACGATGCCGCTCCCCAGCTGGTGGACGATCGGGAACGGGTTCATCACGGCGATGCCGAGGCCTTCGCGCACGAACTCGGCCGCCGAGACGCTCGTCGCCGTCTCGATCACGACGCGCCGCCGCACGCCGGCGCGCTCGAACACGCGGTCCACCGCCGCGCGCGCCGAATGGCGGCGCGTGAGGGCGATGAAGTTCTCGTTCTCCAGATGCTCCGGGCGGATGGTGACGAGGTCGGCGAGGGGATGACGGGCCGGCAGCACGCAGATGCCGGAGGTTGCCAGCAGAAGCTCGGGGCGGATCCCCTCGTGCGCCGTCTGCGCGTCGGTCAGCCCGACGTCGTGCTGCCCCTCGGCGATGCTGGTGATCAGGCTGTCCGAGGAGATCACGTCGAAAACGATGTCGAGCTTCGGGTTGTGCTTGGTGAAGGCGGCGATCCGGGTCGGCAGGAACCGGTGGGCGATGGTCGGCGGCGCGACGATGCGCAGCTGGCCGCTATGCGTGCTCGGTTCGGGTTCAGACCGGTCGGCGATGCGCGACAGGGCGGCGAAGACCGGCCCCAGCTGTTCGCTGATCGACAGCGCCTCGCCGTTCGGGATCAGGCGGTTGCCGGCGCGCTCGAAGAGCTGCCGCCCGAGCTGAGCCTCCAGCTGGCCGAGGGCGCGGCTGACGGCCGGCTGCGACATGCCGAGGCGTCTGGCCGCCACGGTGGCCTTGCCGGTCTGCACCAGCGCACGGAGCACCTCGAGCTCGCGAAGGGTGAAGCCGGTACGGCGCCGTTCCGGCCCGGAGGGCGCCGCCGCATTTTTCAGCATGTGAACCTTTTGATGCAGAGGCGTGCAACAAGTATGTGCAATGCACATAGAGAAACCGTGTTGACATTCATTTAGCGCATAATAGCGTGCTTGCCAACGCCGGCGGGCCTTCCGGGTCGCCGCCGGAACACCGGACCATGCACCAAGAGAGGCTCGCCCGATGACCGCCAGACCAGCCCTTCTAATCGCCACGCTGCTTGCCGGCAGCACGCTCGCCACGGCGGCCGGCGCAGCCGACCTCACCATCGGCCTGAAGTCCGAGCCGACCTCGATGGATCCGCAGTTCCACAACCTCGCCACCAACACCCAAGTGCTGGAGAACATCTTCGAGGGCCTGACGAAGCAGGACGCAGTACAGCGCCTGCAGCCGGGCCTCGCGACGACGTGGGAGGCGGTCGACGACACCACCTGGCGCTTTACCCTGCGCGATGGCGTCAAGTTCCAGAACGGCAGCGCCTTCACGGCGCGCGACGTGCTCTACACGCTCTGCCGTCCGCCGCTGGTCGAGAACTCCCCGTCCTCCTACACGATCTACACCGGCGACATCGTCGATGCGTCCGCCGCGGACGATCACACCGTCATCATCAAGACCGAGGCGGCGAACCCGCTGCTGCCGACCAACATGGCGAGCCTGCCGATCCTCTCGGCCGACGCGCTGGGCGCCGAGAAGACCATCACCTACAAGCCCAAGGGCGAATGCGAGGGGCTCGGCGAGGTGCCGCAGTCGCCGGCCTTCAACGCGCCGGAGGTGGCCGTCGGCACGGGGCCGTACGAGCTGAAGGAGTTCACCCGCGGCAGCCAGCTGGTGCTGACGAAGTTCGACGGATACTGGGGCGACGCCCCGGCCTGGGATACCGTGACGATGCGTCCGATCACCAGCGACGGGCCTCGCGTCGCGGCCCTGCTCGCCGGCGACGTCGACATGATCGAGTCGCCGCCGATCCAGGACATCCCGCGCATCAAGGACGCCGGCTTCAAGATCGTCGACGCCCTGTCGAACCGCATCATCTACCTCCACCTCTACCAGCAGGACGACAAGGCGCCCTCCATCGAGGGCACGGACGGCAAGAACCCGCTGCTCGACAAGCGGGTGCGCGAGGCGATCTCGCTCGCCATCAATCGTCCCGCGATTGTCGAGCGCATCATGGGCGGCTATGCCGTCGCCGCGGGCGAGCTGCTGCCGCCGCCGATGTTCGGCACCAATGGGCGCGACGCCGACACCTACGATCCGGACAAGGCCAAGCAGCTGCTCGCCGAGGCCGGTTATCCCAACGGCTTCACCATCACCCTCGGCACGCCGAACGATCGCTACATCAACGACGAGAAGGTGGCGCAGGCGATCGCCCAGATGCTGACCCGCATCGGCATCAAGACCAATGTCGACGCGATGACGGCGAGCCAGTTCTTCTCGCGGCGCAACGCCCTCGACTTCCCGGTCTACCTCGCCGGCTGGGGCGCCGCCTCGGGCGAGATGTCCTCGCCGCTGAAGTCGCTGGTGGCGACCTACGACAAGGCGACGGGGATGGGACCGACCAATGCCGGACGCTATTCCAACCCGGACATGGACAAGGTGCTGATCGAGGCGATGTCGACCATCGACGACGCCAAGCGCGAGGACCTTCTGAAGAAGGCCGAGGGCCTGGTGCTCGACGACTACGGCATCATCCCGCTGCACTACGAGCAGACCGTCTGGGCGATGAAGCCGGCGCTGAGCTACGAGGCGCGCGTCGACCAGTACACCATCGCCGCCGAGGTGAAGCCGGCGCAGTAAAAGGCAGGCCTCCCGGCGACGGCTCGCCGGCGGGAGGCCTCGATCGAGCAGCTTCGAGGGGCCGCGCGGGCGCGGCCCGCAGCCCCTGGAGGGCGAAATGATCGTCTATCTGGTGCGCCGTCTCGGCCAGAGCCTCATCGCCGTCGCGGCGATGGCGATCCTGGTCTTCGTCGGGGTCTACGCGATCGGCAATCCGGTCGACATCCTGATCAATCCGGAGGCGACGCAGGCCGAGATCGCGGCGACGACGCACCGGCTCGGCCTCGACCGGCCGCTCCTGGAGCAGTTCGGCATCTTCGTCTGGAACGCCCTGCACGGCGATCTCGGCCGCTCCTTCGTCTACGGCCGGCCGGCCATGGAGATCATCCTGGAGCGCCTGCCGGCGACGATGGAACTGGCGCTCGTCGCGCTGATCCTGTCGGTCGGCATCGGCGTGCCGCTCGGCGTCCTCGCCGGCCTCAAGCCGAACTCGGTCGGCGGCCGCTCGATCATGGCCGGCTCGATCCTCGGCTTCTCGCTGCCGAACTTCTGGCAGGGGATGCTCCTGATCCTCGTCTTCGCGGTGCTGCTCGGCTGGCTGCCCGCGGGTGGGCGCGGCGAGACGGTCGACCTCCTCGGCGTCCGCGTGTCCTTCCTGACACTCGACGGGCTGAAGCACCTGATCCTGCCGGCGCTGAACCTCGCGCTGTTCAAGATGTCGCTGGTGATCCGCCTCGCGCGGGCCAACACCCGTGAGGTCGCGCTGCAGGACTACGTCAAGTTCGCCCGCGCCAAGGGCCTGTCGACCCGCCGGGTTGTGCTCGTCCACATCCTCAAGAACATCATGATCCCGGTCGTCACCATCATCGGCCTCGAGCTCGGCTCGATGGTCGCCTTCGCCATCGTCACCGAGACGGTGTTCGCCTGGCCGGGCATGGGCAAGCTGCTGATCGACTCGATCAACCTCCTCGACCGGCCGCTGATCGTCGCCTACCTGATGTTGACGGTCCTCATCATCGTCGGCATCAACCTCGCCGTCGACGTCCTCTACTCGGCACTCGATCCGCGGGTGCGCCTGTCGGAGGTGAAGGCATGAGCGGCGAGACGATCGTCGGCGCGCTCGAGCCGAAGGCGGACATTGCCGAGCCCGCCAAGCCGGCACGGGTCGACAGCCCGCTCAAGCGCCTGGCGCAGGACTTCTTCGCCGACCGTCTCGCCGTGTTCGGCCTCTGCCTCTTCGTGGTGATCGCCTTGATCGCGATCCTGGCCCCCTGGATCACCCCGCAGAACCCGTACGATCTCGCACAGCTGGACATCATGGACGGCGGCCTCCCGCCGGGCGAGACGAGCTTTGCGACCGGCGGCACCTACTGGCTTGGCACCGACCAGCAGGGCCGCGACATGCTCTCGGCCATCGCCTACGGGCTGAGGATCAGCCTCGTGGTCGCGCTCGTCTCGCTCGCCTGCGCCATCGTGGTCGGCGTCGCGGCGGGCGTCGCCGCCGCCTATTTCGGCGGGCGGACGGACTCGCTCATCATGCGCGTGGTCGACCTGCAGCTGTCCTTCCCCGCGATCCTCATCGCGCTGATCCTGCTCGCGCTCCTCGGGCGCGGCGTCGACAAGGTCATCCTCGCGCTCGTCATCGTGCAGTGGGCCTATTACGCCCGCACGGTTCGGTCCTCGGCGATCGTCGAGCGGCGCAAGGACTACATCGACGCCGCGCGATGCCTCGCCCTGTCGCATCGGCGCATCATGTTCCGCCACCTCCTGCCGAACTGCGTGCCGCCGCTGATCGTGGTCGCGACCGTCCAGATCGCCCAGGCGATCGCGCTCGAGGCGACGCTGTCCTTCCTCGGCGTCGGCGTGCCGATCACCGAACCCTCGCTCGGCCTCCTGATCTCCAACGGCTACGACTACCTCCTGTCCGGCCGCTACTGGGTCAGCCTGTTCCCCGGCGTCGCGCTGGTGGTCACCATCATCGCCATCAATCTCGTCGGCGATCGCCTGCGCGACATCTTCAATCCGCGGCTGCAGTCATGACGCTTCTTCAGGTTCGCGATCTCGCGACGCATTTCTTCACCCGTGACGGCGTCGCGAAGGCGGTCGACGGCGTCAGCTTCTCGCTCGACCGGGGCGAGATCCTCGGGCTCGTCGGCGAGTCCGGTTCGGGCAAGTCGGTCACCGGCTTTTCGCTGATCGGCCTCGTCGATCCGCCGGGCAAGGTCGTCTCGGGCCAGATCCTCTTCGACGGCGCGGACCTCGTGGCGGCCGGCGAGGCGACGCTGCGGCGCCTGCGCGGCAAGCGCATCGCGATGATCTTCCAAGATCCGATGATGACGCTGAATCCGGTGCTGCGGGTCGACACGCAGATGATCGAGACGGTGCTGGCGCACGCGCCGATGTCGCGCCAAGCGGCGCGCGAACGCTGCCGGGCGGCGCTCGCGGCGGTCGGCATCTCCTCGCCGGACGAGCGGCTGGAGAGCTATCCGCACCAGTTCTCCGGCGGGATGCGCCAGCGCGTGGCGATCGCCATCGCGCTCCTGCACGAGCCGGATCTGATCATCGCCGACGAGCCCACGACGGCGCTCGACGTCACCATCCAGGCGCAGATCCTCTCCGAGGTGCAGGCGCTCTGCGCCCGCTCCGGCACGGCGCTGATCTGGATCACCCACGATCTCGCCGTCGTCTCCGGTCTCGCCGACCGGCTGGCGGTGATGTATGCCGGCCGGATCATCGAGACCGGCGACACCGCCGAGGTGATCGCTCGACCTCTCCACCCCTACACGCGCGGGCTGATCGACTCGGTGCCGCAGGGCAAGCGCCACGGGGCCCCGCTCGCGCAGATCCCGGGCATGACGCCCTCGCTTCTCCGGCTGCCGGAGGGCTGCAAGTTCCGCCCGCGCTGCCCGCGCGCCGACGCCGCGTGCCTCGTCGAGCCGGCGCTCGCCGAGCTCCTGCCCGGCCGACGCGCCCGCTGCGTTCATCCCTATCTCGAAGCGGCCGAGGAGGCGCTCGCCGCGTCATGCTGACCGACACGCCCATTCTCGAGATCGACGCGGTCTCCAAGCGCTTCGTCACCGAACTCGACATCGCCGAGCGCACCGCGCGCCTGCTCGGCTCGAAGGTCGAGCCGCTGACGGTGCATGCGGTGGACGGGGTGCGGCTTTCGGTCCGCAAGGGCGAGGTGCTCGGCCTCGTCGGCGAGTCCGGCTGCGGGAAGTCCACGCTCGGGCGCATGGTCGCCGGCCTGATGCCGCCAAGCGAGGGGCAGATCCGGTTTCGGGGCCGGGACGTTGCAGCGCTTCGCGGCGCCGAGGCGCGCGAGGCGGCGCTGAAGATCCAGATGGTGTTCCAGGACCCGATGTCCTCGCTCAACCCGCGCCTCAGGGTCGACGAGATCGTCGGCGAGGCACCGCGCGTCCACGGCATCGTCTCGCGGCGCGAGCAGGACGGCTATGTCGACGACCTCCTGAACCGGGTGGGGCTCGACCCCACGACCCGCAAGCGTTACCCGCACCAGTTCTCGGGCGGCCAGCGCGCCCGCATCGGCATCGCCCGGGCGCTGGCGGTGAAGCCGGACTTCATCGTCTGCGACGAGTCGGTCGCGGCCCTCGACGTCTCGATCCAGGCGCAGATCCTCAACCTGTTCATGCGGCTGCGCGAGGAGCTGGATCTCACCTACCTGTTCATCAGCCACGACCTCGGCGTCGTCGAGCACATTTCGGACCGCATCGCGGTGATGTATCTCGGTCGCCTGGTCGAGCTCGGCGCGGCCGAGGACGTGCTGCGCCGGCCGAACCATCCTTACACCCAGGCGCTGGTCGCCGAGATCCCGACCTTCGAGACGAAGAAGAAGGCCTTCAATCCGATCAAGGGGGAGATTCCCTCGCCCCTGAAGCCGCCCACCGGCTGCCACTTCCACCCGCGCTGTCCGCATGCCCACCAGCGCTGCATCGTCGAGCGGCCGGCGCTGAAGGAGATCGCTCCCGGCCGCCTGTCGGCTTGCCATCTCAACGACGAGGCCCGCGCCGCCGCCTGAGCGGCCCGGATCGACTGCCGAACCGAAGACCCCGAGGACACACGTGATGCACAATTCCGAACCGATCTGGGACCACGTCGAGGCGCGCCGCAAGGCCTACGAGGACCTCAGCGACCGCATCTGGTCGATGCCCGAGCTCGCCTACACCGAATTCCGCTCCTCCGCCGAACACACGGCGATGCTGAAGGACGAAGGCTTCGCCGTCACCGAGGGCCCGGCCGGCATTCCGACCGCGGTCATGGGCGAGGCCGGCTCGGGCGGACCGATCATCGCCTTCCTCGGCGAGTACGACGCGCTGCCGGGTCTCAGCCAGGAGGCCAACATCGCCGAGCCGAAGCCGCTGCCCGGCAACGGCTTCGGCCATGGCTGCGGCCACAACATGCTGGGCTCGGCGGCGCTGCTCGCCGCCACCGCGATGAAGAACTACCTCAAGGAGACCGGCCAGCCCGGCACCGTGCGCTACTACGGCTGCCCGGCGGAAGAAGGCGGGGCGGCCAAGGCCTTCATGGTGCGCGCCGGCATCTTCGACGACGTCGATGCCGCGATCACCTGGCATCCGGCCTCGCTGACCCGCGTCGACGAGGCGCTGTCGCTCGCCAACACGCGCATCGACTTCACCTTCACCGGGCGCGCCAGCCACGCGGCCGCGGCGCCGCATCTCGGGCGCTCGGCGCTTGACGCCGTCGAGCTGATGAATGTCGGCGTCAACTACATGCGCGAGCACATGCCGTCCTCGGCGCGCATCCACTACGCGATGATCGACGGTGGCGGCATCGCGCCCAACGTCGTGCAGGGCCGCGCCAAGGTGCGCTACGCCGTGCGCGCGCTCGACATCCACGGCATGAAGGCGCTCAACGAGCGGGTGATCAAGATCGCCAAGGGCGCGGCGATGATGACCGAGACCGAGGTCGAGATCAAAATCCTCTCGGCCGTCTCCAACCTTCTCGGCAACACGCCGATGGAGGAGACGATGTTCGCCAACATGCAACGGCTCGGCCCGGTCGCCTTCGACGACGCCGACCGCGCCTTCGCCGCCGAGATCCAGGCGACGCTCAGCGAGGAGGACATCGCCAGCGACTACAATCGCTGCGGCGTCGAGCCGAAGGCCGACCAGCCGCTCTGCGACTTCATCGTGCCGCTCGACCAGGTCGGCGAGCCGATGATCGGCTCCACCGACGTCGGCGACGTGTCGTGGAAGGTGCCGACCGTGCAGGCGCGGGTCGCCACCCACGCGATCGGGACGCCCGGCCACTCCTGGCAGATCACCGCGCAGGGCAAGGCCGGCCCGGCCTACAAGGGCCTGACCTGGGCCGCGAAGGTGATGGCCGGCACCGCCGTCGACCTGTTGAAGGACCCGGCGCTGCTCGAGCAGGCGAAGGCCGACCATCAGGCGCGGCTCGCCAAGAAGCCCTATCTCTGCCCGATCCCGCCCGAGGTCGATCCGCCGCTGCAGCCGCGCCCGGCCGGCGTCTGATCGAGACGCCGTGGCCTGCGGAGCCGCGGGCCCGCATTTGCCAGTGCGTTGCAAACCGCCGGGCGGTGCCGAAGGGCATCGGCCGGCGATCCCATGTCCAGAAGGCCAAATTTCATGAGTGCTTCCATCGACGCCATCCTCGCCCATCCCGGCTTCCAGCGGGCGCAGGGCCTGCTGCGTGACGGGCACGATCGGCTGGTGGACGAGATCATCGCGCTGACCGAGATCCCGTCGCCGCCCTTCAAGGAGGAGCGCCGGGCCGAGGCGTTTCGCGCCATGCTGGCCGAGGCGGGGCTCGATGCGGCGCTCGACGGGATCGGCAACGTCCTTGCGCTGCGCAAGGGACGCGGCAACGGCAATGTCATCGTCGCGGCCGCCCATCTCGACACCGTGTTTCCGGAGGGCACCGACGTCACCGTGCGCCGCGAGGGCACAAAACTCTTCGCGCCTGGCGTCGGCGACGACACGCGCGGGCTCGCCGTCCTGCTCGCGATCGCCCGGGCGCTCGACGCGGCCGGCATCGAGACCGAGCACGACATCCTGTTCGTCGGCGACGTCGGCGAGGAGGGCAAGGGCGACCTGCGCGGCATCCGCCATCTCTTTGCCGAAGGCGCCTGGCGCGAACGCATCAAGGCCTTCTTCACGCTGGACAGCCCGAACATGGAGGAGCTGGTGACGCGGGCCGTCGGCTCGCGCCGCTACCGTGTCGCCTTCAAGGGGCCGGGCGGCCACAGCCTGATGGCCTTCGGCATCGTCAACCCGGCCTATGCCCTCGGCGAGATGGTCGCCGGCATGTCGAGGCTCGAGGTGCCGAAGGAGCCGCAGACCACCTTCTGCGCCAGCGTCTTCGGTGGCGGGACGTCGATCAACGCGATCCCGGAGGAGGTCTGGGTCGAGGTCGACCTGCGCTCCACCGATGCAGGCGAACTCGCGTGCCTCGATGCCGCCCTGCACCGGCTGATCGAGCAGGCGGTGGCCAACGAGAACGCCCGCGCCTCGACGGCCAGCGGTGAAATCACGGCGGAGGCGAAGCTTCTCGGCGACCGGCCGGCCGGGCAGACGGCGCCCGACAGCGCCATCGTCACGGCCTCGACCGCGGCGTTGGGCGCCTTCGGCTTCGAGGTGAGCCATGCGGCGTCCTCGACCGACGCCAACATTCCGATGAGCCTCGGGATCCCCGCCGTGAAGATCGGCACCGGCGGCACCGGAGGGCGGGCGCATTCGGTCGAGGAATGGATCGACGTCGAGCCGGAGGCGAGCCTGCGCGGCCTCTCGGCGACGCTCGCCGCCATCCTCGCGGTGGCGGGGCTCGCCGACTGACGCGCGGCAGGGGGTCGGAGCAGCTCGCGTCCAATCCCGGGTGACGATACGGCGCGGCGCGCTTCAAGCGTTCCGCCGCCGCCGCGCCTCCGGATCTTTCCTCGCAAGCGTCCAGCACCCTAGACGCACGAAAGGCCGCTTCCGTCTCCGGAAGCGGCCCCGTGAATTCTGCCTGCCGGCGGTCTCAGACCGTCGTCGGCCTCATGTTTCAGACGAAGGCGCGGAGGCTGCTCCGACGCACCGTTGAGACACACAGACCCAGCCGGCATTCAAATCCACTCGACATTGGATCACCTCCTTCCGCTTCGTTGAACACATCAAGAGTATGGGGCTGAAGAACCCATGGCGCAAGAGCTCTATGCTGCGTTGCGCCAGTTCCGCGCGAAGCGGGCGGTCGCGGCCGCGAGGCGAGAGCGGTGTGCTCCGAACAGTCCATGCCATGCCTGTATTTCTTTCCCTCGCCGGCAGAAGGAGAAAGATCTGTGTCCGTCCGCGTGCAGGCGACGCGCTTGGATCAACACATAGATGAAGAACAAAAATATTGGCTGCGACGTGTATTGGCATGAAACAATCGGTGTTGTGTCGGATTGAACAACCGAGCCACGACGCAGGGGCGATGCGGGCCGATCTACAGGGATCGTCTGCGCCTCTGCGTTCGAACATTTGTCAAAGCCCCGAAAGGAGACGAGAATGAACAACCGTTCGCTCTGTTTCGCCGCCCTTCTGGCAACCACCACCGCCACGGCCCCCGCGGCTCTCGCACAGACCAGCACGTCGGATGCTGCTGCGACCCCGGCGGCGGCCACCGACACGAATACGAATGCGTCGGCGCAGTCCGGCCGGACCGCAGCCGGCACGGCCGGGAACGACCGCGCCCAGATGCGGCAGGCGATGCGTCAGCAGATCCGCCAGGCGAGCCGGCAGATCCAGAACGACCGCCTCAAACAGGCCGAAGCCACGATCAACAGCGTCGTGTCGTCGCTGGCCGAGTCGGGTCTTCCCGAGGGCGATCGTCGCACCGTGATCCGCACCCACCTCGTCGCCGCCCGCGACGCGATCCAGGACGACATGGCCCGCGAGGCGCGTCAGGCGCTGCGTGCGGCGCAGCGCGAGCTGCGACGTTCGAACGGAGCGGCTGGCCGGTCGGCCGAGGAAACCGCCAGCAACTTCGTCGTTCAGCCCCAGTCGCCGCAGATCCGGGTCGACATGCCCGAGCCGGACGTGCGCGTCCAGCAGCGCCAGCCGCAGGTCTCGGTGAACCAGCAGCAGCCGCAGATCAGCGTGCATCAGCCGGCGCCGCGGGTGACGGTGGACATTCCGCAGCCGGAGATCACCGTGCGCATGCCGCAGCCCGATGTCGCGGTGAACCAGCGCAAGCCGCAGGTCGAGGTCGAGCAGGGTCAGCCGCAGGTGTCGGTCGCCCGCCAGGGCAATGCGACCGTCCGCGCTTCGCAGCAGCCCGACGACGACCGGGCGCAGGTGGAGGTGCAGTCCTCGGGTCAGGCCGATGTCACCGTGCGCACCCCCGACCGGCAGCCGCAGGTCCGCTATCAGCGGGACGAGGCTGAGGTGACGGTCAACCAGCCGCAGGGCGAGCCGCAGGTTCGCTACGAGACGTCCGGCGACCGTCAGGCTGCGGACAATCAGCCGACGTCACAGGACCGGCAGGCTGCGGCCGGGCAGAGCCGGGACCGGCAGAGCCAGGACGGGCAGAACAACCGTCGTGTGGCAGCGCGGATGAACTCCGATGCGTCACAGCCGGCGAGCGGGCGGGCGGCCAATGCCGCCGACGATTCCGGCAATCGCGCGGTGTCGGCCAATGCGGGGCAGCAGATCCAGCGCACCGTCGGGCAACTGCTCGATTACGACATCGTCGGCGAGAACGGCAACACGCTGGGCGACGTCGAGGAGATCGTGCGCGTCGACAATCGCCTCTATGCCGTGATCGCATCGGGCGGCTTCCTCGGCCTCGGCGAGAAGGAGGTGGCGATTCCGCTCTCCTCCCTGGTGGTCGATGGGACGACCTTCCGCGCGCCCGACATCTCCGAGGCGCAGATGGACGCGCTCAACGAGTATGACGCAGACCGTTATCGCGAGGTCGGTGACGACCAGGCGGTGACGCTGGGCGCCGTGTGACTGCAGAACGCATGATCGGAGGGCCGGCTGCCAAGCCGGCCCTCTTCGTGTGCGTCGCCGTCTTCGAAGCGCGTCGGCCGCCGGACCGGCCTGGCGCCGTCGGCGCCCTCAGCCCTTGCGGTTCTGCCGGTTGTCGATGAGATCCTCCACCACGCCCGGGTCCGCCAGCGTCGAGGTGTCGCCGAGCGCGCCGAAATCGTCCTCGGCGATCTTGCGCAGGATGCGGCGCATGATCTTGCCCGAACGGGTCTTCGGCAGGCCCGGCGCGAACTGGATCTTGTCGGGAGCCGCGATCGGGCCGATCTCGTTGCGCACGTGCTGGACCAGCTCCTTCTGGAGTTCCGGCGAGGGCGTCTCGCCCTCCATCAGCGTCACGTAGCAGTAGATGCCCTGGCCCTTGATGTCGTGCGGATAGCCGACGACCGCGGCCTCCGAGACCTTGGGATGCGAGACGAGCGCCGACTCGACCTCGGCCGTGCCCATGCGGTGGCCGGAGACGTTGAGGACGTCGTCGACCCGGCCGGTGATCCAGTAGTAGCCGTCGGCATCGCGCCGGCAGCCGTCGCCGGTGAAGTACTTGCCCGGATAGGCCGAGAAGTAGGTCTGCACGAAGCGCTCATGGTCGCCGTAGACGGTGCGCATCTGGCCCGGCCAGGAGTCGGTGATGCACAGGTTGCCCTCGGTCGCCCCCTCCAGCACCTTGCCCTCGGCATCGACGATCTGCGGCTGGACGCCGAAGAACGGCTTGGAGGCGGCCCCCGGCTTCAGCGCCATCGCGCCGGTGAGCGGGGTGATCAGGATGCCGCCCGTCTCGGTCTGCCACCAGGTGTCGACGATCGGGCAACGCTCCTCGCCGACGACGCGGTAGTACCAGAGCCAGGCCTCCGGGTTGATCGGCTCACCGACCGAGCCGATCAGCCTGAGACTTTTGCGCGAGGACTTGGTGACGTGCTCGTCGCCGGCGCCCATCAGCGCCCGGATCGCGGTCGGCGCGGTGTAGAAGATCGTGACCTGATGCTTGTCGATGACCTGCCAAAAGCGGCCGGCATCCGGATAGTTCGGCACGCCCTCGAACATCAGCGTCGTCGCGCCGTTGGCGAGCGGCCCGTAGACGATGTAGCTGTGGCCGGTGACCCAGCCGACGTCGGCGGTGCACCAGAACACCTCGCCCGACCGGTAGTCGAAGACGTATTGGTGCGTCATCGAGGCGTGGACGAGATAACCGCCGGAGGTGTGGAGCACGCCCTTCGGCTTGCCGGTCGAGCCCGAGGTGTAGAGGATGAACAGCGGATCCTCGGCGCTCATCTCCTCCGGCGGGCACTCGGCTGCGGCGCTCTCCCGCGCCTCGTGCCACCAGGTGTCCCGACCCTGCGTCCACGCGACGTCGCCGCCGGTGCGCTGGACGACGAGGACGCGCTTCACCGCCTGGCCGTTCTTTGCGGCGATCTCGATCGCCCGGTCGGCATTGGCCTTCAGCGGCACCTTGCGCCCGCCCCGCAAGCCCTCGTCGGCGGTGATCAGGAGTTCGGACTTCGCGTCCGCCAGCCGGCCGGCCAGCGCGTCCGGCGAAAAGCCGCCGAAGACGACCGAGTGGATGGCGCCGATGCGGGCGCAGGCGAGCATCGCCATCGCCGCCTCCGGGATCATCGGCATGTAGATGGTGACGCGGTCCCCCTTCTTCGCGCCGAGATCCTTCAGGACGTTCGCCATCCTGCAGACTTCGCCGTGCAACTCGCGGTAGCTGATGGTGCGCGACACCGTGGGGTCGTCGCCCTCCCAGATGATCGCGGCACGCTCGCCGTTTTCGGCGAGATGGCGGTCGAGGCAGCTCGCCGAAACGTTCAGCGTGCCGTCCTCGAACCACTTGATCGAGACGTCGCCGGGGCCGAAGGAGGTGTTCTTCACCGTGGTGAACGGCTTGATCCAGTCGATCCGCTTGCCGTGATCGCCCCAGAAGCCCTCCGGATCCTCGACGCTGCGCCGGTACCAGCTCTCGTAGGTCTCGGCATCGACCAGCGTGTTCGCGCGCCACTCCGGCTTGGTCTCGATCCGGTCCATCTCTTCCTCCCGTGTCCATGGCCGGTCTCCCTCCGGCCCTTGCCGCCGACTCTAGGAAAGCCGGCGCGGCCGGTCCATATCCCGGCGCTTAGACTTTCGCCATTCGGGCCGATCAGCCGAAGGCGCCGATGACGACGCCCATGATCAGCATCGCGATCAGCCACTCGCCGGCGTTCAAGAGGCTCAGGCGCTTCGGCCGGGCCTCGTAGGAGTGATCGACGATCATCGCCGGCAGGATGAAGCCGGCCCAGGTGAGGATCGCGGTGATCAGCGTCGCGCCGATGCTGATGCCGGAGATGTGGGTGGTGAGCCCGGCGAGCATTGCAGCAATCACCAGCTCGGCCAGGAAGACGATGGCGAGCGGTCCGGGCTTGCCGTGCGGCACCTCGTCATAGCCGCGGGCCGTGGCCCAGGCCGCGTGGAAGACGCGGTGCCAGACGAAGCTGAAGCCGAAGGCGAGCGCCGCGGCAACGACGATGGCGAGGATGTTCATGCCTGAAAAGCTCATGCGGGGCTCCCGAACGCGTGTGGTCCGCTTAAAGCTAGGTAGGGTCGGGCGCGCGGCCACGACGACCGCGCCACATCGCGCTCCGCCGTAAGTCCCGAGTTGGTATCGCGCGAATGGCGCATCGCCAGGTCAGGGCCGCTGCGATCACGCGGCGGCGAGGCGGCAGGCACCGTCGGCGGTGCGATTCCATCGGCTCACTGACTTTACGATAGCTTTACCCAACTATCGTTTCATCATCATGATTAACAGGTGGGGGTCGGCCATGTCCGGCGCGTTGGGTGGGTTCGTCGATCTCGTGGCGACGCTGGGGCTGTGCGCGCTGGTGTCGGCGATCTACGGGCTGATCCTTCGGCATCTTCCGGGGTGCCGGCTGCGCGGCGTTGTGCTCGGGCTTCTCTTCGGCGCTGCTGCGACCTACGCAATGGCGCAGGCGACCGTCTATGGCGAGGGCGTGCGGATCGACGCGCGCAACGTCCTGATGCTCCTCGCCGCGCCGATCGCCGGCCAGACCGCCGGTCTCGTCGCCTGCCTCCTCGCCGGCTCGATGCGCCTGGCGCTGGGCGGCCAGGGCATGTGGATCGGCGTCGTCTCGATCGTCCTGTCGTCCGGGATCGCCGCCGCCTTCGCGGCGGACGTGCGCCGGCCGCGTAACGGTTATTCCGTGCTGCACTTCGCCGGGCTCGGGCTTGCCGGCTGCGTGACCGGCCTCCTGCTGCTGGCGTTGCCGGCGAACACAGCCTATGCGGCCAGCTTCCTGCCGCTCTGCGCGGTCAAGCTCATCGGCACCACCGGCTTCGGCTGGCTCCTGTCGAGGCAGAAGCCGGCATTGCCTCTCGCACTGGATCCACGGCCCGCCGCCTGATCTGCGACCCGCCGCCCGATGGGCGACGGGTCATGCCTGGGCGGGTCCTCAGAAGGGGATGCTGAGGCCGATCCTGCCGATGGCGGTGTTCGCGCAGCCCGAGAGATCGAGCGTTCCGTTGGCCTGCAGGGCCCAGCCGTCCTGCGAGCCGAGGTCGTCTGATCGTTCACTTCAGCGCCGGAACGCAGATTACCGGCGGGAGCTTGGAGCTTCCGGATACCCATGAGGTAAGCTGGCCTGCCTGCGCGGAACTGTTCGAAAGGCTTAACCTTTCCGGTGAAACTCGATCGTTCTGCTTGGCGGTTCGCCGAAGCGAGCCGACAACGAGGGCGCCGGGCGACGGCAAGCCCGGTGGTCCGGGCGCATTCCGCCCCATGGCATCGCCGCAATTCCGCAGCCGTAGACCCGGGAAGCCGGCTGCGAAGATCCTCGTCGACACTGGGTCAGCAACAAAAAGGCCCGGCGCCGAAGCGCCGAGCCTACTCAACTGTCGGATAGGATTATCGGCCGGATGGCGTCTTAGAAGTCCATGCCGCCCATGCCGCCCATGCCGCCGCCCGGCATCGCCGGAGCGCCCGAGTCCTTCTTCGGAGCCTCGGAGATCATGGCTTCGGTGGTGACGAGGAGACCGGCGACCGAGGCCGCGTCCTGCAGCGCCGAGCGCACGACCTTGACCGGATCGACGATACCCATCTGGATCATGTCGCCGTACTCGCCGGTCTGGGCGTTGTAGCCGTAGGTGACCGAGGAGTTCTCGAGGATCTTGCCGACCACGATCGAGCCTTCGTCACCGGCATTGATGACGATCTGGCGGACCGGAGCCTGCAGGGCCTTGCGCACGATGTTGATGCCGGCGTCCTGGTCGGCGTTGTCGCCCTTCAGGTCGACCGCATTCGAGGCGCGCAGAAGCGCGACGCCGCCGCCCGCCACGATGCCTTCCTCGACGGCCGCACGGGTCGCGTTGAGGGCGTCGTCGACGCGGTCCTTCTTCTCCTTCACCTCGACCTCGGTGGCGCCGCCGATGCGGATCACCGCAACGCCGCCGGCGAGCTTGGCCAGGCGCTCCTGGAGCTTCTCGCGGTCGTAGTCCGAGGTGGTCTCCTCGATCTGCGCCTTGATCTGGCCGACACGGGCCTGGATCTGGGCCGACTCGCCCGAGCCGTCGACGATCGTGGTGTTCTCCTTGGTGATGGAGACCTTCTTGGCGCGGCCGAGCATGTCGAGCGACACGTTCTCGAGCTTGATGCCGAGGTCCTCGGAGATCACCTGGCCACCGGTGAGGATCGCGATGTCCTCGAGCATGGCCTTGCGACGGTCACCGAAGCCCGGCGCCTTGACGGCGGCGATCTTCAGGCCGCCACGCAGCTTGTTGACGACGAGCGTGGCGAGCGCCTCGCCCTCGACGTCCTCGGCGATGATCAGCAGCGGACGCGAGGACTGCACCACGGCCTCGAGGACCGGCAGCATGGCCTGCAGGTTGGAGAGCTTCTTCTCGTGCAGGAGGATGTACGGATCCTCGAGCTCGGCGACCATCTTCTCGGCGTTGGTCACGAAGTACGGGCTGAGGTAGCCGCGGTCGAACTGCATGCCCTCGACGACCTCGAGCTCGGTCTCGGCGGTCTTGGCCTCCTCGACGGTGATGACACCCTCGTTGCCGACCTTCTGCATCGCCGAGGCGATCATCTCGCCGATCTCGCGCTCGCCGTTGGCCGAAATCGTGCCGACCTGGGCGACCTCGTCGGAGGTCTCGATCTTGCGGGCCGCGCCGACCAGGGCGGCGACGACCTTCTCGACCGCCTTGTCGATGCCGCGCTTGACGTCCATCGGGTTCATGCCAGCGGCCACGGCCTTGGCGCCTTCCTTGACGATCGCCTGGGCGAGGACCGTCGCGGTGGTGGTGCCGTCACCGGCCTTGTCGTTGGTCTTCGAGGCCACTTCGCGCACCATCTGGGCGCCCATGTTCTCGAACTTGTCCTCGAGCTCGATCTCCTTGGCGACGGAGACGCCGTCCTTGGTGATGCGCGGGGCGCCGAACGACTTGTCGATGACGACGTTGCGGCCCTTCGGGCCGAGGGTGACCTTCACCGCGTCGGCGAGGATGTCGACGCCGCGCAGCATGCGCTCACGCGCGTCGCGGCCGAACTTTACTTCCTTGGCTGCCATTTTCGCTTCTCCCCGGCGCGCCGTTCGAAGCGGGCGGCGCCGTTACAGATGAATGGGTTGAGGTTCGAAAGAGCGGGTCGGCCGATCAGCCGACGATGCCCATGATGTCGGACTCTTTCATGATCAGCAGGTCTTCGCCGTTCAGCTTGACCTCGGTGCCCGACCACTTGCCGAAGAGGACGCGGTCGCCGGCCTTGACGTCCAGCGGGACGACCTTGCCCTGCTCGTCGCGCGCACCGGCGCCGACGGCGACGATCTCGCCTTCCTGGGGCTTTTCCTTGGCGGTGTCCGGGATGATGATGCCGCCGGCGGTCTTGTTCTCCGACTCCACGCGGCGCACGACGACGCGGTCATGGAGGGGGCGGAAGTTCACGGTTGCCATTGTCGTTGAACCCTTGCTCGATGAAGAGGCCCGATGCGCTCCGGCACCCGGCCCGATCCTTTGGCACTCGCCTCTAGGGAGTGCTAGCAAGCGGCGAGATAGGGCAGGTGGCGGCCTCTTGTCAAGCCGGTCTGCCCTGCGGCGGCGGCGGACAGCGTGCGCCAACGTCCGCCCCGGGCGCTGCTTGACCCGTGCCCGGCGCCTCCGATATCGCGATGCGGCAGGCGGATGAAAAGACCCTCGGGCAAAGATCGGCAAGAGCATGACTGAGAGAGGCCCTCGGGCGATCAAGACGCTGAGCGAGATCCTCGACGGCTACGACGCGGTGTTCTGCGACGTCTGGGGCGTGATCCACAACGGGTTGTCGGTCTTCCGCGACGCGGAGCGGGCGCTGCGGGAGGCCCGCGCGGCAGGCACGCGCGTCCTTCTGATCACCAACTCGCCGCGCCGCTCGGCGGGTGTCGAGACGCAGCTCGCGAGCCTCGGGCTGGGGCGCGACAGCTACGACGACATCGTCACCTCCGGCGACGTGACGCGCGAGCTGATCCGCCAGGCCCCAGGTCCGGTGTTTCACATCGGGCCGCGGCGTGACGACGAGATCTACGAGGACTTGCCCGTGCAGCGGGTGGACGAGGCCGATGCCGAGGCGATCGTCGTGACCGGCCTGTTCGACGACGAGGCGGAGACGCCGGAGGACTACGCCCCGCTGCTGGGCCGTCTTGCGGCGCGCGGCCTGCCGATGATCTGCGCCAACCCGGACATCGTCGTGCAGCGGGGCGACCGGCTGGTCTTCTGCGCCGGTGCGCTCGCCCGCGACTACGCCGCCCTCGGCGGTCCGGTGCGCCTCGCCGGCAAGCCGCACCGCCCGATCTACGAGGTCGCCGCGGCGCGCATCGGCGGCGTGGACGGCAAGCGCGTGCTGGCGATCGGTGACGGGCTGGCGACGGACATCAAGGGCGCCAACGGCTTCGGCCTCGACGCGCTGCTGGTTCTTGCCGGCATTCACGGTGCCGAACTCGGCGATGACCCGGCGGCGATCGGCCGGCATCTCGAGGCGCAGGGCCTGTCGGCCGCCTATGTGATCGCGGCGCTCGGATGAGCGCAGGCCCGATCCGGCGTCTGACGTCCGTCTCGGCCCTTCCGCCCGAGCTGCGCGGCGCAGTCGTGGCGATCGGCAATTTTGACGGCGTCCATCGCGGCCATCAGGCCGTGCTCGAGCGGGCGGACGAGATCGCCCGCAGGGAGGGCCGGCCGCTGGTCTGCCTGACCTTCGAGCCGCATCCGCGCACCGTCTTCCGGCCGCAGGATCCGGTGCCGCGGCTGACACCGGCGCCGATGAAGGCGCGCCTGCTCGCCGCGCTCGGCTTCGAGGCGGTGATCGAGCAGCCCTTCAGCCGGGATTTCGCAGGTCTTTCGGCGGACAGCTTTCTGGGCGACATCCTCGTCGGCGGCCTCGGCCTGATGCATGTCGTCGTCGGCTTCGACTTCCATTATGGCGCCAGGCGGGCCGGCACGCCGGCGCTGCTGCGCGAAGCGGGCGCACGCCTCGGCTTCGGCGTCACCTGCGTGGAGGCCTTCACCGACGAAGGCGGCGAGACGGTGTCGTCCAGCCGCATCCGGGCGCATCTTGCGGCCGGCGAGGTGGCCGAGGCGGCGGGGTTGCTCGGCTATCGCTGGACGGTGGAGGCGGAGGTGACCGGCGGGCAGCGGCTCGGGCGCACCCTCGGCTACCCGACAGCCAACATGCGCCTGCACGAGGAGGCCACGCTCGGCCACGGCATCTACGCGGTTCGCTTCCGCCGCGCCGACGGCCGTCTCCACGACGGCGTCGCGAGCTACGGCCGCCGCCCGACCTTCGACAACGGCGCGCCGCTGTTCGAGACGCATCTCTTCGACTTCTCCGGCGACCTCTACGGCGAGACCGCCGAGGTCTCGCTGTTCGGCTTTCTGCGCCCGGAAGAGAAGTTCGACGGCGCCGAGGCGCTGGTCCGCCAGATGGACCGGGACGCGGAGGCGGCGCGTGCGCTTCTGGCGGCGGTTCGACCCCTTTCGGCGCTGGACGATACGATTGCTTTCGCGCTCGGGGGCGACGCGGCAACGTCATGAAGGTTCGGGCTTTTTCCCCTCTGGCAGGGAGGCGCGGGCTCGCTTCGCTGGTCGGTTTGGTGTAAGATCCCCGGTGTGATGGGAAAGGCCCACACGCTTTCTCCTGTCTCTCCGTAGTCGTTGATGCCGACGCCGAGCTTCCTCGCCCGCCTTCTTCTCCCTGCGCTCCAGATCAAGATCGCGCCGGTCGCCCGCTTCGGGCTGATCCTGCTCGTCGTGGCGGCCGTCGCGCTTCTTCGAGCGGCCTTCGTCACCGACATCCTGCCCTACCTCTTTTTCATTCCGATCATTCTTCTCAGCGCGCTCGTGTTCGGGCGAAACAGCGGCATCGTGGCAACGCTGGCCGCGGCGGTGGCGGCAGGCTGTTCGATGTCGCCTACCGGCAATCCGCTGAGCCTGTCGGTGGCGCAGTGGTCGGCACAAGGACTGTTCGTGCTTGTGAATGTCGGCATTGGCTTCCTCGCCGCCGAGTTGAGCCGCTCGCTCGTGCTGCTCGAGAACCTCGCGGAGGGACGACGTGAGGCAATCCACCGGCTTGCCGCTGCGACGGCCAAACACACGCGATTGGCAAGCATCGTGGAGCAGTCGCAGGAGTTCATCGGCTATGCCGACCTCGAAGGCCGCGTACAATTCGTGAATGAAAGTGGAAAGCGGTTGGTCGGGGTCGCCGATCCGCGCCTGACGGTCGTGGAGGACTACTTCACTGAGGCGGATCGGTGGCGCATCTCCGCCGAGATCTTACCGGCAGTGCACTCGCACGGCGCTTGGACGGGCGAAGTTGAGTTTCGCCATTTCGCAACGGGCGCGCTGATCCCGGTGCGCTACAACGTCTTTTCTTTGCGCGACGGCGACGCGGACGGTGCAGTGGTCGGCTACGGTACGGTGACCACCGACCTGCGCTCCCAGAAACTGGCGACGGCGCAGCGCGAGATGCTGACGCGCGAACTCGCGCACCGGATGAAAAACACCCTTTCGATAGTGCAGGCGATCGTCAGTCAGTCGCTGCGCGCATCCGGGTCGGTTGCGCAGGCGCGTGATGTCATAGCAGCGCGGCTGACGGCGCTGTCACGGGCGCAGGACATCCTGACGGCGACCAGCTGGACACAGGCCGATATCCACGATGTCGTTCAAGCCGCGATCGCGCCTCACCGAGACGAGGGAGCGCGGTTCGTCGCCGACGGTCCGCATATCGATCTTGATGCGCAACGCGCGCTCGGACTTTCGCTCGCGCTGCACGAACTGGCGACGAACGCCGCCAAGTACGGGGCCTTGTCCACCGCTGGAGGCTGCGTCCGGATGATCTGGTCGCTGGACGAAAAGATTTTTCGATTCGAATGGATCGAGCAGGGGGGGCCGGAAGTTCATGTGCCGGAGAGCCGCGGTTTCGGATCGAGGCTCCTCGAGCGTATTGTCGCCGCCTACTTCGATGGGAGCGGCGTCCTCCAGTTTGGCCAGGAAGGCGTGCGGTTCGTTTTGGAAGGCGAACTGGTCAGCCACCCGTCCTCGGCTGAAGAGGCGTAGTCAGTATGGGCCAGTCCTTCCAGCCGTCGCGGTTCGCCGTCCTGGTCGTGGAGCATGACCCATTGATCCTGACCGAGGCGGTCGATCTTGTCGAAGAGGCAGGGTTCATTGCCTACGAGGCGCGCAACGCCGATCAGGCGATCCGGCTTCTCGAGCGGCATCCCGAGATCACCGTTCTCCTCACCGATGTCGATATGCCCGGCTCGATGGATGGCCTGAAGCTGGCGCGCGCGGTGCGGGATCGCTGGCCGCCTGTAAGGATCATCGTCACGTCAGGCCACACGAAGGTGACCGAGGCGGACATGCCCGAAGAAAGCCTGTTTTTCGCAAAGCCGTATCCGCCGCAGACCATGGTGCAGGCGCTGACCCGCGTTGCCGAGCAACTGCTCCGCTGAACGCGTTCGCATCGCCGGATCGGCAGGAGAGTCGCCGCCGAGTCGGGCGTGGCTCTTCGGTGGCACGGGCGCATGCCCATGTGCGCGTCGATGCAAGCCTCTTTATCCGCGCTGCGGCACTTGCTACAGAGCGGCCATGATCTCGGCTCGTTCCTCGAGCGCGGCCCTGCGAATTAGTCGCCCGGCCACGCGCTGACGCTCTCGACGCTTCGCGCGCGGACCGGGATGCTCACCCTTTCCCGACGATCAGCTCCCCGCCGCGGCGCGTTCCGCCCGGCGGTGGACCGCGCAACCGGACGCCTGCCATGAGCGACACCGCCGAGACGACAGACTATTCCAAGACGCTGTATCTGCCGCAGACCGACTTCCCGATGCGCGCCGGCCTGCCGCAGAAGGAGCCGGAGACGATTGCGCGCTGGGACGACATGAACCTCTATGGCGCGCTGCGCCAGGAGGCGGCCGGCCGGCCGAAATACGTCCTCCACGACGGCCCGCCCTACGCCAACGGCCACCTTCACATCGGCCATGCGCTGAACAAGGTGCTGAAGGACGTCATCACCCGCTCCTTCCAGATGCGCGGCTACGACTCCAACTACGTGCCCGGCTGGGACTGCCACGGCCTGCCGATCGAGTGGAAGATCGAGGAGGAGTACCGCGCCAAGGGCAAGAACAAGGACGAGGTGCCGATCAACGAGTTCCGGCAGGAGTGCCGCGAGTTCGCCACCCACTGGGTCGGCGTGCAGTCGGCCGAGTTCCGCCGCCTCGGCGTCGAGGGCGACTTCGGGAACCCGTACCTGACGATGGCCTACGAGGCGGAGTCGGTGATCGCCGGCGAGCTCCTGAAGTTCGCGACCTCCGGCCAGCTCTACCGCGGCTCCAAGCCGATCATGTGGTCGGTGGTCGAGAAGACCGCGCTCGCCGAGGCCGAGGTCGAGTACCACGACTACGAGTCCGACACGATCTGGGTGAAGTTCATCGTCCTCGCCCGCAGCGGAGCCGGCGTGCCGCCCGGCGACCGCGGGTCGTTCCGCGATCGGGTCCTGGCTCAGAATGCGGACGGGAGGCATGGCCCGCTCGGGGATCTGCACAGCGCCTATGTCGTGATCTGGACGACGACGCCCTGGACGATACCCGGCAATCGAGCGATCGCCTTCTCGGAGCGTGTCTCCTACGGTCTCTACGAGGTGACGGCCCCGAACGATCCGGACAATCCGCGATGGGCTCTCGAAGGTGAACGGCTCGTCCTCGCCGACGCGCTGGCCGCCGACGTGTTCGCCAAGGCGCGGGTGCCGAACGATGGCTTTCGCCGGATGCAGGACGTGAGCGCGGAGGTTCTTGCGGAGCTCATCTGCGGCCACCCGCTTCGCGGCGTCGGCGGCGGCTATGACTTCCCCGTTCCTCTCATCGCCGGCGAGCACGTCACCGACGAGGCCGGCACCGGGTTCGTCCACACCGCGCCCTCGCACGGCGTCGAGGACTTCGACGTCTGGACCCACAACAGGCGCGAGCTGGAAGCCCGCGGCATCGACACCGCCATCCCCTTCACCGTCGACGACGACGGCTTCTACACCAAGGACGCACCCGGCTTCGGCCCCGACGCGCCCGGCGGCGCGGCGCGCGTTCTCGACGACAAGGGCAAGAAGGGCGACGCCAACAAGCGTGTCATCGACGCGCTGGCGGCGCACGGCATGCTGCTCGCCCGTGGCCGGCTGAAGCACCAGTATCCGCACTCCTGGCGCTCCAAGAAGCCGGTGATCTTCCGCAACACGCCGCAATGGTTCGTCCACATGGACAAGGATCTCGACGGCTACGGCATGGAGCACACCAACCGGCCCCGCTCGCTCGCCGCGACGATCGGCGAGGACGGCGTGAAGTCGGTGGAGGCAGTGGTCGCCAAGGGCGGCGCCTTCCGCAAGCCGGACCTCAGCGCCGACCAGCCGGTGGCCGGCGAGGACACCCTGCGCGTCCGCGCACTGAAGGCGATCGACGAGACGCGCTTCGTGCCGGCCTCCGGCCAGAACCGGCTGCGCGGCATGATCGCCGACCGGCCGGACTGGGTGCTGTCGCGCCAGCGCGCCTGGGGCGTGCCGATCGCCGTGTTCGTCGACGAGGACGGCGCGATCCTGAAGGACGCGGCGGTGAACCAGCGCATCGTCGACGCTTTCGCCGCCGAGGGCGCCGACGCCTGGTTCGCCAAGGGCGCCAAGGAGCGCTTTCTCGGCAACGAGCACGACCCGGCCCAGTGGACCATGGTCCGCGACATCCTCGACGTCTGGTTCGATTCCGGCTCGACCCACGCCTTCTGCCTCGCCCGCCGGCCGGACCTGAAATGGCCGGCGGATCTCTATCTCGAAGGCTCCGACCAGCATCGCGGCTGGTTCCACTCCTCGCTGCTCGAGGCCTGCGGCACCCGCGGCCGGGCACCCTACGATGCGGTGCTCACGCACGGCTTCGTCATGGACGAGGACGGGCGCAAGATGTCGAAGTCGCTCGGCAACGTCGTCACCCCGCAGGAGGTGATCGCCCAGTCCGGTGCCGACATCCTGCGGCTCTGGGTGGTGTCGTCGGACTATTCGGAGGACCTGCGGCTCGGCAAGACGATCCTGCAGACCAACATCGACAGCTACCGCAAGCTGCGCAACACCATCCGCTGGATGCTCGGCACGCTCGCCCACGACGAGGGCGAGGACGTACCGCTCGCAGAGATGCCGGAGCTCGAGCGGCTGATGCTGCACCGGCTCCACGAACTCGGCGAGGTGGTCGTGAAGGGCTACGACGCCTTCGACTTCAAGCGGGTGATCCGCGCCCTGTCGGACTTCATGGTGGTCGAGCTCTCGGCCTTCTACTTCGACATCCGCAAGGACGCGCTCTACTGCGACGCGCCCTCCTCGGTCCGGCGCAAGGCGGCGCTGCAGGTGGTGCGGCTCCTGTTCGACCGGCTCGTCACCTGGCTCGCGCCGATGCTGCCCTTCACGATGGAGGAGGCCTGGCTGTCGCGCCACCCGGACCGGCGCTCGGTGCATCTCGAGCAGTTCCGCACGGCCGATCCGGCCTGGAGCGATCCGGCGCTCGCCGAGCGCTGGGCCAAGATCCGCAAGGTCCGCCGCGTCGTCACCGGCGCACTGGAGGAGAAGCGGCGGGCCAAGGTCATCGGCTCCTCGCTCGAGGCGGCACCGGTCGTCTACATCGAAGACGCGGAGTTGCGGGAGATCGCCCGCTCGATCGACCTCGCCGAGGTGGCCATCACCAGCGGCATCACGATCAGCGCCGAGCCGGCGCCGGAGGACGCCTTCCGGTTGGCCGACACGCAGGGCGTGGCCGTCGTTCACGCGGCGGCCCGCGGCCGCAAATGCGCCCGTTCCTGGAAGATCACCGAGGACGTCGGCTCCGACCCGGACTATCCGGACGTGACGGCCCGTGACGCGGCAGCGCTGCGCGAGCTGAAGGCGGCCGGGCGCATCGTGCTCTGACGCCGGCGCACGACGCAAAGGTTACCATCAGGTTAAGCTTGCCGCATCCGGGCGCTTGCCGTAGAAAAGCGCCCGGAAATCGACATGATCGCGTGCAATTCCGCGGGCTGGCGTAGGGCAGGGGTGCCAACGCCGCTCGGATCGGCGAGGGGGCCGTTTTTTGGCATGACAATGAACCGTCTCGGACTGCGGGCGGCTTGCGCCGTCGCTCTCGGCATGGCGCTGTCGGGCTGCATCGGCCCGACCTACGGCACCGGCAAGACCTCCGGCGAGCAACTTTTCGACGACATGGACAGCATGCTGCTGCTCGGCAACAGCAACAAGGCGAGCATCGACTACTCGCCGCGTCCCGAACTGGTGAAGCCGGCGGACAAGAACGTTCTGCCGCAGCCGGAAGAGACCCGCTCGGCGAGCAACGGAGCCAACTGGCCGGAGTCCCCCGAGGCTCGCCGCGCGAGGCTGCAGGCGGCGGCCTATTCCGGTGACGAGGACAGTCCGATTCCGGCGGCGGTCATGACGGCGGACAAGGAAGGCTACGACCCGGCCGACCGCACTCCGGCGCGTGCGAACATCGCGATGCGCAACGACAACGCCGACACCGAGCTGAAGCCGGGCGAGCTGCGCTCGAAGAGCGAGCTCGTCAAGCAGCGCCTCGCCGAAAACCGGCAGGGCAGCCCGACCCAGCGCAAGTATCTGAGCGAGCCGCCGCTCGACTACCGTCAGCCGTCCGACAGTGCCCCGATCGGCGATCCGGGCGAGGACGAGGACGTCAAGGCCGCGCGGCTGAAGGCCGGCGGCAAGAAGACCGTCGGCGAGACGCTGAAGGGTCTCTGGCCGTTCTGACCGACCGCGCCCGGCGCGAGCCGCACCGGGCTCAGCGGCGCTTGCCGGCGAAGAAGCCGCGCAGGATCTGCGCCGCCTCGCTCTCCGCAATGGCAGGATAGACCTCCGGCGCATGGTGGCAGGTCGGCTGCGCGAAGAAGCGGGCGCCATGCTCGACCCCGCCGCCCTTCGGATCGGCGGCGCCGTAGTACAGCCTGCGGATCCGCGCGAAGGAGATGGCGCCGGCGCACATCGCGCAGGGCTCCAGCGTCACGTAGAGGTCGCAGCCCGCCAGCCGTTCGTCGCCGAGGGTGGCGCAGGCCCGGCGGATCGCCAGCATCTCGGCATGGGCCGTCGGGTCGTTCAGCGCCCGGGTCTCGTTGCCGGCCGCCGCGACGACGCGGCCGTCCTTGACGATCACCGCGCCGACCGGCGTCTCGTCGCGCGCCGCAGCCCGGCGCGCCTGCGCGAGCGCCTCGTCCATGAAACCCGGTCGCAGCATCCGTTCCCCTCGCGCCAGCCGCGCCGAACTGCTAGAGAGCGCGACGAAAAAAGGCAAAAACGATCCGATGAGCGATACCACAGACGGCGACGGCAAGGGCAAGCGCGGCAGCGACGGCGAGCGCCGGCCCGGCCGCGGCGCCCCGCGCGGGCGCAAGCCCTCTTCCGCCGCTTCCGGTCGGAGGTCCGACGACGGCAAGGCGGGCGGCGCGGAGCGCTCCGACAGCGGACCCCGCAGCTTCAAGCCGCGCAAGCCGACCGCGACCCGTGCAGGCGGCGAGGGCGACGGCGAGGGCGCGCGCGGCACGACACCGTTCAAGCCGCGCAGCCGCGGCATGCTCAGCCATGGCGGTGCGGCACCGGAGGGCTCCGGCAAGCCGCCGCGCAGCTACGGCCGCATTCGCGCAGACGGCGGGGAGCGGAGCGGCGAGAGCAAGCGTCCCCGCAGCTTCGACACCGAGCCACGCGGCGACTGGGACGGCCAGCGCCGGCCGCGTGCGGCTGGCGGTCGGCAGGAGCGCGACCCGCAGTCGAGGACGCCGCGGGCGCCGCGCGAGGAGGGCACCGGTGGCAGTGCCGTGGAGCCCATGCGGATCGCCAAGCGCCTGGCGCGCGCCGGGATCGCCTCGCGCCGCGACGCCGAGGGGATGATCGCCGACGGACGCGTCTCGCTCAACGGCAAGGTGCTGGACACGCCGGCGATCGACGTGTCGCCCGACGACCGCATCGAAGTCGATGGCGCGCCGCTGCCGGCGATCGAGCGCACGCGCCTGTGGCTGTTCCACAAGCCGGCCGGCACGGTCACCACCAACCGCGATCCGGAGGGCCGGGCAACCGTGTTCGACCGGCTGCCCGAAGACATGCCGCGGGTGCTGTCGGTCGGGCGACTCGACATCAACACCGAGGGGCTGCTGCTCCTCACCAATGACGGCGGTCTCGCCCGCGTGCTGGAGCTGCCCGCGACGGGCTGGCTGCGCCGCTACCGCGTGCGCGCGCATGGCGCCATCGACCAGGCCAAGCTCGACGAGCTGCGCAACGGCATCGCCATCGACGGCATCTTCTACGGCGCCATCGAGGCGGTGCTCGACCGCACGCAAGGGGCCAATGTCTGGCTGACCATCGGCCTGCGCGAGGGCAAGAACCGCGAGGTCAAGCGCGTGCTCGGCCATCTCGGGCTCGACGTGAACCGGCTGATCCGCATGTCCTTCGGCCCCTTCCAGCTCGGCGACCTGCCGGAAGGGTCGGTGCGCGAGATCAAGGGCCGCACGCTGCGCGACCAGCTCGGCGAGCGTCTCATCGAGGAGGCCGGTGCCGATTTCGAGGCGCCGGTCGCCCGTGCCTTCTCCAACAAGCCCGTGGCGGCCCGCAGCGACGAGCCGGGGCCGGCGCGGCCGAAGAAGCGTGGCGACTGGATTTCGGCGAGCGACGCCAAGCCCAACCGCAAGAAGTTCGGCGAGGCCAAGCGCGCCGATGCGCTGGCCCGGCTCGACACCAAGCCGCACCGCGGCGAGGAGGAGCGCGGCCGTCCCCAGCGGTTCGAGCGCGGGGATCGGCCCGAGCGGCCGGCTGGAGACCGCCCATCCCGCGGCAAGCGCATGGGCGAGGATGCGGAGGGCAAGGCCACCGCCGCGCCGCGGCCGAAGCCCGGCCGCCGCAACGCCAATGTCTGGATGGCGCCCGGGGCCCGGCCGCTTGGCGAGAAGAAGCAGGCCGAAAAGGACGAGCGCGCCCGCCAGGTCGCCAAGCGCGGCAAGGACCGTCCGCATCCCTTCGGCAAGCGACGCGAGGGCGGCGACGCTGCCGCCCGTCCGCCGCGTCCGTCCTCGCCGCGCCCTTCCGGCCCCCGTGCGCCCGGGCGTCCGCGCCGCGAGGACAACTGAGCCGCGATGCGCATCGTTGCCGGGGAGTTTCGCGGCCGGGCCATCGCCGCGCCGGCCACCAATGCCATTCGGCCGACGACGGACCGCACGCGCGAGACGCTGTTCAACATCCTGGCCCATGCGGGCGGTGTGACGCTCGACGGCGCCCGAGTCCTCGACCTCTTCTCCGGCACCGGCGCCCTCGGCCTGGAGGCGCTGTCGCGCGGCGGGCGCTTCTGCCTGTTCGTGGAGGAGGGCGTGGAGGCGCGGGGGCTCCTGCGCACCAACATCGAGAGCTTCGGCCTCCAGGGCCGCACCAAGATCTTCCGCCGCGACGCGACGAGCCTCGGCGCGGTCGGCACGATGGAGCCGTTCGATCTCCTGTTCGCCGACCCGCCCTACGGCAAGGGGCTCGGCGAGGCGGCCCTCGCGAGCGCGGCCGCCGGCGGCTGGCTGGTGCCGGGCGCGGTCTGCATCGTCGAGGAGGCCGCATCGGCGGCGTTCTCGCATCCGGATGGCTTCACGCTCAGCGACGAGCGGTCGATCGGCGAGACGGTGCTGCGCTTTCTGCGCTTCGGCTGACCGCCGGCGGCCGGCGGTGACGAAACCGTAACTGGCGCTCCCCGGCACCTGCGACATATCAAGGCCACGAGACGGGGCTAGAGGCAGGGACTCGGCCTCGCGACATGCGGCCACATCAGGGACAAGACCAGGCATGACCGACCTTCTGCGCAGCGTCCGCGTTTCCGCTCTCGCTCTGATGACGGCCACGGCCTCGCTCGCTCCCGCTTCGGCCCAGACGCAGCCGCCCGCTCCGCCGCCGCCGGCGGCGACCGCAGCCGCCGCACCCGACGACAAGGCGGACGAGCAGCAGGCACAGCAGAAGGTCGAGAAGCAGCAGTCGGCGATCGACAGCTTCTTCCTCGACAACGGCCTGCAGGTCGTCGTCCTGCCCGACCACCGCGCGCCGATCGTCACCCAGATGATCTGGTACCGGGTCGGGGCGGCCGACGAGCAGCGCGGCACCTCGGGCATCGCCCACTTCCTCGAGCACCTGATGTTCAAGGGCACCAAGCTGCACCCCGAGGGCGAGTTCTCGAAGGCGGTGGCCGACATCGGCGGCGAGGAGAACGCCTTCACCACCGCCGACTACACCGCCTATTACCAGCAGGTGGCGGCGAGCCAGCTGCCGATGGTGATGGGCTTCGAGGCCGACCGCATGGAGAACCTCGTCCTGTCCGACGAGGCCGTGCTGCCCGAGCGCGACGTGATCCTCGAGGAACGGCGGATGCGGATCGAGAACGATCCGGGTTCGCAGCTGTCGGAGGCGGTGCAGGCGGCGCTGTTCCAGAACCATCCCTACGGCACGCCGGTGATCGGCTGGCGGAGCGAGATGGAGAAGCTGACGCGCGACGACGCGATCGCCTTCTACGACAAGTATTACACGCCGAACAACGCGACGCTCATCGTCGCCGGCGACGTGACGGCCGACGCCGTCCGCAAGCTCGCCGAGGAGACCTACGGCAAGGTTCCGCGGCGGGCCGACATCACGCCGCGCGTGCGGCCGAAGGAGCCGCCGCCGCTCGCCGCGCGAACCGTGACGATGACCGATCCGCGCGTGACCCAGCCGAGCCTGCAGCGGGTCTATCTGGCACCGTCCGACGCAACCGCGCCGGCTGGCGAAGCCGAGGCGCTCGACGTCCTCGCCGACATCCTCGGCGGCGGAACGACCAGCCGCCTCTATCGATCGCTGATCGTGAAGGACGCGCTCGCCGCCGGCGCCGGTGCGTACTATGCGGGTTCGTCGCTCGACTACGGGCAGTTCGCCGTCTACGGCACGCCGCGCGGCAACGCCACGATCGGCGACGTCGAGAAGGCGATCGACGCCGAGATCGCCCGCATCCTCGCGGACGGCGTGACGCCGCAGGAGCTCGAGCAGGCCAAGAACAGGGTGCGCAAGGCCGTGATCTACCAGCGCGACAACCAGGCCTCGATGGCGCGGCGTTACGGCACCGCGCTCTCGACCGGGCGGACCATCGCCGACGTCGACTCCTGGCCCGACCGCATCGAGGCGGTGACGGTCGACCAGGTGACGGCGGTCGCGCGCAAGTATCTTCGTCCCGAGCGGTCGGTCACAGGCTACCTGGAGCCCGCGGCCGACGCCGAGACCCGCTCCTGATCGACGCGAGAGACTGACGATGACCGCCTTCTTCCGCCCCTTCGCCGGCCCCGTGGCCGCCCTGCTGCTCTCCGTCGCAGGCCTTGCCGCGAGCGCCATGCCCGCCGCTGCGGTCGACATCCAGGAGGTGACGAGCCCCGGCGGCATCCACGCCCTGCTGGTCGAGGACTACACCAACCCGCTGATCGCGGTGAAGTTCGCCTTCAAGGGTGCCGGTGCGACGGCCGATCCCGAGGGCAAGGCCGGCACCGCCAACCTTCTTTCGGGCCTCCTCGACGAGGGCGCGGGCGACATCGGGAGCGCCGAGTTCCAGGCCAAACTTGACGAGCTCGGGGTCAGCCTCAGCTACGACGCCTCCTATGACGGCTTCTCCGGCAACTTTCGCACGCTCGTCGAGAACCAGGATGCGGCCTTCGATCTCCTGCGTCTCTCGGTCAATGCGCCGCGCTTCGACGAGGAGCCGGTCAACCGCATCCGGGCGCAGATCCTGACCGGGATCGTGTCGAACGAGAACGACCCGGACACGCTCGCCGGCAAGGCCTTTCGCGAGACGGTCTTCGCCGGGCATCCCTACGGGCGGCCGGTCGAGGGCACGCGGGAGACGCTGCCCGGCATCGGCAAGGCCGATCTCGAGGCCTTCCGCGCGAAGGGCTTCGCCAGGGACGACCTCTATGTCGGCGTGGTCGGCGCGATCGATGGCAAGACGCTCGGCGAGAAGCTGGACGAGGTGTTCGGCTCCCTGCCGGCGAAGGCCGATCTTCCGCCGGTGCCCGAGGTTCAGCCGATCACCGGCAAGTCGGTCGCCGTAGCGTTGAACGTGCCGCAGACGGTGATCCAGTTGGCGCTGCCCGGCGTCAAGCGCGACGACCCGAACTTCTTCGCGGCCTATCTGATGAACCAGGTGCTGGGCGGCGGCTCCTTCTCCTCCCGCCTCTATCAGGAGGTGCGCGAGAAGCGCGGACTTGCCTATGGCGTCTCCTCGTTCTTGGCGAGCTACGACCATACGGCGATGCTCGGGGTGTCCACCGCGACGCGCTCGGACAAGGCGCAGGAGAGCGTCGAGATCATCCGCCAGGAGCTGACGCGCATGGCCGAGGACGGTCCGACCGAGGACGAGCTCGCTAAGGCCAAGGCCTACGTGAAGGGCTCCTATGCCATCCGCAACCTCGACTCCTCGCTCGCCATCGCCTCGACGCTGGTCGGCATCCAGCTCGACGACCTCGGCCGCGACTATATCGATCGGCGCGAGGGGCTGATCGACGCGGTCACGATGGACGACGTCAAGGCGATGGCGAGGACGCTGCTGTCGGTCGATCCGACGGTCGTGACGGTCGGCCCGGCGGGCGCCTGATGGCAGGGCCGTCCATCGCTCTGGCGCTGGGCGGCGGCGGCGCGCGCGGGCTCGCGCACATCCACGTCCTCGAGGCGTTCGACGAGCTCGGCCTGAAGCCGGCGTGCATCGCCGGCTCCTCGATCGGGGCGATCATCGGGGCTGGCTATGCCGCAGGTCTCACGGGCCACGAGATCCGCGAGCACATCCTGTCGGTGTTCGCCCACCACGGCGTCGTCCTCGCCCGGCTGTGGCGCACGCTGCCGCCGAGCTTCAGCGCCTTCCGGCAGGAGGGCGGCCTGCGGCTCGGCCAGCTGAACGCCGAGCGCGTGCTCGAGGTCTTCATGCCTGAACGCCTGCCCGCCACCTTCGAGGAACTCGCCGTTCCGCTGACGGTGATGGCGACCGACTTCTACGCGGGCGAGAGCATGGCGATCGACAGCGGCGCGCTGATGAGCGCGGTTGCCGCCTCGGCAGCGCTGCCGGCCCTCTTCCGGCCGGTGCGCCGCGACGGCAAGATCCTGATCGACGGCGGCATCTACAGTCCGCTGCCCTTCGAGGTGCTGCGCGGCTGTGCCGAGCGGGTGGTCGCCGTCGACGTCACCGGCAGCCCGGTGGGCGACGGGCGCCGGGTTCCGCCGCCGATGGAGGTCACCTCTGGCGCCTCGCAGCTGATCATGCGGGCCATCACCGAGGCGAAGCTGAAGCTGCACGCACCCGATCTCCTGGTGCGTCCGCCGGTCTCGCGCTACGGCGTCTTCGACTTCATGCAGGCGCGCGTGATCCTCGCCGACACGGCCGCGCTGAAGGACGAGGTGAAGCGCGCGCTCGACCACCTCCTCAGCCGCGAAGCGGATGACCGCGGCCTGCCGCTTATCCTGGACGAGGCCAGCCTGGACGCCGCGGCGGCGATGATGGGATAGGGCGTTCGCAGCTGGCGCTGCCGTCGTGTTTTGTCACGCGGCGACCGACCCGGTTCAGCGTTCCCGTCATCGTGTCGATCGAACACGCCGTGCCGCGCGGAAGACGGCGTGCGGGTCGACCGCCTGCCGGCTTCCCGCTGACGGCTGGAGTGCGAACGAACAGCGAAGGCCCTTGCCTCATGCCGTCGCGACCTCCTCCAGGAACCGCATCAGCCCGGTTTCGACGCGGCTGAGGCCCTCGCGCTTGCGCCCCTTCAAAAGGTCCGGGCTCAGCCGCTCCTCCTCGTAGGCGCTGATGATCTCGGGATGGACGTAGGAGGCGCGCGCCACCGCCGGCGTGTTGCGGAGCAGCTCCGACACCCGGCGCATCGCCGCGGCCACGGTCTTCTTGCGTTTGGAGTCCGACACCGGTTCGGCCGGCGCCTCCTCGATCAGGAAGCGCAAGGCCTCCGCCGAGCCGTGGAAGGTGCGGAAGTCCTTCGCCGACACGCGCGCCGCCGCCGCCTCCCGCAGATACTCGTTGAGAAGATTTGCGGTCAGCGGGCGCTGTTTCTTCGACGTCTTGCCCGGCACGCGGAACAGCCGCTTGCCGCGGCCCTGGCGCATCCGCTCGAGCGACTTCACCAGGCGGTCGTCGTGGATCTCGATCTTCTGCTGCTTGTTCGACTTGGCCACGAAGTCGAGGACCGCGCCGCCGGACCTGCGGATGCGGATGTTCTCCTTCTGCAGCGAAGCGACACCGCGCCCACCGTCCTCGGCGTATTTTTCGTGGCCCGGGCGCATCGCTTCAAGATCGATCAGCCGGGCCGCGACCGCCGAGGTCAGCTCGCGGCTGAGCTTGCGGCGCCTCAGGTCCTTTTCGATGCGACTGCGCAGCTTCGGCAGCGCGTGGCCGAAGCGCACCAGCCGCTCGGTCTTCACCGCGTTGCGCACGTTCACCCAGTGGTCGTGGTAGCGATATTGCAGACGGCCTTTCTCGTCGCGCCCCACGGCCTGGATGTGGCCGTTCTCGTCGACGCAGATCTTCACGTCATGCCAGGCCGGCGGGATCACCAGCGCGTCGATCCGCTCCTTCAGCCGCTTGTCCGTGACGGGGTCGCCGTCGGCGAAGCAGACCACGTGTTCGGCGCCGGACGCGCGCCTCTCGATTTCGAAGGTGCCCGGATCGACCATGATCAGGCCGAACCGCTCGGCATGGAACGCAAGACGCTTGTTCATTGGATGGCGCGGGGTCCTCGACCGGGTTGGACCGCCGAAAACGCCGCCGTTCGTTTCACGGTTCCGGGGTGGGCCGTCGCACCCGGCCGGCAGCCGCACACTATTTCGCGACCGGCTCCGTCCGCCGGGCGCGGGCCGACCGATCGGCCGGCGTCCCGTCGTCTCCGTCCCCGGCGTAGAATACCTCCGCCTCCTGCTTCGGCTTCACCAGCGGCTCGGGCGTCACGACCCGCGTCACGACCATGTCGCGGCCGGCGAAGAGCCCCTCGGCCTCCTGCAGCTTCAGCCGCTCGTGATCGCGCCGGCGCACGTCCTGGACAACCCGCCGCGCGATGTCGGGATCGACGTCGAGACCCTTGAGCGTCTCGCCGCCGAAGACGAGCGCCGACTCGACCGTCTCGCGCAGCTCGTAGTCGACCCCGCGCGCGCGCAGCGAAAGGGCATGGGCGCGATCGTAGGAGCGCACGAACAGCCGCACCTCCGGAAACTCGGCGCGGATGAGGTCGACGATGCGGTCGGTGGTCTCCTGCTTGTTGGTGCAGACTGCGACGATCAACGCCCGCCGGATACCGGCGGCCTCGAGGACGTCGCGGTTCGTGCCCGAGCCGAAATAGATCCGGAAGCCGAACCGAGAGGCGGTCCGGATCCGCTCGGCCGAATTGTCGATCATGGTGACGTCGATGCCGCTCGACAGAAGCACCTGCGCGACGATCTGGCCGAAGCGCGAAAAGCCGATCATCAGGACGTCGGAGCCGGCGCCGTCGAAATCCTCATCGAGTTCCTCCTCCTCGGCGCCGCCCGGGATGCGGTGGCCGAGCCAGCTCGTCAGCGGCGTCAGCATCATCGACAGCGTGACGATGGCGACCAGCACCGAGGCGGTTTCGGCCGGCAGGATGGCCGCGGCGACGGCCGTGTTGAAGAGCACGAAGCTGAACTCGCCGCCCTGCGGCAGCAGCGTCGCGACGCGGGCGGAGGTCTCGCGGCTTTCCCCGAAGGCGCGGGTGAGGACGTGCAGGACCACCGCCTTGACGACGAGCACGACCGGCGTCGCGGCAAGGATCAGGAGCCAGTTGCGGCTGATCACAGTCAGGTCCAGCGACAGGCCGACGGCCATGAAGAACAGGCCGAGCAGGATGCCGCGGAAGGGCTCGATGCTCGCCTCGAGCTCGTGGCGATAGGTCGATTCGGCCAGCATCACGCCGGCGATGAAGGCGCCCATGCCCATCGAGAAGCCGGTCGCCTGCATCAGGAGGCCGGCACCCAGCACCACGAAGAGCGCCGCGGCGATCATCACTTCCCGCGCGCCCGCATTGGCGAGGATGCGGAACAGCGGGTTGAGCAGGAAGCGCCCGGCCAGCAGCAGCCAGAGGATCGCGCCGACGGCGATCGCGAGCGCTTCCAGATCGAAGCCGCTGCCGCTGCTCGTGGTGGAAAGGAGCGGCAGGAGGGCCAGCAGCGGCACGACCGCCAGATCCTGGAACAGGAGCACCGAGAACGCCGCCTGGCCGTAGCGGGTGTTCATCTCGCCCTTCTCCTCCAGAATCTGCAGGCCGAAGGCGGTCGAGGACATCGCAAGGCCGAAGCCGATGACGGCGGCGGCCCGCCAGCCGAGGCCGAACAGCATCGCGGTGCCGGTGAGGGCGAGGCCGGTGGCGACGAGCTGCGACAGGCCGAGCCCGAAGATCTGATGGCGCAGGCGCCAGAGGCGGCCGACCTTGAGCTCCAGCCCGATGACGAAGAGCAGGAACACGACGCCGAGTTCGCCGACGTGCAGGATCGAGCCATCGCGCCCGTCGACCAGCCGCAGCGCCGGGCCGAGGACGATGCCGGCGAAGAGATAGCCGAGCACGGTGCCGAGGCCGATCCGCTTGAACAGCGTGCCGGCGACGATGCCCCCGCCCAGCAGCAGGATCACCTGCAGGAAAACGGTGCTTGTTGCTTCCACCTGGCCACAAAATTCCTATGTTGCGGCGAATCGGCTCGCACCCGGACGCACGCTTGATGGCGCCGGGAATGAGAGTAAGGCCTTCGAACGAGAAAATCAGCAGGCATCCGAATGGACGAGGACACGTCGCGACTCCTGAGCGTCGCCGAGCGCTTGATCGATCTGGCGAAGCGTGCGGGTGCCGATGCCGCCGACGCGGCGGTGGTGCGCGGCCGGGCGCGCGGCGCGAGCGTGCGCATGGGCACGGTCGAGGAGACCGAGTCGTCGGAAGGCGAGGATCTGGCGCTGCGCGTCTTCGTCGGGCAGCGCGTCGCGAGCGTGTCCGCCGACGTGCACACCGATCTCGAGCGGCTGGTCGAGCGGGCGGTCGCCATGGCGAAGGTCTCGCCCGAGGATCCCTATGCCGGTCTCGCCGATCCCGGCCGGCTGGCGAGCGGCGACATCGAGCTCGACCTCTTCGATCCGACCGAGATCGCGAGCGAGACCCTGGTCGAGGAGGCGATGGCGCTGGAGGATGCCGCCCGCGCCGTTCCCGGCGTCAGCAATTCCGGTGGCGCCTCGGCGAGCGCCGGCAGCTCCGGCCTGGTGCTCGTCACCTCGGGCGGATTCTCCGGCACGCGCCGGCGCTCCAGCTTCGGCCGCTCGGTCAGCGTCATCGCCGGCGAAGGCGTGCGGATGCAGCGCGACTACGACTTCGACTCGCGCCTGCACCATGCCGATCTCAGGGAGGCGGCGAGCATCGGGCGGACCGCCGGCGAACGGGCGGTGCGCCGGCTGGAGCCCCGCAAGGTCCCGACCGGCCGGCTGCCGGTGGTCTTCGATCCGCGCGTGGCGCGCGGCTTCTTCGGGCACCTCCTTTCGGCGATCAACGGTGCCGCCATCGCCCGCAAGACGAGCTTTCTGAAGGACGCGATGGGTCAGGCGATCCTGCCGGCCGGCGTCACCGTCACCGACGATCCGCTGCTGCCGCGCCGGCCGGGCTCGCGCGCCTTCGACGGGGAGGGGGTGCGCGGCGAAGCCCTGACGCTCGTCGAGGACGGTCGGCTGGCGGCCTGGCTCCTCGACAGCGGGACGGCGCGCGAGCTCGGCCTTCAGACCAACGGGCGCGCGGCGCGCTCGGCCAGCAGCCTCTCGCCGTCGTCGAGCAACGTGCAGGTCTCCCCAGGCGCGATGACCCCGCAGCAGCTGATCGCCGAGACCGGCCGGGGTCTCTACATCGACGAACTCATCGGGCACGGGGTCAACCTCGTCACCGGCGACTATTCCCGCGGCGCGTCCGGGTACATGATCGAGAACGGCGAGCTGACCCATCCGGTCTCGGAGCTGACCATCGCCGGCACGCTGATGGAGATGTTCGCCGGGCTGACGCTCGCCGACGATCTCGATCCACGCTTCTCGATCGTGGCGCCGACCCTGCGCTTCGAGGCGATGACGGTCGCGGGCGGCTGACTTGGACGCAACCGGCGAAGCCGATCTCGCACTTCTCATCGAAGCGGCACGGGAGGCCGGCGCGATCGCGCAGGGCTTCTTCCGCCGCGATCCGAAGGTCTGGTGGAAGGAGGGCAACTCGCCCGTCAGCGAGGCCGACTTCGCCGTCGACCGATTCCTGCGCGACACGCTGCGCACGGCCCGCCCCGACTACGGCTGGCTGTCGGAGGAGTCGGAGGCGGCCGAGAGCGCAGCGGACGGCGAGGCGCCCCGCCGCTTCTTCGTCGTCGACCCGATCGACGGCACCCGCGCCTTCCTGCGCGGCGAGGACACCTGGTGCGTGTCCATCGCCGTCATCGAGGGGGAGCGTCCGGTGGCGGGGATCCTCGAGGTTCCGGCGCTGGCGGAGCGCTTCACGGCCTCCGCCGACGGTCCGGCGCGTCTCGGCGAAGCGGTTCTCGATCTCGGGGGCGGCGCCGAACGGCCGCTTCGCCTTGCCCTGCCCGACTCCGTGCGCCGCAGCCTGGGGCCCGAAGCGCTGGCGGACATCGCCGTCGTGCCGACGGTGCCCTCGCTGGCCTATCGCCTGGCCCTCGTTGCGGCGGGTCGCATCGACGGCACGCTGATCCGGCCGCGTGCCAACGACTGGGACATCGCAGCCGGCGATCTGATCCTCGAGCAGGCGGGCGGGCGTCTCGTCGACGCCGAGGGCCGGGCGAGGCTTTACAAGATCGAGGGCAAGAGGCATGGCCTACTGATCGCCGGAGCGCCGCATGCGCTCGGCAGGCTCGGGGCCTTCGCCGCGACCCTCGGCGGAGCCTGAGCGCCTCATCAGCGAACGGACGGAGATCGACATGGTCGGTGAGACGACAGCCAAGCAGCGCCTCCATCTCGTGTTCGGCGGGGAGTTGAAGAGCCTCGATCAGGTCGAGTTCGCCGATCTCGCGAACCTCGACATCGTCGGCGTCTACCCCGACTACGCCTCGGCGCTCGCCGCCTGGCGAGCCAAGGCGCAGCAGACGGTCGACAACGCGCTGATGCGCTACTTCATCGTCCACATGCACCGGCTGCTCGATCCGGAGACGGAGTGACGACACGGGCCGGCGCGTTCGATGGCGCTGCATGAGGAGGAGCGGCCGCAGACGAAGCCGCGCCGGAGCGGGCGCAAGCGTGTGCGGCTCTCCACGCGCTGGCGCCGGCTGCGCAAGCGCGTCTTGAGGAGCGGCCTCTTCAACCGGCTGCTCGGTCGCGCCGTCTTCGAGATGCTCGGTTTCATCCGCCGCTCGCAGCGCCTCGCGCCGGGCTCCAGCGACTGGACCGAGGTGCTGACACGCCAGCATCCGGCCATCGTCGCCCTCTGGCACGGCCAGCACTTACTGGCGCCGTTTTTCCGACCGAAGACGCTTCCCTACGTCGCGCTCTTGTCGCGCAATGCCGATGCGGCGCTGAATGCGGAGGTGGTGGAACTGTTCGGGATCAAGACCGTGCGCGGCTCCGGGGGCCGCACCCGTCAGCGCACGTCCAAACGCGGCGGCGCCCAGGCGCTGATCGCCATGCGACGCATGCTGGCGGAGGGCCATGGCGTGTGCATGATCGCCGACGTGCCGAAGGGCACGCCACGCGAGGCGGGGCTCGGCATCGTCACGCTCGCGCAGATTTCCGGGCGTCCGATCATTCCGTCCGCCGCGATCACCAGCCGGCACTACGTGGTGAAGAGTTCCTGGGACAAGACCACCCTGCCGCTGCCCTTCGGCCAATTGGCGGTGGTGCTGGGCGAGCCGATCTTCGTAGCGCGCGACGCGGACGCCGCAGCCCTGGAGGCGGCGCGCCTGCGTGTCACCGACGGCATCCAGGCCGCCGACCGGACGGCACGGCGCCTGGCGGGACTTGCGGCATGAGCGAGCGCTGGGCCCGCACGGCGCTCGCCGCCTATCAGCGCTTCGGCCTCCTCGCCTATCCGCTGCTCGGCGCCTATGTCGGCTGGCGCGCCACCCGCGGCAAGGAAGATCCCCAGCGCCGGCGCGAGCGCTACGGCTTTGCCGGGCAGCTGCGCCCCGACACCCGCTCGCTGGTGTGGGTGCATGCGGCGAGTGTCGGCGAGACCGCCGCCGTCGTGCCGCTCGTGCAACGCATCGCCGACCCGGACGTGGCCGTGGTGATGACCACCGGCACGGTGACCTCGGCGGCGCTCGTCGACGACCGCCTGAAGGGGCTTGTGATCCACCAATACGTGCCGCTGGACATGAAGCCGTCGGTCGCGCGCTTTCTCGATCACTGGCGGCCCGATCTCGCCATCGTCGCCGAAAGCGAGATCTGGCCGATGACGATGCTCGAGCTCGGGCGACGCCGCATCCCGCAGGTGCTGGTGAACGCCCGCCTGTCCGACCGCTCATTCCGCCGGTGGAAGGCGGCGCCGTCGCTCGCGGAGGCCCTGTTCGAGAACCTGTCGCACGTCGTCGCGCAGTCCGACGTCGACGGCGAGCGGTTCCACCTCCTCGGTGCCCGCGCCGTCGCGGTGGCCGGCAACCTGAAGGCCGATACGACGCCGCCGCCGGTCGACCCGCACGCGCTGCAGATGATGAAAGTTGCGGTCGGCAGCCGCCCGGTCTGGGCGGCGATCTCCACTCATGCCGGCGAGGAGGCGCTCGCCGCGACCGTGCACGAGACCCTGAAGGGCGACCATCCGCATCTCCTGACGGTGATCATCCCGCGCCACGTGGATCGGGCCGACGAGCTGGAGCGCGAGCTGGTCCAGCGCGGTCTCATCGTGGCGCGGCGGAGTCGCGGCGACAGCCTCGCCGCCGACACCGACATCCTCCTCGGCGACACCATGGGCGAGATGGGCCTCTATCTTCGTCTCACCGAGATCGCCTTCATCGGCAAGTCCTTGACGGGGCAGGGCGGGCAGAACCCGCTCGAGGCGGCGATGCTCGGCACGGCCATCCTGTCCGGCCGCTACGTGCAGAACTTCCGCGACGCCTATCACCGGCTCCTCACGAACGGCGCGGCGCGGCTGGTCCAGGACGCGGCCTCGCTGTGCGAGCAGGTCGACCAGCTCCTGTCCGAGACGCCGGTCCGGCGCCGGATGATAACCGCAGGCAGTGCGACGGTGGACGAGATGCGCGGCGCCCTCGATCGCACGCTGCAGGCGCTCGACCCGTTCCTGCGGCCCCTGCGCCTGTCGGGCCGGCTCGACAGCCGCGAAAAGGCGCTCGGGGCGCCATGATGCAGGCCGAGACGCCGCCCTTCTGGTGGCGCCCGCGCGGCTGGCAGGCGCGCCTCCTGTCGCCGGCTGCCGCCGCCTACGCCCGGGCGGCGCGCTGGCGGCTCGACCACGGCGAGCGGGCGGCCCTCGACCTGCCGGTGCTGTGCGTCGGCAACTTCACCGTCGGCGGCGGCGGCAAGACGCCGACCGCGCTCGCCATCGGCGCGGCGGCGCAGGCGATGGGCCACCGTCCGGGCTTCCTGTCGCGCGGCTACGGCCGCGCCTCCGGCGGCGCGCTGCTCGTCGATCCCGCGCACCACACGGCCGCTACGGTCGGCGACGAGCCCCTGTTGCTTGCTGCGCTCGCGCCGACGGCGGTCGCGGTCGATCGCAAGCGCGGTGCAGCGCTGCTGCGCGAGGCCGGCTGCGACCTCGTCATCATGGACGACGGCTTCCAGAGCGCCCGGCTCGCGATCGACTACGCCCTGATCGTGATCGACGCGGGGCGTGGCCTCGGCAATGGCGCGGTGCTGCCGGCAGGGCCCCTGCGCGCGGCCGTCGGCGACCAGATCCGCCACGCCGACGCCCTTCTCGTCGTCGGCAAGGGCGCGGCGGGCGACACCGCAATCCGCCTGACCGCCCGGGCCGGCAAGCCGGTGTTCGAGGCCGATCTCCTGCCGCGCGCACCCGAGCGCCTCGCCGGCCGCCGGGTCCTCGCCTTCGCCGGCATCGCCGATCCGGACAAGTTCTACCGCTCGCTGCGCCGTCTCGGGGCGACGGTCGTGGCGACGCGCGACTTCCCCGATCACCACGTCTTTTCCGACGAGGTGCTGGGGGAACTGGCCGAGGAGTCCGAGCGGGACGGGCTGCAGCTCGTCACCACGCGCAAGGACGCGGTCCGGCTGGAGGGTGGCGGCGCGGCGGCGCGGGCCTTCCTGGCAAGCGTCGAGGTGCTGGAGGTCGAGCTGCGCTTCTCGCCGGACAGCCTCGGGGCGCGCTTCGTGCGCGACGCCTTCGCCGGCTATCGCCGCCGCGTCTTCGGCTGAGACGTCAGCTGGTCCTGCGCGTCAGGAGTTCCGGATGGCACTCGAGCTCGCGCCGCATCGAGGTGGCGGCGTCGACATAGGCCTCCTGCCGTGCGACGCTCCAGTAGAGCAGGATGTCGAGCGGGATCGAGTCCCCGGTGACGGCGCAGCGGACATAGGCGCCGGGCCGCAGGATCTCGAAGTCACCGTCGAGATAGCGCAGCCGCGCTTCGCCGCTGCTGTCCATCCGGTTCATCATGCTGTCACTCGCGCGCACATCCCGTGTTGATCGGCAATTCGCTCCGTGAAGTCAACGCCGGCCGAACAGCTTCTCGATGTCGGCCCGTTTCAATTCGATGAAGGTCGGCCGCCCGTGGTTGCACTGGCCGGAGCCCGGCGTCGCCTCCATCTGGCGCAGCAGCGCGTTCATCTCCTCGCCGTTCAGGCGCCGCCCGGAGCGCACCGAGCCGTGGCAGGCCATCGTCGCGGCGACATGATCGATGCGCTCGCGCAGCCGCTCGGGCGTGCCGCTGTCGGCGAGCTCGTCGGCGAGGTCGCGCACCAGCGCCGGGCAATCCACCGCCCCGAGGATCGCCGGGGTCTCGCGCACCGCCACCGCGCCGGGGCCGAAGCGCTCGATGCCGAGGCCGAGCCGGCCGAGCAGCTCCGCCACCTCGGCGAGGCGGTCGGCGTCCTCCGCCGGCAGATCGACGATCTCGGGCAGCAGGAGGAGCTGACTGGCGAGCGGCTTGCCGTGCAGGGCCGCCTTCAGCGCCTCGTAGACGAGGCGTTCGTGCGCGGCGTGCTGGTCGACGATGACGAGGCCGTCGCCGGTCTCGGCGACGATGTAGTTGCCGTGCAGCTGCGCGCGGGCGGCGCCGAGCGGGAAGGCCGCCGTCTCGCCGGGCTCGGCTCCGACCGTGCGCGCGGCCGGCGCGAGGCCGGCGAAGCCCGGGGAGAAGCGATCAGCCGCCCCATCGCCGGCATCCGCCGACGAACCATCGCCGCCGCCGGCGCCGCCGAGCGGGCGGAAGGGCGAGCCGCCGAGATCGTAGTTCGCCTGGCGCGGCGCGGCGAAGCCTCCGAAGGGCATGCGGGCCGAGCCGCGGCCGGGTGCGTCCGCAAAGCCGCCCTGTGTGTCACCGGCGTAGGGACGGAACCGTTCGAGCATCTCTCCGGCCGCCGCCGTGCTCGCCCGCAGCTCGGCGCCGGCGAGGGCCTGGCGGATGGCGCCGACGATGAGGCCGCGCACCAGGCCCGGATCGCGGAAGCGCACGTCGGCCTTGGCCGGATGCACGTTGACGTCGACGAGCGCCGGATCGAGCTCGAGAAACAGGACGGCGATCGGATGCCGGTCGCGCGCCATCACGTCGGCATAGGCCCCGCGCAGCGCCGACAGGAGCATCTTGTCGCGCACCGGCCGGCCGTTGACATAAAGGAACTGGTAGAGCGCGTTGCCCCGGTTGAAGACCGGCAGGCCGGCAAAGCCCGACAGCCGCACGCCTTCGCGCTCCGCATCGATCGGCAGACAGTTCTGCGAAAAGTCCGCACCCACGACGGCGCCGATGCGCGCCAGCGGCTCCTCCGCGCCCGCCGCCTCGAGCACCAGCGGGCTGCGGTCGCTCCCCGTCAGCTCGAAGCGCACCTGTGGCACCGCGATCGCGATCCGCCGCACGACGTCGGTAATCGCGCCGGCCTCGGCGCGGTCGCTCTTCAGGAACTTCAGCCGGGCGGGCACGGCGTGGAAGAGGTCGCGCACCTCCACCATCGTGCCGTCCGACAGCGCCGCCGGCTTCGGGCCGTCCGGGCGACCGGCGGCGACCACCATCTCGTGCGCGCCGTCGGCGCCGCGGCGGCGTGATCGCAGCGTCAGGCGCGCCACCGAGCCGATCGAGGGCAGCGCCTCGCCGCGAAAGCCGAGCGTGTGGATCGCGTCGAGGCCGCCGTCGAGCTTGGAGGTGCAGTGGCGTCGCACGGCGAGCGGCAGTTCGTCGACGGGTATGCCGATGCCGTCGTCGCTGACCCGGATCAGGCTCTTGCCGCCCCCGCTCGTGACGATCTCGATCCGTCGTGCCCCGGCGTCGATGGCGTTCTCCACCAGCTCCTTGACGACGCTCGCCGGCCGCTCGACCACCTCGCCCGCGGCGATCCGGTCGATCAGGGTTTCGGAGAGCTGGCGGATGGGCATGACGGCGCGCGATCGGCTGCGGATGGAGCGTCTGCTTCTAAAGGATCGGCCGCCGATTCGAAATGCACGGATCGCAGGCCCGTTTACCGGATGCTAACCGCATCGTCAGTCTGCCCAACAAGGAAGGGAACCTTTCATTCTAAAGGTGCGAGGTTGCGCCGTCGCAGCTGGTGGACCCGGCCATGCAGTTCTCGATTCCGACACTCCAGTTCACCGATTTCCTGGTCTTCGCCTCGGCCGGGACGATCTTTGTGTGCAACTGGCTGCTGCATCGCGAGCGGGACGCCTTCCTGCTGTTCGGGGTCAGCTTCCTCAACTGTGCGGCCATGTCCGTGTCCTTCGTCGATTTCGGCGCCTATGGCGACGTCCTCTCGACGCTCGGCTGGTCGGTGGCCGGCTCGCTGTTCTGGGCCGGACTGCGCCGCTTCGACGGGTTGCCTCCCGTCACACGGACGATGATGGCGCTGCTCGCCCTACCCACCGGGACGCATCTTGTGCTTGCCGCCGCCGGCCTGCAGCCGGACACGGTCAATCTCGGGAGCACGTTCGCCTATGCCTGCCACGAGGCGGCCATCGCCTACTATGCGCTGCGACAAGCGCAGGCGAAGGGGCCGACTCGCCTCATCGTCGGCGTCGCGCTCGCCGTCATCCCCGTCGCGATCTGCCTGCCCTTGCTGCCGGTGCCGGATCGGCTGTCCCAGCTCCCCGTGGTGCTCCTCTTCGTCAGCGATCACGTCACGACCATCGTCCTGACCATGTGCATCCTGTCGCTGGAGGCCGACAAGGCGCATGTGGCGCTTGCGCGCCTGGCCCGCACCGATGCGCTGACCGGTGCGCTGAACCGCCAGGGTCTCGCCTACGAGGTGCGGCTGCAGCCGCGCGAGGCCGGCGTCATCGTCGCTGATCTCGATCATTTCAAGTCGATCAACGACCGCTTCGGTCACGCCGGCGGCGACGCGGTGCTGCGCGAGTTCACCAGACGCGCCGCGATGGTTCTGCCCGCCGATGGCCGGATCGCCCGGCTCGGCGGCGAGGAGTTCGCGCTGCTGCTGCCCGGCCAGGACATCAACGCCACCACCTTCATCGCCGAGCGCCTGCGCAACGCGGTGGCCTGTGCGACCGTCGCCTGGAAGGAGACGGGCATCCCCTTCACCGTCAGCGTCGGGGTCGCCATGCTGGCCGCCGGCGAGGCGCTCGAGAGCGTCTTCGACCAGGCCGATGCGGCGCTCTATCGCGCCAAGACGGAAGGGCGCAACCGGGTGCGGGTCGCGTAGGCCGCGGGGTTCGGGTCGCTCAAGGGCGCACCGTCATCGTACGGCAGTCGAACCGTAATCCCGCCGATACAATCCTGCGGCACGAATGAGCCTCCGGTGCCGGCGATCCGTCGGCCCATGCGGAGGCCGCTCATGCGCTCGATGTCCCACGTCACGGCTTTCATCCTTGCCGCCGCCGCCGCCTGGCCGGCCGCTGCCGTCGCCGCCGAGCCGCAGCTCGCCGAGCGCTTCATGACGCTGACCCGCTCCAGCACCTGGGAGAAGACGGGCGAGACGCCCGTGGCATTCGCGACGTTCCACCCCCAGGGCATGGTGAAGGTCGGCAACGACTTCTTCGTCTCGGCCGTCGAGGTGACGACGCAGCCGAAGCGCTTCGACGCCCCCCGCGACGGTCATGACCGCGACACCGGCGCCGGCATCGGCCACCTCTTCAAGTTCGGGCCGGACGGCAGGCTGCGCGGCGAAGTCACGCTCGGCGACGGTCCGATCTACCATCCGGGTGGCATCGACTATGATGGCCGCTTCATCTGGGTTCCGGCGGCCGAATACCGCCCGGACAGCCATTCGATCATCTACCGCGTGGATCCTGAGACCCTGACGGCGGAAGAGATGTTCCGGTTCGACGATCATATCGGCGGTCTGGTGCACGACACCGACACCGACACGCTGCACGGCGTCAGCTGGGGCTCGCGGCGCTTCTATGCCTGGCCGCTCGGCGCCGACGGCCGCCCGACGAATGCCGGGGCCGATCCGGCGACGTTGCGGGTGATGAACCCGGCGCAGTACATCGACTATCAGGACTGCCACTATGCCGGGGCCAGCCGGATGCTCTGCTCGGGGCTCAACGTCTACAAGACCTCGCCCGATGCCCAGCCCTTCCGCCTCGGTGGAATCGAGCTGGTCGACCTGAAGACCGGCACGCCGATGTGGCAGGTGCCCCTGTCGCTCTGGGCCCCTTCGGGCTTGCCGATGACCCAGAACCCCTCCTTCGTCGAACCGACCGCCAACGGCCTGCGGGCCTATTTCATGCCCGACGACGACCACTCGACGCTGTTCACCTACGAGACGAAGTAGCACCTCCCCGCGCAGCTTCTTCGGCTGCGGACCCTCCGGCGCGTGCCGCGTTCCACCCGCCGGGTTCAGAGGCTGCCGCCTTCGGCGAGCGTCTTCCGCTGGTCGGCCCTTGCCGACCAGCCCGCCTCGAAGCGACCGGCGGCTCTGCGACGTCGCGCTGGCGGCGTGACGGGCACACTTCCTTAAATCCAGTGACCTTACCTTGTCGGCTGATGCTGGGACAGCGCTCATGTCGTGGTCGGGTTGGACGCATAGGATTTTCTGCCGGGACAGTCGCGGCAGCCTGCCGGTGATGCTGGCCGTGCTGCTCGTGCCGATGACGCTGATGGCGGGCGGCGCGATCGACCTCGTGCGGCACGAGTCGACCCGCGTGGAGTTGCAGGACGCCCTTGATCGCGGCGTCCTGGCCGCCGCCTCGCTGAACCAGACCGAGAACGCCGAGACGCTGGTGCGCAGCTACCTGTCCATCGTGCCGGGTGGAGCGGGCGCGCAGCTGACGGTCTCAGACCAGAAGACGCTCAACACCCGGGCGGTGAATGCGACGGCGGTGATCCAGTACCAGCCGGCCTTCCTGCGGCTCGCCGGCATCCGCGCGATGACCATCGCCGCGACCTCGGCGGCGCAGCAGGCGCGCACCAACATCGAGCTGTCGATGGTGCTCGATATCTCCGGCTCGATGTACGACAACGGCGGGATGAACCAGCTGAAGCCGGCTGCCAAGGACTTCCTCGACGTCGTCCTGAAGGACGACCTGCGCGACGTCACCTCGGTGAGCCTGGTGCCCTTCGCCGGCGAGGTCAATCTCGGCTACGGCGCCTTCAACTACATCTCCGGCTACCTGCCCGCCGATCCGTCGGCCGCCGCCCAGGCCGCGGCTGCGTCGAGCGGCACCTGCGCACCCTCGGCAGCTTCCACCTACAAGCGCCGCCACTGCTACTCGTCCTGCTTCGAAATGCAGGCGACCGATTTCGCGGCGGGGATGCCGAACTTCGCGCTGCGCGACCAGGTCCCGCATTTCTCCGTCTACAACATGACCGCGACCGGCAAGAAGCCCTGGTGGTGCCCGGTGGACGCGGCGGCGGTCACCTATGTCAGCAACGACCTGACCTACCTGAAGAGTCGCATCGATGCGCTCGACCCGTATGACGGCACCGGCACGGCCTACGGCATGAAATGGGGCGAGCTGCTGCTCAATCCCGCGATGCGCTCGACCATCGCGGGGCTCGGCAACAAGTCCATCGCCGCGATCCCCAGCCAGTTCCGCAACCGGCCGGCGGACTTCTCCGACAAGAACACGATGAAGATCCTCGTGCTGATGACCGACGGCAAGATCGGCCTGCAGCCGCGGCCGGTCGATCCGGCGACCAACGCCGTCACCGACAAGAACGTCACCGGATCGGCGTCGCGCACCGTCTACACCGAAACGCAGGCCGCAGGCTTCTACAAGACCGTCTGCGACTACGCCAAGACTGAAGGCATCACGATCTTCACCATCGCCTTCAAGGTCGATGCGGCGACCGCCAAGACCATCGCCGAGTGCGCCAGCGACCCCTCCTATGCCTACAAGGTGGACGGTCTCGACATGGCGTCCGCCTTTCAGTCGATCGCGACCAGCATGCAGAAGATCCGGCTGGTGCAATAGCAGATGACGCCGCGCCCCCTTTCCTTCGCCCGGTCCAGGCGCGGCACCGCGGCGCTCGAGTTCGCCATCGTGGCGCCGGTGTTCCTGTCGCTGATCTTCTCGTGCTTCGAGGGCGGCTGGTACATGACGAAGTCGATGCTGCTCGACCGGGCGCTGAACAAGACGGTCCGGCTGATGCGGATCGGCGCGGCCGGGGCGCCGACGACGCAGCAGGCGGTCAAGCAGGCGGTCTGCGACGAGATGATGATCATCTCCAACTGCCTGAACGTCCTGACCGTCGAGATGACGAAGATCACGTCGGCCTCGGACTTTCCGACGACGCAGATGCCCTGCATCGACCGCGGCGCGACCATCCAGCCGACGATCGCGTTCACGCCGGGGAGCCGGTCGTCGATCATGTTCATCCGGGCCTGCGTGGTGTCCGACCCGCTGACCCCCGGCCTCGGCTTCGCGCTGGCGCTGCCGAAGGATTCGCTTGGCGGCTACGGCCTGCGGGCGGCGGCGGCCTTCATGAACGAGCCGAGCTCGTGACCGGCCCCCTGTCGCCGGCGTTCCGGCGCAGCCGGGAGGGCGTCTCGGCGGTCGAGTTCGCGCTCCTGGCGCCGCTCCTCGTCTTGCTTCTCTTCGGCTGCTTCACGTTGTTCCTGCTGTTTCGCGACGGCTACCGCGCCGAGACCGCGACGTTCACGGTGGCCGACGTCGTTTCGCGCCAGAGCACGGTGTCGAGCGACTTCCTGAACACCACCTACGCGATGTTCCTGCGGATGCTGCCGGACACGCAGAAGGGGGTGTCGTTCCGCGTGTCGTCGCTGAAGATGACGGGCAAGGCACTGCACGTCGACTGGTCCTATCCGATCGCGCCGATGACGGCGCTGACCGACGCCACCATCCCGGCGAGCGGGCTGCCCCTCGTGGCCGACGGCGACTCGATCGTCGTCGTCGAGACGAGCGTCGGCTATCAGCCGGCGACGGACATGCTGGGCTTTGCCTCCGGCAGATACAGCTACCTGGCAGCCAATCGCCCGCGCTTCACCGCCGCGATCAAGAAAAGCGACTGACGGGGTCCTCGGTCAGGATGAAGACCGAGCGGGCCTTCAGCACCATTCTCCCGTCCAGCCGGCGCGGCGGCAGCTGCGGCGCGTCCGATTGCAGCGTCAGGACGTAGCTCCTGCCGGCCCGCGCGGCAGGAAGCGTCACCGCCGCGTCCTCGCGCCCCGCATTGAGATAGACCAGCACGCGCTCCTCGACATGCGGCTGCGCGCCGTCGCTGGGGGCGGGCGCGGTCAGCGCCATGCCGAGCAGGCGGCGCTCGCCGTCGTGCCAGTCGGCCTCCTCGAGTGCCGCACCGTCCTCGCGCAGCCAGACGACGTCCGGCTCGCCGCCGTTCAGCGGCGTCCCGGTGAGGAAGGCGTCCGCCGCGAGCGCCGGATGCTCGCGGCGCAGGCGCGCCAGCCGAGCGACATAGGCGGCGAGCGCGTCGTCGGCCTGCTCCCAGTCGAGCCAGATGATCTCGTTGTCCTGCGCATAGGCGTTGTTGTTGCCGCCCTGGCTGCGCCCGAACTCGTCGCCGTTGAGGAGCATCGGCGTGCCGCGCGCGACGAACAGCGTGGCGAGGAGCGCCCGGATGTCACGCCCGCGCGCCTCGATCACGCCCGGGTCGTCCGTCGCGCCCTCGACGCCGTTGTTCCAGGAGTGATTGTCGTTGTGGCCGTCGCGATTGTCCTCGCCGTTCGCCTCGTTGTGCTTGTCGGCGTACATCGTGAGGTCCGCGAGGGTGAAGCCGTCATGGGCGGCGAGGATGTTGAAGCCTGCCGATGGCCGCTTGCCGTCGCGCCCGTAAAGATCGGCCGAGCCGGCGAGGCGCGTGGCGAGCGTGCCGATCATGCCGGCGTCGCCGCGCCAGAAGCGCCGCACGTCGTCGCGGAAGCGGTCGTGCCATTCGAGCCAGGGCGGCGGGAAGCTGCCGACCTGATAGCCGCCGGGACCGATGTCCCAGGGCTCGGCGACATGGATGCGATCCTTGAGCACCGGGTCGGCCGGCAGCTCCTGCATCACCGGCGCCTCGAGGCTGAAGCCGTCCGGCGTGCGGCCGAGCACCGTCGCCAGATCGTAGCGGAAGCCGTCGACGCCCGTCGTCTCGACCCAGTGGCGGAGGGTGTCGAGGACCAGCCGTGCCACCGGCGCGCGGTCGAGCGCGAAGGTGTTGCCGCAGCCGGTGTCGTTGACGAGAAGGCCGGGATCCTCGGCGGCGTGGCGGTAGTACAGGGCGTTGTCGAGGCCGCGATAGCACAGCGTCGGGCCCTCCGCGTCGCCTTCGCCCGAATGGTTGAAGACGACGTCGAGGAGGACGCGGATGCCGCGCCGGTGCAGCGCCTCGACGGTGCGGCGGATTTCGGCGAGGCCGCCCGGCGCAAGGCGCGGATCGGGCGCCATGTGGGTGATCGGATTGTAGCCCCAGGCATTGGTGAGGTTCAGCGCGGTGAGGTGCCGCTCGTCGATCCAGGCGGCGATCGGCATCAGTTCGACGGTCTCGACCCCGATGTTCTCCAGATGGTCGAGCAGTGTCGGCTCGGCGAGCGCCGCGACGGTGCCGCGCAGCTCCACAGGCACGGCGGGATGGCGCTGGCTGAAGGCGCGCACCAGGAGCTCGTAGACGAGGCCGGGGGCGCGGAAGGGCAGCGGCTCGGCATCCCGGCCGGTCGCCGACACGATCGCCCGCGGCACGAAGGGCGCGCTGTCGAGCATCTGCTCGGGCGGGGCCGACAGGTCGGGGTGGTAGGTGAAGGGCCGGTCGAGCGCGACGGCATAGGGGTCGACGAGAAGCTTCGACGGGTCGAATCGGTGGCCGTTGGCCGGGTCCCACGGGCCGGAGGCGCGCAATCCGTAGCGGGCGCCCGCCGCGAGCCCCGGCACGAAGCCGAAGCGCAGGCCGCCGTCGCGGCCGGGCAGCGCCAGCCGCTCGATCTCGCGCGTGCCGGCGTCGTCGAAAAGGCAGAGCTCGATGCTGTCGGCATTGTCGGAGTGGACGGCGACGTGGACGCCGCCGTCGGCGAGGGAGGCTCCGAGCGTGGACGGTGCGCCCCGTTCGGCGGTGATGCGATGGCTCATGGCCGCCTATCTACCGCCTCGTGCCCGGTCGGCCAACTTGCACACGATCCAGCGTTCGCCGGAGCCGCTCCAGCTCGGACATTGAGCGGCGCCATCCGCCGCCGGCGCCGGCGCCGGGCGCCCGCTCGCCGGAGACAGGCAGGCGGTGATGCACCCCCGTCCCGCCCAGCAGGCGCGCGAGAGGACGGGTCGGCGAGGAGCGGGGACTCGGGTGCCGATGGCAGGGACGACGTCGATGAGCCTCGTCGCGGCAAGGAACGCCGCATGAGGAACGCGACTCGCTCCTTCAGGTGATGACGTCCGGCGCCGCGCGGCCGGTGCGCCTGGAGATCTCGCCGATCACGTCCGCGGTGGCGATGAGCTCCGCCAGCGCCTCTTCCGGCGCCCGGGCGTGCCGCTCCGGATTGCTCTCGAAGACCTCCAGATAGACGCGCAGCGTCGCGCCCTTGGTGCCGGTGCCGGACAGGCGGAAGACCACGCGCGAGCCGCCGGAGAAGACGATCCGCACGCCCTGCGATGTCGAGATCGATCCGTCGACGGGGTCCTTGTAGGAGAAATCGTCCGCCTCGGAGACGACGAGGGTGCCGAAGCGCTGGCCGGCCATCGAGGCGAGGCGGTCGCGCAGCGAGGCCATCAGGCCGTCGGCGGCGCGCTTGTCGATCTCCTCGTAGTCGTGTCGCTGATAGTAGGTGCGCCCGAACTCGCGCCAGTGGCTCTCGACGATCTCTCGGACGCTCTCGCCGCGCACCGCCAGGATGTTGAGCCACATCAGGACGGCCCACACGCCGTCCTTCTCGCGCACGTGGTCGGAGCCGGTGCCCGAGCTCTCCTCGCCGCAGATCGTCACCTTGCCGGCGTCGAGGAGGTTGCCGAAGAACTTCCAGCCGGTCGGCGTCTCGAACATCGCGAGGCCGCGCTTGGCGGCCACCCGGTCGGCCGCCTGGCTGGTCGGCATCGAGCGGGCGATGCCGGCGATGCCGCCCGCATAGCCGGGCGCCAGGTGCGCGTTCGCCGCGATGATCGCGAGCGAATCGGAGGGGGACACGACGACGCCGCGCCCGACGATGAGGTTGCGGTCGCCGTCGCCGTCCGAGGCGGCACCGAAGTCGGGACCGTCCGCCTGCATCAACTCGGAAATGAGTTCGGCGGCGTAGACGGCGTTCGGATCGGGATGGCCACCGCCGAAGTCCTCGAGCGGCGTGCCGTTGATCACGGTGCCGGCCGGCGCGCCGAGCCGCCCTTCGAAGATCGCCTTCGCATAGGGGCCGGTGACGGCGTGCATGGCGTCGAAGCGCATGGTGAAGCCGGCCGCGAGATGCGCCTTGATCCTGTCGAGGTCGAACAGCGTCTCCATCAGCGCGAGGTAGTCGGCGACCGGGTCGATCACCTCCACGACCATGCCTTCGATCCGGCTCTCGCCCAGCACCGACAGGTCGGGCGCGGCGGCCTGGCTGATCCTGTAGGCGCTCAGCTCCTTCGAGCGGCGGTAGATCGCCTCGGTGACACCTTCCGGCGCCGGGCCGCCATTGGCGATGTTGTACTTGATGCCGAAGTCGCCTTTCGGTCCGCCGGGGTTGTGGCTCGCCGACAGGACGATGCCGCCCGATGCCTTGCGCGTACGGATGAGGTTGGAGGCGGCCGGCGTCGAGAGGATGCCGTTCTGGCCGACGACCACCCGTCCGTAGCCGTTGGCGGCGGCCATCCGGATCGCCAGCTGGATCACCTCGCGGTTGAAGAAGCGGCCGTCGCCGCCGATGACCAGCACGGCCTCCTCCGGCCGCTCCACCGCGTCGAAGATCGACTGGATGAAGTTCTGGGCGTAGTTCGGTTGCTGGAAATGCGGCACCTTCTTGCGCAGGCCGGAGGTGCCCGGCTTCTGGTCGTCGAACGGCGTGGTCGCGACGGTCTCGATCATGGGTTCTACTGCTCTCTCGTCACAGCCTGATACAGCTCGGCATAGCGCCGCGCGCTCTCGCGCCAGTCGACCTTGGCCCGCATCGCCTGCCGCTGCAGGGCCTGCCAGCCTTCTGCGTCCTCGTGCGCCCTGCGGGCGCGCTCGATCGCGTCCAGCATCGCACCTTCCTCGACCGGCGAGAAGATGAAGCCGGTCGCCGCGCCGGTGCTCATGGCGGCGAAATTGGCATCGATGATGGTGTCGGCCAGACCTCCGACCTTCGAAACGATCGGAATGCAGCCGTAGCGCAGGCCGTAGAGCTGGGTCAGCCCGCAGGGCTCGAAGCGCGACGGAATGATCACCGCATCGGCGCCCGCCTGCACCCGGTGCGAGGCCGCCTCGTCATAGCCGATCTTGACGCCCACGCGGTCCGGGTAGCGCGGCTGCGCCGCCAGGAAGGCGCGCTCGATGTCGGGATCGCCCGAGCCGACGACGACCAGCCGGATGCCGCGGGCGACGACGTCGTCGAGGATGCGGGCGAGGATGTCGAGCCCCTTCTGCCAGGTCAGCCGGCTGACCACCGCCATGATCGGGCCGTCGCCGCGCCGCAGGCCGAACTCGGCCTCGAGCGCCCGCTTGTTCTGGGCGCGCGCCTCCAGCGTGTCCGCCGCATAGGGTTGGGCGACCAGCCGGTCGCGCGCCGGGTCCCAGACCTCCGTGTCGATGCCGTTGACGATGCCGACGAGATTGCGCCCGCGTCCGCGCAGGAGGCCCTGCAGGCCCATGCCGCCGGCCTCGGTCAGGATCTCCTCGGCATAGCTGGGGCTCACCGTGGTGACGCGGTCGGCGGCATGGATGCCGCCCTTGAGGTAGCCGACGCTGCCGTAATACTCGACACCGCCGATCGACCAGGCGCCGTCCGGCAAGCCGAGCGCCCCGAAGATCGCCCGCGGAAAGTTGCCCTGGAAGGCGAGGTTGTGGATCGTCAGGACGGTGCGGGGCCGGGCGGGTTCGAAGGCGAGATAGACCGGTGCCAGCGCCGCCTGCCAGTCGTGGGCGTGGACGATGTCCGGTCGGAAACCCGGCACGAGGCCCGTGCCGATCAGCGCGCCGGCGCGCGACAGCGCCGCAAAGCGCGCCCAGTTGTCGGCATGGTCGAAACCGCCGGCGCTGTAGGGACCGCCCTGACGGTTGTAGAGATGCGGCGCGTCGAGGACGAAAAGTTCGAGTCCGTGCACGGCGGCCGCCAGAATGCGTGCAGCCCCGCCGAACAGGTCGTCGAGATCGGCGACCGCCTCGCCCTCGCCGACGAGCTCCATCACCTTCGGATAACCGGGCAGCAGCGTGACGGTTCGGATGCCGAGCGGGGCGAGCGCCAGCGGCAGGGCCCCCGCCACGTCGGCGAGGCCCCCGGTCTTCACCAGGGGATAGACCTCGGACGCGACCGCCAGGACGGTCAGGTTCATCGGTAGTTGAGCCTGTCGATCATCGACTTGGTGACGAGGCAGATGCCGTTCGAGGTGCGCCGGAAGCGCTTGGCGTCGAGCTCCGGATCCTCGCCGATGACGAGCCCGTCGGGGATCTGCACGCCGCGGTCGATGATCGCGCGGGTGACGCGCGCGTGCCGGCCGATGTTGGAGTAAGGCAGCACCACGGCGTGGTCGAGCGAGGAGTAGGAGCGCACCCGCACGCCCGTGCACACCAGCGAGCGCTTGAGCGTGCCACCGGAGACGATGCAGTCGCCGGCGATCAGGGACGAAACGGCGGTCCCGCGTCGGCCCTCCTCGTCGTGCACGAACTTCGCCGGCGGGGTGATTTCCGCATACGTCCAGATCGGCCAGTCGCGGTCGTAGATGTCGAGCGGCGGGACGACGTCGGTCAGGTCGATGTTGGCCTGCCAGTAGGCTTCCACCGTGCCGACGTCGCGCCAGTAGGCCTCCGCCTCGTTGGCCGAACGCACCACCGAGCGGTTGAATGAGTGCGCGTAGGCCGTGCCGTGCTTGACGATATGCGGGATGATGTCCTTGCCGAAGTCGCGCTGCGACGTGGGATCCGCCGCGTCCCGTCGCAGCTGGTCCATCAGGAAGTTGGTGTCGAAGACGTAGATGCCCATCGAGGCGAGAGCCGTGTCCGGGCGGCCCGGGATCGACGGCGGGTCGGCGGGCTTCTCGACGAAGTCGGTGATGCGCCCGGCGGTGTCGACGTGCATCACGCCAAAGCCGACCGCCTCCATGCGCGGGACTTCGAGGCAGCCCACGGTGACGTCCGCGCCGGTGTCGACATGCTGCTGGAGCATGATCTCGTAATCCATCTTGTAGATGTGATCACCGGCCAGGATGACGATGTAGCGGGGTGCGTAGTCCTCGATGATGTCGATGTTCTGGTAGACTGCGTCGGCCGTGCCGGAATACCATTGGTCTTCGGAGACGCGCTGGCTCGCCGGCAGGACGTCGAAGCTCTCGTTGCGCTCCGGCCGCAGGAAGTTCCAGCCGCGCTGCAGGTGGCGGATCAGGCTGTGCGCCTTGTACTGCGTCGCGACGCCGATGCGCCGGATGCCCGAATTCAGCGCGTTGGAGAGCGCGAAGTCGATGATGCGCGTCTTGCCGCCGAAATAGACGGCCGGCTTGGCGCGGTTGTCGGTCAGCTCCATCAGGCGGCTGCCGCGACCGCCGGCGAGCACGTAAGCCATTGTGTCGCGCGCTATCGGCGCCACTCGCCCACGATCAGCCATCCCGGATCCTCCCGCTGCCGGCAGTTGGTTCTGCCGTTGCCGAACCGGTCGCCGCGCCCCTGCGCAACTCCAGCCCGGACCGGCGGATCACATAGTGCTGAGCCGGAAAGCTTCCACAAGGGTGAGGCCCGGCCGGGCCGGCATTTTTTTGCCGGCCCGGGGCATCAAGGCGTTCGTGTCGCGGTCAGGCGCCGGGGCCGGCGTGCCAGATGTCCTTCGCGTACTCCCGGATCGAACGGTCCGAGGAGAACCAGCCCATCCGGGCAGTGTTGAGGACCGCCTTCCGGTTCCAGGACGCCTTGTCGTCCCACAGAAGGTCGAGCTCACGCTGCTTTTCCCAGTAGGCTTCGAAGTCGGCGGCGATCATCCACCAGTCGTTGTCGTAGAGGTTGCCGACGAGGCCGGCGTAGCGGCCAGGCTCGTCCGGCGAAAAGACTCCCGTCGCGATGGCGTCGAGCGCCTCGCGCAGGATCGGCAGGCCTTCGATGATCGCGCGCCCGTTGTGGCCTTCGTTGCGGCGCTGGCGCACCTCGTCCGCGGTCAGGCCGAAGATGAAGATGTTGTCCTCGCCGACATGCTCCAGCATCTCGACGTTGGCGCCGTCGAGCGTGCCGATGGTCAGCGCGCCATTGAGGGCGAACTTCATGTTGCCGGTGCCGGAGGCCTCCAGCCCCGCGGTCGAGATCTGCTCCGACACGTCGGCCGCCGGCATGATGATCTCGGCGAGGCTCACGTTGTAGTTCGGGATGAACACGATCTTCAGGAGGTTGCGCACCGCCGGGTCGTTGTTGACGACCCGCGCGACGTCGTTGATCAGCCGGATGATCTGCTTGGCCTGGACGTAGCTCGGCGCGGCCTTGCCGGCGAAGATCTTGACGCGCGGCGTCCAGCTCAGTTCGGGATGCGATCGGATCTGCTCGTAGAGCGCCACCGCCTCGATGATGTTCAGGAACTGGCGCTTGTACTCGTGGATGCGCTTCACCTGGATGTCGAAGATCGCCTCGGTGTCGAGGCTGATCGCGAGCCGCTCCTTAATCGTGCGGGCAAGCCGCGCCTTGTTGGCTCGCTTGGCGGCGGCGAACTTGTCGCGGAAGGCCGCGTCGTCCGCGCGGGCATCGAGATCGCGCAGCTTCTCGATGTCGTCCTCGAAGGCCGGGCCGATCGTGGCCTCGATCAGCGACTTGAGATCGGGGTTGCACTGCAGCAGCCAGCGGCGCGGCGTCACGCCGTTGGTCTTGTTCTGGATCCGGTCCGGGTAGAGCTCGTGAAGGTTGCGGAACACGGTCCGCTTCATCAGCTCGGTGTGCAGCGCCGAGACGCCGTTGACGGTGTGCGAGCCGGCGAAGGCCAGCTGGCCCATGCGTACGCGCCGCCCGTTGCCTTCGTCGATCAGCGACACGGCGGAGACCTTGCCGCCGTCCATGCCGGCGGCCTGCGCCTCGCCGATCACCTGTGCGTTGATCGTGTAGATGATCTGCATCTGCCGCGGCAGCAGCCGCTCGAACAGATGCACGGGCCAGGTCTCGAGCGCCTCGGGCAGCAGCGTGTGGTTGGTGTAGGAGAAGACGGCGCGAGTGGTCTCCCAGGCCTTGCCCCACTCCATCCCCTCGATGTCGACGAGCAGCCGCATCAGCTCGGCGACCGAGACCGCCGGATGGGTGTCGTTGAGCTGCACCGACACCTTGTCGGCCAGATTGTCGAAGGTGTCGTACTGCTGCTTGTGGCGACGCAGGATGTCCTGCAGCGAGGCGGAGGAGAAGAAGAACTCCTGGCGCAGCCGCAGCTCCTGTCCCGCCTGATGCGAGTCCGCCGGATAGAGCACGCGGGTGATCGCCTCGGCCTGGTTGGCCTCGCGCAGCGCTCCGATGTGATCACCGGAATTGAAGGCGTCGAGCAGGATCGGATCGAGCGCCTGGGCGCTCCACAGCCGCAGCGTGTTCACGTGCGTGCCGCGCCAGCCGACGATCGGCGTGTCGTAGGCGACGGCGAGCATCCGCTCGCCCGGGCGCCAGACCTGGCGCGGCGGCCGGCCGGGCTCGTCGACCGCGACGATCTTGCCGCCGAAGTTGATCTCGTAGGCGTTCTCGCGCCGCTCGAACTCCCAGGGATTGCCGTGGGCGAGCCAGGTTTCGGGAACCTCGACCTGCGCCCCGTCGGCGATCTCCTGACGGAACAGGCCGTGCACGTAGCGGATGCCGTAGCCGATGCCCGGCACGCCCGTCGAGGCCATCGACTCCATGAAGCAGGCGGCCAGGCGGCCGAGGCCTCCATTGCCGAGCGCGGCGTCCGGCTCGAGCAGCTCGATCATGTCGAGCTCGACGCCGTAACGCTCCAGCGCCTCGGTCACGGCATCGGTGAGCTGCAGGTTGCTGATCGCGTCCCGCAGCAGACGGCCGATGAGGAACTCCAGCGACAGGTAACAGACGCGCTTGGCTTCGCGGTCGTAGCTCTCCTGCGTGGTCGCGAACCAGTGATCGATGATGCGATCGCGCACGGCCAGCGTCGTCGCCGTCAGCCAGTCGTGGCGGCGCGCGGCCGAAGGGTTCTTGCCCACCGAGTAGGTCAGCTTCTCGACGATCTCGCGGGCCAGCGTGTCGGCGTCGTTGCCGCGCGGCGCGGGAGGCGCGGTGCCGTTGCCGGTGAGCGGATCGGCGGCGTCTTCGGCGTCGGGTGTGGTCGGTTCGACCAAAGCTGAAGTCATGCTCTCATCTCCTGGATGGCCGCGACGAGTCCGCGGGTGGACCCGTCCCTGCCGTCGGACGGTGTCTGGCCGGTGACGACCGGCAGGAGCTGCGTTGCAAGCTCCTTGCCAAGCTCGACGCCCCACTGATCGAAGGCGTTGATGCCGAAGAGCTGCGCCTCGACGAAGACGCGGTGCTCGTAAAGCGCGACCAGCCGGCCGAAGGCGAAGGGATCGAGCCTGTCGTAGAGGATGGTGATCGACGGGCGGTCGCCGGAGAACTCGCGATGGGGAGCAATCCGCTCGGCCTCGGCCTGCGACAGGCCCTTGTCGAGGAGCTGCTGGCGCGCCTCCTCGATGGTGCGGCCGCGCATCAGCGCCTCGCTCTGCGCCAAGCAGTTGGCGAGCAGCAGGTCGTGGTGGTGCTTCAGCTCCGGCTCGTGGCCGTTCGCAGCCACGATGAACTCGATCGGGATGATGTCGGTGCCCTGGTGCAGAAGCTGGAAAAAGGCGTGCTGGCCGTTGGTGCCGGGCTCGCCCCAGACCAGCGGACCGGTGACCGTCGGCGTGCGACGCCCGTCGAGGCCGACATGCTTGCCGTTCGACTCCATGTCGAGCTGCTGGAGGTAGGCGGGCAACCGGGCGAGGCGCTGGTCGTAGGGGATGACCGCGCGCGCAGGATAGCCCTGCGCGACGCGGTGCCACCAGCCGGCGAGACCGAGCAGCACGGGGAGGTTCTCGGCCAGCGGCGCGGTCTTGAAGTGCCGGTCGAGCGCGCGGGCGCCGGCGAGGAACTTACGGAAGTTCTCCGGGCCGATGGCGATCATCAGCGGCAGGCCGATCGCGGACCAGATCGAGTAGCGGCCGCCGACCCAGTCCCAGAAGCCGAAGACGCGCTCTTCGCCGATGCCGAAGGCGGCGACCTTGTCGAGTGCCGTCGAGACGGCCGCGAAATGCGCGCCGACGGCTGCCTCGCCGAGCGCGTCGGCGACGAAGCGGCGCGCCGTCTCGGCATTGGTCATGGTCTCGATGGTGGTGAAGGTCTTCGACGCCACGATGAACAGCGTCGTCTCGGGATCGAGCAGCTTCAGCGTGTCGGCCATGTGGGCGCCGTCGATGTTCGACACGTAGTGGGCGCGCGGCCCGTCGTGATAGGGCGCCAGCGCCAGCGTCGCCATCACCGGCCCGAGATCGGAGCCGCCGATGCCGATATTGACGATGTCGGTGATCGTCTTGCCCGACGAGCCGGCGATCGCGCCGGAGCGGATGCCGTCGGAGAACGTGGCCATCGCGGCGAGGACGCCCTCAACCATCGGCGCCGTCGGCTCGCCGTCGACGGTGAAGCCGTCTTCGGCCGTCGCCCGGAGCGCCACGTGCAGGACGCTGCGGCCCTCCGTCTCGTTGATCTTGGCGCCGGCGAACATCGCATCCCGCTTCTGCTCGAGCTCGGCCGCATGGGCGAGCTCGAGGAGCGCGTCGAGGTCGTCAGGTGCCATCGCGCATTTGGAGATGTCGAGGAGGAGGTCGTCGAGGCGGAAGGAGAAGCGCCCGAAGCGCCCCGGGTCCTCTTGGAACAGGGCGCGCACACCCTTTGCGGCGCTCGCCTTGGCGCGTTCGCCAATCGCCTGGATCTGGGAAGAAAGGCCGGTGTGGGTCTGGTCGGGCACGGGGCGTCGTCCGCAGCTTGGGTTGCGCCGCGCGAATCGCTTGCGATGCGCGGCTCGGAGACCAGCATAGGTCACTGCGGGCGCATATAGAGCCCCATGCCTGCGGTCGAGCCCTCTCGCCTGACCTTATGCCGCCCTTGTCGCCGCCTCAGGTGCGGGCGCTGGCCAGCCGTTCGATGGCGGCGTCGAGCGAGGATCGCAGAGGGTGCGGCTCCGGCGCGTCGGGACGCGCCTCGTGCCGCACCCGCTCGATCCAGGCCTCCAGCACCTCCTGCTTTTCCGCCTCGCTGAGGCCGGGGTCGTCGAGCACCGCGTCCGGGCGCTCGAACTCGCCGTGCTTGGGGTGGTCGAATTTCGCATGGACGAGCGGTTCGGTGCTCATGGCGTTTCTCCTCGGGCGTTTTTGCGATCGCATGCGGCCGCGATCTCTCGTCGAGGAAAACGCTGGCGGTGAAGCCGGGTTTCCCCGCGACGGAGCGCCATCCGTGAAAGCCGGCTCAGTATTCGTGCTCGTAGAACACGCCGACCTCGCCGCCGCCCGTGGCGCTCACCGCCGCCCGCGCCTTCACCCCGCCGCCGAGCTTCAGGTCGAGCGACACCCGTCCGGTCGAATCGACGCCGAGATAGGTGTTGTCGTTGAGGTACTTGCCGACGCCGACCGAGGCCTGGCCGTCCTGCGTCGTCTTGATGTCGAGGTCATCGACGCCGAGCTGGGCCCGCAGGTTGTCGAGGAGCCCGCTGCCACCGCCGACACCCGCGAGCGTCGCCGCTGCCTCGGCGAGCTGGGCGATCTGCAGCGGCGACAGGTCGGCCGTGCCCTGGCCGAAGATCAGCCGCGCCAGCACCTCGTCCTGCGGCAGGGCAGGGGTCGAGGAGAAGTTGAAGGCCGGGTCGGTGGCCGGCCCTGTGACGGCGATGTTCACCGTCACGTCCTCGGCGTCCGCGGTCGCCAGAAGATCGAGCGTCGGCACGAGGCCGCCGGTGAAGCTGAGCGTGCCGCGCTGGAAGTCGAGCCGCCGCGCCAGGATGCGGAAGCGGCCGCGCTGCAGCTCGAAGCCGCCGGTGATGGACGGCGAGGACGCGCTGCCGCCGACATGGATCGAGCCGCCGAGCTCGATGTCGAGGCCGCGGCCGCGCACGAAGACGCGGTTGGGCGCGTTCAGCGTCAGGTCGAGATCGATGCCGCCGCCGGCACCGCCTCCGGAACTCTTCGGCCGGATCTTGCGATCCTGCTCGATCACCGCGCGCGGCGCGTTGCGATGCTTCACGTCGATGCGGGCGAGCGAGGTCGGAAGCCGTTCCGGCACGAGGACGTTGATCTCGTTGAAATCGACCGTGCCGCCGAGGGTGGGCGTGCCGGTGAGCGGTCCGGCGAAGCGGATGTCGGCGTTCAGCTGCGCGGCGATCAGCTCGCCGTCGTTGTAGCGCCCGTTTGCCACCTGCACCCGGATGTCCGCCGGAAAGCCGTCGTCGAGCCCGACGGTGCCGGAGACCGTGATCGTGCCGCCGGCGGCGAGCTGGGCGCTGAAGCCCTGGATCGTGGCCGAGCGGCCGTTGAGCGCGATGGTCGCGGCGATATTGTTGACCGCGACGTTGGTGCCGGTGTCGACGAAGCGTCCGCCGGAGACGGTGACGCTGCCGACCGCGTTCGGCGCGGCGGTGGTGCCGGTGACGCGCACGTTCACCGCGACGGTGCCCTGGATGGAGCGGCCGCCGGCGGCGAGCGTGCGGTTGGCGAGCGCGAGCGGCGCGGTGCCGTTCACGGCGATGTCGAGCTGCGGCGTGCCGGCAAGGCCGACCGATCCGCTGGCGGTCAGCGCGATGCCGCCGCCGCCGGAGAGGTTGGCGTCGAGCGTGACGCGGTCGTTGCCGTAGTCGCCGCTAGCGGTAATGTCGAGCGCGCCGACGCCGGCGTCGCGGGTGGGGGCCAGCGTCAGGCCGTTGACGCGCAGGTCGTAGGCGACGCTGGGGGCCGAGGCCGAGCCGGTCGCGCGCACCGAGCCGTTGATCGAGCCGGTCGGCGCAAGGTCCGGCGCGACGGCCGCGGCGAGCGACGCCGAGACATTGGCGATGTCCACCGTGAGGTCGAGCTGTTGCCCCGCCGTGCCGCGCGCGGTGATCGAGCCGCCGCCGATATCGGCGCGGGCGGTCTGCAGCGTCACCGTCTGGTTGGCGTAGCGGCCACTGGCCGAGAGGTTGATCGCGGGCGCACCGGCAGCGCGAGTCTGTGCCGTCTGGATGCCGCTGCCCGAAATGTCGAACGCGGCGGTCGGGTTGGACAGGGCGCCCGCCGCGGTGGCGTCTCCGGACAGGGTGCCGGAGGCGTTGAGGCTGGGCACGAAGCCGTTGGCGAGGCCGACCGGGATCTGCCGCAGCGCGAGCTTGACGTTCAGCGTCTGGCCGACGGTGCCGGAGGCATCGAGCGAGCCGGCGCCGACGGTGACATGGGCGCGGTCGATGGTGCCCGTGCCGTCTTGGTAGCGCCCGGCGGCGTCGAGGGTCAGGGGCTGGATGCCGGAGGCGGCGACCTGGCGCGTGGTGATGCCGGCGCCCTTGAGGTCGAAGACGGCGTTCGGCTGGGACAGCGTGCCGCTCGCAGAGGCGCTCCCGGACAGGGTGCCTCGGGCGCCGAGGTCCGGCAGGTAGCCGTTGACGAGGCCGACGGGCAGCCGCTCCATCGCGACCTTGACGTTGAGTTGCTGACCGACGGTGCCGGACGCGTCGAGCGAGCCGTCGCCGACGGTCAGATGCGCTCGCTCGATCGTGGCGGTGCTTTCGGCATAGCGGCCCGCGGCGTCGAGGCTGAGCGGGGCGATGCCGGAGGAGGCGATCGGACGGGTGGTGATGCCGCGCCCCTGGAGATCGAAGACGGCGTTCGGCTGCGACAGCGTGCCGGTGGCGGAGGCGCTGCCGGAGAGCGTGCCGGAGGCGCCGAGATCCGGCAGGTAGCCGTTCACCAGGCCGACCGGCAGCTGGGTCATCGTGAGCTTGACGTCGAGCGTCCGGCCGACGGTGCCGGAGGCGTCCACCGAACCGGGGCCGACGGCGACATGGGCGCGGTCGAGTGACAGCGTATCGTCGGCAAAGCGCCCGGCGGCGGTGAGGTCGAGCGGCGCGACGCCGGACTGGGCGACGGCGCGCGCTGTGATCGCGGAGCCCTGGAGGTTGAACGTGGCGTTCGGCTGTGCGAGCGAGCCGGTCGCATTGGCCGTGCCGGAGAGCGTGCCCGTCGCCTGCAGGTCGGGCAGGTAGGCGTTCACCAGCCCGACCGGGATGCGGCTCATGCGCAGCTGGAGGTCGAGCTGATCGCCCACCGTTCCGGTCGCCGTCAGCGAGCCGTCGCCGACATTGACGACGGCGGTCTGCAGCGTGGCGGTCCGCTCGGCGTAGCTGCCGGCGAGGCGCAGCGACAGCGGCGCGATGCCGGCGTCCGCGACGGGCTTGGCGGTGATGCCCTCGCCGGAGACGTCGAACGTGGCGGACGGGTTGGCGAGTGCGCCGGTGGCGGTTGCCGTTCCGGAGAGGCTGCCGGAGGCGTCGAGGTTGGCGACGAAGTTGTTGGCGAGCGCGACCGGCACGGTGCGCAGCGCCAGCTGCAGGTTCAGCTGGTCGCCGACGGTGCCCGTCGCCTGCACCGAGCCGGTGCCGAGATCGATCATCGCCTGCCGGATGGTCAGGACCTGGTCGGCATAGGTGCCGGCGAAGTCGGCGTTGAGCGGCGGCAGCTTGGCGTCGCGCATCGGCCTGGTCGAAACGTCGCGCACGGTCAGCGTGACTTCGGCGGTCGGGTCGACGCCGGTGCCGCTGACGCTGGCCCTGCCGGAAACGGTGCCGGAGGCGTCGAGGTCCTGCACCGCCGGATTGCCGAGCGCGGCGGGCACCTTGTCGAGGACGGCCGTGAGGTCGAAGCGCTGGCCAGCGGTGCCGTCGACGAGCACCGAGCCATCGCCGACAGTCAGACGCAGCTGGTCGACCCGCGTCACCCCGTCGGCGATCGAGATCGTCGCGGGCTTGGCCAGGCTCACCCGGGCGTCCGGCGCGTTGGCGTTCAGCCGGTCGAGATTGATGGTGGTCGCCTCGGGCGTGAAGCGGACGCGGCCGGCAAGATCCACCGGCACGCCGTTGGCCGTAGCCTTGGCGTCGATCGAGGTCGTGTCGCCCTCCGAGGACAGGTTCAGCGTCAGGTCGCGGATGGCCGCACCGCCGCCGTCGATACCGCGCGCGGTGATGGTGCCGGACGGAAGCGGCTTGCCGAGATAATCGACCGCCTGCAGCTTGATGTCGGCCCCGGTCAGCGTGGTGCCGGCGACGGTCAGGGTGTTCGAGGTGAGGTTGGCCATCGCCACCGGCAGCTGGTCGGTGTTGACGCTGAGATCGATGCGCCCGGCGACGTCGCCCGACGCCTCCTGGACGGCGAGCGCGGCGAGCGGACCAAGATCGGTGATCGCGACGTCGAGCGTGCCGACGGGCGCAAAGGCCTCGGTCAGCTTCAACGCACCGGAGATGCGGTTCGGGCCCTGGCTGATGACGAGGTTCGACACCTGCCGCTCGCCGTTCGGCAGTGTCGCGATGTCGGCGGTGCCGCTGAGCGGAGCGCCGTCGAGCGTACCGGAGACGCGCACGCTGCCCGACGGCGAGGTCGGGTCGAAGGCGCCGCGCGCCTCGACCTTGAGGTTGGCGAGCTTGCGCCCGCCGATGGTCAGTCCGTCGCTGGTGAGCGCGAGGTCGAGGTCGGGCTTCTCGACCGGGCCCTTGGCGGTCAGCTGGAACTTCGCCGTCCCGACCAGCCCCTGTTCGGCGGTGGCGGCGTTGTCGAGGGCGCCCGAGATGTCGGCGTCGACCGTGCCGTTGGCGAGGCCCGCATTGCCCGTGATGGTCAGCCCTTCGCCGCGCACCGACAGGTTCTCGGCCTTGAGCGCGCCGTCGGCCGCGCGGGTCGCATGGCCGGACACGGAGAGGCGGTCGCCGGCGAGCGGCACGGCGGCGGCGGAGAGTGCGACGGTGTCGAAGGACGACGACAGGGTGAGGTCGAAGGTCGAGAAGTCGAAGGCCGCGCTGCCGGAGACGTCGGCACTGGCGACGCCCGTGCTGGCGGAGGCCTTGTCGAGCGTCAGGCTGCCCGGCGCGAGTGCACCGGTCGCCTCGATCTTCACCGGGCCGGAGAGGAAGCGCTCGGGCAGGCCGTCGGGCGCGGCGACCGAGCCGGCGGTCGCCGAGACCGCGACCGGGCCGGTGACCGCGTTGATGTTGAAGCCCGGGCTCGACACGTCGGCGACGAGGTCGCGCGCCTGATAGTCTCCGAAGCCGGCTTGCGTCAGCTCGGCATGGGCTTTCAGCGCGGCGTCGGTGAAGGCGCCGGCGAGCGTGCCCTCGACCCGGCGGATGCCAAGACTGGTGGTGTTCGGCGCGGCCCCGAAGGACAGCGACAGCGCGTCGACGCCCTTCACCTCGGCGAGGAAGCGGAAGTCGTTGTCGCTGCCGGACGGCGCGATCGTCCCGGAGGCCGTGAGGTTCAGCTGGTCCGAGGTCAGGTTGCCGCGGTCGACCACATAGCCGCCGTCGGCGCGCAGGAGCAGATCGACGTCGAGGCTGGTGCGCCCGCCGACATAGGTGGCGTAGCGCTCCGGGATGAAGCGCTGCGCGGTGACGTCGAGCGTGCCGGTGACGCGTCGGCCGTCGCCCCCGTCCTGGACGCGCGCCGTCAGCATCGCCGCCTGCTCGCCGCCGACGGTCAGTGCTCCGTTCGCCATGAAATCGCTCAGGGGGCCGGTGCCGGAGACGGTGAGCTCCACCGGCGGCAGGCCCGGAATTTCGAGGAGGCGCGCGACGAGGCCGCCCGCTGGCTCGCTCGCCTTGATGTCGACGCCGATCCTGTTGTCGGCCGGCGCGAAGGCGAGGTTGAGCGCGATCTGGCCCGGCTGGTCGAGGCGGGTGATGTCGGCGTTCAGCTCGAGCTTGGTCGGGTCGTTGTCGAGGACGAGCTTCGCCCCCGCCTTGATCCGCGCGGCCTGGCCGAGCACCGGCTCGCCGAGGTCGAACTCGTCGATCGCGATGCGCTGGATGTCGGCGGTGATCGAGGGCAGCGAGAAGCCGCCGCCGCCGCTGTCGCTGCCGGGCGCAGCGGTCGGAAACTGCGGCAGGCGCAGAAGCGTGATCTTGCCGGCCGAGAGGTTCTGGACGTTGACCGAAGCGCGCACCAGCGCCAGCGGCGACCAGTCGAGCGCGAGGTTCTCGGCCGTCAGGAAGACGCCCTGCGGGTCCGACACCGTCACCTTCTCGATCCTAATGTTGCCGGAGAAGGCGCCGGACAGGCCGTCGATCTTCACCTGCATCGTGTCGGTCGAGAGAAGGTTTTCGATCTGCCCGGCAAGGAAGCTCTGCGCCGAGGCAGCGCGCGGGGCGAGCGCCGTGCCGGCGAGGACGGCGACGAGGACGGCCAGCAGGCGGGCGAGGGTGCGGAGGGCGTTCATCAGAAGGACTGTCCGATGCCGGCATAGATCTCAAAGTCGGCGTCGCGCGGACCCTTGTCCAGCGGCAGGCCGACATCGATGCGGATCGGGCCGAAGCTCGTCAGGTAGCGCGCTCCGACGCCGACGCCGATCTTGAGGTTGGAGAAGTCGGGCGTCAGCTCGGTGCCGACCGCCCCGACGTCGACGAAGGGCACGATCTGGATGTTTTCGGTGATGCCGATGCGCACCTCGCCCGAGGCCTCGAACAGCGACAGGCCGCCACGCGGCGTGTCCTCGAAGTCTTCGTTCGCGCCCGGCAGGGTGAAGTCGGGGAAGTAGGGGCCGATCGACTGGAAGCTGTAGCCGCGCACCGAACCGCCGCCGCCGGCGTAGAAGCGGCGGTTGTTCGGCACGTCCTCTGGCTCGTCGGCACCGAAGATCGCGCCGTAGGCGACGCGACCGGCGAGGATGAGGCGGTCGCTCTCGGTGAGCGAGAGGTAGCTCGACAGGTCGGCGCGCGTCTTGAGGAAGGGCGTCGCCCCCTCGATCTCGTAGGTCGGCTCGGCGAAGAGCTTGGCGTAGAACCCTTCGGTCGGGTTCAGTTTGTCGTCCCGCCCGTCGTAGGTGTAGGTGATCGGCACCGAGGCCGTGATGTAGTCGCGCGTGCCGAGATAGTCGGTGATCTCGGCATACTCGCCCTGCAGCGCGACGGCGAGCGTCTGCGTGTCGGTGAGGTTGTACTCGACCCCCGACGAGCCGATCACCGCCTTGCGGTCGTAGGCGAGCGGGTGCTCGGTCAGCGCCTTCAGCGAGCCGACATAGACCGAATCCGGCCCGAGCACGCCGGGTTTGCGGAACTCGACGCCGGCGCTGTAGTCGAGCTCGTCGGTCGCGCGCTGGGTGTCGCTCTCGACAAGGTTTGCCCCGATCCGCGACACCGAGGCGTCGAGGCGGATGCTTTCGGCGTGGCCGAACAGGTTGCGGTGGCCCCAATAGCCGGAGACGCCGCCGCCTTCGGTGTTGGAATAGGTGGCGCCGAAGCCGAAATAACGGAACTTCCGCTCGCCGACCTCCACCGCGACCGGGATCGTGCCGTCCGCGGCCTGAGCCTTGGCTTCCTTCACGGTGACGGAGGAGAAGACGCCGAGCTTGACGAGGCGATCGCGCGCCTTTTCCAGGTCCTTCGGGGCGAAGATCGTGCCGGGTTCGATGCCGGCCATGTAGGCGATGAAGCCCGGATCGACGTCCTTGGCGCCGCTCACGGACGTCTCGCCGAACGGCACCGGCTCGCCGGGCGAGATGTCGATGTCGTAGTCGAGCCGGCCGGTGGCCGAATCGGCGACGATGTCGCGATGCGTCACGGCGACGAAGGGGCGGCCCTCGTTCCTGAGGTCCTGCAGGAGCTTGCCCTCCTGCTGCAGGAGCCGCACCGACTGGGCGCCGGAGCCGGGCTCCAGCTCGTAGGGCGCCGGATCGATCGGCACGCCGTTCACCTGGATGTCCACCCGGCCCATCGTGAAGCTCTGGCCGGGGTCGACGGTGATCAGCACCGGCACCGGCTGCGCGGTGTCGAACTTCGTATCCGGCGGCAGGGTGTCGACGTCCTGCCCTTCGATGAAGATCTTCACGACGCCGTCGTAGCGCGCGTTCTCGTAGAGCGCGGCTACGATCCGCTTGCGGTCGTTGTTGGCGCGCGACAAGAGGCCGAGGGAGCCGGACACCGGCTCGTCCTCCTGGGCAACCAGCGTAGAGGCCTTTTCGAGTATGTCCTGGAGATCCTTGTCGGCCGGCTCGACCGTCAGCGTGACCGTGTAGTTGACCGGGTCGAGCACCAGCGCGTTGGCGTCCTCCTTCTCGAAGAACTTGAAGCCGAGGAACTCGAAGCTGAGTGCCGGAGAGATGCTCCCGAAGGTGAGTGCCGCGCCGAGGCAGGCGGTGCCGAACACGGTGCCGCGCCGCTGCCGCGGGCGTTCGGCCTGCCGCCGCATCTTGTATTTCCGCATCGGGACCAAGGCGTACCCTCGAACTCGTTCGTCATGCCGCGCATCTGCGCCGCGGACCCGGTGATACCGCGGCATCTGCTCACAAGCTTTCAGTGAACGACACCAAAAATGCGGAGATTTGCGGGAGACACAATCGCAGGGATGCGGCTTGTCGCCAGCATGTGCCGATTGCGCCACACCCCGATAAGACTTTGTTTACCATAGCTTGCATGGGGCCGGGAGTTCGAGTGGGTCGGTTGCGGCGCCTTCTGAGGACTGCGGCGCCTCGCGTCCCGCCCGTCACGATCTGGAACGCTTCCAGATTTCCCCTTGCCGGGCGGCACGGCAGCGGGCAATCTCGCAACGTCCGCCGTTGGGAGACGGCGGCGATACGGCCATCAGAGCGGCAGAAGTCGCCGGCGGCCGACACGGGAGGATCCGCATGACCGCAATCGCCATGGTCGTGAACGGACGCGAGGCGACCGCCGAGGTCGCCGACCGGACGCTGCTCGTCCAGTTCCTGCGCGACACGTTGCACCTGACGGGCACGCATGTCGGCTGCGACACCTCGCAATGCGGCGCCTGCGTCGTGCATCTCGACGGCAAGGCGGTGAAGTCCTGCACGCTTCTCGCCGTGCAGGCCTCCGGCGCGCACGTGACCACCATCGAGGGCCTCGCGCCGGCCGGCGACCTGCATCCGGTGCAGGCCGCCTTCCGCGAGCATCACGGGCTGCAGTGCGGCTTCTGCACGCCGGGCATGATCATGACCGCGGTCGACATGATCGCCCGGCACGACGGCGCGCTCGACGAGAAGACGGTTCGCGACGAGCTCGAGGGCAATCTCTGCCGCTGCACCGGCTATCACAACATCGTCAAGGCGATCCTCGCGGCGGCCGAGAGCACGCGCAGCGCGGGGACACCGCTCGCCGCGGAGTAGCCGGCACGGCTTTTCTGCCGGCCGCGCCGAGATGACCCGGGCGCGTCCGTCGACAGCATCGGGAGGAACGGGCATGGGTGTCGAAGGCATCGGCGCGAAGGTCCTGCGCAAGGAGGATCGACGCTTCATCACCGGACGCGGCCGCTACGTCGACGACATGAGCGTGCCTGGCATGGCCTATGCCGTGTTCGTCCGTTCGCCGCATGCCCACGCGAAGATCGGCGGTGTCGACACGGGTGCGGCGAAGTCGATGCCCGGCGTCGTCGGCGTGCTGACCGGCGAGGACCTGCGGGGCGACGGCATCGGCAACCTCATCTGCGGGTGGATGGTCCACTCCAAGGACGGCTCGCCGATGAAGATGGGCGCCTGGCCGGCGCTCGCGGCGGACGTGGTGCGCCATGTCGGGCAGGCCGTCGCCGTCGTCGTGGCGCGCAGCCGCGACGAGGCGCGCGATGCTGCGGAGGCGGTCGCGGTGACCTACGAGGAACTGCCGGCGGTGATCGAGGCGGCCAAGGCGCTGGAGCCGGGCGCGCCGCAGCTGCATCCGGAGGCGCCGGGCAACCTGATCTTCGACTGGGAACTCGGCGACAAGGCGAAGACGGACGCCGCCTTTGCGGGCGCGGCGCACGTGACGAAGCTGCACATCGTCAACAACCGCCTGGTGCCGAACCCGCTGGAGCCGCGCGCGGCGCTCGGCCAGTACGACGCCGCCGACGACCATTACACGCTCTGGACGACCTCGCAGAACCCGCACGTCGCCCGACTGGTGATGAGCGCCTTCTACAACGTTGCGCCGGAGCACAAGCTGCGGGTGATCGCGCCGGACGTCGGCGGCGGTTTCGGCTCGAAGATCTACATCTATCCGGAGGAGATCGTCTGCCTCTGGGCGTCCAGGCGCACCGGCGTGCCGGTGAAGTGGACGAGCGACCGGACCGAGGCGTTCCTCACCGACGCGCACGGGCGCGACCACGTCACCGAGGTGGAGCTGGCGCTTGACGCCGAGCACAAGATCCTCGGCCTCAAGGTCGACACCATCGCCAATCTCGGCGCCTACATGTCGCTCTTCTCGTCCTCGGTGCCGACCTATCTCTACGCGACGCTCCTGTCGGGCCAGTACGACATCCCTGCGATCCACGCCAACGTGCGCACGGTCTACACCAACACCGTGCCGGTGGACGCCTATCGCGGCGCCGGGCGGCCGGAGGCGACCTACGTCCTGGAGCGGACGATGGAGACGGCGGCGCGTGAGCTCGGCGTCTCGCCGGCGGAGCTGCGCCGCAAGAACTTCATCCGATCCTTCCCGTACCAGACGCAGGTGATCATGACCTATGACGCCGGCGACTTCGACGCCTCCCTGAACGCGGCGATGGCGGCTGCGGACGTTGCAGGCTTCGAGGCGCGGCGGACCGAGGCCGCCGCCAAGGGCAAGCTGCGCGGGCTCGGCATGAGCTGCTACATCGAGGCCTGCGGCATCGCGCCGTCGAAGGCGGTGGGCTCGCTCGGCGCCGGCGTCGGGCTCTGGGAATCGGCCGAGGTGCGGGTCAACCCGGTCGGCACGGTCGAGATCCTAACCGGCTCGCACAGTCACGGCCAGGGGCACGAGACCACCTTCGCCCAGCTGATCGCCGAGCGCTTTGGCCTGCCGGTCGACAATGTCCAGGTGATCCACGGCGACACCGACAAGGTGCAGTTCGGCATGGGCACCTACGGTTCGCGCTCCGGTGCGGTCGGCATGTCGGCGATCGTCAAGGCGCTCGACAAGGTGGAGGCGAAGGCGAAGAAGATCGCCGCGCATCTCCTCGAGGCGGACGAGGGCGACATCGAGATCTCCGGCGGCGAGGTGCGGATCGCCGGCACCGACCGCAAGCTCGGCTGGCATGAAGTGTGCCTTGCCGCCTACACCGGCCACAACCTGCCGGACGGCATGGAGCCCGGCCTGAAGGAAGGCGCGTTCTACGACCCGCAGAACTTCACTTTCCCGGCCGGCTGCTACATCTGCGAGGTCGAAGTCGACCCCGAGACCGGCAAGACGGAGGTGCTGCAGTTCGTTGCTGCCGACGATTTCGGCCGGGTGATCAACCCGATGATCGTCGAGGGGCAGGTGCATGGCGGCATCGCGCAGGGCATCGGCCAGGCGCTCCTGGAGGGCGTCTCCTACGACGAGGCCGGGCAGCTCGTGACCGCGTCGTTCATGGACTACACCATGCCCCGCGCCTACGACCTGCCGAACTTCGTCGTCTCGACGACCGAGACGCGAACGCCGTCGAATCCCTTGGGGATGAAAGGCTGTGGCGAGGCGGGGGCGATCGGTTCTCCGCCGGCGGTCATCAACGCCATCACCGATGCGATCGGAACCAACGACCTGACGATGCCGGCGACGCCCCAGAAGGTCTGGGCGGCGCTGAAGACGGTCGGCTGAGCGGGCGGGAGGACACGATGTACGAGACCACCTATCACCGCGCGAGTTCGGTCGCCGACGCCGTGCGCATTGCAGGGGAAAGCGGCGGGGAGGGCAAGTTCCTCTCCGGCGGCATGACGCTGCTTCCGACGATGAAGCAGCGGCTCGCCGCCCCGTCGGACCTGATCGACCTGCGCCACGTCCCCGAGATGAAGGGTATTGCAGTCGATGCGCGGCGCGTCTGCATCGGCGGTGGAATGACGCATGGAGAGATTGCCGAAAGCGCCGACATCCGCGCGGTCGCTCCGGGCTTCGCGGAGCTTGCCGGACTGATCGGTGACCCCGCGGTGCGCCACATGGGCACCATCGGCGGCTCGGTCGCCAACAACGACCCCGCAGCCGACTACCCTGCCGCGTTGCTCGCGCTGGACGGCCTGATTCACACGGATCGGCGTGAAGTCCCCGCGGCGGACTTCTTCCGCGGACTGTTCGAGACGGCGTTGGAGGAGGGCGAGATCGTCACCGCCGTCTCCTTCGAGGCGCCGGATGCCAGCGCCTACGAGAAGTTCCGCAATCCCGCCTCCCGGTATGCGATGTGCGGGGCCTATGTCGCGCGCCGCGGCACTGACGTGCGGGTGGGGGTGACCGGTGCGGGGGCGGACGGCGTCTTCCGCTGGAGTGCGGCGGAACAGGCTTTGACACAGACGTTCGACCCGGCGGCCCTGGATCGTCTCACTGTCGATGCCGGACTGATGCTGTCCGATCTTCACGGCTCGTCGATCTACCGCGCCAATCTCGTGACCGTCGTCACCAAACGGGCCGTCGCAAAGGTCGCATAACCCTCATGCTGTTCGGTCCGCCGGGCATCTGGCAGACAAAAAAGGCCGGAGCGGCAACCGCTCCGGCCATTCCGGTGATCAGAGACGGCAGATATAGTGCCGGCCGCCGCGACCGATGAAGGTGTCGCTCACCGGGTCGTAGGTGCGATAGCGGATGGCACAGGCGCGCGCATGCGAACCGCCGACGCGATAGAGCGGCGTGGCGCGCTCGTAGTAGACCGGCCCACGTTCATAGTAGACCGGACCGCCGTAGTATCGGGGATAGGGATCGTAGGAGTTGGCGATCGCGCCGCCGATGAGCGCGCCGGCCGCGAGGCCTGCGATTCCGATGCCGACCCCGTTGCCGTTCCAGCCGTTGTGGTGGCCGCGCCAGTGGTCGTGGTGGCCGTAGTAGCGATGGTGGTGGTCCCAATCCTGGGCTGCGGCCGGCGCGGCGGCGAGCCCGAGGCTGCCGGTGGCGAGCAGAGCGCCGGCGGCGAGCGTGGTGATCAATCTGCGCATGTCATGCACTCCCGAAACCGTCCGGCCCCCGCGGCTTCCTTCCGCGACGCAGCGGCCCGGACCCTTTGAAGCTCCCTTACGCCGCTGAAAACGCCGGGCCGACGCGGCAGGTTGCGCGGACGACCCGCGTTTTGTTGCCGCGCCGGCCAAGCGACAGGCGCTACGGGAACGCGCGCGCGGCCGATCGGGGCGCGCACATGAAAAAAGCCGGCGCGAAGGCCGGCTTTCTCGTTGGCAGACGCAGGCTGCGTCAGAGCGTGCAGCGATGGTGGCGGCCGTCATAGCCGAGATAGCTGTCGGTGCGGCGGTTGTAGGAGCGATAGCGCGCCTCGCAGCGTGCGACATGCGAGTTCGACGAACCGGAGTTCGCGGCCGCACCGGCGATGGCGCCCGCCGCCAGACCGAACAGCACCGCCGCCCCGTTGTCGAAGCCGCTGCGATGCGTGCGGTAGAAGCGCTGGTAGTGACGGTCGTCCCAGTGGCCATGGCCACGGCGGAAGTCACGGCAGTCGCGGTTGCCGCGGTGATGGTCGCAGTAGCGCTCGATGGCACGCTCCCGATCACGGTGGCCGTGGTGACGGTCCCGCGCGGCGGCCGGCGCGACGCCGAAGCTCGCCAGTGTGGTGGCTGCGATCAGCGTGCCGGCGGTGAGATGTGTGAAGATGGAGCGCATGATGGAGTCCTGTCGTTGTCGACCGACATCGCCCGATACGCCCCTGCAAACAGCAAAGCCGCGCGGCGCGCCAGACTGATGCGGCGGTCGCGTGTCCCTCACCATCACAACGGGTGGCGGACGAGAACGTTCCTGCGGGGCGGCAGGTGGACGCCTCCTCGCTGAACCTTTCGTGAGCGCCGGCCTCCGCCACTGGAAGGAACGGAGCAGGAACGCTATGCCTGTCCGTATGGCCAAGACCACGCTAAAAGACAAGCTGGCGATCCTCTCGGACGCCGCCAAGTACGACGCCTCCTGTGCCTCGAGCGGGACGCAGAAGCGGGACTCGCTGAAGTCGAAGGGCATCGGCTCGACCGAAGGCTCGGGGATCTGCCACGCCTATGCGCCGGACGGGCGGTGCATCTCGCTCCTGAAGATCCTGATGACCAACTTCTGCATCTACGACTGCGCCTACTGCGTGAACCGCTCCTCGTCGAACGTGGCGCGCGCCCGGTTCTCGGTGGACGAGGTCGTCCGGCTCACGATGGCCTTCTACCGGCGCAACTACATCGAGGGCCTGTTCCTCTCGTCCGGGATCATCCAGAGCTCCGACTACACGATGGAGCAGATGGTCGCGATCGCCCGAAAGCTGCGGCTGGAGGAGAATTTCTCCGGCTACATCCATCTGAAGACGATCCCGGATGCCTCGCCGCTCCTGCTCGAGGAGGCGGGTCTGTTCGCCGACCGCCTGTCGATCAACATCGAGCTGCCGACCGACCTTTCGCTGGAGGCGATGGCGCCCGAGAAGAAGCCGCGCGACATCCGCCGCTCGATGGGGCACCTGCGGCTGAAGATCGAGGAAGGCAAAGGCGAAAAGCGCGACCGGGCAAAGCCGAAGCGGTTTGCGCCCGGCGGACAGTCGACGCAGATGATCATCGGTGCGGACGGTGCCGACGATGCGGCGATCCTCACCCGTTCGGAGAACCTTTACGGCTCCTACGGCCTGCGGCGCGTCTACTACTCCGCCTTCTCGCCGATTCCCGATGCGTCGAACCGCCTGCCGCTCACGCGCCCGCCCTTGATGCGCGAGCATCGGCTCTACCAGGCCGACTGGCTGATGCGGTTCTACGGCTTCGAGCGCGGCGAAATCGTCGCCGGCGGCGACGACGGGATGCTCGATCTTGCGATCGATCCGAAGCTTGCCTGGGCGCTGAAGCACCGCGACCGCTTCCCGGTCGACGTCAACCGCGCGCCACGTGAGATGCTGCTGCGCGTGCCCGGTCTCGGCGCCAAGGTCGTCGACCGGCTGCTTTCCACTCGGCGGCATCGCACGCTGCGGCTCGAGGATGTCGGTCGGCTCTGCCAGTCGCTGTCGAAGGTGCGCCCGTTCATCACCGCGCTGGACTGGTCTCCCGGCGGCCTCACCGACCGGGAGGGTCTGCGGACGGTGGTGGCGCCGCGGGCCGAGCAGCTGAGCCTGTTTTGAAAGCCGATCCGCGCCCTACGCTCGACGCCGCCATTCTCGATTGGCGCAATCTCATCCTGGGCGCCGGTGCAGCGGAAACAGATGCGCCACTGATCGTTTGTGATCCACAGCCGTCAGTCCAACATCGCATATGATGCGCCAGTCCTATCACGCTACGATCTCGTCCCCCGCCGACTTCGGCGGCTGGCGCGCGGCCGCCCGCACGGCGCTGGCGCTCGGCGTCGCGCCGGAACACATGGTGTTCGTGCCGGAGGGCGAGACCCCGCCGCTGTTCGCCGAACCGTTGCCCGAGCCGCCGGCGGATGCGAGGCAACCGACGGTGCCGCGCGCCTTCCCCAGCCTCGCCGAGACGATCCTCTGCCACAGTGATCCCGAGCGCTTCGGCCTCGCCTATCGCCTGCTGTGGCGCCTGCAGGCCGACAAGCACCTGCTGGACGTCGCTTCGGATCCGGACGTGCAGCGCGCCCGCGAGATGGAAAAGGCGGTGCGACGCGACGAGCACAAGATGCACGCCTTCGTCCGCTTCCGGGAGGTGGAGGATCCGGACGGCGAACGGCACTACATCGCCTGGTTCGAACCCGAGCACCATATCGTCGAACGCACCGCGCCCTTCTTCATGCGCCGCTTCGCCGGCATGCGCTGGACGATCCTGACGCCGGAGCGCTCGGTGTCGTGGGATGGTGGCGAGCTCGCCTTCGGCCCCGGCGCCCGGCGCGAGGACCGGCCGCGGGACGACGACATGGAGGCGCTCTGGCTCACCTATTACGGCTCGATCTTCAACCCGGCGCGCCTGAAGCCGAAGGCGATGCAGGCCGAGATGCCGAAGAAGTACTGGCGCAACCTGCCGGAGGCCGAGCTGATCGAGCCGCTGATCCGCGGCGCTGGCGCGGCCGAGGCGCGGATGCTGGCGAACGCGCCGACGCTCCCCTCGATCCGGCATCAGCGAACCCAGGAGCGCACGATGGTGACAGGTGGAGCCCCAGACTATGCGGCCTATGGCGCGAACCGGCGGCCCGAGGACCTCGACGAAGCGCGGGCCCAGGCGCTGCACTGCAAGGCCTGCGACTTGTGGGAGCCGGCGACGCAGACCGTGTTCGGCAAGGGACCGCGGAACGCGCCGGTGTTCTTCGTCGGCGAACAGCCCGGTGATCAGGAGGACCTGGCCGGCGAGCCCTTCGTTGGTCCGGCCGGCAAGGTCTTCGATCAGGCGCTGGCGGTGGCCGGGGTCGATCGCACCCAGGCTTACGTGACGAATGCGGTGAAGCACTTCAAGTTCGTGCCGCGCGGCAAGCGGCGCATCCACCAGAAGCCGGACATGGGCGAGGTGCGGGCCTGCCGCTGGTGGCTCGACCTCGAGCGCGAGTTCGTGCGGCCGAAGCTCGTGGTGGCGCTCGGCGCGACGGCGGCGGCGGCCGTGCTCGGCAAGACGGTGACGATCAAGGCGACGCGCTCGAAGCTGATCGACCTGACGGAAACCACGAAGCTCCTCGTCACCGTGCATCCCTCCTACATCCTGCGCCTGCCCGATCCCGAGGCGCAGAAGCGCGAGACGGCGCTGTTCAACGAGGACATGGCGCGGGTGCGCGACTTCGTGCCGGAGATCGCGCTGGCCGCCTGAGGCCGCGCTCCGGATCGATGCTGCAGCGTCGGCGCGGGGGGTCCTCCCTGTTCGGCAAGCCTTTACCCCGTCGCCGCATTTTCCTTTGTGTGCCTCTCCGGTGACCTTGCCTCCAAAACGGTCATTCGGTATGGAGGGGCGTCGCATGCGGGAGAGACCGGTTCGCCGGCGCCGAAGGAGCAACCGCCCCGGAAACTCTCAGGCAAAAGGACCGCGCGACGCAGTCGGACTCCGAAGAGTGACGGTTCGCCCGTCCGCCGAAGGAGAAAGCGCGACAGGCGGTGACCGCCGGTCCGCGAAGCTCTCAGGCCCATGACGGAGGGGGCACAAGGACAGGCCCGTGGAAAGCGGGCCGGAAGGATCGCTTGTGACCTCTGTTGCAGTTCTCGGCGCCGGCATTACCGGCGTGACCACCGCTTACAAGCTCGCCCTCCGCGGCTTCGAGGTGACGGTCTTCGACCGCCAGCCCTACGCCGCAATGGAGACCTCCTTCGCCAACGGCGGCCAGCTGTCGGCCTCCAATGCCGAGGTCTGGAACTCGCCTGCGACGTTCCTGAAGGGCCTGAAGTGGATGCTGCGCAAGGACGCGCCGCTTCTCGTTCACCCGACCCCGACCTGGCACAAGCTGTCCTGGATGCTGGAGTTCGTCGCGGCGGCCCGGCACTACCGCGAGAACACGATCCGCACCGCGCAGCTCGCCATTGCGGCGCGCGAGCACCTGCTCGGCATGGCCGAAGCCGAGGGCTTCGACTTCGACTGCGAGAAGCGCGGCATCCTCCACGTCTACGAATCCAAGAGCGAGTTCGAGCATGCGCAGGAGGTGAGCCGCCTCTACGCCGAGGCCGGGCTGGAGCGGCGCGAGCTGGCGGCGGACGAGATCGCGGCGGTCGAGCCGAACGTGCACGGCCGCTTCCACGGCGGCTTCTTCACGCCCTCCGACTTCACGGGCGACATCCACAAATACACCCGCGGCCTCGCCGAGGCGGCGAAGCGTCGCGGCGTGCAGTTCGTTCATGACGCCCGGGTGGAGCGCGTGCGGCATGGCGAGGACGGCGTGTCGGTCGAGTGGCTCGACGCCACCGACGACAGCGCCGCCGCCGACGTCCGACGGTTCGACTCGGTCGTCGTCTGCGCCGGCGTCGGCAGCCGCAAGCTCGCCGCCCAGCTCGGCGATCGCGTCAACGTCTACCCGGTGAAGGGCTATTCGGTGACGGTGAACCTGCAGGACGAGGAGAGCCAGGCCTCGGCGCCCTGGGTCAGCCTCCTCGACGACAAGGCCAAGATCGTCACCAGCCGGCTCGGCCTCGGGCGCCTGCGCATCGCAGGCACGGCGGAGTTCGCCGGCGAGAACCGCGACATTCGCCAGTCCCGCATCGAGCCGCTGACGGCCTGGTGCCGCACGCGCTTCCCCGGCGTGTCGACCGCCTCGATCGTCCCATGGGCCGGTCTGCGGCCGATGATGCCGGACATGCTGCCGCGGGTGGGTCGCGGTCGCGCACCGGGCGTCTTCTACAACACCGGCCACGGCCATCTCGGCTGGACGCTGTCGGCGATCACCGCCGAGATGATTTCCGCCGAGGTCGCCGAGGCGTTCGCCGGCCGCATCCGGCGGCCCGTCGCCGGGTCGGCAGCGGAGGCGCCGGCCGGCGCCGCCGCGCAGACGGCCTGAGCAATCGGCCGCCGGCTGTCGAAGCCGGGGGCCCGGAACGGCCGCCGAGGGTTGGCAGGGCGGCCGCTGCCGCTATCTTGGGTTCCGTTATGCCGACGCCGCCACCCATCGATGCGAGCCGCCACGCGCTCTTCCTGGACTTCGACGGCACGCTCGTCGCGCTCGTCGACGATCCGAAGGCCGTTCGCATCGAGCCAGCAGCGCTCGCGCGACTGACCGAGCTTCAGCCGGCGCTGGGAGGCGCACTCGCCATCGTCAGTGGCCGGCGCATCGAGGATCTCGACGGCTTCCTCAGCCCGCTCGCCTTCGCGGCAGCCGGCGTGCACGGGCTCGAACGGCGCCCGGCGCCGGGGGCCGAGACAGAGCGCCTTGCCGGACCCGAGACGCTCGACGCGGTGCGGCGGGCGCTCGCCGCGCCGCTGGCGGCCGAACCGCGTCTCAAGCTCGAGGACAAGGGCACCGCACTGGTGCTGCACTACCGGACCGCGCCGGAGCTCCAGGAGCAGGCCCGCGACATCATGGCCGAGGCGATCGCGCGCCGCGACGATCTGTCCGTCATGAACGGCGATCATATCGTCGAGGTCCATCCGGCCGGGATGGACAAGGGCAAGGCCCTCGCGGCGCTGATGCAGGATGCGCCGTTCGAAGGCCGGGTGCCGGTCTATGTCGGCGACGACACCACGGACGAGTTCGCGCTCCGCCACGTGCGGGAGGCGGGCGGCGTGTCGATCAAGGTCGGCAGGGCCGAAAGCGTCGCGGAGTATCGGTTGCCGGACGTCGCCGGCGTCCACCGCTGGCTGGCCGGGGCATGACGGCAGCCGCAGGCGGCGACGAACGGGCCGGCAGGTCTGCCGGACACAGATGAGAATGCAGGGAGGAGCAGCAGGTTGATGGCTGAGGGGAAGGGTCGACTGGTCGTCGTGTCGAATCGCGTCGGGCCGCTGAGCGACGAGGGCAAGGCCGGCGGCCTCGCCGTCGGGCTCGCGGATGCGCTGCGCCGGCGCGGCGGCGTCTGGTTCGGCTGGAGCGGCGAGACCTCCGATCAGGGCACCTTCCGCGAGGCGCGAACCGAGGAGCACGGCCACACCTCGCTGGTGACGATCGACCTGACCGAGGAGGACGTGAACGGCTTCTATCTCGGCTATGCCAACCGGTCGCTCTGGCCGCTGCTGCACTACCGGCTCGACATCGCCGAGTTCGACCGCGACTCGGACCGCGCCTATCGCTCGGTCAACCAGCGCTTCGCCGCCCGCCTCGCACCGCTCCTGCGCGAGGACGACGTCGTCTGGGTGCACGACTACCACTTCTTCTATCTCGGCTCGGAGCTGCGCCAGTGCGGCTTCAAGGGCCGCATCGGCTTCTTCCTGCACATCCCCTTCTGCCCGCCGGAGATGTTCACGGCGCTGCCGGCGAGCCACGACGTGGTCCGTTCGATGCTCGCCTACGACGTCGTCGGCTTCCAGACCGAAGCGGACCGGCGCAACTTCGTCGCGTTCTGCGTTCAGGAACTGGGGGGAGAGGAGATCGACGGCGGCCTCGTCCAGGTGTCCGATCGCCGGGTGCGCGTCGGCACCTTCCCGATCGGCATCGATGCGGACGGCTTCGCCGAGTTCGCCGCGTCGGCCGAGGCGGGTGAGCACGAGGACATGGTGCGCGACATCTCGCATGGCCGCCACCAGATCGTCGGGGTCGACCGGCTCGACTATTCCAAGGGCATCCTCGAGCGGTTTCGCGGCTTCGAGCGGCTGCTCGAGGACTATCCGGAAAATCGCGGCAACGTGCAGTTTCTGCAGGTTGCGCCGCTGTCGCGCTCCGAGCTGGAGGCCTATGTCGACCTGCGGGCCGACCTCGAGAAGCTCGCGGGCAACCTCAACGGCCGCTTTGCCACGCTCGACTGGACGCCGATCCAGATCATGACCCGCGGCTTCACCCGCCGCGCACTCGCCGGCATCTACCGCGCCGCCCGGGTGTGCATGGTGACGCCGCTGCGCGACGGCATGAACCTCGTCGCCAAGGAATATGTCGCCGCGCAGGATCCGACCGATCCCGGCGTCCTGATCCTGTCGCGCTTCGCGGGCGCGGCAGCCGAGCTGCGCGACGCGCTGATCGTCAACCCCTACTCGGCCGACGACGTCGCACGTGCCCTGCAGCGTGCGCTCAACATGCCCCAGGCCGAGCGGGTGCAGCGCTGGCAATCGATGCGCCGGACGGTGTTCAGCCTCACCGCCGAGCACTGGTGCGACAGCTTCCTGGCGCTCCTGGAAGCGAGCGGCACCGGCAGCGCCTCCGACTTCGCCACGGCCAGGATCTGACCGGCTTCCGCCGTGGGACGAAACGCTTTAAGTCGGGTCCCGCGTCGACTCTTCCGGAGCCTCCCATGACCCAGAATGCCGAAGACCTTCTCGAGATTCTGACGGGCCAGCCGGTCATTCCGGTCGTTGCCGTCGACAGTGCCGCCGACGCCGTGAAGCTCGCGCGCGCGCTCGCCGCGGGCGGCCTGCCGGCCATCGAAATCACGCTGCGCACCGATGCCGCGATCGATGCCATCAAGGCGGTCAGCCAGGAGGTGCCGGAGGCGATCTGCGGCGCCGGCACGATCCTCACGACCGACCAGTTCGACGACGCCGAGGAGGCGGGCGCGAAGTTCATCGTTTCTCCCGGCGCGACCATTGACCTCCTCGATCATGCGGCGGGCAGCGTCGTGCCGCTGCTGCCCGGCGCGGCGACCCCGAGCGAGCTGATGTCGATGCTGGAGGAGGGCTACGAGGTCCTGAAGTTCTTTCCGGCCGAGCAACTTGGCGGCGTCGCCTATCTCAAGGCGCTGGCGCCGGTGTTCCAGTCGATCCGCTTCTGCCCGACCGGCGGTGTTTCGCCGGCGAACGTCCAGCAGTATCTGACGCTGCCGAACGTCGTCTGCGTCGGCGGTTCCTGGGTCGCGCCGAAGGACATGGTCGCGGCCGGCCGCTTCGAGGAGATCACGGCGCTCGCGCGCGAGGCGAGCACCCTGCGGGCGCAGATCCACGCATGAGACAGGTCGCCAGCCTGAACGATAGGCAAAGCATGGCGCGGCGCAGGGGCGCCACGGATTGACGACGCGGCGACGGGCGGTGCTCGCTGGTGTTTTCGCGGCCCTCGCCGCGCTCGCCTCCTGTTCGGGTGCCGGGCTCCTCAACGCCATCACCAGCCGCGCCGGCTACACGCTCACCCGCGACCTCGCCTATGGCGAGGGCGAGCGTGCCCGCTACGACCTCTATCTGCCGAATGAGGCCGGGCCGACCACGTCCGTCGTCGTCTTCGTGCATGGCGGCAGCTGGGACACGGGGTCGAAGGATCTCTACCGCTTCGTCGGTCAGTCGCTGGCGAGCCGCGGCTACGCCGTCGCCATCCCGAACTACCGGCTCTATCCGAATGTCACCTTTCCGGCGTTCGTCGACGACGCCGCACGGGCGACGGCGGCCGTGGCGAAGGCCGCGGCAGCCGGCCGCGAAGGGTTCGCCGCCGGCCGTCACCCGCTGTTCCTGATGGGCCACTCGGCGGGCGCCGAGATCGCCGGGCTGCTCGCGACCGACGACCACTACCTGCGCGACGCCGGCCTGCGCGCCCACGCCCTTGCGGGTTTCATCGGGCTCGCCGGCCCCTACGACTTCCTGCCGCTCACCGACGAGCGCTACAAGAAGATCTTCCCGCCTGCGACGCGCGCGGCGAGCCAGCCGGTGAACTTCGTCGACGGCGGCGAGCCGCCGATGCTGCTGATCGCGGGCGATGCGGACACGACGGTCGACCCGCGCAACAGCCGCTCGCTCGCCGAGAAGGTGACGCGGGCCGGCGGCTCCGTGGAGCTGGTGATCGTGCCGGGCGTCGACCATGTGGGTGCGATCACGTCTCTCGCGACGGCGCTTCCCCTTGGCGCGCGGTCGATCCGCGATCGTGTCCTCGCCTTCCTGAAGGAGCACGCATGAGCGCCGATCTCGGGTCATGGACGCCGCGGCCCTCGCCAGGCCTCGACCCCCTCGAGGGCGACACCGTACGGGTCGAGCCGGTCACCGACGAACGCCATTTCGAGGCGCTGTGGGAGTCGTTTGCGCAGGCCGAGGACGGTCTCTGGCGCTATCTCGGCTACGGCCCCTTCGCCGACCGCGGGGCGTTCCTGGCGATGGCGCGGCGGGTCTATCTCGGCCCGGACATCCGCTTCCACGTCGTGGTGCCGAAGGCGAGCGGACGCGCCGAGGGTGTCGCCGCGCTGATGCGCACCGACGCCGCCAATGGCGTCACCGAGATCGGCCATATCTGCCTCGGTCCGGGCCTCGCGAAGAGTCGCGCCGCGACGGAGGCCTTCTTCCTGCTGATGCGCCGGGTCTTCGGCGAGCTCGGCTATCGGCGCTACGAGTGGAAGTGCGACAGCGAGAACGAGCCGTCGCGCCGTGCCGCCGACCGGCTCGGCTTCCGCTTCGAGGGCGTCTTCCGCCAGCACATGGTGGTGAAGGGCCGCAACCGCGACACCGCCTGGTTCTCAATCATCGACACGGAATGGCCGGCGCTGGAGCGGGCGTTCGAGGCCTGGCTCGCGCCGGACAACTTCGATGCCGCGGGCCGGCAGCGCCGCCGGCTGGCGGAGCTGCGCTGACGGCCGCCGCTGGTCGCGCCGCGGGTTCAGCTCCGGGCGGGCACGATGGTCAGGAGGGCGCTTGCCGGTGACTGCGACTCGTAGAGCACCCCGTCGCCGGGCACGAACTCGATGACCGGCTGGCCGCCGGCGTCGGCCATGACCAGCACGCCGTCCTCGGTCTTCTTCCAGTAGACGACCGCCTTCAGCTCCGGCGTCGCGGCGCAGTCGGGGTTCATCGGCACCGGCTTCAGCTCCGGGCCGAGCGCGCGGTCCTGCGCCAGCTTGCAGCTCGCGCCGCTGCGCATGTCGATGACGCGCAGCGCCTCGGACGCCACCGGACGGGCCGGGGCGGCCGACACGCTGCCGGTGGCGGTGTCGTCGGTGATGACGGTCGCAAGGCCCTCGCCGGGCGTGATGGCGGCGCCCTGGATGTTTGCGGCGAGAGCCGTACCGGCGCATCCGACGGCCAGCGCGATCACGGCGAACTTCATCCTACAGCTCCGTGCGGGTTTCGTTCACCAATCTTTAGGAACAGAGGGTTAACCGAAGCTTTCCAACCCGCCGCAGATCGTTAGTCGCGCTTACGATCAACGTGTCCGGCGGCCGAGACCTCCGGCACCGGCGTGATGGCCTCGCCTTTCGCGAACCACTCGGCGAGATTGTCGATGACGAGCTGCCCCATGGCCTGGCGCGTCGCGCGCGAAGCGGATGCGACATGCGGCAGGAGCACGGCGTTCGGCAGCGCCAGCAGCCGCTCGGGCACATGCGGCTCCCTGGCGAAGACGTCGAGGCCGGCGGCGCGGATGGTGCCGCTCTCCAGGGCCTCGACCAGCGCCTCCTCGTCGACGATGGTGCCGCGCCCGACATTGATCAGCACGCCGTTCGGCCCGAGCGCCTGCAGGATGTCCGCGTTCACCGCCCTGTCGGTCTCCGCGCCGCCGGGCGCGACGATGACCAGCGTGTCCACCGCCTCGGCAAGGTCCTTGAGCGTGGGCAGGTAGCGGTAGGCGACGTCCGTGCGCGGCTTGCGGTTGTGGTAGGCGATCGGCAGGCCGAAGGCCTCCAGCCGCTTGGCGACCGCGAGCCCGATACGACCGAGCCCCATGATGCCGATGCTGCGCCCGCGCAGCGTCATCGGCGTCAGCGGGTAGGCGCCGCTCGTCCAGCGGCCCTCGCGCAGGTGCCGTTCGGCCGTCGGGAATTCGCGGACCGTGTTGAGCAGGAGCCCCACGGCGGTGTCGGCGACCTCGTCGTTGAGGACGTCCGGCGTATTGGTGACCATCAGGCCGCGCGAGACGGCATGGGCGACGTCGACGCCGTCGTAGCCGACGCCGAAATGGCTGATGATCTCGAGCTGCGGCAGCGCGTCCATCAGCGCCGCATCGACCTTGCCCATGATCGCCATGCCGCGCACGGCGGCGCGATCGGCCTGCGGGATGCTCTCCACCGTACCGTCGAAGAGTCGGGCGTCGAAGAGTTCGACGAGCCGGGCGAGCGTATCGGGGTTGGTGCGCCGGTGGACGAGGACGGGAATCTCTTTCAGCTGGACCATCGGATCTCTCTCATTCCTCGCATTTGAAATCGCTGGACTGTCGGACCTTCAGGACCGGCGTGATCAGTTCCGACCCACCCGCCGGCTCGCCGCGCAGACGCGCCATCAGGGCCCGCGCCGCGCGCCGTCCGACCTCGCTCTGGCCGTTGCTGACGGTGGTCAGCGGCGGCGTGGCGATCGCGGCCTCGTCGATGTCGTCGTAGCCGACGATGGCGACGTCGCGGCCCGGCCGCAGGCCGGCACGCGCCAGACCGTACATCATGCCGAGGGCGACGAGATCGGAAAAACAGACGATGGCCGTCGGCCGCTCCGCGATCGCCAGGAAGCGTTCGGTCGCGTCGAAGCCCGAATGCCTGTCGCGCGGCCCGCTGATGCGCCATTGCGGGTGAATCTCGATGCCGGCGTCCTCGAGTGCCCGCCGCCAGCCTTCCGCACGGTCCCGGCCGGTCGAGGTGGCATCGGTGCCGCCGACCATCGCGATGCGCCGGTGCCCGCGGCTGAGGAGATGCTCCACCGCCAGCCGCATGCCGAACCGGTCGTCGCCGCGGAAGGCGGGCACCTCGACGCCCTCCATCTCGCGCGCCACCAGCGTCAGGGGCATGCCGTTGTCTTCCGCGAGACTCAGGTCCTCGATCGGCGTGCCGATGGCCGGCGACATGATCAGCCCGTCGGCGCCGAGCTGCAGCATCGTCTCGACGAAGGAGCGCTGCTTGGCGACCTGATCGTAGTGATTGCAGAGGATGAAGGTCTGGCGCTGGCGGTCGAGCTCGGCCTCGATGGCCTTGAGGATCTCGCCGTAGAACGGGTTCATCACGTCGTGGACGCAGACCCCGACGATACCCGAGCGCGAGGTCCTCAGGCTGGCGGCGCGGCGATTGTAGATGTAGCCGGAGGCGCGGGCCTGCTCCTTGATGCGCTCGCGCGTGACCTCGGCGACGAGCGGACTGTCTCGCAACGCCAAGGACACGGTGGCGGTGGACAATCCGAGCGCTTCGGCGATCGTCGACAGTTTGACCCGCTGCGCCACCTGGACCCGACCTGCTCCCGTCCTCGTTCCATCAGGAATGCGATCTATGGCAGAGCCGGCGTGCTGCGCAAATGCCGAAGCGCGGAAAAACCGACCGGCCGCGGCCGTCGGCCCGCCTGCTGGCCTCCCCCGCCGCACGGCCCCGGACGACGAGAGGCTGCCGCTATTCGTCGTCTTCGCTCGGGGTGGCCGGTGCTGCGGCGGCCTCCGCCGCGGCGCGCCCGGCAGTGGCGAGGTTCTTTTCCACCCGCTGCAGGAGCTTGCGCAGCGTCTTGCGCTCCTTGTCGCTGAGCCCCTTCAAGGCGCTGCGCTCGACCGCCTTCTGCGCCGCCCGGACCTCGTCGACGAGGGCGCGCCCCTTCTCGCTGAGGAAGGCATGACTCCGGCGCGCATCCGTCTCGGAGGACCGCTTCTCGATCAGGCCCTGGGCGATCAGCCGCGCGACGGTCTTGGTGATCGTCGGAGGCCGCACGGCGAGCCTGGCGGCGAGGTCGCGCAAGGACATGCCGTCGTGGTCACCCAGCGCCAGCAGCACCGCATCCTGGCCGGGATAGATCTCGAGCTCGGACAGCTTGGCCGACAACGAGGTGCGGCCGGCGCGGGCAGAGAGCACCAGCTGGTTCATGGTCGAGCGCTTTTTCGGCTTGTCCGCCATCGGACCTCCACCTGCCACGCGCGACAAGATGGACGGGAGACTGATTGATGTCTACCCAGACGAGCGAGGGGCATCATCGCGAGCGGCGGATTGGTTAGCCGACGTGGTTGCGGGGAGGTTGGGCGGATGGAGCATCGCTACGAACGCTGGACCACGGCGGAACTCGCAGCCGCCGGCTCGCTGGTGGGCGGGGCGGTGGCGGTGCTGCCCATCGCCGCGATCGAGCAGCATGGCGCGCATCTGCCGCTCGGCACCGACGCGCTGCTTGCCGACGCAATGGTGGAGCTGGTGATCTCCCGCCTGGCGGAGGAGGTGCCGGCCCTGTTCCTGCCGACGCTGCGGATCGGGGCGTCGCTCGAGCACACGCACTTTCCGGGCACGCTGAGCCAGGACTGGCCGGCGATGGTGAACAGCATCGTCGGTGTCGGCGAAGGATTGTGGCGCGCCGGCTTCCGACGCGTCGTCATCGTCAGCGCGCATGGCGGCAACACGCCGGCCATGGACGCGGCGGCGCTGGAGTTGCGCGCCCGTCACGGCTTCCTCTGCGCCACCGGCTCGTGGCTGCGCTTCGGTTATCCCGAGGGGCTCCTGCCGGAGGCGGAGATCGCGACCGGCATCCATGGTGGAGCGGTGGAGACGTCGCTGATGCTGCACTTCCACCCCGACCTCGTGCGGCGGGAGGCGATCGCCGATCGTCCCTCGCTGCAGAGCGATCTCGCGCGCGAAGCCACGCATCTGAGGGCCCATGGGCGACTCGGCTTCGGCTGGATGGCGGACGATCTCAATCCTGCCGGCGTCGTCGGCGACGCCCGCCTCGCCACGGCGGCGATCGGAGCGGCGATCGCGGCGCATCAGGCGGACGGCTTCGTCGCCTTCCTGCAGGACGTGCTCGCCTTCGACCTGCAGCGCCTGAGCGCTGCACCTTCGCCGAAACCGTGACTCCGCCGCGCCGAAGGGTCAGGCCGTCGGCGCCAGGAAATCCTCGACCAGTTCGACCCAGAAGCCGGCGCCGACCGGCAGGATGTCGTCGTTGAAGTCGTAGGCGGGGTGGTGCAGCGGCTTGTCGCCCTCGCCGCGGGCGGTGCCGAGGAAGAAGTAGCTGCCCGGCCGCGCCTTCAGCATGTAGGCGAAGTCCTCGCTGCCCATGAACGGGCGCTCGAGATCGGCGACCGCCTCGGACCCGGCGTAGCGCTCGGCGATCGTGCGCAGATAGCGCGTCTGCTCGGCGTCGTTGATCGTCGGGTCGTAGGAGCGCTCGTAACGAACTTCGGCCGTCGCGCCGAAGCTCTCGGCCTGGTGGCGGGCGACCTCGGTGATGCGGCGCTCCAGGAGGTCGCGCGTCCGGGCGTCGAAGGAGCGGATGCCGACCACGATCTCGGCCGTCTCGGGGATGACGTTGCTCGCCGAGCCGCCATGGAAGGCGCCGATCGTCACCACCGCCGGGTCCATCGGGTGGGTGTTGCGCGAGACGATCGTCTGCAGCGCCATGACGATGGAGGCGCCGGCGACGATCGGGTCGCAGGCCGCCTGCGGCTCGGCGCCATGGCCGCCATAGCCGCGCACGGTGATCCGACACTCGTCGACGGCGGCCATGATCGGCCCCTCGCGCAGGAAGAAGCGGCCGAAGGGCAGGCCCGGATCGTTGTGGAGCGCGAAGACGGCGTCGCAGGGGAAGCGGTCGAACAGCCCTTCCTCGACCATGATGCGGGCGCCGCCGAAATTCTCCTCGGCCGGCTGGAAGATCAGGTGGACGGTGCCGTCGAAGTTGCGCCGCTCGGCGATCCGCTTCGCCGCACCGAGCAGCATCGTGGTGTGCCCGTCATGGCCGCAGGCGTGCATCCGGCCGGGGATCTCGCTGGCGTAGGGCAGGCCGGTCGCCTCCTCGATCGGCAGCGCGTCGAAATCGGCGCGGATGCCGACCGCCTTGCCGGAGGACCCGTTCGTCAGCGTCGCGACGAGACCGGTCGTCGCAAGACCGCGGGTGACCGAATAGCCCATCGCCTCCAGATGCCGGGCGACGTAGTCCGAGGTCCACACCTCCTCCAGGCCGAGCTCGGGATGCCGGTGCAACTCGCGGCGCATGGCCGTGAGGTCGGGGAGGTCGTTGGCGAGGTCGATGGTGTCCAAGAGGGATCGCTTGCAAGGTTGGCGTGGCGGCGAGGCCTCAGCGGCTCTTCGGCGTCAGGCGGTTTTCGAGAAGGCGGAACAGGTAGACCAGGATCGCGGTCAGCACGAGATACATCAGCGCCAGCAGGAGCAGCGGCTCGTAGACGATGTAGGTGTCCTGCCGCACGCGGGCGAAGACGGCGTAGAGCTCGGAGATCGTGATGGTGGCGACGAGGGGCGTCGACTTCAGCTGCAGCACCGTCTCGCCGACGAGGGTCGGCAGCACCCGCTGGAAGGCGCGCGGCAGCCAGATCCGGCGCAGGAGCGTGAAACGCCCCATGCCGAAGGCGCGCGCCGCCTCGATCTCGCCCTTCGGCACGCCGGCGAAGGCACCGCGCATCACCTCGCCCTCGTAGCCGGCATAGGAGAGGGTCAGCGCCAGAACGCCATAGGGCCAGGCCTGCCGCAGATAGGGCCACAGAAAGGACTGGCGGATCTCCGGGATGAACGGGAACAGCGAGCCGAGGCCGTAGTAGAGCAGCCAGATCTGCAGGAGCAGCGGCGTGCCGCGGATGATGGTGCAGAAGGTGGCGGCCGGCCAGGCGAAGATGCGCGGCCCGGTGACCTGGGCGAGGCCGACCGGCACCGCAATGAGGAAGCCGAGGATGCTGGTGACGACGAGCAGCAGCACCGTCATCCAGAGGCCGGCGAGGATCAGGTCGCCATACTTCGGCAGCCAGTCCCAGCGCAGCGTCATGGCCGCCGCGACGATGAGGCCGACACCGATCAGCGCGAGCACGATCCGGTGCGGTTTCAGGAACTCGCTGCGCGTCGTCGAGGCGCTCGGCAGATGCGGCGCGGCGATCTCTTCGGGAAGAGCGTCGGACATCGGCGTCACCCGGCCGGCATGCCGCGCCGGAGTCGGAGCTCGAAGCGGCGGAGCAAGAGGTTGGAGGTGAGCGTCAGCGCCAGATAGAGGACACCCGCGGCGCAGAAGAAGATGAAGTAGTGCTTGGTCGCGCCGGCCGCCTGGCGGGTGACGAGGGTGAGCTCGGCAAAGCCAACGACGGCGAGGAGCGCGGTGTCCTTGGTGGTGATCAGCCAGAGATTGCTGAGCCCGGGCAGGGCGTGCGGCAACATCGCCGGCAGGATGATCCGCCGGAACATCAGGAACGGCTCCATGCCGTAGGCGCGCGCCGCCTCGATCTGGCCGGTCGGGATTGCCTGGATCGCGCCGCGCAGCACCTCGGTGGCATAGGCGCCCTGCACCACGGCGATGACGAAGATGCCGGCGCCGAGCGCGCTGACGTTCACCGGCCCCAGGCCGACGACCGACAGGGCGAGGTTCAGGAGGTCCGCGCCGGCAAAGTAGAGGAGCACGATGAGCACCAGTTCGGGCACGGCCCGCACCAGCGTCGTGTAGACCGCCAAGAGGTCCTTCGTGACCGGGCCGCCATAGAGCTTGCCGCAGGCGCCGGCCATGCCGATCAGGAGGCCGAAGCCGAAGCCGCCGACCGCGACCTGGATCGAGTTCCAGAAGCCGGCGAGCAGCACGCCGCCCCAGCCGGGGGGCGACAGCGCGAGAAGGTCGAGGCCGCTCGGCATGGGTCTCCTTCGGGCGAGCCTTTACGAGAGCGGCCGGCGGATGCGGGGATCCGCCGGCCGGTGACGGAGCGGGGCCGGATCAGCCGCCGTAGATGTCGAAGTTGAAGTAGGGCTTGGAGATCGCCTCGTAGGTGCCGTCCTCGCGGATCGCCTTGATGCCCGCGTTGAGCTTGGCCTTCAGGTCGTCCTCGCCCTTGCGCAGGCCGAAGCCGACGCCGGGGCCGAGCACCTCGACGTCCGGCGCGACCTCGCCGATGCTCTCGCAGCAGGCGCTGCCGTCGGCCGACTCAAGGAAGGCATCGAGCGCGATCTTGTCGGCCTGAGTCGCATCGATGCGGCCGGCGACGAGATCCTGGTTCGCCTCGTCCTGGGTCTGGTAGGTGCGCACCTCGGCATCGGGGAAATGCTTGCGGACGTAGTCCTCATGGATCGTCGAGACCTGCACGCCGATGATCTTGCCCGACATGCCCTCCGGCGTCGGCTTGTAGCCGGAGCCCTTGGCGGCGACGATTGCGGTCGGGGTGTTGTAGTACTTGTCGGAGAAGTCGATCGTCTTCTCGCGCTCCGGCGTGATCGACATCGAGGCGGCGATGACGTCGATCTTGTTGGAGGTCAGCGCCGGGATGATGCCATCCCAGGCGACCGGCGTGATGACGCAGTCGAGCTTCTCGGCCTTGCAGACCGCCTTGGCGAGATCGACTTCCCAGCCCGTCCAGTTGCCGGAGGCGTCCGGCGAGGCGAAGGGCGGATAGGGCTCGGCGGCGACGGCGACGCGCAGCGGATCGGCATTGGCGCCGCCGAGGGCGGCGATCGTCATGCCGACGGCCAGGCCGAGAGTCGAGATGAGGGTCTTCATGGGGTCTCCTTGCTTGGGGGAGGGGCGACGGGTCGCGCCCGTCAGTGAATCGACTGGATGAAGCGCTGCAGCCGCTCCGAGTTCGGGCTGCCGAAGATCGCTTCCGGCGGACCCTGCTCCTCGATCTGGCCGGAGTGCAGGAACACGACGTGGCTCGCCACCTCGCGGGCGAACTTCATCTCGTGGGTGACGAGGATCATCGTGCGCCCGTCCTCGGCGAGGTCGCGGATCACCGCCAGCACCTCGCCGACGAGCTCGGGGTCGAGCGCCGAGGTCGGCTCGTCGAACAGGAGGACGTCCGGCTGGATGGCGAGCGCCCGCGCGATCGCCGCGCGCTGCTGCTGGCCCCCGGAGAGGAAGGCAGGGTAGGCGTCGCGCTTCTCGTACAGGCCGACACGATGGAGCAGCGCCTCGGCACGTTCGCGCGCCTCCTCGCGCGGCACCTTCAACACGTGCACCGGCACTTCGGTGACGTTCTGGATCAGCGTCAGGTGCTGCCAGAGATTGAAGCTCTGGAACACCATCGCGAGGCGGGTGCGGATGCGGCGCACCTGCCGGCGGTCGACCGGTGCCAGGTCGCCGCTCGAATCCTTGCGCAGCCGGATCTCTTCGCCGTCGATGGCGATCGACCCCGACGTCGGGTGCTCGAGCATGTTGATGCAGCGCAGGAAGGTGGACTTGCCGGAGCCGCTGCCGCCGATCAGCGCGACGACGTCACCCTTGTTGGCGGTGAGGGATATGCCCTTGAGGACGTGGAGATCGCCGAACCGCTTGTGCAGGTTCTTCACCTCCACCGGCACCAGCGGCGCCGTGTCCGCCGCGCTCCTGGTCGCTAGCCCTGCGGCTGTCGCCATGTCCTCTCCCACCACATCCACGCACGCGATGCGACGCCCGGCGCCGCGTGCCCGACTTTTGCACTTGCCGCAGAATGAAGCAATCCGCCATTGATGGCGCACCCTGCAATCAGCCCCGCGAAGGAGCCCCGATGTCCTCTTACGAAAGCCGCTTCGGCGCCCAGTCCATGGCCGGGCGCCTGGCCCGCGTGCTGATGCGCCGGCCCGGCCCGAGCCTTGCGACCGCCGACCGGGCGCTGTGGCACTATGGCGCCGGCTTCGACGGCCGCCGGGCCGTGAACGAATATGCCGGCTTCGCCGAGGCGGTGGCGTCGAGCGGCACAGAGATCCTGTGGATCGAGGACGACGGCGATGGCCGCGCCGACGCAATGTTCACCCACGACCCCTCGCTGGTGACGGGCGAGGGCGCGGTGCTCCTGTCGATGGGCAAGCCGCTGCGGCGCGGCGAGCCGGCGCTCCACGAGGCCGCCTACCGGGCGGCCGGCGTGCCGATCCTTGGGCGGATCGAGGCGCCGGGCACGGTGGAGGGCGGCGACTGCGTCTGGGTGGACGCGCAGACGCTCGCCGTCGGGCGCGGCGTGCGGACCAACAAGGCAGGCATCCTCCAGCTGCGCGCGCTGCTCGCCCCGCTCGGGATCGAGGTGCTCGGCTTCGACCTGCCCTTCTGGCAGGGCGAGGAGGCCTGCCTGCACCTGATGTCTGTGGTGAGCCCGCTCGCGCCGGACCTCGCGCTGGTGCACCCGCCGCTGCTGCCCGTCGCCTTCCGCAGCCTCCTGGTCGAGCGCGGCTACACCCTCGTCATCGGCGATCCCATCGAGTTCGAGGCGAGCTTCGGCCTCAGCCTGAACGTTCTGCCGACCGCGCCGCGCGAGGTCATCGCCGTCGCCGGCGCACCGAAGACGCAGGCGGCGATGGAGGCAGTCGGCTGCCGCGTGACGACCTTCGCCGCCGATGCCCTGTGCCTCGCCTGCGAGGGCGGCCCGACCTGCCTGACGCGCCCCGTGCTGCGCTTGGATTGATTTTCACGGCGGTGAACATGATCTCTCCAGAAAGCTGAAGCGTGAGCGTTGGTCGTCGAGGCGCCGTTCCTCTCCCCGCCGGGGAGAGGGTGGCTGCGAAGCAGCCGGGTGAGGGGCGTCGAGCGCAACACCCGAGGCCTGGCCTCGGAATGCCCCCTCATCCCCTGCCGGGACTTCTCCCCGCCGGGGAGAAGAACGCGGCTGATGTGTGGCGGCCGCTCCAGTCGCGCCGTTCGATGCCATCTTGCTTTCGTTATCCACCTCTGATCCACTCGCTTTCACGGTCATGAACGACGGAGTCCCTAATGTCGGCGCCTGCTCGCATCGGAACGGCCACTTCGCCGTCTGAGGCCGAGCGCGCGGCGCGGGTGGACCTTGCCGCCTGCTATCGGCTGGCGGCCCACTTCCAGATGACCGACCTCATCTACACCCACATCACGGCACGGGTGCCCGGCGAAGACGGGGCGTTCCTGATCAACCCCTATGGCTGGCGCTGGGAGGAGATCACTGCCTCCTCGCTGGTGAAGATCGACGTCGACGGCAACAAGCTCGACGGCTCGCCGGAGCGGGTGAACCCGGCCGGCTTCACCATACACAGCGCGGTCCACCGGGCGCGGCACGACGCGGCCTATGTGATGCACACCCACACGCGGGCCGGCGTCGCCGTCTCCTGCCTCGAAGACGGACTGCAGCCGCTGAACCAGATCGCGCTGCAGTTCTGGGGCCGCGTCGCCTATCACGACTTCGAAGGCATCGCGCTCGATCACGCCGAGCGGGAGCGGATCGTCGCCGACCTCGGCGGGGCGCCGGCGCTGATCCTGCGCAATCACGGCCTCCTGACCGTCGGGCGGACGGCGGCCGAGATGTTCTCCAACATGTTCTACCTCAACCGCGCCTGCGAGATTCAGATCGCCGCGCTCTCGACCGGCGCGCGGCTGCGTGCGGTGCCGGAGGCGATCGCGGCACGGGTGACCGAACAATACGACCAGATGGCCTTCGACGACGGCGATCTCATGCTGGAGTGGAACGCCCATCTGAGGCTGCTCGACAGGATCGATCCCTCCTACAAGACGTGAGGTCATCGCCATGGATGGTCCGCATTTCGTCTGCCCTACGCACACCGACGCCGGCCACCGCCTGACCTTGCCCGCCGAGGCCTATGCCAGCGCCGGCACCTTCGCGCTGGAGCGCGAGCGGATCTTCAAGCGCAACTGGAACCTCTTCTCCTGGTCGGAGCGGATCCCGAACCCCGGCGACTATGTCAGCGGCACGATGGCGGGGTATGGCGTCTTCGCCATCCGCGGCGACGACGGCGTGGTGCGTGCCTTCCACAATGCCTGCCGGCACCGGGGCGCCGAACTGGTCGACGCGGAAAGCGGCCATTGCGGCAAGCTCCTCGTCTGTCCCTACCACTCCTGGGGCTTCGACCGGGCGGGCCGGCTCGCCAATCCCCGCGACTTCGGCGGCGAGGTGCGCTTCGACCCCGACGCATGGGGCCTCTTCCCGGTGCAGGCCGCCGAGTGGCGCGGGCTGATCTTCCTGAAGATCGAGGCCGGCGGCGAGAGCTTCGCCGACTGGCTCGGCCCGGTCGACGCCATGGCCGCCGACTATCCGCTCGACCGCCAGCACTACTTCATGTCGAAGGACCGCGACGTCGACGTCGACTGGAAGACCTACGGCGACAACTACCTGGAGTGCTACCACTGCCAGACGATGCATCCGGGCCTCTGCGCCTCGATGGACATCCACCAGTACCGGGTCGACGTCTATCCGGAGCACAAGCTGTTCCACCTGCACGCCCCGGCGCGCGAGGGCGGCCTGACGCGCGGGCTCTACTTCTACCGCTTCCCGTTCCTGATGCTGAACCTTTACGACTGGGGCTCGTCGATCGCGACCGTCGAGCCGCTTGGGCCGGGCCGCATCCGCCACGTCAACTGGTACTTCTTCACCGACGTCAGCCCCGAAAAGGCGGAGGAGAACCGCCGCTCGGCCGAATGGTCGGCGCAGATCGTGACGGAGGACATCGACATCATCCTCGGCGTCCAGCGCAACCTTGCCGCCGGCGTCTACCGGCAGGGACCGCTGTCGCCGAAATACGAGCACGGGGTGCTCGCCTTCCAGGACATGGTGCGGGATGCGCTCGCCGATCCGCCGCCGGCGGTGCAGGTCGCGGCCTAGGCGTCGTCTTCCGGCGGGCCGATCGCTATATTGATCGGGGACGGAGATTGACGCGATGTCGAGCAACGCAACCCTGAACCTTCCAGATGAACTGATCGCCCGGGCGAGGGCCTATGCAGCGTCGCACGGCACGACAATGACGGCCATCATCCGTTCCCATCTGGAGGCGCTCACGAGCGGCGGGAAATCTACGCCCTCCGAGGACCCGCTGCTCGCCTATTCCGAGGGGCGGCTGTCGCGAAACGACGCGATCCGCCTGCTTGACCTGCGCGACCATGCCGAACTGCTCGTGGCGCTGGGTGAAGCGGACCTTCCGATGCCCCGCCCGTCCGTCGAGGAGATCGAGGCGCAGGCCTTGTTGTTCGTCTCGCTGTGGAAGGCGACATGAGGCGCTGCACGATCGTCATGGCCGACGCGGGGCCGCTGAACAGCCTCTGGGTGGCAGGTCGCCTAGACCTGCTTCTTGCGCTCAGCATGCCTGTGGTCATCGTCGATGCCGTCTACGACGAGGTGACGAGCGATCCGCGCTATCTGAAGGATCGAGAGGTGAAGGCCTTCGTCGATCGCAACCGACCACCCTTCGTTATTCCGGCGACCGACATCGGTGCGGGCGAGCGAGCCAGGCGCGCGCGGGCGCAAAAGCCGAAGAAAAACGCCGGTGAGCTCGCCATTCTGGATTTCATGTCGTCGGATGATGGGTTGGCGGCCTATGTAGCGCCGGGCGATCCGGTTGCGATCCTGTTTGAGGACGCCGCTCTGCGGATCTTCAACAAGCCGCCGAACCTGCATCTCCTGTCCACCATCGGCATGCTCCACGGGTTGGAGCGCGTTGGCGTCATCCCGTCCGCAGAGGAGATCATCCTTGCGATGACACGTCCGACATTGCCGGGGCGAAAGCGCTCCGATGCCCGTAGTTTCACGGACCCACCAGGCAGGATCGACGAACCAGCCGCGATCGGCAGCTTCTGGACGCCCTGATCCCGGGACGATCGCACGTTCGTCGTTCAGTAGCTCGGCGGCGTGATCGCCCAGACGAGGCGCAGCGGCACGGTGCCGGCGTTGCGATAGCGGTGCGGGCGGGTGCTGGCGAAGGCGAAGCTGTCGCCCGTCTTCAGCCGGTAGAGCCGCTCGTCCACCCACAGCTCCATCTCGCCGGCGAGGATGACGCCGGCCTCCTCGCCCTCGTGCGTGTAGGGTTCCGACCCGCTCCCGGCGCCGGGCTCGAGCGTGCAGTGCAGGAGTTCCAGCGCGCGTTCGAGATCCGGCACCAGCAGCTCGTCGACGATGCCGAGGGAGGGCATGCCGACGCGGCGGCGGCGGCCGGCTCGCACCACGACGTCGTCCTCCTCGGAGGGCTCGGGCGGCACGTCGGCGCGGAAGAACCAGCCGATGGTGACGCCGAGCGCCCGGGCGATGCCCTGCAACTGACGGATGGTGGGCGTCGAGAGGCCGCGCTCGACCTGCGACAGATGTCCGACCGACAGGCCGGCACGCTCGGCGACCTCCGACAGCGTCAAGCCGACAGCCTTCCGCCGATCGCGCATGGCCGGCCCGATCTCGTCCACGGGGTCGGCGGGCGCGCCGTCGACCGTGCCCGCTGCCAGACTCGGCGCATCGCTTGCGGGGGCGTCGGCTGCGTCTCGCATGGCCCTGGCGTCTCCTGATCGGCGCTTTTTCACGACCCATCCCAGCGGGCGCGAAAGCCTTGCCCGGCAAGGGTTCTTGATCCTTCACGACGATGAAACTAGCCGCGCAGCGGCGCGCCGTACAGGCCGGAGGGTTGCGGATGATCGCTTCATGAGCATGAATCGGCGCCGATTCGCGCAGGCTGCCCAATTCCGGCATTGTCACGCCTCGAAACATGAAAACGCGCCGTCCGACGACGGGTTTGTCATGGTCCGAGGCGGGAAAATGATTGACGCACGCATATTGGGCAGTCCCTTATCGGACGCGTGAATGGGCACCGGCCCTCTCGGGGCAGGCCCTCGACCCGTTTCGACCCGACCGACCTCTGCAGGGGAGCAGCATGAAAGACCAGCTTGACCACCTCGCCAGGAGCGCCGTTGCCGGCGGCCTGAGCCGCCGCGACTTCCTGGGCCGTGCCGCCGCGCTCGGCCTGACCGTGACGGCGGCCAACGGCCTTCTCGTCTCCGCCGGCTGGGCCCAGACGCCCAAGAAGGGTGGCCACCTGAAGCTCGGCCTCGAGGGCGGCTCCGGCACCGACGTGCTCGATCCGGCGAAGTATCTCTCGCAGGTGCTGTTCGTGGTCGGCCGCAACTGGGGCGACACGCTGATCGAGAGCGACCCGAAGTCGGGCGAGGCGGTGGCCTCGCTCGCCGAATCCTGGGAGGCGTCGCCGGACGCGAAGGTCTGGACCTTCAAGATCCGCAAGGGCGTGCAGTTCCACGACGGCAAGGACCTGACGGTCGCCGACTGCGTGCAGACGCTGAAGCGCCATTCCGACGAGAAGTCGGAATCGGGTGCGCTCGGCGTGATGAAGTCGATCGGCGAGATCAAGGAAGACGGCGGCAATCTGGTGATCAGCCTGTCGGAGGGCAACGCCGACCTGCCGCTGCTCCTGTCGGACTATCACCTGATCATCCAGCCGAACGGCGGCTTCGACGACCCGACCGCCTGCGTCGGCACCGGTCCGTTCAAGCTGACCGGCTGGGAAGCCGGCGTGCGCGCCACCTTCGAGAAGAACCCGAACGACTGGCGCGACGACCGCGGCTATGTCGACTCCGTCGAGATCGTCGTGATCAACGACGCGACGGCCCGCGTCGCCGCGCTGTCCTCCGGCCAGGTGCACTACATCAACCGCGTCGATCCGAAGACCGTGGATCTCCTGAAGCGCGGGCCGAACGTCCAGATCCTCTCGACCTCGGGTCGCGGCCACTACGTCTTCATCATGCACTGCGACACGGCGCCGTTCGACAACAACGACCTGCGCCTGGCGCTGAAATACGCCATGGACCGCGAGAAGATGGTCGACACGGTGCTGCGCGGCTTCGGCAAGGTCGGCAACGACTTCCCGATCAACGAGACCTACGCGCTCTTCCCGGAGGGCATCGAGCAGCGCACCTACGATCCGGACAAGGCGAAGTTCCACTTCAAGAAGTCCGGTCATGAAGGCTCGGTGCTGCTGCGCACCTCCGACGTCGCCTTCCCCGGCGCGGTCGACGCCGCCCAGCTCTACCAGCAGACGGCGGCCGCGGCCGGCATCACCATCGACATCCGGCGCGAGCCGGGCGATGGCTACTGGTCCAACGTGTGGAACGTGCAGCCCTTCTGCACCTCCTACTGGGGCGGCCGTCCGACCCAGGACCAGATGTACACGACCGCCTACTACTCGAAGGCGGACTGGAACGACACGCGCTTCAAGCGGCCGGACTTCGACAAGCTGCTGCTCGAGGCGCGCGCCGAGCTCGACAAGAGCAAGCGCAGCGAGATGTACCGCGACATGGCGATGATGGTCCGCGACGAAGGCGGCCTGATCCTGCCGATGTTCAACGACTTCGTGAACGCCTCCACCAAGGCGGTGCAGGGCTATGTCGACGACATCGGCAACGACATGTCGAACGGCTACGTCGCCACCCGCGTCTGGCTGGAGAGCTGATGGCGGTGACGCAGGACGACAGGGCCCCCGCGGGAGCGGCCGGCACCGATCTCGCCGCCGCGGCGTCGCCGGTTCTGCCGGCGGACCTGCCGCCTCCCGCGACCTTGTCCCCGTTGAGCGCGCCGGTCGTCGCGCTCAACGACTTCCGCGGCCGGCATCCGCTGGCCGCGCTGCTGCTCCAGCGCATCGGGCTGAGCGTCGTCCTGCTCTTCGCCGTCTCGCTGCTGATCTTCCTCGGCGTCGAGGCGTTGCCGGGCGACTTCGCGCAGACCTATCTCGGTCAGTCTGCAACGCCCCAGGCGGTCGCCAACATCCGTGCGCAGCTCGGCCTCGACCAGCCGGCCGTCACCCGCTACCTCTCCTGGCTCGGCGGCGTTCTCGAGGGCGACTTCGGCAAGTCCTGGGCGAGCGGCCAGTCGGTGACCAGCCAGATCGCCGGCCGGCTCGGCAACACGCTGTTCCTCGCCTTCTTCGCCGCGATCATCTCGGTGCCGCTCGCGGTCGGTCTCGGCATGGTGGCGGTGCTCTACCGCAACCGGTTTCCGGACCGGTTGATCAACGTCCTGTCGCTCGGCGCGATCTCGCTGCCCGAGTTCTTCGTCGGCTACCTGCTGATCCTGTTCTTCGGCATCCAGCTCGGCTGGGTGTCCTTCCCCTCGACCGTCTACTCGGGGATGCCGTTCCTCGCCCGGCTGCAGGCGGTGGCGCTGCCGGTTGCGACGCTCGTCCTCGTGGTGCTCGCGCACATGATGCGCATGACCCGCGCGGCAATCCTGAACGTCATGTCCTCGCCTTACATCGAGACGGCAGAGCTGAAGGGGCTCGGCGCCTTCCGCATCATCGCCCGGCACGCCGCGCCGAACGCGCTGGCGCCGATCATCAACGTCGTCGCGCTGAACCTCGCCTACCTCGTCGTCGGCGTCGTCGTAGTCGAGGTCGTCTTCGTCTATCCCGGCATGGGCCAGTACATGGTCGATGCCGTCACCGTGCGCGACATGCCGGTCGTCCAGGCGTGCGGGCTGATCTTCGCCGCCGTCTACATCGTCCTCAACATGATCGCCGACATCCTCGGCATCGTCGCCAACCCGCGCCTGAGGCATCCGCGATGAGAGCCCGCGACATTCCCCTCAGCGCCTGGATCGGCATGGCCGGCATTGCGATCGTCATCATCGCGGTCCTGTTCGCGCCGCTTCTCGCGCCGCACGGCGAGCGCGAGATCGTCGGCGACATCTGGCAGCCGGTCGGCGGCGACTTCCTGCTCGGCACCGACAATCTCGGACGCGACCTTCTCTCGCGCCTCATCTACGGCGCGCGCACCACCGTGTCAGTCGCACTCGCCGCGACGGTCCTGTCGTTCTCGCTCGGCATGATCCTGTCCTTCACCGCCGCGGTCGTGCGCGGCTGGACCGACCAGGGCCTGTCGCGGCTGAACGACCTCCTGATGTCGATCCCGACGCTGATCTTCGCGCTGGTGGTGCTCGCGGTCCTGCCGCAAAAGATGTGGATCCTGGTGCTGGTGATGGCGGTGCTGGACTCGACCCGCGTCTTCCGGCTCGGCCGCGCGGTCGCGACCGACATTGCGGTGATGGATTTCGTCGAGGCCGCGCGGGTGCGCGGCGAGGGGACGATCTGGATCATCTTCCGTGAGATCCTGCCCAACGCGCTGTCGCCGCTGCTCGCCGAGTTCGGCCTGCGCTTTGCCTTCGCGGTCCTCTTCCTGTCGACGCTCTCCTTCCTCGGCCTCGGCATCCAGCCGCCGGCCGCCGACTGGGGCGGCATGGTCAAGGACAACAAGGACGGCATCATCTTCGGTGTGCCCGCCGCGCTGATCCCGGGCGGGGCGATCGCGGCGCTGGCGATCTGCGTCAACCTCGTCGTCGACTGGCTGCTCAACCGCACCACCAGCCTGAAGGGAGGGCGCGGATAATGGCCGAGCTCCTCACGGTCAAGAACCTCACCATCGGGGCGACCAGCTATCCGCCGGGCGAGCCGCCGAAGGACATCACCATCGTCGACGGCGTGTCCTTCACCATTGAGAAGGGGCGCGTGCTCGGGCTGATCGGCGAGTCCGGCGCCGGCAAGTCGACCATCGGCCTCGCCGCGCTCGCCTATGGCCGCGGCGGGGTGCGCATCACCGGCGGCACGGTGGAACTCGACGGCACCGAACTCACCGGCCTCAAGCGCTCCGGCCTGCGGCGGGTGCGCGGTGCGAAGGTCTGCTACGTCGCGCAATCGGCTGCGGCGGCCTTCAATCCGGCGCACAAGCTCGGCGACCAGATCATCGAGGCGGCGCTCCGGCACGGCATCCTCGACGAGGCGGCGGCGCGCAAGCGCGCGACCGAACTCTTCGGCGTGCTCAGCCTGCCGGACCCCGAGACGTTCGGGGACCGCTACCCGCACCAGGTGTCCGGTGGTCAGCTGCAGCGCGCGATGACGGTGATGGCGCTCCTGCCCTCGCCGGATCTCATCGTCTTCGACGAGCCGACGACGGCGCTCGACGTGACGACGCAGATCGACGTGCTCGCCGCGATCAAGCACGCCATCGAGACGACCCACACCGCCGCGATCTACGTGACGCACGACCTCGCGGTCGTCGCTCAGATCGCCGACGACATCATGGTGCTGCGGCACGGCAAGACGGTGGAGTACGGCACCGCCGAGAAGATCATCACCCGTCCGGACGAGACCTACACGCGCGACCTCGTCTCGGTGCGCTCGATCACCCATCCGGAAGCGAAGGACCAGAGCGACCGGCTGCTGTCGATCGAGAGGGTGGATGCCGGCTATGGTCGGATCCAGGTGCTGGAAGAAGTCTCCGTCCACCTGCCGAAGGGACAGACGCTCGCGGTTGTCGGCGAATCCGGTTCCGGCAAGTCGACGCTTGCGCGCGTCATCACCGGGCTGTTGCCGCCGTCCTCGGGTACCGTGCGCTTCAAGGGCGAGGCGCTGCCGGCGGCGCTGTCCGGCCGCTCGCGCGAGCAGCTGCGGCAGATCCAGATGATCTACCAGATGGCCGACACCGCGATGAACCCGCGGCACACCATCGGCCAGATCATCGGCCGGCCGCTGACCTTCTATTTCGGCCTGCGCGGCGCGAAGAAGCGCGAGCGTGTGCAGGAACTCCTCGACCACATCGAGCTCGGCAAGGGCTTCATCGACCGCTATCCGGCGGAGCTGTCGGGCGGGCAGAAGCAGCGCGTCGCGATCGCCCGGGCGATCGCCGCCGAGCCCGAGCTGATCCTGTGCGACGAGCCGACCTCGGCGCTGGATCCGCTCGTCGCCGACGGCATCCTGAAGCTGCTCCTGCGGCTGCAGGAGGAGACGCACGTCTCCTACGTCTTCATCACCCACGACATCGCGACGGTGCGGGCGATCGCCGACTCCGTCGCGGTGATGTTCAAGGGCCGGGTGGTGCGCTTCGGGCCGAAGTCGGACGTTCTCGCGCCGCCCTTCGACGACTACACCGACCTGCTTCTGAAATCGGTGCCGGAGATGCGGCTCGGCTGGCTCGAAGAGGTTCTGAGCGAGCGGAAGATGGCGGCCGCGGGCAACTGAGCGGGCTGCAAGGTCCGCCGTCTCGGTCTCCACAGGCCTGCTCCCTGTCGCACGCGCCGCCAGCGGGTGCTTGCGCCGGCCCGTGTGCCGTGATCCTCACGCCGGAGACACCGCAGCGGAGCGAGGCGACATGACCATCCAGGGTATCCTGTTCGACAAGGACGGCACGCTGCTCGACTTCGACGCGACGTGGGGGCCGGCGACCGCTTCGGTGCTCGCCGCGCTCGCGGGCGACCGGCCGGGACTGGTGGAAACGCTGGCCGTCGCCTGCGGCTTCGACGCCGAAGCCGTCGCCTTCGATGCGGGTTCGCCGATCATCGCCGGCGACATCGACGACTTCGCGCCGGCCTGGGCGGAGGCCCTCGGGACCGCGTACGACCGCGCCTTCGTCACCCACGTCGATCGCCTTTACCAGGAGGCGAGCGCCGCCTCGCTCACCGGCTATGCCGACGTTGCCGATGGGCTGGCGCTCCTTGCCGGGCGCGGGCTGAAACTCGGCCTGGCGACGAACGACAGCGAAGCCGGCGCACGGGCGCATCTGGCGGCGCTCGGCGTGCTCGATCGCTTCGACTTCGTCGCCGGCTTCGATTCGGGACATGGGCCGAAGCCCGAGCCGGGCATGGTGCTCGCCTTCGCCGAAGCCGTCGGCATTGCGCCCGAAGCGGTCGCAATGGTCGGCGACTCCGCCCACGACATGGCCGCCGCGCGCGCCGCCGGGGCGCATGGCATCGGCATCGCGCGCACGCCGGCGGCCGCTCGGGCGCTCGAGGGTGTGGCCGAGATCGTGGTCGCGGACCTTGACGGTCTCGCGCGCCATCTCATGTCGGCGCAATCGTTGAGTATCGAGTAGGATCACGCCATGCCGAACCGCCCCTTCTCCGTCATCGAGAACGAGTGGATCACGCTCGCCGACGGCACGCGCCTCGCCGCGCGCATCTGGATGCCGGACGAGGCGGAGGCCGATCCGGTGCCGGCTGTCCTGGAGTTCCTCCCCTATCGCAAGCGCGACGGCACGTCGGTGCGTGACGAGGCAACCTATCCGGCCTTCGCCGCGGCAGGCATCGCCGGTGTGCGGGTGGACATGCGTGGCTCCGGCGAGTCCGACGGCGTGATCGATGGGGAATACACCCCGCGAGAGCTGTCCGATGCGGTGGAGGTGATCGCCTGGATCGCCGCGCAGCCCTGGTGCACCGGCGCGGTCGGCATGATGGGCATCTCCTGGGGCGGCTTCAATTCGCTGCAGGTCGCCGCGCTGAACCCGCCGGCGCTGAAGGCGGTGATCTCGATCGCCTCGACGGTCGACCGCTACAACGACGACATCCACTACAAGAACGGCTGCCACCTCTCGGCCAACCTCTCCTGGGCGGCGACGATGCTCGCCTACCAGTCGCGCGCGCCCGATCCCGACCTCGTCGGCGAGCGCTGGCGCGAGATGTGGCTCGAGCGGCTGGAAGGCGAGCCCTTCTTCCTGGAGGAATGGCTGGCGCATCAGCGCCGCGACGCCTTCTGGCAGCATGGCTCGATCGCGGAGGACTGGTCGGCCTACCGGGTGCCGACCTTCATCATCGCCGGCTGGGCCGACGGCTACCGCAACACGCCCTTCCGGTTCCTCGAGGGCTCGAATGCGCCGAAGACGGCGCTGGTCGGTCCCTGGGTCCACAAGTACCCGCACTTCGCCTGGCCGCGCCCGCGCGCCGACTTCCTCAACGAGGCGATCGCCTGGTGGGGTCACTGGCTGAAAGGCGAGGACACGGGCGTCGAGCGCTGGCCGGAGCTGCGCGCCTATCTGCTCGACGGGCCGCAGCCGCAGCGGCTCCGCCAGGACGACCCGGGTGAATGGGTTGCTAAGCCGGCTTGGAAAGTCCCGGAGGTGCGCGACTATCGCATCGCGGCCGGTGGCCGCCTCGCCGACACCGACGCGCTGCTCGAGCGGCGCACCGCGATCCTCTCGAGCCCGGAGGATCTCGGCGTGACCTCCGGCGAGTGGTTCACGCTGAAGCCGGACGCGGAGATGGCGGGCGACCAGCGGCGGGACGACGGGCTGTCGCTCACCTTCGACAGCGCGCCGACGGCGCTCGCGGCGGACTTTCTCGGCCAGCCGGAGCTGCGCCTGCGCCTGTCGAGCGACAAGCCTGCCGCCAATCTCGTCGCGCGGCTGGTGGACGTCCACCCGGACGGCACGGCGACGCGCATCGCCTATGGCGTGCTCAACCTCGCCCACCGCTCTTCGTATGCCGAGCCGGAGGCGCTGCCCGTCGGCGAGCCCGTCGAGATCGCGATGCGGCTCGACGCCTGCGGCTACCGCCTGAAGCCCGGGCATCGCCTGCGGCTGGCGCTCTCGACCGCCTATTGGCCGACGATCCTGCCGCAGCCGGAGACGCCGACGCTCTCGCTGGAGCTCGGTTCGCTGGTGCTCTCGATGCCGCTCCTCGGCGAGGCCGAGCCCGTCACGGTGCCCGAGCCGGAGAACCCGGACCCGCTGCCCAAATACGAGATGCGCGCGTCGGCCGAGACGCGGCGGCGGGTGACGCACGACCTGACGCTCGGCCGCACCCTCTACGAGATCCAGGAGGACACCGGCCTTGCGGTGCATCCGGACACGGGGCTTGCGGCGCGACAGGTGCGTTCGGAGACGTGGAGCATCGATCCACGCGACCCGTTGTCCATGACCGGCGAGGCCCGCTGGATCACCGAGAACGGCCGCGACGACTGGACCGTTCGCACCGAAACCGCCTGCCGCATCGCCTGCACCCGCGAGGACTGGCTGATCTCCGCCGAACTGGTCGCCTATGAGGGCGAGGCGGAAGTCTGCCGCCGGACGTGGGAGAGGACCATCCCTCGGGATTTCATGTGAGGTCGAGAGGGGCCGGCGTTGAGCTTGAACGTAGACGCGCCAGATGTCACATTGGATATGACAAACGGCGTCAGGATCGGTGATGGCCAAGGCAAGCGAATTCGAGCGCGTCGAGGACCCGGACCGCGTCATTGCACTCCTCGGCGGTGCCCGGTTCTTCGACAACCCGCCCCGGACGGCTTTGGACGCGCACGCCCTCCTGCAACGAGGTCTGCCGGGCCGGTCGGTGCAGCATCTCCTGGGAGAGCTGGCGCTGGCGCATGACAGCGGAAAGCTCGCGCGGGTGTTCGGCATGTCGCTGCGGACGGCGCAGCGTCTGAAAGCCGATCCGGACAAGGCACTCAGCCCGGAGGTCAGCGGCCGAGCCTGGCAGTTTGCCGCCATCCTGGCACATGCGACCGACGTCTTCGGATCGCAGGAGGAGGCCGAACTCTGGCTCGAGCGCCCGGCCGTCGCACTCGAACAGGCAAAGCCGATCGACCTTCTCGATACGCCGGTCGGAGCCGATACGGTTCGAGCGCTCCTCACGCGCGTCGACTACGGCGTCTACGGCTGATGCGGATGGCGCCGCTGCCGGCAGCGCTCGGCGGCAGCGCGCTGGTCGCCTGGCGGCTCGACCGCGAGATCTATCGCGAGACGTGGAACTCGGGGGAGGGGGCGTATCGCGTCGGCGGTCGCTGGAGCGGGCCGGGCATCCGGGCTGTCTACTGTGCTCTTGATCCGGCCGCGTCGATCCTCGAAGTCGCGGTCCATGCCGGCTTTCGCATGCTCGATACGGTGCCGCACGTGATGACGGAGATCGAGGTCGATCCTGAGGAGGTGCGCATCCTCCATCCCGACCAGATCGCGAACCCGAACTGGCTCCGCCCGGGCCTTCCGAGCCGCAATCAGCAGGTCTTCGGCGCAGACTTGCTGCGGCAGCACCGGTTCGTCGTGGTGCCGTCCGTCGCCGCGCCGGGCTCCTGGAATTTGCTCTTCACCGGCGGTGGCACCGGTCCCCAAGGGTACGCGGTGCGCAGCCAGGAGCGCTTTGCGCTCGATCCGCGCCTCCAGCCGCCTCACCCCGCCTGATCGGCCAGCCGGCGCAGCGCCCGGCAGATCGCCTCGAAGCCGGCAGCGGCGCCGGGGCTGGTGCGCCGGGCGCGCAGCCAGGCATGCACCATCTGCGGCTCCTCCCGGAACGTCACGTCGATGCCGGCCTCGGCGAGCCGCGCCGCATAGTGGCGGGCGTCGTCGCGCAGCGGGTCGAAATGCGCCGCCGTGATGTAAGCCGACGGTAGGCCGGCCAAGCTCGTGGCGTGCAGCGGGTGGGCGATCGCGTCGTCGTGCGCCGCGCCGACGAGCTCGCGGTAGTAGCGCACGTCCGCCGTGGTCAGCCCCGGCGCATCGGCCATCTCCACGAAGGAGCCCGAGCTGAGATCGCCGCCGAGGCCGGGATAGACCAGCACCTGCCCGACGATGCCGACAAGGCCCGCGTCCCGCGCCCGCAGCGCCAGGCCGGCCGCCAGCGTGCCACCGGCGCTGTCGCCGGCGACGATCAGCCGCCGGCCGCTCACGATCAGCGCGCGGGCGACGGTGAAGGCGTCGTCGGCCGCTGCCGGCCACGGGTGCTCCGGGAGGAGGCGGTAGTCGGTCGCGACGAGTTCAAGGCCGGAGGCTTGCGCGAGGTCGGCGCAGATGCCGTCATGGCTGTCGAGTGAGCCGACGACGAAGCCGCCGCCGTGGAAGTAGAGGACGGTCGGCGGCGCGGCCGCAGGATCGCCTGGTCCCTGCGACGGAGCGTGTCGGTCGACGCGCGGGTTCGACGGAGCTGCGGGGCGATACCGCCGGACCGGCACGCCCGCCATGCTCTCGTCCTCGGCCGTCAGTCCCTGCGGATAGGGCGTGTCGAAGCGGCGGCAGAGCGCGTCGTACCAGGCGCGCTGCTGGGCGACCGACGCGTCCACCGCGTCCGGGGGATAGAAGCCGTCGCACTCGGCCTGGAAGGCGAGGATCTCCGGCTCGCTGGGGGAGGGACCCGTCATCCGTCGGCTCACCGCGCCGGCATGGCGATCGACCGCCCGGCGCCGTCCGGGTGGGGCAGGTCGGCCTGCGCCGCCGCGATCGCTGCGACGGCGTCGAGCACTGGCTGGGGCGCGGCCACCGCCTTGCCGGCCGCCGTGTCGACATGCAGGAGCATCTGCTCGGCGGTGGCGATCGGCGCGTCCGCGCCAGCCTTCGCCAGGCTGTGGAACAGCTGCAGGCGCTTGCCGTCGTGGCCGAGCACCTGCGTGCGGCAGGTCAGCGCCTCGCCGAGCTTCGCCTCGCCGAGATGGCGGATGTGGGTCTCCACCGTGTAGTAGCTGCGGCCCGCCTCGACATAGGCCATGTCGCAGCCGATCCGGCGCAGCAGCGCGTCGGTCGCGTCGCCGAAGAGCTGCAGGTAGCGGTGCTCGGTCATGTGGCCGTTGTAGTCGATGAAGGCCGGCGACACCCGCGCCTCCAGCGTCACGAGCGGCGCATCCGTCGGCACGGCCTGCGAGGGCCGCGGCGCTGCACGCCAGAGCTTGTCCTCGAAGGCGGAGAGGAGCTTGCCGGCGCCCCAGCCCCGGCCCTCGTCGCCGCCCTTCAGCGCCTGCAGGATGCCGACGAGGTTCTCGTCACGGATCCGTTCGAGCCGGCGGATCGACAGCCCCTCGTTCTGTGCGTCCGACTGGCCGGCGATCTTGTCGACCAGCGCGTCGTCGAGCTCCGGCACGTCCATCAGCTTGGTCCAGGGCCAGGCGAGGGCCGGGCCGAACTGGGCGAGGAAGTGCCGCATGCCCGCCTCGCCGCCGGCGATGCGGTAGGTCTGGAACAGGCCCATCTGCGCCCAGCGCAGGCCGAAGGAGTAGCGGATCACGTCGTCGAGCGTCTCGACGTCGCAGATGTCGTCCTCGATCAGCCAGAGCGCCTCGCGCCACAGCGCCTCCAGCAGGCGGTCGCCGACGAAGGCGTCGATCTCCTTGTTGATCGCGACGCCCTTCATGCCGATCGTCTCGAGCAGGCGGATCGCGTCGGCGATCGTCTCCGGCGCCGTCTGCCGGCCGCCGACGATTTCGGCGAGCGGCAGCAGGTAGACCGGGTTGAACGGGTGCGCGACGAAGAGGCGCTCCGGATGCGCCAGCTCCGCCTGCAGGTCGCTCGGCAGGAGGCCCGAGGTGGACGAGCCGATGAGCGCGTCCGGCCGCGCCGCCGCATCGATCTCGCCGAGCACCCGGCGCTTCAGGTCGAGGCGTTCGGGCACCGATTCCTGGATCCAGTCGGCCCCGTCGACCGCCTCGGCGACGCTCGAATGGAAGCTGAGGCGGCCGCGCGGGGGCAGGGGCGCCTGCGTCAGGCGGGCATAGGCGGCCTCGGCATTGGCGACGACCTCGCCGACGATCCGCGCCGCCTCCGGGTGCGGGTCGAAGACGGCGACGTCGATGCCCGACAAGAGGAAGCGGGCGACCCAGCCGCCGCCGATGACCCCGCCGCCGATGCAGGCGGCCTTCTCGATCCGTTCGCGCATCGTCACCACCGCCGCTCGAGCTTCAGCTTCTGGCGCACTTCGGCGGGTGACAGCACGCGGCTGCCCATGCCCTCGGCGATCTTCACCGCCTGCGCCACGAGGTCGCCGTTCGAGGCGAGGACGCCCTTCTTCAGCCAGATGTTGTCTTCCAGCCCGACGCGGATATTGCCGCCCGCGGCGAGCGCCAGCGCCGCGTAAGGCGACTGGTTGCGGCCGATCGAGAAGGCCGAGAAGGTCCAGTCGGCGGGCAGGTTCTGCACCATTGCCATCAGGGTGGGGATGTCGTCCGGCGCGCCCCAGGGGATGCCCATGCAGAGCTGCACCATCACCGGGTCCTCGATCAGCCCCTGGTCCTTCAGCCATTTGGCGAGCAACAGGTGGCCGGTGTCGAAGATCTCGATCTCCGGGCGCACGCCCAGCGCCTGGATGCGCGCGGCCATCGCCTTCAGCATGGCCGGCGTGTTGGTCATGATGTAGTCGCCCTCGCCGAAGTTCATCGTGCCGCAGTCGAGCGTGCAGATCTCGGGCTTCAACTCGGCGATGTGGACGAGCCGCTCCTCGGCGCCCGCCATGTCGGTGCCGTCCGCCGCCGGCGGCAACGGCCGCTCGGGCGAGCCGAGCACGAGGTCGCCGCCCATACCGGCGGTGAGGTTCAGCACCATGTCGACGCCGGAGTCCCGGATGCGCTCGACGACCTCGCGGTAGAGCGCGGGATCGCGCGCGCCCTTGCCCGTCTCGGGATCGCGCACGTGGATGTGGGCGATCGCGGCGCCGGCCTTCGCCGCCTCGATCGAGGCGGCGGCGATCTCCGCCGGCGTCACCGGCACCTTGTCGGAGCGGGAGGTGGTGTCGCCCGCGCCGGTGACGGCGCAGGTGATGAAGACGTCGCGGGTGGGCGTGAGGGGCATCGGCGGAACCTCCGTGCGCGGTCTGTGTGGACTGGATCACTCGCCGCAGAGATTGACGACCGGTCGGTCGATCTGTTTCACACTTTGCGAAGTCCTATCGACATATTGCGCAAAGGAGTCCGGGTCGGTGACGGCACTCTTCTCGCCCGCGGCCGAACCGCTGTTGGTGACCTTGCTGGTCCTCGCCGAGACCTCGCTGATGTCGCTTGCCGCGACGCTCGATCCGCTGCGCGCGGCGAACCGTGTCGCCAAGACACCGTGCTATCGCTGGGCCGTCGTGTCGATCGACGGGGCCGAGGTCGTCACGTCGAACCGGCTGCGCATCTCCGTAGACGGCGCGCTCGACCCGAGCCGGCGGTGCGACCTCCTCGTCGTCCTCGCGGCCTTCCACGTTCTCGAGCATGCCGACGCGCGGCTCTTGCACGCCGTGCGGACGGCGGCGCGCAATGCCGGCGCCGTGCTCGGCGTCGAGGCCGGTTCCTGGGTGCTCGGCCTCACCGGAGTGCTGGACGGACGCGCTGCGACGACTCATTGGGAGGATCTGGAAGAATTCCGCACGCGATTTCCCGCCGTGGACGTGAAGGCCGACCGGTGGGTGGCGGACGGCCGATTCTTCACCACCGGCGGCGCCGCGCCGGCGCTCGACTTCATGCTGTCGCTGATCCGGGCCCGGCAGGGCGCCACGCTCGCCCTCGATGTCGCGAGCCTCTACGTGTATGACGGCCTGCGCACGGGTTCGGAGGCACAGCCGAGTGTGGCGCTCGGCGAGATCGCCTGGCGCGAGCCCCGCGTGACCGCAGCCATCCGGGCGATGGAGCGTCATATCGATGCCCCCGTACCGGTCGCGACGATCGCCCGCCGGGTCGGCGTCTCGACCCGCACGCTCGAGGGCCTGTTCCTGCGCACCGTCGGTCGCACGCCGGGCGCGTTCTTCCTGCAACTGCGGCTGAAGGCGGCTCGGCGACTGCTGGTCGACACCCGCCTTCCGATCGGCGAAGCGGCCCTGCGCACCGGCTTCGGTTCGACCGCCGCCCTGTCGCGCGCCTTCCGTCGCGAGTTCGGGGTGCCACCATCGGCGGCCCGGCGCGCTCCGCGTGCACCATCCTGAGCGGTTCTACGCAGAGATGCATACAATGTGGCGCCTCGGCTGCGATTTACCGTAAGAAGCCTTGCCAAGAGGGCGCTGTGGCGGTTTAGGCTTCGTTCGCTGGTCCCAATCGAGCCGGGAAACGCCGCATGAAAGTCAACGTCGCCGACCGCTTGGCCGCCCTTCGGACCCGCATGCAGGAGACCGGCATCGACCTCGTCGCCCTCGGCCCGGGCGCTCACGTGCACTGGGTCGCCGGCTTCCATCCGCATCCGGACGAGCGGCCCTGCCTCCTGCTGATAGGCCCGCAGCGCGAGGCCTTCCTGATGCCGTCGCTGAACGCCGAAGGCGCCCGCGTCGACACCGACATCGCCTTCTATCCGTGGAGCGACGACACCGGGCCGACGGCTGCGCTCGCCGCTGCGCTCGACGCGGTCGGCGCCTCGGACGCCGGCGTCGTGTCGCTCGACGAGACGATGCGGGCCGACTTCGCCCTCCTGCTTCTCGGCGCTCTGCCCAAGGCACGGCACGGCTTTGCCGGCGAGACCGTCGGCGCCCTGCGCATGAAGAAGAGCGAGGCCGAGTACCGGGAGCTCAAGATGAACGCGCGGCTCGACGACGTCGCGATGCAGACCGCCTATGCCGCGATCCGGCCCGGCATCAGCGAGCGCGACATCGCCGCGACCGTGCGCGCGCAGTTCGCTGCCGACGGCGCGCGTCCGATGTTCACCATCATCGGCTCCGGGCCGAACGGCGCCTTCCCGCACCACTCGGTGAGCGACCGGGTGCTGCAACGGGGAGACGCGGTGGTCATCGACATCGGCGGCAGCCGCGGCGATTTCCCGAGCGACATGACCCGCATGGCGGTCGTCGGCGAGGCGCCGGAGGGCTATGCCGAGGTGCATGCGGTGGTCGAGGCGGCGGTGCGCGCGGCGCTCGCGGCGGCCCGGCCGGGCGTGCGGGCAAAGACCGTCGACGCCGCTGCCCGGACGGTGATCACCGACGCCGGCTACGGCGCATACTTCGTCCACCGGACCGGCCACGGCCTCGGCCTCGAGATCCACGAGCCGCCCTACATCACCTCGACGTCGGAGACCGTGCTCGAGGCCGGCATGGTGTTCTCGATCGAGCCCGGCATCTATCTGCCCGGACGCTTCGGCATCCGGCTGGAGGACATCGTCTTCCTGCGCGAGGACGGGCCGGAAATCCTCTCCGACCTGCCGCGCGACGTGCGGGTCTGCGGCTGAGGGCCTGACGCCGTGCGCTCGAGGCGCTGTCTCACTCGAACCGGGCAGCGTCGGCTTCGCGCAGGCTGAGGCCGAGGCCCGGCTCGCCGTTCGTCGCCACGCGGCCCGCCTGCGGCATCGGCGCGCCATCGAACAGCATCCGCTCGATCCGGACGTGATCGTGGAACCACTCCATGTGCACGGCCTTCGGCGCCGCGAGGCACGGATGGAGATGCAGCGCCGGCGCGCAGTGCGAAGACAGCGGCAGTTCGTGTGCCTCTGCCAAAGCGGCCGCCTTCAGGAAGCCGGTGATGCCGCAGCACCGCGTCGCATCCGCCTGCAGGACGTCGACCGCACCGGCGAGCAGCAGGTCGCGGAAGGTCCACAGGGCGAAGCCGTATTCGCCGGTGGTGATCGCGAGACCCGCCGGCGCCCGGTCGCGCACGAGGCGCAGGCCCTCCAGGTCGTTCGACGACACCGGCTCCTCGAACCAGCTGACGCCGTGGTCGCGGACTGCAGAGTCGGCCACCGCCAGCGCCTGCTTGCGGCTCAGCGCGCCGTTGGCATCGATGAACAGCCCGGGCTCGGCGCCGATGGCCGCCCGCGCGACGGCCATGCGGCGTGGGTCGTCCGTCGGATCGCGTCCGATCTTCATCTTGACCGCGAACAGGCCGTCCGCGGCCCATCCGGCGAACTGCTCCGACAGGCGCGCATCGTCATAGGAGGTAAAGCCGCCGGAGCCGTAGACCGGGATCGATGGCCGGGCTTTGCCGAGGAGATCGGCGACGGGCAGGCCGAGCAGCTTGCCCTTCAGATCCCATAGCGCGGTGTCGAGCGCAGCGATCGCCATGGCGGCGATGCCGGACTGGCCGAGATTGCGCACCGCACCGAGCATCGCGAGCCACAAGCCGTTGATGTCGAGGGCATTCCCCCCTTCGAGGATGGCCGCGAGCTTGTCGTCGATCACGCTGGCGGCGGCGCGATCGGCGTAGGTGTAGCCCATACCCGTCATCCCGCCCGCCTCGACCAAGGCCAGCACCAGCGTCGTCGACTCCCATTCCAGCGTGCCGTCCGACTCCGGCCCGTCCGTCGGAACGGTGAAGACGCGGGCGCCGACCGATCGGATCATCGCGTCGCTGTCGATGATGCTCATCCGCTCCTCCACCCTCGACGCTCTCCGCGGGCCAGCCGGCCGCTCATGATGACAATCGGAGAGGAGAGCGCGCCGTTCCGGGACGAGCGTTGACCGCCGCGCGGCGTGAGGTCGCGCTCCGGCCCGCCCGTGACCGCGATGTAATGTCTCGTCCGCGAACTGCGGTTTCGCTCATGCATTCAACCAATGGACCTGCCGACCGGCGGGACCACCCACACCAGGAGGGAGAGCACCCGTGTCGTCCGCGGCATCCGCGACCGCCTTGCGGCTGTTACCGGGCGCCGCACCCCGCGAGGCGCGGCCGGCGCCGCCCCCCGATCAGCCCACCCTGCGCAGCGGCACCCTGCTTGCCGTCACGGGCTCCGCCCTCGTCGCTGCGGGCCTGGCGGGAACGCTCCTGTCGCACGGTGGCCGGCGCCCGCCGACGGCCACCCGGCTCGCGGCGTGCGGCTCGGCACTTCTCGCGGCAAGCGTTCTTGCCGACAGCGCGATGGAGCATTACCGCGGCAACTTCAGGCGCAGGGCAATGTTCGCGGCACCGACGGCGGCGGCGGTGACGCTTGCCGCCGGCCTCGCGACGGCGCTGACGAGCCGGGCGCGGATGATGAAGAGCGCGCTCTTCGGGGGCAGCATCGTTACCGGCCTTTTCGGCCTCGGCTTCCATGCCAGGAACATCCTGTCGCGGCCGGGCGGTCTGTCCTTCAACAACCTGTTTTACCGCGCACCGTTCGGGGCACCGGGTGCGCTGGTGCTGGCCGGCGCTGCCGGCCTCGGTGCCATCGCCGCTGACCGGGCGGCTGCGAGCCCGACGCTGCTCGACGGCAGGCGGCGGCATCGCCGGGCGGGACAGGGGCTCGGCCTCGCAACGGCCGCTGGCCTGTTCGGGCTGACCACGGAGATCGGCCTGCTGCACTTCCGCGGCGCGTTCCACAACAAGCTGATGTATGCGCCGGTCGTGACGGTGCCGCTGACCGGCCTGGCGATGCTCTGCGCCGTCATCGATCCGGAACCGGCCCGCACGGCGACCGCGCGCCGGGCGCTCGGCGCCACCGCCGCCCTCGGCATTCTCGGCACCGGACTGCACAGCTATGGCGTCAGCCGCAACATGGGCGGGTTCTACAACTGGACGCAGAACCTCTTCCAGGGACCGCCGATCGCCGCACCGCCGAGCCTGGCGGGGATCGCCCTGATGGGGTTTGCGGCCCTTCGGCTGCTCGAGCGTAGGACGGGAGCGCGCGCAGGATGACAGCAGGCAACGAGACGCCGGACGAGAGCCCCTTTGTCACGCCGTATCCGCACTACGACGTCCTGCAGAAGTGGGACTCCCCGTCCTTCAACGACGCGACGCGCCGGGCGCTGACGCAACGGCTGACCGAGGTGCCCCGGCGCCGCTTCTTCGACGCCGAGCGATACACGCGCCTGCGGGCGGTGGTGGACTGCGTCCTGCCGCAGCCCGAGCGGAGCGAAGCCGAACGAATACCGGTGGAGGCGTGGATCGACGCCCAGCTGGAAGCCAACCAGGGCAGCGGCACGCGCTATGTGGGCACCCCGACGCAGCGAGAGGCTTGGCGGCGGGGGCTGGATGCCCTGGAGGCGGAGGCGCATGCCCGCCATGGCTCTGGATTTGCCGATCTCTCGCCGGAGCAGCAGACCGCGCTCCTGAAGGCGGTCGACAACGGTGCTGTCGACCAAGCGCACTGGCAGGGCGTCCACGCGCAACGGTTCTTCCGTGAGATCCTCTTGAAGGATGCCGTGAAGATCTACTACGCCCATCCGGCGGCCTGGAGCGAAATGGGCTTCGGTGGTCCGGCCGCGCCGCGCGGCTATGTCCGGCTCGGCCCCGACGACCGTGACCCGTGGGAAGCGGCAGAGGAACGCCCGCCGCAGCCGGTGCGGGGTCTGCCATGAGCTCGGCGGTATCGGACGCGCAGGAGCGTGTGCGCGCCACGGGTGGCCGGGCGCCGGACGTCTTCCGGCCCGGGGCCTGGGTGCCGATGAGGGAGCATCCCGAGAGCGAGCCCGTGGACTTCGCCATCGTCGGCACAGGCTGCGGCGGCAGCGTGCTCGCCGCGCGTCTCGCCGAGGCCGGACACTCGGTCGTCGCCTTCGACGCCGGAGCCTTCTATCGGCCGCTGGAGGACTTCGCCTCCGATGAGCGCGAGCAGGAAAAGCTCTACTGGCTGGACGAGCGGATCTCCGGCGGCGACGATCCGATCGAGCTCGGCTCCAACAATTCCGGCAAGGCGGTCGGCGGGTCGACCGTCCACTTCCAGATGGTGGCGCTGCGCTTCCGGCCGGAGTGGTTCAAGTCCCGCTCGTTGCTCGGCTACGGCCACGACTGGCCAGTCGACTGGCGCGAGATGTGGGACTACTACGCCAAGGCCGAGGCGGCGATGCGGATCGCCGGGCCGATCGCTTATCCCTGGGGACCGCGCCGCGGTAGCTATCCCTATCGCGAGCATGAGCTGTCCGCCTCCGCCCTGGTGCTGGCCAAGGGAGCCGAGGCACTCGGCGTGAAATGGTCGCCGACGCCGACCGCCACGCTCTCGGCGCCGCACGGTGCCGCGCATCCTTGCGTCTATCGCGGCTTCTGCAAGATCGGCTGCGCCACCAACGCCAAGCAGTCGATGCTCGTCACCTTCGTGCCCCGCGCATTGAAAGCCGGCGCGGAGATCCGCGATCTTGCGATGGTCGGCCGCATCGAGACCGGCGCGGACGGACGCGCGACCGGCGTCCACTATCATCGGCAGGGGGCATGGCGCTTCCAGAAGGCGAAGAACGTCGTCGTCGCCGGCTACTCGATCGAAACGCCGCGGCTGCTTCTCAACTCGGCCTGCCCACAGCATCCGGAGGGGCTCGCCAACTCCAGCGGCCTCGTCGGCAAGAACCTGATGGTGCATGTCAACGACGCCGTCTGGGGCATCATGGAGGAGGAGATCCGCTGGTACAAAGGCCCGCCCTCGCTCGCCGTCTGCGAACACTGGAACTACACGGACGAGGGCAAGGACTTCGACGGCGGCTACGCCTTCATGAGTCAGGGCCCGCTGCCGACCGACTTCGCCACCTCGCTCGTCTCCAACGAGGGCGTGTTCGGCCACGAGCTGCGCAAGTGGATGGGCCACTACAACCACATGGCCGGGCTCAAGGTCGTCGGCGAGACCATGCCGCAGGAGAGCAACCGGGTCGAACTGTCGGACGAGACCGACGCGCTCGGGCTGCCGATCCCGAAGGTGACCTTCTCCTACTGCGACAACGACCGGCGGCTCGCCCGACACGCGGAAAATTTCCAGAGCGAGATGCTGCGGGCGGCCGGCGCCAGGAGCCTCTACCGCACCAAGAGCACCGCGCATCTGATGGGTGGATGCCGCATGGGCGACGATCCGGCCGAAAGTGTCGTCGACGCCTCCGGGCGCTCCTGGGACATCGACAACCTGTTCGTCTGCGACGGCTCGCTGTTTCCGACGGCGGGCGGGGTGAACCCGTCGATGACGATCGTCGCCAACACGCTGCGGATCGCCGACCGGATCATCGCCATGGGCCGGCGGGGCGAGATCGGCTAAACGACGCGGCAGCCAGCCAACCGCCTTCGATCCCGCGCAGGCTGCGCACGTCTGACGAAGAGGAGAAAACTGGAGCGGGCGAAGGGATTCGAACCCTCGACCCCAACCTTGGCAAGGTTGTGCTCTACCCCTGAGCTACACCCGCCCGCTCCCCGGCAGCGCATCAGCGCCGCGGACGGGCGCTATATGGCGGAAAGCGCAGGCCAATGCAACAGGGAAAATCGCAGCCGTGTGACGCTCGCCGGCCGGACGCCCAAGGCGCCGGTCGCTTTCGCTGCGTGCCGGCAGCACGCCCTGTCCTCAACGCTTGATCCCGCCGTCTGCGACCGCTACCGCACTCTTCATGACGAAGACGCGCGACGACCTTTTCCGCTTCCTCGAGGGACTCGGCATCCGCACCGAGACGACGGAGCATCCCCCGCTCCACACGGTGGGCGAGAGCCGTCACCTGCGCGGCGTCATCACCGGCGGCCACACCAAGAATCTGTTCGTCAAGGACAAGAAGGGCCGCATCTTCCTCGTCGTCGCCGAGGAAACGCGCGAGGTGGACCTCAAGCGCCTGCATGCGCGGATCGGCGCGCAGGGGCGGTTGTCCTTCGCCAGCGCCGAACTGATGGGCGAACTCCTCGGCGTCTCGCCCGGCTCGGTCACCGCCTTCGGCGTTCTCAACGACAGCCAGGGTCGGGTGACGGTCGTGCTTGATGAGGGCCTCCTTGCGCACGATATCCTGAACTGCCATCCCATGACCAACGAGGCGACGACCAGCATCCGGCGCGACGATCTCCTGCGCTTCTTCGAGGCGACGGACCACGCGCCGCTGATCCGGCCTCTCGAAGCGTCGGTCGACGACGAACAGGAACCGCAGGCATGAGCGACAATCCCTATTCATCCGGCTTCGGCTACGGCGCGCAGACCACCGGCTCGGCCGCTCCGGCACGCCCGGCGGGCGCCTCCGGCTACGGTGCAGGGCCCGTCGCCCCGGCACCGGCGGCCGGCGACCTCATCAAGGACACGACGACCGCGAAGTTCTCGGCCGACGTCATCCAGGAATCGCGCCGCCAGCCGGTGCTCGTCGACTTCTGGGCGCCCTGGTGCGGCCCCTGCAAGCAGCTGACGCCGATCCTCGAGAAGGTGGTGAAGGCGGCGAACGGGGCGGTGAAGCTCGTCAAGATGAACATCGACGAGCACCCCTCGATCGCCGGCCAGCTCGGTGTCCAGTCGATCCCGGCGGTCTTCGCCTTCGTCAACGGCCAGCCGGTCGATGGCTTCATGGGCGCGCTGCCCGAATCGGAGGTGAAGCGCTTCATCGAGCGGCTCGGCGGCGGCGGGCCCGATCCGATCGCCGAGGCGCTGGAGGAGGCGGGCCGGCTCCTCGCCGAGGGCGACGCCGGCGATGCCGCGCAGCTCTATGCCGCGATCCTGCAGCAGGACCAGGGCAATGTCGGCGCCATCGCCGGACTCGGCGAGTGCTATTATGCCGCGGGCGACCTCGAGCGCGCCGAGGCGATGCTCGGCCAGGTGCCGGCCGACAAAGCCGAGGATGCGGCCGTCTCGGCCCTGCGCACCAAGCTGAAGCTCGCCGCCGAGATCGCCGGGCTCGGCGATCCGGTCGTCCTGCAGCAGCGCATCGAGAGCGACGCCGGCGATCATGCCGCGCGGTACGACCTCGCGCTGATCGCACAGGCGAAGGGAGACCGGGAGCAGGCGGCCGGCCATCTCCTCGAGATCATCCGGCGCGACCGGGGCTGGAACGAGGACGGCGCGCGCCGGAAGCTGCTCGAGCTGTTCGAGGTCTGGGGCCCGATGGACCCGGCCACCAAGGATGCCCGGCGACGGCTGTCTTCGCTCCTGTTCTCCTGAACGGGCGCCGTGCCGCGGCGCCGGTCCCTTGCGGAATGGCGCCGCCGCCCCAGGTTCTCCGCAGCTTGACGGAGATGGTGGTTGGTACACGCGGGCAATATCACCTACGCACGCGAGCGGGATCTGCCGGAGACCGTCGCTGTCTTTCCCTTGACCGGCGCGCTCCTCCTGCCGGGCGGCCAGATGCCGCTCAACATCTTCGAGCCGCGCTATCTCGCCATGATCGACGACGCACTCGCGGGAACCCGGCTGATCGGCATGATCCAGCCGCGGCTCGATGGGGAGAAGCTCGGTTCGGGCGAACCCGAGCTCTGCCAGGTCGGCTGCCTCGGGCGCATCACCTCCGTCGCGGAGACCGGCGACGGTCGCTACATCATCAACCTCGCCGGCGTCTGCCGCTTCCGGGTGACCGAGGAGCTGGCGGTGAAGACCGGCTACCGCACCTGCCGGATCGCGCCGTTCATCCGGGATCTGGACCTCAGCGACGGGGCGGCGGAGGTCGACCGCGACGGGTTGCTGTCCGCCTTTCGTCAGTATCTCGACGCCAACCAGCTGGAGGCCGACTGGGACAGCGTCACCAAGGCCTCCAACGAAACACTGGTCAACGCGCTCTGCATGATGTCGCCCTATGGGCCGGCGGAGAAGCAGGCGCTGCTCGAAGCGTCCGACCTGAAGACCCGTGCCGAAACGCTGGTGGCGATCACCGAGATCGCGCTGGCGCGCGAGGGCATGGAGGACGGCGGTCCGACGCTGCAGTAGCGCCTTGCCTTGTTGCGCGCGCGCGGGCTGTCGTGAGAAGCCTGCCGTGCGGCGCGATGCACCGGTCACGCATCCCGGCAGCGCCGCCGCTCAGGAGCCACGAAGTCCATGCCTGAAGAGCCCCGCCGTCCCGACCCGAAGCTGCTCGAGCTTCTGGTCTGTCCGCTGACCAAGGCGCCGCTGCGCTACGATCGGGACGCGAACGAGCTGATCTCCGAGCAGGCCGGGCTCGCGTACCCCATTCGCGACGGCATCCCGATCATGCTGGCCTCGGAGGCGCGAACCCTGGGCTGATCCAACGACGCCTTCAGATCAACGCCACGCCAGATGGCTCCGCCTGCGGATCGGCACCATGCCGAAACCGGCGGCAGCCGAGATCAGAGCCCACGGTGATCGGCGCCATTTGGTGAAGCGTTTGCGCGAGCTCTCGCCTGTCCTATAAATTGCTTCAGGAGGGTGAGGGATTGAACGAGATCGCCATGACCCCGTCGCAGCAGCACGAGACCGACTTCTACCGCTGGACGCAGGATCAGGCCGCCCAGCTGCGAGCGCTGCCGCGCAGCTTCACGCGCCTCGACATCGACAATCTGGCCGAGGAGATCGAGGACATGGGGCGCTCCGAGATCCGGGAAATCTCGAGCCTCCTTCGCCAGACACTCGCCCACCTTATCAAGATCGCGTTCGACGGCAGCGCGCCGTCCGTCGCCCATTGGGTGGAGGAGGCGTCCGGCTTTCAGGGCGATGCGGTCCTCGCAGTCTCTCCCGGGCTGAGGCAGCGGCTGGATCTGACCAAGATCTGGGTGGTCGCCAGGCGGAACGCGGCCGATGCGCTGGCGGAGCATGGCGTCCAGGTTCCAGCGCTGCCCGACGAGTGTCCCCTGACCCTTGATCAGCTTCTCGACGCAGGCTTCAGTCCACGGAAGGCCGCGGCTGCCATGACCGAGAGCGCCGAAGGGCGCGGTCTCGACGAAAGCCGGAACGGTCGACGCTGAGGGTCGCGTCGCCTCGGCGGCCTGTGTTCCAGGTCGCCGCAGGTCGAACGGAGATCGGCGCGCTCATCGATGCACCGCGCCGTGCTCCGACACGCTTCAGATTCCCGCGCCGTCGCCGACCTCGCTCGGGTCCGGCCGGGTCGCCACCGTCGCCTCCTGCTGGTCGACGAGGAGGCGCAGGAACGGCCGGACGGCGAAATCCGCGATACCGAGGAGCGCCGCGAGCGGCAGCGCGAGGCCGAAGATCCAGGCGAGGACGCCGATCGCCACGGCGGCGAGCCCGCGGTAGCGCAGGAGGCCGGCACGACGCTCGGCCCGGCCATAGGCCCGGCCGAACCAGATCGCGCGCGCCCGTTCCACGGCACTCTGCGACGACACGGCCGCAGAGCCGTCCAGCGTGGGGCCGACGCCGGCCGGCGCCGTGCCGGCCGTGCGCACCAGGCCAAGAGCCACCGTCTCGTTGGTGAAGCCGTCGATCAGGATGAAGGCGCCGAGTTCGCGGCTCTCGCCATAGGGCGCGGCGACGACGGGACGGTCGAAGCCGACCGTGACGCGGCCGATCTCGTTCATCAGGAGCGCGTTGGCGGCGCGCGGCCCGAAGGTGTGGATGTCGATCGCATGGTCGAGGGCGCGCAGGCCGGCGGGCGTCTGGGCGGTGCCCAGCCGGGCGATCAGCCGCGCGCCGGGCAGAAGCGGGCGATCCACCATCCAGAGGATGTCCGCCTCGACGCTCTGTACCGCCTGCAGCGTATCGCTGGCCGCGACGATCACGTCGCCGCGCGAGACGTCCACCTCGCGGTCGAGCGTCAGCGTGACGGCCTCGCCGGCTTCGGCCTTCGAGACCTCGCCGTCCGGGCCGAGGACATCCCTCACCCGCGCCGTCTGACGGCCGGGCAGCACGAGCACCGGCTCGCCGGCGGCGATGCGTCCGCCGGCGATCGTGCCGCTGTAGCCACGGAAGTCGAGGTTCGGCCGGTTCACCCACTGCACGGGCAGGCGGAACGGTGCGTCGACCTCGGCCAGCGTCTGCGGCGCGGCGCTCTCCAGGCGTTCGAGCAGCGTCTCCCCGGTGTACCAGGGCGAAGCGGGCGAGCGCGTGGTGACGTTGTCGCCGTTCTTGGCGGAAAGCGGGATGTAGCTGACGTCGGTGAACCCGAGCTGCGGCAGCAGCGCACGGTAATCGGCGACGATCCGGTCGAAGACGCTCTGGTCGAAGCCGACGAGGTCCATCTTGTTGATCGCCACGATCACGCTCTTGATGCCGAGCATCGAGGTGATGAACGAGTGCCGCCGGGTCTGCGGCAGGATGCCCCTGCGCGCATCGACCAGGATCACCGCTAGCTCCGCTTGGCTCGCGCCGGTCGCCATGTTGCGGGTGTACTGCTCGTGTCCGGGCGTGTCGGCGATGATGAAGGCGCGTCGGTCGGTCGAGAAGTACCGGTACGCGACGTCGATGGTGATTCCCTGCTCGCGTTCGGCCGAGAGGCCGTCGACGAGCAGGGCGAAGTCGAGGTCGCCGCCGGTGGTGCCGAACTTCCTCGAATCGCGCTCCAGCGCTTCGAGCTGGTCGTCGAAGACGGCGCGGGTGTCGTAGAGCAGCCGGCCGATCAGCGTCGACTTGCCGTCGTCGACCGAGCCGCAGGTGATGAAGCGCAGCAGCGAGGCCTTGGGCGCCGCGGCCAGCGGCTGGATCAGCGCATCGTCCGGGGCCGGTCCGGCGAATTCCTCGTCGAGAGCGGTGGCGATGGCGTCCCGCATCAGAAATAGCCTTCCTGCTTCTTCTCTTCCATCGAAGCCGAGCCGTCCTGGTCGATGACCCGGCCCTGCCGCTCGGAGGCGCGGGAGCCGCGCATCTCGCCGATGATCTCGGGCAGCGTCGCGGCCGAGGATTCGACCGCGCCGGTGAGCGGGTAGCAGCCGAGGGTGCGGAAGCGCACCATCTTCTCCTCGATCACCTCGCCCGGCAGGAGCTTCATCCGCTCGTCGTCGCGCATGATCAGCGTGCCGCCGCGGTTCACCACCGGGCGGCGCTTGGCGAAGTAGAGCGGCACGACCGGGATCGCCTCGAGCGCGATGTAGTCCCACACGTCCGTCTCGGTCCAATTCGAGATCGGAAAGACCCGGAAGCTCTCGCCCGGCTTCTTGCGGGTGTTGAACAGACGCCACGGCTCCGGCCGCTGGTTCTTGGCATCCCAGCGATGCTCGGCCGAGCGCAGCGAGAAGATGCGCTCCTTGGCGCGGCTCTTCTCCTCGTCGCGTCGGGCGCCGCCGAAGGCCGCGTCGAACTTGTACTTGTCCAGCGCCTGCTTCAGCGCCTCGGTCTTCATCACGTCGGTGTGGACGCGCGAGCCGGAATCGAACGGGTTGATGCCGCGCGCCAGTCCGTCCTGATTGGTGTGGACGAGCAGCTCGATGCCAAGCTCCTTCGCCCGCTGGTCGCGGTGCTCGATCATCTCCCGGAACTTCCACGTCGTGTCGACGTGGAGCAGCGCGAAGGGTGGCTTGCCCGGCGCGAAGGCCTTCATCGCAAGATGCAGCATGACCGCCGAATCCTTGCCGATGGAATAGAGCATCACCGGATTGTCGGCGGTCGCCGCGACCTCGCGGATGATGAAGATCGACTCGGCCTCAAGCCGCTGCAGGTGGCTCATGTGCTTCATTGCGGCAGACTTTCGAAGGCGGCGTCGCCATGCGCCGGGCGCGCGCCGGCGATCGGGCTCGACGGCTGGGCGCGCGTCACGCGGCCGCTCTCGTCGACATGCAGGCCGCACTCCTTCCTGGCTTCGTCCTCCCACCACCAGCGGCCGGCGCGCTCCGGCTCCCCCGGATGGACGGCGCGGGTGCAGGGGGCGCAGCCGATGGACAGAAAGCCCTGTGCGTGCAGGCCGTTGACGGGCACGCGCTCGGCCGTGGTGAACGCGGCGATTTCATCGCGCGTCCAGTCGAAGATCGGGTTTGCCTTCACGAGGCCGCGCTGCGCATCGAAGGAGACGTAGTCGAGCGTGCCGCGGCTGGCCGACTGGTCGCGCCTCAGCCCCGTGATCCAGGCGCTCGCACCCTTCAGGGCGCGGCCGAGCGGCTCGACCTTGCGCACCCCGCAGCAGGCCTTGCGGCAGTCGACCGACATGTAGAAGCCGTCGATGCCCTGATCCGCGACCAGGGCCTCCAGCGCCTCGGCCTGCGGGTAGAGCGCCTTGATGCGCCGGCCATAGCGCTCCTCGGTTTCGCGCCAGAGCGTATAGGTCTCCGGGAACAGCCGGCCGGTGTCGAGCGTGACGACGTCGATCGGCAGGCCGTTGGCGAAGATCAGGTGCGTCAGCATCTGGTCCTCGATGCCGAGGCTGGTGGTGAACACCACGCGGCCGGGCATCCGGTCGGCGATGAGGCGCAGCCGCCCGAGCGGGTCGAGACCGGCGAATGCGGTGTCGAGCTCCGCGGCTCCCGCGGCACGGTCATCCAGCATGGATCAGCCTTTCCGGGCGGCGAGGCGCTTCTGCAGGATGCTCCGATCCGCGCCATAGCCGCTCTGATAGTGCTCGGTAACGATGTCCTTGGCGGCGAGCCACTGCGCCACGGGCTGGCGCGCGGCCATCGTCTCCGGCAGTTGGATCTCGTCGAAGCCGCAGGCGAGCGCCTCCGCGAACTGATCCGCGATCAGCGGACCGGACGCGCGCAGGCGGCCGGCAAACCCGGCGCGCCGCAGGCGCTTGGCGAGCGACAGCCCGCGCCCGTCCGAGAACGAAGGGAACTCGACCGCGATCAGGTCGATCGCGTCGAAGAACGGCGCAATGGCGTCGACCTTGGTGTCGTTGGCGACCGACAGGCCGAGCCGGTCGTTGCGGCGCGCCTCGACCGCAGCACCCGCGAGCGCCAGGGGCGCGAGGAGCGGGCCCTGCACGGTTGTCAGATCGTCTGCGCTCTCGATCCGGACGTAGTCGTTCGGCACCTCGCCGGTGGGCGTGACGACGGTCATGCCGGCTCTCCCGCGACATAGGCGTCGAAGCTCGCCTTGAAGGGGTCGAGTCCGGCGCGGCGCACCGTGTCGATGAAGGCCTCCCCGTCGGTGCGGACCTTGAGGTAGGTGCCGACGATCGTCTCGATCGCACCGGGCACGGCCTCGGCGTCGATGCCCGGGCCGAGGCGCTCGCCGAGCGCCGCCGCCTCGGTGGCGTCGCCGCCGAGGGTGATCTGGTAGTTCTCCTTGCCCGACTTCTCGAGCCCGAGAATGCCGATATGGCCGACATGGTGGTGGCCGCAGGCGTTGATGCAGCCGGAGATCTTGATCTGCAACGGGCCGATCTCGGCCTGCCGCCTCTCGTCGGCGAAGCTCTTGGCGATCTCCTGCGCGATCGGGATCGAGCGGGCGGTCGCCAGGGCGCAGTAGTCCATCCCCGGGCAGGCGATGATGTCGGTGACGAGGCCGGAATTGGCGGTCGCCAGACCAGCCGCCTTCAGCGCCTCGAAGACCCGGGGCACGTCGTCCTTCCTGACGTGCGGCAGCACGAGGTTCTGCGCGTGGGTGACCCGCAGCTCGTCGAAGGAGTAGCGCTCGGCGATGTCGGCGAAGGCCCGCATCTGCTCGCTCGTCATGTCGCCCGGCACGCCGCCGACCGGCTTCAGCGAGATCGTCAGCGCCAGGTAGCCGGGCTGGCGGTGGGCAAAGCCGTTCTGCGCCACGAAGGCATCGAGTGCCGGATCGGCACGCCGTGCCGCGTCGAGCACCGCCGAGTCCTCCGGCAGCGCTTCGTAGGCCGGCGGCGCGAAATAGCGCGCGATGCGCGCCACCTCCGACTCCGGCGCGTTCACCGTCGGACCGTCGAGCTGCGCGTACTCGGCCTCGACGCGGCGCACGAACTCCTCCGTGCCGATCTCGTGGACGAGGATCTTCACCCGCGCCTTGTACTTGTTGTCGCGCCGGCCTTCCGCGTTGTAGACGCGCATCACCGCTTCCAGATAGGCGAGCAGCTCGTCCTTCGGCAGGAAGTCGCGGATGACCTTGCCGATCATCGGCGTGCGGCCGAGCCCCCCGCCGACCACCACCTGGTAGCCGGTCGCGCCCGTGTCAGGATGACGACGCACCTTGAGCCCGATGTCGTGCACCTTGATCGCCGCGCGATCGTGCTCGGCGCCGGTGACGGCGATCTTGAACTTGCGCGGCAGCCAGGCGAACTCCGGATGCAGGCTCGACCACTGCCGCAGGAGTTCGGCGGTCGGCCGCGGATCCTCCACCTCGTCCTTGGCGATGCCGGCGAACTGGTCGGCGGTGACGTTGCGGATGCAGTTGCCGGAGGTCTGGATGCAGTGCATCTCGACGTCGGCGAGGAGGTCGAGGATGTCCGGCACGTCCTTCAGCTGCGGCCAGTTGAACTGCAGGTTCTGCCGCGTCGTGAAGTGGCCGTAGCCCTTGTCGTAGCGCTCGCCGATCAGCGCCAGCTGGCGCAGCTGCTTGCCGTTGAGGGTGCCGTAGGGCACGGCGATCCGCAGCATGTAGGCATGGAGCTGGAGATAGAGCCCGTTCTTCAGCCGCAGGGGCTTGAACTCGTCATCCGATAGCGAGCCGTCGAGGCGCCGCTCGACCTGGGTGCGAAACTGCTGGACCCGCTCGCGCACGAAGCGCTCGTCGAATTCGTCGTAGCGGTACATCGGGATCCTCGGTTGGCGGCGGGTTGCGGTCGGGGCGGCACGACTTAAGGAGCCGGCGGCAATAGAGGCTCAGTGCGCGTATTCGGCCTGCTTGCCGATGTCGGGATGGATGCTCGGCCCGGTCTGGCGCATTGCCTCACGGAAATGGGTGGCGCGGGGGAAACCCGTCGCGTCGATTTCCACCGGGACGAGATAGGGATCGACCACGAGGTTGGCGGCCGCGGCCGCGGCGCCCTCGGCCTCCATCACCGCCGCCGTTTCGGCGTCGCTGGCGATCCGCGCCGAGGCCGGATCGAGCGTCCAGCCGCCAGCGGTGAGGTAGACGACGTCGCCCTCGAGCAGCCGGTTGGCGCTGAGGATCACCGGCAGCTTCGGGCCCTTGCCCTTCGCGCCGGCCTTTGCGTCTGTCGCCATGGTGATCTCCTCACGCCGCCGCGTGACCCGGGCACGCGATCTCATCTAGATAATCGGAGGCGCCTCGCATCGCGGCACATCGATTTGCCTTCTGCGGCACGTTGCGGAAACAATTTTCCTTCCACGGGCTCCAGCCGCAGAGCCTCATTCCGGAGGCCCTAGATCGCCTCGCCCGTCAGCAGCCTCGGCGTCGGCCCGCTGCTCAGGCCGGCGGCCTGGTCGATGAAGAAGCGCTTCAGTCCCGGCGCCCGGTCGACGAGCGACAGGCCGAGGCTGCGGACCTGGCGCAGTAGCGTCGAGTCGTTCGAGAACAGCCGGTTAAGGACGTCGGTGGTGACGCCCATCTGCAAGGTGTCGAAGCGGCGCCAGCGCTGATAGCCCTCGAGCGTGTCGAGCGCGCCGATGTCGCGGCCGAGCCGGGCGGCCTCCACCACCGTCTCGGCGAGTGCGGCGGCGTCCTTGAAGCCGAGATTCAGCCCCTGGCCGGCGATCGGATGGATCCCGTGCGCCGCGTCGCCGGCGAGCGCGATGCGGGGGCGCACGAAGTCGCGGGCGAGCGTCAGGCCGAGCGGGAAGGCACGGCGGCCGCCCTCCAGCGTCAGCGCGCCGAGCCGATGGCCGAAGCGGCGCTGCAGCTCTTCCTCAAAGATCAGTTCGTCGGCGGCGACGAGGCGTTCGGCCTCGCGCGTCTCCTCGGTCCAGACCAGCGACGAGCGGTCGCCGGTCAGCGGCAGGATGGCGAAGGGGCCGGCCGGCAGGAAGTGCTCTTCGGCTCGGCCGCCGTGCGGGCGCTCGTGCTTGACCGTCGCGACGATGCCTGACTGGCCGTAATGCCAGCCGACGGTGCGAATGCCGGCCATCTCGCGGATGCCCGACTTCAGTCCGTCGCAGGCGACGAGCAGCTTCGCGTCGAGGCGTGTGCCGTCCGCCAGACGCACGCCGATGCCGCCCGGCCGCTCCTCCAGCGCCGTCACCGCCGCGCCCGCCTGCACGGTGATCCCCAACGCATCCGCCCGTGCACGCAATGCGCCGTTCAGCGCGGTGTTCGGCACCATCTGGGCGAAGGGCTCGCCCGGCCGCACGTCGCCGTCGAAGGTGAGGAAGACCGGCCGAACCGGGTCGCCGGTGCGCGAATCGGTGACGATCATCTCCGTGATCGGCTGCGCGGCCGGTGCGATGTCGTCCCAGGCGCCGAGCCGGCGAAGCATGCGCACCGCGGCGGCGGCGACCGCCGACGCCCGTTCGTCCTTGCGCCAGACGCCATCGGGCGCCGCGTCGACGACGCGCACCCGCAGCCCGGGCGCGGCGTCCGCGATGGCGACCGCGGTGGCAAGGCCGACATAGCCGGCACCGGCAACGAGGACGTCGTCGCTGAGGTCGGCGGCGGTCGGAGTACTCGACATGACGGCTTCCACTTCGCTAGCTCAACCCGCGTACGGCCTTCCTCCTAGCCAATCGGCGTCCCTGCGCCAAGCTGAAGGCCAGGGTCGCGCCTCAGGCGTGCCGCGGCGTTACAGGGAAGGGGACCTAGGATGGACGGCACGATTGCAAGCCTTCTGGCGCGGCTCGACCTCGAAACCCTCTCCGACGATCTGTTTCAGGGGACGAGCCCGCAGGGTGGCCGGCGGGTGTTCGGCGGCCAGGTGGTGGCGCAGGCGCTGGTGGCGGCACAGCGCACGGTCGATCCGGAGCGGCCGGCTCACTCGCTGCATGGCTACTTCATGCGGCCCGGCGACCCGGCCCGGCCGATCGCCTACCGGGTGGAGCGCCTGCGCAACGGCGGCTCCTTCTCGACGCGGCGGGTGGACGCGGTGCAGGCCGGCGAGGTGATCTTCTCCATGCTCGCCTCCTTCCAGAGGATCGAGGAGGGGCTGACGCACCAGGCCGGGATGCCCGACGTGCCGCCGCCGGAGAACCTGCCATCCGGTCCGGATCTGACGCAGCGGCTGCTCGCAGCCGCGCCGGAGCCGGTGCAGCGCTACTGGCTGCGGCCGCGTCCCTTCGAGTTCCGCCCGGTGTCGCTCGATCATTACCTGACGGCGGAGAGACTGGAGCCGGCGCAGCAGATCTGGATCCGGCTCACCGAGCCGACGGAGCTCAACCCGGCTGCCTCGCGCGCGGTTCTGGCCTACCTCTCGGACCTGACGCTGCTCGACGTGTCGCTCTTCGCGCATGGAACCGCCGTCTACGACCCGCGCCTGCAGGTCGCGAGCCTCGATCATGCGCTCTGGTTTCACCGGCCGGTCGTCCCGTTCGACGACTGGCTGCTCTACGCCCAGGACAGTCCTGCGACCTCCGGCGGCCGCGGCTTCTCGCGCGGCAGCCTGTTCACCCGCGACGGCCGGCTGGTGGCGTCGGTCGCGCAGGAGGGCCTGATCCGTCGCCGCCGCAGGGACGGCAGAACGCCTGCCTAATCCCACGGCAGTTGCCCAACAGCTAAGCGACCGCCATTCGCTGCCGCCACCTTCGCGCCTGCAAAATGAGCGTCGGGCCGCGTTTCTTGGCGTTCGCTTCAGCGGCGAGGCCATTTGGCACGCGACTTGATTCACCTGTGACGTCACCGCGCGGATGATCGATCCGTGGGGGCGATGGCTCGGCGACGACGCGCCTCGGCGGACGTCGACGCAGAAAACAACGAGGTGAACATGAAAATCGTGATGGCCATCATCAAGCCGTTCAAGCTGGACGAGGTCCGCGAGGCGCTGACGGCAGTCGGGATCCAGGGGCTCACCGTCACCGAGGTGAAGGGATATGGCCGGCAGAAGGGGCACACCGAGATCTACCGCGGCACCGAATATGCCGTGAGCTTCCTGCCGAAGCTGAAGATCGAGGTGGCGGTGCCGACCGACATGGTCGACCAGGCGGTCGACGCGATCACGGCAGCGGCGAAGACCGGCCAGATCGGCGACGGCAAGATCTTCGTGTTCGGGATCGACCAGGCGGTGCGGATCCGGACCGGCGAAACCGACGTCAACGCGCTTTAATCGAGAGGGACGTACTTCTATGCGTTTGAGGAATCTGCTGTATCCCGCCGGCCTGCTGGCCGGCCTGGCGGTCACCGCCGCCTTCGCCCAGGACGCGACTCCGCCGGTGGCCGACGCCACGGCAGCCGCGCCGGCGCCGACGCTTGATGGCGGCGACACCGCCTGGATGATGACGTCCTCCCTGCTCGTCCTGTTCATGACGCTGCCGGGCCTGGCGCTGTTCTATGGCGGCCTGGTGCGCGCCAAGAACATGCTGTCGGTGCTGATGCAGTGCACCCTGATCACCGGCCTCGTGATGGTGATCTGGGTGCTCTGGGGCTACTCCTTCGCCTTCGGCGGCAGCGAGTCGGCCTGGTGGGGCGGCACGGGCAAGCTGTTCCTCTCGGGCGTCACGAAGGACTCGCTGTCGGGCACCATCCCCGAATACGTGTTCTGCGTCTTCCAGATGACCTTCGCCGTGATCACGCCGGCGCTGATCATCGGCTCCTTCGCCGAACGGGTGAAGTTCACCGGCGTGCTCCTCTTCGTCGCGCTCTGGGTGACCTTCGTCTACTTCCCGATCGCGCACATGGTGTGGGACGCCAACGGCTTCCTGTTCCAGCAGGGCGCGATGGACTTCGCCGGCGGCACGGTCGTCCACATCAATGCCGGCATTGCCGCGCTGATCGGCTGCTTCTTCGTCGGCAAGCGCACCGGCCTCGGCAAGGACATCATGGCGCCCCACTCGATGACGCTGACCATGGTCGGCGCCTCCATCCTGTGGGTCGGCTGGTTCGGCTTCAACGCCGGCTCGGCGCTCGCCGCCAACGGCACCGCAGGCCTTGCCATGATCAACACCTTCGTCGCCACCGCGGCGGCGATCCTGTCCTGGTCGGCTGTGGAAGGTCTCGGCCGCGGCAAGGCGTCAATGCTCGGCGCGGCCTCCGGCATGGTTGCCGGCCTCGTCGCCATCACCCCGGCCTGCGGCTTCGTCGGGCCGATGGGCGCCGTCATCCTCGGCCTCATCGTCTCGCCGGTCTGCTACTTCTTCGTCTCGGTGGTGAAGAACGCGGTGAAGTACGACGACAGCCTCGACGTCTTCGGCGTCCACGGCATCGGCGGCATGGTCGGTGCGATCCTCACCGGCGTCCTGGCTTCGCCCTCCTTCGGCGGCGTCGGTTATGCCGAGGGTCAGACGATGGCCGGCCAGCTCTTCGTGCAGATCGAGGGCGTGGTCATCACCATCGTCTGGTGCGGTGTCGGCTCGATCATCTTCTATGCGATCACCAAGGCCGTCACCGGGCTGCGGCCGACCATCGAAGAAGAGCGCGAGGGTCTCGACCTCACCTATCACGGCGAGGCGGCCTACCACTCGTAAGGGCGAAGAGCCGCCACGTTCGCGCGCGGCGGTTTCTTCAAGGAGTCTGTCGTTTCGAGAGGCGGGGAGTGCGTGGCGCTCCCCGCCTTTTCCATTGCTGCCGATCGCTCAGCCGTGGCTTCAGGCCTCGGCCTGCAGCGCGCGATAGTCGGGCCGCCGCTGGAACAGCGCCGCGACATAGGAGCACTGCGGCACGATCCGCAGCCCCTCCGCCTTCGCCCACTCCACGCCCGCCGCCACCAGTTGCTCCGCCAGGCCGCGGCCGCGCAACGCGGGTGGCACGAAGGTATGGTCGAACACCACGACGGTTTCGCCGCGCATGTGATAGGTCATCTCGGCCGTCTCCTCGCCGCCTCCGCTCGCAAAGCGGCCGCGTCCGCCGTGGGCTTCGTGGTGGATCTCCATCCTTGCTCTCCTTCCGATGCTTCATCACCAACGGCGCATGCGGCCGCGGCGATCCGCCGCCCGGTCGCCTTCGGCGCAACCCGTTGCGCCGGCACGCTAAACGTCGGTGACGAAATATAAGGGTTAAACGCCCTTTAACCCGCGGCGTCGTACTGTCGAACCAAATCCTGCCCGCCACCGTGCGGCGCTGCGGAACGGAAAACGATCAGCCATGGCGTTATCGACCATCGACTCCAAGCCGGCAGCCGGCTTCTTCATGCGGCAGATGCAGATTGCGGTCGCCCTCGCACTGCTCGGCCTTGCCGGCCTCCTCGCCGTCGCCTTTGCGACGTGGAACGTCGCCGACCCCTCGCTCAGCCAGTCGAACCACAATGCGGTCGCCAACCTGGCCGGACCGGCCGGTGCGATTTTCGCCGATCTCGGCCTGCAGCTCTTCGGTCTCGCCGCGGCGCTCGTCGCCGCGCTGCCGGCGATCTGGGGCCTGTCGCTGCTGTTCGGTCAGCCGGTGGACCGCATCTGGCGCCGGGCCTGGCTCGGCTTCGCCGGCATCGTGCTCGCCGCGGCGGCGCTCGGCTGCCTGCCGGCGCCGACCGGCTGGCCGCTGCCGATCGGCCTCGGCGGCATCGCCGGGGATCTCGTCCTGAAATTCCCGGCGCTCGCCACCGGCGACTATCCCTCCGGCAATCTCGCGCTGGCCTTGGCGGTGATGATCGCGCTGCCGGCCGGTTGGCTGTTCCTCAATGGCGCCGGCCTGATCGACCGCCGCGAAGCCGCCGATTTCGATGCGGCGCCCCGTCGTGGTCGCGGCGCCGCGATCGTCGCCGATCCGGAGGAGGACGAGGAGGAGGGCCGCTTCGCGCTTCTGATGGGCGCGCTCGCTCACAACCTCTACATGGCGCGTGCGGCGTTCGCCCGACGCTTCGGCGGGGTCGGGGAGCGCGTCGCACGGGTTCGCGAGGCCATCGGCGCCGGCCGCGGCGACGACGAATGGGACTTCCGGCAGGCGGCGCCGACGGAGGCGCAGCCTCGCGCCGTCCTGCGGCCGGCCAAGACCCGCTCCTACCAGCCCGACCTCGACGAGGCCGCCGACGTGCCCGAGGACGACGAGGACTGGCAGGACGGTGCGGCGGCGCCGGCCGGAGCGGGCGATCTCCCGTGGGACCAGGACGAGGACGAGGAAGACGACGACTGGCAGGCCGAGGCCGGGATCGCCGGCGCGGCGGAGGACGACGGGCTGATCGCGGCCGCGGGCGAGCGCATGGCGCCGAACGCCGAGGCCGACGCGCCGGAGGCAGGCGGCTGGCGCGGTCTTCTGAGCGGCAACATCATCGCCTTCCCGGGCGGCAAGAAGCGCAAGGGCGAGCCGGCACCGGCGCCGGCGGCGCGCGCACCGTCGGCCGCCGCGACACCCCAGGGCGGCGCCCGTGTCGTGCCGCAGGCCAGCACGCCGCCGGCGACGCACAAGGCGCGCACCGGCTCGGGCCGCGCCGTCGCGCTGCCCCGGCACGAGGAGATGGGGCCGTTCGAGCTGCCGCATCTCGACTTCCTCACCCAGCCGAAGGCGCGGGGCCGCGACACGACGCTGTCGCCCGAGGCCCTGCAGGAGAACGCCCAGCTTTTGGAGGGCGTGCTCGACGACTTCGGCGTCAAGGGCGAGATCATCGAGGTCCGGCCGGGTCCGGTCGTCACGCTCTACGAGCTGGAGCCGGCGCCCGGCATCAAGTCGAGCCGCGTCATCGGCCTTGCCGACGACATCGCCCGTTCGATGAGCGCGATCGCGGCGCGCGTCGCGGTGATCCCCGGCAAGAACGCCATCGGCATCGAGCTGCCGAACCAGCGCCGCGAGACCGTGTTCCTGCGCGAGATGGTGGCGTCCGAGACCTTCGCGCAGAGCAAGGCCAAGCTGGCGCTCACCCTCGGCAAGACCATCGGCGGCGAGCCTGTCATCGCCGACCTCGCCAAGATGCCGCATCTCCTCGTCGCCGGCACCACCGGCTCGGGCAAGTCGGTGGCGATCAACACGATGATCCTGTCGCTGCTCTACAAGCTGACGCCGCAGCAGTGCAGGCTGATCATGATCGACCCGAAGATGCTGGAGCTGTCGGTCTATGACGGCATCCCGCATCTCCTGTCGCCGGTCGTCACCGACCCGAAGAAGGCGGTGGTGGCGCTGAAGTGGACGGTCCGCGAGATGGAGGACCGCTACCGCAAGATGTCGAAGCTCGGCGTGCGCAACATCGACGGCTTCAACACCCGCGTCGCGCAGGCGATGGAGAAGGGCGAGACGATCTCCCGCACGGTGCAGACCGGCTTTGACCGCGAGACCGGCGAACCGATCTTCGAATCGGAGGAGTTCGACCTCGAGCCACTGCCGTACATCGTCGTCATCATCGACGAGATGGCCGACCTGATGATGGTCGCAGGCAAGGACATCGAGGGCGCCGTGCAGCGCCTCGCGCAGATGGCCCGCGCCGCCGGCATCCACGTCATCATGGCGACGCAGCGCCCCTCGGTCGACGTCATCACCGGCACGATCAAGGCGAACTTCCCGACCCGTATCTCCTTCCAGGTGACCTCGAAGATCGATTCCCGCACCATTCTCGGCGAGCAGGGCGCCGAGCAGCTGCTCGGCCAGGGCGACATGCTGTTCATGGCCGGCGGCGGGCGCATCCAGCGCGTCCACGGCCCCTTCGTCGACGACACCGAGGTGGAGCAGATCGTCGCGCACCTGAAGAGCCAGGGCGTGCCGGACTATCTCGACGCGATCCTGGAGGACGAGGACGAGATGGGCGGCGATGCCGGCTCCGGCGGCGGCGGCTCGGGCGGCGGTGCGGCCGGCGGACTCGACGAATCGGCCGACCTCTACGACCAGGCGGTGGCGATCGTCCTGCGCGACGGCAAGGCCTCCACCTCCTACGTCCAGCGGCGGCTGTCGATCGGCTACAACCGCGCCGCCTCGATCATCGAGCGGATGGAGAAGGAGGGCATCGTCGGCCCCGCCAACCACGCCGGCAAGCGTGAAATCCTGGTGCCGACCGAGGAGGAATGACGCTCGCCGCATTGGCGCCGCAGGGCCGCGGCATGGTTCGGGTCAGGAGCCGGCCCTATCTCTGGGCCGGCTTTCGATTCTTCTGAAGGGACGGACCGAGGACAACGACCATGGCCCATCGCTCATTCTCCATCGCTCGCCGCCTCGGGCTGGCGCTCGTCGCTGCCTTGCCGCTCGCCGGCGCCGTGCAGGCCCCGCCAGCCCGTGCCGAGGCCTCGCAGGCGGCGCAGGAGATCGCCGACCACTTCTCCTCCGTGCAGTCGATGGTCGGCCAGTTCGTCCAGTTCGACCCGAACGGGCGGCAGACGGAAGGACGCTTCTATCTGGAGCGACCGGGCAAGATCCGCTTCGACTACTCGTCGATGCCGCTGCGGGTGATCTCGGACGGCGATTCGGTGGCGGTGAACAACCGCAAGCTCAACACCTGGGACACCTATCCGCTGTCGAAGACGCCGCTGAAGCTGCTGCTCGACCGGCGCATCGACCTGTCGTCCGCCAACATCGAGAGCGTCAAGGAAGAGCCGGATCTCACCACCATCATCATGGGCGACAAGTCGATCTTCGGCAATTCGCGCATCACCATGATGTTCGACCCGAAGACCTTCGACCTGCGCCAGTGGACGATCCGCGATGGCCAGGGCAAGGACACCACGGTGATGGTCTACAACGTCAAGACCGGCGTGCGGATCGACGACGGGCTGTTCGAGATCCCCTGGACGCAGATCAGCCAGGGACAGACCGGCAACCGCTGAGGGGCGCCCGGGAGCCCCTCGCGGGCCGGACAAAGCTGGGCACGACGCGGCCGGCAGGGGTCGACAGCTTGCGGCTTCGACGCGCCGCGCTTAAGCCGCTGTCACCCCTACGAACTGCCTGCGCCCATGCCCTTCACCATCGCCACCTGGAACATCAACTCCGTCCGCCTGCGTCTGCCGATCGTCGAGCAGTTCCTCAAGGACTATGCGCCCGACGTCCTGTGCCTGCAGGAGACCAAGTGCCCGAACGAGCTGTTTCCGGAGGCGGCGTTCCACGCGCTCGGCTACGGCCACGTCGCGCTGCACGGGCAGAAGGGCTATCACGGCGTCGCGACGATCTCGAAGCTGCCCTTCGAAGACATGGTCCGGCAGGACTTCTGCGCCGTCGGCGACGCCCGGCATCTCTCGACCCGCCTCAGCGTTGGGGGCACGCGCCTGAGGGTCCACAACTTCTACGTCCCGGCCGGCGGCGACGAGCCGAACCGGGAGGTCAACCCGAAGTTCGGCCACAAGCTCGACTTCATCGAGGAGATGCGGCTCGTCAGCGCGGTGGCCGAGCCGGGCGTCTCGGCGCTGCTCCTCGGGGATCTCAACATCGCGCCCTACGAGACCGACGTCTGGTCGCACAAGCAGATGGTGAAGGTCGTCTCGCACACGCCGGTTGAATGCGAGGGGCTGACGCGGGTGCTCGAGGAGGGCGCCTGGCGCGACCTCGTGCGCGCGCACGTGCCGGTGAGCGAGAAGCTCTTCACCTGGTGGAGCTACCGCGCCAGAGAGCCGCTCGTTGCCGACCGTGGCCGGCGGCTCGACCACATCTGGGGCTCGGCGGATCTCGTGCCGCATCTGACCGAGGCGCGCGTGCTGCGCGACGCGCGGGCCTGGGAGCGGCCGTCCGACCACGTGCCGGTGCTCGTCACGCTCGACCTGCCGGTGGCGGCGTGAGCGCCACCGTCCGCGCCGTCGCCAGCGACGCGGCGCATCGCTTCTCCAAGCCCCTGCAGATGGCGATCGAACTCGTCGCCGGACATGGCGTGAAGGGGGATGCGCATTTCGGCGTTACCGTCCAGCACCGCTCGCGTGTCGCGGCCGATCCGACGCAGCCGAACCTCAGGCAGGTGCACCTGATCCAGTGCGAGCTGTTCGACGACCTCGCCGCCCGTGGCTTCCGGGTGCGGCCGGGCGACCTCGGCGAGAACGTCCTGACGGAGGGGCTCGACCTCCTGTCGCTGCCGACGGGGAGCGTCCTGCGGCTGGGGGCGGAGGCGGAGATCGAGTTGACCGGGCTGCGCAATCCCTGCGCCCAGATCGACCGCTTCCAGCAAGGCCTGATGCGCGCCGTGCTCGACCATGACGCCGACGGGCGGCTGATCCGCAAGGCCGGCGTCATGGCGGTCGTGCGAAGCGGCGGCTTCGTGCGGCCGGGCGACACGATCGCGGTGACGTTGCCGCCGGCGCCGCACCGGGCGCTCGAAAAGGTCTGACGGCGCGGCAGTCCCTGCGCGCGCAGCCTACTCCCCGCCGCCGAAACGCCCTTCCAGCGCGGTGATCTCGGCCGTCATCTGGACGAGGCGGGCGCTGAGCCGCTCGTGGATGTCGGCGGCGATCTCGGGGTATTCCTCCAGCATCCGCCGGAAGATCGGCCGGGTGATGCGGATGACCTCGCAGTCGGTCTCGCTGACCGCGGTGGCCGGGCGGCGGGTCTCGGTGAGCAGCGCCAGCTCGCCGAGCAGGGCGCCGGGTCCATAGCGGCCGACGACATCCTGTGCGCCGGGTTTGCCCCGCAGCAGCGCGATCCGCCCGCTCGCAATCACGAATCCTGCATCGGCGCGGGCCTCGGCACGGAACAGCGTCTCGCCCTCGCGCAGGCGGCGATGCTCGGCGCCGAAGGCGAGGAGCCGCAGCTGGTCGGGCGTCAGGTCCGCGAGCAGCGGGACCTCGCGCAGCACCGCGATGTCGCTTTCGAGGCTCATTGCGGTGAGCAGCCCTCCGCCGTGCGAACGTCGCCGGCGTCCGACCGAACCACCCGGACCATCCGTCTTCCGTTGCTCTGACGCGTCGCCGACCCCTCGCCGGCAGACGTCGAATCACAGCTATAGTGACACTTGTCTGCAAAAAGAACGGCAAACGCGGCCTGTCGACCGGCTATGCCCGACTTTTGGGCAGCTCAGGGCATCAGCTTGTAGCCACCGGACTCCGTCACGATCAGCCGGGCGTTGGCCGGATCCGGCTCGATTTTCTGGCGCAGCCGATAGACGTGGGTCTCGAGGGTGTGGGTGGTGACGCCGGAATTGTAGCCCCAGACCTCTTCCAGGAGCACGTCGCGGGTGATGACCTTGCGGTCGGCACGGTAGAGATAGCGGATGATCGCCGTCTCCTTCTCGGTCAGGCGGATCTTGCCGCCCTTCTCGTCGACCAGAAGCTTCTGGCTCGGCTTGAAGACGTAGGGGCCGACCTGGAAGGTCGCGTCCTCGCTCTGCTCGTGCTGGCGCAGCTGCGCGCGGATGCGGGCGAGCAGCACCGCGAAGCGGAAGGGCTTGGTGACATAGTCGTTGGCGCCGGCCTCGAGGCCGAGGATCGTGTCGGCGTCGGTGTCCTGGCCGGTGAGTATGATGATCGGCGCCTTGAAGCCGGACTTGCGCAGCACCTTCACGGCCTCACGTCCGTCCATGTCCGGCAGGCCGACATCCATCACGACGAGGTCGATCAGCCCGGCACGCGCCGCGGCGATACCCTTGGCGGCGCTCGCCTCCTGCAGGACGCTGAATTCCTCGTGCAGCGACAGCTGCTCGGCCAGCGTCTGGCGCAGGTCGTCATCGTCGTCGACTATGAGAATGGTGCGTGCGCTCATGCGTGCTCTGCCGTATCTCTCGCCCGCTCCGAACGGCGGGCCACCCTGCCTTTTGTAATAATCCGTGAACGCGAGGCAGGCCAGACCCGATCCCGCTCATGCACAAAAAGAGAACACACCCGGTCCTGCTGGTTCGCCCAGCCTCCTCGTGCCGCCGTCGCGGCGTTCTCCAGGCCGGCATCCTGCGCCTGCCCTGCGCGCTCGGACGAGGCGGGACGAGCATCTTCAAGCGCGAGGGCGACGGGGCGACGCCCGTCGCCAAAATGCAGCTGATGCAGATGTTTAGGCGCGACCGAAGGCTGGCGCAGGTTCGCTCGGCGCTGCCCGGTCGAGGCATCCGACAGGACGACGGCTGGTGCGACGCGCCGCAGCATCCGGCCTACAACCGGCCGGTCCGTCTGCCCTTCGCCGCGAGCGCCGAAGCGATGCGTCGTCACGATCATCTATACGATCTTGTGATCGTGCTGGATTGGAACGTGCGGCAGCGGCTGCGGGGCCGCGGCAGCGCGATCTTCCTGCATTGCGCCAAGTCGGGCTACGAACCGACCGCGGGGTGCATCGCGATCGCACCGCGCGACTTCATCCGCCTGCAGGCGTATCTGCGCCCCGGCGTGGCGCTGGAGGTCCGGCGGTAGGCGGAGACGCTGCCTTCCGCCGGCCCGCGTGCGCCGGTCTCAGAGCCGGCCGGTCACCCGCATGTGGTAGAGCAGGATCACGGTCTTGGCGTCGCAGATCTCGCCGCGCGCGATCATCGCCAGCGCCTCGTCGAAGTCGAGCTCGACCAGCTCGATGTCCTCGCCCTCGTCGGCCTCGCCGCCGCCGTCGTGGAGGCGGTCCCCGACGCGGATTTCGGCGAGGAAGAAGTGCAGCTTCTCGGTCACCGCGCCCGGGCTCATGAACAGCCGCAGCACCGGCTCGACGCGCGCAACCGCATAGCCGGTCTCCTCGCGCACCTCCTTGATGATCGCCGTCTCGGGATCGAGCGCGTCGAGCAGGCCGGCGGCGGTCTCGATCAGCATGCCGTCGGGGTTGCCGTTGACGTAGGTGGGCAGGCGGAACTGACGGGTCAGCGCCACCCTGCGCGCCGTCGGATCGAAGAGGAGCACGGTGCAGCCGTCGCCGCGGTCATAGGCCTCGCGCGAAGCGGACTGCCAGTCGCCGTCCCGCCGCTTCAGCTCGAAGGTGTACTTGCGCAGCGTGTACCAGTCGTCCGACAGGGTGCGCACGCCGCTGAGGCGGACGGTGTCGGTGTCGCCCGGCCAGGGCGCTTCGGCGGTCGGGTCGGTCATCGGAACTCGATTCTTCAGGTGGTGGGGCAGAACGCCCGGCGAGGATAGGGCGGCGCGTCAGTCGCGCCAGCGCCAGACGCGGCTGCGTTTCACCTCGGCGTCCTCCAGCGCACGGGTCACCGGCACCGCGTAGCTGGCGAGGCAGGTCATCTGCTCCGCCGGCAGGTAGGCCCGTCCCGGATCGCCGACCAGCACCTCGATCCCCGCCTGCGTCAGGTCGGTGAACCAGGGGGCAACGGCTTCCGCCATCGTCCTGTCGAAGAACACGTCGCCGGCCAGCAGGACCTCGACGTCGAGCGTCCGTCCGACGAGGTCGGCGACAAGGACGTCGATGGACACGGCGTTGAGCGCCGCGTTCAGCCGAGCCGCGGCGCCGGAGAACCGGTCGACGTCCACGGCGGTCACCGCGGCGGCGCCCGCCCGGGCGGCGGCGATGGCGACGAGGCCGGAGCCGGAGGCGAAGTCGACGACGCGCCGGCCGCGCACCGTCTCCGGATGGTCGAGGACGTAGCGCGCCAGGGCCTGTCCGCCGGCCCAGGCGAAGGCCCAGAAGGGCGGCGGCAGACCGATCTCGCCGAGCTCCGCCTCGGTCTTCAGCCAGAGCTCGTGCGCCTCGTCGGCCAGATGCAGGCGCAGCTCCGGAACGTGCGGCGGCGCGAGCGGCGCGGTATTGGCGAGGACGAAGCGCTCGGGATCGAGAGGCGGGCGGGTCATGCGGAGTGAGCGCTGCGCGGTTCGGCCGACGGGGTCAAGAGGCCCCTGCGGCATCGCCCCGTGCCGCGGCCTCGCGACCGCCGGAGCGACATCGGCGCTTGACGGGTAAAACGAGCGCTTTACATGCGGCGCATGGACACACGCAGCACCATCCTCGCGGGCGCCGCCCGCGTCTTCGAGACGGAAGGCTTTCGCGGCGTCGGCGTCGACCGGCTGCTCGCGCCGTCGGGCGCCTCCACCCGCACGCTCTACAAGCATTTCGGCTCGCGCGACGGGCTGGTGCTGGCGGTCCTCGAGGAGCGTCAGCGGAGCTTTCTCGCCTGGCTCGAGCGTGAAACCTATGCCGCCGATCCCGTCGGCGGGCTGTTCCGCACCCTCGTCGACTGGCAGCGCGAGCGCGGCACGCATGGCTGCATGCTCCTGCGCGCCCACGCCGAATATGCCGCCGACAGCGAGGCGGTGGTGGATCTCGTCCGGCGCGAGAAGCGGGTGTTCCGGACGATCGTAGCGAAGCGGGTCGCCGTCGCGCTCGGTCGCGAGGACGCGCGGCTGGCGACCGAGATCTGGCTGTTGTTCGAAGGCGCCACGGCCGCGGCGGCCGTTGCGGACACGTCCGTGGTGGAGGCGGCCGAGGCGCTGGCACGCCGGCTCGTCGCCGCGGCCGAAGGGACAGGATCATGAAAGGTGCGTCTGCGACCGTCGCGGCAGGCTTCGTCCTCACCGCGCTGTCCTATGGCCTCGCCCGCTTCGCCTACGGACTTCTGCTCCCGCAGATCAGCGCCGACCTCGATCTGAGCCCGGTCGTGGCCGGGTGGATCGGCGGCAGCAGCTTCGCCGCCTACTGCGTCGGCATCGTCGCGGCGCTGCTGCTGTCGGGACGCTTCGGGGCGCGGCTGGTCGGCCTGCTGGCGGGACTGGCCGCGGCGGGCGGCATGGCGCTCGCCTCCGTCGCCGCCTCCGGCCCGGTGCTCGGAGCCGGCATCGCACTCGCCGGGCTCAGCAGCGGTTTGACGTCGCCGCCGCTCGCCGCCGCCGTGGCGGCCCGCGTCGAGACCGCCCGGCGCGACCGCGCGAACGGGGCCATCAACGCCGGCACCGCCGCCGGCATCGTCTTCTCCGGGCTCGTCGCGGTTGCCGCGATCGGCAGCTGGCGCGACATCTACGGTCTGTTTGCGCTGATCGCGGCGGGCGTGGCGGCCTGGATATGGTGGGTGCTGCCGGGCCGCGGCGGGGGAGGCGCCGTGCGGCTGTCGCCGGCCCTGCTCGCCCGCCCGGGTCTGCCGCGCCTCGTCGCCGCCGCCGGCCTCTATGGCGTTGCGATCGCCGGCACGTGGACCTTCGGGGCCGACATCCTGCGCGAGCGCATGCACTTCTCGCAGATGGAAATCGCCTGCGCCTGGGTCGTGCTCGGCGTCGGCGGCATCGCCGGCGTCTCGACCGGATCGCTCCTGGCGCGCTTCGGGGTCGCCCAGACGCTCCGTCTGGCGCTCCTTCTCACTGTGATCAGCTCCGCGCTGCTCGCCTGTGGCACATCGCTCCCGGCGGTGGGCTATCTGTCGATGGCGCTGTTCGGTCTCGCCTACATCGTCGCAACCGGATCGCTGCTCGTCTGGGGGATCGACCGGCTTCCCGACCGGCCGGACGCCGGCCTTGCCATCCCGTTCCTCCTCGTCGCTGCCGGGCAGACGATCGGCGCACCGCTGTTCGGAGCGGTCCTGCAGGCGACGGACACACCTTCGGCGCTGTTCCTCTTCGCCGTCATCGCCTGCGGCGGCATGGTGATGCCGCCGACAGGGCCGACGGACGCGGCGGCGTCTGGCCCGGCTCCTTCACCCGCCGCTTGAGCGGCGGCGACACCGACCCCTCGGCTCCAGCCAATCGATACGCCTGTGATTCGAATGCCGCGGGATGCTCCGGTCGCCTGGAGAGAAACCATGCGATGGACCTCGCAACGCTTCTGCTTCCGCTTCTGGTCGGGGCGAGATCCGCCGCAGCCACGTCGGGGCCCCTGCGACGGCCCCTGCGGCGGCCTCTCCGGGCTTGGCTGCGGCGAGGGCGCATACTGGCACCTCGTCGAGCCGCAGGCGTGCGGAAGCGACCCGATGGGCATCTGCATCGCCCAGCCGAAAGTCTGCACGATGATCTTCACGCCGGTCTGTGACTGCGACGGCCAGAGCGACAGCAATGTGTGTGGGGCGGCGGCGGTCGGGATCAACGTGGCGAGCAAGCGCGCCTGTGTGACACGGCCGAATAGCGGGCCGAGCCGTTCTCGCGCAAGGTGACGCCGCAGGGGATCTTCTGCGGCGTCAAGAACGGCATCGTGAGGGGGTACCGGGCACCCGCGGCGGCGGCGCAGGATAGGACCACCGTCATCTATCCGAGAGCGGGCCGGCCTGCGCCGCAACGCAGTGATGCGGGATCACTGACGCGCGCCGTTATCGCCGGTGGACCGATCAGTTCAGCCGATCGCTCTTGCCCTGCAGCTCGTCGATCAGCTTCGAGGCATCGGCCTTCGAAAGATTGGCGTCGAAGGGCCGCCCCGTCTCCTCGCAGAGCGTCTCCAGATAGGAGGCCTGGGCGCCGGTCATCGGTTCGTCGCCGGTGGTCCAGGTGTCCGGATCCTTGACGGTGTTGGATGTCTCCTGGGTCTTCTGCGTGTCGGTCATGATGCGGGAACCTTCGTATGGATGTTCCTTGAATGTTCTCGCCCGCCGGAGGTTCCGGGTGCCGCCTTGGCCGTCAGGCCGAGGCCGGATCCCAGCCCGCCAGCGTGCAGATCACCGCAAACTCGGCCTCCGCCACCGGCTGCACCGAAAGGCGCGAGTTGTTGACGAGCACCATGTCCTTCAGCCGCGGCTCGGCCTTGATCTCGTCGAGCGTCACCGCCCGCGGCAGCGGCGCCACGGCCTTCAGGTCGACGCACTCCCATCTCGGGTCGTCGGCGCTCGAGTCCGGGTGCGCGGCCGCGATCACCTCGACCACGCCGACGACGGCCTTGCCCTCATTGGAATGGTAGAAGAAGCCGCGCTCGCCGACCTGCATCGTCCGCATGAAGTTGCGCGCCTGATAGTTGCGCACGCCGGTCCACTCGGTACCGGCCGCGCCGGCGGCGACCTGCTCGTCCCAGGACCAGCTGGAGGGTTCGGACTTGTAGAGCCAGTAGGCCATGATCGAGCCGATTCCTACGGGGTCAGGCGGGCGGATTGACCGTCCAGTTCCAGCGGCGGACGGTCACCGAGGTGAAGAGCCCGGCCTTGGCGTAAGGGTCGGCGTCACCGATCGCCTTCGCGGCTTCGGGACTCTCGGCGTCGACGACCACGAGGCTACCGGTCGGCTTCTCCGCTGCGTCGAGAAACGGTCCGGCGAAGGCGAGCGCGGGGCCCAGCGACTTCAGATAGGCGAGATGGGTCTCGCGGGTCGATTTGCGCAGGTCGAGGCCGTCCGGCTTGTCCTCGCAGATCAGGGCATAGAGCATTGGCGTCTCCTTGGGTTGGCGTTCGCGGAATCGACGCGACGGGGTGCGCGTCCGGTGTCAGTCGGCTTCGCGTTTCAGCGGCCGGGCGAGAAGGGTCTGGATCGCCGCCTCGACCGACACGGTGCCGGCGAGAATGGCCGCGACGGTGGCGATGATCGGCGCCTCGACGCCCCGCTCGTCCGCAAGCCTCGCCGTGATGCCGGCCGAAAAGGCGCCCTCGGCGAGCTTCAGCCCAGACAGGTCGTCGCCGCGCCCAACCGCGAGGCCATAGGCGAAGTTGCGCGACTGCGCCCCCGAGCAGGTGAGGATCAGGTCGCCGAGACCGGAGAGGCCCATCAGCGTGTCGGGCCGCGCGCCGAGCGCCTCACCGAGGCGGCGCAGCTCGACGAAGCCGCGGGTGACCAAAGCCGCCGAAGCGGAGGCGCCGAGGCCGCGGCCCGCCACGATGCCGGCGGCGATGGCGAGAACGTTCTTCAGGGCCCCGCCCGCCTCGACGCCGAGCATGTCATCGGTGGCATAGCAGCGGAGCGCGGCGGTGGAGAGGGTTTCGGCCAGCGCCGCCGCGTCGGCCGGTCCGGGCGCGGCGACGGTGACCGCCGTCGGCAGGCCGGCGGCCACGTCGGTCGCAAAGCTCGGGCCGGACAGGATGCCGGCGCGCGCCTGCGGCAGCACGTCGGCCAGCACCTGTGAGGCGAAGAGCCCGGTCGAGCGCTCGATGCCCTTGGAGCAGAGCACGATCGAGGCATCCCTCGGAAGGAGTGGGGTGAAATCGGTCAGCGCGCCGCGCAGCGCCTGCGCCGGCACCACCATCAGCACCGTCGCGGCGCCGGCGAGCGCCGCGTCGGGGTCGGCGGTGGCCGCGAGGTCCGCCGGCAGCTCGATGCCCGGCAGATAGCGCGTGTTGCACCGCCGCTCGTTGATCGATGCCACGGTGGCGGCGTCGCGGGCATAGAGGGTCGTGGCGTGTCCGGCCCGGGCATAGGCGCTGGCGAGCGCCGTGCCCCAGGCGCCGCCGCCGATGACGGCGATGCGGCTCATGCCTTGGCTCCGCGCCGGCCGAAGCCGAGGATCGGCGCCGACGTCTCGTCCAGGGGCCAGCGGGCCCGGACCGGCGCGTCCATCCCGTCGCGGTGGCCGGCCTCCAGCCGCTCAAGCCCGGCATAGGCAATCATCGCGCCGTTGTCGGTGCAGAGCGCCGGCGGCGGCGCCACAAGCCGGACGCCGTGCCCCGCGCAGGCCACGTCGAGCGCGGCGCGGATGGCGCGATTGGCGGCGACGCCGCCGGCCACCGCCAGAACGGGTTCGGCAAGCTCGGGACATTCATCACGGTAGCGCCGCAAGGCCCGCCCGATGCGATCCGCGATGCTGTCGGCGGCGGCGGCCTGAAAGGCTGCGCAGAGATCGGCGACGTCCGCTTGCCTGAGCGGCGCGGCGGCGGTCGCGGCCTGGCGGAGCGCCGTCTTCAGCCCGGAAAAGGAGAAGTCGAGCCGCGCCTCGCCCTTCATCGGGCGCGGCAAGGGGAAGCGGGATGGATCGCCACCAGCGGCCAGCCGCTCGACGCTCGGGCCGCCGGGATGCGGCAGGCCGAGAAGCTTGGCGGTCTTGTCGAAGGCCTCGCCGAGCGCGTCGTCGATGGTCGAGCCCCAGCGCTCGTAGTCGCCGAGCCCGCGCACCAGGAGAATCTGCGTGTGGCCGCCGGAGACGAGGAGCAGGAGATAGGGGTAGGCGACGCCGTCGGTGAGGCGCGGCGTCAGCGCATGACCCTCCAGATGGTTGACTCCGACGAAGGCAAGGTCGCGGGCTGCGGCAATCGCCTTGCCGGTCATGGCGCCGACGATGAGGCCGCCGATCAGCCCGGGGCCGAGTGTCGCGGCGACGCCGGTCAGGGCATTGAAGCCGAGCCCCGCGTCGGCAAGCGCCGCGGCGACGACGCCGTCCACCGCCTCCACATGGGCGCGGGCGGCGATCTCCGGTACGACGCCGCCGAAGGCCTGGTGCTCCTCGACCTGGCTGAGCACGACGTTGGACAAGATCCGCGGCGCGCCGTCCGACGACCGCGCGACAACGCTCGCGGCGGTCTCGTCGCAGCTCGTCTCGATGCCGAGAACCACGGTCGCTTCCAAGTCGTGACGATCCCATGCGTTGCAGGCGCCGACGAACCGCTCTAGGTCGGGGCCGGGCACCGGGTGCCTCCCGGTAGCAAAGGCGAGCCTCATGACGCAAACGAAACCCATCCGGATCGGCACGCGCGGCAGCAAGCTCGCGCTCGTGCAGGCGGCCGAGGTGCGGGCGCGGCTGATGGCGGCGCACGGCCTTCCCGAGAGCGACTTCGCGATCGAGGTGATCTCGACCTCCGGGGATCGCATCCAGGATCGTCCGCTCTCGGAGGTCGGCGGCAAGGGGCTGTTCAGCAAGGAGATCGAGGAGGCCCTCTTCGACGGCCGGATCGACCTCGCCGTCCACTGCGTGAAGGATCTCGCGACCGTGCTGCCCGAGGGCCTGCATCTGTCGGCGTTCCTGCCGCGCGAGGACGTGCGCGACGTCTTCATCGGCCGGAGCGTCGGCCGGCTCGCCGACCTGCCGCAGGGTGCGCGGGTCGGCACCGCCTCGCTGCGGCGCCAGGCGCTGGTCCGGCGCCTGCGGCCGGACCTCGACCTCGTCATCCTGCGCGGCAACGTGCAGACCCGTCTCGCCAAGCTCGAAGCGGGCGAGGTGGAGGGCACGCTGCTCGCGCTCGCCGGGCTGAACCGGCTGTCGATGGCCGAGACGGCGAGCGAGGTGCTGAGTGCGGAGACGTTTCTTCCGGCCCCGGGGCAGGGTGCGCTCGCCATCGAGAGCCGCATCGGCGACAGCCGGATCGACGCGCTGGTTGCCGCGATCGACACGCCCGCGGCGCGGGTGCCGCTGGCCGCCGAGCGTGCGTTCCTGCGCCGCCTCGACGGCTCCTGCCGCACGCCGATCGCCGGCCTCGCGGAGATCGACGGCGACCGGCTGAGCCTGCACGGCATGATCCTGCGCCCCGACGGCTCCGAGGTGCACGAGGGGCGGGAGTCCGGACCCAGTGCCGAGGCCGACGCGATCGGCGAGCGGCTCGGCGAACGTCTGCTCGCGCAAGCCGGCCCGGACTTCTTCGCCGGCTGGACCGGCTGAGCCGGCCGTGGCGCGCGTCCTGATCCTGCGGGAAGTCGGCGCGGCCAAGGCGACCGCCCGGCTCCTGACGGCGCGCGGACACGACCCGCTGATCCTGCCGACCGAGGCGATCCAGCCGACCGGCAAACCCCCGCCGGCCGGCGACTTCAGCGGCTTCCTCGTCACCAGCGCCAATGCCGTCGAGGCGCTCGCCGCAGCCTTTCCGCAGGACCCGCGGCCGGTGCTCGCCGTCGGTGAGCGGACGGCGGGTGCGCTGCGTGCGGCGGGATTTCCCTTCGTGCTGGTCGGCGAGGGCGACGGGGCCGCACTCGCCCGCCGGGCGACAGAGGTCTCGGCCACGGCCGAGCGGCCGCTCCTCTACGCCGCCGGCCGGGTCCGCACCGACCGGCTGGAGACGGCGCTGAAGACCGGGCACAAGGCGGTGGTGGCCTGGGAGGTGTACGAGACGCGGCGGCTGGATCCCTCGCGCGAAGACGTCGACGGCGCACTGGCGGGCGGGGCGCCGGCGGCTGTCCTGCTTCTGTCCGCCGGCCAGAGCTGGTCCTATGCCGCACTCCTCGCGCTCGCCCCTCACGCCTTCGAGCCAGCGCCACGGCTCCTGTGCCTGTCCGAACGTGTGGCGGCGGCGCTGCCGGGGAACCTCAGGGCAGACGCGGCGATTTCGCCTCGACCGAGCCTCGCTTCGCTTTTCGATTCCCATCTGTAACCTAGTTCCGCATGGGTTCGGTCCTGCGCTTGCGCCCTTGACGCGGATGGCCGACCAATAGGAAGTGCGGGGCGACTGCGCCGCTCGGCCATGGCCCTCAGGGCATCGCGCGGAGACAGGAATGGAGTGTGCTCGATGACCAACCGACCGCGGCGTTCGAGGCCGGGCAACAAGCCGGGAACGACCATCGACCTGACCGCCGAGCGTCTGGAAGGGTCATCGACCGCTGCAGCTGAGCCGACGGACGCGGACGTTGAGGCAGGCTCGAGCGGGGCCGTGCTCGCCGAAAACGACGGCGGCAAGGCCGTCCTGCCTGAAGCGCGCGAAGAGACGCCGGCATTCGAGGAACGTTCCGTTGCGGGTGCCGAGCCTGCGCAGCAGGCCGCCGCCGCGTCTGCCGCTTCGGCGGGCGACGCCACGACCGCCGACGACGCGGCGGAGGCTGCGGCCGCGCCCCCAGCCGACGCGCCGCTGGACGATCCCGATACCGCCGAACGCGGCTTTGCCGCCGGCGAGGGCCTCGATCCCGATGCCGCCCATCCCGCGGACGAGACGGCGACCGATCCCGAGCGCGACCTGATACTCGCCGCGTCGCATCCCGACGCGTCGGATCCGGAACTCGGCGACCTCGATCCGCCCGCATCCACCGGCGCCTACACGACGCCCGCCGAAGCCGCCGTCGAGCATCGCGGCAGCGACTTCGGTACGGCGATCGCCGCGGCGATCATCGGCGCCGTGGTGGCGCTCGCCGCAGGCGCGGCGCTGCAATATGCGGGTGTGCTCCCGTCCGTCGGACAGGCGCCGGAGGCGGCGCCGCAGGATGTGGCGACGGCCGGCTCGGTCCAGCAGCTCTCTTCGACCGTGGAGACGCTGCGCGGACAGCTCGACCAGCTGCAGTCGGCACAGAATGCCGGCGGCCTCGGCAACGGCGCGACCCGTGCCGAGGTCTCACAGCTGTCCGACCGGCTGGGCGCCGTCGAGCAGAAGCTCGGCAACGGAGCGCAGCCCGGCCCGGCCGTCGACACCTCGGCCGTCAACGAGGCCTTGCAGACCGCTCAGGCGGCCCAGCAGCAGGCGCAGCAGATCCAGTCCGCGATCGCCGAGGCCCAAAGTGCCGGGTCGGACGCACGGACCACCGCGCAGGGGGCGGCGCAGACCGCACAGAGCGCGCAGCAGACGGCGCAGCAGGCAAGCCAGGCCGCCGACGGCGCCACGCAGGCCGCCACCGAGGCGCGGCAGGCCGCCACCGAGGCGCGCCAGAGTGCGGGCGATGCGCAGCGCACCGCCAACGCCGCACGCGACGCAGCGGCCGAGGCACGCGATGCCGCCTCCGCCAGCCGCGATGCCGTGGACGCGCTGAAGAGCCGGATGGCCGCGCTCGAAAGCGCCAGCGGCGAGGCGTCCCTCGCGCTCTCGGCTTCCGCACTGAAGGCCGCGATCGATCGGGGCGGGCCGTTCATGCAGGAGCTCGAGACCTTCGCCAAGGCCGCGCACAATTCGGGCTCGGTCGAAGCCCTGCGGCAGTACGCGGCGTCGGGGGTGCCCTCCAACGCCGACCTGCAACGTGGCTGGCAGACGGCCCAGCAGGCGATCGCCGGCGCGCTCCGCCCGGCCGACCCGAACGCCAGCGTCGGCGACCAGGTGATGTCGGGCCTGCGCTCGCTCGTCACCGTCCGGTCGTCCGGCTCGCCGTCCGGCGATGGCGCCGACGCGGTGCTGTCTCGGATGGACGCGGCAATCGGCGCGAACAAGCTCCAGGCCTGGCTCGACGAGTGGAACGGGCTGCCACAGCCGGCCAAGGACGCGAGCGAGGACTTCGCGGCGCAGGTGCGGGCACGGGCGCAGGCCGAGACGGTGATCGGCGAGGCGCTCGACCGGGCAATCGCGGCCGCCGGCGGGCAGGGTTGAGGACTAGAGATGCTGCGGATCCTTGCCTTCTTCCTCCTCGTTCTCGCTCTCGCGCTCGGCTTTGCCTGGCTCGCGGACAATCCCGGCCAGATCGCGCTCGACTGGCAGGGCGCGAGCGTTCAGACCAGCGTCATGGTCTTCGTCATCGTCGAGATTGCGGTTCTCGTCGCGGTGGTGGCGCTCGTCTGGCTGGTGCGGCTCTTCTTCAAGACGCCTGACGCGATCAGCGGCTGGTTCTCCGGTCGCCGCCGCGACCGCGGCTACAAGGCGCTGTCGGACGGCATTCTGGCCGTCGGTGCCGGCGATGCTGTGCTGGCGCGTCAGATGACCAAGCGCAGCCAGAAGCTGCTCGACGGCCGGCGCGAGCCGCTGATCCGCTTCCTCGATGCGCAGACGGCGATGATCGAGGGCGACCATGCGCGCGCCCGCGCCGCCTTCGAGGGCATGGAGCAGCAGCCGGAGACACGGCTCTTGGCGCTGCGCGGCCTCTACCTCGAGGCCGAGCGGCTGAACGACGATGCGGCGGCGCGTCACTACGCCGAGCAGGCGGCGCGCCTCGCGCCGCATCTGCCCTGGGCCGGCGGCGCCGTCCTCGAGTCGAAGGCCATCGCCGGCGACTACGACGGAGCCCTCGCGATCCTGGAGGCACAGCGCGAGTCGCGGCTGGTGGACCGTTCGGAATCACGCCGCCTGCGCGCCGTCCTCCTGACCGCCAAGGCGAATGCCGCGACCGACGGCAATCCTGCGGTGGCGCGGGCGGCGGGGCTGGAGGCGCACAAGCTGGCGCCTGACCTTCCTCCGGCGGCCGTCGCAGCGGCACGGGCGTTGTTCCGGCAGGGCGAGCTGCGGCGCGGCTCGAAGGTGCTGGAAAAGAGCTGGACGCAGACGCCGCATCCCGACATCGCTGCCGCCTATGTCAATGCGCGGCCGGGCGACTCGGTATCCGATCGGCTCGCGCGGGCAAAGACCCTGCAGAGCCTGCGGCCGAACAACGTCGAGTCCTCGCTCGCCGTGGCGCATGCGGCCCTCGACGCGCAGGAGTTCGCGCTCGCCCGCGAGGAGGCGCTCGCCGCCGCCCGGCTCGAGCCGCGTGAGAGCATCTATCTCCTGCTCGCCGACATCGAGGATGCCGACACCGGCAACGAGGGCAAGGTCCGCGAGTGGATGGGTCAGGCGATCCGTGCGCCGCGCGATCCGGCCTGGACCGCCGACGGCTACGTCGCCGAGGAGTGGGCGCCGGTGTCGCCCGTTTCGGGGCGGATCGACGCCTTCCAGTGGAAGGTGCCGGTGGCGCGCCTCGCTGCGCCGGGCGCCCTCATCGAGGCCGAGCCATCGGACGACGACACCGCGCTGGTCGCTGCCGCGCCTCTGGAGCCGGGACAGGCGGGCGAGGACGGAGCGCCGCGCGGTCAGACCTCACGGGCGGATACGGCGGTATCCGACGCGGGTGGCGCGGCGACGGTCGGCAACGGGGCCAGCGGCCACGGCTCGACGTCGGATCATTCCGACCCTTCGCGGGCCGAGGAGAGCGACGAGCGTCCCGCTCCCGACGATCCAGGCGTCAAGTCTGGCAGTGGCGCAATGCCCGCCGACGCGGCGAGCGGCAGCCGCTTCCGCCTGTTCTGAGGCTTCGTGATGCTTGACGGTTTCAAGGAGTTTCTCCGCGGCCTCGGCGAGGTTCACAGCGACGCCGCCGCCTATGGTATGGACGACGTGCGGGTGGCGGCCGCCGCGCTCCTGTTCCACGTGGGCAGTGCGGACGGGGTGGTGACGGAGGAAGAACGCCGGCTGCTGCGCGTGCTTCTCGCCGACGAGTTCGGGCTCGATCCGCGCGAGGCGGAGAGGATCGCGCGGGCCGGTCGCGAGGCCGATGCGGAAGCGGTCGACCTCTTTCACTTCACCTCGATCGTGAAGAACCATCTGGACGAGGACCGGCGAATCCGCTTCGTTGAGCTTCTCTGGGACATGACCTACGCCGACGGCAGCGTGCACGAACTCGAAGACAATCTGGTCTGGCGCATCGCCGAACTGATCGGCGTCTCCTCGCGCGACCGGATGCTGATGAAGCAGCGCGTCGCGGCGCGCAGCAGCGGAGCCGAGCCGACCTGATGGATCTTGCCGACGATACCGCCATCCGCACGACGACCGTCCAAGCCGCCGATCCGCACCGCTACATCCTCGAGGGCGACGATGATCCCCGCCCGATCCTCGTCGTCCTGCACCAGGAATCCTCGACGCCGGGCCGTGTCGGCCAGATCCTCGATGCGCACGGGGTGGCTGTCGACATCCGCCGGCCCATCCTCGGCGAGGCGCTGCCCGAGACGCTGGAGGGGCATCGTGGCGCCATCGTCTTCGGCGGTCCGCCGAGCGCCAACGACGCCGACGACTACATCCGCCGCGAGATCGACTGGCTCGACGTGCCGCTCGCCGAGAAACGGCCGTTCCTCGGCATCTGCCTCGGCGCGCAGATGCTGGTGAAGCATCTGGGCGGGACCGTCTCGCCACATCCCCAGGATCTCGTCGAGGTCGGCTACTATCCGCTGCAGGCCACGCCGCAGGGCCGGCAGCTGATGCCGCATTGGCCGGAGATGGTGTACCAGTGGCATCGCGAGGGCTTCGACCTGCCGCGCGACGCCACGCTGCTCGCGGCCGGCGACCGCTTTCCGCACCAGGCGTTTGCCTACGGGCCGAGCGCGTATGGCGTGCAGTTTCACGCCGAGCTGACGCTCGCCATGATGCATCGCTGGACGACGCGCGGGCATGCCCGCACGCTGCTGCCCGGGGCGCAGCAGCGCCGGGCGCATTTCGACGGGCGGGCGATCTACGACGCGCCGGTGCGGCGCTGGCTCGAGGAGTTCCTCGCCCGCATCTTCGGCCGCCCGGCCTGAGCGCAGGCGGGCCGCGCTCAGACGCGGCCGGACAGGTGGCGCGCCTTGCGCAACTCGGGAAACAGCCGCGACCAGAGCAGGGCGACGCCCATCGTCGCGAACCCGCCGACGACGACGGCCGAGACGGCGCCGATGAGCGCGGCCATGATGCCCGCGCGAAACTCGCCGAGCTCGTTCGATGCGCCGACGAAGACCTGGTTCACGGCGTTGACGCGGCCGCGCACCTGATCCGGCGTCCACAGCTGCATCAACGTCTCCCGCACATAAACGCTGATCATGTCGGCCGCGCCCATCAGCGCCAGTGCCAGGATCGACAGCCAGGGCCAGGTGGAGACGCCGAAGAGCACGGTGAAGGCGCCGAACAGGAAGACGAAGGCAAACATGATCCGCCCGGCATGGTCCTTCACCGGGTGGGAGGCGAGCCAGGCGACCATCAGCAGGGCCCCGACGCCCGGCGCGGCACGCAGCATCCCGAGGCCCCACGGGCCGACCTTCAGGATGTCCTGCGCGTAGACCGGCATCAGCGCGACGGCCCCGCCGAGCAGCACGGCGAAGAGGTCGAGCGAGATCGCGCCGAGCACCACCTTCTCGCGCCAGATGAAGTCGAAGCCCGCGACGATGGCCTGAACCGTCGGCGGCTCGGCGCTCGTGCGCTGTGCCGGCGCCTTGATCAGGCTGACCAGCAGCGCGCCTGTCGCGAACAGCACCAGGCCGACGCTGTAAGCGGCTTCCGGCGAGACGCCGTAGAGGAGGCCGCCGGCGACGGGGCCGACAATGGTGGCGATCTGCCAGGAGGAGGCGTTCCAGGCGATGGCGTTGGCCAGCTCCTCCGAACTGACGAGGTTGACGACGAGCGAGGTCGAGGCCGGGCCGAAGAAGGCGCGGGCGATGCCGAAGCCGACGAGCACGACGAACACCGGGACCACCGACGTGAAACCGATCCACGACATGGCCAGAAGCGCTGCGGCGCCCATCGCTTCGAGGAGGATCGCCACGCTCATGATACGGCGCCGCGAATAGCGGTCGGCCGCCGCTCCCGTCACGAGCACCAGCAGCAGGGCGGGAAGGAACTGGCAGAGACCGACAAGGCCGAGATCGAAGGGATCACCGGTCAACGCGTAGACCTGCCAGCCGACCGACACCGCGACGACCTGCGTCGCGAAGGTCACGAAGAAGCGCGCCAGCCAGTAGAGGACGAATTGCCGGTTTCGAAAGGCCGCGAACCGGTCCTCGCTGATCGCCTCGCCGTGGCCCGTTGTATCGGCGGGCTCACCAGCTCTGTCTTCTGCACTCACGACTCGCACCGGCCTTTCGTCTGCGGCGGATGCCTATCCGTCTTCGCAACACTTGACCAGCGGCAACCCGCGCCGGGCCCGCTGGCGGCACGAATTGACAGGTGCCGCAGGGGCAGTGTTCAACTTCTCTCCGGAGGGCGGGCAGGCTCATCTTCGACGGTTGCCCGGCGGTACCATCATGGCAACGGGCAGTTCCGGATCGCGCGCGCGCATCGATCCGCCGGTCAAGGCGATCTATCTCGGCCTCGGCTGGAACTTCACCCTCCTCGTCGACGGGCAAGTCGACGCCGGCGCCACCTGGACGGTGTCGGACCCGGCGATCGGGTGGTTCGCCTCGCCCGGCGTCTTCAACCTCTACGAACAGTATCGCGCCAGCGTCTCGACGCTCACGGCGAGGAGCAGCGACGGCAAGGCAAGCGCGACAGCCACGGTCTACGTCCTCGTGCAGGCGCCGTTCGGCCTTGGCGACAAGCCGGCACTGGTCGACGACTTCGCCATCCCCGGCGTCATCCAGTCGGTGCGATGGAACGACGAGAAGGGACGGCGCGCGGCGCTCCTTGCCTACGACGTCCTCAACCAGTTGCCGAAGGCCTTCCTCGACGCCATCGGGCAGGTCGCGATCATCCGCGCCCAGGCGCTGCCGAGCGGCGCGCTCGGCCAGCACTGGCCGCTGTTCGACAACCCGGTGCTGATCGCCGAGGACAAGGTGGTCTCGAAGCTGCAGATCACCCCCGACCTCAACGACGCCGACTACGACTTCTGCGACACGTTCTTCCACGAGCTCGCGCACGTGGCGTTGACGCGGCGCGCGATCTCGGACATCGACAAGGTCCTGCTGCTTGGGCTGACGGTCGGCTCAGCCATCGGTTCGGCCGCCGCCGCACCGTTGAGCCTCGCTGCGCTGACGCTGTCGCCGGCCTATGTGTATCTGCGCTATTTCAGCCTGTTCTCGGGCGAGGACTTCGCCTCCGAGTTCGCCAGGGTCGGCGGCTGGGTGATCAACAACACCAACCCATTCTCCTTTCTCTGGCACGACACCACCAAGATCCCGAACGCCGTCAGCGGCTGGAGCCAGATCGGCTGGACGGTGAAGCTGCGCAACACGAACCGCGCCAACGTTCCGATCCTGTTCGATCCCAATGCACAGGAGGCCGCCTTCCAGGCCGCCGGCTTTGCGAGTTCCTATGGCGCGACGGACGTTCACGAGGACTGGGCTGAGTCGCTGACGGCAATCGCCTTCGACAAGCCCGTCGCCAGCACGCCCGCGTTCAAGCCCCGGCGAGACTTCATCATCGGCGCGGGCGTCTGGCCGAAGGGTTCTGGCGGCCTCGAGGTCGGCAAGACCTATTTCGAATGGACGCGCGCGCAGAAGCCGCCGCTGCCGCCGCCCGACCTGTCGCAGTTCCGGGTCTATTTCGGCTTCTTCAGCGGCAAGCCGCGCGACACCAAGCCGGTCCTGAAGATCTCCGCCTTCCGGATGAAGGCCGAGGCGGAGGAGGACATCCCGCCTGCCGCAACGAGCGCGCGCGACCGCGAGGCGCTTCTGGCCGAGGACGAGGGCTTCGGCAAGCCGGACAGCAGCGTCGATCTCTATCGCGACGCCGTCGCGGCCCGTCTGGAAATCTCCGCCCATCTCGACGGGCAAGGGGAGGGGCAGACCCTGCTCGACAGCGCCGCCGGTCCGGCGCGCGAAGCGATCGCCTCGATCCTTTCGCCCGCCGGCGGGGCCGGAGAGCCAGCGGACGACGGCGGACGGCTGATCGACCTCCTGCGCCTTGCCGAGCGGCATGGCGAGGGGCTCGTTGCCGTGAGCGTGACGCCGCAGACGGATCGACTGCTTCTGACCCCGGGCGGCGCGGCGGCCGGTGATCTCCTGTTCGCGCCGGACGGCAGTTGCCTCGTCGTGGCGAGCGTCGACAGCGAGGGGCGTATCCTGTCCGCGGCGGCACTGCCCTCGGCGCCGGAGCCGGACGGCAATGGGCTGCCGAAGCCGAACTTCACCAAGCAGCTCGATCCAACGCGCTTCGCCTTCCGCTGGCGGCCGACGGCCGAGCCGCGCCGGTGGACGGCGGAGGGGGCGACGGCCTATGCGGACCTGTCAGCCGATCTCGCGGCGCTTATCGGGCTCTGGGGCGAGACGCAGGACGAGCGCGGTCGCGACCTCTCCCTCGCCGGCAATTTCGCCGCGCAGACGCTGCGGCGCATGGGGATCGAGGCGAAAGGGCTGCGCGACGAGGGCGCCGAGGGGCTGGAGGCCTTCTTCGAGGCGCGCGGCCACGAGATGCGGAAGCTCGGCAAGGCGGGGATCGAGGATCTTCGGCCGGGCGACCTGGTGCGCCTGCGACGCGGCAAGCTCTGGGCGGTGTGCCTTGCGGTCGCGCCCGACCGGGAGACGCTCGACCTGCTCGTGCAAGGCGGCGTCGCGCCGGGGTTCTGCGAGCCCGAAAACGCCGTCTGCGTGAAGAAGGGCCAGCCGGCTAATGCCCTGGACCGCCTGTGGCGGCCGTCAGCCGCTGCGGGTTGACGGCGGGGCAGGACGCGACGAGGACGTCTCGTCGAAATCAAAGGGAAGGCCACTGGTGGAGCTGAGCGGGATCGAACCGCTGACCTCGTCATTGCGAACGACGCGCTCTCCCAACTGAGCTACAGCCCCGTCCACCGGTTCCGCGGATGTACGTGCACGCCGAATGGCTGTCAAGCGGCCCGGATCCCGCTCCATGCCTGTGGTCGGCTGCCTCGCGGGCCTCGCCTTGCGGAAGCCTCATGCGCTGGTTACATGGGCAGCGTCCCAAGAGAGGTCCCGCCCGCCGATGCAAGCGATCGCAGAGCTGCTGCTGTTCATCCTCAACATCTACTGGTGGATCGTGATCCTCTCCGCGATCCTGTCCTGGCTCTACGCGTTCAACATCGTGAATGCCGGCAACCCCTTCGTGGACGCCGTCGGCTCGTTCCTATACCGGATGACCGAGCCGCTGTTCCGGGTGATCCGGCGCTTCCTGCCCAATCTCGGCGGCCTCGACCTTTCGCCGCTCGTCGTGCTGCTGGGTATCTTCCTCCTGCAGCGCGTCATCACGCTCTACGTGTGGCTGCCGGCCATGCGGGCGGGGATCTGACGGGCCAAGAGATTCCAGCCTTCGCGGAGCTGCGTGACGGGGCGCTCCGGATCCACGTCCGGCTGACGCCGAAGGCGGCGAGCGACCGCATCGACGGCGTTGCAGCCGGATCGGACGGACGTGGGGCTCTTCTCGCCCGGGTGCGGGCGCTGCCGGAAAAGGGCGCCGCGAACGCGGCGCTGCTGTCGCTTCTCGCCAAGGCTCTGAAGCGGCCGAAATCCAGCCTGTCGCTCGACGCCGGCGCCGCGGCGCGGATCAAGACGGTGCGGGTGACCGGCGAGGCGGACGATCTCGTCGCAGCGCTTTCGCGCCTGCGTCTCGCGCTGCCGGACGTCGAACCCGGCGGCGGATGACGCCGGATCAGGACTGATCCGGCAAGCCGTCGATGAGGCTGCCAGGCGGCGACCTCCGGCTCTGGATGTCGGCGTTCAGCCCTGCCGCTCGTAGCGCGCGACGGCTTCGAGGATCAGCCGCTCGGCCTCCGCCGAACCGCCCCATTCGCCGATCTTCACCCACTTGCCGGGCTCGAGATCCTTGTAGTGCTCGAAGAAGTGCTCGATCTGCTTGAGCGTGATCTCCGGCAGGTCGGAATGCTCGTGCACGTTTTCGTAGCGGCGGGTGACGTCCGGCGAAGGAACCGCGATCACCTTCTCGTCCTGGCCCTTGTTGTCCTCCATCACGAGGACGCCGATCGGCCGGCAGTTGATGACGCAGCCCGGAAACAGCGGCCGGGTGTTGCAGATCAGGACGTCGATCGGGTCGCCGTCGTCCGACAGGGTGTGGGGCACGAAGCCGTAGTTCCCCGGGTAGCTCATCGGCGTGTAGAGGAAGCGGTCGACGACGAGGACGCCGGCCTCCTTGTCCATCTCGTACTTGATCGGATGGCCGCCGACGGGCACCTCGACGATGACGTTGACGTCCTTGGGCGGGTTCTTGCCGCGCGCAATGGCTTCGATACGCATGGATGCTGGCCTCTGGCAGGGTAACGGTCGCGGCGTCTCTAGCCGCTCGCGCGCTGCAGTGCAATCAACGGCCACACGGCGGTCCGGCGGCGGATTTTCCAGCGCGCGTCAGATCCCGGCATACCACTCGTAGCCGCGGTCTTCCCAGAAGCCGCCCCGGCCCCCCCAGAACCCGTCGAAGCGCTCCACGACCTCGATGCGCATGACGTATTTGGCGTGCTTGTAGCCCAGCTGCCGCTCCACCCGCAGCCGCAGCGGAGCGCCGTGTCCGACGGAAAGGTCGGCGCCGTTCATGGCGTAGGCGAGGATCGTCTGCGGGTGGAACGCGTCGATGAGGTCGATGCTCTCGTAGTAGCGCCCGCTCCCATCCAGAGTCTGCTCCAGTTCGTCGGCGCAGTGGAAGACGACGAAGCGGGCCTTCGGCTGCAATCCGGCCTGCTGCAGGAGAATGCCGAGCGGAACGCCCGTCCACTGCCCGATCGCGCTCCAGCCTTCGACGCAGTCGTGGCGGGTGATCTGCGTTCGCGCGGGAAGCGTCTTGAGGTCAGCGAGGGAATAGTCTGCCGGCCGGTCGACCAGCCCGTCGATCGTCAGCCGCCAGTCGGTGAAACCGGTCGCGGACAGAGCGGCGTAGTCCTCGCTGTCGGGCGCCTGGGTGCCGTTGACGCGAAAGGTCGGCGAGATGTCGGCGGAGGAGAACTCGCGCGCCAGCGGGCGGCGGCGGAGCAGCAGGCGCTGCGCGTCCATCGTCAGCGCCTCGGCCGACCGCAGCACGGCTTCGACATCGGGATCCTGGCTCAGAGCGTCGCAGCCGGGCAGTGCGAGCACGGTGGCGCCGAGCGCGCCGGCGGCAAGGACGCGCCGGCGGGTGAGAAGAGGGCTCATGCCTCGGGCTCCTCGCTGCGGATGGCGTAACGGCCGGTAATCATCGAGCGCATGTTGTTCAGGGGACCGGACAGGATCACCATGACGACATGGACGGCCACGAACAGGACGAGCAGCGAGGCGGCGACGAAGTGGATCAGGCGGGCCGACTGCCGACCCCCGAAGACGTCGAGCAGCGTGGGGATCGCCGCGTCCACGCCGGGCGACATCGTCAGGCCCGTCAGGACCATCAGCGGCAGCAGGCCGGCAATGACCGCGAGATAGCTCAACTTCTGCAGCGCGTTGTAGCGGCGCGCGTGCTCGCCGGACGGGAAGCGCAGGCGCGCGTGGTCGAGGATCTCGCGCCACAGGTGACGCGGACCGAGCTCCCGCCGCCTGGGCGCGATATCGCGGCGCAGGTGGCCGCTCAGAAGCCCATAGGCGAGGTAGACGAGGCCGTTGAGGACGAGGAGCCAGGCGGCGAAGATGTGCCAGCGGCGGCCGGTCGCAAGATCCTGGTAGGACGGCAGCGTCAGCCAGTCGGGAAAGGCGCGCGCGGCCAGTTCGCCATCGGCTGTCGACACGCCGAGCACGCCCGTGGTCGGGATGCTCAGGCCTCCGATCCGCAGGAAGCCGCGCGGCTCTGCCGCGCTGCCCTCGGCGCCGATCTCGATCGCGGCGGGGTCGGCATCCGCCCCGTATTGGCCCCAGTGCAGTCTCGGATAGGCGTTGAAGATCTGCAGGCCGCTCAGGAGCAGGACGCAGAAGCAGGCGACGTTCACCCAGTGCGTCAGGCGCGTGACGATGGCGTGGCGATACATCAGCGTGATGCGGCGGGACGGCGTGCCGCCGAACGGTTCTCTGGTCATGGCTTGTTCTCGTCATGCGTCTGCGAAGTCGGCATGCGGCGGGGCGGCCGAGGGCGCCCCGCCCGGGACCGGGTCACATCGGCGGGACGACCCCGTTGTTGCCGACCACGACGCGCTGTGCGCTGAGCTTGCCGTCCGCGGCCTTCGCGGCGGTGACGAAGACCCGTGCGCCGGGCTTCAGGTCGTCCTTGGTCGCCGGAGCGATGGTGACGACCGGCGTGCCATCCGGAACGGCGATCTTCTTTTCCTTGCCATGGAAGGAGACGGTCACGGTCCGCCCGTTCACGTCCTTAACCGCATCCGCGACCGTGGCGTTCGTCATGGTGCTGTTGGGCTTCAGGTCCCAGCCGTAGCTGCCCTCGCCGGTGCCCTTCATGGCCGGCGGGAAGATCAGGACTTCGAGCGCACCGTCCCCGCCGTCCGCCTCGGGCAGCGAGGCGATCCCGACGAAGTCGCCGGGCTTGATGTCGCCGAGGGTCGCGCTGGCGACGCCGGACACCGTCCAGCCATCCGCAAGCGCGAGGTCGACCGTGTCGCCCTCGCGCGTCTTCACCTGCAGGCTGTCGCCTTGCAGGGCAACGATCGCGCCGCGCACCCGAACCGGCTCCCCCTTGGCGGCTTGGGCGAAGGCCAAGGAGGGAAGGCCTGTCAGGAGGCCGGTGGCGATCATGCCGAGCACCAGGGCGGTCGGCTTCAGGGTCTGGAACATACACGTCTCCTGTATGCCTACTGATAGGTAGGCAGGGCGCACAAGCAAGTCCGCAGGTGCGCCGAACGCTGCGGACATCGAGACCGCGCGGCAGCGGGTGCCGTCGCAGCTTCCAAGTCACCGTCAACAGCGCCTCCACCGATGGTGGAGGCTATGCCGGACGTCGTGGTTCCCCGAGCTCACGGACTGACGGAGATGTCGCCGCCGCGGCGCGTACACCGAGATGACTGGCGCCCTCTAAAGCTACCTACTGATAGGTAGGCACCTTTCTAGTCAAAGGCGTCGTTGTCTCGGTGGAGAGGGTGATGAACCTCACGGTGCCGCCGTGTCAAATGACGGAAATGGGAGCCGCCGGCACTTCGGCGGCCACGCGCCGGTTACTGCCAGACGTAGGCGAGCTTGCGCAGCGTGACGCCGTCGAAACGCTCGTTGCCCTCCGCGACGTCGATGCCACCGGAGCCGGCATAGAAACGGCACGCGCTCTCGTTGTCTGCGAGCGCCCAGACGGCCACGCCCTCCATGCCCCGCGCGCGCAACAGGTTGCGGGCCGACTGGAACAGGCGCCGGCCGAAGCCGAGGCCCTGATATTCCGGCTGGAGATAAAGCTCGTAAATCTCGCCCTCGACGGCCAGCGCGTCGGTGCGGTTGCGGCCGAGCGTGGCATAGCCGACTGCGGCGCCATCGAACTCGAGCGCCAGGATCGCGGCGCGATTGCCGATCGCCTCCGCCCACCAGGCGGTGTTGCGGCGCATGATCATGCGGGTGAGCGCGCGGTGCGGGATGATTCCGGTGTAGGCGCCGCGCCAGGCTGCATCATGGACGGCCGCCAACCTTCCCGCATCGGATGGCTTTGCAAAGCGCACTTCGGCGGCAATCGTCTTCATGTCGCATTAACCATGAATGCCGGAAAGCGATCCGTCGATCGTGTCATTAATCTGCCGCCATCGGATACACCACCGCACCACCTAGCCGCCCTTGTGCAGCCGCCACAATCCGGCGGTGGGCAGGCGCCGGCGTTTGTCACAGAAAATCCGAGGGTGCCTCGCCTATCGGCGCCCGAGGACGCCTTCCGCCAGCGCCTTCTGGATGCCCGCGATGTTGGCGCCGCGCGACAGCTCGCGCCCCAGCGGCTCGTGCTGGCCGGAGATCCAGATCTTCAGCTCCGCGTCGTGGTCGAAGGTCCCGGCCGTCTCGATGCTGAAGGTGGTGATCGAGCGATAGGGGATCGACTGGTAGCTTCGCTTGCGCCCGGTCACGCCCTGCTTGTCGACGAGGATCAGACGCCGGTCGGTGAACACGAAGAGATCGCGGATCACGGCAAAGGCGAGGTCGATCTCTTCCTGCGGGATCAGGATCGGCTCGAGATCGCGCCGCACCTGATCGACGTCGACGTCGCTGGCAAGGCCGAGCAGGCCGGACAGAAGTCCCATCGTGTCAGTCCTCTCAGGGGGTGGCAGCTTTGATGCCTCGGCGCATCCGCAGATGGCGCGCGACCGGACAGGGACAAGGCGCGACGCGACCCCTGCCGGGCTCGGCCGGCGTTGACAAAGCGCAGTGCACGGTCCCTCTATGCGGCACTGTGCACTGCACAGACCTTGATGTGACGCGGCCGCGGAGGAGCGCGACATGCTTCGATCCGCCCGTCCGTCGCGCCCCCGGATCGCCGCCCTGCCCGAGCCGGCGCAGTGGGCGCTGCTCCTCGCCCTGTCCGCCGTCGGCGTCGTGCTCCTCGAACTCGTGCACCTGCCGGCCGCGCTGCTCCTCGGCCCGATGGCGGGCGGCATCGTCCTCGCCGCGGGCGAGGCCAGAGTGCGCGTGCCGCTCCTTCCCTTCCACCTGGCGCAGGGCATCATCGGCTGCATGATCGCCGGCAGCCTGACCACCGACATCCTCGGGCGCATCGCCGCCGACTGGCCGCTGTTCATCGGCGCCGTCTGCTCGGTGCTCGCCGCCAGCACGGCACTCGGCTGGCTCCTGGCGAGCTTGCGCGTCCTGCCCGGCACGACGGCGATCTGGGGTGTCTCGCCGGGAGCGGCCACTGCCGTCGTCCTGATGGCCGAAGCCTTCGGCGCCGATTTCCGGCTGGTCGCCTTCATGCAGTATCTGCGGGTCGTCTTCGTCGCCGTCGCGGCCTCGGTGATCGCCCGCATCTGGATGGTCGAGGGCGCGGGGCAGGCCGTGTCGACGGGCTGGTTCCCCCCGCTCGAGCCCGGCGCCCTGCTGGCGACGGTGGCGGTCGCAGTGGCGGGCGTGGCGATCGCGAGGCGCCTGCGCATCCCCGCCGGACCGCTGCTCGTGCCGATGTTCGCCGCCGCGGTGCTCGCCGATCTCGGCTGGCTGACCATCGACCTCCCGCCCTGGCTGCTGGCGCTCAGCTATCTTCTCGTCGGCTGGAGCATCGGCCTGCGCTTCACCCGTCCGATCCTCCTCCACGCCGGGCGAGCGCTTCCGAGCGTCGCGGCCTCCACCCTTGCGCTCATCGCCATCTGCGGCGGCTTCGCGGCGCTGCTCGTGGTGTTCGCCGGCATCGATCCGCTGACGGCCTACCTCGCCACCAGCCCGGGCGGTGCCGACTCGGTCGCCATCATCGCGGCGTCCAGCCACGTCGATCTCTCTTTCGTGATGGCGCTGCAGATGGCGCGGTTTCTCATCGTCCTGTTCGCCGGACCGGGCATCGCGCGGCTGCTGGCACGGCGGTTCGAGCGCGGCGGACCCGTGCCCGGCAAACCGGCAGAGCGTCGATAAGGCTGTCGAACCAACGGGTTCGATCGCAGCATGACGCTGCGCTGCGGCCGCTGCCGCACATTTGGCAGGCACGATGCCGGCAGCTTGAGCGAAACTTGCCGTCCTACGTTCTCTATGGAGAACACGAAGTTCCCTTTGCGCGTCTACCGGCGCCCCCTGTGTCAAGCATAGATCACGCCCATCGAGACGGCGACGCAACACCGCGGCTCTGTCGTCTCAGCATTGATGAGGGATATGATCATGCAGACCAAGCTTCTTCTCGCCGGCGCCGCCGTGCTCGCCATGACCGCCGCCGCTTCGGCTCAGGTGGTTCCGGGCTCGGGCGGGACGTTCTACAACGGCCCGGCCACGCATCAGGACCGTGACGTGCCGGCCGCCAACGGCGCCCGCACCAGCGTCGGCTCGACCATCGTCCCGAGCTCCGGCGGCACCTTCTACAACGGCCCGTCCAAGCCGCGCTCGACCTCCTTCAGCTCCGACGGCACCTATGCGGCCCCGCGCCTGAACGGGTCCTCGGATCAGCCGACGCAGATGGTTCCGGGTTCGGACAGCTTCTGAGCAAGGCTCCTCCAGTCGTTCGAACCCTTCCCCTCTCGAACGACACAAGGCGGCGGCGTCTCCGGACGCCGCCGCCTTTTTTTATGGTCCGACGTGATGCCGGCGGCCCGGCCGCCTCCCTTCGACGGGCGGCGCCCGTGAGGGCGCCCGCCTCGGCCCGAGCTGTTCCCGTGACCGGGCAGCCGTCCTCGGAGACAGCCTTGGCCCGTCGAGCGCCGGCCGGCGGCAGCCGTGATCCCCTCGTGTCCGCGAAGCCTGCGCTCGGCCGGACATGACAATGGGCAGGAGCGGCTCTGCAAACCGCTCCTGCCCTTGATGTCTTGGCTCACAGGCGTGCCGTATGCGGCGCGGCCTCAGGCGACGTTGCGGCTCTTCTCGAAGCGCTTGCGCTCGTTGGAGTCGAGATAGAGCTTGCGCAGCCGGATCGACTTCGGCGTCACCTCGACCAGCTCGTCGTCCTGGATCCAGGAGAGCGCCCGGTCGAGCGTCATGCGGATCGGCGGGGTCAGCTTGACCGCCTCGTCCTTGCCGGCGGCGCGGATGTTGGTCAGCTGCTTGCCCTTGAGGACGTTGACCTCGAGGTCGTTGTCGCGCGAGTGGATGCCGATGATCATGCCGGCATAGACCTTCTCGCCCGGATCGATGACCATCGGGCCGCGGTCTTCCAGGTTGAACATCGCGTAGGCCACCGACTCGCCCGCCGCGTTGGCGAGGAGGACGCCGTTGACGCGACCCGGCAGCGGCCCCTTGTAGGGCTGGTAGGAGTGGAACAGGCGGTTCATGATCGCCGTGCCGCGCGTGTCGGTCAGAAGCTCCGACTGGTAGCCGATGAGGCCGCGGGTCGGGGCGTGGAAGACCAGCCGCTGCCGGCCGCCGCCGGACGGGCGCAGCTCGACCATCTCGGCCTTGCGCTCGCTCATCTTCTGCACGACGACGCCCGAGTGCTCCTCGTCGACGTCGATGACGACCTCCTCAATCGGCTCGAGCGTGTCGCCGTTCTCGTCCTTCTGCATGACGACGCGCGGGCGCGACACGCCGATCTCGAAGCCTTCGCGGCGCATGGTCTCGATCAGCACGGCGAGCTGCAGCTCGCCGCGGCCGGAGACGTAGAAGGAGTCCTTGTCCTCGGCCTCCTCGATCTTCAGCGCGACGTTGCCCTCGGCCTCCTTCAGGAGGCGGTCGCGGATGACGCGGCTCGTCACCTTGTCGCCCTCGGTGCCGGCGAGCGGCGAGTTGTTGACGATGAAGCTCATCGTCACGGTCGGCGGGTCGATCGGCTGGGCGAGCAGCGGCTCGGTGACCTGCGGATCGCAGAAGGTATCGGCGACCGTGCCCTTCTGCAGGCCCGCGATGGCGACGATGTCGCCGGCTTCCGCATAGTCGATCGGCTGGCGCTCGAGGCCGCGGAAGGCGAGGATCTTGGAGATGCGCCCGGACTCCAGCAGCTCACCGCTGCCCGAGAGGACCTTGACCGACTGGTTCGGCTTGATCGAGCCGGACTGGATGCGCCCGGTGATGATGCGGCCGAGGAAGTTGTTGGCTTCCAGGATGGTGCCGATCATCTTGAACGGCTCGTCCTTGCCGGCGGTGTCCGGCTCCGGCACGTGCTTGAGGATCAGGTCGAACAGCGGCGCGAGGCCCTGGTCCTGGGGGCCCTCCGGCGCCTCGGCCATCCAGCCGCCGCGGCCGGAGCCGTAGAGCACCGGGAAGTCGAGCTGCTCCTCGGTGGCGTCGAGATTGGCGAAGAGGTCGAAGATCTCGTTCAGCACCTCCTGGTGGCGCTCGTCCGGCCGGTCGATCTTGTTGATCGCCACGATCGGGCGCAGGCCGACCTTCAGCGCCTTGGACAGTACGAACTTGGTCTGCGGCATCGGCCCCTCGGAGGCGTCGACGAGGATCACCGCGCCGTCCACCATGTTGAGGATGCGCTCGACCTCGCCGCCGAAGTCGGCGTGCCCGGGGGTGTCGACGATGTTGATGCGGGTGTCCTTCCAGACCACCGAGGTGGCCTTGGCGAGGATGGTGATGCCGCGCTCCTTCTCGAGGTCGTTGGAGTCCATCGCCCGCTCGTCGACGCGCTGGTTCTCGCGCACCGAGCCCGACTGGGCGAGCAGCTTGTCGACGAGGGTCGTCTTGCCATGATCGACGTGCGCGATGATCGCGATGTTGCGAAGCTTCATAGATCCACCAGAATGAGAAAGGCTCGGTGCGGGGCGTCCGGGAGGGACGGCGCTGCCGCAGGTCTTGCGCGCGTCCATACAGGAATTACTGCAGGTGCGAAAGGGCGGGGGAGGGGAGGAGGGATGGCGGAGCGGCGCGTCGGCGGAATGGGTGGGCTGCAGAGACCGGTGTCCCCGCGCCGTCAGCGGCGGATTTCCTCGCGGGCGAGTTCTTCCAGCGCATCCCCCGTCAGTCGAAAGAAGGTCTTCTCCTCCAATGGCCTTGCCCCAAGGGAACGATAGTAGTCGAGGAGGCGCCCGTCGTCGCGATCGGCGGTCCAGTCGACGCGCCCGTGGCCACCGGCCTTGGCCGCCTGAGCGACGGCCTTCAGCAGTCTGCGCCCGATGCCGTCTCCGCGATGAGCTGCCGCAACGAAGAGATCCTTCATGAAGAGGCCGGAGCTCAACCCCGGGCCTGGATAGACCGGTCCGTATGCTGCGAGCCCCGCAACGGTGCCATCGAGATCGGCGACGAGAAGCACGACTCCTTCAGGCAGTGCGTCGAGGGCGGCCTCGATCTCTGCCAGCGGCGGGCATGCGGCACCGTAATGAACCTGCATGTCCTGCAGAAGAAGAGCCATCCCCGCGCGGTCGGCCCTTCGGTATGGCCGGACAGTGATGGCTGATGTGGGTCGCACGGACTGTGGTCCTCGATCAGATGCGGGGTGGCGTCTGTTACCCTCCGTACAGCGTCCCCGGATACGCCGCTTCGTCCGGCAGCGTGTCCTTGCCCTCGCCGAGCGGCAGCTGCATCAGCACCGTGTCGATCCAGCGGCCGAACTTGAAGCCGGAGCCTTCGAGGACGCCGATGTGCCGGAAGCCGGCGCGCTCGTGCAGCTTGATCGAGGGGGCGTGGTCGGCGCCGCCGATCACCGCCACCATCTGCCGGAACCCGAGTTCGGTGGTGAGTTCGACCAGCCGCTGGAGGAGCTGCGTGCCGACGCGCTTCCCCTTGGCCTCGGGCGAAAGATAGATCGAGTCCTCGCAGAACCAGCGATAGGCGGGCCGGGTGCGGAAGGCGCTGGCATAGGCGTAGCCGAGCACCGTGCCGCCCGCGTCCTCGGCGACGATGTAGGGATAGCGCTGGTTGGTGATCGCCTGAAAGCGCGCCTGCATCTCCCGCGCGTCCGGCGGCGTCAGCTCGTAGGTCGCGGTGCCGTGCAGCACGGCGTCGCGGTAGATCGCGGTGATCGCGTCGATGTCGGTGAGGGCGGCGGGGCGGAGGACGATGGCGCTCATGAGACTCGCAAGACGGGTGACCATGCCGAAGATCCGGGCTGTCCGATCGATGCCAAAGCGCGGCGCAAAAGAAAAGGGCGACCCGAAGGCCGCCCTTGTCCGATCCGATGATCCCGTGCCGCGTCAGTTGCGGTTGCCGAAGAGCTGCAGCAGGAACATGAACATGTTGATGAAGTCGAGGTAGAGCCGGAGCGCGCCCATGATCGCCTTGCGGCCCATCACGGCGGCGCCGTCGCCCTCGAAGTACATCTCCTTGATCTGCTGGGTGTCGTAGGCGGTGAGGCCCGCGAAGACCAGAACGCCGATCACCGAGATGGCGAAGGCGAGCGCACCCGAGCCGAGGAAGATGTTGACGATCGAGGCGAGCACCACGCCGATCAGGCCCATGAACAGGAACGAGCCCATGCCCGAGAGATCGCGCTTGGTCGTGTAGCCCCAGAGCGACAGCGCGCCGAAGGAGGCGGCGGTCACGAAGAAGGTCTGCACGATCGAGTCCGGCGTGAAGATGATGAAGATCGACGACAGCGACAGGCCGACGAGAGCCGCATAGGCCCAGAAGGTCAGCTGCGCCGCGGAGACGCTCATCTTGTGCACGCGGAAGGACAGGAAGAACACCACCGCGAGCGGCGCCAGCATCAGCACCCACTGCAGCGGCGAGCCGTAGATCGCGGCGCCCGTCGAGGTGAGCATGGTCTTGCCGATCTGCGCGACCGCCTGGCTCGGATCGTTCGTCGTCGCGACCGAGAAGAGGCCATAGGCCGCAACGCCGGTGATCGCGAGGCCGAGCGCCATCAGGTTGTAGACGCGGAGCATGTAGGTCCGCAGGCCCTGATCGATCGTGCCGTCCGCTCTCGTACCGGCCGCAGGAACGCTGCGCGCCCCGTAGTTCCGATAGTCAGCCATTGATAGAATTCCTTTCTGCGTATCCCGTCCGGTGTCGAGCACTGCCGAAGGATCGGAAAGCCTCGAGGCGCCGCTGGCGGGACGCCCAGCAAGCCTAGTCAAGAATATGCGGATGCCGGGCGTCCGACACAAGAGCCCCGAAGCTTGACCGATACGCCTTTCGGAGGCCTGGCGCGGTTAATTCTTCGTCATTGACCTTATCCGGGGCTCACAGCTCGCGCAGCACAGGCGCCGCCTTCTGGCCGAGGACGCGCCAGGTGCCGGCCAGGCCGAAGCCGACGGTCAGCAGCAGCGACAGGAGCAGCGTCGTCAGCGCCACCGTGGCATCGAAGCGGAAGGGCAGGCTCATGATGCCCGCCATCACGTACCAGGCCGCAAGCGTTCCGGCGCCGATGGCGAAGACGGCCGTCGCCGCGCCGATCAGCATGTATTCGGTGGTGAAGGCGCGGATCAGGACCGAGCGCGTCGCGCCGAGCGTCTTCAGGACGACGGCGTCGTGGACGCGGTTGCGATTGCCCGCGGCGAGCGCGCCCGACAGCACCAGCACGGAGGTGACGAGCGCCACACCGGCGGCGGCGCGGATCGCGAGCGCCAGCTGGGCGATCAGCTGGTTCACCGCGTCGAGCGCGTCCTTCACCCGCACGCTCGTCACCGCCGGGAAGCGGTTGGTGATGCCGTTGAGCACGGCCTTCTCCGCCGCCTCGCCGGCGCCCGGCATCGACAGCGTCGCGAGCCAGGCGTGCGGCGCCCCGGCGAAGGTGTTCGGCGAGAAGACCATGACGAAGTTGATCGACAGCGACTCCCACTGCACCTGTCGAAAGTTGGCGATCCTGGCGGTGATCTCGCGCCCGAGGACGTTGACCGTCACGGTGTCGCCGAGCTTCAGCCCGAGCGCGTGCCCCTCCTCGGCGGCGAAGGAGACGAGCGGCTCGCCGCTGTAGTCCGCCGGCCACCACTGGCCTTCCGACAGCGTCGCATTCTCCGGAAGCTCGGCCGCATAGGTGACGCCGCGGTCGCCGCGCAGCACCCAGGCGCCCTCCGGCGGCACGGTCAGCTTCTCGACGGGGGTGCCCTTCAGGCCGGTGATCCGGCCGCGCAGCATCGGCACCGCCTTCAGCGCCGAGCCCGGCGCGAGCTCTTCGATCGCCTGGCGGAAGGGGTCGATCTCGCTCGACTGGATGTCGACGAAGAAGAAGTTCGGCGCCCGGTCGGCCATGCTGGTGCCGATCTCGGTGCGCAGGCCGTTGTCGATCAGCGCGACCGCGACGAGAAGCGTCAGGCCGAGGCCGAGCGACAGGACCACCGATGGGGTCAGGGCGCCCGGCCGGTGGATGTTGCCGAGGGCGAGCCGCAGCGGCGTCGAGTGCACCCGCGGCGACCGGCGTGCCAGGGCTTGGATCGCCCAGGCGACGAGCCGCAGGATCAGGAAGGCGATGGCGGTGGCGACGAGGAAGATCGCCGCGACCTTGCGGTCCCCTGCCATCAGCAGCGCCAGCGCCGCGATCACCAGCGCCAGTGCGCCGGCGCCGAGGCCATAGGCCCAGCGCAGTCGGAACCGCCCGACGTCGGACGTGCTGCGAAACAGCGCCGTCGCCGGCACGTCCCGCGTTCGCCCGAGCGGCAGGAGCGCGAAGGCGAGCGCGGTCAGCAGGCCGAAGAGAGCGGCGACCGCGAGCGCGCCGGGATAGATCGAAGCGTTGGCGGCGACGGGAATCGCCGCTTCTAGCAGGGACGCGGTGGCGAAGGGTGCGAGCGCGCCGAGCACGAGGCCGATCGCGATGCCGAGAAGCGCCAGCACCAGGATCTGGATCAGGTAGACCGAGACGACGAAACGACCGCCTGCCCCAAGGCTCTTGAAGGTCGCGATCACCGCCCGCTTGCGGTCGAGATAGGCATTGACCGCATTGGCGACACCGACGCCGCCGACGATCAGGGCCGTCAGCCCGACGAGGGTCAGGAACTGCGAGAAGCGCTCGATCGAGTTCTGCAGCGAGGGCGCGGCCCGGTCGGCGGTGCGGATGTTCCAGCCGGCCTGCGGGAAGGCCTTGTTGAGCGCGTCCATTGGCGGCTTCGCCGCCGCTCCTGGTGGCAGGCGCAGCTTGTAGGCGTGCTCGACGAGGCTGCCCGGCTGGATCAGTCCGGCTGCATCGAGCGCGGTCTTCGCGATCATCAGCCGCGGCGCGAAGTTGAAGCCGTCGGCGAGCACGTCCGGCTCGCGCGTCAGGCGCGCGCGCAGCTCGAGCTCGGTGTTGCCGAGCTTGATCGTCGCGCCCGGTGCGAGGCCGAGCCGATCGAACAGTTCGGGCGCCGCGATCGCGCCGAAGCGGCCGTTGCGCTCGGCGAGGAGGTCGCCGAGCGGTCGATCGGAATCGGTCTCGATGCGGCCGTAGAGCGGGTAGCTGCCGTCGACCGCCTTCACTTCGCTCAGGGACTGGTCGCTGCCGTCCGGCAGGCGCGCCATCGAGCGCAGCGAAACCGTTTCGGACAACGCGCCCAGCGCCTCGATCCGCGTCCGCTCGTCCGCCGCCAGTTCCCGCTGGCCGGTGGAGATGCGCAGGTCGCCGCCGAGGATCGCGCGGCCCTCATGCGCGATGCCGTCGGTCATCATCGCGGCGACGGAATTCACCGCCGCGATGGCCGCGACACCGAGCGTGATGCAGGCCAGGAAGATGTAGAAGCCGGACAGGCCGCCGCGCATTTCGCGCAAGGCGAACCGCCAAGCGAGCCGCAACTGCCCGAGCCGTCCTGCCGGCGCGCCGGAGGCGGCGCTGCCGGCGTCGGCGGCCTCGACGGCGCTCACTGCGCCGCCACCGTCTTCTCGACGGACGTGCCGCCATCGTCGTGGATGACGCCGCTCTCCACCGCGATCTCGCGGCCGCAGCGCGCGGCGAGCCGTTCGTCATGGGTGACCAGCACCAGCGTCATGTGCCGGCGCGCCTGCTCGGCGAACAGGAGGTCGGCCACCTGCCGCCCGGTCGCCTGGTCGAGATTGCCGGTCGGCTCGTCGGCGATCAGGATCGCCGGCTCCGGAGCGAGCGCACGCGCCAGCGCGACGCGCTGCTGCTCGCCGCCGGACAATTCGCCTGGATAGTGCGACACGCGGTCCTTGAGCCCGACCTGCGCCAGCTCGGTCTCGGCCCGGGCGAAGGCGTCGGGATGGCCGGCGAGCTCAAGCGGCACGGCGACGTTCTCCAGCGCCGTCATGTTCGGGATCAGGTGGAAGGACTGGAAGACGATGCCGACATTTCGCCCGCGAAACTCGGCGAGGCGATCCTCGCTCAGCCCGTCGAGCGACTGGCCGGCGATCTCGACCCGGCCGCTGTCGGCCCGCTCCAGCCCGGCGAGAACCATCAGCAGCGTCGACTTGCCCGAGCCGGACGGGCCGACGATGCCGACCGATTCACCGCGTGCGACGGTGAGGTCGACGCCCTTCAGCACATGCACCCGGCTGCGGCCCTCGCCGAGCGTCAGGTGGACGTCGCGCAGTCTGATCGCCGGTTCTGCCACGCCAAGCTCTTCCTATATCGAGAGGAACGGCCTCTGCGAGGCCTCCGGCAATATGGGTTGACCATGCACCGCTTCCAACCGATCGCGCGCCTTCTTCTGCCGCTTCTCATGCTCTGCGGCATCCTGCCCGCCGCCGCGCAGACCGCGCCGCAGGGCCCTGGCACCGGACCGATCGAGCTGGTCGCCTTCGGTGACAGCCTGTCGGCGGGCTATGGCGTCGGGCCCGGCGAGTCGTTCCCCGAGCAGCTTCAGGCCGCCCTCAGCGCGAAGGGCTACGACGTCGCGGTGACCAATGCCGGCGTCTCCGGCGACACCACGTCCGGCGGCCTCGCGCGGCTCGACTGGTCGGTGCCGCAGACCGCCGATCTCGTCATCGTCGAACTCGGCGCCAACGACGCGCTGCGCGGCATTGCGCCCGAGATCGCCGAGAAGAACCTCGGCGAGATCCTGGAACGGCTGAAGGCGCGGGGCACTGCGGTGCTGCTTGCCGGGATGCTGGCGCCGCCGAACATGGGGTCGGACTACGCCGCCGCGTTCGATGCGATCTACGAGCGCCTGGCAGACCAGTACGACGTGCCGCTATATCCGTTCTTTCTCGACGGGGTCGCGGCCGATCCCGCGCTCAACCAGGCCGACCACATGCATCCGAACAAGCAGGGCGTCGCCGTCATCGTCGAGCGGATGCTGCCGGCGGTGACGCAGGCGCTCGACCGGATCCGCCCATCGGCACCGGGCAGGGACTCCGCAGTCAGCCCGACGCGGGGTTAGGATGCCAAGCCAGCGATACGTGCGATTCAGGCGGCGTGCGGATCCGGATGGCAGGCAGCGGCGGCGAACAACTTGTGCATTGCCGCAGACGCGACAGCGAAAGCCCCTTGATCCGAGGGCGCGGCGCTTGAAACCGCCGACTCTCGATGAGAGTCTTCCGGGAAGGTCCCTCAGGAGCGGAAGGAACCCGTGATGCCGCGACTCTTCACAGCCATCGAGATCCCGCGCGACGTCGCCCTGTCGCTGTCCTTCCTGAAGGGCGGGCTGCCCTCCGCCCGGTGGATCGACGTCGAGAACTACCACCTGACGCTGCGCTTCATCGGCGACGTCGAGCCGCGCCATGCCGACGACATCGCGAGCGCTCTCGAAAAGGTCGACCGCGCGCCGTTCGATCTGGCGCTCGACGGCGTCGGCGCCTTCGGCTCCAAAAAGCCGCACTCGGTCTATGCCGGCGCCGCGCCGTCGGCGCCGCTGGAGGCGCTGCAGGGCGAGATCGAGCGGATCTGCCAGCGTCTCGGCCTCGCCGCCGACCCGCGCAAGTTCGCGCCGCACGTCACGCTGGCGCGGCTGCGCCAGCCGAAGGTCGACGACGTCGCGCGCTATCTCGCGCTGCGTGGCGGCTTCCGCACCCCGGCCTTCACGGTCGGCCGCTTCGTGCTCTACTCGTCGAAGGATTCGGTCGGTGGCGGGCCTTACGTGCTCGAAGCCGCCTACCCGCTGCAGGGTACGCGGGGCGTCGAGCGGCGTGGGCCCCGGGTGGCGCCGCTGCCGCAGCCGGCCGCGTTCGGCCTGGCACGCTGAAGGCCGGCGCCGGGGGAGCGGCGGCTGCGTTCGACCGGATCGAAAAGCCGCCACTTGCTGCCTGCTTGGCTGCGACCCATTTCGCATTCACCCCATCAACGGACGCCGCAGCCCCTATGCCGAAGACCCCTCAGCTGACCAAGCTCGACATCGCCAAGGCCCTGCGGCCGGGATCGCGGGAGGAGCAGAAGCGGCGCGAGGAGCGGGTCCGCTCCTCGTTCTTCGACACGGTGCGACGGGCCCTGCGCCACATTCCCTTCATCGAGGACGTGGTCGCCTCCTACTACTGCGCGCTCGATCCGGAGACGCCGCTGGCGACGCGCGGCATCCTTCTTGCGGCCCTCGCTTATTTCGTGCTGCCGATGGACATCATCCCGGATTTCCTCCTCGGCTTCGGATTCACCGACGACATCGCGGTGCTCTGGGCCGCCTTCAACGCCGTGCGCGACAACATCCGGCCGGAGCACTACGCCAGGGCGCGCGCGGCGCTCGGGGATCTGCAGAACGAGGATCGCGGCGGCGCCTGACGGGCGGGTGCGGCAATCCGGCGGCGCAGAAGTGTCGATTCGGTCACACTGTCGCCAATTTTTGCCGAAGAGTCGCGGGCGCGGCGTTCGGGTGGTTCGGTTCTGAGCCAAAATCACTCGCAGTTACAATAAGTTGCAGTGTCTGGCTTGAGCCGGGCGTGGCCGGTTAACTGCAATTAAAGGTAACTTCGATTAAACTTGCCGCCAGTTGCCCCATGCGGGAGCGACGGTTCGCAGCGACACGAAAGACGAGCGGGGAGCCATGTCTCTGAAGAAAGTCCTGACGGCAACAGCGACGATCCTGATCCTGTCGAGCGCGGCCTCCGCGGCCCAGACCCCTACCCGGATCAGTCAATTCAACGATTGGGGGACGTATTCCTACAGTGCCGACGGCGGCAAGGTCTGCTATATCCTCTCGCAGCCGAAGACGATGGAGCCGGCCAACGTCGATCACGGCGACATCTTCTTCCTGGTCTCGCAGAAGCCGGGCCAGGGCGTCTCCTACGAGCCGCAGGTGGTGATGGGCTACCCGTTGAAGGACGGCTCCAAGGTCATCGTCGACGTCGACGGCAAGAAGTATTCGATGTTCGTCAAGGGCGAGTCGGCCTGGATGGAGAACGCCGCCGAGGAACCGCAGCTCGTCGCCGCACTGAAGGCGGGCCGGCGCATGGAGGTCGACGCGACCTCGCTGCGCGGCACCGACACGCGCTACACCTACTCGCTGTCCGGCGTGACCGCGGCGCTGAACTCGATCAACAGCTGCAAGTAGTCGACCCGGCCGATGGCCGCAGGATGAAGGCGCCGGCTCGTCCGGCGCCTTCGGCGTTTTTCGAGGCGGCCGGCGCCATGCGACGCGCCCGGCGCCGCAACTTGCGGATTTCGTCGCGAGCGAGCACATAGGGCGCCTGAGCCGACACATCTGAAGTCACGCGCCGCGCCGCCGCGGCCCGCTATTGGAAAGCCCATGGCCGTTTCGATCGATCTCGCCATGCCCGCCGATCGCCCGCGTCCCGCGATGCCGCCCCTCCCGGGCCTCGCCGGAACCGAGAAGCCGTCGCTGATCGGGCTCGACCGCGAGCATCTTGCCGAGGCGCTGCGCGGGATCGGCATCCCCGAGCGGCAGGTCCGCATGCGCGCCGGCCAGCTCTGGCATTGGCTCTACCTGCGCGGCGTGTCCGACTTCGGGGCCATGGCGAACGTGTCGAAGGATCTGCGCCGGACGCTGGAGGAGAACTTCTCCATCGCCCGCCCGGAGATGGTCGAGGAGAAGATTTCGGTCGACGGCACGCGCAAGTGGCTGTTCCGCTTTCCCGCGCGCGGTGCCGGCCGGCCGGTCGAGGTCGAGACCGTCTACATTCCGGAGGAGGGGCGGGGCACGCTCTGCGTCTCCAGCCAGGTCGGCTGCACGCTGACCTGTACCTTCTGCCACACCGGCACCCAGAAGCTCGTCCGCAACCTGACCTCCGACGAGATCGTCGGGCAGATCCTGATGGCGCGCGAGCGGCTGGGCGACCTTCCGGACGCCGCGACGCCGGCCGGCGCGATCGTGCCCTCCGATGGCCGGATGGTGTCGAACGTCGTGATGATGGGCATGGGGGAGCCGCTCTACAACTTCGACAACGTCAAGCAAGCGCTCGCCGTGGCGGCGGACGGCGAGGGCATCTCGCTGTCGAAGCGGCGCATCACCCTGTCGACCTCCGGCGTCGTGCCGATGATCCCGCGCACCGGCGCCGAGATGGGCGTGATGCTGGCGATCTCGCTGCACGCGGTGCGCGACGATTTGCGCGACGTTCTGGTGCCGATCAACAAGAAGTACCCGCTCGCCGAGCTGCTCGACGCCTGCCGCAGCTACCCGGGCCTGTCGAACGCGCGGCGCATCACCTTCGAATACGTCATGCTGAAGGGCGTCAACGACTCGCTTGCCGACGCGCGCGAGCTGGTGCGCCTGCTCAAGGGCATACCCGCCAAGATCAACCTGATCCCGTTCAACCCCTGGCCGGGCAGTGCCTACGAGTGCTCGGACTGGGACCAGATCGAACGGTTTGCCGACCTCGTGAACCAGGCGGGTTACGCCTCGCCGATCCGCACGCCGCGCGGGCGCGACATCTTCGCCGCCTGCGGCCAGCTGAAGTCGGAGTCCGAGCGGCTGCGCAAGACCGAGCGCCTGGCGCTGGAGGCCGCGGCGGCGCTCTGATCGCTGCCGCGAGGCCAGCCACCGCATGACGACGCTCCTGCGCTTCATCTTCGTCATCCCGCTCGGCTTCGTGGCCGCCTGCGTCATGGCGGCGTTCACGCTGCTCTGGCCCTTCGTGCACTTCGCCGGCGTGCCGCCGGAGAACCTCGTCTTCTGGTTCCACGCCGCGGTCGGCTTCCTGCGCCAGACGCAACTCGTCGCCACCGCGATCTTCGTGCCGTGGGCGGTGTTCATGACCGTGACGGAAGTCGCCGGGCTGAATTCCCTGCTCCTCCACCTCGTCGGCGGGCTCGTCGCAGGGTTCGGCGTCTCGCGCCTCGCCTACGGCGCGCATGTGCCGGCGCTCAGCGTCCAGACCGCGATCATCGTCGCCGGACTCGTCTTCGCGCTGGTCTACTGGATCGTCGCCGGCCACGCCGCCGGCCGCTGGCGCCGCCGCTACCGGCGTGTCAGGCCCCTGCGCCCCGCGCTGCCACCGCCTGCGGACGAGGCGCCACCGGCGCCCTAGATCGAGCGTCACATCTGCCCGGGACATCCACACCATGCCCACCGCCACCGCCACTGTCGTCACCGACCACGCGAGCCGCTACCTGCAGCAGCTCTGCAAGCACTGGAGCCACAAGTTCCAGGCCGAGTTCGACCCGACCGCCGGCACCATCCATTTCGACGCCGAGCGCACGCTGGTGCTCATCGCCAGGGACGACCGGCTCGAGCTCGAGCTGACCGTCGCCGATCCGGACGCGCTCGAACGGATGCAGGGCGTCGTCGCCGAGCACCTGCAGCGCTTTGCCTTCCGCGAGGCGCTCGCGATCGCGTGGCAGCCGATCTGACCCGCGTCCGCCTTCGCTGAAGAGGAGTATCTCGATGGCCCGACGTCCCACCGACCCCCGTGCCGCCGCCGAAGCGGCGTTCAAGGCAGCGACAGCCAAGCCGGCCGAGCGCATGAAGGAGACGCCCGTCGTGCCGGGCGTCAAGGAGATGGTCTCGCTGCGCATCGACCGCGACGTGCTCGAGCATTTCCAGGAGGACGGTCCAGGCTGGCAGGAGCGGATCAATGCCGCCCTGCGTGCTGCGGCCGGCCTCTGACCGCGCCCGCCAATCCCGCCACGGCCCGTCGTTTGGAGTAGGGTCCGATGCTGACCATCCACCACCTCAACAACTCCCGCTCCCAGCGCGTGCTCTGGCTCCTGGAGGAGCTTGGCGTGCCCTACGACGTGAAACGCTACGAGCGGACGAAGACGATGCAGGCGCCGGACGAGCTGAAGCGGATCCACCCGCTCGGCAAGTCGCCGGTGCTGACCGAGGACGGCCGCACGATTGCCGAGACCGGCGCGATCGTCGAGTACATCCTGACGCGCCACGGCGCCGGGCGGCTCATGCCGGCCCCCGGCAGCGACAGCTACTGGGACGCCCGGCACTTCCTGCACTATGCCGAGGGTTCGGCGATGCCGGTGCTGTTCCTGATGCTGATGCTGCAGACGATCCCGGAGCGCGCGCCCTTCTATGTCCGCCCGATCCTGGCAGCGGCGCTCGGCCGGGTCGACCGCATGTACGCGCGCCCGCAGCTCGCCTTGCACCTCGACCATTGGGAGCAGTCGCTCGGTGCCACCGGCTGGTTCGCCGGTCCGGAGCTGTCGGTCGCCGACATCATGATGAGCTTCCCGGTGGAAACCGCCGGCAAGCGGGTCGGCTATGCCGAGCGGCCGCATCTGCGCGACTTCCTGCTGCGCATCCATGACCGGCAGGCCTACCGCCAGGCGCTGAAGCGCGGCGGCCCCTACGCCTACGCCTGAGCCAGCGGCCTCAGCGCCCGTGCGTCAGGAAGATGCGCACGGCGAAGGCGGAGAACACCGAGGCGAACAGCCAATCCAGCCCGCGCATGATTTTCGGCCGGCGCTTCAGCGCTGCAGCGAAGCGGTCGGCCGCCAGGATCATCGCGATCGACAGCGGGATGGCGACCGCCATGAAGTAGAGGCCGAGGAAGAACAGCTTGCCGACCGCATGCGGATCGCCGGCCGAGACGAACTGCGGCAGGAAGGTCACGAAGAACAGGATGACCTTGGGATTCAGGAGGTTGATGCCGACCCCGGTCAGCCAGTTCGACAGGAGCGAGTGCGACCGGGTTGAGCGCCTGTCGAGATTGAGCGTCGAGCCGTTCATGATCGCCTGAAACGCGAGGTAGATGAGGTAGCCGCCGCCGCAGATCTTCAGGACGAGGAAAGCCTCGGGCGAGGCCGCGATGAGCGCCGACAGGCCAAAGGCCGCAAGACTGGTGTGCACCACCACGCCGCAGCTCGCACCGAGCATCGCCGCCATGCCGGCGGCGCGGCCCTCGCTCAGCGTGCGGCCGAGGAAGAGGGTCATGTCCGGGCCGGGCGTGATGGTCAGCACCAGCGCCGCGAGGCTGAAGGCCAGGAAGGTCGGAAGGTCGGGCAGGAAGGTCATGAGCGCGCCGTCGAGCGGAAGGGGTCACGCCAGCTATCGCACGGGGCGGGACAGGCTGCGACCCGATTTTCGAGGCTCGACGGTGCATCGCGCCGTTCCCGCCGCTCGCGCTGCGACACGTGGCTTCATCCGCCTGCCGGCCTTTACTCGACGGGGAGCAGACGCAGCGTCGCCGCATCGCTTCGATGCCATACATCGGGGAATGCCTCTACGGAACAGGTGGGCAAGCACGACTGCACGAGCGCCATCCCTCTCCCGCCGAGCGGGAGAAGGTGGACGCGCGCGGCCGGGCAAGGGCGTGGCCTGCGCCACGTCCGGCTTGGAGAGGCGATGGTCGGCACGACGTCGACGATGCCGGCCTCGTGAGCCCTTCGCCGGGAACGGCCGCTGCCGCGCGGGATTACCCGCCGAACAAGTAACCCCGGAGTCATCATCATGCCGAGCGTCGAAACCAAGGACGGCCTGTCGCTGCACGTCAAGGACATGGGAGCCGGCAAGCCGGTGGTCCTCATCCATGGCTGGCCGCTGACCGGCGACATGTTCGAATACCAGACCGTGGCGCTGCTGGAAGCCGGCTTCCGCGTCATCACCTATGATCGCCGCGGCTTCGGCCAGTCGAGCCATCCGGCGACCGGCTACGACTACGACACCTTCGCCGACGATCTTGCCGCGGTGCTCGACGGCTGCGACGTCCAGGGCGCGACGCTGGTCGGCTTCTCGATGGGCGGCGGCGAGATCGCCCGCTACCTCTCGCGGCATGGGGCCGCCCGCATCGCCAAGGTGGCGCTGGTCAGCGCCGTCGTCCCGTACATGCTGAAGGACGACAGCAACCCGAACGGCGTCGACGCCGGCACCTTCGAAGAGATGAAGGCCGAGATCCGCAAGGACCGGTTCGCATTCCTCGGCGACTTCGCCAAGAAATTCTACGGCGTCGGCCTCGTGTCGAGCCCGGTGAGCGCCGACCTGATGCACTGGTCCTTCATGCTGGCGGTGATGGCGAGCCCGCTGGCAACGATGCGGTGCGTCGATGCGTTCGGCAAGACCGACTTCCGGCCGGATCTCGCCGCCTTCACGATGCCGACCCTGATCATCCATGGCACCGCGGACAACACGGTGCCGATCGACGTGGCGGGCCGTGCCGCGGCCAAGGGCATCGCGCAGGCGCAACTGATCGAGTACGAGGGCGAGCCGCACGGCCTCTTCGCCACCGCGCCGGAACGTCTCAACCGCGACCTGATCGGCTTCATCGCCTGACGGCCCAAGGCCCGGCCGTGCTTCGCCGCGCGGCCGGGCCCGATCGCGCCCGCGGCACGACCCCGTTCCCTTCTGCGCCCGGCTTGCTATAGAGCGCCATCCGCAGCCTCTATCCGGGAACTTCCATGGCCAATCCGCGCGACGTCAAGAAGGTCGTCCTCGCCTATTCCGGCGGCCTCGACACCTCCATCATCCTGAAGTGGCTGCAGACCGAGCTCGGCGCCGAGGTGGTGACCTTCACCGCCGATCTCGGCCAGGGTGAGGAGCTTGCACCGGCGCGCGTGAAGGCGGAACGGGCCGGCGTCAAGGACATCCGCATCGTCGATGTGCGCGAGGAGTTCTGCCGCGACTTCGTCTTCCCGATGTTCCGCGCCAACGCCGTCTACGAGGGCACCTACCTGCTCGGCACGTCGATCGCGCGCCCGCTGATCTCCAAGCATCTCGTCGACATCGCACGCGAGACCGGCGCCGACGCGATCGCCCACGGTGCGACCGGCAAGGGCAACGATCAGGTGCGCTTCGAGCTGTCGGCCTACGCGCTGAACCCGGACATCAAGGTGATCGCGCCCTGGCGCGAGTGGAACTTCAAGTCGCGCACCGACCTCATCGACTTTGCCGAGAAGAACCAGATCCTCGTCACCAAGGACAAGCGCGGCGAAGCGCCGTTCTCGGTCGACGCCAATCTCCTGCACTCCTCGTCCGAGGGCAAGGTGCTGGAGAATCCGGCGGAGGAGCCGCCGGCTTACGTCTACCAGCGCACGGTCAGCCCGGAAGAGGCGCCGGATCGCGCGACCACGATCGAGATCGGCTTTGCCAAGGGCGATCCTGTTTCGCTCGACGGCAAAGCGATGAAGCCGCACGAGCTGCTCGCGGCGCTGAACGACCTCGGCCGCGACAACGGCATCGGCCGGCTGGACCTCGTCGAGAACCGCTTCGTCGGCATGAAGTCGCGCGGCGTCTACGAGACGCCCGGCGGCACGATCCTGCTCGTCGCCCATCGCGCGATCGAGTCCATCACGCTCGACAGAGGCGCGGCGCACCTCAAGGACGAGCTGATGCCGCGCTACGCCGAGCTGATCTACAACGGCTTCTGGTTCTCGCCCGAGCGCGAGATGCTGCAGGCGCTGATCGACCGCAGCCAGGAGCACGTCGAGGGCACGGTGCGGCTGAAGCTCTACAAGGGCAACGTCACGGTGATCGGGCGCGACAGCCCGAAGTCACTCTATTCCGACGCGCTCGTCACCTTCGAGGACGATCACGGCGCCTATGACCAGAAGGACGCGGCCGGCTTCATCCGGCTGAACGCCCTGCGGCTGCGCACGCTCGCCAAGCGCGACAAGCGCTGACGGCGCGCCGGGTCGCGAGAGCGAAGCGAGGCTCCCGCCTGGGGGAGCCTCGCGTCCTGATCAGTTCACCGCGGTCAGCGTCACCGAGGTACCGGTCGCCGCGGCGTTGAGGCCGATCTGCCCGGTGAGGCTCACGGTCTGAAGTTCGATCGAGCCCTTGGTGCCGCCGACGAGGACGTTGGCGCCGGCGCCGGCGCCGAGCGTCGCCTCGGCCGTCGCACCCTGGTAGACGCCGCCGAGCGAGCCGTGGTGATAGCCAGCGGTCGGCGCGAACACCGCCCAGACCAGCTTGCCGTGGGTGGTGAAGCCGACATCGACGCCGAACTTGCGGATCTCGCCGGTGTAGGCCTCGCTGACACCCGAGCCGACCGTCGACTGGAACACGCAGTCGAGCGTCTTGGAGGAGCCGAGCACATAGCCGACGCCGCCACCGACGTCGCAGGTGAGATAGCCGAGGCGAACGCCGCCGGCTTCGTCAGTCATGGTCTGGACCGGCGCCGGCTCCTGATAGACGAGATCGGCGGCCTGCACTGCGTGAGGTGCGGCGAAGGCGAGCGGCGCGAGGGCGAGGGTGGCAAGAGCCTTTTTCATGGCTTTCTCCTTGATTGGGTTGGCGCGAGGCGGCGCGCCACGTGTCGGCGGTGATAACGAGCGTCTTCGGCGATCGATCCAGCCGCGACACCACGCGCCGAAGCGAGCGTTGCAAAGATGTGACAGGCGCGCCGGGCGCTTCCGGCTCCCGCTCCACTCCGCCGAGCAGCCCGGTGAACGGCCCCCGTGGTTCAATCGACCAGTTCGCGCAATTGCCGCTCGGCCTTGTCCTGCCAGCGGTCGGCGAGGGTCAGCGTGTCTGCGCCCTTCAGCCGCGGGATGAAGCGGTAGACCGCCTCGATCAGGCAGTAGAGGCAGTAGAGCATCAGCCCGATGGCGACGGCGCCGAGCAGCACGCGGCCATAGGCCTGCTGGTGCAGGATGCGCAGCGCTTCGCCGAGGCCGCCGGCCTGGTTCGGGTCCGCGGTCCAGCCGGCCCAGACGAAGAAGCCGCCGATGATGGCGATCACGATACCCTCGGCGACGAGGCCGATCTTGGCGAGCGGGTCGAGCCGCTCGCTCAGCCGGGTGCATTCTAGGTGCTGCTTGTAGCTGCCGCTCCAGGCCTTGCGGAAGAAGTAGAGGCCGGCCCCGAGGATCACCAGCCCGGCGGCGGCGATCGCCCAGCGGCCATAGGGCAGCGACATCACCCAGGCTGTGACGCCCTTGGCGCCGGAGGCGCCGCCGGACCCGCCACTCGAGTCGCCGGACCCGCCGAACGAGAAGTTGGCGGTCCAGATCAGCGACAGCGCATAGCCGGCGAGGCCGAGATTGAAGAGCCCGGTGATCACCATGCCGCTGCGCGCGAGAAGCCCGGCCGGATCGAGCCCATGATCCTCGAGGTCCAGCCACGCGTCGGTGACGCGCCAGGCGGCATAGGCGGCAAGGCCCACGGCGATCAGCACCAGGAGCACGATCCCGAGGCCGCCGCCGAGCAGCGACTTGAGCGCGCCGGTGGTGCCTTCCGCCTCGCCGGTCTCGTACCAGGCCGCGCCGAAGGCAAAGACGCCGACGAGGAAGTTGACCACGCCGCGCGCCGCATAGCCGCCGCGCATCATCGGATCGACCCACTGCGGAGTTTCGCCCTGCTGCTCCATTCCTCGGACCCTCTGCGGTTGCGATCCACTGGAACGCGCGAGCCGCCGTTCGGCTTCGGTTACCGATGGTGACTTCCATATCGGCTTCCGCTCTCCCATCTAGGTCGTATGATCCCAGACACGAGGCCCGCGATGCTCCCCTTTTCCGTGCTCGATCTCTCGCCGGTGCCCGAGGGTGGAACGCCGGCAACCGCGCTCGCCAACACGCTCGAGCTCGCCCAGCAGGCCGAAGCGCTCGGCTTCAACCGCTACTGGCTGGCCGAGCACCACAACATGACCGGCATTGCCAGTGCCGCGACGGCGATCGTCATCGGCCATGTCGCGGCGGGCACCAGGACGATCCGCGTCGGCTCCGGTGGCATCATGCTGCCGAACCATGCGCCGCTGGTGATCGCCGAGCAGTTCGGCACGCTGGCGACGCTGTTCCCCGGGCGCATCGACCTCGGTCTCGGCCGGGCGCCGGGCACCGACATGATCACCGCGCGGGCGCTGCGTCGAAGCCTCGAGAACAGCGACAACTTCCCCCAGGACGTGATGGAGCTGCTCGTCTACCTCGGCGATCCCGAGCCGAACCAGACGATCCGCGCCGTCCCCGGCGCCGGCACCAACGTGCCGGTCTGGATCCTCGGCTCCAGCCTGTACGGGGCGCAGCTTGCCGCTCATTTCGGTCTGCCCTACGCCTTCGCCTCGCACTTCGCGCCGGCGGCTCTCGAGGAAGCGATCGAGGTCTACCGCCAGACCTTCCGTCCCTCCGACCACCTCGCTCAGCCCTATTTCATGCTGGCCATGAACGTCTTCGCCGCCGACACGGATGCCGAGGCCCTGCGGCTGCGCACGTCGATGCAGCAGGCCTTCGCCAACCTGCGGCGCGGTCGCCCGGGCCCGCTGCCCCGGCCGGTCGAGGACATCGAGACGGTGCTGTCGCCGGCCGAGCTGGCGCAGGTCGGCCAGGTGCTCGCGGTCTCCGCGACCGGCTCGCCGTCGACCGTCCGGGCGGAGATCGGCCGGCTCGTCGACCGCTACCGCCCGGACGAGGTGATCGTCACCGGCCAGATCCACGACCATGCCGCGCGCATGCGCTCCTTCGCGATCGCCGCCGATGCCTTCGCGAGCCTCGCGGAGCCGCACGCTTCGGCCGCCGAATAGTCTTGCGACGGCGGCGCGGGCGCCAAGGGCGAGCCTCGAAAGACGACGACCCCGGACGGGGTGGTGTCCGGGGTCGTCGCAGTGTCGCGGGACGTGCAGTCTTTGATCTCGTCGGGTGCCTGCCGCGGGGGTGGTGTGCGGGCCGGCAGCCGGCGAGGTCAGGCCCCCATGCGAAGGCGTTCGGGGGTGGCGAAATCCTCGGCTTCCATCCGGATCTCGGTGCGGGCGCGCTCGTCGCCCTTCAGCACCGGATCGTTGGTGAGGTTGCCGCGGATCTGCGTCAGCACCTTCAGGGTGGTCTTGAGCGCCTCCTCGTCGATGCCGGACGCCATGCGGTCGAACACCTCGATCGCCACCGGACGGACGTCGTCGAAGACGTGGTCGGCCTGCTCGGTCGTGGTGATGACCTTGGCGCGGCGGTCGGTCGGATCGACATTGCGCTGGATCAAGCCCCGGGCTTCGAGACGATCGAGATAGGCGGACAGCGTCATCGGCTCGACGCCCATGCGCTCGGCCAAGGCGGCCTGGCGTGAGCCGCCGTAGCGGGCGGCATGAGCAAGGGCGCGGATCTCGCCCGGCGTCAGATGCACGCCGGCGTCCATGATCGCCTTCTCGGTTTCGTTCCGGTACAGTCGCGCCACGTCGGTCAACAGAAAGCCGAGCGAGTTGCCTGGAAGAAGCTGGGTCATTGTGTTCCTCGTCTTTTCGTTCGTTCTTGTTGTCGTGGTCCCCTGATTACCCCTTCGGCCTGATCGAACCGAGATGGGACCCATGTTACGGCCGCGTACCTCACGTCGCTGCCGGCTGCTGATCCAACAGAACTCCGGCACTGCCGCTGGATCATTCCCGAATCTATAGGTCATCTACCGTGAATAATCGACTGACTAATTCAAATGGACGTTGGGAAGGATATTTCCGCAGCGGACCTTTTTCGCTGCCCGATTTCGCCGCGCTGGACAGCGATCTATTCAGCCTAGCCTTTGCTGATGCCATCGAAGAACATACGAAGGAAATCAACGCAATAGCAGAGTCGGATGCGCCTCCGACCTTCGAGAACACGCTTGCCGCGATGGAGGCCTGCGGGGTTCAACTGAGCCGGGTATCGCGGGCGTTCTTTGCCCTGACCGGTGCCCACACATCAAAACAAATTCAGGCCGTCGAACGTGCCATTGCACCGATTTTGGCACGTCACGCGGCCTCGATCGCCCTGAACGAATCACTTTTCGCCCGAATCACAGAACTCTATGAAAGTCACCTAGCGGAAGGATCTCGTTTTACGAGATTGACAGGCGAGGACGCCCGTCTCCTTGAGCGGACCTACACCGGCTTCGTCCGCGGCGGCGCCCGTCTGAAGGGGGCGGACCGGGATCGTCTGGCCGAGATCGACACCCGGCTCTCCTCGCTCGGCACGCAGTTCGCGCAGAACGTGCTCGCCGACGAACGGGATTGGCAGATGGTGGTCGAGGAGGACGGCCTCGCCGGTCTGCCGACCTTCGCGGTCTCGGCGATGGCGGAAGCGGCGCGCGAGCGCGGCCTGGATGGCCATGTGCTGACGCTGTCGCGCTCGATCATCGTGCCGTTTCTTACCTTCGCCGACAGGCGCGATCTGCGCGAGGTCGCCTTCCGCGCCTGGACCGCGCGTGGCGAGACCGGCGGCGAGACCGACAACCGGGCGATCATGGCCGAGATCCTCCAGCTGCGCGCCGAGAAGGCGAGGCTGCTCGGCTACGCGTCCTTTGCGGCCTACAAGCTCGAAGACCAGATGGCGAAGACACCAGATGCCGTCCGGACCTTGCTGCAGGCGGTGTGGACGAAGGCAACGGCGCGCGCGGGCGAGGACGCGGTCGCCCTGCAGGCGCTTGCGGCCGCCAGCGGCGACAATGCGACGATCGCGCCTTGGGACTGGCGCTATCTCGCCCAGAAGCGCCGGGCTGCCCAGTACGCGATCGACGAGGCGGTGGTGAAGCCGTTCTTCCAGCTGGAGCGGATGATCGAGGCGGCCTTCGCCGTGGCGGGGCGGCTGTTCGGGCTGCGCTTCGAGCCGCTTCCCGACCTCGTCGCCTGGCACCCGGACGTGCGGGCCTGGCGCGTCACCGACGGCAGCGGGCGCGAGCGCGGCCTCTTCCTCGGCGATTACTTCGCCCGCTCGTCCAAGCGCTCGGGGGCCTGGATGAGCGCGCTGCGCGGCCAGCACAAGCTCGGCGAGGGGCAGACGCCGGTCATCTACAACGTCATGAACTTCGCCAAGCCGGCCGCCGGCCAGGCGGCACTCCTGTCGCTCGACGACGCTCATACGCTGTTTCACGAGTTCGGCCACGCCCTGCACGGCCTCCTGTCGGACGTCACCTGGCCGTCGCTTGCCGGGACGTCGGTGGCGCGCGACTGGGTGGAACTGCCCTCGCAGCTCTTCGAGCACTGGCTGACCGTGCCGGAGGTGCTGGCCGAGCACGCGGTGCACGCCGACACGGGCGAGCCGCTGCCGCAGGAGCTGATGGACAAGCTGCTGGCGGCCCGCACCTTCGATTCCGGTTTCGACACGGTGGAATACGCCGCCTCGGCGCTCGTCGATCTCGCCTTCCATGAAACCGCCGAGGCGCCCGCCGATCCACTCGCCCGCGAGGCCGAGGTGCTGGCCGAACTCGGGATGCCCGCGGCGATCGTCATGCGGCACCGCTCGCCGCATTTCGCGCACATCTTCTCCGGGGACGGCTACGCGGCCGGCTACTACTCCTATCTCTGGTCGGAGGTGCTCGACGCCGACGCCTTCGAGGCGTTCGGCGAGGCCGGCGACGCGTTCCATCCGGAAACGGCGGACAAGCTCATGCGCCACGTCTATGCCGCCGGCAACTCGCAGGATGCCGGGTCGCTCTACACGCTGTTCCGCGGGCGGATGCCGACGATCGACGCGCTGATGCGCAAGCGCGGACTGGCGGGCTGAAGCCTGGGTGAGGTTATGCTCGCGATCGCCGGCGGCTCGCGAAATAGAGACCTGCGGCTGCAACGATCGCGAGCTCGATGCCGAAGGTCCAGTGGAGCAGGAAACTCAACCACCAGGGCCGGTGCGTGAGCGGTACGTGGACGAGTTCGTAGCGGACGGGCGATAGCGGATAGAGCCAGCGGATGTCGGCCGCCAAGCTGTCGAGCACGAAGTGGAGCTCGACGTTCAGGAGGGCGATCCCGAGCAGCGGCAGCCATCGTCGCCGGTTGGCCATTATCAGGACCACCGCGATCACGATCCCCGCTGCCACCCAGGCCAGCGGCGTGTGCGTCCAGTAGTCGTGGTGGCTCACATGGCGGTTGGCGAAGGCATAGAAGTAGAGAAGGTCGATATCCGGCAGCACGGCCGCCACGAGACCGATGCCGAGCGCGGCGCGATGCCGCCGCCCGAGGCGGTCGGCGAGAGGTGCCGCTACAATGTACCCCGCCGGCACGTGTGCGACGAACATGCGCAGCGCCCCGCGCCGCAGCCTCGTGTCAGCGCTCGTCGATGAGCCTGAGGCCCTTGTTGAACACGCGCAGCACGCTCGCCAGCTCATGGCCGCGCTTCAGCACCTGGCCGCCGGCGCCGATGACCGAGAACATGCCCTGGCGGCGGGCGAGCTTCGGGTTCTTCTCGACCCGGAAGAGCGGCATCTCGCTCGAGCGGCGGAAGATCGAGAACACGGCACGCTCGCGCAGCGTGTCGATCGCATAGTCGCGCCATTCGCCGGCGGCGACCATGCGGCCATAGACCTTGAGGATCTCGGACAGCTCGCGCCGGTCGAAGGAGACGTAGGGCACTGCGGCGGGTCGCAGCCCGGCAAAGTCGATCACCGCGGCGGACCGCTCCGGCTGGCTGTTCTCCAAGATCGCTGCCCTCGTTCTGATGCCCGCCACGGGAGCGTGAATTGCCACCGGCGCTTCAGGTTCCGCGCGGCGGGTTGTCCGCCCCGCGCCAGAGTGCCACGAAGATGGGGATGTCGCAAAAGCTTTGCAAAGCGGCATCGCCACCCGTCGCTGCCGGCTTGGGGACGCTCCGAGCGTCAGTGCCCGGCGGTGCGGGCCGCGGCAATTGCCCGCCGGACGTCCGCGAGGTCGGGCGGACCGGGAAACAGCACCGTCTCGACCAGGTAGGCCGGCGTGCCCGCGAGGCCGAAGCCTTCGGCCTGAGCCGCGTTGCGCACAAGGATCCCGTCGATGCGCCGGCGTTGCCTGCCGTAGGACTGCCGCAGCGCGGCGACGTCGAAGCCGGTTCGGCCGAGGGTCTCGTCGACCTCGGCCACCGTCAGCCGTCCGCGGGTGCGCATCAGCGCGTCCAGAGCCTGCGCATGATGGTCCCCCGCCGCCAGCGCCAGCTGCGATGCGTAGCGCGACACCGACCCGAAGATCGGCCAGTCCTTCATGACGAGTCGGATGCGCCCGTCGTCGCGCACGAGCTTCAGGATGTCGGGATACGCCTTCTTGCAGAAGGGGCACTGGTAGTCGAAATATTCGACGATCGTCACGTCGCCGTTCGGGTTGCCAAGCGCCGGCACCTGCGGATCGTGCAGCACCGCTTGCTTCGACATGGGATCGCTCGCAGCAAGGCTGCGGCGGGATAGGAGCATTGCGGCGCCCGCGAGAGCGCCGGACACAACGGCCCTGCGATGGATTGGCATCACGTCCTGCCGTCGGTCATCGGCGTCTTCGCCGCGCTGCGCCGCTTCAGCATCGCGGCCAACGCCATGCCGACGAGCATCGCCGGCAGGAACACCAGCGTGCCGCGCGCGGCGAGCGGCAGCGCGGTCCAGGCCGGCCCCGGGCAGAAGCCGCCGATGCCCCAGCCGATGCCGAAGACCGCGGCGCCGAGCAGGAGCTGCGTGTCGATGGGGCCGCGTCGCGGAATCTGGAAGTCCGGCAGGAGCAGGGGCCGGTCGCGGCGTCGCACGAGGCGGTAGCCGATGAAGGCGGTCACCGATGCGCCTGCCATGACGACGGCAAGGCTCGGATCCCACCGGCCGAAGAGGTCGAGGAAGTTGAGGACCTTCGCCGGATCGGACATGCCGCCGACGACGAGGCCGACGCCGAAGAGGAGGCCGCAGAGGAAGCCGAGGAGAGGGCGCATCGAGAATCTCCTCAGGCGAGGTGGCGCAACACGAAGACGGTGACGAAGGCGGTCGCCATGAAGATGCCGACCGCGGCGAGGGAACGGGGCGACAGCCGGGCGAGGCCGCAGACGCCGTGGCCGCTGGTGCAGCCCGAGCCGAGCACGGTGCCGAAGCCGACGAGAAGGCCGGCGACCGCCATCGCAGGAAGGTTGGCCGGCACCACCTGCGGCACCGAGCGGCTGGTGAGCGCGAGCACGGCGAGCGGCGCGGCGATCAGGCCGATGACGAAGGCGAGCCGCCAGCTCCAGTCGCTCCGCGCGCCCGGCAGTGCGCCGCTGGTGATGCCGGAGATCCCGGCGATCCGGCCGAAGAGCGCCATCACGAAAACCGCGGACAGGCCGATGAGGATGCCGCCCACGAGCGAGGCGACCGGCGTAAAGGGCGTGGCGAAGTCGAGTGGCATGGTGGCTCCCGTTGCGGTGCCGGTGCGGCCGCCGCGAGCGGAATATAAGCAGGCTCAGCCGCCGAGCGAATGCGGCCGATCGGAGCGCGGCTGCAGGCGCCCGATCGGTGGCGGTGGCGATCCTCTCGACCCACGTGCCGATGACGACCCGATCGGCCGCCGGCGACCCGTCCGCTTACCGCGTCGGCAGGTCGAGCACGTAGCGCGCCATCATGTTGCGCATGACCTCGGTCGAGCCGCCGAAGATCGTCGTCGGGCGGGCCGCGAGCCAGGTGCCCGCCGCGTGCTTGCGCGGATCGCCGTCCTCCGGCTCGCGCATCCCGGCGGTTGCGCCGGCCAGCTCCATCATCTCGTCGGAGATGCGCTGGTAGAGCTCGCTCTGGAAGATCTTCAGGATGGCGACGTCAGGACCGATCGTCTCGCCGCCGCGCAGCTTGTCGACATAGGCCTCGAAGAGGTCGGAGAGATCCTCCACGTCCAGCTTCAGGCGCGTGTAGCGATCCTGCAGCGCCGGATCGTCGAAGACGTCCCGCGCCTCCGCCAGATAGCGCAATCGCGCCAGTGCATTGCCCGACAGGCGGGGCGCGCCGATGAAGACGCGCTCGTGGCCGAGCAGCGCCTTGGCGATCGCCCAGCCCTCGTTCTCGCCGCCGACGAGGCTGTCGAGCGGGACGCGCACGGCGTCGAAGAAGACCTCGCAGAATTCGGCGTGACCTTCGAGGTTGCGGATCGGCCGCACCGTGACGCCCGGTGCATCCATCGGGACGAGCAGGAAGCTGATGCCGGCCTGCTTCTTCACCGACGGGTCGGTGCGCGCGAGGATGAAGATCCGATTGGCGTCCATCCCGAGCGTCGTCCAGGTCTTCTGGCCGTCGATGACCCAGGCGTCGCCGTCACGCACCGCGCGGGTGCGCAGGCTGGCAAGGTCGGAGCCGGCGTCGGGCTCGCTGTAGCCCTGCGCCCAGATGTCTTCGCCGGACAGGATGCGCGGCAGATAGAAGTCCTTCTGCGCCTGCGTGCCGAATTTCATCAGGAGCGGGCCGAGCATCACCGGGCCGATGTCGTGCACGCGGGCGCAGCCGAAGCGCTCGAACTCCTCGATGAGGATCAGGTGCTTGCCCGGACCGAGGCCCATGCCGCCGAAGGCTCGCGGCCAGGTCGGGCAGATCCATCCCTCGGCGGAGAGCACGCCGTACCACGGCTTGACCTCGTCCCAGCGCAGCCGGTGCTGCGAAAAGCGCGGGATGTCCGGGTACTTTGCCTCGACGAAGCGCCGCACGGTCTGCCGGAAGTCCTCGTCGCTCATCGCCTCGAAGTCGGGCAGGGATTGTGCCGGGAACGCGCCGGCCGCCTGGTGCTGCGTCATGCCGCGCTCCTCTCGCTGGCGTCGAAGTGCCGGTTCCGGTGGAGGCGCGCCGAGCCATAGCGATTGGCCTGGCTGATGGCCTTGGCGACGACCAGCCCGATGTCGGCCTCCTCGGTGGTGCCGATGGCCCCGTGCATCTGCACCGCCTCGCGCGCCATCAGCATCGCCAGTCCGGCGGCCCGGGTCTTGACGCGTGAGACGGCCGCCGCGCGCCGGTCGGCGGAGAGGCCGGCGTCCAATCGCGCAGCAGTTCTGAAAATGGCGGCGCGGCAGAGCTCGAGCTGGATCTTCAGCTCGCTGGCCCGGTGCTGGAGCGCCTGGAAGCTGCCGATCGGCTGGTCGAACTGCTTGCGAACCCGGAGATAGTCGAGCGTGATCTCGATGCCGCGCTCGGACAGCCCCAGGAGATAGGCCGAATGCGACAGGATCGCCTCGTCGAGCGCGAGGTCGGCATCCGCCACCGGCAGCCATTCCGGGTTCCCGGCCGAAAGGGTCAGCGTGCCCTCGAAGGTTCCGTCCTGCAACGCGGCCGTCTCGACCCGGACGCCGGGTTCGCCGGCCCGCACGATCGCCACGCCCTGTTCCGCAAGAACCGCAAAGGCGCCTGCGCCGGCCGCGCCGTCGACATGCAGCTTTAGGATGTCCCCGCCAGCCGGGCCGGCAAAGTCGAGGCTGTCGGTGCGATCCTGCCATGCCGCGACCATGACCGTACGGCCGTCGAGGATGTCCGTGTCGGCGCGACCGGCAGTCAGACGCTGCGCCAGCAACGCCGACACCACCGGTTCCGGCAGCAAGCCGCGACCCAGCGCGACGAGCAGCGATGCGCATTCGCGCATGCCGAGCCCGGCGCCGCCGTCGCGTTCGGGCACGGCGAGCTGCAGCCACCCCATCGTCCCGATCTCGGCGAACACCTCCGGCGAATAGCCGGGGGACGCGAAACGCAGCGCACGAACCCGATCGAGACCGCCGTCCTCCGGGACGATGGCCGCCGCGCTCTCGACGATCATCCGTGCGTTCTCGATCCACCCGTCCAACGGCCGCCTCCCATAAAAGCCTATAAACCATCTTATTGGCTGAAGGCGGCGGGTCAAGCGGGCGCTTCGTGTTGCCAAGCGGTCTCAGCCAGCGCATAACACATAAATCTAGCTTAAGGCTCAAATGGAGATCGCATGCCGATCGAACTCGAGATCGCCGACCGGATCGCGGTCGTGACCCTGAACAACCCGCCGGTCAACGCGGTGACGTTGGCGCTCTACGAGGAGATCGGCAACCTGTTCGAGGAGGTCGGCGGGCGGTCCGACGTCAACGTCGTGGTGTTCACTTCGGCCGGCGAGCGCGCCTTCTGCGCCGGGCTCGATCTGAAGGAGTTCCTGGCGGCGACCGTCGAAGAGGATCCGCACCGCGCCGCGGTCGTGCGCAAGTCCTTCGCGCAGGTGCGGCTCTGCGCGGTGCCGGTGATCGGCGCGATCAACGGCCCGGCCTTGGGAGCGGGCGCCGTCTTTGCCTCCGTCTGCGACATCCGCATCGCCTCGAAGCGCGCGACCTTCGCCATGCCGGAGATCAATGTCGGCCGCTGTGGCGGCGGAGCGCACATGGGCCGGCACCTGCCGCAGGGCTGGCTGCGCCGGATGTTCTTCACCGGTCAGCCGATCGATGCCGAGACGGCGTGGCGGCTCGGCTTCGTGCAGGAGGTCGTCGAGCCCGCGGCGCTGACGGAAACGGCCATGACGATGGCCCGAACCATCGCGGCAAAGGCGCCGCTCGGCCTGCGCATGGGCAAGCGGTCGCTGAACGAGATCGAGGACATGCCCGTCGAGCCCGGCTACGAGATCGAGCAGGGCTATTCGACCCGGCTGATGGCGACGGAGGACGCACGTGAGGCGACGCGCGCCGTCGTCGAGAAGCGCGCGCCCGTCTTCAAGGGGCGCTGACGATGGCGCGCGAGACGACCGTCGCCGTTCCGGGCACGGAGATCTTCTGCCGGATCGACGGCGCGGGGGCCGATGCACCCTGGATCGTGTTCTCCAACTCGCTGGTGACCGACCTGACCATCTGGGACGCCCAGGTGGAGGCGCTGCAGGACCGGTTCCGCATCCTGCGCTACGACCAGCGCGGTCACGGCCGCACCCCGCCGGGCGCCAGCGCGCCGGACCTGCCGCGGCTCGGCGCGGACCTTCATGCCGTGCTGGATCACGTCGGGATCGATCGCTGCAGCTTCGTCGGCCTGTCGATGGGCGTGCCGACCGGCCTTGCGGCCTACGGCGCCCGGCCGGCGCGGTTCGAGCGGCTGGTGCTGTCGGACGGCCAGGCGAAGACGGCGCCGACGGGCGCGGCGACCTGGGCGGGGCGGATCGCCTACGCGCGGGAGAACGGCATGGACGGCTACGCCGCCGATACGGCCCAGCGGTGGCTGCAGCCCGAAGCGGCAGCCGGCCCGAAGGGCGAGCGGCTGCGCGCGATGGTCGCCGCGACGCCGCTCGAGGGCTTCGTCCACGGCGCGACCGCGCTGCAGAGCTACGACCACGTCGCCGACGTCGCACGGATCACGTGCCCGCTCCTCGTCATCGCCGGCGCCGAGGACGGCGCCATGCCGAAATCGATGCGGGCGAGCTTCGGCGATGTTCCGGGCGTCGCAGTCGAGATCATCGACGGGGCGGGCCACGTGCCGAACTTCGAGCAGCCCGAGGCTTTCAACGCCGCGCTGCGCCATTTCCTGGATCGATGAGGCGGAACGGCTTCGGCCAATTAAGACATAAAACTATATGATTGCCTTTTTTTCATGCGCCGGCTAGCCTCGGCCCAGCATCAGGTCCCGGGAGGACGCTTCATGAAACTCCACTGGTCTCCGCGGTCGCCGTTCGTGCGCAAGGTGATGATCGTGCTGCACGAGACCGGCCTGCTGGACCGGGTCGATTGTGTCCGCTCGCCCGTCGCGATGGCCGGGGTCGCCAACCCGGAGGTCCTGAGGGACAATCCGCTCGGCAAGATCCCGACCCTGGTCCTCGACGACGGGACGGCGCTGTTCGATTCCCGCGTCATCTGTGAGTATCTCGACATGCTGGCCGGTGAGCGGCCCGAACGGCTGGTGCCGGCGGGCGGCATGGAGCGGATCGAGTGCCTGCGGTGGCAGGCCTTCGGCGACGGCCTCACCGACATCCTGCTGCTCTGGCGCATCGAGATGGCGCGCGGGGAGGCGCGCAAGCAGGTCATCTCGCAGGCCTTCGACGACAAGGTGCGCGCGAGCCTCGCGCGCCTCGAACGTGAGGTGCCGGCGCTCGAGGCCCGGCCGTTCGGGCTCGGCCACATCGCCATCCTCTGCGCGGCCGGCCAGCTCGACTTCCGCTTCGCCTCCAGCAACTGGCGGGCCGCCCATCCCCGGCTGTCGGCCTTCGCCGATGCGCTCGACGCGCGCCCGTCCGCGGCGGCGACCAAGGCCAGGGATGACGGGGCGCTCGCGATGGGCGACATCGAGATGCCGCTGGTCTTCGAGGCCGCCTGATGTCCGGACCGCTGTCGCATATCCGAGTCCTCGATCTCAGCCGGATCATGGCGGGACCGTGGGCCGGGCAGATCCTCGCCGATCTCGGCGCCGACGTGATCAAGGTGGAGCGGGCCGGCGCGGGCGACGACACGCGGCGCTGGGGGCCCCCCTACCTCGCCGACGCCGAGGGCCGTGAGACCGCCGAGTCCGGCTACTACCTCTCTGTCAATCGCGGCAAGCGCTCGGTCGAGCTCGACCTCGCAAGCCCGCAGGGCCAGGCGGTCGTGAAGGCGCTGGCCGCCGAGAGCGACGTCCTCCTCGAGAACTTCAAGGTCGGCGCACTCGCCCGCTACGGCCTCGGCCCCAAGGACCTGCGGGCGGTCAATCCGCGGCTCGTCTACTGCTCGATCACCGGCTTCGGCGCCGACGGGCCGCGGGCCAAGGACGCCGCCTACGACTTCATGATCCAGGGCATGGGCGGGCTGATGAGCGTCACCGGCGGTCCGGACGGCGAGGCCGGCGGCGGTCCGCAGAAGGTCGGCGTGCCGATCGTCGACATCATGACCGGCATGTACGCGACCATCGGCGTCCTCGCGGCGCTCGCGCGGCGCTCGGAGACGGGGGAGGGCGACGTCATCGACCTCGCCATGCTCGACGTCTCGGCCGCCATGCTCGCCAACCAGGCGATGAACTATCTCGTCTCCGGCAAGGTCCCGGTGCGCCGCGGCAACCGCCACCCGAACATCCAGCCGCAGGACGTCCTGCCGGTGAAGGACGGCCACATCGTCCTCGCCGTCGGCAACGACGAGCAGTTCGTCCGCTTCGCCGAGGTGATCGGCCGACCCGAGCTCTCGTCCGACGAGCGCTACCGGACCAACCGCGCGCGGGTCGAGAACCTCGACCTTCTGATGCCGCAGATCGAGGCGGCTCTCGCGACGAAGGGCGTCGACGAGTGGGTGGCGGCGATGTCGGCGGTCGGTGTTCCCTGCGGTCCGATCAACACCGTGGACCGGGTCTTCGAAGACTCACAGATCCGGCACCGCGAGATGGTGCGCGACCTGCCGCATCCGCTGTCGGGCACGCTTCGGCAGGTGGTCAGTCCGCTGCGATTCGAGAACGCACCCCTCGGCTTCGACCGGCACGCGCCGCTTCTCGGCGAGCACACCGCCGAGGTGCTGGCGGCCCTCGGCCTCGAAGCCGACGCGGGCGAAGGACGATAGGATGAGCATGCACACCGCACCCGCGCCCCGTATCCCGCTGCCGGGACCGGAGGCGCTCGATCCGGCGCAGCGCCGGGTCTTCGACAGCGTCGTCAACGGCCGTCGCGGAACCCTCGTCGGGCCGCTGCGCGCGGCGCTTCACAATCCGGAGCTCGCCGAGCGCTGGCATCGCTTCGGCGAGATCCTGCGCTACGAGACGGTGCTGCCGCCGGCGCTGAACGAACTCGCGATCCTGATCACCGCCCGCCGCTGGAACTCGGAGCTCGAGTGGACCATCCATGCGCGCGCCGCGCGGCAAGGCGGTCTTCCGGAGCCGGTGATCGAGGCGATCCGCGAAGGCCAGGCGCCGGAGTTCTCCGACCCCGCCGCAGCCGAGGTGTACGACTACGTGCAGGCGCTGCAGACCTGCGGCCAGGTGTCGGACGCGGTCCACGCGGCCGTGACGGCACGCTGGGGCGTCGTCGGCGTCGTCGAACTGACCGCCGTCACCGGCTACTACTCGATGGTGGCGATGACGCTCAACGCTCACCGCATTCCGTTGCCGGAGGCGGAGACGCCGGAGCTCTACCCCGGCGGGGAGATGCCGCCGAACGTGCTCAGCCCCGTGCCGGCGCGGCAGGGCTGAGCGTCAGACATCGGCGAAGGGAGGCGCCCGTCATGACCCATCCGACCATCATCACCTGTGCCGTCACCGGCTCGGGGCTGACGCCGTCGATGTCGCCGCATCTGCCGTGGCGGCCACAGGACATCGTCGACCAGTCGGTCGGCGCGGCCGAAGCGGGCGCGGCGATCCTGCACCTGCACGCCCGCGACCCGAAGGACGGGCGCCCGACCAACGACATCGGCCCCTGGCGCGAGATCGTGACGGGCATCCGCGAGCGCAGCGACGCGATCGTCAACATGTCCGCCTCGCGCGGCGCGACGGCCGACGAACGGGTCTCGGCCGTGCTGGAGCTGCGTCCCGAGATTGCCACCGTCATCGTCGGGTCGATGAACTACGGGCGCTTCGCCAAGGCGACCGACCAGAAGGCCGGCGAGTTCACGCATGCCTGGGAGCGCGACCTCCTCGCCGGGGCCGACGTGCGGGAGGTCGTGACCTCCAACACCTTCGGCAAGATCGGCCGGATGATCGACATCCTGATCGACGCCGACATCGCGATGGAGTTCGAGTGCTACGACGTGGGTCACCTCCACATCCTCGACCACCATCTCTCGACGCGCACTGTCCGTCGGCCGCTGATCATCCAGTTCCTGACCGGCATTCTCGGCGGCATCACCTCGCACATCGATCATCTCGTCCACCTGCGGCAGACCGTCGACCGGCTGTTCGGCCGGGACTGTGCCGTTTTCACCCACGGCACCGGCACCGGAAACATGCGCGCCGCGATCTCCGGCGCGCTGATGGGAACGCATCTGCGGGTCGGCCAGGAGGACAACCTGTTCGAGCGCGACGGCGTCCTGTTCGCGTCGAATGCCGCACAGGTCGAGAAGATCAGGCGCATTCTCGGCGACCTCAACTTCCGCCATGCCGAGGTCTCCGAGGCGCGCCGCATCCTTTCGCTCGGCGGGGCCGCGGCGGCATGATCGCGAGCTGGCGGATCGGCGCGGCGACTGTCACGGCGCTGTCGGAGTATTACGGCCCGGTGCACGTGCCCGACCGGCTGTTCCCCGATCTCGACCGCGCCGTCCTGCGCGAGCACCGGGACCTGCTCGAGGGCCGGTTCTGGTACGAGGCGATCGACCGGCTGGTCATCTCGGTGACCCTCTGGATCGTGACGCTCGCCGGTCGCACGATCCTGATCGACACCGGGATCGGCAACGGCAAGACCCGGCGCACGCCGCGCGCAAACATGATGAACACCGTCGTCCCCGACTGGCTGGCGGCTGCCGGCGCGGCGCCAGACCAGGTGACCGACGTCGTCATGACCCATCTCCATGCCGACCATGTTGGCTGGAACACGGTGCGGGACGGCGACCATTGGGTGCCGACCTTTCCCGGCGCGACCTATCACGTCCCGCGCGCCGACTTCGAACACTGGGCCGAGATCGACCGGCGGGGCGAGGCGGTCGACGGCGGCTCCTTCCGAGACTCCGTGCTTCCGGTGGTGGAGGCCGGCCTCGTGCGCTGGACGCAGGCGGGCGATCGGGTCGCCGATACCCTGGATGCGGTGTCGGCACGCGGCCACACGCCGGGGCAACTTGCGATGTGGCTGCGATCCGAGGGCCGGGCGGCCGTCTTCTGCGGCGACATCCTGCATCATCCGGTGCACGTGCTGCGCCCGGAGTGGAACTCGGTGGTCGACGTCGAGCCGGATCATGCGGCCGCGACCCGGCAGGCTTTTCTCGCCGAGGTCGCCGACCGCGACGTGCTGGTCGCGCCGTGCCACTTCGCGCCGCCGCACGCGGCCTTCGTCCGGCGTGAGGCGGACGGGTACGTCTTTGATCCCATTGGGAACGGCACGGCGCTGCCTGCTCACGCCAGACCGGCACAAGGCGCGTCGGCGCGGAAGGATTTGTCGGCGAGCGAAAAAGCTATATAACTAGTCTTTAGCTCATGGAGCTGGCCGCGGGTGAGGGCGGCCATTGGAACTGGGAGGAGTTGCACATGCGCGCATCCGCATTTCAGTCGAAACTGGCAGCAGCCGCGATGGCGTCGGGCCTTGCGGCCGGCTTCCACGCGAGCGCCGCGCAGGCCGCCTCGCAGGAGCTGGTCGATGCCGCGCAGAAGGAAGGCACTGTCGTCTGGTATACCTCGATGATCGTCGACCAGGCGGTGCGGCCGCTGGCTGAGGCGTTCAAGGCGAAGTATCCGAAGATCGACGTCCAGTTCTCGCGCGCCTCGAGCTCGGATACGGCGCTGAAGATCATCAACGAGGCGCAGGCCGGCCGCGTGATGGGCGACGTCTTCGACGGGCTCGGCGCGTATACGTCGCTGCGCACGGCCGATCTCGTCGAGCCCTACGTCGCCGACTCCGCCGCCGGCATCCCGGCCGAATTCAAGAATCCGGACGGCTACTGGGCGGCACCGACGGTCTACTACCTGTCGGCCGCCTACAACACCGACCTCGTCTCCGCGGACGAAGCGCCCACGACCTTCGAGGATCTGCTCGACCCGCAGTGGAAGGGACAGATCGTGTGGTCGATCGTTCCCCAGGAGTCCGGTGCGCCCGGCTTCGTCGGCAACGTCCTGATGACGATGGGCGACGAGAAGGGGATGGACTACCTCAAGAAGCTGTCCGCCCAGGGCATCACCAACATGGATGCCAGCCAGCGCACGGTGCTCGACCGGGTCATCGTCGGCGACTTCCCGATCGCGCTGATGACCTACACGCACCATTCGCCGATCAGCGCCGCGAAGGGCGCACCGGTGGACTGGATCCGGATGCAGCCGGTGGTCGGCAGCCCCAACACCGTCGGCCTGGTGCGCAACGCGCCGCATCCGAACGCGGCCAAGCTGCTGATCGACTTCATCGAGTCCGAGGACGGGCAGAAGGTGCTGGCGGACGGCATGTACCTGCCGACCAACCCCAGCGTGAAGGCCAAGGTGCCGGAGCTGATGGCCGATGGGCCCCAGCCCTTCAAGGTTACGATGATGACGCCGGAGGTGGTGACGCCGAACCTCAAGCACTGGATCGACGTCGTCGACCAGCTCTTCCGCTGAGGCCGCGCGTAGCCCGGACAACGATAAAATGGGAGGGAAGCATGAACAGACGTGAGGTAACGTTCGCTCTCGGTTCGGTCGCGGCTGCGGGCCTTTTCCCCTGGTCTCGGGCACATGCCGCGAGCCCCGATCTCGTGGCGGCGGCCGAGAAGGAAGGCAAGGTCGTCTGGTACACCACGATGATCGTGGACCAGTCGGTGCGGCCTTTGGCCGAGGCCTTCCAGAAGAAGTACCCGAAGATCGCCGTCGAGTTCACCCGGGCCGGGTCGGGCGACACGGCCCTGAAGATCATCAACGAAGGCCAGGCCGGCCGGGTGATGGGCGACGTCTTCGACGGGACTGCGACCTTCGCCTCGGTCATGCCGGCAGGCTTCGTCGAGCCCTACCGGCCGGAGAGCGCAGCGGCCTATCCGGACGAGTTCAAGTCGGCCGACGGCAGTTGGCACGCGCTCAACTTCTACTACCTGACGGCCGCCTACAACACCGACCTCGTCTCCGCCGACGAGGCGCCCAAGACTTATGACGACCTCCTCGACGAGAAGTGGAAGGGCCAGCTCGTCTGGTCGGTCGTGCCGGAGCCGGTCGCCGCGCCGGGCTTCATCGGCAACATGCTCCTGACCAAGGGCAAGGACGCGGGCACGGCCTATCTCGACAAGCTCGCCGCGCAGGGCGTGACCAACATGTCCTCCTCGCAGCGCACGGTGCTCGACCGGGTGATCGTCGGCGACTTTCCGATCGGGCTGATGGTGTTCAACCACCATGTCGAGATCAGCAAGGCGCAGGGCGCGCCGATCGAGTGGCTGCGGATGGAGCCGCTCGTCTCGAGCGCCAGCCTGCTCGGCCTGATCAAGGGCGGGCCGAACCCGAACGCCGGCAAGCTCTTCATCGACTGGCTGCTGTCGGAAGAGGGCCAGAGGGTGCTCGCCTCGACCAGCTACCTGCCGACCCGGCCGGGCGTGGACGCAACGATCCCGACGCTGTTGCCGACGGGACCGCAGCACTTCGACACGACGTTCATGTCGCCGACGATCGTCGCGGACAACCTGAAGGACTGGATCGCGATCCTCGACGAGAAGTTCACGTGAGGCCCGCGCCGCAGACGGCACTTTGAGGCGTTGCGTCGGGAGGAATGGGTAGAAGATGACCATCGAACAAGACTGGTCGGGCGCCGCGGATCGCACCGCCGGCGCACGCCCCTCCTGGCTCCGGCTGGACCAGACGAGGGTCCTGGCGATCATCCTGGCGGTGATCCTCGGCGCCCTCGCGCTGCCGCCCGCCGTCATCCTGATCCTGCGCTCGCTCTCGATCACCAATCCGGACGCCACGATCGGCGGATGGACGCTGACGCATTACGTGCGCTTCTTCACCAATCCGGAGCTCTACCGGAGCCTCCTGAACTCGCTGGTCTTCGCCGTCTTCTCGACCGTCGTGGCGCTCTTGTTCGGCGGCACGCTCGCCTGGCTGGTCGAGCGCACCAACACGCGCTTCAAGGCGCTCGCCTACGTGACGACCGTCGTCTCGATGGGCACCCCCTACATCCTCTATGTCAGCGCCTGGCTGTTCCTGCTCGGCAGGTCCGGCCCGCTCAACGATGCCTGGCGCACGATGACCGGCAGCCGGCAGGTGCTGTTCGACCCGTATTCGCTGGTCGGCATGATCCTGATCGAGGGCTTCCTCTGGTCGCCGCTCGTGTTCCTGCTCTTGTCCTCCACCTTCCGCTCGGCCAATGCCGATCTCGAGGAGGCCGCGCGGATGAGCGGGGCCGGCGTGCTGCGGACCGTCTGGTCGGTCTCGATCAAGATGGCGACGCCGGCCATCGCCGCGCTCGCGCTCTTCGTCTTCATCCGCGCGATCGAGGCCTTCGAGGTGCCGGCGCTCGTCGGGATGCCGGGCAACATCGATGTCCTGACGACCGACGTGTATCGCTCGATCAAGGAATCGATCCCGCCCGATCTCGGCTATGCCAGCGCCTACTCCGTCGTGCTGCTCGTGGCGGTGGCGGTGCTCCTGCACTTCTACGGCAAGCTCTCGCGCAACGCCGGTCGCTTCTCGACCGTCACCGGCAAGGGCTATCGGCCGCGCCAGTTCAACCTCGGACGCTGGCGCCCGGTGGGCGATGCGCTGGTCATCTTCAACTTCCTGATCGTCCTGGTGCTGCCGCTCCTGGCGCTGCTGTGGCTGTCGCTGCTGCCCTTCATGCGGCCGATGCGGTTCGAGGCCGTCGCGCAGTTCAGCCCGGCCAACTTCGTCACCGTCCTGTCGTCGCAGTACTACCGCACGCTGGCGCTGAACACGCTCATCGTCGGCTTCGTGGCCGCGACGGCCGGCATGATCCTGGCGCTGTTCACCGGCTGGCTCAGCGCACGGCGCAAGCCGGGCGGCCAGATCATCGACCAGCTGGCGACCATGCCGCTGGTGTTTCCCGGCATCGTCATGGGTGTCGCCTTCCTGATGATCTTCCTGGCGGTGCCGCTGCCGATCTACGGGACCATCTGGGCGCTCGCGATCGCCTACACGGTGCGCTACCTGCCCTACGGGCTGCGCTACACCTATGCCGGCGTGCTGCAGATCTCGAACGAGCTGGAGGAGGCCGCCGGGGCCTCGGGCGCAACGCCGATCCAGAGTCTGCGCCGGATCATCGCGCCGCTGCTCTCGCCCGCGCTCCTGTCGGGCTGGCTGTTCATCTTCCTCATCGCCACGAAGGAGCTGGCGGTCGCCGTGCTCCTCGCCGGGCCGAGCAGCCCGGTCGTCGCCGTCGGCATGTACGACCTCTGGGTCAACGGGCAGGGCGGCGAACTCGCGGCCTTCGGCCTCATCTGGGCCGCCGTGATGACCCTCGTCGCCTCGGTCTTCTATTTCGCCGGCGGCCGGACGGGCCGCACGGCCGCGCATTGATCCGGGAGGGATCGCCATGCTGACGCTCCAGAACCTGACGAAAGTCTATCCGGCCCGACCGGGCGAATTTGCCGGCGGCATCCGCGAGGCCAACATCGACCTCGCCTCCGGCACCTTCTTCACGCTGCTCGGCCCGTCGGGCTGCGGCAAGACCACGACGCTGCGCTGCATCGCCGGACTGGAGACGCCGGACTCCGGCCGGATCATCGTCGGCGGCACGCCGCTCTACGACCGCGAGGCGGGCATCGACATCCCGCTGCATCGCCGCAACATCGGCATGGTGTTCCAGTCCTACGCAATCTGGCCGCACATGACGGTCTTCGACAACGTCGCCTTTCCGCTGCGCGTGTCTAAGGAGCGGCGCTACTCCGGCGCCGAGATCAAGGCGGCGGTCGGAGAGGCGCTCGAGATCGTCGGGCTCGCAAGCTATGCCAGGCGCTCGGCGACGCAGCTATCCGGGGGCCAGCAGCAGCGCGTGGCGCTCGCCCGCGCCGTGGTCCACCGGCCGAAGCTGCTACTCCTCGACGAGCCGCTGTCCAATCTCGACGCGGCCTTGCGCGAGGAGATGCGCCTCGAGCTGAAGCGGCTGCAGCGCGAGCTCGGCATCACCGCGGTCTACGTCACCCACGACCAGTCCGAGGCGCTGGCCATGTCCGACGTGATCGCCGTGATCGCCAAGGGCCGGATGGTCCAGGTCGGCGCGCCGCGCGACATCTACTTCAGCCCCGTGAACGAGTTCGTCGCGGGCTTCGTCGGCCACACCAACATCCTGCGCGGCCGCGTCTCGGGCGAGGGCGCCGGACCCTGCCGCCCGGTGTCGCTGGAAGGCGGCGGCGAAATCCGCTGCCGGGCGCTGAACGGGGTCGGCCCGGACGTCGCCGTATCGATCCGGCCGGAGGACATCACGCTGCAGGACGGCGCGGCGTCCACCGGTGCCGGAGACGGCGCGCACAACGTCCTCAACGGCAAGGTCACCGCGGCGAGCTTCCTCGGCAACGTGGTGCACTACGAGATCCAGCCGACCGGCTCCTCCCAGGTCTTCCGCGTCGAGGCGGCCCCGGCGACGCCCTTCGATCTCGGCAGCCCGGTCGTCATGCGCTTCCCGCCGGAAGCGGCCCTCGCCGTCGCACGGACCTGACCTGAATGTTCTACGATCCCCGCAGCGACGAACACGGCCTGCCGCACAATCCCTGGACGGCGCTGGTGACGCCCCGCCCGATCGGCTGGATTTCCAGCCGGGACGCGGACGGCACGCCGAATCTAGCGCCCTACAGCTTCTTCAACGCCGTCGCCGGGAGGCCGCCGATGGTGATGTTCTCCTCGACCCCCCGCAAGCACTCGCTGAACAACATCGAGGCGACCGGCGAGTTCGCCGTCAACGTCGCGACCTGGGACCTGCGCGAGGCGATGAACCTCTCCTCGGCGACGGTCGAGGCTGACATCGACGAGTTCCGGCTGACCGGGCTGACCACCGCGCCGTGCCGCAACATCGGCGCGCCGCGGGTCGCCGAAAGCCCGATCTCGATCGAGTGCACGCTCTACCAGGCGATCCCGCTGGTGCCCAAGAGCGGCCTCGAATGCTCGACCACGCTGGTGATCGGCGAGGTGGTCGGCATCCATATCGCCGACGCCGCCATCAACGAGGGTCGGGTCGACACGACCCGGATCCGGCCGCTCGCACGGCTCGGCTACATGGATTACTCGGTCACCGACAGCGTCTTCGAGATGCTGCGACCCAATCCCGACGTCGCCCTGGCGGAAGCCCGCCGGAAGGGCTGGATCGACGCCGCCGGCTGAGAGGGCCGGCGCGGTGCGGCGATCGCCGTATCAGTGCGCGGCACCCGCCTGCTTCAGGCTGGCGATCTCGCTTTCGGAGAAGCCGACCTCGGCGAGGATCTCGTCGGTGTGCGCGGCGAAGGGCGGCGGCGGCCGGTCTGCGCCGGTGTCCGACGCCGAGAAGCGGACCGGGTTGCGGATCATCCGGATCGGCCCGGCGGTCGGGTGCTCCGCCTCGAACAGGAGGTCGCGCGCCTTCACCTGCTCCATCTCGAAGACGTCGGCGAAGGTGTTGAGCGGCCCCGAGGGGATGCCGGCCGCCTCGAGCCGCTCGAACCACGCATCGGCGGTGTCGCCGCGCAGCCGCTCGGCCAGGCGCGGCACCAGAGTGTCGGCGTGCTCGACGCGGGCGAGATTGGTCGCAAAGCGCGGATCCTCGGCGAGCTCCGGCAACTCCAGAAGCTGCACGAGCCGCGCGAACTGCGGATCGTTGCCGACCGCGATCATGATCGGCCGGTCGGCGCAGTCGAAGCTCTGCCAGGGGCAGGTGATCTGCGAGGCGGTGCCGTTGCGCCGCGGCAGCCGGCCGGAGGAGAGCCAGTTCATCGCCATGTGCGAGGCGGCGTGAATCTGCGTGTCGAGGAGCGCGATGTCAATCGCCTGGCCGACCCCCGACACCGCGTCGCGATGCGCGATCGCGGCGAGGATCGCCGACACCGCGTATTGGCCTGCGGTGATGTCGGAAATCGAGTAGCCGACGAGCGCCGGGCCGGCGCCCGGCCGATCCTCGGGCTGACCGGTGATCGACAGAACCCCGCTCATCGCCTGGAAGATCGGATCGTAGCCGGGCTGCGCCGCCATCGGGCCCGTCTGTCCGAAGCCGGTGATCGAGCAGTAGACGAGGCGCGGGTTGCGCCGGGCGACGGATGCGGCGTCGAGGCCGAAGCGGGCGAGATTGCCGACCTTGAAGTTCTCGATGAGGACGTCCGCCGTATCGACGAGGCGCATCAGCGCGGCCTGTCCGTCCGCCTTGGAGAGGTCGAGTGCGATCGACCGCTTGCCGCGGTTCATCGACAGGAAAGACGACGTCTCCCCGGTGCGCCGGCCCTCCGGATCGAGATGCGGCACGCCCATGCGTCTGACGTCGTCACCGCCCTTGACGTGCTCGACCTTGATGACGTCCGCCCCGAAATCGGCGAGCATCTGCGCCGCCCATGGGCCGGCGAAAACCCGGCTGAGATCGAGGACCTTGAGGTGAGACAGGGGACCTGCCATTGGACGCCTCCGCAAACTCATATATGTTAGCTTTATGGCATATCCGCCTCTGAGCCGGGAGGCAAATGCGAATAAGCTGAGTTTTCATGGTATTGCTTGAACAGCTGAGGTACTGCCTGCGGGCATCATCTCCAACCGACGGGGCAGCCCGATGAGCGACACCGCCGAAGCCTCGACCGCCCAGACGCTCCGCAAGAGTCCGGTGGCTCGCTACATCCAGCTGGCCGGTCTGTTCCGGCGGCGGATCGAAAGCGGCGAGTGGGTCGTCGGCAGCCGCATGCCGACCGTCGAGGAGCTCGCCGGACAGTGCGGCGTCTCCAACATGACGATCCGCCAGTCGCTCGACATTCTCGAGAGCGAGGGCCTGATCGAGCGCTACCGGGCGAAGGGCACCTTCGTCACCAGCCGTCCGAAGCGGGACCTGTGGTGTCAGGTCCACACCGACTGGTCGGGACTCCTCATCGCGCGGGAGAACGCGGAAATCGAGATCCTGTCCGACAGCCGGAATGTCGACCTGCCGTTCGTGGAGGAGCAGATCGGCGCCGTCGCCCCGGCCTACAGGCATCTGCGGCGCCGGCACTCGCGCGACGGCGCGGCGTTCCTCCTGACGGATGTCTATCTCGACGAGCGCCTGACCGGCCACATCGCCGAGGAGAGCTACACCAGCAAGACCGCCATGCGCCTCGTGGCCGACATCCCGGACCTGAAGATCGTCGACGCCCGGCAGGTGATGACGATCGGCATGGCCGACCTCGAGACCGCGACCCGGCTCAACATTCCGCTCGGCGAGCCGGTCGCCAAGGTGCGGCGGCTTGCGGTCGACGAGACCGGGACGCTGGTGCTTGTCGCCAACGGCCTCTACCGCGGCGACCTCGTCAAGATCGAGGTGAAGCTGCGCTGAGCGATGCTCGGCTCTGCGGGTACCGACTTCGGCTTTCAACTCTCGGCGTCCTGTGCCCGCGCAGAAGCGGCTGGCGCCAGACCTGCATGAGCCATAAGCCAGACTATTGAATTAAAGGGAGAGGCACGTGGGCGCATTCGGCAACGGGACTGTCGACCTGCAGGTGGACGGGGATCTCGCAACCGTCGTCATCGACAACCCCCCGGTCAACGCCGGCAGTCACGACGTCCGGCGCGGCCTCCTCGACGCCTTCGCGGAGATCGCCAGTCGCCCCGGGATCCGTGCCGTGGTTCTCGCCGGTGCCAATGGCAGCTTCGTCGCAGGCTCCGACCTCAAGGAGTTCGGCGCGCCGCTCGGCGAGCCGCAGCTGCCGACCGTGCTCGCGGCCATCGAGGCGCTTACCGTTCCGGTCGTCGCCGCGCTCGACGGCGCAGCGCTCGGCGGCGGCTTCGAGCTGTCGCTCGCCTGCGACGGTCGCGTCGCCGCGCCTGGCACGGTGGTCGGCCTGCCCGAAGTCGGCCTCGGCATCGTGCCGGGCGCCGGCGGAACGCAACGGCTGCCCCGGCTGGCGGGACTGCCGGCTTCGCTTGACCTCATCTGCGGTGCGCGCCGGATCAAGGCGGAGGAGGCGCTGACGCTCGGGCTGGTCGATGCGATCGCCGAGGGCGACCTGCGCGCTGCCGCTTCCGATCACGCCCGGCGCCTCGGCGGCAAGCGACGGGTCCGCGACCTGACCGTCCCGGCGGTCGAGCCGGCGGTGCTCGAAGAGGCGAGGCGCGCGGCCGTCAAGACGGGTCGCGGGCGCCCTGCCGCGGTCGAGGCTGCGCGCCTTGCCTGTCTTTCGCTGGACATGCCGGTCGACGAGGCTCTCGCCGAGGAGCGCCGCGTGTTCCAGGCGATCCGCGTGAGCCCGGAGGCCGTGGCGCTGCGCCACGTCTTCTTCGCCGAGCGCGAGGCGGGGCGCGTCGGGGGCCTGTCGGCGCCCGCCACCGACGTTGAGCGGATCGCTGTGATCGGCGCCGGCACGATGGGGGCGGGGATCGCCTACGCCCTCCTGAAGGCCGGGCTGTCCGTCACGCTGGTTGAGCAGAATGCCGGCGCGCTCGAGGCGGGGCGGGGCCGGGTCGAAGGCTTCCTCTCCGGCGACGTCGCCAAGGGCCGCGTCACGCCGGAGGCAGGGGAGCGCCTGCGCGCGCGCCTCAGCCCGTCCACCGATCTCGCGGCCGCGGCCGCGAGCGACCTCGTGCTGGAGGCGATCTTCGAAGACATGGACGTCAAGTCGCAGCTCCTCGCCGAGCTCGGCCGGCTTGCGCCGCCGCAGACGATCCTTGCGTCCAACACCTCCTATCTCGACCTCGACGCGCTGGCACTGGCGAGCGGCCGCCCGGAGCAGGTGATCGGAATGCATTTCTTCAGCCCGGCCCATGTGATGAAGCTGCTCGAGGTGGTGCGCGGCCGGCGCACCTCCGACGCAACGCTCGCGACCGGCCTCAAGCTCGGGCGCCGGCTCGGCAAGACGGCGATCGTCGCCGGGGTCGGCGAAGGTTTCGTCGGCAATCGCCTCTATGCCGCCTATCGCGGGCAGGCCGAGGTTCTGGTCGAGGACGGCGCCTTGCCGTGGCAGGTCGACCAGGCGCTCGAGGCCTTCGGCATGGCGATGGGGCCGTTCGCCGTGTCCGATCTCTCCGGGCTCGACATCGCCTGGGCGCGCCGCAAGCGCCTCGCCGCGACGCGCGACCCGGCCGAGCGTTACGTGAGGCTGCCGGATCTCCTGTGCGAGGCCGGTCGTCTCGGCCAGAAGACCGGTGCCGGCTGGTACGCCTACGAGGGCGGCAAGCGCCGCCCGGATCCGGCGGTGGAAGCCCTGATCGCCGAGGATGCGGCTGCGGCCGGCCGCAGCCGGCGGGCGCTGTCGGACGAGGCGTGCCGCGACCGGACGCTCGCCGCGCTCGTCAACGAGGCGGCGTTGGCGCTCGAAGAGGGCATCGCGCAAAGACCGGGCGACGTCGATGTCGCCTTCGTCAACGGCTACGGCTTCCCGCGCTGGCGCGGCGGTCCGCTCTGGTGGGCGGCGCACGAGGGGCGCGCGGCCGTGCTCGCGGGTCTGGATCAGGTTCAGGCCGCTCTCGGGCAGGGCTTCCGCCGCGGCGACGTCGAAGCGCTTCTCGACCGGATCGCAGGCTGAGCAGAACCGGCGGCGCGGCCGATCGCCGCGACCCCGCCGAGCCGCACGCCCGGGCCTTCCGTGCCGATCCATGACCGTAAAAGTCAATCATTTGACATATTGACTGAACGGGATGAGGATAATCGCGGGAGGCTGGCATGCGGCGGGTGAAGCGCCGCAGCCGCTTGGCGCCGGCGCGAGAAGCACGCGGCGCAGCCGACCGGGAGGTGAGGCGAAGGCTTGCGATGGGACAGACAATCACACAGAAGATCGTGGCGCGCGCCGCCGGGCTCGAGCGCGTCGAGCCCGGCCAGTACGTCAATGTCAGCCCGGACTACACCTGCTGCCAGGACATCTCCTGGCCGGCCCGCAAGCGGATCATGGAGGAGGCCGGCGTCGAGCGGCTGGCCCGACCCGACCGGCTGGTGATGGTGGTCGATCACACGACCTCGGCGGGGATGGGCACGGTCTATCACCGCAATCACGGCGAGATGCGCCGCTTCGCCGAGGCGACGGGCGCGAACTACTACGGTCCCGGCTCCGGCCTGCGCCACCAGGTGCTGGTCGAGGAGGGGTTCGCGCGGCCGGGGCTCCTCGTCTTCACCGACGAGCCGAACATCGCCAGCATCGGCGTCGTCGGGGCGATGAACCTCGCCATCTCGACCGAGGTCGTCGTCACCAGCGTTCTCAACGAGAACTGGATGATGGTGCCGCGCCCGGTGCGCATCACCCTCACCGGCGCGCTCAGCCCCGGCGCCAGCATCCGCGATCTCGCGCAGATCCTCATCCGCGATTACGCGCAGACCGACATCCTCAGCCAGGCCTGCGTGCAATATGACGGGCCGGGGGTCGCGACCTTGTCGCTCGACGAGCGCCAGTCGCTGCTGGCCTGCACCTACCACGCCGGCGCCGACACGGCGCTGATGCCGGTGGATGCGTCGGCGCTGTCCTACGCCCGGGCGCGGGCCGGCGGTCGCGACTTCGAACTCTTCGCCGATGATCCCGACGCGGCGTTCGATCATGAGGCTGTCTACGACCTCTCGGCCATCGAGCCGATGGTGACCGTGCCGCCCGAGCTGTTCGGCGCCGTCGGCGTCGGCGCGGTGTCCGGCCGCCGCATCGACCAGGCGGCCATCGCTTCCTGTGCCAGCGCCCGGATGGACGACCTGCGGGAAGCGGCGTCGATCCTGCGCGGACGCCGCGTGGCGCCGCACGTCACGATGTACGTCACGCCGGCGAGCCGGGAGATCTACGCCGAAGCCGGGCGGGAGGGCCTGCTCTCGATCTTCGCCGAGGCCGGCGCGACGGTGCTCGCGCCGGGTTGCACCACCTGCTGGGGCTACGAGGGCTACCTCAACGACGGGGAGGTGTCGGTGAGCACCCATCAGATGAACTACAACGGCCGCAACGGAAGCCGCACCGCGAGCGTCTACCTCGCCGGGCCGGCGCTGGTTGCCGCCTCCGCGGTGGCGGGCTGCATCACCGATCCGCGCGACCTTCTCGCGATCGAGGGGAGGGCGGCGTGACGGCGATCCGCGGCCGGGTCTGGGCGTTCGGCGACAATGTCGGCGCCGACGACGGCATCATCCAGTTCTCGCAGGTGCCCGATCTCGGCTCCTACGACGTGCCGGCGCTGAAGGCGATGCTCTTCGTGCTGCTCGATCCGGACTTCCCCCAGAAGGTGCGCGAGGGTGACATCGTCGTCGCCGGCCGCAATTTCGGCCATCACAGCCACCCCCATGCAGGCGTCGCGATGCGTGAGTCCGGCATCAAGGCCTGCATCTGCGAGTCGACCGATTCCGCCTTCATCCGCAAGATCCTGAATGTCGGCCTGCCCGTCGTGCCGTGTCCCGGCATCACCGCGCTGGCTGAAACGGGCGACGCGCTCGAACTCGACCTCGCCGGCGGCACCGTGCGCAGCCTGACCTCCGGCCGGAGCCTGAGCTTCCGGCCCTATTGTGAGGGCATGCTGCAGGTCTGGAGCCTCGGGGGCCTCGCGCCGGCGCTGCGCGAGCGCGTCGCGGCGGCACGCCAGCCCGGCGGGGAACTCGCGGCCGAGGCGCAGGCATGAGCACCGCCCGCATCCTCCAGCTCGCGCCGATCCCGCCCGAGGTGCGCGACATCCTCGGCGCCGACAACCAACTCGTTGCCTATGCCAAAGGCAGCGACGCCCCCGGCTTCGACGTCGCGGTGACGACGAGCATGGCCGGTGCCGACGCGGCCCTGTTCGAGCGGCTGCCGGATCTGAAGCTCCTGCTCTGCAACGGCACCGGCGTCGACGCCATCGATCTCGAGGCGGCGGCGCGCCGCGGCATCATCGTACGCAACACGCCGGACGAGGTGGTCTCCGACACCGCCGACTTTGCGATGGGACTGCTCTATGCGGTCGGGCGCCGCATCGCCGAGGCCGACCGCTTCGTGCGCGCCGGGCGGTGGGGGCCGGAGCGCCTGCCGCCGGCGACGCGCGTGTCGTCGATGACGATCGGCATCGTCGGGCTCGGCAAGATCGGCCAGACGATCGCGGCGCGGGCGAGCGGGATCGGCATGTCGGTCCTCTATACCGGGCCGCGGGAGAAGACCGGCGTGCCCTACCGCTTCGTGGCCGAGGTCGGCGATCTCGCCGGCCGGGTTGATGCGCTGGTGCTCAGCTGCCCGGGCGGACCGGCCACCCATCACCTGGTCGACAGCGCGGTGCTGGAACGGCTCGGGCCGGACGGCATCCTCGTCAATGTCTCGCGCGGCAGCGTCGTCAACGAGGCGGCGCTGATCGAGGCGCTCGCGGCGGGCGCGATCAAGGGTGCCGGCCTCGACGTCTTCGCCGCCGAGCCCGGGCTCGACCCGCGGTTTCTCGGCTTGGAGAACGTGGTGCTTGCGCCGCACTACGCCTCCGTCACCGCCGAGACCCGCGCCGCCATCGGTGAGGCGCTGGCCGGCGCGGCCCGTGATTTCCGCGCCGGGCGGGATGTGTTCAACGCGGCGCGATAGCGGCCGCGGCCGGGCGGGAGGCCCGGAGGAGGAAGATGACATGGCAATCAGCTACGAGGCCGTCAGGGACCTCACCGCGAACCTCTACGAGTGGTCGCTGAAGAAGATCCCGGAGGACGCCAAGCGCGCGCTCGAAACGGCGATCGAGATCGAGAGCAACGAGACGGCCCGCAAGGTGCTTTCGATGATGCGCAACAGCGCGCAGCGGGCCGAGGAGAGCGACCGCTTCGTTTGCTCGGATTCCGGCGTGCCCGTCTACTTCGTCAAGGTCGGTACGCGCGTACAGTTCTCCGGCGACGTGAAGCGCGCCATCAGCGACGGCTTCGCGCATCTCGTCGAGACGATCCAGCCGCCGCTCCTGAAGCACGTCACCAACCCTTTGACGAACGAGCGCGGCCACGCCGGCAAGGACATGCCGATCGTCAGCTGGGACATGCTGGACGGCGCCGACTACATCGACGTCACCTGCGCGCCCAAGGCGCTCGGCTCCGGCCGCTGGGCCGAGCTGAAGATCATGAGCTTCCCGACCCTGCAGGAGATCGAGGAGTACGTGCTCGACGTCGTCATCCGCACGGCCGCCCAGCAGTGCCCGCCCGTGACCATCGGCGTCGGCATCGGCGGCACCTTCGATCACTGCGCCAAGCTCGCCAAGATGGCGACCATCCGCCCGCTCGGCTCGATCAATCCGGTGCCGGAGCTCGCCGCGATGGAGGAGCGGCTGATGACGGCCATCGCCAAGCTCGGCTACGGCCCGATGGGAACCGGCGGCGACACGACGGCGCTCGCCGTCCACGTCGACTACGCCTCCGGCCACGGCTTCACGCCCGTCGCGGTGTCCTTCAACTGCTGGATCAGCCGTCGCACGCGCGCCCGCCTCTACGATGACGGTCATGTCGAGCGGGTCGAATAGGAGCGGCCATGCCGAAGACGCACCACCTGACGCTGCCCGTCGATCGCGACGCGATCCGCGCGCTCGAGCTCGGCGATCTCGTCTTCATCGACGGCGAGATCGTGATGACCGCCGGGTTGCCGACCCACAAGCGCATCCTGGAGGCGATGGACGGGAAGCGCGAGCTGCCGTTCCCGCTCGACGGCGCAGCGCTCTTCCATCTCGGCAGCTACAGCGTGGACACGCCGGACGGGTTCGAGATCCTCTACATGAACCCGACGACCAGCACCCGCTTCAACCCGGTGATGCCCGCGATCATCCGGCACTTCGGCCTGACGCTCGTCTGCGGCAAGGGCGGCCTCGACGCGGCCTCGGCCGAGGCGATGCGCGAGGTCGGCTGCGTCTATCTCTCGATCCTCGGCGGCGGCGCGGCGCTCCATTCGGACGCCATCCGCAAGGTCGTCGACGTCGGCTGGACCGACCTCGTCTCGCACTACCGCATGGTGAAGATGCAGGTCGAAGGCCTCGGCCCGCTGACCGTCGAGATCGACGCGCATGGCCACAACGGCTATGACCTGCGCCAGCAGTCGGCGCGGGATCGCCTGCCGGCTCTCCTTGCGGAGATGAACGCCGCCCGGGGCTGACGCTCCGCAGGCGCTCGCCGCCGGCGCTGGGGCCGCTCTGCATAAACGCAGCGTAACGCGTTTATGCACTCTCGATGCCTGAAGCCGCTTCGACGAATGGCCCCGTGACGGGGGCTGGTCCTACCTGAGACTCGTCCGAAACTCGGAGAGCCGTCTTGTTCGACCTCGCCTATCTCGCGCTGACCCTCGGCTTCTTTGCCGTCGCGGCGCTCGCCACCGCCGCCTGCGAGCGGATCTGAGCGCCGCCATGAGCCTCGATCTCGTCCTCGGCGCCGTCACCGCCGCCGGCCTTCTCGGCTATCTCGCCTACGCCCTCGTGCGTCCCGAACGCTTCTGAGGGCGCGCGCGATGGCCACCGATCTTCTCCAGTTCGTCCTGTACGTCGTCGCCCTGACCGCGCTCGCCTGGCCGCTCGGCCTCTACATGGCGCGGGTCTTCTCCGGCGAGCGCACCTGGCTGACGCCGGTCGTCAGGCCGGTCGAGCGCGGCCTGTTGCGCGCCTGCGGCCTCGGGGCCGAACCGGCCGGGCAGCATTGGTCGCGCTATGCGCTGGCCGCGCTCGCCTTCAACCTCGCCGGCTGGCTCGTCCTCTACGCGGTGCTGCGCCTGCAGGACGTCCTGCCCCTCAACCCGCAGGACCTGCCCCGCCTCACCCCCGATCTCGCCTTCAACACCGCGGTGAGCTTCGTCACCAACACCAACTGGCAGGCCTATGGCGGCGAGACGACGATGTCGTATCTCAGCCAGATGGTCGGCCTGACGGTGCAGAACTTCGTCTCGGCCGCCACCGGCATCGCGGTTGCGGTCGCGGTGGTCCGCGGCGTCGTCGGCCGCGAGACGCGGGCGATCGGCAACTTCTGGGCCGATCTCGTCCGATCGATCCTCTATCTCCTGCTGCCGCTGTCCATCGTCTTCGGCCTGTTCCTCGTCTGGCAGGGCGTGCCCCAGAACCTCGACGCCTATGTCGAGGCGACGACGCTGGAAGGCGTCCGGCAGGTGATCGCGCAGGGGCCGGCCGCCGCGCAGATCGCCATCAAGCAGCTCGGCACCAATGGCGGCGGCTTCTTCAACGCCAACTCGGCGGTCCCATACGAGAACCCGACGCCGCTCACCAACTTCGTCGAAATGCTGGCGATCCTCCTGATCCCGGCGGCCTTCCCCTTCCTGTTCGGCCGGATGGTCAAGGACATGCGCCAGGGCGTCGCGATCTTCGCGGCGATGCTGGTGCTCTTCCTCGGCGCGCTCGCCCTGACCTACGGCTCCGAGATCGGCGGCAACCCGCTCCTCGCCGACCTGCCGGTCGACCAGTCCGCCGGCAGCCTCGAAGGCAAGGAGGTCCGCTTCGGCACCGGCAACTCGGCGCTCTGGGCGACGGCGACGACCGCCGCCTCGAACGGCTCGGTCAATGCCATGCACGACAGCTTCAAGCCGCTCGCGATGCTCGCGCCGATGCTGCAGATCCAGACCGGCGAGGTCGTCTTCGGCGGCGTCGGCTCCGGTTTCTACGGCATGCTCGCCTTCGTGCTCCTGACCGTCTTCCTCGCCGGCCTGATGGTCGGGCGCACCCCGGAATACCTCGGCAAGAAGATCGAGGCGCGCGAGGTGAAACTGGCGGTCATCGCCTTCCTGGTGATGCCGCTCGGCGTGCTCGGCTTCGGGGCGCTCGCCGCGGCGATCCCCTCGGCCGCCGCCTCGGCGCCGGCGGCCGGCCCGCACGGCCTGTCGGAGATCCTGTACGCCTACTCCTCGGCGACCGGGAACAACGGCTCGGCCTTCGCGGGGTTCTCGGCCAATACCGTGTTCCACAACACGCTGCTCGGCATCGCCATGCTGCTCGGCCGCTACGTCTTCATCGTGCCGATGCTCGCCGTCGCCGGCTCGCTCGCCGCCAAGAAGACGGTGCCCGCCTCGGCCGGCACCTTCCCGACCCACACGATGCTGTTCGTCACGCTTCTCGTCGCCGTCATCCTGATCATCGGCGGCCTCACCTTCTTCCCGGTGCTCGCGCTCGGGCCGATCGCCGAGCATGTCGCCATGCTCGCCGGTCAGAGCTTCTGACGCGGCCCCGGTTGCCGAGGATTCCTTTCATGTCGAAGACCCAGGACCTGTCGCTTCTCGATCCCCGGATCGTCCGCCCGGCGCTCGGCGCCGCGCTCCGCAAGCTCGACCCGCGGGTGATGGCCCGCAACCCGGTGATGTTCGTCACCGAGGTGGTGGCGGCGCTGTCGAGCGTGCTCTTTCTGCGCGATGTCGCCGCCGGCGGCGGCGCGCCGGTGCTCGTCGGCCAGATTGCCGCCTGGCTGTGGTTCACCGTCTACTTCGCCAACGTCGCCGAGGCGATGGCGGAGGGGCGGGGCAAGGCGCGCGCCGACACGCTGCGGGCGACGCGCACCGACACGCTCGTCAAGCGGCTGCTCCGCCCGGACGACAACGCGCTGCACGAGAACGTCTCGGCCGAGGCGCTCGAGACCGGCGACCGCATCCTCGTCGAGGCCGGCGACCTGATCCCGACCGACGGCGAGGTCGTGGACGGCATCGCCTCGGTGGACGAGTCGGCGATCACCGGCGAGTCGGCGCCGGTGATCCGCGAATCCGGCGGCGACCGCTCGAGCGTCACCGGCGGCACCCGAGTCGTCTCCGATGCGATCGTCGTGCGGATCACCGCCCGGCGCGGCGAGAGCTTCCTCGACCGCATGATCGCGCTCGTCGAAGGCGCCGAACGGCAGAAGACGCCGAACGAGGTGGCACTCAACATCCTCCTCATCGGCATGACCCTGATCTTCCTGATGGTGGTTGCGACGCTCGAGCCCTTCGTCGTCTATTCCGGCGCCTTCGTGCCGGTGGTCTTCCTCGTGGCGCTGCTGGTGACGCTGATCCCGACGACCATCGGCGGCCTCCTCTCGGCGATCGGCATCGCCGGCATGGACCGCCTGGTGAAGGCGAATGTCGTCGCGAAGTCCGGCCGTGCCGTCGAGGCCGCCGGCGACATCGACACGCTGCTCCTCGACAAGACGGGGACGATCACCTTCGGCGCCCGCCGCGCCGACGCCTTTCATCCCTTGCCGGGGATCGCGGAGGCGGACCTTGCCGCCGCCGCCTGGCTCGCCTCCCGGGCCGACGAGACGCCGGAGGGCCGCTCGGTCCTCGACTATGCCGCAAAGATGCTGCCGAACGGGGTGGTCGCCGGCGTCGAGGTTGCCGAGGAGATCGCCTTTTCGGCCCAGACCCGGCTGTCCGGCGCCGACCTCGCCGACGGCACCAGCCTTCGCAAGGGCGCGGCCGACGCCGTGATCGCCTGGTGCGGCGGCAGCCGTTCGAAGCCGCTGGACGAGATCGTCGAGCGCATCGCCCGCTCGGGCGGCACGCCGCTGGTGGTGGCGCGCGACAAGCGTCCGCTCGGCGTCATCCACCTCAAGGACATCGTCAAGCCCGGCATCCGGGAGCGCTTCGCGGAGCTGCGCCGCATGGGCGTCAGGACGGTGATGATCACCGGCGACAATCCGCTGACCGCGGCGGCGATCGCCGCCGAGGCCGGCGTCGACGACTTCCTCGCCGAGGCGACGCCGGAGAACAAGCTGGAGCTGATCCGCAAGGAGCAGGCGGCCGGCAAGCTCGTCGCCATGTGCGGCGACGGCTCCAACGACGCGCCGGCGCTGGCGCAGGCCGATGTCGGCGTCGCCATGAACACCGGCACGCCCGCGGCCAAGGAGGCGGGCAACCTCATCGACCTCGACAGCGACCCGACGAAGCTGATCGAGATCGTCATGGTCGGCAAGCAGCTCCTGATCTCGCGCGGCGCACTCACCACCTTCTCGATCGCCAACGACGTCGCCAAGTACTTCGCCATCCTGCCGGCGCTGTTCGTCACCGCCTATCCGGGCCTCGGCGCGCTCAACGTCATGGGGCTCGCCAGCCCCGGCAGCGCGATCCTGTCGGCGGTGATCTTCAACGCTCTCGTCATCATCGCGCTGATCCCGCTGGCGCTGCGCGGCGTGCGCTACGCGCCGGCCTCGGCCGCCGAGCTCCTGCGCCGCAACCTCCTCGTCTACGGCCTCGGCGGCCTCGTCGTCCCCTTCGTGGGGATCAAGGCGATCGACCTCCTGGTCAGTGTTCTAGCTCTCGCCTGAGAAAGTTCCTGCGATGCTCTCCCAGATCCGCCCGGCCCTCGTGATGATCGCCGCCATGACCGTCCTCACCGGGCTCGCCTATCCGCTCGCCATGACCGGCGCCGCCCAGCTGATCTTCCCGGACCAGGCGAATGGCAGCCTGCTCCGGCGCGACGGCGCGGTCGTCGGCTCGTCCCTCGTCGCGCAGGGCTTCGCCGACCCCGGCTATTTCCAGCCGCGGCCGTCCGCGGCGAACTACGACGGCGGCGCCAGCGCCGGCAGCAATCTCGGGCCCACCAGCAAGGCGCTGCACGATCGCGTTGCAGCCGACGCGGCGCGTCTGGCCGCCGAGAATCCGGGCGTGCCGGTGCCGGATGACCTCGTGACGACCTCCGCGAGCGGCCTCGACCCGCACATCTCGCCCGCCGCGGCCCTGTTTCAGGTCGAGCGCGTCGCGCGGAGCCGCGGCCTCGATCCGGCCGTGCTGCGCGATCTCGTCCGCCGGCAGGTCGAGGACCGGACGTTCGGCGTCCTCGGCGAGCCGCGGGTGAACGTCCTCGCGCTCAATCTCGCGCTCGACGACCTTGCCGCCCGCACGCCCCCGCAGGCCGCCGGCGCGACGACGATTGCGCCGAACACCGCGGCTCGCTAACGCCATCCGATGTCCGACGCCGAGACCCGCCCCGAACCGGATGCGCTGCTGGCGGAAGCGGCCCGCGAGGGCCGCGGCCGGTTGAAGATCTTCCTCGGCGCCGCGCCCGGTGTCGGCAAGACCTTCGCCATGCTGGAGGCGGCCCGCCAGCGGCAGGCCGAGGGCCTCGACGTCGTCGTGGGCATCGTCGAGACGCACGGCCGCACCGAGACCGAGCGGCTGCTCGCCGGCCTCGAGGTGTTGCCCCGTCGCCGGCTGTTCTACCGCGGCCGGGCGCTGCCCGAGATGGATCTCGAAGGCCTGCTCGCCCGGCGCCCGGCGCTCGCCCTCGTCGACGAGCTCGCCCACACCAATGTCGAGGGCAGCCGCCACGCCAAGCGCTGGCAGGACGTCGCCGATCTTCTCGCCGCGGGGATCGACGTCCTGTCGACGCTCAACGTCCAGCATCTCGAGAGCCTCAACGACATCGTCGCGCGGATCGCCGGCGTGCGGGTGCGCGAGACGGTGCCGGACACCGTGCTCGAACTCGCCGACGAGATCGAACTCGTCGATCTGCCGCCGGAGGAGCTGATCGCCCGGCTGCGGCAGGGCAAGGTCTACGTGCAGGACCAGATCGCCCGCGCGATCCAGAACTTCTTCTCCAAGGGCAACCTGACGGCGCTGCGCGAGCTGGCGATGCGCATCGCCGCCGATCGCGTCGACGCGCAGATGACGGCGCACATGCGCAGCCATGCGATCGCCGGGCCGTGGCCGGCGCAGGACCGCATCCTCGTCTGCGTCAACGAGGCGCCGGTCGCCCGCAGCGTCGTGCGCGCCGCCAAGCGCATGGCCGAGCGGGCGCGTGTGCCGTGGATCGTGCTGACCGTGGCGACGCCCGCGACCGAGAGCCTGCCGGAGCGGGAAAAGGATGCGCTGGTCGGGACGCTGCGGCTCGCCGAGAGCCTCGGCGCGGAGACGGTGTCGCTGACCACCGGTGCGCGCGTCGCAGAGGACATCGTCGCCTTCGCGCGGTCCCGCAATGTCAGCCGCATCGTCATCGGCCGGGCGCGCAAGCGCTTCTGGCTGCCGGCCTTCGTGCGCGAGACGGTCGCCGACTCGATCCTCAGACAGGCCACCGACTTCGAGGTCACGATCGTTTCGCCGGACGCCAAGACGGAGGACGACGGCCTGCGCCTGCCGCGCGGCTCGGTGGAGTGGCGGCCGCATTCCTATCTGTGGTCGGCGGTCGCGGTGGCGCTCGCCTGCGCCGCCGCCCACCTCGTGCTGCGGGTGATGCCGGCGGCGAGCCTCGCCCTCGTCTTCCTGCTGGCCGTCCTGTTCGCCGCCGCACGCTACGGGCTGATGCCCTCGATCTTTGCCAGCGTCCTGTCGTTCCTGGCCTACAACTTCTTCTTCACCGAGCCGTACCATACGCTCAGCATCCACCGCGAAAGCGACGTGCTGACGCTGCTCCTGTTCCTGGTGGTCTCCATCGTCACGGGCAATCAGGCCGCACGGCTGCGCGCTCAGGCCGCCTCGCAGCGCGCCATCGCCGAGCGGACGATGCGGCTCTACGAATTCAGCCGCAAGATCGCGAGCGCCGCATCGCTGGACGACGTTGTCTGGGCCGCCGTGCACCACGTCGCGGCGACGCTGAAATGCGACGCGCTGGTGCTCGGCCCGGACGAGCGGGGGCGGCTCGCCATTCTCGGCGGCTACCCGCCGGAGGACCGGCTCGACGTGAAGGACTGGGGCGCGGCCGAATGGGCGCACGAGCACCGCGAGCCGGCCGGCTGGAGCTCGGTGACGCTGCCGAGCTCGTCCTGGCTGTTCCTGCCGCTCGGCACGGGCGCTGCGTCCGTCGGGCTGCTCGGCGTGCGCTTCGGCCAGGGCAGTTATCCCACCCCGTCGGATCGTCGCCTGCTCGATGCGCTGGTCGACCAGATCGCGGTCGCCATCGAGCGCACACGCCTCGCCAGCGACATCGAGGCGAGCCGCATCCTCTCGGAGACCGAGCGGCTGCGGACGGCGCTCCTCTCCTCCGTCAGCCACGACCTGCGCACGCCTCTGGTCTCGATCATCGGCGCCGCGTCGAGCCTGATGGAAGACGACGACGCCCTCGGCCGCGCGGGGCGCAGGGCGATGGCCGAGACGGTCTTCGAGGAAGGCGAGCGCCTCAACCGCTACGTCCAGAACCTCCTCGACATGACCCGCCTCGGCTATGGGGCGCTGACGCTCAGGCACGAGGCGGTGGATCTGCGGGAGGTGGTGGGCCGGGTGCTGCGCCGGCTGGCGCGCACCCTGCAGGGGCACACGGTCGCGCTCGACCTGCCGCAGGATCTGCCGCCGGTCGACGGCGACCCGGTGCTGCTCGAGCAGGTCTTTGCCAACATCCTCGACAATGCCGCCAAATACGCCGAGCCAGGGACCCGCATCACGGTGTCCGGACAGGCGCAGGGGGAGCGGATCGCGGTGTCGGTCACCGACGCCGGGCCCGGCATCCCCGCCGAGGACCGCGACAAGGTCTTCGACATGTTCTACCGAGTGCGCGCCGGCGACGGCCAGAAGGCCGGCACCGGGCTCGGGCTCGCCATCTGCCGCGGCATCCTGGAAGCGCATGGCGGCAGCATCCGGGCGGAACCCGGTAAGCCGGACGGCAGCGGCACCCGGATCGAGGTCGAGCTGCCGCGGGCCGGGCCGGAGCTGACGGAGACCCGGCCGGAGGCGGCGGGCGCAGGAGAGGCAGCGTGAGCGCGGGGCGCATTCTCATCGTCGACGACGAGCCGCAGATCCGCCGCTTCCTGCGCATCGCGCTGGAGGCGCACGGCTTCAAGGTTGTCGAGGCGGCGCGCGGCGAGGACGGCGTGGCGAAGAGCGCGACGGAGCAGCCCGACCTTGTGATCCTCGACCTCGGCCTGCCGGACATCGACGGCAAGGAGGTGGTGCGCCGCATCCGCGAGTGGTCGCGCGTGCCGATCCTCATCCTGTCGGTCCGCCAGGCCGAGTCCGAGAAGGTCGCAGCGCTCGACGCCGGTGCCAACGACTACGTCGCCAAGCCCTTCGGCATCGCGGAGCTGCTGGCGCGGGTGCGGGTGCTCCTGCGCGCGCGCCTGGATGCCGGTCGGAGCGCCGAGCCGGCGCATCTGGCGTTCGGCGACCTGCACCTCAATCTCGCGAGCCATGAGGTGGCGCTCGCCGGCGAGCCGGTGCGGCTGACGCGCAAGGAGTTCGACCTCCTGCGCTTCCTCGCCGTCAATGCCGGCCGCATCGTCACGCACCGCCAGATCCTGTCCGAGGTCTGGGGGCCGGCGCATGGCGAGGACGTGCAGTATCTGCGCGTCTTCATCGGCCGCATCCGCGCGAAACTCCGCGACGACCCCGCGCAGCCGCGCTTCATCCTCAACGAGCCCGGCGTCGGCTACCGCTTCCTCCAGGACCAGGCCACGTAGCCGAGGCGATGAGGCGCGAAACAGGCTGGCGGCTCGTAAGCGCTGCGCCCGTCAGCCGGCGGCGGTCCTGCGCTCGTCGCCGGCCTTCACCATCTTCGGCATCAGGTCGAGGAGGTGGCGCGTGTACTCGTGCTGCGGGCGCTCGAACAGAGCCTCGGTCTCGGCGATCTCCATGATCTGGCCGCGCCGCATCACCGCCACTCGGTCGCACATCTGCCGGATCACCGGCAGGTCGTGGCTGATGAACAGCATCGTCAGCCCGAGCTCGTCCTGCAGGTCCTTCAGGAGGTTCAGCACCTGCGCCTGGATCGACACGTCGAGCGCCGAGGTGGGCTCGTCGCAGATCAGGAAGCGCGGTCGGGTCGCGAGCGCCCGGGCGATCGAGATGCGCTGGCGCTGGCCGCCGGAGAACTCGTGCGGGTATTTCAACGCGGCCCGCGCGCCGAGACCGACATGGTCGAGGAGGTCGGCGACGATCCGGCGCGTCTCGGCCTCCGAGCCCGCCAGTTTGTGGAAGCGGATCGGCTCGGCGACGATGTCGCGCACGATCATGCGCGGGTTCACCGACGAATACGGATCCTGGAAGATCATCTGCATCTGCCGCCGGTGGCGGTTCAGCGCCGTGCGGCTGCGCAGCGTCGTGAGGTCGGTGCCGGCGAAGCGGATCGCGCCGCCGGTCGGCCGGTAGATGCCGGTGATCAGCCGGGCGATCGTCGACTTGCCCGAACCGGATTCGCCGACGAGGCCGAAGGTCTCGCCCTTGCGGATGTCGAAGGACACGCCGTCGACGGCGCGCACCTCGTGGCGGCCGCCGCCGAACAACGAACCCGTGCGGAACAGCATCTGGAGGCCCTCGACCGCGAGCAGCGGGCCGTCGACCTCCTGATAGTCGCGCCGCTGGCCGAGCCAGTGCGTCTTCAGGTCGAGATCCCTGCGCGGGCCGGCGCTCTCGATGTGCTCGACCAGCGGGAAGCGCTCGAGCTTCACGTCCGGCCGCGGCACGGCCGAGATCAGGCTGCGGGTATAGGCGTGGTCGGGGTCGCCGAGGATCTTGGCGGTCGGCCCGGTCTCGACCACGTCGCCGCGGTACATCACCGCGACACGGTCGGCGACCTCGGCGATCACCCCCATGTCGTGGGTGATGATGATCATGCCGGCGCCGGAGTCCTTCACCAGCCGGCGCAGGAGATCGAGGATCTGGGCCTGGATCGACACGTCGAGCGCCGTCGTCGGCTCGTCGGCGATGATGACCTGCGGCTCGGCACAGAGCGCGAGCGCGATCACCACGCGCTGGCGCATGCCGCCTGAGAACTGGTGCGGATAGTGGTCGATGCGCACCGCCGGATCGGGGATGCCGACCTGTTCCATCAGGTGCAGCGCGCGCCGGCGCGCCTCCGCTTCGCCGACCGGCAGGTGCGTGCGGATCGTGGTGACCAGCTGCTCGGCGATGGTGCGCAGGGGATCGAGCGAGGTCAGCGGATCCTGGAAGATCATCGCGATGCGCGCGCCGCGCAGCTGCCGCATCGCCTCCGGCGGCAGGTTGTCGATGCGCCGGCCTTCCAGCGTGACGGTGCCGCCGGCGACGCGGCCGGGCCGCTCGAGCAGGCCCATCGCGGCGTTGCCGATGGTGGACTTGCCGGCGCCCGATTCGCCGACCACGCCGAGGATTTCTCCGGCGTTGAGCTCGAGCGTGATGTTCTTGGCCGCGACGACGTCGCCGCGGCGGGACGGGAATTCGACCCGGAGGCCGTCGAGGGCGAGAAGCACGGTCATCAGCGCAGCCTCGGGTTCAGGGCGTCGCGCAGCCAGTCGCCGAGCAGGTTGATCGCCAGCACCAGGATCACCAGTGCCAGGCCGGGGAAGATCGTGATCCACCACTCGCCCGAGAACAGGTAGTCGTTGCCGACCCGGATCAGGGTGCCGAGCGAGGGGGAGGTCGGCGGCACGCCGACGCCGAGGAAGGACAGGGTCGCCTCGGTGATGATCGCGAGCGCCAGCTGGATGGTGGCGATGACGAGCACCGGGCCGAGGACGTTCGGCATGATGTGGCGGAACAGGATCGTGCGCGTCGGCAGGCCAATCACCTGGCTCGCCTGCACGTATTCCTTGGTGCGCTCGATCATCACCGAGGACCGCACGGTGCGGGCATACTGGACCCAGAAGCTGAGCCCGATCGACAGCACCAGCACGTAGACGGCGATCTGGTCGTAGTCGCCTCGAGGCAGGATGCCGCGCAGCACGCCGTCGATCAGGAGCGCGATGAGGATGGCGGGAAACGACAGCTGCACGTCGGCGATGCGCATCAGGATCGCGTCGACGAGGCCGCCGGCGTAGCCCGCGACGAGGCCGACGACGACGCCGATGGCAGCGGCGAAGATCACCGACAGGAAGCCGACGAGGATCGAGATGCGCGAGCCGTAGAGGATCGCCGAGAAGACGTCGCGGCCCTGGTCGTCGGTGCCGAGCAGGAAGCTGAACGAGCCCCCGTCCATCCAGGGCGGCGGCAGCAGCGAGTCCATCAGGTCGACGCTGGCGAGGTCGAAGGGATCGTGCGGTGCGACCCAGGGTGCGAACAGTGCGCCGAGGCAGATCAGGAGGGTGACGATCGTCGAGACGATCGCCGTCGGCGAGTGGATGAAGGCGTGGAACAGGTCGTTGTCGGCGAGCCGGGCCCGCCAGCCGATCAGGTCCGCGTCGATGGCGCTTTCGACTTCGCTCATCGGCCCTGCACCCGCAGCCGGGGATCGACGACGAAGTAGAGCACGTCGACGACGAGGTTGATGACGACGAAGATGAACGCGATGAGCATGAGGTAGGCTGCCATGACGGGGATGTCGACGTTCTCGATCGCCTGGATGAACAGGAGGCCCATGCCCGGCCACTGGAAGACGCTTTCGGTGATGATCGCGAAGGCGATGATCGAGCCGATCTGCAGGCCGATGATGGTCATCACCGGCACCAGCGTGTTCTTCAGCGCGATGGAGAAGTTGATCGTACGCGGCTTGAGTCCGCGCGCACGGGCGAACTTGACGTAGTCGGCGCGCAGCACCTCCAGCATCTCCGCCCGGATCAGCCGGACGATGAGCGTCATCTGGAAGATCGCGAGGGTGATCGCCGGCATGATCAGCGAGGACAGCCCGCTCCTGGTCATCAGGCCGCTGGTCCACCATCCGACCTGCACGACGTCGCCGCGCCCGAAGGTCGGCAGCCATCGCAGGACCACGCCGAAGACGAGGATCAGGAGGATGCCGATCAGGAAGGTCGGCAGCGAGATGCCGATCAGCGACAGGGTCATGAAGCCGCGGCTGAGAAGCCCGCGCCGGTTGAGGGCGGTGTAGACGCCCATCGGCACGCCGATCAGGAGCGCCATCACGGCCGAGACGAGCGAGAGCTCGAAGGTGGCCGGGAAGCGCTCGGCGAGGAGCTCGTCGACGGGCTGGCGCAGCCGGTAGGACTGGCCGAAGTCGCCGGTGGCGGCCCGGCCGATGAAGCGGGCGTACTGGACGAGGAAGGAGTCGTTGAGGCCGAGGCGCTCGCGCAGGTCGGCGCGCTGCTCGAGGGTCGTGTCCTGGCCGACCATGCTGTCGACGGGATCACCGACGTAGCGGAACAGCGCGAAGGCGATCAGGGCGACGACGAGCATCACCAGCACCGACTGCGCCAGGCGCTTTAGAACAAAAAGAAGCATCGGGCCGTCGTCAGGCTGCAGGCCGAAGGGAAAGGCCCGGCAGATGCCGGGCCTTGCGTGGAAGGTCGAGGCACCGGCCCGAAGCCGGCGCGCCCGATGGCTGCGTTACGGCATCGTCACGTAGCGGAAGTCGAGCACGTCGTCCGGACGCTGCGGCGCGTCGATCGTGTCCTTCACGCCCCAGGAAAGGGGCTGCTGGTGGATCGGCAGGATGCCGTAGTCGTCCTTTAGCGTCTTGAACGCCTCGTCGATGAGCGACTGACGCTTGGCCTCGTCGGTCTCCTTGTCGATCTGGGTGATCATGTCGTCGATGGCGGTGTTGGAGTAGTGGCCATAGTTGAACTGGCCGGCATTGGCCGCCTTGTCGAAGCTGTGGACGATGTTGAACAGCGTGTTCTGGGCGTCGAAGGTCGTCGGCGTCCAGCCGAGCAGGTAGAAGGACGTGTCGTTGCCGTTCTGCGGCCCAACCTTGGCGAAGTACTTCGCCTTCGGCTGGGCGTTGAGGTCGACCTTGATCCCGATCTTGGCGAGGTAGGAGGCGACGGCACGGCAGACGAGCTCGTCGTTGACGTAGCGGTTGTTCGGGCAGTCCATGCCGAGCTGGAAGCCGTCGGGATAGCCGGCCTTGTCGAGGAGCTCCTTCGACTGCTTCGGATCGTAGGCGTAGGGCTCCGCAAGGTCCTTCGAGAAGCCGTTGATCTGCGGGCCGATGAGAAGACCCGCCGGGTTGGCGGCGCCGCGCATCACCTTCTCGTCGATCGCCTTCAGGTCGATCGCGTGGGCGATCGCCCCGCGCACGTCCTTGTCCTTCAGCGGGTTCTTGCCCTTGACGTCGGAGTAGAGGAGCTCGTCGCGGAACTGGTCCATGCCGAGGAAGATCGTGCGCGCGTCCGGGCCGTGCAGCGGCTTGACGCCCTTGGCATCCTCGAGCCGCTGCCAGTCCTGCACCGGCACGGGGAAGACGAGGTCGAGGTCGCCCGAGATCAGCGCGGCGGTGCGGGTCGCGTCCTCGGAGATCGGGGTGAACACCACCTCGTCGACATTGGTCTTGAGGTCCTTGTCCCAGTAGCCGTCGAAGCGCTTGAACGTCGTCTTCACGTCGGGCTGGCGGCCGGTGACGATGAAGGGCCCGGTGCCGTTCTCATGGGTCGAGGCGTAGGTCGAGCTGGAATTGGCCTCGGCCGGGCTGGTGGCCTGCGTGGCGTTGTTCTCCTCGGCCCACTTGTGGGACATGATGTAGAAGAACGGCAGGTCGCGCGGCAGGATCGGGTTCGGCGTCGGCGTCGTCACCTTGATCGTGTGGTCGTCGATCTTCTCGATCTCCGACATCTTGCCGCCGGCGCCCTTGAGGTCCGAGCCGGGCGTCAGCGAGCGCTTCCAGGTGAAGATGACGTCGTCGGCGGTGAACGGGTCGCCGTTGTGGAACGTCACGCCCTCGCGCAGGTGGAAGACCCAGTGCGTCGGATCGGTGTTCTCCCAGGAGGTGGCGAGCGCCGGCTCGAGCTTCAGGTTGGTGTCGTAATGGGTGAGCGCCTCGTAGACGTTGCCGAGGAAGCCGAGCGTGAACGTCTCCTGCAGGCCCTGCGGGTCGAGCGACTGGATGTCGCCCTGATAGGCCCACTTGAACGTCTTCGCCTCGGCCTGTCCGCCGACGAGAGCCAGAGCGGTCGCTCCGGCCAGGATCCATCGCTTCATCCGTACACTCCTGTCCTTGAGGTCGTAAGTCATTGAGGTCGTGGAAAGAACGTCTCGGTCAGCGGTCGAGCGGCATCGCCGTCTCGACGAGCTTGGCCCAGTAGGAGCAGCCGACGGGGATCGCCTCGTCGTTGAAGTTGTATTCGGGGTGGTGGACCGGCGCGCCGTCGCCGTTGCCGACGAAGATGAAGGCGCCCGGCCGCGCGTTCAGCATGAAGGCGAAGTCCTCGCCGCCCATCACCGGCGGCGCGTCGGTCTCGACACGGGCCTCACCGACGACCTGGCGCGCCACTTCGATGGCGAAGTCGGTGCGCTCGGGGTCGTTGACGACCACCGGATAGTCCCGCTGGTAGTCGAGCGTCGCGCTGCCGCCCTGCGCCTTGGCCGTCAGCTCGACGACCTCGTGCATGCGCTTTTCGACGAGATCGCGGATCTCCGGCTTCAGCGTGCGCACCGTGCCGGCCATCGTCGCCTTCGGCTCGATGACGTTGAAGGCCTCGCCGACATGCAGCTTGGTCACCGAGACGACCGCCGCCTCCAGCGGATCGACGTTGCGCGCAACGACGGTCTGCAGCGCGATCATGATCTGCGCGGCGATGAGGCCGGTGTCGACCGTCATGTGCGGGTAGGCGGCGTGGCCGCCGACGCCCGACACCTCGATGGTGAAACGGTCGGCCGAGGCCATGATCGGGCCGGGACGGATCAGGAACTCTCCGACCGGCAGGCCCGGCCGGTTGTGCATGCCGTAGACCTCCTGGATGCCGAAGCGCTCCATCATGCCTTCCTCGACCATTTCACGGCCGCCGCCGCCGCCTTCTTCGGCCGGCTGGAAGATCACCGCGACGGCGCCGTCGAAGTTCCGGGTCTCGGCGAGGTACTTGGCGGCGCCGAGAAGCATGGCGGTGTGGCCGTCGTGGCCGCAGGCATGCATCGTGCCTGCATTTTGCGAGGCGTAAGGCAGGCCGGTCGCCTCATGGATCGGCAGCGCGTCCATGTCGGCGCGCAGACCGACCACGCGGCCGGAGCCGCTCGCCTGTCCCTTGATCAGGCCGACGACCCCGGTGCGCCCGATGCCGGTCACCACCTCGTCGACGCCGAACTCGCGCAGCTTGTCGGCGACGATGCCGGCCGTGCGCTCGACGGCGAAGAGGAGCTCGGGATGGGCATGGATGTCACGACGCCACTCGGCGATCTCGGGCTGCAGGGCGGCAAAGCGGTTGACGGTCGGCACGTCGGCGGTCCTCAGGCTGCGAGTTGGGCGATCAGACGGCGCTGGAAGGCCGCGCCCGCGGCGAGCTGCTCCAGCGTGATGAATTCGTTCGGCTTGTGGCCCTGCTCCATGTCGCCCGGACCGCAGACGACGGTCGAGAAGCTGGCGTCCTGGAACTGCCCCGCCTCAGTGCCGTAGGCGACGACGTGCTCGGCATTGTCGCCGGTCAGCGACCGCGCCAGGGCCTCGGCCTCGCCGGCCGGTTCGCGCCGGCAGGACGGGGTGTCTGAGCGCCGGACGATGTCGATGCCGGTGCCGCCGTCGACCCGGTGCATGTCCGCCTCGAGGCGTGCCGCGAAGGCGGCGAACTCGGCGAGATAGTCGGCCGACCGCTCGCCGGGCATGGTGCGCACGTCGACCGTGAAGCGGCAGTCCTTCGCCGTGATGTTGTGCGCCGTGCCGCCCTCGATGCGACCGCAGTGCAGCGTCGTGTAGGGCGGGTCGTAGAGGCTCTCGCCGGCGGTCGCCGCCGCCAGACGGTTGCGCTCCATCCGGTCGCCGAGCCAGCCGATCAGCCGCGCCGCCACCATCACCGCCGAGACGCCCTCGTGCACGACGCTCGAATGGACGGGCTTGCCGCGCACGTGGACCTCGAGACCCATGACGCCCTTGTGCCCGGTGACGACCTGCATCTTGGTCGGCTCGCCGACGATCACCGCCCGCGGTGGTGCGATGACGTTGCGCATGTCGGCGATCATGGCCGGCGCGCCGAGGCAGCCGACCTCCTCGTCGTAGGACAGCGCAAGGTGGATCGGCCGCTTCAGGCCGGCCGCCGCCATCTCAGGCGCGAGGGCGAGGGCGATCGCCACGAAGCTCTTCATGTCGGTGGTGCCGCGCCCGTAGAGCCGGTCACCGCGCTTCGTCAGCGTGAACGGATCGGTGTCCCAGACCTGGCCCTCGGTCGGCACGACGTCGGTGTGGCCGGACAGGACGACGCCGCCGGCAACGTCGGGCCCGATCGTCGCCCACAGGTTGGTCTTGCTGCCGTCGGCATTGGGCACGCGATGCGACGCGATGCCGTGCGCGGAAAGGTGTTCGGCGGCAAAGTCGATGAGCGGCAGGTTGCTGGCGCTCGACACGGTCGGAAAGCCGACGAGCCGGGCGAGCATGGCCTCACAGGCGGTTTCTGCACTCAACGCGGGTACTCCTTCTCTGCGGCGAGGGTTTCGTGTTTGTGCACACAAGTCAAGCAAGCTTCGCAGCTGGGCACTTCGTTTGCACGACCCATGGCCCTCGGATGTACAGGCCGGGCCGCAGGCGCGCGTGCTCGGTGATCTCGCTGGGTCGAACCGTCAGCGGCGTCGGGTGTGAAAAAGGCCGATACACGCGGGTCACCGAGACGTCACAGGACTGTCGCCGGATCGTGTTGTTCGGACGGTAGGCCCTCCGCAGTCTCAGGAAGTTGCGGAGCCGACATGTTGAACCGGACGATGAAAGCCATCCTTTCCGCGGGGCTCATCGCCCTCGGCAGCGTCAGCGCGATGCCGGCCTTTGCCGCCGACAGACCCGACCTCGTCATCGCCGTCGCGGACAATCCGCCGACGCTCGAGCCGGCGAAGGAGCTGTCCAACGTCGGCACCCGCATCACCTATTCGGTGTTCGACACGCTGATCCGGCGCGACTTCCTGTCGGGTGAGGGCGGCAGCGGCTCCAAGCTCGTCCCTTCGCTCGCGACAAGTTGGAAGCGGATCGACGACAAGACGCTCGAGGTGTCCCTGCGCCAGGGCGTGAAGTTCCAGAACGGCGCCGACTTCAACGCCGACGACGTCGTCTTCACCTTTTCGCCGGAGCGGCTGACCGGCAAGGAGTCGCCGCTGCCGCAGGGTCGCGCCTATTTCGGCGTCCTCGACCATGTGGAGAAGGTCGACGACCACACCGTCCGCTTCGTCACCAAGGCGCCGGATCCGCTGCTCGAGCAGCGCCTCGCCTCCTGGGCGTCCTGGATCGTCGACAAGGACGACTGGCTGGCGAAGGCCAAGGACAAGGGCTACGCGCAGTTTCCGGTCGGCACCGGTCCCTACATGCTCGACGAGTATCGCGCTGACCAGTACATCCGGCTGAAGGCGTTCGACGGCTACTGGGGCGGGACGCCGACGGCCAGCACCGTCACCTTCAAGAAGGTGCAGGAGCCCGCCGCGCGCATCGCCGGGCTCGTCAGCGGCGAGTTCGACATCGTCACCAACGTGGCGCCCGACCAGATCGCCCAGATCGACAGCTATGGCGACGTCGAGACGCGCAGCGTCGTCCTCGCGAATTCGCACGTCCTTGTCTACAACACCCACAACCCCGTGCTTGAAGACAAGCGCGTGCGCCAGGCGATGAACCTCGCCATCGACCGCAAGCTGCTCGTCGACGCGCTGTGGGACGGCAAGGCCGTCGTGCCGAACGGTCACCAGTATCCCGAATACGGCGACATGTATCAGGCCGACCGCCCGGACTTCGCCTATGATCCGGAAAAGGCGAAGCAACTGCTCGCCGAGGCCGGCTACAAGGGCGAGACGATCGTCTACTCGACCGAGCCGAACTATTATCTGAACGCCCTGCCGGCTGCGCAGGCCATCCTGGAGATGTGGAAGGCGGTCGGGATCAACGCCACCCTGAACGTCGTGGAGGACGTCGACACGATCCCGAACGATCAGCTGATGGTCCGCAACTGGTCGAACTCGACCCGCTATCCCGATCCGGTGGGCGGCCTTTGGAACACCTGGGGCCCGTTCAACTCGGCGCAGAAGACCTGGCAGAGCTGGTCGCCGACGACGTTCAACGAGGTCGGAGGCAAGCTCGAGACGACGCTCGATCACGACACGCGCTACAAGCTCGCCGTCCAGCTGATGGACATCTGGGAGGACGAGGCGCCCGGCACGATCCTGTACCAGCCGCTCGAGACCTACGGAGCGCGCAAGTCCCTGAAGTGGCAGCCCTACACCTTCTACTACATGGATCTGCGGCCCTATAACCTGAAGGACGAGGCGCACGGGCAGTGAGTCTGTCCGTCACGGAAAACGGCGGCGCCGGCGCGACCGGCGCCGTGGCGCATCTCGGTGGTGCGACCGCCGCTCTTGCCGCTCAACGGAACCCGGCGCCGCAGCCGGTTCTGGAGATCGAGGGGCTCACGGTCGGGACCGACCGCGTCGATCTCGTCCTCGACGTCTCGCTGAGGGTGGCGCCCGGCGAAACGCTCTGCCTCGTCGGCGAAAGCGGCTGCGGCAAGAGCCTCACCTGCCTTGCCGCGATGGGGCTCCTCGCCGCACCGGTGCGGCGCAAGGCCGGCAGCGTCCGGCTCTCCGGCGTCGAGCTCTCGGGGCTCGGCGAGCGCCGGCTCCGGCAGGTCCGCGGCCGCGACATGGCGATGATCTTCCAGGACCCGGTCGCCTCCCTCAACCCGGTGCAGCGGGTCGGCCAGCAGGTCGCCGAAGCGCTCCGCGTGCACGAGGCGCTTTCGCAGAAGGCGGCGTCCCGACGGGCGGTGGAGCTTTTCGACAAAGTGGGCATCGCCGAACCCGCCCGGCGCGCGGACGCCTATCCGCACGAGCTGTCCGGCGGCATGTGCCAGCGCGTGATGATCGCCATGGCACTCGCATGCCGCCCCCGGCTGATCGTCGCCGACGAGGCGACGACGGCGCTCGACGTGACGACGCAGGCCCAGATCCTGCGGCTGATGAAGGCGCTGCAGGAGGAGATCGGGACCGCGATGGTCTTCGTGACGCACGATCTCGGCGTCGTGGCGGAAATCGCCGACAGCGTCGCCGTGATGTATTCCGGGCGGATCGTCGAGACCGGCTCCGTCGACGGTGTCTTCGATGCGCCGGCCCATCCCTACACGCAGGGGCTGATGGATTGCCGGCTGCATGCGCTCGCGGCGGCTGGGGGACGGCTGGCGGCAATTTCGGGAAGCGTGCCGCGCCCGGCGGAGCGGCCGAGCGGCTGCGCCTTCCGCACGCGCTGTCCGAAAGCGTCGTTGCCGTGCGAACGGCTGCCGATGCTGGCGCCCTTCGGCGCCTCGCAGCGGGTGGCCTGCCATTTTCCAGGCCGCGCGACATGACCGGTCCGCTGCTGCGCATGGACGGCGTCGGCCGGCACTACCGGAGCGGCGGCTGGCTGAGCCGGGCCACCGTCACCAAGGCGGTCGACGGGGTGGACCTGACGCTCGCTGCCGGTGAAACGCTCGGCATCGTCGGGGAGAGCGGCAGCGGCAAGTCGACGCTCGGCCGGCTGGCTGCCGGCATCGAAATGCCGAGCGCCGGCACGGTCGCCTTCGACGATGCGCCCTACGCGCCCATCGATTCCGCCGCCTGGCGGCGTCAGCGCCGCCGGGTGCAGGTGATCTTCCAGAACCCGTCGCAGGCGGTCGATCCGCGCTTGCCGATCGTCACGCAGATCTGCGGCGCGATGGCCGCGCACCGGATCGATCCGGGCGCGGGCAGGGCTGGGCGCGCGGAGGCGATGCTCGAGCGGGTCGGACTCGGGGGCCTCGGCTCGCGCTATCCGCACCAGCTCTCCGGGGGGCAGTTGCAGCGTGCGGTGATCGCGCGGGCGCTCGCACTCGGGCCGGAGTTCATCGTCTGCGACGAGGCGGTGAGCGCGCTTGACGTCTCCGTTCAGGCGCAGATCCTGAACCTTCTCCAGGACCTGCAGGCCGAGTTCGGGCTCGCCTTCCTGTTCATCTCGCACGACCTCGGCGTCGTGCGGCACGTCAGCCACCGCATCGCCGTGATGCAGCGGGGCCGGCTCGTCGAGGATGGCCCGGCGCACGCGGTCTTCGACCGACCGCAGCATCCCTACACGCAACAGCTGATCGCCGCCCTGCCGGCCGCCTCTCCGGCGGCGCGGCGCGCGCGCGCGACGGCCCGGCCCGCCGCGGCCTGAGGACCCTGTCGATGATCCATGACGCCGTTCCCGCCATCGTCGCCCATCGCGGCTTCTCCGCGCGGTCTCGCGAGAACTCGCCGGACGCCTGGCGAGGGGCGGTCGACGCGGGCGCCGACCTCGTCGAGGCGGACATCCGCATGACCCGCGACGGCACGCTCGTCTGCTGCCACGACGCCGATCTGGCGCGACTGGCGGACCGGGCTGACGCGATATCGGAGATCGACGCGAACGAACTCGCCTCGATCACCGCCTCCGGGGCGCCGGCCGCGCCAACCCTGGACCTGCTGTTCGCGACGCTCCCGCCGACGCAGGCGATCCTCTTCGACGTCAAGGACGAGCGTCCGCAGGTCCTGGACCGGCTGGTCGGCGCCGTCGAGGCGGCCGCGCGTGGGGCGGTGATCTTCGGCCTGCATCGCACCGCCTCGGTGCGCCATCTGCGCACCCGCACCACGGCTCCGATCCTCGGGCTGCTCATCGAGGGAGAGACGGCGGACGCTTTCTTCGAGGCCGGCGGTGACATCCTGCGGCTGTGGGAAGGCGACGCCTCTTGCGATGCCATCAGGGCCGTCGCAGTTGACGGCCGGGCGGTGTGGATCACCACCGGGCACCGTGGCACGCCGCGGCGGGTCGGAGACTTCGATGCCGATGGGTTGCGCCGCATGGCCGCCGCCGGCGCCACGGGCTTCCTCGTCAACGATCCGGAAGCGGCACGGGCCGCACTTCGAGCGACCGATCCCGAGGGCGACGCATGACCCGCGAACCCGGCTCGACGCTGATCGTCTGCTTCGACGGGCTGCGGCGCGACCGCGTCACGGCGGACCGAATGCCGAATCTCGCCCGCTTCATGGCGGCGGGCGCCGACATGCTCAACAGCCGCAGCGTGTTTCCGAGCGAGACGCGCGTCGCCTCGACCAGCACCGTCACCGGCTCTTCGCCCGGCGAGCACGGCCTCGTCGCCAACCAGTTCATCAACCGTCAGGTCGTACCGGAGGGGCTGTTCAACACGGCCGACCACGACCTCCTCGCCAAGGCCGACGCAGCCGGCATCCTGATCGACCGCGACAGCCTCGGCCAGCGCCTTGCGCGGGCCGGCAAGCGCTTCGCCGTCGTCAGCACGGCGACGGCCGGCGCCACCGCCATGATGAGCTACGGTGCTCGGCCGGCCGGTCAGCCGGTATTCTCGGTGCATCCGGGCGTGGGCACGCCGGAGGTGATGCGCGAGGCCGAGGCGCGGTTCGGGCCCGTGCCTCCCGCGGCAACGCCGAACACCGCGCGCCTCGACCATGCGACGCGTGTCCTCACCGACCTCGTCTATCCCGGTCATCGGCCGGACCTCGCCATCTTCTGGATGTCCGATCCGGACATCACCTCGCACGGCTTCGGCCTCGACGCGCCCGAAACCATCGCGGCGCAGCGCGGCGCGGACGCCGCCTTCGGGCGCATCCTCGACTGGCAGGCTGGCGGGGAGGGGCCGCAGAACATCGTGGTGATGTCCGACCACGGGCAGATCACCGGCGCCGCGCGCCTCGACCTGCGGGCGGCCCTGCCGGAGCACGCGGCCTGGCTCTCGCCCGGGTACTTCTCCGGCCTCTACCTGCCGGATCCGACGCGCGAGCGCATCGCCGCTGCCGTCGAGCGTCTGACGCGCGAGCCCTGGTGCGGGCTCGTCTTCGTCAGCCTGCCCGGCGAGCCGGGTGGCAGCGTGCCGGGTGCCCTGCCGGCCGCCGTCATGGGCGGCGGACACAGCCGGTCGGCGCCGGTGTCCTTCACGCTACGCGCCGCGCCTCCGTCCGACCCTGGCGGCCTCGAGACCTGCCTCTTCGCCGGCGGCATCGCGCCGGGCGGCGGCATGCATGGCGGCGTCACCCGCGGCGAACTCTCTACGGTCCTTGCGGCGGCCGGTCCGGCATTCCGCGCCGGGCTGCGCTCCAAGATCCCGTGCTGGCTTCCCGACATCGCCCCGACCGTCCTGTCGGTGCTTGGGCTTCCCACGACCGGGATGAGCGGACGGGTCCTGCGCGAGACGCTCGCCGGCGTGGCCGAGGCGCCGCCGATGGTCGAGCGGCGCAGCCTCGAGGCGCGGCTCGGCGAGCATCGCCAGGGCGTGGAGCAGTGGCTGGTCGAGGGCCGCGCGATCACCGATCATGGCTGGTCCACCGGACCCGGGACGATGCCGGCATGAGCCCGCGCTTCGTCCTCACCAAGCTGCTGCGCGCGCTCCTGACGCTGGCGCTCGCCGTCACCTTCGTCTTCGTCGTCCTGCGCATGTCGGGCGACCCGGTGACCCAGATGCTGCCGGACGACGCGCCGGCCAGCGTGAGGGAGCAGTACCGCGAGATGTGGGGGCTCGACCGGCCGCTGCCCGAGCAGTACCTGCGCTACGTCGCCGGCCTGGCGCGCGGCGACTTCGGCTTCTCCTTCCGCGACGACCGGCCGGCGCTCGACGTCGTGCTGGAGCGCGTCCCGCTGACGCTGGAGCTCGGTCTCTCGGCCCTCGCCCTGACGCTGGGCCTCGGCCTCGGCGCCGGCATCCTCGCCGCCTTGCGCCGGGGCAGCACGGTGGACCACGCGACGATGGCCTTCACCATCCTCGGCCATTCCATGCCGAACTTCTTCCTCGGCATCCTGCTGATCCTCTGGCTGGCGATGACCTGGCGGATCCTCCCGAGCTCGGGCGTCGGCACCTGGCAACACCTCGTCATGCCGACAGTGACGCTCGGCACCAGCTATGCCGCGACCGTCGCACGCTTCACCCGCTCCTCGCTGCTGGAGGTGCTGCACCAGCCCTACATGCGGACTGCGAAGGCGAAGGGCGTCCCCTTCGGCCGGACCATCCTCCGCCACGCGCTGCCGAACGCCGGCATTCCGATCGCCACGGTCGTCGGCCTGCGGATCGGTGCGCTGATCGGTGGCGCGGTGGTGGTCGAGACGGTCTTCGCCTGGCCCGGTGTCGGCCAGCTGCTCGTCAGCTCCGTCGCCTATCGCGACCTTGCCGTCGTCCAGACCGTCGTGCTGCTGATCGCCTTCACGATGGTCGTCGTCAACTTCCTGGTCGACATCACCTATGGCTGGCTCGATCCCCGGATCGGCGCCGGGCGGCGGGAGGCCCGGGCATGAGCGTTCAGGCGGCTTCGACGGCGCGTGCCGGCGGCAGGATGCCCCGCTTCCTCGCGCGCCGGCCACCGGTGGTCGTCGCACTGTGCAGCCTCTGGCTCGTCCTCGCGCTGGTCCTTGCGCTCGGCGCCGACCGTATCGCGCCCTTCGGCTATGCCGACCAGAGCCTTCTCCAGCGCCTGAAACCGCCCGCGTTCCTCGGCGGCGATCCCTCCCATCTGCTTGGCACCGACGGGTTGGGGCGCGACGTCCTCTCGCGGCTGATCTACGCCACCCGTGCCAGCCTGCTGATCGCCTTCTGCGGCACGCTGATCGGTTCGGCGATCGGCACGCTCCTCGGGTTCCTGGCCGCGCACCTCCGCGGCTGGGTCGAAGAGGCGGTGATGCTGATGGTCGACTTCCAGGCGTCGATGCCCTTCCTCATCATCGCGCTCGCCATCCTGGCCTTCTTCGGCAACAGCTTCGAGCTGTTCCTCGTCGTCGTCGGCTTCTACGGCTGGGAGGTCTATGCGCGCCTGACCCGCAGCCTCGTGCTGCAGGCCAATGCGCAGGGCTATGCCTTCGCGATCCGCACGCTCGGCGTTCATCCGCTGAGGATCTACGCCCGGCATGTCCTGCCGAACATCCTCAGCGTGCTCATCGTGCAGGTGACGCTGAACTTTCCCGAACTGATCCTGCTCGAAACCTCGCTGAGCTTCCTCGGGCTCGGCGTCCAGCCGCCGCAGACGAGCCTCGGCCTGATGCTCGGCGAGGGGCGCAACTACATCGCGACCGCCTGGTGGATGGCGATCCCCGCCGGCATCGCGATCTTCCTCACGACGCTGTCGGTCAGCCTCCTCGGCGACTGGCTGCGCGATCGCCTGGATCCGACGCTGCAGGCGGCGAAGGATTAGGCTCGCCGCCTCCGCGCAGGCGACGAAGCGCGGGCGCCCGGCGCATCCGCAAGAGCGACGGGAACGATCGCCAGGGAGGCGGGCCGACCCGCGCCACACCGGCCCCATCGGGCACGCGGCGCGGACCGTCCGGGACGAGCGGCGCCTCACATGCTCTCCGCCCATAAGCATTCGCTTAGGGTCCGCGCGCACGGCCCTTAGGCAGTCGCCTCGCCACCGCTCACGTCCCGACGCCGGCGACGGGCGTCCTTCGCCGCGGATGACATAACCGGCTGCGCACCTTGGCTTTTTCGTACGCAGCGGCGGCTTGGCACGAGGCTTGCTGCCGTGGTGGCGAGCCCTCGCGGGTCTACAGCCGGAGCTATCCTCGCATGATCGACGCATTCGAAGACCACTGCTGGCAGGATGTCGTTCCCGCCGAAACGCTGGAGCTCTATCGTCACTACAAGCGGCCGATCGGGGTCGGTCCGCGCGCCGCTCTCCTCGCGATCGATCTCTACGAGCTGGCCTATCAGGGCGGGCCGCTGCCGGTGGCCGAGGTGTCCAGGACCTATCCGAGCTCGTGCGGCGAGAACGCCCATCGGGCCATCGAGCCGACCCGGCGCCTGTTCGCGGCGGCGCGCGCGGCGGGCCTGCCGATCCTCTACACGACGGGGGACACGCGCCCCGACAGCAAGCCGACGCTGATCCGCGCGACCAAGCGGCAGGGCCTGCGCAGCGATCCCAGCGTCTTCGCGATCCGCCCGGAGTTCGCGCCGATGCCGGGCGACGTGGTGATCACCAAGCAGCGGGCCAGCGCGTTCTTCGGCACGCCGCTGATCGCCCACCTCACGCTGCTCGGCGTGCAGACCGTCATCGTCTGCGGCGAGAGCACCTCCGGTTGCGTGCGGGCGAGCACCACCGACGGCTACTCCTACGGCTTCCACATGGTGATGGCGGAGGAGTGCTGCTTCGATCGCAGCATGCTCTCGCACAAGCTGAGCCTGTTCGACCTCCACCACAAATACGCCGACGTCATGCACACCGACGACATCGTCTCGCATCTGGACTCGCTGGCGCTGAAGGAGGCCGTGTGATGCAGCCGCGGTCCTACGGTCCCTTCGCCTATTCGCCCATCGTCCACCGCCCGCGCTGGACGCTGCCCGGCAACGCGCGCGTCGCGCTGTGGGTGATCCCCAACATCGAGTTCTTCGCCCTCGACGAGCAGGTGCCGGCGGCGGCCGGCGGCGGCGGGCTGACGCCGGACGTGCCGACCTGGTCGGCCCGCGACTACGGCAACCGGGTCGGCATCTTCCGGATGATGAAGGCGCTCGACCGCTTCGGTATCCGCGGCACCGTCGCGCTCAACAGCGACCTCTGCCGGCATCATCCCGAGATTCTCGAGGAGGCGGGCAAGCGGGGCTGGGAGCTGATGGGTCACAACGAGAGCAACACGCGCCGCCTCAACGCGGTGGCCCCGGAGGAGGAGCGGGGGATCGTCGCGCGGACCGTCCAGACGATCCGGGACGCGACCGGCCAGCAGCCGGTCGGCTGGCTCGGGTCCGGCCTCCAGGAAACCTGGAACACGCTGGAGCACCTGTCGGCCGAGGGGGTGCGCTACGTCTGCGACTGGACCAACGACGACCAGCCCTACTGGATGACGCTGCCCGGCGGCCGAAGCATTCTCTCCGTGCCCTACAGCCAGGAGCTGAACGACAAGCCGGCCTTCGAGAAGCGGCACATGACGGCGCCCGAGTTCGCCGAGATGATCTGCCGGCAGTTCGATGTCCTCTGGGAGGAGGGCGCGGAGTCCGGTCGCGTGATGGCGATCGCGCTGCATCCCTACCTGACCGGCGTTCCGCACCGCATCCGGGCGCTCGAGGAGGCGCTCGCCTACGTCTGCAAGCACGACGGCGTCTGGCGCGCCACCGGCAGCGAGATCGCCGCAGCCTATGCCGAAGCCTTCCCCTTTACCGAAGTCGAAGCCGCATGAAGGAGCGCCTCATGATCACGACCGCCCGCCTCAGTCTCGCCCTTGCCGCCCTTCTGCCGCTCGCACCGCTGGCGAGCCACCCGGCCGCCGCCGCGGAGACGATCACGCTCGGCACCGTCGGCTCCGGCTCGGCGCTGAACTGGCCGCTGCTCATCGGCATCGACAAGGGCTTCTTCACGGCGCAGGGCGTCGAGATCGACCTCGTCACCGCCCCGTCGAGCGCTGCCGTGCAGCAGCAGCTCGCCGCTGGTTCGGTCGACATGGGATCGGGCGGCCTCGTCGATCCGATCCGCGCGATCGACAACGGCGCCTCGATCGCCATCGTCCGGGTCGAGGCGAAGGCCGCGCCCTACGAGCTCTATGCTAAGCCGGAGATCGGCGGCTATGCCGACCTCAAGGGCAAGACGGTGATCGTCGGGGGCGCCAAGGACGTGACCCGCATCTATCTCGAGCGCATGACCTCGGCGAACGGCCTCAAGCCGGGCGACTACGACCTCATCTACGCCGGGGCGACCTCGGCCCGCTTCGCCGCACTGCAGAGCGGCGCCGTCGACGCGGCCCTGATCAGCGCACCCTTCAACTTTCAGGCGGCGAGCCTCGGCCTCAAGGATCTCGGCGCGACGGTCGATTACGTGCGCGACTTTCCGTTCACCGGCTATGCCGTCAACCTCGACTGGGCCAAGGAGCACAAGCCGGCGATCGAGGACTTCCTCGCCGGCTATTCCCAGGCCGTCACCTGGCTCGACGACCCGGCCAATCGGGACGAGGCGGTGAAGATCCTCGTCGCCGACACCTCGGCCAAGCCCGAGGACGCCGAGAAGACCTATGATTTCTTCAAGAAACTTGAGATCTACGACGCCCAGGGTGCGATCGACAGCGCCGGGCTCGCCAAGCTCCTCGGCGTTCTGAAGGATCTTGGCGACATCCAGGGCAGCACCGACCCGAGCCGCTTCTACGACGCCTCGCTGCTGGCGAAGGAGTAGGGACTTGACGGTCAACCTGTCCGTGGCGACGTCCAGTGACGGAGCGGGGCTGCGTGCCAGCCCCGTCCTGCTCCGCCCGTTCGCCCGGCTGTCCCGGGTCGGCTGGAGCCTCGGCTCGGTGATCGGCGGTTTCGCGCTCTGGGAGATCGCCAGCCGCTTCCTGATCGCCAACAAGCTCTTCCTCGCGGCGCCGAGCCAGATCGTGATGGCGATCGTCGCGCTGTTCGAGCGCGGCCAGCTGATGCGGCACATCGCGGCGAGCGCCAGCGAGTTCGTCCTCGGCTATCTCGCGGCCTCGGTCGCGGGAATCCTGATCGGCATCCTTCTCGCCAATTCCACCGTCGCAAAGCAGGTGCTGCAGCCCTGGATCTCGGGCCTCTACGCGACGCCGACCATCGCGCTCGCGCCGCTCTTCATCCTGTGGCTCGGCATCGGCATCTCGTCGAAGGTCGTGATGGTGGTGACCCTTGTCGTCTTCCCGGTGATCATCAACACCGAGGCGGGCCTGCGCACGACGCCGAACGAGCTGGTCGAGATGGTGCGGTGCTTCGGCGCCTCGCGGCGCCAGGTCTTCCTGCGCGTCGCCCTGCCGTCGGCGCTGCCCTTCATCTTCGCCGGGCTGAAGCTCGGCATCGGGCGCGGCCTGATCGGCGTCGTGGTGGCGGAACTCTTCGGCTCGCGCGCCGGCGTCGGGCAGATCATCAGCCAGGCGGCCGACGCCTTCAACATGCCGCAGCTCTTCGCCGGGGTGATCATCCTCGCCGTCGCCGGCGTCGGCCTGACCGCGGCCTTCGGCTGGCTCGAGGGCCGGCTCCTGCACTGGAAGGATTGAGGCGATGGTCGAGGTCGTGCCGAAGCTCGTCGTCGACGGGCTGACAAAGCGCTTCGCGAGCACCGAGGCCCTGTCGCGCATCGACACGGAGGTGAAGGCCGGCGAGTTCATCTCGATCGTCGGACCCTCCGGATGCGGCAAGACCACCTTCCTGCGCATCGTCAGCGGCCTGGAGCAGGCGACCACCGGCGAGATCCGTCTCGACGGGGCGGCGGTCACCCGGCCGGGCAGCGACCGCGGCTTCGTGTTCCAGCAGGACAACCTGCTGCCCTGGCTGACGATCATGGACAACGCCATGATCGGCCCGGAGATCGGCGGCTTCGCCTCGCCGGAGCGGCGCAGGGCGACGCAGGCGCTGCTGAAGCTCGTCGGGCTCGAGGGCTTCGAGCGGCACTATCCGCGCCAGCTCTCGGGCGGCATGCGCCAGCGCGTGAACCTGGCGCGCGCGCTCGCCATCGATCCGGAGATCCTGCTCATGGACGAGCCCTTCTCGGCGCTCGATGCGCAGACGCGCGAGATCATGCAGACCGAGCTCCTGCGGATCTGGGAGGAGGGACGCAAGACCGTGCTCTTCGTCACCCACCAGATCGACGAGGCGGTGTTCCTGTCCGACCGGGTCTTCGTCTTCGCGCGCCGTCCGGGACGCCTGCAGGAGATCATCGACATCGACCTGCCGCGGCCGCGACCCCTCTCGATCAAGCGCACGCCGGCCTTCATCGCGCTCGTCGACCGGATCTGGACCCTCATCGAGCACGAGGTCCGCGCGTCGGTGATGGAGGAGCTGGCGTGAGCGCGCCGCATCCGTCCGGACTGACGGCCGCGGCCCGGCCGCCGGAGGCGTGAGGCATGGCCCGGCATCTCGATCTCCGGCTCCTCGCGCAGTTCCAGGTCGTGTGCGAGACGGCGAAGATGGCGACGGCCGCGCGCCGGCTCGGCCTGTCCGCCCCTGCGGTTTCCCAGATCGTGCAGAAGCTCGAGCGCGATCTCGGCGTGGTGCTGTTCGAACGCAGCAGCCAAGGCCTGCGCCTGACGCCGGCCGGCAGCATCCTGCAGGAGCGGGCCAGCGAGATCCTCGGCTGCGAGGAGGACATCCTGCGGGAGATGGACGCGTATCGCGCCCAGCTCTTGCCGAAGTTGCGCATCTACATCGCCGAGAGCGTCGCGCGCTACGCCATGCCCGCCATCGTCTCCGAGCTGCACCCGGTGGTCGGGCACCTCGAGGTCAAGTCCGGCCGGTCGACCTCCTACGTCCAGGAGTTCCTGAAGGGCGAGTACGACGTGCTGATCTCCAGCGAAGGGCTCGGCGACGTGCCGGGCCTCGACCGGTACAAGATCTGCACCGAGCGCCTGATCGGATTGTGCCCGGCCGCCGTCCCGCCGGATCGACGACGGCTGCCCGAGCTCGTTGACGATCTGCCCTTCATCGGACCGGGCTTCAACAGCCGCATGCACCAGCTGATCGAGGGCTACCTGGCGAACCAGCGGCTCGACCTGCCCCGCAGCATCGAATGCAGTTCCGTCGCGCCGATCCTGGAAATGGTCGGGAGCGGCATCGGCTGGACGCTGTCGACGCCGCTGTCGGTCGCCTACTACCAGCCGGATCCCAGCCGCATCGCGACCTTCGAGCTGCCGCAGCCCGTGCCCGCCCGCAGCATCTTCGTGGTCGTCCACGGCGGCAAGCTTCTCGACGTGCCGCAGGTGATCGCCACGCGCTCCAACGCTGCGATCCGCAGGCACGCGGGCATGTGGCCGCCGCGACTGGCCGAGGCCCTGACCATCCCGCTCGACGTCACGGACGGATAAGGCGCGCCGGCCGCGCCGCAGCGCCCGAACCCGCAACGCCATGGCGCCCGTTCGGCGCCGTGTCCACGACACTCAGCGCCGCGCGGTCGCGCGGCCGCCAGCCAATCCGGGTCTTGCCCCATGCTGATCGATACCGCTGAAGAACCCTGGGCGCGGACGCTCTGGCTGATGGTGGCCGTGCAGTTCATCATGAGCGCCGCACTGTCGGTGATCAGCCCGATCCTGCCGCTGTTCCTGCCCCAGCTCGGGGTGGCCGAGCCGTCCGCCGTCGCCTTCTGGTCGGGCGTCCTCAACTCCATGAACTTCCTGATCGCGGCGTTCGTCTCGCCGATCTGGGGCTCGGTCGCGGATCGCTACGGGCGCAAGATCATGGTGCTGCGGTCGAGCCTTGCGATCTGCCTCTTCACGCTCCTGATGGGCTTCAGCCAGCACCTCTGGCACCTCGTCCTCCTGCGCAGCATGATGGGCGCCTTCAGCGGCTTCTCGGCCGCGGCGATCGCGCTGGTGGCGACGCAGATCCCCGAGCGGCGGCTCGGCTACGCGCTCGGCTGGCTTGCGACGGGGCAGCTGGTCGGCACGCTGACCGGCCCGGTCGCGGGCGGCGTCATCGCCGACCTCACCGGGAACTACCGGATGACCTTCTTCTGCACGTCGTTCGGCGCGGCCATTGCCGTATCCATTGCGTATTTCGGCGTCGCGGAAGTCGGCGGGGCGGTGAAGGACAAGCCGAAGCTCTCGATCTTCAAGGCCATCGGCACGCTGATGAAGACGCAGGGCCTGATGCCGCTCTTCCTGGTGCTCCTGCTGGCGCAGTTTGCGGTCCGATCGGTCCAGCCGGTGATCACGCCGTTCATCCTGGAGCTGGTAACGACGCGGACGGGAGTTGCGACGCTCGCCGGTTTCGCCTTCTCGATCACCGGCGTCGCCGATCTCGTGGCCTCGCCCTTCCTCGGCAAGCGCAGCGACCAGCTCGGCTATCGGCGCGTCCTCCTGATCTGCCTCGGCGGCGCCGCTCTGGCGAGCCTGCCGCAGGCCTTCGTCGGCAGCTACTGGCAGTTCCTCGCGCTGCGCTTTGCGATCGGCATGTTCATCGGCGGGATCCTCCCGACCGCGAACGCGCTGGTCGGCCACGTCGCACCGCCGGCGCAGCGCGGCCTCGCCTACGGCGTGACCGCCTCGGCAACGTTCTTCGGAAGCTTCCTCGGCCCGTTCAGCGGCGGCTCGATCGCGGCGACCTTCGGCATACGCTGGGTCTTCGTCCTGACGACGGTGCTGTTTTTCGCGAACCTCATATGGGTGCGGCGGACCGTGCCGGAGCCGCAACGGGCGTAGCCGGCCCGCCGGCCGGCGCATCGGTGGGACGAGGCGCTTCAGGAACACGCGGAAGCGGCCTTCGTCCCGGGTGCCGCCGGTGCGGCCATCATCGTAGCCCTCGACCCTCGACGGACGTGCTCCGGCAGAACCAGGTTCGCGTGATCGTGAAGCGCTCCGGGGGACGTCACCCCAGTTCGCGCACCCAGGCCGGGAAGCCCTCGGAACCAAGTGCCGTCCGATCTCGGGCAGCTTCACGTCCCCGGGTGCCGAGGACATCGCGCGGCGTCATCCCGTAGAGCGTGCGGAATGCCCGGCTGAAATGTGCTGGATCGGAAAATCCGACAGCATAGGCCACCTCGGCGATGCGCGGCCTGTCGCGCGCCGCGCCCGCCAATGCCTCGTGGGCGCGAGCCAGGCGCCGGCGCTGGATGTAGGTCGCGACGCCGCCGAGGGGCTGGAACAGGCGGAACAGCGTCGCCTTCGACAAGCCGATCGCCGTCGCCACCATTTCCGGATCGAGCGAAGGCAAGGCAAGGTTGCGTTCGATGTACCGCCTCGCGCGGAGCAGGGCCGCACCCCGAAGCGGCTCGGCGGCTTCGCCGAGCGTCCTGCGGGAGGGGGCGACGCTGGCGGCGAACAGATGCGCGGTGGCGCGCGCAATCTCAGGGGCGGCAGCACTCGGCAGGTGTTCCAGGGCCGCCGCCGTGCTGCGGATGAAGTCGGCCAGCAGCAGCCCGGTCACGCCGTTCAGCACGAGGCCGTGCAAGCCGTCGGTGTTCGGCAGCACCTCTTCCACGAGATCGCGGGAAAGGCTCACGATCAGCGAGCCGTCCTCCGGAGCCGAGGCGCGAAGGCTGGGCCGCGCCAGGTCGTTCACGCTGATGGCGCCGCCGGGGACCTTGATCTCGCGGTCGCCTGCCAAGGCCGTGATGTCGCGCGAGCTCAGGTGGAGCACGAAATGCTCCAGGCTGTCCCGCCGGGCCTTGCCTGCCGAACGCTCGACCTGCTGGGGCGAGGCGCTCATCCGGTGCAGCAGCATCCGGCCCAGCTTGGCGGTGACCACCTCGCCGTAAAAGCCGGCGGGATCGGCGGTGATGTCGTGCGAGGTGGACATCGCGTCCCGCCACACGTCGAAGCGTTCTTCAGGGCGAAGGTCATCGGTGGAAAAGCGACTGGTCCGCAACGCAACCTCGACCGAACTGCGCCCCCGGCATACGCCACTCGCCACTGACGACCTGGAGGACGACGAGACCTCTACCCAACGGAGCGAGCGGGAGTGCGATCTTCCCCGTCGCCGGTGCTCCCGGACGAGCCGGGATCACGACGCCGACAAGCTACGGGGTCGCACGCAACAAAGCCTTACCGCAACTGCCTGCCTCGGCAAAGCGTCCGCGGTTTTGCGTCCTGATCGCAATCTCTTGGACCTGGCTCTCAAAGCCGGTCCGCCGTGATGCTTTCCCCGGTGCGGCATGCAAGCGTCTGCGCAAGCAACTCTCATCTCCTTCCCGCAAGGAAGCCCGATGAGCCGGAGCGACGCGGGGCGGGGGCCTTGCGCGGCTGCGGGGACGCCGGCGTCGTGCACCGCTTCTGCGCGTCGACGGCGAGCCGGCGACGATGGCGTATCGGGGTACGGGGACCAGACCATGAGTTCGAAGACCGGCGCGTGGATGCGCGCCAGCGGCGTCGTGCGGGTTGCCGCCGCGGTTCTTATCCTGGGCTGGACGATGCTGCCGCGTCGTCTGCGGTGTTCGCCGCCGGCGGGGGCGACCTGCTGTCGAACCTCACGATCAGCTCCGGCACGCTCAACCCCGGTTTCGACCCGGGCACCACGAATTACACGGCGTCCGTTGCGCCGAGCGTCGCCACCGTTCTTGTGACCCCAACGGCCGGCGATGCCCAGGCGAGCCTCAAGGTGAACGGCGCGACGGCGATCTCCGGCGCGCCTCGTTCCGTTGCGCTGAGCTTCGGCCCCAATCCCATCCAGGTCCTCGTGACGTCGGGCGACGGCAGCAACACGTCCCGAACCTATGGCATCGTCGTGACCCGTGCCTCTCCGACGATCACGCTGTCGCCCGCGACGCTGCCGGGCGGCATGATCGCACAGGCCTACAGCGCGACGATCAGCGCGAGCGGCGGCACGGCGCCCTACGGCTTCGCGGCGACCGGCCTGCCGGCCGGCCTCACGCTCGGCACGGGCGGCGCCCTGTCGGGGACGCCGACGACGGCCGGCAGCTTCAGTGTCGCCGTCACCGCGACGGACGCCAACGGCGCCACGGGGGTGAGCAGCTACAGCCTCACGATTGCCGCGCCGGTCACGCTGGCGCCCGCGACGCTGCCGGGCGGCATGGTCGGGCAGGCCTACAGCGCGACGATCGGCGCGAGCGGCGGCACGGCGCCCTACGGCTTCGCGGCGACCGGCCTGCCGGCCGGCCTCACGCTCGGCACGGGCGGCGCCCTGTCGGGGACGCCGACGACGGCCGGCAGCTTCAGTGTCGCCGTCACCGCGACGGACGCCAACGGCGCCACGGGGGTGAGCAGCTACAGCCTCACGATCATGAGCGCGGCGCAGCCGCTCGCCCTGTCGCCGGCCGGCGGTCGCCTGAGCGATGGCACGGTCGGCCGAGCCTACAGCCAGACGATCACCGCCAGCGGCGGCGTTCCGCCCTACAGCTTCAGTGCCAGCGGACTTCCCCAGGGGCTCAGCCTCGACGCCTCCAGCGGCGCCATCACCGGCACGCCGGCGACAGCGGGAAGCTACGGCGTCGTCATCGAAGTGCGGGACGCCCAGGGCGCCACCGCGTCGGGCAGCTACAGCCTCGTCATCGCCGCGGCGCCGACGGCGTTCGTCTTCAGCCCTCCGTCCGGCGCGCTGCCGCAGGCCATGGCGGGAGAAGCCTACAGCCAGCCGATCGCCGCCGCCGGTGGCACGGGCCCGAAGCTCTACGGTGTCGCCTCCGGAACCCTGCCGAGAGGACTGGTGCTGAACGTTTCGACGGGCACGCTGAACGGGCCGCTGAATGCGGGAACCGAGGGCGACTACAGCTTCACGATCGCCGTCACGGACGGCAGCGGCGCCACCGCGACGGCTGCCTACACGTTGAAGGTCGTCGCGCAGCAGATTGCCGTCGCCGACAAGAGCGAAACCGTCGTTGCCGGGGAGCCCCCGGCCGACGTCTATCTGAATGCCGGGGCGACCGGTGGTCCCTTCACCTCCGCCGCGATCGCTTACGTCGAGCCGCCGCAGGCGGGCGTCGCCCGCATCACCGAAGGCGCGGTCGCCGCGCTCGGGCCCGTTGCGCCGAAGGGCTTCTACCTGACCTTCATCCCGAGTGCCGAGTTCTCCGGAACCGCGAAGGTGGGCTATACCCTGACAAGCGCGCTCGGAACCTCGAACGTCGGTATCGTGACCTATGTGGTCGAACTCGACGCCCGGGCGGTGGCGGACAAGGCAGATCGTCTCGTGCGCGACTTCGTCAGCGCCCGCCAGAGCCTCCTCGCCAACACAGTAGAGACCCCCGGCCTGATCGAGCGGCGCATGGCCGCGACGTCGACGCAGATGGGCTCGCTCGGCCTCGCGCCGAGCGGCGACGGCCTGTCCGTCGACTTCGCCACCAGCACCGCGCAGATCGAGGCGGCGCGCCGCCACGCGCTCGGCGACACCGGCGAGACTGCGCCGATGCCGCGCTTCAACGCGTGGGCCAGCGCCAGCGTCCTGGCGCACAAGCAAGGCGACAGCGACGACGGCGGCAGGGATGGCGGCTGGGGCGACTTCACGCTCGTCTCCTTCGGCGCCGACTACCTCGTGGCGGACCGGCTGCTGCTCGGCCTCGCGCTCCACACCGATCACACCAGCGACCCGAGCGACGACGGTGACGTCCACGGCACCGGCTTCCTGTTCGGCCCCTACGCCTCGCTGGAGCTGAGCCCGAGCCTCTACCTCGATGCCAGCCTGTATTACGGCAGGAGCTGGAACACGGTGGATCTCGGGACCTTCGAGGGCGACTTCGACACGACCCGCTACATGGCGACGACGAAGCTGGAGGGCATCCTCGGCTTCGGCGCGCTGACGCTGCGACCGAACCTGAAGCTCAGCTACATCGACGAGAGCGTCGACGACTACGCGGTGGGCAACGATGCCGGCGAGTCGGTCGCCGTCGCCGGCTTCAGCGAACAGGACCTGCGCTTCAGCGCCGGGGCGAAGGCGAGCTACGCCCTGCCGCTCGACAATGGCTGGACGCTGACGCCGACCTTCGGCGGCAGCATCGGCGTCTCCTCCGGCAACGGCGGGGCGCTCGACGATGCGATCGGCGAAGGATTGTTTGGAACGGTGGAGGCGGGCTTCGGCCTTGCCGGCGGAGAGGGCTGGTCGCTCCTCGCCGCCGGCACCTTGAATCTCGAGGGCAAGGGGAACACGGCGATCGGCGGGAAGGCCAGTCTGGCCATCCCGTTCTGAGCCGAGAGCGCTTCAGGTGTGGCGCCCGTCGTCGTTCGGGCGGAGGATGTCCGCGACGAAGTCGATGAAGACACGCACCTTCGGGGCGAGGTGACGGTTCGACGGGAAGAGGACGGAGATCGGCGGCCCCGAAGCGGCGTAGGCGTCGAGTACCTGAACGAGTTGCCCGGATCGCAGATGCGGCCGTGCCATGTAGTCGTGCAGCTGGACGAGGCCGGTGCCGGCAAGGCCGGCATCGAGGATCACGTCGTTGCTGTCGAAGCTCAGCGTTCCGGCGACCTGACGTTCGAACGCCGCGTCGGTGCCGGGTCGCGCGAACTTCCATGGAGCGTAGGACGACGCGTCGCGCGGCAGCCGCCGGATGCAGTCGAAGTCTTTCAGATCCTCGGGTGTCTGCGGCGCTCCATGGGCCGCGAGATAGGCGGGCGAGCCGCAGACGACGTAACGGACGGTGCCCACGCGCCTCACCATCAGTCGCAAGTCCCGGGGCTCGCCGATGCGCACCAGGGCGTCGAGACCGGCCTGGATCGGATCGGTCAGGTGGTCGTCGAACGACGCGTCGACCTTCAGCTGCGGGTACTGCCGGGTCAGCCTCCCGAGCGCCGGGGCGATGACGGTTCGGCCGAGCGCCGTCGGGAGTTCGACCCTGAGGACGCCGGACGGCTCCGAGGCGCGTTCGCGCATCGAACGTTCGGCCTCGTCCAGCTCCTCGAGGATCTTGGCACAGCGGCCATAGAAGGTGCGTCCGTCCTCGGTGAGGCTGAGTGCGCGCGTGGTGCGCTGGAACAGGCGCAGACCGAGGTGATCCTCCAAACGGGCGACGCTCTTGCTGACGGCGGACGCCGAGATGCCGAGCGCCCGCGCGGCATGTGCGAAGCTGCCGAGTTCCGCCACGCGGACGAAGGCAAGGATGCTGCCCAGCCGGTCTGTCGCCACTCGCAGAGCCTCCGAACCTCGATTGGCGAGGCTCACCCACTCCAGCGCATTACTGACTTCCGGGAACGAAAGCCAGGAGTCTGGACCCTCTGACGGGCGGCGTTGCGCGGGCCCATCTCCCGCCTTGACACAGCGCACGCCCTCGTGGCGTCGAGCATCTCAAGGAACGCATCATGGACACCCATCTCACAGGCCGGGTCGCGCTGGTCACGGGAGCGAGCCAAGGCATCGGCGAGGGGATTGCCCGCGCGCTTCACCGCGAGGGGGTCAAGGTCGCGCTCCTCGCGCGCGACGAGGGGAGGCTGGCGGGCGTCGTCGACAGTCTCGGCAAGGGCGCGTTCGCCGCCGTCGGCGACGTGACGAACGCCGACAGCCTGTCTGCCGCCATTCGCGCGGCCGAACGGGCACTGGGGCCGATCGACATCGCCGTCAACAACGCCGGCGGCCTGCGATCCTCGACGGGCGGCCTGTTCCGACCCTTCGAGGAGGTGCCCGACGACGACTGGCAGGCGACCTTCGACCTCAACGTCCTGTCCGCCGTGCGGGTCGCCCGGGCGCTGGCTCCCGGCATGGCCGAGCGGGGCTGGGGACGGATCATCAACATCTCGTCCGAAAGCGGCATGCAGCCGGATCCGATCGCGATCGAGTACGGTGCCGCCAAGGGCGCGCTGAACGTCCTGTCGAAGGGGCTCGCCAAGGCCTATGCCGACAGGGGCGTCCTCGTGAACGTCGTGTCTCCGGCCTATGTCGACACGCCGATCCTTCGTGACGTGCTGTCCCAGCAGGACGGCGCCGAGGCCGTTCCGCCCGACGGGTTGGCGGCGCACTTCCTCAGCGCCTTCCGCCCCAACATCGGGCTCGGTCGGCCGTGCACGCCGGAGGACGTCGCCGCAGCCGTCGTGTTTCTCGCCTCCGAGAACGCCTCGTTCATCACCGGCGCCAACCTCCGCGTCGACGGCGGGTCGGTGACCACCCTCTGACGGACGGACGGTGCGGGCGAGCCGACACAGGTCCGCTGTGCCGACGCGGCCGCCGCGCTCCAGAACAAGAAGAGACTTCGCATGAAGATCGGCATCATCGGCTCCGGCCATATCGGCGGCCTCATCGGAACCCTGTGGTCGCGCGCCGGCCACGACGTTCTGTTCTCCTCGCGCCATCCCGAGACGCTGGACGATCTCGTCGCGTCGCTCGGCGGTCCTGCCAGGCGCGGCACGCCCGACGCGGCGATCGCGCATGGCGACGTCCTTCTCCTCTCCATTCCGTTCGGCGCCCTGCCGGAGTTCGGCCAGGCGAAGCGCGACGCGCTGGCGGGGAAGGTCGTGCTCGAGACCGGCAACCCGAACCTCAGGCGGGACGGCGGGATGGCTGCCGACGTCCTGCAGTCCGGCGAGGGGACGGGTGCCTTCCTGCGCAAGTGGTTTCCCGGCGTGCGGATGGTGCGCGCCTTCAGCACGGTCTGGGACGGAACGCTCGCCACGGGCGCTCACCGCGTCGGGCCCCGCATCGGGATCCCGCTGGCCTCGGACGATGCGGACGCGCTCGACGTCGCCAGCCGGCTCGTGCTCGACGCCGGCTTCGATCCCGTTCCGGTCGGCGGACTCGATCAAGCCCTTCGCTTCGACGTCGGCACCGCCGTCTACGACACCGGGATGTCGGGAGACGAGGTCCGCGCAACGCTCAACCCGAAGCCGGCAGACGTCGTCGAAGGCGCGCCCCGCAAACAAGGACCAACCTCCCATGACGCCTGATGCTTCGAAGATCACTCTCGAAATCTACAAGGGCTACGCCCGCGACGAACTCGACCGGTGGGACGCGGTCATCCACCCGGACGTTGAGGCCAACAGCCCGGCAGGGCGCGGCGTCGTCGGGCGCGACAAGCTGAAGGCGTTCAACCAGGCCTTCATCACCGCCTTTCGTCCCCGCACCGACCTGATCGATCACTACGTCGCCGGCGACCGCGGCCTGGTGACGGTCAACCTGCACTGGACGCACGACGGCGGCCCGTTCTGGGGCATTGCGCCGACGGGGCGAAGCGGAACATCCGTCGAGACGTTCCTGCTCCGGCTCCGGGACGGCCTCGTCACCCACTGGGACGTCGCGGACAACTCCCTCGATCTTGCGACCTACCTGCACGACCAGGGGCTCGACATGCCGCGCAACGTCGTCCTGCCGGCGCTGATCGAAGGGTAGATCCTGCGGCGCGGGAGGCATACGACCTGTCTGTTGCACGAACTGCCGGCACGGCGCGGCACGATGCCGAACTGGCCGGCCTCGGCCGGTCGAGCCAGCGTCGGCAGGGGCCGCGTCGACAGTGCGGCGATGGCGAGCGGTGGGAGCAGGGTGGTGACAGATCGGGTACGGGACGTGTCGTTCAGGAACGGGGCGATCGACATCGCCGGCGCACTCCGCGTGCCCGATGGCTACGACGGACATCAGGCCTATGCCGCGCTCGTGATCGCCACGCCGGGGAGCAGCGTGAAGGAGCAGATCGCGGCGAACTACGCCACGCGGCTCACCGAACGCGGCTTCGTCACCCTCGCCTTCGATCCGTCCTACCAGGGGCAGAGCGGCGGCGAGCCCCGCGATCTGGAGGACCCGGCGACGCGGGTCGAGGATATCCGCTGTGCCGTGGATTTCCTGATGACCTTGCCTTTCGTGGCCGAGGAGCGGGTCGGCCTGCTCGGCATCTGCGCCGGAGGCGGCTATGCCGTCAGCGCGGCGCTCACCGAGCATCGCGTCAAGGCGCTCGGAACGGTGGTGCCCGTGAACATCGGGCGGGCGCGTCGTCAGAGCGGCCGCACACCCGATGCTCTCCGCCAGATGCTCGAAGCGGTGGGGCGCCAGCGCACCGCCGAGGCACGGGGCGGAGCGCCAAGGCGGGAGGCGTGGATCCCGGACACGATCGAGGCGGCGCATGCGGCCGGCATCACCGATCGCGACGTCCTCGATGCCGTGGAGTTCTACCGCACGCCGCGCGGGTACAGCGAACACTCCACCAATCGACGCTACTTCACCAGCCTCGGCCCGATGCTCGGCTTCGACGCCTTCCATCTCGTCGGCGAGTTGTTGACGCAGCCGGTGCAGGTGATCGTGGCGGGCCGCCTCGGCGCCACCTTCTCCTACGCCGACGGTCAGACGCTCTTCGAACGCGCCAACAACCGGCACGGCTTCCATGTCGTCGAGGGCGCCGGCCATTACGACATGTATGACAAGAGCCCCTATGTCGAAGACGCGGTCGACACGCTCAGCGCCTTCTTCCAGCAGCACCTCGTCTAGCCGTGGGCGCGCCGGAGCCGCTGTCCCGCCTTCGTGCACGTGGCGCCGCGCCGACGTCTTCGCCGCCGGCAGTGTCCGATCCGGCATCCGAGGACGGCCAGCACGGCCGCGCGTTCATTGTCCTGACGTCGCCTGATCGATGGTCCATCGGCGGCGCTGGACCTTGCGCAGCCGCCCTCCCGCCCTGTGCCAATGCGAATGGATCATCCTGCATGCCAACGTCCCGCACCTTCACCACGCCCCGCCAGACGACGCGCTACCACGAGTGCGGGCCGGCCGACGGAGCGCTGATGATCTTCGTGCACGGCTGGCCGGGTATCGGCCTGATGTGGCGCGCCCAGATGGAGGCTTTCGCTGCCGAGGGATGGCGCTGCATCGCGCCCGATCTGCGCGGATTCGGCGGCTCCTCCGCGCCCGCCGCCACCGACGCCTACACGATGGAGGCGATCGTGACGGACATGGCAGACCTGCATGACCATCTGGGCGGTGGGCCCGCCATCTGGGTCGGCCACGACTGGGGCGCGGTCGTCGCCGCGCAGCTCGTCGCGCATCGGCCCGAACGCAGTCGCGCCCTGGCGCTCGTCTCGCTCGCCTATCAGCCGGCCGGCCACGCGCTTCGCACGCTTGTGCCCCTGGTCGATCGGGCGATCTATCCCGCCGACCGGTATCCGGACGGCCAGTGGGACTACTACCGCTACTACACCCGGCACTTCGATCAAGCCGTCGCCGATCTCGATGCAGACAAGGCCGCGTCGCTGGCGTCGATCTTCCAACCCGGTGATCCCGCAGGCCTCAGCACGGCCTCGCCGAACGCCATAGTCACGCAGAAGGGCGGCCGCTTCGGCGCCGCCCATCGCGCACCGCCGACCGAGCCCGATCCGGCCCTCTGGCCTCCGGCCGATTTCGAGGTTCTGGTCCAGAGCTTCGATGCGACCGGCTTCCGTCCGTCCTGCGCGTGGTACATGAACGACGAGGCCAACATCGCCTTCGCCCTCGAGGCGCGCGACGGCGGGCGGGTCCTGCAGCCGGTGCTCTTCGTCAACGGCACGTTCGACCAGATCTGCACCATCACCGGCAATCGCCAGGGCGATCCGATGCGGGAGGCCTGCCCGGACCTCACCATGGTGACCCTGCCGTCCGGGCACTGGCTGCCGCTCGAACGCAAGGAGGAACTGGTCCAGGCCCTCCGCGACTGGCTCCGCAGCAAGGGTCTTGGCTAGCACCGATGCCGCGGGCCCCGGACGGTCCTGCGGCTGTCCTCGTGATGCGCCTCGCCCCGGGTCGCGCTCGAGATGAGCCGGGTCGCGACGAGGCCCGGTCTCGCCGTCGGTCACCGGTCGGCCCGGGGCAGCGCATCGCCGGTGGCGTGTCCGACAGCCGCCGCGCGGGTGCATCGCCGCTCGCGACGCCTCCGCTGCCGCCTGACGCCCTAGTCCAGATACGCCGGCAGGCGTGGGGTGGTGTCGAAGACGTCCGCGGCGTGCTCGATGATGACGCGTGCATGGAAGTGGGCCGCGAGCCCCTTGAGCCGCTCGATCGAGGCGATGGTCTCGGCCCGGCTGACATTGCCGAGCGGCACGAGCTCGTTCTCGTAGTTGAGCCTCGAATGGGCGGCATCGCCCGAGATCAGGATCGTCCCGGCCTTCTGGAGCCGGACAAGCAGGCTGTGGTGGCCGGGCGTATGGCCGGGCGTGGTCAGAAGCCGGACCGTCCCGTCGCCGAACAGGTCAAGATCGCCCGGCACCGGCTGGATGCGGCTGCGGCGGACCGCCGCCACGCGGTCCGCCAGAACGCCGTCCGGCGTCGGCGTCCCGCTCGCCCATTGCAGTTCGGCCGGCGCGATCAGGAAGGTCGCATGCGGGAAGAGCGCGACGTTGCCGCTGTGATCGGCGTGCAGGTGGGACAGTCCCACATAGTGGATGTCGTCCGGTTTCAGGCCGAGTTCGGCAAGCTGGGACACCAGCGTCCGCGGAACCCGGAAGTGCAGGCCGACCACGACGCGGCCCGTAGGACTTGCGGCGATTTCGTCGCCGAGCCCGGCGTCCCACAGCAGCCAGTCGTCGCCGTGACGGATGAGGAAGCAGGAGACCGGCAAGACCCCGCTCTCGCCGTCATGCTCGCCCGTGTCGGAGAAGACCTTGAGGTCGTCGAAGTCGATCCGGCCGCAATCGAGGGTGTAGAGGCGCACCTCCGCTGCGGGCGGTTCGGCGCGCGCGGCGGTGCTGACCATTGCGATCAGAGCAGCGGCGGCAAGGCTGACGAGCTTTCGCATGGGTGGACTCCTGTCTGTGGAAGAGACCCTGCACGGGCAAGGCGAGATGGACGAGCCGAGCGGCGTCAGGCTGTCGGCCAGCCGGACGCCTCGCGCCGGGTGCCCGAGCGGGAGGACTCGAACAGATCCTCGACCAGGCGGGTGAGGCTCACCGCATGATCGAAGCCCGGGCAGGACCATGTGCCGCCCAGGATGTCGTCCCGCAGTTCGGCATAGACGCCCGCGACGTTCACCGCGGTCTGCGGCAGCGGGCCCGGTGCGGGGCCGTCGACCGCCTGCGGCTCGCCGTTCAGCGACAGCGTGAGGACGCTCGACTGGGCGCCGCGCGGCGCGCCGCCCTCCAGACGCAGCACGCCCGCCTCACCGGACACCTCCACCCGGAACGGCAATCCGCCGGCTCGGCCGCCGGCGACCTCAAGGCCCAGGGTGCTCCGGCCGGCGAGGCGGCCCTGCACCAGCAGATGATCGAAGGTCGCGCGCGAGCGTCTTTCGCCGGTCTCGCCCGCCTGGATCTGCGGGAACTGTGCGGTTGTCAGAGCGCTGGCGCTTGTCAGCGCGCCGCCGAGGGCAATCGCCAGGTCGAGCGTATGCGCGCCCTGGATCGTCACGAGGTTCGCGAAGGCCTCGGGCTCCTCGAGATAGAGGAAGGCTTCGGGAACGCGGGGGCCGAAGCCCTCCGTCGCCGAGACGACGTTCAGGCCGAGCACGCGTCCGACGGCGCCGCTGGAGATCAGGTCCTGCGCACGCTTGACGGCCGGCGACGCGCGAAGCTGCAGGCCGATCGCCGTGTGAACCCCGCCCTGCCGCGCCGCCAGGGCCATGACCTCGGCCTCGGCGAGCCCGCGCCCGAGCGGCCATTCGCAGTAGACGTGCTTGCCTTGGGCTGCCGCAGCGAGCACCAGCGCACGATGGTCGGGGACGCGCGTCGCCACGGTCACGAGATCGATGTCCGGATCGCCGATGAGCTCCGCCCCGCTGCCATAGGCCTTCGGGGCACCGAAGGCCGCGGCCGCCGCCTCCGCGGTCTCGATACTGCTGGTCGCGACGGCAGCGAGTTCCAGGCCGTCCAGCCGCTGCACGGCCGGAACGTGGGATTCGCGGGCCCAGCCACCGCTCGCACTGGCGCCGATGATGCCGACGCGGATCGTCTCGGGCATGGAGTGCCTCCTTTGCTGCCCCTGTGAAGGCCGGGGCTCGAGACGGTCGATATACTCGGGCACGGAACAGGTATAATCGGCAACTTAAGAGGGTCAGTAGAAACCAGGAGTTTGCAGTATGGACCGGCTGGACAGCATGGAGGTGTTTGTCCGGGCGGTCGACGCCGGGTCGTTTGCGGCGGCATCGAAGACCCTCGGAATGTCGGCGCAGATGGTCGGCAAGCATGTCGCGGCGCTGGAGGGTCGGCTGGGCACCACGCTGCTGCGCCGAACCACCCGGCGGCAGAGCCTCACCGACATCGGGCATCTGTTTTACGCCCGCTGCCGGGCCATTCTGTCGGAGGCGGCGGCGGCGGACGCTCTGGTGCAGGACATGAGCGAGACGCCTCGCGGACGACTGCGGGTGAGCGCGCCGATCGGCTTCGGGGCGTGCCGACTGGCACCCATGGTCACGCGTTACCTGCGCGACCATCCGATGATGGAGGTCGAGCTGACGCTGACCGACCGCTACGTCGACATCGTGGATGAAGGCTACGACGCGGTGATCCGCCTAGGGCCGATCCCCAACTCCTCGCTCGCGGCTCGCCGCCTGATGGACCATCGGCAGGTCGCCTGCGCATCACCCGCCTATCTCGCGGCACACGGCGCTCCGACCACGCCGGAAGAGCTCCGCGACCACACGTGCCTCGCCTATCTCAACTTCTCCGGCCGTCCCTACGCCGAATGGGTATTCAGCAAGAACGGCATGGCCCATCCGATCCGGATTGAAAGTCGCTTCCAGATCAACGATGGACGCGCCTTGGTCGCCGCCGCGCTCGATGGGCAGGGGATCGTGCTGCAGCCGGAGGCGGTGCTTGGCGAGGCGCTCGCCGCGGGGCGGCTGCTGCCGATCCTGGCCGACTACCAGGCGCCCTCGCGTCCGATGTACCTGATGTTCATGCCGCGCCGGCCGCAGCTTCCTCGGCTGCGCAGCTTCATCGACACGGTCGTGACGGCGTTCGGCCGCGATCCGGAGCGCAGCGACGGTCCGGATCGCTGAACGAGCCGATCGAGGGCCGCGACGGCGTCGGCCTCCACCGGTCCGCGCGCTGCTGGCCCGTGCCGGCCCGGGCGCCGGACGGCTCCCGCGCGCACCAAGCCGACGCGGGTCCCCGGCAGCGCATGCCGGCCCCTTCTAGCCGGCGCGACCGTTCAGGAGACGGATTTCGGCAAACACCGCTTCGGCCAGCGACGACGGGCATCCCCAGTAGTCGTAGATGCCGCCCCGCGCCGCGTTGTAGCCGCACACCACGAACACGCCGGTGCCGAAGCGGGTCTTCAGATGGGTCGCCAGCCACCCGACGAAGCCGCTGTTGTCCTGCCCGTTCGGGAAGTGAAAGCCGAACAGGCCGAATGTCTCGCCCGCGTCGTCCGATGCCGGCACGAGCTGGCTCCAGCCGTCCTCGTCCCGGATGAGAGCCAGAGCGTCGGGCGAAGCCGCGCCCGGGAAGTCGGCAGGCGCAAACTCGCGGAAGCACCAGCTACCGTCCATGACGTCCAGGGTCGCCTCGGCGATGGCCCGCCGCAGACGGCGTTCGGTTTGTTGCGGTGTTTCGACGGAGATGTCGACCATTTGCTTTCCCTCAGATGCGACGTGCAGCGTGGACCCGTCCTCGGCAGGCGCGCCGTCTAGCATGCTGCGGCCTGTCTGGCAGCACCCCTGCAGGACGGCGCTGGTGCGCTGGCCTGCCTCGCGGGTCGAGCATCCTCGACGGCAAGGCCGCGACGCGGTGCTTTCCAGATCCAGGGGCCGTCCGCGCGGAGCCTCGTTGTCGCTTGGCGGGGGCGTGAGACGCGGGAACCCGCGCGCAGGCGGTCAAAAATGGGCCGCTCCGGCGGCCTGTGCTATCGGCGGTCAAGGATGTGGCGAGGTCACTTCCAATCGCGCACCTCGGCGGTACCGGAGTCCACGATGATGAACTGGGACGACGTTCGCTATTTTCTGGCCGTCGCGCGTGCAGGCTCGGTGCGGGCTGCTGCCGAGCGCCTCGAGGTGAACCACTCGACCGTGCTGCGGCGCGTCGCCCAGCTGGAGGAGACGCTCGGCGCCCTCATGTTCGAGAGGCTGCCCTTCGGATACCGCCTCACTCCGGCGGGGGAGGAGGTCCTGGATCTCGCCGGCGCTATGGAGGCGTCGTCGCACCAGCTGGAGACGCGCGTCTTCGGGCGCGACCAGACCGTGCGCGGGCTTTTGCGCGTGACGCTGGCACCGACGCTGGCAACCCGCCTGCTGATGCCGGACTTCGCCGCGTTCGCGCAGCGCCATCCGGAGATCGAGCTGGACGTCGCCTCATCCGGGGACCTCGCCAACCTGACCAATCGGGATGCCGACGTCGCGATCCGCGTCGTCTATGACCGCAAGACCCTGCCGGTCCATCTGCACGGCCGCAAGGGGCCGGAGGTGTTCGGCGGCGTGTACCTGTCGCGCGAGCGGCTGGCCGCGCTGCGTGCGGGTGCCGCCGATCCCCTCCGCTGGATCGTCATCAGCATGCATGGAGTCCCGGACTGGGCTCACGCGGGCGAGGTTCGCGCGGCCGAGATCCCGTTCAGGGTGTCGGACGGCGAGGCGCAGATCGCGGCCGTGCTGCAGGGGCTGGGCATGACGACGCTGCCTTGCTTCATCGGCGATGCCGAGCCGCGCCTCGCGCGGGTGCCCGGCACCGAACTGCACATGTACGGAACGCTCTGGCTTCTCACGCAGGGCGAGACACGCAAGACCAAGCGGGTCAGGCTGTTCACCGAGTTCATGTCCGCCAGCCTCGCCGGGCATGCCCCGCTTCTCAGGGGCTTGTTGCCGGAGCCTGGCTGAGGCGCGCCATCCGGCCGTTCGCGCGCGACCTCGGCCGAACGCCTCCGGAGACCTCCGCCCGCCGCAGGTGCATGACCTCTGTCGCCAGCGGCTGATCAGCCCGATGATCCAGACCGTCCGGGAGAAGGGCGTCCGTGCCGATGTCGGCGACGGCGGGGCGCGCTGGCCGGCAGCGTCGCATGTGATCGGGGTCGCGCGCCTTATCGCCTTGCGGTGGAGCGTGCCGGGCCTCGACGCTCTCGCGCGCTGCCGACGTGACGAACCGGCCCTCAGATCCGCAGGCCGATCAGCCGCAGCCCGCCCAGCAGGATGCCGTCATCGATCGCCAGGCTCACGGTGAGGTCGATCAGGAGGACGAGGAGCAGCACGCCGGTCGTTCTCAGCCGTGCACCGAGAAGCGTTCCGACGATCACGAAGGCGGTGTCGCCGAGCGAGTTGAGGACGGTGTCGCCGCCGTAGGGCGGCGCACCGCCCGGCGGCACGAAGAGCCGGATCACCAGCGGCAGGTTTTCGACGATCTCCCACACCGCACTCGAGGCAAGCGCCGTCAGCACCGCGGCGCCGAAGGGCCAGCGGGGTGCGAAGCGGTGGAGCACCGCGCACACCCCCAGCCCGAAGCTGACGTGCAGCAGCGAATACCAGTCCGCCAGTTGCTGCGAGCTTCGCAGCGGGTCCGGCTGCCACAGCCGGATCGTTCCGCAGGGGCAGGTCCAGGGGCGCCCGATCGCCCGCAGGCCCAGCATCATCACGATCAGCAGCCCGGCCGCCAGGACGAGCTGCGCCGCCAATCGCTCCGGCAAAGGGCTCCGACGAGATCGGGCGCACGTGACGGGGTCCGCGCCGGCTGCCGACGCGGTCCGATCTGAAAGCCGCAGGCTCACCGTCTGCGGTCCACGAGGAACCAGAGCGAACGACAGGCTTGCGCGCCGGCGGGCCGGCTGACTGACTTCGGGATCGGGACGGTCGCGACGGGCAGGGCGGGAGACGCAGGGCACATGTGCTCTAGCTAAAGCATCGATCGCGCATCGGTTCCGCCGATTCGCCACGCGCTGCCGGAGCCCGATGACGCACTTCGCCCTGATCTGCCCGCCCTTCTTCAGCCATGTGCGCCTCTTCGAGGCGCTGGCCGAGGAGCTGGCGCGCCGCGGTCACCGCCTGACCTTCGTGCTGAACGATGGTGCCGAGCGGCTGGTGCAGTCGCCCGCGACGACGGTGCGTGGAGTGGGCGCGGCAGCCGGAGCGCGCACGGTGGCGGCGGTGGCGCGCCATGCGGAAAATCCCTCGGGCCCGTTCGGCATCCTGCGCACCGTCGCCGACACGGCGGCGATGACCGATGCCCTCTGCCGCGACGGAGCCGAAGTTCTGCGTGGGATCGGCGCCGAAGCGGTGATCGGCGACCAGATGGAGCCGGCGGCCGGCCTTCTCGCCCGCCATCTCGGCCTGCCGCTGATTTCGCTGGCCGCGGCGCTTCCGATCGATCCCGAGCCGGCGCTCCCGCCACCGTTCCTCGACTGGCCCTACGACCCGAGCGAGCGCGGCCTGCGGCGCAACCGCGGCGGCGAGCGGGTGGCGAGGCTTCTTCTCGCACGGCAACGCCGGACGATCGCCGCCTGGGCAGAGCGCTTCGGACTGCCGGCGATGGACAGTCTCGCCGACTGCCTGTCGCCGGTGCTGCGCATCGCGCAGACCGTGCCGGGCTTCGATCTGCCGCGGCAGAATCCGGGCCCCCTGCATGCGGTCGGGCCGATCCGGAGCGGGGGCCGGCAGACGCGCCTCGATCTGCCGCTCGATCCCGCCCGCCCCTTCGTCTTCGCCTCGCTCGGCACGCTGCAGGGTCACCGCCTCGCCCTGTTCCGGGCGATCGCGACCGCCTGCCGCCGCCGCGGGGCGCAGCTCCTCGTCGCCCATTGCGGCGGGCTCGATGCACGGCAGGCGGAAGCGGTCGGCGCGACCTGGGTGACGGACTTCGCGCCGCAGCGGGCGGTCCTTGCCCGTGCCGACCTCTGCATCACCCATGGCGGACTGAATACGGTGATGGACGCGCTGGAGTTCGGGGTGCCGAGCCTGGTGATCCCGCTGGCCTTCGACCAGCCGGGCGTCGCGGCACGCGTCGTCCATCACGGCGTCGGCACGGCGCTGCCGCGGTGGCGGGCGACCGCGCGAGCGATCGAGGCGCACCTCGCGGCGCTGCTCGGCGACGAGGGCTATCGCAGGCGCGCGACTGCGATCGGTGCCGAGATCGCGGTGGCCGGAGGCGTGCACCGGGCAGCCGACCTCGTCGAGCAGGCGACGGTTGGCCGCGCCCGCGTCGAAGGCTCGGCGAGGCTCGCCTCGTGATGCCGGATCTCCTTCTCGTCGGCGGTGGCCTCGCGAACGGCGTCATCGCCTACCGCCTGAAGCAGCTGCGGCCGGAGCTGAGCGTGCGGGTGCTCGAAGCGGCACCCGCGATCGGCGGCACGCACACCTGGTCCTTCCACGCCGGCGACCTGACGCCCGATCAGCATGCCTGGCTCGCGCCCTTCGTCGTGCATCGCTGGCCGGACTACGAGGTCGTGTTCCCGAACCGACGCCGGAGGGTCGCGACCGGCTATGCCAGCGTCACCGCCGATCGCTTTCGGGAGGTCCTGCAGGGCGCCCTCGGCGATGCGATCGAGACCGTTACGCCTGTCGTGGACCTGCGCCCGGACGGGGTGACCCTCGCCGATGGCCGGACCATGGCCGCGGGTGCCGTCATCGACGGGCGCGGCGCGCGACCGAGCCCGCATCTGACGCTCGGCTTCCAGAAGTTTCTCGGCCAGGAGCTCGAGCTCGCCACGCCGCACGGCCTTGCCCGGCCAGTGATCATGGACGCCACCGTGCCGCAGGCCGACGGCTACCGCTTCATCTACCTCTTGCCCTTCTCGCCGACCCGCCTCCTCGTCGAGGACACCTACTACGCCGATGGCGCCGGGCTCGAAGCGGACGCCCTGCGGACGCGCATCGGCGCCTATCTCGATGGCCGCGGCTGGCGCGTCGCCGACCTCGTGCGGGAGGAGCAGGGCGTGTTGCCGATCGCGCTCGGCGGCGACGTCGATGCCCTCTGGGCCGAGCGCGACGGGGTGCCGGCCAGCGGGCTGGCCGCAGCCCTGTTCCATCCGACCACCGGTTACTCGCTTCCCGACGCCGTGCGCCTCGCGGACCGGATCGCGGCCGCGCCCGATCTCTCCGCCTCGGCGCTGTTCCGCCTGACCCGCGAGCACGCCCGCACGGCCTGGCGCGAGCGGGGCTATTTCCGCCTGCTCAACCGGCTCTTGTTCCGGGCCGGCGCGCCCTCCGAGCGCTACCGGGTGCTGGAGCACTTCCACCGGCTTCCCGATCCCGTGATTGGCCGCTTCTATGCCGCCACGCTAAGCGGGGCGGACAGGCTGAGGATCATGGCCGGCAAGCCGCCGGTGCCGGTCGGTCGCGCGCTCGGCGTGCTTGTTGGGAGAAGGGGGCGCGGGTGAACGCAGGACGCAGCGCGGTCGTCATCGGTTCGGGCTTTGGCGGGCTCGCGCTCGCCGTGCGGCTGCAGGCCGCCGGCCTTGCCGTGACGCTTCTGGAGAAGCGCGACAAGCCTGGGGGGCGCGCCTATGTCTACGAGGACGAAGGCTTCGTCTTCGACGCCGGGCCGACCGTCATCACCGATCCCTCCGCGCTCGAGGAGCTTTTCGCTGTCGCCGGCCGGCGCATGGCCGACTATGTCGAGCTTCTGCCCGTCAGCCCGTTCTACCGCCTCTGCTGGGAGGACGGCTCGCACTTCGACTACGCCAACGACCAGGCCGAGCTCGACCGCCAGATCGCCGCGCGCAACCCGGCCGACGTCGAGGGCTACCGCCGCTTCCTCGACTATTCGCGCGCGGTCTTCAAGGAGGGCTACATCAAGCTCGGCGCCGAGCCCTTCCTGCACTTCCGCGACATGGTGCGGGCCGGACCGCAGCTCGCCAAGCTGCAGGCCTGGCGCAGCGTCTATGCCAAGGTCTCGCAATACATCGAGGACGAGCACCTGCGGCAGGCCTTCTCGTTCCACTCGCTGCTCGTCGGCGGCAATCCCTTCGCCACCTCCTCGATCTACGCGTTGATCCACGCGCTGGAGCGCGAGTGGGGCGTCTGGTTCCCGCGCGGCGGCACCGGGGCGCTGGTTCGGGGCCTGGTGAGGCTCTTCGAAGATCTCGGCGGGCGGATCGTGCTCGACGCCGAAGTCGCCAGGATCGAGACGGCCGGCGCCCGCGCCACCGCTGTGCTGACGCAGGACGGCCGGCGCTTCGCTGCCGACATGGTCGCGTCCAATGCCGATGTCGTCCACACCTATGACCGGCTGCTCGCGGGCACGCGGCGCGGCGCCGGCGAGGCGCGACGCCTGAAGGCGCGCAAGTTCTCCATGTCGCTCTTCGTGATCTATTTCGGCCTGTCGAAGCATCAGGAGAGTCTCCGGCATCACACCGTCTGCTTCGGCCCGCGCTACCGCGACCTGATCCGGGAGATCTTCAGCGGCCGTACGCTGGCCGGCGACTTCTCGCTCTATCTCCACTCGCCCTGTGCCACCGACCCGTCGCTCGCCCCGGCGGGGGCGGGAAGCTACTACGTGCTGGCGCCGGTGCCCCATCTCGGCAACGCGCCGATCGACTGGACGGTGGAAGGGCCGCGCTACCGCGATCGCATCTTCGACTATCTCGAGGCGCGCTACATGCCGAACCTCAGGCGCGACCTGGTGACGAGCCGCATCTTCACGCCCTTCGACTTCCGCGACGAGCTGAACAGCCATCTCGGCTCGGCCTTTTCGCTCGATCCGGTTCTGACGCAGAGCGCCTTCTTCCGGCCGCACAACCGCGACGACCAGATCGGCAACCTCTACTTCGTCGGCGCCGGCACGCATCCGGGTGCCGGCGTGCCCGGCGTCGTCGGTTCGGCCAAGGCGACGGCACGGCTGATGATCGAGGACGCGCGGCTGTCCGAGACCGAGCCGGCGTGACGCTCGCGGTCGACAGGCCGAGGCCGGACGCGCCGGACGATCTCGCCCGGCGGGCCGCGGAGACCATCCAACGGGGCTCGAAGAGCTTCGCGGCGGCGGCGAAGCTGTTCGATCCGCCGACGCGCGAGAGCGCGGTGATGCTCTATGCCTGGTGCCGGCACTGTGACGACGTGGTGGACGGGCAGGACCATGGGCATCGTCCGGACGGCGGTCGGTGCGCCGACACCGGCGAGGCGGATCGTGCGGATGCGCTCGCGCGCCTCGAGGTGCTGGAGGCGCAGACTGCTGCGGTCTTCGCCGGCAGCCCCACGGGCGAGCCCGCCTTCGCGGCGCTGGCGGAGGTGGTGCGCCGGCACGCCGTCTCGCGTGATCTCGCTTTGGAGCATCTCGCGGGCTTCCGCATGGACGTCGAGGGCCGGCGCTTTGCCACGATCGACGACACGCTCGGTTATTGCTGGCATGTCGCCGGCGTCGTCGGGGTGATGATGGCGCGGGTGATGGGTGCGAGCGATCCGGCGACCCTCGATCGTGCGTGCGATCTCGGCCTCGCCTTCCAGCTGACCAACATCGCCCGGGACGTCGTGGACGACGCCGAAGTCGCTCGCGTCTATCTGCCGCTCGACTGGCTGGCGGAGGCGGGCATCCCGGAATCCGAGCTCGCTGCGCTCCCGCATCGGCCGGCGCTGGCGCGGCTCACCGCCCGGCTCGTCGACCGGGCCGAGCCCTACTACGCCTCCGCCCGGATCGGCCTTGCCGACCTGCCGCTGCGGTCGGCCTGGGCCGTGGCGACGGCGCTCTGCGTCTACCGCGCGATCGGAATCGAGGTGAAGCGGCGAGGGCCGGAAGCCTGGGACAGCCGCGTCTCTACCTCAAAGGTGCAGAAGCTCGGCTTCGTCGTCGGCGGCCTCGGGCTCGCGCTGCGCTCGCGAACGATGCGCCGCCCGCCGCGCTCCTCGACGCTCTGGACCCGGCCGCGCCGACAGGAGACGGCCGCCGATCAATGCACCGGGTCGCGGTCCTCCACCGCGCCGTGATCGCCGAGCGGCGCGCCGCTCGACCGCAGCTTGGTGCGCAGCCCGTCGACCGGCGGCGCATAGAGGAAGCCGAAGGACACGCAGTCCGCCTTGCCCCTCACCGCATGGTGCAGCCGGTGCGCCTGGACCAACCGCTTGGCGTAGCCGCGCTTGGGGATGTGCCGGAACGGCCAGCGCTGATGCACCAGGCCGTCATGCACGATGAAATAGAACAGCCCGTAGAGGGTGATCCCAACCGCGACGGCCGACACCACCGGGTAGCCCTGGCTGCCGACATAGAACAAGACGATGGCAAAGCCTGCAAAGACGACGGCATAGAGGTCGTTCAGCTCGAAGGCGCCGTCATGCGGCTCGTGGTGGGACCGATGCCAACCCCAGCCCCAGCCATGCATGATGTACTTGTGTGCGGCCCAGGCGACGCCCTCCATCAGGAGGAAGACAGCGAGCGCGATGAGTGCCAGAACCGGCCAACTCGTCCAGAAGCTCATGTGCACTGCCAATCCCTCAAGGCCGCCCGGCGCCGCGGCCGGTTTCGCCGGCGACCTGCGCCTCGCGTGCCTGCCGCACCGTCCGGTCGGCCTGCGCGAAGATCTGCGCCACCAGCGCGCTGAGCCGGCTTGCCGACCCGAACAGCTCGGCCAGATGCGCGTCGGCGCGCTCGAGATGTCGCTCGATCAGCCGCTCGGCCGACCCACTGCCCACCAGCGAGAGGATGGTCGACTTGCCGGCGTCCTGTCCGACGTCCTTGCCGAGCAGCACCGGGTTCTGCGTGGCGTCGAGGAGATCGTCGTAAAGCTGGAAGGCATGGCCGATTTCGCTGCCGAAGCTGCAGAGGCAGTCGCGGGCGGCGGGGTCGGCGCCGGCGAGAATGCCGCCGAGTTCGGCGGAGGCGCGGAACAGCGCGCCGGTCTTCAGGCCGTTGGCGACGCGGATCTCGCTCATCTGCCGGCGTTCGCGCCCGCCGCGCAGATCGGCGAACTGGCCGCCGACCAAGCCCTTCACGCCGACCGCCGCCGAGAGGACGGCCACCGCCTCGGCGCGGCGCTCTCCGGTCGTATCGGGCAGCGTCGCGAGGAGCTGGAAGGCACCGGCGAGGGCTCCGATCGCTGCGAGCACGGCGACGTCCTCGCCATGCGCCACATGCGTGGCCGGGCGACCCCGACGCATCGCGGCGTCGTCCATGCAGGGAAGGTCGTCGAGCACCAGCGATGCCGCATGCACCATTTCGACGGCACAACCGGCCGCGAGCGCCGGCTCGCTCGGGCCACCGAGATCCTCCGCAGCGATGACGCAGATCAACGGCCGCAACCGCTTTCCGGGTGCGATGACACTGTCGCGCAAGGCCAGACGCAACGCGGTCTGACCCGGCAGCGGTGCCGGCGACAGGGCCACCAGCTTGGCGTCGATGGCCGCACGATAGGCGGCGAAGTCGAGGCTGGGTTCCGGCAGCATCGGGCGTCGCTTACTCCAGGTCCAACGTCCGTCACGGGCTCTTGCGGCCGCGGCGGCCGCTGGACAGATGAGCCGCAACACATAAACGTCAAATAGTTGATCGGTGGCGGCGTGAGGCCAAGTGCCCGCATGATCACAGGATCGGCATCGCCGCCGCGCAAGAGGACTATATCGTGCCGCAGGAGGTTGACGACACCATCGCCGGACGCAAAGGCGAGCATCTCGACATCGTCCAGCGGCCGAAGCTCGACCATGCCCGCGCAGCCACCGGCTTCGACCGGATCCGCTTCCGCCACTGCGCCCTGCCGGAGCTCGATCTCGACGCGATCGACCTCTCCACCAGCCTCTTCGGCCGGCCGCTGCGCCTGCCGTTCCTGATCAGCTCGATGACCGGCGGCCCCGATCGCTCGGCGAGGATCAACATCCGCCTGGCCGAGGCGGCGCAGGAGCGCGGCGTGGCGCTCGCCGTCGGGTCACAGCGCGTGGCGCTCGAAGGTCGCGGCACGGGCGGCCTCGACCGCGACCTGCGGCGTCGTGCGCCGGACGTGCCCATCCTCGGCAATGTCGGCGCGGCGCAGCTCGCCGCGGGCTGGGGTGTGGACGAGGCGCGCCGCGCGGTGGAAATGATCGATGCCGACGCGCTGATCCTCCACCTCAACCCGTTGCAGGAGGCGGTGCAGCGAGGCGGCGACCGGGACTGGCGGGGCGTGCTCGGGGAGATCGAGCGGCTGGCAAGGGACCTCGGGCGACCGCTGGTCGTCAAGGAGGTCGGCGCGGGCATCTCCGCTGCGGTCGCTCGTCGCCTCGTCGAAGCAGGCGTCGCGGCGATCGACGTCGCTGGCGCGGGCGGTACCTCCTGGGCCGCGGTCGAGGCGGAGCGCGCCCGCGATGCTGCAGGACGCGCCATCGCGCTGACCTTTTCCGACTGGGGCATTCCGACGGCAGTGGCGATCGGGGAGGTGCGGGCGGCGTGTCCGGATATTCTCCTCATCGGCTCCGGTGGCATCCGCAACGGCCTCGATGCGGCCAAGGCGCTCAGGCTCGGAGCCGATCTCGTCGGTCAGGCCGCCGGGCTGCTGCGGGCGGCCGAGGCGTCCACGCAGGCCGTCCTCGCCGAACTTGCCGTGTTCGCCGAGGAACTGCGCATCGCCTGCTTCTGCACCGGATCGAAGGATCTGGCGGCGCTAAGGCAGACGCCGCTCCTGGACGAAGTCTGACGCGGCAGGGCGCCGGACGCAACCTGCCCCCGGCTTCGCTGATCCAAGACGGTCGGTGGAAGGCTGCGGGCGAGACCTTAAAGCTTGATCTCGCCTTCGTCCTTGCCGCTCCAGTAGTGGATGCGCTTGGCGTGCACCTTGATCAGCACCATGCCGGGCGTGTCCACGCCCTGCTCGAACCAGCGATTGAGCTCGGCGTGCCAGTGGGCCTTGAACTCGCCCTTGTCCCGGATCACCTCGCCGGTGCCTTCGACGGCGATGAACAGGGGCGGCGCACCAAGCAGGCCTTTGGAGCCCTGGAACGCGAGCGAGACGTTGGGGTCGCTTTCGATGTCACCGACGGTGCGGAAGCGCGCATAGGTGAAGAAGAAGGAGTCGCCGTCGTATTCGACCTCCCGGTTGTTGCTCATCGGCCGGCTCGCCAGCGCGCCGCCCTCGGTGCGCGTGCCGAGCATGGCAAAATCGATGTCCTTCATCTTCTTGGCGAGGTCGGGAAGGCTCCAGTCACTCATGACGCTACTCCTGGGGTGTGTGTCCGGCGCCGGAACGGCCCGAGGCGCCGTCGGCTCCGTCGCCGCGATCACGAGACCGAGAGGACCGTCGTCGGCGCCCGGCGTCATGCCCGCGTCATCGGCCCGGCAAATAAGGCTCGCCATCGGCCGGCGGCACGATAGATTGCCGGCCTGCCCCCGACGGAGTTAGCCGATGTTCCCGACCCTCGATGCCGCCCTTGAAGCCGATGCCGCCACGCGCCCGGATCTCGTGGCTCTGATCCGCGAGCTGGCGGAGGCTGCGGTGCTGATCGCCGACCGGCTTGCCGAGGTCTCCGGCGACGATCTCGGCGAGGCGACCGAGGCGATCAACGGCGGTGGCGACGTGCAGAAGGCGCTGGACGTCCTCGCCGACCACGTCTTCCGCGATGCCGCCAAGGCGGCCGGCGTGGCCTTCTTCGGCTCCGAGGAGGAGGACGAGGCCGCCGTCCTCAACGCCGGAGGCGATCTGGCGCTCGCGGTCGATCCGCTGGACGGATCGTCCAACATCGACACCAACGTCTCGGTCGGCACCATCTTCTCGGTCCTGCCGGTCGAGGACGCCCATCGCGCCGACCCAAAGTCGGCCTTCCTGCAGGCGGGCCGCCACCAGCTCGCCGGCGGCTTCTTCGTCTATGGGCCGCAGCTTCTGCTCGTCGCCAATTTCGGCGGCGTCACCCAGGTGTTCGGCTTCTCGCCGAGCGAGGAGGAGTGGCTGGCGCTGCCGGTGAGGCTGGCGCTGCCGGCGGAGGCGAAGGAGTTCGCCGTCAACGCCTCCAACTTCCGCCACTGGGACGAACGGTTCCGCGCCTATTACGGCGACCTTCTCGCCGGCCAGGATGGCCCGCGCGGGCGCAATTTCAACATGCGCTGGGTTGCCTCGATGGTGGCCGACGCCTATCGCATCCTGCTGCGCGGGGGCGTCTATCTCTACCCCGGCGATGCGCGCAAGGGCTATGCGCAGGGGCGGCTGCGGCTGATCTACGAGGCCAATCCGGTGGCGCTCTGCGTCGAGGGCGCCGGCGGTGAGGCGACCGACGGGCTGCGCCGCATCCTCGACATCGTGCCCGGCGACCTGCACCAGCGCACGCCGCTGGTGTTCGGCTCGAGCGACGAGGTGGAGGCGGTGTCGCAGGCGCTGGGCAGCGCCTCGTCCGCACCGGGTGCGACGACGCTCGCCAGCGCCTGACGGGCGGCGCGCGCCGAACTGACGCGTTCCCGCTGGCGGTTTCGCGGACGGGTGAGGTGGCCGGCCGCGCCAGACGCCTATGTAGAGATTCAAACCGATTTACCACGTCCGACCCGGGCGGGCGGTCGCCCTGTCTCGACCTTTGCCGCCGAGATGCTATGAGGTGCGCCGACACGCCGGCGACGGCCACGGCCGCCGAGGACCCAGACACGAAAGGTTCGATGCGATGAGTGTAGCAACCCAGCCGAAGCCCAAAACCACCGAGACCAACCGCTCACATCGCGACATGGCGAACGCCATCCGCGCGCTGGCGATGGACGCCGTGCAGAAGGCCAATTCGGGCCACCCCGGCATGCCGATGGGCATGGCGGACGTCGCGACCGTCCTGTTCCGCGACTTCATGCGCATCGACCCGTCGAAGCCCGACTGGCCGGACCGCGACCGCTTCGTCCTGTCGAACGGCCACGGCTCGATGCTGCTCTACGCGATCCACCATCTGCTCGGCTATGCCGACATGACGATCGACGAGATCAAGAACTTCCGCCAGATCGGCAGCCGCACCGCCGGCCACCCGGAATACGGCCACGCGCTCGGCATCGAGACGACGACCGGCCCGCTCGGCCAGGGCATCGCCACGGCGGTCGGCATGGCGCTCGCCGAGCGCATGCACAATGCGCGCTTCGGCGACGACCTCGTCGATCACCGGACCTACGTGATCGCCGGCGACGGCTGCCTGATGGAGGGCATCAGTCACGAGGCGATCGACCTGGCCGGCCACCTGAAGCTGAACAAGCTGGTGGTCCTCTTCGACGACAACGGCATCTCGATCGACGGAAAGACCTCGCTCGCCACCTCGATGGATCAGGTCGCGCGCTTCAAGGCCGCCGGCTGGAACGCGGTGCATGTCGACGGCCACGATCAGGAGGCGGTGCGTGCCGCGCTCGAGGAGGCGCAGACGTCCGACAAGCCGACGATGATCGCCTGCAAGACGATCATCGGCTTCGGCGCGCCGAAGCTCGCCGGCTCGGAAAAGAGCCACGGCGCCGCCCTCGGCGACGAGGAGATCGCCGGCGCGCGCAAGGCACTCGCCTGGACGTCCGAGCCCTTCGTGCTGCCGGATCCGGTGGTGAAGGCCTGGCGCGAGATCGCCGAGAAGGGCGCCGGCATCCGCGCCGAGTGGGAGAAGCGGCACGCCGCGGCCGCCAACAAGGTCGTCTTCGACGCCTCGGTGCGCTGCGACCTGCCGGCGGACTTTGCGGAGAAGATGGCGGGCTACCGCAGGCAGCTCGCTGAGGAGAAGCCGAAGCTCGCGACCCGCAAGTCGTCCGAAGCCACGCTGAACTTCGTTAACGATCTGACCGAGCTGACCGTCGGCGGCTCGGCCGACCTGACGCACTCGGTGTTCACGCTCACCAAGGGCATGCAGTCGGTGCAGGCGGACAGTTACGGCGGCCGCTACATCCACTACGGCATCCGCGAGCACGCGATGGCCGCGGCGATGAACGGCCTCGCGCTGCATGGCGGCTTCATCCCCTATGGCGGCACGTTCCTGGTCTTCTCCGACTACATGCGCGGCGGCATGCGCCTGTCGGCGATCATGAGCCAGCGCGTGATCTACGTCTTGACGCATGACTCGATTGGCCTCGGCGAGGACGGCCCGACCCATCAGCCGATCGAGCACCTCGCGATGCTGCGGGCAACGCCGAACTACCTGGTGTTCCGCCCGGCGGACGCGATCGAGACGGCGGAGGCCTGGGAGATCGCGCTGACCGAGAAGCGTCCTTCGGTGCTGTCGCTGTCGCGGCAGAACCTGCCGACCGTGCGTGCCCACGACGTGTCGCAGAACCTTTCCCGCAAGGGCGCCTATGTCCTGAAGGAGGCCGATGGCGAACGCGACGTGACGATCCTGGCCACCGGCTCGGAGATCGAGATCGCACTCAACGCGGCTGACACGCTATCCGGCGAGGGGATCAAGGCGGCGGTCGTCTCGATGCCCTGCTGGCGCCTGTTCGAGGAGCAGGATGCCGGCTATCGCAAGTCGGTGATTGGGACGGCGCCGCGCGTCGCCATCGAGGCCGCCGGTGACTTCGGCTGGGACCGCTGGATCGGCGAGACCGGCCGCTTCATCGGTATGCACGGCTTCGGCGCCTCCGGCCCGGCGCCGAAGCTCTACGAGCACTTCGGCATCACCGCCGACGCCGCCGTCAAGGCCGCGAAGGAGCTCTGCGGCAAGTAAGCCGGCTGACTCACGGTGCGGGCGCTTCGGCGCCCGCACTCGCTCGACGCCCCGCAGACCCCGGAACGCGAATGCCGAACGACGTCCTGATCGCCCCCTCGATCCTCTCCTCCGACTTCTCGAGGCTCGGCGAAGAGGTCGCGGCGGTCGACGCCGCGGGCGCCGACTGGATCCATCTCGACGTGATGGACGGCCACTTCGTGCCGAACATCACCTTCGGCCCGCCGGTGATCAAGGCGATCCGCGGCGCCTCGCGCAAGCTCTTCGACGTCCACCTGATGATCGAGCCGGCCGATCCCTATCTTGCGGCGTTCGCCGAGGCCGGCTGCGACCTCATCACCGTCCACGCCGAAGCGAGCCGTCATGTCGATCGCTCGCTGCAGGCGATCCGCGCGCTGGGCAAGAAGGCCGGCCTCGCGCTCAACCCGGCAACGCCCGAGAATGTCGTCGAGTACGCTCTCGACCGGCTCGACCTCGTGCTGCTGATGACGGTCAATCCCGGCTTCGGAGGACAGGCCTACATCGCTGCGGTCGCCGAAAAGGTGCGGCGGGTCAAGGCGATGATCGGCGACCGTCCGATCCGCATTGAGGTCGATGGCGGCATCACGCCGGAGACGGCGCCCGAAGTCGTCGCGGCTGGTGCCGACGTGCTGGTCGCCGGGTCGGCCGTCTTCAGCGGCGGCACGCCCGAGCACTACCGGGCCAACATCGCGGCATTGCGTGCGGCGGCGGGGCCGGCTCTGCCGCACGCCTGACACCTCGGCCCGACGATGGCCGGTTGCGCCGCCGCCCGGTCGTGCTCTAATCCGCCCCGGGGAGGACACGTCATGGACGAGGTGCATGCCCGGGTCGAGGGCAGCGTGGGACGCCTCACGCTGTCCCGCCCGAAGGCGCTGAACGCGCTGACCGGACCGATGCTCGTCAAGATCGGGTTCGCCCTGCGGGGCTGGGCCGGCAACCCGTCGGTCGCGATGGTGCTGATCGAGGGCGACGGCGGCCGCGCCTTCTGCGCGGGCGGCGACGTCGCCGAGACCTGGCGCGATGCCCAGGCGGGAGACCCATCCTCCGGGCCGCGCTTCTTTGCCGACGAGTATCGCCTCAACGCGCTTGTAAAGCGCTTTCCCAAGCCGTGGGTCGCCCTGATGGACGGCATCGTGATGGGGGGCGGGGTCGGGATCTCGGCGCATGGCAGCCACCGCATCGTGACCGAGCGCTCGACGGTCGCAATGCCCGAATGCGCGATCGGGCTCATTCCCGATGTCGGCTCCACGATGATCCTGGCACAGGCGCCGGGTCATGCAGGAGAGTATCTGGCAATGACCGGCGCACGCATGGATGCGGCGGATGCCATCCATGCCGGTTTCGCCGACCTCCAGGTGCCGTCCGAACGGCTGCCGGAGCTGGCCGCCGCCCTTGTCGAGGCCGGAGAGCCGGGCGTCATCAGGGATTTCGCGGTGGCGCCAGGATGGTCTGCGCTCGCTGCATGTCAGGCGCAGATCGACCACTGCTTCGCCGGGGAGACCGCGCTCGACATCGTCGCGCGGCTGGAGGACGACCGCTCGGAGTGGGCCGCGGATGCGCTGACGGCGATCCGCAGGGCTTCTCCCCTGTCCGTCGCCGCGGCGCTCGAGACGGTTCGTGCGCTGCGCGCGGATCCCGCGATCGAGACCGCCCTGCGGACCGAATACCGCTTCACCTCGCGCGCCGTGCGCGACGGCGACTTCATGGAGGGCGTTCGCGCGGCCTTGATCGACAAGGACCGGATGCCGAGGTGGTCGCCGGAGCGGCTGGAGGACCTGCCGCACGAGCGCGTCGAGGCGATGCTTGCGCCGCTCGGCCCGGACGAGCTGTTTCTCGACCACGGCTGACGGGCGCAGCTGAGTGCAGAAAAAAGGGCCGCTCCTTGCGGAGCGACCCCTTCTTGAAGCGCTGCGGGAGGGTGCCGCGGCGCTTCTGTTCGATGTTGGTCGGCTCAGAAGCCGTCGGAGCCCGGGACCGGGATCGAGCGGGTGTAATCCCGCACCAGGTCCGTACGGTGAGGCGAGCCGGCGATGGCCGCGCGCTCGGCCTCTTCATTGGTGCGGATGGCGTAGCTGGAGCCCGGGACGACGCTGGCGCTCTCGACCGGATCGGCGGCGGCGCCGGGATAGCCGAAGGTCTGCGCCGCGCCGAAGTGAGCGCTGCCGTGGGTCCGTGCGATGGCGAGGCGCGTGCTGTCCTCGGACTGGTGCACGGCGTGCTCGGATGCACCGAGCAGCGGCTGCGCGTTGGCGGCGCCGGCCGCGCCGAGGCTGATGAGGGCGGCGGAGATGATGGCGAGCTTGTTCATTGTCGGTATCTTTCTTGTTCTTCGATTTTTCATTGGGGAAGAGCTCGAATTTCGGGCTCTTCCCATCGATCACGAGTGAGGCTTAGAAGCCGTCAGAGCCCGGGACCGGGATGGTGCGCGAGTAGTTGTCGACGATGCCGGCCTTCGGCGCGGAGGCGGAGATCGCATCGCGCTCGGCCTGCTCGTTGGTGCGGATCGCGTAGCTGGAGCCCGGGACGACGCTGGCGCTCTCGACCGGGTCGCTGAAGCCGTGGCCGGCATAGCCGAAGGTCTGCGTGGAGCCGAAGCGGGCGGTGTCGGTGCCGCGGGCGACCGCCAGCCGGCTGTTGTCGTCCGCCATGCGGGTGGCATAGTTGGACGAGGGGTTGACGGTCTGGGCCGAAGCCGCACCGGCGGCGGTAAGACCGATCAGAGCGGCGGAAACAATTGCGAGCGTCTTCATCGAAGTATCCTTTCCTATGGCACGGCGGGCCGCCTCGCACTGTGGGGGCGGCCGATCAGCGTCGTGCGATGGGCATGACGTAAGCGGCACACCCTCCCGGCTGTAGGCTGGAATGCCGAACTTGGTGTTCCATTTGGAGAACGAGCGCCGTACATGAAAAAGGCCGCCCGGAGGCGGCCTGGTCAGCGCGACGTGTGCGGTGCGAGACGGTGCTACAGCATGTCGTCGTCGGAGAGGGACGGGCGGGAGCCTCCACGCTCCGGCGTCGTCGCCTTCTCCCTGTGACCGGCGCCAGGCGCTTTCGAGGGGCGAACGGTGATGTCTTCGGAGATCTCCTCGTCCTTCACATCCTCGATGAGTGCGTGGGTGGCGTCGCGGAACGCCTGCGCGTATCGATCCGAAGCGGGGTTCAAAGGCGTGGCGCCGGCTGCGGCGGGCAGGGCCGCTGCGGCCAGCCCCGCCAGCAGCGCGATGTCGATGGCGATTTTCATGAAGCTTGTCCCGGATTTCGGCACCGCCTGATCGCCACGTTGGAAGAACGCGCGCGCGCAGTGCACCATCGCGCAGATGGTGGTTGAAGCCGGTCGGCGGCAGTCACACTTATGGCAACACGCTGTGCCACGAATGGAACACGCGGTTGGGGTCAGGAACATGCGCAATCTCGACGACTTTCTGTATTTCGAGGCCGTCGTGCGGCACGGCGGCTTCGGCGCGGCCAGCCGTGCGCTGAACATCGCCAAGTCCAATCTCAGCCGCCGCATCAAGGATCTGGAGACGCGGCTCGGGGTGCGGCTGATCGAGCGCTCGACCCACCATTTCGCGGTGACCGAGATCGGCAACATCTTCTACCGCCATTGTCAGGTGGCGCTGGCCGAGATCGAGGCGGCCGAAGAGGCCGCGATGTTCCTCACCGGCGAGGCTCGCGGGCTGGTGCGGGCGAGCTGCCCGCCTGGCCTGCCGATGAACACGCTCGCCGCGGCGCTGCCGAACTTCCTGCGCGACCATCCGCATGTGCGGGTACAGCTGACCGTTGCGATGCGCCGCGTCGACATCATCGAGGAGCGCATCGACGTCGCGATCCGGGTACGCTCGCGTCTCGACACCGACAACGAACTCGTTGCCAAGCAGCTCGGCGTCATCCGTACGAGCCTCGTCGCCAGCCCCGACTTCATCGCCGAGCATGGCGAGCCGCAGTTTCCGCACGACCTCGTCCGTCTGCCCACCCTCGGCGGCGACGACTTCCACGCCGAGGAGACCTGGGTGCTGAACGGTCCGACCGGGCGGCAGGAGACCGTGCGTCACGTGCCGCTGGTGGCCTCCAATTCGCTATCCGTGGTCCTGCAGCAGGCTTGCGACGGTCTCGGCGTCGCGCTGCTGCCCGAACTCCTCAGCGCTCCTGCCCTGCGTTCGGGTCGGCTGCGCCGCGTGCTGCCGGACTGGAGCGCCGACGAGGGTATCCTGCATCTCGTCTTCACCTCCCGGCGCGGCATGCTGCCGGCGGTGCGGGCCTTCATCGATTTCGCAAGCGATGCGCTGCGGACGGCGATGACCGACTACGAGGAGTGCCTGTCCGGCATGACCGAGCCTGCGATTCCGCCGGCCGATCCGCACCCCGAACTTGCGCTCCTGCGTGCAGCCGAGTAGCGAGGCGCGGGCACGGGGTGAAAGGCTCGACATGATCGCGATCGATATTCCGACGAGGGTGTGGAACCACACCTTCAAGCTCGATCCGATCGTGCGCAGCCTGCTCGACACGGACTTCTACAAGCTGTTGATGCTGCAGATGATCTGGGGCCTGCACCCCGATGTGCGGGCAACCTTCTCGCTGATCAACCGCACTCGCTCGGTGCGTCTGGCCGAGGAGATCGACGAGCGCGAACTGCGCGACCAGCTCGATTACGCCCGCTCGCTGCGCTTCACCAAGGGCGAGATGATCTGGCTTGCCGGCAACACCTTCTACGGCACCAAGCAGATCTTTCGCCCGCAGTTCCTGGACTGGCTGGAGGACTTCCGGCTGCCCGACTACGAGCTGCGGCGGGTCGATGGCCAGTTCGAGCTGCACTTCCACGGGGCCTGGACCGACACGATGATGTGGGAGGTGCCGGCGCTCGCCATCCTCAACGAGCTGCGCTCGCGTGCCGCCATGCGCGACCTGAAGCGCTTCGAGCTCGACGTCCTCTATGCCCGCGCCAAGGCGAAGATGTGGAACAAGGTCGAGCGCCTGCAGAAGCTGCCGGACCTGCGCCTGTCCGATTTCGGCACCCGGCGCCGGCACTCCTTCCTCTGGCAGCGCTGGTGCGTCGAAGCGCTGAAGGAGGGGCTCGGCACCAACTTCATCGGCACCAGCAACGTGAAGCTGGCGATGGACGCCGATCTCGAGGCCATCGGCACCAACGCCCACGAGCTGCCGATGGTGTTGGCGGCGCTGGCCGAGGACGATGGGGCGCTGCGCCAGTCGCCCTACCATGTGCTCGAGGAGTGGCAGAGCTACTACGGCGGCAACCTCCTCGTCGTGCTGCCCGACACCTTCGGCACCTCGGCCTTTCTCGAAAAGGCACCGCGCTGGGTGGCCGACTGGACGGGCTTTCGCCCGGACTCCGCGCCGCCGATCGAGGCGGGCGAAGCGATCATGCGCTGGTGGCGGGCGAACGGGCAGGACCCGCGCGACAAGCTGCTCGTCTTCTCGGACGCAATGGACGTCGACACCATCGAGAGCGTCTACCGTCACTTCGACGGGCGGGTGCGCATGAGCTTCGGCTGGGGGACCAACCTCACCAACGACTTCCGCGACGTGGCGCCCGAGCGCAACAGCGAACTCGAGGCGATCTCGCTGGTCTGCAAGGTGTCGGACGCCAACGGCCGCCCCGCGGTGAAGCTGTCCGACAACCCGACGAAGGCGACCGGCGAGCCGGGCGCGGTCGCCCGCTACCGGCGGATCTTCGGCGAAAGCGAGTTCGCGCCGCGCGCCGTGCTGGTCTGAGCCGGCATCCGTCTCTAGCGCGCCGGCGCCTGCCCTGACAGCGCCGGCCATCGGCAGTGGCTTCCTTGCGAACCGGCTCAATCGGTCGGCCGGCGATCCGGCGGCACCTCGCTGCGGTAGTGTGCGAACCGGGTGGGGAACGGGAACATCGATCGATCCTCCGCTCCGGTGTCGTCACGCCGCAAGCGGGGCGGACGGATCCATGCGGAGACCGCCTGGCCGGTTCAACCCCGGCCGGAACCCGGCTCTGCCATCTTGCGGTGCTGCTCGGCGAGAAGGCCATGCGGCAGCACCTTCGAGACCGCCGTCTCCAGCTTGTTCTTCCAGCCGGCCACGACGTCGCCTTCGCCCTTCATCATGGCGTCGAAGCCGACCTTGGCGACCTTGGAGGGATCATCCTTCTTCGCTTGGCCGACCGAGGTATCCATGAGGTCGGCACGTTCGAAGAAGTCGGTGTCGGTCGGTCCGGGCATCAGGCACGTCACGGTGATCTCAGAGTCCTTCAGCTCGTTGCGCAAGGCGTCGGAGAACGAGTCGAGGAAGGCCTTGCTGCCGTTGTAGACCGCCTGGAAGGTGCCCGGGATGAAGCCGGCGATGGAGCCGGTAATCAGGATCCTGCCCTCGTTGCGGGCGAGCATGTCCCGGCCGACCTTGTGGACCAGGGCCAGCGTGCCGGTGACGTTGGTGTTCACGACGTCGAGCGCTTCGTTGAGATCCTGATCGAGGAAGCTCTTGCCGAGGCCGCGGCCCGCATTCGCAAGAAGCGCGGCGATCGGCCGGCCGTTGAGTGCGGCGTAGAGCGTCTCGACGCCGTCGAGCGTGGCGAGATCGGCCTCCACCGCATCGACGCTGGCGCCGAGGCTGCGGAACTCGGTCGCGGCGGCCTCGATGCGGGGTTCGTCTGCCGCGACCACGAGGTCGAAGCCATTCTCGGCACAGCAGCGGGCGAGTTCGTATCCAATTCCGGTGGATGCACCGGTGACGACGGCAAGCGGCTTTCGCAGGTCGGACATGTCGGTCTCCTCGGGATCTCGGCGCCGGCAGCGGGATACCTTGATCTGGAACCCCTGGCGTGGCGCGCCTTGGATGTGCAACTTCACGGCGCAGCACGGGTTCCCGCGGCAGTTTCACCCGAAGCGCGTTGCACTCGCACAGGCACACGGGCGGCGCCCGTTGATTTGACAGCCGCCCAGCCGGAGCCTAGCCCTCACGCCCCAGGCCATTCGTACGCGAGGAGGACGCCGATGCCGCAAGCCCACCTGTTCCAACTGCCGGAGCCTGCGAGCGTCCCGGTCACCGGCGAGGCGGCGCACTATCCCGTGCACCGGATCTTCTGCGTCGGTCGCAACTACGCCGAGCACGCGCAGGAGATGGGCTTTGCGCCCGATCGCGAGGCGCCGTTCTACTTCACCAAGCCCGCCAGCGCGATCGTCCACAGCGGCGCGACGATCCCGTTTCCGCTCGGCACCGAGAACCTCCATTACGAGATGGAGCTCGTGGTCGCGATCGGCGCGCCGGCCTTCCGCATCTCCAAGCTGGACGCCACCGAGACCGTCTACGGCTATGCGACCGGGCTCGACCTGACGCGGCGCGACCTGCAGGTCGCCTCGCGCGAGAAGGGTCGGCCCTGGGATTTCGGCAAGGCGTTCGAAGATTCCGCGCCCATTGGGGCGATCACGACGGCGGCTGAATTCGGCGCGATCGGGGAGCAGCGCATCAGCCTCGCGGTGAATGGCGAGACCCGGCAGGACGCGACCCTCTCGCAGATGATCTGGAGCGTGCCGGAGCTGATCAGCTTCCTGTCGCGCTACTACCACCTCGTTCCCGGCGACCTGATCTACACCGGCACGCCGGCCGGCGTCGGCAAGCTGGCACCCGGCGACTCGCTGCGCGGGGAGATCGACGGCCTCGCGCCGATCGACCTGCAGCTTGGTCCGCTGCAATGACCGCCGGCGTCCCGGAGCTGGAAAACGACGCCTGAGCAGTTGCGAAGCCGGCTACGCGCCATATGTCGCACGGCATGCTCGACCGTCCGCTCCCATCCAACGCCGTCCTGACCCACTTCCTGCAGCAGGTCACGGACTTCCTGCCGAACCTCGTCGTCGCCATCCTGATCCTGGTGGCCGGCTTTGCCGTCGCCGGCTGGATCGCGCGGCTGATCGGCCGCGGGCTCGGAGCGACGACGCAGGTCGATGCGACGGTGCGCGCCCCGCTTATCGCGGCGGTGCGCTACCTCGTCATCGTCTTCGCGCTGATCATCGCGCTCGGTCAGGTCGGGGTGCAGATGACCTCGCTCCTGGCGGTCCTCGGCGCCGCGGGCCTCGCCGTCGGTCTCGCGCTGCAGGGGACGCTGAGCAACATCGCGGCCGGGATCATGCTGCTGTGGCTGCGGCCGTTCCGCATCGGCGACTATATCGAGACGTCCTCCGTCTCCGGGTATGTCCGCGAGATCGGCCTCTTCGTCTGCCACATCGAGACCTTCGACGGCGTCTTCGTGTTCGCGCCGAACTCGACGCTCTGGAACGTCTGGATGCGCAACCACTCGCGCGCCGGGGCGCGGCTCGTCGCCTGGTCGGTGACGCTGCCCCGCACCCTCGCGTTCGACGAGGTCGCCGGGGCGCTGCACGGCATCTGGCCGTCGGCGGCGGAGACGGGGCTCACCGCGCCCGTCGCCTATCTCGACCAGCTCAACGGCGACAATCAGGTGATCGTGTTCCGCGGCGTGGTGATGGAGGGCTCGATCACGACGATCCAGCGCGAGACGCCGCAGCGGATCCGGCAAGCCTTCCTTGACCGCTTCGGCGCCGACGGCGAGCCACGGGCGATCCAGCGGCTGGTGCCGGGCGATTCCGATCCGGCGCGCTATGTGGGCGACGTCGCCGCTCCCAATGCCCATCCGCAGGTGCTGGCCGGCGCCGAGACGCGGCCCGCCGCCGAACCGGCGGCGCATTGACGGCTCAGGGTCCCGTCACGCGGTAGTGGCGGGGGACGGCCGCGTCGATCGCCGTCAGCGCCGCCTCCACCTCCTCGCGCAGCCAGCGGTTCGCCGGATCCTTCTCCATCCTGCGATGCCAGAAGAAGCCCACACCTGCGGTCGCGTTGATTGGCGGGAGATAGAGGTCGAGCGGCAGGATCGTTGCCACGCGCAGCGCGAAGTGGAGCGGCAGGTTGCCGACGAGATCGCTCGCGGCGGACGTCAGGGCGACGGCCTGGAAGTGCGGCATGGTCATGGCGACGCGGCGCCGCAGGCCTTGCGGCGTCGGCGGTACCGGACGTGCCGCCATCCATCGACATCAGCACCTGACGCAGGGCGCAGAAGAGCTCGGGCGGGATCGTTTCTCCCGGTCCGATGCCCTGCGCCGCAAGCTGCGGATGGCCTTTGCGGGCGACGCACAGGAGGTGCGAGCGGAAGACGGTCCGGCTGGCGACCCAGTCCGGCATGTCGAGGTCGCGCCCGAGCGCGAGGTCGATGCGGCCTGCCGCCAGCAGCGGGGCGATCTGCGCGTTCGGAAAGTCCAGCATCTGCAGGAGCACCTGCGGCGCGTGCGGCGCCACCTGCCTTGCGAGCTGCGGCATAAGGATGGCTGAAAAGTAGTCCGAGCCGAGGATCGTGAACCGTCGTTCGGAGGTCGCGGGCTCGAAGCCGGTCACCTGCGCCAGCGCGGTCTCGACCTGGCCCAGCGCCGCGCGGATCGGCGTCTGCAGCTCCAGCGCCCGCGGCGTCGCGACCATGCGGTTGCCCTCGCGCACGAACAGTTCGTCGCCAGTGACATGCCGAAGCCGGCCGAGCGCGGCGCTGACCGCCGGCTGGCTGAGCCCGATCCGTTCGCCGGCCCGAACCGTCGACAGGTCGAGCATCATCGCATCGAAGACGCGCAGGAGGTTGAGGTCTAGGGCGGCGAAATTCACGAGACCGATAACCTCGATACGATCATTCGATTTCCGCACCGCGGCCGCGCCGCGTAACGCGTCCCCGCTGCCTTCCTCTCGGGAAAGGGCAGGACGGATGGAGCACCTGATGATCCTTATGGAACGCCCGATCGCCACGACGCGCAAGGTGCGCTGGAACGGCACCGACTACACGATCACCCTGCCGAACGCCGAGACCGGTGGTGCAATCGGCATGTTCGAGGCGCGCGTGCCGAGCGGCGACGGCCCGCCGGTGCACGTGCATCGCAACGAGGACGAGGTGATCCACGTCATCGAAGGCGAATACGAGTTCTGGCTGGACGGGCAAACCTTCGAGGCCGGGGCCGGCGCGTCGGTCTTTCTGCCCCGCGGTGTGCCGCACAGCTTCCGCGTCGTCGGTCGTGAAGCGGGACGCACGGTCGCCGTCTGCACGCCGGGTGGCTTCGAGGGCTTCTTCCTGGAGGCTGGCGAGGCGGGTCTCGCGATCCCGCGCGACCTTGCGCAACTCGGCGCGATGGCCGCTCGCTACGGCGTCGTCTTCACCGGCCCGGCACCGTGGGGCTCTGCCGCCGCCTGATCCGGTGGAGCGGCCGGACGGCGGCATACGGCGGCTCAGCGGCGCCGCGTCACGCGCATGGGCAGGCCGCCCCGCGGCTGCACCGTGATCTTCTGCACCGGGAAGGGCGGGCGGCTGCCGACATAGTCGAAACGCAGGTTGCGCATCAGGCAGGCGAGGGCGATGACGCCCTCCTGCAGCGCGAAGCTCGCGCCGATGCACACGCGCGGACCGACGCCGAAGGGCAGATACTGGTAGCGGTCGATCCGGTCGCGGTTCTCCGGCAGGAAGCGCGACGGCATGAAGCATTCCGGATCTCTCCAAAGAAGCCTGTGCCGCTGCACCAGCCAGGGCATCACCAGCACCGACGCCCCGGCCGGGATCTCCAGATCGCCGAAGCGGTCGTCGGCGAGGGCGGTCCGGTTCAGCGAGGGCGCCGGCGGATAGAGCCGCAGCGCCTCCTCGAGCGCCGCACGCGTGTGGACCAGCCGGTCGAGCCAGGTGGTCGGATCGGGCAGCTCCGGCAGCAGCGCGTCGAGTTCCTCCTCGACCCTGATCCGCTCCTGCGGCGCCTGGCTCAGGAGATACAGCGTCCAGCCGAGGGCGCGGGCGGTGGTCTCGTGACCGGCGCCGATGAAGGTGATGATGTTGTCCTCGATTTCGGAAGGGCTGAGGCCGTCTGCCCTCAGGAGCAGCGTCAGGAAGTCGTTCGGCGCAGCCTCGGGATCGTTCTCCATGAGCGCCTTGCGCCTTGCCATCGTTTCCGCGATCAGCCGGCGGAAATAGCCGGAGGAGCGCCTCCCGAGCAGGCGCCAGACGCGCGGGATGAAGGCCGGTGCGTCGAGAAGGTCGAGCGGATCGACCCGGCCCATGCGGGCCAGGAACGTCTCCATCGACTTCGCGAACTCCTGCGGCTCGCCGGTGATGTCGTCCGAGAAGAGGGTCGCCTGGAGGATGTCGTAGGTGAGGAGCGTCATCTGGAAGGCGACGTCGGTGAGCCCGCCCGGCAGCTCTTCCAGCTGTTCCGCAAACGCGCTCGACCGCCGCTCCATGATCTCGGCGAAGCCGAAGATGTTCTTCGGCGTGAACACCGGCGCCATCGCCTTCCGGGTGCGGCGCCAGAGCTCGCCCTCCGCTGTCAGGAGGCCGTCGCGCAGCAACGGACGCAGAATCCGCTGACGCAGCGGCTGCATCACGTAGTTCTTCGAATTCTCGACGAGGCAGTACCGGATGGCGGCGGGATCGTTGACCACGATCGTCGGCACGTTCAGCCAGTTCGCCCGCACATAGGGTTCGCTATAGGCCCGCGATCCCCAGATTTCGATCGGATTGCGCGAGGCCGTCAGCACGAAGCCCGCGAAGCTCAGCGGTCTGGTGTGCGGCACGGGCGCCGGGGCGCGGAAGGGAGCGGGTGTCGTATCCATGCGCGAATCCTCGTTTCCCACGCATATGGGGGAGGTGGTCACGCATGACGAGCGCGGCGACGGCCGCCACGCCCGGGCTTGAAGCGGCGAGGATCAGCGGTGACGCGCCAGGCAGCGCTCGAACGCGTCGTTGCCGTCCCGGCTCGCCTGCTGCTCGTTGAAGGCGCGCACGCCGAAGCCGTCCTCGTCGCGCGAGATGCGATCCTCGTAGGCGTTGGCCGCGGTCTGGCGGGCATAGGTCCGGCAGAACTCGACCGAGCCGCGGGGCGCATCGTTCGCCCCGATGCGGGCGCCGGTGATCGGCGACTGGTTCGGGTAGGGCGTGACGGGCTGCGCGAAGGCCGGTGCCGCGAGGCCGCCGGTCAGCGCCAGCGCGAGGAGTGAAGCTTTCGAGAAGTTCATGATCAAGTCTCTGTTTTTATGGTGGTTTCACGACGTTAAGCCATCCATGCGCAAGCCTGTTCCGTCACGCTCGCGTGTAGGCGATCGCGCTGCGGTGGTACGAGCGGCGCCGTGACTGTGGGGTGTCGAGGCCATCCGGCGTTAACGCTTGGATGCGACGGGCAGAATCCTTATATTGGACGCATCAGACCAGGCGATTCACGCGGCACGCCGCAGCCCCTCGCCGAAGCTCTCAAGGAAACCGATGTCCGCCATGAACGAGACGCCCGCGGGTGCCAGCGCCGAATACGGCGCCGACTCCATCAAGGTCCTCAAGGGTCTGGATGCCGTCCGCAAGCGCCCCGGCATGTATATCGGCGACACCGACGACGGCTCCGGTCTGCACCACATGGTCTACGAGGTGGTGGACAACGCCATCGACGAGGCGCTCGCCGGCCATGCGACGCGCGTCACCGTGACGCTGAATCCGGACGGCTCCTGCACCGTGACCGACAACGGCCGCGGCATTCCGACCGACATCCATTCCAGCGAGGGCGTCTCGGCGGCCGAGGTCATCATGACCCAGCTGCACGCCGGCGGAAAGTTCGACCAGAACTCCTACAAGGTCTCGGGCGGCCTGCACGGCGTCGGCGTGTCGGTGGTGAACGCGCTGTCGGTGTGGCTGCGGATGAAGATCCGCCGCAAGGGCCAGATCCACGAGATGGCCTTCACCCACGGCGTACCCGACGCGCCGCTCGCGGTGACCGGCGAGGCCGGCTCGGAAACCGGCACCGAGATCACCTTCATGCCGTCCGACCAGACCTTCACCCGCACCGAATTCGACTTCGCAACGCTGGAGCATCGCCTGCGCGAGCTCGCCTTCCTGAATTCGGGCGTGCGGATCGTCCTGACCGACAAGCGCCATGCCGACGAGAAGAAGGTCGAGCTCCTCTACGAGGGCGGCCTCGAGGCCTTCGTGCGCTATCTCGACCGGGCTCGCAAGCCGCTGATCGCCGAGCCGATCGTGCTGTCGGGCGAGAAGGACGGCATCACCGTCGAGGCGGCGCTGTGGTGGAACGACGCCTACAACGAGACCGTCCTCTGCTTCACCAACAACATCCCGCAGCGGGACGGCGGCACGCATCTGGCAGGCTTCCGCGGCGCGCTCACGCGCCAGGTCACCGGCTATGCCGAGAGCTCGGGCCTCCTGAAGAAGGAGAAGGTGCAGCCGACCGGCGACGACTGCCGCGAAGGTCTCTCCTGTGTCCTCTCCGTGAAGGTGCCCGATCCGAAATTCTCCTCGCAGACCAAGGACAAGCTGGTCTCTTCGGAGGTCCGGCCGGTGGTCGAGAACCTCGTCAACGAGGCGCTCGGCACCTGGCTGGAGGAGCACCCGCAGGAGGCGCGCATCGTCATCGGCAAGGTGGTCGAGGCCGCGGCCGCGCGCGAGGCGGCCCGCAAGGCGCGCGAACTGACGCGGCGCAAGGGCGCGCTCGACATCACCTCGCTGCCCGGCAAGCTCGCCGACTGCCAGGAGCGCGATCCGGCGAAGTCCGAGATCTTCATCGTCGAGGGCGATTCGGCCGGCGGCTCGGCCAAGGGCGCCCGCTCGCGCCAGAACCAGGCCGTGCTGCCGCTGCGGGGCAAGATCCTCAACGTCGAGCGGGCCCGCTTCGACCGGATGCTCGGCTCCGACCAGATCGGCACCCTGATCACCGCGCTCGGCACCTCGATCGGCAAGGACGAGTTCAACCCGGACAAGCTGCGCTACCACAAGATCATCATCATGACGGACGCCGACGTCGACGGCGCCCACATCCGCACGCTGCTCCTCACCTTCTTCTTCCGGCAGATGCCGGAGCTGATCGAGCGCGGCTACGTCTACATCGCCCAGCCGCCGCTCTATAAGGTGACGCGCGGCAAGCAGAGCCAGTACCTGAAGAACGAGCGGTCGCTCGAGAACTACCTGATCGACGGCGGCCTCGACGACGCCTCGCTGCAGCTGGCGAACGGCGAGGTGCGCACCGGCCAGGATCTGCGCGCCGTCGTCGACGATGCGCTCGCGGTGCGCGCGGTGCTGAACGGGCTTCACTCGCGCTACAGCCGCATGGTGGTGGAGCAGGCGGCGGTCGCCGGCGCGCTGTCGCCGGCCGTCGCCGAGGACGGCTCGCGCGCGCCGGACATGGCGAAAGCGATCGCCGAGCGGCTCGACATGGTGGCCGAGGAGACCGAGCGCGGCTGGACCGGCGAGACGACCGAGATGGGCGGCTACCGCTTCACCCGGACGGTGCGCGGCGTGCAGGAGGTTCAGGTGCTCGACGCGGCGCTGATCCAGTCGGGCGACGCGCTGAGCCTCAACCGCCATGCGGCCCGCCTCGGCGATGTCTATGCCGGCCTGCCGGTGCTCAAGCGCAAGGAGAACGAGCACCCGCTGTCAGGGCCCGTCGACCTCCTCAACGCTGTCTTCGACGTCGGCCGCAGGGGCGTCTCGCTGCAGCGCTACAAGGGCCTCGGCGAGATGGACCCGGAGCAGCTCTGGGAGACGACGCTCGATCCGGAGGTGCGCTCGCTGCTGCAGGTCAAGGTGCCCGACGCGATCGATGCCGACCAGCTCTTCGCCCGGCTGATGGGCGACGAGGTCGAGCCGCGGCGCGAGTTCATCCAGGACAACGCGCTGTCGGTCGCCAATCTCGACATCTGAACGGGGTTGCCAGCGCAGGGCCGGACGGCGAGCGATACGCGATACGCATCGCCGTCCCGTCTCACACCGTCAGCTTGTATCCGAGATGGGTCTGCTCGAAGCCGAGCCGCTCGTAGAAGCGGTGGGCGTCCTTGCGCGAACGATCGGTGGTCAGCTGGACGAGCACGCAGCCGCGCCGACGGCACTCCTCGATCGCCCATTCGATCATTCGGCCGCCGAGGCCGTCGCCGCGCCGGCCTCCGGCGATGCGGACCGCCTCGATCTGGCCGCGCCAGGCGCCCTTGCGGGACAGGCCCGGCAGGAAGGTGAGATGCAGCGTGCCGATCACCGCGCCGGCCTCCTCGACGACGGCCAGGAACTGATTGGCATCCGCGTCGATCGCCTCGAACGCGGCGGTATAGGCCGGGTTCAGCGGTGTCGCGGTGTCCTCGCGGCCGGCCCCGAGATGGTCGTCGGCGAGCATTGCGACGATCGCGGCAACGTCGCGGGACTGGGCACGGCGGACATTCAGGGCAGGAGACATCGGCGGCTTTCCGAGGAACAGCGGGTGATCCGCCGCTCCATCGCACGGAACGTCCCTTGCGTTAAGCGGGGGCGCGTTCGTGTCCAGGCGCCGTCCCGGCCACCGCCGCGCGATGGCCGCCGGACCTTGCCGGGTTCGACGCTGCGCGGCTCAGAGGGCCTTCAGCACCGCCTGCGTCGTGGTGAGCGTGCCGCCGCCCGCAGCGTTCGGATGGATCGCGGTCACCGTGCCGAGCCCGGGGGCCTGCGAGCCGACCTTGAGGCGCACCAAAGTGTCCCGGGTGGCGAGGATCGCCTCATCGTCGAACAGCGAGACGATCTGATAGTCGCCGGCCTCCGCCGCGGCGTCGGCGACGGTCGCGACCGGCATCGGCACCGGGATCGGCGGCGCGCCGTGGCCGTCGGCCTCGGCATGCGCCTCGCCGGCGCCGAGAAAGCCCGAGAAGGCGTAGCCACCGCCGCCGGCGACGCAGAGCGCCACCACGCCCCCTGCGACGAGAAGGATCAACTTGCGCTTCTTCGGCGCCGGTGCGGCCTCTTCGCCGAGGGGCGCAACCGCCTTTTCCGTCTTGGCCATGACACACGCTCCCGCATGAACTCGTATCGGCGATTGTTCACTGGCCACCGTGCGGATCGGCTGAAGGAAACGCGTCGCATTTTAAGCAGGCGTCGATTTACCGGCATTTGCGGGGCCAGGCGCGACCGACACCCTCCCTTTGAAGCCGTCCTGCGGTTAAGACGGCCTGGTCCGTCCCGTGCACATCAGGAACCGCCGATGACCGTCCTTCCGAAGATCGAGAGCTTTGCCGACGAACTGACCGCCATCCGCCGCGATCTCCACGCCCATCCCGAGATCGGCTTCGAGGAGGTCCGCACCTCCGGCATCGTCGCCGAGGCGCTCGCCTCCTTCGGCATCGAGGTGCATCGCGGCCTCGGCAAGACCGGCGTCGTCGGCATCCTGCACGGCGCCAGGGGGGAGGGCCGGCGGATCGGGCTGCGGGCCGACATGGACGCGCTGCCGATGGACGAGCTCACCAACCTGCCTTACCGCTCGACGGTGCCGGGTGCCTTCCACGGCTGCGGCCATGACGGGCACACCACGATGCTGCTCGGCGCCGCCCGCTACCTCGCCGAGACCCGCGACTTCGCCGGCACCGCGGTCTTCATCTTCCAGCCGGCGGAGGAGGGGCTCGGCGGCGCCCGCGCCATGCTCGACGACGGCCTGTTCGAGCGCTTCCCCTGCGACGAGGTCTACGGGCTCCACAACAGCCCGCTTCACGAGCTCGGCCAGATCGCCGTGTTCCCCGGCAAGGCGATGGCCGGCGCCAGCTTCTTCGACATCCGCATCAAGGGCGTCGGCAGCCACGGGGCGCGGCCGCAGGACGCCAGGGACCCCGTCGTCATCGGCACGCAGCTCGTGCAGAGCCTGCAGAGCATCGTCAGCCGCAACGTCGATCCGATGCAGCCGGCGGTGCTGTCGATCACGATGTTCCACGCCGGCTCAGCCTACAACGTCGTGCCGGACAGCGCCCATCTCGGCGGCACGCTGCGCTTCTTCGACGACGCAGTCGGCGCGATGCTGCGCGGCCGCCTGGCGGCGATCTGCGCCGCCACCGCCACCATGCATGGCTGCGAGATCGAGGTCGACATGCGCGACACCTTCCGCGTGCTCGAGAACCATCCGGCCGAGACCGAGGCGATGCGCGCGGTGGCGGTGGAGATCGTCGGCGAGGCCGGCGTCCTCACCGATCCGCACCCGATGATGGGCAGCGAGGATTTCGCCGACATGCTGCACGCCGTTCCCGGTGCCTATGTCTGGGTCGGCCACGGCGGCTCGGTGCCGGTGCACAATCCGGGCTTCGTGCTCGACGACGCGATCCTGCCGATCGGCGCAAGCCTGCTCGCCCGCATCGTCGAGACCCGACTGGCGGCCTGACCGCCCTCGGACCCGACCGCTCGGCTGCCCGGCTCAGCCGAGCAGGCGGTCGTAGTCCGATACGAGGAGGTGAAGCGGCGGCTCGTCCTCCTCGACCGTCGAGAAGCGGCCGATCGGCTCGCGGAAGACGTTGTCGGTCATGTCGTCGTTGACCGTCGAGACCTCGCCGATCAGGACGTCCGCACCTTCGCCCCAGAAGGCGTGCCAGACGCCCGGCAGCAGCGTCACGCTCTCGCCGGGTTCGAGTGCGAGGCGCCCGCCCGCCGGCAGGCGCCGCACCACGCCGTCGGTCGGCACCTCGACCCCCGCGCTCGAGTCGGGATTGCCGCCCGCGTCCGACATGAACAGCTCGAGCACCAGGGTGCCGCCGCCGCGGTTGATGATGTCCTCGGCCTTCACCACGTGGCGGTGCATCGGCGAGAGCTGATCCTTGCGGCTGATCATGATCTTCTCGGCATAGAGCATGCCACGCCCGCGCGTGAGGTCCTCCGCACGGCCGTTGCGCACGGTGAAGAGGAAGAGGCCGGTCTCGGCGAAGCGGCCGAGGCCGTAGTCGGTGATGTCCCAGCCGAGCCTTGCGTCGACGATGCCGCCGATCTCGCCGCGGCGCGCCTGCATCTCCTCCGGGGTCAGGTAGGCGAAGGGCGGCATGACGTAGCCGAAGGAGCGGATGAAGGCGTCGCCTTCCATCAGGATGGCGTTGATCTCCGACCGCTTCATGGCTCTCTCCCTGTGCATCGCCGTCCACGGCGGGCCCTCGATGTCTAGAGCCTTTCGCCGGTCCTTGGAACGGCCCTCGATCCTTTCTGCAGATCCCTGCTGCGCGGCAGGCCAGCCGTCCCGGACGGCGACGATCACCCTGTCCGCCACAGCATCGCGATGGACCATAACCCGTCCTGATAGAGATCATCTTGTATAGTATGAAATGCATCGAAACAACTTCGGACAAGGTGCCATACGTCTAAGTATGCTCGTTGAAATTCAAAGAAAGCGCCCGGTAGAAGGGCGTCTATCGAAGGGCGAGAGATCGATGCTTGCAGAGGACAACCAGAGTTTCGCCGTGTTCCTTCTGACCGACGCCGCGCGTCTGCTGCGCGGGGAGATCGACCGATGCGTCATGGAGTGTGGCCTCGGTCTGACGCCCGGCCTGATTCGCACCCTGATCGTCATCTCGCGGCATGACGGGGTGCGTCAGCGCGTGCTGGCCGAGAAGATGGATGTCGAGCCGATGACCGTGTCGAGCTACATCGACCGGCTGGAGGCGATGGGGCTGGTCGAGCGCCGCACCGATCCGGGCGACCGGCGCGCCAAGCTCGTCCACGTCACCGAACGGCTTTCGGAAGTGGCGGCCGCGGTCGGGCCGCTCATCGGAACGGCCTACGAGCGCGCGATGGACGGCATCGATCCCTATGCCCGCAAGGCGGTGGAGCAGGCGCTCGAGCGGGTCCGGCAAAATCTCAGCCGCGCCGCCTGACCAGGCCCAAGGCGGGGGCCGCGGTCTCGAGCCTGCGGACCCGCCGGGTTGCCGCTCTCTGCACGTGGTGCGGCCTCCTGACCCCAAGAACTCGACCCCGGCTGCGGCTGTCGAAGACCAGGAGGCAAGGCCAGTCACGTCATCGCTTATTGACATAAGGATATCTTTATGTGATCTCGGCGCCCGGTCCGGCAAGGTGATGACGCATGGCTTCGACGGTTGACGCCCTCTTCGACGGTGCGGCTGGCACCCGCGAGCGCGAGGACGCGCGGACGGCTCTGCTGAAGGCGGCACGCGAGCGAATCCTGATCCTCGACGGGGCAATGGGCACGCAGATCCAGGGCCTGCATCTCGGCGAGGACGATTTCCGCGGCGACCGCTTCGCCGGCTGCGCCTGCCACCAGAGCGGCAACAACGACCTCCTGATCCTGTCGCAGCCGAAGGCGGTGGAGGAGATCCACTACCGCTATGCGATCGCCGGCGCCGACATCGTCGAGACCAACACCTTCTCCTCGACGGCGATCGCCCAGGCCGACTACGGCATGGAGGACCAGGTCTACGAGCTGAACCGCGACGGCGCGCGGCTGGTGCGCCGCGCGCTGAACCGAGCCGAGCAAGAGGACGGCAAGCGCCGCTTCGTCGCCGGCGCGCTCGGGCCGACCAATCGCACCGCCTCGATCTCGCCCGACGTCAACAATCCGGGCTTCCGGGCGATCTCCTTCGACGATCTGCGCCTCGCCTATGGCGAGCAGTTGCGCGGCCTCGTCGACGGCGGTGCCGACCTGATCCTGATCGAGACGATCTTCGACACGCTCAACGCCAAGGCCGCGATCTTCGCCTGCCGCGAGATCTTCGCCGAGAAGCGCGTCGAGCTGCCGATCATGATCTCCGGCACCATCACCGATCTGTCCGGCCGGACCCTCTCCGGCCAGACGCCGACCGCGTTCTGGCACTCGATCCGCCACACCCAGCCGTTCACCATCGGATTGAACTGTGCTCTCGGCGCCAACGCCATGCGCCCGCATCTCGCCGAGCTGTCCAGCGTCGCCGACACGCTGATCTGCGCCTATCCGAATGCCGGCCTGCCGAACGAGTTCGGCCAATACGACGAGGGGCCGGAGGCGATGGCCGCGCAGATCGACGGCTTTGCGCGCGAAGGCCTCGTCAACATCGTCGGCGGCTGCTGCGGCTCGACCCCCGAGCACATCCGGGCGATCGCCGACGCGGTGTCGAACCATGCGCCGCGCCAGCGGCCCGAGGTCAAGCCGATGCTGCGCCTCGCCGGCCTCGAGCCCTTCACGCTGACCGACGAAATCCCCTTCGTGAACGTCGGCGAACGCACCAACGTCACCGGCTCTGCTAAGTTCAGGAAGCTGATCACCGCCGGCGACTACGCTGCGGCGCTCGACGTCGCGCGCGACCAGGTGGCGAACGGCGCGCAGGTCATCGACGTCAACATGGACGAGGGCCTCATCGACTCCAAGAAGGCGATGACCGAGTTCCTGCATCTGGTCGCCGCCGAGCCGGACATCGCCCGCGTGCCGATCATGATCGACAGCTCCAAGTGGGAGGTGATCGAGGCGGGCCTGAAATGCGTGCAGGGCAAGGCCATCGTCAACTCGATCTCGATGAAGGAGGGCGAGGCCGCCTTCCTCGAGCAGGCGCGGCTCTGCCGGAACTACGGCGCGGCGGTCGTGGTGATGGCCTTCGATGAAACGGGTCAGGCCGACAGCGAGGCGCGCAAGGTCGAAATCTGCACGCGCGCCTACAAGCTCTTGACCGAGACGGCCGGCTTCGCGCCCGAGGACATCGTCTTCGACCCGAACATCTTCGCGGTGGCGACGGGCATCGAGGAGCACGACAACTACGGCGTCGACTTCATCGAGGCGACGCGGCGGATCACCGCGACGCTGCCGCACGTCCACATCTCCGGCGGCGTCTCGAACCTCTCCTTCTCCTTCCGCGGCAACGAGCCGGTGCGCGAGGCGATGCACGCGGTGTTCCTCTATCACGCCATCGCGGCGGGCATGGACATGGGCATCGTCAATGCCGGCCAGCTCGCGGTCTACGACCAGATCGACCCCGAGCTGCGCGAGGCCTGCGAGGACGTCGTCCTCAACCGGATGCCGAAGGGCGAGGGCACCGCGACCGAACGGCTGCTCGCGATCGCCGAGCGGTATCGCGGCCAGGCCGGCCGGGAGGCGAAGGAGAAGGACGTCGCCTGGCGCGACTGGCCGGTCGAGAAGCGGCTCGAGCACGCGCTCGTCAACGGCATCACCGACTTCATCGAGCCGGACGTCGAGGAGGCGCGGCAGGCCGCGGCCCGGCCGCTGCATGTGATCGAAGGACCGCTTATGGCCGGCATGAACGTCGTCGGCGACCTCTTCGGCGCCGGCAAGATGTTCCTGCCGCAGGTGGTGAAGTCGGCCCGCGTCATGAAGCAGGCCGTCGCCGTGCTCCTGCCCTACATGGAGGAGGAGAAGGCCGCGCAGGGCGGGACCGGGCGCGAAAGCGCCGGCAAGATCCTGATGGCGACCGTCAAGGGTGACGTCCACGACATCGGCAAGAACATCGTCGGCGTGGTCCTCGCCTGCAACAACTACGAGATCATCGATCTCGGCGTCATGGTGCCGGCGGCCAGGATCCTGGAAACCGCAAGGGCCGAGAAGGTCGACGTCATCGGCCTGTCCGGCCTGATCACGCCGTCGCTCGACGAGATGGTGCACGTGGCCTCGGAGATGGAGCGCGAGGGCTTCGACATCCCGCTCCTGATCGGCGGCGCGACGACGAGCCGGGTCCACACCGCGGTGAAGATCGATCCGCGCTACGCGAAGGGCCAGACCGTCTATGTGACGGATGCGAGCCGTGCCGTCGGCGTGGTATCGAACCTCCTCTCGCCGGAGGGCCGCGCCGCCTATGTCGAGGGCGTGCGTACGGAGTACCGCAAGGTCGCCGACGCCCATGCCCGCGCCGAGGCGGACAAGCAGCGCCTGCCGCTCGCCAGGGCGCGCGCCAACGCCCATGCGATCGACTGGAGCAGCTACACCCCGCCGCGGCCAAGCTTCCTCGGCACGCGCACGTTCCGGACCTGGGACCTCGCCGAACTCGCCCGCTACATCGACTGGACGCCCTTCTTCCAGACCTGGGAGCTGAAGGGGCGCTACCCGAAGATCCTCGAAGACGAGAAGCAGGGGCCGGCGGCGCGCCAGCTCTTCGACGACGCGCAAGGCATGCTGTCGAAGATCATCGAGGAGCGGTGGTTCGCTCCGCGCGCGGTGATCGGCTTCTGGCCGGCGAACGCCGTCGGCGACGACGTGCGCCTCTACACCGACGAAAGTCGCACGGTCGAGCGGGCGAGCTTCTTCACGCTGCGCCAGCAGCTGTCGAAGCGCGACGGGCGCCCGAACGTGGCGCTGTCGGACTTCGTCGCGCCGCTCTCGAGCGGCAAGCCCGACTATCTCGGCGGCTTCGTCGTCACCGCCGGCATCGAGGAGGTGGCGATCGCCGAGCGCTTCGAGCGGGCGAACGACGACTACTCGGCGATTCTCGTCAAGGCGCTCGCCGACCGCTTCGCCGAAGCCTTCGCCGAGCGGATGCACGAGCAGGTGCGGCGGGAGTTCTGGGGCTACGCGGCAGAGGAGCGGGCGACCCCGCAGGAACTGGTCGAGGAGTCCTACCAGGGCATCCGCCCGGCGCCGGGCTATCCGGCACAGCCCGACCACACGGAGAAGGCGACGCTGTTCGAGCTGCTCGACGCGACGGCCGCGACCGGCGTCGAGCTGACGGAAAGCTATGCGATGTGGCCGGGCTCTTCGGTGTCGGGTCTCTACTTCTCTCATCCGGACAGCCACTATTTCGGCGTTGCCAAGGTCGAGCGCGATCAGGTCGTGGATTATGCCGAGCGCAAGGCGATGCCCCTGGCCGAGGTCGAGCGCTGGCTGGCGCCGATCCTCAACTACGTGCCGGGGCGGGAGGGATCGGCCGCCTGACCCCGCGTCGACGCCGGGCACCGACGGATCGCGACGCCCTGGCGACTGAAACCCGTGGTATGGGCTCGCATTAATCCAGTTCAACGGCCATATTATCTTCTTCTGGACCTTTGACCGGGCGATGTGTCTTAACTGCCCGAGTGCCCTTACGGCCGCCTCGTCGCGGGCGGATCGCGGGCCGAAGATCGTGCTTGGGGAGGCAGGTCCGGGTGACTTCGACGCGTATCGTCGCAGACGTGGACGTCAGTGCGTATCCGCCTGCACAGCGCCTCGATGTCTGGCGTGCCGCCGTCGAGCCGCTTTACGATCCCTGGTACAGCGGCGAGCGGGACAGCTTCGCCGCCCGCATCCGGGTGTCGTGCACCGGGCATTACCTTGCCGTCGACAAGGCGGCCTCGGCGCAGCGCTACAGCCGCAACCCCGTGCATGCGCCCCGCGAGCTGTCCGACTACGTCGCCTTCCAGGGCTATGCCGGCGGCTCCTTCACCGGCGACTTCGATGGTCGATCGGTCAGCGGCAGGGCCGGCGACGTGCACGTCATCGACCTCTCACGCTCCATCGTGCAGGTCACGACCGAGGCCGCCGACGTCAACCTTCTCGTGCCACGTGCGCGGGTCGAGAAGTATCTCTCGGCGACGCCCCACGGCGTGCTCCTCAACGGATCCGACGCGCTGCGGGCGCTCGCCTACAGCCATCTCAGCGAGACGGTGCTGAACGCGCCGCAACTGGACGATGCCGAGTCCGGCGCCGCCCTGGACGCCTTCCTCACCATGGTCGGCGGCGCGGCGGGGGAGGAGCCGAACGCCCGCGCCAAGGGGTTTGCCCGGGCGAGCGCCCGCGCGGTCGCGGCAGGCTTCATCGACCGGCATCTGTTGGACCCGGCACTGAACGCGACGTTGATCGCGCTCCGCTGCGGCCTGTCCCGCGCCTCGCTGTTTCGCGCCTTCGAGGCAGACGGCGGTATCCAGGCCTTCATTACGCGCGAGCGGCTGCTGGTGGCGCTGCGGCGCCTGCGCACCGAGCCCGCCGTGCCCGTGCAGAGCATCGCCGACGCCTGTGGCTTTCCCGATCCGTCGCAGTTCTCCCGCCATTTCCGGCAGCATTTCGGCTTCTCGCCGTCCGAGGCGCGGCGGCATCTCGTCGCCGAAGGAATGGGAGGCGACGGGTCGGCGGTGATCGGTCGTCGCAGCTGGCTGGAGATTGGCCGACTTTTGAGCGAGGCCGCCCGATGAGCGACAACGAAGACACCGCAATGCCGAACGTGCAGGAGGTGCAGGCGCTGGAATTCGCGCTGACGCCGCTGCCGCCGGCGGACCGCTTCGCCGTCTGGAGCCTCCTGGTGCGGCCGCTGTTCGAGGTTTCGCTGCCGAGCGCCGCCGCCATGGACGGCTTCGACGCCAGCGTGTCGATCCGCTTCCTCGGCGATGACCTCGTCGCCCGGGCGACCAGCAAGGCGCAGCGCTTTCTGCGCGACGACATCGAGGCCTTGCCCGGCGGCTGGGACCATATCGTCATCCAGCTCTACTACGAGGGCGGTTTCACCGGCAGCGCGGCCGGTCGGCCGGTGACCGTACGGACGGGTGACGTCGTCGTCTTCGACCTGGCGCGCCGGCTCGAGACGGTGGCGGGCGACTTCGCCAACCTGACCCTGATCATGCGCCGGGAGGTCGCCGCTCCGATCGCGGCGACGTGGTGTCATGGCCAGGTCCTGCCGCGCGAGCATCCCTTCTGCCACCTGGCGACGGCCTACCTGACGCACCTGATGGGACGGGGCGACGAGATGACCCCGGCCGAAGTCGCCGCGGCGCTCCGGGCGCTCTGCATCATTGTCGCGCAGGGGATGCGCGGCGGCGGCGAGGTCGAGGACGGAGGCGACGATGCCCTGCGGGTCGCGCTCCTCGCCTATGTCGACACGAACCTGTCGCGCCCGTTCGGCATCGAGGCCCTGGCGCGGGCTCTCGGAACGTCGCGCGCCAGCCTCTACCGGCGCTTCACCGACGAGGGCGGCGTGCTGCGGCTGGTGCAGCGCCGCAGACTCGATCGGGCCCGCGAGATGCTCGCGACGGCCGGCGCCGGCGCGTCGATCGACACGATCGCCGCCGACTGCGGCTTTGCCAGCAGCGCCACGTTCCGCACGGCGTTCCGCCAGCAGTTCGCCCTGTCCCCGAGCGAGGCGCGGGGCCGTCCGGTCCTGGCGCCGCCCGAACCGCGCTCCGGCGATCACCGGCTCCGCGACTGGGTCCTGACCACGCGTCAGGCGCTCGAAGCCGGCCTGGCGTCCGACGGCGCCTGAGCCCCTGCCGGCCCCGCGGGCCCTGCGTTGCGCCGCTTGAGACGAATCCCGGCGGCCGGGGCTTGAAATTGAGACTGTGCGCCTAACGCGCTCATCAGTGAACCTGTTAAAAATCCTCCAACATTTGAGGGGGATTGGGCATATGTCGTCTTTGAAGGCTTACGCGTCGCGGCAACGCGCAGCGCTCGCGGGCCTCGCCGTTCTCGCCTCCACCCTCGGCGCCGCCGTGCCGGCCGGTGCCGCGCCGGCCGCCGGCAAAGTCGCCGCGGACGCCGGAGCGACCCAGGCCAAGCCCGGCGTCACGGGCTTCCGTTCCGCCCGTTTCGGCATGGACGAGAAGGCGGTCCGTGCGGCGATCCGGTCCGACTTCGGCGTCGATGACAAGGCCATCACCAAGACCGCCAATCCGACCGAGCGCACCGAGGTGCTGTCGGTGAAGGTGAACGACGTGCTCAAGGACGGCGGCACCGCTCTCGTCTCCTACGTCCTCGGTTACCAGTCGAAGGCGCTGAGCCAGGTCTCGGTGCTGTGGGCGCCGGAGACGGATGCGGGGATCGGCCCCGAGAAGCTGATCGCCGATGCCAAGATCCTGCAGAACTACTTCCTCGGGCAGGGGTTTGCGAGCGGCAGCGTTCTCGTCAACGCCGCGGTGCCGGAGGGCGTGGTGATGTTCCGCGGCACCGACGAGGAGGGCCGCATGGCGCTGCTCCTGATGCTCGCCTCCGCGACCAAGCCGGCGGTCGCCGACAAGGCGGCGGCGAGTGCGGCGACCAACGAGGCGGCGGTGCCGCAGCCCGACGCCGAGCAGACCGTGCTCGCGCCGGTCGGCCTGCTGCTGTCCTACCTCGCCGACCCGCAGGACCCGGACATCTTCAAGGTCGAGCCGGGCCAGTTCTGATCATCGACGTCCCACCGGTCGGAGGCTGAAGCGTCTCCGCCGGGCAGGGTGTAGCGCGCGCTTCCGAGGGCAAGGGCATGGCTTACCAACCGCGGATGAGGGACGTCCTTCTCTCCTGCACGGCGATCGCGGGCTCCTTCGCCTTCGCCGCGCCGTCGCTCGCCCAGGCCGTCAACATCGGCGGGACCGGCAACACCATCATCCCCGACGGGCGCACCGCGACCACCGCCTCCGTCAACGGCAACAAGGCCGACGTGCGCACCACCACGGTGCGCGGCAAGGTCGGCTTCAACTCGTTCGATCACTTCCAGGTCGGCGGCGGCAACACGGTCAACCTGCACCTGCCGGACCAGACCGACACGCTGGTCAACGTCGTGCGCGGCTCGGCGGTGCGCGTCGACGGCACCCTCAATGCGGTGAAGAACGCCAAGGTCGGCGGCAAGCTCGTCTTCTCCGACCCCTATGGCTTCGTCGTCGGCAAGGACGGCGTCGTCAACACCGGCAGCCTGATGGTCAACACGCCGACCTCGGACTTCCTCGACCGGGCGATCGGCTCGAACGGTGTCATCGACGAGGCGCTCACCGACCGGCTGATCACCGGCGACGTGCCGATCTCGCCGAGCGGCTCGGTGTCGATCAAGGGCAAGATCAACGCCCTCGGCGGCATTGCGGTGCGGGCGCAGTCCATCGCGCTCGACGACGAGAGCCGGCTTACCCAGCACCGGGAGGCGTTCGACAGCACGGTCAACACCGGCGGCCTCGACTGGGGCAGCGAGCTCGTCGTCTCCGGCGGCGGCATCCGGCTCGTGGCGAATGGCGACGTCGGCCTGAACGGCTCGATCTCCACCAAGGCGAGCGGAGCGGCCGACGCCGCGGCCGGCTCGGGGCGGCTGACGGTCAAGGGCTCGCGCGTGACGGTGGGGACCGCGGCCAAGCTCTCCGCCGCGGCGAGCGTGACCGACGTGCCGCTGCCGACGGCACGGCCGGCCGCGGCCGTCGATCTTGCCGCCGACGGCGACCTCTCGGTTGCCGGCGAGGTCGCAGCCTCGGGCAGCGGCGCGGCCGGCGCGACCCTCTCGGCCACCGGCGCCCGCGTGACGGTCGCGGGCACGGCGCATCTGTCGGCGAAGGCGGACGGCACCGGCGCGCCGGTGCCGACGCCGCGCACCACCGCGCTCGTCAGTCTCGCCGCAGGCGTCGGACTGACGCTCGACGGAGAGACCAGGGCGACGGCAGACGCCGGCGCCGATGCGGCGGTGTCGCTGAAGGGCAATGCGGTCACGCTGAAGTCGTCGGGCAGCGTCGTCGCCAGCGCGACATCGGCTTCGGGCGCGGCGGACATCACGCTCGACGCGGTGCAGGACGCCGAGGTCTCCGGTCGTCTGGCCGTGACGCGGGCCGGCGCCACGGGTGGTCAGATCGCGGTGACCGCGGGCCACGACGTCACGCTCGGCCTGTTGTCGCATGTCGATGCGATCGGCAGCGCCACTGGCTCCGGCGGCCAGATCTCGGTCGTCGCCGGCCACAACCTGCTTGCCGTTCCAGGCGCCGACATGTCCGTCAAGGGCGGTATCGCGGCCAACGGCGGCAGCGTGCTGCTGTCCGGCCTCGACGGCATCCAGATCGCCGGCCTCGCCGCCGACCTGACGGGCGGCACCGGCGGTGCGGCGGGAACGCTGACGCTCGCTCCGAACGACCTCACCATCTCCGGCACGTACGATCTGTCGGGCGTGCACGGCGATCTCCTCCTGCTCGCCAAGAACGCGCTCACCGTCGCTGCCGGAGCGGTGATCCGCACCGCGCACGACGCGGCGCACGCCTACGACGTGACGCTGGCGGGCGGGACCATCACGATCGGCGCCGGGGCCACGATCGACACCCGGATGACGGACGGCTCGGGCACCGCCATCGGCGACTCCGGGTCGATCCGCCTGCTCGGGCATGCGATCGACATCGCGGCAGGCGCGACGCTGCGCGCCGACTCGTCCGGCGGGTATCGCGGCGGCGACGTGGTCGTCGCGGCGGCCGCGAGCGGCAGCTCGCTGTTCAACCTCACGACGGTCGTGGCGAGCGTCAATGTCGGCGGCACGCTCACCGGCCGCAACGTGACGGTCGGCGCCTACAGCACCGCAGACTCGCACGCCGGCGACCTGAAGGACGCGGCCGAAGACTTCGGCTTCGGCCAGCTGACGCTCGGCAGCGCCACCGACATCTTCGGCAGCATGTTCGGCGGTTTCGTCGGTGCGGACACCCAGGCGATGGTGCAGATCCTCGGCACCGCCTCGCTCACCGCTTCCGAGGTCGTGACGCTGCAGGCGCATGGCGACACCGTCGTGAAGGGGGACGACGTCAGCGCCAGCGTCTTCGAGGTGGCGGTCGGCCAGGCGAAGGTGCGCACGGCGGTCGACGTCGCCTCGGGCGCGAAGATCACGGCTGGAAGCGGCATCACGCTCGCCGCCAGCAATGCGCTGACCTTCGCGGTCAAGGCCGATACGAACAAGCCGGCCGCCGCGGCGATCGCGGTCGGCGTGGTCGATTCCGAGGCTCGGGCCGAGGTGCACCAGGGCGCCGTGCTCACCACCGGCGGGGCACTGTCGATCGCCGCGACCAGCACCGGTTCGGTCAGCGTCTCGGCCAGCGCCAACGGCGGCGAGGACGGGGCCATCGGCCTCGCCATCGCCTACAACGACGCCTCGCTGCGGTCGATCGCGCGCCTCGGCAGCACTGTCGGGACCGGCGCCACCAAACCATCCTCCGTCACCGTTTCGGCCGTCACCGACATTCTCAAGAACGCGACGAGCGCGACCGCGAAGAACGGTCCCGGCATCACGGACACGGCGAAGCGGGCGGCGACGCCGGCCCGGTTCAAGGTGCTGAACCCGTCCGGCATGCTGGCCGGTGCGGTGGGCGCGGAAGACATTTCCGAGTTCTTGCCCACCGAGGTCTTCCGCCTCGGCTTCGGCCTGTCGATCGCCCATCAGAATCACGTCGCCGACGCGACGATCGGCGGCACGTCGACGGAAGCTGCGCCGACGGTTCGCTCGAGCGGCAACGTCGCCGTGTTTTCGTCGGTCTACGACTCGCCGATCCGCAACAAGACCGACATCGTCATCGGCTCGGAGAAGGTGAAGTCGGACGGCGATACGAACAGCGGCAGCGGCTCCGGCGAGGAGGACGCCAACACTGCCGGCGTCGCCGTGGCGCTCACCATTGGCGTCTATCAGCACACCTCGCACGCCACGATCGGAGCCGGGACCACCGTCGAGGGCGCCAATGTCGGCGTCCATGCCGTCTCCGCGACTCCGCTGACGATCGAGTATCCCACGCCTGACGAGCTGCTTCCGGACTTCACGAGCTTCGGCGGCTTCACCAGCGACATGAAAGCGACGCTGAGCAATCTCAGCGGTGCCATCAACGCCAATGGCGGCGTCGTCGACAAGGTGCTGACGAGCTACGCGTCGTCGACCAGCGCCGCCAAGGAGCTCGGCATCGCGGGCTCGCTCGACGTCCTCTACATCGCCCACGACGCCGAAGCCTCGATCGGCACGGGCGCGACGGTCACATCGACCGGCGCCGACCGCGACGGCTGGACGGTCGCCCTCGGCGGTGCCGATGCCGCGCATCGCGGCACGGCGCTTCAGCAGAGCTTTGCGGCCGGCGTCGACGTCCTCGCCAGCAGCACCAGCGAATCCGCCAGCATCGCCGGCAGCCCGGGCTGGCTCGGCGTCTTCGCCAACAGCGGCGAGTCCGAAAAGGGCAAGGGCGGCGAGGGCACGTCGGCCGGCGGCTCGGTGCTCATCGACATCGCGTCGTCTCGCACCGTCGCCGCGATCGCCAACAACGCCGTGGTGAAGTCCGGCACGGACGTGTCGGTCGCCGCCAACAAGCGGGACATGATCGTCGCGGTGGCGCCGAGCTCGGGCAAGGGCTCGGCGCTCGGGCTGACCGGGCTCGTCTCGATCCTCGTCATCGACAACGAAACCAAGGCCGCGATCGCCGACACGGCGGTGATCGAGGCCGACCGGGTGCGGATCGACGCGCAGCAGGAGGCGCTGGCGATCGACGTCACCGGCTCGCTGATGATCTCCACCGGCAGCTCGGTCGGGCTGTCGGCCGCCTGGGCCAACATGGGAGCCGACACCGCCGCCTATGTCGGCGACGTCTCCGGCCTCGGGCTCGCGAGCTACAAGTCTGGCGTCGCGCCCATCACCGGTTCGATCCGGACCAACGACCTCGCCGTCACCGCCCACACCGGGGGTGGCCTGTTCACCGCCTCCGTCGCGGCGGCCGTCGCCGCGCCGAAGGACGGCAAGCCGAGCATCGGCGACAAGCTGTCCTCCAAGCTCGACACCGGCGTCGGGCAGCGGTCGACGACCTACGGCAAGAAGCTCACCGCCTCCGCCGAGAGCTCGGGGAAGGTGAAGGGCTTCTTCCAGGACAAGATCGGAACGCTGTTCACCAAGGTGGGCGACGGCATCTCGTCCGGCAACACCGGTCCGGCGGAAGGCCAGAGCCGCGAATTCTCGATCTCGGCGACCGGATCGCTGTCCGGCGCGAGCACGCAGTTCGACACGCGCGCCTATCTCGACGGCGCCACCGTGACGCGGCTCGCCGCGACCGGCGGCGTCGGTGTCGCGGTGGTCGCCAGCAACGACCTTCTGATCTCGACCACCAGCGGCGCCGGCTCGCTGACGCTCGCGGGCCAGGATTCCGCCAAGGCGAGCGCCGCGATCGGCGCGGCCATCGCGGTGGCGGTCTCGGTCAACACGACCTCGGCCGACATCCTCAACAGCACCATCACCAATTCCGGGTCGGTGAAGGTCGAGGCCCTCGGCTCGGGCCAGCAGATCGTGCTCGGCCTCGGCGTCGCCGCGAACACCAACGACAACGGTATCGCGCTCGCCGGCTCGGTGTCCTTCGGCGGCATCTTCGATGCCGTAGGCGCCTCCATCCAGACCTCGCGCCTCACCGGCACGGGATCGCAGTCCGACGTCGCGGTCACCTCCTACCAGAACGCCGACATCGGCATCGGCGGCGTCGCCGCGGCCGGCGGCAAGGGCGCCGGCGTCGGGCTGGCGCTGACCGCGACGGTCGTCGCCAACCAGGTGAACAGCTACGCCGCTTCGGCGCGAATCGAGAACAGCTCGCTCAGCGGCTATCGCAATCTCGCCGTCGACGCGTTCGCCGTCAGCCGCATCCTGTCCGGCGCGGGCACTGTCGCGATTTCCACCAACTCGCTCGGCCTTGCCGGCGCCATCGTCTTCTCCGACGTCAGCCCGACGACGCTCGCCGAGATCCGCGGCCGCAGCACCGACACGATCAGCGTCTCGGGCGACGTGCGCGTCGCGTCCGGCAGCGATCGCCGCAGCGATCTCGAGGCCGAGCTCGCCAAGATCGTTCACTACGCGGCGGTGGACGCCGGCTTCGACTTCACCGGTGCGGTGTTCGAGTTCGCCGGCGCGCCGGGTGGATCGCTGACGGTCGGCTTTGCCGGCGTCGTCGCCGGCGGCAAGGACGCGGCCGGCGTCAGCGCGCTCTATGGCGGCATCCGCCACACGCATCAGTCGATCCTCTCCGGCATCACGTTGACCGCCGGCGGCGACGTCGACATCGACGCACGGGACGGCGCGGCGGTGTTCGGCTCGGCGGCCGGCATCGCGGTGAGCAACGGCGGCACCATCGGCGCCCTCGGCTCCCTCGCCATCAACCTCATCAACAACTCGACTTCGGCCTCGATCGAGGGCGCCTCGACCGTCGTCACCGCCCGCAACATCATCGTCAACGCCACCAGCGAGGGGCTCACCGGCGGCGGCGCAGGCTCGATCGGCATCGCGACGGAGATGGCCGGCGCCGGCGTCTCGATCGTCAACAACACCATCGCCAACACCACGTCCGGCACGGTCGATCAGGCCCGGCTGAACGCCAGCGGCAACGTCGTCGTCAATGCGAATTCGAAGGCGGACCTCGTCACGGTGGCGGCGAGCCTCGGCGCCGGCTTCGAGGCGGGCGTCGCGGGCTCGATTGCCTCGTCGCTGGCCCTCAACGAGGTGCATGCGACGGTGAAGGGCGGCGCGACGGTCAGCGCCGACGGCAACGTCCTCGTCGGAGCGCTGAACGAAGACTCGATCAAGGCGACAGCCGGGGCGCTCGCGGTCGGCCAGACCGCTGGTATCGGCCTTTCGACGCTCGTCAACGTCGTGCGGGGCGAGACGACGGCGCGCATCGAGAGCGCGGCGGGCGGGCCGGTCACCACGGTGGTCGGCCGCGGCAATCGCGCCGCCAGCCAGGTGTCGAGCGGCGACCTCGTCAACACGCCGAGCTACGACATCACCCGCCTCGTCGGCTCGCTCGTGCTTTTGACGCCGGACCTCAGCCAGCGCATGGCCTCCGTCACCGGCGTCGACGTCTCGGCCGTCTCGCGCCAGAGCATCGGCGCCAGCGCCATGACCGGAGCGGTCTCGGCCGATTTCGAGGCGATCGTCTCGTTCTCGGGTGCCGCGAGCCCGATCGTCAACGTGCTGGGCGGCCTCGTCGAGGCCTCCGTGACGCGCGCGAACGTCAATACGACGGGTGGCTCGACGGCCAATGTCCGGGTGATGGCGAGTTCCGACACGCTGAGCCAGAGCATCGACCTCAACGGCGCCGCCGCGACCGGCCTCGGCGCCGCCGCCGGTCTCGTCACCACCGTCGCCGAGCGGCAGACGCTCGCCTCGATCACCGACTCGCAGATCGGCAACGGTACCGCATCGGTCGCCGTGGTGGCGAAGTCGCGGGCCGACGTGCTGACGGTGATGGCCGGCGTCGGCGGTGGCGTCGGCGGTGCGGCCGGCTCGCTGGGGCTGACGGTCTACGACCTCGTCACCTCGGCGAAGCTTCTGGGCGGCAGCACGCGGGCGAGCGCCCTGTCGGTCACCGCCGACGGCACCACCAGCACGGCCACGGCATCGGGCAACCTTGCAATCGGTGGCGCGGCGGCGGCTGGCGCGCTGAACCTCACGGTCAACCGCTCGACCATCGAGGCGCTCCTCGGCGATGCCGCCCATTCAACCGCCATCACGGTCGCCGGCGAGACGAGGGTCGCGGCGGATTCGCACGACTTCGAGCTGGACGCCGCGATGGGCGGGTCGGCCGCCGGGCTCGCCCTCACTGGCATGCTGAACTTCAGCGTGGTGATGAGCGACACCACCGCGCGCGTCGCCAACCTGACCAATTCGACGACCGGCAGCCTCACCGTCACGGCGGACAACACGCTCGAGCTGAACGTGGCGACCGGCGCCTTCAACGCGGCCGAGACCGGCATCGGCGCCGCGGCCAACATCGTCCTCGTCAAGTCGCTGGTGGCGGCCGAGGTCCTCAACGGCAGCCTCAAGGTGAACGGCGCGGCGAGGGTCGCAGCCACCGCCGATCGCCACGTCACGGCCACCGCCGCGACGGCGGGCATCGGCTCGTCGACCAGCATCGCAGCCTCGCTGAACGTCCTCGTCCTCGGCGCCGATCTGCCGTCGGAGATCGCCGGCAGCGTGCAGGACACGCTGAACGCGGCCAATGGCGAGGCCAACCGGTCGCTGTCGCCGACCGAGGCGAAGGGCGACGCGCATCACAAGGGCCCGCTGGGTGACGGCGTGGCCGAGATGCCCGGCATGGCCGATACGGCCGCCTACCAGCCGAAGGATGCGGTCGCGACGGCCTTCGCGACCCAGCGCCAGGACAGCATCGTCGCCAGGATCGCCGGCGCGACGCTCGACGCCGGCGCCGTCACGGTGACCGCCGACAGCAAGATCGGCACCGAGAACTACGCGGTCGGCGCCAGCGCGGCGGCGGGCGTCGCGGTCGGCGGCGCGCTCGGCTTCACCACCATCGCCCAGGCCGTCACGGCCGAGGCGTCGGGCAGCCTCACCGTCGACAGCCTCGCCGTCACGGCCACGACCGAGGCCCGTTCGGCCGACAAGGCGGCCGTGTTCATGACGGCCGTCGGCGGCGCGGGCTCGGTCGGCGGCGCGTTCGGCGGCGCTTTGGCGTTCGGCCTGATCGACACCAAGACCACCGCGACCGTCGGCGGCACCCTGACCCTGAAGAACGGCGGCGTCCAGGTGACCGCCCGCGACACGCTCGACAGCACCGTGAGCGCCGGCGGCGCCTCGGTCGCCGGAACCGTCGCCATCGGCGCCGCGATGGCGAGCGCCAACAAGACCTCGAGCGTCACCGCGCAGACCGCCACGGGCACAGTGATCCGCGCCAAGACGCCGGCATCCGGCGCAACCCCTTCTTCGCTCACCGCCGTGGCGCTGACGGCGGCCAGCTCCGGCGCGATGTCGGCGGTGTCCGGCGGCCTCGCCGGCGGCTGGTTCGCCTTCGCCGGCACCGCGACCGGTGCCAATGCCTACGACCAGTCGGTCGTCGCGGCGCGCATCGGCAACGCCTCGGTGCTGACCGACGTCGGCAGCGACGGGGTCAAGCTCGACGCCAGCGCGACGCCGAAGACCAGCGCCATCGCCGTCGGTGTCGCCGTCAGCGGCGGCGGCAGCGTCGGCGCCTCCGTCGCCGATGCCCGCAGCAAGACGGACGTCACGGCCTCCATCGGCGACAATGCCCGCATCACCTCGGCGGGCGCCGTCGACGTCCTGGCATCGACCCTCCTCAGCGGCGCGCGCAGCAACTACGCCCAGGCGATCACCGGCTCGGGCGGCTTCTATGTCGGCATCCAGGCCACCGCCGCGACGGCGCTGACCACCTCGGCGGTGCACGCCACCGTCGGCAATGGCGCGGTGATCGCGGCCAGCGGCAACACGGTCCGGCTCCAGGCGAGCGGCACGACCCGGCAGGTGGCCGACGCGGTCGGCGTATCGGTCGGCGGGCTGCTGGCGGTCGGCGTCAACGTTGCGACCGCCAACTCCGACACGGTCTACGAGGCGATCCTCGGCGACGGCGCAGCCGTGGGCAGCAAGAACCTGACGGTTCTCGCCAAGGGCGACGACGGCAATGCCGTCACCTCCGCCGCCGGATCGGGCGGCCTGATTTCCGGCCTCGCCTCCTCGGTCCAGACGAGCGGCACCTCGCGCACCACCGCCAAGCTCGGCAGTGGCAGCGACATCGCGCTCACCGGCGCGCTCTCGCTCCATGCCGAGCATCTGCAGTCGGTCGCCGGCACGGTCACCAGCGTCAACGCCTCGGTGGTCGGCGGCAGCGGCGCGTCGGCCAGCCACAGCGTCAACTCCACCGTGCAGGCGCTGATCGGTGCCGGCGCCAAGGTCGCGGCGCACGATCTCGACATGGCCGCGCTGAACACGACGCAGAAGCTCTTCGCCGGCGAGGCGAGCTTCTCGCTGCGCAACGGCGGCACGCGCACGGCCAACCCGGACCTCGTCACCGCGGACGTCACCTCCGGCTCCGGCGGCGCGATCGACGCTCCGGCCGGTGTCGCCAGCCTCACCGTCACGCACGACACCGCGGCGCGCCTCGGCGACGGCGCAAGCGTGCTGCTGACGTCCGCCGGCAGCGACCGCGACGGCGCGCGGATCGAGGCCTACAACGAGATCATCGCGCACGAGAAGACCCGGCTCGATTCGGGCGGCCTCATCGCGGTGGCCAACGCGACGACGAAGTTCGACGCGAGCAGCGTGAAGGCGGCTGTCGAGTTCGGCACGAACAGCACGCTGATGGTGTCGAACGGCAACGTCGCGATCGCCGCATGGGATCAGGCCGACATCATGCTGCGGGCCGCGGCGGTGACCTACGGCCTGGCGGGCGCCGCCTCGGGCAATGCCGACGGCACCTACAGGGCCGCCAACACCGTCCTTCTCGGCGGCGGTGCGCGGCTTGCCGCCAACAGCCGCGACGACCTCGCCACCGGCAACGTCGCGCTGAATGCCGGCGCGGGTCTTGCTGGCCAGTCCGGCGTCATCAACGCCGACGCGCGGGTCGATCTCTTCAACAACGTCGCCCTGCCGATCACCGTCACGCCGAACCCGCAGCTCACCGTTTCGAACGCCGCTCTCGTCAACCTCGCCGCCGGCTCCTGGCTGGGGACGGCGGGCGACATCGACCTGCGCGCGACGCGCGGCACGATCACCACGAGCGCCGTCGGCGTCGGCAAGGACATCTACCTCGAGGCGCTGGGCGAGCTTGCCAGCGGCGTGTCGGAGCTGTTCGGCGGCGGCAAGGTCACCTTCGACCATCGCGGCGGCAGCGCCTCCGTCACCGGCGATGGCGAGGTGCGGGTCGACGGCACGGTACTGACCGGCACGCAGCGGGCCCGCTCGCTGGTGATCTCCTATGCCATGCAGAGCACGGCCGACTGCAATGTCTCGACCACCGCCTGCATCGCCTTCGACGGCGACATCGGCGCGACGCTGAAGGCGGGCGGGCGCATCGGCAGCAACATCCTCGACCGCATCGTCGAGTTGCGGCGCATGATGGCGGACTACGGCACCGACCCGGTGGCGCGCGGGGCCTTCCAGGCGGAAATCGACTTCCTCGAGCAGAAGCTGATCGCGCTCGGCTATTCCGCCGACGGCACCGGCGGCCCTGTCGGCACGCTCAGCGACTACGAGCTGGCGCTGCAGAACCGCGCGGCGCTGCTCGACCAGATCAAGGCGCTGGCGGACGAGGCCGGCCAAGCCGCGGTCCTCGATCCCTGGCCGAAGCCGAGCGGTTACGGCAACGACTGGACGCCGCAGAGCTTTGCGTCGACCAACGCGTCCTGGTTGCAGGACGAATACGCGACGCTGTTCGAGAACCTGAAGGACGCCGTTTTGGCCGTCGTGCCCTCGGGCGAAGGCTTCGACCGCGACGCCTATCTCCTCTCCTACGATGACCTGACCTACAGCCCGCAGGTCCTCTTCGCACGTACGGACTCGATCGCGATCACGGCGCTGATCCAGAAGGTGCTCGACATCAAGGCGCAGAGCGTCGCGCCGAGCCAACTCCTGAACCAGCAGATCAAGCAGCTCGCTGCGGCCCTTGAGTCCGGCTCAAGCCCGTCGGACATCGCCGGTCTGCTCGCCCAGGCCGAAGGCACCTACACCACGCTGCAGGGCCTGCTCGATAAGCAGAAGGTCAACGCCAAGGGGGTCACGGATTACTTCACGGCGGCGTTGGAGCCGCTGGACGTTCTGCGCGGCCGGATCCAGACGATCGTCAGCAACTTCGGTCCGACCGCGGGCAACCAGGGCGCTCTCAGCGACCTCACGAATTTCCTCGCGAGCTTCAACCCACCGACTCGCAACCCCGATGGCACCACCAGCTCCAGCCTGCCGATCCAGGGCCCTTGGAGCAATATCCAGAACGGCATCCTCAACCAGATCAGCACGGCGTCGCTGTCGATCAGCCTGCAGGGCGCGCGTGCCGACATCGACAAGGTGAAATCCGCGGCCGACGCGTTCCAGAAGATCGGCTCGATCCTGGACACGCTGCCGCAGACCAATCTCAACTCGCCCCAGAACAACGCGATCGCCGTCGGCAACGTTCTGGCGCGCACCGGCGGCATCCGGGTCGTGGCCGACCGGCTCACCGGCACCGGCACGCTGGATGCGCCGGGCGACGCCTCGATCACCATCACCAACCGGACCGCCAACAATCTGACTGTCGGCAATCTGACGATCGACCCGAACATGGGCGGTCACATCCGGCTGAACGGCGTGCTGGTGCAGAGCAATGCCGACATCAACCGGCTGAACAGCAGCGGCACGGGCGCGGCCTTCCAGAAGGTCGAGGTCGCGGCGACGCAGAGTGCCAAGCCCGCGATCGTCATCTCCTCCGAATACGATCCGGACAGCCTCGCCTACTACGACCCGAGCATCAACCCGCAGTTCAACAACCCGAAGGACAGCTACGGCAACCCGATCCCCCTGCCGGCGGGTGTGACCTTCGATGCGGGCAAGGCGGCGGCCAACCCGTACTTCTTCAAGACGCAGGACTATTTCGCGCCCGATCTCACCGTCGCGTCCGGCGCCAAGATCAGCAATGTCGCCGGCTCGGTCGGCATCACCTCCAGGGTGGGCAACGTCTATTCGAACGGCACCATCGAGGCGGGCTCGGTGGCGATCACCGCGCAGCGCGGCGACTTCGTGCAGAGCTACGTCTACGGCTTCGACCACGTCGCCGGCGACCCGGCCTCCGGCGTCGGTGCCGGCCTCGGCATCATCGCCAACGGCTCGGTGACGCTGGCCGCGCGCTATCTCAACATCAACGGCGTCGTGCAGAGCGGCATGGACGCGCGCTGGGCGCAGATCGACGACAATTTCTGGGTCGTCGTGAACGGCGGCGACATCGGCTACGGCGTGCCGGGGGCAGCGGTCGGCCGCACCGACGGCAGCATCGTCCAGATCAACCCGTCGGTGCGGTATCGCTCGGCCAACGCGGCGCTCGGCACGGCCGGCCGCTTCGAGGTCGTCAGCGCGGCGCTCGGCACCAGCTTCACCAACCTGACCGGCACCTATCAGGTCGCCATCGAAAGCCAGGGCGGCAGGGACATCCGGCAGGCGATCGGCGTCGACTACGACGTCGCCACCCAGACCCTGAAGGTCCAGCCGACGGTCATTCAGGGCGGCTACATCCAGATCTACGGCCAGGTGTTCAACACCTCGGCCAATGCAGGCGAGCTGCGCGTGCTGGACGGCTACGGCCAGGTCCAGATCACCAACAACTCCTCGAAGGCGCTCGATCTCGGCAATATCAGCACCGGCACGGACGCGTCCGGCACGGGCCGCGGCGTGCGCGGCGTCATCGACATCACCGACGTGCAGCGCATCGTCGACGCCAATGCCGCCTATCCGGTGGCGGCGGTCAAGACGACCTACACCCGCGACGTCGTCAACGGCCAGTACCAGGTGATCAAGTCGGCCGCGACCGGCGCCATCGACAAGAACGGCGCGTTCGTCGCCGGCACCTTCTCGGGCAACAGCTTCACCGCCTGGAACACCGGCAGCACGTCCTACGGCTCGTCGCGCGGCTCGACCTACAACCCGCAGACGGGCCTGCGATACGAGACGCTCAGCGGCCTCGACTCATCGACCAAGACCTCGACCTCCTACGAGGGCACCCGCTTCTTCGACGCCCCGGTGCTGTCGATCGGCCAGAACGTGACGCTGACGCGGCAGGTGACCGAGATCCTGAACAGCTATCGGATGACGGACGCGACGCGGCTCGTCGTCGATGCCGGCCGAACCGGTACCGCGTCGTACACGACGTCGAGCACGATCAAGACCGACGCCAACAACAACAAGAACTACCAGACCGTCCACGACCAGTGGAGCTACTGCATCTGGTACACGGCCTGCATTCTCTGGCAGTACGGCTACACCGCCGACAACGTCATCACGAACAAGACGATCACCACCGTCTCGCAGAAGGCGGACTATGCGATCGGCATCAAGTTCATCGGCAGCGACACCGGCACGATCGACGTGGCATCGAAGAGCCAGGTGTCGCTCACCGGGGCATTGAGCAACGCCAGCGGCAGCGTCACCGTGCGGGGGACCGACATCGTCGGAACCTCCACCGGCAGCATCGCGGCGCGCGACGTCGGGCTGACGGCAACCACGGGATCGATCGGCTCGGCGGTGAACGCCGTGACGGTCAAGGCGACGGGCACGCTGAGCGCGAGTGCGCAGGGCGGCGTGACGCTCGAGTCCAAGGGCGCGCTGGCGATCGGCACGGTCGCGGCCGGACTTGGCGGCGACGAGGCCAAGGTCTCGATCACCGCCTCCGGCAGCATCACCGCGGCGAACGGCTCGTCCTACATCCAGGGTCCGCGCGTCGAGCTGGTGTCGCAGTCGGGCTCGGTCGGCAGCACCAGCGCGCTTCTCAACGTGCGGCTGGGCACCGGCGCGAAGGATGCCAACACCGGCATCACCGCCAGCAGCAAGGCGGGCCTCGCCGTCGACGCGGCCGGCGACATCGGGATCCGCTCCCAGGGCTGGAGCGGCAATGCCGACGGCACGATCCTGCTCGACCACGCGGTGTCGGCGGGCGGCGACGTCAAGCTCGTCACCGCCGGCGCGATCTACGACAACAACCCGGTCGAGACGATCGACACCCGCACCTACGGCGAGCTTCTCGACTTCTGGAACGCGCTCGGCCTCGTCTCCGGCACGGCCGCGAACGACGCGCGCCTGTCCGCCAACATCGACAGCTTCCAGGCGGGCGCTGCCCAGAAGAAGCAGAGCTTCGACGCGATCGCCGGCGCGGCGAACGCCGTCTTCGACGCCAACTTCGCCTATCACTATTCGGACGCCTACAAGGCCGCCTTTGCCGTCTCCTACCGCGCGGCTCATCCGGGTGCGTCCGATGCGCAGATCGCGGCGCAGCTGGCGAGCGGCGAGGCCGACCTCACCAGCCGTTATTTCGCGCTCCATGCCGAACTCTCCGCCTACAGCGGGCAATTCTCCGGCGGCACCTATGTCGCGAGCAGTGCCGAGGTCGCGAAGCTCTCGGCCGGCGGCGCCTGGACGGAGCGCGAACTCGCGCTGTCGCTTTCGGCCGGCGCACTGAGGGCCGTGACCGGGACCAACGTCGTCCTGAAGGCGGCGAACGTCAGCGGCCGGACCGTGTCGCTCGAGGCCGGCGTCAGCCTCGGCGAGAAGACCGGCATCGTGACGATCGACGTCGGCGCGGCGCCTTCGAGCTACAGCGACGCGCAGAAGATCGCGCTTCTGACCGCCGAGCGCTCGGACTTCCTGTCCTTTGCCGACGGGACGATCCGCATCCAGTCGGTGCGGCCGGTGAACACCGGCAGCGGCACGCTGAATCTCGGCGTCTCCGGCACCGGCGGCGGCAGCGGGTTTGCCTATGTCAATTCGAGCGGCAGCCTTGATCTCGGCAGCATCGACGTCGCCGGCGAGTTGCGGCTGAAGGCGCGCGACTCGATCACGCAGGGCGCCGGTGCGGCGCCCGCGAGCGCGGCGAGCTACGTGCTCGAAGCCGCCAACGGCGCGATCGGCACCGAGGCGGCCGCGATACGGCTGTCCTCGCCGGGCGGGGCGGTCAGCCTCACCGCCCGCGCCTCCGGCTCGATCAACGTCGCGGCGATCGCCAATTCCGCTCAGCCGGTGGACCTTCTGGTCCAGACCGTCTACTCGCGCAGCGGCACGGCGGCGTTGACGGCGAGCGGCTCGATCTTCTCCGACAATCTCGATCCGGACGCCGTCGCGGTGCTCGGCCGCGCGGTGCGGCTGACCGCCGGCGGCTCGATCGGCACGGCATCGATGCGCCTCGCCGTCGGAACCGCGCTGGAGGGCACGCTGCAGGCGACGGCCGGTGGTGCGGTCCGGCTCGGCGTCGGCAGCGGTCAGTCGCTGGTGATCGGCAGCGTCACGGCGAAGACGGTGGCGATCGCGGCGGGAACGCCCGTCCGCCTCGTGGTCGCAGGACCCGTGACCGGCGAGAGCGTCGGCATCGACATCCGGGGCTCGCTCGAGCTGCAAGCCGGCGCTGCGCTGACCGCCTCGGCCGGCGATGCGACCCTCGCGGCCGGCAGCCTCGGCGGCGGGACCGGCTCCAGCATCGTCTCGTCCGGCACGACGTCGATCACCACGGCGGGCTCGATGGCGCTCGGCACGATCGACGCGGCGCAGATCCGGCTGTTTGCGGGTGGCTCGATCGCTGGCGGCCTCCTCACGGCACGCCTTGCCGACGGCATTCTGCTCAGCGCCGGCGGCGCCATCGATGGACTGGCGGTGGCGTCCTCGCGTCTGGCCGTCGAGGCCGGCGGGACCGTGCGGTTGACCGCGCGAGGCGCAGTGCTGGGCGGCAGCATCGTCAGTCGCGAGGGTGGTGTCACGCTCACCGCCGAGCAGGGGCTGCAGCTCGCGACCCTGACCGCGGCGCAGAAGATCGACGTCGAAGGCGGCGGTGCGGTGATCATCGGTACGCTGACCAGCAGCGGCGGCCCGGTGGAGGTGGACGCTGCGAGGGATGCGCGCTTCGTCACGCTCGCCGGGACGACGCTGACGCTACGTTCGGGCGGTGCTCTCGGCTTCGACGCGCTGACGGCGGCGTCGGTGACGGCGGCGTCGGGCGCTGGCCTGACGCTGGGGAGGGTGACGACGACAGGCGACCAGGACTGGCAGGCGGTCGGCGATCTCGGCTTCACGCAGCTGGCGACGACGGGGACGGGCGGCATCGCGGTGGCGTCCAGCGGCGGCCAGGTGAGCGGCGGGACGCTGACGAGTGCGACGGGCGCGACGGTCTCGGCGAAGACGGCGCTGTGGGTGGCCAATCTTGCGGCGAGCGGCGATCTGCGGCTGTCGGCGGGCGGTGCGCTTGGTTTCGACACGCTGGCGGCGGGGTCGGTGACGGCCACCTCGGGCGCGGGCCTGACGCTCGGCTCGGTGACGACGTCGGGCGACCAGGACTGGACGTCGGCCGGCGACCTCGGGTTTGGAAAGCTTGAGACCACCGGCGCGGGCGGCATCGTGGTGGCATCCAGCGGCGGCCGGGTGACCGGCGGGACGCTGACGAGTGCGACGGGCGCGACGGTCTCGGCGAAGACGGCGCTGTCGGTGGACGACCTGACGGCGGCCGCCGACGCGCGGCTGTCGGCCGGCTCGAACCTGACGACCAGGACGGTGACGGCGGGCACGCTCGAGGCCGATGCCGGGGGCGACCTCGGCTTCGGCACGGTGCAGGCGGCTTCGCTGACGGCCGATGCCGGCGGTGCGCTCGGCTTCGACAGGCTGACCGCGACGGGCGAGGCGACGCTGACGGCGGGCGGTGCCCTGACCGGCACGACACTCTCGGCCGGCAGCGCAGAGCTGCGGGCGGCTTCGCTCGATC
>NZ_JANIFJ010000015.1 GCF_024519155.1 Mangrovibrevibacter kandeliae | reverse complement strand
GCCGGCGGTGCGCTCGGCTTCGACAGGCTGACCGCGACGGGCGAGGCGACGCTGACGGCGGGCGGTGCCCTGACCGGCACGACACTCTCGGCCGGCAGCGCAGAGCTGCGGGCGGCTTCGCTCGATCTTGGCACGGCGACGGTGACGCAGGCACTGACGGCGACCTCGACGGTCGGCGACGCCCGCTTCGCCAGCTTGAAGGCGGGCAGCGCGGGCCTGACCGCGGCGGGCAAGCTGACGGTGACGAGCGGCACTGTCGATGGCGTTCTGACGGCGACTTCGGCCGGGACGGGCGCTTCGACACGCTGGCGGCGGGGTCGGTGACGGCGGCGTCGGGTGCGGGCCTGACGCTCGGCACGGTCACGACCTCCGGCGACCAGGACTGGACGTCGGCCGGCGACCTCGGGTTTGGAAAGCTTGAGACCACCGGCGCGGGCGGCATTACGGTGGCGTCCACTGGCGGCCAAGTGACCGGCGGGATGTTGACGAGTGCGACGGGCGCGACGGTCTCGGCGAAGACGGCGCTGTCGGTGGACGACCTGACGGCGGCCGCCGACGCGCGGCTGTCGGCCGGCTCAAGCCTCAAGACCAAGACGGTGACGGCGGGCACGCTGACGGCCGATGCGGGGGGTGACCTCGGCTTCGGCACGGCGCAGGCGGCGGTACTGACGGCCGATGCCGGCGGTGCGCTCGGCTTTGACAGGCTGACCGCGACGGGCGAGGCGACGCTGACGGCGGGCGGTGCCCTGACGGGCACGACGCTCTCGGCCGGCAGCGCGACGCTGCGGGCGGCTTCGCTCGATCTCGGCACGGCGACGGTGACCGAGGCGCTGACGGCGGCCTCGACGGCCGGCGATACCCGCTTCGCCAGCCTGACGGCGGGCCGTGCGGATCTGACCTCGGCGGGTGCGCTGACGGTGACGAGTGGCACGGTCGATGGCGTTCTGGCGGCGACGTCGAGCGGCGACGGGCGCTTCGACACGCTGGCGGCGGCGTCGGTGACGGCGTCGTCGGGCGCGGGCCTGACGCTTGGCACGGTGACGACGTCGGGCGACCAGGACTGGACGTCGGTCGGCGACCTCGGCTTCACGCAGCTGGCGACGACGGGCACCGGCGGCATCGCGGTGGCGTCCACTGGCGGCCAGGTGACCGGCGGGACGCTGACGAGTGCGACGGGCGCGACGGTCTCGGCGAAGACGGCGCTGTCGGTGGACGACCTGACGGCGGCCGCCGACGCGCGGCTGTCGGCCGGCTCGAGCCTGACGACCAGGACGGTGACGGCGGGCACGCTCGCGGCAGATGCCGGTGGCGACCTCGGCTTCGGCACGGCGCAGGCGGCTTCGCTGACGGCCGGGGCCGGCGGTGCGCTCGGCTTCGACAGGCTGACCGCGACGGGCGAGGCGACGCTGACGGCGGGCGGTGCCCTGACCGGCACGACACTCTCGGCCGGCAGCGCAGAGCTGCGGGCGGCTTCGCTCGATC
>NZ_JANIFJ010000013.1 GCF_024519155.1 Mangrovibrevibacter kandeliae | reverse complement strand
GCTCAGCTGGGAGAGCATCTGCTTTGCAAGCAGGGGGCTTCGAGGCGGTCGGCGTCAGCCGACGGATCGCCTGTCGATCCGAGCCGAGAAGGCGCGAGCGCGCTGGCGCGATGCGCCGGACGTCGGTTCGATCCCGGTTTACGTCGCGCAGCGCTGCTGCTAGCGGTGACGCTGACGGGGCCTTAGCTCAGCTGGGAGAGCATCTGCTTTGCAAGCAGAGGGTCGTCGGTTCGATCCCGACAGGCTCCACCACCTTCGAAGTCCGGCTTTGCAAGCAGGGGGGGTTCGAGGCGGTCGGCGTCAGCCGGCGGATCGCCTGTCGATCCGAGCCGAGAGGGCGCGAGCGCGCTCGCGCGATGCGCCGGACGTCGGCAGGCTCCACCATCATCCAAGTCGAAGAAGATCGTGTTTGCGGTCCGGGCCGAGTGCCGGGATCGCTTGTTGTTGTCATTGTGAAGAGAAGACGGATCCTGGAGATCGCCGGCGCAAGCGGGTGGTCTGCCGGAAGGGATCGCGGGGAAGGGTTCATCGCCCGTCTCCGGGTATCGATCCCGTCCAGATGGTCGATGGCGCCTGACCGCCCATTGCCCGGATCCGTCTCGAGAAGCTGGTCTTTATGGACATCGCTGCAGGAGCTTTCCGCGGGTTGCACGCCCGGGGGAGGTGAGGCGGTGTCCTTTGAAGAATGAGACGCTCGATGTTCGTCTTCTCTCTTCCGAGCGGTCCTGATGGACCGCGCCCTGCGCAGACAGCGATCCCCGACAGGATCGCTGGCGTGAGCAGACGGAAAATGATGGGCATTGGCGATGAGAATGATCAAGTGTCTTAAGGGCATTTGGTGGATGCCTTGGCATGCACAGGCGATGAAGGACGTGATACGCTGCGATAAGCGTCGGGGAGCTGCGAATGAGCTTTGATCCGGCGATCTCCGAATGGGGCAACCCACCTTCGATCTCTAGAAAATCAGAATGGTTTGGCGATTTGAGCCTTGCGCGCACGGTCCTGAGGGGCTTGCGGCAGCAAGGCCGCGAATTGCGGCCCGCCGCTGTTGCGGCGCGCCTCGCGCAGACGGACTGCCCGATGGCAGGCCGGCGTGAGCGGCTAGAAACCCTTCTGGTTTCTAGAGATCACATGAAGGTATCTGCACCTGAATAAAATAGGGTGACAGAAGCGAACGCGGGGAACTGAAACATCTAAGTACCCGCAGGAAAGGACATCAACCGAGACTCCGTTAGTAGTGGCGAGCGAACGCGGACCAGGCCAGTGGCCTAAGAGAACAAAGTCGAACAGGTTGGAAAGCCTGGCGAGATTGGGTGACAGCCCCGTAGACGTAAGGTTCTTTTAGGTCCTCGAGTAAGGCGGGACACGTGAAATCCTGTCTGAAATTGGGAGGACCACCTTCCAAGCCTAAGTACTCGTGCATGACCGATAGCGAACCAGTACCGTGAGGGAAAGGTGAAAAGCACCCCGACAAGGGGAGTGAAAGAGAACCTGAAACCGAATGCCTACAAACAGTGGGAGCCTGCGATGGTGACCACGTACCTTTTGTATAATGGGTCAGCGACTTAGTCTGGCGAGCGAGCTTAAGCCGATAGGTGGAGGCGCAGCGAAAGCGAGTCTGAACAGGGCGTTCAGTTCGTCGGATTAGACCCGAAACCGAGTGATCTAGCCATGAGCAGGCTGAAGGTGCGGTAACACGCACTGAAGGGCCGAACCCGCATCTGTTGCAATAGATTGGGATGACTTGTGGCTAGGGGTGAAAGGCCAATCAAACTCGGAAATAGCTGGTTCTCCGCGAAATCTATTTAGGTAGAGCGTCGGATGAACACCGTGCGGGGTAGAGCACTGGATGGGCTAGGGGTCCTCACCGGATTACCAAACCTAACCAAACTTCGAATACGCACGAGTGCTGTCCGGCAGACACACGGCGGGTGCTAACGTCCGTCGTGAAGAGGGAAACAACCCTGACCACCAGCTAAGGTCCCCAAGTCATGGCTAAGTGGGAAAGGATGTGAAGACCCCAAAACAACCAGGATGTTGGCTTAGAAGCAGCCATCATTTAAAGAAAGCGTAACAGCTCACTGGTCTAAACAAGGGTCTTTGCGCCGAAAATGTACCGGGGCTGAAGCCATGCACCGAAGCTGTGGATCAACCGACTTGTCGGTTGGTGGTAGCGGAGCGTTCCCTAGGCTGATGAAGCGGCATCCGTGAGGAGCCGTGGAGGTATGGGAAGTGCGAATGCTGACATGAGTAACGATAAAGGGAGTGAGAGACTCCCTCGCCGAAAGTCCAAGGGTTCCTGCTTAAAGTTAATCTGAGCAGGGTGAGCCGGCCCCTAAGCCGAGGCCGAAAGGCGTAGGCGATGGGAACCACGTTAATAATCGTGGGCCTGGTGGAGAGTGACGGATCGCGTGTGTCGTATGCCCTTATCGGATTGGGGATGCGGCGAAGTGGTCCCGGGAAACAGCCCCACCGTATAGACCGTACCCGAAACCGACACAGGTGGACTGGTAGAGCATACCGAGGCGCTTGAGAGAACTCTGCTGAAGGAACTCGGCAAATTGCACGCGTAACTTCGGAAGAAGCGTGACCCCGTATTGGGCAACCAGTATGGGGTGGCACAGACCAGGGGGTAGCGACTGTTTACCAAAAACACAGGGCTCTGCGAAGTCGATAAGACGACGTATAGGGTCTGACGCCTGCCCGGTGCTGGAAGGTTAAGAGGAGAGGTGCAAGCTTTGAATCGAAGCCCCAGTAAACGGCGGCCGTAACTATAACGGTCCTAAGGTAGCGAAATTCCTTGTCGGGTAAGTTCCGACCTGCACGAATGGCGTAACGACTTCCCCGCTGTCTCCAGCAGAGACTCAGTGAAATTGAATTCCCCGTGAAGATGCGGGGTTCCTGCGGTCAGACGGAAAGACCCCGTGCACCTTTACTATAGCTTTACACTGGCATTCGTGTCGGCATGTGTAGGATAGGTGGTAGGCTTTGAAGCGCAGGCGCCAGCTTGCGTGGAGCCACCCTTGAAATACCACCCTTATCGTCATGGATGTCTAACCGCGGTCCGTCATCCGGATCCGGGACAGTGTATGGTGGGTAGTTTGACTGGGGCGGTCGCCTCCCAAAGAGTAACGGAGGCGCGCGATGGTGGGCTCAGACCGGTCGGAAATCGGTCGTCGAGTGCAATGGCATAAGCCCGCCTGACTGCGAGACAGACAAGTCGAGCAGAGACGAAAGTCGGTCATAGTGATCCGGTGGTCCCGCGTGGAAGGGCCATCGCTCAACGGATAAAAGGTACGCCGGGGATAACAGGCTGATGACCCCCAAGAGTCCATATCGACGGGGTTGTTTGGCACCTCGATGTCGACTCATCGCATCCTGGGGCTGGAGCAGGTCCCAAGGGTATGGCTGTTCGCCATTTAAAGCGGTACGTGAGTTGGGTTCAGAACGTCGTGAGACAGTTCGGTCCCTATCTGCCGTGGGTGTTGGAGTATTGAGAGGATCTGTCCCTAGTACGAGAGGACCGGGATGGACGTACCTCTGGTGGACCTGTTGTGGCGCCAGCCGCAGTGCAGGGTAGCTATGTACGGTCGGGATAACCGCTGAAGGCATCTAAGCGGGAAACCCACCTCGAAACGAGTGCTCCCTATCAGGGCCGTGGAAGACCACCACGTCGATAGGCCGGGGGTGGACGTGCAGCAATGCATGAAGCTGACCGGTACTAATCGCCCGATCGACTTGATCATTCTCATTCGCCAATGTTCATC
>NZ_JANIFJ010000012.1 GCF_024519155.1 Mangrovibrevibacter kandeliae | reverse complement strand
ACTCTTCGGCCACCGGCCGCTCCATGCGCACCGTCAGGTCACCCTCCGCCAGCCGCTCGAAGCCGGCCTCGATGTCGTGTACGAACCCCTTCAGCTCCTCGGCCTTGGCCTGCTCGGCCGCCATCTGCCGCTCGCGTTCGGCCTGCTGGCGGGCGCGCAGGTCGTTCGCCTCGGCTTCGAGGCGGTTGCGTTCGACCGCAGCCTCCTTGAACGTTTCGAGCGCGGACGCGATCTCGCCGATCTCGTCGCGCCGACCGATGCCGGGAATTTCGGCCGCGACGTCGCCGCCCGACAGGCGCCGCATGGACGCGGTCATGGCGTGCAGGGGCCGGGTGATCGACCGGGAGATCGGCAGCGCGCAGGCGGCGAGCGCCACGAGCAGAAGGCCGAGCCAACCGAGCGTCTTGTAGACCTCGCCCATGAACTGGTCCTGCAGGTCGTCGACATAGAGACCGCCGCCGACCGTCCAGTCCCACGGCTGGAACAACTGGGCGTAGGAGAGCTTGGGCGATTCCGAGTCCGAGCCCTTCAGGCGCGCGCGGTAGTAGGTGGTGAAGCCACCGCCCTTGTGCGCGTTCTCGACCATGTCCCGATTGTAGTAGAGGCCGGTCGAGTCCTTCGACTCGAACGAGTTCGTCCCCTGCAGCTTGGGATCGGGATGCATGACGCGGGTGCCATCGCCGCTCATCATGAAGACGTAGTCGTTCTCGCCGTAGCGGATCGCGCGCGTCGCGTCTTTGGCCCGGGCCTGCGCTTCCTCGAGCGACATCTCGCCGGCTTCGACCCGCTTCTGGAAGCCGTCGAGGATCGAGATCGCCGTCTGCACCTGACTGACGATGAGCGCCTTGCGATCCTTCCAGATCGTCTGGTTGAGCGAATAGAGCTGCAGAGAGAGCGCCGCGACACTCAGCAGTGCGGCGACGACGATCATCAGCGACAGTTTACGCGTAATGGTGAGGCGCATCGAACGGGATCCCCAGAAAGGCAGGACCCGATACAGACACCACGGCGTATAAATTTTCCTTGAAGCTGGCGGCAACGGGGCTTGATTCTTTGCCGCCGGCATCTTCAGGGGTTCGAATCAGCTAGAGCACGGTCAGCCGGGGCATTGCGCGTCGGCTGCAGCAATTGCCGTGGAGCGCTTACGCCCGCCGATCAGGCCTTGTCGGTCACGCCGGCTTCACCGAAGGTCGCCATCCCCGTGTGACAGTGTGCCGCGGCTTTGACAATGCCGGCGGCGAGCGCCGCCCCGGTGCCTTCGCCCAGCCGCATGCCGAGCGCCAGCAGCGGCACCTTGTCCATGTGACGCAGCGCCTTGATGTGGGCGGGCTCGGCCGAGACGTGACCGAACAGGCAATGGTCGAGCGCCGCCCGGTCCATGGCCCAGAGCACGGCGGCTGCCGCCGTCGCGACATAGCCGTCGACGATCACCGGCACGCGCTGCATGCGGGCAGCGAGGATCGCGCCCGCCATCGCGGCGATTTCGCGGCCGCCGAGGCGCCGCAGCACCTCCAAGGGATCGTCGAGGTGGCCGGCATGGAGCGCCAGCGCCTCCTCGACCGCGTTGGTCTTGCGCAGCATGCCCGGTCCGTCATTGCCGGTGCCGGGCCCGACCCAGTCCTGCACGCTGCCGCCGAACAAGGCGGCGTAGATCGCGGCCGCGACTGTGGTGTTGCCGATCCCCATCTCGCCGATGCACAAGAGGTCGGGCTCGCCGGCCAGCACCTCCATCCCGAACGCCATGGTGGCGGCGCAGACGCGCTCGTCCATCGCCGCTTCCCGCGTGATGTCACCCGTCGGCAGGTCGAGCGCGAGGTCGAACACCTTGAGACCGAGGTCGTAGGCGGCGCAGATCTGGTTGATCGCCGCGCCGCCGGCGGTGAAGTTCGCCACCATCTGGTGGGTCACCTCCGGCGGGAAGGCCGACACGCCCTTGGCCGCCACGCCGTGATTGCCCGCGAAGATCGCGACGACCGGCCGGTTGACGGCCGGCGCCCGTCCCTGCCACGCCGCCAGCCACTCCGAAAGGTCCTCCAGGCGGCCCAGCGCGCCCGCCGGCTTGGTCAACTGCGCCTCGCGCTCGCGCTTGGCGTGGATGGCGCCCCCGTCCGGCCCCGGCATCGTCCGGATCAGCGCGCGGATGTCGTCGAAGGGCAGGCCGGTGGTGGACATCGAGGATCGGTTCCAGGATTGCGGAGCACCGCGGTCTTGCCAAAGAATGGCCGGTCGCGGATCAGCAGGCTGTAACGCCGGCCCGCCCCGGCTGTAAACCGGGCGAGCAAGGTTCGCCCAGGAGATGTTCGTGTCCCTCGCTGCCCTGCTGCGCTCGCTTGCCTTCCTCACCCGATTTTCGATCGGCCGGGCGCGCTGGCCGGCCGATCATCGGCTGGGAGCGGATGCGCCGGCCTTCCCGCTGGCGGGCCTGATCGCCGCCCTGCCGGCCGCCGCGATCCTGCTCGCGGCATCGCGCCTCGGCCTGTCGCCGGAGATCACCGCCCTCACCGCCATCGCCGCGATGATCGCGGCGACCGGCGGGCTGCACGAGGACGGGCTGGCGGATGTCGCCGACGGGCTCGGCGGGCAGCACCCGAAGGATTGGGCGCTCGAGATCATGAAGGACAGCCGCATTGGCACCTATGGCGTGCTGGCGCTCCTGATCGTCACCCTCGCCCGCATCGCGCTTCTGGCGGCGCTCTGCGCCCGGGCGCCGCAGCCCGCCGCAGCTCTTTACCTCGCGGCGGCCGCCGGCAGCCGGGGGGCGATGGCCTGGCTCTGGTCGAGCCTGCCGCCGGCGCGCGCCGAGGGCGTCGCGGCACGGCTGGGACAGCCGACGCAAAGCGAGGGACGGATCGCGCTCGTCGTCGGCGCCGGCCTTGTCCTCCTCGCCGCGCTCGCGGCGGCCGATCCTGCCGGCGCCGTGCTCGGCGTCGCTCTCGCGACCGGTGCGACCCTCTGGTTCAGGGCGTTGATCCGCCGGCGGCTCGGCGGTCAGACCGGGGACTGCGTCGGCGCCACCCAGCAGATGGCCGAAGTGGCCCTTCTCCTCGGCTTCGTCATCGCAGGCTGAGAGCGAGCGCCAGTGCCGCGAGGACGATCAGCACCGTGCCGAGCCGCGACAGAAGGCCGAGCGCGGCGCGGATGTCGGCGGGCGATGCCTCCCGCCGGCCCGCGGGGTTGATCAGCGGCGCATCGACCACGAGCGCGCCGTAGCGCCTCGGACCGCCGAGCGCGAGGCCGAGGATCGCGGCAACCGCAGCTTCCGGCCACCCGGCATTCGGCGAACGGTGCCGCGGTCCGTCCTGCACGGCGACCGTGATCGCCCGCCGGGCGACGCCGCGTCCCTCCAGAGTGAGCGCGGCGAACGCGAAGAGGAGCACCGTCAGCCGCGCCGCCGGCCAGTTCAGGAGGTCGTCGAAGCGGGCCGAGGCCCAGCCGAAGTGGCGATATCTGTCGCTGAGATGGCCGATCATCGAATCCGCCGTATTCACCGCCTTGTAGGCGAGGAGCCCGGGGAGCCCGGCCACCAGGAACCAGAGCCAGGGCGCGACCACACCGTCCGAAGCGTTCTCGGCAAGGCTCTCGATCGCCGCGCGCGACACTCCGGCCTCGTCGAGTTGTTCCGGGTCGCGGCCGACGATCAGCGCCACCGCCCGCCGCCCGGCCGGAAGGCCGCCGGCTTCGAGCGCCAAGGCGACGCGTCCGACATGATCGGCGAGGCTCTTCTGCGCCAGGAAGATCGCGACGACGAGCGCCTCCAGCACGGTGCCCGTGCGACCGAGCCTTTCGCAGAGCCCCTGCAGGAGAAGGCCGACCGCGATCGCGCCGACCAGCAGGACGCCGAGTGCGACGATGCCGAGCAGCCGGCGCCGCCGCGCGCTCCAGGCCGGGCGGTTCAGCCGGCGGTCGAGCGCATCGATGACCTGGCCCATCCAGACCACCGGATGCGGCACGCGCCGCCACAGCCAATCCGGATCGCCGATCAGCCGGTCGAGGACGGTGCCGAGGACGAGGGCGAGGACATGCGCGCTCACGCCCCGAGTTCGGCTTCGATCTCGTGACGCGCCGCCCGAAGCGCGTCGCGCAGCCGCTCCGCCTCGGCCGCCGAGGCCGGATTGCCGATCCGCAGCCAGTCCGGCCGGTGGTCGAAGGGCCGCGTCAGGATCCGCCGGCGGCAGAGCGCATCGAAGATCGTGGCGGCCGCATCGTGGCGAACCAGCGCGAAGAGCGGCGTGCGGCCGGCGATTGTCCAGTCGTCGTCGGCCAGCGTCTCGAAGAGCCGGTGCGACTGGTTGAGGATCGTCTCGCGCAGAGCCGCGAACCCGGCTCCGTCGCTCATCAGCGCCGTACCCATCGCGACTGCCGGACCGGAGATCGCCCATCGTCCGAGCCGCGTCTCGAGCGCCTGCGCGAGAGACGGCGTCGTCAAGGCGAAGCCGAGGCGCAGCCCGGCGAGACCGAAGACCTTGCCGAAGGAGCGCAGGACGAGAAGCCCCGACCGGCCCGCCTCTTCGGCAAGGCTCTCGCCTGGATCGGCATCGGCGAAGGCCTCGTCGACCACGAGAAGACCATCGCGTTCGGCGAGGCGACGGGCGATGGCGAGGAGTTCGTCGCGCTCGAAGCTGCGGCCATCGGGGTTGTTCGGATTGGTCACGACGAGAATGCTGGCGAGACTGTCGGCGGCGGCCGGCGTATTGATCTCGACCACTCGATGCCCCGCCAAACGCCAGGCCGACGCGTGTCCGCCATAGGTCGGCCCGACGACGGCGACACCGGTCGGCGCGAAGAGATGCGGCAGCAGCGAGATCAGCGCCTGCGAGCCCGGCGCGGCGGCGATGCCCGCCGTCGGCGGGCAGCCATAGAAGGCCCGCGCCGCCTGGATCAGCGCCTCCTCGCCAGCGCGCTCGGGCAGGCGTGTCCAGGCCTCATGCGGCAGCGCGGGGAGCGGCGGCGGCGTGGGGTTGATCCCGGTCGAGAGGTCCAGCCAGTCGCCGCGGCTGCCGCCAAACGTCGCGACGGCCCAGTCGAGGGCGCCGCCATGCTCGCGCGCCGCGCTCATGCCTCGCCCCGGTCGATCAGGTGGAGGAAGGATCCGCAGACCCGGCCGCGCCGCAGGCCGAGCAGCCCGAGCGGCGTGCCGAGCGCGTCCTCCGCCTCGAACAGGCGATCCGCGTCGCCTTCGGAGAGGATCGTCGCGTAGTGGAACTCGTGCGCCGTCAGGCGCCCGCTCCACGGCGCGCCGGCCAGCGCGGTCGCGCGGCGGTAGCCGAGATGGCGCTGCCGCGTCCGGAAGCTGGTCTCGAGCGGCAGGAGGCCGAGCATCGCATGGCTCGCTCCGTCCGCGTCCTCAAGTCTTTCGCCCAGCACCATGTAGCCGCCGCATTCGCCGTAGATCGCCGCGCCGCGCGCCTGTGCGCTTGCCATGCCTTGCCGGAAGCGGGAGGCGCCCGCAAGCCGCCCGGCGTGCAGCTCGGGGTAGCCGCCGGGCAGGAACACTGCATCCGCGGCACCGTCAGGCGCCTCGTCGGAGAGCGGTGAGAACGGCGCGATCTCCGCACCGGCCCGCCGCCAGCCGGCAAGGAGGTGCGGGTAGGCGAAGGCAAAGGCCGCATCGCGCGCCACCGCGATCTTCTGTCCGAGCGGCGGCAGGCCCGGCACCTGATCGCGGGCGAGGCGTCCTGTCGGGCGCGCCAGCGCCGCGAGCGCGTCGAGATCGACACCCGCTGCGACCCAGTCCGCGGCCCGCTCGACAAAGACCTCGAGCTCGGGGTGCTCGTCGGCCTGCACGAGTCCGAGATGGCGGGAGGGCAGCACGAGGTCGGGGCGCGCCGGCAGGACACCCAGCACGGGAAGGCCGAGCGGCTCCAGTGCGTCGCGCAACAGGCCTTCGTGCCTGACGCTGCCGACCCGGTTGAGGATCAGGCCGGCGAGCCGCACGTCCGGCCGGTGGTCGCGGAAGCCGCGCACGAGCGCGCCCACAGAGTGCGACTGGCGGGCGCAGTCGACGACGAGCACGACGCCGGGGCCAAGCTGTACCGCGACGTCTGCCGCCGATCCGGTGCCGTCGGCGGCGCCGTCGAAGAGGCCCATCATGCCCTCGACGACGAGCGCATCCGCGCCCGCTGCGGCCTCGTCGGCCAGCGCGCGCAGCAGCGCCGGGCGCATCGCCCAGGGGTCGAGATTGACGCAGGCGCCCCCACTTGCCGCGGCATGGAAGGCCGGGTCGATGAAATCCGGCCCCGCCTTGGCCGAGGCGACCGCACGGCCGGTACGCCGCAGCGCGCGCAGGAGCCCGAGTGTGACGGTCGTCTTGCCCGAGCCGGAGCTCGGGGCCGCGATCAGGAGCCCGGACATGCTAGACCCTCGTCCGGCTTCCGGCTCGGATGGCCGCGCGCTATAGAACCGGCATGGAGTTCGGCGTCGGCGAGGATCGTGCGGAGAAGCCCGTAGCCGCGCCGCTGCGGCGCGGCTGGACGACGGGCGCCTGCGCCACGGCGGCGACCAAGGCAGCCTTGACCGCGCTTCTGACCGGCGACTTTCCCGACCCCGTCGAAATCACGCTGCCGAAGGGCGAGACGCCCGCCTTCGCCCTCAACCGCACGGCGCTCGCGTCCGCTCACGCGATGGCGAGCATCGTCAAGGATGCCGGCGACGATCCGGACGTCACCCATCTCGCCGAGATCGTCGCGACGCTCCGCTTCGGCGAACCCGGCACCGGCGTGCGCTTCCATGCGGGGCCAGGGGTCGGCACTGTGACCCTGCCCGGCCTGCCGCTGCCGCCGGGCGAGCCGGCGATCAACCCGGTGCCGCGCCGGATGATGACGGACGTCGTGGAAGCGCTCTGCGCGGCCCATGGCCGGGCGCCGGACGTTACGATCGAGATCGCGGTCACGAACGGCGCGGAGCTCGCCCGCCACACCTGGAACCCGCGGCTCGGCATCGTCGGCGGGCTGTCGATCCTCGGCACGACGGGGATCGTGCATCCCTTTTCCTGCTCGGCCTGGATCCACTCGATCCATCGCGGCGTCGACGTGGCGCGCGCGGCCGGTCTGGGGCACGTCGTCGGCGCCACCGGCTCGTCCAGCGAGGCGGCCGCGCGCGCGCGCTATCCTGAACTGCCGGAGATCGCCTACCTCGACATGGGCGACTTTGCCGGCGGGCTCCTGAAGTATATGCGCCAGCATCCGATCAAGCGGCTGACGATCGCCGGCGGCTTTGCCAAGCTGACCAAGCTCGCGCAGGGGGCGATGGATCTGCACTCGGGCCGCAGCCAGGTGGATTTCACGGCTCTCCACGCGCTCGTCGCCGGGCTCGATCCGGACGCCGGCGCGCGGCTGCGGGAGGCCGTGCTCGGGGCCAACACCGCGAAGGCCGTGCTCGACCTGACACAGGCGGCAGGGCTCGATCTCGGCGCGATCGTGGCCGCCCGGGCGCGCGCGCAGGCGCTGGCTCAGCTGCGCGGCACGCCGGTAGCCGTGGAGGTGCTGGTGGTGGATCGCGAGGGACGGGTAATCGCCCATGCCGGCTGACACCATCCTCATCCTCGGCGGCACCGCCGAAGCGGGCGCCCTTGCAGGAGAGCTTGCCGCCGCGCGGCCAAACCTGCGGGTGATCACCTCGCTCGCCGGGCGCACGGCGGCCCCGTCCCTCCCGGTTGGCGAGGTGCGGATCGGCGGCTTCGGCGGCGCCGACGGGCTCGCCGCGTATCTGAAGGAGGAAGGCGTCACGCGCCTCATCGACGCGACGCATCCCTTCGCCGCCGGCATCTCACGCAATGCCGAGAAGGCGGCGGCCGCCGCCGCCGTACCGCGGCTCTGCCTCGTGCGTGCGCCCTGGATGCCGGTCGCGGGCGACCTGTGGACCGAGGTCGATTGCATCGGCACGGCGCGCGACGCCCTGCCCGGCAACGCCCGGCCGTTCCTGGCGCTCGGCCGGCAGCATCTCTCGCCGTTCGCGCGGCGTGCCGATCTCGCGCCCGTGGTGCGGATGATCGATCCGCCCGATCCGCCGCTCACCTTCAGGGCCGATCTCGTCCTCGGCAAGCCGTCGCGCGAGCCGGCCGAGGAAGCGGCGCTCTTCACGCACCTCGGGGTGACGCATCTCGTCTGCCGCAACTCGGGTGGCGGCGCCTCATATGCCAAGATCGAGGCGGCACGCATGCTCGGCCTGCCGGTGATCGTGATCGCGCGACCGCCGGCGCCGGCGGGCCCGACCGTGGCCGACCTCGCAGCCGCGATCGCCTGGGCCGCCGGCACCGCCTAGCCCTTCCGCTTCGGCCGCAGCACGTGGACGTGGTCGGCGTCGTAGAGCTTGGAGTCGACGAAGCCCTCCGCGGCAAGCGCCCGCCCGACGAGGATCAGCGCCGTGCGGGTCAGCTTGGCGGCCCGCGCTTTGCGGTCGATGTCCCCGAGCGTGCCGCGGATCAGCGTCTCGTCCGGCCAGCCGACCCGGTAAGCGATCACCGCCGGGCAGTCCGGCCCGTAGGCCGGCAGCGGGATGAGCTCGCGCTGGATGTGAGCGATGTTGCGCACCGACAGGTGGATCGCGAGGGTCGCGCCGCTCTTGCCGAGCGTCGCGAGGTCCTCGCCCTCCGGCATCGCCGAGGATTGCATGGCGGTGCGTGTGAGGACGATCGTCTGGCAGACCTCCGGCACCGTCAGCTCGCTCTTCAGCGCCGCCGCGGCCGCGGCGAAGGCGGGCACGCCGGGCGTCACGTCATAGGGAATGCCGAGCGCGTCGAGCCGGCGCATCTGCTCGGCCGTCGCGCCGTAGATCGACGGGTCGCCGGAATGCACCCGAGCCACGTCCTCGCCGCGCGCGTGAGCGGCCTCGATCTCGGCGACGATCTCGTCGAGCGTCAGGGGCGCGGTGTCGATCACGCGCGCGCCGGCGGGCGCGGCCGCGACGACCTCGGCTGGCACCAGCGAGCCCGCATAGAGGCAGACGGGGCAGCGCTCGATCAGGCGAAGGCCACGGACGGTGATGAGGTCGGGCGCGCCGGGGCCGGCGCCGATGAAGTGAACGGTCATGCGGGTCGAGACTCAGGCGGCGATTGCGAGGGAGGCCTCGACGGTGATCCTGGACCAGGGCACGAGGACGGACCCGTCCGGCTGCGGATCGACGAGGCCGATCTCCTCGAGCTTGCCGAGATCCTCCTCAACGGCGCCAACGTCCCGGCCGATGGCATCGCCCAGCGCGGCGACGCCGGTCGGTCCGTGCTCCTGCAGGAACCGCAGCAGGCTCCAGCGCTCCGGGGTCATGTAGGCCCACAGATGCTCGATCGACGGAAAGCCGACGCGAGGCGTGTTCGGCGTGTAGTCGCCCGCGTCGATGCGCCGAGCGGCGGCCATCGCGTGGTCGAAGAAGGCATCGACACCCGACACGTGAAGAATGACTTCAGTCACGGCCAATCTCCTTCATCACATCGCGACGAAAGTCGCGGATCAACTCGGCGATCCCGACGAAGACATAGGGCTCTTCCCGGTCCCGATAGTGCCGGTGGTCGCCTTTGCCCCGTTCGTTGTCGTAACCGATGATGCGCTCACCCGATCGACCGTAGAACAGCGAATACTTCAACGCGTGCGGTCGCTCGGGCGTGGGCTCCGGCAGCTGCCAGACCCGAATCTGCATGATCAGTCCATCAGCTAGGTTCTCTTTCGTATCGAAAAGCAACCTCGCCCGCATCGGACCACCCGCGCACGAAAAACCTTATCACCAATCTAGCCGACCTCACTCTTCCCCGCATAGCCGCGCGGCGTGTAGGCCCAGCGCCTCCCGTCGCCGGTCGCGACCACCCGCGTCTGGGACGACCCGACGATCACCACCGTCAGCATGTCGACTTCGTCGACGTCGAGTTCGGCGAGCGGCACGATGCGCACCCGCTCGCCCGCGCGCCCGAGATTGGTGGCGAGCACCACCGGCGTCGCCGCCGGGCGGTGCTGCAGGAGCACGTCGCGGGCAAAGGCGAGCTGGGTGCGCCGCTTCTTCGACACCGGATTGTAGAAGGCGATGACGAAGTCGGCCTCCGCCGCCGCCCGCACGCGCCGCTGGATGTCCTCCCACGGGGTCAGGAGATCGGAGAGCGAGATGGTGCAGAAGTCGTGGCCGAGCGGTGCGCCGGCCCGAGCCGCCGCTGCCTGGAGCGCGGAGATGCCGGGCGCCACCGCGATCTCGATGCGCCGCGCGCCGTCCGGCATGTCACCGCGCTCCAGGAGCTCGAAGACCAGCGTCGCCATGGCGTAGATGCCGGCGTCGCCCGAGCAGACGAGCGCGACCGTCCGGCCCTCCCCCGCGAGCCGCATGGCATGACGCACGCGCAGCTCCTCGGCGCCGAGGTCGAAGTCGTGGCGCGCCTTACCGTCGGCGAGCGGGCCGAGGAGTTCGAGATAGAGCGAATAGCCAACGAGATCGCTCACCGCCTCGACCATCCGGCTGACCTCCGGCGAGCGCCAGGCCGGCTGGCCGGGTCCGATGCCGACGACGAACAGAGTGCCCCGTGCGCGGCCAACGGAAACCGCCTCGATCGGCCGGGGCGCGCGGGCAAGCGCGGCGGTGACCCGGTGCCCCTTGCGCTTCGGCAGGAGCAGGTCGCCCTCCGGGCCGACGGCGGCGAGCGCCGCGCCCTCGGCGACGCCGTGGCAGCCGGTCTCGGCGAAGACGATGTCGGATGGGTTCTGGAGGCGCGGGGCCTCGCGCTCCAGCGTCGCCGCGTCGAAGACACGGGCCGGCACGTCGAAGCGGGCGGCGACGGCGTGCAGCGCCGGCTCGTCGGCCTTCAGGTCGAGCGAAAAGACGCCGGCGAGCGACAGCGGGCTGACGCCGGCCTCGGCGAGGACGGCCTCGGCGAGCGCGATCGCTGCCCCCGACGGCGCGCCCCGTTCGGCGCCGAGCCCAAGCGCCAAGGTCTGGGGACGGTACAGAAGCTCGTTTGGGTCAGGCTGCCGCGCGGTCTCGCTCACCGTCAGCCGAATGGTGCCGTCGGCCGCAAGCGGCAGGCTCGCGGACGTCAGGAAGGGCGCCTCCCCCGTCAGCCGGGCCGTGCCGCCGGCGACGAGCTCGGCCATGACACGCTTGGCGTCCTGCGGATTCTCCAGCCGCCAGCCCGATGGCGGCGCGTCGAGCGCGACGCCGAAGCGCAGGTCGCCGGCGGTGGTCACCGCGGCAAAGCCTTGAAGTGCTTCGGCGATCTCGCGCGCCAGATCGTTGGCGCCGTGATGGCCGCCGAGCAGCGGCACGACGACCGAGCCGTCGTCCGCGATGGCGAGCACCGGCGGCTCGGCCGTCTTGTCGGCGAGGAGCGGCGCGAGAATGCGGATCACCGCCCCGGCCGCCATGACGGCCACGATCGGCCGGCCCTCGCGGAACAGCCCGCGCAGATGAGAGGCGGCGTCCACGAACGACACCGCGACGCCCTCGACGCGGCGGGCCGCGCCATGGACCTCGCCGCCGCAGGCCGTGGCGATGCGGTGGGCGATCGGAAGCGACCCAGCCGACAGGATGACGACCGCGGGCTTCACGACGCCTCCTCCGGCGATGCCGTCCGGACTGTGCCGCCGGACGTGCCTTCACCGCCGAGGATCAGCGAGAAATAGGGGACAGCACCGGTCACCTCGGCGAGCGGGAGGACGCGTTCGCTGGCGAGACCCACCCGCTCGCAGTAGGTGCAGTGCGCAGTCAGGTCGAGCTCGTCGAGCAGCGCCCGGATGCGCGGGTAATGCCGGCCGAGCTTGATGATCGCAAAGCTGTCGGCCGCCGCGATGCGAACCCGGAGGACCTCGTCCTCGAGCGGCGCGGGGAGGATGGCGACGCATGCGTTGCGGCTGGCGAGCGGTCGCCGGGCCGCCGCGCTTGCAGCATGCACCGAGGCGATGCCGGGGATGATCTCGGTCGCAAACCGATCGGCGAGACGCTCGAACAGATACATGAAGGAGCCGTAGAAGAAGGGATCGCCCTCGCAAAGCAGACCGACGTCGCGGCCCGCCGACAGATGTCCGGCGATCGCCTCCGCCGCCCGGTCGTAGACCGCCTGCGCCGGCTGCGTCTCGACCCGCATCGGCACGACGATCGGCAGCTCGACCTGCGACCGGGCCAGATGGCCGGCGACGATCGAGCGGGCGAAGCTCGGGCCGGTGTCCGGTGCGGGATAGGCGACGACCGGCACGCCGCGCAGGATACGCAGTGCCTTCACGGTCAGGAGTTCGGGGTCACCCGGTCCGAGCCCGAGGCCGTAGAGCGTGCCCGTCATGCCGCCTCCGGCTTCGTCAGGTGCCAGTGCAGCACGGGCATTGCCGGCCGCCAGCCGCGATAGGGGCCAACCGGGCTCGCCTGCTCGAGCGAAATGCGCAGCAGCTCACCGCCGAGGCGGCGATGCAGCCCAAGAAGGATCGCCTCCGACTCCAGCGTCACCGCGTGCGCCACCATCCGGCCGCCCGGCCGCAGCGCCTCCCATGCGCCGTCGAAGACGCCATCGGTCAGGCCGCCGCCGACGAAGACGCCGTCCGGCCGAGCCAATCCGGCATAGGCGGCCGGCGCCACGCCTTCGACGACGGTGACCGAACCCGGACAGAAGCGGTCGGCATTGGCCGCGATCATGTCTCGACGCGCCGCGACGGGCTCGATCGCCAGCGCCCGCCCGCCCGGCACCGCGCGGCACCACTCCACCGCAATGGAGCCGCAGCCGGCGCCGACGTCCCACAGGACCTCGCCGGGCTGCGGCGCGAGGGCCGCGATCGCCGCCGTGCGCAGCACGCGCTTGGTCATCTTGCCGTCATGGACGAAGGCCTCGTCCGGCAGGCCGGCGGCCGGGGAATAAGGCTGCGTACCGGGATCGGCCCGGCACTCGACCGCGACGAGATTGAGGTCGGCGGCGTCCGGGATGTCGCAACTCGACGCCGGCGCCGTCCGAACTCGCTCGGCGGCGCCGCCGAGATGCTCCAGCACGGTCAGGCGACTCTCGCCATAGCCGCGAGCGGTCAGCAGCGCGGCGATCGCCGCCGGCCCGTCGGCGTCCTCGGTCAGCACCAGAAGCCTGGCCCCGGGATGCAGCGCACGGACGACATTTTCGATCGGACGGCCGTGGGCGCTGAGGCAGGCGACGTCCTGCAGCGGCCAGCCGAGGCGCGCGGCCGCGAGCGAAAACGCCGACGGGCTCGGGATCACCTTGAGGGCGTCCAAGCCGTAGCGCCGCGCCAGCGTGGCGCCGATGCCGAACCAGAGCGGATCGCCGCTCGCCAGCACCGCGACCGCCTCACCACGCCGCGCATCGAGCTCGGCCAAGCTGTCGGAGAGCGGGGAGCGCCAGGCGATCCGTTCGTGGTGCGTGTCCATCAGCATCGACAGATGCCGCTCGCCGCCGAAGACGGTCCGGGCCGCATCGAGGTGACGCCGCGCGTCCGGCGTCAGCGTGTCGAGCCCGCCGTCGCCGATGCCGATCACCGTCAGCCAGGCGCTCATTCCGAGCCCGGCGCACCGCCCTCGCCGGCCGGCTTGGCGCCTGCCGGGGCGAGCCCCGCCGCGAGCGCGTTGACGGCCGCGGCCGCCATGGCGCTGCCGCCACGTCGGCCCCCGAGGGTGACGAAGGGCACGCCGTAGGATTCGCGCACCAGCTCGGCCTTCGATTCGGCCGCGCCGACGAAGCCGACGGGGAAGCCGAGAATGACGGCCGGCTTCGGCGCGCCCTCCTCGAGCCGTTCGAGCAGGTGGAACAAGGCGGTCGGCGCGTTGCCGATCGCCACGATCGCGCCGCCGAGGAGATCGCCCCACAGATCGACCTGCGCGGCCGAGCGGGTGGTGCCCTCGCGCTCGGCGATCTTGCGCGTGCGCGGATCGGCGAGACGGCAGACGACCTTGTTCTGGTGCGGCAGGTTGGCGGCGATGATCCCGTGCGCGACCATCTCAGAATCGCAGAGGATCGGCGCGCCTGCGTCGAGCGCCTGCCGGCCCGCCTCGATCGCGTCCTCGGACAGCGCGAGATCGGCGAGGATGTCGGGCATGCCGCAGGCATGGACGAGCCGGATCGCCAGCTCGTGCGCAGTTTCGGGCAACGCGGTGAGGTCCGTCTCCTCGCGGATCAGCCGGAAGCTCTCGGCGTAAATTGCCTGGGGGTCGCGGATGTAGGACAGTCGCCCGCCACCAGCCGCCGCGGCCACCGGATCGGCGGCGCCCGCGGCCGCCGGCGCGTCCACCAGCCGATGACCGAGCCCGAGGATCCAGCCCTCCTCGGCGACCACGGCCGCGCGCTCGGCATCGGAGAGGTCGGTCGGCGCGCCGAAGAGGTCGACGAAGCGCCCCTCGGCGTCGAACTGCGCGAAGATCGTCGCCAGCGTCTCGACCTGCGCCTCGTCGAGGCAGCTCTTGTCGCCGGTCGCGACCGGGACGAGGCCCGGATAGATCTCCGCCAGCACGACGGGTGCCGACAGGTCCTCGGCGAAGCGGGTGTCGAAGGGCCACACGGCGATCGCCTCGCCGATATCGGGATCCTGCCGCAGGGCTTCGAGCCGGGCGATGCCGGTGATCGCCTGGCTGCCGACGCTGCCGGTGAAGTTCAGCTTCCAGACCGGCTGTGCCTTGCCGGTGCGCGCCTCGGCGATGCGCCTCTCGGCGAAGGCCGTCGGGTAGGGGTCGGGCTTGGTCGCCGAAAGCCCCGGGATTTCCTGATGGATCGGCCGGCCCCAGAACATCGGCGCGTGGGCGAGCTTCTCGCGGTTGATCCGCCCGGTCACCTCGAAGCGGTTGGAGAAGTTGTCGTCGCGGTCCTGCAGGGCGTCGGCGAAATAGGCCCAGAGCGCGCGCCAATCGGCGCTGCCGGCGATCGCTGCGGCCGCGCCGGTCGGATAGCCCATCGGAAAGTCGAAGCCGACGAAGGCGCGCTTGCCGTCGGCGAGCGCGTTGGCGAGGAAGTGCCGGAGCACCCGCATCGCCGCCGCGCGCGTCGGCGGGTTGGTGGTGCCGAGGACACGGGTCTCGTTGCCGGTGCGCTCGGCAAAGGCGATCCAGATCGAGTCCTTGCCGGTGGTCGGGCTGTTGGCCGCCGACCAGTCGACGACGGCGTAGCAATCGAACAGGTGCGTCATGCGCCTCTCATCGAGCGAGGGCCGAGCGGATGGTCGGCATGCGGGTAAGGGTGATGGTGCCCGTGGGCGTGATCGTGGCCGTGCGCGTGGTCATGGTCATGGTCATGCGGATGATCGTGATGGCCGCTCGGGCCATGACCATGAGGGCCGTGGTCGTGCCCGTGACCATGGTGGTGGTGGTGCCCGTCGCCACTGCCGTGGTGGTCGTGATCGTGCGCATTCCCGCTATGCCCGCCATGCGCATGATCATGATGCCCGTCGTCGTGGCGATGGGCGTGCACGCCTTCGTCATGATGGTGATCATGGCCCGCTTCGCCGACGCCGATGCCCTCGACGTGGTGGTGATGGCTCTCCTGCGGCAGCCCGACCTCGGCTTCGAAGCCGAGCACCTGCTCGCGGTACTTGCACATCTGGCAGTTCATCAGGTTCTGCCCGGCGAGGATCTCCTCCATCCGGTCGACGAAGGTCTCCACCACCAGCGGGTGGCTGTCGAGATAGCCGGCCTTGAGGAAGGCGATCTCGGGGTGACGCGCCGCGACGAGGTCGGCCTGCGCGTAGATCCGGTTCACCAGGATGCCGGTGAACAGGAAATACGGGAACACCACGATCCGGCGGTAGCCGAGCCGCGCCGCGTGCTCGAGCCCCGGCTCGACCAGCGGGAAGGTGACCCCCGAATAGGCCGTCTCGCCCCAGCCGAAGCCGAGGCCCTCCCAGAGCATCCGCATCACCTTGGCGACGTTGGAGTTGGCGTCTGGATCGGAGGCACCCCGGCCGACCACGACGAGCATCGTGTCGTGCAGCGGCTCGCCCTCGCGCCAGCCGTCGGCCCGCAGACACTCGAGGATGCGCTCGCCGGCGGCGCGGATCATCTTCGGGTCGATGCCGAGCTCGCGGCCGTAGCGGATGGCAACGCCGTTGGCGCTGGCATAGGTGTTGAGCACCGAGGGAATGTCGTTCTTCGCGTGGCCGGCGGCGAAGAGCATGCCCGGGACCGCCAGGATCTCGTTCGCGCCGCGCTCGCGCAGCGCATCGAGGCCGGTCCGGATGATCGGCGTGGCGAACTCCAGATAGCCGTGCTCGACCGCCCAGTCCGGCAGGCGGGCACGCAGCTTGTCGGCGAGCACCGCGAACTCGGCGACGGCACCGGCATCGCGGCTGCCATGGCCGCAGAGCATCAGGGCTTTCATCGGGACCTCTCCGTCATCTTTCGTCCGACGCCGGAGGCGACGCGTGGCCCGGGACGGGACGCGATGCGGTTCCGACAGCTTCCGGCTTGGCCCCCGGCATGGGTCGGCCGCCACGGAATCACTTGCGAGCCCGAACGGGCACCGTCAGTCCGAGTGACGTAAACAGCAGCCGGTCGCCGGCGTCAACGCGAGGCGCCGCACGGGATCGTCTGCCGGCTTTCCAATCGCTGGCCTGCCGGGTAAGCGACCAGCTCCGCTGCCGCAGACACCCGACTCGATGCTCGACCCGACCTTTGCCTTCATCACCGGCGCCGCACTGTTCGCCGGCTTCGTCGACGCCATCGCCGGGGGCGGCGGCCTGATCACCATTCCGGCGATGCTGATCGGCGGCATCGACCCCTTCACGGCGCTCGGCACCAACAAGCTGCAGGGCCTGTTCGGCTCGGGCTCGGCCTCCATCGCCTACGCCTCGAAGGGGCACGTCGACCTGCGGCGGCTGCTTCCCGTCGCGCTTCTCTCCGGTCTCGGCGCCGTCGGCGGCGCGCTCGGCGCAATGGTTCTGCCGGTCGAGGTGCTGGAAGGGCTGCTGCCCTACCTCCTGGTCGCTGTCGCCCTCTATTTCGCGGTCAAACCGGGGCTTTCGGACCGGGACGCGGAGCGACGCGTTTCGCCGAGGCTCTTCGCGCTGACCGTCGTGCCGCTGATCGGCGCTTATGACGGGCTGTTCGGGCCGGGCACGGGATCCTTCTTCATGCTCGCCTTCGTCACCCTCGCCGGGCACGGCGTGCTCAAGGCGACGGCCCACACCAAGCTCCTCAACTTCGCTTCCAACATCGGCGGTTTTTCCGTCTTCGCCGTCTCCGGCGTCATCGACTGGAGGCTCGGCCTGGCGATGGGGGGCGCGCAGTTCCTCGGCGCCCGGCTCGGCGCAATGCTGGCGATGCGGCTCGGCGTGCGGCTGATCCGCCCGCTGCTCGTCACCGTCTGCCTGTGCCTGGCGGCGAAGCTGCTGCTAGCTTGAGGCCGGGGCGGTGTAATTCCAAGGATCGATGACGTCGACACCAAGCGCGGCGAAGTCGGCGACATTCCGCGTGACCACAGGCAAGCCGAGGTCGAGAGCGGTCGCGGCGATCAGCGTGTCGTTGGTCGGACGGCCGTTTGGGCTCTTCAGACGACCGGCTCGCCGCACGATCTTCAGATCGACCGGGACAATTCGATCTTCGAGGACGGGCAAGACAAGCTGTTCGAACCAATTCGCGAGCAGCCTGGCGAACGCGGCATCCCGGCCCTCTTGCCGGGTGATCCCGGTCTCGATCTCAAGGATCGTAAGCACCGAGACGCAGAACCATTCAGGCTTCACCGCGGCGAGAAATTGTTGGAACGACGCGTTCGTGCGCTCCGGCCGGCGGCTGTCGGATACGACGTTGGTATCGAATAGATAGCGGATCACACGAGGTCGCCGTCGCGGTCCCGTGCTGCAAATTCGTCAGGGTCGAACGGAAAGTCCGCCTCCGGACGCCGATCCGCCAGGCGATCGAGCAATGTCGGCTGCGCCGAGGCCATGCGTTCGTAGTCGCTCTGAGACATCAGCACGAAAGTCGGCCGACCGTTCTCGGTTATCGACACCGGCTCCACGCGCGCTGCGTCTTTCACAGTGCCATGCCGCTGGTTGAAATCGCGGCTGGAAAATTCCCGCATCGTCCACGGCTCCGCCTGTATTACATTAGATTGAATTTAGTACACGACTTCCAGAGCAACAACACCGTGCTGGACGTCCTGTCCCCCGCGGAGGCACAAGGGCGCATGACGAAGCCCCTCGCCCTCATGCTGCAAGGCACCGGCTCCGACGTCGGCAAGACGGTGCTTGTCGCCGGCCTGTGCCGGCTGTTCGCCCGGCGCGGGCTCAGGGTGCGCCCGTTCAAGCCGCAGAACATGTCGAACAATGCCGCCGTCGCGGCCATTCCCGGCACGAGCGAGGGCGGCGAGATCGGACGGGCGCAGTGGCTGCAGGCGCTGGCCTGCGGCGTTGCCCCAACGGTGCACATGAACCCCGTGCTCCTGAAGCCGCAGTCCGAAACCGGCAGCCAGATCGTCGTGCAGGGCAAGGTCTTCGGCTCCGCGAAGGGACGCGACTACCAGCGGCTGAAGCCGCAGCTGCTCGACAGGGTGCTGGAGAGCTTCGCCATCACCGGCGCCGACGCTGACCTCGTGATCGTCGAAGGCGCCGGCTCCCCGGCCGAGGTGAACCTGCGCGCCGGCGACATCGCCAACATGGGCTTTGCGACGGCGGCCAGCGTGCCGGTGGTCCTCGTCGGCGACATCGATCGCGGCGGCGTCATCGCATCCCTCGTCGGCACCCACACGATCCTGCCGGACGCCGACCGGGCGATGATTCGAGGCTTCCTGATCAACAAGTTCCGCGGCGACCCGACGCTGTTCGACGACGGCCTTGCGATCGTCACGCGCCACACCGGCTGGCCCTCGCTCGGCGTGGTGCCCTGGCTCGCGGATGCCGCTCGGCTGCCGGCCGAGGACTCCGTGGCGCTGGAGCGCCTGTCGGCAAGCGGAACCGCCGGCCGCTTCGTCGTCGCCGTGCCGCAGCTCGACCGCATCGCCAATTTCGACGACCTCGACCCGTTCCGGGCCGAGCCCGGCATCGAGGTCCGCTTCGTCCGGCCGGGCGAGCGGTTGCCCGTCGAGGCGCGGCTGGTGCTGATCCCCGGCTCCAAGTCGACGATCGGCGACCTCCTCGCCTTTCGCCGCAACGGCTGGGACGCCGATCTCCACCAGCATGTCGCACACGGCGGCGCGGTGGTCGGCCTCTGCGGCGGCTATCAGATGCTCGGCCGGCGCGTGCTCGACCCGGACGGCGTCGAGGGCGAGGTGCGCGCGGCGGACGGCCTCGGGCTCCTTGACGTCGAGACGGTGATGGCGGGCGAGAAGACGGTGCGCGAGGTCGTCGCCGCGACGCCGGCGGGCGAAGCGCTCCACGGCTACGAGATCCACATGGGGCGCACGGCGGGCCCGGACTGCGCCCGGCCGGTGGCACTGGTCGACGGCGTGCCGGACGGTGCGGCGAGCGTCGACGGGCGCGTTTTCGGCACCTACCTGCACGGGCTGTTCACCGCCGACGGCTTTCGGCGCCGGTTCCTGCAGGGGCTCGGGCACGCGGCGGGAGAGATCGACTACCGCGCCGGCATCGAGGCGGCACTGGATGGCGTAGCGGACGAGTTGGAACGGCACCTCGACGCGGAGCGGCTGCTGTCGATCGCCGGAGGCTGACCTGCAAGCTCAGAATGCTCGTCGGCAAGCGATACGGCCGTTGCCGAGACAGTCCCGCGAGCCCCTTTCGGCGCCTAAACCTTATCGGAACGGGCGCTTCAATCATCGACTTCGTCATCCCGGCCTTGAGGCCGGGATGACGAACCTTGTATCCGGTGCAACAGGCGTGCCCTCAGCGGACGCCCCTCACCGTCCAGCGAAGTCCTTGAACGCGTCGGCATGATCCGGATGCCAGCGCGACAGAGGCGGGCGGTTCTCGACAATGTCGCCGGCGGCCCACGCGATGCGCATCTCGTCCATCTCCCGCGTCACCTCGCCGTCCGGGCAGAGGATGTAGAAGTCGCCGGCCTCCAGCCGCTCGAACAGGAAGTCGACCGTCTGGTCGGGTGTCCAGGCCCCGGCCGGCTGCTCCGTGCGACCGTTCGCTGTGAGCGGCGTGAAGACGAAGCCGGGGATCAGGAGATGCGCCGTGATCCGGCAGCTCTCGCGGTTGCGCAGGTCGTGCTGCAGCGCCTCGGTGTAGACCTTCACGCCGGCCTTCGAGACGTTGTAGGCAGGGTTCCCCGGCGGCGTCGTGATGCCCTGCTTGGAGCCGGTGTTGATCACGAGGCCCGCGCCGCCCGCGGCAAGCATCGCCGGCACGAACGCCTGACAGCCGGCGACGACGCCGCCGAGATTGACGCGCAGGATCTCGGCCCAGTCGGCCTCCGAGCCGAAGACGCTGGTCGGCGGCTGGATGCCGGCATTGTTCATCAGGACGTGCACTGCGCCCCACCGCTCGCCGACGGTCCTGGCCAGCGCATCCATCGCCACCCGGTCGCCGACGTCGAGCGCAGCGGCCATCACGCTGTCGGCACCGCCGGCCGCGCGTTGGCCGAGCGCGTCGCGGGCGCGCGCCAGGGCCGCCTCCTGCCGGTCGACGAGGCAGACCTTCAGGCCGAGCTGGACGAAGCGACGGGCGGCGGCGAGGCCGATGCCGGAGGCCGCGCCGGTGACGACCGCGACATGGCCGGATGCGATGGCGGGATGAGTCATGGAGATACTCGCTGGTGATTGCTGGCGACGGAGCTAGAGGCGGAGGCCGCCCTGTCGATGCAGCCCGCGGCGAACTGGACGCTCTGTCGTCGGGCATCCAGACGGATGACGGGTCCAAGACTGCCGCGCGCGAAGCACTTTCACCCGCCTCTCGCGCTCGATGGAAACAGGCGACGCGTCCGTCTTCTCCCGTGTGTGGGAGACGGTGGCCCGGAGGACCGGAGGAGGGCGATCTGCGCCAGTCGCCGGGAGCACTGGCCCGACCCCGATTGAATCCCCTCCGCCGCCCGTCTATCTTCGCCGCCGGATGGTCCCGCGCCGCATCCCGCGGTTCGGGCGAAGAGGGAATGCGAAGGGCTTCGGCCCGTATCGCAGCCGACCCCGCGACTGTAGAGCGGCGAGGCGCGTCCACCGGATCGAGCACGGCTCGGACCGGAAACGCCACTGGAGCGAGAGCTTCGGGAAGGCAGGACGCAGCCGGCGACCCGCGAGCCAGGAGACCTGCCATCCCTCGGGGCCGAGAGGCCCGTCACGGAGGTTGATCGTGTCGTTGCCGAATGCCGCGGCGAGAGCCGCGCCGCCTGTCCTGCTTCCTGCCGATCGGCGGCTGTCCGGTGCTGCACCCGTTGCGGCACCCGTCGCCGCAGGCTGCTCCCGCCCGCGCTGCGGCGCCTGACGTGCAGGGTCTTCGACCCGGCGTCGTGCTGGTGCTGGGCGGCGCGCGCTCCGGCAAGAGCGCGCATGCCGAGCGGCTGGTCGAAGCGCTCGGCCGACCGGCAGTCTACGTCGCGACCGGGCGCGCCTTCGACGGCGAGATGGCCGAGCGCATCGACCATCATCGGGCGCGGCGCGGCGCGGACTGGACCACGGTCGAGGCGCCGCTCGATCTCGTCGGCGCGCTCGATGCCGTGCCGCCCGGCGCGCCGGTGCTCGTCGACTGCCTCACCCTGTGGCTCACCAACCTGATGCTGGAGGACCGGGACGTTCCGGCTGAGAGCGACCGGCTCTGCCGCCGGCTCGAAGGCTGGGCCGGCGCGCCGCGTGTCCTCGTCTCCAACGAGGTCGGGCTCGGCATCGTCCCCGACAACCGACTGGCGCGCGACTTCCGCGATCATGCCGGCCGCCTGCACCAGGCGATCGCGGCGCTGGCTTCCACCGTCCATTTCGTCGCGGCCGGACTGCCGCTGACCCTGAAAGGCTGAATCCCGATGCAGAAGATTCCCGCCACCGTGATCACCGGTTTCCTCGGCGCCGGCAAGACCACGTTGATCCGCAACCTCCTCGAGAACGCCGGTGGCCGGCGCATCGCCCTGATCATCAACGAGTTCGGCGATCTCGGCGTCGATGGCGGGATCCTGAAGAGCTGCGGCATCGAGAGCTGCACGGAGGACGACATCGTCGAGCTGAACAATGGCTGCATCTGCTGCACCGTCGCCGACGACTTCCTGCCGGCGATGGAAAAGCTCCTGTCGCGGGAGGCGCCGGTCGACCACATCGTCATCGAGACCTCGGGTCTTGCGCTGCCCCAGCCGCTCGTCGCCGCGTTCAACTGGCCGCAGGTGAAGGCACGGGTCACGGTCGATGGCGTCGTCACGCTCATCGACGCGGCGGCGGTGGCGGGCGGGCGCTTCGCCGACGACGAGGACAAGGTGCGAGCCCAGCGCGAGGCGGACGAGAGCCTCGACCACGACAACCCGCTGGAGGAGCTGTTCGAGGACCAGATCCGGGCGGCCGACCTCATCATCCTGAACAAGGCCGACCTGATCGACGCGAGCGCGCTGGACGCGGTGCGCGTCGAGGTCGCCGGAAAGAGCGCCCGCGCCGTGACGTCGATCCCGGCCGAGGGCGGCCGGCTGCCGATCGAGGTCCTGCTCGGCCTCAACGCGGCGACCGAGGACCAGATCGCGCTCCGCCGCTCGCACCACGAGATCGAGCACGAGAACGGCGAGCCGCACGACCACGACGACTTCGAGAGCTTTGTGGTGACGGCGGGGCCCGTGGCCGACGCGGCGGCCTTCACCAGAGGTCTCGCCAGGCTGACCGAGACGCACGACATCCTGCGTCTGAAAGGCTTCGCCGCGATCGAGGGCAAGCCGTCGCGGCAGGTCATCCAGGCCGTCGGCAGGCGCATCGACAGCTATTTCGACCGGCCGTGGGCGGCGGGCGAGACGCGCGAGACGCGGCTCGTCGTCATCGGCCTGCATGACGGGCTCGACGCGGCGGCGATCGCAGCGGAGATCCGGGCGCTCGCCGCAGGCCGCTCCGCAGCCGCCTGATGCATCTCCTCCTCGCCCGGCAGGGAACGGTCGCCGAGGGCGGCGAGGCGGTCGATCTCGGCCAGACCCCGGCCGAGCTTCTCGTCCTGTCGGCCGCCGACACGGAGATCGCCGCGCTCGCCGGCGCGGCGGGACGGCTGGACGATGCGGCGCCGACGCTGCGCCTCGCCAACCTGTTGAAGCTGTCGCATCCGATGTCGGTCGACGCCTGGTGCGAGCGCACCGCACGCCATGCGAGGCTCGTGGTCGTGCGGCTCCTCGGCGGCGAGAGCTACTGGCCCTACGGCCTGGAGCGGCTGCTCGAGCTCGCCCAGCGTCCGGGCGGTCCGCGCCTCGTCGCGCTCCCCGGCGACGACAAGCCCGATCCCGGCCTCGACCGCTACGCGACGATCCCGCCGGGGGAACGCGACCGGCTCTGGCGCTATCTCATCGAGGGCGGGGCGGAGAATGCCGACCGCTTCCTCCTCGCGTGCCGCGCGGTGCTCGACGGCGGCGACTGGCCGGCCGAGGCCCGACCGCTGCTGCGGGCGGGCGTGCTCACGTGGCGGCCCGGTGGATCCGAAGGCGCCAGCGCCTCTCGCCTCCCCGCCTCATCCCCGGCCGGGACGTCTCTTGGATGGGGAGAAGAGCGCGGAGCGACCGTCGCGATCGTCGTCTACCGCGCGCTCGTGCAGAGCGGGCAGACCGGGCCGGTGGAGGCGCTGGCAAGGGCGTTGCGGGAGACCGGCCTCGATCCCCTGCCCGTCTACGTCGCGAGCCTGAAGGACCCGGTGTCGGTGGCGACGCTCCGGACGATCTTCGCCGGCCAGCCGCCGGCCGTGGTGATCAACCTCACCGGCTTCGCCGTCTCCTCGCCCGGTGGCGCCCACGCTCCGACCGTCCTCGACGAGACCGGCGCGGTGGTGCTGCAGGCGGTGCTCGCGAGCGGCGGCGAGGACGCCTGGGCCGCCTCCAGCCAGGGACTCTCCGCCCGGGATCTGGCGATGAGCGTCGCGCTGCCGGAGGTCGATGGGCGCGTGATGACCCGCGCCATCGCCTTCAAGTCGGCCGGCGAGTGGGACGAACGCACGCAGACGCTCGTCGTCGCGCACAAACCCGTGGCCGACCGGCTGCGCTTCGTCGCCAGCCTCGCGGCGGCCTGGGTGCGGCTGCGGAACGCGCCGCCGGCCGAGCGCCGGGTCGCCATTCTCCTCGCCAACTACCCGAATCGCGACGGGCGCATCGCCAACGGCGTTGGCCTCGATACGCCGGCCGGCACGGTCGAGGTGCTGCGTGCCCTCGCCGCAGCCGGTTACGACACGGGCAGTGTTCCCGTCGACGGCAACGCGCTGGTCGAACACCTTCTCGCCGGTCCGACCAATGCCGGGATCGCCGGACGGCAGGTCCGCGAGACGCTGCCGCTCGACGCCTACCGCGCCTTTTTCGAAGCCCTGCCGTCCGCAGTTCGGGACGCCGTAAACGCGCGCTGGGGCGCGCCGGAGGCTGACCCGTTCGTCCTGAATGACTGCCGTGCGTTTGCCCTGCCGGTCGCCCGCTTCGGCAACGTCCTCGTCGGCATCCAGCCGGCGCGCGGCTATAACATCGATCCGAAGGAGACCTACCACTCTCCAGACCTCGTGCCGCCGCACAACTATCTGGCGCTCTACGCCTTCCTGCGACACGGGGCCGGCGTCCACGCGATCGTCCACATGGGCAAGCACGGCAATCTGGAATGGCTGCCCGGCAAGGCGCTGGCGCTGTCGGAGGCGTGCTATCCCGAGGCGGTGCTCGGCCCGCTGCCGCACCTCTATCCCTTCATCGTCAACGATCCCGGCGAGGGCACGCAGGCCAAGCGCCGGACTTCGGCCGTCATCATCGACCACCTGACGCCGCCCCTGACCCGCGCCGAGACCTACGGTCCCCTGCGCGATCTCGAGGTGCTGCTCGACGAATACTATGCCGCGAACGGCGACCCGCGCCGGCTGACGCTGCTGAAGCGCGACATCCTCGACCTTGTGCGCAGCGCTGGGCTCGACCGCGATCTCGGCATCGACGCCACGCTCGCCGTGGACGACACGCTGGAGGCCCTCGACGCTTATCTCTGCGAGCTGAAGGAGCTGCAGATCCGCGATGGCCTGCACGTCTTCGGCGTCGCGCCGCAGGGGCGGCTCCTGACCGATCTCGTCACCGCCCTCGCCCGCCTGCCGCGCGGGCCGGAGCCGCAGGACGCCTCGCTGATCCGGTCACTGGCGGCAGATCTTTTCGCGGCTCCTTCCGAGCCGCCGCGCGCCTCCCCCGCATCGCCGAACCTTCACGCACCGACGTCAGCAAATGGGCGCCCTTCTTCTCCCCTCGGGGGAGAAGGTGCCGAGCGCAGCGGGCTGAATGAGGGGAAACCCGGCGACGGCGCGGCGGCCGCGCACCCCCCTCTGTCCTGCCGGACATCTCCCCTTCAAGGGGGGAGATCGGCCGGGACGAACGCCGACGCACGATCGGACACGCCGCAGGGCCCTGCCGACGGCTCTGGAGAAGCCTCCTCCCCCCAAAGGCGCGTGATCTCCCCCCTTGAGGGGGAGATGGCTGGCAAGCCAGAGGGGGGCGGGACGGCACATTCGCCTAACTCGGCGGCCCGCGATCAAGGCTCTTCCCCCGCATCCCCGGCCGAGACGTTCCCCCGAGCGGGAGAAGACCGCAGCGTCGTCGCCTTCGACCCGCTCGACTGCGCAATGGCCGAGCCTTGGACCGGCCCACGCCCACAGCTTCTCCACAGCCTGTCCACCGACCCGTGGCGGACGACGGGCGATACGGTCGAGCGGCTGGAGCTCCTCGCAGCCGGACTCGTCGCCGGCGAGATCGCGGCGGACATCCACTGGCTGTCCACAACCGCCGTCCTCGCCGAGGTCGAGGCCCGCCTCAAGCCGGCCGTCACCGCCTCCGGTCCGGCCGAGATCGCCGGGCTGCTGGCCGGGCTCGACGGGCGCTTCGTGCCGCCGGGGCCTTCCGGTGCGCCGAGCCGCGGCCGCCCGGACGTCCTGCCGACCGGCCGCAACTTCTTCTCCGTCGACACTCGGGCGGTGCCGACCGAGACCGCCTGGCGGCTCGGCAAAAAGTCTGCCGAACTGCTCGTCACCCGGCACCTTCAGGACCACGGCGACTACCCTCGCGCGATCGGTCTCACCGCCTGGGGCACCGCCAACATGCGCACCGGCGGCGACGACCTGGCGCAGGCCTTCGCGCTGATCGGCGCCAAGCCGGCGTGGGATAGAGCGAGCCGGCGCGTCACCGGCTTTGAGATCACCACCCTTGCCGAACTCGGCCGGCCGCGTGTCGACGTGACGCTGCGCATCTCCGGCTTCTTCCGCGACGCCTTTCCCGAGCAGATCGCGCTGTTCGACCGGGCGGTGCGGGCGGTCGGCGCGCTGGACGAGGATGAGGCCGACAACCCCATCGCCGCCCGCATGGCCGCGGAGCGGCAGGCGCTCGTCGATGCCGGCGCCTCGCCGGCCGATGCGGATCGCCGCGCCGGCTTCCGCGTCTTCGGCTCGATGCCCGGCGCCTACGGCGCAGGCCTGCAGGCGCTGATCGACGAGCGCGGCTGGGAGACGAAGGACGATCTCGCCGCAGCCTATCTCGCCTGGGGCGGCTATGCCTACGGCGCCGACGCCGAGGGCGAGGCCGAACGCGACCTCTTCGCGGCGCGGCTGTCGGAGCTCGAGGCCGTGGTCCAGAACCAGGACAACCGCGAGCACGACCTCCTCGACTCGGACGACTACTACCAGTTCGAGGGCGGCATGACCGCTGCGGTGGAAACCCTCTCCGGCGCACGCCCGGCGATCTACCACAACGACCATTCCCGCCCCGAGCGGCCGGTGATCCGCACCCTCGAGGAGGAGATTTCGCGGGTCGTGCGCGCCCGCGTCGTCAATCCGAAATGGATCGCCGGCGTCATGCGCCACGGCTACAAGGGCGGCTTCGAGATCGCCGCGACGGTGGACTACATGTTCGCCTTCGCAGCCACCACCGGCGCGGTGCGCGACCACCATTTCGACCTTGCCTTCGCGGCCTTCATCGGCGACGAGGCGGTGCGCGGCTTCATGGCCGACAACAATCCCGCCGCGCTCGCCGAGTTGGCCGAACGCTTCGAGGAGGCTATCGCCCGTGGCCTCTGGCACCCGCGCGCCAACTCCGTTCCCCACGATCTCGCCGCGCTGAGAGCGGCAGAGGAGACCCCCTGATGGCCGAGAAGTCCGAGCTCCTCCAGAGCATGACCGACGCCGAGCTCGATGCGCGCCACGCCGAGAAGATGAGGAAGAAGAAGGCGGCGCGCGACAAGATCCTGGCGACGAAGACGGTCGAGAAGGGCCTCCTCATCGTTCACACCGGCAAGGGCAAGGGCAAGTCGACTGCGGCCTTCGGCATGGTGTTCCGCGCGCTCGGCAACGGCATGAAGGTCGGCATCGTCCAGTTCGTGAAGGGCAAGTGGGAGACCGGCGAGCGCAAGGTGCTGGAGCACTTCCCCGAGCAGGTGACGATGACCGCGATGGGCGACGGCTTCACCTGGGAGACGCAGGACCGCCAGCGCGACATCGCCGCGGCCGAGGCCGCCTGGGCGCGGGCGAAGGCGATGATCGCGGACGAGGAGCACGACCTCGTCCTCCTCGACGAGCTCAACATCGTCCTGCGCTACGACTATCTCGACCTCGCCGAGGTACTGGCCGGCCTCGCCGGAAAGCCGGCGATGAAGCACGTCGTCGTCACCGGTCGCAACGCGAAGGACGAGTTGATCGAGGTGGCCGACCTCGTCACCGAGATGGAAATGGTCAAGCACCCGTTCCGCTCCGGTGTGAAGGCGCAGAAGGGGATCGAGTTCTAGCCCGCGGGAAGAGGGCAGATCCGGCCTGCGCGGCCCCCTGCCCTAGGCGCTGCCGGGCGGCTGCGGACCGGCCCCGGCCAGGTCGATGGCGCGCAGGAGCGCCGTTTCGTCGATCGGCTTCGTCACGATGTCGACCACGAGGTCGGCATTCTCCCGCGCGAGGTCGCCCTGGCCCGTGACGAAGCAACCGACCCGTCCCCGCTCCTTCAGCCACCGTGCGGCATCCATGCCGGTCACGCCATCGGCGAGATCGATGTCGATGAGGGCGAGGTCGAACTCGAGATCCTGCCACTGCGGCAAGGCCTCCGCGAAGCTTGCCGCCGAGCCGACGCAGTCGTGTCCGGCGTCCTCGATCATCATCTCGAGGTGGAGCACCACCAGCGGATTGTCTTCCAGACAGTAGATGCGCATGTCCAACCGTGGGCTTGAGGTCACCCGCCAACGGTGGCCGACGCGTTTCGATCCGTGGCCGGCATCGCGTCGATCCGACTCAGTGGCCCATGCGCCACCAGGACCAGCCCCGAGGGCTCGAAGCGCACCTCCGGCGGCGCGCCGAAGAGATTCTGCATCGCGGCGCGGACGTAGCGCGTGCCGTAGCCGCTGCGGCTCGGCCGAGCCAGCGCCGGGCCGCCCGTTTCGCGCCAGCACAGCCGGAACTCGCGCGCCTCCACCGACCATTCGACGCGGATCAGTCCGGTCGGCACCGACCACGCACCGTATTTGATGGCGTTGGTCGCCAGTTCATGCACCGTCAGCCCGAGGCCCGCCGCCGCGTCCTTGTTCAGGCGTACCGCCGGGCCGTCGATCTCGAAATGAGCTCCTCCATTGGCCGCATAGGGGGACAGCACCAGCGTGATCAGCCCCTTGAGGTCGACCGCCTCGCCGCCCGCCTCGAACAGCGCCGAGTGGACATTGCCGAGCGTGGCGAGCCGCCCGCCGAAACTGCGCTTCAGCTCGTCGAGGTCGGCGCTGGCGCGCGCCGTCATCTGGAAGATCGAGCTGACGCTCGCCAGGATGTTCTTGACCCGGTGGTTGAGCTCGTGGCGCAGCTCCCGCTCGAGCGCGATGTGGTCGCGCACGTCGCGCTGCCGGATGCGGGCGAGCAAGGCCGACTGCACGCCGCTGAGCAGCTCGAGCGTCGCCAGAGGCCGCTGGTAGAAGACCTGCCGCGAGCCCGGCCACTGCTCGGTCAGGTGACGCAGCAGAAGGGCCTGCGGCACACCCTTTTCCACCAGCACGATCACCGTCAGTTCCGACCAGTCCGGCTGCCGGGCGAGGTGATCCTGAACCAGCGCACGGACCCGGTCGGTCAGCGCCTCCTGGGTGAAGATGAGAGCTCCCGGAAGCCCCGCGCCCAGTCCCTCGGCCAGCGCCTCCTCGTCGGGGCAGACGGTCGACTGGATGGCGTGGGTTTCGAGGAGGCTGGCGAGCATCCGGGCGTCGTTGCGGAACGGCGCATGGATCAGCACCTCCTGCAGGTCGAGCGGCACCCGCGCGCCCTCAGGCGACCGGGCCGTCGAGCGGCGCCGGGCTGACGCTGACGCCGTCCGAGGTGATCGCGAGCTCGTGGACGGACATCGCATGCGGCCCATGGCGCTTCTTGACCACGGTGATCGAGCGCTTCAGCCGGTCGCCCTCCTCGCTGATCCGCAGCAGGAGCACGGTGTCGCCGAGGAAGCTGACATCGACGTCGATCGAGACGTTCTCGCCGATCAGCCCGTGCTGGGCGACGATCAGCATCGTCAGGATGCCGCGCCGGGCGAGGAACTTCAGCAGCGACTGGATGTCCTGCACCGCCTGGTCGCGGTTCGGCAGGGCGCTGAGATAGCCGGTGAAGCTGTCGATCACCACCACGCGGGTGCGGCCCTTGGCGACCTCCTCCTGGACGATCTGGCCGAACTGCCCGGCCGTCACCTCGCCGGGATTGAAGTCCTTGATCAGGAGTTCGCCGCTGTCGTGGAAGCTGCGCAGCTTCATGCCGAGGCCTTCGGAGCGGCGGAAGAAGGTCTCCACCCGCTCTTCGAACAGGAACAGGGCCACGTGCTCGCCGCGCTCCAGCGCCGCGGTGGCATAGAGCGAGGCCATGGTCGACTTGCCGGTGCCGGCCTGGCCGATCACCAGCGTCGTCGTCCCCGCCTCCTGGCCGCCGCCGAGCAGGTTGTCGAGGTTCTCGACGCCGGACTTGATCAGCTCCAGCGACTTCGTCTGCTCCGGGATCACCCGCGGCACGATCCGGGGAAACACCACGACCCCCTCGCCCTCGCGGATCACCATGTCGTGATATCCGTCGGCAACCGGCGTGCCGCGCATCTTGGAGACCTCGATCCGGCGCCGTGCGACGCCGTAGTCCGGCAGGGTCTTGTCGAGCCGGACGACGCCGTGCGCGATCGCCTCGATCTCGTCGTTGCGGGTGCGGCCGCGATCGAAGTCGGTGTCGATCAGAAGCGCGGTGATGCCCTGCGCGGCCAGCACCGACTTCAGCCCGATCAGTTCGCGGCGGAAGCGCGCGTCGTCGCCGGTCAAAACCCGGATCTCGAGCAGTGAATCGTAGACGATCCGCTTCGGCGCGTAGCGGCTGACCGCCTCGACGATCGCCTTGCGGGTCTCGTCGAGGCGCAGGTCGGCGGTCTGGAAGATCGACTGATCGCTCGCCGCCGTCGCGCCCTCGGCGGCCGACAGCTCCTCGATGTCGATCCCCTCAAGGCTCCAGCCGTGCGAGGCGGCGATCTGCTCGAGCTCGGCGCGGCTCTGCGACAGGCTCACATAGAGGCCGCGCTCGCCGCGGGCGACGCCGGCGCGCAGGAACTGCAGCGCCGCGGTGGTTTTGCCCGACCCCGGCGCGCCCTTCAGCAGGTAGATGTTGGAGACGGGAAAGCCGCCCTGCAGCACTTCGTCGAGGCCCGGTACGCCGGTGGTGATCACGGGATGGTCGTGCGGCATCAAAGGCTCCGGGCGAGAGGGGACGGCGGCGGTCGGCCGGGGATGGAACGTCAGTTGTAGCGGGATTCGGGGCGACGCCGCGAGAGGGACACGGTGACCTGATACAAAACCCGGGCGTATGCGCTTCAAGCCTTGGCGGTCAAGACGCTACCGTCGGCGGACCGGGTTCGAAGGCGGTGAAGGCATTGGGACTTACCCCTCGTCCTCGTCATTCCCCTCGCGCAGCGCGGCGCGACACACCGCCGCCACCGTGTCGCGCAGCCAGCGATGCGCCGGATCGGCGTCGAGGCGCGGGTGCCAGGTCGCGGCGACGACGATCTCCGGCGTTGCGACCGGCAGCGGGAAGCTCGCAAGGCCCGCGCCGGGCGCGTCGGCATCGCTCGCCGTGCCGCGCAGGCACGAACGCGGGACGAGGGCGACGAGGTCGGACCGGCGCGCCAGGCGCAGCGCATCCGGATGGCCCGGCACCACCACGGCGATCCGACGCGACAAGCCGAGCTCGGCCAGCGCCGCGTCGACCGGCCCGAGGCCGCTCTCCCGCCGCGCGGTGACGACGTGGCGGCAGGCGGCGTAGCGCTCCGGCGTCACCGTGCGCTCGAGCAGCGGATGGCCGGCCCGCACGGCCCCGACGAAGCGGTCGCGAAAGATGAAGCGGCGCCGCAGCTCCGGCGCGGCCATGCCGGGCACGCCGATCTCGAGGTCGACCGGCCCCTCGCGCAGCGGCTGCGCGTCCTTCTCCGGCTTCGGCACGAAGCGCAGGCAGACGCCCGGCGCGGCCTCGCCCACCGCCACCACCAGCGGCGCGGCGGCGAGCGCCATGAAGCCTTCGCTGGCACGGATGGTGAAGCGCGCCGCGAGCGTGGCGGGGTCGAGGGCTTCGCGCTGCGGGCTGAGCACGGCCCTCGCGGCACCCGTAACGTCCTGCACCGCCTCGCGCAGCGCCACCGCACGCGGCGTCGGCACCAGGCCGCGCCCGGCCCGTACCAGCAGCGGATCGCCCGTCGCGGCGCGCAGCCGCGCCAGCGTGCGGCTCATCGCCGAGGCGCTGAGGCCGAGCCGGCGGGCGGCACCGGTGACGCTGCCCTCAGCGAGCAGCGCATCGAGGGCGACGAGAAGGTTGAGGTCGACCGCATCATCCATGTCGCGAACCCTTGGCGTGACATGGCGCCGGACGCAACACTCCTGTGCAGGCCCTGCGTCTGGCGCCCTCCGTGGGTCAGCCGATATGGAGACCTGAAAGCGGCCGCCAGGCAGGTCCGCCGCGAGCCGCACCCTCCGCCGATCCTTCGGCTCTTTTCCCTCGGAGGCACCCGCCATGCGACTGATCGCGATCGAAGAGCACTTCCTCACCCGCGAGATCCACGCGCGCTGGATGGCGCTTGGCCTCGACGCCATTGATCCGAGCGTCGCGCTGCATTCCGGCGTGATCGAGCGACGCCTCCTCGACCTCGCGGGCGAGCGCCTGGCGCTGATGGACGAGAGCGGTGTCGACGTGCAGGTGCTGTCGCTGACGACGCCGGCGCTGCACGATCTCGGGCCGGAGAGCGTCGACCTCGCCCGCCGCACCAACGACGGAGTGGCCGAGGCGGTCGCCCGTCACCCGGACCGCTTCCAGGCCTTCGCCACGCTGCCGGTGTCGCAGCCGGACGCCGCGGCCGAGGAGCTGGAGCGCTGCGTCGGAACCCTCGGCTTCAGGGGCACGATGCTCAGCGGGCGCGTCGGCACGCGCAATCTCGACCATCCCGACCTCGCGCCGATCCTTGCGAGCGCCGCGGCGCTCGGCGTGCCTATCCTCCTCCACCCGCGCATGCCGCCGGCGGGCGTGCGCGAGGCCTATTATTCCGGCCTGGCGCCGCAGCTCGACGCCGCCCTCGCGAGCTTCGGCCTCGGCTGGCACTACGATGCGGGCATCCAGTTCGTCCGCCTCGTCCTCTCCGGCACCTTCGACCAGCTGCCGGACCTGCAGGTGATCCTCGGCCACTGGGGCGAGATGGTGCTGTTCTATGCCGAGCGGCTGGCGGCGCTGGACCGCGTCGCCGGGCTCGCGAGGCCTGTCGCCGACTACCTGCGCCGCAACCTCTGGGTCACCGCGAGCGGCATGGTTCTGCCACACTACCTCGAGCGCGCCGCTGGCTACGTCGGCACCGACCGGCTCCTGTTCTCGCAGGACTATCCGTACCAGTACCGGCCCGGCAACGACGCGCGGCGCTTCGTGGAGCGCTGCGGGCTCGACGACGCCGGCCAGGCGGCGTTCGCGCACGGCAACTGGGAGCGGCTGACGGGGATGCGGGAGGGGTAGGCGATCAGCGGGCGATGACCTAGAATATATCCATATGATAACTACGTTTTTTACTAACGTCGATCCCCAGAATGCCCATCTTATACAGATTTCAGCACTATCGGCCAAGAGGATAATCCGAAAATTACCACGACTCTCGTGTAATGTGTTGATCTCCATCAGATCTACAAAGTTGGTGAAATCCGCCTCGCTTGCAACCGGGACCTTTGGTCGCTTCCTCCCTCTCCCCCGTCCTTCCCTTCCTAAGCCCCTCCCCCATATCGGACCGCAAGCGTCCAGTTTGGAACGGCTACAAGGAAGCGGACATGCGCCTCACCATCAACGGCGTCGGGCAGGAGCTCGACCTCGACATCCGAACCTCGCTCCTCGATGCGCTGCGCGACCATCTCGCGCTGACCGGCACGAAGAAGGGCTGCGACCACGGCCAGTGCGGCGCCTGCACGGTGCTGATCAACGGCCGCCGCGTGAACAGCTGCCTCACCCTTGCGGTGATGCACGAGGACGACGAGATCACCACCATCGAGGGCCTCGGCCAGCCGGGCAACCTCCACCCGATGCAGGAGAGCTTCCTGCAGCACGACGGCTTCCAGTGCGGCTACTGCACGCCGGGCCAGATCGTCTCGGCGGTCGGCATGCTCGACGAGGCGAAGAAGGGCTGGCCAAGCCACGCCTCGAAGGACCTCGACGGCACCGTCAGCCTCGACAACGCCGAGATCTCCGAGCGCATGAGCGGCAACATCTGCCGCTGCTCGGCCTATCCCAACATCGTCGACGCCATCCGCGACGTGAACGAAAAAGGTGCGGCATGAGGCCCTTCGACTACACCCGCGCCACGGCTCCGCAGGAGGCCGCCGCGATGGCCGCGGCGGGCGCCACGAAGTTCATCGCCGGCGGCACCAACCTCCTCGACCTGATGAAGCTGCAGGTGGAGACGCCGGAGAAGCTCGTCGACGTCACCCGCCTGCCGATGAAGGACATCGTGGCGGAGGGCGACGGCCTGAAGATCGGCGCGCTGGTGCCGAACAGCGACCTTGCCGCCGACGAGCGGGTGCGGCGCGACTATCCGGTGCTGTCGCGGGCGCTCCTCGCAGGCGCCAGCGGCCAGCTCCGCAACAAGGCGACCACCGGCGGGAACCTCCTGCAGCGCACCCGCTGCTACTACTTCTATGAGACCAGCGCGCGCTGCAACAAGCGCGAGCCGGGCTCGGGCTGCGACGCCATCGGCGGCTTCAACCGCATCCATGCGATCCTCGGCACCAGCGACGCGTGCATCGCAACGCACCCCTCGGACATGGCGGTGGCGATGCGCGCGCTCGACGCCGAGATCGAGACGCTGACGCCGGACGGCGCGACGAAGCGCCATCCGATCGCCGACTTCCACAGGCTGCCGGGCGATACGCCGAACGTCGAGACCGTGCTGTCGCCGGGCGAGCTGATCACCGCCGTGCACCTGCCGGCGCCGCTCGGCGGCACGCAGATCTATCGGAAGGTGCGCGACCGTGCGTCCTACGCCTTCGCGCTCGTCTCCATCGCGGCGGTCGTGACGATGGACGCCGGCAAGATCGGCACCGTGCGCCTCGCCTTCGGCGGAGTGGCCCACAAGCCGTGGCGCAACGAGGCGGTGGAGGCGGCGCTTGCCGGCGAGACGCCGTCCGCGGCGCTGTTCGACAAGGCCGCCGACATCCTCCTCGCCGAGGCCAAGGGCTTTGGCGAGAACGACTTCAAGATCCCGCTGGCGCGTCGCACGCTTGCCGCCGTGCTCGCCGAAGCGACGGGAGTGAGCCTATGAGCGAGCACACCATCCAGATGGACAAGCCGATCGGCGAGACGCGGCTCGACCGCCGCGTCCAGGACGTGATCGGCAAGGGTGTCGCCCGCCACGAGGGTCCGCTGAAGGTCTCGGGCCGGGCGACCTACGCCTATGAGAACCTCGCCGGCGATGGCAAGAACGTCGCCTATGGCTTCATCGTCACCTCGACCATCGGTGCCGGCAAGATCAAGCGCATCGACGCGGTCGCCGCACTCGGCAAGGCCGGCGTCCTGCACGTCGTCACCGACAGTGACGGCCCCCGCGCGTCTGCCGATCCGGGCGACAAGAAGCCAACGGCGATCAACGGCCAGATCACCCACTACGGCCAGCCGGTGGCGCTCGTTGTCGCCGAAAGCTTCGAGACCGCCCGCGATGCGGCGAAGCTGGTGACGGTGGAGTACGAGCCGACCGAGGGCACCTATGCGCTCGAGGACGCGCAGGACAAGGCCTTCGATCCCGGCCAGGGCGTCATGCCCTCTATCGTCAAGAAGGGCGACTTCGACAAGGGCTTCGCCGCGGCCGAGATCAAGTTCGACCAGACCTACACGACAACCAGCCAGAGCCACTCGGCGATGGAGCCGCATGCCTGCGTCGCCGAATGGAACGGCGACGAGCTGACGCTCTATGGCTGCTACCAGCTGGTCTCGACCAATGTCGGCCAGCTGGCCGCCGCGCTCGGCATCGACAAGAGCCATATCCGGATGGTGAACCCGTATATCGGCGGCGGGTTCGGCGGCAAGCTCGGCATCGGTCCCGAGTCGGTCTTCGCCGCGAAGGCCGCAAAGGTCGTCGGCCGGCCGGTGAAGCTCGCCCTCACCCGCCAGCAGGTCTACCAGGACACCTCGCGCCGCACCGACACCATCCAGCGAATCCGCATCGGCTGCGACCGCAACGGCGTCATCAACGCGATCTCGCACGACACCCTCTGCGGCAACACGCCCGGCGACACGGTATTCGAGCCGGCGGGCATCTCGACCGTCTTCCTCTATGACGGCGAGAACCGGCTGATCACCCACCGGCTTGCCGAGGTGAACGTCGTCCTCGCCTCGGCGATGCGCGCGCCGGGCGAGGCGGTCGGCATGCTGGCGCTGGAAAACGCCATGGACGAGCTCGCCGAGCAGCTCGGCATCGATCCGATCGAGCTGCGCAAGCGCAACGAGCCGAAGGTCGATCCGCAGGACGGCAAGCCCTTCTCCTCGCGCATGCTGGTCGAGTGCATGGAGGAAGGCGCCAAGCGCTTCGGCTGGGCGGACCGCTCCAAGGTGCCGGGCGCCCGCCGCGAAGGCGAGTGGCTGATCGGCACCGGCATGGCCGCCGCCTCGCGCAAGAACCTCCTGCAGAAGGCCTCGGCCAAGGTGGAGCTGCGGCCGGACGGCTCGGCGACGATCGAGACCGACATGACCGACATCGGCACCGGCACCTACACCATCCTGTCGCAGATCGCGGCCGAGATGCTCGGCCTGCCGCTCGACAAGGTGGCGGTGACGCTCGGCGATTCCGACCTGCCGCAGGCCCCGGGCTCCGGCGGCTCCTGGGGCGCCAACTCCTCCGGCTCGTCGGTCTACGCAGCCTGCGAGGGCATCATCGAGAAGATCGCAGCCAAGCTCGGCGTCGAGCCGGCCGGGCTGACGCTGAAGGACGGCACTGTCATCGCCGACAACAAGCAGACGGCGCTGACCGAGCTCCTCGCGGGGGAGCCGATCACCGTCACCGGCACCTTCAAGCCGGGCGACGCCTTCAAGGGCACCCATCAGGCGAGCTACGGCGCGCATTTCTGCGAGGTGGCGGTCAATGCCGTCACCGGCGAGACGCGCGTGCGCCGGCTCATGACGGTGGCGGCGGCAGGCCGCATCCTCAACGAGAAGACCGCGACCTCGCAGAGCTACGGCGGTCAGATCTTCGGCATCGGCGCGACGCTGACCGAGGAGCTCGTGGTCGACCCGCGCACCGGCCTGATCGTCAACCACGATCTTGCCGAGTACCACGTGCCGGTGAACGCCGACGTGCCGCAGCTCGAGGTGGTCTTCCTCGACGAGCGGGACCATGCGGCGAGCCCGCTGGCGTCGAAGGGCATCGGCGAGCTGGCGCTGTCCGGCGTCGGGGCGGCGATCTCCAACGCCATCCACAACGCGACGGGCATCCGCCTGCGCGACTACCCGATGACGCTCGACAAGGTGCTGGCCGGCTGGGCTGCAGGCAAGCAGGCGGCCTGACCGCCGCCCGAGCCTGGGAACGACAAGAGGCGGCACCATCCGGTGCCGCCTTTTTCGTTCGTCCCTCAGCCGTGCAGCTTCAGCGCCGGCCCGTGCGTCGGGCCGACCGCGTCGGCGAAGATCGCGACGGAGCCGCGCAAGGGCCCCAGCACCGCCCACTGATGCCGGCGCTGCAGCGCGTGGTAGGCCGCGATGGCGAAGCGGCCGCCGACGAGGAGATCCCTGCGGTCGAGCAGCCCCAGGAGGCCGACCGTACCTGCGCTCGCGAGCGAGATCAGCTGGCCGCGGTCGCGGTAGACGAACGGGTCGACGCGGTGGCCCTTCAGGCGACGCGGCAGGGCCCGTGCAAGATAGGCCGCCTGCTGGCTCGCGACCTGCGCGGTCGGCGCGAGCGGCCGGTCATCGCCGACCGGCGTCAGGCTGGCGGCGTCGCCCATCACGTAGACCGCCTCGTCCACCGTCGAGCGAAGGCGGGCGTCGATGCGGATCCGGCCCTTGCCGTCGAGCTCGAAGTCGCCGAGCTGCCGCAGCACGGGGTTGCCGATCAGGCCGGCCGCCCAGACCGTCAGGTCCGCCGGCCAGACCCGCCCGTCCTCAGCCTGCACCGCGTCCGCGCGCACCGCCGTCACCCTCACCCCCGTCGCCACCTCCACCGCCAGCGCGCGCAGGCGCTCGAGCACCGAATGCCGCAGTGGGTCGTCAGCGCCCGGCATCAGCTGCGGCGCCGCCTCCAGGATGGTCAGGTGCAAGCGCGGCGCCATATTCGCCGGATCCTCGCCGGGAAACGCCGTTTCCGCCAGCCGCAGATGCGCGGCGAGTTCGGTGCCGGTCGCCCCGGAACCGACGATCACCACGCGCGCCGGCTCACGTCTCTCGCGCGCCCGGATCATCAGGCCGGTGAACAGGCTGCGGAAGGCATCGGCGTCCTCTCGCCCATCGAGCCGGATCGCGTGTTGCGCAACGCCCACCGTGCCGAAATCGGCGGTGATGCCGCCCAGGGCGACGACACAGACGTCGTAGGACAGCGTGCGCGCCGGCGCCCGCTCCCGGCCGTCGAGGTCAAGGATCGGCCGAAGCTGCACCCGACGGCCCTGCCGGTCGATCCGCGCGACCGAGCCCTGCTCGAAGCGAAAGCCGCGCAGCCGGGCCAACGTATAGAAGCTGATCTCGCTCAGCATGCTGTCGACCGTGCCAGCTGCGAACTCATGCAGCCGCGGTTTCCACAGATGCGCAGGCGACTGGTCGACCAGCGTCACCGCATAGGAGCCCTCGGCCGCGAGCGCGCCCGCGAGTTCCAGCCCGCCGGCGCCGCCGCCGAGGATCAGGAGCCGCGGGCGCGCGCGGTCCGCCATGTCGGCCTTTCGCCGCGGTCTCAGAAGCCGCGCATCAGCCCGGTGATGCCGATGATGATGAGATAGATCGCGACGACGTAGTTGAGCAGCCGCGGCGCGATCAGGATCAGGATGCCGGCGATCAGCGCGATCAGCGGCTGCAGCGTCACGATGTCGAGGGTCATGCGGGTGCTCCTTGCGCTCTGAAAAGGCGGCTCAACCCATGTGCCAGCCATGGCTTGCGGTGATCGACTGACCGGTGAGCGCGTTCGAAGAGAAGCCTGCCAGGAAGAGCGCCAGTTCGGCAACGTCGGCCATGCTGGTGAATTCGCCGTCGACGGTGTTGCCGAGCATGATCCGCGAGACGACGTCGGCTTCGGGAATGCCGAGGTCTCGGGCCTGCTCGGGGATCTGCTTCTCCACCAGGGGCGTCTTCACGAAGCCGGGGCAGATGACGTTGGAGCGCACGCCATGCTTGGCCCCCTCTTTCGCCATGACGCGAGCCAGGCCGAGAATGCCATGCTTGGCCGATACGTAGGCGCTCTTCAGCGGCGAGGCCTCGTGGCTGTGCACCGAGCCCATGTAGATCAGCGACCCGCTCTTGCGGGGATACATGTGGCGGATGCAGGCCTTGGTGAGGAGGAAGGCGCCGCCGAGATGAATGTCGACCACGCGGCGGAACTCCTCGTAGGGGAAATCCTCCAAGGGATGGACGATCTGGATGCCGGCGTTCGAGACCATCGTGTCGATCCGGCCGAACGCCGCCGCCGCGCGATCGACGCCTTCATTCACGGCGTCTTCGTCGGTGACGTCCATCAGGAATGCGACAGCTTCGCCGCCTGCCGCCTGCACGGCCGCGACTGTGGCGTCGGCGGCACCGGCATTCACGTCGCAGACGGCAACCCTCGCACCCGCACCGGCGAAGCGCAGGGCTATCTCGCGACCGATGCCAGACCCGGCTCCGGTGACGACGGCGGCACTCCCGGCAAGGCTCATGGCGTCCACTCCCCGATGCTTGCGCCACAAAAGCTAGCGCCCCGGCCTGAAGAACAAGCCGGGGCGCCAGGTTAAATCGCAGTCAGGCGATCGGCGCGCGCTCAGAACTCTTCCCAGCCGTCCTCGGCGGCGGCCGGCTTGCGGGCGGCGCCACCGGTGCCGACCGACTTCAGCTGTGCCACCGGGCGCGGCGCGGACGCTGCCGCGGGCTTGGCCGCCGGTCGGGCCGGCGCGGCGGCGCTCGGCCGGCTCGCGGCGCGGCGCGCCTGCTGCTGGTGGCCGCTCGAGGCCGCCGTCCTGAAGCGGGAGATCAGCCGCGCCAGCTCGTCGGTTTCGTTCGCCAGCGTCTGCGCCGCCGCCGTCGCCTCCTCCACCATCGCCGCGTTCTGCTGCGTGACCTTGTCCATCTGGTCCGCCGCTGCCGACACCTCCTTCAGGTTCGCCGCCTGCTCCCGGGCGCTGCGCGCGATCTCCGACACCTCCGACGACATCGCCGCAACCTGCGCCACGATCTCCTCGAGCGACTTGCCCGAGGCCGACACCAGCTCGACGCCCTCCTCCACCTGGCTCGACGAGGTCGAGATCAGGTCCTTGATCTCCTTGGCGGCCTCGGCCGAGCGCTGCGCCAGACCGCGCACCTCCTGCGCGACCACCGCAAAGCCCTTGCCGGCTTCGCCGGCACGCGCCGCCTCGACGCCCGCGTTCAGGGCGAGGAGGTTGGTCTGGAAGGCGATCTCGTCGATGACGCCGATGATCTTGCCGATCTGCTCGGACGACTGCTCGATGGCGTGCATGGCTTCCACCGCCCGGCCGACGATCTCGCCGCCCTTCTCGGCGTTCTTCTGCGCGGTCTGGGCCGAACTCTGGGCGCGCGCCGCGCCCTCGGCCGTCACGTTGACGCCGCGCGTCACCTCCGACAGCGCCGCCACGGTCTGCTCGAGGCTCGCCGCCTGCTGCTCGGTGCGCTGGGCGAGATCGTTGGAGGCGGTGTTGATCTCGTCGAGGCCGGAGCGGATCGACGACACGCCGGTCATGACGCCGCCGAGCGTCTCCTCCAGCGCCGCCGTCGACTGGTTGAACTGCGCCCGGATCGGCTCGAACTCTTCGGCCACCGGCCGCTCCATGCGCACCGTCAGGTCACCCTCGGCCAGCCGCTCGAAGCCGGCCTCGATGTCGTGCACGAACCCCTTCAGCTCCTCGGCCTTGGCCTGCTCGGCCGCCATCTGGCGCTCCCGCTCGGCGACCTGCGCCTCGCGGACAGCCTTCGCCTCGGCCTCCAGCCGGTCCTGCCGGATCGCCGCCTGCTTGAACGTCTCCACCGCGCCCGCCATCGCGCCGAGCTCGTCCTTGCGGTCCGCGCCCGCAACCAGGACGGCCTTGTCGCCGCCGGCGAGCTTCAGCATGACACCCGTTAGCGCACGGACCGGGCCGGCGATGCCGCGGGTCAGCACCCAGCCGAGGCCGATCGACAGGAGGACGAGCACGCCGATGCCCACCATCAGGGCCATGCGCACATCGTCGGCCGCCGCAGCACTCCCATCCCATCCGGATTCGATCGACGCGTTTTCTGCAGTGGTGATCTTGTCGATGGCGTTTTCGAGCGCCTCGATGGACTTGTCCGCCGTCTCGCTGGTGAACAAGGTCAGCGCATCGGTTGCCGTCGCCTCGTTCGACGCCAACCGTACGATCGGCTCCACCACCGTCGCCTTCCAGCCGGCAAGTGCCGCGGCAATCGCGTCGACGTCACCGGACAGCTCGGGGTAGGTCGCCTTCATCGTCGCGAACTTGTCGGCGAGTGCCGCGTCACGCGACGCGATCGCCTTGGTGTAGCGCTCGTTGTGGGTGATCATGAAGGCGCGGAGCGCGGCCTCCATGCGCGAAACGATGAAGCGGGTCTCGGTGGACTGAGCCGCGATATGGGTGTGGCGGTTGATGTTGTCTCGCGCCGCGTCGATCTCGCCGAGACTGCTGCGCACGAAGAGCCCCATCAGCGCGGCGCCGATGATCAGGATGCCGAACGCCAAACCGATTTTCTTCGCGATGCTGAGGTCGCTCGTCCGCATGAAAGTCTGCCTCTTGAACTCGATGGACTCCGCTCAATTCGGCGGGCCGTCAGAGGCGCAGAACTGAAGCATCGCGAACTTTAAGCGACTTGTGCTAAAAGACTGTTGCCGGCAACGCGTCCTTTTCCCCCACGGCAGGACGCGATCGCGACTGAACCGTTGCCGCCCGCATCGGACGTCCTTCAGGGGTGTGGGCCGCGCCCGCGGGAGGGCCGAGACCGAACCGCAGGCCCGGCGTTTGCGCGCCACGCTATGGCGCCGGGGGCGGGCAACGGGTCACCTCGCCCTCGGCGCGCGCTCAGAACTCTTCCCAGCCGTCCTCGGCGGCGGCCGGCTTGCGGGCGGCGCCACCGGTGCCGACCGACTTCAGCTGTGCCACCGGGCGCGGCGCGGACGCTGCCGCGGGCTTGGCCGCCGGTCGGGCCGGCGCGGCGGCGCTCGGCCGGCTCGCGGCGCGGCGCGCCTGCTGCTGGTGGCCGCTCGAGGCCGCCGTCCTGAAGCGGGAGATCAGCCGCGCCAGCTCGTCGGTTTCGTTCGCCAGCGTCTGCGCCGCCGCCGTCGCCTCCTCCACCATCGCCGCGTTCTGCTGCGTGACCTTGTCCATCTGGTCCGCCGCTGCCGACACCTCCTTCAGGTTCGCCGCCTGCTCCCGGGCGCTGCGCGCGATCTCCGACACCTCCGACGACATCGCCGCAACCTGCGCCACGATCTCCTCGAGCGACTTGCCCGAGGCCGACACCAGCTCGACGCCCTCCTCCACCTGGCTCGACGAGGTCGAGATCAGGTCCTTGATCTCCTTGGCGGCCTCGGCCGAGCGCTGCGCCAGACCGCGCACCTCCTGCGC
>NZ_JANIFJ010000011.1 GCF_024519155.1 Mangrovibrevibacter kandeliae | reverse complement strand
CGATCCCATTCCGAACTCGGCCGTGAAACGCCCCAGCGCCCATGATACTTCGTCTCAAGACGCGGGAAAGTCGGTCGCTGCCAGGTCTGCCAATCGCAAGCCCGCTTCTCTCCAAACCAACACCCCAAACACCCAACACAGAACACCGCGCGATGCCGTGTTGTCTTCACGCAGCAGAGCGCACGAGGCAGCGTCAACGCGCCCATCCGCACGCACGCCGGCCGCGCCGATGCATGCCGCACGCGTGCCCGACTGCCGCAGCGGGCCAGCCCGCCGCAATGACAGGCCCGCCCGCCGCAATGGCAGGCAGACACCCCAACGCGAGCGCCCTGACGCCGCGCGGCCATGGGCGGGCGTCCCCCGCGTCGCGTCGCATAGCCCCGACACGGTTGCCGAAGGGCACATGCCAGACATGCACGGCAGCCTCTATCCTCCCGCCTTCCTGCGCGTCATCCCATGCGTGCCACAGGACGGACCGGCTGCAGGCCGCAAGGGCAGGCCAGCCATCTCCGCGGACGTGCGCCCACGCCGCGCGCCCAGATGCGGGCCTCCCCGCGCCGCGCAGCACGCCGCTTGCAGCGCCGCGCTCCACGCAAAGGCGTGCGTCGCGCCCGGTCCCGCAGCGGGAGGACGGGCGCTCGGCCGAGGCGCAATGGCCGCCTGTCGATCGGCGCATGTTGAACCCGCCGGGTTCGGCGCCGGGTCCCCAGGACTGCGCCGGACCGCGGGCCGCAGGCTTGCGTGAAGGCGCCCCGTCCGTTCGACAAGGCGGCGACGCCGAGCGTGGCTCCGAACCGACTGCAAGCGGCGTCGCGTTGCAAAGCTCCGACACGGTTGCCGAAGGGCACATGCCAGACATGCGCGGCAGCCTTCTATCCTCCCGCCTTCCTGCGCGTCATCCCATGCGTGCCACAGGACGGACCGGCTGCAGGCCATAAGGGGATGGCATGAGCGATCGCAACGAGACGACGCAGCTGCTCGAAGCGCTCGAATATCGGCGCGTCGCCGCGCTCGTCGCCGGTGACGGCGCCGTCCCCACGAGGCGATGTCGACATCGTCATCCCTCCTCGATGGTGTTGCGCCCGCGTGCGAAAACTGCAGGCGGCATACGCCGACTGGAGCCTCATCGCACCGATGGGGGAGAGGTTGAAGAAGGGTCGGCGGATCCCGCCGCACCGCGCGGCACTCGTCGCCGACGGGGCCGCAGATGGGGCGGAGGAGGAGGTTGGAGCGGGAATGGCGGTCGGTCGCTGCTTGCGGATCCTCTGGAGGGTGCGCTGCGGGTGTCCTGAATGGCCGCGGGGCTCGGCGCTGAACCCGGTTGGCCCGCCGGTCGTGACCGCGAGGCCTCCGATGCACTATCCAGACCGCGCTCGGCCGGTGATGTTCGGGACGAGGTGTCACCGCGCGCGGACGGCGCTGTCGAGGATGGCATCCTGCCTGCGGACTGCTAAGCTTCGCCGATGAAACCGACTCTTCCCGTCTTTGACGGTCACAACGACCTCCTGCTCCGGCTACTGGACAGCGACGACCCGGTGACATCCTTCCTCCAAGGCCGTCCCGACGGTCACATCGACATGCCTCGGGCTCGTGCGGGCGGATTGGCGGGTGGCTTCTTCGCCGTCTACGTGCCGTCGCCCGACGCGGTCCTGCCGGACGAGCGCGGCGAGCCACCCTACGATCCGCCCCTGCCGGCGCCGCTGGCGCTCGACACGGCTCGGACCACCGCCCTGCGGATGATCGCACTCCTGCTGCAGCTGGAGCGCGAGACGCGCGCCCTTGCCGTCTGCCGGAGCGCCGCCGCGATCAGGGGGGCGATGGGGGAGGGGCAGATCGCGGCGATCCTGCACATGGAGGGCGCGGAGGCGATCGATGCGGATCTCGACATGCTGCACGTGCTGCATGCCGCGGGGCTGCGCTCGCTCGGCCCGGTGTGGAGCCGCCCGACGATCTTCGGTCATGGCGTGCCGTTCCGCTTTCCGGGGTCGCCGGACACCGGCCCCGGGCTGACGGAGGCCGGCGAGCGCCTGGTGAGGGCGTGCAACGCGCTGCACATCCTCATCGATCTCTCCCATCTCAACGAAGCCGGCTTCTGGGATGTCGCCCGGATCAGCCACGCCCCGCTGGTTGCAACCCATTCCAACGTCCACGCCCTCTCGCCCTCGGCCCGCAACCTGACCGATCGCCAGCTCGACGCGATCCGCGACAGCGGCGGCATGGTCGGCCTGAACTTTGCCACTGCGTTCCTGCGGCCGGACGGGCGCACGCGCGGCGACACCGAGCTCGAGGTCATGGTGCGCCATCTCGATCACCTGGTGGCGCGTCTCGGCGAAGCCGGCGTGGGGCTCGGCTCCGACTTCGACGGCGCGCACATTCCCGATGCGATCGGTGATGCGGCTGGGCTGCCCGCCCTGTTCGACGCCCTGCGGCAGCACGGCTGGGACGAGGCGATGCTGCGGCGCGTCGCCCACGAGAACTGGCTCGGCCTGATCGAGCGCGTCATCGGCTGAAGCGGGAGCTGCTTGCGCGGCGGGGACCGAGGCGTGGCGTGCGGGAGACGCGGCCCACCGCGGTCGGGTGCCTGCTGCTCACACCGTGCTCGTCCTGGCGGCGCTGCGGCGCAGTGCGTCCGGAGGGCTTTGGGCAACGCTTGGCGGTGCACGAGGTCGGATGTTGCCGCCCTCGCGGCTGCCGGCCGGCGCGATGGCTTCGCGCAGCTGCGTCCGGCCACGCATAGGGCTGGCCGGTGTCGGGATGCTCGGCAGAGGCCACGAACTGCTGTCCGAGGCAGAGCATTTCCAGGGGCGCGCGCCGGATCCCGGCGAAGGGCTCGGTCGCGCGATAGACCAGGAGCCGCTTTGGCGGCTTGCCGATCCTGAGCGCCGGCGTGTCGCCCAGCCGTTCGCGGGCCAAGCGTTCGATGTGCAGCGCCAGCTTGCCATCCTCGGCGATGTCGATGTCGAGCGCGGCGACCGCACCGCCCACGATACCCACGCCGCAGTCGGGCTAGGTCGACCAGGTCGCGACCTCAATCTCGGTCGTGGCGCGGCTCGCATGCCGGTTCCACTGCGGGTAGTCGTGCCAGGCCGCGCGGGCGAACTGGCCCGGCTTCTTGGTGCCAGGCGCGATCGGCAGGATCGCGTAGCCGTTGGTCACGAGGCGCGCGCCGACGCGCGCCATCCATGAGGTGTCCGCCATCAGAAGGGCACCTCCGGGATCATGCCGTCGAGCCGCGCGCGATCCTTGGCTGCCAGGTCGCGCAGGTGGTCGCAGTAGCCGGTGACGATCACCTCGACGAAGGTGTCCCACTCCTCCTCGGTGAGTTGGGCAAGATCGGTCCGGCCGAGGCTGTCGAGATAGGCGCCGCCGGCCTTGCCGCCCTCGACCATGGCCGCCGTCTCATTGGGGGTCGGATCGATCATGCCCGACCTCCGGTGGCAGATGTCCTGGCAAGCCCGGCTGCAGAGGTCTCGGCGGCTCGTGTCGCGCCGCGGGTCGGAGACGCGGAAGCGCGCGTCGAACCAGCCCCAGCAGCGGGATTCTCGATGGCAGACGGCGCAGAGCCTGGCACGGCGATAAGGCATGGGGCGAACCTGTAGGCGTGATTTCGGTAAAGCGGCCCGCGGGGCGGACGGCGATCTCGGTGGGGCGACGCAGCTCGTCCGCCAGGATGAGCGCTTCGTCGACGGACTCGGGCACATCCAGATAGGGCGCCCGCTCGCGCCACCAGCTCGCGGCCTTCCGGCGCGGATAGCCCTCGTGCTCGAAGCAGACCCATTCCGTGTGGAAGGCGAACCCGCAGCGGTAGGTGACCTTCAGCGAGACCCGCCCGCCGCGCTTCTAGTGGCGGCTGTAGGTGACGTCGGTGACGCCGACCCATGCGGCTCGCCGGTCGACAGCACCTCCAACGTCGAGGCGGTCGGCTCGAGCTTCACCTCGCGGCCGGGGAACTCGAAGCCGCAGCCGGGACATTCCAGCGCCGCGATGGCAACGATGGTCCCGCATTCGGGGCAGATCTTCGTGGGCGGCGGCCCGTCGCCCGGACCGCCCGGCCGCTTCGGCCGCACCAGATCTATGGGGCCATGCCGGCGGACATTCCCTGCGAAACTGAGAACGAGGCAGTTCTCCTTGCCCTCGGCGAGCCGCGTGCCGCGACCGGCCATCTGGACATAGAGACCGGCCGACTTGGTGGGCCGCCGCATGGCGATCAGGTCCACGGCCGGCGCGTTGAAGCCCGTCGTCAGTACGCCCATTGAGGCCAGAGCCTTGATCTCGCCGCGCTTGAAGGCGGCGATGATTGCGTCACGCTCGTCCTTCGGCGTCTTGCCGAAGATGGTGGCGCAGCTGACCCCGCGGCAGCGGAACTCCTCGGCGACATGGGTGGCGTGGCGCACGCCCGAGCAGAAGGCGAGCCAGGACCGGCGCGTCTCGCCATGGGCGATCACCTCGGCCACGGCCGCGCGTGTGATGGCGTCCTGGTCGACCGCGTCCTCGAGGTCGCGCGCGATGAACTCGCCGCCGCGCGATCCCACACCGGTCACGTCGAGGCGGGTCTTCGTCTGCTTGGAGATGAGCGGGGAGAGATAGCCCTGATCGATCAGGTCGCGGACCGACACCTCGTAGGCGATGTCGGTGAAGAGCGCGTTCTCGCCCTCGTGCAGCATGCCGCTGTCGAGCCGGAAGGGCGTCGCCGTCAGCCCGATCACCTTCAGCACCGGGTTGATCGCCTGCAGGTCATTGAGGAAGCGGCGATACATGGTGTTCGACCGGCCGGGGATCAGATGGGCCTCGTCGATCAGCACCAGATCGGCATGGCCGATGCGCGTCGTCTTGTCGTGGATCGACTGGATGCCGGCGAAGAGGATCCGGGCCCGCGCGTCGCGGCGGCCGAGACCGGCCGAGTAGATGCCCGCCGGCGCCTCTGGCCAGAGTCCCAGCATCTCGGCATGGTTCTGCGAGATCAGCTCGCGGACATGGGTGACGACGAGCGCACGCTGTTCGGGCCAGGCCTTGAGCACGCCGTCGATGAAGGCGGCCATGACGAGGCTCTTGCCGCCGGCCGTGGGGATCACGACGAGCGGGTTGCCGCTCTCCTTCTCGAAATAGCCGTAGATCGAGGCGATCGCGGCCTGCTGGTAGGGGCGCAAGGTCAGCATGCGGCGGCCTCCTCTTCGCGGGCATCGTTGGTCCAGACCGAGCCGCCGCGCATGCGGTAGGAGACGAAGTCCTCGCCTGCGTCGGTCACCTCGCCGGGCACGAGATCGGGGATGAACAGGTGCCGAGGGCAGGCGCGGCGCTGGTCGGCCGGGTCGAGCAGCCGGTCGTGGCGCGCACAGTGCCAGCCACCTTCGACAGGCGTCGAATGCAGGCAGGACCGGCAGGTAACCGCCGCGGCGTCCTCACCGTGGCAGAGCCCGTGGTGGTCGCAGAACCGGCACTCGAACCAGGCGGGATCCGCGCTGATCTGCTCGGGAGGGTGCTGGGCGAAGATGATCCGCCGCGCCTTTTCCAGCAGGCGTTCGCCCATCTCGGGATCGGCCGGGACGCGCTCGATGTGCAGGGCGTCCGTGTCCTTGCAGACCGCGACGTAGAGCGCCCGCGTGACGCCGGTCAGGTGCATGTAGACCTGCATCTGCGCGGCGTGCTGGGGCTTGGCGAGCGCGACACCCTTGGCGATCAGCTCGGCAAAGCTCTTCGCGGAATGCGTCTTGAACTCGACGACGTGCCAGGTCTTCGGCGCTTCGAGCAGGCCGAGGGCGACGGCGTCGAGCGAGCCGCCGAATTGCCCGCCATGGGCCTCGACGCGGAACTGCCGCCCGGTCTCGGGATCGACCTCCAGCACCGTCGCGCCGGTGGCGCGCAGGTCGCGGACGAGCCGGGCCTCCTCCAGCTGCCCGGTCTCGAACAGCCGCAGGATGCGGCCGGTATGCCGCGCGGGCGCCCAGCGGAAGTCGTACCAGAGCGCCCGGGCGCAGGACTTGCCGATGAGCGAGGCACCAAGATGGTCGCGGAAGCCGTCGCCCTGCCGGGCCTCGTAGGAGGCGTAGATCGCGGAGAGGGTCGGCGTCGGGGGTTCGGGAAGCTCGGCCATCAGCACGCCTCCTTCCGCTCGAGCCGCGCCCGCGCCTCCGCCAGCACCGCGGTCCAGGCGGTGCTGTCATGGCGCTCGCGCAGGACGGCGATGATCATGTCCTTCAGCCGTTCGCGCCGGCGGCGGCCACCCTGACGGGCGATAAGCTCCGCGCGCTCGCGGTTCAGGTGGCGCAGCGCCGTGCGCGCGCGGTGAAACCAGTCGGGGTCGATCGGCTTCGCCGTCCGCTGCCGCGCCAGATCGGCGGTCGCGATCTGCGTGCGGATCTTCGCGATGGCGTCCTCGATCTCGATCAGGCGCCGGGTGTCGTCAGGCAAGCCGGGGGCGTTCGCGGCCGCGCAGGCCGCGTCGGTGGTGTTGGTCATGGTCGGTCTCTCGGGTCTGGCGATGTTCGGGCCGCGAGCCGAGTCTCAGCCCGCGACGGCCGAGGGCGTCAGCTCTTTCGGTTCCAGGGCGCGGTGGCCGGGCGGGCGGGCGCCGACTGCGCGGGCGCGCTGGCCGGCTGCGTGGCGGCGGGCTTGGGCGAGGTCGCCTGCGCCGGGGCCTCCGGCACCAGGTAGCGGATCGTGTTGCGCTCGCCGTAGCCGTCCTTCGGGGGCTTCACGCCGACCTGGATCGTCATCGGGATCAGGTGCAGTTCCTCGCTGTCGTTCACCTGCAGCTTGCCCGTGGCGTGGCAGATCGCCGACAGCGTGCGCTGCGCGATCTCGACCGTGGTCGGGTTGGCGTTCACCAGGTTCAGCTGGTCGAAGACCTTGCGCCCCTGCTGCGGCCCCTCGAGGATGTCCAGCATCAGCCAGAGATACTTCCCCATCCCGTTCTTCGTGACGCGCATCTCGCTCTCGACGATCCAGGCGCGATACTTGCCCGTGGGCAGGATCTCGTAGGCGGTGGTGGGCTCGATGCCAGCGGCGTCAAAGGCGGTGTCGAAACGTGCCATCGTGTTGTCCTTTCAGTCGTAATCAGGCAGATTGGGGCATGGCGGCCAGGAACTCGGACCACTCGAGCGGGAGAGTTTCCGGCAGGCCGTAGCGGTTCTTGGCGAGGAAGGCGGGGCGCTCTTCGGTATGCATCACACGCGCACCCGACCCGAGCGCCCGGGTCACCTTCTTGTTGAAGCCGACGTCGGACTTGCTGACCGAGATCCGGTAGTTGGCGAAGAGCACGACGTCCGAGTGCTCCTGCAGCAGCGCGGAGGCGCGAGCCTGCAGCTTGATCACGTACCGGTCGTAGGGTCGTGCTCGGGGCTGTCGAAGCGCTTGATGTCGGTGTGGGCGATCTGGATGACCGCCATGCCCTTCCGGTCGCGGAGCCCGTTCAGCTTGTCGATGTATTCGCGCCAGATGGTCAGCGCCTCGGCGTAGCCCTTGCCGAAGCCGGGGCTTTCGATCGACTGCCAGCCGTTGCGCCGGCAGGCCTCGGCCCAGATCAGCGGCTCCAGCCAGTCCACGCTGTCCACGACGACCGTGGAATAGGCGTGGTTCTCTTCGAGCAGGGCGTCGAGCGCCTCCGCGACCTCCGCGTAGCTCGTCGCCAGCGGGAAATGCGGCACCTGCAGCTTGCCGAGACCGTCCTCGGTGAGGACGAACACCGGCGCGTCGGCGGACGCGGCGAAGGTGGACTTGCCGATGCCGGCGACGCCGTGGATCAGCACGCGCGGCGGGCGCAGAGCTGTCGAGGTTTCCAGGGATGCGAGCGAGATGGCCATCAGCGCGCCTCCTCGTCGAACAGCAACCGGAACTTCGGCTTGGCCGTCCGGACCGTGCGCGCGGGCTCGAACTCCCGGCGGATGTCCTTGGGCCAGGCCGTGTACTTGCGCTCGGGCACGCTGAACGCGATGTCGACGTACTCTGCGGGATCGGCGCCGTCGGCCCGGATGCGCTCGACTAGGTTGGCGAGGGTCGCCTGGTCCCAATCGACCCGCTTGGCGAGCTCCGCGACCACGGTGACCGGGCCGTCCTGCAGCCGGACGGTGCCGGTGTCCTTGCCCTCCGCGCGGCGGGCGTCCTGCGCCTGATCGCCGTACTTCTGCGCGATGGCGCCATCGAGCCAGTCGCTGAGGCTCTTGGCAGCGCGCAGCCGCTCGTCTGCGTCCTGCTTCAGGAGGGCCAGCTGGTCGCCCGGCAGAGCGGCGATCTCGCCGACCGGCATGGTGGGAATGTCGTCGAGGGAGATGCGGTTGGGGATCGTCATGGCCGCCCCCTCACACCAGCTTCACGGCGGGCTTGTCGGCCGTGCTCGAGCAGTGCCGGTTGGCCTCGCTAGGCCTCGACATCCTCGAGCCGGTACACGACCCGGCCGCCGATCTTGATGAAGGCGGGGCCCTCACCGGTCCAACGCCAGCGCTCCAGCGTGCGCGGGCTGATCTTCCATCGAGCTGCCAGCTCGGCTTGGTTGAGATGCGTGACAGACATCCGAAACCTCATTGAGTTGTCCGTTGTTCACCCCGGCACGTTGGTGCGCCCGGATACACGAACAATTTCAATGCTTTGCGGCCTTGCGTATATGATCACGCCCGGATTTTCTTGTGACGTCTGGACAAGAAAAAAGCCCCGAAAAACGGGGCTCTGCTGGGCAGATTGTGACGTTGTGCGCGGTGGCCTGTGACTTCGGCGGCTTATTCCTGTGACGCAGCCGGATTCGGGGGCTGAATGTCGCCGAGGGCGATCTCATGCCACGCCGGGTTGAGGCGGTATCCGGCGCGTTCCTTGGTCTCGATGAAACTGTCTTGATCGAGCGGGATCCCGAGCATCACCGCCAGCGGGTCGAGCGCGTCGCGCAACCTGCGAAGTTGTTGGCGCATCGACTGCTCAGACACTTCCATTGTCGCCGCCACATTGTGAGGCGTCATGAACGGGATTTCCGAGCGTGTGCGTTTGGCGCTGCGGAAACTCTCGATCAGCGCGTTCACGAAGCGGTAGTTCGCACCTTCAAGACAATACCCGCCATGAAAAAGCACCTGCCCAGCGCCATGATCCATCGCGAACTCAAGAATGGGAGCACTGAGCCGGTCGACGAAAGCCGTTACATGCTGATCATAGTTTGAGCTTGGGGCGATCTCGACACGGTCGCCACGCGCGAAACAGGTCGCCAGGAGCGAACCAGCCGGAACCTCGCCCCTGAAAAGCGGGCCAGCATGTTCGCTCGCGCCCCGAGCGATGACGTCTTCCACGGATCGCGCGTGCCGCTGGAACAGATCGAACAGATGTGCGCTGGCCTCATCGGCTGTCAGATCCGGGAAGTGGTCAAGGGCCGAAACAATCTCCGGAAGGTCGACAAGGAACCGGTCCTTTGTCATCGAGCCGATCTTCCTGAAGAAGGACACATAGTGCATCGCCATTCGAAGGCTGTCATCAACGCTTCGATCGCTCAGGAGTAAATCCTTCTTGTATTGGTCGGCGGGATCATGATCAGCCATTCCCGCAGCCAAGACAGCGAACCTTCGATCGATGCATTACGAACATACTCCGCAGTGCGTGTGCCTTCTCGTCCGACTGTGCGTGCGGGTACAACTCACCGTGGACCCGATCATGTCAGCCATGCCCGCGGCTGCTATCGTCTCGGTGACCTCCTTCTTGGTGAGCCACTGGAGCGGGGTCCGGATCTCGATCTGGCGGTCGAGGAGGGTCGAGAACAAGTCCTCGAGACCACGGAGTACCTTGGGGTGCGTGGTGCGCGTGGCTCGGCCGCCGACCATGTCCCCCGCCAGCGGCGGGTTGATGCTGACAACCCCGTTCTCGTAGAAACTGAAACCATCCTTCCCGGACATCCGCGCCACGACCAGCCCGATGCACGCGAAGAGAAATGATCGGGTTCTCTGGGTGTACTCGGCCGGCTTGATGTCCGTGTTCGAAACCCACACCGGGACGTAAGACAGCCGCCGCCCGTAGCCGCGCTGCTTCAACGCGTCGACCAGGGTCGCCTGGACATTCTGGACTTTCGGCACCGACCAGTGGCCAACCAAGGTGACAGACTTGCCCAGCGTGACGATGTCGTTGACCGCGCCGGCGAAGGAATCGACGCCGCCCGAGAACAGCGCCACCTCGTCGTTCTCCTGGAAAGCATCAAGGAGTTCGTGGAAGTAGGGATCGCGCGGCTGAACCGGCGCTTCGGCCTTGCGGAACCGGAATGCATAGCTGTCGTCGGAGAGGAAGCCGAGGGTTTCGACCAGCAGTTCCTGCACCTCTTCCCCATTCCAGATCTCGGGATGGCGCACAGGAATCGAGAAGGTCAGACTGCGGCGCGAATCCTTCCCGTAATCCATGAGCATCTCGGTCCCGCGCTTGATGCGCTGATCGACGCAGTAGACGTATGCCGCGATCTCCAGAAGATCGATCAGAAGGTCGGGATGTTCCCGACCATCGAGCGGCTGATGGAGTCGATCCTCAGATTGACGTTCTTGCCGGGGTCGCTCACGTTCATCGCGAGAGCGCCATCTTCGGATGCCTGCCGCACGCCGCATTCAATCAGGCACCGTTTCACTTTGGCCCCTTCCTGTTCTTGAGCTCGATACTGATCTTTTCGACGGCATAGGCCGAGAATTTTCGAGCGTCGTTCTTCGATATGTCCTTGCCGTCCCGATACTGGTTCTTGCCGAGCCAGTCCCTGGCGAAGGCGCGCATGATCAGCGCCGCTTCCATGCAATGGCGGCGTATCGCTGAATCGTATGTGGCGAGATCATGGACTGAGGACACAACGCGATCGGCGCCGACGAGTTCATGCAGGTTTCGATCGACATAGTAGTGGATGACGCGCTCCACGGTATTTGCGTGGAAGTGGTGGGCCAGAGCACCGAACTTCTCGGGTGACCTCAGTGCAGCCACCGAAGCCTGCACATCGTCCGCCGTGGGGGACCACATTGGCATCCCGGCTCGCACAGCATCGCCGAGCGCGGTGAGTGCTGCCTGACGGGCGATCTCGCCAAGGTCCGTGGCATCCCGATGTTCGCGCCGCTGCACGCGCTCCAGCGCATTGTCGAAGGCAACCATCAGTTCCGCGACTGACGTCGGCCGCTGTGCGCCCATGCCGATCTCGGCGAGAGCCGCCCCGAAGTCCCTCGACGCGGCCGCCTGCGCCAACCTGATGAGCAGCCACAACGCTTCCACGAAGACAGGATCCTTAAGGGCACGCTTCAGTGCATTCCGCCCCACTTCGGTGATCTGTTCCACCAAGTGCGCGGTGGGCGTGCCACCGGTCACCAGATACCTGACGATGTCCGGCAGGTATCGGTGGGTGGGGAGTTTTCCGAGGCGCTGATGTCCCATCGCGCCACCGGTTCAGAGGGTACGGCCCGGACCGGATCTGGCGCGGACAGAGGGAATGAGCACTCGACAAGAAAAGGAACCTTCCGTTAGAACCACGACAAAGAAAGTAATATGCGATATCCTTTCTCAGGTAGCCCGCCAAGGAAAGGATCCTTTTTCAACCATGGCGTTATCACCGGAGCCATCACGGTTGGGTCAGCGCGTGGCCATCTCGACCGCAGGCGAACGCGCAGAGGCGTACGTGCCGCCACCCTTGCCGCCGGCCCCGCCGGTGAGGATGGATCGGCTCTACCGTCAGCTCGAGCGCGCGAACCGCGCGATCGGCCGGCTCGATGGCGTGACCTTCATCCTGCTCGACACCCCGCTCTTCCTCTATATGTACGTTCGCAAGGAGGCGCTGTCGTCGTCGCAGATCGAGGGCACGCAGTCGTCGCTCTCCGACCTGCTGCTGTTCGAGAGCGAGGAAGCGCCGGGCGTCCCGCTCGACGACGTGCAGGAGGTCTCCAACTACGTCGCCGCCATGAACCATGGCCTCGACAGGATCCGCGAAGGCTTTCCCCTTTCCCTGCGCCTGATCCGGGAGATCCACGCCATCCTTCTTGAAAAAGGACGCGGGAGCACGAAGCAGCCGGGGGAATTCCGGCGTTCCCAGAACTGGATCGGCGGAACGCGACCGGGCAATGCGCTCTTTGTCCCGCCACCGCCCGAGCACGTTCTCGACCTGATGTCGGACCTGGAAGCGTTCATCCATACCGACGCTCCGGAGATGCCGACCCTCATCAAGGCCGGGCTGGTCCATGTGCAGTTCGAGACCATTCATCCGTTTCTCGATGGGAACGGCCGTCTCGGCCGTCTGCTGATCACCTTCCTGCTCTGCACGCAGGGCATCCTTAAGGAGCCGATCCTCTATCTCAGCCTCTACTTCAAGACGCATCGCCGCCAGTACTACGACTTGCTGCAGCAGGTCCGGGAGAACGGCGACTGGGAGACATGGCTGGAGTTCTTCCTCGACGGCATCGCCGAGACCTCTCTGCAGGCATCAGAGGCAGCGCGCGAGATCCTCGCGCTTTTCGAAGCCGATCGTCACAGGATTGAGGATCTCGGGCGCCCGGCCGCATCCGCTCTCCGGGTCCACCAGCTGCTTCAGCAGAAGCCGATCATCGGCATTCCCGCGGCGGCGCAGCGGCTGAGCATCTCGCCCCCGACAATTGCGAAGTCGATCCAGCATCTGGAGGATCTCGGCATCGTGCGGGAGGTGACGGGCAAGCAGCGTGGCCGGATGTATGTCTACAGCGACTACTTGAGCATACTCAGCCGGGGAACAGAGCCCCTGTGATTCAGAGATCTGCCGAAACCGGTCCTGCGGAGAAGGCAGACGGGGAAAGGCATCGGGAACGAGCGAATTTCGGAACAGGAACTGAGAACGTTGAACGAGCCGGCCGAAAACCAGGATCTCATCGCCTTTCCCGAGTGGACCGAGTACCGCAAGAAGAACGGTCTCGACCCGCTCGGGATGCAAAATAGCAGCGTAAATCTCTACCAGTCGCTTCTGCCCGGCATATCGAACGTGACGCTGCGGATGCGCTACTACGGGCTCTATGCTTGGCTGGCGCAGCGTTATGCCAAGGAGATCGGCGATACCGACCCGAACAACTGGAAGCGGCACGTAAGGCGTGCTGAAGCGCTTTATGCGCTCGTCGCAACGCACCATGGAGGTGAGCCCGGCGTCGCCGGAACGGACTGGGCCACGAGAGCGCTCGAAGAGGCGCCAAACGACACCATCGATTTCAAGGAGGCTGCCGAGCCTGGCAGCGAGGCCTACTACCTGAAACAGGCCTGGGGCGCTTTCGGCGCAGCCTATCGCAGTCAGCTCTTTGACATCGGCATCTTCGACCGCTCCGACGACCATGAGATTCCGCTGCCCAGCAAGGACCTTGGTGAGGGACTTGCTCAGGCCTTCGAGCACTCGCTCGGTTCACGGGCTGAGCTCTATTTCAGGCTGATCAAGCTTGGATCGGTCACTCACGACGAGCTCGATGAACTCGCTCCCTTGCTGCCTTCAGGGATTGCTAGAGAGAGCTCGGAGCAGAAATTCTACGAAGCAATTCTCCTCTCACGCGCCAGCGCTCCGTCGAGCGGGGCGCTGGCGCGCAAGCTGAGCATCCTGCTGATCCTCAAGGTGGCGGACTTCCTGGAGCGGGAGCCCCGAGCCGATGAAGTTCGATGGGTGCTCTACGCGGGTCACGATCAGCAAGGAAACATCCTGAGCCTCGACGATCCATCGCTCGAAGTGCAGCGGTCGCGATGGTGGGTCTATCACGCAAATGATCTGTGCCACATCGCTCATGAGGTGCTGCTAAAGTTCACGCTCGATACGTTGGGTGATTATCCCTCTGGTCTGGGAATGGAGCGACTGATCGGGCGCTGTGCGCAACACATTCTATCAGAACTTTCACCTGTGCCGGAAACTTGGTCGGCCCTGCTTGAGGGGTTGGAGCCTGCTTCGAACGCCTTCAATGAAAGCGATCCCGACTCCGAGGTTTCGCTGACCAACGAGATCATTCGGGCCGGCCGTGACGACGCGCGGATATGCACGCCTGACACGGCAGCAAAGGCCATTCGCCTGCTTGCCATACTGCATCGACGGATTGACCTGGCGGGGACGGACCTGAAGGAGCCATTCGGCGGCTTCAATCCAGACGCTTTCCGGTCGCTGCTAACTGAAACGCGAGTCCTCGATCGGCATCGCGATGCCCCATTCGGGCAGACGATAGAGCGTGTCCTCGAAGAACGGGTGATCCGTCGGCATCTATGGGTTGCCTTGCGAAAGCTGCGCCACCAAGGAGACTATACGTTCCTGATCGAGTCCGATGACGGCAAGCTGCGGCTCCGCGAGAAGGACGGTCCGGTTTTCACCAATCCGCGGCTTGGCCCCGCCATTACCTTCCTCAAAGATATTGGGCTGCTGTGCAACGGCGGCCTTACCGAGGCGGGGCGAGAGGCCATCTATTCATGAGGCTGTACGAACGCTTCGCCGACAAGGGCTATCACAGCAGCATCGCCACGACCTTCGATATCGATTTCGATGCCTACGAGAACATCGTACTGCCACGCATCCGGGGGGCCGGTTGCCGCAACAACATGGTCCTCGCTGACGCACGCATGCTGACTCACGCACTTGGCGGAGCCTCGCCGCTGCCAAGGCAAGCGGGAAGACTCTACACCGCCTCTGGAGCGCAAGTTGCGGGCCTGTTTCACCCAAAGCTGTTCTTGCAGATCGGACGTCAGGGTGGTCGCCTGATTATCGGGTCTGCCAACCTGACGGCAGCAGGCCTCGCTGGAAATCTGGAACTCGTCACGCTTCTCACCTCTGGAGTTGAAGATAACGGCGCGCAGCGTCTGATCGCCCAAGCCTATCGCTACCTCTCCAGCCTTATCGATCCGGCTGACCCGATGCTTCCGACGCAGTTCGAGTGGATGCTCGCCCGCGCTGCTTGGTTGCGTTCTGCAGCACCTGCCGAGGGACCTGTCGAGCTTGGCGATGGAACACGGGCAGCGCTCCTACTGTCAAACTCAGCCGAGGGCATAGGCGCCCGCTTCGCCCGCGAGATCGACGGCGAAGTGAAACGCTTGATCGTGATCAGCCCCTATTGGGATGAGCGGCTCGCAGCCTTGTCGGCTCTTGCTGAGCGGCTTCGCCCACGGGTAATCGCTGCGCTCATCGATACAGACACCGGGTTGTTCCCGCGGGATGCGACAGGGAGCATCTCCGGCATCACGCTCTATCGCCGGGACGGATTTGGAGGCAGTCGCTTCATCCATGCCAAAGCTCTGATCGCGCAAACCGATACGGCGGACCACCTCTTGATCGGCAGCGCGAACTGCACGGTTGCAGCTCTTGGCACCGGGAACACATCAGGCTCCAACAGCGAGGCAAGCCTATATCGGCAGCTGCCGCCCGGTCGGGCTGTTTCGGAATTGGGGCTGGAAAAGGTGCTCACGCCCGAGAGGCGAATTGAGGTTGAGGAACTGCCGCCGCTGCACGTCGAAGACGACATCCCGTTCGACGCCCTCTCGCAGAGTCACCCGGGCATTTTCGCGGTTCACGGCGACACACTCAGCTGGCGACCAGCTGCGCATGTCGGCGCACCCGAGGCATATGAAGTCGAATTGCTGGCTGCTTCCGGCGCGCCGCTGGTCAGCAACCCGACACGACTCGAAGGTACTGATCATCGGAGAATCCGCTTCCAGGTTGAGGCAACCGATGACCTTCCGGCCTTCGCACGACTGATCGGGCCGCAGGAGTTCACGCTAGGGATCATCACGCACGTCGATGCGCTGCAGATCGCAATTCGCGAAACACACTCACGACAAACGGAGAATGCGCTCGCTCAGCTGGACGGCGAAACAGAAGCCACCCTCGCTTTGCTCGAAGTGCAGGACTTGCTCGAGAAGATCGAACATCGCGATGCCGACGGGCATGGCGAAGGCGTCTCCATCCCGAAGGCTCGAAAGGAAACGGATGAAGGCGGCCAGAAGCATCGCCAACTGAGCTACGACGACTTCATCGCTGGTCGTCGGCCACACCAATCGGGGCATGTTCAGCACAACAGCCTCGGCGGCAGCGACGTCTCAATCGTCCGCGGCTTTCTGAACCGGATCGTCGGGTTGAACTCGCTCGTAACGCCGGTCGATGAGAACGACGAGGACGCTCTGAAGGCTGCCTTCGATCTCGGGGACGAGACCCAGAATGCCGAAGCCGCGATGGCGGCAGGGGAGGAGTTCGCGGCCAAACCGACTTCGCGGCCAGTTCAGGACGAAGGCGAGGAAGAGCAGCGTCGCAACGCTCGTCGGGCGAAGGCGACGAAGGATCAGCTTGTGAAGGCGGCCGCGGACTTCGCCAAGCGCATCGAGCTCAAGCAGGAGAGTGGCAGCCTTTCGTCCCGCGATTTTCTGCGGCTTCGCGCTCTACTGATGATCATCTGTGCCGCCTCGTGGAGAGGCACGGACAAGGCAGGCGAAAAGCCGAAAGATCGGACAAGCTTGCAGGTTCTTCCCGTGGAGGGCGATCCCAACAGTTGGCCCTACGTCCTCGGACGGCTGATCTTCAAAGTCTTCGGCGGGTCAAAGCCCGCGATACGATGCTTGAAGCTCGACAGCGTCCACGACCAACTTCCTGCCGACTTGCTCGAATGCTGGGCCACCTGCTTCTGGTGCATGCATGCTTGCCTGTGCGCACGGCTCTCACCAGGCGAACGCACCAAGATACAGCGCCACATCCTTCCCTTGATGGAGCAGGTCTATCGCAGGACGCACCTCTTGAAGGACGAACTGCTTGCGGCGTCGATCACCGATGTGATGGACGGAATGAGCATCCAGTACGCTGATCGGCTTGGCATCGATGCAGAGGCGCTGTCGCGGGCACATCGGTCAGCCTGCGAGAGGATCTTCCCTTGAGGGGCGCCGCTCATACTGCACTCATTTCGGCCCGTGCTGATTTACGAAGCGATATGAAGGACTTCGGCCCCTCTTGCTTCCACAGTGCTTCCACGTGCCGCCCAAACGCAAACGCCGCCCCGGAGGTCGGCGCGTAAGCGTTTGGAAACGCCTGTAGATTTGGTTGCGGGGGCAAGATTTGAACTTGCGACCTTCAGGTTATGAGCCTGACGAGCTACCGGGCTGCTCCACCCCGCGCCAAACGGACCGTCGCGTCCGATGGGCGTGATATAATCGAGCCGGTTCGCAATGTGAAGGGGGTGTGACGCAAATCGTCCGGCCTTCTCGCCGACGCTTGAGCGAGGGCCGGCGGAGCGGCGCCGCACCGGGCGTGGCGGTCCCGATGCCCCACCGCCAAGCGCAAGTCAGCCCTCGCGCAGGGCCCGTCGCAGGATCTTGCCGACGCCGCTCTTCGGCAGGTCGTCGCGGAACTCGACATGACGCGGCCGCTTGTAGCCGGTCAGCGTCTGCCGGCAGAACGCCTTGACACTCTCGGCCGTCAGCGACGGATCGCTGCGCACCACGAAGAGCTTGACGGCCTCGCCGGAGGTGTCGTCGGGCACGGCGATCGCCGCCGCCTCGACGACGCCCGGCATGCGCGTGACCGCATCCTCGATCTCGCCGGGATAGACGTTGAAGCCGGAGACGTTGATCATGTCCTTCTTGCGGTCGACGATGCGGAACCAGCCGGCCTCGTCCATGACGGCGATGTCGCCGGTGCGCAGGAAACCGTCCTGTGTCATCACCGCAGACGTCTCGTCCGGCCGCTTCCAGTAGCCGGCCATCACCTGCGGACCGAGGATGGCGAGCTCGCCGGGCGTGCCGGGCGGAACCGGTGCGCCGGCGTCGTCGAGAATGGCGATCGTGGTCGAGGGCAGGGGCAGGCCGATGGTGCCGGTATAGTCGCTGCGGTCGGTCGGGTTGCAGGCCGCGACCGGCGCGCTTTCCGACAGGCCGTAGCCCTCGCAGATGCCGCAGCCGGTGACGTCCCGCCAGAGCTTGGCCGTCGCCGGCTGAACGGCCATGCCGCCGCCGACCGAGAGCTTCAGCGACGACCAGTCGACCTCCTTCGCCGCGGGATGGCGGGCGATCGCCCCAAACAGGGTGTTGACCGCCGGCAGGAAGTGGAAGCGGTGCCGCTTCAGCTCCTTCAGGAGCGCCGGGATGTCGCGCGGGTTGAGGATCAGGAGGTTGGTGGCCCCGGCGGTGAGGCCGAGCATCAGGTTCACCGTGAAGCCGAAGATGTGGTAGAGCGGCAGCGCGCAGACGAGAAGCGGCTCCTCGTCCTTCGGGATCGAGTCGAGCGCCGGACCGAACCAGGTGACCGACTGGAGGACGTTGGCGACGAGATTGGCGTGGGTGAGCGTCGCGCCCTTCGGCGTTCCCGTGGTGCCGCCGGTGTACTGAAGCGAGGCGACGTCATCCGGTCCCAGCGTAACCGGAGCGTACGCCCCGGCTTCGGCGAGCGCTGTGCGCCAGCGCTTCGCACCCGGCAGAGAATAGGCCGGCACCAGCTTGCGGACATGGCGCACCACGGCATTGACCGCCCAGCGCTTGGGCGCCGGCAGCATGTCGCCGACCGCGGTGAGGATCACGTGCTCGACGGGCACCTCGCCCCGCACGGCCTCGAAGGTGTGGGCCATGTTCTCCAGGAGGACGATGGCGCGGGCGCCGCAGTCGACAAGCTGCTGGCGGAGTTCGTGCGGCGTATAGAGCGGGTTGACGTTGACGATGACGAGCCCGGCGCGCAGCACGCCCGCGATCGCCACGGGATACTGCAGCACGTTCGGCATCATCAGGGCGACCCGGTCGCCGCGCTGCAGGCCGAGACCCTGCAGGTGGGCCGCGAAGCGTTGCGAAGCCTCGTCGAGTTCGCCGTAGGACAGCCGTGCGCCCATGAACCGCAGCGCCGTGGCGGTCCGGTGCTTGGCGAACGCATCCTCCATCAGCGCGCAGAGGGAGGCATAGCGGATGTCGATCTCGGCCGGCACGCCGGGCGGATAATGTGCGATCCAGGGCTTCTGCACGCGGGTCCTCCCATCACCGCTCTAGCGCAAACCGAGGCAAGACCCAACAGCGGTCGAGCACAGAGATAGGCGGCCTGCCGGGCCTCGGGTCCAGGCGCAGCGCGGCGCGGCGCGGCTTTGCTTTCGCCCGGTCGATCGACTAGAGCCTGTAGCAACAAGCGGAACTGCGGACGCGGCATGCCATTGACCCCAGGCGACCAGGCCACCCTGACCTTCCCGGTGCTGATCGGGGACATCGGCGGGACCAATGCGCGCTTCGCCCTGTTGACCGATACCGAGAGCGAAGCCGCATTCCACGCCGTGGTGCGCACCGCCGACCATCCGAGCATCGACGCTGCGATCCTCGACGCGGTCTATGCCGCAAGCCCCCTGCGGCCGAAGAGCGCCGTGCTGGCGGTCGCCGGCCCGGTGGATGGCGACGAAATCGACCTCACCAATGCCGCATGGGTGATCCGCCCACTCCAGATGCTGACGGCGCTCGGCCTCGAGGAGATCGTGGTCCTCAACGATTTCGAGGCGCAGGCGCTGGCGGTGGCCGCCCTGCCGGCGCAGTCCTTGCAGCAGCTCGGCCCCGGCGCGGTGCAACCCTCCGCCAGCCGCGTCGTGCTCGGTCCCGGCACGGGCCTCGGCGTCGCCGGCCTCGTCCAGGCCCGCGGCCTGTGGATCCCGGTCGCCGGAGAGGGCGGTCATGTCGACTTCGGACCGCGCACGCCGCGCGATGAGGCCATCTGGCCGTATCTCCAGCCGATCGAGGGCCGCATCTCCGCCGAGCAGATCCTGTGCGGGCGCGGCCTCGTCAACCTCTACCAGGCGATCTGCCAGGCGGACGGCCGCAAGCCGGACGCCCTCGCGCCGGCCGCCGTCACCGAAGCCGCGCTTACAGGCGACGATCGGCAGGCGCTCGAAGCGGTCCACCTCTTTGCGTCCTATCTCGGCCGTCTCGCCGGCGATCTCGCGCTGATCTTCATGGCACGGGGCGGGGTCTATATCGGCGGCGGCATCTTCCAGCGCCTGCTCGCCCTTGTCGATCCACAGGCGATGCGCGAGAGCTTCGAGGACAAGGCGCCGCATCGCCATCTCCTGCAGGACATGCCGCTTTTCGTGGTGACCGAGCCGCTGGCGGCGCTCGTCGGCATCGCCGCCTTCGCCCGCACCCCCGGCCGGTTCGGGGTCGAGCTCGCCGGTCGCCGATGGACGGCTGCCGCCGCGCCGGCCGCGCCGTGATGGGTTCGCCGTCCCGCATGATCTATGGAGACCGAGTGAAGAACCGCGATCACGGGTCCGACGCGTGAAGAAGCCGACGATCTCCCTCACCGATCCGAACCAGCGTGGCCTCGTGCTGCGTCTGTTGAGGCGGGTCATCGCCGAGAACGGGCGGGACTATGTCGGCCAGTATGCGATCGCGATCGGCTGCCTCGTCGCCGTCTCGCTGACGACCGCCTTCATGGCCTGGATCATGCGCGACGTGATCGACGACATCTTCGTCGAGCAGGACCGCACGGTGCTCGTGTCCCTGCCCCTCGCGGTGTTCGTGTCCTTCATGATCCGCGGCTTTGCCAGCTACGGCCAGGGCGTCATCCTGTCGAGGATCGGCAACAACGTCGTGGCGCGCTACCAGCGCCGGCTGTTCGCCCATCTGACCGAACTGTCGATCGACTTCTTCTCGGAGAATCGCTCGGCCCATCTCGCCGCGCGGATCAACCAGAACGTCTCGGGCATCCGCGACACCCTCAACCTGACGGTCACCTCGATCGCAAGGGACCTTCTCAGCCTGATCTTCCTCATCGGCGTGATGATCTGGCAGGACCCCGTGCTGTCGTCCATCGCGCTGTTGGCCGGACCCTTCATCGTGTTGATGATTTCGCGCCTCGCCCGCAAGCTGCGCGTTGCGACGCGCCAGTCGATCGACCTCAATGCCCGTGTGCTGGCCTCGATGCAGGAGGCGGCGCAGGGCATTGCGGTGGTCAAGGCCTTCACGCTGGAGGAGCCGCTGCGCCAGCGCATCGAGCGGCTGATCGCGGCGGCCGAGGAGCGCTCGAACAAGATCGCGCGCATCACCGAGCAGTCGGCACCGGTGACCGAGATGGTCGCCGGGCTCGCCGTGGCGGCGGTCATCGCCTATTCCGGCTACCGGGCAATCGAGTACGGCTATACGCCCGGCTCGATGTTCGCATTCATCACGGCGCTCCTGCTCGCCTACGATCCGGCTCGCCGTCTTGCCAAGCTGCAGGTGCAGCTCGAGCGCGCGCTGGTGAACGCCACGATGATCTACGAGGTCCTCGACACCAAGCCGCGCCAGCCGGATGCGCCGGGTGCGCGCATGCTCACGGTCGAAAGCGGCGAGATCCGCTTCGAGAACGTTACCTTTTCCTATTATCCAGGCGAACCGGTGCTGCGCGGGCTCAGCTTCACCGCACCCGCCGGCAAGACGACGGCGCTGATCGGCGCATCGGGCGGCGGCAAGTCGACCGTCGTCGCGCTCGTGCAGCGCTTCTACGACCTGGAGACCGGGCGCATCACGGTCGATGGACACGACATCGCCGGCGTGACCAAGCGCTCGCTGCGCTCGCAGATCGCCTATGTGCCGCAGCATCCGTACCTGTTCGAAGGCACGATCCGCGACAACATCCGCTTCGGCCGCCCGGACGCCACCGATGCCGAGGTGGAGGAGGCGGCGCGGCTCGCACAGGCCGAAGAGTTCATCGTCACGCAGCCGCAGGGCTACGACACGCCGCTCGGCGAGAACGGCGTGACCTTGTCCGGCGGCCAGCGCCAGCGTCTGTCGATCGCCCGCGCGCTCGTGCGCGATGCGCCCATCCTGCTCCTGGACGAGGCGACCTCGGCGCTCGACACCCGCTCCGAGACGCTCGTTCAGGCCGCGCTCGATCAGGCGATGAAGGATCGCACCGTGATCGTCGTCGCCCATCGGCTGTCGACCATCGTCAACGCCGACCGGATCCTCGTCGTCGACCGCGGCACGATCGCCGAGACGGGCACCCACGGCGAGCTGCTGGAACGCCCGCAGGGGCTTTACGCCCGCTTCTACGCGCTGCAGGGGCAGGACGGGCGCTCGCGTTCCGAACTGATCGCCGAAACGGTGCGGCGATGAGCACACCCGAACAAGGATAAGGCGATGAACACGACAAGGCTGGTCGTTGCGGGTGCTTCCGGCCGCATGGGCCGAGCGCTCGTGCGCGCGGCGCACGCGACGGAGGGCATCGACCTCGTCGGCGCGACGGAACGCGAGGGCGCCGCGACGCTCGGCGCGGACGCGGGCGAGCTCGCCGGGCTCGGGCCGCTCGGCGTGACGCTCGTCGCCGACATCGGCGCAGCGCTCGCGGGGGCGGACGTCGTCGTCGACTTCACCGCGCCCGCCGCGAGTGTCGCTCTTGCGGCGACGGCCGCAGATCATGGGGTCGCGCACGTGATCGGCACGACCGGCTTCTCGGCCGAGGACGAGGCGTCGATCGTCAGGTCCGCCGGCCAAACGGCGATCGTCAAGTCCGGCAACATGAGCCTCGGCGTGAATCTTCTCGCGGTGCTCGTGGAGCGCGCGGCCGCGTCCCTCGGTCCGGACCTTTTCGACATCGAGGTGCTCGAGATGCACCACCGCCACAAGGTGGATGCGCCGTCGGGCACCGCGCTGCTGCTCGGCGAAGCCGCAGCCCGCGGGCGCCGTGTGGCGCTCGACGAGGCGAGCGTGCGGGTGCGCGACGGCCACACCGGGCCGCGGCCGGAGGGGTCGATCGGCTTTGCGACGCTGCGCGGCGGCTCGGTGGTCGGTGAGCATCACGTCATCCTTGCCGGCGACGGCGAGCGGATCGAGCTGACGCACCGGGCTGAAGACCGGTCGCTGTTCGCGCGCGGCGCAATTCGAGCCGTCGCCTGGGCGAAAGGTCGGCCGCCCGGTCTCTATTCCATGCGCGACGTCCTCGGCCTCTGATCGGCCCGGCGCCCGCAGGCATCACCACGGAGGAACACCATGGAACGCGTTCTCGTCCTCGTGCGGCACGGCCAGAGCGAGTGGAACCTGAAGAACCTCTTCACCGGCTGGCGCGACCCGGACCTGACCGAGAAGGGCGTGGAGGAGGCGCGCGATGCCGGCCGGCGGCTGAAGGCTGCGGGCCTCGCCTTCGATATCGCCTTCACCAGCGCCCTCTCGCGTGCCCAGCGCACGCTCTCGCTGCTCCTGGAGGAGCAGGGCCAGACCGGGCTGGAGACGATCCGCGACGCGGCGCTGAACGAGCGCGACTACGGCGATCTCTCCGGCCTCAACAAGGACGACGCCCGCGCCAAGTGGGGCGAGGAGCAGGTGCATGTCTGGCGCCGCTCCTACGACGTGCCGCCGCCGGGCGGCGAAAGCCTCAAGGACACCGGCGCGCGCGTCTGGCCCTACTACATCCACCGCGTCCTGCCGCGGGTGATGCAGGGCGGCGGCGTGGTCGTCGCGGCGCACGGCAACTCGCTGCGCGCCATGGTGATGGCGCTCGACGGCCTCAGCGGCGAGGAGATCGTCAGCCGCGAGATCGCGACCGGCGTGCCGATCGTCTACCGGCTGAACGCCGACACCTCGGTCGCCGAGAAGACCGTGCTGGAGGGCTGACGCCCGGCACAGGGCGCGGCAGCGGGCTTCTCGGGCCCGCGCCGGTGCGGCTATCGGCGCGCCAGCAGGCAGGCCTCCCAGCCGAGCATCGCGCGCTTGCGCGACAAGCCCCAGTGATAGCCGGTGAGGGCCCCGGACTTGCCGACGACGCGATGGCAGGGGACGACGAAGGAGATCGGGTTTCGCCCGACGGCCGCACCGACCGCGCGGGCGGCCTTGGGTGCGCCCACACGCTCGGCGATCGTCGAATAAGTCGTCGTCTCCCCGACCGGGATCTCGAGCAGCGCCTGCCAGACACGGATCTCGAAGTCGGTGCCGATCATCACGACGCGCAGCGGGCGCTCGCACTGCCACTCCGACGGACGGAATGCGCGGTCGGCGTAGGCACGGGTGAAGGCGTCGTCGCGCTGAAACCCGGCCTGCGGCCAGCGCCGCACCATGTCTTCGAGCGCCGCCGCATCACCGCCATCGGACGCGTCCGCGAAGGCGACGCCCGCCAAGCCCCGCTCCGAGGCGACCACCAGGGCACGCCCGAAGGGCGAGGAATGATAGCCGTAGGACAGCGCCAAGCCGCGGCCCTTGTCCTTGTAGCTGCCCGGCGACATCGCCTCGTGCTTGACGAAGAGATCGTGAAGGCGCGAAGGGCCGGACAAGCCGACCTCGAGCGCGGCATCGAGGAGCGAAGCGCCCTCGCCGAGGAGGCCGCGCGCCCTGTCGATCGTCACCGCCTGCAGGAAGGCCTTCGGCGTGAGGCCCGACCAGCGCTTGAACGCCGTCTGCAGCTCCTCCGGCGAAAAGCCGACCGCCGCAGCGACGGCCGCAAGCGAGGGCTGGCCCCGATACTCGGTCGAGATGAACTCGATGGCCCGGCGCACGATGGCGTAGTCGGACGCATCCTCGCCCTCGGCATGCGGGACGGCGGCGCGAACCATCGGCCCGCTCTCAAACACATCTGCCGCTCTCTGCAACATGACCCGATCCTTTCGATGACGGATGCACCCAATCAGGCCGGCTGGCCGTAGACCACCCGATTTCCTGCATCCGCACCCGCGCAGTCCAGCCGCCGCTGCGGCCGGACGTCTGCTTCAGCCACGCTTGGCCGTATGCAGCGCGCGGTTGAACTCGCCGGCGAAGCTTTCCCGGTCCTCCGGATTGAGGAAGGCGCCGATCTCGGTCGACCGGCCCTCGCCACGGACGGCCATGTGGGTGATGCCGTATTCGTCGTGACGCCGCACGAGGAACCGGGTCCAGAAGGGATTGTAATGGGCCTCCCGCACGACGCCTTTGGCCGAGATCTTGCGAATCGAGAGATCGGTGCGCGACACCGCCACCTCCTCGCGCGCCCGTGCCGAGCGGTAGCTGGCCCGAAAGGCGAGCCAGACCAAGAGGACGTCGAGCCCGAAGAAGCCGAACACCGGCCAGGCGCCTCGCATCAGGAAGGCGATGCCGCTGATCAGGCTGACGGCGCCAAACCCGAGCATCAGGATCGAGAAGCCGCGCCGGCCGAGCGAGCGATAGGGCACGAGCAGCGCCCGGAAGAGCGGCTCGTCGGAGGCGTTGACTGCGGAGGGTTCGTCCCGCAAGGGCGCGTTGTCACTCATGGCGGCCTGTCGCTATAGGACGAGGATGGCAGAAAACGATCCGACCGCCAAACCCCGTCCCGTCACGTCGATGCGAGGCCGTGCCGGCGCGGCGACCTCGGCCGCGAAGGCGCCGATGCGTCGGCCGCGCATCCCGTACAGCCGCGCCGAGATCGAGGAGATCTTCAGGCGCTTCGCCGTGCAGCGACCCGAGCCGCAGACCGAACTCGCCTACACCAACCCGTTCACGCTGCTCGTCGCGGTCGCGCTGTCGGCCCAGGCGACCGACGCCGGGGTCAACAAGGCGACGAAGGCGCTGTTCACTGCCGCTGCCACGCCTGAAGCCATGCTCGCGCTCGGCGAGGAGCGGGTGCGCGACTTCATCAAGACCATCGGCCTCTTCCGCAACAAGGCCAGGAACGTCATCGCGCTCTCGCGCGCCCTCGTCGAGCATCATGGCGGTGCCGTGCCGCCCGACCGGGCGGCGCTGGAGGCGCTTCCGGGCGTCGGCCGCAAGACCGCGAACGTCGTGCTCAACACCGCCTTCGGCGAACCCACGCTCGCCGTCGACACCCATATCTTCCGCCTCGGCAATCGCCTCAGGCTCGCACCGGGCAAGACGCCCGAGGCCGTGGAAGCGGGGCTGATGCGGATCATCCCCAAGCCCTATCTGCGGCATGCCCATCACTGGCTCATCCTGCACGGGCGCTACGTCTGCAAGGCCCGGCGGCCGGAATGCGACATCTGCATCATCGCCGATCTCTGCAAGGCGCCGGTCAAGACGACCGCCCTGCCGGCGCCTCTCGTTCCGCTGGCTCCGCCGGACGGCGGACAGGGCGAGGGGTCGGCGGCACATCTGTCGCCGGGCTGACGCCCGCAACGCCCAGCGAGCCCTCCCGCAGCGACAGTCGCTGATGCAGGTGGACCATCATGGCGGCAGCGAACAGCGGCGTCAGAAGGTTCAACACCGGCACGGCGAGCACGGCGCCGATGGCGAGCCCACCGCCGAACACGGTTGCGGCATGGCGCCGGCGCATCGCCCTGGCGTCCGCCTCCGGTCGATAGCGCATCGCCGCAAACTCGAAATACTCCCGTCCCAGCAGGTAGCCGTTGACGAGAAAGAAGGCGACGAGGTTGACCCCGGGGACGAGCAGCAGCGCGAAGGCGAGGAGATTGCCGAGGATGACGATGCCGAAGAACTTGATCGAGCTCCAGACGCCGACGAAGAACGGCAGCGGACGCCCCGGCGGCTGCGCCGGATAGGTCCCGCGCTCGACCACCTCTGCGACGTCGTCGAGGAAGAGGCCGGCGATCACCGCGCTGATCGGCGCGATCAGGAAGGTAAGCAGCAGCGCCAGCAGCAGACCGGCCGCCCAGCCCGCGAAGAGGCCGGCCTCGTCGAGCCACGCCGGCATGTCCGGCGAGAACTGCGCGAAGAAGGGGATCGCGACGTGTTCAAACAGCGCTTGGACGGCGAACCAGCCGCCGATCAGCACCAGCACCGTCAGTCCGAGCGTCTTCCACAGGACCGCGCGGAACGGCGGCGAGAGGACGTCGGACAAGGCGCGGAACGCGGCGCTCAGGATCATGGCAGCTCCCTCCTACGACATCGAGATGGGGAGACCGCGCGATCGCGGCAATGGCCAAATGCCTCGCCGCTGGCCTTTGCCGGCCATGCGATCTAAACCCGGACCAGTGCGGCAACCGGGATGCTCCATGACCGACTTCGACCTCCTGACGATCGGAAACGCGATCGTCGACATCATCGCCCAGACCGACGACGCCTTCCTCGCCCGGGAGGCGGTGCAAAAGGGCGGCATGACGCTGATCGACGCCGAGCGCGCCGAACACCTCTACGGCGCGATGGGCCCCGCCATCGAGACCTCCGGCGGCAGCGCGGGCAACACCGCCGCCGGCTTCGCCAGCCTCGGCGGCCGTTGCGCCTATTTCGGCAAGGTGGCCGACGACCAGCTCGGCGTCGTCTTCCGCCATGACATCCGTGCGCTCGGCGTTCATTACGAGACCACGCCCCTCGATGGCGTTCCACCGACGGCCCGCTGCATGATCCTGGTCACGCCGGACGGCGAGCGCTCCATGTCCACCTATCTCGGCGCCTGCGTCGAGCTCGGTCCGGAGGATATCGACGCGGCCGTCGTGGCCGCCGCGAAGGTCACCTATTTCGAGGGCTACCTCTGGGACCCGCCGCGCGCCAAGGAGGCGATCCGCAAGGCGGCCGAGATCGCTCATGCGAGCGGTCGCGAGGTGGCGATGACGCTGTCCGACAGCTTCTGCGTCCACCGCTGGCGTGCCGAGTTCCTCGAGCTCATGCGCTCGGGCACGGTCGACATCGTCTTTGCCAACGAGGCCGAGGCGATGGCGCTCTATGAGACCGACGATTTCGAGACCGCCGTCGCCAGCCTCGCCGCCGACACCCGTGGCCTCGCCGCGGTGACGCGCAGCGAGAAGGGCTGCGTGATCGTCGACAAGTCGGGCCGCGTCGACGTTCCCGCGATTGATGTGGCGGCAGTCGTCGACACCACCGGCGCCGGCGATCTCTTCGCAGCCGGGTTCCTGCGCGGGTACACCGGCGGGCTCGACCGCGAGGCGAGCGCGCGCCTCGGCGTCATCGCCGCCGGCCACATCATCGCCCAGATCGGACCGCGGCCGCAGCGGCCTCTGGCGGATCTGCCGGAGGTGCGCTCGATCCTCTGACGCAAGCGAGCCGGATGTCTCAGGCGGCCGCCTGCAGCCGCTCGCCGACGATGCGATAGGAGATCGCCTCGGCGAGGTGGATGCGCCGGACCGTCTCCTCGCCCTCCAGATCGGCCAGCGTTCGCGCGACCTTCAGGATGCGGTGATAGGCCCGCGCCGAGAACCGCATCTGTTCGGCGGCGTCCCGCAGCAATCGAGCACCGGCCTCGTCGGGCGCGGCGATGGTTTCGATCAGGGCGGCCGAAGCCTGCGCGTTCACCGTCGCCGCCGGCAGGCCCATCGCCTGGAACCGCTCTGCCTGCAGGCCGCGCGCCCGCTCGACGCGCTGTTTCACCACCGCCGACGGTTCCGCCGGGTTGGGGCGGATCATGTCGGCGGCCGACACTGCCGGCACGTCGACCCGGATGTCGATCCGGTCCATCAGGGGAGCCGAGATCCGGCTCTGATACTCGCCGGCACAGCGCGGCCCGCGGGCGCAGCTGTGACCGGGCTCCCCCGCCATGCCGCAGCGGCAGGGGTTCATGGCCGCGATCAGCTGGAACTTGGCGGGATAGGTCACCCGGTGATTGGCCCGCGCGATCACGCTTTCCCCGCTCTCCAGCGGCTGGCGCAGCGAATCGAGGACCACCGGCGAGAACTCCGGAAACTCGTCGAGAAACAGGATGCCGCGGTGGGCGAGCGAGACCTCGCCGGGCCGTGCCCGCAGCCCGCCACCCACCATCGCGGCCATCGAGGCAGAGTGATGCGGCGCACGGAACGGCCGGCGGTCCGAAAGCCTGCCGCCCGCCAGCTCGCCGGCGATCGAGGCGACCATCGAGACCTCCAGGAGCTCGCGCGCACCGAGCGCCGGCAGGATCGAGGGCAGGCGCTGGGCGAGCATCGACTTGCCGGAGCCAGGGGGCCCCACCATCAGGAGATTGTGGCCGCCGGCTGCCGCGATTTCGAGTGCGCGCTTGGCGACGATCTGCCCCTTGATCTCCGCGAGGTCCGGCAACTGGTCGGGCGCCGCACGCACCGCCGGCTCCGGGCGCGACATCACCTGCGTGCCGCGAAAGTGGTTGGCGATCTGGATCAGGCTGCGCGGCGCGAGGATGGGCATGTCCCCGCTGGCCCAGGCAGCCTCCGAGCCACAATCGGCGGGGCAGATCAGCCCGAGCTCCTGCGCGTTGGCGCCCATCGCTGCGGGCAGGGCGCCTGCAACCGCAGTGATCGTCCCGTCCAGCGACAGCTCGCCGAGCACCATGTAGTCTGCGAGAGCGTCGCCTGGCACGGCGCCGAGCGCCGCCATCAGGCCAAGCGCGATCGGCAGGTCGTAGTGACTGCCCTCCTTCGGCAGGTCGGCCGGCGCGAGGTTGACCGTCACCTTCTTCGGCGGCATCGACAGGCCGGAGGCATGCAGCGCCGCCTGCACCCGCTCCCGGCTCTCCGCCACCGCCTTGTCCGGCAGCCCGACGATGTGCATGCCGACCTTGCCGGGCGCGACCATCACCTGCACGTCGACCGGGATCGCCTCGACCCCCTGGAACGCGACCGTACGAACACGTGCAACCATGCCAGCCTCACGACGAGCGAGCCTCTCGGCGACCACAACCGGAACGTTCGTAAGGCTATCGCGCTGTTCGGATCAAATCAAGAACAATGAACGAACAAACGCGCGCTTTCGCGATTCGCAGCAGCGGACTCGCTTCTGCTTCTGTGTAAATAGGTGAGACTAGCTAGTCTGGCCTCCGCAGAGGACGCTCGCTTGCATGCCCGAGGCCGCGCGATGCAAAAAGGCGCGCCGGCTGGCGCGCCCTCTCTCTTTTTCGGATGTCGCGCCCTCGCTCGATCAGTAGCGCGGACCCCGGTAGTCGTCGCCATGATGCCGGCGCCAACGCGGATCGGGCCCGCGATGTCCGTCGCCGTAACCGCCACGATCATGGCCCCAGCGATCCCAGCGGTCGCGATCGCGGTAGAAGCTGCGGCCGCGATAGTACCGGCCCCAGTAGTTGCCGACCGAGAAGGTGACGATCGGTGCGGACGCGACGACGCGCGGACCGGTGTAGCGACGGCCACGATCGAAGTAGGCGAGATAGTCCGAAGACATCCAGCCGCGGATGCCGCCATAGGACACGTCGCACCAGCTGCGCTGCTCGAGGCAGCCATAGACGCGCACATTGTCGCCCGAGGGGACGACGTCGACCGCGGGGTATCCCGTCGAGGGGCCGGCGCGCAGGTTGACGTCCGTGGTGGCGATGGCCACGGCCTGGGCCGAGGCGGTGCCGGCGAGGCCGAGGGTGCCGATCATCAACGCCGCACCCAGTAAGGTCTTGTACATGTTCAGCTCCTTGGCTTCGTATGAGCCCGATGCCGCCCGTTAAAGCAGGTCTCTCCCGAATGGTTCCGGAACGGGACGTTCATCGCTGGTTCAGCCGCGCCCGGCTGCGACCTTGTCCTCGACGCTGTCCCAGAACAGGGCCGCGATGTCGGTGCCGCCGAAGCGGGCGACCTCCCGGATGCCGGTCGGCGAGGTCACGTTGATCTCGGTGAGGTAGCCGCCGATGACGTCGATGCCGACGAGGATCAGCCCCTGCCGCTTGAGCTCCGGCCCGATGCGCTCGCAGATTTCCCGCTCGCGCTCGGTCAGCTCCGTCGGCTCGGCGCGCCCACCGACATGCATGTTCGACCGCGCGTCGGTCTCGGCGGGCACGCGGTTGATTGCGCCGGCAAAGGCGCCGTCGATCAGGATGATCCGCTTGTCGCCCTTGCGCACGTCGGAGAGATAGCGCTGGACGATGAAGGGTTCGCGCGAGAGCCGCTCGAACACCTCGAGGAACGACGTGAGGTTGCGGTCCTCGCGCGTGAGGTGGAAGACGCCGGCGCCGCCGTTGCCGTAGAGCGGCTTCAGGACGATCTCGCCGAACTCGGCGCGGAAGGCCGCCACCTCCTGCGGGTCCTTGGTGATCAGCGTCTCGGGCATCAGATCCGGAAACTCGGTGACGAAGATCTTCTCCGGCGCGTTGCGCACGGAGGCCGGATCGTTGACGACCAAGGTCTTCGGATGAACCCGGTCGAGGATGTGGGTGGCGGTGATGTAGGCCATGTCGAAGGGCGGGTCCTGGCGGAGCAGGATGACGCCCATCGAGGCGAGGTCGGTTCGCTCGGGCGCGCCGAGGGTGAAGTGCTTGCCTGCCTCGTCGCGCAGTTCCAGCGGTTCGATCCGTGCGGTGGCGCGCCCGTCGCGCAGCGACAGCCGGTCGGGCGTGTAGTGGAACAGCGCGTGCCCGCGCCGTTGCGCCTCCAGCCCGAGCGCGAAGGTGGTGTCGCCCTTGATGGTGATCGAGGACACGTGATCCATCTGGATCGCGACATTGAGGCCCATGCGTCACTCCTGTGGTGAAGGCTCGTCTCCTGAGGCGGTAGCGGCTCGCCTCGCGGAAGGCAATTCACGACGCCGTCCGCGCGCCGCTCCGGCCGGCCGACGATAATTTCGCTGGCGCGAGAGAACGTAAGCTGCGCAAGAGCGTTCGTCAGCGTCGCGTCCGAGAGGGTCCTCACCTGTGACATCCGAACAGATTGCCGCCTTCTCCGTGATCGGCCTGATGATGGTCGCCTTCATCTGGGAGCGCTTCCGCTACGACGTCGTCGCCGTGGTGGCGCTGCTGGCCGCCGTCGCGGTCGGAATCGTGCCCTTCGACCACGCCTTCGAGGGCTTCAGCGACGACATCGTCATCATCGTCGGGAGCGCCCTGCTCGTCAGCGCCGCCGTCGCCCGGTCGGGAATCATGGAGGTGGCGATCCAGCGCTATGCGCCGAACGTCTCGTCGGTGCGCGGGCAGCTGGCGCTTCTGGTGATCACCGTGACGGTTCTGTCGGCCTTCGTGAAGAACATCGGCGCGTTGGCGATCATGATGCCCATCGCGTTCCAGTTCGCCCGCCGCTCGGGTGTCTCACCCTCCCGCTTCCTGATGCCGATGTCCTTCGGCTCGCTGCTCGGCGGCCTGATGACGCAGATCGGCACCTCGCCGAACATCATCGTCTCGCGGCTGCGCGGCGAGCTGACCGGCACGCCGTTCACGATGTTCGACTTCACCCCGGTCGGCGCGGCGCTCTCGCTGTTCGGGATCCTGTTCCTCGTCGTCGCCTATCGCCTGCTGCCCGAGCGCAACCGCCAGACGGCCTCGATGAACGAGGCGATCGACATCAAGAACTACCTCACCGAGGCGCGCGTGGTCGAGGATTCGGAGGCCGCCGACATGACCGTGCGCGAGCTTGCCAAGACGGCAAGCGGCGAAGCGATGGTGACCGGCATCATCCGCGGCGAGACACGGCGGGTGACCCCGCTCCCCGACGTCACCATCAAGGCCGGTGACGTGCTCTTGATCGAAGGCAATCCGGAGGCCCTCGACCGGCTGGTGGCGCAGGGCGGGCTGCAGCTCTCCAAGGACCGGCGGCCGTCGAGCCAGGACACCTCGGCCGAGATCGGAGCCATCGAGGCCGTCGTCGCGCAGAGTTCCAGCCTCACCGGGTTGTCGGCGCAGCGGCTCGGCCTCTACCACCGCTGGGGCGTCAACCTTCTCGCCATCAGCCGCCGCGGCCAGCGCTTCACCGAACGACTCGGCGACGTGACGATCCAGCCCGGCGACGTGATCGTGCTGCAGGGCGACCTCAAGCGCCTGCCGGATATCCTGCGCCAGCTCGGCGCCCTGCCGCTCGCCGAGCGCTCGCTGCGCCTCGGCAGCGTGCGGCGCGGGCTGATCCCGATCGCGGTGCTGGCGCTCGCGATGGGCACCACCGCCTTCGGGCTCATGCCGGTGCAGATCGCCTTCTTCGCCGCGGCCGTCGCGATGGTGCTGTTCAAGATCATCCCGCTGCGGGAAGTCTACGATGCGCTGGACGGGCCGATCCTGGTGATGCTCGCCGCGCTGATCCCGGTGTCGGATTCGCTGCGCACGACCGGCGGCACCGAGCTGATCGCCAGTGGCCTCGAGGGCCTGGCGCAGGTGCTGCCGTCCTATGCCGCGCTCGGGCTGATCCTGGTCGTCGCGATGGCCGTGACGCCGTTTCTCAACAACGCCGCCACGGTGCTGGTGATGGCGCCGATCGCCGCGAGCTTCGCCGGTGGTCTCGGCTACCGGCCGGAGGCGTTCCTGATGGCGGTCGCGATCGGGGCCGGAAGCGACTTCCTGACCCCCATTGGCCATCAGTGCAACACGCTGGTGATGGGGCCGGGCGGGTACAGGTTCGGCGACTACTGGAAGCTCGGACTGCCGCTGTCGATCCTGGTGATCCTCGTCAGCGTGCCGATGCTGATGCTGGTCTGGCCGTTGCACTGACCGGCTGCCTGCTTCGGGCCGCCTCGGCAGGCCGCCCTTTTCCGCCGCAGCGGGGGCGCCCCGGCATCAAGCGTCGGACCGGATCGGCCCGACGCAACTTCGGGCCTGGGAGCTTCACCCTGTCCAGAACGGCACATCCGATCTGCCGGATCAGACCGTGAACTGCTGCCCCAACTCGACGACGCGATTGGTCGGCAGGCTGTAGAAGTTCGAGGCATCGGCCGCCGACTTCGCCATGCCGATGTACAGGTAGTCCTGCCAGAGCGGCATGCCCGCATGCTTCGAGGCGCGGAAGGAGCGGCGGCTGAGGAAGAACGAGGTCGACATGATCTCGAACTTCAGCCCCTTCTTCTTGGCGAGCGCCAGCGCCTTCGGCACGTTCGGCTCTTCCATGTAGCCGAAGGTCAACAGCACCCGCACGAAGGAGTCCGGCAGCTGCTCGATCATGATCCGGTCGTCGTCCGGTACCCGTGGCACGTCGGCGACGCTGATCGTCAGGATGACGTTCTGCTCGTGCAGAACGCCGTTGTGCTTGAGGTTGTGGAGCAGCGAACTCGGCGCGATGGTCGCGTCGGAGGTGAGAAAGACGGCGGTGCCCTTGGCGCGCAGCGGCTTCGACTTGCAGAGCATGGCCGCAAGGGCGTCGAGCTCGATGCTCTCGCGCTTGGATTTGCCGTAGACGATGGCCGTGCCCTGGATCCACGTCCACATCAGGAGCGACAGGAGCGCGGCGATGCCGAGCGGCACGAAGCCGCCGTCCAGCACCTTCAGGAGGTTGGAGGCCAGGAACACCAGTTCGAGCGCGATCAGCGGGGTGATGATCGCAGCGACGAGGGCCACCGGCCACTTCCAGACCCGCCAGAAGACGAGGAAGGCGAGGGTGGAGGTCACCACCATGTCGCCGGTCACCGCGATGCCGTAGGCGTTGGCGAGACGACCGGAGCTTTCGAACGTCCAGACCAGCACCATCACGCCGACGAAGAGCATCAGGTTGGCGCGCGGAATGAAGATCTGGCCGAACTGCTCTTCCGAGGTGTGGCGGATCTCGAGCCGCGGGATCAGACCGAGCTGGATCGCCTGTTGGGTGACGGAGAAGGCGCCGGTGATGACCGCTTGGCTCGCGATGATGGTGGCGACGGTGGCCAGGATCACGAGGGGCAGCAGCGCCCAGGTCGGGGCCATCAGGAAGAACGGGTTCTCGAGCGCCGAAGGGCGCGACAGCAGAAAGGCGCCCTGGCCGAGGTAGTTCAGCGCCAGCGCGGGAAAGACGACGAGGCTCCAGGCGAAGCGGATCGGCAGACGCCCGAAGTGGCCCATGTCGGCATACAGCGCCTCCGCCCCCGTGACGGCCAGGAAGACCGAGCCGAGGATGATCAGCGCTATGAACCCGTGCCGATAGATGAAGCCGATCGCCGACCAGGGATTGAAGGCGTACAGGATGTCCGGACGGTCGCCGATGTGGGAAATGCCGAGCACCGCCATCACCAGGAACCAGACGAGCGTGATCGGCCCGAAGAAGCGGGCGATGTGCCCGGTGCCGCGCGACTGGACGAGGAACAGCGAGACCAGGATGACGGTGGTGATCGGCAGCACCCAGGCATCGAGGCCGGGCGTGACGAGCTTTAGACCCTCGACGGCCGAAAGCACCGAGATGGCCGGCGTGATCACCGCGTCCCCGTAGAAGAGCGAAGCTCCGACGACGCCGATGACGAGCAGGAACGTCCGTCGGCCGAGCGCCTTCTGCGCCAAGGCCAGCAGCGACAGCGTGCCGCCTTCGCCGTTGTTGTCGGCACGCAGGATCAGGACGACGTACTTCAGGGTGACGATCAGCGTCAGCGTCCACAGGAGCAGGGACACGACGCCGATGATCTCGGATTCCGACAGCCCGTCGCCGGCAGCATGCATCAGCGCTTCGCGAAGGGCATAGAGGGGGCTGGTTCCGATGTCGCCGTAGACGACGCCGATGGAGCCGATCACGAGCGGCCAAAAGCCGGTCGAGGTTTTCTCGTGGCCAGCTTCGGCCTGCGAGGATGCTGCCAGAACAGCCAAAGTCACCTCCGGGAGCGCCGCACGCGAGGGCGCCATGATCCTACATACGCTGCGTCCCGTCCCGGCGCTGTGATAGCGCTCGATCCGGTGCCGGACGACGACGGCCCATCACTGCCGCGCCGCACCAAGGGCGCGCTCCTATGCGCCAGCCACTCGTGACATGCAATGCTTCCGCCGGAGGACTTCACGGTTTGGTAAGCATTGCAGAGAACCGGCACAGGGTAATCCGGGTCGCGGCGCAAGGGTTGCAGCAGCGTCCAAGTTTTGCGCTGACGATGCGGCGTTTCGGCGCATTCAACCGGCGCGGGCGGTCAGCGGGCCTGCCACGCGTCCTTCACATGCACCGGCCAACGGCCGGGAAGGATGGCCATCAGGTCGAAGCGGATCGACAGATGGGCATGGTCGGGCTGGCGTGCAAGCCAGAGGTCGGCGGCCGCCTCGATGCGCCGCTGCGCCAGCGGGCCGACGGCGTCCATCGCCTCCATCAGCGTCGGGCGAGCCTTCACCTCGACGATGGCGACAAGGTCTCCGCGACGCGCGATGAGGTCGATCTCGCCGAGCCTGGTGCGGAAGCGCCGTGCGACGATGCGGTAGAGCTTGAGGCGCAGCGCGAGGGCCGCGAGCCGCTCGCCCCGATGTCCCTTGCGGAAGCGGTGGCGACGCTCCTCGACGCCTGACGCGCGCGGCGTCATCCGGCGGACTTGAAGTCGAGGGCGCGGCGATAGAGGTCGCGGCGGGGCAGGCCGGTGAGACGGGCCGCCTCCTGGGCGGCCTGCGCCGGCTTCATCTCGGCGAGGAGGCCGCGCAGGATGGCGTCCGCATCAGCCGGCGCACTCGCTTCGGCGGCCGGCGCCGGTGCGACACAGACGACGATCTCGCCGCGCACCCGTTCCGCCTCGGCGAACTCCGTGGCGAGCACGGCGAGGGTGCCCCGGTAGGTGGTCTCGTAGGCCTTGGTGAGTTCCCGCGACACCGCCGCCTTTCGATCCCCGCCGACCACGGCCGCCATGTCGGCGAGACTCTCGGCAATCCGGTGCGGCGCCTCGTAGAGGATCAGCGTTCCGGGGATGCGCGCCAGCTCCTCCAGGCGCGCGCGCCGCGCGCCCTGCTTCTGCGGCAGGAAGCCGGCGAAGAAGAAGGCGTCGGAGGGCAGGCCCGAGACCTGCAGCGCCGACAGGAGGGCCGAGGCGCCGGGTACCGGCACGACGGGGATGCCGCGCTCGATCGCGGCACCGACCAGGCGGAACCCGGGGTCCGAGACCAGCGGCGTGCCGGCATCGGAGACCAGTGCGACGCTGCGGCCAGCCTCAAGGTCGGCAAGCAGCGCGTCGCCCGCCTCCTCGGCGTTGTGCTCGTGGTAGGCGGTCGCCCGCCGCTCGATGCCGAAGCGCTGCAGGAGCTTGGCGGTGACGCGGGTGTCCTCGCAGGCGAGCCGGTCAGCCCCGGCGATCAACTCGAGTGCCCGCAGGGTGATGTCGCCAAGATTGCCGATCGGGGTCGCGACGAGATAAAGCGCCGGCTCCGGACGAGGGGCGGTGAAGCTCGCCTGCGCGATCCGGTAGTGACTTGAGGCATTCGCGTCGTCGTCGCTCATGCGGCAAGGATCGGCCCGCGGTGCCGATCAGGCAAGATCGGCGACCACCGCATCGAGCACCAGCATGCCGGCGGGCGTGGCGCGGAGCCGGTCCGGTCCCAGCCGCTCGACCATGCCGTGGGCGCACAGATCGGCTTCGCTGCGCGCGTCGATGTCGCGCCCGGTCAGTTCGCGCCAGCGCTTGAGGTCGATGCCCTCGGCAAGGCGCAGGCCCATCAGCAGGAGCTCGTCGGCCTCCTCGACGGCCGTCAGCGGTTCGTCGGCGACGATGCCGCTGTCCCAGTCCTCGACCATCTTCAGCCAGGTCTCGGGATGCCGCTCGGTGGCGATCGCGTGGCGACCCGTGCGGCCCTGCAGCCGGCCGTGCGCGCCGGGGCCGACGCCGGCATAGAGGCCGTAGCGCCAGTAGGTGAGGTTGTGGCGCGACTCGGCGCCGGGCACCGCGTGGTTGGATATCTCGTAGGCCGGCAGGCCGCGGGCGGCGGTCAGCGCCTGCGTTGCCTCGTAGAGCGCGGCCGAGGTCTCGCCGTCCGGAACCGGCAGCTTGCCCGCCTTGTGGAGCGCAAAGAAGGGCGTGCCCTCCTCGATGGTCAGCTGGTAGAGCGACAGATGGTCCGCGGCGAGATCGATCGCCCGGTTCAGCTCGTCTTCCCAGGCCTCGACCGTCTGCCCCGGCCGGGCATAGATCAGGTCGAAGGAGAGGCGCGGGAAGGTGGCGCGAGCGAGCTCGACGGCCTCGAGCGCCTGGGCGACGTCGTGCAGCCGGCCGAGCCGCTTCAGGTCCGCGTCGTCCAGTGCCTGCACGCCGAGCGAGACCCGGTTGACGCCGGCGGCGCGATAGCCGCGGAAGCGCTCGGCCTCGACGCTGGAGGGGTTGGCCTCCATGGTGATTTCGGCGTCGGGCGCGACCGTCCAGTTGGCCGCGATGGCCTCCAGGATCGCCGCAACGGTCTCCGGCCGCATCAGCGACGGCGTGCCGCCGCCGAGGAAGATCGAGGTCACCCGCTCGCCGCGCGAGCGCGCGGCCATCACCGCAAGCTCGCGCCGGAAGGCCGCGACGTAGCGCTCCTGGTCCACCGGCTCGTGCCGGACGTGGCTGTTGAAGTCGCAATAGGGGCACTTGGCCGCGCAGAACGGCCAGTGGACATAGACGCCGAAGCCCGGCTCGCGTGCGACCGGCGGGAAGGGCAGGAGCAGCGAGGGCGCCGGCTGGTACATGTTCATGCGAGCCCCTTCATCTTCATCAGACCCCGAGCGCTTCCTCGGCGAAGAGCTTGAAGGCCCGCGCCCGATGCGACAGCGCGGTCGGCTGCCCGGGCGTCCAGCCATGCTTGTCCGCCGACATCATCTCGCCGAAGGTCTTCTCCATGCCGTCCGGCAGGAAGATCGGGTCGTAGCCGAAGCCGAGCGTGCCGCGCGGCGGCCAGACGATCCCGCCCTCGACCTCGCCGCGGAACTCGCGCGTGCGCCCGTCCGGCCAGGCAAGGCAGAGCACGGCGACGAAGCGGCCGCGGCGGTCCTCCGGCTGGGTGGCGCCCTTCGCCTGCAGCTTCTCCTCGATGTTGCGCATGGCCATCGCGAAGTCCTTCTTCGGACCGGCCCAGCGCGCCGAGTAGATGCCGGGATCGCCGCCGAGCGCGTCGACGCACAGACCCGAATCGTCCGACAGCGCCACGAGGTTCGCCGCCGTCGCCGAGGCGAGCGCCTTCAGCCGGGCGTTCTCCTCGAAGCTCGACCCGGTTTCCTCCGGCTCGGGCAGGCCCAGCGCGTCCGCCGACGTCACCTCGAAGCCGAAGGGGCCGAGAAGCTCGCGAATCTCCCAGATCTTGCCGCGGTTGTGGCTGGCGACGAGGAGCGGGCCGTCCTTCGGGTCGAGGAGGTTGGGCATCGCGATGTCAGCCGATCGCGCTCTTCTGCATCTCGACGAGCCGGGCGATCCCGGTCCGTGCGAGCTGCATCAGCGCCAGGAACTCGGCCTCGCTGAACGGCGCACCCTCGGCGGTGCCCTGCACCTCGACGATCGCGCCGCTGCCGGTCATCACGAAATTGGCGTCGGTCTCCGCCGCACTGTCCTCGATGTAGTCGAGGTCGAGCACCGGCTCGCCCCTGGCGATGCCGCAGGAGATCGCCGCGACGTGATCCTTCAGCACCGCCTCGCGCTTGACCATGCCGCGCTCCGCCATCCAGCCGAGGCAGTCATGGAGCGCCACCCAGGCGCCGGTGATCGAGGCGGTGCGGGTGCCGCCGTCGGCCTGCACGACGTCGCAGTCGAGGGTGATCTGGCGCTCGCCGAGCGTCTGAAGGTCGACGACCGCGCGCAGCGAGCGGCCGATCAGGCGCTGGATCTCCTGCGTGCGACCCGACTGCTTGCCGGTCGCCGCCTCGCGGCGCATCCGGTCGCCGGTGGCGCGCGGCAGCATGCCGTATTCAGCGGTCACCCAGCCGCGGCCGGTGTTCTTCAGCCAGCCCGGCACCTTCTCCTCCAGGCTCGCCGTGCACAGGACGTGCGTGTCGCCGAACTTCACCAGGCAGGAGCCCTCGGCATGGCGTGACACGCCGCGTTCGAGGCTGACGGTGCGAAGTTCGTCGCTGGCGCGTTTGGAGGGGCGCATGAAAATCCTGTGTTCGTCGAGACCGGTGATTGGCCGGTTCTAGACGCCGTGGCGAAGCGGCGCAAAGGATTTCCTTAACACGCGTTAACGCGTTGCACCCCACGCGCTCCAGCATCGGTTCGCGAACTTGACCGAAGCTGTCCAGCGCACCCGAATGCGGCCGAACCGCCGTCGGCACCTTGGCGCGGCGGGCGATCCTCAATATATTTCAGCGGCAAGCGAGGACGCCGTGGGCATGTACGACTTCAGGCTGCCGGTCGAGTTTCCGGGGCCGCTGCACGAGCGGTCGCGGGAGATATTCCGGCTGATCGTCGAGAGCTATCTGGAGATCGGCGAGCCGGTCGGCTCGCGCTCGCTCTCGCGCATGCTGTCGACGGCGCTGTCGCCGGCCTCGGTGCGCAACGTGATGAGCGACCTCGAGGCGCTCGGCCTGATCTACGCGCCGCACGTCAGTGCCGGCCGGGTGCCGACCGAGCTCGGCCTGCGCTTCTTCGTCGATGCCTTTCTCGAGGTCGGGGACATCGCGCAGAAGGAGCGCGAGGAGATCGAGGAGACGGTGCGCTCGCTCGGCGACCACCGGTCCTACGATTCGCTGCTGACCGAGGCGAGCCAGATGCTCTCCGGCCTGTCTCGGGGTGCCGGTCTCGTGCTGACCTCGAAGTCCGACCTTCGCCTGAAGCACATCGAGTTCATCCGCCTCGAGCCGCAGAAGGCGCTGGCGATTCTCGTCGGCGCGAACGGCGACGTCGAGAACCGCGTCGTCGATCTGCCGGCGGGCGTCACCGCCTCGCAGCTCGTCGAAGCAGGCAACTTCCTCAACGCCCATGTCGTCGGCCGCACGCTCGGCGAGGCGCGCGAGCACATGCGGGCGCTGCAGGCGGAGACGACGCTGGCGCTCGACCAGCTGTCGCGCGAGCTCGTCGAGCAGGGGCTTGCCGTCTGGTCCGGCGCGAGCGAGGACCAGCCGTCGCGCCTGATCGTGCGCGGCCGGGCGAACCTGATCGAGAACCTCAGCGCCAGCGACGACGTCGAGCGGCTCCGCCACCTCTTCGACGATCTCGAATCGAAGCGCGGCATCATCGAGCTCCTCGATCTCGCGGAGAGCGGCTCGGGCGTGCGGATCTTCATCGGCTCGGAGAACAAGCTGTTCAGTCTCTCCGGCTCGTCGCTCGTCATTGCGCCCTATCGGGACGGCGAGGAGCGGGTGATCGGCGCGGTCGGCGTCATCGGGCCGACACGGCTGAACTACCGGCGGATCGTGCCGATGGTGGACTACACCGCCCGGCTGGTGTCGCGGCTGCTGCGGTCCGGCGGGGCGGCCGTCCGGGCTTGATTTCTGCGCGTCGGCAATCGATATGCCGCTGCGAAATCATTCCTTCCCCGAGGCGGATGGCGGCTGGCGCGTGCCGGTCGTTGCCGCCCGAACCGGCAGCGACGGAGTTCCCCGACCGATGACGAGCGAGACCGAGAAGCACATCGAGCCCGAGGCGGACGAGGCGCTCGACGCCGAGCAGGCCTTCACGGACGCCGATGGCGCGGCGGAGGGCGCGAGCGGCTTCGCGGCCAATGAGGACTTGCAGTCGGCGGCCGATGCCGAGCGGATGGCGGCTCTCGAAGCCGAGAATGCCGACGTCAAGGACCGCATGCTGAGGCTTGCCGCCGAAATGGAGAACCTGCGCCGGCGGACCGAGCGCGAGATCAAGGACGCGCGCACCTATGCCGTGACGAGTTTCGCGCGCGAGATGCTGTCGGTGACCGACAACCTGCGCCGGGCGATCGATGCGGTGCCGGACGAGGCCCGGGCGAGCGGCGAGAACGGCCTGACGGCGCTGATCGAGGGCGTCGAGGTGACCGAGCGCGGCATGCTCGCCTCGCTCGAGAAGTTCGGCGTGAAGCGGCTCGAGCCGGAAGGCCAGCGCTTTGACGCGAACTTCCACCAGGCGATGTTCGAGGTGCCGAACCCGGACGTGCCGAACGGCACCGTCGTCCAGGTCGTGCAGGCCGGCTATGCCATCGGCGACCGCGTGCTGCGGCCGGCGCTGGTGGGCGTGTCGAAGGGCGGCCCGAAGCAGGCCGCAGAGCCGAAGCCGGCGGAGGCCGCGGGCGACGCCGGCTGAGCGGGCGGCATTGCCGACGGACCCAAATGGCGGGCAGTGCCCGCCATTTTCGTTTGCGCCGTCGTCAGTAGCCGACGGTGAAGCGCTCGCGCACGTGCGCCGGACTCTCGATCTCGTCCGCCAGCGCCACCGCATAGTCTTCATAGGAAATCGAACTGCCGCCCGCGTGCGTCAGAAGCTGGTCGCCGCCCAAGCGGAACCGACCCGTCCGCTCGCCCGCCGAGAGCACCGCGGAAGGCGACAGGAACGTCCATTCGACGTCGGCCTGCTGACGGAGCGCGTCGAGGACGCGCGATCCGGCTGCCGCCTCGGACTTGTACGCCTCGGGAAAGTCGGGCGTGTCGATCAGCTTCACGCCCGGTGCGACCTCGAGGCTGCCGGCGCCGCCGACCACGAGGTAGCGGCGCACCCCCGAGATGCGCACGGCCCGGATGAGGGACTGTGGTTCCTGGTCAAGGAACCGCAAGGCGGATACGACGGCATCGTGCCCGGCGATGAGGCCCGCCAGATGCGCAGGATCGGCGGCATCGCCGGCGACCGCCGTCACGCCCGGCAGGGAGGGGATGGCCTCGACGCGGCGGGCGATCGCCGTGACCGCGTGGTGGCGATCGGACAGTTCCTTCAGGATGCGGCTGCCGACATTGCCGCTGGCACCGACGAGAGCGATCTTCATCTTCATACCCCTGGTTTCTGATGGGTACCAGATGTCGTCTTGCAGTCCTGGTGTAAAGAAGGCACTACGACCCCACCTGGTCACCGCGGAGGAACCGATGCTGTGCACTCCGAACGCCTATGCTTCCGATTGTCCGACGCGGGTCGTGCTCGATCGCGTGGCCGACAAGTGGACGGTGCTGATTCTCGGCCTCCTGTCGCGCGGGCCGCTGCGCTTCAACCAGCTGCGCCGTGCGATCGAGGGCCTGTCGCAGAAGATGCTGTCGCAGACGCTGAAAGGGCTCCAGCGCGACGGCCTCGTCGCGCGGCGGATCGAGGCGACGGTGCCGGTCACGGTGGAGTACCGGCTCACCCCGCTCGGGCGGACGCTGATCGACCCGGTGGACGCGCTTCGCATTTGGGCGGAGACGCATATCGATGCCGTGCGGGCCGCACAGGCCGCCTATGACGAGGCCGAGACGGCTTGATGACCGGGGCCGGTAGCCGTCGCGGTACGCGCTCCGCGGGCGGCGCGACACAGGCGAGCCGCGTCACTCGCGGTCCGGCCGCGCGATGGTCAGACCGTCCGTCAGCTTGACGACGAGGACGCCAGCGCACGCTGCTGGCAAGGCGTTCCGTCAGAACCGCGGCGCCGGGCGTCCGGTCGCGCGGCAGGCGGCTTTCACGGTGTTTGCCATCAGCATCGCGATGGTCATCGGCCCGACGCCGCCCGGCACCGGCGTGATCGCGCTGGCGACCTCCGCGGCCGCCGCGTAGGCGACGTCGCCGACGAGCCTCGTCTTGCCGTTGCCGCGCTCCGGCGCATCGACCCGGTTGATGCCGACGTCGATCACCACAGCGCCGGGCTTGATCCAGTCAGCTTGAACCATCTCCGGCCGCCCAACCGCGGCGACGAGGATGTCCGCCGCGCGGCAGACCGCCGGAAGGTCGGCGGTGCGCGAATGGGCCATCGTCACCGTCGCGTTGGCGGCGAGCAGGAGATGGGCCATCGGCTTGCCGACGAGGTTCGAGCGGCCGAGCACCACGGCGGTCCTGCCCGAGAGATCGTCCCCCATCACCCGCCGCAGCAGCACCATGCAGCCGGCCGGCGTGCAGGGCACGAAGGCGTCGGCGAGCGCGCCGGAGGCGAGTCGCCCGGCATTGACCACCGTCAGGCCGTCGACGTCCTTGTCCGGGTCGATCGCCGCGACCACGCGCTGCGGGTCGAGGTGTCCCGGCAGGGGCAGCTGCTGCAGGATGCCGTGGATCGCCGGATCCGCGTTGAGCTGGCCGATGAGCGCCAGGAGATCGGCCTCAAGGGTTTCGGCCGGCAGGCGGTGGGTCACCGAATGGAAGCCGCAGGCCTCGGCCGTCCGTCCCTTGCTCCCGACATAGACCTGGCTCGCCGGATCCTCGCCGACGAGGACGACGGCGAGCCCCGGCCGTACGCCGGTCTCGGCCTCCAGCGCGCGGGCCGCCTGCGTGACCTCGTCCAACACGGCGGTCGAGACGGCCTTGCCGTCGATGCGGGTGGCGGGCATGATGGGCGCTCCTCCAGACGTGACCCGATGGGCCTGCTCAGCCCCTTAGCCTCAGCGGGGGACCGATAGCCAGCGCGTTTTGTCATGCACTGGCGAAAGCCGATGGCGCTGGATTGCTTGCACGAGAGCGACACCGCGCCTCGACCGACGCGGCGGGCGGCGGACGAGAGCCCAGCGATCGCGACCTCAGTGGGAGATGGAACGATGGAAGAAAGCGAAAAGAAGCCCTCCGGTGGTGCCTATGAGGCGGAGCCCGGCAGCGCGTCGGGCCCGCCCAAGGGCGGATCGGCGAGCGCCAAGACCCTCGATGTGTCGCGGGCGTCCGACTACGTCATGCGAAAGCGTGAGAGTGCGCTGCGGGAGCTGGCGAAATAGCCGGTGGGCGAACCGCTCTGGCTCGGACCCGAGGATCTTGACCGCTTGCATGGAGCGCTGATCGAATTGCACGGTGGCGCTCCGGGCGTGCGTGACACGAACGCCGCCCAATCAGCCCTCGCGCGACCGAAGCATCTGCGACTGTATTCGCCTGGCTGCGATCTCGCCGACCTTGCCGCTTCACTCGCCTACGGGCTCGCGATGAACCACGCCTACATGGACGGCAACAAGCGCATCTCACTCGCGGCCTGCGAAACCTTCCTCGTCATCAACGGCTTTGAGCTCGACTTGTCCAATGAGGAAGCCGTCGCCGTCTGGCTGGGCTTGGCGGCAGGTCAGATCAGCGAGCGGCAGCTTGCCGCAATGCTGCGCGATCGCATCGTGCGGATTGCGGACTGAACGGACCGATCTCGCAGGCCGTCACGCCCCTCACAAACTCGCTGCGGTGCGCGCCGCCTGGTCGTAGTGGCCGGAGAGGACGCGCAGCAGCGCGGCGAGGTTCGACATTGCCTCCGGCGACAGGCCGAGCTCCTGCACCGCCTCGACGAGCACCGCCTCGCGCAGATCGCGGTAGCGGCCGCAGGCGGTGGCGCCGGCCGACGTGATCGACACCAGCCGCTCCTTGCCGGCCTTCTCGCGGGCGACGAGCTTGCGCGCCTCGAGCTTCTTCACCGCATAGGAGACGAGATGGGTGTCCTCGATGCCGAGGACGAGGCAGATGTCGGCGAGGCGCTTGGCCCGGCCGCGATGGTTGACGTTGTGGAGGACGAGGATCTCGGTCGGCGTCAGGCCGGGCGCGCCGGCGGCCGTCATGCAGCGGACCATCCAGCGCTCGAAGGCGTGCTGGGACAGGATCATCCCGAACTCGACCTCGGAAAGCTGCGGAAAGGCGCCATCGGCGAGATGGGCCGAGGAGACGATCGGGCCGAGGCTCGCGGTGCGGCTGACCTGCGTCGGCGCGGCGGGCTTGCGGGCCATGGCTCAGCCGCCCGAGAACATCGTCTGCGGCAGATAGAGCGCGAGGCCCGGGAAGAGCGCGAGCAGCACCACCATCAGGACGAGGATCAGGAAGAAGGGCGCAGTGGCGGCCGCGATCCTGAACATGTTCTGGCCGGTCAGGCCCTGGATGACGAAGAGGTTGAACCCAACGGGCGGCGTGATCTGCGCCATCTCCACGACGATCACGAGATAGATGCCGAACCAGACGAGGTCGAAGCCGGCCTGCTGCACCAGCGGCATGATGACGGAGGTGGTCAGCACCACCATCGAGATGCCGTCGAGGAAGCAGCCGAGGATCATGAAGAAGAGCGTCAGCGCGGCCAGCAGACCGAGCGGCGACAGGCCGAGCGAGCCGATCCAGGCGGCGAGCTCCCGCGGCAGGCCGGTGAAGCCCATCGCCGTGGTGACCACGGCGGCGCCCGCGAGGATCAGCGCGATCATGCAGGAGGCATGCGTGGCGCCGATCAGCGAGCTCTTGAACTCGGCGAAGGAGAGGCCGCCCTGGGCCTTGGCGATGACGAGGCTGATCAGGACGCCGATCACGGCGGCCTCGGTCGGGGAGGCGAGGCCGCCATAGATCGAGCCGATGACGCCGGCGATGAGGAGCACCACCGGCAGCAGCCGGCGCAGCGCCTTGAACCCGCCTTCGCCGTCCAGCCGGTCGGCCTCCGTCGGCACCAGCGAGGGCTTCAGCGTCGCGGCGAGGGCGACATAGGCCATGAACAGGAGGGCCAGCAGGATGCCCGGCACGATGCCGGCGATGAACAGCCGGGCGATCGATTCCTCCACCGCCGCGCCGTAGACGATGAGGATGATCGAGGGCGGGATCAGGAGGCCGAGCGTGCCCGAGCCGGCGAGCGAGCCGATGGCGATACGCTCGTCGTAGCCGCGGGCCTTCAGCTCGGGCAGCGAGATCTTGCCGATCGTCTGCGTGGTGGCGGCCGAAGAGCCGGAAACGGCCGCGAAGATCGCGCAGCCGACGACGTTGACGTGCACCAGCCGGCCGGGCAGGCGCCGCATCAGCGGCGAGAGGCCGGCGAACATGTCCTCCGACAGGCGCGAGCGGAACAGGATCTCGCCCATCCAGATGAACATCGGCAGCGCCGTCAGGTCCCAGGAGGTGGAGGCCGACCAGAAGGAGTTGGCGAGGATCTGCGCGTCGGGCAGCGCCGGGCGCGAGAGGAGGGCGGCAAGTGCGGTCACGGTGAGGGCGAGCGCCACCCAGAGGCCGGAGGCGAGGGCGCCGAACAGGACGACGACGACGAGGAGCGAGAGGGCGAAGATGCTCATCAGATGGTGCTGCCCGCGGCGAGGTGGCGCGCCCGCCCGGTGAAGCCGAGCACCGACTCCTCCAGGAGCGCGATGGCAAAGACGAGGAGGCCGACCGCCATGGCGGCCTGCGGCAGAGCGAGCGGCACCTGCACCATGCCGTAGGAGACGTCGCCGTGGCTGAAGCTCTTCCAGCCGTAGGCCGCGAGCGCCCAGGCGGCGAAGCCGGCGATCGCGGCGCCGAGGAGCGCGACCACGCCCTCGAGCAGCATGCGGGCGCGCATCGGCAGGCGTTCGGCGAGGAGGTTGACCCGGATGTGGACGTTGGCCGCCAGCGTGTCGGCGAGGCCGAGAAAGGTGGCGGCCGCGAGCAGGTAGCCCGAGATCTCGGCGAGCGAAGGCACGATGAAGCCCGTCGCCGGCAGACCTGCGGACCGCAGGCCCCAATCGATCAGCCGCGCGCCGATCTGCAGCGCGACGAGACCGAGGATCGTGACGAGGCAAAGGGCGGCGAGCCAGGCCGTCAGCCTGTAGAGCACCGCGAGCGAACGGCCCATTCCGAGATCTCCGGGCGGAGGTGAGAGTGAAGGCGTGGAGAAGAGCAGCGCGGCCGGACCTTGCGGGGTCCGGCCGCCGGGCTGTTACTTCTGGTAGGCGTCGATGATCGCCGCGCCGTCTTCGCCGGCGGAGGCCTTCCAGGCGGCGGTCAGGTCCTCGCCGATGTCGGTGAAGCCCGTCTTCAGCGCGTCGGACGGCTCCTCGACCTTGATGCCGTTGTCCTTGAGAAGCTGCGTGGTGCGCTTGGTCTCCTCCTTCGAGGCCTCCCAACCGCGCGTCTCGGCGGTGGCTGCGGCGTCCATGACGGCCTTCTGGTCGGCCTCGGACAGCGCGTCGAAGGCGTCCTGGCTGACGATCACCATGTTGCGCGGCAGCCAGGCCTGCAGGTCGTAGTAGTTCGACAGGAAGTCCCAGGCCTTGGAGTCGACACCCGTGGAGGGCGAGGTCATCATCGCCTCGACGCGGCCGGTCGAGAAGGCGGTCGGGATGTCCGAGGCCTCGATCTGGGTGGGGATCATGCCGGCCTTCGACGCGATCGCTTCGGTGCCCTTGTTGTAGGCACGGAAGGTCAGCCCCTTGAGGTCTGACATCTGCGAGACGTCCTTCTTGGCGTAGAGGCCCTGCGGTGGCCACGGCACGGAGTAGAGAAGCTTCAGCCCCTCCTTCGCCAGCACCTTCTCCATCACCGGCTTCTGCGCGTCGTAGAGCTTCTTGGCCGCGTCGTAGCTCGTCGCCAGGAACGGCACGGAATCGACGCCCCAGATCGGGTTCTCGTTCTCGAGGCGCGAGACGAGCAGCTCGCCGATCGGCACGATGCCGTCGCGCACCGAGCTCTTGATGTCCGGGTGCTTGATCAACGACTGGTTCGGATGGAGCGTGATGACGAGATCGCCGCCGGTCTTCTCCTTCACTTCGTCGACGAAGGCCATGTCGTTCTTGGTGTGGAAATTGCCTTCCGGATAGGGGGTCGGCATGTCCCAGGTGGTCTCGGCGAGGGCGGCGGTCGGCAGTGCGACGGCGGCGGCGAGGAGAAGTGTCGACAGATGCTTCATGCGGGTTGGCCTCCGAGCGGAAGGGGATCACGCAAGAAAGACTTCCACGAAAATTTGCATACGTCAAACACGCTGATAAGATGTCGATAAATCATTGACGATCTGGTCAAGACGTAGGCGGAGAGATGAAAATGCAGGCAGCGCGCTGGGACTTCTGGATCGACCGCGGCGGCACGTTCACCGACATCATCGGCCGCGATCCGCAGGGTGCTCTGCATGCCCGCAAGCTTCTGTCGGAAAATCCAGGCGTCTATGACGACGCGGCCCTGCAGGGCATCCGCGATCTCCTCGGCGTCGGCATCAGTGCCGCCATTCCCTCGGGACGCGTCGGAACCGTGCGCATGGGCACCACGGTCGCGACCAACGCGCTGCTGGAGCGCAAGGGCGACCGCACGCTGCTGCTGATCACCGGGGGCTTCCGCGACGCGCTGCGGATCGCCTACCAGGCGCGGCCGGACATCTTCGCCAAGGAGATCATCCTGCCCGAGCAGCTCTACGAGCGCGTGGCGGAGGTGCCGGAGCGGGTGCTCGCCGACGGCACGGTCGAGCTCGACTTCGACGACGCCGCGGCCCGGGCGGCGCTCGACGAAGCCCGGGCCGACGGCATCGATGCCGTCGCGATCGTCTTCATGCACGCCTGGCGCTACCCGGAGCACGAGCGGCGCGCCAAAGCGCTCGCCGAGGCCGCCGGCTTCTCGCAGATCTCGGTCAGCCACGAGGTCTCGCCGCTGGTGAAGCTCGTCGGGCGCGGCGACACGACGGTGGTCGACGCCTACCTGACGCCGATCCTGTCGCGCTATGTCAGCCGTGTCGCCACCGCACTCGGCGCGAGCGCCGAGGACGAAGCGGCACCCTCGCTGCAGTTCATGATGTCGTCGGGCGGCCTGACCGCGGCCGAGCTCTTTCAGGGCAAGGACGCGATCCTCTCCGGTCCGGCCGGCGGCGTCGTCGGCATGGCCGAGACGGCGCGGCGCGCCGGTTTCGACAGGGTGATCGGCTTCGACATGGGCGGCACGTCCACCGACGTCACGCACTATGCCGGCGCCTACGAACGCGCACTCGATTCGGAGGTCGCGGGCGTGCGCATCCGCGCGCCGATGCTGCGCATCCACACCGTCGCTGCGGGCGGCGGCTCGATCCTCCACCTGGACCAGGGCCGTTTCCAGGTCGGTCCGGATTCGGCCGGCGCGCATCCGGGTCCGGCCGCCTACGGCAAGGGCGGCCCGCTCACCGTCACCGACGCCAACGTCATGCTCGGCAAGTTGCAGCCGGCGCTGTTCCCGGCCGTCTTCGGCCCGAACCAGGACCAGCCGCTCGACGCTGGGGTGGTGCGCCAAAAGTTTGAAGCGCTGGCCGCCGAGATGGGCGACGGCCGTTCGCCGGAGGCCGCCGCCGAGGGCTTCCTCACCATCGCCGTCGAGAACATGGCGAATGCGGTGAAGAAGATCTCGGTCCAGCGCGGCTACGACGTGACGCGCTACCTCCTCAACTCGTTCGGCGGCGCCGGCGGCCAGCACGCCTGCCTCGTCGCCGACGCGCTCGGCATGGAGACGGTGCTGATCCATCCGATGTCCGGCCTGCTGTCGGCCTATGGCATCGGCCTGTCCTCGCTCTTCGCCGCGCGCAGCCAGGCGCTGGTCGTCCCGCTCGAGGCTGGCTCGCTCGGCGCGATCGAGGCACTGGCGGACGACCTCTCGGGGCAGGCCCGAAGCGAACTCGCCGGTCAGGGGCTTGCGTCCGAGGCCGTCGATACGGCGGTCCTCCTGCAGCTGCGCTACGACGGCACGGACACGACGCTTCCCGTCGCCCATGACGGCGATCTCGCCGGTGCGCGCACGCGCTTCGAGGCGGCGCACAGGGCGCAGTTCGGCTTCACATACGAGAACCGCCCGATCGTCGTCGAGACGGTGTCGGTCGAGGCGAGCGAGCGCCGGTCGATCGACGAGGGGCCGGCGCGTGCTGCCGTGGCCTCGCAGGATGCGGCGCCCGGCGAGCGCGGCGCCTTCTTCTCCGGCGGGGCGCGGCGCGAGGCCGGGATCTTCCACCGGAGGGACATCCGGCCGGGCGCGCGCATCGCCGGCCCGGCCCTCGTCATCGAGCCGAACCAGACGATCGTGGTCGAGCCGGGCTGGGGCGCCGAACTGACGGGCGGCGACGACATCCTCCTGCGCCGCACGCAGAAGCTCGAGCGGCACGCCGCGCTCGGCACCGCCGGCAAGGGCGAGGGCGCGGGCGGCGCCGATCCGGTGCTGCTCGAGGTGTTCAACAACCTCTTCATGTCGATCGCCGAGCAGATGGGGGTGACGCTGCAGAACACGGCGTCCTCGGTGAACATCAAGGAGCGGCTGGACTTTTCCTGCGCGGTCTTCGACGCCTCCGGCGCGCTGATCGCCAATGCACCGCACATGCCCGTCCATCTCGGCTCGATGGACCGGTCGGTGGAGACCGTGATCGCGCTGAACGAGGGGCGCATCCGCCCCGGCGACGTCTTCGCGCTGAATGCGCCCTACAACGGCGGCACGCACCTGCCGGACATCACGGTGGTGACGCCGGTGTTCGAGGACGCCGCGCATACCGATCCCTCGCCCCGCCTTCTCTTCTTCGTCGCCTCGCGCGGGCACCATGCCGACGTCGGCGGCATTGCGCCGGGCTCGATGACGCCGCGCGCCACCAAGGTCGACGAGGAGGGCGTCCTCATCGACAACCTCCGGCTCGTCGACGGCGGCGTCTTCCAGGAGGCGGCACTGCGCCGCGTCCTCACCGACCATCCCTATCCCGCGCGCAACCCGGAGCAGAACATCGCCGACCTCAAGGCGCAGATTGCCGCCAACGAGAAGGGTGTCGCCGAGCTGCGGCGGATGGTGGAGAATTTCGGTCTACCGACCGTCGAAGCCTATATGGGCTTCGTGCAGGACAACGCCGCGGAGGCGGTGCGCGAGCTGATCGGGCGGCTCGACGACTGCGCCTACGACTATCCGACCGACAGCGGCCAGGTGATCAGGGTGAAGGTCACCGTGGATCGCGACAAGCGGGAAGCGACCGTCGACTTCACCGGCACCTCGGCGATGATGGCGAACAACTTCAACGCGCCCGAGCCGGTGACGCGCGCTGCGGTGCTCTACGTCTTCCGGGTGATGGTCGAGAAGCCGATCCCGATGAATGCCGGGTGCCTGCGGCCGGTCCGGATCGTGGTGCCGGAAGGCTCGATGCTGAAGCCGCACTACCCGGCAGCGGTGGTCGCCGGCAATGTCGAGACCTCGCAGCACGTCACCAACGCGCTCTTCGGGGCCTTCGGCGCGCTCGCCAACTCGCAGGGCACGATGAACAACCTCACCTTCGGCGACGCGACCTACCAGTATTACGAGACCATCTGCTCGGGGTCGCCGGCCGGTCGGATGAACGACGGGCGCGCCTTCGCCGGCACCTCCGGCGTGCACGTCCACATGACCAACTCCCGGCTCACCGACCCGGAGATCCTGGAGATGCGCTATCCGGTAATGCTGGAGGACTTCCACGTCCGCTCCGGCTCGGGCGGCAAAGGCACAACGCGTGGCGGCGATGGCACCCGGCGGACCATCCGCTTCCTGCGGCAGATGGACTGCGCGATCCTGTCCTCCCATCGCACCCTGCCGCCGCGCGGGGTTGCGGGCGGGGCGGACGGCCAACTCGGGCGAACCGAGGTCCGCCGGCTGGACGGGCGGATCGAGACGCTCGCCGGCTGCGACCAGACCGTGCTCGAGGCGGGGGAGGCGGTGGTCGTGGTCACGCCGACGCCAGGCGGCTACGGCGCCGCCGGCTGAGCGCGTTGGCGAATCGTTAGGCTTGCCGAAGTCCTTACGCGGGCCGGGAGGGGCCGGAAAGAAAATCGCAAGTCTTCTTTGGTCTTGTTTCCTTCGAAAACGCCGAAGAGCGGAAACGAGGAAACAATGCTGGGAAGACTGACGATTTCGGGCAAGCTCGGACTTTTGGTGGCGCTTGCCATCGCCGTCTGCATGACGGTGTCGGCCGTCCAGCTCCTCGCGGAGCGCAGCCTGGTGCGCGAGCAGCGCGAAGCCCTCCTCAAGGCGCAGGTCGACGCCGCGGTGTCCATTGTCGACGGCTTCGTCGATCTCGCCAGGAGCGGCGAGGTCACCGAGGCGGAGGCCAAGAAGCGTGCCGGCGATGCACTGCGCTCCATCCGTTACGGCAACAAGGACTATTTCTTCGTCACCGACTTCACCGGCACGATGGTGGTCCATCCGACGGCGGCCTTGGTCGGGCAGAACCTCTGGAACAAGGCCGATCCCAACGGCTTCATGCTGTTCCAGGCGCTCATCGCGCGCGCCAAGGAAGGCGGTGGCTTCACGTCCTATCTCTGGCCGCGCAATGCCAACGAGACCCCGGTGCCCAAGCTCAGCTACTCGGCGGCCGTGCCGGACTGGGGCTGGTCGATCGGCACCGGCGTCTACATCGACGATCTCGACGCGATCTTCTGGGCGCAGGTGTGGCGCTCGCTGCTCTGGTCGGTTCCGCTGCTGGTCCTGCTGTGCGTCTGCGCCTGGCCGCTGACGCGCAGCATCACGACTCCGCTGCGCCGTCTGGCCGACAGCATGCGCCGTCTGGCTGAAGGCGACCGTGGCATCGACGTTCCGTATCTCGGCAAGAACGGCGTGACCGGCGAGATGGCGGGCGCGGTGGAGAGCTTCAAGCAGGCGGCGATCCGGCAGGACCGGCTGGAGGCCGAAGCCAAGGCGGCGCGCGAGGCGCAGGTCGCCGAACGCGAGCGGCAGATGGCGGCCGAGCAGGCCAAGGCCGAGGAGCTGAAGGGGTTCGTACACGACATCGAGGCCGGCTTCGAGCGGCTGGCGGAGGGTGACCTGACGGTGCGCATGGAGCGGCCGGTGGCCGAAGAGT
>NZ_JANIFJ010000010.1 GCF_024519155.1 Mangrovibrevibacter kandeliae | reverse complement strand
CACGAGACCTCGCGCGCGTCTTGGAAAACGCCGCGCGGAACGCCGGAGGCGGACCGAACATAAAACAATATCGGAGGGTCTGCCTCCGGCGTTCCGCCGCCCGTCACTCGGGCGGCCCCCCGGGGCCCCGCCAGCGAGCCGTCAGGCGACGCTTAAGGGCGGGGCAGAGAACCGCCCCGCCAGCGAGCCGCAAGGCGAAGCCTAAGGGCGGGGCAGAAAACCACACCTCGGCTCATCGAGCGCGAGAGCGCCCCGTTGTGTCCGACCGGCGGAAACCCTCCGGTCTCGTCATCCCGGCCTCGAGCCGGGATCCATGCCAAGCCGGCGGAGCCCGAAGTCGGGCGACTGTTGCTCCTACGAGTGCGTCCGCCACCGATGCGGCCGTCCGAACCGCTGAGGCGGGGATCCCGGCTCACGGCCGGGATGACGAAGGATCTGGACGGCGGGAGAACATCACAACCCGGCTCATCGAGCGCGAGAGCGCCCCGTTGCGTCTGGCTGGCGGTAACCCTCCCGTCTCGTCATCCCGGCCTCGAGCCGGGATCCATGCCGAGCCGGCGGAGCCAAAAGTCGGTCGCCTGTTGCCCCTACGAGTGCGTCAGCCACCGATGCGGTCGTCCGAACCGCTGAGGCGTGGATCCCGGCTCACGGCCGGGATGACGAAGGATCTGGACGGCAGGAGAACATCACAACCCGGCTCGACGAGCGCGAGATCGCCCCGTTGTGTCTGACCGGCGGAAACCTCCCGACTCGTCATCCCGGCCTTGAGCCGGGATCCATGCCAAGCCGGCGGAGCCCGAAGTCGGTCGACTGTCACCCCTACGAGTGCGTCCGATGCGGCCGTCCGAACCGCTGAGGCGTGGATCCCGGCTCACGGTCGGGATGACGACGGATCTGGACGGCAGGAGAACATCACAACCCGGCTCGACGAGCGCGAGAGCGCCGACGCATGTCCGCACGGACGCGACGCGTCCCGCCTCGGCAGCCCGACCTCGAGCCCCTCACAGGCCCAGCTGACGCGCGCGCCGGTCGCCCTCGTCGGTGTGCGCCATCACGAATTCGATGCCGTGACGCGCGGTGATGGCCTGAAGGATGGTCAGGAGCTGTCTCGGCCCCTGCCCGTCCAGCGGCGGAAGGACGATCTTCTGCCTGCGGCCGTCCCTTGTGAAGGCGACGAGCGCGCTGAGGGCGGGGCCATACCGGCCGTATAGCATCGGCGGCTGGAGGATCAGCACCCGCACGTCGGTCCATTCGACAAAGGTCGCCGACCAGAGGTCGGACTGCGCCATCCCCGTCGGACCGATGCCGATCGACGCGTTGATCCGCGGGTCGCGTTCCATCAGATGGAGCGGGAGCAGAACGAGCGGAACCAGGACGCCAACCCAGAAGGCCGCGCGCGCATAGCGGGCGATCTCGCCGCCATCGACCAGCCCGGCGACGCAGACGAGGCCCGCCAGAGCCGCGGTGAAGCCGATGATCCGGGGCATCGAAAGCACGTTCGCCCGGCGGATCACGGCCTCGTTCTTCTCGACGTCGAACCGGGCTTGCGTCTGCATCGACCGACTCTGTCTCGCTGTCTGGAGACGGTCGAGATCTCATCCCGTGGAAGCGCGAGGATGACGGCTGCGACCGGGCAGCGCCCCCTACTCCGGCGCCTGGCCCGGCACGAGGCCGCAGGAGGGCGTCGAGGCTTCGACACTCGGCGTCGCGCCGGCCATCAGCGGCGCGCCGGAGGGCACCCCGTCGGCATCGCCGAGGCCGAACAGGAACGGGATGCCCTGGTTGTCGGGCCGGCGCACCACCGTGCCGTCGGCGAGCTGCACCGGCCGGGCGCGGGCGGCCTCGCGCGGCGACAGGATCACCTGGCCCTCGCGCGTCGAGCTGTTCTGGCCGCCGCAACGTCCGGCAAGCGCCGCGGAGGGCGCGAGGCTGGCGGCGGCGAGCGCGACGAGAGCGAGGGTGGCGGGGCGGAACATGGCGGTCTCCTCGAAGGGCTTGCGAGGAGAACGGCCGCCGGCTCCCGCGGTTGCAGCACGCGCCCGGCCGCTCGCCTCCACGGCGGCAGGAGCGGTTCGTCCCGCCCGGGCCTATTGCGGCAGCGCCGGGTTGTTCTGCATCTCGGCCTGGGCACCCCACGGGTCGTTCGGGCGGATCGGCTTGTTGATCTCGGCGCAGCCGGCAAGGACGGCGAGGAGCGTGAGGGCGGCGGTGAATTTCATCGGCAGGAGGTCCTGAGCGGTGGGGCACGGCTGCAACGGCTGCAGCGGGCGCCATGGGAGCGGCACCCTGCCCCGCCGGCCCGGCCGGATCAAGGCGGTCGCATCGACGTCGCGTTCGGGCGTCGCCCGCTCAGCCGCCGGGCGGCCGGATGCCCTGGAAGGCGCCACCGAAGGGCGTGGCCGGCGCAGGATTCGAACCGGGCGCCGGCGGCGGAGACCCCGGAGCCGCAGGAGATGGCGCGGCCGGTGTCGGCGCCGGGGCAGCGCTCGAACCGCCTGGCCTCAGGCCCGAGCCGAAGGCGCCGCCGAACCCCGAGCCGTTGCCACCGGGCGCCGGGGGTTCGGTCGGGACGGCCGGCGCCGGCGCGGTCTGGCGCATGCGCGCGCGCTGCTCCTGCATCAGCTTCTCCTGCAGCGCCCGCCGCTCCTCCAGCACGCCGGCCCGGCAGGCCGATGAGTCGTAGCGGCTGCCCTGCCAGACCGCGAGGCCGGCCAGCGCGACGAGGAGCGCGAGGATCGTCGCCGGATGCACGGCCAGCCGGCCGGCCGGATGGCCGTAGAGGCGCGAGCGCGCCGCCCGGCCTGAGAGGATCGCGGCCCGCCGGCGCATCACCGCCTCGTGGGTGATGGCGCCGATCAGCGTCAGCGCGATGATGATCACCGCCAGCGCCGACAGCGAGGGGTCGATGCCGTAGCGCACCTTGGAGGCGAGCGCGGTCGTGAAGGTGGCGTCGGCGAGGATGGTGAAGACGGTGGTGTTGTAGTTCTCGAAGGAGGCGAGCAGTGTCAGGAAGGCGGCCGAGGCGATGGCCGGGCGCAGGAACGGCAGCAGGATCTTGCGGAAGGCCTGGCCGGGGCTCGCGCCGAGGTCGAGCGCCGCCTCGGTCAGCGTCGGGTCGAAGCGCTGCAGCCGGGCCGAGAAGATCAGCATCGCATAGGCCGAGACGAAGGTCACCTGCCCCGCGATGGTCAGGAACACCCCGTCGAAGAAGAGCCCGGTGGTGGGCATGCCGAGGGCGCGCCCGACCTGGCCCCAGAAGACGATGGTCGAGATGCCGAGCACGACGCCCGGCACCAGCACCGGCGTGATCAGCACCGTGTAGAGCGCGGCCCGCAGCCGTGGCGCGATCTCGCTCAGCGCCAGCGCGCCGGCGAGTCCCATCGGCACGGCGATGAGCACGACGCCGAGGCCGATGCCGGCGCTGGTCCACAGCCCGTCCATCAGCCGGCGGTCGTTCAGGAGGACGCCGAACCAGTCGGTGGTGAAGCACTCCCAGGGGCTGAGGCGCGGGAAGCTCGACGAGTTGAAGGCCGTGCCCGTCATGATCAGGAGCGGGCCGAACAGGAAGAGGTAGAACAGCGCGCCGTAGCCGGTCGAGGCCCAGCGCCCGCCGCCGCCAGCGCTCGCCGCGCTCATCGGCCGATCGCCCCGATCGGCACCCGGAAGACCTTCATCATCAGGAGCACGAAGCCGAGGCAGGTGACGAGGAGGACGGTCGCGTAGGCCGCGCCGCGCGGCCAGTTCCCGGCCTCGTTGAACCACTGATAGACGAGCTGGGTGAACCACAGGCTGGACGGGCCGCCGAGGATCTGCGGCGCGGCGAGCGCGCCGGCGGTCAGCATGAAGACGATGGTGGCGCCGGACGCGATGCCCGGCTTGGCGACCGGCAGAACGATCCGCCAGTGGATGCGCGGCCAGCTCGCGCCCATGTCCCGCGCCGCCTCGATCTGGTTGCGGTCGAGCGCCTCCACCGCGTTGTAGATCGGGAAGATCATCAGGAGGATGTAGGAATAGGCGAGGCTCGAATAGAGGGCGACGTCGGCGCCGATGAAGTCCACCGGATGCGCCAGGAAGCCGAGGCTGGTGCCGAGCCCGTTGATCAGCCCGGTCGAGCCGAAGATGATGCGGAAGGCGAAGGCGCGCAGGATCTCGTTGATCCAGAACGGCACGATCAGCCCGAGCACCATCAGACGCGCGCCGACGCCGCTCGCCACATGCGCGAGGATGTAGGCGACGGGGTAGCAGATCACGACGTCGATCAGCGTCACCGCGACCGCCGCGACGATGGTGCGCAAGAGGATCGCGACGTCGAAGAGATTGCCCTGGCCGTTCGGCCCGAAGAGGAAATAGGCGTAGTTCGACAGGGTGTGGCCGGCCCCGGTGCCGCCGTGCAGCGCGCCGCTGCCGCGCAGCGAGATGTCGATCATCGCGAGTTGCGGCAGGGTGATGAGGAGCACCACCCACACCGTGACCGCGATCCCGACGAAGAGCGCGACGCCCGGGCCATAGCGCCCGGCAAAGCCCTTCAGGCCCGCGGCGAGCGCGCTCATGCCGTCAGCCCCGCGTCGATCGCCCCGCCGCCGTCGCTGGCCGGCAGCACGCTCGCGCGGGCCGCGTCGTAGCCGAGGCGCAGCGGCGCGCCCGGCCCGAGCGCGCCTGCCGCGCCGGCGTTCACCCGCGACAGGCGCAGGGCTTGCAGACCAGCGCGGGCGAAGACGTGGCGGGTGGCGCCCTCGAACTCCTCCTTCTCCACCGTGGCCGCGATCGGCCCCTCGGCATCCATCACCAGCTGCTCCGGCCGCACGAAGAGCTGCACCGCCTCCCCCGCCTGGTAGCGCCGGCCGCCCGCCGCGGTGCCGACGAGCGGGCCGAGCGGCGTGCCGAGCCGCACCTGCACGCCGGACTGGGCGAGGACGGTGCCGGGGATGACGTTGGTCTCGCCGACGAAGGCGGCGACGAAGGCGGTGCGCGGCGTCTCGTAGATCGCCGTCGGCGCGTCCACCTGCTCGATCACGCCGCGGTTCATCACCGCGACGCGGTCCGACATCGTCAGCGCCTCGCCCTGGTCGTGGGTGATGTAGATGAAGGTCAGCCCCACCCGCTGCTGGATCGCCCTCAGCTCGGTGCGCATGTGCTGGCGCAGCTTGAGGTCGAGCGCCGACAGCGGCTCGTCGAGGAGCAGGATGTCCGGCTCGACCGCGAGCGCCCGGGCGATGGCGACGCGCTGGCGCTGGCCTCCGGAGAGCTCGTAGACCTTCTTGTCCCCGACGCCCGGCAGCGCGATCAGGTCGAGCAGCGCGTCGGCGCGCTTGCGCCGCCCCTTGCGCGACACGCCGCGCACCTCCAGCGGAAACGCGATGTTCTCGGCGACGCTCATCAGCGGGAAGAGCGCGAGGTTCTGGAAGATCAGCGCGGTCGGTCGCTTGTTGGGGCCGACCCGCGCCATGTCCTGCCCGGCGATCATCACCCGCCCCTCGGTCGGCTCGACGAAGCCCGAGATGCAGCGCAGAAGCGTGGTCTTGCCGCAGCCGGAGGGCCCGAGGAAGGAGAAGAACTCGCCGCCGGAGATGTTGAGATAGGCGTTGTCCACCGCCGTGAAGCTTCCGAACCGGATCGTCACGTGATCCAGGAGAACGTCGCGCGTCATGGGGCTCCGGCGGCTTGCGTCAGTCGAGGCGACACGACGGGCGGCCGCCGTGTCGGGTCCAGGCAAAACGCGGCATGGCGACGAGCCGCCACGCCGAATGCGGCAGGGCCGCAGCCTCAGGCGCTCATGAAGCGGTTGGTGAACTCGGTGCGGGTCTCGGCGTACCAGGTCGGCTCGGCCGGCCACGGGTTCAGCTTGGCGAGCGCGTCACCCGGATAGGCGTCGGCGAAGTTCCTGGCATAAACCTCCCCGGCGAATTCGTCGGCGCCGACGACCGGCGAGTTGTAGCCATGCGTCTTGATCGCCTCGCCGGCCAGCTGCGGATCGTAGCAGGCCGCGATGAAGGCATAGACCTGGTCGACGTTCTTCGCCCCCGTCGGCATCGACATGCCGTCGACCCAGGCGAGCGCACCCTCGACCGGCGCGCGGTACATCACCGGCTCGCCGGCTGTCTTCAGCGCCAGCGGCGGGCCGTCCCAGGTCTGAGCCACGATGACGCCCTCGTTGAGGAGACCGTTCTTCTGCGTGTCGGCGTCGTTCCAGATCAGCTTGATGTTCTTCTTCTTGGCGATCGCGGTCTCGAGAAGCTTGCCCCACACCGCCTTCATCTTGTCTTCACTCTCGTAGGCGGACCAGATCGACCCCGGTTCCATCTCGCCGCGGCGCTCCATCCCGAGGCCGAGGCCGAGCAGCATCGAGTGGCCGCGGCCCATGGTCTTCCCGGCATTGGCGTCGTCCCAGACGTCGTAATAGCTCGGGAACTCGCCCGCGGGGGTGAACTGGTCGATGCGCCAGGCGACGCCCTCGGTGCCCCAGATGTGCGGGATCCAGACGGGGCCCTTGCCGCCGAAGTTCCAGAACTTGTCGCCGAGCGCCATCGAGGGGTTCACCTTGTCGATCGCCACCTTCGACATGTCGTAGGGCTGCAGCAGGCCGAGGTCCTGCCATTGCAGGTTCCGGTTCAGCGTCGGTGAGACGAGGTCGAAGCCCTCGCCGTTGGTCGCCTTCAGCTTGTTCAGGATCTCCTCGTTCGAGCCGATGCCGATGAAGTTGATCTTGATGCCGGTCTTCTCGGTGAAGGCCTTGGTGAAGCTTTCCGGCAGATAGTCCGACCACATCATGATGTTGATCTCGCCCGAGGAGGCGAGCGCCTGGCGCGAGATCAGCGCCGGCATGGCGAGAGCCCCGGCGCCGAGCGCGGTGGTCTTGATGAGCGTGCGCCGGTTCACCGGCTTCAGGATCAGGGTCATGGCAAGCCTCGCGAGCGACTGGGGACGATGGTTCCGGCGCCGGCCCGGGCCAGCCGTAAGGGCGGCTTGGAAGGCGGCATGGGCGAAGCGTATGATGCTGCACCGCGGGCGATTTAGAGCCAGCATCCGATAATGATGGAGCCAGGAGGATCACGGCGCCGGCCATGTTCGACCGCATCTTCGCCGACCCTCTCGACCCCGCGCGGCCCCTGCAGAAGCAGATCCAGGAGCGCATCGTCGAAGCGATTCTCGCCGGGCTGATCGTGCCGCACGAGCCGCTGCCGGCGACGCGGGTCCTGTCGCGCCTGCTGGACGTCTCGCGCAACACGGTGACGCTGGTCTACGAGCGCATGGCACAGGACGGATATCTCGTGCCGGTCGACCGGCGCGGCTACTTCGTCGACGAGGCCTTCCTGCGCCAGCAGACGATCCCCAAGGGGCGAACCGCGCCGCCGGTCGAGGCGATCGCCACGGCCCGACACGCCGATCTGACCGGCAAGATGCGCCAGCGTCCCTCGTCCCAGCCGAGCATCACCAAGCCGAAGGACTGGCACCGCCATCCCTACCCGTTCGTCTATGGCCAGGTGGCGGCCGACCCGACCTCGGTCAGCCGCTGGCGCGACTGCATCCGCCAGGCCAGCCGCAACGAGCACCTGAAGAGCTGGATGAGCGACCTCGTCGACGCCGACGATCCCGAGCTCGTCGAGCAGATCCAGCGTCGCATCCTGCCACGCCGCGGCTTCCGGGCCCGGCCGGAGGAGATCCTCGTCACCAACGGCGCCCAGAGCGCGCTCTATCTCCTTGCCCGGCTGTTCTGCGGCTTCGGCATCACCGTCGGCGTGGAGGATCCCGGCTATGCCGATGCGCGCAACATCTTCGCGCTGGCGGGCGCCGAGATCCGGCCGATCCCGGTCGACGGCAACGGGCTCAAGGTCGACGAGCGGCTGGCCGGCTGCAGCCTCGTCCACGTCACCCCGAGCCACCAGGCGCCGACCAACGTGACGATGACCATGCAGCGCCGGCTGGCGCTGCTCGAGGCGGCCGAACGGCACGACATCCTCATCATCGAGGACGACTACGAGCACGAGGTGAACCATGTCGGGCCGCGCCAGCACGCGCTGAAGGGCTATGACCGCTGCGAGCGCGTGATTCATGTCGGCAGCCTGTCGAAGCCGGTGTTTCCCGGCCTCAGGCTCGGCTTCCTGGTGGCGCCGCCCGAGGTGGTGGTGGAGTTGAGGGCGCTGCGCCGCCTCGTCTACCGCCATCCCTCTGCGCTCGACCAGCGGGCGATGGCGATCTTCCTCGCGGACGGCCATTACGACGCGCACATCCGCCGGCAGCAGGAGACCTTTGCGGTCCGCTGGGCGGCGATGCTGAGGGAGATCGAGCGCCGCCTGCCCGACTGCCGCCCGGTGATGACCACCGGCGGCTCGGCGATCTGGCTGAAGCTGCCGCCGGGCGTCCGGCCCGAGCATGTGCAGGCCGAAGCCCTGCGGCGCGGCGTCGTGGTCGAGGTCGGCGACGTGCATTTCGCCGCGCCGACGCCCGAGCGCAATTACCTTCGCCTCGGCTTCGGCGCGATCGCGACGGAGGCCATCGCGCCCGGCCTCGCGCGGCTCGCCGACGCGATTGCGGCTGCTGCGGAGACGCAAACCTCAATGGCTCCATCGGCGCGGACCGCGGCGGCGCAGGACGCCGCCGCCTTGCTCTCGCACGAGCGACAGCCGGCGCGCCCCCTCCCCTGACCGCAGCCCGATGCCGGCGCCGCCAGCGACCGCTGGTTCAGTCGAGGTCGCTGCGCCCCAGCACCTGCTGAAGAACCGCGACCATCTGCGCGATCTCGTCCTCGCTGGCGACGAAGGCCGGCGCGACGATCAGCGCGTCGCCGGTCGCCTTGACGTGCAGGCCCGCGTCGAACAGCAGCCGCTGTACCAGCGAGCCCTTGGCCCCCGGCGCAGCGCCGGGCTTCAGCTGGATGCCGGCCATCATGCCGTAGCCGCGCAGATCGGTGACCTGCGCGAGGTTGCGCAACCCGAAGATCGCGTCGAGGAAGACCGGCGACAGCGCCGCGGCCCGCTCGAACAGCGCCTCGTCGCGGTAGATGTCGAGCGTGGCGAGCGCCGCCGCGCAGGCGACCGGATGGGCCGAGTAGGTGTAGCCGTGGAACAGCTCCGGTCGGTCCACCGCGCCCGCGGCCGCGAAGATCGTGTCCTGGATCTCGCGCCGGACCGCCACTGCGCTCATCGGGATCGCGCCGTTGGTCAGCGCCTTCGCCATCGTCATCAGGTCCGGCGTCACGTCGAAGGCCTGCGCCGCGAAGGGCGCGCCGGTGCGGCCGAAGCCGGTGATGACCTCGTCGAAGACGAGCAGCAGGCCGTGGCGGTCGCAGATCGCCCGAAGTCGCTCGAGATAGCCCTTCGGCGGCACCACCGTGCCGATCGAGCCGGCGATCGGCTCGACGAAGACGCCGGCGATCGTCTCGGCGCCATAGGTGCGGCAGATCTCCTCCAGGTCGTCGGCGAGCTCGGCGCCGCTCTCGGGCTGGCCGGGGCTGTACCGCTGGTCCTCGCGCCAGGTCTGGCGCATGTGGACGACGTCTGCCGTGACGCCCGAGAACTCCCGGCGGTTGTTGACCATGCCGGCGAGCGAGGTGCCGCCGAGATTGACGCCGTGATAGCCCCAGTTGCGCGACACGAAGCGGCTGCGCTGCCCCTCGCCCTTCGCCCGATGGTAGGTGAGGCAGATCTTCATGGCGCTGTCGACCGCCTCGGAGCCCGAGGAGGCGAAGAAGATCCTGTCGAGGCCGGCCGGAAGGATCGCGGCAAGGCGGGTCGCGAGTTCGAAGGAGTTCGGCGCCGCGCGCTGGAAGTGCGGCGTGTAGTCGAGCGTCAGCAGCTGGCGGTGGACCGCGTCGGCGATCTCGCGGCGGCCGTGGCCGGCCGGCGTGCAGAACAGGCCCGAGGAGCCGTCGAGGATGGTGGCGCCGTCCGGTGTCTCGTAGCGCACGCCCTCTGCCCGCGCGAAGATCTGCGGGCTCTCGCGGAACAGCCGGTTGTTGGTGAAGGGCAGCCAGTGGTGCTGCATGTCGATGGCGGCGGACATTCTCGGCCTCGCGACGCGGGTCTGGTGGTGCGTCGCTGATGCGCCCGCCCGGCGTCATGCCGTTAGGGCCAGGGGATGGTTTCGACCGGTCCAGCGCCGCCCGCTCGGCCGCCCTGGCTCCACCGAAGTCGGCGGCTGGCCCTGTCGGCGGCGCGGCCGGCGCGGCATGGATCGCTGCGTGCTCCCGGATGTGGTCGTGACGCTTCTCCTCCTTTCGCTCGCCGTCTTCCTCGCCGCGCTGGTGCGCGGGGCGACCGGCTTCGGCTTCGCGCTGATCGCCGCGCCGATCCTGTCGCTGGTCTGGCCGACGGCGACCGCGACGAGCATCGTCCTCCTCCTCGACCTCGTCGCGACGGCGCTCCTGATGCGCGGCGGCGCGCTCGCCGGGCTCGACCGGCGCGAGGCCACCATCACCGGCGCTGCCGCCCTCGTCGGCGCGCTCGCCGGCGTCCTGCTCCTCAAGGTGCTGCCGGAAGAGCCGGCGCTCCTCGGCCTCAACCTCGCCGTCCTCGTCTCGGCGCTGGCGGCGCTGATGCGGGTGCGCTCGCGTCACCTGGAGGGCGAGACCGCGGCCGCGGCCGCAGGTTTTTTCACCGGCGCGATGATCGGCGCCTTTTCGGTCGGCGGCACGCTGGTGGTCGCCTGGCTGATCCTCGCCGGCCGCTCACCGGCGCGCTCGCGGGCGCTGCTCACGGTCGTCTTCGCGCTCACCGATGCGGGCAGCCTTTTGCTGCGCGTCGGGCTCGGCGTCCTGCCGGCCGAGGCGCTCGTCCCGGCGGTGGCGCTGCTGCCGGCGCTTGCGCTGGGGCTCCTGGCAGGTCATGTCGGCTTCCGCCGGCTCGACGCCGAAACCTGGAAGCGGGCGGTCGCGCTCGTCCTCGTCCTCCTCGCCGTCGGCAGCCTCGCCCGCACCCTCAGCCTCGCCTGAAGAGGCCCTCACCCTTCTGCGCCCCGACCCATCCGCAAGGAGTTCTCCCGTGACCTCGACCCTCTTCATCACCGGCGCCACCGCCGGCTTCGGCCAGGCCACCGCCCGGCGCTTCGCCGTGGCCGGCTGGCGCGTCGTCGGCACCGGACGCCGCGCCGACCGTCTCGAGGCGCTGCAGGCTGAACTCGGCGAGAGCTTCCACCCCCTCGCCTTCGACATCACCGACGAGGCGGCGATGGACGCTGCCCTCGCGACGTTGCCGGCGGCCTTCTCCGAGATCGACCTCCTCGTCAACAATGCCGGCCTGGCGCTCGGCACCAAGCCGGCGCAGGAGAGCCTCCTGTCGGACTGGAAGACGACGATCGCCACCAACGTCACCGGCCTCGTCGCGATCACCCACCGCCTGCTGCCGAAGCTCATCGAACGGCGCGGGGCGATCGTCGACCTCGCTTCGATCGCCGCCAACTGGCCCTACCCCGGCGGCAACGTCTATGGCGGCAGCAAGGCCTTCGTGCAGCAGTTCACCCGCGGCCTGCGCGCCGACCTGCACGGCACCGGCGTGCGCGTCACCTCGATCGAGCCGGGTCTCTGCGAGAGCGAGTTCACGCTGGTGCGCACCGGCGGCGATCAGGAGGCCTACGACCGGCTCTACAAGGGCGCCGACGCGCTGCAGCCGGAGGACATCGCCGAGACGATCTTCTGGGTGGCGACCCTGCCGAAGCACGTGAACGTCAACCAGGTCGAGCTGATGCCGGTCAGCCAGAGCTGGGCGCCGCTGCGCGTGCACAAGGCGGGGTGACGGGCCGCTCAGAAGCGGGCCTGCCGGCACGCACCGGGAACACGACGGCGGCGGGGTTCACGCCTTGGCCGCACTCGCACCTTGCACGCTCCAGAGGCGCCCGCGCGCTTGACAGCGCAAGCGGGCCAACCCTATAGAGACGCGGCTTTCGCGGCGCGCCTCAGCGGTCTGCCGCAGCCCCTTGGGGCGGAGTAGCTCAGTTGGTTAGAGCAGCGGAATCATAATCCGCGTGTCGGGGGTTCAAGTCCCTCCTCCGCTACCATCCATCGTCGGACAATTCGCGGGGCTCTCGCCTCGCCGCCGCGAGCATCGGGACTCCCTAATGCAGCCAAAGATCGGCGTGATCGGCTGCGGCCAATGGGGCCGCAACCACATCCGCACCCTCAGCGAGATCGGCGCGCTCGCCGCCGTCGCCGACCGCGACCCGGAGCGCGCCGCCGAGTTCGCCGGCCGCTTCGGCGTGCCGGCACTGTCGCCCGACGCGGCGATCGAGACGCTGGATCTGGACGCGCTGGTGCTCGCGCTCCCCGCTCATCTGCACGGGCCAACCGCGCGGCGCGCCTTCGCCGCCGGCAAGGACGTCCTGATCGAGAAGCCGATCGCGCTCGATCCAGCGGACGCGGAGGCGACGGCCGCGACGGCCGCAGCGAGCGGCCGGCTGCTGATGGTCGGCCATCTCCTGCGCTTCCATCCGGTTTTCCGCGCCCTCGCCGATGCGGTTCAGGGGGAACGCATCGGGGCGGTCCGGCACATCTCCGCCTGCCGGCTGGGGCTCGGGCGCTTTCTTGGCATGGACGTCGTCTGGGACCTCGCCCCCCACGATATCTCCCTGGTGCTCGAGATCGCCGGCTCGGCCGTGGCCAGGGTCGAGGCCGTGCGCCGCACCGTGCTCAGCGACCAGACCGACGCGGCCGATATCGATCTGACCTTCGACAACGGCGTGACGGCCGAGATCCATGTCTCGCGCGTCTCGCCCTATCGCGATCGGCGCTTCTCGGTGATCGGCAGCGAGGGGATGATCACCTTCGACGATCTCGCGCCCGAGGGGCAGAGGCTCGCCCTCTATGCCCACCGCGTCTGGCCGCAAGCCGGCGGCTTCGGCTTCACCAACGCCGAGCCCGAGTTTCTCCCGGTCAACGGTCCGATGCCGCTCGAGCGTGAGCTTCGGCACTTCATCGACTGCATCGCGAGCCGCCGCGAGCCGGACACGGGTGCGGCCGACGCGGTGGAGAACGTGCGGATCCTCGCGCTCGCTTCGCCGCGCGCCTGAGGAACCGCGGTGCCATACTGGGGCTCAGCCGAGCCTCGGCTGGCCGAGATCTGCGGCACCCAAGCTCTTGGATTGCCGGCGCCCCGCAGGATTGGCTGCGGTCAGGCCGCCGAAGACGCCCGTGCCGGCGGTGCGTCCCGCACGGACACGGCGGGGGTTTGCGGTCGGCGGATGATGCCGCCGCCGAGCACGCTCGCCCCGGCGCCCGCACCGTCGTAGATCACGCAGGCCTGTCCCGGTGCGACGCCGATCTCGCTGTCTGCGAGTTCCACCGCGACGCCACCCTCGCCGTCCTCGACCAGCCGCGCGGCGGCCGGCGGACGGGCCGACCGCACCTTGACCCAGACTTCGCGCCCGTCGCCCAGCAGCGCCTCGACCGGAGCGCCGCCGATCCAGTTGAGATCGCGCAACGCGACGCGGCGGGTCTCCAGCGCCTCGCGCGGACCGACCAGGACGCGGTTGGTCTCCGGCTCCAGCGCCACCACGTAGAGCGGCTCGCCGGCAGCCACGCCGATGCCGCGGCGCTGGCCGATGGTGTAGTGGAGGATGCCGGCATGGCGGCCGAGGCGTCGCCCGTCCAGATGGACGATGTCGCCCGCCTCCCCGGCTCCCGGCTTCAGCTTCTCGATGATGTCGCTGTAGCGCCCCTTGGCGACGAAGCAGATGTCCTGGCTGTCCGGCTTGGCCGCGACCGACAGGCCGAGACGCTCGGCAATCGCCCGTGTCTGCGGCTTGGTCAGCCGGCCGAGCGGAAAGCGCAGGAAATCGACCTGCTCCTGCGTCGTGGCGTAGAGGAAGTAGCTCTGATCGCGGTCGAGATCGACCGGACGCCGCAGCCGTCGGTGTGCGCCCTCGGCCCGGCTGTCGATGTAGTGACCGGTCGCCAGGGCATCGGCACCGAGCTCGCGCGCTGTCGCCAGAAGATCGCGGAACTTGACCGTCTGGTTGCAGGCGACGCAGGGGATCGGCGTCTCGCCGGCGAGATAGCTTTCGGCGAAGGGATCGATCACCGCCTCGCGGAAGCGGGCCTCGTAGTCGAGGACGTAATGCGGGATCCCGATCGTCTCGGCCGCCTGGCGCGCGTCGTAGATGTCCTGTCCGGCGCAGCACGAGCCGGCGCGCGTCGCTGCCTCTCCGGCATCGTAGAGCTGCAGCGTGATGCCGATGACGTCATAGCCTTCTTGCGCGAGCAGACCCGCCACCACCGAGGAGTCGACGCCGCCGGACATGGCGACGACGACGCGGGTGTCGGCCGGAGACTTCGGCAGGTCGAGACTGTTCAACATCGGCATTCCCGCCCCTCTTCGGACGGCTCGCAATCGGGCACGGCAGCGGCAGTGTCGGTCGATCCAAGCGACCGCGTCGACCCCATCTAATGCGCGCCGGCGCAAAAGGCCACAGCCCATGACTGAGGCCGGATACGCTCCGTTAATAAAGCTCTTGACGAATTGTTACAGCACGCTTGACGGTTTTTTAAAAACGCGGAGCTAAGGTCGCCTTGATTGGGTCTTTGATGAATGTAGAGAGTGCAATGACCGATCCGGTTAGACCACGAGTGAAGTATGTTATCGGTCCGGATGGCAGCCCGCTTACCATTGCGGATCTGCCTCCTTCCAACACTCGCCGGTGGGTTATTCGTCGTAAGGCCGAAGTTGTTGCCGCGGTTCGCGGGGGTCTGCTCAGCCTGGACGAAGCCTGCTCGCGCTATACGCTGACGGTCGAAGAGTTCCTGTCGTGGCAGACGTCGATCGACCAACACGGGCTCGCGGGCCTGCGAACGACGCAGATCCAGGAGTATCGCAAGAAGGACCTCCACCACTAAGGTGGAGCGCCGCTCGATCGAAAAGCTTCAGAGCCGGCCTTCGGGTCGGCTTTTTCTTGTCAGCTCGCCCGGCGCAGAGGCCCGCACGCGCCAGCCCTGCCCCAGCCATAAAAAAAGCGGCCCGTTCGAGCCGCTTCACCCTCGATCGACCGAAGCGGTCGGCCGCTGCCCTATTGCCTCTCGCGTCAGGCGCTGGCGCGCCGCTCCTCGGCCTCGTCGCGCAGACCGTCGCGCTGCTCCAGCTTCTCGGCGTTCTGCAGTTCGGCCTCGGCCTCCTCCAGCGCGATCCGCGCCGCATTGATCTGCACCCGCAGATCCTTGACCGAATTCATCAGGTTGTCGCGGCGGGCGCGCGCCGCCTTGGCAAAGGTCGGGTAGGCGAAATGCGCCGTATCGGTGATGCCGGCCTTCTTCTCCTCGCTGGCGATCTGCGCGTCGAGTTCGTCCGCCATGCGCTCGAAGTCGGCCATCATCATTTCCAGCTGCTCGGCCTGGAACCGCTTCTCGTTGACCTTGAACCGGGTGAGTCGCACCAGATTGTCCCGCTTCATGTCGGTCTTCCCATCTGCGGCGCCGCCTTCGCGGCAGCTCGATTTCAAAAGCGCGGCGGTTTCGGGCAAGCCTCGCGGCCTATGCTCTTAACTGTCTGTTTACGCGCACCGTTAATCATAGAGATGAGGATTTAAGGCCGGGTAAATCGACCGACCACAAATGCCGCGATGATTGCGGAGCCGCCGACTGCGTCGGCCGGATGGGTCATGTGAGGAGCCAGGTTGAGACCATCGCGAAATGAGCTCGCGTCCCGAAGCCTATGAAGGGCCACAGATCTTGTTAACCAATCCGTGCCACTCTCTGGTCACGATTTGGAAAAAGGAACTTCTTGTCGGAAGTGTGACTCCCGGCAAGCCGGCGGAAGGATAAGTGGATGCGCGTTCTCTTGATCGAAGATGACAGCGCCGTCGCTCAGAGCATCGAGCTGATGTTGAAGTCTGAAAGCTTCAACGTCTACACGACCGACCTGGGCGAGGAAGGCGTCGATCTCGGTAAGCTGTACGATTACGATATCATTCTCCTGGACTTGAACCTTCCGGACATGTCCGGTTACGAGGTTCTGCGGACGCTGCGTCTGTCCAAGGTGAAGACTCCGATCCTCATCCTGTCCGGCATGGCCGGCATCGAGGACAAGGTCCGCGGGCTCGGCTTCGGCGCCGACGACTACATGACGAAGCCGTTCCACAAGGACGAGCTCGTCGCCCGCATCCATGCCATCGTCCGTCGCTCCAAGGGCCATGCCCAGTCGGTCATCCACACCGGCGACCTGACGGTGAACCTCGATGCCAAGACGGTCGAGGTCAACGGCCAGCGCGTCCACCTGACCGGCAAGGAGTACGCGATGCTGGAGCTCCTGTCGCTGCGCAAGGGGACCACGCTGACCAAGGAGATGTTCCTGAACCATCTCTACGGCGGCATGGACGAGCCGGAGCTGAAGATCATCGACGTCTTCATCTGCAAGCTGCGCAAGAAGCTCGCCAACGCCACCGAGGGCAAGAACTACATCGAAACCGTCTGGGGCCGCGGCTACGTGCTGCGCGAGCCGGAAGAGGATACCCGCGCCGCCTGAGGGTCTGCGCCAGGTTCAACAGGCGATCCGCCGTGCCCGCCGGCACGCCGGGTCGCCTTTTCGCGTCGGGCCGTCGCCGGGCGCCGGTCGCGCGGTCAGGCCGCCTTGGAGGCGTAGGGCGCCAGCCAGCCGAGCAGCAGGCGGCGATCGAACGGCTTGTAGATGAAGCCCGTCGCGCCGGCCCGCTTCAGCCGCGTCATGACCCCGAGATTGGCCTCGACGATCGCACCGAGGATCGCCGGATACTGGCCGGACGGCATGGCGCGCACGGCCCGGATCAGATCCTCGCAAGGCCGTTCCTCGAGAATGGCCGATACGATCAGAATTCCCGGCATGCCCTGGGACTCGATGGCCGCGACCGCCTCCTTCGCCGAATGGGCGGTCGACACGCCGTAGCCGGATTCGAACAGGATGCGGCCGGCGACCTTGCAGATCACCTCGGACCCATCGACGATCAGGCAGCTCTGCATCCGCTTCTCCCAGCCCCTCGAGCCGCACGGAACCTGCCCGTGCAGCGTCGCAGACTAGCCGGTCGACTTTTCCGACCGGTTACGAAGCATCACCAACATCGAGTGAATTTTGGCGGACCGGCTCAGACCGGCTGGGCCGGCACCGATGCGACGGTGAACACCGCCTCCTCCTCGGCGACGGTGAGGCTGATCGAGAGCCCGGTCTCGCGCGCCAGGAGGAGCGTGTAGTAGGGCTGGATCGCGTGAGCGTCGATGCCCTCCTCCAGCGGCGCGCCCTCCAGCAGCGCCTTGAACTTGGCGGGCACGCGCAACGGCTTGCCCCGTGCGATGAGCCGCGCGGCGACGACGGGCTCGACGCTGTCGATCTCGAGCACCACCTCGCGGCCGCGCGGCACCGAAGCGTTGGCGACCACAAGCAGGTTGAGCAGCACCTTGGCGACGTTCTTGGCGACATAGGCGCGCGCGCCCGTCCAGGTGAGATTGGCCCGCTCGAAGCTCATGAAGCCCTCGGCCGCGCTCTGCGCGTCGCCAAGATCGATCTGCGCCGTGGTCGATCCGGACGCCCCGTAGGCAATCCGCGCGAATTGCAGCTTGGCGACCGCGCTCTTCGTCGAGTTGCGCACGAGCGCCATGGACTCCGGATCGTTCGGCATCTCGTCGAGCAGTTCGAGGCCGCTCTGCACCGCGCCCACCGGCGAGATGATGTCATGGCACAGACGGCTCGCGAGCAGCGCTGCGAGATCCGATGCCGAGACTTCGGGAAGGTTCATGACCGCAATTCCATGATTCGACGGGCTGGACTGCAGCGGCGAATCAATCGAGCCGCCGTCGAGGCGACAATGGGTTTGGCGGCGGGCCCCGTCAACACGGGCTCCATGGAGGTCGTGCGTTAGGCTTTTGACAACCACGATCTGCTCAAATGCGAGGGAAACAACGGTAAGGGTAAGATCCGGCTGCCCCGATCGCCGTCGCGTCATTCCGGATGGGAGCACCGCATGCTCGTCGACCTTTTCCCGATGCGCCGCGCGCTCGGTATCATCATCGCCGCGCTGAGCCTCGCCTATGCCGTGGCGACGCCGGCCCGCGCCGTCGAGAACGGCTACACGGTGAACGAGATCGTCGACGAGGGCCACCGCTTCTTCGGCGCCACGTCGGGCGGACTGGCGAGCGTCATCGAGAAGGCGTTCCAGCAGTATGGCCTGCCGAACGGCTACATCCTCGGCGAGGAAGCCTCCGGCGCCTTCATCGGCGGCCTGCGCTTCGGCGAGGGCACGCTGTTCACCAAGAACGCGGGCGAGCACCGGGTGTTCTGGCAGGGTCCCTCGCTCGGCCTCGACGTCGGCGGCGACGGCGCCCGCACCATGATGCTGGTCTACAACCTGCCGTCCGTCGAGGCCGTCTACGGCCGCTTCGGCGGCGTGACCGGCAGCGCCTATCTCGTCGGCGGCGTCGGCATGACCATGCTGAAGCTCAACGACATCACGATCGTCCCGGTGAAGACCGGTGTCGGCGCCCGGCTCGGCTTCAATCTCGGGTATCTGAAGATCACCCCGATGCCGACCTGGAACCCGTTCTGACGGTCAGGCGTCGCAGAAGGGCCGCTCCGGCAGCGGTTTGCGCCGTGCGGCGCCGAGGTCACGTGCCTTCGGCGCCCCGACGCGCTACATGAGGGTCGCCTGTTTCCCCGACCGCCCAGGATGCCATGATCGCGACCGCCCTCACCTTCTCCTTCGGCGTGCTGCTGGCGGTCTTCGCGGCACTGCTCCTCGCGCCCGTCCTGTGGCGCAAGGCCCAGCGGCTCGCCTGGCGCGAGTTCGAGGCGACCATTCCGACCACCGCGAACGAGCTGCGGGCGGAGGCCGATCAGGTGCGCGCGGAGGCCGCCCTGTGGATCCGGCGACAGGAGGTGCTGCTCGGGGAACGCGAGGCTCGGGCGGCGCGGGAGCGGGCCGAGGCCGGCCGGATCGCGATCGAGAACGCCGAGCTTCGAAGCCGCTCGCGCACGGCTGACGAGCGGGCGAGCGAGGCGGACCGGCAGGCGCGCGAGATCGAGACACGTCTGCGGCGCATCGAGGACGAGAACGACGGTCTGCGCGCCGCGCTGGAGAGCACCCGTCACGACCTGTCGCTGCGGGTCGAAGAGATGGACGCGCTCGCCGGGCGCTATCGCGAGCTCGGCGGCATCGCTGAAGAGCGCAAGGTTCAGCTCGCGGCGGCAGAGGCCAAGATCGAGCGCCTGTCGGACACGCTGCGCGCGACCGAGAAGCGCGGGCGGGACCTGCAGAACACGATCGAGCGGACACGCTCGGAAACGGCGACGATGGACGGCCAGCTGCAGCGGGAAAAGGACCAGACGACGGCGCTGAACGAGCGCCTGTCGCGGATCACCGCGCGGCTCGCCGACCGGGAGGACGAGATCGCCGCCTTCAAGCGGCGCCAGGCCGTGTCGCTGGCCGATGCGCCGATCGCCCCGCCCGCGGCGGCACCGACGGCCGCAGCCTTGGCGGCCAAGCCCGGCCGGCCTTCGACGCCCGGCGCCGTTCCGCACGAGGCTCCCGCCCGTGAAGCCAAGCCGAAGGCCGCGACGGCCGCGGCCCCGGCACAGACGAGACCCGACCTCGCGTTCGAGCCGATCCTGCCGGACATGAGCGAGGGCGAGATCCGCCAGCGGATCAGCGACATCGCCGCCCGCGTGATCCGCATCACCGCAGAGGCCGAGGGCCCGGATTCCGAGGCGCTCCGGCTGATCGAGGCGGCGCCGGTCTCGCCCAAGGGAGCGGACGAAGCCTCCGCGAGCCTCGCCGACCGGGTCCGCCAGTTGATGCGCGAGGACGGACGTGCCGGACCTGTCACCCGTCAGGCAGGCGGCGCCCGCGAATAGAGATGATGCAGCGCGACCGCTGCGGCCGTCGCCACGTTCAGGCTGTCGAGGCCGGGCGCCATCTCGATGCGCAGCGTCTCCATGCCGGACATCACCGGGCCGGGCAGTCCCGGTCCCTCGGCGCCCAGAAACAGCGCGACCGCTCCGTCGCCGCGCTCGAGCGAGCCGAGCGGCGTCGCACCGCGGGGCGTCAGGGCAAGACACCGGAATCCGAGACCCGCGAGCGTCGCCGCATGCGCTTCGGCCGTCCCGCCGCGCGACCAGGGCAGGCTGAGGACGGTGCCGACCGAGACGCGCAGAGCCTTGCGGTAGAGCGGGTCGCAGGCGGTCTCGTCGAGCAGCACGGCGCTGACGCCGAACGCGGCCGCGTTGCGGAAGATCGCGCCGACATTGTCGTGGTTGGCGATCCCGACCGCGAGGAGGACGAGGCCCCCGCTTGCCGCAAGACGTGGCAGGAGCGCCGCGTCCTCGACAGGGGCCCGACGCTCGCCATGCGCCAGCACGCCCCGGTGCATGGGAAAGCCGGCAATGGCGTCGATCACCGGACGCTCCGCGACGTAGACCGGCACGTCGCGGGGCACCTGGAGCAGCCTGTCACGCAGTCCGTCGAGCCGGTTGCGCAGGACGAGCAGCGCGGTCGGCCGGAAGCGCTCGGAGGCGAGAAAGTGGTCGAGCACCACGGTGCCTTCGGCGATGAAGCCTTCGCGCCCGACGATGTCGCGCTCCCGCACGTCGCGGAAGACGGCGATGCGCGGGTCGCCCGGATCCTCGATGGGGATGAGCCCGCTCATCTCGGGCCGGCCTCCCTCGGACATGCGGCAGCGACGATGCGGCCCGCGCCACGCAGGAGCAGGGCTCGCCGGGCAGCGGTGACGATGATCGAGAGAAGAGGATGACTGGTACGCCCAAGGGGAATCGAACCCCTGTTTGCGCCGTGAGAGGGCGCCGTCCTGACCGCTAGACGATGGGCGCTGACCAGTGGTGGCCGATATAATCGGGCCATCCGGCGAAGGCAAGGACTTTTCTGCCGCCGTCCGGGATCGCGCGAGGTCACGGGCGGCGGAGGGTGTAGCGGGCTGCGACCGCCCCCGTGGCAAGGTCGATCACCAGGAGCCGCTCGTCCGCTCCCTCCCCCACCAGTGCCAGAGCACGATCGCCATCGAGCGCGATCTGCCGGATCGCACCTGCGACCGGCAGATCGATCGCGGCTTCGGCCGGGAGCGCCTTCGTCTCAGCCTCGGTGCGATCGGCCGGCGCCGGCCGGTTGACCTTGTAGACAATCGCCCCGAGCACGGCCATAACGCCGAAGATCAGCGTCCCGACCGACACGGCCAGGAGCCGGAGCATCTTGCGCCGCAGGCGCTCGGCGGCGGGGTCGAGCGGCGCTTCCGGCTCGTCGTCGATCGTCATCATCCAGCCATTCAGGGGATTTCACATCGACACGGCTCCTACAAGCGAAGACGAGAGCGAGGCAAGCGCCTTCACCGTCGACGAGGCCGCCTCCGGTACGCGGCTCGACCAGTTCCTGACCGCGGCGCTCACCGGCGCACTGTCGCGCAGCCGCGTCCAGGCGCTGATCGAGGGCGGCTCGGTGACGATCGGCGGCACACCGGTCCTGTCGCCCAAGCGCAAGGTCGCCGTCGGCGAGACGATCGAGATCGCGCTGCCCGAGCCGGAGCTCGCCGAGCCCGAGCCGGAGGACATCCCGCTCGACGTCCTCTACGAAGACGGCGCGCTGGTCGTGCTCCACAAGCCGGCGGGTCTCGTGGTCCATCCCGGCGCCGGCAATCCGCGCGGCACGCTCGTCAACGCCCTCCTCTTCCACTGCGGCGCGACGCTGGCCGGAATCGGCGGCGTGCGGCGGCCGGGGCTGGTCCACCGCCTCGACAAGGACACCAGCGGCGTGATGGTCGTCGCCAAGACCGAGACCGCCCACCGGGCGCTGTCGCAGCAGTTCGCCGCGCACGGCCGCGACGGCCGGCTGGAGCGTGGCTATCTCGCGCTGGTTTGGGGCCAGCTCCCGCGCCGCAACGGCACCGTCGACGCGCCGCTCGGGCGCGCCGGGCAGGACCGGACGAAGCGCGCGGTGGTCTCGGCGGACCGGCCGGACGCGCGCGAGGCGATCACCCACTTCACCGTGCGTGAGGTGCTGGGAACCGCCGACGTGCCGGTCTCGCTCGTCGAATGCGAACTGGAAACCGGCCGCACGCATCAGATCCGGGTGCACATGGCCCATCTCGGCCATCCGCTGGTCGGGGACCCGCTTTACGGCGCGGGGTTCAGGACCAAGACCAGGCGGCTGCCCGAGCCGGCGGCGGCGGTGATCGACCGCTTCGAGCGGCAGGCCCTCCACGCCTTCAGGCTCGGCTTCCAGCACCCGGTGAGCGGTGAGGCTCTGCTGTTCGAGCGCGACCCGCCGGGCGACATGCTGGAACTTCTCGACGCACTGCGCGTTTGAAGACCTGATGGGCGATGATCGTCCGCGGCCGGCAGGATCTGTCCTGAGGCGGCTGCACACGTTTGCGTGTGCCCCGTTTTCCGTCGTGTAATCCCACGTTCTCATCCCCATATGAGGTGTAGCGCGCTGCGGCTTTTTGAGCGTTGCGCGTCTAGGCCGGCTTTCGAAGCGGTCGAAGATCGAGTGAATGGAGGGGCAAGTCATGGCCCAAGCCAACCTTCCGAGCATTGCCTCGGGTGAAGGCGGCCTCAGCCGCTATCTGGACGAAATCCGCCGGTTCCCGATGCTGGAGCCGCAAGAAGAGTACATGCTGGCCAAGCGCTATGCCGAGCACGAGGATCGTGCCGCGGCGCACCGGCTGGTGACCAGCCACCTGCGTCTCGTCGCGAAGATCGCGATGGGCTATCGCGGCTACGGCCTGCCGATCGGCGAGGTCATATCCGAGGGGAACGTCGGGCTGATGCAGGCCGTAAAGCGCTTCGATCCGGAGCGGGGCTTCCGCCTGGCGACCTACGCGATGTGGTGGATCAAGGCCGCGATCCAGGAATATATCCTGCGCTCGTGGAGCCTCGTGAAGATGGGCACCACGGCCAATCAGAAGCGCCTGTTCTTCAACCTGCGCAAGATGAAGAGCCGCATCCAGGCGCTCGACGAGGGCGATCTGCGGCCGGACCAGGTCGAGCAGATCGCGACGACGCTCGGTGTGTCCGAGGACGAAGTGGTCTCGATGAACCGCCGCCTGTCGGGCGATGCCTCTCTGAATGCGCCGATCCGCGCGACCGAGGGCGAGTCCGGCGAATGGCAGGACTGGCTCGTCGATCAATCGGAAAGCCAGGAAGAGACACTCGTCCAGCAGGACGAGCTGGAGCAGCGTCGCGGCATGCTGCAGCAGGCCATGGACGTGCTGAACGACCGCGAGCGGCGGATCTTCCAGGCCCGTCGCCTCGCCGAGGATCCGCTGACGCTCGAGGAGCTGTCCGGCGAGTTCGACATCAGCCGCGAGCGGGTGCGCCAGATCGAGGTGCGCGCGTTCGAGAAGGTTCAGAAGGCGGTGCGGGACAGCGCCGAGGCCGCGCGACGCGCGCTTCGGCCGGTGGCGCACGCCGAGGCCTGAGCGCTCGCGCGCCTCACGCAGAGCTTGAACGAGAAAGGCCCGGATCGGTGATCCGGGCCTTTCGTTTTGGACGGCCTTCTAGAATTTCCAGGCACTTGCGGTCACGTCTTCGCCTTCCAGGCGCTGATCGCCTGCTCGAACACCCGATCGCCGGGAAGGCCCTTCTCGATCGACAGCAGCGCCCGGCGTCCGTTCGAGTAGGCGACGGGGATGTCGATCCACTCCTGCTTCATCAAGAGGTCGAGGTTGGTGTCGGTCGCCTGCTGCAGGTTGTTGAGGGCGATGATGAAGAAGCCATCCGAAATCTTCCCCGCCACCCCGATCAGCGGCTCGCCCCGTGCCTGCTCGGTCGGCTTCAGCGCCAGGCGCTGGACGTTGGCGATCTCGCCACCCTGGAAGTTCGGCGGCACTTCGAAGCTGAGCTCGATGACGTGGCTCGCCGGCAGCGTGACATCCGAATTGCGCCGGATCGTCATCGTCATCTTCAGGTTTTCGTCCGGCACGTCGGCGACGGCATGGATCGCCGGCTCGGGCGGCTGCCCCTCGGCTGGCGCCTCGTTGACGAGGGTCCAGACGACGTTGCCGGTCTGCTGCGTCGCCGGCTCGCTGTTCGAGCGCTCCTCGTAGAATACCGCGCGCTGGCCGACGGCGATCGACGCCGGGCCCTGCTGCGGCTGCAGCGCGGCGGTCTGCTGCTGGGCATTGCCTGCCGCTGGTGCAGCGGGTGCCTCGGCCGGCGCGCCCGTCGCCGCGGTATCGGGCGTCACCGTGCCGGCGTCTGGGGCGGCAGCCGCGGCCGGCTGGTCCTCCGGCACCGGAGAGGCCTCGGCGACCTCCGTGCCTTCGTCGAAATCGTTGGTGACGGGCTTCGCCGGCCCTGCATCGACCTCCGAACCGTCCGCGAGCAAGCGCTGCGTGAAGCGGCGGCGTGGCTCGGGTGCGGCCGCAGCGCTTGCCGGCGCCGCGGTCCCGGTATGCGCGCCATCGGCTGGCGCGGACGGCTGTGCGGCAGGCGGTGCCGAAGCGACCTGCGTGTCGGTGGAGGTCGCGGGCGTCGTCGCTGCCGGCGTGGCCGGCGCAGTATCTGCCACCGGAGCCGGCGACGGCGACGCACTCCCCGTGCCGTTCAGCAGCGCCTGCAGGTCGTCGCGATAGATCCAGCCGACGGCGGCGCCGCCGCCCAGCAACAGCACGAGAGCGCTCGCCGCCAGGAGCGGCACGCGCGAGCGGCGGCCGACGCGGCGCGCTGGCGCATAGCGCGGCGCTTCGACATCGGCAGCGGGCAGACCCACCGCCTCGTAGGGATCGACATAGCCGGTCGCCTCGTCGTCTTCGCCGCCGTCCTCGGGCACGAAGCCGTGCTCCTGCGCCCCATAGGCTTCGGCCGGTCGCTCGTCGTCGAGCTCCACCGGCTCGAACACCGGCTCGCGGCGGACCGGCGGCGCAGGTCGCGCATCCGGCACGCTTGCCGGCGGGAGCTTGGAGACCGGGCCGACGGGCGGCGGCATCGCGGGCGCCGCAGCCGTGCCCGGCGCGAGCCGCGCCGCAGGCGCGCGGGGGGCTGCAGCCGGCGACACGGTCGGCGGCATGGGCGGCGTCGGGCCGGGACGCGGCGAAGCGGGCGGCGCGGCTGTGGAGGCGGAAGGAGCCTGTCCCGCGGGCTGCGGCGCTGCAACCGGCGCCGGTCGGGCATGGGTCTGGCTCGGTGCCGCGGCGGCAGGCGGCGGCGCCGGACGCAGGGGCGCGTCGGCCCGCGGCGGCAGCGGCGAGGAAGCCGGCTGCAGCGGCGCCCCTCCCGGCGGCAAGGTCGGCGTGGCGCGCGGCGGAGACGGGCGCGGCGGAGCCGGACGCGGGAGTTCAGCGGCAGGCTGCGCGCGTGGCGCGGCAGCAGGCGCGGCGGCGGCCGGAGGCGCGGCTGGCGCCGGACGATCGGCCGCGGGCGGCGGCGGCGCGGGACGCGTGGCCTGCGGTGGAGCGGCCGGCGGTGTGGCGCGGGGCGGAGCGGCAGGCACGGGTGCCGGCGCGGCGGAGGCGGCCTCCGGCGCAGTGTCTTCGGCCGACGGGGACTCGAGCCCGGTGTAGTGCGACTCGGTGCGTGCGATCGCGTCTTCCAGTGCGCCGCGCCGCGCCGCGACCACGTCTTCGCCGAGCGGCGGATCGGCGGTTTCGATCTGGCGCACGATCGCCGCGCGCGCCTTCTCGTACACCTTCTCGCGCAGCGCCGGAGTCTGGCGCGGCAGTCCGTCGATCGTTTTACGCAGAACTGCGCTCAAATCGGCCATGGAACGACGTCACTCGCTGATCTGAAGCTTCCGCCCAACTGGATCGATCCAGCTTTCACTTGGTTACCGGGATGTCTAGTCTTGAAACGGATCGCGAACAAGAATCGTGTCATCTCTCTCAGGCGAGGTGGACAAAAGCGTGACCGGCGCGCCCACCAGCTCCTCTATGTGCCTGACATACTTGACCGCTTGCGCCGGCAGCTCGCTCCAGCGACGGGCGCCGGCGGTGGTCGCCTTCCAGCCTTCCAGCGTCTCGTAGACCGGCTCGACCTCGAGCTGCGCCTTGCCGTTCGCGGGCAGCGAGTCGATCACTTCGCCGTTCAGCCTGTAGCCGACGCAGATCTTGATCTCGTCCAGCCCGTCGAGAACGTCGAGCTTGGTGAGCGCGAGGCCGTGCACGCCGTTGACTGCGACCGCCTGGCGCACGAGCACGGCGTCGAACCAGCCGCACCGACGCTTGCGCCCCGTGACGGTTCCGAACTCGTGACCCCGCTCTCCGAGGAAGGTGCCGATCTCGTTCTCCTGCTCGGTCGGAAACGGGCCGCCGCCCACCCGGGTCGTGTAGGCCTTGGTGATCCCGAGCACGAAGCCGATGCTCTGGGGGCCGAGGCCGGAGCCCGCCGCAGCCTGTCCGGCCACGGTGTTGGACGAGGTGACGAACGGATAGGTGCCGTGGTCGATGTCGAGCATCGTGCCCTGGGCGCCCTCGAACAGGATCCGGTCTCCGGCACGACGCCGCTCGTCGAGAAGCTTCCAGACGCGATCGACATAAGGGGTCACCTCGCCGGCGACCGAGGTCAGCTCGTCCAGGATCGCCCCAGCGTCGATCTCGGGCTGGCCGAGGCCGCGACGCAGCGGGTTGTGGTGCGCGAGCAGCCGCTCGATCCGCTCCGGCAGCCCGTCGGCGTCGGCGAGATCCATGACGCGGATCGCGCGCCGGCCGACCTTGTCCTCGTAGGCCGGGCCGATGCCGCGTCCGGTGGTGCCGATCTTGGTGCCGGTGCTGGCGCCCTCGCGGATGGCGTCGAGCTCACGGTGGAGCGACAGGATCAGCGCCGCGTTGTCGGCGATGCGCAGCGTCTGCGGCGTGATGGCGACGCCCTGCTCGCCGAGCCGCTTCTTCTCGGCGACGAAGGCGTGCGGGTCGAACACGACGCCGTTGCCGATCACCGACAGCTTGCCTTGGCGCACGACGCCGGACGGCATCAGCGAGAGCTTGTAGGATACGCCCTCCACCACCAGCGTATGGCCGGCATTGTGGCCGCCCTGAAAGCGCACCACCACGTCGGCACGCTCGGACAGCCAGTCGACGATCTTGCCCTTGCCCTCGTCGCCCCACTGCGACCCGATGACGACGACGTTTGCCATTGATACTCCGGTTTGGCTTCGCGCGCTCCCTCACGCGGAACAGCGACACTTATAGAGATTCGTCAAGCATTCGGCGACCCCGCCACGGTCCTGCGGGCGCCGCGACCGCCGCGGCGAGGGGCCGCGCGCGCTTCCGCATTCGCCGGAAAGCCTCTACAGGGCGGGCATGCTGCGCATTCTTTCCCACCCTTACCTTCTCCTGATGGCCACCACGCTGTTCTGGAGCGGCAATTCCATCGCCGCGAAGATCGCGGTGCCGCACGTGTCGCCGATGGTGGTCAACAGCCTGCGCTGGCTGATCGCCGTTCTCGTGCTCCTGCCCTTCGCCCTGCCGCACCTGAAGCGCGACGCGGCGCGCCTGCGCCACAGGCTGGTCTTCATGCTGCTGCTCGGGGCCATCGGCTTCTCCGGCTTTGCCGGCCTGCTCTATCTCGCCGTCCACTACACCACCGCGATCAACGTCATGATCGAGCAGTCGGCGATGCCGCTCGTCGTCTTTGCCGGGAGCTTCCTTCTCTTCGGCACGCGGGTGAGCGCCTGGCAGATCGCCGGCTTCCTGCTGACGCTGATCGGCGTGGCGCTGACGGCCGCGCATGGAGACCTTGCGACGCTGGTCGCGCTCGACTTCAACTTCGGCGACGCGCTGATGATGATCGCGGTCCTCTGCTATGGCTCCTACACCCTGCTCCTGCGGCTGAAGCCGGAGGTGCACTGGCTGTCGACCATCTTCGTGCTGAATGTGGGCGGGCTGGTCGGTTCACTGCCGCTGCTCGGATGGGAGTGGCAGTCGGGCGCCGTACAGATGCCGGACGCGGCGGGCCTTGCCGCGGTCCTCTACATGGCGCTGTTCGCCTCGGTCATCTCGCAGACGCTCTACATCCGAGGCATCGAGGCGATCGGGCCGAACCGGGCGGGACTGTTCGTCAACCTCATCCCGATCTTCGGCGCGCTGCTGGCGATCGTCCTCCTCGGCGAGGAACTGCATCTCTATCACGTTGCGGCGCTCGCCTGCATCCTGGGCGGGATCGCGCTGGCGGAGCGTCGCGCGCTCAAGCCCGCTCCGGCCGGCGCGACCTGACGAGCGCCGGCGCCGCGTCGAGGCACGGCGCCAGCCCCTATCGCATCAGATCTCGAACTCGAGCGGCTTCGCCTGCCCGATCGAAGGCAGCGCGCGCACCTCGTCGAGGAACGCCTCGCTCAGCGGACCATCGAGGTAGAGGAGCGCGATCGCATCGCCGCCTTCGACGTCGCGGCCGAGATGGAAGTTCGCGATGTTGACGCCGTTCTTGCCGAAGGTGGTGCCGAGCGAGCCGATGACGCCCGGCACGTCCTTGTTGGCCGTGTAGAGCATGTAGCGGCCAACCTCGGCCTCCATGTTGATGCCCTTGATCTGGATGAAGCGCGGCTTGCCGTCCGAGAAGCAGGTGCCGGCGATCGAGCGCGTCTGCCCGGCCGTCTTCACCGTCACGCGGATATAGCCGTCGAACACGCCCGACTTGTCGCGCCGGACCTCGGAGATCATGATGCCGCGCTCCTTGGCCATCAGCGGCGCCGAGACCATGTTGACGGTCTGCACCGAGGGCTTCAGCAGGCCGGCGATCGCCGCGCTCGTCAGCGCCTTGGTGTTCATGCCCGCCGGTGCGCCGTCATAGAGGATCTCGACCTCGCTGATCGCCGTCTCCGTCACCTGGCCGGCGAAGGAGCCGAGGATTTCGGCGAGCTTGACGTAGGGCGTCAGGATCGGCGCCTCTTCAGCGGTGATCGAGGGCATGTTCAGCGCGTTGGAGACCGCGCCATTGACGAGGTAGTCCGACATCTGCTCGGCCACCTGCAGCGCGACGTTCTCCTGCGCCTCCTCGGTGGATGCGCCGAGATGCGGCGTGCAGACGACGTTGGCGAGTCCGAAGAGCGGGCTTTCGGTCGCCGGCTCGGTCTCGAAGACGTCGATGCCGGCGCCGGCCACCTTGCCCGACTTCAGCGCATCGACGAGATCGGCCTCGACGACGAGGCCGCCGCGCGCGCAGTTGATGATGCGCACACCGTCCTTCATCGTCTCGATGGCCTTCGCGTCGATGATGCCGCGGGTCTTGTCGGTCAGCGGCGTGTGCAGCGTGATGAAGTCGGCCCGGGCGAAGAGATCGGCGAGTTCCACCTTCTCGACGCCGAGATGGGCGGCGCGCTCGCTAGACAGGAAGGGATCGAAGGCGACCACCTTCATCTTCAGGCCGAGGCCGCGGCTCGCCACGATCGAGCCGATATTGCCGCAGCCGACCACACCCAGCGTCTTGCCGGTGATCTCGACGCCCATGAAGCGGTTCTTCTCCCACTTGCCGGCCTGGGTCGAGGCATCGGCGGCGGGCAGTTCGCGGGCGAGCGCGAACATCAGCGCGATGGCGTGCTCGGCGGTCGTGATCGAGTTGCCGAAGGGCGTGTTCATCACCACGATGCCCTTGCGCGACGCGGCCGGGATGTCGACGTTGTCGACGCCGATGCCGGCGCGGCCGACCACCTTCAGGCGGCTCGCCGCCTCGATCACCTTCTCGGTGACCTTGGTGGCCGAGCGGATGGCGAGGCCGTCATACTGGCCGATGACCTCGAGCAGCTTCTCCTTGTCCTTGCCGAGGTCGGGCAGATAGTCGACCTCGACGCCGCGGTCCTTGAAGATCTGGACGGCGGTGGGCGAGAGCTTGTCGGAAACGAGAACGCGGGGTGCCATGACTGTGGTCCTTCTGCGGGCGACGGGCCGAAGCTCCACGTCGCAGGAAAAACGTGTTCGATCCCTTCGGCCGTCATCCCGGCCTTGAGCCGGGATGCATGCCTCGCCGTTTTCGGCGGGCAATCCGGCCGAGAAGAACGATCCCTCGACCCGATCGGAACAGGATCGGCGATCTGGAATGGATCCCGGCTCGAGGCCGGGATGACGCCGGTGTGGAGAATTCGGCAACGCCTGCTCCGGCGCTGCCTGTTCAGGCGCTTGAGGAGACTGATACCGCTGCGTCGGACAGGATGCCTGCCACCATCCGCGGGATCGCCGCCTTCCGCCTGCTCCGATCGGCAAAGCCGGAAGCGGGCATCAGGCCGCCTGCGCGAGGGTCGCCTTCTGCGCCTCGTAGGCCCAGGCGAGCCAAGGCATCAGCGCCTCGAGATCGCTGGTCTCGACGGTCGCGCCGCACCAGATTCGAAGGCCGGCCGGCGCATCGCGATAGGCACCGATGTCGAGGGCGACGCCCTCCTTCTCGAGCACCGACGCGACGGCCTTGGCAAAGGCCGCCTGCCCGTCCTCGGGCAGCGCCGCGACGGCCGGATCGGTGAAGGTGAGGCAGACCGAGGTGTTCGACCGGATCTCCGGCGTCTTCGCCAGGAAGCCGAGCCAGCCATTCGCTTCGACGAAGCGCTCGATGACGGCGAGATTGGCATCGGCGCGACGCTTGAGTTCGGCGAGGCCGCCGATCCGCTTCGCCCAGGCGAGGCTGTCGAGATAGTCCTCGACGCAGAGCATCGACGGCGTGTTGATCGTCTCGCCCTTGAAGATGCCCTCGATCAGCTTGCCGCCCTTCACCATGCGGAAGATCTTCGGCAGCGGCCAGGCCGGCTTGTAGCTCTCCAGCCGCTCGACCGCTCGCGGGCTGAGGATCAGCATGCCGTGCGCCGCCTCGCCGCCCAGCACCTTCTGCCAGGAGAAGGTGACGACGTCGAGCTTGTCGAAGGGCAGGTCCTGCGCGAAGGCGGCCGAGGTCGCGTCGCAGATGGTCAGGCCCTGGCGCTCCGCGGGGATCGCGTCGCCGTTCGGCACGCGCACACCGGAGGTGGTGCCGTTCCAGGTGAAGACGACGTCGCGGTCGAAGTCGACGTCGGCGAAGTCGACGATCTCGCCGTAGGGCGCCTCGAGCGTGCGCGCGTCGGAGAGCTTCAGCTGCTTGACCGCGTCGGTCACCCAGCCGGCGCCGAAGGATTCCCAGGCGAGACAATCGACGCCACGCGCGCCGAGCAGCGACCACATCGCCATCTCGACCGCGCCCGTGTCCGACGCCGGTACGATGCCGATGCGATAGTCGGCCGGCACGCCGAGGATCTCGCGCGTCTCGTCGATCGCCTGTTGAAGCTTGGTCTTGCCGATCTTGGCCCGATGCGAGCGGCCGAGCGCCGCGTCCTGCAGAGCCTCAAGCGACCAGCCGGGTCGCTTGGCACAGGGGCCGGAGGAGAATCGGGGATTGGCCGGACGCACGTCCGGCTTTGCGGTCATAGCCATGAGCTACCCTTCCAGATAGAAGCTCCTCGTTGGGGAGGAGTGTCCCGCCGGCGCTGATACGCGAAGGCGAGTCCGGTGACAAGCGGCCTGTCCTTCAAACTGGCGGGGCGCGACATTACGCACCGGCCCCCGAGGAAGGGGCCGCGCCGCCGCCGCTCGTCGCGCGACTGCGTTCGTCGGGCGGCTCAGGCGGTCACGCCGGCCTTCTTGGCGAGGTAGCAGCCGGTGATCTTCCAGCTGCCGTCGGGCTGCTCTTCGACCGTGTACAGGGCGTCCCAGGCGACCCCATCGCCATCGACGATCTCGACCCGCTGGGCGAGACCGAGAGGGGTCTGCGCAAGGTCGCCAAAGCTGTGGGAGCGCGAGCGGTAGACCGGCGGATAGGCCTGCTCGACCAGCGCCATGAAAGCGTCGGGCGTCGGGAAACGCTGCTGGATGCTCGGCGCCGCGTACGACCAGGCCGCCGCTCCGTCATTGGAGCTGAACGCCTCCAGCTGTCGTTCGATCGCGGCGCGGATGGCGGCGTCGTCGGTGGGGCTCTGCGCCGCCGCGGCGAGCGGCATGATCAGGGCGAGAAGGAGGGCTGCGATCAGGCGCATGGAACTCTCCGGGGCTTGCACCCCGAAGAGACTAGATTACTGAGCCGCAAGTGCAACTGCCGCCACACGCCTCTTGAGGCACGGCAGGGCCGTCATCCTACCAGAGCGAGTAACGGATACCGGCCTGGATGCTGTGCCGATCGAACCCGTCGTCGGAGAGGCGAAGGTCACCGAAGGAGCCGAGATCGCCCTCCCCCACATGCGTATAGCGATAGCCGACGTCGAGCTGCAGATTCTGCGTCAAGCTGTAGGCGACGCCCGCCATCGCCGCGTAGGCGAAGCGCCAGTCGCCAGAGGCGTCTGCGCTGCCGTCGCAGGCATAGGCGGCCGCGCAGGACACGTCCTCCAGACGCAGGTTCACCGCGCCGGCGCCGCCGCCGATATAGGGCGTGAAGCCCGCGATGGTGCCGAGGTCGACATAGGCGTTGGCCATGACCTCCCAGGCCCGCAGCTTGCCGCCGACACCGCCGCCCGAGAAGTCGCCGGACAGGTCGCCGCGCCAGTAGCGCCCGGTGACGTCGGCGCGCAGCATGTCGGTGAAGTGATAGCCTGCGCCGACGCCGAAGTCCGGCGCGCCGTCGAGCTGCAGCGTCCCGTCGGATCGACCGAGCCCACCGTCGGCGGAGGCATCGACATCGCTCTTGAAGTCGTACGCCCCGTCGACGCGCAGGTACCAGGCGTTGCCGATCTCGACCGGAACGACCTCCGGGGCGTTTTCGTAGAGCGGGCTCTGCAGCAGGTCGGCGGCACCTGCCGGCGCCAGTGCGGATGCGGCCAGGAGACCGGCAAGGAGGAGTGTCTTGGTCGCGCGCATGCGATCAGCCTTTTAGCCTTGGTGACGACCGCAGCCTCGAATCGCCGCGCCCTGGGGAGACTGTCGAAGAAAAGGCTTAACGGACGCTTAACCCTGTTCGGTAAGGCGTCGTTAAGCCTGTGGCCGCAGTTGCCCGTCCGGGGGCACCGGCCGCAGACGGAGACCCCTGAAACGGAAACCGCCGCCGCCCCTTGCGGAGCGGCGGCGGCGGTGCGTCTGCGAGATGGGCCGGAGCCCGCTCGGTCAGTTGAACTCGTAGCGCAGGCCGGCGCGGATCTGGTGCAGGTTGAAGCCGTGGTCGCGGCCCTGCACGCCGGAGGCGCCGAAGGAGCGGTCGTCGGCGTCGAAGCCGAAGGCGTCGCCTTCGCTGATGCGGGTGTAGCGATAGCCCGCGTCAAGCTTGAGCTGCTGGGTCAGGTCGAAGCTGGCACCGGCCATCAGCGACGCGGCGAAGCGCACCGACGACTCGCCCGGATGCGTGCTGCGATAGACGTCCGGATCACCGCCGCAGGGCCCGCCGCTGCAGGCGATCTCGTCGTTCATGTCGTCGTACTTCACCCAGGCGAAACCAGCGCCCGCGCCGAGATAGGGCGTGACGATGCCGAAGTGGCCGACATCGACATAGGCGTTCGCCATGGCCATCCAGACCGAAGCCTTGGACGAGTCGTTGTAACGGCAGTCGTTGTCGACCGGGTCGAGGCCGTAGCCGATCTCGACGAGATAGCTGCACTCGCTCGAGCCCTTCACGTCCGTCTTGAAGTAGTCGACCGTCACGTCGCCACGGACGTAGTCGTTCAGCCGGAAGCCGGCGCCGGCGCCGAAGGTGGCGTTGTTCTTCAGCTCGATCGAGTCGTAGTACTCGTGCGAGTCGATGCCGGGGAACGGCTGGTTGTAGAAGTAGTAGTCGCCGGACGTCTTCGACTTGAACAGGTAGCCGACGTCGCCGCGGATGTACCAGTTGGAATAGGACTGCGGCGCCGGCTGCTCGTAGATCGGCTGTTCTTCGACCAGGTCGGCGGCCTGAGCGGCGGTCACACCCGCCATCAGGCCGCACGCCAGCATCGTGATGGCGGTAATGCGTTGCATCGCTTTCACTCCTAGCGGTTGCGGTGCAAAAGCTCTGTGACTTTCGCAACCCTAAGGTAAAAGCCGATGGTTAACGGGCCGTTTATTTTACGACGAGATTTACCATAGGAGCGTTTTTTCGGTTGCAGGCCCGGCGCCTACGCCGCCACCGACTGCAAGGCGCCGACGATGTCGTCCACAACCGTGGCGACAAGCGCGGGATCGTCGCCCTCCGCCATGACCCGGATCAACGGTTCGGTGCCGGACGGACGGATGACGAGGCGCCCGGCGTTTCCAAGCCGCAGGCGAGCTGCTTCGATGACCGTCTGCACCCCCTCCTTCTCCAGCGGCGCCCCGCCCGAGAAGCGCACGTTCTTGAGGATCTGCGGCACCGGGTCGAAGCGCCGGCAGACCTCGGAAACCGTACCACCGTTCTTCTTGACCACGGCCAGCACCTGCAGCGCCGACACGAGGCCGTCGCCGGTGGTCGAGAAGTCCGACAGGACGATGTGACCGGACTGCTCGCCGCCGACATTGTAGCCGTGCTCGCGCATATGCTCGACGACGTAACGGTCGCCGACCTTGGTGCGGGCGAGCTGCAGGTGCCGATCCTGCAGGAAGCGCTCCAGGCCGAGATTGGACATGATGGTGGCGACGATGCCGCCGGCGGCCAGCCGGCCATCCTCGGCCCAGCTCTCGGCGATCACGGCCATGATCTGGTCGCCGTCGACGATCTCGCCGCGCTCGTCGACGATCAGCACCCGGTCGGCATCGCCGTCGAGAGCGATGCCGATGTCGGCCCTCACCTCGTTGACCTTGGCGCACAGCGCCGCCGGCGCGGTCGAGCCGCAGTTCTTGTTGATGTTGAGACCGTCGGGTTCGACGCCGATCTTCACCACCTCGGCGCCGAGCTCCCACAGCACCTCCGGCGCCACGCGGTAGCCGGCACCGTTGGCACAGTCGATCGCGACCCGCAGCCCCTCCAGCGAGAGCTGGCGCGGCAAGGTGCGCTTTGCCGACTCGATGTAGCGGTCGTGAACGCCGTCGATGCGCTTGGCCCGGCCGAGATGGCCGTTGTCGGCGAGGCGGCGGGACAGATCCTCTTCGAGCAGCGCCTCGATCGACGCCTCGATGTCGTCCGACAGCTTGTAGCCGTCCGGGCCGAACAGCTTGATGCCGTTGTCGTAGAACGGGTTGTGCGACGCCGAGATCATCACGCCGATGTCGGCGCGCAGCGAGCGCGTCAGCATCGCCACGGCCGGGGTCGGCATCGGGCCGAGCAGAAACACGTCGATGCCGACGGCGGTGAAGCCCGCGACCATCGCGTTCTCGATCATGTAGCTCGACAGGCGCGTGTCCTTGCCGATCACGACGCGGTGGCGGTAGTTGCCACGCCTGAACGCGAGCCCGGCAGCCATGCCGACCTTCATCGCGACCTCGGCGGTCATGGGATGCTGGTTGGCGCGGCCGCGAATGCCGTCCGTGCCGAAATATCTCTTGCTCATCGCAGTCCCTGATCGGAGGTTGCGCGACCGTGTATCCGGCGCAGCCTAGCGCCGAAAGTAAAAAAGAATGTCACCCGATAAGACTTGCGCAACCGCTGGTCACGGTTCGACGATGCCGTCGCGTTCGGCGCGCGGTCACGCGGCGGGTGTCCGGCACCCCGCCCGCAAACGAAAAGAGGCGGCCGAAGCCACCTCTTCCTGTCTCTGCTGCGAGGCCTGCCCGCCGATCAGGTCGGCTGCGGCTCGAGCCCGCCCTCCTTGTCGTCGCGCGAGATCGAGGGGCGCGAGCCGGCCTTCGGCACGGCCGAGCCACGCGAGGGCGGCGTGTCGTCCCCCATGTCGCGGGTCAGCGGCCGACCGGCGAGGAGATCACGGACCTCGTCGCCCGACAGCGTCTCGTATTCGAGCAGCGCGTTGGCGAGCAGATGCAGCTCGTCGATGTGATCGTTGAGGATCTTGCGCGCCTTGTTCTCGGCGACCTCGACGATGCCGCGAACCTCCGAGTCGATCATCCGCGCCGTCTCTTCGGACATGTGCTGCTGGCGCGCGACCGAATGGCCGAGGAAGACCTCGTCCTGCGTCTCGCGGTAGCGCAGCCGGCCGAGCTTGTCGCTCATGCCGTACTCCATGACCATCGCGCGGGCCATGTTGGTGGCCTGCTGGATGTCGTTGGAGGCGCCCGTCGTCACGTTGTCGAGCCCGTAGATGATCTCCTCGGCGGCGCGTCCGCCGAAGATCATCGCCAGCCGCGCCTCCATCTCGTTCTTGCGCATGCCGTAGCGGTCGCGCTCCGGCAGGTTCATCGTCACGCCGAGGGCGCGGCCGCGCGGGATGATGGTGACCTTGTGCAGCGGATCGTTGAACGGCTCGTGCAGGCCGACCAGGGCGTGCCCCGCCTCGTGATAGGCCGTCAGCTTCTTCTCTTCCTCGGTCATCGCCATCGACCGGCGCTCGGCGCCCATCATGACCTTGTCCTTGGCGTCCTCGAACTCGAGCATCGTGACGAGGCGCTTGGAGCGGCGGGCCGCCATCAGCGCCGCCTCGTTGACGAGGTTGGCGAGATCGGCACCGGAGAAGCCCGGCGTGCCGCGGGCGATCGTCTTGAGGTCGACGTTCGGCGCAAGAGGCACGTTGCGCACGTGCACCTTGAGGATCTTCTCGCGACCGGTGACGTCCGGGTTCGGCACCACGACCTGACGGTCGAAGCGGCCCGGGCGCAGCAGCGCCGGATCGAGAACGTCCGGACGGTTGGTGGCTGCGATGAGGATGATGCCCTCGTTCGCTTCAAAGCCGTCCATCTCGACGAGCAGCTGGTTCAGCGTCTGCTCGCGCTCGTCGTTGCCGCCGCCGAGGCCGGCGCCGCGATGGCGGCCGACCGCGTCGATCTCGTCGATGAAGATGATGCAGGGGCTGTTCTTCTTGGCCTGCTCGAACATGTCGCGCACGCGGCTGGCGCCGACGCCGACGAACATCTCGACGAAGTCCGAGCCGGAGATGGTGAAGAACGGCACGTTCGCCTCACCCGCGACGGAGCGCGCAAGCAGCGTCTTGCCGGTGCCCGGAGGGCCGACGAGAAGGACGCCGCGCGGGATCTTGCCGCCGAGACGCTGGAACTTCTGCGGCTCGCGCAGGAACTCGACGATCTCCTCGAGATCCTGCTTGGCTTCGTCGACACCGGCGACGTCCGAGAACGTCACCCGCCCATGCGCCTCGGTCAGGAGCTTGGCCTTCGACTTGCCGAAGCCCATGGCCTTGCCGCCCGAGCCCTGCATCTGGCGCATCAGGAAGATCCAGACGCCGAGGATCAGCAGGATCGGCCCGAAGGACAGGATCATCGACCAGATCGGGTTGGTGTTGTCGCTCGGCGGGCTGGCGCTGATCGTCACGCCCTTCTGCTCCAGCCGACCGACCAGCTGGGAGTCGCCCGGCGAATAGGTCTGGAACGGACTCGAGCCGTCCGAATAGGTGCCGTTGATCCGCTGGCCCTGGATCGTCACGGAGCGTACGCGCCCCTGCGAGACGTCGTTCAGGAACTGCGAGTACGGGATGTCGCGTGCCCCCGCGGAAGGCGAGCCGTTCGAGAAGAGCTGGAAGAGCGCGATCAGGAGGAGTGCGATGATCGCCCAAAGCGCAAAGTTGCGGAAATTCTGGTTCATTACGTGCCCTGAGCCCGCGCCCGAGGTCGCCCGTGCGCTTTTCTCGAAGATAGGTGTAGGTGTGACTCTTGCCAACCGCTTCGGACGGTTTTGCGGCAGAATGGCAACGGTCCGGCCGGCGCCGACGGGCCACACCGTAAACAAAGCGCTCCTGCGCCCTGCCTCACGGGCCTCAGAAGAGGTCGCGGAGCAGTCGCCAGACGATCCTCTGGCGAATCGTCAGTACCGGCAAGACAGCGTCGACCTTGCCGCGCAGACCCGGCGGGACGGCCAGGAGTGCGCCGTCCGGCGCGAGGAGCACCGGCAGCGTCCGCTCGTGCGGATTGCCGCGCCCCGTGATCCCGAAGGGCGCAAGACGCAAGCCTGGCGCGGGCGACGATGCGAAGTGGACGTCGAAGCGCCGGTCGAAGACGGTGTGCCGGACGCCGGTGTCGAGCGCCACCGCCGCGATGCCTCGTCGCCCCCACTCGCGTGTGAAGCGGATCGCCCCTGCATCGGCACCGATGGCGGCCCCACCCAGCGTCGCCGCGGCTTCTCGTTCACGCTCGAGGCGCGCGTCGAGCCGTTCGAGCGCAGGACGCGCCGGCGCGTGCAGGCCGCCTCCCGCCGCCACGACCGCACGCGCCAGCCAGGCGAGCCGGAGTGCAGGCGGCAGCCGCGCGAAGGCGGAGCGGCGCATCCGGATCACACCTTCGGCATCGACATCGAAGAGCGGCCCGTCCGCCGTATGCCGTGACGAGGCCAGCCTACGGTCGAAGGCGTCGCGGGCCGCCGTATGGGTCGCGATGGCGGCAAGGACGGCCGACCGGTCGACGTCCTCGCGGGCCAGCGCCTCGCGCAGCCGCACCCGCACAAAGCGTCGATCGCGGTTGCTCGGATCATCCGCAGCGGAAAGACCGGCAGCGGCCACATTCGCCTTCAGCCGCACGCCGGGCACGGCAAGCAGCGGGCGCAGGAGGGCGATCCCCGGCTCGAGATCGCGGATCTCTCGCATCCCGGCGAGGCCGCGGTCCCCGGCCTTGCGCGCCGCGGCGATGAGATGGGTTTCGACCTGGTCGTCGAGGTGATGGGCGGTCATGACCGCACAGGCTCCCGCGTCGCGCGCCGCCGCGGCGAGGAGCGCGTACCGCGCCTCGCGCGCCCGCGCCTGCAGGTTCGTGACCGGCGGCACCGGGTGCCAATGCCGCGTCTCATGCGGAAGCCCAAGGCTGCCGGCGAGCCGGGCAACCGCCTGCGCCTCGGCGGCAGCGTCCGGGCGCAAGCCGTGATCGACGGTCACGACGGAGAAGCATACGTCAGGCGCGTCGCTCTGCGCCGCGCGGTGATGCGCTGCGGCCAGCATCAGCGCCAGCGAATCCGGCCCGCCGGAGACGGCGAGCACGATCCGCAGTGGCCGGGCATCTTGCGCCTCGCCCGCCCACGTCCTCCACGCGGCGAGGCGCCGCAGCGAACTATCTAGAAGATCACGTGTCTCGCCGGCAGTCAGGGGCTCCGCGCCCGGGCGTTTCGCCCCCGGCCTCGATGCAGCGGGCTCTGGCTCGAAGGCCTGGGCAGGCGCGCTCAGCAGTGGGCGGACGCCTTCTCGGCCGACAGCTTCTTCTGCACGGCAGCGCTCATGCTCGGATAGCGCTTCGACACCTCGGCATAGGTCACGCAGGCCGTCTCGCGGTTGTCGAGCTTGGCAAGCGACATGCCGAGCTTCAGCATCATCTCCGGCGCCTTGCCGCTCTTGGGATACTGCTTCTGGGCGTTGAGGAAGACCTCGGCCGCGTCGGTGTACTTCTTCTGGGCGAACAGGCTCTCGCCGAGCCAGTACTGCGCGTCCGGCACGTCCTTGGCCCCGGGGTAGGTCTGCGCGTACTGGCGGAAGCTCTGCTCGGCGAGCTGATAGTCGCCGGCCAGCATGTAGTTGTAGGCGAGCGTGTAGAGGTCGTCGGCTGTCTTCGGATCGATCGACGCGACCGTGTCGGAGGACACCCCCGGCGCCTGCGACGGTGCGGCAGCGGCGGCGCCGAGATCGAGGTTCGGCGCCTCGAGAATCTGGCCGATCTGGTCGCCGCCGTCACCGATGCCGCCATCGGCCGGCGGCGTTGCCGGCGCTTGCGCGGCAGCGCGCGGCGCGGCAGGCGGCGGTGTCGCAGCGGCGACGTCGGGACCCGTCGGCTGAGCCGGCGCCGGCGCGGCTTCGGTCCGCTTCTGACCGGCGCCGGAGGCATTGCCTTCCAGATCCTGGAAGCGGAACTCGTTGTCCTCCTGCTGCTTGCGCATCTGCTCCTGCATCTGCAGAAGCTGGAAGGAGAGCTCCTCGACCTTGCCGGTGAGACGGCGCACCTCCTCCTCGAGCTGGCTGATGCGAACCGAGGAATCGGCCTGCGCCAGGAGCACCGGCTTCTCGGCCGGAGCCTCGACCGGTGCGGCGCGCTCGCTTCGCTCGGCGCCGAGGCCGAAGGGCAAGTTCAGGGCGCTGGCCGGACCGCAGGCCGCGGCCAAGCTCAGTCCGATCGCCGCGAGGCGGACGGTGTTGCGAAGCGCCATGCTTCAGGCTCCATCACTCGAAAAACACGAAGCGTCCGCCAGCCGCAGACACGGGGATCGGGCGCGGCTGGCCGGACACGGCCTCATAGCATGGAACGGGCGAGTTCGGCCAAACTTTGACGCGGCGGAACGGCGCGGCGCCGACGTTCGTGTCTCGATCGGCCAAGACAAAACGCCGACGGCCCCGCACGGGGCCGTCGGTCGTCGAACACATCCGAACGGGCGGAGGATCAGCTGCCAGGCGCGCCGAGCACCGTGACCGCCCGCCGGTTTTGCGACCAGCAGGAGATGTCGTCGCACACGGCCACCGGACGCTCCTTGCCGTAGGAGATCGTCTTGATGCGGCTCGCCGGGATGCCGCGCGAGGCGAGGAAGTCGCGGGTGGCGGCGGCGCGGCGGGCGCCGAGCGCCAGGTTGTACTCGCGGGTGCCGCGCTCGTCCGCATGGCCCTCGACGGTGATCGCGTACTGCGGGTACTGCTGCAGCCACTGGGCCTGCCGGCTCAGGGTCTGCTGCGCGTCGGCGCGGATCGAGGACGAGTCGGTGTCGAAGAAGATGCGGTCGCCGACATTGACCGTGAAGTCCTGGTTGGACCCGGGACCGGACCCACCAAGCCCGCCGGCGCCGGCGCCGGCGCCCAGGCCGAGCTCGCCGGCATTGTCCGGCAGGCCGGTCTTCTTCGAGGCGCAGCCGGAGATCGCAACGAGCGCGGCCAGGGCGAGCGGCAGGGCAATGTGGCTGTAGGCCTTGGAAGCAGTCCGGCGCATCGCCGATTCCTTTAAGGTTCGAAGGGATTCCGTTACCGACCGTTTACGCGGAAACAGTTAACGCCGGGTGAAGGACGGTCTCACGTACGATCACGACACAGGCGTTAGAGAACGGTCGCAGATGGCGTTTATGCGGCATTCCGGCCGGCAGGCAAAGAGCGATCTTTGCCCAGCCTTTTCCGAAGCTTGCCCTCGGTCGCCTCGCCTACTCCAGAAGCGGCGACCAGGCGGGATCGGAGGCGAAGTCCGGCGTCGGGACCTGCATCTCGTTGCGACCGGTCAGATCGATCGAGAAGAGGTGCGGCCCGCCGCCGCCGGCCTGGTCGCGGAAGAACATCAGCACGCGCCCGTTCGGGGCCCAGGTCGGGCCTTCGTTGTGGAAGCCCGAGGTGAGGATGCGCTCGCCCGAGCCGTCGGGGCGCATCACGCCGATCTGGAACAGGCCGCCGGTCTGCTTGGTGAAGGCGATGAGATCGCCGCGCGGCGACCAGACCGGCGTCGAGTAGGCGCCATCGCCGAAGGAGATGCGCTGCTGGCCGCTGCCGTCGGCGTTCATCACGTAGAGCTGCTGGCGACCGCCCCGGTCCGATTCGAAGACGATGCGGTTGCCGTCCGGCGCGTAGGAGGGCGAGGTGTCGATCGCCGCCGTATTGGTGAGCCGCGTCGTCGCCCGCGAGCGCAGATCCATGGCGTAGATGTTGGCGTTGCCCTCCTGCTGGAGGCTCATCACCACCTTCTGCCCGTCCGGCGAGAAGCGCGGCGAGAAGGTCATGCCCGGGAAGTTGCCGACGATCTCGCGCTGGCCGGTCTCGATCTGGAGGAGATAGACGCGCGGCTCGGCATTGCCGAACGACATGTAGGTGATCTCCTGGCGGTTCGGCGAGAAGCGCGGCGTCAGCACGAGGTCGCCGCCCTTGGTGAGATAGCGCACGTTGGCGCCGTCCTGGTCCATGATCGCCAGCCGCTTGACGCGCTTGTTCTTCGGGCCCGTCTCGTCGACGAAGACCACGCGGGTGTCGAAGTAGCCCTTCTCACCGGTGATCCGCTGATAGATCGCGTCGGCGATGATGTGGGCGACCCGCCGCCAGTTCTCCGGGTTGGTGTAGAACTGCTGGCCGTCCATCTGCTGGCCGGCGAGGCTGTCCCACAGCCGGAACTCGACCCGCAGCCGTCCGTCGGCCTCCGGCGATACGCGGCCGGTGACGACCGCCTGCGCATTGATCACCGTCCAGTCGGAAAAGCGCGGCGTCTCGTCCGGCCCGAGGTTCTTCTGGATGAAGGCGGCGTGGTCGATCGGCGCGAAGAGGCCAGAGCGCTTGAGGTCGGCGGTGATCACCGAAGTGATGTCCGTGCCGACCTTGCTGTTCGCCTGGAAGTCGTTGATGGCGATCGGCAGCGGCTCGACCGTGCCCTCGGTGATGTCGACCGTGAGCGCCGCGCGCGCCGGCGCCGCCGCTGCGAGGAGCGCGACCGCCAGGACGGCGAGAGCCGCGGTGAAACTACGCTTCATGTCAAACCCTTCCGGTTCGGATGGAAGGCGCGCGAACACGCGCCGTAACTGCAGGACGTCGGCGGGCGGCGCAGCGCGCCGCGGTCAATACATCGCGCTCGGATCGAAGTTGAGCGTGAGCTCGGACCAGGCGTCGTACTTGTCGGTGGGCAGGTTGTACGGCGCGCAGCGCCGGACCGCACGGAGCGCCGCGTCGCCGGCCGCGCGCGCGGTGGTCGAGCCGCTGCCGCCGTCGACGATGGACGGAACGCCTTCCAGAGCACCCGACGGGTCGAGCCGCATGTGGATCGACACCCGGAGCGACTCGGTCGAGTCGACGCCGTACGGCGCGGCCCAGCACTCCTTCATCTTCTTCTTGATCAGACCCTGCAGCTCGCCGAGCTCGCTCTGCGACAGCTTCGTTCCGGTGTTGCGCTCGCCGCCGAGCGAAGCCTGCTGGGTCGAGCGCTTCGCACCGCCGCCCGCGGCCTTCTCCTTGTTCAGGAGCGCGGCGATGTCGTCGGCGTTGAACTCCGATTCCGTCTCGGTGTTCTTCTCCGACTTCTTGGTCTCCTTGCTCGCCGCCTTCTTCTCGGCGGGCTTGGCCTGGTCCGTCTTCGCCGGGGTGTCGGCGGGCCTGGTCTCCGCCGGCTTGTCCTGCGGCTTGGTCTCGACGGGCTTGGCCTCGGCGACCTTCACCTCGGGCTTGGGCGGCTGCGGCTTGACCTGCGGGAGCGGGACGTTGCGCGGCACCGGAGCGACCGCCGGCGCGTCCTCGGCCGCGGCGGCGATCGTCTGTTCGACGGCGTCGACCTCCGGCTTCGGCTCCGGCGGCTGCGGGGTCTCGGCCACCTGCGGCTGCGGCGGCTCCGGCTTGGCGGGCTCGGGCTTCGGCGGCTCAGCCTTCGGGGTCGGCGGGGGCGGCGGAGGCGGCGGCGCGTCCTTGGCCGCCACCTGCGGATCGGGCGCCTTCTGCGTCTGCTTCTGCGCGGCGGCCTGCTCGACCGCACGCGGCTTTGGCTGCGGCTTCGGCGGGCTGTCGAGATCGACCTCGTTGTCCCCGACGTGCTCGGCCGGCATCGGCAGCTTGGCCGGCTTCTCGGTCGGCTTCGGCGCCGGCTTGTCGCTGAGCTTCGCCTTGTCGTCGCCGACCAGCGACTGCGCCAGGTCCTCGATCGGCACGATCTCCACCGGCAGAGCCTCGGCGTTCGACACGTCGAAGGCCGTCGGCGACGAGAAGGACCAGAGGCCCCAGCTCAGAAGCGCGGCGTGCAGGACGGCGGAGGCGGCGATGCTCGGCTTCATGATGCCCGGGCGTCCGTTAGCTGGTGGCTTCCTGCGCCGTCACGAGCCCGATGTTGCGGTAACCGGCGGCGGAAATCTTCGCCATCACCTTCATCACCGTGCCGTAGTCGGCAGAGCGGTCGCCCTTGACGTAGATGCGCTCCTCGTAGCCCGTCTTGGCGATCTGCTGCAGCTGGCCGACGACGTCGTCGACCGCGATCTCGGTCTCCTGGATGTAGACCTGCCCCTTGGCGTTCACCGAGATGGTGATCGGCTGGGTGTCGGAGTTCATCGCCTTGGCCGAGGTCTCGGGCAGTTCGAGCGGCACGCCGACAGTCAGCATCGGCGCAGCAACCATGAAGATGATGAGCAGCACCAGCATGACGTCGACCATCGGCGTCACGTTGATCTCGCTCATCGGGCGCCTGCGCGACCCGCCGCGCCTGCGGCGCGATCCACCGCCCCCCGACGCCCCTACCGACATGCCCATCCGTGTCGATCCTTCGAAAGCTGCGGCCGGCTCGTCGGCCCGCCGTATGCGTCACATCCGTCGGCCGCCTCAGCGGGCCGCGGTCTTCTCGTCGATCTGCCGCGACAGGATCGCGGAGAACTCGTCGGCGAAGGCCTCAAGGCGCATGCCGAGCTTGCCGGCATCGGCCGACAGCTTGTTGTAGGCGATCACCGCGGGGATCGCGGCGACGAGGCCGATGGCGGTGGCGAGCAGCGCCTCGGCGATACCGGGCGCGACCACCGCGAGATTGGTCTGCTTGGAGGCGGCGATCGCCTGGAACGAGGTCATGATGCCGACCACCGTGCCGAAGAGGCCGATGAAGGGCGCGGCCGAGCCGACGGTGGCGAGGAAGCCGAGGCGCGACTCAAGCCCGTCCATCTCCCGCGCCAGGGTCACGTCCATGGCCTTCTCGATGCGGGTCTGCAGGCCGATCGGCGAGCGGGCGCCCTTCTCGAAGGACTTCTTCCACTCGCGCATCGCCGCCACGAACAGCGCACCCATGCCGGCGGCCTTGCGCTCGGAGAGCGTGTTGTAGAGCTCCTCCAGCGACTGGCCCGACCAGAAATTGTGCTCGAACTTGTTCAGCTGCGAGCGGAAACGCGAATAGCGCATCGACTTGTCGATGATGATCGCCCAGGTCCAGATCGAGGCGGCGAGCAGCCCCAGCATCACGAGCTTGACGATGATCGACGCCTGCCAGAACAGTGCCCACACCGATACGCCCGACGCGTGCGCCTCAAGTGCGCTCTGCGCAACCTCGTTCATCGTGCCCCTCGAACTTTCCTTCTTCGGACGAGAAGGAACCGTCGCGGCGCCGACCGGCCGAGCGCCATGCGAAGCGCCCGGCGCTCCGCCCTGCCTCGAGCCGTGTCACAAGCCGCCCTTGGCCCCCGCGTCCCTCTTTGCTGGCGAATCAGGTGAAACAATGGCGTGCTGCATAGCACCAATTTTCTGGACACCATTGAAACAGCATTAGGGTTAAGGGGGCGTTAACGATCACGCGGGCGGCTGCTGCGGTGCGGCACTCGCCGCGCCCAGCACCGCCATGACCCGCTCCGGCATGCGCCGCGGCTTGCCCTCCGGCGAGATCACCGCGACCTTGACCTTCGCCGTCACGAGGGTCGTCGCGCCGAGGCGGATCTCCTGCCCCAGCACGATGCGCGCGCCGCCGAGCAGCAGCGTCTCGGTGCGCACCTCGAGGATGTCGTCGATCCGGGCCGGGCGCAGGAAGTCGATGTCCATGTGCCGGACCGCGAAGGCCATCGGCTCTCCGAAGCCGCCGGCCGCCAAGGTGCGGTGGTCGATTCCCCGCAGGCGCAGGAAATCGGTGCGCGCCCGCTCCATGAAGTGGAGGTAGCGGGCGTGGTAGACGACGCCGGAAAAGTCGGTGTCCTCGAAATACACCCGTACGTTCAGAACGTGCCCAATTTCAGTGAGATAGCCGGAAAGGCTCGCGGTCGTGGTCACCGAGGCTCCCGTGCAAGGCCGTGCAATGTCATGGACGTGTTACATCATGCTGATTGGAAGCGCTCGTTAAAGCATCTCATCAGGGGTTACCATGACCGTGACCAAGCTCGCCACGCTCGCCGCGGCGCTTCTGGCCTCGACGGCCATCGCCAAGGCCGATCCGGTGTTCAACCGCATCGCTTCCTTTCCGGTCGCCGAAAATCTGCCGGCGGACGCCGATCCGAAGTCGGAGACCTCGGCCGAGATCATCACCGCGAGCGCGGACGGCAACACGCTGATCTACAGCGACAGCCCGTTCGGCGGCATCGGCATGATCGACATCACCGACGCCAGGGCGCCGAAGCCGGCCGGCTACGTCAAGTTCGACGGCGAGCCGACTTCGGTTGCGGCCGTGTCCGGCAAGGTGCTGGTCGGGGTCAACACCTCCGAGAGCTACACCAACCCGTCGGGCCTGCTGGCGGTGGTCGACCTCGCCTCGAAGTCTGTCGAGACGACCTGTGACCTCGGCGGCCAGCCGGACTCGGTTGCCGTGTCGCCCGACAAGAGCCTCGCGGCCGTCGCGATCGAGAACGAGCGCGACGAGGACGTCAACGACGGTGCCCTGCCCCAGATGCCGGCCGGCTACCTGGTCGTCGTGCCGCTGAAAGACGGCGTGGCGGACTGCGCCAACCTGAAGAAGGTGGACCTCACCGGCTACAGCGACATCGCGCCGGAGGATCCGGAGCCCGAGTTCGTCGACATCAACGCCGACAACGAGGTCATCGTCACGCTGCAGGAGAACAACCACCTCGTCATCGTCGACGGCAAGACCGGCGACGTGAAGGCCGACTACCCGGCGGGCACCGTCGCCCTCGACGGCGTCGACGCCAAGGACGACGGCGCGCTGGACTTCTCGGACGCGATCGAGGAGCGCCCGCGTGAGCCGGATGCGGTGCAGTGGCTCGGCACCGACCGGTTCGTCATCGCCAACGAGGGCGACTGGAAGGGCGGCACCCGCGGCTTCACCATCTTCAACCGCGACGGCACGGTCTCCTACGAGTCCGGCCCGTCTTTCGAGATGAAGGTCGCGCAGATCGGCCACTATCCGGACAAGCGGTCGGACGCCAAGGGCGTCGAGCCGGAGGGCCTGGAGGTCGCCAAGTTCGGCGACGACACGCTGATCTTCCTCCTCGCCGAGCGCGGCTCGGTGGTCGGCGTCTACCGCGACACCGGCAGGGAGCCGCAGCTGCTGCAGTTGCTGCCGTCCGGCATTTCGCCGGAGGGCGGTATTGCCATCCCCGGCCGCAACCTCTTCGCCACCGCCAACGAGGCAGATCTCGTTGAAGACGGCGCCGCTCGCTCACACGTGATGATCTACGAGCGTGCCGAGGGTACGCCCGCCTATCCGCAGATCGAGTCCAAGATGGAGGACGGCAAGCCGATCGGCTGGGGCGCCCTCTCGGCACTGGCCGCCGATCCGGAGACCGCCGGGCGCCTCTATTCGGTCAGCGACTCCTTCTACAAGAAGCAACCGACGATCTTCGTGATCGACGACACGCAGAAGCCGGCGATGATCACGCAGGCCATCCGTGTCACCGCGGACGGCAAGCCGGCCGCCAATCTCGACCTCGAGGGCATCACGACGGACGGCGCCGGCGGCTTCTGGCTCGCCAGCGAGGGCAATCCCGAGAAGGAGATCCCGCACCAGCTGGTCCATGTCGACGGCGCGGGCAAGGTCGAGGAGACCGTTCCCTTCCCGGCCGAACTCAAGGACAGTGCCACCCGCTTCGGCTCGGAAGGCATTGCCAAGGTCGGCGACACGCTCTGGGTCGCGGTCCAGCGCCCCTGGAAGGACGATCCGAAGAACACCACCAAGCTGCTCGCCTACGACACCAAGGCCAAGACCTGGGGCGGCGTGCGCTATCCGCTCGACGCGCCCTCGGCCGAGGGCGCCTGGGTCGGCCTGTCCGAAATCACCGTCAGCGGCGACTACGCCTACCTGATCGAGCGCGACAACCTGATCGGCTCGGCCGCCAAGCTGAAGGCGATCACCCGCGTGGCGCTCGCCGACCTGAAGCCCGCCACGCTCGGCGGCGACCTGCCGGTGGTCAAGAAGGAGACGGTGCGCGATCTCCTGCCGGACCTGAAGGCGACCGGCGGCTACGTCGTCGATAAGGTCGAGGGCTTCGCCATCGACAAGGACGGCGCCGGCTGGGTCGTCACCGACAATGACGGCGTCGACGACTCCTCCGGCGAAACGCTGTTCTTCACCATCGGCAAGATGTAAGCCGCGCGGCCACCCGGCCGCCGAGCGCCGCATGATCACACCCGCGGCTCCGGACCTGCCTCCGGAGCCGTTTTTCGTTCAGGATCGGCTCGGGGACGGCTTCTTCAGGTGCCGCGCCCTCGCCCTCCCGGTGCCGCGTGCTATGAACCCATTGGACGGCGGACAGCGAGAGTTACGGAGTACCGATGCGGGCGAAGGTGTTGAAGATCTACGAGGAGATCCGGTCGAGCTACTGGTTCATCCCATCGGTGCTCGCGATCCTCGCCGCGGTCCTGTCCTTCGTCCTCGTCTATGTCGACACCTACCTTACACCCCAGTTCTGGGGGGACACGCCGTTCCTCTTCGCCAGCCAGCCGGACGGCGCGCGCGCAGTGCTCGGGGCGATCGGCGGCTCGATGATCGGCGTCGCCGGCACGGTGTTCTCGGTCACGATGGCAACCGTGGTCTTCGCATCGGGCAGCTACGGCCCGCGGCTCCTGACCAACTTCATGAACAACCGCGGCAACCAGTTCACGCTCGGCGTCTTCACCGCGACCTTCGTCTACTCGGTGCTGGTGCTGCGCACGGTGCACTCGGCCGACGAAGCCGCGGCGGCCGGTGCGCCCGCGGCGCCCTTCGTGCCGAACGTCGCGATCCTCGTCGCCATCGTGCTGGCGCTGTGCTCGATCGGGGTCCTGATCTTCTTCATCCACCACGTGCCGGCCAACATCCACATCTCGAACGTGATCGACGGGATTGGCCGGGCGCTGGTCGGCGAGATCGAAGAGCGGTTTCCATCGCCGATCGGCGCCCCGCCGCCCGACCCCGACACGGCGGCCGCCGCCTTCTGGCAGGTGCCGGCGCCGTTCCGGGCCGGGAGCCAGTCGCCGCCCGACGAGCCCGGCTACGGCGAGGTGCTCGCCGATCGGAGCGGCTACATCCAGTTCATCGACGAGACGACGCTGATGTCGGCGGCGCGCGACCATCAGCTGGTGATCCGCATGGTCGTGCAGGCCGGCAGCTTCATCTTTCCCGGCACCGTGCTCTTCGACGCGTGGCCGGCCGAGCGGCTGAACGACAAGGCGTGCGACGCCGTCCGGTCGGCGCTGGCGATCGGCGCCCGGCGCACGCCCGCCGACGATCTCCTGTTCCTGATCGACGAACTGGTCGAAATCGGCGGGCGGGCCCTCTCACCCGGGGTGAACGATCCCTACACGGCCGTGACCTGCATCGACTGGATGAGCGCCTTCATGGCGGGAGTCGCCGGGCGCGAACCCCCGAGCCCACTGCGCCTCGACGCGGACGGGAAGCTTCGCGTGATCGGCCTGCCGGCCGATTTCGCCCTTTATCTGGAGCAATCCTTCGGTCATCTGCGTCAGTACGCGGCCGGAGATCCGATTGCGGCCACACATTTCCTCGACGTGCTCGGCCGGATCGCCAAGACCTGCACGCGCACCGAGGATCTTCGCGTGCTGCGCCAGATGGGGGCCGAGCTTCTGGAGTTGTCCGGCGAGACGCTCACCGGCGCGTCGCTGGCGCGTGTGCGGGAGGCGGGCGGACGGCTCGCCGGCGTGCTCGAGCACCCGCTCCACCGCGAGCCGATGCCGGCCCTCCACCGGCGCGACGCCGAGCGCGTTGCTCCGGCGTGAGCAGGATCGTCGCCGGTTCCGGCTCAGGCCCGGGCCGTACGGGTCCGCCCATCCATCATGAGGGCGGCACAGCCGACGACGACGAGCAGGATGATCGCGGCGGCGTAGATGTCTGTCGTCAGGCGCAGCCCGACCTGACCGGCGAGAACGCCGGCGATGATCGCCGGAACGCTGAAGGCGAGATAGCTCTCGACATAGAAGGCGGCGAGGAGCTCGGCCCGCTCGTCCGGCGCGGCCAGCGGCACGATGCTTCCGACGCAGCCGAGAAAGCCGGCGCCGAAGCCGATGCCGGTCCCGAGCGTGCCGACGAGCAGCACCGGCACCGAACCCTGATGCACGCCGAGGACGAGCACCAGCATCCCTGCGATCATGATCGGAGCGGCCGTCAGCACCACGCGTCGCGCCGGCAGGCCGCGGATCAGCTGGATGGTGGCTGCGCCGCTCAGCATCAGCGCGGCGACGACCGCACCCGCCAGCACCGTCGATCGGCTGCCGGTGGCCGAGACGATCAGCGAGGGCATCAGCGACAGGAAGAAGCCACCGAGCGTCCATAGGGCGACGTTGATCGGCGTGATGAGGAGGAGCATCCGCCGCGCCGCGCCGGGCACCGCGACGCGCGGCCAGAGGGAGGCCAGCAGGCCGCCGCGCCGCGTCGCCGTCTCCGGCGTGCGCGCCACCATCGCGAGCTGCGCAACCACGAGCGCGAGCAGGAGGATGTAGACGAGATGCGCCGGCGCGGGCGCATATTCCACCAGCGCCCCGCAGAGCAGCGCGCCGACCGCCATGCCGACGAGCGGCGCGAGGCTGTTGACGATCGGCCCCTGCCCGCTGTCCGCATCCACCAGCGCCGCGCCGATGGCGCTCGCCGCTGCGCCGGTGGCGAACCCCTGCAGGAGCCGCGCCCCGACGAGCCAGCCATAGCCGTCGGCCAGAATGAAGAGCACCATCGCGATCGCCTGCAGCACCAGCGCGAGCGCCACCGCCGGCCGTCGGCCGATATGGTCGGAGATCGACCCGATCGTCAGAAGCGCGGCCAGCAGGCTGAAGGCATAGACCGCGAAGACGACGGTGATTCCCGTCGGCGAGATCGACCAGAGCTGCTGGTACACCCGGTAGAGCGGCGTCGGTGCGGCGGAGGCCGCGAAGAAGGCGCCGAGCGTGAAGGCATAGACGAAGAGGCCGCGCCTCGAGGGATCGGCATCAGCTCTGGACAGGATCATGGTCAAGGACCTAAATGCAATTCTGTTGCGTTAGGCAGATACTCCAATCGCGACATAAAAGCAAATGGTTTGCATTAGTGCGGCATGACGAGGCGATGAGCGAGAAGACGAACAGCCGGCCGGGCGGTCGCAGCGCCCGGGTTCAGGCGGCGGTGCACGCGGCGGTGAATGCGCTGCTGGAAGAGGTGGATCGTGCAGGGCTGACCATACCGATGATCGCCGAGCGCGCCGACGTCACGCCCTCGACCATCTATCGACGCTGGGGCGACCTGCCCTCGCTGCTGGCCGACGTCGCCGTCGCCCGCATCCGCACGGACGAGCCGGAAGACACCGGAGCAGCGGAGAGCGACCTCACCGCCTGGGCCGGCACCTACGCCGAGGAGATGGCGACGGGGCCGGGCCGCGAGTTGATCCGCGACGTCGTCGCAGGTCGCGGCGAGGCGCATACGGCGCTCACCTGCTGCCAGTTCGCACGCCAGCAGATCGACCGGCTGGCCGAGCGCGCGAGCGAGCGCGGCGAGCGCTTTCCGGAGCGTGAGACGGTGGTCGACCGGGTGGTGGCGCCGATCATCTACCGCATCCTGTTCGACGATGCGCTCGACCGCGAGCAGTGTCGACGGCTGGTGGAACCGCTGTTCCGGGCCGCCGAGGCGTCGAGGGATCATTGAGGCGTCGCTTTAAGATCCTTCAGTGGGAGTTTAAGCTTCGGACTACTTCCCCTCGCCCTCGAAGAGACTCGTCTGCGCACCTTGATAGGCCTGCGGCACCGCCAGCCCCAGGTGGCGGAAGGCATGGGCCGTGAGGAGTCGGCCGCGTGGGGTTCGCTGCAGGAACCCCTGCTGCAGGAGATAAGGCTCGACGATGTCCTCGATCGCGTCGCGCGGTTCTGACAGGGCCGCCGCGATCGTCTCGATACCCACCGGCCCGCCGCCGAAGTTCAGCGCGATGAGATCGAGGTAGCGCCGGTCGAGCTGGTCGAGACCGAGACTGTCGACCTCGAGCCGCGACAGCGCCGCATCCGCGATCTCGCGCCCCACCACCTCGACGCTCGCGGCATGGGCGAAGTCGCGCACCCGGCGCAGCAGGCGACCAGCGATGCGCGGGGTGCCCCGCGCGCGCCGGGCGATCTCGCGGGCGCCCTCCGGATCCATCGGCAGGCCCATGATCCGCGCCCCGCGGTTCACGATCAGCTCGAGCTCCTCGACCGTGTAGAAGTTGAGCCGCACCGGAATGCCGAACCGGTCGCGCAGCGGTGTCGTCAGGAGGCCGAGACGGGTCGTCGCGGCGACGAGCGTGAACTTCGACAGGTCGATCTTCACCGAGCGGGCCGCGGGCCCCTCGCCGATGATGAGGTCGAGCTGGAAATCCTCCATCGCCGGGTAGAGGATCTCCTCCACCGCCGGGCTGAGGCGATGGATCTCGTCGATGAACAGGACGTCCCGCTCTTCGAGATTGGTCAGGAGGGCGGCGAGATCGCCGGCCTTGGCGATCACCGGGCCTGACGTCGAGCGGAAGTTGACCCCGAGCTCCTTGGCCATGATCTGCGCCAGCGTCGTCTTGCCGAGTCCCGGCGGCCCGACGAACAGGACATGGTCGAGCGCCTCGCCGCGCGCCTTCGCCGCTTGGATGAAGATCTTCAGATTGGCCCGGGCCGCGGCCTGGCCGACGAACTCGTCCAGCCGCTGCGGGCGCAACGTCGCTTCGGCGTCCTCACCACGCTTCTCTGCCGAAATTAGACGGGAGGTCTGGCTCATGCGAGAAGTTCCATGGCGGGAACTCGAGCGACGGCCTTCTCATCGAAGGTCATTGTTGCCGCGCATCCGGCCCGTCGAGCGAGAATCGCGATGACCGCGTCGGAGAAGTCCGCCTTACGGACTGTGACGTGGCGCACGGCCTCGACCAAGCTCTCGATTTCAGCGAAATGGATCGTTGAGGTTGCAAACAGCCGGGTCAGAAACACGATGATCGCCTCGCTGGACAAGCGATACCGTGTCTTGAGCACCCAGTAGAGCTCCAGCGTCACCGGCAGCGGGACAAAACCAGGATTCGTCGTGTTCAGGCCGAGGAGAAATGCAGCGGCTTTCGGCGACTGCACGGGATCGTCGTCAAGCACGGCTCTCAGCAGGATGTTGGTATCGATGCCCCGCATGCTCAGGCCGAACGTCTCTCGGGTCGGTCCGCTGGGCCCTCGACGCGATCGGAAATCCCCTCGCCCACCGCCAGATCGTAGGCGTCGAGGCTGGTCCTCTCGACGGCATGCGACGCCAGGGCGCCAATGAAAGACTGCACCTCAGCATTGCGCGGCTGGAGGATGACGGAACCATCGACGACCACGCATAGAAGCCTGTCGCCTTCCCTCAGATGGAGGGCATCGCGGACAGCCTTGGGCACGGTGATCTGGCCCTTCGTGCTCATGATGGTTTCAGGCATGCCGCATCCTTACATTTTACCCCAATGTAAGCACAGAACAGCATCCATTGCACTGTCAACTGCGACTAAGCTCCCGCAGCCCCAGCCGGATCAGCTGCGAAGACTCGGCGCCCTCACCCGCCGACTTAACCGCCGCCGCCACCGCCCCCGCGGCCTGATCGCGCGAGTAGCCGAGATTGGTCAGCGCCGACACGGCGTCGGCGATGGGCGCGCTGGCATGGCCATCGCCGAGGTCCCGGCGCAGGCTCATCGCCGGCCCCTCGATCCCGCCGGAGAAGGCGGGGGCCTTGTCCTTCAGCTCGGCGACGATGCGCGCCGCCACCTTCGGACCGACGCCGGGTGCGCGCGCCACCATCACCTTGTCCTGCAACGCCACAGCGCTGGCGAGCTCGCCCGTGGACAGCGTGCCGAGCACCGCGAGCGCCACCTTGGCACCGACGCCCTGAACGTTCTGCAGGAGGCGGAACCAGCCGCGCTCCAGCTCCGTCGCAAAGCCATAGAGGCGGATCATGTCCTCGCGGACATAGGTCTCGATGAAGAGCACGGCGGCCTCGCCGGCGCCCGGCAGCGCCGACAGCGTGCGCGCGCCGCAAAAGGCAATATAGCCGACGCCATGCACATCGATGACAACGTGGTCCTCGCCGACCTCGTCCACCGTGCCCTTGAGCTTGCCGATCATGGATGCGTCTCCGGCGCGATCAGGTCGAGTTGCGGAAAGTACGTTCTGTAGCCGGACACGTCGCGGGTGATCAGCCGGTACCCGCGCACGGCGGCATGGGCGCCGATGAAGAAATCCGGCAGAACCGACTGACGGCTGCCGCCGCGGCGCCGGTAGAGGCGAAAGGCGCGCGCAGCCCCGTAGGCCGCTTCCCACGGTACGGATTCGCGGACGAACTCGCTCGCCGGCAGCAGCGCCTCGACATCCGCCAGGTGGTCGTAGCGCAGAGCGAACTCGGCAAAGACGACCTGATTGATGACGAGCGGGCCGACCCCATGGGCCTCCAGGATTTGCTTGCGTGACCAGTCACGCCACACCGGATCACGCACCGCGACATCGATGAGGACATTGGTATCGATGAATGTCGCCATCAGCGATCACGCGTTTGGGCCATGACGGAGTCCGCATCCAGCGCGAGATCGCCCGTACCTTCCAGATCGTCGAGCGCTCGAAGCAGGCGCTCGAGCCGCTCTTGATCCATCGCGGTCGTCGCCCCCGCCGCTGGTGCAATGGTCACCTTGCCGTTCTCGACGGCGAAGACGACCTCGCTTTCGACCTCGATCCCGACGAGCTGGCGCAGCTTGCGCGGTATCGTCACCTGCCCCTTGCTGCTGACCCGCATCATCGACGCCCCGATCTTTACAAGTAAAGACTATCCGGCGCATGCGAACAAGTCAAGAACATCAGGCGCCGGCGAAGGCGGCGCGGGCCTGTGCCGACTGGCGGTGGTGGGTGTGACAGATGGCGATCGCAAGCGCGTCGGCCGCGTCGTCGGTGTCGAACGTCGCCTTCGGCATCAGCACCTTGACCATCATGTGGATCTGCTTCTTCTCGCCGTGCCCGACGCCGATCACCGCCTTCTTCACGGCGTTCGGCGCATATTCGGCTACCGGCAGGCCGGCCAGTGCCGGTACGAGCATGGCGACGCCACGCGCCTGGCCGAGCTTCAGCGTCGCCACCGCATCCTTGTTGACGAAGGTCTGCTCGACGGCCGCCTCGTCCGGCCGCATCTCGTGGAGAACTGCCGCGAGCTGGTCGTGCAGCTGGCGCAGGCGCGTGGCAAGATCGAGCGTGCCGTCGGAGGTCGCCGTGCCAGAGGCGACGAAACGCAGGCTGTTGCCGAGCGTCTCGACGACGCCCCACCCGGTTCGCCGCAGTCCCGGATCGATGCCGATGATGCGAATGGTCCGCTCCTGCAACATGGCCGATCGTCTCCCGTCTGTCCGAATCGGCCGCAAGACAGCATACAAACCGTGAACGGATTGGAAAGCGCCTGGCACACCGGCGTGGAAGATCACGCCGCCACGCACTAGGATGACGTGGATCCGACGGAGCAGCGACGATGAGCGTTCCCAGCCTCGAACGCATGACGCCCGACGAGTTCTTCGTCTGGCAGGCCGCGCAGGACCGCAACTACGAGTTGGTGAACGGCCTGCCGGTGCTGACTCCGAAGGCCATGACAGGCGCGTCGCTGCGCCACGACGACATCGTCGTGAACATCCTGACCGCCTTGCATCGACAACTCCGTAGCACGCCGTGCCGACCGCACACCGACGACATCGCCGTCCGCAACCCGAACCAGAACGTGCGGCGCCCGGACGTCGTGGTCGACGGCCGCCGCGGCCCCGACCGCTCGATGGAGGCGATGGAGCCGCGCCTTCTGGTCGAGGTTCTGTCGCCCTCGACCATGGCCTTCGACCGGTTCAAGAAGGTCGAGGAGTACAAGACGCATCTTGCTATCCGCACGGTGCTGCTGGTTGCCTCCGAGCATGCGGAGGTGATCCTCTGGCAGCGGCAGGAGGATGGCTGGCGGTCGCAGATCATCGAGAACATCGATGCGGTGGTCGATCTGCCGGAGATCGGCTGTCGGCTGACCCTCGCGGAGATCTACGAGGACACCGGCGTCGAGAACCCGCCGATCCGCACCGCCTGACGCCGCGCCGTCGGCAGGCAGCAGCGCTTTCGAGTGAACCGGCCCTCGAAGTGTCCTGACCGTCGATGTCCGCCAAAACAGAGACGGCGGCCGAAGCCGCCGTCGTATGCAGGCTGCGTGGCGGATCTGCCCTCAGGCGGCCGACAGGCGTGCCATGACCTCGTCGTCCACCTCGAAGTTGGCATAGACGTTCTGCACGTCGTCGTCGTCGTCGAGATTGGCGATGAGCTTCATGATGCTCTGCGCCTTCTCCTCGTCGACCGGCGTGCCGGTCTGCGGCCGCCAGATCACCTTCACGCTCTCCGCCTCGCCCAGCTTGGCTTCCAGCGCGCTGGACACCTCGCCGAGATCCTCGAAGGCGGTGATGATCGTGTGGTTCTCCTCGTCCGACTGGACGTCGTCGGCGCCCGCCTCGATCGCCGCTTCCATGACCGTGTCGGCATCGCCCGCCGAGGCCGGGTAGACGATCTCGCCGACGCGGTCGAACATGAAGCCGACCGAGCCGGTCTCGCCCAGCGCGCCGCCGGCCTTGGTGAAATAGGAGCGCACGTTCGAAGCGGTGCGGTTGCGGTTGTCGGTCAGCGCCTCGACGATGATCGCGACGCCCCCGGGACCGTAACCCTCATACCGGACCTCGTCGTAGTTCTCGCTGTCGGCGCCGGACGCCTTCTTGATCGCCCGGTCGATGTTGTCCTTCGGCATCGACTGCGCCTTCGCGTTGGCGATCGCCAGGCGCAGACGGGAGTTCATGTCGGGGTCCGGCAATCCCGCCTTGGCCGCCACGGTGATCTCGCGGGCCAGCTTGGAAAACAGCTTGGAGCGCATCGCGTCCTGCCGTCCCTTGCGGTGCATGATGTTCTTGAACTGTGAGTGGCCGGCCATGGAGAACCCGTCTGGGATGTGTGCTGAGGGCCGAGATATAAAAAATCGCAGGCGCAGCGTCCAGAAGCAGAGCGCGGTCCGCGGTCTGCTGGAGCGCATCCGCCCGACGACGGTCGGCCGATCAGGCCCGCGGCGCGTCCGGCCGGTCCCGCAACGAAAGCTTCCGTAAACGCTGCAACCGTAAAGATCAGACCTCGACACCCCTCTCGGGATATACGGGACGGGCCGCAGACGGCAGGATCATCGAAGCGAAGGCGGATGCGACGGGGTTTCCTTCAAAGCAGCTCCGGTGTGGCCGCGGTCGAATTTGCGATCCTGGCCTTCCCCTTCTTCTTGATCATCTTCGCGATCCTCGAGACCTCGCTCGTGTTCCTCGGCGAGCTCACCTTGAACCGCTCGGTCGACAGGATGGCTCGGATGGTGCGCACCGGCGAGGTCGCCCTGTCCAAACTGGACGCGACGGCGTTCCGCTCGAAGCTGTGCGACGACGTCGGCTTCCTGATGGACTGCAGCAAGCTCCAGATCGATCTCAAGACCTATGCCAGTTACGCTGACTTCCCGCAGGCACACCCGCTCCAGAGCGGCGTCCTGAACACCGCGGATTTCGGCTACACCGCCGGCGCGCCGAGCACCATCATGGCCTTGCGGGTCTATTACGAGTGGCCGGTCTACACCGACATGATGCATCGCTTCCTGTCGGACCTGAAGGACGGCAACCATCTCATCGCCTCGGTCGCCGGCTTCGAGACGGAGCCGTTCGAATGAGCGCGGCGCGCCTCCGCGCAGCCGGCCGCCTGCGACGCTTCCTTGGTGACAGGCGCGCCATGGGCGCGGTGGAGTTCGCCTTGATCGCGCCGTTCCTGCTGACGCTCTATCTCGGTGGGTCTGAGCTCTCGATGCTCTTCATCCTCAAGAAGAAGGTCCAGCACGTCGGCCTGACGATCAGCGATCTCGTGACCAAACGGTCGACCCTGTCGAAGGCCGAGATCGACGGCATGTTCGCGCTGTCCGACAGCATCGTCGAGCCTTACGATCCGGATCTGCTGCAGTTGCGCATCACAGCCATCTCCATCGACGGCACCGGCAAGAGCAAGGTCGCCTGGACGCGTGCGCGCAGCAACTCGACCTCGCTCGCAGTCCCGAGCCTGCCGGCCGACTTCAACGGCCTGCGCGACACGACGATCGTCATCGCCGAGACGCGCTACCCCTACACACCGCTCGGCGGCTACGGGGTCACCCGGCCCCTCCTCATCGGCGGCACCGACTATCTCGTCCCACGCCTGGACGGATTCACCTGCAGCGACTGTTCTTGATCGCTCAAACTGTCGGAGCAGACGTAAGGCGGCATTACCGGCCGGCCGGTTAGGGAACGCACAATCAGGGAGCGACACCGTGAAGCGCCTTCTTCTGGCTTTCAGAGACTCACGATCCGGCAACTTTGCGATGATTGCCGCCATCATGACCGTCCCGCTGATCGGCCTCACGGGTCTTTCGCTCGATTATTCGCGCGCGCTGCAGGCCCGCAGCTACATGCAGGACAAGAGCGACGCCATCGCGCTCGCCATGGCCGTCAAAGGTCCCGACGTCGATCGCAGCGGCATCCTCGCCAGCCTCCTCGCAGCGGCGAACGCCAATTCCGACTACGGCGCCATCAGCTTCAAGACCGAATGGTCGACGCCGACCGACTACGTCGTCACCGCCAGCAGCAAGGTGCCGGTGACGCTGTCGGGCTTCATCCCCGGTGCTTCGCAGATCCTGGACGTCAAGGTGTCCGCCACGGCGCGATACAAAGGCGCCGAGTACCTCTATGAGGCGCCGCAGGCGGCCATGCTCGATCCGGAGGCCGGCGACTACAACCGCATCGCGGTCTACTGCTTCAACGCGATGAAGGCTTCGGACCCGGTCACCCACGGCCGCACCCAGATGACCGAGATCGCGGACAATGGCGGCTCGACCTACAACAATCCGATGCCCCGGTGTGCTTCGGGCGAGGTCATGAGCTACAAGCTCTACAACTCGCGCAATGTCCGCACCACGCCGACCAAGTGGAACAGCGCGACGAACGAGCATTACGAATACTATACCGACACGCAGATGAACCAGAACGGCGAGGCCTACGACCTCGGCGGCTGGGCGATCCTCGAAACCGTCCTCTGCCCGTCCTTGGCCGCCTGCAAGCCGGTCGGTCAGGGCGGGGTCATCCCCGAGGGCAAGAACCGCACCCCCCAGCATGCGACGGAAGCCTGCGCGCCGGGCAAGTACATGTATTACGGCTGGGAGGATCGGCCGCCCGGGCGGGGGACGACGGACCGGGACTACGACGACATCCGCGTCATCATCAAATGCCCGACGGTCACCAAGACGAGCGACGAACTCGTGCGGCTCGTCCACTAGCGCGTTCGCGCTCGGTTGACGGCTGGTCGCGACGATCGCGCGAAGGAGGCCTGTCAGGCCGCGGCGACGCCGTCCTTGATCGCTGCGATCTTCTTCTGGCGGGCGACGAAGCTGTCGGCGTCCCGTCCCTTGAACAGCTCCAGCGTCTCGGTTTCGTTCTCGTCCACCGGCGTCAGGGCGATGTCGGCGTACTCCGCCCGCAACCGCTCTCGGTCCCGCCGCACCCGCAGCGCCTGGCCACCGTGCTTCAGCCAGAGGCCGCCCCAGCGGGCGAGCTTGACGAGCGTCTCGCCGGCATAGCGCGGATAGAAGAGGAACGGACTCTCGATCGGCAGGGTCGGGCGCCGGTCGCGTCGCGATTTCAGCCGGAAGTAACCGGACTCGAGCGGGTGCACGCCCTCGATGTCGATCGAGCCCTTGAACCAGATCTGGAAGTTGACGAGCTTGAAGGGCGACAGCCCCATCGCGGCGGCGCGCTTCTGCACCGTCACGACGTGATCGTCGGAGTAGAAGATCCGCCAGGCGTCCCTGTAGATCCCCTCCCACTCCGCGCGGCTCATCACCGGATGGTCGGTGCAGACGTGGTTGAGGTCGTAGCGGTTCATGTCGGCATCGACCGGGACGCCCTTCGTGTGGAGCACCTTGTGGTCCTCCGAGCCCGGCAGCGGCGTCAGGAAGAAGAATTCCAGGATGTCGATCGGCAGCTCGCGCTTGATGATCTCGATGTCGCGGCGGATCGAGGCCGGCGTGTCGTTGGGAAAGCCGAGGATGTAGCCGGCATAGGTCGTCACCCGCTGCGCCTTCCACGCGAGCAGCATCTTGCGGTACTCGGTGATCTTGTTCTGCCGCTTCTTGGCGCCGATGAGGCTGTCCGGGTTGATGTTCTCGAGCCCGATGAAGACGCGCGATACGCCCGCCTTCGCCGCCTTCTCGATGAAGTTCGGGATGTTGTGGCACAGCGTGTCGACCTGGATGATCGCCTTGATCTTGATGCCCTCGCGCCGCAGCGCGATCATCCGGTCGAAGATCGCCTCCCAATCCTTGTTGCGGGCGAAGTTGTCGTCGGTGATGAAGTAGCGGAAGACGCCGTTCGCGGCGTTCTCGCGCACGATCGCCTCGATGTCGTCCGACGAGCGCCGGCGCGACTTGCGCCCCTGCACGTTGATGATGGTGCAGAAGGAACACTGGTAGGGGCATCCACGGCCGGCGTCGAAGCTCGTCAGGGCGCCAGCGGTGCGCAGGAGGCGCTGCGGCGGCAGATGCGGCACCGGCGTGCCGTCGATGCCCGGCAGGTCGTTCAAGTAGTTGTAGAGCGGCTTCAAGCGCTCGTTGAATGCATCGAGAAGCACGCCCTCCAGCCGATCCTCCGCCTCGCCAGCGAACAGGAAGACACCCATCGCCGTCGCCCGCGCCACGTCCGGGTCGATGTCCGGCAGCATCGCGATCGTCCCGGACACGTGGAAGCCGCCGATCCCGACGGCGATGCCGCGCGCGCGCAGCGGCGCCGCGATGTCGAGCGCGCGCGGCATCTGGTTCGACTGGACGCCGACGATCATCACCAGCCCGCCAGCCGGCGAAGTCTCGATCTCGCGAGCGATCCGGTCGGTGCGGATGCGCGTGTTGGTCTCGTCATAGCCGGCGATCTCGATGTCGACGTCCGCGCCCAGAACACGCCGTTCGGCGCAGTCCCGCGCAAGACCATAGAGCGAGGCGAGCGTGTTGGAGGGGATGCCGGAGCGCCACCACTGGATGACATAGCCATCGTCGTCGTAATGCGACGGCTTGATCAGCACGAGCTTGAAGGTCTTGGCCATTCAGGTCGCCCCTGTATCGGGTGGCTGCTCAATGAGCAGCGCCTCCAACCTCTAACGCATGTTTGCGACATCGTCAGTGCAACTGTGCATCACTCACCTGCCGAAAGCGGCCTCGTACTTGGCGCAGGCAGCGACGACGTTGGGGAAGCGACAGCAGTGTCCGACATCTCCGCGTCACGAGAAGCCGACTTGTCTTTGCCGGCGAAGATGTTCCGCGGCGCCCGCCGGCGAACGGGCGATCCTGCCCACGGTCGCGCGGGCCCGTCGCGCTGCGGTTCGGTCAGACGATGCTGCCCGCCGACAATGAGCCCTGCCCTCGCCGGCTATTCGCCTCGGGAGGAGTCGGCCGGGCGGTGGCGCTCGACGCCCGCGCGGCTTCGACGCGGCGACGGAGGCGTTGCAGAGGGCCGGCATCATCGATTGGAGGGCGCTGCAGATCCTCCCAAAGAGGAGCAGGTTCCTTAAGCTTGCGATCCTAGACTGCGCGCCGGGTTCCCAGAACGGCCGGCGCGAGGTTCAGCCATGTCAGCGATCGCAAGCACGGCCCCTGCCGGTCCTCTCGTCGCGTCGATCCTGATGCGCTATCGCTGGCTCGCGGCGCTCATCTTCATCCACGCCGTCGCCGCCTTTCTCACGGTCACGTCGGTCGGCCTGCCTTACGAAGCCGATCTCGTCGCGTATGGCCTCGGTTTCCTGGTCGAGGACATCGTGCCGTTTCTGATGCTGTTCGTCGCCTGGCGGGCGCTGCGGATCGCCCTCTGGGTCAGGCCCTCGCACCCCGTGCGGGCGCTTCTGCAGGACCTGAAGAGCGTCCTGGTGAATGGACGACGCCTCGTCGAAGGCCTCGTCGTCCTCCTCCTCATGATCGTCATGATGTCGAGCTTCACTCAGATCAAGGCCGCGATACCGGATATCGTGCCCTTCTCGTGGGACACGACGTTCAAGGAACTCGGCGAGACGCTCTGCTTCGGCATTCTCCCCTGGCAGGCACTCTGGCCGATCTTCGGCTCGCCGCCGGCGGCCTTCGTCCTCAATCTGATCTACAACGCCTGGTTCTTCGTCGTCGTCTTCTTCCTGCTGTCGGCCGCCTTCTCGCAGCGCGACGTCGAGAGCCGGATGACGTTCCTGTGCAGCTTCGTGATCGCCTGGATCATCGGCGGCAACCTGCTCGCGACGATCTTCTCCTCGGCCGGCCCGGTCTACTATCAGCGCCTCGGCCTCGGCGCGGACTACGCCCCGCTGATGGCCATGCTCCACGAAAGCAGCCGGATCTATCCGCTCTGGGCCCTCGACGTGCAGGAGGCGCTCTGGACGTCCTACGTCAGCGGCACCGGCACGCTGAAGGGCATTTCGGCGATGCCGAGCATGCACAACACCAGCATCGTCCTCGTCGCCCTGTATGCCTTCCGGATCAATCGCGGTCTCGGCATCGCGATGGCCGTGTATGCGGCGGCGATCTTCATCGGGTCGATCACCCTCGGCTGGCACTATGCCGCCGACAGCCTGATCGGGGCAGCGCTCGCCGTGCCCTTCTGGGGCCTCGGCGCGATCATGGCGCGCCGTTCGATCGGCGCGGTCGAAGCGGGAGACGGCCATCGCCGCGCATGAGGCGGCGCTGAAGACCGGAGGCGTCCGGACTAAGGCGCGGAGCCGCCCGCGCCGCGCTTGCGGCGCGCCAGCATGTTGAGCAGTTCGACGAGCGCCGAGAAGGCCATCGCGGCGTAGATGTAGCCCTTCGGGACGTGGACGCCGAAACCGTCGGCGATCAGCGTCGTGCCGATCATCAAGAGGAAGCCGAGGGCCAGCATCACGATCGTCGGGTTGCGGGCGATGAAGGCCGAAAGCGGCTCGGCCGCCAGCAGCATGACGCCGACCGCGACGATCACGGCCACCACCATGATGCCGATCTCGTCGGTCATGCCGACCGCGGTGATGATCGAGTCGATCGAGAAAACGAGATCGAGCAGCAGGATCTGGACGATCGCCGAGCCGAAGGAGAGCGTGGCCTTGCCGCCGATCGACGGCTCTTCCGCCTCGTGCGGGTCGAGCGTGTGATGGATCTCCTTGGTCGCCTTCCAGACCAGGAACAGCCCGCCGGCGATCAGGATGATGTCGCGCCAGGAGAAGCCGTGGCCGAAGGCCTCGAACAAGGGATCGGTGAGCTGGACGATGATCGCCACGGTCGACAGCAGCGCCAGCCGCAGGATCAGCGCAAGTCCGATGCCGATCCGGCGGGCCCGGGTCTGCTGCTCCACCGGCAGCTTGTTGGTGAGGATCGAGATGAAGATCAGGTTGTCGATGCCGAGCACGATCTCCATCGCGATCAGCGTCACGAGGGCGGCATAGGCAGCGGGATCGAGAAGAAACGCGAAGAGGTCGGCCATCGGCTGTCCCAGGTGGTCGGCGACAGACAGATGGCGACGCAATCGAGGATTACAAGACGGTCACGTCGTGCCGGCCTGCTTTGCCCCGCGATCAGGTCCAGAAGGCGGGTATGGCCTCGGCCAGCCGGGGCCCGAGCCGCAGCGGCGCGACCTTTTCGGCAAGGCCGGTGCGGTCGGAGATCTCGACGGCGAGGCCGCAGATCGTCGCCTCTCCCTGCGCCGGCTCGAAGCGGCCGCGTGAAACCTTGGTGAGGAAGCGGTTGAGCGGTTCCTCCTTCTCCATGCCAAGGGAGGAGTCGTAGTCGCCGCACATCCCGGCATCGGACTGGAAGGCGGTGCCGCCGACGAGGATCTGATGGTCGGCGGTCGGCACGTGGGTGTGCGTGCCGACCACGAGGCTGACGCGCCCGTCGAGGAAGTGGCCCATCGACTGCTTCTCGCTCGTCGCCTCGGCGTGAAAGTCGAGGATGGTGGCATCGGCCTGCTCGCCGAGCGGACAGGCTGCGACGAGGTCGCCCGCGCAGCGGAACGGGTCGTCGAGATCCGGGCTCATGAAGACCCGGCCCATGATGTTGGCGACGAGCACCCGGGCGCCGTTGCGGGCCTCGAACAACCCGGACCCGCGGCCAGGCGTGCCCGGCGGAAAGTTGAGGGGCCGCAGGAAGCGCTCCTGGCGCGGCGCGAACTCGAGCGCCTCGCGCTGGTCCCAGACATGGTTTCCGGTGGTCACCACGTCCGCACCGGCCTTCAGCGTGTCCTGCAGGATCTCCTCGGTGACGCCGAAGCCACCGGCCGCGTTCTCCCCGTTGACCACGACGAAGTCGAGCCGGAAGTCGGCGATCAGCCCCGGCAGGCGGTCGGCCACCGCCGTGCGCCCCGAACGGCCGACCATGTCGCCGAGGAACAGGAAGCGCATTTCAGCCCCTCGCCTCCTTGGCGGCATTGAGCTTGTCGAGCGCCCGCGACACGGCTGGCCGCGCCTCGACGCGTTCCACCCACGCGGCAAGTGCGGTCAGGTTTTCAGCGCCCTCGCCCTTGAAGTTGGAAAGGCCGCTCCTCGCCCACCCGAAATGCATCATGTCCGCGACAGAGTACTCGCCCGCGATATAGTCGACCGACTTCAGACGCTGGTCGAGAACCCCGAGAACCCGCAGCGACTCCTTGCGGTAGCGCTCGATCGCGTACGGGATCTTCTCCGGCGCCGCAGTGGCGAAGTGGTGGTACTGGCCGATCATCGGCCCGGTGTGCGCCGCCTGGAAGAACATCCATTCCAGCGTTTCCACCCGCGCCGCTCCGGACGCCGGCAGAAACTTGCCCGATTTCTCCGCGAGATAGAGCAGGATCGCCCCCGATTCGAAGACTGGGAGGTCGGCGTCGCGATCGACGATCGCCGGGATCTTGCCGTTCGGGCTGATCGCCAGAAAGTCCGGCCGCTGCTGCTCGCCGGCTCCGATGTTGACGAGGTTCAGGTGGTAGGTGAGGCCCGTTTCCTCCAGCATGATCATCGGCTTCTGCCCGTTGGGCGTGGTCCAGGTGTAGAGCTCGATCATGCTGTGCCTCGTACGTGTCGTGTCATGGCGCAAGCTAGGTCGCGCCTCCGCGGCGGCCAGCGCGACGGTCTGCCGGCCGAAGCATGTGAAGGTCGGGTGTCGCCGGACAGCACATCGCGCCGGCGCTGGCTGTGCCGCATCGCGGCGGCCGCCGCAATGGCCGTGCTGCCGGCGCTGACCGGCTGCCTGTCCGCCCCACTGGCGCCGAGCGAACCCGTCGCCTTCGACACGCAGGCCGCGCTCGCCGAGGTCAACGCCTTCCGTGCGGCGAACGGCGCGCCCCCGCTTCGCCTGGAGCCAAGGCTGGCGGACGCGGCCGCAGCGCAATCGGCGTCGATGGCCGGCGCGAACCGGATGAGTCATACGGTCGCAGGGCGGCTGACCGGCCGCGTCGAGCGCTATGGCTACGCCTGGCGCGTCACCGCCGAGAACATCGGCCGCGACTATGCGACCTTCGACGCGGCGCTCGCCGGATGGGAGGCCTCGCCACATCACCGCGACAACCTCTTGAACCGCGACGTCAGCGAGATCGGCCTCGCGGCGGCCCGCGGCGTCGGACGTGCGACGATCTACTGGACCATGATCCTCGGCGCGCCGAAACACTGAGGCCGGTTCGCCCGACCGTCAACGCGATCGCTGCGGCACCGGCTCAGACCTGCGCCGGGACCGGTACGATCACCTCCCGCTCGGTGACGACACGCTGCAGCGGTTCGTCGTGCGGCTCGACGGGCACCACCTCCACCTCCTGCACGGCGAAGCCGATGCCGATGGTGACGGGCGCGGGACCGGCAACCCGCAGCGCCGCGATGGCGCCGTCGTAGTAGCCGCGGCCGTAGCCGATGCGCCGGCCGGCGCGGTCGAAGGCGGCGAGCGGCACCAGCATCAGCGAGGGCTCGAGCACCTCGGCGCCGGAGCCCGGCGCGTAGGTGCCGAAGCCCTGGGGCACGAGTTCGGCGCCCCGCACGAGCGCCCGGAACGCCAGCCGCCCCGCGGTGATGGCGGGAACGCAAAGCCGTGCGCCGCGGTCGGCGAGCGCGGCCATGAGCGGCCGCAGGTCGACCTCGGAGCGGATCGGCAGAAATCCGGAGACGACGGTGCCGGGCACGATGTCAAGGACGGCCAGGACGCGGTCGGCGATCGCGAGCGACGCCTCGATCCGCGCCACCTCGGGCAAGGCATCGCGGCGCGCAAGTGCTTCGGCGCGCAACCGGCGCTTGGCCTCGCTGATCTGCGTTTCTCGATCGTCCATGCCTCGTCCTCCTGCCGTAGGCGGACCACAGGCGGGTGCCCGGCACAAGCGGCACCGCTGACGATCGCAGGAAACAGAGGGGTGACGGGCCACCTCGGCCGATGGAGAAGTCGATCCCGGGAACCTACAGAGTAGGTGGGCGCCGTGTATCCCGGTCCAGGGACCGAGTCAGGGACAGCTCCCTTCGGAATGACTAAGGCCCCGAGGAAAAGTTACCCCTGTCGAGCCGCGCAGCGCCGTCGACACCGAATATAAGCCGGCCCTCGGCGTCGCGCCAGTGGCACGGCACCAAGAGAGCTAACCCTGCCGCGCCAGCCGCGCCGCCAGCCGCTCGATCGACTGCGCCGCCTGGTCGAGATGGGCGGCGAGCTGACGATCGGAGCTGGTGGCCTTGCTGCTCGCCTCCTGCCCGGTCCGCTTCGCTTCCGCCAGTTCCTGCTCCAGCCGATCCGCCCGCCTGCGGGTTTCCGCGAGCTCGTCGCTCGCCATGATCGCCGCCATCACCGTCAGCCGCTGATCGCCGATTTCGCCGAAGCTCTGGCGCAGCGTCGCGATGCGCCCGTCCACCTCGGCGGCTAGCGCCTCGAGATGGCCTTCCTCGCCCTCCGCACAGGCCATGCGATAGGTCTTCCCGTCGATGGTCACGACAATCTGCGGCACGCGGTCCTCAGCCCTGCTTCTGGCGGTCGAGCACGGCGCGGATCGTCTCCATCGCCGCCACCAGACGGCGGGAGACCTCCCGGTTGGCCTGCTCCAGCCGCTCCGAGCGGGCGACTGCGGCGTCGAGCTCGCCGGCAAGGCGGCCGCGGTCGGCGGTCATGCGCTGCAGCTCGGCCTCGGCGTTGACGATGAGATCCTCGCGCGACAGCTGCCGATCGATCGCGACGCCGAGCTGGTCGAGCGACCGCCGCAGGCGATCGGCGGCCTGCGCGAGCGCGGGTTCGGCGGACATTTCGGAAGAACCTCCAGACGCAACTGACGGCAGCGACACGGTTGCTGGCGACTCGGCGCCACGCTCGTGCGACTTTAAGCAAAGTTGTGCAAGTGCCAACCTCGCGCGTGGCAGACTCTGCGGAAAAAGAAGCGGATGGCGGACGAGAGGCCGCCGCGCCGCCTCCCGCGCGGCACCGCGCCGTCGCGCCCGCTTTACCCCTTGTGCAAATACGCTAGAAGACGCCCGAGCCGCGGCTGTCGTCCGCCCACATTCGGGCAGCTACGACAGCGCAGACCACCCGGAGGAGGACACCATGGCAGTTCGCGTCGCAATCAACGGATTTGGCCGCATCGGCCGCAACGTGCTGCGCTCGATCGTCGAGACCGGCCGCGACGACATCGAGGTGGTGGCGATCAACGACCTCGGCCCGGTGGAGACGAACGCCCACCTGATCCGCTACGATTCGGTGCACGGCCGCTTCCCCGGCGTCGTCACGGTCGACGGCGACACCATCGACGTCGGCCGCGGCAAGATGCGCGTGACCGCGATCCGCGACCCGCGCGAGCTGCCGTGGGGCGACATGGGCATCGACGTCCTGATGGAGTGCACCGGCATCTTCACCGATCCGGCGAAGGCCGGCGCGCATCTGGAGGCCGGCGCGAAGAAGGTGCTGGTCTCCGGTCCGCTGACGAACCCGACACAGGGCGAGAAGACCATCGTCTACGGCGTCAACCACGACACCCTCACCGCCGACGACCGGATCATCTCGAACGCCTCCTGCACCACCAACTGTCTGGCGCCCGTCGCCAAGGTCCTGAACGAGGCCATCGGCATCGACAAGGGCTTCATGACGACCATCCACTCCTACACCGGCGACCAGCCGACGCTGGACACGCTGCACAAGGACCTCTACCGCGCCCGCGCCGCCGCTCTTTCCATGATCCTCACGACGACCGGCGCGGCCAAGGCGGTGGCGCTCGTGCTGCCGGAGCTGAAGGGCCGGCTCGACGGCGTGTCGATCCGCGTGCCGACGCCGAACGTCTCGGTCGTCGACTTCAAGTTCACGGCCAAGCGCAAGACCACCGTGGAGGAGATCCAGGCGGCGATCCGCGCGGCGGCCGATGGCCCGCTGAAGGGCATTCTCGGCTATACCGACGCGCCGAACGTCTCCTCCGACTTCAACCACGATCCGCATTCCTCGATCTTCCACATGGACCAGACCAAGGTGATGGACGGCGACTTCGTGCGCGTGATGTCCTGGTACGACAACGAGTGGGGCTTCTCGAACCGCATGTGCGACACCGCCGTCGTGTTCGCCAAGGCCGGCTGAGCGTCTTCACGCTTCACTTCAAGACCCGCTCAAGGAAAGGCCGCATCGTCCGATGCGGCCTTTCCGATTCATGCGGCCAAACGGGAGGGTCGACGCGTGCGCGGGCCTCGGCAACTCCGCATCGGCTTGGCGTGACCGCGCGACGCACGTAGGAAAGGCACGACGCGAGTCGATGCGCCGCGGGAGCGCGCTTCTTCCGGCTCGCACCAATCGTCGTCACGAGGATCCGCACGGCCGATGCTGGAGCCGATGTATCTCGCCATCCTCGTCGGCACGCTGCTGGTGCTGGCGGCCGGCTTCTCCAGCCTCCTCGCCTTCCGGTTCGGGGCGCCGCTGCTCCTCGTCTTCCTGTCGGTCGGGCTGGTCGCCGGCGAGGACGGCCTCGGGCTGCACTTCGACAACGCCCCCCTCGCCTATTTCGCCGGTTCGCTGGCGCTTGCCATCATCCTGTTCGACAGCGGCTTCTCGACCTCGCTCAGCGCCTTCCGGCTGGCGGCCGCGCCGGCCCTGACACTGGCCACCGCCGGCGTCCTCATCACCGCGGTGCTGTTCGGCCTCGCCGCCACCTGGGTGCTCGACATCGGCCGGCTGCAGGGCCTCCTCCTCGGCGCGATCGTCGGCTCGACCGACGCGGCGGCCGTGTTCTTCCTTCTGCGCATCGGCGGCATCCACGTGCGCGAGCGCGTCCGCGCGACGCTCGAAGTGGAATCCGGCTCGAACGATCCGATGGCGATCTTCCTCACCATCGCGCTGGTCGAGCTGATCCACGACGGGCACGGCATGGAGGCGATCGGGCCGGGTCTTCTCTGGATGTTCGTCAAGCAGATGGGGATCGGCGCCGTGCTCGGGCTCGCCGGCGGCTCTGTCATCCGCACGCTGATGAACCGGCTGGGGCTGGAGCGCGGCCTTGCGCCGATCTTTGCGCTCGCGCTGTCGCTGCTGGTCTTCGCGCTCGCCGGCGCGCTCGACGGCTCGGGATTTCTGGCCGTCTACGTCGCCGGCCTGACGGCCAGCAATCTCGGCATCCATGCCGCGGCATCGCTGCGCCGCTTCCAGGAGGGCGTCAGCTGGCTGTGCCAGATCGTGATGTTCCTGGTGCTCGGCCTCTTCGCGACCCCCTCGCAATTTCCCTCGATCGCCGGCCAGGCGCTGCTTCTCGCCGCCGTCCTGATCTTCGTCGCGCGCCCGATCGCGGTGTGGCTCTGCCTCCTGCCCTTCGGCTTTCGTCGCCGCGAAGAGGCCTTCATCGCCTGGGTCGGACTGCGTGGATCGGTGTCGGTGCTGCTCGCCATCGTACCGCTCCTCGTCGACCTGCCGTCCGCGCGCCTCCTCTTCAACACCGCCTTCATCATCGTGCTGGCCTCGCTGCTGGTGCAGGGCTGGACGCTGGGGGCGGTGGCGCGCCGGCTGCGGCTGGTGGTGCCGGAGCGCAAGGCGCTGGTGGAGAAGGTCGAGCTCGAGCTGCCGGGCACTGCCCACCATGAGCTCCTGTCCTACCACGTCGTGGCGAACAGCCCCGTGGTGCGCGGCGAACGGATCCCGCGCTGGGCCCGGCCGTCGCTCGTCATCCGCGACGGCCGCTCGATGCCCTACCAGTATGCCGGACGGCTGCAGGAGGGCGACTACGTCTACATCTTCATCTCGCCGCGCCACCCGCCGCTGCTCGACCGGCTGTTCGCCAGCCCCGCCGCGCTCGGTTCGGACGACGCCGACTTCTTCGGGGATTTCGGTCTCGACCCGCAGCAGCCGCTGGCGGTGCTGGCCGAGGCCTACGGGATCTCGGTTCCGGACCGCGAGGCGTCGCGGACAGTCGCCGAGTTCATGACGGACTTCCTCGGCGGGCGGGCCGAGTACGGCGACCGCGTGCCGTTCGGGCCGGTGGAACTGATCGTGCGCGATGCCGACGAGGCCGGCCGCGTGATGGCTGCAGGCCTGAAGCTGGAGCCGGACGCGCCGGCCCCGCTGCCCTCGGTGCCGGTCCGGCTGGCGCGGGCGCTGCTCCGTCCCTTCGGGCGCGTCTGAGCCGGCTGCAGGACTGCACCGTCGTCGGCGTCCCTACGCGACGTCTGCGCCCGAGCACAGCCGTTTTGCACCTGTCGCGACGGGTCGTTATGGTGCGCGCGGGGACGACGGGGATCGAAACATGATGCAGCAGTTCAAGACACTCGACGACGCGGAACTCGCCGGCAAGCGCGTGCTGCTGCGCGTCGACCTCAACGTTCCCATGCAGGACGGCAAGGTCAGCGACGCGACGCGCATCGAGCGCGTGCTGCCCACGATCCGCGAGATCGCCGCAGCCGGCGGCCGGGTGATCCTGCTCGCCCATTTCGGCCGGCCGAAGGGCAAGCCGAACCCCGAGATGTCGCTCGAGCCGATCGCCGCGGTGCTCGGCGACAGGCTCGGCCAGCCGGTCGGCTTCGCCGAGGACTGCGTCGGCCCGGTCGCCGACGGCATCGTGCAGAACATGCAGGACGGCGACGTGCTGCTGCTCGAGAACACCCGGTTCCATGCGGGCGAGGAGGCGAACGATCCGGAGTTCGCCTCGCAGCTCGCGGCACTCGGCGACGTCTACGTCAACGACGCCTTTTCGGCGGCCCACCGCGCCCATGCCTCCACCGAAGGCCTCGCCCAGCACCTGCCCTCCTATGCCGGGCGGACCATGCAGGCGGAACTCGAGGCCCTCGAGAAGGGTCTCGACGCGCCGGCGCGGCCGGTGGTCGCGATCGTCGGGGGCGCCAAGGTCTCGAGCAAGATCGATCTCCTGCAGAACCTCGTGAAGAAGGTCGACGGCCTCGTCATCGGCGGCGGCATGGCCAACACCTTCCTCGCCGCCCGCGGCGAGAGCGTCGGCAAGTCGCTGTGCGAGCACGACCTCGCCGACACCGCACGCGACATCATGCTCGCCGCCGCGAGCGCGGGCTGCGCCATCATCCTGCCGGAGGACGCGGTGGTCGCCCGCGAGTTCAAGGCGAACGCACCCTCCGAGACGGTCGCCGTCAACGCCGTGCCGGAGGATGCGATGATCCTCGATGTCGGTCCGAAGACGGTCGAGAGGATCAAGGGCTGGATCGACCGCGCGAAGACGCTCGTCTGGAACGGACCGCTCGGTGCCTTCGAACTGACGCCGTTCGACGCGGCGACGATGGCCGCGGCCCAGCACGCGGCAGAGCGCACCCGCACGGGCGCGCTCGTGTCGGTCGCCGGCGGCGGCGACACGGTCTCGGCCCTGAACCAAGCCGGCGTCGCCGAGGCTCTCACCTATGTCTCGACCGCCGGCGGCGCGTTCCTCGAATGGATGGAGGGCAAGCCGCTGCCCGGCGTCGAGGTCCTCAAGGCCTGACGGTCCGGACCGAGGCGGGCACCTGCGAACGCGCGGGCGGCGACGATCGAAAGATGCGGTCGGCGGAGGCCGCCGCCGGCGCGCGGCTCGAGCCCGCGCTCAGTCGCTCTCGTCCTCGTAGCCGACGAGATGCAGCGGGCGCGCGGGAATGCCCTCCAGTTCGCACCAGCGCACCAGCGCCTCCTCGCGCCCGTGCGTGACCCAGACCTCCTGCGGCCGCAACTCGTCGATGGTCCGGGTGAGCTCGTCCCAGTCGCAATGGTCGGACAGGATCAGCGGCAGCTCGACGCCGCGCTGGCGCGCCCGCTGGCGCACCCGCATCCAGCCGGAGGCGAAACAGGACACCGGGTCCGGGAAGCGCCGCGCCCAGCGGTCGGCGAAGGTCGAGGGCGGGCCGACGATGATCGCGCCGGCGAAGTCCGCCTTGTTGCCACGCTCCAGCGTGGCGGGCCTGAGGTCGCCGAGGTCGATCCCCTCGCTCTGGTAGAAGTCGCAGAGCTTCTTCAGCGCTCCGTGGATGTAGATCGGCGCCTCATAACCCTCGTCGCGCAGCATGCGGATCACCCGCTGCGCCTTCCCGAGCGCATAAGCCCCGACCATGTGCGCCCGCTCGGGAAACTGCTTCACCGAGGCGATGAGCTTGCGGATCTCCTCGAAGCTGTCGGGATGGCGGAACACCGGCAGCGCGAAGGTCGCCTCGGTGATGAAGACGTGGCACGCCACCGGCTCGAACGGCTCGGCCGTCGGGTCGGCGCGGCGCTTGTAGTCGCCGGACGCGACGATCGACAGGCCGTCCTTCTCCACCTTGATCTGGGCGGAGCCGAGGACGTGGCCCGCCGGGTGGAAGGACACCGTGACGCCGTTGATCGTCAGCGCCTCGCCCCAGGCGGCGGGCTGACGCTCGCGGCAGAACTCCTCGCCATAGCGGAGCGCCATGATCGCCAGCGTGCGCGGGGTCGCCAGCACCTTGTCGTTGCCGGGCCGGGCGTGATCGGCATGGCCGTGGGTGACGAGCGCCCGCTCCACCGGCTTCACCGGGTCGATGTAGAAGTCGCCGGGCGGGCAGTAGAGGCCTTTCGGCGTCGGACAGAGAAGGTCGTGCGGGCGCAACATCGCGGCATCAGATAGGTGCGAAGGCGCCGGCAGGAAGCGTCCGGGCACAGATGCCGATCCCGTGCCCCCGCGTGCCGCGCCGCCCGTCCCTCCATCGGGGCAGACCACCGGCCCCCTCACCCTGAGGCGCGAGCGCAGCGAGCCTCGAAGGGCGAGCGGAACGGAAGCGAAGCGGCGTGCCGGGCCACCTCACCCTTCGAGCGCCCGTCGGGCCACCTCACCCTTCGAGGGTCCTTCGGGCCACCTCAGGGTGAGGGTTGCCATTGCGGGCCGACCTCCGGCCAACTCCTAGAACTCGGCGCCGCGCACCTTCATCAGCATGTCGTTGCGCGCCTTGAAGGCCTCGTCGAACTGCCCGCTCCGCTCGGCAAAGCGCAGCGGCTTGACGGCCTCCACCAGGATCTCCTGCACGTCCGGCTGGGCCTCCAGGATGCCCATCACCTCGGCCGTGAACGCCTCCAGCGGCATCGCGTGCGGGTCGTTGGCCTGCCGCTCGCCCATCAGCCCGGTGCGGACATACGGCGGCACGAGTTCGAGCACGTCGATCCCGGTGTCCTGCAGCTGGTAGCGCAGGGCCAGCGTCCAGGCGTGGATGGCGGCCTTGGTGGCGCTGTAGGTGGGCGTCATCGCCAGCGGCAAATAAGCGAGCCCGGAGGTGACCGTCATGATCGTCGCCTTCGGCCGCGACAGGAGGTGCGGCAGCAGCGCGTCGTTCAGCCGGATCGGGCCGAGGAGGTTGGTCGCGATGGTCGCCTCGGCGGTCGCAAGCGTCGAGCCCTTCTTCAGGTTCTCGTTCTGCATGATCCCCGCCATGTGGATCACCGTGTCGAGCGCGGGATGCTCGGTGACGATACGATCGGCGAAGAGGGCGATGGACTGCGGGTCGGCGATGTCGAGCACCAGGCCAGACATGCCGGGATTGGCTGCGGTGACGTCATCCAGCACCGACTTGCGCCGACCCGCGATGATCACGGTGTTGCCGCGCTTGTGGAACGCCTCGGCGAGGCCGCGGCCGAGGCCGGTGCCGCCGCCGGTGACGAGGATGGTGTTGCCGGTCATCTGCATGGGGGATCTTCCTGTTGGAATTCGGTCGGCCTGCCGAAACGGCTTGGGCCGGAACACGGCGGAAGCTATGTTCGCCACGCGCCGAGGGAAAGTAGGCACCCGGAAGATCGATACGCACCTGAGGGAGAGTGTCAGCAATGCCAAGGAGTTCAGCTGCCCCGAGCCGTCGCGGCGCCTTCGTGGATCTGCTCCGGGCCGCACCCCTGCCGCCGCCGCCGCAGGCAAGCGATCCGGCGCTTGAAGCGCTGGTGCGCGCGATCATCGAGCGGGTGGCGGACAAGTGGACGATGCTCGCGATCGAGACGCTGGAGGAGCACGGGCGGCTGCGCTTCACCCGGCTCGGCGACCTCATCGGCGGCATCAGCCAGAAGATGCTGACCAAGACCCTCCGGCAGATGGAGGCGGACGGCCTCGTCACCCGCACCGTGCACCCCGTGGTGCCGCCGCATGTCGACTACGAACTGACCGAACTCGGACGCAGCCTCGGCGCCGCCTTCTGCGGGGTCTGGATCTGGGCCGAGGAGCACCGCGAGCGGATCGCGGCGGCGCGTGCGGCCTTCGAGGCGCGCGGCAGGGGGTGATTCGGAAGGCGGGAGACGACGGAGCCGCCTTTTCGCCCTCGGACACGGCTACGGACGCCTGCCGCCCCCTCATCCGCCTCGCTGCGCTCGGCACCTTCTCCCCGTCGGGGAGAAGAAGGGCGCTCGTCCGCCGGCGCTCCCGAACGGTTGAAAGCGGAAGGGGCCGAAACCGCGTTCGTCTCCCCATTGGGGAGAAGTCCCAGCAGGGGATGAGGGAGTGCCTCGGCGATGGGCGAGGTTTGCCCAGAAGGAGACTCGGCAGCGGGCCGGGCAACCCACAGCGCCGAACGCCGAGCTCAACCGTCGCGCCTATACTTCTCGGGCAGCAGTTCCGTGATCGGAACGCGGCGCGGACCGTCGTCCGAAGCCAGCAGGACGATGGCCGCTGGCGCATAGTCGCTGATCATTTCCCGACACATGCCGCAAGGCGACACGACGCCTGGAGCCTCGTCGGTGGCTGAGGCCTGCCTCACTGCGACGATCGCTTCGATCGCGCCGCCTTCGCCATCCGTCGCCGCGCGGCCGATCGCCACCGCCTCGGCGCAGACCGAGACCCGCCCGACATGGCACTCCAGATGAACGCCGAGATAGATCCGGCCCGAACGCGTGCGCAGGGCGCAGCCGACAGCGTGGCGACCAGGCGCGTAGCGGCTGCGGATGATCGCGCGGGCCGCGGCGACGAGATCGTCATCGGTCATCGAGTGGGCAGACATGTGGTGCTCCCGGCTGTAATCCTCGTGCCTTAGCATGGATCTTGCCTCCAGGCTGGCACGCGGCTGTGCGTGTCGCGCGAGGCCCCTTGCGCTTCGCATCGCGGCAGCGCATATCCGCGCCGCCCTCCGGAGCATCCATCCTTGGCTTTCAGCATCCATTCGTCCGGCGATCCCACCGCCGACCGCCGCGCCGACTATGCCCACATGCTGGCGGAAGCGGGTGATCCCGCCGCCGCGGCCGACCTGATGCGTCAGGCGTTGGAGCGTGCGCCTGCGTGGGCCGCCGGCTGGTTCCGCCTGGCCGAATTCGCCAGTGTCGCCGGGCTTGCGGCGGAGGCGGAAGGCGCGTGGCGCACGGTGCTCCGGCTCGACGCGGCCGATCGCTTCGGCGCCGAGCTGAAGCTCGCGCAGGCCGGTCTCGCGCCGCTGCCGGATGCGGCGCCCGCCGCCTTCGTCGCAGGCCTCTTCGACCAGTATGCCGACCGCTTCGACACCGCGCTCGTCGAGACGCTCGGCTACCGCGCGCCGGAGGCGATCTTCACCGCCCTCGGCGAGCTTGGACACCCCGCCAGGCGCTTTGCCGAAGCGCTCGACCTCGGCTGCGGCACCGGCCTGATGGGCGAGCGCCTGCGCAAGTCGGTCAGCCACCTCGCCGGCATCGACCTCTCCGCCGGCATGCTCGCCAAGGCCGGCGCCAAGGGCGTCTACGACCGGCTGAGCGCGGGCGACGTCGCCGTCGCCGAGCCGGGCGAAAGCGGCCGCTACGACCTCGTCACCGCCGCCGACGTCCTGATCTATCTCGGCGACCTCGCGCCCGCGTTCCGCCGGGTGCGCCAGGCGCTGACGGCGGATGGGCTCTTCGCCTTCACCGTCGAGGCGCACGGCGGGCCGGAGACCTTCGTCCTGCGGGACTCGCTGCGCTTCGCCCACTCGCGCGCCGGTCTCGAGGCACTGGCCGAGCGCGAAGGCTTCACTGTCCGCGTCTGCCGCGAGACGGTGCTGCGGCAGGACCGCGGCGAGGACGTCGATGGCTTCGTCGTCGTGCTCGCGCCGGCGCCGGCCGAAACGCTCCCGACCCTCCTGCCGGCCTTTGCCGATGCGACCCTGCTCGCGACGCCGCCGGCGCTCGAGGAGGCCCCCCGTCCGTCGCTTCATTGACCGCATCCCGCCTCTCGCGGGCGGCGTGCCGCAGGCTATGCTGCCCTGCGAGATCTCGAGCGCCGGCGCCGTCCGGTCCTGCGGCACAGGAGTATTCGTGACATGAGAGTGCAGCTCGGCTCGCTCGGCGACTGGACGTCGTCGGCCACCAACCACACGCCGTTGGAGGACGCGCAGGGCCTCTTCACCGGCGTCGTCATCTCGGCGCTGTCGATCGGCATCCTGCACTTCCTCGGCCTGCTCACCGGCGGCACGGCGGGCCTCGCCTTCGTCATCACCTATGCGACCGGCTGGAACTTCGGCCTCGTCTTCTTCGTGGTGAACCTGCCCTTCTACCTCCTCGCCATCGGGCGCATGGGGCTGGGCTTCACGCTGAAGACCTTCGCGGCCATCGCGCTCCTGTCGCTGATCACCGCCGTCCAGCCGCAGCTGATCACCTTCGCCTTCGTCGACCGGCTGACCGGCGCGATCCTGGCCGGCCTGCTCCTCGGCTTCGGCCTCCTCGCGCTCTTCCGCCACCGGGCGAGCCTCGGCGGCATCGGCATCCTCGCCTTCTTCTGCCAGGAGACCTTCGGCTGGCGCGCCGGCTACGTGCAGCTCGGCTTCGACATGGCGATCCTGGCACTGTCCTTCACGGTGCTGACGCCGGACAAGATCGCCTATTCGGTGCTCGGCGCCCTCGTCTACAACCTGTTCCTGGCGATCAACCACCGCACGGACCGCTACACGGCACGCTGAGGGTCCTTGGCGAGGCGCAGGCCGAGTCATACCTCTGACTCCCGTGACCGCGCACCCTGCCCTCATCGAGCCCGAGACGGCTCCCTTCGCCCTGCCCGAGCCGTTCCTGCGCTGGTTCGCGGCGAAGGGCTGGCAGCCGCGCCTGCACCAGCTCGATCTCCTCGCCCGCGTCGAGGGCGGCGCCTCGGCGCTGCTGATCGCGCCGACGGGTGCCGGCAAGACGCTGGCGGGCTTCCTCCCGGCGCTCGTCGACCTGTCGCGGCGCGGCAAGGCCAAGCCCGGCGAGCCGCAGCGCGGCGTCCACACGCTCTACATCTCGCCGCTGAAGGCGCTCGCGGTCGACATCCAGCGCAACCTCGAGACGCCGGTCGCCGAGATCGGCCTGCCGGTGACGCTGGAGACGCGCACCGGCGACACCAGCCAGGTCAAGCGCCAGCGCCAGAAGCTCAAACCCCCGGACATCCTGCTGACGACGCCCGAGCAGCTGGCGCTCCTCATCGCCGCCAAGGACGCCGAGCGCTTCTTCGCCGATCTCACCTACGTCATCTTCGACGAGCTGCACTCGCTCGTCGCCTCCAAGCGCGGGCACCTCCTGGCGCTCGGCCTCGCGCGGCTGAGGACGCTGCAGCCGGGGCTGCGCACGATCGGCCTGTCGGCGACGGTGTCGGACCCGGACGAGCTCTGCGAGTGGCTGGTGGCGCAGCGGCCGGACGCGCGCCCCAAGGCCGACCTCATCACCGTCGACGGGGGCGCCAAGCCGATCATCACCATCCTCGACTCCGAGGAGCGGGTGCCCTGGCGCGGCCACACCTCCACCTATGCGATCCCGGAGATCTACGAGACGATCAAGGCGCACCGCACGACGCTCCTTTTCGTCAACACCCGCAACCACGCCGAGCGGCTGTTCCAGGAGCTGTGGCGGGTGAACGAGGAGACGCTGCCGATCGCCCTCCACCACGGCTCGCTCGACGTCAACCAGCGCCGCAAGGTCGAGGCGGCGATGGCGGCGAACCGGTTGCGGGCCGTGGTCGCGACCTCGACGCTCGATCTCGGCATCGACTGGGGCGACGTCGACCTCGTGATCCACGTGGGCGCGCCGAAGGGCGCCTCGCGCCTCGCCCAGCGCATCGGGCGCGCCAATCACCGCATGGACGAGCCGTCGCGGGCGATCCTGGTGCCGGCCAACCGCTTCGAGGTGATGGAGTGCAAGGCGGCGCTCGACGCCAACTATCTCGGCGCGCAGGATTCGCCGCCGCTGCGGGCCGGTGCGCTCGACGTCCTCGCCCAGCACGTGCTCGGCATGGCCGTCGCCGCGCCCTTCCGGGCCGAGGCGCTCTACGAGGAGATCACCTCCGCCGCGCCCTATCGCGACCTCGACTGGGAGACCTTCGAGCAGGTCGTCGACTTCGTCGCGACCGGCGGCTACGCGCTGCGCGTCTACGAGCAGTACGCCAAGATCCGCAAGACCAGCGACGGCACCTGGCGCATCGCCAACGGCCGCATCGCCCAGCAGTACCGGCTGAATGCCGGCACCATCCTCGAGGCGCCGATGCTGGACGTGCGGATGGTGTCGAGGAAGAGTCGGAGCGGCCTGTCGCGCGGCGGGCCGGTGCTCGGCAAGCTGGAGGAGAGCTTCGTGGAGTCGCTGGAGCCCGGCGACACCTTCTTCTTCGCCGGCCAGGTGCTGCGCTTCGAGACGCTGTTCGAAAACACCTGCTTCGTCTCGAAGGCGCCCGACGCCGACGCCAAGATCCCCTCCTATGCCGGCGGCAAGTTCCCGCTGACGACCTTCCTCGCAGCCGAGGTGCGCGCGATGCTCGCCGACCCGGCCCGCTGGGGGGCGCTGCCCGACCAGGTGTCCGACTGGCTGGCGATCCAGCAGAAGAAGTCGGTCATCCCCAAGGCGGACGAGCTCCTGATCGAGACCTTCCCCAACGGCAAGCGCTTCTTCATGGTGATCTATCCCTTCGAGGGCCGGATCGCGCACCAGACGCTCGGAATGCTCCTGACGCGCCGGCTGGAGCGGGCCCGAGCGCGCCCGCTCGGCTTCGTCGCCACGGACTACGCCATCTCGATCTGGGGCCTCGGCGACATGGGCGCGATGATCGACAACGGGCTCCTGTCGCTCGACGCCCTGTTCGACGAGGACATGCTCGGCGACGACCTCGAAGGCTGGATGTCCGACTCCTGGCTGCTCAAGCGCTCCTTCCGCCAGTGCGCCGTGATCTCCGGCCTGATCGAGAAGCGCCACCCCGGGCAGGAGAAGACCGGGCGGCAGGTGACGGTGTCGTCCGACCTCATCTACGACGTCCTGCGCGTCCACGAGCCGGACCACCTGCTCCTCAAGGCGACCTGGGCGGATGCGGCGACCGGGCTCCTCGACGTCAAGCGCGTCTCCGACCTCCTCGCCCGCATCAAGCACCACATCGTGCACAGGGACCTCGATCAGGTCTCGCCGCTGGCCGTGCCGATCATGCTGGAGATCGGACGGGAGAGCGTTGCCGGCGAGGCGCGCGACGACCTGCTCGCCGAAGCGGCGGAGGCCGAGCTGATCGAGCGGGCGCTCGGATGAGGCGCCCTACCCCTACTGCGCCGCGACGTCCTCGCCATGCGCGCGGCCGGCCGCGGCAAGGATGTGCGCCTGCAGCTTTTCCTGGATCTCGGCGGTGATGCGCTGCACGTCGTCGGCGGCCGCGCGAGCCCTTGCCGCGTCGTAGGGCGTCGCCGAGATCGCCTCGCGCATGGCCGCACGGGCTGCGTTCAGCCGCGCAAGCTCGGCATGGATCTCGTCGCGGTTCATCCGCACCTCGCGCCACAGCTCCTTGCGCATCGAACGCGGATAGGAATCGATCGCGTCCGCCCCGAGCGCGGCGAGCGTGTGTCCAGGCCAGTAGCGGGCGAAGCCGAAGCCGATCGTGAAGACGTTGACGGCCAGCGACAGGACGAGGAGAGCGGGGATCAGCCAGCGCCGCATCTCAGCCGTTCCCGCCGGGTTCGAGCGCGAGGGCGCCGCCGTCCATCAGCATGAAGTCGCCCTCCGCGACGTTCATCAGCGCGTCGTTGGTCTCGCTCTGCGCCGCAATGCCGATGGCAAAGCCCGCGCCGCCGAACAGGAGGCAGAAGACCGCAAAGGCCGGAACCGCGAAGCGCGGGCCGAGATGCGCGATGACGCTGGTGGAAAGAGCGCCGCGCCGCCGTGGCGCGGCCGCCTTGGCCAGTACCGCACCGACCAGCGCCGCGTCCGACCCGGGCGCGACAGCGCTGGCACGCCGGATGAGATCGCCGAGGGCGACGTCGCGGTCGAGTCGGGCCGCCGCCGCCGCATCGCCGCCGACGAATGCATACGCTGCGCTGCGCTGGGGCTCCGGCCATCGATCGAGGTCCGGCCCGAAGCGCAGGAGGCAGTCGTCGAAAATCACACGGTCCATGTCATGCCTCCCGCCCGTCCTCGGGCGTTACCCGTTCGATGCCGTCCGCGTCCAGCCTGGCCCTCAGCGTGCGACGCGCCCGCACCAGCAACTGTTCCACACCGCCGCGGCTCAGCGCCATCGCCGCTCCGATTTCGCCATTGTCGAGCCCGGTGACGACGCTGAGCAGGAGCGCCATGCGCTGGCGGTCGGGCAGCGCCCGGATGGCGCCCCGCGCACGGCCGAGCGCGTCGCGCCCCGCCAGTTCGCGCAGCGGGTCGGGCGCATCGCTCGCCACCTCCTCCAGCGCGTCGTCCCAGCCGAAGAAGCGACGCAACGCCTGGCCGCGCCTGACGTCGATGCAGCGGTTCACCGCGATCCGGTAGAGCCAGGTACTCGGGCTCGCCAGATCAGGCCGGAAGCGGGCGGCATGCGTCCAGGCGCGCAGGAAGACGTCCTGCACCACCTCCTCCGCATCGACGGCACTGCCGAGGAAGCGCGTGGCGAAGGACCGGAGCGCGCCGCCATGCCGTGACACGAGGACGGCCAGCGCCCGCTGGTCGCCGGCGGCCATCCGCGCGAGAAGCGCCGCATCCCCGGCCGGATCGCGTGGCCCTGCCGTCGCGCCGGCGCGAGGCTCCCGCGCCTCGCTCACCGCCGTCGCCGTCGCATCACGCGCCGCCGGCATCGCGACGACCGCCTGCCACTCGAACGTGCGAGCCGCGGCGACGGCGGTCATGCGATCCGACGCTGCGGGTCGTCATGCGTGCGCTCGCAGCGATCCTCGACGAGCTCGCTCTTGCGGGCGCCGGCGCTGCGCAGGCGCAGGCCGCGCCGTGGGTGCCACAGAGTTGCCGTCCGGGCGGCATTCGACAGTCTCCCGCTGTAGCAGGACAGGAAGATCAGGATATCCGGTATCACTTCTTGCGCCGCAGGGTGCCTGCGTCCTCCACCTCCTGGCGCGACAGCACGCCGTCCCCGTCACGGTCCAACCGCGCAAAGGCCGCGCGGCCCGCCATGTATTCCGTCCGGGAGACCGACCCGTCGCCGTCGGTGTCCAGGCGCTGCAGCCGCTCGAGGCGGCGAGCGGCGACCGCCTGGACCCGCGCGGAAGCGGCTTCGGCTCGCTGGCCCGCCGCCTGCAGTTCAGCCGGATCAAGGCTGCCGTCGCCGTTGCGGTCGAGGCGATCGAACAGCCGCCCGCGCGCCGCGGCAATCTCGGTCTTGTCGAGCCGGCCGTCGTGATTGGCATCCGCCCGGTCGAACAGCTTGAGCATCGGCGTCGTCTGCGCCAGGACTGTGCCGTGTGCCGCGAGGAGGACGGCGAGGCCGACGACCGGCACGATCATGCGCTTCATCATGCTTGAAACTCCGCTGCAGGCCCTGAAAGCATCGCCTTCGCCACAGGGCCGCTTCGATCTCGTCTGCTCTGGATACGAGCCGCCCTGCGACCTCCTACGCGCCGGCGCGCCCTCCCTACGGCCGGGTGCGGGATGCGACGACGGCGACGGCTTGTGCCGAGAGACGTTTTGGATTCGATTGGAACAAAGGACGAATCACGGTGGGACCCGGCAGACCGCGCATGACCATGATGCTTCGCCGCCTGCGGCGGGTCGACTGCGAGCCGGTGGAGATCGAGCTCAACGGCGAGGCGGTGCTGTGCGATCCGGCCGGTGTCATCGTCGTGCCCGAGCACGACCTCCTGGTGGTCTCGGACCTGCATCTGGAAAAGGGCGCGGCCTTCGCGCGCCGCGGCATGCTCCTGCCGCCCTACGACACGGCGATGACGCTCGCGCTGCTCGAGAGCGCGCTGGAGCGGCACCGGCCGAAGCAGGTCATCTGCCTGGGGGACTCGTTCCACGACCGGCACGGAGCGGCGCTGATGCCGGCCGCCTTCCGCGAAACACTGACGCGGCTGATGGCCGGCCGCGACTGGACCTGGATCGCCGGCAACCACGATCCGGAGCCGCCGGCCCTCATCGGCGGCGAAACCCGGCAGGAGCGCGCGGTCGGCGGACTGGTCTTCCGTCACGAGCCGACACCGGCCCCGCGCGCCGGCGAGATCGCGGGTCACCTCCACCCGGTCGCCCGCGTCAGCGGCGGTGGCCGCTCGACCCGCGGCGCCTGCTTCGCCACCGACGGCTCGCGCCTCGTGATGCCATCCTTCGGCGTCACCACGGGTGGCCTCAACGTGCTCGACCGCGCCTTCCATGGCCTGTTCAGGCTGGAAGCGGCCAAGGCCTACGTCATCGGCACCAGCCGGATCTTCGCCATCGGCTTCGCCGCCCTCGCCCGCGGCTGAACGGCGGCGACCCGAAGGACACGTTGCGGCAGGCCGACGGCGTCAGTCGCGCTTGAAGGCGAGCCGGCCGAACCAGCCGGTGAAGATCGCGAGCGCGACGGCCAGGATGCCGTAGACGAAGCCGTTGTCCTTGGAGAACTCGAAGATCCAGTTCTCGAAGCCCGCCTTGCGCACCCACAGCGGCTCGGAGCGCTCGCGCAGGAACTCGCCGCGGCGGAACAGGAAGGCGCGCGCCAGATGCTGGCCGACCGGCAGCGCCGCCGGCAACGCGAGTTCGGCGCGAAACAGCGAGGGACTAACGAACTGCACGGCCGCCGTCGTCTCGCGGTAGAGACCCTCCTCGCCGCGCAGGCGGCGCAGCGCCGCGGCATACTGGTCGCGGTTGGGGCTCGCGGTGCCCGGCACCCGGTTGAACCCGAGCCGCAGATTGTCGATCCCGATCCCGAGCTGCTCCAGGATGCCCGAGCCCGAAATGTCGCGCAGCGCCCGTGTCGAGGCCAGCGCGTAGGACGAGGGCGCGGTCTCGAAGCTCTCCGACCCGCGGTTGATCCACAGTCCCAGCACCCGGTCCTTTTCGCGCACGACCGCCGGCCGGCGCGGGCCCTCCAGCACGACGATGATGTCGTAGCCGCCCTGCCGCAGGATCTTCTGGTCGGCGTTGTCGAGCGAGCCGAAGATGACGAGGCGCTCGCCGGCGAAGTCCGAGGTGATCGAGATGGAATCGGTCGACAGGCCGATCTCGAAGGTCTCGGGCGACTGCGCCAGCGCCGCCCGACCCGCCGCGAGGAGGGCGACGACAAGAAGCAGGCCGAACGCCATCGCCCGCATCAGTCGCTCTCCCCGCTCGGCAGGCTGATCGAGTAGAGCTCGCCGGGATAGACCACCAGCTCGACGCCGAGGCGGATGCAGACGGCCAGAACCAGAAGGGCGAGCAGCGCCCGCAGCTGGTCGCCGCGCAGCCGCCGCCCCGCGTCCGCGCCGAACTGGGCGCCGACGACGCCGCCGATCATCAGCAGGAAGGCGAGGACGATGTCGACATTGTAGTTGGTGCTGGCCTGGAGGATCGTCGTCACCGCGGCGGTGAAGATGATCTGGAAGAGCGACGTGCCGACGACCACGCTGGTCGGCACCCGCAGCAGGTAGATCAGGGCCGGCACCATGATGAAGCCGCCGCCGACGCCCATCACCGAGGCGAGGATGCCGATGAAGGCGCCGATGCCGAGGACCGGGATGACCGAAACGTAGAGCTTGGAGCGCTGGAAGCGCATCTTCAGCGGCAGCCGGTGGATCCAGCCGTGCTGGCCGGAGCGCCGCCCGACCTCGCCCGAGCCTCCGCCGCGGCGCATCGCGCTGACGCTCTCGACGAACATCAGCCCGCCGACGGTGCCGAGGAACACGACGTAAAGCAGCGACACGATGAGGTCGAGCTGGCCGATGCGACGCAGGATGGTGAACAGGAAGACGCCCAGCACCGAGCCGACGGCGCCGCCGATCAGCAGCATCAGCCCGAGCTTCAGGTCGATCGTGCCGCGGCGGTAGTGCGCCAGCGCGCCCGAGAAGGATGCGGCGATCACCTGATTGGCGCCCGTGGCCACCGCGACCGCCGGCGGGATGTTGTAGAAGATCAGCAGTGGCGTGATCAGGAACCCGCCGCCGACCCCGAACATGCCCGAGAGGAACCCGACCGCCGCACCCATCCCGACGATCACCAGGATGTTGACCGAAATCTCGGCGATGGGAAGGTAGAAGCTCACGCGGGCCCCGGGCTCATGGCTGCTGGATCACTGACTGCGAAAGACTATGCGCTCCGGGAGTTTACAGACCGGTTCATCGCGGTACGCGGCGGCGGCCCCGGGCGGGGCAACGACCTCGGCGCGAGCAGACGAAACGGCGGATGTTCGATCGCTGAAACGACGGCAGGGGCTCGGACCGTCTTGGCCTGAACCCCTTTGCCTGTCAAACCACCTTGGGCCGCGGTCGAGCTAAAATCGTCAACCGTCCTTGCGCTGCAACAGCGCGCGGATCAGCGGCTCGTCGATCGTGCCGGTGCTTGCCATGCCGGTGTCCTTCTGGAAGGCGCGGATGGCCGTCGTCGTCTTGGTGCCGACGACACCGTCCGGCGTGCCGGCATCGTAGCCGAGCTTGATCAGGATCGCCTGGATGTTGCGGATCGCGCGCTTCATGTCGACACTGCCGGTCTCGGTCGGATCCGGCTTGTCTTCCCACGCGGCCGGCACCTCGACCGAGTTCGCCTGATCGACCCGCGGCAGAGCCTGCCAGGCGTCGACTTCGGCGGTCAGGCTCTTCTGGACACTGGGCGTCAGAGACTTGGCGATCTCGTCCCGCTTCTCCGCCGCGTCCGTGTCACCCGCCTTGGCGACGATCGCGAACCACTTGAACGACTGGCGCAGGTTCTGGTCGACGCCCGCACCGCGGGCATAGAGAATGCCGAGATTGTACTGGCTGTCGCGCATGCCGTAGTCGGCAGCCCTCTCGAACCACTGCGCCGCGCTCTTCGGATCGGACACGCCCTCGACGCCGGTGGCGTAGAGGACGGCGAGGTTGTGCATCGCCCGGACGTTGCCCTGGCGCGCGGCGAGCAGGTACCAGTCGCGCGCCGCGCCGGTGTCGCGGGCCACGCCGTTGCCCTTCTCGAACTGCGCGCCGAGGCTGTACTGGGCCGGCGCGAAACTGCGCTTGGCAGACTGGGCGAACCACAGGAGGGCGTCCTGCGGACGCGGCTCGCCGCCCCGGCCTTCCAGGAGGCGCAGGCCGATCTCGAACATCGCGCGCGGGTCGCCGGAGGTCGCGGCCGACGCGAGTTCGGCGTTGGCAAAACCCTCCGGGACCGCGGGAAGCGTGTCGCCGACGCTCGCCGGCAGCCGGCTGGTCGCCTCGCCGAGCGTCGGGCCGTCCGGCGCTGCGGGGTCCGAGGCCGCCGCAGGGGCGGCCGCGGCTGCAGGCGGGACGGCCGCCGGCGCCGTCGCGGCCGGCTGTGGCGCGTCCTCGGTGGGCTCTCCGGCATCGGCGCCAGCCGGGGCCACCTGATCGGTCGGGATGGTCGGGACGAAGGGAGGCGCAGGCAGGTCCGCCACTGCAGCGGGCGCATCCGCCTCGGGCGCTTCGGCCGCGGTGATCGACGGGATGTCGGCCGGCGCCGGCATCTGCGGCGTGCTCGTGTCCTCGCCGGAGACCGTGCCGAGATCGGCCGTGCCCTCTTCGGGCGAGGAGGAGAGGAAGGCGCGACCCATCGGCAGCGCCATCAGCGCCAGCAGAACTGCGCCGACCGCCATCAGGATCGGCTTGCGGCGGTGCGAGAGACGCTCCGAGAGGCTCCGGCCGCTGCGCGGTTCGGGCTCTTGCGGATCGGTGCGCAGCGACTGCGCCTCGGCCGCTGCGGCCAATGCGGCGCGGCGGGCGGCGGCGATGAAGTCGGCCTTGCCGGCCGGCTGCGGCTCGCCCTGGCGCTCCGCTCGCACCCGCTCCAGGAGCGCGGCGACGTTGGGCGCGCCGGAGCCGGGTTCGAGCGGCTGGTTCGCCTCGTTGAGGTCGAGAATGTCGGCGACGTCGAGCGACGGCGCCTCGACCTGCTCAAGCCCAAGCGCCCTCACGCTCGGCCCCTGACCGTCCTTGACGGTCTCCGGGCGCTCCAGGAGGTCGAGGCCTGCGGCTTCGGCCGGCCCGGCATCGCGACCGGCATAGGCGGGCATCTCGACGCGCGCCCGCTCCAGCGCCTCGTCTTCCGCCGCTGCGGCCTCGAACTCGACACGGGCCTGCGCGCCCAGTTCGTCCTCGATGAGGTCGAGCCGCTCGACGATCTTCAGGAGCGTCGAGTGGACGGCCTCGAACACGTCATTGGCCCGATCGTCGGTTTCCCGGGCGAGGCGCTCCAGCGCGCGCAGGTCGTCCGACAGACGCGCGACGTGCTCGCTCTCGCGGCGGTCGCCATGCTCGAGCATGCGTGCGACGGCCTCGTCGGCCGCCGCCCGCGCCGAGGCGAGCATGCCGTCGCGACTTTCGTCCAGCTTCTGCTCGATGGCGATCAGGCGCTGCTCGAATTCGGGATCGATGTCCTGCGGACCGGCGACGGGCATGCCGCCGAGCTGCTGCGACAGCCGGGCAATCTGTGCCTCCAGCGCCTCGACGATGGAGCTGTCGACCTGCGGCGAGACGGCGGCCTCCAGCCGGGCGGCAAGCGCCGAGAGCCGGGCCTCGATCGCCGCGACGTCCGGCTGAACGCCCGCCTCGTTCTCGCCGATGAAGCCTTCGAGCCGGTCGGTGAAGGCCTGCAGCCGCTGGGTCAGCTCTTCCGCACCCGGCGCGTCGGCCAAGGCCTCGAACCGGGAGGCCAGGACGGCCACGCGCTGCGACACGGTGTCGAGCTCGCCTTCGTCGGTGATCTTGTCGACCCGCGCCGTCAGCGCCGCGATGCGCGCCTCGATCCGTTCGATCGGCGCCATGTCGAAGGCCGGCGCCTGCAGCGACAGGGCCACGATCGCCCGCGAGATTTCGTCGAGCCGGTCGTCGATGATGCCGAGCTGCTCGTCGTCGGCCACCTGCGGCTGCTCGCGCGCCAGGGCATCGATGCCGAGCGCGAGCGCATGGATGCGCTCCTCCAGCTGCGCCAGCGGCAGCGCCTCGGGCAGCCGGACGAGCGAGGCTTCGATCTGCTCCATACGCCCCGAAAGCTCGCGGATGGACGCCTCGATGTCCTTGGAGGCGAACGTGTCGCCGAGCGCACCCCAGCGCTCGTCGGCCACCAGTCGAGCCTGGTGGCCGGCCAGTTCCTCCAGCTTGCCGCGCAGCATCTCGAACTCGCCGGTGAGCATGCGCGACAGGCCCTCGCCGCCGCCGGCGGGCTCGCCGTCGAGGTAGCGCGTCTCGAACTCCGCCCAGCGCTGCTCGACGGCCCGGACCTGATCCTCGCTCGCCAGCGACTGCAGCGAATCGCGCAGGCGCACCAGCTCGCGCTTGATGTCGTGGTCGGCCTCGCTGCTGCGCTGCGCCTGGTCGGCCAGACGATGCTCGATCTCGTCCCAGCGGCGGCCCACCACGTCGAGGCTTTCCTCGCGGGCGGTGCGAGCCAGGAGATCGCGCATCTCGGTGAGCTCGGACCGCAGTGCGGCGAGCGTCGAACCCTCGGCACCATCCTGCGCCAGGCGTTCGAGCGTCTCGCTGACGCGGTGGATCTCCTGCGAGATCACCTGCGCACTTTCCCGGCTGCCGATCATCTCGCGCAGGTCGGCCAGCATCTCGCGCATGGCGCGGAAGTTCGGCTCGAAGCGCTGCGACAGCTCGCCGGACAGCTCGGCACGGAGCCGCTGCAGCTCCTCCGAGACCGACGCGACGACCGAATAGCCGGATCCGGTGGCGGTGAGCTCCTGGAGCTCTCGCGCGAGCTCACGGAAGCGACGGTCGAGCGCCTCCTGGCGCTCGGCCTCGGCCGCCGGCTGCGGCCGCTCGCGCGCCGCTTCGGCGCCGCGCGGCAAGGCCGTCATGTCCTCCGGATAGGCCGGCTGGCGCGGCGTCATGGTCAGCGGCGACGCGCTCGAACCGAGAGCGCCGTCCCGCTCCCGCAGGGCGGCAGACGGATCATGACGGACTGAGGCTGCGGCGGGCGCCAGGGCGGCATCTTGCCGCGCCCGGCGTTGCGGCGACAGCAAGGCCAGCCTCGCCTCGAGATCCTCCAGCGTCCGGCTGAGCGTGGACAGCGAGGAGGTCTCGGTCTCGCGTCCCGGCTCGGTCCAAAACTGCTGGGAAGTCTTGGCTGAAGGGGCCATAAGCGCGGTCCTCGGAGCTTCTGGGCGACCCGCCCGTTGTGGGTCATCTGGTCACGACACTCGTCCCGCAGTTGCAAACGGATGGTTAACGAGCACGTGTCTCGTTCAGGATTTAGTAAGGCAAGACGGAGCGAGGCTGGATTGCGAAGCGGCGCGGCGTCTTGTAAGCGGCGCGCTCATCTCGATATTGCGGCGCGGCGGTCCTGCCCCTCCCCGACATCACCGCAGTTCGCCAAAAATAAGAAGAACGGAGCTGATGGGATGACCCAACTCGACCGTATCGAGGATTCGAGCGCTGCCTTGACGCTGGACGTCGACTTCCTGCTCGGCCTGCGCGAGGACCCGGAGCCGGAGCAGGCGGTCTTCAGGATCGGCGACCTCGCGAAGGAGTTCGGCGTGACGCTGCGCACGCTGCGCTTCTACGAGGATCGCGGGCTCCTCAAGCCCGAGCGCCGCGGCACCACGCGGCTGTATTCGCGCGCCGACCGGGCGCGGCTGCGCCTCATTCTCCTCGCCAAGACGCTCGGCTTCTCGCTCACCGAGGCCAAGCAGCTGATCGAGGTCTACCACCAGCCGAACGGCAAGCGGATCGCACTCGACGTCGCGCTCGAGCGCTTCGAGGAGCAGCAGCAGGTGCTGCGCGACCAGCAGGCCGAGATTGAGGCCTCGCTTCAGGCGATGGAGGTGACGGTAGACCACATCCGGCGGCGGATGGCGGAAGCCGACGTCTGAGACCGGCGCCGCAGCGGCCGCGACGACGCAGAGCCGTTGACGCTGCCGCTCAGGACTTGCGCCGCGACGAGTTGCGCCCGATCGTGTCGGCGACCCTCGCCCCCCGCGCGCCGAGGGGCTTTTCCGGCGCGTCCGTGGTGTCGAGCGCGGTCTGGTGCTCCATCTCGGCGTTCACCTCGGCGCCGATGATGAAGATCAGCGACGAGATCCACACCCACATCATGAAGCCGACCACCGCGCCCAGGGAGCCATAGGTCGCGTTGTAGTTGGCGAAATTGCCGAGATACCAGGTGAAGCCGGCCGACACGACCAGCCAGACCAGCGTCGTCATGATCGCGCCGAGGATCACCCAGCTCCACCGCGCCCGGTTGCGGCTCGGGCCGAAGCGGTAGACGAAGGCGATGGCGCCGACGATCAGGGCGAAGGCGACCGGCCAGCGCATCGCGGCGATCAGCCAGTCGGTCAGACTCTGCAGCCCGAGCAGGTTCATCACGATCGGCACGACGCCGATGATGGCGATCATGAAGATGCCGAGCAGGACCGCTCCCAGCGTGAAGCAGAAGGCGACGGCGTTGAGCTTGAGAAAGCTGCGCTCCTCCTGCTCGCCATAGGCGACGTTCATCGCCTCGAACAGCGTCTTGATGCCGTTGTTGGCGCTCCACAGCGAGAACAGGAGGCCGGTGAGGAAGCCGAGCGAGAGAGACGCCGGGTCCTGGCTGGTCAGCGTCTCGAGCTGGCCCTGCAGGAGTTCAGTGCCGGCCGGCGGCAGGAACTGGCCGATGAAGGCGATATGGTCGCGGATGGTGACGGGATCCGAGACGAAGCCGTAGAGCGACACGAAGACGGCAAGGGCGGGAAACAGCGCCAGGAGGAGATAGAAGGTCGCGCCGGCCGCGATCAGCATCACCCGATCCTCGAAGAAGGACAGGTAGATCCGGTAGAGGATGTCCTTCCAGCCCTTCCACGGAATCTGCGACGGGAGCGCCGCGTCGCGGCCGCGCCCCGGCTCGCTCGCCCGCCGCCGCGTCTCCTCCGTCGAATTCGGCGCGAATCTGAGACTCATGGAGCTCCGTCGGTTGCAGACGCCGCACTCCCGGCGTTTCCCGACAATGACATGTTTTCGTCAAGGTTCCGAGAGGCTCGAGGATCGACGACCCGACGGCCGGGCGCATGCTGGACTCGCGCCCGGCCCTGTCCTAGAAGCGAACTCTCAAAGGACTTAATTCCTTCCACCCGCACGACCGAGTGTGCCGATGTTCTCCCACGAACGGGTCTGGGCCGCGATCGATGCCATTGCGGCGCGTCACAAGATGACGCCCTCGGGTCTCGCGCGCCGGGCCGGGCTCGATCCGACCACGTTCAACAAGTCGAAGCGGCTGGCCGGCGACGGGCGCCCCCGCTGGCCGTCGACGGAATCGATCGCCAAGGTCATGCAGGCGACGGGGACCAGCGTCGAGGAGTTCACCGGCTTCGTCACCGGCGGTGCTGCGAGCGGTGTCGGCAAGTCGCCAACGGTGCCGGCTCTCGGCGTGCCGCTGCTCGGCTTCGCGGAGGCAGGCGGCGGCGGCTTTTTCGACGACGCCGGCTTCCCCGCCGGTCAGGGCTGGGACGAGATCGCGCTGCCCTCCCCGTCCGCGGACGAACCCGTCTACGCGCTCGAGGTTTCGGGGGAGTCGATGATGCCCCTCTATCGCGACGGCGACGTCATCATCGTCTCGCCGAGTGCGGCCGTGCGGCGGGGCGACCGTGTGGTCGTGCGCACCCGCGCCGGCGAGGTGATGGCCAAGGTCCTGCAGCGCCGCACCGCGCGCACCATCGACCTCGCCTCGCTCAATCCGGCCTACCCGGACCGCCAGTTCCGGGTCGACGAGATCGAGTGGATCGCCCGCATTCTCTGGGCGAGCCAATAGCGGCGAGCCGCTCGCCTGCTCGCGGGGCCTGTCGGCCGAACCGGTGAGCGTTCTTGTTCAAACGCGAACGCCGGGACCGAGCATGCGGCTCGGACCCGGCGTTCGTGACACGTCCTGCAGTGCGGGACGACCGGAGGTCGTCCGCCGGCTGCCGGCTGGCTCAGAACTCCTCCCAGCCATCCTCGGAGGCAGCGACCTTCGGTGCGGCGCCGCCGGTGCCGACCGTCTTCAGCTGCGCCACCGGGCGCGGCGCGGCGGCACGAGCCGCCGGACGCGCGGCGCTCGGCCGGCTCGCGGCGCGGCGCGCCTGCTGCTGGTGGCCGCTCGAGG
>NZ_JANIFJ010000001.1 GCF_024519155.1 Mangrovibrevibacter kandeliae | reverse complement strand
CGGCCGCCCTCGCGGATGGCGAAGCGCAGCTTCTCTTCCATCGCGATCGGCACGATCAGCGTCACGTCCATCGTCACGTTGTCGCCCGGCATCACCATCTCCGTGCCTTCCGGCAGCGTCACCACACCCGTCACGTCCGTCGTGCGGAAGTAGAACTGCGGACGGTAGTTGGTGAAGAACGGCGTGTGCCGGCCGCCCTCTTCCTTGGTCAGGATGTAGGCCTCGGCCTTGAACTTGGTGTGCGGCGTCACCGAACCCGGCTTGCACAGGATCTGGCCGCGCTCCACGCCCTCGCGGTCCACGCCGCGCAGGAGCGCGCCGATGTTGTCGCCCGCCTGGCCCTGGTCGAGCAGCTTGCGGAACATCTCGACGCCCGTCACCGTCGTCGACGTCGTCGGGCGGATGCCGACGATCTCGACCGTCTCGCCCACCTTCACGATGCCGCGCTCGACGCGACCCGTCACCACCGTGCCGCGGCCCGAGATCGAGAACACGTCCTCGATCGGCATCAGGAACGGCTGGTCGACCGGACGCTCCGGCGTCGGGATGTAGGCGTCGACCTCCTTCATCAGAGCCCGCACCGCGTCCTCGCCGATCTCCTTGTTGGAGTCCTCGAGCGCCGCCAGCGCCGAACCCTTCACGATCGGAATGTCGTCGCCCGGGAACTCGTAGCTCGACAAGAGCTCGCGAACCTCGAGCTCGACCAGCTCCAGAAGCTCCGCGTCGTCGACCTGGTCCACCTTGTTCAGGAACACCACGATCGCCGGAACGCCCACCTGGCGCGCCAGCAGGATGTGCTCGCGCGTCTGCGGCATCGGGCCGTCCGCCGCCGAGCACACCAGGATCGCGCCGTCCATCTGCGCCGCGCCCGTGATCATGTTCTTCACGTAGTCCGCATGCCCGGGGCAATCGACGTGCGCGTAGTGCCGCGCCTCCGTCTCGTACTCCACGTGCGCCGTCGAGATCGTGATGCCGCGCGCCTTCTCCTCCGGCGCCGCGTCGATCTGGTCATACGCCCGGAACTCGCCGAAGTACTTCGTGATCGCCGCCGTCAGCGACGTCTTCCCGTGGTCGACGTGCCCGATCGTGCCGATGTTCACATGCGGCTTCGTGCGCTCGAATTTACTCTTCGCCATTGTGGCACTCCATCTCTTGTAGGAACCGCAACAGGTCCCGTTGCTTCGCTCGAGGAGCGGGCGTTACGCGAACTTTTTCTGGATCTCTTCCGCGACCTGGTTCGGCACCTGCTCATAGTGGTCGAACAGCATCGTGTACTGGGCACGCCCCTGCGTCATCGAGCGGAGCGTGTTGACGTAGCCGAACATGTTGGCCAGCGGCACCATCGCATTCACCACCTGGGCGATGCCACGAGGCTCGGTGCCCTGGATCTGGCCGCGCCGCGAGTTGAGGTCGCCGATGACGTCGCCGACATAGTCTTCCGGCGTCACCACCTCGACCTTCATCACCGGCTCCAGCAGCCGCGGGCCAGCCTTCTGGATGGCTTCACGGAAACCGGCACGCGAGGCGATCTCGAAGGCGAGGACCGACGAGTCGACGTCGTGGAAGGCGCCGTCGATGAGCTCCGCCTTGATGTCGACCATCGGGAAGCCGGCCAGCGGGCCAGCGCCCATCACCGACTTGATGCCCTTCTCGACGCCCGGAACGTACTCCTTCGGCACCGAACCGCCGACGATCTTCGACTCGAAGGTGAAGCCCGCGCCGATCTCGGCCGGCTCGAAGGTCATCTTGACGCGCGCGAACTGGCCCGTACCGCCGGTCTGCTTCTTGTGGGTATAGTCCACCTCGGCACGGCGGGTGATCGTCTCGCGGTAGGCCACCTGCGGCGCACCGACATTCGCCTCGACCTTGAACTCGCGCTTCATCCGGTCGACGAGAATGTCGAGATGAAGCTCGCCCATGCCGGCGATGATCGTCTGGCCGCTCTCCTCATCCGTTTTGACGCGGAAGGACGGATCCTCCGCCGCAAGCCGATTGAGCGCGAGGCCCATCTTCTCCTGGTCGGCCTTGGTCTTCGGCTCGATCGCGATCTCGATGACCGGATCAGGAAACTCCATGCGCTCCAGGATCACCGGCTTCAGCGGATCGCAGAGCGTGTCGCCGGTGGTCGTGTCCTTCAGGCCCGCCAGTGCGACGATGTCGCCGGCGAACGCCTCTTCGATGTCCTCACGCGAGTTGGAGTGCATCTGCAGCATGCGGCCGATGCGCTCCTTCTTCTCCTTGACGGTGTTCTGGAGCGACGTGCCCTTGGTCAGAACGCCGGAGTAGATGCGCGCGAAGGTCAGCGAGCCGACGAACGGGTCGTTCATGATCTTGAACGCCAGCATCGAGAGCGGCTCCTCGTCGGAGGACTTGCGCACGACCTCGGCTTCCGTCTTCGGATCGATGCCCTTGATGGCGTGGACCTCGACCGGCGACGGCAGGAAGTCGACAACCGCATCAAGAAGCGGCTGCACGCCCTTGTTCTTGAACGCCGAACCGCAGAGGACCGGGGTGAACCAGACGTCGCAGGTGCCCTTGCGGATCAGCCGGCGAAGCTCCTCGTTGTCCGGCATCTGGCCTTCGAGGTACCGCTCCGTCGCGCCTTCGTCGATCTCGACGGCGGCCTCGATCATCATCTCGCGGTACTCTTCGGCCTGGGCCTTCAGATCCTCGGGGATCTCGAGCACGTCCCACTGGGCGCCGAGGGTCTCGTCGCGCCAGACGAGCGCCTTCATCTCGATGAGGTCGATGACGCCCTTGAGCTCACTCTCCGCGCCGATCGGCAGCTGCACGACGACCGGGCGCGCACCGAGGCGCGACTTGATCATCTCGACGCAGCGGAAGAAGTCCGCACCGATCTTGTCCATCTTGTTGACGAAGATCATCCGCGGCACGCGGTACTTGTCGGCCTGGCGCCAGACGGTCTCGGTCTGCGGCTCGACGCCGGCATTGGCGTCGAGGAGCGCGATCGCGCCGTCGAGGACGCGCAGCGAACGCTCCACCTCAATGGTGAAGTCCACGTGCCCGGGGGTGTCGATGATGTTGAAGCGGCGCTTCTTGCCGTCACGGCCCTGCCAGAACGTGGTCGTCGCGGCCGACGTGATCGTGATGCCGCGCTCCTGCTCCTGCTCCATCCAGTCCATGGTCGCGGCGCCGTCGTGGACTTCGCCGATCTTGTGCGACTTGCCGGTGTAGAAGAGGATCCGCTCGGTGGTCGTCGTCTTGCCCGCGTCGATGTGGGCCATGATGCCGAAATTGCGGTAGTCTTCGATCTTGTATTCGCGGGCCATGGAATGGGCCTTTCGATAAGAAGTGTCGATTACCAGCGGTAGTGCGAGAAGGCGCGGTTGGCCTCGGCCATCCGGTGCGTGTCTTCGCGCTTCTTGACGGCAGTGCCGCGATTGTTGGCGGCATCCATCAGCTCGCCCGACAGGCGATCGACCATGGTGGTCTCGTTGCGGTTGCGCGCGGCGGTGATCAGCCAGCGGATCGCCAGCGCCTGACGGCGCTCCGGACGCACGTCGACCGGAACCTGATAGGTCGCACCGCCGACGCGACGCGAGCGGACCTCGACGTGCGGGGCGATGTTGTCCAGCGCCTGGTGGAAGATCGCGATTGCGTCCTGCCGGGTCTTTCCCTCGACGGCGTCGAACGCGCCGTAGACGATGCGCTCGGCGACCGACTTCTTGCCGTCATACATGACGGCGTTCATGAACTTGGTGACGACGAGATCGCCGAACTTCGGGTCCGGGTTGATCTCGCGCTTCTCGGCACTGTGGCGACGGGACATTCGTTAGTCTCTCAGATCGACGACGGACTGGCTTACTTCGGACGCTTGGCGCCGTACTTCGAACGGCGCTGCTTGCGGTCCTTCACGCCCTGGGTGTCCAGAACGCCGCGGATGATGTGGTAGCGCACGCCGGGAAGGTCCTTCACGCGACCGCCGCGGATCATCACCACGGAGTGCTCCTGAAGGTTATGCCCCTCGCCCGGGATGTAGCCGATGACCTCGTAGCCGTTGACGAGACGGACCTTGGCGACCTTGCGGAGCGCCGAGTTCGGCTTCTTCGGGGTCGTCGTATAGACGCGGGTGCAGACGCCGCGCTTCTGCGGGTTCGCCTCGAGCGCCGGAACCGTGTTGCGCTCGCTCGGGCGAGTGCGCGGCTTCCGGATCAGCTGGTTGATGGTCGGCATCCAACCTTCCTTCACGTTTCAAATTCAATTCCGAAACGAAACAGTGCCGCCGCGCAGGCCTGTTGGCATACGCGAAAAACCGAGCACTGGATCCGCGTTCGACGCGGACTGCCCGGAACCCTGCAGAGGACCGCCAGACGGTCGTGCTCCAGCAATGTTTCGTCTCGTTTGAACTGAACCTTGTTTGAAGCGCTGGATCCCGGACGCGGCGTCCTTGGGACGAGTCGGCCTCACATCGGCTCGGTTGGTGCGCTACTTAACGATTGTGGCGACACCCGTCAACCCCGCTGCGTCGGCCGCGCCGTACGCCGCCGGCGCTTGCTTAACAACGCGAAAGGCCGCCCGGAGGCGGCCCTTCAGTTCTCGGTCGAAACGGCGCCGGATTACTCGGCGGCGTCGTTCAGCGAGGTCAGCATCCGGTCGGCCTCGGCCGCATTGGAGGCCTTGCGCCGATCCTCCAGGATCAGCTCGTCGCGCGAGGTCGCGATCCGCCGGATCTGGGTCATCATGCCGCCCGTGCCCGCCGGGATGAGCCGGCCGACGATGACGTTCTCCTTCAGGCCCTGCAGCGTGTCGACCTTGCCGGCGACCGCCGCCTCGGTGAGGACGCGGGTGGTCTCCTGGAAGGAGGCCGCCGAGATGAAGGACGGCGTCTGCAGCGAGGCCTTGGTGATGCCGAGGAGCACCGGGTTGCCGTAGGCCGGCTTCTTGCCGTCCTCCTGCAGCTTCTCGTTCAGCTCCGCCAGCTCGATCCGGTCGACGTGGTCGCCCGGGATGTAGCCGGAGTCGCCGGACTCGGTGATCTCGACCTTCTGCAGCATCTGGCGAACGATCACCTCGATGTGCTTGTCGTTGATCATCACGCCCTGCAACCGGTAGACCTCCTGGATCTCGTTGACGAGGTAGCTCGCGAGAGCCTCCACGCCGCGGATCGCCAGGATGTCGTGCGGCGCCGGGTTGCCGTCGAGGATGTAGTCGCCCTTCTCGATGATGTCGCCTTCCTGGAGGTGGAACGGCTTGCCCTTCGGGATCAGGTACTCGACCGGCTCCACGCCATCCTCGTGCGGCTCGATCACGATGCGGCGCTTGTTCTTGTAGTCGCGTCCGAACCGCACGGTGCCGCCGATCTCGGCAATCACCGCGTTGTCTTTCGGACGACGGGCCTCGAACAGCTCCGCCACGCGTGGCAGACCGCCGGTGATGTCCTTGGTCTTGGCGCTCTCCATCGGGATGCGCGAGAGGACGTCACCCGCCTTCACCTTGGAGCCCGGCTCGACCGAGAGGATCGCGTCCACCGACAGGAGGTAGCGCGCGTCCGAGCCGCGGGCGAGCTTGGCGATGGTGCCGTCGTCCTTGCGGATGACGAGCGCCGGCTTGAGGTTCACGCCGCGCGGGCTGGCCCGCCAGTCGATGACGGCACGCTTGGTGATGCCGGTCGACTCGTCGGTCTGCTCGGTCACCGAGATGCCCTCGACCAGATCCTCGAACTCCACGGTGCCGTCGAGCTCGGTCATCACCGGGCGGGTGTAGGGATCCCACTCGGCGACACGCTGGCCGCGGCGCACCTGGTCGCCGTCGTCCACATAGATGCGCGAGCCGTAGGTGACGCGGTGCGAGGCACGCTCCTTGCCGGTCTGATCGAGGATCAGGATCGCCATGTTGCGGCCCATCGCGACGAGACGCCCCTCGGAGTCGCGCACGACGTTGCGGTTGCGGATCTGCACCGTGCCTTCGTACGACGCCTCGAGGAAGGACGAGTCCACCACCTGCGCGGTACCGCCCATGTGGAAGGTGCGCATGGTGAGCTGGGTGCCCGGCTCGCCGATCGACTGCGCCGCGATGACGCCGACCGCCTCGCCCTGGTTGACCGCCGTGCCGCGGGCGAGGTCACGCCCGTAGCAGGTGGCGCAGATGCCGGTGCGGACCTCGCAGGTGAGCGCCGAGCGGATCTTGACCGACTGGATGCCGGCCTTCTCGACCTTCTCGACGTCCCGCTCCTCGATCGTGACGCCGGCCTTGACCAGCATCTCGCCCGACACCGGGTGCGTGATGTCCTCGAGCGCCGTGCGGCCGAGGATGCGCTGGCCGAGGGTCGCGACGACCTGGCCGGCATCCACGATCGGCTGCATCGTAAGGCCGTTCTGCGTGCCGCAGTCGACCTCGTTGATGATGCAGTCCTGCGCGACGTCGACCAGACGACGCGTCAGATAGCCCGAGTTCGCGGTCTTCAGGGCGGTGTCGGCCAGACCCTTGCGGGCGCCGTGAGTCGAGTTGAAGTACTCGAGCACGGTGAGGCCTTCCTTGAAGTTGGAGATGATCGGCGTCTCGATGATCTCGCCGGACGGCTTGGTCATCAGGCCGCGCATCGCCGCGAGCTGGCGCATCTGGGTCGGCGAACCACGCGCGCCCGAGTGCGACATCATGTAGATCGAGTTCATCGGCTTCTGGCGGCCGTCGTCCTTGAACTCGACCGCGCGGATGCGGGTCATCATCTCGTCGGCGATCTTGTCGGTGCACTTGGCCCAGGCATCGACCACCTTGTTGTACTTCTCGCCCTGGGTGATCAGGCCGTCATTGTACTGCTGCTCGTATTCCTTCGCGAGCGCCTGCGTCTCCGCAATCAGCTTCGCCTTCGTCTCCGGAATGACCATGTCATCCTTGCCGAAGGAGATGCCGGCGGTGCAGGCGTGCTTGAAGCCGAGCTGCATGATGCGGTCGCAGAAGATCACCGTCTCCTTCTGACCGCAGTGGCGATACACCGTGTCGATCATCTTGGAGATGTTCTTCTTCGTCATCAGCTCGTTGCAGATGTCGAAGGGCACGTTGTGGTGCTTCGGCAGGAGCTCGCCGATGAGCATGCGGCCGGGCGTCGTCTCGTAGATCTTCGAGACGACGTTGCCCGCCGCGTCCACCGAGCGGAAGCGGCCCTTGATCTTGGTCGAGAGCGTCACCGAGCGGGCGTAGAGCGCGTGCTCCAGCTCGCCGATGTCGGAGAACACCATCCCCTGCCCCGGCTCGTTCTCGTTCATGATCGAGAGGTAGTAGAGCCCGAGCACCATGTCCTGCGACGGCACGATGATCGGCTGGCCGTTCGCCGGATGCAGGATGTTGTTGGTCGACATCATCAGGACGCGCGCCTCGAGCTGCGCCTCGATCGACAGCGGCACGTGCACCGCCATCTGGTCGCCGTCGAAGTCCGCGTTGAAGGCGGTGCAGACCAGCGGGTGCAGCTGGATCGCCTTGCCCTCGATCAGCACCGGCTCGAAGGCCTGGATGCCGAGGCGGTGCAGCGTCGGAGCGCGGTTCAAGAGAACCGGATGCTCACGGATCACCTCGTCGAGAATGTCCCAGACCTCCGGGCGCTCCTTCTCGACGAGCTTCTTCGCCTGCTTCACCGTGGACGAATAGCCCTTGGCGTCGAGCCGCGCGTAGATGAACGGCTTGAACAGCTCGAGCGCCATCTTCTTCGGCAGGCCGCACTGATGCAGCTTGAGCTCCGGACCGGTCACGATGACCGAGCGGCCGGAGTAGTCGACGCGCTTGCCGAGGAGGTTCTGGCGGAAGCGGCCCTGCTTGCCCTTCAGCATGTCGGACAGCGACTTCAGCGGACGCTTGTTGGCGCCCGTGATGACGCGGCCGCGACGGCCGTTGTCGAACAGCGCGTCCACCGCCTCCTGAAGCATGCGCTTCTCGTTGCGGATGATGATGCCGGGCGCACGCAGCTCGATCAGCCGCTTCAGGCGGTTGTTGCGGTTGATGACGCGCCGGTAGAGGTCGTTGAGGTCGGAGGTCGCGAAGCGGCCGCCGTCGAGCGGAACGAGCGGGCGCAGGTCCGGCGGGATCACCGGGACGACGCGCATGATCATCCACTCCGGCTTGTTGCCGGACTCCAGGAAGTTCTCGACGATCTTCAGACGCTTCATGAGCTTCTTGGTCTTCAGCTCAGAGGTCGTCGTCGCCAGCTCCTCGCGCAGGTCGCCGGCGATCTTCTCCAGGTCCATCGAGGACAGGAGCTCCTGGATCGCCTCGGCGCCGATGAGGGCCGTGAAGGAGTCCTCGCCGAACTCGTCGACCGCGATCATGTACTCCTCCTCGGTGAGGAGCTGATGCTCCTTCAACGAGGTGAGACCCGGCTCGGTGACGATGTAGTGCTCGAAATAGAGGACGCGCTCGATGTCCTTCAGCGTCATGTCGAGCAGCGTGCCGATGCGGCTCGGCAGCGACTTCAGGAACCAGATGTGGGCGACGGGCGCGGCGAGCTCGATGTGGCCCATGCGCTCGCGGCGCACGCGCGAGAGGGTGACCTCGACGCCGCACTTCTCGCAGATGATGCCCTTGTACTTCATCCGCTTGTACTTGCCGCACAGGCACTCGTAGTCCTTGATCGGACCGAAGATGCGCGCGCAGAACAGGCCGTCCCGCTCCGGCTTGAACGTACGGTAGTTGATCGTCTCCGGCTTCTTGATCTCGCCGAAGGACCAGGACAGGATCTTCTCCGGGCTGGCGATCGAAATTCGAATCTGGTCGAACGTCTGCGCCTGCACCTGCGGATTGAAGATATTCATGACCTCTTGGTTCATGAGCGTTCTCCTCTTGGGGCGGATCGCCCCCAACGCACCGGGCGGGGCCGGCGCAACATCATCCGGAAGCGGAACCGGCACGCCGCATGGCGCCGGCTCCGGAGCCGCGGGCGTACCGCGGCATTGGATCTACGCGACTACTCCGCCGCGTCCGGCAGACGCTGGGCGTCCGACGGCGAGGCCGGCAAAGCCGTCCCCTCGGCCGAAGACAGGTCGACGTCGAGGCCGAGCGAACGCATCTCCTTGACGAGCACGTTGAAGCTCTCCGGGATACCCGACTCGAACGCATCATCGCCGCGCACGATCGACTCGTACACCTTGGTGCGTCCGGCGACGTCGTCCGACTTCACCGTCAGCATCTCCTGCAGCGTGTAGGCGGCGCCGTAGGCCTCGAGTGCCCAGACCTCCATCTCGCCGAAGCGCTGGCCGCCGAACTGCGCCTTGCCGCCCAGCGGCTGCTGGGTGACGAGCGAGTACGGACCGATCGAGCGGGCGTGGATCTTGTCGTCCACCAGGTGGTGCAGCTTCAGCATGTAGATGTAGCCGACGGTCACCTGGCGATCGAACGAGTCGCCCGTGCGGCCGTCATACAGCGTCACCTGCCCCGAGCCGTTCAGCCCGGCCTGCTCCAGCATCTCGACGATGTCGTGCTCGACCGCGCCGTCGAAGACCGGGGTCGCGATCGACACGCCCTTGGTCATCTGTTTTGCCAGACGCACCACCGACTCGTCGTCGTAGGTCTTCACCGGCTCGTTCCGGTCGTTGTCGCCAAGGATCTCAGCGATGCCGCTGCGCAGCTTACCGGCGTCGTGCGACTGCTGGTAGACCTCCAGCATCTGCCCGATCTGCTTGCCCATGCCGGCGCAGGCCCAGCCGAGATGCGTCTCGAGGATCTGCCCGACATTCATGCGCGACGGCACGCCGAGCGGGTTCAGCACGATGTCGACATGCGTGCCGTCCTCGGTGAAGGGCATGTCCTCCACCGGCACGATGCGCGAGACCACACCCTTGTTGCCGTGACGCCCGGCCATCTTGTCGCCCGGCTGGATCTTGCGCTTGACAGCGACGAAGACCTTCACCTGCTTCATGACGCCCGGAGGCAGCTCGTCGCCGCGCTGCACCTTCTCGACCTTGTCCATGAAGCGCTGCTCGAGCGTCTTCTTGGCCTCGTCGTACTGGTTGCGCAGCGCCTCGAGTTCGCCCTGCAGCTTCTCGTCCTCGACGGCGAACATCCACCACTGCGAGCGGGGATATTCGGCCATCGCGGCCTGCGACAGCTCGGTGCCCTTCTTGTAGCCGCGCGGCCCTGCGACCGCCGACTTGCCGTCCAGCATATCGACCAGGCGCGTGTAGACGCTGCGGTCGAGGATCGCCTGCTCGTCGTCGCGGTCCTTGGCGAGGCGCTCGATCTCCTCGCGCTCGATCGCCATGGCGCGCTCGTCCTTCTCGACGCCGTGCCGGTTGAAGACGCGCACCTCGACGACCGTGCCGTAGGCGCCGGGAGGCATGCGCATGGACGTATCGCGAACGTCGGACGCCTTCTCGCCGAAGATGGCGCGCAGGAGCTTTTCCTCCGGCGTCATCGGGCTTTCGCCCTTCGGCGTGATCTTGCCGACCAGGATATCGCCCGGCTGCACTTCGGCACCGATATAGACGATGCCCGCCTCGTCGAGGTTCTTCAGCGCCTCTTCCGACACGTTCGGAATGTCGCGCGTGATCTCCTCCGGCCCGAGCTTGGTGTCGCGCGCCATGACCTCGAACTCCTCGATGTGGATCGAGGTGAAGACGTCGTCGGCGACGATGCGCTCGGAGAGGAGGATCGAGTCCTCGTAGTTGTAGCCGTTCCACGGCATGAACGCGACGAGCACGTTGCGGCCGAGGGCGAGATCGCCGAGATCGGTCGACGGGCCGTCCGCGATGATGTCGCCCTTCTGCACCCGGTCGCCCACCGCCACCAGCGGACGCTGGTTGATGCAGGTGTTCTGGTTCGAGCGCTGGAACTTCATCAGCCGGTAGATGTCGACGCCGGACTTGCCGGCCTCGACGTCCTCGGTCGCGCGGATGACGATACGGGTCGCATCGACCTGGTCGACGATGCCCGTCCGGCGCGCGCCGATCGCGGCACCGGAGTCACGCGCCACCACCGGCTCCATGCCGGTGCCGACGAAGGGCGCCTCGGCGCGCACCAGCGGCACCGCCTGGCGCTGCATGTTCGAGCCCATCAGCGCGCGGTTGGCGTCGTCGTTCTCGAGGAACGGGATCAGCGCCGCGGCGACCGACACCAGCTGCTTCGGCGACACGTCCATCAGGTCGACGTTCTCGCGCGGGGTCATGAAGACGTCGCCGGCGTGACGGCAGACCACGAACTCGTTCTGGAACGTGTTCTCCTCGGTCAGGATGGCGTTGGCCTGCGCGACGTAGTGCTTGGCCTCCTCCATCGCCGAGAGATAGACGACCTCGCTCGTCACCTTGCCGTCCACCACGCGCCGGTACGGGCTTTCGATGAAGCCGTACTTGTTCACGCGAGCGAACGTCGCCAACGAATTGATCAGACCGATGTTCGGGCCTTCCGGCGTCTCGATCGGGCAGATCCGGCCGTAATGCGTCGGGTGCACGTCGCGCACCTCGAAGCCGGCGCGCTCGCGCGTCAGTCCGCCCGGTCCGAGCGCCGACAGACGCCGCTTGTGGGTGATCTCCGACAGCGGGTTGGTCTGATCCATGAACTGCGACAGCTGCGAGGAACCGAAGAACTCGCGCACGGCCGCCGCCGCCGGCTTGGCGTTGATCAGGTCCTGCGGCATCACGGTGTCGATCTCGACCGACGACATGCGCTCCTTGATGGCGCGCTCCATGCGCAGGAGGCCCAGGCGGTACTGGTTCTCCATCAGCTCGCCCACCGAGCGGACGCGGCGGTTGCCGAGATTGTCGATGTCGTCGATCTCGCCCTTGCCGTCGCGCAGGTCGACCAGCGTCTTGACCACCGCGATGATGTCTTCCTTGCGCAGCACGCGCACGGTGTCCTCGGCCTTGACGTCGAGGCGCATGTTCATCTTCACGCGGCCGACGGCGGACAGGTCGTAACGCTCGGCGTCGAAGAACAGCGAGCGGAACATCGCCTCGGCCGTCTCCATCGTCGGCGGCTCGCCCGGGCGCATCACCCGGTAGATGTCGAACAGCGCGTCCTGCCGGCTCTCGTTCTTGTCGACCGCGAGCGAGTTGCGGATGTAGCCGCCGACCGTGACGTGGTCGATGTCGAGCACGGAGATCTCGTCGTAACCCGCATCGATGAGGACCTTGAGGGTCTTCTCGTCGATCTCGTCGCCGGCCTCGAGATAGACCTCGCCCGTCTGAACGTTGACGATGTCCTCGGCGAGGTAGTTGCCGTAGAGGTCCTCCTCGGTGGCGCGCAGCGCCTTGACGCCCTTGTCCTTCAGCTGGCGGGCCTGGCGGGCGGTGATCTTCTTGCCCGCCTCGGCCAGCACTTCACCGCTGTCGGCGTCGACGAGGTCGACCGTGGCGTTCTGGCCGCGCACGCGCTCGACCGAGAACGGAACGCGCCAGCCGTCCTTGTCCTTCTGGAACTGGATGACGTTGTAGAAGGTCGACAGGATCTCCTCGCCGTCCATGCCGAGCGCCATCAGGAGCGAGGTCACGGGGATCTTGCGGCGCCGGTCGATACGGGCGTGCACGATGTCCTTCGGATCGAACTCGATGTCGAGCCACGAGCCGCGATAGGGGATGACGCGCGCGGCGAAAAGCAGCTTGCCGGACGAGTGGGACTTGCCCTTGTCGTGATCGAAGAAGACGCCCGGCGAGCGGTGCATCTGCGAAACGATCACGCGCTCGGTGCCGTTGACGATGAACGTGCCGTTCGACGTCATCAGCGGCATGTCGCCCATGTAGACGTCCTGCTCCTTGATGTCCTTGACGGACTTGGAGCCGGTGTCCTCGTCGATATCGAACACGATCAGGCGCAGCGTCACCTTGAGCGGCGCAGCGAAGGTCAGGTCGCGCTGCCGGCACTCGTCGACGTCGAACTTCGGCGCCTCGAACTCGTACTTGACGAACTCCAGCATCGACTGACCGGAGAAGTCGGTGATCGGAAACACCGACCGGAAGACCGCCTGTAGGCCCTCGTCCGGCCGGCCACCCTTCGGCTCGTCGACCATCAGGAACTGATCGTAGGAGGCCTTCTGGACCTCGATCAGGTTGGGCATCTCAGCGACTTCGGGAATCGACCCGAAGAATTTGCGCACCCGCCTACGACCCGAAAACGTCGTCGTCTGAGACATCGTCGCTCCTTGCTCTCGAACAGCGCCCTTGACCGCGAAAGGGCTTCACACACATTCTCCCCTCGCTCGGGGAGCACCGACCGCACCCTTCCGGGATGCGGCGGCAGACTTTCCGAAGGGCCACCGGCCAGCCCGCGTCTTCAGACCGCCCTCGGGCAGTCGGAACACGCGCACGTCGGCGCGGGCACATCCTTCACCTCGACGCTCCGTTCGGAGCACGGAAAGCGGAACGGCGCTCGGCCGTCCCGCTCGTCCAGTTCGTCGCTCGCAGCGCCCGCAGGCCCTGCTTACTTGACTTCGACCTTGGCGCCAGCCTTCTCGAGCTGGTCCTTGATCTTCTGCGCATCGTCCTTGGAGATGCCTTCCTTGACCGGCTTCGGCGCACCGTCGACCAGGTCCTTGGCTTCCTTGAGGCCGAGACCGGTGATGGCGCGGACTTCCTTGATGACGTTGATCTTCTGAGCGCCGGCGTCGGCGAGGATCACGTCGAACTCGGTCTTCTCTTCCTCGGCCGGAGCAGCAGCGCCTGCAGCGCCACCGGCGGCCGCCACGGCGACCGGAGCGGCGGCAGAGACGCCCCACTTCTCTTCCAGCATCTTCGACAGCTCGGCCGCCTCGAGGACGGTCAGCGCCGACAGGTCTTCAACGATCTTGGCGAGATCAGCCATTGTGATGTTCCTTCAGGTTCGAACGTTTCAGTTGGTTTTGAGCAGCGAGGAAATGCCTCAGGCCGCTTCGTCCTTCTTGGCATAGGCTCCGAAGACGCGTGCGAGCTGACCCGCAGGCGCCTGGAGGACGCCCGCGATCCGCGTGGCCGGCGTGTTGATCATGCCGACCAGCTTGGCGCGCAGTTCGTCCAGCGACGGCATGGAGGCCAGAGCCTTCACGCCTTCCGCATCGAGAGCGGTGGTGCCCATGGCGCCGCCGAGGATCACGAGCTTGTCGTTGCCCTTGGCGTAGTCGTTGGCCACCTTCGGCGCCGCGATCGGGTCGGTCGCATAAGCGACCAGCGTCTGACCCGTGAACAGGTCAGCGATCGGTTCGGCGTCGGTGCCTTGAAGAGCGATTTTGGCGAGGCGGTTCTTCGCGACTTTGACGGTTGCCCCCGAGGCGCGCATCTTCGACCGGAGGTCGTTGAGCTGAGCCACGGTGAGACCGGCATAGTGGGCCACCACGATCGATCCCGAGACCTTGAAGGTCTCGTGGAGGGTCGTGACGAATTCGCGCTTTTCCGCTCTGTCCACTGCCTCTCTCCAGTTGGCGGTGCCCGGGTGGGCGACCGCCGGTTGCCTTTTGCCGTCCGCGAACGGACGACGCTTCAGAGATCCTGTCCCCTCGGCGTCCGGGCTCCTTTCAAGGGAACCACGAGCGGCACAAGGCATTCAGAGGTTCGAACCGAAGGCTCCGGCCAGGCCGGACAATTCGGTGTCGCCCCGTCTCATGCAGGCTTACCAAGCGATTATGAGCGCCGCGAACGGCCCTCGCCTGCAATCTCGGACAGGAAAAGACGAGGCCGAAACCTCGCCGAACCGGGCCGCGAGCGGCCCGGAACCTTTTGCACAAGACGGCGGATATAAGGTCCCCGTCCCGAAATGTTAAGCCTCAGGCCGAGATCTGCAGGCTCGACGGATCGAGCTTCAGGCCCGGGCCCATGGTCGAGGTGATCGCCACGCGCTGCACATAGGTGCCCTTGGCACCCGCGGGCTTGGCCTTCTGCACCGCGTCCGCGAAGGCGCGGATGTTCTCGGCGAGCTGCTCGGCGCCGAAGGACACCTTGCCGACGCCGGCGTGGACGATGCCCGCCTTCTCGACGCGAAACTCGACGGCGCCGCCCTTGGAGGCCTTAACCGCCGCCGCGACGTCCGGCGTCACCGTGCCGACGCGCGGGTTCGGCATCAGGCCACGCGGGCCGAGCACCTTACCGAGGCGGCCGACGAGACCCATCATGTCGGGGGTCGCGATGGCGCGGTCGAAATTGATGGTGCCGGCCTGAACCTCGGCAACGAGTTCCTCGGCACCGACGATGTCGGCGCCCGCGGCCTTCGCCTCGTCGGCCTTGTCGCCGCGCGCGAACACGGCGACGCGGACCGTGCGGCCCGTGCCGTTCGGCAGGTTGACCACGCCGCGGACCATCTGGTCGGCGTGGCGCGGGTCGACCCCGAGATTCATCGCGATCTCGACGGTCTCGTCGAACTTCACGCTCGCCCGCTCCTTGAGCAGCGACACGGCATCGCTGAGCGCATAGAGCTTGGTCGGATCGAGACCCTCACGGGCCTTGGTGATGCGCTTGCCAATCTTCGCCATCGTCTCAGCCCACCACTTCCAGGCCCATGGCGCGCGCCGAGCCTTCGATCATCTTCATGGCGCCCTCGACGTCGATCGCGTTGAGGTCCTTCATCTTCTTCTCGGCGATGTCGCGGACCTGGTCGCGCGTCACCTGTCCGGCGCTCGTCTTGCCGGGCGCGGTGGAGCCCTTGTCGAGGCCGGCCGCCTTCTTGAGGAAGTAGCTGACCGGAGCGGTCTTCATCACGAAGGTGAACGACTTGTCCTGATAGTAGGTGATCACCACCGGAACGGGGGACCCCTTCTCCATCTCCTGGGTCTGCGCATTGAACGCCTTGCAGAACTCCATGATGTTGATGCCGCGCTGACCGAGGGCCGGGCCGATCGGGGGCGACGGGGTCGCCGAACCGGCCTTCACCTGCAGCTTCAGCTGGCCTGCAATCTTCTTAGCCATGTCTGCCTGCCTTTATCGTGTGCCGGTCGCCCGGCGTCCTGCCTCCCCAAGGAGGCCTGCAGTTGCGCGGTCCGGATCGGACGGCCGGCTGAGCCGCCTCCCCTCCCGCGCGCTTCGGACGGCTGGTCGCCGCCCCTTCCCGATCAGACCTTCTCGACCTGACCGAATTCCAGATCCACCGGCGTCGCGCGCCCGAAGATCGACACCTCGACCTTGAGGCGCGAGCGCTCCTGGTCGACTTCCTGGACGATGCCGTTGAACGAGGCGAAGGGACCGTCGGACACCCGCACCTGCTCGCCGATGTCGTAGGCGATCGTCGGCTTCGGCCGCTCGGCCCCGTCCTGCACCTGGTTGAGGATACGATCGACCTCGGCCTCCGAGATCGGCACCGGGCGGTTCTCCGAACCGAGGAACCCGGTAACCTTCGGCGTGTTCTTGATCAGCGAGAACACCTGGTCAGTCAGCTGCACCTTCACAAGCACGTAACCCGGGAAGAACTTGCGCTCCGAATCGACCTTGCGCCCGCGACGCACCTCGACGACGCGCTCGGTCGGGACCAGGATCTTCTCGAACCGATCCCAAAGACCCTTCAGACGCGCCTGCTCCTCGATCGATTCAGCGACCTTCTTCTCGAAATTCGAATACGCGTGAACGATATACCAACGAGGCGTCATCTAACGTCAAATCCCCCCGGCTCACTGACCGGCACTCATGATCAGACCGACGAGATAGCCGAGGACCTGATCCGCCACGAAGAAGAAGACGGACGCGAAGGCGACCATCACGATGACCATGAGCGTCGAGATCATGGTCTCCCGCCGGGTCGGCCAAGTCACCTTGGCGACTTCCGAGCGCACCTGCTGCAGGAAGGTGAAGGGGGTGGTTTTCGCGGCCATCTGCGCCCATGGCATAAGGCGCGTACGGGGCTGCTTACCAGCCCGACGCGCCGTGTGTCTGTCTGTCGGAATGGATTACATAACCGTACGGGACCCGATTCACAAGTCCTGTCCCGGGTCTAATCCACCGGATGCGGCGTGGCAGGGGCAGCAGGGCTCGAACCTGCGACCTGCGGTTTTGGAGACCGCCGCTCTACCAACTGAGCTATACCCCTGTGCACGCGGCAGGCATCTAGCAAGCCTGCATGGACGTTGGCAATGGTCATCCGGTGTTTTGGGCGTCGATCCGTTTCTTCAGCTTCTCGCGAGCCCGCACCTTGCGCGACTTCGGCCGCAGCGAGCGCAGAAGCTTGCTGAGCGCGATCTGCAGCTTCACCGTCGAGAACAGCTGGTCGATCGACCGGTTGGCCGCCGAGAGGCGCGCCGACAGCACCTCGATCGCCATCGATTCGACGCTCTGACGATCGAACTGGGGAAACTGCGCGACGAGCGCGTCGATCGGCCATGCCCCGCTGCCGCCGGCGCGGTTCTCGACGATGATGCCGCGGCCGGCTAGAAGCTTCAGCACGGTCTGCTCCCAGCTCCAGTCGTGCACGTCGTAGACCCGCCAGACGTCCTGCCGCACGCCGGAAAAACCGAGGAGATGGATCGGCACGCCGAGGTCCAGCCCGGCGAGCCACGTCACCATGGCAAAGCCGGTGCTGGGCAGCCGGCCCTTCGGATAGATCCGATCCAGCGCTTCCGTCAGGTCGAGATTGGCGACGTCCGGGCGGCCGAAGTCTTCCGGCAGGCTGAGGAGTTCTTCCGCCCCGGCGCGGAAGTTGATGATCCCGTGGAAGTGCGGCGTGTCGAGGAGTTTCAGCACCGCTCCGAGCTCGCCCCGATAGATCAGGCTGGAGCCCACCGGCGAAGAGCGTGACACGAGCAGGCAGTCGCGCTGGAAGGGAGCATCCAGCACCCGGAACGCCTTGTTGAAGAACACGAAGAGCGGCCGCTCCCCGAAATGCTCCTCGCGGACCGCCGATGCGACCTCGGCACTGTTGGCGACGAGAACGAGCGCGTCGAACCGGCCGAAGAAGCCGCGCGGATCGTCCCGCAGGACGGCACTGCTGATCATCGTCATGAGTGGATCGCGTTCCCCGCGGCGGCGGCCGATCTCGCCCTCGTCTCAGACGCGCTGCTGGACATGCAGCATGCGATCGCGCGCGGCGAACCACTCCTCGGCATAGTCGTCGTTCCGGTACTCGTCAAAATAGGGACCGCCGTCGGTGAAATGGACGTTCTTGGCATTCGGATCGTAGTCGTACTCGTTCACGAGCCAGTTCCAGGCAGCCGGGATCTCGCCGATATTCTCGTCGCCGTCCAGCCATTTGAACTGGTGCAGCTGAAGGCCCGTGGCGGTGTTGACGTAGTCCTGCGTCAGCGCCGTGCATCGGGCGTTGTTGAACAGCATGGCGCTCGACCAGTTCTTCTTCTCGTACTTGGTCTGCGTCTGCCCGAGGAACTTGGTCTCGACCTTCGGCTGGTAGTCGTGCTTGACGACCTGCACCGCATAGCGGTCGTCCCGCAGCGCCCAGAGTTCGGCGATGTCGGCCCGGAAGAGCATGTCGCAATCGAGAAAGAGGCTCCAGCCCTGGTAGTCGGACAGCAGCGGCGTCAGAAAGCGCGAGAAGGAAAACTCGGTCGACTGCAGCGCGTTGCGCTCGCGGGTGAAGATGCCGCCGAGATTGGACAGCACGATCGGCACGAACTGGACCGGGATGGACGCCCGATCGAGGATGCTCTGACACAGGACGTGGTAGGCCACGACCTCCTTGCTGTCGAAGCCGATGCAGACCCTCGCGCTATCCATCACACCCTCCACTCGTCCCCGTGCCCCGACGCTTCAACAGTCCCGAGGCCACCCCACACATCCGGCGCGGTGCGCAGTTCAACGTATCGGCGATCCTTTCGCAACCGGCACAGGACGCGGCGTCCGGTCGCCGGCACCCGAGGCGACGGTGAATCGCGGAGTTCCGACTGCTTGCGGGCGCGTCCGGGCTCATGCAAGAAGCGCCGCAATCGGAAGGACCCGCCCATGCATTACCCCGTCGCCGACCCCGCGGATTGGAACAAGGTCGGCCGGCTCTCTCCCCTCGACAGGCTGCGGCTCGCCTTCAGGGACGTGCGTTTCCATCGCCGTGCCCGGAGCCGCGACGGCATCGAACTGCATCAGGTCACCGCGAGCGCGCAGCCGCTCGCACCCGATGCCGTCGTCCTGCTTTGCGTCGGCAAGGACATCGCCAAGCATCTCCCGTCCTTCCTCGCCCACTACCGGCGGCTCGGCGTGGCGCGATTCGCCTTCGTCGACGATCAGTCGTCGGACGCGACGCCGCAGATTCTCCGCGCGGCGCCGGACGTGGACGTCTATCGCTCCAACGTCGGATTCCGGCAGGCCTCCGGCGGCCTGCTGTGGCGCGACATGCTGCTCGAGCGTTACGGTCGTCACCGCTGGTACGTGTCGATCGACAGCGACGAATATCTCGTCTTTCCCGGCTGCGAGAGCCGACCGCTGGCAGCCTTCATCGCCGATCTCGATCGCAGCGGGCGGACACGGGCGATGGCCGCGATGCTCGACATCTATGCCGACGGGCCGATCGGCGACAACACGGTCGACGTCGGCACCGATGCGTTCCCCACCGCCGTGAGCCCCCTCTACGATGGCACCGGCTACCGGCTGACGGAGGAGCGGTTCTGCACCGCCGTGCGCGGCGGCCCACGCTACCGCCTTTTCGGCACCGACATGCGCCTGACGAAATTTCCGCTGGTCTACGCCGACCGGGCGCTGCAGTTCGCCGGCGGCAGCCACCACGGGCCGCTGCCGATCACCCGTAATTTCTCGCCCGTTCAGTGCGTTCTCCTGCACCACAAGCTGACGCCGGACGCCGTCGAGGATTTCGCGCGCATCGCCGCCAGCGGCTCGCATTACAACGGGTCCGTCTACTACAAGCGGATCCTCGACCACGGCGCATTCGGATCGCACACCGATTTCCGCTTCGAAGGTTCGCAGCGCTATCTCGGGTCCGAGGCGCTCGTGGCGGCCGGCTTCATGCAGGATCTGCGCTAGGCGACCGGCAAGCGCCCGCATCGCCCGTCCGGTGGTGTTGAGCAGTGCGTGATCCGACGGGCGCCGGCCCCGAAAGTGCAGGTCCATCGGGCCCGCGGGCCGTGGGGCGCGCCCTATGTCGGCCCGCCGAGCGGCCTTGCAGCCTCGACGGCAGGGCAAGCTTATTTCTCCTCGCTCGATTTTGTCATAGAAGACGAGCGACCCGATCATATCTGCCGCGAGGGGACGAACCCTCGCGCGCGTGCTGGGAGATAGAAGAATGTCAGCTATGCTGGACCTGACGACCGCCGACGAACAGCGGCAGCCCATCCGCAAATCCGACGGCACTCCGCTGAAGGTTCTGTACGCGCTGGACAGTTTTCCGCAGCTGTCGGAGTCCTACATCAACGCCGAGATCCAGCGGATGCAGAGCTGGGGCGTGCACATCGAGGTCTGGTCGAAGGGCGATCCGCGATCGAAGGCCAATTGCGACGTCGTGGTCCACCGCGGCAGCCTGTACGACACGATCACCCTCGTGCAGCCGGACATCGTCCACACCCACTGGACCCAGACCGCGCTGAAGTACAAGGACGCTGCCAAGCGGGCCGGACTGCCGCTCACCGCCCGTGGCCACTGGCATTTCGTGCCCAAGCAGATCCAGCGTGTCGAGGACGAGGACACGATCACGCGGCTCTACATGTTCCCGCATCTGGCGGAGAAGTGGAGCAGCCAGACCAGCAAGATCCTCCCGATGCTGTCCTGCTATCACCATGAATGGCTGGCGCCGCGCGTGGCGAAGAATCGGAAGATGATCGTGCGGACGGCGGCTTGCAAGCGGCCGAAGGATCTCGACGGCTTCATCCGCATCGCCTCGAAGCTGCCGGGCTATCGGTCGGTTCTGATCGTCTGCAGCCTTGGCCCGAACGACCTCTTTCGCGAGCTCGAGGCGCTCAACAAGGAGCTCGGATCGCCGGTCGAGATCGTCAGCGACATCTCCTATGAGGAGGTCGCGGCCTACATGAGCGAAGCCGGCATCTACCTCCACACCTACGACAAGGACGTGTCGTTCGGGATGCCGGTCTCGATCGCCGAGGCGATGGCAGCGGGCTGCACGATCATCGCGCGCGACGTCTACGGCGCGGCGGAGTATGCGGGCGAAGCCGGGCGGCTGTACACGACGGAGGACGAGGCGGTCGAACTCGTCAAGGCGACCGAAGGCTGGAGCGACGAGCAGTGGGCGCGCGCCGAGCAGTTGTCGCGCGAACGGGCGCGCGCCCGGTTCGATGACCGCGACGTCCTGCAGCCTTTGCTGGAAACCTGGCAGGAGCTCGGTGAAAAGCGTGTCGCCGAGGCCAATGCCGCAGTGCCGCTCTTCGAGAAGCTGCGGCGCTGGAGCGGCGTCGGCTACAAGCGCATCTGACGACGTTGGCGCGGGTCGGGTCGCGGCTGAGGCCGCGTCCCGGGACTGCGTGTGATGAGCGGCAGGGTTGGGAGGCCCTGGCGCGGTGACGGCACCCGCCGCTTTTGGCACGCCGAAGCCTCGTCCGCGACGGGATGCTCCGAACTTCCTTGTAGAAAAACGGGCCCGCGAGGGCCCGTTCTCGTTTCATCCCGGAGAGCCATCGGTGCCTTGGGCACCGATGGCCATCTGCCTTACTCGACGATCGATGAGACGATGCCGGCGCCGACGGTGCGGCCGCCCTCGCGGATGGCGAAGCGCAGCTTCTCTTCCATCGCGATCGGCACGATCAGCGTCACGTCCATCGTCACGTTGTCGCCCGGCATCACCATCTCCGTGCCTTCCGGCAGCGTCACCACACCCGTCACGTCCGTCGTGCGGAAGTAGAACTGCGGACGGTAGTTGGTGAAGAACGGCGTGTGCCGGCCGCCCTCTTCCTTGGTCAGGATGTAGGCCTCGGCCTTGAACTTGGTGTGCGGCGTCACCGAACCCGGCTTGCACAGGATCTGGCCGCGCTCCACGCCCTCGCGGTCCACGCCGCGCAGGAGCGCGCCGATGTTGTCGCCCGCCTGGCCCTGGTCGAGCAGCTTGCGGAACATCTCGACGCCCGTCACCGTCGTCGACGTCGTCGGGCGGATGCCGACGATCTCGACCGTCTCGCCCACCTTCACGATGCCGCGCTCGACGCGACCCGTCACCACCGTGCCGCGGCCCGAGATCGAGAACACGTCCTCGATCGGCATCAGGAACGGCTGGTCGACCGGACGCTCCGGCGTCGGGATGTAGGCGTCGACCTCCTTCATCAGAGCCCGCACCGCGTCCTCGCCGATCTCCTTGTTGGAGTCCTCGAGCGCCGCCAGCGCCGAACCCTTCACGATCGGAATGTCGTCGCCCGGGAACTCGTAGCTCGACAAGAGCTCGCGAACCTCGAGCTCGACCAGCTCCAGAAGCTCCGCGTCGTCGACCTGGTCCACCTTGTTCAGGAACACCACGATCGCCGGAACGCCCACCTGGCGCGCCAGCAGGATGTGCTCGCGCGTCTGCGGCATCGGGCCGTCCGCCGCCGAGCACACCAGGATCGCGCCGTCCATCTGCGCCGCGCCCGTGATCATGTTCTTCACGTAGTCCGCATGCCCGGGGCAATCGACGTGCGCGTAGTGCCGCGCCTCCGTCTCGTACTCCACGTGCGCCGTCGAGATCGTGATGCCGCGCGCCTTCTCCTCCGGCGCCGCGTCGATCTGGTCATACGCCCGGAACTCGCCGAAGTACTTCGTGATCGCCGCCGTCAGCGACGTCTTCCCGTGGTCGACGTGCCCGATCGTGCCGATGTTCACATGCGGCTTCGTGCGCTCGAATTTACTCTTCGCCATTGACTGTCCCAATTCTGCGATGCCGACGGGCAGACCGATGCCAGCTCCGCCAAAGACGCGCCCGGATTAATGACCTTTATTCGGGAGTTCAAGTGCCGACGCGTGGAGCGGTCGAACGCGAAGCGAAACGCGATCGCGACCGTCCGGACGAGGCGCGGGGCCTTGGAGCGGGTAGCGGGAATCGAACCCGCATATTCAGCTTGGAAGGCTGCTGCTCTACCATTGAGCTATACCCGCCTTCCCATCGAGCTCGGACCGCAGTGGTGGAGGGAGTTGGATTTGAACCAACGTAGGCATAGCCAACGGATTTACAGTCCGTCCCCTTTAACCACTCGGGCATCCCTCCGGTCCTGCCGTCGGAGCTCGAGAGCACAAGGCGCAGTCGGCAGCACGGGCAATCGCAACTGCCCGTCCGCGACGGACGGCGTTATGCAGACCGCCGCCCGCTCTGTCAACACGGCTTTGCCCGCCGGACGTCCAGCGGCGCGGCCGGCGCCGGCGGGCCATCGCCGGACAGCCAGCTGCCACCGACGCGTTGTGCGCGCACGGCGCAGCCGCTAAGCAGGCGGCCATGAGCGACAACGATACCGGCGGCACCCCGAAAGACAGTCATTATGCACGCCTGCGGCGGGCGCACCGGGAGAAGACCCGCGGCGCACCGCCGGTGCGGCCGCGGCGGCCGAGCCATCCCGGGCGCCCGGCGCCGGCCGACCGCGTGCGGCTCTATGGCATCCATACGGTGCAGGCGGCGCTCGCCAATCCCGAGCGCAGGCTGCATCGCCTGCTGGCGACCCGCAACGCGGTCAACCGCCTCGAGCTGGCGGGCGAACCGCCCTGCCCGCTCGAGATCGTCGAGCCAAAGCTGCTCGACCAGGAGCTCGGCACCGACGCCGTCCACCAGGGCGTGATGCTGGAGGCCGACCCGCTGCCGGCCCGGCGTCTCGATTCGCTGGCCGAAGCGAATCTCCTGCTGGTGCTCGACCAGGTGACCGATCCCCACAATGTCGGCGCGATCCTGCGCTCGGCGGCGGCCTTCGACGTCGGCGCGCTGATCACCACGACACGTCACTCGCCCCAGGAATCGGGTGTCCTTGCGAAGTCTGCGTCTGGTGCGCTCGAGGTCGTGCCGCACATCGAGGTGGTCAACCTTGCCGACGCCCTCGGCGAGCTCGCGAGCCTCGGCTACCAGACGGTCGGCCTCGACTCGGAGGGGCCGCAGCCGCTCGAGGCGGCGCTCGCCGGCCGCAAGGTCGCGCTGATCCTCGGCTCGGAGGGCAAGGGCCTGCGGCAGAAGACGCGCGACACGGTGGCTTCTCTGGCCAGACTGGACGTTCCCGGCCGGATCAAGTCGCTGAACGTCTCGAATGCAGCCGCGGTCGCGCTTTACGCGGCGCGCTGGCACCTCGCCCGGTGACGCAAGGCACGCCGCTGTCTCGCGGCTGGTTCGACCGGCCCGCCGCTGCGGTCGCCCGCGATCTGGTCGGCGCGACGCTGCTCGTCGACGGCGTCGGGGGCACAATCGTCGAGACCGAAGCCTACGAAGAGGCGGACCCGGCCTCGCACAGCCACATGGGGCCGACGCGCCGCAATGGGTCGATGTTCGGACCGCCCGGCCACGCCTATGTCTACTTCTCCTATGGCGTCCACTGGTGCCTGAACGTCGTCTGCGAGCCGGCGGGCGTCGGCAGCGCCGTGCTCATCCGAGCCCTTGTGCCGGAGCACGGTGTCGCGGCGATGCAGGACCGTCGCGGCACGCGCGACGAGCGCAAGCTCTGCGCCGGGCCGGGCCGGCTGTGCCAGGCGCTGGGGCTGTCGAAGGCGCAGGATGGGCTCGCGCTCGACGCGCCGCCGTTCCGGCTGCTGCCCCGCAGCGAGCCGGTGACCGTCGTCTGCGCGCCGCGCATCGGCATCAGCCGCGGCGTCGACACGCCGTGGCGCTTCGCGGCGGCGGGGTCGCGCTTTCTCAGCCGGCCAATCGCCGCGGCGACCCCCTCATCGACACGGCGCTGAAGCTCTGCGTCGGGCACTGGAACCAAGCCCGGTCGCTGCGGTTCTTGCAGACCCCGACCAGAGGACGCCCATGCCGATCACCACGTTGAAGGACATGTACGTCGCGGAACTGCGACGTGCCCACCGGCTGGAACAGCTCCTGGCGGAGGCCCTGCCGCTGATGGAGCAGGCGGCATCCGAGCGCCGTCTCAAGCTGGCGTTCCGGAGCCACGCGGAAGAGACGGAGGAGCACGAGGAGCAGGTTGCAGCGATCCTCGACGACCTTCTCGACGAGGACGATGCAGGCGACGACGCCGCCAGCGACGACGATGCCACCTTGTCGGCGCTGGTCGCCGAATGGCGCGCGCTGACCGCGGGGATGCGGGCCGGCCCGTTGCGCGACGCGGTGCTGATCGCCGCGGCACAGCGAATCGAGCACTACGAGATCGCCATCTACGGAACCCTCGCCGCACACGCCACGACGTTCGAGAGGGAAGAGGAAGCCCAGATCCTGGAGGGAATCCTCGACGAAGAGCGCGACACCGATGATCTTCTCACCGATCTCGCCGAGGGCGTCGTCAACCCCGCCGCCATCGAGGCCGAACTGACCTGATCGCCGCTGCTCGGTCTGCCGGCGCCGGCCGTTCAGAAGGAGTAGTAGCGGTGATCGCGACGGCCGGCGTCGAGTTCACGCTGGCGCCGCTCGAGGTCGGCGAGCGAGACGGCCTGGTTCAGGTAGTTGCGCTCGAAGTCGACATGCTCGTTGCCGCCAAGCATGGCGCGAAGCGTTCTTGCGATCTTCATGGCGATAGTCCTTGGCTGCGTTTGATGCAACGCAACATAGCAGGCGGCGGGACGCTCACCCATGCGCCGAGGCGCATACAAGCCATTCGCTCAGTTCAAATCGGTTTAACCGGAGGTTAAGCGCCTCGGTCCGTTCGCACCTCGCCCGCGTCCGCCCCGCCCGGAGCAGGAGAGGCCACGGCGGAAACCGCATGGTCGCCAAGCTGCTTCTGGACGGCATCCAGAGCGGAAGCCAGCGTGTCGAACACCGTGTCGAGTTGCGCCTCGGAGATGATCAGAGGCGGACAGAAGGCGATGGCGTCGCCGATCGCGCGACCGATGACGCCGCGCGACTGCAGTTCGGCGAACACCGCGGCGCCGAGCGCGCCCGGCTTCTCCAGCGCGGTCTTCGACGTCTTGTCGGTGACGAGCTCGACCGCGCCCATCAGGCCGACGCCGCGGGCCTCGCCGACGAGCGGATGCTCGGCGAACCGGCGCAGGCGCGACTGCATCAGCGGCGCGAGGTCGCGCACACGCCCGACGAGGTCCCGCTCCTCGATGATCGCGAGGTTCTCCAGTGCGACGGCCGCACCGACGGGATGGCCTGCCGCCGTATAGCCGTGGCCGAACGTGCCGATCGCCCCGCTCTCCTCGGCGAGCGGCTGGTAGACCCGCTCGTTGATCAAGAGCGCCGACATCGGGATGTACGAGGAGGTCAGTTGCTTCGACAGCGTCATGATGTCCGGCCGAATGCCGAAGGTCTGGCTGCCGAACATGTTGCCGGTCCGCCCGAAGCCGGTGATCACCTCGTCGGCGACGAGGAGCACGTCGTGCCTGGCGAGGACCGCCTGGATCTTCTCCCAGTAGGTCGCGGGCGGCACGATCACGCCGCCGGCGCCCATCACCGGCTCGCCGATGAAGGCGGCGATGGTATCGGCGCCCTCACGCTCGATCAGCGCGTCCAGTTCGTCGGCGCAGCGCGTGGCGAAGTCTTCTTCGCTTTCGCCCGGCTGCCCTTCGCGCCAGTGATGCGGTGTCATGGTGTGCAGCACCCGCTCGATCGGCAGATCGAAGGAGCGATGGTTGTTGGGCAAACCGGTGAGGCTGGCGCTGGCCAGCGTCACGCCGTGATACCCCTTCACCCGGCTGATGATCTTCTTCTTCTGCGGCTGGCCGAGCGCATTGGCGCGGTACCACAGCATCTTGATGACGGTGTCGTTCGCCTCCGAGCCCGAATTGGTGAAGTAGGCCTTCGACATCGGCACCGGCGCCATGCCGACCAGCTTCTCGGCGAGCTCGATCACCGGCCCGTGCGACTTGTGGGTAAAGGTGTGGTAGTAGGGCAGCTTGCGCATCTGCCGAGCCGCCGCCTCGACGAGCCGCTCCTCGCCCCAGCCGAGCGCGACCGACCAGAGGCCGCTCATCGCCTCGATGTAGCGCTTGCCCTCGCCGTCCTCGACATAGACGCCCTCGCCGCGCTCGATCACCAGCGGGCCGTTCGCTTCGTGCAGCCGCGCATTGGTGTAGCTGTGGAGGTGATAGGCGACGTCGCGTGCCTCGGGCGAATTCGGCTGGCTGCTCATGGAATCATCCTCGACATCTCGGGCCGCCGGCGAAGCGGCGCGGCGACCGCAGGCTAGTTCATCGGGCGCGTGCGCGCGAGAGGCGCCCGAGGCCGGGGCGACTGTGCGCGATCGTCAGCAGTAGCGCTCGGGCCCGAGTGCCTGGGCATCGGAGTAGCGGTCGCCATGCGCGAAGCCCGGCGGCAGGATGGCGTCGATCGCGGCCAGATCCTCTGCGGTCAGCGCGATGTCGGCGGCCGACGCGTCGACGGCCAGATGCTCCGGCGAGCGCGTGCCGGGAATGCTGATGACATGCTCCCACTTCGCCAGCGTCCACGCGATGGCGAGCGCCGCCACGCTCCAGCCACGGCTGCGGGCGTAGTCGCGCAAACGCGCGACGAACGCTTCGTTGGCTGAATAGTTCGGTTCGACGAAGCGCGGATTGTTCTTGCGGAAGTCCTTGTCGGAGAAGGCTGAAGGATCAAGCGGCGTCTCGCCGAAGATGCCACGCCCGACCGGCGAGAACGCCACGAAGGCCGTGCCGAGACGGGCGCAGGCCTGAAGCATCCCGAGCTCCGGCAGGCGGGTCCACAGCGAGTACTCGCTCTGCACCGCCCGCACCGGATGCACCGCCGCGGCGCGCTCCAGCGAGGCCGGCGCGATCTCGGAGTAGCCGATGCCGCCGATCTTGCCCTCCTCGACGAAGCGCGACAGCGTGCCCGTCACCTCCTCGATCGGGATCGTCTGGTCGCGGCGGTGGATGTAGTATAGGTCGACGTGCTCGACGCCGAGGCGACGCAGAGAGCCTTCGAGACAGTCGCGCAGATACGCCTCGGAGTTGTCGAAGCTGCGCGTCGGCTGCGTCCGGATGCCACCCTTGGTGGCGATCGAGAAGCGGCCGGGATGGTCCTTGATGAAGGCGCCGATCACCTCCTCTGAGAGGCCGTTGCCGTAGATCAGCGCGGTGTCGAGATGCGTGACGCCGAGTTCGAGCGCGGCTGCAAGGGTGCGATGGCTCTCGGCGAGGTCGGTTCCTCCGTAGACGCCGGCAAAGCTCATGCAGCCGAGCCCGACCGCACCGACCTGAGGACCACCATGACCGAGTGTGCGCTGCTGCATCGCCTGTCTCCGAAGCTTGGAATTCTTCGGTCGGCTTAGCAGTGGCACGGACCGGTTTGCAAACGCGAAGCGGCCCGGTCCTGCCGGACCGGGCCGCCCTGTCGACGGATGCGGGACTGCGGAGTCAGATGCTCTGCTGCGGGTCGAGGGTCGTCGACCAGAGCTCGTTGTCGTCGGCATCCATCAGGCGCACGGTCATCTGCTCGCTCGCGCCGTCGACCTCGACGATGCCGAAGAACTGCAGCCCGGCAGAGGGCGGCAGGTTCTGCCCCTGCTCCTCGGTCGGCGCCTTGATGAAGCGGACCTCGGGGCCGAAGGTCATGTCGAGGCCGTTCGGGCCGAAGGTGCCGGCGTGGATCGGGCCGGAGACGAACTCCCAGAACGGCTCGAAGTCCTGGAACTGCGCCCGGTCCGGGCTGTAGTGGTGGGCCGCCGTGTAGTGCACGTCGGCGGTCAGCCAGACGGTGTTCTTCACGCCGGCCGACTTGATGAAGCGCAACAGGTCGGCGAATTCGAGTTCGCGGCCCTTGGCCGGGCCGTTGTCGCCGTTCGCCACGGCCTCGACACCCTTCGCATTGGCGAAGTCGTCCCAGACGATCAGCCCGAGCGGCATGTCGGCGGCGATCACCTTCCAGGTCGCGTTCGAGTTCACAAGCTCGCGCTTCAGCCAGGCGATCTGCTCCGGCCCCATCATCTGGGCGGCCGGCGACAGCGCGCTCGCCATGCCGTCATTGTTCGGGCCGCGATAGCTGCGCATGTCGAGGAAGAAGACGTCGACCAGCGGACCATAGGCGATCTTGCGGTAGACCCGGCCCGGCTCCTGCGGCGCGTAGCGGATCGAGGTCATCTCGTGATAGGCGCGCGCCGCGCGGGCGGCGAGGAGCTCGATGTCCTTGACGGTATAGCGGTCGTCGGCGCTGAGGTCCTTCGAGGAAGACCAATTGTTCAGGACCTCGTGGTCGTCCCACTGGTAGAAGACCGGGACGCTCGCATAGAGGTCGCGCACGTTCTTGTCGAGAAGGTTGTACTTCCACTGGCCGCGATACTCGTCGAGCGTCTCGGCGACCTTCGACTTCTCGGGGGTGACGATGTTCTTCCAGACCGTGCCGTCCTTGAGGTCGACGCTCTCCTTGAGCGGGCCGTCGGCATAGATCGTGTCGCCCGAGTGCAGGAAGAAGTCCGGCTGGTGCCTGGCCATGGTGCCGTAGGCCTTCATGCCGCCGCGGCTCTCGTCGATCCCCCAGCCCTGGCCGACGGTGTCGCCCGACCAGGTGAACTTGACCGAGCGGCGCGAGGCGGGCGCGGTCCGGAAGCGGCCGGTGATCGGCTCCGAGACGCCGTTGACGTCGGTGAGGTCGGTGGCGACGGCGCGCCAGAAGATGTCCTGGTCGGACGGCAGCCCCTCGAGCAGACGCTTCACCGCAAAGTCGGACTCCGGCATCGCCGTCAGCGGATGCAGCTTGCGGGCGTTCTTGAAGCTTTCGGTGGTCGCCCACTCGAAGTCGACGTGCGACGGCCGGTCGGCCCGCACCCAGGCCATGCCCGAAGAGGTGTCGACGTCGCCGGACTGGACGCCGTGCGTGAAGGACGGGCGCGACTGGGCGCGGCTGATCGACGGCATGGCGAGGCCACTGCCGGCCACCACGCCGGCGGCGCCGGCCGATGCGAGGAAGTGGCGGCGCGTGAACTTGAGGGTCTGACGCATGTGAGCTGTTCCCGGGTTTGGAGACGTTCCAGAACTCATCCCAGTCGTAGCGGCTCTCCTAGGCGTGCGAATTGCAGCCCGACGAAGTTCTTGCGACGCAGCAAACACCGTCCAGCGCTGGTGAATCGGGCCCAAGTCCCAGAACCGACGATGCCGAGACGTCCAGCGCGTGACACCCGCGCGCCGACCGATCCGCTCACGAGATGCGCACCTTCTGCATCTTCTGCCGCGCGCGTATGCATATCCGCGCAAATGCCTATGCCGTGTGTACGCGCATCTGGCGCGTGCTGATCGACGCAGCTTGCGGCTGCCGCTCGCATTCCGGCCCCATCCCGCCCCCTCTGCGGCAAACTGGCACGCTGCGTGCTTTGCACCAGCCAGCGGCGCCGGCGAGCGGGGCCGCAGAGGTAAGAGGAGAGCAGCATGAAACGGCGTGAATTCCTGCGGGGCTCGGCGCTCGCCGCCACCGGAGCGGTGGCGATGCCGGCCGTCGCACGGGCCCAGACCAGCTTCAGCTGGAAGATGACCAATGCCTACGGACCGGGATCGCCGTTCTACGTCGAGGGTCCGGGCAGTCCGACAGACTTCTGCAAGAAGGTCGCCGCGATGTCGGACGGCCGGCTGACGATCCAGCACTTCGCCGCCGGTGAACTGATTCCGGCTCTCGAAGGCTTCGACGCCGTGCAGGGCGGCGTCGTCGAGATGAACGCCGCGAACGCCTATTACTGGGCCGGCAAGATCCCGGCCGCGCAGTATTTCACGACCGTGCCCTTCGGCATGGACGTCGCGGGCACCAACGCCTGGATGTACAACGGCGGCGGCATCGAGCTGTGGCACGAGGTCTACGAGCCGCTCGGGCTCGTGGCCTTTCCGATGGGCAACACCGGTGTCCAGATGACCGGCTGGTTCCGCAAGGAGATCAAGTCGGTCGAGGACTTCAACGGCCTGAAGATGCGCATCCCCGGCCTTGCCGGAAAGGTCTACGCCAAGCTCGGTGTCAACGTGCAGCTGCTGCCCGGCGGCGAGATCTTCCCGGCGCTCGAGCGCGGCGTCATCGACGCGGCCGAGTTCGTCGGGCCGTACCAGGACCGCCGGCTCGGGCTGCAGAAGGCGGCGAAATACTACTACACGACCGGCTGGCACGAGCCGAACAACGTCACCGAGCTCCTCATCAACAAGGCCGCCTGGGACGGCCTGCCGGACGACCTGAAGGCGATCGTCAAGGCGGCGGCCATGGCCTGCAACGTCGAGAGCAACGCCTGGTGCGATGCGACCAACGCCGAGGCGATGAAGGACCTCGTCGACAATTTCGGCGTGATCGCCCAGCCGCTGCCGCAGGACGTCGTGGAGAAGCTGCGCGAGGTCACCAAGCAGACACTGGAGGAGCTTGCCGCAGCCGACCCGCAGACCAAGAAGGTCCACGAGGCCTACATGGCCTTCAAGGCGCAGTATGGCGCGTGGGCAGCGACGTCGAACGAGCCGCTCCTGCCGGTCCTCTACAAGTCGTGAGCCTGCTCTCTCGCATCGCGGACGGGGCTGATCGCCTCGTCCGCCGTATCTGCGAGGCGGTTGCCTGGCTCGGCCTCGCACTCGTCCTCCTGATCGCCTTCAACGTCTTCGCCCGCTACCTCTTCTCCTACGGCTCGGTGGCCCTGCAGGAGATGGAGTGGCACCTGATGGCGGTGCTTGCGCTGTTCGGCATGCCCTACGTCATCAACCGCGGCGAGGAGGTGCGGGTCGACGTCCTCTATGCCCATTTCCCGGCGCGCACGAAGCGGGTGGTGAACGCGGTCGGCGACCTCCTGCTCGCCGCCGTCGCGCTCTTCACGCTGTGGCTGTCGCTGAAGTTCGTGGCCCAGAGCTTCACGCTCGGCGAAGGTTCGGCCGATCCGGGCGGCCTGCCCGACCGCTGGATCCTCAAGGCGGCGATACCGACCGCCTTCGCCCTCCTCGCCATTCAGGCGGTCGCCCGCTTTATCCTCGACGTCGCCGGCCGGCCGCACCCCGTCGCACCCGCCCATCTCGAAAGCTGAGGCATGCCCGTCAACGAAATCCTCGCGCTGGCGATGATCGGCGCGTTCTTTCTCCTGTTGCTCGGCGGCCTGCCGGTGCCGATCTGCCTTGCCGTCTGCGGCTTCGTCTTCGGCTATGCCGGCTTCGGCAGCCTGCTCTTCGGCCTTCTGCCCGCGCGGGTCTTCGGCGTCGTCACCAACTACACCTTCCTGGCGCTGCCGCTGTTCATCTTCATGGGCATCATGCTCGAACGATCGAAGATGGCGGAGGATCTCCTCGACGTCATCGGCCTCGCGATGGGGGGCCTCAGGGGCGGCATGGCGCTCGCCATCATCCTGGTCGGCGTGCTGATGGGCGCAGCATCGGGGGTCGTCGGGGCGACCGTCGTCACCGTCGGTCTGATCTCGCTCAACCCTTTGATCCGGCGCGGCTACGACAAGGGCGTCGCGGCGGGCGTCATCTGCGCCTCGGGCACGCTCGGCCAGCTGATCCCGCCGAGCCTCGTGCTGATCCTCCTCGCCGACATCATGGGCCAGTCGGTCGGCACGCTGTTCGCGGCGGCGCTGATCCCGGGCCTGATGCTCTCCGGCCTCTTCGTCGTCTACATCATCGTCCTCGGCCTCGTGCTGCCGGACCGCATGCCGGCGATCCCGATCGAGGAGCGGCGGGCGCTCTCCGGCGGCGAGCTCGGCCGGCGGCTGCTGACCGTCGTGCTGCCGCCGCTCGCGCTGATCGTCCTGGTGCTCGGCTCGATCATCGGCGGCCTCGCTGCGCCGACGGAAGCCGCCGCCATGGGCGCCTTCGGCTCCATCCTGCTGGCCTTCTTCTCCGGGCGGCTCACCCCGCGCGTCATGAGCGAGGTGATCAAGGGCGCCTTCGTCACCAGCGCGATGGTGTTCTTCATCCTGATCTTCGCGCAGGTCTTCTCGCTCGCCTTCCGCGGCCTCGGCGGCGAGCGGCTGGTGCAGGACGCCTTCGCCTACGTGCCGGGCGGCATCGACGGCCAGCTCCTGTTCCTGATGGCGCTGCTCTTCGTGCTCGGCTTCTTCCTCGAATGGATCGAGATCTCCTACATCGCCCTGCCGCTGTTCCTGCCGGTGCTGCACCGGTCCGGGGTCGACCTCGCCTGGGTGTCGATCCTGGTGGCCGTCAACCTGCAGACCTCGTTCCTGACGCCGCCCTTCGGCTGGGCGCTGTTCTTCCTGAAGGGGGTGGCGCCGCCGGAGCTGAAGACCAGCGACATCTATCGCGGCGTCGTGCCCTTCATCGCAGTCCAGCTCTTCGGGCTGTTCCTGGTCTGGCTGTTTCCGGGTATGGCGCTGTGGTTGCCGAAAGCGATCGGGTGGTGAGCGATGCTGCATAGCGCGAAGGGTCTCAACGGCTGCGTGACGGCGCCGCATCTGGCGGCGGCGCTCGCCGGGCGTGACGTGCTCGCAGCCGGCGGCACGGCGATCGAGGCGATGGTCGCGGCGGCTGCGACGATCGCCGTCACCTATCCGCACATGAACGGCATCGGCGGCGACGGCTTCTGGCTGATCCACCGGCCGGGCGAGGCGCCGGTCGCGATCTCCGCCGCCGGCCGCGCCGCCGGTCTCGCGACACCCGCCTGGTACGCCGAGCGCGGCCACACCGAGACGATGCCGACCCGCGGCCCGCTCGCCGCACTCACCGTGCCGGCGACGATCTCCGGCTGGGCGAAGGCGCTCGACCTCGTGCCCGACGCCCGACGCCTCCCGCTGGCGACGCTGCTGCAGGCGGCGGTCGGCTATGCCCGCGACGGCATCGTCGTCACCGGCAACCAGGCCGACACGACCCGCGCCAAGCTCGACGGGCTGAAGGACGTGCCGGGCTTCGCCGAGGTCTTCCTGCCGCGCGGCGCACCACCGCAGGCCGGCGACGTGCTGCGCCAGCCGGCGCTCGCGCGGACGCTGGAGACGCTCGCGAGCGACGGCCTCGACGCCTTCTATCGCGGCGCCATCGCCGCGGCGCACGGCGCCTTTCTCGAAGCCGCCGGCTCGCCGTTGCGCAGCGCCGACTTCGAGCGCTTCGAGGCCGAGATCGTCGAGCCGCTGTCGGTCGAGCTGTCGGCCGGCACGCTCTACAACCTGCCGCCGCCGACGCAGGGCGTCTCCGCCCTGATGATCCTCGCGCTCTTCGACCGCCTGAAGGTCGCGAAGCCCGAGGGCTTCGATCACCTGCACGGGCTGATCGAGGCGACCAAGCAGGCGTTCATCCTGAGGAATGCCGGCCTCGGCGATCCCGACCGCATGGACCCGCCGGCAACGGCATGGCTGGCCCCGGACCGGCTGGACGCTCTTGCGGGCCGGATCGACCCGCGCACGGCCCTGCCCTGGCCGCATGTCGCGAAGCCCGGCGACACGATCTGGATGGGCGCGGCCGACCGCGAGGGCACCGTCGTGTCCTTCATCCAGAGCGTCTTCTGGGAGTTCGGCTCGGGGCTCACCTGCCCTCAGACCGGCGTGACCTTCCAGAACCGCGGCGCCGGCTTCTCGCTCCAGCCGGGGCCGAACGAGCTCGGGCCATACCGCCGGCCGTTCCACACGCTGAACCCGGCCCTCGCCCATCTCAAGGACGGCCGGGTGATGGCCTACGGCACGATGGGCGGCGAAGGCCAACCGCAGACGCAGGCCGCCGTGTTCAGCCGCTATGCCCTGTACGGCGAGGGTCTGCAGATGGCCGTCACGGCGCCGCGCTGGCTGCTCGGGCGCACCTGGGGCGAGGCGACGACGACGCTGAAGCTCGAGGATCGCTTTCCGCCGCCGCTGATCGAGGCGCTGCGCGCGGCCGGGCACGAGGTGGAGATCATCGCGCCCTTCTCGGACGCGGCCGGGCATGCGGGCGCGCTGGTGCGCCACCCCTCGGGCGTCCTCGAAGGCGCCAGCGACCCGCGCGCAGACGGCGGTGCGGTGGCATATTGAGCTGGCCAAATCGGCGGGTACTGGTGGGCGGTGAGAGGCTCGAACTCCCGACATCCTCGGTGTAAGCGAGGCGCTCTACCAACTGAGCTAACCGCCCCTCAGGGATCCCCGTCGCATAGAGCCTCGGCCTGAAAAGCGCAAGAAGCCGGGCGTGGAGAGCGCCCGCCCAGACAAGACACGAGCCCGTCGCCTCAGATCGGGCCGGGCTGCGGCGCATCGACCCCCTGTCGTTTGCGATCAACGACTTGGCTTGCCGCTCGGCCCGAAGCTCCTACCCTCCCTGCCAACGGCTTCGAGCCGGATTTGAGGAAGGGAGACCAGCGATGGCGAACGCCACCAAGCATCACCTCAGCCACGACAGCCGCGGCAAGGGCGACGGCAGCGGCGCGATGGCGGAACTGCCGGAAGGCCTGCTCGGCGAAAACCAGGTGCTGAGCAACCGCGACAAGGCCCTGCACAGCGACGAGCGCGGGCTGGATGGCAAGGCGGTGCAAAGCGAGCAGTATCACGACCACGCCGGCAACCGCCGCAACTTCGCGCCGGAGGCGGCGATGGAGGGCGACGACAATGTCAGCGGCCTGACCGCGCCAAAGACCAACGCGTCGGGCAAGGACAGCAGCCTGAAGAGCCAGCAGAGCTGATACGGCGCCGCCGCAGCGGCGGCGCCAGCGGCTCCCCGCGGGAGCACGCCAGAGGAAAGCGGCCGGCGTGTTGCGCGCCGGCTGTACCGCAGGCGATCTTACTTCGTGTTGACCGCGTCCTTCAGGCCCTTGCCGGGCGTGAACTTCGGCACGTTGCGGGCCGGAATGTCGACCTCGGCGCCGGTGGACGGGTTGCGCCCCTTGGACGCCGCGCGATGGCTGACGGCGAAGGTGCCGAAGCCGACGAGCCGGACGTCGTCACCCTTCGCCATGGCCTCGCTCAGCACCTCGAACACCGCATCGACGGCGCCATTGGCCTGCTGCTTGGAGAGGTCGGCCTTTTCGGCGACGGCGGAGATCAGCTCGTTCTTGTTCATTGACGTTCCCCTGAAAGACTCGGAAGTCGCGTGGACTGCGTTAACGATGGGCGACTCCGCATCATCATTCAAGCGTAGAAAGGCCCCGGTCCCCTGATTTGCAGGCCGTTCATGAAAAAAATGCCGCCCCGAAGGGCGGCATTCTACGCTTCTCTTTGCCGTTTCGCTCAGTGCGCCACGGCGGTGGCCCCATCCTCGACCGGGAGCGAGCCGGTCAGCGGCTCCTCGGCCTCCGACCATTCGATCGGCGTCGGCTCCTTCACGAGCGCGTGCCGGAGCACCTCGCCCATGCGCGAGACCGGCACGATCTCGAGGTTGTTCTTCACGTTGTCCGGGATGTCCGCCAGGTCCTTGGCGTTCTCCTCGGGGATCAGGACCTTCTTGATGCCGCCGCGCAACGCGGCGAGCAGCTTCTCCTTGAGGCCGCCGATCGGCAGCACCCGGCCGCGCAGCGTGATCTCGCCGGTCATCGCAACGTCCCGGCGCACCGGGATGCCGGCCATGACCGAGATGATCGCGGTGGCCATCGCGACGCCGGCAGACGGGCCGTCCTTCGGCGTCGCGCCTTCCGGCACGTGGACGTGGATGTCCCGCTTCTCGAACAGCGGCGGCTTGATGCCGTAGTCGATGGCGCGCGAGCGGACGTAGGACGCCGCAGCCGAGATCGACTCCTTCATCACGTCCTTCAGGTTGCCCGTGACGGTCATCTTGCCCTTGCCGGGCATCATCACGCCTTCGATCGTCAGCAGCTCGCCGCCGACCTCTGTCCAGGCGAGACCGGTGACCACGCCGACCTGATCGTCCGACTCCGCCTCGCCGTACCGGAACCGCGGCACCCCGAGGAGATCCGACAGGTTCGCCGCCGTGACCTCGACCGACTTCGTCTCGCCCTTCAGGATCTGCGTCACGGCCTTGCGGGCGAGCGTCATCAGCTCGCGCTCGAAGTTGCGCACGCCGGCCTCGCGGGTGTAGCGGCGCACGATCTCGCGCAGCGCATCCTCGCCGACCGAGAACTCCTCGGCCCGCAGGGCATGATCGCGGATCGCTTTCGGCAGGAGATGGCGCTTGGCGATCTCCACCTTCTCGTCCTCGGTGTAGCCCGCCAGCCGGATGATCTCCATGCGGTCCATCAGCGGCGCCGGGATGTTCAGCGTGTTGGCCGTGGTGACGAACATCACGCCCGACAGGTCGTACTCGACCTCGAGATAGTGGTCCATGAAGGTGGAGTTCTGCTCCGGATCGAGCACCTCGAGCAGAGCCGAGGACGGATCGCCGCGGAAGTCCATGCCCATCTTGTCGATCTCGTCGAGCAGGAAGAGCGGGTTGGCCTTCTTGGCCTTCTTCATCGACTGGATGACCTTGCCGGGCATCGAGCCGATATAGGTCCGGCGGTGACCGCGGATCTCGGCCTCGTCGCGCACGCCGCCGAGCGCCATGCGGACGTACTCACGCCCCGTGGCACGCGCGATCGACTTGGCGAGCGAGGTCTTGCCGACGCCCGGAGGGCCGACGAGGCAGAGGATCGGGCCCTTCAGCTTGGTCTGGCGGCTCTGCACTGCGAGATACTCGACGATGCGCTCCTTGACCTTGTCGAGCCCGTAGTGATCGGCATCGAGGATCTCCTCGGCCTTCTTCAGGTCGACGCGCACCTTGGAGCGCGAGCCCCAGGGCAGGCCGAGCAGCCAGTCGAGATAGTTGCGCACCACCGTCGCCTCGGCCGACATCGGGCTCATCTGGCGAAGCTTCTTCAGCTCGCCGTTGGCCTTCTCGCGCGCCTCCTTCGACAGCCGGGTCTTCTTGATGCGCTCCTCCAGCTCGGCAGCCTCGTCGCGGCCTTCCTCGCCGTCGCCGAGCTCCTTCTGGATCGCCTTCATCTGCTCGTTGAGGTAGTACTCGCGCTGCGTCTTCTCCATCTGGCGCTTGACGCGCGAGCGGATGCGCTTCTCAACCTGGAGGACGGAGATCTCGGCCTCCATGAAGCCGAGCGCCTTCTCCAGCCGGTCACGGACGCTGGTCAGGCCCAGCATCTCCTGCTTCTCGGGGATCTTGATCGCCAGATGCGAAGCGACAGTGTCGGCCAGCTTGGAATAATCGTCGATCTGCCCTGCGGCGCCAACGACTTCGGGCGAGATCTTCTTGTTGAGCTTGACGTAGTTCTCGAATTCGGAGACCATCGAGCGGGCCAGTGCCTCGATCTCGACCGGATCCTCCTCCTTCTCCTCGACGACGCTCGCAACCGCCTCGTGCCATTCGGTGCGGGCGGTGAAGCGGGTGATGCGCGCACGTGCCACGCCCTCGACGAGCACCTTCACGGTGCCGTCCGGCAGCTTCAGGAGCTGCAGCACGTTGGCGATGGTGCCGAGATCGTAGATGGCGCCTGGCGTCGGATCCTCGTCGCCGGCGTTCTTCTGGGTGGCCAGAAGGATCTGCTTGTCGGCGCCCATCACCTCCTCGAGCGCCTTGATCGATTTCTCGCGTCCGACGAAGAGCGGCACGATCATATGCGGGAACACGACGATGTCGCGCAGCGGCAACACCGGGTAGGACGCAGCCTCTCCGGGCGTCTGGTCAGGGGTCGTGTTGGGCATGGTGTTCTTCCTTTCCGCGGACCGGGCCGCATCGGCCACACACGCCGGGCCTTTTCGAAGCACCCGGCGGCGCGCCGTCTGATCCGTCCAATGTGTGCCTGATCGCGTGCTTATTCAAGCTGACGCGAAGCGAGAAACCGTTATTTTATAAGCAGTTCCGCTGATTGTTCGGGCGGTTGCGAAGCGCAAAAGACCCGCCCCGGCGGTCAGCCGGAGCGGGTCATGATGACGGGCTTCGCAGGCGAAACGGCAGCGTCAGGCGCTGACGTTCTCCTTCTCGTCCTTGCGCTCTGCGTAGATGTAGAGCGGGCGGGCGTTGCCGTTGATGACGTCCTCGGAGATCACGACCTCCTGCACGCCTTCCAGCGTCGGCAGGTCGAACATCGTGTCGAGCAGCATCGCCTCCATGATCGAGCGCAGGCCGCGAGCGCCGGTCTTGCGCTCGATCGCCTTCTTGGCGATCGCCTTCAGGGCGTCCTCGTGGAAGGTCAGCTCGACATTCTCCATCTCGAACAGCCGCTGATACTGCTTCACCAGCGCGTTCTTCGGCTGGACGAGGATCTGCATCAGCGCGGGCTCGTCGAGATCCTCCAGCGTCGCCAGCACAGGCAGACGGCCGACGAACTCCGGGATCAGGCCGAACTTGAGAAGATCCTCGGGCTCCACCTGGCGGAACAGCTCGCCGGTGCGGCGATCCTCCGGCGAGGAGACGTTCGCGGCAAAGCCGATCGAGGTCTTGCGGCCGCGGTCGGAGATGATCCGGTCGAGGCCGGCGAAGGCGCCGCCGCAGATGAACAGGATGTTCGCCGTGTCCACCTGCAGGAACTCCTGCTGCGGGTGCTTGCGGCCGCCTTGCGGCGGCACCGAGGCCACCGTGCCTTCCATGATCTTCAGGAGCGCCTGCTGCACGCCTTCGCCCGACACGTCGCGGGTGATCGACGGGTTGTCCGACTTCCGGGAGATCTTGTCGATCTCGTCGATGTAGACGATGCCGCGCTGCGCCCGCTCGACGTTGTAGTCGGCCGACTGAAGCAGCTTCAGGATGATGTTCTCGACGTCCTCGCCGACATAGCCGGCCTCGGTCAACGTCGTGGCATCGGCCATCGTGAACGGCACGTCGAGGATGCGGGCGAGCGTCTGGGCGAGAAGCGTCTTGCCGCAGCCGGTCGGCCCGATCAGCAGGATGTTCGACTTCGCCAGCTCGACGTCGTTGTTCTTCTGCGCATGCGCGAGGCGCTTGTAGTGGTTGTGCACCGCCACCGACAGCACCTTCTTGGCGAAGGACTGGCCGATGACATAGTCGTCGAGAACGCCGATGATCTCTTGCGGGGTCGGCACGCCTTCCCGCGACTTCACCATGGAAGACTTGTTTTCTTCCCTGATGATGTCCATGCACAATTCGACGCACTCGTCGCAGATGAAGACCGTCGGCCCGGCGATCAGCTTACGGACTTCGTGCTGGCTCTTTCCGCAGAAAGAGCAATAGAGCGTATTCTTCGAATCGCCGCCGCTCACTTTGCTCATTCGTTCTTCCTTCCGGTCGGGTTCTGGAGGATCTGCCGATCCCCCTGCCCTCGTCGCTATGTTATGCCACGCATCGTCCAAAGCAACCGCAATGACCCACCATCGAAGCGCCCGATTGTGACTGTTTTGCAGAGAACGAGGCTAGGACCGCAATCTTTCGCGACGCTTAAGCCGCCCACTGCAATCCTCTTGGCCGCCTCGGTCGACGGGATGCGATCTCAGCTTTCCAGTGCGGTCTCCAGGGCCTCGCGCGACGAGTAGACCTTGTCGATGAGGCCGAATTCCTTGGCCTCGTCCGAGGTCATGAAGTGGTCGCGGTCGAGCGTGCGCTCGATGGTTTCGTAGTCTTGGCCCGTGTGCTGGACGTAGACCTCGTTCAGCCGCCGCTTCAGCTTGATGATGTCCTGCGCGTGACGCTCGATGTCCGAAGCCTGGCCCGAGAAGCCGCCCGAAGGCTGATGCACCATGATGCGGGCGTTCGGGGTCGCAAAGCGCATGTCCTTGTGGCCGGCGCACAGCAGCAGCGAGCCCATCGAGGCGGCCTGTCCGATGCAGAGCGTCGACACCGCCGGCTTGATGAACTGCATGGTGTCGTAGATCGCCATGCCCGATGTCACCACGCCGCCCGGCGAGTTGATGTAGAGGGCGATTTCCTTCTTCGGGTTCTCGGCCTCCAGGAACAGGAGCTGCGCGCAGACCAGCGTCGCCATGCCGTCCTCGATCGGGCCGGTGATGAAGATCACCCGCTCCTTCAGCAGGCGCGAGAAGATGTCGTAGGCGCGCTCGCCGCGATTGGTCTGCTCGACCACCATCGGGACGAGGTTCATCGCGGTCTCAAGGGGATGCTTCATCGCTCTCGCTTTCGGTCTGGCCGCCGCCGGCACACGCAACGCGGCACTGCGACTCGGGAAGTGAACTCGACCCCGTAGATAGGTCCTCGCCCCGCGGGAGTGCAAGCCGCGGCCGGGTCGAAGGTGCAAGCGGTGCGACTACGGCCGTCCGGCAGGGTTAAGCGGCCGCTCCGCGGCGCCGCGCGGCACGCGCTCAGCCGCGGCCGTCGCCGTCCTCGCCGTCGTTGTCGGGCGGGATCGGGCTGCCGTCCGAGTTGACCGAGCCGTGACGCGATCGGTCGACGACGTGCGCCGGCGCGGGCGTCTCCGGCCGCGCCTCCAGCCGCGGCGCCACGCTTTCGGTGCGCGCCCGCGCATCGACGTGCAGCGGCGGCGCGCCGCCACCCTTGTTCTCGCCGAACCACACCGTCATGTGCGGGAACGGGATCTCGATGCCGCGCTCGTCGCAGAGCTTCTTGACGATCTCGTTGTAGGCGCGCCCGATGCCCCACTGCTTGCCCGGCAGCGTCTTGATCCGGCCGCGCACCGTGACCGCGGAATCACCAAGCTCGTTGACGCCGAACATCTCGAAGTCCCCGATGATCTCCGGCCCGTGCTCGCCGCTCTGCAGGAGGTCGAAGGCATCGCGCATCACCTGCTTGGCATCGTCGGTGTTCTCGCGATAGGCGACGCCGAGATCGGCGACGAACTGCGAGAAGTCCTTCGTCATGTTCGACACCGAATCGACAGACGAGAACGGGATCAGGTGGTACGTGCCGTCGAGCGCGCGCAAGCCGACGGAGCGGATCGTCAGGCGCTCGACGACGCCCGAGATGCTTGCCACCGTCACCACGTCGCCCTCGTTCATGGCGTTCTCGAGCTGGATGAAGGCGCCGGTGATGATGTCCTGAACCAGCTTCTGCGCGCCGAAGCCGACGGCGAGGCCGACGACGCCCGCACCGGCGAGCAGCGGGCCGATGTCGATGCCGAGCTGCGACAGGACCAGCATCACGACGATGACCGCGAGCGTGATGGTGAAGGCGTTGCGGAAGAGCGACAGGAGCGTGCGCTCGCGCGCCGTCGGCACCGTGCCGAAGTTCGGGTTCAGCCGGTACTCCACCCACGACGACACCATCAGGAAGACGGCGAAGCCGAGGATGGCGACAGTGCCGGCGCCGACGATGCCGCCCACGATCCGCTGACCGGCCTGCGCGGCCATCCAGCTCCTGAGGTTGAGCAGTTCCCAGGCGTCGAGGATCACCGCGAGCACGGCCACGACCACGAGCACGCGGATCACCGTCAGCGCATTGGGGATGAAGGAGTTCACCCGGCGCTCGAGCAGCGGCAGCCGCTCCTTCACCGTGTCCGGCACGGGCACGCCGCGCACGATCAGCCGCGACAGGATCGTGACGACGAGCCCGCCGACCGCCATGGCCAGCACCGACTTGCCGCTCGCCGCGAGCAGGAAGGGCAGCGTCGTCGTCGGGCTGGTGAGCCAGGCCGAGAACAGCGCCAGGACGTAGACGGCGGCCAGCAGCCACCAGACCTTGCCGAGCAGATAGTTGAAGCGTGTGGAGAAGGTCCGGCTGCCCGCGACGTAGCGTCGGCCGAGCCGCTCCTCCACGCGCCGGCGGTTCTTCAGGATCAGCGCCAGGATCGTCGCGAGCGACAGGAGCGCGACCAGGAATTTGACCGCGCCGGCCGCAGCCGCGCTGGAATTGTCCTGCACCACCGGCGCAAGGAAGAGGAAGGTGTAGCCGAGGACGGAGATCAGCCGCGACAGCCAGAAGTACCAGTAGCTTGCCTGCCGGTCGCTGAAGGGCGTCAGCCGCAGCTGCGGATAGCGCGGCGAGACGAAGGCGGCGAGCGCCACCTTGACGAGTTCGATGGCGAGGAACGCGTTGAGGAACAGCGCCTGCGTCAGCGATGGCCGGCCGCTGTTGACGACGGCCGCCACGACGTAGCCGCCCGCCCAGCCGAGGACGATCGACAGCGCGTCGACGAGGCCGGAGACGACGAGGAGAAAGAGCTTGCGGAACGGACCGCTCGTCACCGCGCGATGCGCCAGCCGATCGTAGATGCGGGTCTTGGCGTAGCGGGTGGAGCCGAGCACGACGAAGACGACGATCGCGACCAGCACGACCGGCAGGATCGCCTCCAGGATGCGCGGCAGGTTGATCCGCCCGGCGCCGGCGAGCGTGTCGACCGATTCGGTGAAGGTGCGCTCGACCTGCTGCCAGGTCATCAGGAGCCACCCGACCACCGCGCGGGAGTAGCCGGCGAGCTGACCCGGCACGGTCTGCATGAGGTTGTGGTTGGGTGTCGCCTGCGCCGGCGCAGGCGTGCCGGGCGCGTCCGCGGCGGGTGCCTTGTAGGCGGCCGCCTTCAGCGATTCGATCAGCTTGGCGCGGCTGTCGTCGTTCTCGAGAATCCCGATCAGATCGTCGAGCGAGGGCTCCTTGCCTGCCGCGGTGTCGGTCTCCTTCGTGCCGTCGGATGCGGCAGGCAAGGAAGGAAGGCCGGGCACCTGGGCAAGCGCCGGCGCATTGAACAGAAGGAGACACAGAAGAGCCAGAATGGCGCCCGTCGTGACCTGTCTCATGACGATGTGGTCCGTACTTCGGTTGTCTGGAAAACGAGGCGCCGCCGGCCGGCGATGGCCGCGGCGGACCCGGATCCAGCCGGCCTCGCCGCGGGCGGTGTCACCGCGCGATGGGGCGACAATGTGGCCTCGCCGGGACGGCATGCCCGGCGCCAGAAAAGCGAAGGCCGGCGCGAAGCCGGCCCTCTGTTGTCACGGGTCGCGCGCGATCAGGCCGCGCTGGCGGCCAGCGTCTCCGCATCGGCCTCGTCCTCGGCCATCAGCTCCTCCTTCGTGACGACCTTGTCGGTCACGTCGGCCTGGCCGAGGATGAAGTCCACGACCTTGTCCTCGTAGATCGGGGCGCGCAGCCCGGCGAGCGCGTCCGGGTTCTGGCGGAAGTAGTCGTAGATCTGCTGCTCCTGGCCGGGATAGCGGCGGACCTGCTCGAAGAGCGCGCGCTGCATCTCCTCGTCGGTGATCGTCACGCTGTTCTTCTCGCCGATCTCGGACAGCACGAGGCCCAGCCGGACCCGACGCTCGGCGAGGCGGCGATACTCGGCCCGCGCCTTCTCCTCGGTCGTGTCCTCGTCCTCGAAGCTCTTGCCGGCCTGCTCGAGCTCGCGGGTCACCTGAGTCCAGATGTTCTGGAACTCCGTCTCGACGAGCTTCTCCGGCAGGGTGAAGTCGTAGTCCTTGTCGAGGGCGTCGAGCAGCTGGCGCTTGACCTTCTGGCGGGTGGCCTGGCCGTACTGGCTCTCGATCTGCTCGCGCACGACGGTGCGCAGCCGGTCGACCGACTCGAGGCCGAGCTGCTTGGCGAGCTCGTCGTCGATCGTCAGCTCGTTCGGCTTGGCGACGGCCTTCACCGTCACGTCGAACACGGCCTCCTTGCCGGCCAGATGCGGCGCGCCGTAATCGTCCGGAAAGCTGACGGTGACGGTCCGCTCATCACCGGCCGAGGCGCCGATCAGCTGATCCTCGAAGCCCGGGATGAAGCTGTTGGAGCCGAGCACCAGATTGGAATCCGTCGCCGAACCGCCGTCGAAGGCCTCGCCGTCGATCTTGCCGACGAAGTCGATCGTCACCCGGTCGCCGCTTTCGGCGGCGCCGTCCTTCGGTTCGAAGCTGCGCGTGCTCTCGGCGATGCGGGTCACCTGCTCATCGACCTCGCCATCCTCGATCTCGACGATCGGACGCTCGATCTTGATGCCCGAGGTCTCCTTGACCTCGAAGGCGGGCAACGTCTCGTAGGACACGGTGAACTTGAAGTCGGTCTCGCCGCTGAGGACCTTCTCGGCCTCCGCCTCGTCCTCGGTCATCGCGATTTCGGGCTGCATCGCCGAGCGCTCGTTGCGCTCGGCGATCACCGAGCGCGGCGTCTGGTTGACGATGTCATTGACGATTTCGGCCATCATCGAGCGGCCATACATCTTCTTCAGATGCGCCATCGGCACCTTGCCCGGCCGGAAACCCTTCAGCCGCACCTGGTCCTTGGCCTGAACCAGACGCTCCTGAAGCCGTGCCGCGAGATCGGCGGCCGGAATCACGACCTCGATTTCGCGCTTCAGACCCTCGGACTTGGTCTCCGTAACCTGCATTATCCTACCTTTGGCGTTGCGATGCCTGCGCGCAGTCTCATGGGGCGGCATCGGCGAAACAGTTCTGGGAGCGGCCAACTGGTGCGGGTGGAGGGACTTGAACCCCCACGGCTTGCGCCACAGGAACCTAAATCCTGCGTGTCTACCAATTTCACCACACCCGCTTGGCGAACCCGAAAGAGCGGGGGCTCGCGAGGAGCGCGCCTCTATAACACCGGCATGACGGCTGCGAAAGGGCAAAGCATGCCCTGCTGAGAACGGTTTTGCGGCGTCCGCGTCGGTCGCTCAGTCCGGCATCGCAGCGTCGGACATGCCCGCGAGACGGAGTGGTCGAGACGCACTGGTTAAGAACCGGTGAACGTCGGCGACGTCGTCTCCGGCTCTGTCGCTTGAGGAATTTCCTGCTCGCACAGGCGCTGGTGGACTCCCGGCGGCAAGAATGTTGCGTTGCAGCATCCGCAGGGCAGCCATGCAGAACGCCGGGTACCGACCACGGACCGGTTGGCTTACCTTCCAGACATCGAAGCGGGGCCACTGGCACTCGAAACTTCAAACGATTAAATGAGCACGACATGAACCTCATCCGCTCCTACAGCAACTGGCGCCGCTACCGCGAGACCTGCAACGAGCTGGGTCGTCTGACGCAGCGCGAGCTGAGCGATCTCGGCATCAGCCGGACGGACATCCCGTCGGTCGCACGCCAGGCGCTGCGCTAACAAGTTCAAGAGTTTCGCAAGGGCCATCCTCCTCCCAAAGGCCCGAGCGGAAACGACCTGCGCCTCCTCCTCCCAGCGCAGGTCCTCTTCAGGCCCGCCGGTCCTCCCCCGGCGGGCACGAGATCAGAGAGTTTCGCGCCGGACCATCCTCCTCCCAAAGGTCCGCGCGGATACGGCCTGCGCATCCTCCTCCCAGCGCAGGTCACTCAAACGCCCGTCGGGTCCTCCCCCCGACGGGCGCGAGTTTCAGGACATTCGTGTAGGCCCGTCCTCCTCCCAAAGGGCCTCGCGGATCGGTCGGCGCATCCTCCTCCCAGCGCCGGCCACTTCTCAGAGCCCGCCGGTCCTCCCCCGGCGGGCTTTGTCGTCTCTGCACGTGAGGCGCCGATGGGCCGCGCGCTCGGACGGCGCGACTTTCGCCGGATGCCGGCCGGTGCTACATCGGCGCGCATGTCGATCGAACCCGTCCACGTCATCGGCGGCGGCCTTGCCGGCTCCGAGGCGTCCTGGCAGCTGGCCGAGGCCGGCGTGCCCGTCATCCTGCACGAGATGCGCCCGGTGCGCGGCACCGAGGCGCACAAGACCGACGGTCTTGCCGAACTCGTCTGTTCCAACTCCTTCCGCTCCGACGACGCCGAGAGCAATGCGGTCGGCGTCCTGCATGCCGAACTGCGGCTCGCCGGCTCGCTGATCATGGCCTGCGGCGACCGGCATCAGGTGCCCGCGGGCGGCGCTCTCGCCGTCGATCGGGAAGGCTTTTCGGCCGCCGTCTCAGCGGCCATCGAGGCACATCCGCTCATCGAGCTCAGGCGCGAGGAGCTGACCGAGATCGCCGCCGACTGGCCGAGCGTCATCGTCGCGACGGGCCCGCTGACGTCACCCGCGCTCGCCGACTGGGTGCGGGCGCAAACCGGCGCGGACGCCCTCGCCTTCTTCGACGCCATCGCGCCGATCGTCCATTTCGACTCGCTCGACATGGACAAGGCCTGGTTCCAGTCGCGCTACGACAAGGTCGGGCCCGGCGGCACCGGCAAAGACTACGTCAACTGCCCGCTCGACAAGACGCAGTACGAGGCCTTCGTCGCGGCACTCCTCGCCGGCGACAAGACCGAGTTCCGCGAATGGGAGGGCACGCCCTATTTCGACGGCTGCCTGCCGATCGAGGTGATGGCCGAGCGCGGCGTGGAGACGCTGCGGCACGGGCCGATGAAGCCGATGGGTCTGACCAACGCGCACCAGCCCGAGATCAAGCCCTACGCGGTGGTGCAGCTGCGCCAGGACAATGCGCTGGGCACGCTCTACAACATGGTCGGCTTCCAGACCAAGCTGCGCTACGGCGCGCAGGCCGAGATCTTCCGCATGATCCCGGGTCTCGAGAACGCCGAGTTCGCCCGGCTGGGCGGCCTGCACCGCAACAGCTACCTGAACTCGCCCGTGCTCCTCGATCCGGTGCTGCGGCTGAAGACGCGCCCGGCGCTGCGCTTCGCCGGTCAGGTGACCGGCTGCGAGGGCTATGTCGAGTCTGCCTCGGTCGGGCTGATGGCGGGCCGCTTCGCTGCGGCCGAGGCGCTCGGCCTGACGGCCGTGCCGCCACCCGCGACGACAGCGATGGGCGCGCTTCTCGGCCACATCACCGGCGGCCACATCACCGCCGAGGAGGAAGGCGGCAAGCGCTCCTTCCAGCCGATGAACGTCAATTTCGGCCTGTTTCCGCCGCTGGAGCCCGGGGCGATCCAGAAGCCCGAAGGCCAGAAGCGGTTTCGGGGCAAGGAAAAGACCGTCGCCAAGAAGCAGGCGCTGTCCCGGCGAGCGCTTGCCGACTTCGCCGCCTGGCTAGGGTCGAGCGCGCTCGCGGCCGCCGCCGAGTGACGGCTCCTGCGCCACGGGCCATTCCGCGCGACGCAGGAGCAGGCCGAGGCTGCCCTCGGTGACGCGGCCGCTCGCCTCCTCCACGAGAAGCCGCGTCACGCGCAGACGCACGTGCCGGCCGCCGGCACTGACGAGGTCGAGAAGCGGCGCCGCCGGCTGCGGTGTGCGGCCGGAGTCGTAGAGCGTCCTCGGCAGTGTCGCGACCGCCGGTTGCCAGACGAGACGGTCTTCAACCCCGGCGAACCGCACCACCAGAGCGTCGCCGTCGATGCGCAGCGTCGGGCCTGTGCCGGACGCATCGTTCGTTGCGACCGCGGCACCGAGCGGAAGATCCGGGGCCAGCATGTCGTAACCGGAGACGTCGAAGGGCGCATCGACATCGACCTGCAGCCGGCGGACGCTCGGTGTAGGGGCAGCGCTGTCGGGGTCGATCCCGAGCGCCACGAGAACGCCCGCCGCGTTGTCGGGCGCGGTTCGGATTTCCCGCTCGAGCGCCTCGCGCCGGGCTTGTGGCGCCAGCGGGACCACGCGCCGGAGCTGGCCGAGGCCGGCCAGCACCCACAGGCGCGAGTTCAGCTCCTGCCGCTGCACGGCTGACAGGGATGCCGGCTCGACGAACGCCGCGTCACCATTCGACCGCGGCGTCAGCAACGCCGCGATTCGCGCGGCCTGGCTGCGGCCGGAGACGTCGACGGCGCCCCACGGGCCGAACGCACCGAGCGCGAAGACGAGCAACGGCAGGGCGTAGATCAGACGCACGTCGCCCCGCCAGCGTGGCAAAGCCTGCGCCGCGATGACCAGCGCGGTCGCCAGGAGGCCGGCGCCGATGACGTAGCGCGGGACCGTCACTCCTTCGGCTGCAATGCGCAGCCAGAGCGCGTCGCCGAGCAGCAGGGCCGGCACGATCAGGATGGCGACCCAGAACCGGGCGAAGGCCTGCCGCGGGCCGGCGGAGGCCCGCAGGAACGGATCGATCGCGATGCGCACCAGCATCACGAGGCAGAGATAGAGGCTGACGATCCAGCCGATTTCGCCCTTCGGCAGCTCCGAGCCAACCAGCACCTTCACGGCATAGGCGTGGATCACCAGTGCCAGCAGGCAGACGAGCGGCATCGCCACCCAGTCGACCAGCGTGCGCAGCCCCGGCGAGACCGGATCGTCCGGTCCGGAGGCGGCCAGCCGGTCGAAGCGGTGCGGCAACCGGGACAGCGCAAACAGCGGCGCGATCAGCGTCAGAGCCGTGGCCCAGACGTGCGCGTCGATCCGCCCGGGCAGATCGATCTCGAGCAGGAAGCGCGCCAGCGCAAGGACCGCCGACATGCCGCCGGCGAACAGCAGTGCCGACAGAACCGACAGACAGAGGCCCGCGCCCCAGATTACCGCGAACTGCCAGAAGTCGCGGGGCGTGCCGCGGCGCGCGAAGGGTGCAACGGGGATCAGCGCGAAGGCGGCAGGCAGCAGCACCAGCCTCGACAGGCCGAGATGGTCGGCGAACCCGATCGCAGCCCCGGCGACGAGCCCCGCGACGGCCGACAGCACCGTCGCGCGCCGGCTCGCCACCTGTCGGGACTCGGCCACGAGGCGCGCGATGGTCGCCGCGATGGCGGCACCGAAAAGGGTCGTGAGCAGCCGGTAGACGACGTCGCCGTCGAGATCGATCTCCTCGACCAGCAGATTGGCGAGGAGGCAGACGCCGAAGATGCAGGCAACGGCGACCGGAAAGCGGCCCGTCGCCGAGATCGCCGCAGCGCGGGCGGCATCGACGGTTCGGCGCACGCGGCTGCGGCGGCCCGTCGAGGTGGCGAGATCGCCGCCGCTCATCGCCGCATCCGCTGCCAGTAGAGAAACGAGCGCCGCAGGGGCCCCACCGAAGCGATCGTATCGAGGCCGCTGCCGCGCCGCTCCAGGCGGTCCAGATAGAGCGGCGTCAGCTGCGCCGGCAGGAACGCCGGGCGGATCGAGCGCGGCAGGTTCGGCCACTGGCGCTCGAAGCGGCGCTGATGCTCGCGCGCGAAGGCGACCGCGGCAGCGACGACGCGCGCCGTGGGCTCCGCCGCCCCGTCGCGCAGCTCCTCGGGCGAGCAGCCGGCCGCGGCCATGAGATCGGCCGGCAAGACGGTCTGTCCCCGCCGCCGGTGGATCGGCAGCAGCCGCAGTGCGCCCGCTGCGGCCTGTGACACACCGGCATGGCCGGCGGCATCGGCGGCGCCCGGCGCCGCGTCGCGATCGAGGATCATCGCCGCCAGCATGATCAACGCCGACGCCGTGTCGCCGGCATAGCCTTCAAATGCGGCGCGGGAAGGCATTGGATCGTCGTAAAGGTCGAAGATGCGGGCCTCGATCATCCGGTCGAAGGCATCGAACGGCAGATCATGCGCGCGGATCGCGGCAAGGAGGCTTTCAGCGACCGGGTGCCCCTGCCCGCCCGCCGCCGGATCCCCGGCCGCGGTGCGCAGGAGGTCGCGCCACCACTGCAGACGGATCTCGCCCGGCATCGGCTGGCTCACCCGCTCGCGGACCGAGGCGATCTCGATGTTGAACGCATAGAGCGCGAGCAAGGCCGGACGGCGCTCCGGCGGCGCGAACGGGACCGACACGAAGCGGTCCGGGTCCTGGTCGCGCACGAGGGCCTCGTTCGAAGAGCCTCTGCTGCTCGGCGTCATCGCCGCGATCCGGAACGCAAGCGCGATCCCGCCCTCAATCCACCGCGACGAGCGCGGCGGCGACGGGTCGGCCTTCCGACAGCATCACGTTGAAGGTGCGCACGGCCGCACCGGTCGACATCGGATCGACCGAAATGCCCGCCTGCCGAAACCGGTCGGCGAGTGCGTGCGGCACCCGCCGGATGTCCTGTCCCGTGCCGAAGAGGAGGAAGCGCACGCCCTCGGCCTCTTCGAACACCTTGAGAAGGCGTTCGCCGGAGAACGGCGCCTGCTCGGTCCCGTCCCAGCCATAGATCCCGGACGGTAGGCAGAGGATCGAGCCGCGGTGCGACATCTGCGCGAAGCGGAAGCCGCCGTTGCCATAGGCATCGATCGGCGCCCGGCCGGGAAAGTGCGCCTCGCGGATCTCGATGCCCTGCGCCACGTCAGGCCTTGCCGGGCGTCGCAGCGTTGGCGGGCGGCGTCGCCTGCTCGTCCGGCACCGTGCCGACCGGCCGCAGCTTGAAGAAGATCAGGATCGGCGCGGCGACGAAGATCGACGAGAAGGTGCCGATGCCGACGCCGAACAGCATCGCCGCGACGAAGGAGCGGATGACCTCACCGCCGAACACGAACAGCGCGAACAGCGCGAGCAGCGTCGTCATCGACGTCATCACCGTGCGCGACAAGGTTTCGTTGTCGGAGGTGTCGAGCAACTGGCCGAGCGGCATCTTCTTGTACTTGCGCAGGTTCTCGCGCACGCGGTCGTAGACGACGACGGTGTCGTTCAGGGAGTAGCCGACGATCGTCAACAGCGCCGCGATGCTCGACAGGTTGAACTCGAGCTGCGTCAGCACGAGGAAGCCGAGCGTCAGCAGGATGTCGTTGACGGTCGCGATGATCGCACCGAGCGCGAACTGCCACTCGAAGCGCAGCCAGACATAGACGAGGATCGCGCCGAGCGAGGCCAGGACGCCGAGAATGGCGGCCCAGGCCAGCTCGCCGGAGACGGTCGGGCCGACGACCTCCGTCCGGCGCACATCGTAGTCGGCCGAGAGCGCCTGCGTCGCCTTGTCGATCGTCGCCTGCGCCGTGCCGCCTTCGTCGGACTGCGCGCCGATCCGGATCAGCGCCTCGCGCGAGGTGCCGAACTCCTGCACCTGCGCATCGCCGATCCCGACGACGGAGAGCTTATCGCGGATGCCGCCGACATCGGCGGTCTCGGCCTTCGCCTGCACCTCGATCAGCGTTCCGCCGGTGAAATCGATGCCGAAGTTCAGACCGACACCGAACAGCGCGCCGACCGACAGGATGCAGAGGACGACCGAGGCGGCGAAGACCTGCAGGCGGATCTTCATGAACGGGATCCACAACCCGTGCGGGATCAGCGTCATGATATGGCGCGGCAGTTCCTTCGGCCGCCGGCGGCGGACCCATTCGGCCATCAGCCAGCGGGTCAGGGTGAAGGCGGTGAAGACCGTCGTCACGATGCCGACCGCGAGCGTTACCGCAAAGCCGCGGACCGGTCCGGAGCCGAGGAAGAACAGGATCACGGCCGCGATCAGGGTCGTGATGTTGGCGTCGATGATGGTGGCGAGCGCCCGCTCGAAGCCGTTGGCGATCGCCTGGATGACCGTGCGCCCGTTGCGTCGCTCCTCGCGAATGCGTTCGTAGATCAGGACGTTCGAATCGACCGCCATGCCGACGGTCAGGACGATGCCGGCGATGCCGGGCAGCGTCAGCGTCGCGCCGATCATCGACAGGATCGCCAGGAGCAGGATCACGTTGGCCGCAAGCGCAATGTTGGCGATGACGCCGAGGAAGCCGTAGGCGAGCACCATGAAGACGACGACGAGCGCCGCGCCGATGATGCCGGCGATCTCGCCGGCCGCGATCGAGTCGGCGCCGAGGCCGGGGCCGACGGTGCGCTCCTCGATGATGTTCAGCGTCGCCGGCAGAGCGCCGGCCCGCAGCAGCACCGCAAGGTCGTTGGCGCTCTGCACGGTGAAGCTGCCGGAGATCTGCGCCTGGCCGCCGAGGATCGCCTCGCGGATGTTCGGCGCCGACAGCACCTTGTCGTCGAGCACGATGGCGAAGGGCTTGCCGACATTCTGCTGGGTCACCGCACCGAAGCGCTGGGCGCCCCGTGTGTCGAAGCGGATGTTGACGACCGGCTCGTTGGTGCGGCTGTCGAAGCCCGGCTGCGCATCGGTGAGGTTCTCGCCCGACACCATCACCTGCCGCTGCACCAGCACCGGGCGCGGCGGCGTGTCGTTGCTGTAGAGCAGCTCATCGCCCGCCGGCGCCCGGCCGCCGCGGGCCACGTCCTCGGCCGAGGCCGTGACATCGACGAGGCGGAAGGTCAGCTTGGCGGTCTGGTTGAGCAGCGACTTCAGCCGCTGCGGGTCTCCGAGCCCGGGCACCTGGACCATGATGCGGTCCGTGCCCTGGCGCTGGATCACCGGCTCGGTCGTGCCGAGCTCGTCGACGCGCCGGCGCACGACTTCGATGGACTGCGCAACGGCGGTGGACAGGCGATAGGTGATGCCGTCGTCGGTGAGCGACAGGCGGAAGGCGCCGGGCTCGCTTTCGTCGAGGGCGACCTCGGTGACCGAGCCGCCGGCGAGGAGGCCGGTCGAGACGGGATGCACGAGATCCTGCAACGCCGTGCGCGCCTTGTCGGCGTCGGCGGCATCGCGCAGCTGAACCGTGACCGTGCTGCCGCTCTCGCCGAGGCCGCTATAGCCGATGCGCGCATTGCGCAGCGTCTGGCGCACGTCGTCGCGCAGCGTCTGCAGCCGGTCGGCGACGAGCGAGGCGCGATCGACCTCCAGCAGGATGTAGGAGCCGCCCTGCAGATCGAGACCGAGGGTGATCTGCTGCTTGGGCACCCAGGACGGCAACCCGGCGAGCTGCTCCTTGGTGAACAGGTTCGGCAGCGCCAGAAGGACGCCGGCCAGGACCGTCAGCCAGATCAGGATGGTCTTCCAGCGCGCGAAATACAGCATCGGGTTCCCCGTGAGGGTCAGCGGGCGCGCAGCGGCTCTACGGCCCGGGCCCGGTCGTATGGATGTCCGCCCTCGGGCGGCAGCAAGGGGGAGCGCCGCAGCCTCCCCACGCGACGCGGCGGGGCTACTTGGCGTTGGCGGCGGCCGGCTCGCCCTTCACGCGGACCTCGGTGACCATCGACAGGAGCACGCGCACCTTGGTCTGCTCGGAGATCTGGACTTCCAGCTCGCCGTTATCGAGCACCTTCGTGACCTTGCCGAGGATGCCGCCGCCGGTCACGATGGTGTCACCGCGACGCACGTTCTTCAGCATGTCCTCGCGCTGCTTGGCCTGAGAGCGCTGCGGGCGGATGATCAGGAAGTACATGATCACGAAGACCAGCACGAAGGGCACGATGCTGATCAGCATGTCGCTTCCGCCCCCCAAGGCGCCGGGGGTCTGGGCGAATGCCTCCGTGACGAACATCGAGTACTCCTTGATGGGATGATCCGGGCTCTCAACGCGGCCCTTTACGTGACGGCCGCAATATACGATCCGTCGACCCCAATGCAACAAGGGCCGGGCTCACCGGCACGGCGAGAGACTGGGCGATGGACCTTCACGAGAGCGCGGACACGGCTCATCTGGCCGAAACACTGGAGCGGATCGCAGCGAGCCTCGAGCGGCTGGCGCCTCCCCCGGCGACGGCGCCGGATCTCGAGGCTGCCGACTGCTTCACCTTCGATCCACCCGCCCAGCTCGTTCCGGTGCGGCGCGTCAGCCGCGTGCCGATCGAGCTCTTGAAGGGCATCGACGGCTCGCGCGACCGCCTGATCGACAACACCGCGCGCTTCCAGCGGGGACTGCCGGCCAACAATGCGCTGCTTTGGGGCGCCCGCGGGATGGGGAAATCCTCGCTGGTCAAGGCGGCGCATGCGGCGGTCAATGCCGAACGGGCGAGCGGCAGCGCGGCCCTCAAGCTCGTCGAGATCCACCGGGAGGACATCGCGCACCTGCCGGCGCTGATGGCGCTGCTGCGCGACGCGCCCTTCCCGTTCCTGCTGTTCTGCGACGATCTGTCCTTCGACGGCGACGACGCCTCCTACAAGTCGCTGAAGGCCGCACTGGAAGGCGGCGTCGAGGGGCGTCCCGGCAATATCCTCTTCTATGCCACCTCGAACCGGCGGCATCTCCTGCCGCGCGACATGATCGAGAACGAGCGCTCGACGGCGATCAATCCGGCCGAGGCGGTGGAAGAAAAGGTTTCGCTTTCGGATCGCTTCGGGCTGTGGCTCGGCTTCCACCGCTGCGGGCAGGACGAGTACCTGCAGATGATCGCGGCCTACATCGAGGCCTTCGGCCTCGCCACCACGCTCGAGGCGGCTCGCGCCGAAGCCCTCGAATGGTCGACGACACGTGGCAGCCGCTCCGGGCGCGTCGCCTGGCAGTTCATCCAGGATCTCGCCGGCCGGCTCGGTCAGCGGCTCGACCTCGACGCGGCCTGACCGGCTGCGGCGGGACGCGCCGCAGCCAATCCTGCTCCGGTCTCAGCGCAGGAAGGTCATCGGGTCGACGGGCGCCGAGTTCTTGCGGACCTCGAAGTGGAGCATCGGCACGTCGGTCTCGCCGGTCATGCCGGCGGTCGCGATCTCCTGGCCGCGCGTCACCGTGTCGCCGCGCTTGACGTTCAGCGCGTCGGCATAGCCGTAGACCGTGACGAGGCCGTTGTCGTGCTTGACGAGGACGGTGTTGCCGAACTCCTTCAGCCCGTCGCCGGCATAGATCACCACGCCGTTCTCGGCAGCCTTCACCGGCGTGCCGCGCGGCACGGAGATGTTGAGGCCGTCATTGCGCCGGGTGCCGACCTTGTCGCCGAAGCCCTTCACGACCCGGCCCTGCACCGGCCAGCGGAACTGGCTGATGCCCGTGGCCGCCGGGGCGACCGCCGCCGATTCGGTTTTGATCTCGTTGGCTACCGGCGTCTCGGCCCTCGGCTCGGACACCTTCGCCGGCGCCTCGGGCTTGGCTTCCGCCGCGCGCGGCGGCTCGTAGGACTTCGGCTGTGCCGGCTTTGGCTCGGCGGCCTTGGCCACCGGCGCGACCCGGGCGGCGGGCGCCGGAGCAGCGGACGCGTCCGAGCGGGCGTCGGCCGGCTCGAGCGAGGCGACGCGCGTCGGCGCCGCCTTGGCGTCCGAGGGCAGGAACAGCATCTGGCCGACGCGGATGTGGTCGCCCGAGACGTTGTTCAGACGGCGCAGCTCGTCGACCGGTGCGCCGGTGCGGCGGGAGATCGAGGCCAGCGTGTCGCCCGACTCGACCGTCACGGTGCGGCCGGCGCCAGCGCCAGCGCCAGCCTGCGGTGCCGCCGGGCGGCTCTCGGCAGCCGCCGTCTGGCGCGGCGCCGGCGCGGAGGACCCGGGAACCTTGAGGTAGCCTTCGCCCGGTGCCGGCACGACGGCAGCCTGACGGGTGCGGGGGTCATGATCGGGCGCTGAAACCGGTGCCCCCTTGCCGTAGGTGTAGGCCGGGATCACCAGCTCCTGGCCGGCGCGAGCCTCTTCGGCCGAGCGCATGTTGTTGGCCTCGAGGATCGCCTTTGCCGGCACGCCGTAGCGCTTAGACAGGCTGTAGACGGTCTCGCCGCCGCGCAGGGTGACGCGGTTGCCGGACTGGTTCCAGCCGGCCGACGTCGCGGGCTTGGAGAGGCTCGCAGTCGCGGTCGGCGCCGGCAAGGCCGGCGGCTGCGGCGGCTGATAGGCGGGTGCGGCGCCCGGTGCATTCGGCGGCGCAAGCGTGGCGCGCTGCACCGGGGCGTTGGCCGAGGGCTGTGCCAGAGCGTAGCCAGGCGCGGTGTCGGCGGGCATGGCCCGCGGGTAGTTCGGCGCTGCGGAGGCCGTCTGGATGCCGGCGCCCGGGTTGGTTCCGCGATAGGTTGGCATGTTCAGGCCGCCACCCCGGTTTATAGAACCGGTGTTCACCTGATCCACACCGCTCGCCGACTGCGGCACCGCCCCGGTGTAGAACCCGTCGTCGAAGCGAACGACGTCGCTCGAGCAGCCGGCGGCAAAGCCGGCGAGCGCCAGGATGGCTGCAGATCGGGCCATCCGAATCCGAAAAACGTTCAGCACACCCACACGCATCGTCGTCCCCAAAGCCACGGAATGAAGCTTGGAGTCATTGAAGCGCGTTAATGTTACTCGACGGTTAAGTCGTGAGGCGAGAAGCCACTTTTCGTCAGGAAGCGGGTCGGGGCGTGTCGCCACGACAGCGCGCCGCGGTCAGAGCGTCGCGGCGATCCCGGAGGCCAGCGGCTGGTAGCGCACCGTCCGCAGGTCCTCCCGCTCGAAGCGGCTGCCGACCTTCTGCAGCCGAACGAGCTGCTGTTCGCCGTCGCCCGGCCCGACCGCGCAGATCAGATAGGCCTGCGAGGCCAGCTGCTCCAGGAAGGCGCGCGGCACCTCCGAGAAGGCGGCATGGACGATGATGCGGTCATAGGGCGCGCCGGTGATGTACCCGCTGCGCCCGTCGTCCTGCTCCAGCACGACGTTCAGGAGATCGAGCCCCCGCAGGCGCTCGTCGGCCCTGCGCAGGAGCCGCTTGTAGCGGTCGAGCGAGAAGACCCGCGCCGCGAGCTTGGCCAGCAGCGCCGTGACATAGCCGCTGCCGGTGCCGATCTCGAGGACCCGCGCATGGTCCTCGACCTTCAGCGCATGCACGAGGCCGACCGCGAAGCGGGCGCCATACATCGTCTCGCCGCAGTCGATCGGCAGTGCGCCGTCGGCATAGGCATTCGGCACCTCGCCCGGCACGAACAGGCGGCGGGGCACCTGTTCGATCGCCGCGAGGAGGCGCGGCTCGGTGATCCGCTCGGAGCGAAGACGCAGGATGAAGGCGGCGAGATCCTCGCGATCCCGGGAGTGCGGCATCAATCGAACTGCGTCTCCAGATCGGCGCGGAGCGCGTGATCGGTAAGGTCCATGGTCAGCGGCGTCACCGAGATGCGGCCGGCGATCAATGCAGCGATGTCGGAGCGTTCGACCTCGGCCCCGACCTGCCGCCCGAACTTCAGCCAGTAGTAGGGCAGCCCGCGCCCGTCCCGGCGCTCCTCGATGCCGATGTTGTAGTCGAGCTTGCCCTGCCGGGTCAGCGCGATGCCGGCGACCTCGTCGGCCGGAACGGCCGGGAAGTTGACGTTGAACAGCGTCGTCGGAGGCACGTCGAGCGAAAGCAGCTTCTCGATCACGGCCGGCGCATGCCTCTCGGCGGCCTCCCACAGCAGCTCGCGGTCCCGATCCGGCGTGAACGCTTGGCTGAGGGCGATCGAGCGCAGGCCGAGCATGGCACCTTCCATCGCGCCCGCGACCGTGCCCGAATAGGAGACGTCGTCACAGATGTTCTGCCCGGCATTGACGCCGGAGAGCACGAGGTCCGGCGGCGCCGGCATCAGCCGCTTGGCCGCCATGATGACGCAGTCGGTCGGCGTGCCGGTCAGCGCGAACTTCTGCTCGCCGATCGTGCGCAGGCGCAGCGGCATCGAGAGCGTCAGCGAATGCGACAGGCCGCTCTGGTCGGTTTCGGGTGCCACCACCCAGACGTCGTGCGACAGGCTGCGGGCGACGCGCTCCAGGACGGCCAGGCCTTCCGCGTGGATGCCGTCGTCGTTGGTTAGGAGAATCCGCATCAGGCGGGCGCTCCGATCGTCGAAAGGCCCCGCATGTACGGCCGCAGCGCCTCCGGCACGGTGATGCTGCCATCGGCGTTCTGGTAGTTCTCCATCACCGCGATCAGCGCGCGGCCGAGCGCAACGCCTGAGCCGTTCAGCGTGTGGACGAACCGCATCGCCTTGTCGCCGCCGCGATAGCGCGCCGCCATCCGCCGCGCCTGGAAGTCGCCGCAGACCGAGCAGCTGGAGATCTCGCGGAAGGCATCCTGCCCCGGCAGCCAGACCTCGATGTCGTAGGTCTTGCGGGCCCCGAAGCCCATGTCGCCGGTGCAAAGCGTCACGGTGCGGAAATGCAGGCCGAGTCGCTTCAGCACCGTCTCGGCGCAAGCCGTCATGCGCTCGTGCTCCTCGATCGCCGTCTCGGCCGCGGTGATCGAGACGAGCTCGACCTTGTAGAACTGGTGCTGGCGCAGCATGCCTCGCGTGTCGCGACCGGCCGAGCCGGCTTCGGACCGGAAGCACGGTGTCAGTGCGGTCAGGCGCAGCGGCAGTTCCGCTTCGTCGAGCACGCGCTCGCGCACCAGATTGGTCAGCGGCACCTCTGCCGTCGGGATCAGCCAGCGGCCTTCGGTCGTGTGGAACAGGTCCTCCGAGAATTTCGGCAGCTGCCCCGTGCCGAACAGCGCCTCGTCGCGCACCAGCAGCGGCGCGGCGACCTCCTCGTAGCCGTGCTCGCCGGTGTGCAGGTCGAGCATGAACTGGCCGAGCGCGCGCTCGAGGCGCGCGAGCTGGCCCTTCAGGATGGTGAAGCGCGCGCCCGAAATCTTGGCCGCCTGCTCGAACTCCATCAGGCCGAGCGCCTCGCCGAGTTCGTAGTGCTCCTTCGGCTCGAATGCGAAAACCGGACGCTCGTCGTGCCGGCGGACCTCGACGTTGCCGGTCTCGTCGGCGCCGACCGGGACGTCCTCGAGGGGCAGGTTCGGGATGCGGGCCAGCGCGTCCTCGAGCGCCTGCTCGATGCGACGCTCGGTCTCCTCACCGTCCTGGATCGCTTCCTTGATCTCGCCGACTTCGCGGATCAGCGCCTCGGCGCGTCCGGCGTCGCCGGTCCCCTTCGCCTTGCCGATCTCCTTGGACGCCTCGTTGCGGCGACTCTGCAGCTCCTGCAGGCGGGTCAGATGCTCGCGGCGCTGCTCGTCGAGCCGGACGAGCTCGGCCGCAGCCGGCTTGGCGCCGCGCGATGCGAGAGCCGCATCCAGAGCTTCAGGATGTTCGCGTATCCACTTGATGTCCAGCATCGTTTCCCCTGCGCCGGACAGGATGCGCGCGACATATCGGCCGAGGGAACGCCAGCCCGCTACGCTTCGCTTTCGCCCGGCTCTTCGGCCTTCTTCTTCTTCTCGATCATGCGCCCCACGATGATGGAAATCTCGTAGAGAAGGATGGTCGGCACCGCAAGACCGATCTGCGACATCGGATCGGGGGGCGTCAGCACCGCGGCCGCGATGAAGGAGAGGACGACGGCATATTTGCGCTTCGACTTCAGTCCGTCGCTCGTCAGCAGGCCGACACGCACCAGCAGCGAGGTGATCACCGGAAGCTGGAACACGAGACCGAAGGAGAAGATCAGCGTCATGATCAGCCCGAGATACTCGGAGACCTTCGGCAGGAGCTGGATCGCCGCCTGCCCGTCCCCGCCCGACTGCTGCATCGACAGGAAGAACCACATCACCATCGGGGTGAAGAAGTAGTAGACGAGCGCTGCGCCGCAGAGGAACAGGATCGGCGTCGCGACTAGGAACGGGGTGAACGCCTGCCGCTCGTTGCGATAGAGGCCGGGCGCGACGAAGGCATAGATCTGGCTGGCGATCAGCGGAAAGGCGAGGAAGAAGCCGCCGAACGCCGCGATCTTCACCTGCGTGAAGAAGAACTCCTGCGGCGCGGTGTAGATCAGCTCCACCTGCCGCCCGGTGATGCCGGCCCAGGCGGTGGCCCGCTGGTACGGCACGACGAGGAAGTTGAAGATCGGCTTGGCGAAATAGAAGCAGAACAGGAAGGCGAGGAAGAAGCCGCCGATGCTCCAGATGAGCCGCCGGCGCAGCTCGATCAGATGCTCGATGAGCGGCGCGGACGACGCCTCGATGTCGATCTCGGGCTTGTTCAAGCGGCATCTCCCCGCTTCGGCGCATCGGCCTGCGCAAGCGCCGCGTCACCCTCGCCCGCAGGACGGGCGGCACCCGTCGCCGCCGCGGCTTCCGCCATGGCCGGCTGGGGCACCGGCTCGGCCGGCTTGGCCGGCTCGTCGGCGCTCGGCACCCGCGGCTCCGGCGCCTTGGTGGCGGCCGACAGCGAGGCCCGGATCTCGTCGCCCACCGCCCGCATCGGATTGAGCGCCTTGCGCATCTCGCTGCGCGGATCGAGCGACTTCAGGTCGCGCACGGTGTCGCGCACATCATCGAGTTCCGCCTCACGCAGCGCCTCGTCGAACTGCTTGCGAAAATCCCCGGCCATGCGCCGCAGCTGGCTCGTGGTCTTGCCGAAGGTGCGCAGCATGCGCGGCAGATCCTTCGGCCCGACCACGACGATCAGGACCACGGCGATGACCAGAAGCTCCGACCACCCGATGTCAAACATGAAGAACGCCCAGCCGGAGACGAAACGCGGTTGCGCCGCGTAGGGCGCACCCGCCGATCATTGCGAGATGCCGCTCAGCTATGCGTCTTTTCGACGTTGATGTCGTGCGCCACAGTGTCGCCCTCGCGACGCTCCACCGAGCGGCGTTCGGCCGTCGTCGCCGGCGTGGCGTCCTCGTCCGACATGCCCTTCTTGAAGTTCTTGATGCCCTTGGCGACGTCGCCCATCAGTTCGGGGATCTTGCCGCGCCCGAACAGGAGCAGCACGACCGCCAGAACGATCAGCCAGTGCCAGATGCTGAAGCTACCCATCGTCGATCTCCCTGCGCCGCCTCCTGGCGGTCTCATCTCAAGCTAAGCGTCGGTCCGGCGACTTTCAAACACGATAATCCGTTGCGGATCAACGCTCGTCCTTCACCGTCGGACATTTGGGGCCATGCCCTTAGGCTGTGCGAAGCCGCCAGAACGTCTGGCTCGCACGCCCGCGCGCCGCGGCGGCGCAAGGCCGTGCGCCGTCGCCGGCCCTCCGGTTAACTCTTGCAGGTGATCGTGGCGCCCAAGCGGCCGACCGGTATCGGCCGACGGGACCGGCTCGCAGCCGGCGCTCAGACGAGGTCGGCGATCAGCGCGTGGAACTCGGCGCGCAGCGCCGGCTCGTCGGCCGGCTCGCCGCCGTCAGCAATGATTTGCTCCGCCGCCTCGGCCCTGCGCAGCGCCGCACCGGCGAGCGGCGGCGCGGCATGGGCGACCTTCTTCATCTCGTCCATGTCGCCGTTGCAGTGGAGGGCGAGGTCGCAGCCGGCCTGGAGCGCGGCACGGCTGAGATCGCCGATGTCGCCGCGCAGCGCCTTCATCGACATATCGTCTGACATCAGCAGCCCGTCGAAGCCGATCGCACCGCGGATCACGGTGTCGATCACGACGGGCGACAGCGTTGCCGGCCGCTCCGGGTCGATGGCGCGATAGAGGAGATGGGCGGTCATCGCGGCAGGGAGCGAGCGCAGCTCGACGAAGGGGCGGAAGTCGGAGGCCTCCAACTCGCCGAAGCTCGCCTCGACCACCGGCATCTCCAGGTGGCTGTCGGCATTGCCGCGGCCATGGCCGGGGATGTGCTTCATCACCGGCAACAGGCCGCCGGCCCGCAGCCCGTCGGCGGCCGCCCGACCAAGGGTCGCGGCGATCGCAGGATCCGGCGAATAGGCGCGGCTGCCGATCACCGAATGCGCCCCCGGCGCCGGCACGTCGAGACAGGGCAGGCAGTCGGCGTTGAAGCCGTATCCCGCCAGGTCGCGCGCGATCAGCCGTCCCTGCAGCCAGGCGGCGCGTCGTGCGGCCGGAGCATCCGTCTCGTGCAGCCGGCCGAGGTCGGCGGCGGGCGGGTAATTCGGTGCGAGCGGCGGCCGCAGCCGCTGGACGCGCCCACCCTCCTGATCGACGAAGACCGGGGTCGTCGGCCGGCCCCCGGCCTCTTTCAGCTCGGCGACGAGATCGGCCACCTGCTGGGCGCTGCCGATGTTGCGGCCGAAGAGGATGAAGCCCCAGGGCCTCTCCGCGGCGAAGAAATCGCGCTCCTCCGCCGTCAGCCGATGGCCGAAGCAGCCCGCGATGAAGGCCTTGCTGTCGCTCATGGTGGTCCAGGTCCGGGATGATGCGCCGGACGACTGCCGGCTTGAAGGGTCGTGAAGGCGCGGAGAGCGACCGGGCGAGGCGCCCGGCACGGGGCCGAGCGGAAGGAGCAGCGCCGCGCTCAGCGCGCGACGAAGCAGCTGCCGCCGGCCGACTTCAGGCGCGTGCACAGGTCGATCGCATCGTCCTTGGATCCCGCGGCGACACGCACCCGGTAATAGGTGCCCTTCCCCGGGATGTCGGCCGCCTGGATCGAGACGGCTCGTCCGCCGATGGCCTGCGCGTAGCGGCCGCCGAGCCGCTGGCGCGACTCCTCGGCGAGCGCCTGCGTCGGCTGCGACGAGATCTGGACGTAGTACCCGCCAACGCTCGGCGCCGGTGCCGTCGGCGCCTCTGCCGAGGCGACCCGCATCGGCTCGGCAGCAGGCGCCCGCTGCAGCGACTCGACCGGTTGAGCGCCCGGTCGCGTCCCCGGCAGCGGCACGGCGCGTGACGGCGCCGGGTGCGCGGTGGGTGCCGTCGTCTCGGCGGCCGCACGGACCGCCTCGGCGACCGGTGCCTGCGCGGAATTCGTCGAAGGCGCCGCCGACTCGATCACAGTCTCGCCGGCAGCAGCGGTCGGTGCCGTGACAGAGGCCGTGGCGGCCGAATCCGTCTGTGACACGGACGCTTCCGCTTCCGGAGCGGCCGCCGTCGCCGGCCTCGGTCGCTCGACCGGATCCGATACCGGCAGCAGCGCCGGCGCCGTTGTCGCGCCGCCGGCGATCCCGGCCATCAGTGTCGGCTTTGCCGCCCCGTCCGCCGCGCCCGGGCCGGGGGCGGCATCCGCGGTCTTGCTCTCGGTGGGCGCCGGAGCCGACGAGAGCGTTCCGTCCGGCCGCACCGTGAAGGTCTGCACCTGGCGCGGCTGAAGCACCGGCACCGGCGCCGCACTGGCCGGCGTGGCGTCGGCGACCTGCGTCGGGGCCTCGTTGTCGGCCTCGGACGCACCGAAGGTCACGCCGGGGACCTCGGTCTCGACGCCCGGCAAGGCGTAAGACGGCTCGTCCTCCGCTTCCATCGCAACGTCGATCGGCTCTTCGGTCGCGCTGACGAGCGCCTTCTGCTCCGGCGGCGTCACCGGCGCGCCTGCGACACGCTCGTAGACGGCCTTGTTCTGATTCGGGATCGAGGTGCCACCCGGGTTCTCCGGGACGACCTTGAAGGGCTCGGCATCGGCCTTGATCAGCAACGGTTCGCCGGTGCTGGCCAGCCCCAGATCTTCATGCAGGCCGCTCCAGGCGAGCGCACCGACGACGGCGATGCCGGCGACACCGGCAGCGAGCGCCAATGCGGGCGCTGCGCGGCGCCGCCGCGCCCGCACAGCCCGATCCGGCGCCTGTTCGTCCGGGAGGGTCTCATGCGCGCCCGCGTCGTCGACCGAGACGTAGAAGGCCGGGTCCTGCGACCAGCTCTCGTCGCTCACGTAGCTCGTCGCGACGGCCGCCGGCCCCGCCCGTCCGCCCAGCATCTGCAGCTCGCTGGCAATCAATTCGTCGAAATCGTCGAGCACCACCGGCGCAGGCTTCGACGGCTCAGGCTCGCGCACCGGCTCGGGTGCATAGGATGCACTCTGGACGACCACGTTGCGATGCGGCGTCGCCGGCGCGCTGAGGCCGAGGATCGCGCTCTCGAGCTCGTCCTCGAGCGAAGGCGCCGGCTCTGCGACGCGCGGTGCCTTGGCCTGCTCGAGACGCTCGGTCCAAGCGGGGTCCTTCGAGGCCCGCGGCGCCACCCAGCGCGCATAGGATTCAAGACGCGCGGCGTCCTGCGCCGTCACCGGCTCCGGCGCGGCAGGGCGTGCCGCGGCGACAGGAGCGGACGGTGCCGGTGCGGGCACGGGCGCCGGCACGGCCGGCGCAGCGTCCCACTGCACATCATCGAGCGAGAGCCCGTCGAGATCGTCGGTCAGAGCGTCGGCCAAGGCCGCGTCGAAATGGTCGTCGACCAGACCGGATGCATCCGGCCCTGCCCCGCGCTGCCGAGCGCCTTCTTCGGCCCGGGCGCGATCGGAGTCGCGAGCGACGGGTGCGACAGGCTCGTCGAAGGCGCTCCAGTCCTCTTCGGTGAAGGCGCTCCAGTCTTCCTCAGCCAGTGCGGCCGCGAGGTCGTCATGGAGTTCGCCGAGAACCGGTGGCGCCGCTTCGTCGCGCGTCGTCGCGGCGCGCGCTTCGATGGCGTCCGCCCAGATCGGCTGCTCGATCAGGCGGGCGAGATCGGCGAACGGATCCTCGTCGAGGCCGACGGCGTGCGTATCGGCGCCCGCACCGCGGGCAAAGCCCTTGATGTCCCCCATCGACCTCTAATGCCCTCGCTCGTTTCGCGCAGACTGGTGTTCACCGGATCGTGTCCACGCTATGCGACGAAGTTGACCAAAGCATGGTCCGTCAGCGCATCTCGTCCGGGGCGTGCGCACCGATCAGGGCAAGACCGGAGGCGACGACCTGCGCCACCGCCTCGACCAAACCCAATCGAGCCTGGGTGATTATCCGATCGTCAGCGTTAACAAAGCGTAAGTCCGGGAGATCCTTGCCGCGGTTGTACTGGCCGTGGAACGCCGAGGCGAGGTCGTAGAGGTAGAAGGCCAGCCGGTGCGGCTCCTTGGCTTCGGCCGCCGACTGGATCAGCCGCGGGAACTCAGCGAGCTTGCGGATCAGCGCGAGCTCGCCCTCGTCCGTCAGTCCGGCGAGCGCCTCGGCGGACATCGCCTCCGAAGCCAGCGGCATGACGCCGGCCTCCGCCGCCTGCCGCCGCACCGACTTCGCGCGTGCGTGGGCGTACTGGACGTAGAAGACCGGGTTGTCCTTCGACTGCTCGGTCACCTTCTGGAAGTCGAAGTCGAGCGGCGCATCGCTCTTGCGGAACAGCATCATGAAGCGGACGGGGTCGCGCCCCACCTCCTCAACCACCTCGGCGAGCGTGACGAAATCGCCGGAGCGCTTCGACATGCGGACCGGCTCGCCGTTGCGGAACAGCTTGACCAGCTGGCACAGGACCACGTCGGCATCGGCCCTGCCGCTCGAGACGGCGCGCGCCACGGCCTGCAGCCGCTTGACGTAGCCGCCGTGGTCGGCGCCGAGGACGTAGATCATCTCGTCGAAGCCGCGCGCGAACTTGTCGGCGTAATAGGCGACGTCCGCCGCGAAATAGGTGTAGGCACCGCTCGACTTCACCAGCGGCCGATCGACGTCGTCGCCGACCTCGGTCGAACGGAACAGCGTCTGCTCGCGGTCCTCCCAGTCCTCCGGCAGCTGCCCCTTCGGCGGCGGCAGCGTCCCCTGGTAGACGTAGCCTCCCGCCCGCAGCGCCTCCACCGCTTCGGCAATCCTGCCGCCGCCCGCGCCGTGCAGGCTGCGCTCGGAGAAGAACACGTCGTGGTGGATGCCGAGCAGCGCGAGATCGTCGCGGATCATCGCCATCATCGCCTCGATCGCGGCGTCGCGCACGATCGGCAGCCACTCGGCCTCGCTCATCTCGCGCAGCGCCGACCCGTAGGACTCGGCAAGGCTATGGCCGACCGGCTTGAGGTAGTCACCGGGATAGAGGCCCGCCGGGATCTCGCCGATGGCGTCGCCGAGCGCCTCGCGGTAACGCAGGAAAGCCGAGCGCGCGAGCACGTTGACCTGCTCGCCGGCGTCGTTGACGTAGTACTCTTTCACCACCGCATGGCCGGCGAAGCCGAGCAGGTTGGCGATCGAATCGCCCACCACCGCACCGCGACAGTGGCCGACATGCATCGGCCCCGTCGGATTGGCCGAAATATATTCGACATTGATCTTGCGGCCCGTCGGAGCGCCCCGACCGTAGCCGTCGCCGGCCACCAGCAGCGCTGCAAGGTGCTCGGTCCAGTAGCCGGGCCGCAGGCGCAGATTGATGAAACCGGGCCCTGCGACCTCGACCGTCTCGACGTCGGCATCGCGCTCCAACATCGCGCCGATCCGCGTGGCAAGTTCGCGCGGCTTCATCGCGAGCGGCTTGGCGAGCACCATCGCGGCATTGGTCGCAAGGTCGCCGTGGCTGGCATCGCGCGGTGGCTCGACGGTCACGCGGCCGAGATCGGGAACGGCGAGACCATCCCGTTCGAGAACGGCTTCCACCGCAGTCCTGATGCGTTGCTCGAAGTCGGTGAAGATGTTCATGGCGCGTCCCGTTGGCCCCGCGTCGTCGCGAGCAAAGCCGACGACGGCGTCGTCCTGGGCGGATCGCGCGGGATCTGGATGCGGCGCGCCTAACGCAAATCCGGGGTGGCGTCAAACAGCCGGCGATGCTCGCCGACCGCATAGGTGTCGGTCATCCCGGCGAGGTAGTCGGCGACCCGGCGGGCAAGCTTATCCGGCGGCAGGCCTGCCGTGTCGCGGCTCCAGTCGCCGCGCATCTCCTCGGGGGCAGACATGTAGCGATCGTAGAGGTCGGAGACGATCGCCTCGGCGCTCCGCATCACCCGCATCACGCTCTCATGCCGATAGACCCGGGCGAACAGGAAGCGGCGGGTCTCCTCCTGCGCGTCCCGCATCGCAGGCGAGAAGCGGACGAGCGTCCGGCCGGTATCGCGCACCGCATCCGCGTCGGCGGGATCGAGCGCCCGTAACCCGGCAATCGTCGTGGCGATGACGTCCTCGACCATCCGGGTGATGTGGCGGCGCATGATCTCGTGGACGCGCCGCGAGCGGTCGAGCGTCGGATAGGCCCGGTCGACCTCGGCGAGGATGTCGCCTGCAAGCGCGAGATCGCGCAGGTCCTCGACCTCGATCAGCCCGGCGCGCAGCCCGTCGTCGATGTCGTGCGTGTTGTAGGCGATATCGTCGGAAATCGCCGCAGCCTGCGCCTCGAGGCTGGCATGGCGGGCAAGATCCAGCGGGAAGAGCGCGTCGAAGTCGAGGATGGGCCGCGGCACGCTCGCTTCGACGGCATGCGGCCCGGCGAGCGGGCCGTTGTGCTTGACGAGCCCCTCCAGCGTCTCCCAGCTGAGGTTCAGCCCGTCGAACTCGGCATAGCGACGCTCGAGCGTCGTGACGACGCGCAGCGACTGCGCATTGTGGTCGAAGCCGCCGAGTGGCTCCAGCTTGCGGTTCAACGCTCGCTCGCCAGCATGACCGAAGGGCGTATGGCCGAAATCGTGGACGAGCGCGACGCCTTCGGTCAGGTCCTCGTCAAGCCGAAAGGCGCGCGCGAAGGCGCGGGCGATCTGCGACACCTCGATCGTATGGGTCAGCCGGGTGCGGAAGTGGTCGCCGTCATCGGCGATGAAGACCTGCGTCTTGTGCTTCAGCCGGCGGAACGCCGCCGAGTGGACGATGCGGTCACGGTCGCGCTGATAAGGCGTGCGGGTCCGGCTCTCCGGCTCGGCGAACAGCCGGCCGCGCGAGCCGGTGGGCGGCACCGCGTAAGGCGCGCGCTGGCCGAGACCCATGCCGATGCCGCTCAGCCCCTCGTCCATCGCCCGCTGCGGCTCCTTGCGGATTGACCCGTCCAAGCCGCGTGCATACTTAAGCCGAGCCGGCCCGACAAGGCGCGCAGGCCATCCGGCCGCATCGCGTCACGCACACTCACCGGGCGCGGCGGGAGTTCCAGCATGAGCCAGGCCAGCACCCCCTCCGTCACCGTTTCCGACTCGGCCGCCAGGCGGATCGCCTCCATCCTGTCGAAGGCCGAGGATGCGAAGGCGCTGCGCATTTCCGTCGAGGGTGGCGGCTGTTCGGGCTTCTCCTACAAGTACGACCTCGCCGGCGAAGGCGAGAGCGACGACCTCGTCATCGAGCAGGCCGGCGCGCGCGTGCTGATCGACCAGATGTCCCTCGCCTACATGGAGGGCGCGGTCGTCGACTATGTCGACGATCTGATGGGGCAGTCCTTCCAGATCCGCAATCCGAACGCGGTCGCGTCCTGCGGCTGCGGCACCAGCTTCTCCGTCTGAGCTTGACGCTGCCGACCCTGCCCGGCGCCGACAGGCTCTCGCCCTATCGGCGCCGCCGGGCTCGACCGCTCGGCCTGCGGACGGTGCGCGAGCATCAGCTGAAGCTCTACGCGCTCGAAGCGGAGGGCCAGACCGTTGAGCGGAGCGTCCTCCATGCCGCCCTCGCCGTCTGCGACGATGCTCTCGCGGCCCCGCCGCCCCTCGGCCTCGTTTCGCACGGCCTCGGGTTCCTGATCCTTCACGCCGGCGAGGATGCGACCTGGCTCTTGGTCCAGCGCTGGGTCGATGGCGGCATCCTCTGCCGCTGGCTCTTCCGCGCCGCGACGCCCTCCCCCTCGACCTTCGAGCCGCTCTCGGGCAGTGAACTCGGCTTCTGCGTCTGGGAAGGCGCGATCATCGACTGGGAGCGGCGCGCCTTCGTGGAGACGCTGATGACGCCGGACCCGGACCCCGCCGCCTATCTCTCTCGCCAGCTTGCCGGATACGTCTGATGCTGATCGCCACCTGGAACATCAACGGCGTCAAGGCGCGCCTCGACAACCTCCTGCAATGGCTGGACGACCGGTCGCCGGACATCCTGTGCCTCCAGGAGATCAAGAGCGTCGACGAGCAGTTTCCGGCCGAGGCGATCACCGCGCGCGGCTATCATGTCGAAACGCACGGGCAGAAGGGCTTCAACGGCGTCGCGCTCGTCTCGAAGACCGCGCCGGACACCGTGATGCGCGGCCTTCCCGGCAATGATGACGATCCGCAGGCCCGCTTCATCGAGGGGCTGTGGACGATCGGCGGGAGGCGTTTGCGCGTCGCCTCGATCTATCTTCCGAACGGCAACCCGCTCGGCACGGAGAAGTTCGACTACAAGCTGCGCTGGCTGGCGCATCTGGAGGCGCATGCGGCCCGGCGACTGGCGGAGGAAGAGGACCTCATCCTCGCCGGCGACTACAACATCATCCCGGAGCCGGAGGACGTGCGTTATCCCGAAGCCTGGACCGGCGATGCCCTGTTCCAGCCGGAGAGCCGGGCGGCGTGGCGCCGGTTGCTCGGTCTCGGCTTCACCGACGCCGTCCGCGCCGCGACGGCGGACGAGCGGATCTACAGCTTCTGGGATTACCAGGCCGGCGCCTGGCAGAAGAACAACGGCATCCGCATCGATCACCTCCTGCTGTCGCCGGAAGCCGCCGCGCGGCTTGCCTCCGTCGGGATCGACAAGGACGTGCGCAGCTGGGAAAAGCCGTCGGACCACGTGCCGGTCATGGTCCAGCTCGGCTGAGCGATGCCTTCGGAGCGCTCGGCGACACGAGGGCTCGGCCTCCCGTCCACCGGCGATGGGCGTCAGTTCTTCTGGACCACCTGTTGCTGCGGCTCGTCCGGCTTCATCTGCTCGTCGGCATAGGCCAGCGCCGTGCGCCGATCGACCTCGCTCGCCAGCGCGAAGGCCTCCTCCTGCAGCGGCCGGATCCAGACCGACTCGCCGGGCGTCGCATGGCGCAGCGCGATGGTCAGGAGCGCAAGGCCACGCACCGGCTCGGCCTGCAACGCGATCTTTTCGCCGTCGAACAGCAGGTAGCCGAGGAGCGCCTGCGCTCCGACATGGCCCTTCTCGGCGGCGAGCTTCAGCCAGCGCGCCGCCTGACGCGGGTTCGCCTTGCCACCTTCGCCGTTCAGGAGCATGCGGCCGAGCTCGAACTGCGCCTGCGAGTCGCCGAAGAAGGTGGCCGCGTGGAAGTAGAGCTGGCGCGCCTGCGTCAGGTCGATGCGCACCGGGCTTCCCGGGATACCCTTGCGCAGGTAGTCGCCGAGCGCCACGACGGCGCTCGAGACGTACGCCGCGTTCGGCGAGCCGGAGGTATCATCCTCCTCCTCGCGCACGATCGATTCGAAGATCTTGAAGGCCTCGAAATCATCCTCGGTGACGCCGTCGCCATCCGCGTACATGCGTCCGAGCTTCCAGCGCGCGCCCGGATGGCCTTTTTCCGCGGCGTAGCGGAGCGACTCGATCGCCTTGTCCTTGTCGCCGCGCTGATAGGCCTTGAAGCCGCGCATGAACCATTCGATCGGGCTGGCCGCGCTGTCGGCCGAGGAGATCGTCGCGGGATCGAGGGCCCGCGACGGCTCAACCGCGAAGAACGCGGCCGCGATCACCATCGCGCAGAGCGCCGTGTCAAGCAGACGCATGACGGCCTGCCCTCCAGCTGTCGCCGGCCACCCCCTGGCCCGCATCGCTGCCGGCACGATCGGCGCGGTTCCGCCGATCCCGCTTGCGCAGGACATGGTCGAGCGGAGGACGGCGCCGCTGCGCGCCTCCGCCATGGTCCTCACTCGTCATCGTTCCCCTCGCGCACGTCTGTGCGACTGCCTTCAGCTGCCACCGCGCCATCGAACCAAGCCCCTTGTTCGGTGGGCACCTTTTATGGCGGCAGCTGGGCATTCCCCGTTACGAGGGACTATAGCTCATTGGGGTGTAGAGGACTGTTACCGCAATCACACAACTTCGCCGCAGGCTGAAGACGACGCCATGCGCCCCCTCCGCCGGCAGCCGGGGAACGACGTCACGGCCCGCCTGCGCACCGATGGTCCACGGCCGTCCCACGGCCGGACATAAGGCCGTCAGGCGACACGGCCGTCGAGCCGATTCAGACGGATACGCCCGCGCGGCCAGCCACGCGGGCGTTCAAGTGTGATCGCTGGTGGAGCGAAACCCGCCGTTCAGCGGCCGCGGGCCATCCGCTCGATCTCCTCGCGCACCAGGCGCTCGACGATGTGCGGCAGGTTGTCGTCGAGCCACTCCTGCAGCATCGGCCGGAGCATCTCGCGCGCCATCGGCTCGAGCGAGCGCATCTGACCCTCGCGGATCGCGAGCGCCAGCTGATCGAAGGATGCGGCCACCTGCTGGCCCGCCTGCTCCGACAGCAGCGCCGAAGCTTGCGCCAGGAGACCGGGGCCATGCACCGGCGCCTCGCCCGACGCGACCGCGCTGTCCTCACCCGCCTCGGCGGATGCGAACACGTTCGCCTCGTCCTCATCCTCGTCCGGAGCTGCAGGCTCGGTGACCTGCGGCAGCTCATCGGGATGGGCGGGCTGTGCCAGCTTCTCGGCATCGAACCCGCTGGCGGCCTGCTGCGGCCGCGAAAGCGAAGAGGACGTGTCGACGTCACGCCCCGCCGGAACGGACCCACGCAGGCCGGCGTCGGGCGCCGGTTCGGCCGCCGGAACCTCCTGACGCCGTGCGCCGGCTCCGGCGAGACTGAGGCTGCCCGCCGACACCGCTCGCTCCGATGGCATCAGGGATCGCTCGCCGCGGCCCGCATCCTGCGCCTCGCCCGAGCGCACGAAGCCGGTGGCACGGGTGGCCGGTGCGCGCTCCATCCGGCCCTGCCCCGCGGCGAGACGCGCGCCGATGGCCTCCTCGACCTCGACCGGGGCCTGCCAGACCTCGGCCGACATGCGGGCCTGCGGCGCGGCCTGCACATTGGCCGCCTCGGCGCCGCGCGGCGCCCCGTCATTGGCGTTGCGTGCAGCCGGATCGGCCTGCCGCGCCGGCGCAGCCCGGCGCGAGACGTCGTCCGCCTGCGGCGCACGAGCCTGCGGCTGCGTCACGGCCGGACCGGTCGCGGCGGGAAGACGATCCTCGCCGCTCTCGATGATCCGCCGGATCGAGGCCAGGATCTCGTCCATCGAAGGCTCTCTCGCCGCGCTGGCACTACTCATGTTCAGCTCCGCCCTGTCCGCATGCATGGCGTGCTGCGCACGCCCGAATCGCACGAGGACAGTAGCGCGGATGAGGCGGTGAAAGAATCCCCTCACGGGTCGTCTTTAACGAAATATACACAGTTGTCGGCAATTGCGGCCATCAGCCACGCGGATGATCCGGCTCCCGCATCAAGCTGACGTGACGGCGGCGAAGCAATGCGCGCCGCCTCCGTCAGGCCCTCAAGATGTTCTGCGAGATCAGCGGCCGTCCGGTGTACGAAGCCCGTACCACTTGTCTTTGACGGCTTCGTAATGTTCTTTCGGCTCGTAGGGTTCGACACCAAGCGCCAGACGCTCGGGCGACAGCCGACCGACAGCCGACAGCAACGCATAGCTTGCGACGACTTCGTCGCGCTGGGCGCCGACGAGAAGGATCCGCGCCGAGATCACGTCGGCCTGCGCATTCAGGACGTCCAGCGTCGTGCGCTGGCCGACGTTGCGCTCCTCGGTGACGCCGTTGAGTGCGAGCCCCGCCGCCTGAACCTGCGCCTGATAGCCGGAGATGTTGGCGCGGGCCGCCTGCAGCTGGGCCCAAGCCGTCGCGACAGCCGTGCGCACCTGATCGCGCGCGCTGTCGACCTCGATACGCCGCTGGCCGAGCACCTCCTTCGACTGGCGCACCTGCGACGTGACGCGGCCACCTTGGTAGATGGGAATCGTCAGCTGCGCGCCGATCGTACCCGACACCTCGTTCTGGGTGAGCACGTTGACCCCGGGCAGGCTCGCCGGCCCCGGCGACTGCGTGCCGTACTGGTCCCGCACCTCGCCGGACAGGCTGAGCTGCGGCAACAGCGCGCCTTCGTTCGCCTTCACCTGGAACGCTGCGGCGTCAACCGCCTGCAGCGTCGCCTGGATCGCCGGATGCTCCTTCTGCGCGATCGCGAGCGCGCTCTGGATGCTCTTCGGCAGGGCCTGGGACGGCGACTTGCCGGGCGCGAGATCGCGCGCCGGATCCCCCACCACCTGCAGATAGGTGGCCTCGCTGGTCGCAACGGTGGCGAGCGCCGAATTCAGGAGAGCGGTCGCCAGCGCCTGCTCCGACTGCGCCTGCGCGACGTCGGTGCGGGTGCCTTCGCCGACGTCGAAGCGCGCGCCGGCAGCCCGCACCTGCTCCTGCAGGAAGGCGAGGTTCTGTCGGCGCAGCGAGGCGATCTGCCGGTCGCGCAGGACGTCCATGTATGCCGCGGCTGCGTCGTACAGGGTGTTCTGGACGGTGTTTGCGAGATTCTGCTGCGAGGCGCGCACCTGCGCCTCGGCCGCCCGGACGTTGTTGGGGGTCTGGAAGCCGTCGAACAGCGTCTGGTTGATGGTGACACCGAAGCCGACCGACTTCGTCAGGGAGTTATCGGACGGAATGCTGTCGCCCGAGGTGGTGCGCGACTTGGAGATGCTCGTCGAGCCATTCGCGCTGACGAAGGGCCGCAGCCCGGATTTGGCCTGGGGCACTCCCTCGTCGGTGGCGCGCAGTTGCGCCCTCGCGGCGTTCACGTCGGGATTGTTGGTATAGGCCTTGGCCAACGCGCCGGAGAGCGTCTCGGCGTGCACCACACCGCCGCCAAACAGAGCCGTTCCGGCGGCGAGCGCCACCACGATCAAGCCTTTGCTTCGCAACGTATCTACTCCGCAGTCTCGGCCGCCAAACATCGGCCACGGCCTCCGGCACCAGGGCGCCGTTCGGCATCGAGCCTCTTCAATAGTGACTCTGATCGACCCGAACGAGGGACGATGTCGAAAATCGGAGAGTTTTGCCGGGAACTGTGGCGAACAGAGAACAGCCCCTCGCGGCACCCGTCTCGGACGTGCCCAACCCGCTGCTACGCCATGCGTTTCAGATGATCACACAGCCTGGACACGGCGCCGCGGCCTCGGCGGCCTCGGCACGCGACACGATCGGCCGGCGGAGCACCATGCAGCAAGGCGCGGACGAGCCGCGATGGATCAGAACACGAAGTCCGGTTGCGACTCGAAGCCCGGAAGGCCGCGAATGCTGCAGTTGAAGGCGAACCGGTCCGAGACCGTCTCGCCTTCCTTGCGGAACAGCCGGGCGCTGGCGGCATTGCCGGTCCCGACGACCGCGACGAGGCGGCCGCCGCTGCGCAGCTGGTCGAAGAAGCAGGACGGCACGGCGTCCACGGCGCCCTCGAACAGGATCACGTCATAGGGCGCCTCGGAGGCGTAGCCGGCCTCGAGCGGGCTCTGAACCACGACGCAGTTGAGATAGTCGAGGCGGGCGAGCGTCTCGGTCGCCGCGGTCGACAGTTGCGCGTCGGATTCCAGCGCCACCACCGACCCCGCCAGCTGCGACAGGATGGCGGACGAGTATCCGCTGCCGCTGCCGACGTCGAGAACGACATCGCCCGGACCGATCTGCGCGAGCTGGATGAGCTTGGCGAACGGCGACGGCTCCATCAGGTAGCGCCCGCCGCCGAGGGCGACGTCGCCGTCGATATAGGCGAGCGGGCGGCGCGCATCGGGCACGAAGTCTTCGCGCGGCACGCTGAGAAAGGCGCGCAGGATCGCGTGATCGGTCACGTCGGTCGTGCGGATCTGGTTGTCGACCATCTTCGTCCGGGCGGCGGCGTAGTCCATGGCGAAATCCGAGAGCTCGAGGCGCGAGGCGATGTCGCACGTCCCTTAGTCGTCGCCCGCGCGGCGCGCAAGGCGCCGCCGGCCGGCGCGACACCGAAGCAACGTCGTCACCAACGTCGCCCGCAGGTTTAGCTCTTCCGACCCTGCGCACCCGCCCCGGCGACCGGGCTCGCCGCTTCCGCTGCCAACCGCTCGCAATGACGGCACACCCTCTTGCGAAAGATCCTGTGCCTCAGTAGGTAGAGCGCCGTCGGGGCCTCGTGGCGGAGTGGTTACGCAGAGGACTGCAAAGCCGCCGAGCCCTCAGCAGAATCAGCTACCATTCTGAAAAGCTCGTCGAAACCGTCCGAAATACGGGCGTCTTCGGCCACTGATTTTCTTGCCGAATTTGGCTTTTTCAGAATGAGGCGCGCATGCTCCGGACTGCTCTTCTGCTTCTCCTCCTGAGCGCACCCGCCCTCGCCGATCCGCTGCCAATCTGCGAAGGCGGTCACCGTGCTGAGCGCAAGCTGACCTGCATAGTGGACGGGGATACCGGCTGGCAGCAGGGCGTGAAGTGGCGGCTGCTTGGCTCGACCGGCGGTGTCGATGCACCAGAGCTGTCCAAGCCCGAATGCCCCGCCGAGAAGCGCAAGGCCATCGCCGCACGCGACCGCCTGCGCGAGCTCATGGGCGCCGGCTACACCTTCATCCAGAGCGGCAACCCCGACCGCTATGGCCGGATGCTGGCCCGTATCCAGTTCGCCGACGGTCGTGATGCCGGCGACGTGCTGATGAGCGAAGGGCTCGCGCAGCCTTGGCCGAACAAGGGCAACGTCTGGTGCGGGCGCTGATCATTCCCGCTTGATCCGCCGCCGACCGTTGCCGTGCGGTCCAAGCGGCACCCCTGGCGATGGCGGCCGGTGGCCTGCGGCTTCCTGAGCCTCGAGCAGCGCCATCGAGAGGAAGTGCCGCAGCATGTAAAGCTCGCCGACAGCTGCGATCTCAGCGAGCGCGGCAAGTTCTTCTGCGATATAGTCGGCGATGCGGCGCGTGACGATGTCCATGATCCCCTCCAGCGCCGAGTTGGCGCGAACGGAAGGCTGAACCATGTCTGGCTACGATCGACACCCCGACTATGGCGGGCCGCCGCCGACGCGGCGTGAGATCGTCCTGACGATCGTCGCCTGCATGGCCATCGGCCTCGGTTGGCTGTGGCTGACGCATTGACGGACGAGTGGAAGCCTCGCCTCCACTGGCGCATCACCTGGGCAGACGATCCGAAGAAGCAGGACTACACGGCGCGGGCTGACAAGCAGTCCCGCGAGACCATCGCCCGCATCTACCACATGATCAGCGCGCCCGATCCCGACCGGTGGTTCTGGGCTTGCTATGACCCCACGGCGAGCGGCACCGTCAGGGGCACGGCGAGAGATGCGGCGAAGATCGTGGAAGACCTGCATTTCGGACGGCAGACGACAGCCGGCGCCTAAACGCACAAAGGCCCGCCGCACCCGTGAAGGCGCGGCGGGCCGGTGGGGCGGGCGTGGGGGAACGCGGTGTTACGTTGGCCGACGCATCAGGAGATCCAGCCGATCCTGCACGAGCTGCACCTGGTCGGAGATCCGTTCGACCTCGCGGCCGATGTCGCGCACCACGTCCATGTCCTCGTCGGCAAGGTGGACCTTCGCCGAGATCAGCAGCGGGTGCTCCGGCAGATCCCTCGCATCATAGGCGACCGGCCCCGGTGGGCTCGTCCTGCGCATGAAGAAGTTGGCGAGAAAGCCGAGGATCGGCGTCACGAACGCCGTGCCTATGGCTGTGAGCGCGACCGGGTTGTTGAGGAGGTCGATCAACCATTCCGGCATGCCGCATCTCGCTTCCGCTTGATGTCGATGGTCGACCGGATCACCCCGGCGGCCTCGAGGAGAACCCAGAAGGCATAGCCGAGGGCGATCAGGGTCAGGCCCAGTTTGGCGAAGATGACGAAGTGCAGAAGCTGGTAGGCCAGCCCGAAGACGCCCGCCGTCCATCGCAGCCGCGGGGAGCGCTGCCACTTGCCGTTGATGATGGTGCCGGCCGCCCGGCCGCAGCCGATGAGGATCGCGGCCCCGCCCCATACGAGCAGCCAGTCCCGAAGCGGGAAGCCGCTGTAGTAGGAGGCCGCCATGCCGCCGAGGAACAGGATGGCGAAGCCTCGCAAGATCACCCAGGAGGCGATCACGAGTTCGACGATGCGCCAGCCGTCGCCGTAGAGGTACTGCTCCCACAGCGAGATCAGCGACGACGAGAGCGTGTGGTGCGTGACCTTCAAGGCGTCCCGCACGCCGACAGGGATGGCGGTCACGCCGACGCCTCAGCGTTCTTCGGGGCGCTGTAGGTCTTGATCGCGCCCATCACCGTCGTGAACAGCCAGGTGCCGATGACGCCGACGGCGGCCATCGCTTCGGGCTCCTTCAGCGCTTCCGGGACGATGTCGAACTTGTAGGCGAGCAGCAGCGCGGCGGCGAAGACCCCGCCGCCCTGTGTCGATCCCTTCAGCGAGCCGAGCACCTTGTTGTAGACCGAGATCGGATCCGCGACGGCTGGGACCGGCAGCGCGATCGGCTCCGGCAGCTTCTGCACGACTGCCGGAACGGCATCCTGCACGGCAGCCTTGACGGTCTCGGTGACGGCCGCGACGACATCCGATGCGATCGGAGCCGGCGCAGGAACGGGGACAGCATCCATCGTCGGGCTCCATGCGGTGTCGCGGATCTTGGACCACTTGGCGAAGGCCGCCGCGAGCTTGGTGTGATAGGCGTTCTTGGCGTACTGCGGGCCGTTGTAGCCCCGCGCGAAGGCTGCCCAGTTGTGCGCCCGCAACTCGTCGTCGAGATGTGCCGCGATGATGAAGCTGACCATCGCGTCGAGGTGCGTCTCGGCGTCCTCCATGAACGCCAGCACCATCGCCTGTGGCGCGTCATAGCCGACCATGGCGTGGTTCTCGCCGAGGATCTGGCCGAGCCCCCATGACGCGGACTTCAGCGCCGCCGTCTCGTCGATCTTCATCGCCTCGACCAGGCGCGGATAGCTGTCCTTGGGATAGGGCTGCTCGCCCCAGGTCTTATACGCAAGCCCGGCCGCGACGGCCTGCGCAAGCTTCTCCGGCGGCACGTTCTTGTAAAACCGATGCGGCTCGAACAGCATCTTCGGGCGCTTCTGGCCATCCCACGCCCCGCCCGCGGCCTCCACATCCATGACGGCGTGGATCTCGTCCTCGCCGACCTTGATGCGATACCCGATGCGAGGCAGGTCGATGTCGTCAAGCGGCTTCGCGCCGCCGCGGAAGTCGCGGAAGTCGGTCATCGTCTTACTCCTGCGGAAATGAAAAAGCCCGGCGCAATGGCCGGGCTGTCACCGGCGGAGGGCCGGCTCTCGACTCTCTGTGTGACCTATGGTCCCCTGCCCTCTACAACCGGGAGGACACCATGCACCTGTTTCTCGCCCTCGCGCTCTTCGCGGCGCCGGCTCAGCTTCCGTCGATCCTGACGGATCTGTTGGCGCCGCCTGTCATCCCGAACATGAGCACCGCGCCGAGGGTGGCGGACTCCTGCTGCAAGCACTGCTCGAAGGGGCAGCCGTGCGGCGACAGCTGCATCTCCCGCAACAAGCAGTGCAACAAGGGTCAGGGCTGCGCGTGCTGAGGTCCGATCAGGGGCCGCCAAAGCGGCCGCGCGCGTCGACCCAGCCGTCGACCATGATGTAGAGCTGCCCGGTTGAGCCGCCTGACCCGCGCGCCCTGATCTGGCCCGACGTGTTGGTCCGCAGGGTCTTCTGCCCGCCGGAGCCTGTGCCGTACTTGTCCGCCCGCCCGGCAGTCGCTGAGACGCCGAGATCCGGGACGAGCGGGCTCGACATCCAGACGATGTTGTTCGAGTTCGTGTCGGCCCACCAGTAGGTGTAGACCACATCCACGCCGATTCCTGTCGGCACCGGTAGCGACAACAGCAATCCGTTTGCGCTTGGAACGTTGGTGTTCGACACCGAAGGCATCGGGTTGTTCGTATACCAGAAGCGGTCCCCGTCCTGCACGAACAGGAGCACCGCCCCGCCGCTCCTGACGACCGACCCGATCCGGCGTCGCCGGTTGTAGCTTCCCGGCATCGTCGGCGACGTCGCCGAGGTCGACAGCAGCACGTCGACCGCGCCGTTGTCCGTGCGCATGATCGCGAAGACATGGTAGGTGCCATCGGCGGCCGACCCCGCATCGAGCCCGCCGGCGCCGGAGCCAGCAGACCACGGGCCGAAGCTCTTCGTCATGTTCGAGCTGAGCACGATGTCGCTGGTGATGTCGAAGGATCGGCAGCGGCCCGTCGTGACCGTCACGTCACCTCCCGACGTGGCCAGCGTCATGCCGTACAGAGAGCCGGGAGGCAGTTCAGTGGTGATGCCGAGGGTCGCGCGGGCCGCAGCACCGTCGGCGGCGCCGAGGATCGTCTTTGCGAAGGCCGAGACCCCGAGCGTCGTCAGCGCGGTTCCGGCATCCGCGTCATCGAGCAGCGTCTTTCCGAAATCGGAGACGCCGAGTGTGCTCAAGGCCGACGAGCTGCCGGGGCTGACCAGGAGAGTCTTGCCGAAATTGGTGGCGCCGAGTGTGGTGAGCACGGTCCAGCCATCTGCGTCGTCCAAGAACGTCTTGGCGAAATTGGACACCCCGAGCGTCGTCAGAGCGGTGGAGCTGTTGGCATCGTCGAGCAGCGTCTTGGCGAATGAAGATACGCCGAGGGTGCTCAACGCTATGGAGGCGTTCAGGTCGTCCAGTAGCGACTGCGCAAAGCTCGACACCCCGAGCGCCGCCAGCGCCGTGGCGCTATCCTCAGCGTCAAGGAACGTGCGGGCGAGCGGCGAGAAGTCGGAGAGGATCGCGATCGTCTCGGCGAGCCGCTGAGCCGTCGTGATGGCAAAGGCCGCCTCGGCTCTGCCCATGTCGATCGCATAGGCGCTGGTTCCGGTCGTGTCCGGCCATGGGTAGGCGAGCGTCAGCTGCGTGTCCGACTCGACCGAGAGGATCGGGATGGACACGCCGCCGCTCGAGAACAATCCGCCGTTGACCAAGCTGATCGCCCAGGTCGTGCCGGTGCCGGTCACAATAGCGCTGCCCGCCGTCACCGTGGCGGTGCCGGTCGTGTAAGGTGCCTGGATCGGCATGGAAAGTCCTTGATCTAGCCCGCGAAGATGAAGATGCCGATGCCGACATGCGGCGGCATCGGGAGTGCCACCGGCTGCCCCTGCCCCGCCGCGGCAGTCGTCTTGCTCGCTGCCGACGAGGTCAGGCCGTTGAGCAGCGGGGCCAGCCCGCTCAACAGCCCGCCTGATTGGCTCGTCGCCACCGCGGTGCTGTCGGTGTAGCCGTGCGCATGTGCTGGCAGATGCTCGACCCCCAGCGTAACCGTCGACCCACCGCTCGCGGCGCCGACGACTGCACCCGCCGAGACGCCCGCCGGCAGCCGGCCCCGGAAGTCGGGGAGCTGCGCAGTCGGGTTCGTCCATCCCATCGCCTGAAACAGCAGCGGGAGGTTGGTCTTGGCGACTGTTCGACCATCCAGGAGAAGCCAGCCGTCGTGGTCATTGCTGCGCAGGCTGAGCTTGCAGTCGCCCGGTTGAGCGATGCGGCGATAGCGCTGCGGCACCGTCACGGCCACAGATCCCCTGAGGTGACGTCCATGATCCGCTCTCCGGCCGCGAGGCGGTCCTTGATTTGCCGGGCTGCGAAGATCAGGCCCTGCTTGTGCATCATCGCCGCGTAGCCCATCGCAATCATCTGGTCGGCGTCGAGCGTGACGCGGGTGTTGTCCGCCATGATCCAGAGGAAGACTTCGGTGCCTGTATCTGGCGCGAGCAGTCGCTGCCACGCGAGATCGCCAGGCACGGCGCCGAGAAGCTTGGCGTCCTGCGCTGCCATGGCCGCGCCCGCAATGTTTTCGCGCGCATCCTGCCCGGAATCGACCGGATGGCCTTGGAAGACGAAGCCGGCCCCGATGCGCCGGTCGCGCTCCGCGTTCACGTCGTCCGAAGTCGGACGCGGCTTGCTGCCGGTGATGCGCATGTCAGGAGGCCCTCGCGGTGATGCTGAAGGACGTGTCGAGGAACGGCCACGCCCTGACGGTGATGAGGTATTCGCCCGGATCCTCGGCCGCAAAGTCGAAATGCCCGTCCTCGACGTCGTATGACGTGTCGTCGACGAACACCGTGCACGGCGCGGGCAACCCGGTGATGCTGATCGTGCTCTCGCCATCGGCAATGACCGCGGTGGAGGAAAGCTCGAATTCGATCGCCTCCCGCTGCCGCACCACCGTCGCGACGGACTCCAGATGATCCGCGTACTGCTGATCCGAGATCATGACCTCGGTGCTGCCGACAAGTCTTGTCACCCGGAAGCCTTCGGGCATCGGAGGAATGACGACATCCTGGGAGCCGTCCTCCCTCACGATGGTGTAAGGCTCCGGTACGGGCAGGCTGTTCGCCTCAAGGGCGGTCGCCTCGGCAAGATGCTGGGGCAGCGATGCGAGATCGACGTAGCGGGAAAAGAGGTCGACTTCCGGCACGAAGTCGTCCGGCACCCGCACCACGCCCAAGCCGACGTTCTGCATGCGCTCGACATAGGTCATATCGACAGGGTCGTGCACGGTCTGCTGAATGAAGCCGTCTGCGAGACGATAGCCGATGAGCATCAGGCGGCACTCCGGGTTCTGAAGAGGATGTATTTGACCGTCTTCGCGCCGGACGCAGAGTTATACATCCGAATGCTGGTCAGATCCTGCTTGAACGAGACGTTCATGGACGCGTCCCTGTTTGGCCACGGCAGCGGGTACGCCCACGACAGAATGTAGAAGGTGATGACGCCCGGGTCCGGCACCAGGATTTCACCGAAGGACGTGGCGGGAACGGTGACCATGCCCTTCACCCCGGCGGCCAGGCTGTCTCGGTATTCGGCGAACATGAGGTCGAAGTCGTTCGTCGAGTCAGCCTGATATCCGGGCTTCGCCACGCGGAAGAAACCCGGGCCGGCCCATACCCTGAGTGCCATGGCTCAACCCGAAACCACGTTCCAGATCGAAATGTACATCAAGACCTCATCCCACTCCTCGTTGATGTCGCTCGAATTCCAAGAGTAGAACAGCTCGATCTTGTCGTTGTAGGTCTTAAACCTCACGTAGGATTGGCTACCGTAGGTCGACGTGAAGAAGTACGGGATGTTGCCTCGTTCCGAGTTCTTCAGCCGCATTTCCAAGGTGCAGAAGGGGATGAACGGATAGACCCGCGGGAACTGCGGGGCGGCGTAGCCCGAGACGACGACGGTGTAGTAGCCGCCACTGTCCGCTCCCGGTGGCGGCGGCTTGTAGCTGGACGACCGCTGGACGGTGAGTGAGCAGACGATGACCGGGTCGAGCCGCTGCAGAAACTTCGCTTCCGAGCTGAAGAGTAGCCGTCCTCCATCCACATCGTGGCCAGGCGCCGAGACGCGGAAGCCTCGGCTCCCGTCGGCCATCTGTCCGATGACGAGCCGCTTACTCATATCGCCAGGATCATCCAGAAGAGGTCCTGCACCTCGTAAATGTTGTTGTAGGAATGGAACCGCTGCACCGTCAGGAGGCCCGGCGTGTAGCTGATGAAGTTCGACAGCGTCATGTAGTCCATCGCGACCTGCGTGACGTTCTTCGTCTTCCAGCTGCCGTCGTAGTAGTAGAAGTCGCCTCCACGGATCATGATCCGCACGAACGGCTGGAACTCGGCGGGTCCTAGAACCGGCATACTCGTGACGATCTGATGCGGACTGCTCACGTTCGTCGTGGGCACGCCGTTGTTCGTTCCGGTCTGCGGCGCCGGGTCGTAGTAGAAGCCGGCGTCGACGATCGTGCCGGAGACGTTCCAGTTGCTGTCGAAGACCTTCAGGTGCTCCTGAAGCGACGGGCTCGCGTCGTAGCCGGGCTTGCTGATGATGATCCGCCCGGGGGAAATCAGGGTGCGGAGCGCCATCAGTCGTAACTCGCGATGGTTCCGGTCGTGCCGTTGATCACGAGCTTGCTGCTGCCGCCGATCAGCTGGTTGAAGTAGGCGATGTTCAGCTTCACGACGCCGTTCTCGATCGCGAAAGGGACCGTGCCGTCCGTGAAGATCAGCTTCTGCGCCGCCATCACGATGCGCCCGTCCCCGTTCGCCATCGCGTCGAGGTAGATCCCGGCCTCGCTGTAGCCGGCGCCGGTGGAGGCCCGAACCTGGAGCGACATGCGCGCCGAGACACCCGAAGGCGCGGCAACGGCCACCACGCGGAACGTGCCCTGTGCCGTGGCATCGCCGACCTTCGCCGTGACGTCGGTAAGCGCAGAGGCCTGCGCGCTGATCTGTCCGTTCAGGCTGCTGACCGAGCTGTTGAGGCTGTTGATGGAGTTTGCCTGCCCCGCGACGGTCCCTTGTAGCGTCGAGATGGCGGCCTGCGCTGAGTTGATGTTCTGCGCCGCGGTGACGATGCCCTGCTCGTTCACTGTCACGCGGGAGCTGAGCAGCTGCGCCGCCTGGCCCTGCGCTACGAGGTCGTTCTTCGCGTCGGTCAGCCCCGCCTCGACCAGCACCAGCCGATCCGCCGCGGCGCTGTCGGCCGCCAACCGGACTTGCTCCTCAACGAGGATGCGCCCGGACAGCTCGACGGCACCCACAGTCAGGCGCTGCGTCTCCACCGCGCTCGTGGCACCGAGAACCGAGACCGCTTGCGCAAGATCCTCGATGGCGGTCCCGGCGTCGACGTAATCCTGCACGCCTTTCGCCATAACCTCCCGGGCCTCGGTCGCAAGGTCCGAAAAGTCGATGCCGCGGCCGCCGAACTCGGATGGCGTGATTGTCCGCTCGACCCACGGACCCTGCTCCTTGCCGATACCGGCGACACGGACCGTCAAGGTGTCGCGCGCCGCGGGCGTCGACCAGCGGATCTCCGGCCCATCATGCACGAGGGTCCATTGATCACTGTCGTCGTACCGGAGCTCAGCGATGTAGCGCTCGGCGCCCTCGGCTCGCTGGTGGCTCACGATCAGCTGGTAGGAGCCGCTCGAGCTATCGATGTAGGCGGCGAGGCCGTAGATGACGGGGCGAGTGACCTGCGTGACCCTGACGACGGTCGGTCCACCGACGATCGGTCCGACGTCGGCGATGTTGATCCCCGGCGCGTCATCCACGACCGAGATCTCAGCCGAGAAGTCCGGCCCCGGCTTGATCGAGAGAACGCGGAAGGCGCCCGTCTCCTGGCCGGCGAGGCCGAACATGAACAGATCACCCGGCGCCGGCGCGCCGCCGAGCACCGTGATGGAACGCTGCCACCCGGCGACCGTGACGACGGGAAGGACGACGGAGGCCGGCGCGCCATCGACGATGCGCCGGACCCGAAGCCCATAGCTCCGTCCGGCGGTCATCAGCACCTGCTCGTCCAGCTCGACGACGTTGCCGCTGACCGCCTTGATGCGCCCCTGATGCAGTCCCTTGCGGATGACGTCGTAGCCGATGACGACTCGGTCGCCGCGCGTGCAGACGATGTGCTCGATGTCCGCGCTGAAGGAGTAGACGGCCGGGCGGAGTTTCGCGTCGGCGATCCGGTAGCGACCGAACCTGTAGATCAGGTCGTGGTTGGTGATGCCGGGAAACTCGGCCTGCTCGTAGACGGTGGCGTTGGTCTTGTCGTAGCCGTCGTCGAAGACCAGCATCTCGTCTTCGCCGTAATCCTCTTGGGCGTTGACGAACTTGCAGCGCAGCCCGTGCGGCAGATCCCGATAATCCTGATGCCAGGTGAAATCGAGGGCGTTGCGCGGCGTGAAGTGCTGGACGATCGGCGCATTGTCCTCCTCCCACGCCACCGACCACATTGCGTCGCGGAAGAGCGGGATGGCCCGGCCCGCCGCGCAGACGTCGCGCAGGGTCTCCATCACCGACGCGCTGAAGTCCCTATACATATCGAAGGTCCAGCCCTTCGCGGCGCAGACGGCCGCCCACCGCTCGATCGTCGGCAGGTCGATCTGGGCATCGGACCGCGGTCGCACCGTGCCCGGCCCCTGCAGGATCAGCCTGTAGAGGTCGCCGGGGTTGCGGGTGGGCTGGTTGTCGACCCAGGCCGAGCCGTTCCAGCTGGTGGCCTTTGAGGAGCATAGGCCGTTGAGGTCGTCCGGCACGCCGTTCAGCTGCTTGGTGGCCCTGATCCGGATCGCGGTCATCGCGAGGGGCTTGTCGTAGAGGACCGGCTTGCCCGCGCGCAGGGTCCGAAGGGCCGTCCAGGTGACGCCGTTCGTCACGTCCGTGTCAGCCGGCGGCGAGTTCACCCGGGTGAGCCGCAGCGTGTACCGTCCGCCGCCGACCTTGTAGCTGAAGGTCCGGCGGATCGGGTCCGCACTCTTCGCCTTCAGCACGATGTCGTCGAGGTACTGGTAGGCTGAGTCCGGCGCGCCGTAGAGCTTGTATTCGAGCCGGTTGGTGACCGTGACGCTCGTCTTCCCGCCGGTCTTCGTGTTGATGTTCTGCAGCCCGCTCGGCGCGATGAGGTCGAGCTGGAACTCGACGCAGTCATCCTCCGTCGAGCGGACGATCGACGCGTTGTACTCCGTCTCGGCGTTGACGTCGCTCTGCAGGACGTTGCCCGGGTAGAGCGTTTGCTCGCCATCTCCCGGGTACCCGCTGAACGTCTCGATCTGGACGTCCTGATAGTCCGAGATCGAGGTATCGCCGAAGCGGAGGTCGGTGATGTCGAGCGGCCCCTGCCCCCAGACAAACAGCATCCGGAGATACTGGTCATCGCCGACGAACTCGGTATAGGGCGGCGCCGCGTATTTTGGCTTCACCCGGATGCTCCCGAGGACGACCGGGATCGGCCCCCACTTCGAGATCTCGTTGCGGACACCGGCGATCGAGTAGACGCTCTTCTGCTGCTCTGCCTTCGTGCTCGACGGCGGGAAGAGAGCGTTAAGCGCGAAGCTGCCGGCGAAGATAATGCCGCCGGCAACCAGCGACGCGCTGAGGCCGAGCGCCGTCCCAATGCCCGGCGCTAGGACGCTGGCGACGACGACGAGTGCGATCTGCAGGATCGAGCGCAGGAGCCCGCCCGCACCCTTGCCCGCTAGCGCACGGATATGCACGTGGGCGCCGGCCTTAACCCGCACGCGGTGCCAGATAGCGAACGGGATCTCGTGCCCATTGATCTCCACCCGCGCGCCATCAGCCAGTCGGGAGAGCCCGCCCTCGACGGCGCATAGCTCGACGATCTCCAGAACGCTGGATCCGACCGGCGCTTCGAAGATGTCGTGCTTCGCCTTCAGCGGGTGCAAGGCCGCGACGACCTTCAGGACGTCGCACGGCCTCAGCAGTTCGCCTTGCAGCGGGGAGTTGGCGAGGGCATTCATAAGGCGTTCGGATTCCGCTTTCGGAGGAGGCAGTCCATGCGGTCTGCTGCGGTTCTTGTTGTTGCGCTGGTCCTGCTGTCTGGTTGCGGCGCCGCGGTACGGGGCGGGCTACTCGCAAGCCAAGGCGCTCTGAGCATCGAGCCGTCCATCCGACCGGATGCCGATTACGACGTGGCGATGCTGAACATCTTCGATATCGGCTTCGACGCCTCAAAGCCGGAGGATCGGCGACCTGTGATGCTTGAGAAGGCACATGAACGGTGCCAACAGCCTCGTTTGGTGGCGGAGCGCGAGGTGCCGAACGGCACGACGCCTATAGGCAGGAGGCGCGTCACATACATTGCGAGCTTCAAATGCGGCTGACGTGGCGGTAGAGGCCGCTGACGCGGGAAGCGTGCCGGCCGGTGGTGTAGGGTTCGACGACGCTCGTCTTGCCCTCCGGCATGTGCAGCATCCGGCCGCGCTGCACGACGAGACCGAGATGCCACGGACGTTCCCGCAGAAGGACGACGTCGAGGGGCTGCTCGGTGCCCTTCTCGACCTCACGCCAGGCGCCCGGGTCTACCTCACGAGCAAGCTCGAGCCTCAGCATCTCGTCGTACACGATCGCGACCAAGCCGTAGCAGCTCGCCCCGCTCCGGTCGTGGCCGCCGGCGCGGTATGGGATGCCGACGAAGCCGTCGAAGATCACGTCGTCCCCCAAAGGCTCGGGAACGACGCCGGCGTGAAGTTGTCGGCCGGGAACGGCTCCTGCATCAGGGGATCGACGGTGAGGCTGAGCGTCACCTGATGCGCATCGACATCGACCGAGGTCAGCTGCATTTCGGGCAGCGTCATTTCCACGACATCCGGTGAGGACGCGGCGACGACCTCAATCGTCACGATCGCCGGCGACGTCGTCGACTGCAGCAGGTCCGTCATTTCCTGACCGACGTTGTCCAGAGCGATCTGAACGACCGGCGCTGCATCCTCAGCGTCCTCCGGCAGCGCCGGCGCCATCGGGAAGAACCCGTAGGCCTTGCCGCGGCTGAGCGTCCCCCTCGCCTGAGTCTCGAAATCGAGCATGTCCCGGTTGTCGCTCGACAAGAGGATGGTCTGTGTGAGGTCGGGATGCACGATGGTCAGCAGCATCACCGCGACCTCGCCGCTGTTCTCCCGAAACAGCTCGGCGAGAAACGCTGCCGACATCGATCTCATGGCAGCACCACCAGTTGCATCGTCACGGTCCACCGAAGCCCGCCGATCGGGTTCTTCCGAGGCATTCCCTCCCCCATCTGCACGACCCACGTGCCATTCAGCTGCTGCCACACCGGTAGCGGCGCCGGCATCTGAAACGGCAGCGTGCCGCCCTTCAACGTCGCCTCGACGAAGTCATCGAAGATGGCGACCTGCTCCGGCGATGCCTCGAACGAGCAACCCACAGTGTGGGGCGCGTAGGAGAACCGCCGACGGACCTTGGCTCCGCCGGCATCGTTCTGGCTCCGCAAGCGCCCCTCGCCAGTCGTGGCCTGGAAGCCTTGCACCGACATCCGTTGCGGCAGGGTGGCCGGCCAGACGATCATCGGCGCACGACCTGCGGGGTGACGCCGAAGTTGCTGCGGAGCGTACGATTGCCGCGGCGCCCGGGCGTCGTCATCTCGTCACGGGCAATGTCGCGGACCATCACCTCGATCTTGCGGTTGCCGGACGCGTCCGTCGTCTCTCGGGTCTCTACCGGTGCCGCTTGCGATCCGCGCTGATCGATCACCTGGACGCTGACGTTCCCGCCATTCCCGGCGTTGGCCGGCCGCTGCATCCGCGCATAATCAGGGATGCGCGGGACATAGCCGCCATCGGCATAGCCGCGCAGGCCGAGCCGCATGCCCTCCACCGCGCCGACGCCGCCGGCTCGCGCGATGTCGTCTTGGCTCCACACGATCTCGCCGCGGTGGACGATGCCCGCCGGCGCGTACCGGCCACCCGCGCCGGTGTAGCCGCCGCCGTCGAAGAGACCAGCGGCACCGCCGGCGATTGCCGCCGCCGTCGAGGACGAGATCCCACCGCCACCGCCGCCGAAGAGCGACCCGAGCAGCCCACCGCCGCCCGGCTGCTGCATGCCGTTCAGCAGCTTCGTCAGGATGCCGCCGAAGCCTGGCACGAACTGGTCCGCGACCTGGCCGATGCCGGCGTTGATGGAGCCGGTGATCTGGCCGAAGTCGTCCGTGAAACCGGAGGCTGACGAAGCGAGTTGCGTCGATGTCGTCCCCAGCTGCGACGCCGCCTGTTGCATCTGGCCGACCGCGACGGTGTGCGCGCCGCTGAGGCCCTGCCAGTCGCCGATGCCGGCCTTGCCCGCTCCGTACCACGCGCCCCAGCCATTGGTGGCAGCGTGGTTGAGCGCATAGTCTACGCCGGCATATGCGTTGCGTGGGTCCGACGGGTTGAGCCCGCTCGACCTCATGAACGAGTTGCCGAGGCCGGTGCCGAATCCGGTCCCCGGCCCGCCCATCAGCAGCTGGAACGGTCCATAGGACGGCTCGCGGTAGCCGCCGCGCATGTAGTTGGACTGCCAGATGCCGGCGCCGAGACCTTCGGAGCGTGCGACCCGCAGCGCGATATCCGGATCGATGTCGCGCGCGATCGCCGCCTGCCGGATGTAGGCGGTCATCTCGTCGACCGGGACGAGCCCGACGTTGTCGTTGGCGGCTAGCGCATTGACCGCGCCGAGGGCGCCGCCGCGCTGCACGGCCCCGACAGGTGCGTCTCCGATCAGATCGCTCAGGACACCTGCGCCCCCGGCCATCCGCACCCACATCGCGGACTGTTCGGTCGAGCCCAACGCTGAAGATTTGCCGAGCACTGCCGAGAGCGGGTTGTCTGCACCGCCGAAGACGGCACTGAAGAGCGCATCGGCACCCTCGGAAATGGCCTTGTCTGTCAACTCGCCAGCGAGGCGCTGGAGCGCATTGCCCACAGCATCGAGCGGCTTCGTGCCGTTGGCGATGTCCTGCCCGATGCCCGTCCAGACCTCTCGGTTGAGATCGCGATACTCCTTCAGCCGGTCGCTCGCGCGCTGATAGGCGGCGTATTGGACGCCGAATGCGGATGACGGGTCGACACCAGCGCTGCGAAGGGTGGTTGCAATGCGCGCCTCGCCATCGCTCATGAACAACTGCTGCCGCTCAAAGGTCGCATCCTGCGCCAGCTTCTGCGCAGCCAAGGCATCGGTGAGTTCCCCCACGACTGCCGCATGGCGCTTGATGCGTGCAATTTCATCCTCGCCGAGATCTCGCCCCTCTTCGTAGGCCGCCTTCTTCGCCTGATCGAGCAGCTGATACGATGTGGTCAGCCGGGCGGCTTCGCCGGCCGTCTTTCCGAGGACGTCGATCTGCAGCTGCAGCGCGCCCGCAGCGTCCTGCTCCGCCTCTACACGTCTGCGCAGCGACTCGCTCTGAGCGTACGCGCTTTGCGCCAGGGAAAGCTCACGGGACTCGCTGGCTCGCCGCTCAACCTCCTCGCTGCCGTAACCCTCAGCCCTCAAGCTGATGCGCGTGCGCTCAGCGGCGATCTCGGCCTGTAGGGCCGCCGATCGAACTCCGATAGAACGGATGTCCAACTGCCAGCCGGCTCGGCGCGCTTCTTCGGCTCGAGCGGCCTCCTTGGTGATCAGTGTGAGAGCCGCCTCCTTCTCAGCCTGCAGGGCCTGCAAACCAACGACGTCGCCGACCGTCCGCTTGTAATCGGCGAGCCGTCTATCGTAGTCGCGGGTCGCCTCCGAAAGCTGCCGCTGAAGGGGCGACAGATCGAACTCGTTCAGCTGGCCCTGCACATCCGCGAGGCTTTCGCGCGTGCTCCGCGAAAGCTCCTGCACGCCGCGCTGAAGCTCTTCCCAAGCCCGTTCCCCCATGCCGCTGATGGCGCTCGGACTGTTCGTCGCGGGGTTGAGCCGGCTGATAGCCGACATCTGTCGCTGGTAGTTTCGGACCAGATCTTCGTAATCGGTCGTCTTCTTCGGGAGCATGTGCTCCTGCTCGTCGCGAAGCTTCACGAGCTCCTGCTGCGCGATCTTGCTGGTCCTTGCCATGCCGTCGAGAACTGTCTGCGTCTCGCGGATGCCACCCTGCAACTTGACGAGGATCCCCACCGAATCTTGCAGCGTCTCGATGAATGCTCTGAGCTCACGGTTTGGTGTCGCGCTGCCCAGCTTCGCCAGGTCGTCCTGCAGGCCGCGGGCATCGAGCGACTGACGGAACTGGTCCACGATCGGCTGAAGCTCGCGGAAGCGCGCGACGTACTGGTAGACGCCACCGCCGTTCAGGTCGGGCGTGAAGGCTTCCGGTGCGATCTTGTTCGCGACCCCGGCTGCCTCAAACAGATACCGAGTCGAATCTCGACCGAGCCCCTGCCGCGCCTGAAATTCCAGGGCCGACTTAGACGAGCGCCCATAGTCCTCTGCGGACCTCGCGGCGACGCCGTACGCGTCGGCGATGTCCTTGATCCGCTTTTCCTGCTTCTCGAGCACGTCATCGATCGGCTGCAGGTTTCGGCGCGCGGATGTCGCCATGTAGTAGATCCCGCCGGCCAACGCTGCGGCGGCGAGGACAGCGAGGTTGAGCGGGTTCGTGATGAACGAAATCACGCCGGCGCCGACAGACTTCAGCGCCCCTTGAACCGAAGCACCCGGCCCGAACAGCTGGGTGATCTGCGCGCCCTGCTGCAGCATCACCGTGAACGGGTTCTGGCCGCTCGCCAGACTCACACCGATGTCGTTCAGCTGGTACTGCAGGATCTGAAGTTCCTGCGCGCCGAGCTTCGTCGCGCTGCCGACGCCTGCAAGCGAGCGAGCCGTGTACTCGTAGCGCTGCGCTGCCACCTGCTGCGCCTGCGCGAGCTGCTGCTGGGTCAGGTACCCCTTCTGCGCCAGCGCCGCATACTCGGCGAGCTCCACGTTGAGACGATCCTGAGCAGCCGTCAGCGGATCAATCTCAGCTATGATGCGGGCAAGACGAGCTTCGAAGGCAGCAGCCTCCCTTTCAGCCTCCGCTGCCTGTCGAGCGAAATCCGTGTTGAACACCTGCGCCGAATCCGCGGCAGACTTGCCCGGCGCCGCGCCAATGCCAAGCCGATCGTCGATCCCGGCCTGAAATTGCCGACCGATCCGCTCCTGGTTGGCGAACATCTCGTTGAAGGAAGCGGCGGCCTCCTGTGCAGAGCGCGCAACTCGGTCGAGACCGAGGCGCTCGTTCAGATCCTGCCGGAAGGCCTGCCCAACCTTCTGCTGATTCCGGAAGAGCTCCTCGAAGGCGTCAGCTGCGTCACGTGCAGAGCGCTTTGCGTGGTCGAAATTGAAGCTGTCGCGCACCTGCTGCCCGAAGGCCGCAGCCTCTCGAAACGACTGCTCGAAGATCTTAGCCGACTCGCGCGCTGAGGTGCCGATGTCGTCCATGCTGGCGCGGATACCGAGCAAACCGTTCAACGCCGACTGGTCGACGATGCCGGTCACCTTGAAGCTCTGCAGGCTCTGCTGGATCCGCCGGATCTCAGACGCGAACTGGCCGGCTGACAGCTGCCCGGTAGCATGCGCGTCCGAGACAGTCTTGAGGTCGCGCGCGTACTCGCGCATCGCCCGCGAATTGGTGACGGTGCGCTCGGAATAGCGGTCGAAGGCACGTGCGCTGTCAGTCGCCTTCCGCCCGCTCTGCTCGACGGCTGCCGAGGCGCCATCGACCGCCGTGCTCATCTGCTGAGCGGCGCGAGTGACGTTCGTCAGCCGATCATAGACACGCTGCGCGCCCTCTTCCCGGATCTCGACCGATTTGACGACACGATCAGCCATAGGTGTCCTCAAACGAGACGGCCCGCCGATTGGCGAGCCGTAGAGGTTCCGTTAGGGTGCCCTCACAGGGAGAAGGCAATGGTTCTTCGATTTCTTATCGGGGCGGCGTGCATCGCGGTGATTGCTGCGACCGGCGGGTTCTTCTTGGATCGACAGCAGGCGAAGGTCACTGCCGATGATCAACGTCGAGCTCTGCTGGATCAGAGGCTCAACGACGAGTGCTCGAACGCGCTCCTTCAGGTCCGTGAAGGCGGCGACTTCCTAGAGGCTCGGGCGCAACTTGATCTCTGCGAGGCGTCGGGCTGGAAGGCGCCGTAGTCGACCCGACACATGGCGCATCATCTCTGCGGTGTCTCCTCGGCGGCCTCGCGCTGCCGGTGCCGTTCCTCAAGATAGGCCTCGTCCATCGCCCTGATCACGCGGAGGAAGTCTCCCCGCTCGTCGACGTCGTTGACGCCGAACATCTGGCAGTAGGCGAGGATCTCGGAAAGAGGGATCGGCCCCTCGCCGCCCATGACGAGCGAGCGCGAGGCCGACAGGTCAAAGAACGCCTGCATCAGCCATGCGAGATGCGGCAGCGCTTCGGTCCTGTTCAGCCAAGCCTGCGTCGGCTTCCCCTCTGCAGCGAGATCTGCGAACCAGTCAGCCTGCGCGCCCCATTGGAGGAGCCAGCGCAGGCTCTCGGTTAGTTTCCCTCGACGGCCTCTGCGGCGTCGGCGAGGAACAGCGACCGGTCCTGGGCGGCACCCTGGATGTCGCGGAAGAGTTCCGGGAGGTCCAGCAAAAGCTTCGTCGCGTTCTCGACATTGAACTGCAGCGGGTTCCCCTCACGATCCGTGACGCCCTCCCATCCGACGATCACGGTTTCGGCGTAGAGCTCGGCCATCAGCTGACGGCTCACCTCCTCATCCATCGTGCCGTTCTGGATCTGCCGCGTGTACGGCTTCGTCTTCGCCTCGTAGCGCCGCAGGAACTTGCGATTGGCACCGCCTGCCCGGTGGATCGTGATGTTGATGCCCTCGCCGTAGCGGAGACTGATGCCGCGGCCGCTCTCCGCATCCTGATCGGTCGAGAACTGCTCATACAGGTTCATGTCTTCGGTCCTTGTTCGGGAAGGTGGCGGCCGGAGTCCCGAACCCCCCGGCCGCCGTTCTGCGCAGAAGGGTTCGGCCTCAGCCGGCCTTATCGGGATTCGTGGAAGCCTTCGGCGACGGCTTGGAGCGGGCGAGCCCGGCTTCGCGCATCTGTTCGGCGCGCTCCGCGGGAACCGCGATTTCGTCGCCCTTGGCGTGATGCACCTCGACGCCGTCGACATACTCGCTGAAGCCGGCGAGCACGGTCATCTTCTCGCCCATCGTCAGACCGCCCGGGTGATCTGCATCGTCGCGGCGATGCCGTCGGCGTAGAGCGCTTGGAAGTTCAGGTCAGCCATGACCTCCTGATCGTTCCCACCCGCAGTGATGGTGCCGCTCGTGATCTTCACCTTCGGCAGGACGACGGTATAGCGGGAGCCCGCCGCAGTGCCGAGCGTGAAGCTCAGCGACAGCGCCGAGTGGTCGATGAAGGCGTCGTAGAGCCCGCCGCCTTCGAAGTAGGCGTTGAGCGACCCGGTCACCTCGAAGCGGCCGTCGCCGATGCCGTAGGAGTCGATGGAGCCGACCCCGTCCTGCTGACGGAGGTTGTTGGTCGTGTTGATCGTCAGCCCCTTGATGATCGGGACGGAGGACAGCTCGGGCATCGTCAGGCTCGCGAAATCTGTCGCCGCCGACAGCACGGTGTTGCTGTTGGCATCCGCGTAGGTCGCGCCCGTGATGGCAGTCGTGGCGGCAGCCACCCCCTTGCTCATCACGTTGAAGACGAGCCCGATGGTCTGCTTCGACGTCACCGAAAGCTGCATCGTGTTGACCACCGCGCCCGGGAAACGGTGGAAGACGCTCGAGCCATCCGCCTTCTTGAACGTCTTCTCGAAGGTCATGGCCTTCTGCAGGATACCGTTCTTCAGGACGTCGGTCGCGAAGGCGCCGCCGAGCGCGCTTTCGAAGAGCGCGTCGAAGGTGCCGTAGCTGAACTCCGCGTTGATGTTGCCAGCCGCCGAGCGCCCCACCTGGATCACATCCGACACGTTCCGGTCCGGCCGGATCTCGTTCGACGTGACCGTTTCCTTGTCGGCGTTCAGACCTTCTCCGGTGAAGCGCAGGTTCTTGAAGGCCGGGGTCGCCGGCGTGGTGCCCCACGTCACCTCCGGCACATAGGCCAGGCGCGTCTTGCTCGAGTTGATACCAACCATTTCGGTCAGCTCCATCTGAGGGATGCGCTTGCCCAGGGCGCAGATACGAAAAAGCCCCGGCTGGGCAGCCAGGGCTTACGATTGCGGAAGGCGCTGAGCGCTCTACCCGAAGAGGTCGAACTGGTAGGGGCAGACCCACGCCAAGCGGTAGTAGCTGCCGGTGTCGTTCTCATCGTCCGTCACCGGGGACGTGGGCGCAAAGGTGAGCACCCCGTCGAAGCGATTGCCGCGAAAGAGGTTGGCGATCTCGGCGGCCCACTGCCGCCCGCTCTCGATGGCCGGCCGGTTCCGCGGCACGCTGAGAACGAAGCGAGCGGCCCCCTCCTCCCGATAGACGTTGTTTCCCGGATCGCCGACCGAGATCTGCTCGCTCGTGGAGAACGGGAACTGGAGAACGAGGAAGGCGCTGCCGTCAGTCGGCGCGGTCGCCATTCCCTCGGGATAGATCTGGCAGCCGCTAAAGCTCGACTCAAGCTGGGCCCTGAAGGCTTGGTCGACGATCGGATGGGCCATCAGTACGATCTCACAGAAATCGAGGGCTGCCGGCGGAGCCAGTCGTGCCGCTCGCGATCGCTCATCCGGCGCCGGCCCACCTTGAACATCGTGGTACGCTCCGCCCAGTTGTTCAGCGCGGACGCGCCGGTGAGCGGACGAAAGCTGAACCTGACGTCGGCGAGATTGCCGAAGCGCCGATCCGCCACGGCAGCGACGGCCTGAAACACTCCCTGCGGTGCCTGAGCCGAAAGCCCGCGTTCGAGCTTGCGCGCATACGGCTGTGAGTTGACGAACACGGCCTCGTCGAAAGTCTCCGGCAGGGCGCCCTTCGGATCATACTCGACGTCGTCGATGATCAGGAGGTGCGATTGCGAGAAGCGTCCGCTCCGCACTGGCGAGGCAGCCACCAGCGCGGCGCTGATCCACTGCAGTACCTCGCCGAGGAAACGCCACTCGGCGAACACCAGACCGCCAGCGCGAACCGTCTCGACCGGCGCGCCCTTCCGTCCGTCCACATACTGATCGAACGGCACCTCGGCGCCGGCGACGCGATTGTTCGTCTGCCGCGCGATATCGACCTCCGCACGCGCCACATCCGCCAGCCGCTTCGCCCGACCTTCTGGCGAGACCACGTCATCCATGAAAGCCGCCACCTGGCGGCTGAACGGATCAACGCGAGAGACTGCGGAGCGCGCCATCAAGCACCCGTTGCCACGAGCTCGTAAGCGAGAAGGATGCCAGAGACGCGGTGGGTCGAGTCGTCGACGCTAGCCACCCGCAGCGTTCGCGCCGACGGCGTTACTGGGCGGAGGACAATCTGATCGCCCTCACGGATGCCGTCGGCGAAGGTGACGTCCTCGGCGAAGATCTGAATCTTGCGGTCCCCGACGTCTACGCCGCCGACGACCTCGTCCGCCGAGTAGCCGCTCACGATGGCGCGCACCATCTCCTCCTGTGCGCCTGCGTCAAAGTCGTTTCGCTGCAGCACGACGATCTCGCCGGTGCGCATCTTCTGCCGCCACTCCTCCCGGGCGCGTGCCGGATCCGCCTCGCTCTCCACGGCGATCACCGTGACGCGACGCTTCAAGTCCTCGTCCCGGTCGATCGACGAGATGTCGAACACCTTGCCGCCGATGCGCAGGCGCATGAAGTCGGTGACGGCTATGCCGTCCATCCAGGCGAACTGCAGCGAGTAGACCTTGCGCGACAGCTCGACGCCAAAGCGCATCACTTGGTCGGCCTGCCGTGTCTCGGCGCGCGCCCACAACGTCGTGACGGTGGACCATTCCTCGGTCGGCACGCCATCGACGCGCACGTCCACAGACTGCTCGACCAGCACCTCGGTGTTCCGCTCGCCGGCCGCGTCGTCCATCAGACCGCCTCGTTCACCGGCATGTTCGCGTTCGGGATCCGATAGCGCGAAATGAAGTGCTCGGCCCCGTAAGGGATCGCCTTGCCGATGCCGCGGGCTCGTGCGTCGAAGGTCGCCTCTTCGCGATTGCTGTAGAAGTGCGAGGCCAGCAGCAGGACCGCCTGCTTCACACCGGCAGGAACCGCTTGCGGATCGGCGACGCCGGTCTTGTAGACGATCTCCATTGACCCGCTGTCGATCTCGCGCACCTCGTCAAAGCGCACAATCGGCAGCATGGACTCCACACCAAACGTCGCTGCCGAGGCGTCCAGATCGGTGGTGAAGCCGCCCATCGTCGTCTTCGCCGACACGATGCTCAAGATTTCGCCTTCCATGGGCGGGCGGAAGAGCGTGACGGTCGGACGCACCATGCTGACCGTGAGCTTGAAGGTCTGCTCCATGATCGATCGATTGGTGCCGAGCTCGATGATTTCCTCCGCGGCTCGGATCCAGCCTTCGATCAGCGTGTCCTCCGAAGTGTGGCTGACGCGCTTATTTGCCTTGACGGTCGAGACGCTCACGCTGAGCACGGTGGGAGGCGCGATCCTGGTGAGGTGCATCGCTCTTTGTCTCCTCGCGCGGCTGCGGCGCGCGGTAGTCGCCGCGGTCGGCCTGCATGTCCGTCGAATGGTATGCACCGGCCATCGATCGACGACGGCCGGGCCAGTTGCTCTTGGCGGTCATTGGACCGCTACTTGGTCTTGCGGGTCGGCAGCGGCGGCGCCGGCGGCGTGGCCGGCGTCTTGTCATCGTGCGCTTCGGGATCGTCGACCGTCGCCTTGTCCGAATCCTCGGCCGCCTTCGGGCTGTCGGGCGCCTCCGGTGCAGCGGAAGGCGTCAGGATCTCGGTCTCGCTGAGGCGGTTGCGACCGGGCAGACGGTCGCTGGCGAGAGGCGGCAGATGGCGATCGCCACCCAGCGCCGGCGTCTCGGGGACCGCCTGCAGCGACTCGTCGTCGACCGTCACCGTCTCGACGCCCTTCTCGGCCGCGACTTCCTCGATCACCGCCGTCTTGCCGGCCTTCAGCCGCTTGACCATGGCCGGATCGAGGCCGGCGATCTGACCCTCCGAATAGGGGCCATTCGCGCGCAGAAACTTCACCGGGACGAGCCCGGTGCTCTTCACCATCTTCATTTTCAGCTCCGTGTGGAGATGAGGCTGGCTGAGCCGCGCCTCGTTCAGAGGAGGCCGGCCCGGAAGCCGGCCAGCAGGCTCGTCAGAACTTCACGCCGGTGAGGACGTTTACGGACTCGACGTAGCGGGCGTCGAAGTCGTGCTCCATCATGAAGCGGAAGCCGGTCGAGTCGGTCGACCACAGCGACTGCAGGTCGCCGTTGCCGTCGCGGTAGGACGCCTCGCTCGAGATGTCGATCGAGAGGCCCTTCGCTTCGCCGAACAGCACCGACCCGAACGAGATGAGTGCGATGTACGTCTCGTTCGTCCCGGCGCCGAGGTTCGTCGGGAAGGTGCCCGCCTTGCGCGCCGGCAGACCGCGCCACATGCCGTTCGCCATCTCCGGATAGACGAGCTCGTCGTTCACGTTGCGCAGCGTGCTGAGGTAGAGCCAGGAGCGCGGCGCGAAGCGCCACTCGGCGCCGATGCCGAGTGCGGGATACAGATTGATCTTCCCCAGCAGCTTGTTGGCATCGGCCTCGATCTGCGCGAGGGTCGGCGTGGCGGTCGTGGCCGAGGCGACTGCGATCTTGTTGATGCCCGACAGGTTCATGATGCCGGTCGGGACATCGCCGGTCCCGGAGCCGAGATAGGCCATCTGGTCCATCTTCAGCGACATCGCCATGGCACCGTCCGCGCGGATGAACGACCCCGCCTCGTTAAGCGAGTAGCGCAGCAGCTGGTTGGTCACCGGCACGATCGCTGACAGCAGATGCGCGCTCATGTCGATCGAGCGGAAGGTGGGATTCGACGTCGCGATGTCGTCACCCTCGCCGCGGTACTGCGCCGTCGCGCCGGTCAGCGCCCCCGCCTGCCGATAGTTGCCCTCCGGCATCGGGATTCGCCGCGGGTTGCCCGCCATGAAGCTCGACTGCACGTAGAGCAGGTCGATGAAGGTGCGGTCGAAGTTCTCGGCCACCAGGAACCCACCGGACGCGCCGGTCAGGGTGGTGTTGGCCTTGTTGATCGCGCCGAACTCGTCGGCGGCCTTGCCGTAGCCGAGTTCCTGCATCGCCTTCAGCACGTTCTTCGCCGAGGTGCTGCCATACTCGCTCTTGGCGAGAAAGAGCGACTGGCAGGCCAGCGCCAGCTTCTCCTCAGCCGTGTTCGGCGCCTTCACCTGCGCCGGCGCCGACCCGCGCTCCTGCCCGCCATCGGCCGGCTTGGCGGCATCGGCGAGACGCTTCTCGGCACGCTCGGCAGCCTTCACCTGCTCCTCGATCACGTCCAGCGTATCGAGATGCTTGTTCAGCGCATCGAGATCCGCCTGCGTCGCCCCGTCCGCGAACGCCTTTGCCTTCAGCACGGCAAGCTGCGAAGTGCCAGCCGCCAGCTTTTCCTTCAGCTCCTTGAGCATCAGAAAACTCCTCGTTCCAAAGAAAAAGGCCGCCCACATGGACGGCCCCGTGATGCCCTTGCGGGCGATGCGCCGGCGGCTATGCCGGTTCGGTGACGCGCCGTTCGGTGGCGCGGATTCGGTTCTGTACGCGCTCGTCGATCGCAGCCTTGTCCTCGACTGAGAGCGAGATGGGCTCAGGAGGGGCGGCATCCTCAACGACGGGATCGCGCCACGCGACCGGGATGTTCTCCTTCGGCATCAGCGCGCCGAGGAGCTTCGACCACAGGCCCGGTTCCGCCGACTGCCGGGCGTGCTCGCGCACGACCGCAATCGTCTTCTGCTTCTCGTCGGACGCTGGATCAGGCTTTTCCACGCCCTGCTCTTCCTCGGTCGGCTTGGCCGGCTTCGCGGCGCCACGCTGAGCCTCGGCAGCGACCAGGCCTTCGCGCACGCCTCGGACTATGGTCTCGATCTGCGCGTCAGAGATGACGATCGCCGTACGGTCGCCGGTCGTCTGGCGGTACTGCGCCTCCAGCGTGTCGCGAGAGATGACCAGCCCGGTGCGGGGATCCAGCGCGAAAGTGTCGAGCGTCATCTCGATCAGCTCAAGCGCCTCCTTCGACAGCATGCCCGGTGCAATCGCCTTCATGGTCGCTGCCGGCAGCGCCGGCACCGGCACCAGGCTGCACTCGTAGAGCTCAGCCTGCAGGAAGCGGTACCCGGTGAAGTGGCCCTCGTCGTCGCGGATTGCTTCGACCGCATCCCAATCGGGGCGGAAGCCGATGCTGACGGTCCGCATCGTGCCCGCGGCGAGATGAACAGCGGCGCGGTCAGAATCGGCGTCATCGCCCTTGGCCAGGAGCATCATCGTGCCCTCGGTCCGCTTCGGACGCCCGGTCAGGTTCTTCTCCACGTCCACCCATTTACCGATCGGCCATGACCGCGAATTGTGGAAGAGCAGCGCCTGCGGGTTGGCCGTGAAGTTCGTCGTGTCGAGTCCCTCCTGGACAACCACATCGCCCATTCGGTCGGTCACCTCCGCCGACATGACGAACCGAGCCGAACGGGTCTCGGCGTTCCACGAGACCGCCTTCGCGATCTCCGGTGTCATCGGCACGCCCTTCACCAGCGTCCCGGTGGCGTCGATTGAATCCTTGCGCGCCGTCTGAGCCTCATCGGCCGAGACGCGGATGAACTTGGGCATGTGCCTCTCCTATTGCAGCCGATCGGGAACGAGGTGGCCGATCTCAGGCAGCTCCTTGCCGGCGTTCGCCCCAGCCTCGTCCTGCGGCGCCTGATCACCTTCGGCGCCAGGCGCATTGCCGCCGGCGCGCATGACAACCTTGTTCTGTCGATCGACCAGCACGAAGTTGCCGCTGATCATCCGCGTCTGGCCGGCCTTGCCGCCGTAAGTGTTCAGGCCCTGCTTCGCCCGCGCCTCGTCGAGCTCGAGCAGCCCCGCCTTCCACTGCGACGTGACGATCTCGTTCCTGGTCTTCGGATCCTGCGCGTAGGCGAAGTCGCGATCGAACCGGAAGAAGAGGTCGGCGTCAGCTTCACTGGAGACCAGCAACTGATCAAGCGCGTCCTCGATGCACTCGAAGACCGGGACCAGCGTGTCATCGACGTAGGCCCGGTTGATCGGGTCGATGTTGTCGTACTTCACATTCTCGTAGATGCCGACCTTCGTCGGCGGCATCCGATAGTAGCGCAGCACTTCGTGCATCGCCGCGACGTTCGACTTCACGAAGTCCTGGTCGACCGCCGACATCGAAAGCCGCTTCACTTCCGGCACGACGCCGCCGGAGCCTTCGAAGAGGATCGGCGTACCGTTCACCCGCGCCTTCTCGAACGCTTGCTGGAAATCATTCTTCAGCCGGGCATACTGCTCGTCGGCCAAACCGTCGGGGAACGTCACCGCCACTACACCGACGCCGCCGCCCTTGAAGGTGTTCGACTGGTACTCGTTCATCTTGCCGAGCAGGTCGAGCGCTTCCCGCGCCACATCCGCGTTTCCGATGGGATCGATCCCGTTCAACGAGCGCAGGCGCATCGGGACGATGTCGTCCGACGAAAGCGGCTCGCTCATCCACGACCACTGGATCTGGTCATGATCCGTCTGCGGCCACACCCGGTAGAAGTAGCGGCCGGCCTCAACGTTCATGAGCGTTTCGACCTGGCCGGACGGCACGCCCTGCACCTCGAGCACGCGGCCGGTGCGTGTGCGCCGCGCCGCCGCATAGTAGATCCGGGCAGCGGCAAGGTAGGCGCCCGCCATGCGGAGCCATTCCCTCCATCCGTAATAGACACTGGGCCGGCGCCAGAGCAGGTCCGCCACCGGATGTTCCTCCGGCTGCACCAGTACCGACCCATTTCGCGTGCGGCGGCGAAGTTCCAAGGGCGTCTTGGAGACGTCTTGGGAGATCACCTCCCAACACGCCAGCGACACACTCACCCGCACGATGTCCGAATGGCGAGCAGCGATGAAGTGCCCTTTAGAGAACAACTCGCCGAGCTCAACCCCCGTCCACGGGCCCTGACTTATCGAGCGCACCCGTGGTGCCCCCTCCCCAGCGGCCGCCTTATCGACACGGGCAATATTGGTGCTGGTCGCGTCGGACATCAGAGGATCCTCATGCCGCGTTGCGCCATCGGGTTCGGTCCACGCGGCTGCTTGATCTCGACCATCTGCAGCCGAGCAGCGTTCGCCTGCACCAGCGCATCGAACCCGTCGATCTTCTGCGTCGAGTTCGGTGCTGGCTTCTTCCCGAGGATGCGATCCGCGGTGTCAGTGCCGCCGATCACGTTCGCCATGTTCCATGCCAGCACACCGTTGCCGTCGTGGAAGAGCGATTGCTCCTCGCCGTTCACTCGCGCCATCAAATCCTTCGTCGGATCCGAGTGGTTCGACGCATTCTTGCGGTAGGCCACCACCGGCTTGTTCGCTTCCTGCAGGGCGGCAAAAAACTCGTTCGCCTGCTGGTCGTCGATCACCACCGCCTGAATGTCGTGCCCTGCATCGAAGAGCGCGAACAGGTCGCGGCGGAGCTGTGCATAATTGTGTCGGCTGCCTGGCGTAACCGTCAGCCAACCCTTCTCGCGCCACGCCTGATAGGGTCCGGCGAGATCTTCGTCTTCGACCCAAGGGCCGAGCTGCGGCACGTAGAAGCGACCGAAGGCATATAGGTCCGTGTCGGCGATGAAGCCGTCCTCGGTCTTCACCAGATCGCCCGTCTCGCGCTCGAACAGCGCCACCATGGCGACCATGTCGTTGCGCGAGGCGAGGTCGAGGCCGACCCAGCCGCGCAAGCCGAGACAGTGTTCGATCCGCATGCTCGGCCGCGACGCCTGCTCCCACTTCTCCGGCGGGAACAGGACGTTCTCGCCGAAGCCCCACAGGTTCAGCGCCGTGCGCAGGAACTCTGACTTCTTCGCCGGGTTCGCCTTCGCTGCCTGAGCGTCCTGCATCGTCTTGCGCAGGTCGACAGAGACGCCGAGGCCCGGCGAGGCCTTGCGGATGACGTGTTCCTTGTCCCAATCGCGAACATCCTCTGGGTCGACCGTGTAGATCGCCGCGAAGAGGTTCAGGCGGCTCGTCCGCCCCTCCAGCGTATCGATCGCCGCTCGGCGCTCGTCCCAGCCCGTGCCGAACGTGTGCCGGCCAGCTGAGCCAATCTTCAGGAACAGCGACTCCGGGCGGGCGCGCTGGGCCGACTGCATCACGTTGTAGATGTCCGCCGGGATCGCGTGAAACTCGTCGCCGATCACCGTCTTCGGATCGTGCCCGTCCTGCTTCTCGCCGATCGAGGAAAGCACGACCACCTGCGTGTCCGTCCGTTCGACGTAGCTCGCCTTCTTCGTGCTCTGGATGCCGAACATCTGCTCGAGCGGCCGGTTGTGCGCGACCATCTTCTGGTAGGGCTCGAGGATCTTGAGCCCCTGATCGAACTTCGGCGCGATGATGTAGAGGTCGTCCCCCTGGTTCGCGAGGACCGTTGTCTCGTAGAGGCCGATGCCAGACGCGAGTAGCGACTTGCCATGCTTCCGGGGCAGCTCGGCGTAGACATCGTTCACGACCCGCAGACCGTCGGCGTCCCACCGGAAACCGTAGATCGCGCACACCATCCACATCTGGTAGGGCTCGATCCGAAAATGCTCGCCGGCCAGAGTCCCTTTCACATGGTGCAGCGTCTCGATGAACGCGCAGGCCTCGATCGCATCCTCAGCCGAGAAGTAGATGCCCTCCGCGTCCTGAAATGACCGCGACAGCATCCGTAGATACCGTTCGCAGGCGAGGATGATCAGCCGGCACGCCGGTACCTGGCCGTCTGCCACCGCCCGCGCATAGCGAAGCGCCATCGCCGGATAGTCGGGATAGCGCCTGCCCTCGATCTCAACCGTGGCGCCGCTGTCGAGCGCGCTTCGCGAAACCGAAATGGGCGTACGGGTTTTCCGTCGCGCCGCCGGCTTGAGGCGTGTGACCGACATCGAGCTTCTCGATTTTCCGAAGGTACTTGGCCTTCTGCTCCATCGGGTAGCGGAGCGACTTTTTCTGCTTGAGGGCGACGGCGAGGTCGTGCACCGCCATCGCTAGCATCTCCACCCATTCGCGGGTGATCTCGGTCAGCGCGCCAGACGCCTGCAGCGTCCGTGACCACCTTTCATAAGCCTCCACGCCAGCCTCGTTCAGCGGCAGGCTCGGTGGCGGGATCTCCTTGAGGATCGGATGCGCCAAGACGCTCGCGCCAACGCTCTCGTCATCCTCGTCATGCACCAGAATCGGTTTAGCGGAAGGTGCCATCGGCGTTGATCGGTCCCGTCCGCGTGATCTGGAATCCGGCCGGCCGCGTCTCGGCCTGCTTGATCCAGATCGGCAGCATTTCCACCTGGCGCGTCTGCTCGGCGAACTGCTCCAGCCTGCGCTTCCACCCGTTGTGGTGGTCGTCGCATAGGGAATCGAGGTTGCTCGCGTCCAGCCTGCGGGCCGGATCGCATCGTATCGGCACCATGTGGTCGACGACGACCGCCGGCCGCAGGAAACCGCGCCGCAGGCACTCCTCACAGCTCGGACGCTCGCGGATGTAATCGTCGCGAAGCCTGTCCCACTCTGTGGTGTAGCCGCGGCTCCGGGCCGAGCCCCTGAAACGCTCCCTTGCCTGCTTCGGCGCGCGCGGCCGTAGCGACTGAGGCTTGGCGCGGCGGAAAGAAGGGACGGTCACGGGCACCCCTGACATGCGGAACCCGCCTTGGAGAGCGGGTTCCTCGGACGCAATTCAGCAGCCTGAGTCGCTATCTGACTCACTTTCTCTTATCGCGCAATCCCGCCCGATAGGTTTTTCTGATTGGGCGTGGCGTCGGTCGGCTCGGAGGCAGCCGGCCGCGTGAACTTCGCTCGAGCGTCCGCCTGCTTCTGAAGGGACATATGGGCAGCACGCAGCACCTCGAGGCGCAATCTCTTCAGCGCGATTTCCTCCGGCGAGCGAGCCGGGCGCCCTTTGACCGGCCTCTCGATCGTCTCGATGAAGGCCTCAGTCTCCTTCACGCGCAGGAGAACCTCATCGGCCTGCTGCTGGATTGTCGGCGCAGATGCTCCCATTTTCACCCCTCCTTCGGCGCCGGCAGAAGCGGCTGCATCTTGTTGTCGCGATAGCTCTCGGCGATCCGCGGCAGCACCTGCTCGGAAACGGTCGATCCGTCTGGCAGCATGATGTGCGGCATGAACGCCTGTTCGAAGCTCTCGATGCCGCTCTCGACGCTCTCCAGCTTCGCCTTGATGCACAGCAGGAGCGCCCGCCAGCGCGATCGGCAAGCCTGTTCCCAGGCGGCAAGGCGGCGATCAGCGGTCCTCGCCGCGCCACGGCCGTCCAACCGGAACTCCTTCGCATCGCGATCGGGGAGCGGAAGACGGAAGACGATCCGGCGATCCTTCATCTCGAAAGCGATCATCGCTTGCCCCGGCTGCTCCCCCGCCATCATGGCCGTCGCCCCATACCTTCGCAGGAGGGCTTTGATTTCCGCCTCGGTCTTCTCGACGGAGACGGTGGTTTCTTTGGCGTAGGCCATCACCCGTCCTTCCGCCGGATGGCGGCCGCGACCCGCGCATCCACGAACGCGGCGATGGCGGTGGCGATGCTTGCTGCGGTTTCTCGGGTGATCGTCGCTTCATGCTCGTCTGCATCGAGCGTCGCCGCATAGACGGCTCCCGGTCCCGGCATGTACGGCTGGCCCTTCTTGGTGTTGGGACCGCTTGCATCGGTGAAGCGCTGCTCCGCGAACTCGGCCGCTTCCTCCAGCGCGTCACGGCGGGCCGCCCCCAGCGCCTTCCTCGCAGCGTCCAGCTCGGCGCCCAGCCGCTCGTTCTCGGCGCGGAGTTCGTCGAACGTCATGCCGGACGCTCGCGCTGCTTGGCCCACCACTGCTCAACATGGCCCGGCTCGTCGTGCAGGGGATTTCCCGCGAACTCGCGCCGGTAAGTGTCCCGGGCCTGAACGTGGCTAACGATGCGGCCGCCGATCACGTTCGCCGTCGAGCCCGGTTCGGCACCCGGCGCGTACCAGCCGGCCTCGCGCTCCTGTTCCGAGAGCGGTCGGTTCTCGTCGTAAGGACCGATTTCGGAGGCTAGGCAATTGTCGCAGTGGTAGGGTCCGCACTGCGTGTAGCCGATACCGACGTCGACGAAGTCGGCGCGGCAGATCGTGCCGCAATAGGGGCAGGGCCTGGTGGGTTCGTGCTCCCCATGGGAGTAACCGCCGCTCATTCGAACACCGATTCTTTTTCGCCGCTCATAGCTGCGGCTCCTGCGGCGCTGCGGGCGCGGCCGCGAGCATGGTGCGGTACACTTCTTCCATGTCCGCGCCCTCTTCTGTCGAGAGCCCAGCGACAAGCACTGACCCGCCGGCTTCAATCATCGCCTCGGTCGGCTTCTCCGGCACGAGCCGCCACCCCTCCGGCACTCGCGCATCGGAGAGGGCGGAGCGGATGCGCTCCTCGAAGTCGGCCTGACACGCTGCCCTTGCGGCCTCCTCGGAGGCTGCATAGCCCTCCTCGCCGCACGGCAGATCCCACGGGAAGCCGCCTTCCCGCTCGCGGGCCACGTGATACGAGCCGACGACGCTGATGGCGTAACTGTCTCCGTCGCCATGATCGTTCCACTCCAGCGCCTTCACCGCCACAGGGGCGGGCGCCGGCTGAGCGACGAGGCATTGCGCGGCCATCTCCGCGATTTCGCGAGCCGCGTCGATGTGCTCGTCGGCGATGTCCTCGGCAGACATGCCCTTGAGGCTGCTGACGTGCTCGTCGAGGTAGTTCGGGAGCCACGCCTTGAAGTACGCCGGGGTTCTGTCGCGAGCGTCGACCTCCGCAGGCTGTTCCATCATTGCTTTGGAGAGGGCGGCAAAGGCACCGAGAGCGAGCGGCTTAATGTCCGCCAGCTTCTCGTCCTGGCGTCCGAAGTTTGCTTCGTGGATTTGCGCGATCGCTGTCAGCGCTTCAAGCGCGGCCTCTGCCACTGATCGCAGGTCAGTCATGGCTGCTGCCCTTCGTTGAACGGGCGAGGGCGGCGCGGGCCGCGCGAATGTCCTCCGCGCAGTGATCGCACCCTCGGCTCACAGCCCTGTTCAGCGCCTCCCGCAGCCGCTCGACTTCCGCCTCCAGCTCGACAATGCGCGGGTCGGGGGTGGCGCGGGCTGCGTAGGCGTCGAACGCCTCAGGCAAGGTCCGCATTGCTGGGTGATCGCCGCCGCCCTCCACGTAGCGACGCGTGCGGATGCCATAGTCCTCCAGCCAGGCGCGTGCCGCCGATTGCGCCGGCGTGTCGACGGCACGTGTGAAAGTCTCGCTCGTGCTCATGCTGTCTCCTGTGCCGCCGGCTGATGGGCGGGGGCGGGCAGTGCATCGATGTTGCAGCGATGCGGCTCAAAGCTGATCGCGACGACCCATGGGTTGTCCGCCCATGCGCAGCCGGGGCGCTTGCCGTTGATGCTGTCCCAGAGGGTGCGATAGCTCTCGCGCGCAGTCTGGCAGCACTGCGTCGATGGCATCAGGTAATCGCGCCATCCGTCGCTGTCGCACTCGACACCCTCGGCGACCGCATCCGCCTCGCTGATGTCTTGGAGCCGCTGGACCCGAACGTCGGTGACGATCAACGTCAGGCGGGAGAACTCGCGCGGCATGTGGATCGACGACCGCCACGGATAGCCGCGTGCCTCGGCGTCAAGGTCAGCGCAGGGATCTGTAGCCGCGTACCGGACTTCGCAGACGGAGCTCTTCGTCGGCAGGTAGTCGCCGAAGGATAGACCTTGCCACGTCTCCTGAACCCACAGCGCGTCGCCGATGGCGTAGGGCAGTACCTTGCGCAGTCTGCTATCGCGCAAGTCGTGCCATCGTTTGCAGGCATCGCGAAAATGCCAGTCGTAGCCAGCGGTATCGCTTGTCCCGAACTCAGTGATCGGACCAAATCCGGCCAGCCGCTTGATCGTCCGCCGGTCCTGCGTCTTCCTCCCGTTGAGGGTCGCCCGCACCATCGGCCCGCTGAACAGGATCGGCTTATCCATGGCGCACCTCCTGCGCTGGGGAGGCCATTACCCTGACGGCCGCATAGACCTGCCTGGCCTCCTCAACGGATCGGATCTCAGCGGTGTGGTACTCTTGCTTCCCGAGCGCCGCGGCGAGTTGCTTATAGACCTCGCTCCGATCCGCCCGTCCGCTCTGCCAGAGCGGGTCCAGGATGCGGTGGATGTGCTGGCGTGCGTTCTTGATCTCCGGTGTCGGGATGCATCCGAGCGGGCGCGTCCGGTCGCGGGTCTTGTGGTGGCACCCCACGAAGTTGCCGCATCCGTCGCAGCGCCAGAACGGCAACCGAGACAGGTCGGCCCGATGGGGATAGATCTCCCGACCGCTGGTCAGCCGTGCGAGGACGTCGGCGTTGCAGCCGCAACACCAGATGGAGCGAGGGCTAACCACGGCGCACCTCCGGGAAGCCGTCATGCGTCACGCCGTCGAGGAGCCGGCCTGCGGCCGTCTTGCTGACCCGGACAAAAATCTTGTCGCCTAGAACAGTAAGGCGAGCCTTCCCGCCAGGTCGGCACTGTGCGTCGCTGATCCGTGGATCGTCATCGCCGAGGGTATCTCGCGCGCACTCGACCTCAAGCCATTCGCCCCACTGCTTGAAGAGGAAGGGCACACCAGCATCGTCGCACTGGCTACGAATCTCGCGGACCCATTCCGGGTTCGTCGGCCGGGCGCCGGGGCCGCTCTCGCCGCCGACGATGATCCAGTGCAGCCGCTCTGCAGGCACGATGAACTCCCCTGGCCGGGGGCCGTCCAGCATGGGAAAGCTTGTCCCGCCGATGTCTGCAGAGGCCCAAAGGTACGGACGGAAATCGATCGGCCCGAGCAGCGGCTCGGCCGAGACCCACCGCACTGCCGCCGGCGTGTCGAGGAGGACCGGCACGCGCTCGTCGGCGCGCTTCTGGTCCTCGCAGGAGACGCCGAGCCAGACGTTCGGGAGGGGCAGGTCTACAGTGACGTCATCAGGGTCATCGACGACGCCGATTGATCGTACCGGCCAACGGTCGCCTGCCATAGCGGCGCGCGCATGCTTCTCGCCCCCGATCCATAGATCAAGGATACGCCGCGCAATCCGTCCGATCGATCGAGGGTCAGTCAGATAGTCCCGCATCCGCTCCGGCCGCTTCGTTAGCACCTGGAAGGTGTGCTGCGGGCAGAGCGCCATGACGGCGAAGATCCGGTCGAGCATGGCGTCGGTGACGCCCTCGGCGAACAGGTCGCCATGGGCGCAGACGCCATAACGGAAAGACTTCCGAGTGCAAAGCGGAGCCGAAAGCGTTGCTTCAGTAGGAGCCCACGTGCGATCAAAGAGCATGGGAGTCTCCAAAAATCGCGGTGCCGCAAACGGCCGGTTTATTCCGCGGCAGATCGACAGCACGAAGGAATGCAGCCGCTGCAGAGAAGCGAAGCCGCTGACCGAATTCGCCAAAGATCGAACGCGGTTCGACGGCCACGCCTATGTCTGCCGCCCTTGCCGGAATGTGAGAGTGGCTCCCGGACCTTCCAAGACAGACAGGCAGCAGGCGCGCGATAAGGGTCAGGCATGGTGCCGTGGATGCGAGGCGTGGCTGCCGTCGAGCACGGTGACTCGACAAGGCGTTTGCCAGCCCTGCGCTAATGCAGAAATGCGCAACCGATACGCGACGAGCCCAGAATTTCGCGAGAGACGAAGGGCGCGGACAGTTTTGCGCAGCAGGGGTGTTGAGATGGTCCCGTCGAGCGCGCACGCGCTCATCATGGAGGAGTTCGATGGGCTGTGCGCCTACTGCGACAAGCCAGCCAAAACTTGGGATCACGTTATCGCCGTTCGCCATGGCGGGCTGACCGAGCCCGCGAACATCGTCCCAGCTTGCCTTCGCTGCAACAGCAGCAAGCGCGACCGAGATGTTTGGGAGTGGCTGGCGCAGCACGGCCGACCCCCGACGGATCGGCTTATCAGACGCCTTGAGCTTGCGGATGTCTCTGTTGTCCCGCCGGAAGGTCCGACCGCCATCTGAGGTCGCGTCGGTCCATTCGATCTTCGTGCCGTCGGCCATCATGCAGATCCCTTCTGCTGCGACTGGCCCTCCCACCGAGCGATGATCTCCTTCATCGCTGCGATGGCGTCCTGCCGATCGATGTTGCTGACGTAGTTGGTCTGGGAGCCGGCCGGCCCTTTCGGGTCGAACGTCAGCAGGATGAAGCGGCTCGGAGCGACGCCCGGCCCGATCACTCGAGCAAGACCCTGCAGTCGCTGGTTCGTTCGGCTGAGATCGATCGCCATCAGCGCCCTGCCCGGCGCCTGCGGCGCTTGCCGACCTTCTGGCGGCCCATCTTCGTCGGCCCGAACCGCAGCGTCTTGCCCTGATGCTCGGCAGCGACAGCTTGGCGCGCCTCCTCCGGCGTGCTGGTCGCCTTCTCGATCACCGTGCGTTGGCCATCGATTTCGACGTGCACCCGGAACAGCGGCAGCACTGCATCACCACCTGCCTCGACAGGCGGCAAACTCACGATCGCACCCAGACGACCAGCCCGACCAACGCGAGCACCACGACCAGGCACACGAGCAAGGAGATCACCTGCTGGCGAGCGTCCGCCTCGAAATCATCCTCGTCTCGAAAGTCCGTATCAAATTCACCTGGATCCCACATGGACCGCCCCTGGCGTCGGTTTAAGACGACACCAGTGCTACCGTTAATTTCCGTCAGCCGCAATATGCCGGCACAGCAGTTGTCGTTTTTTTACTGCGTCAGAGAGATTGGGAGTCCGAAGTTTCTGACTGCCCCGACCGGTCCGGTCCCCCTCGACGGGTTTTAACCCGCTCCCCGGTAGGTCTGTTCTACGAGAAGGCTGCTAGACGGGTCTGCGCAGCAAGATCATTTTTATTCAGTCGGAGCGACGCGGAATGAATTTGCGCGTGGCGGTAGCTTTAGGCGTTGGTCGTCGACCTCGGCCGCGATGGGCTGGCTTCCACAGGCTGCCCGCGCATTGACCGAGATCAGCGCCTATCTCCTACTGTCGCCGCGCGCTCGGTTCTGGACGCCATTGGGTGGCTGCGATGGCAGAAGCCTATGGGAACGGGCGCCATCGTAAGCGGGCGGACGCTGGGAGGTGGGGAGAGGCTGGCGCCTCTATATGCCAGGCCAGGCGGGGCGACCCTCTGCGGCGCGGCGATCTGCGGCGAGCGACTGAGGTCGTCGAGCTGCGGCGCGGGCGCGCGCTTCAGCGTGATAGAGCGCAATGCCGTGCATGTCCCTCGCCCTCGTAGTATCCCGCTGTCGTTTTTTTCCGTCATACGTCTTGACCACAAGGTGATTCGGGCGCATTTTGACGACAGATGCCAATCGCGGCGTCTACTTCCCCGCCAATCACGGCGACCAGCACCAGGAGGGACATTCAGATGCGCACGCACCACAACGACAACCATCGTCGCCCGGACAACGACAACGACGCTTTCGCCAAGGGCGAGCGCGGGCGTGTCCGTCGCGGCGAGCGTCGGGCGGCGATCGCCCGCAAGATGGAGTCCTTTGCCCTGTAAGACGGGGCGCCTTCTACTGAACACACAGCGCCAAGCACGGCGCGCCACGACAGGAAGACGACGATGCACACCATTACCATCGGCACGCCGGCGCTCGACCAGTACGGCACCAGCGGCTTTGTTGCCGCAATCGAGAAGCCAGAGGCTTCTGGCTTCACAATCGGCGGCTCAGGCCTGCAGCGGACGCGGGAAGCATACTTGATATGCTGGGAAAGCGGACGGACGTCGAAGCTTCCCGACAGCATCGCGCGCCCGTTCTTCGACCGCGCGGCAGCCGCCAATCTTCCACTTGTCGATGACGTCGACGAACGCCGGGCACGCATTGAGCGCATGGAGGCAGACGCTAGCGCCGCGCGCATGGCTGAAGCGGAAGCCGCGCGCCAACGTGTCGCCGAGTTCAGAGCGGACGCCGTCGGCCGCGTTCCATCCTGTGCGCAAGCCGTGATCGTCGCCGAGCTGATCCAGGACGACTCCGACTCGATGTCCGACTATTACGGGTCGAAGACGCTGCGGACCGTCATCCTCGCGTTTTCCAAGCACAAACGCGACCTGTTCCCGGAGCTGCGCAAGGCGGCTGCAACCTTCCCGGAAACCGCCGAGCTCGCCGCGGCGCCGGAGAGCGCCGAGCATCGCGAGAAATACAGCATGGGCGGCGGATACTATCTGAAGGCTGGATTTCGCCACTCTTCCGGCTGGCAGGTGCGCAAGGTGCGCCTCTACCAGGGCGCCGAATCTGTACCGTTCGGCGAGTGGCACCTCGCCGAGGATGTCGCGGCAGCGGCGCCGATCGAGACGCCCGCCGGGATCCGGATCGAGGAACACACTCACACGAAAAAGGGCTTTCAAATGTTCGTTGCGGTCCTGGCGGATCGCGTCGAGCGTGACGAATTCGAGCGCTTGCGAGATCGCGCGGAGTCGCTTGGCGGCTGGTATTCACGACCCTGGGGGAAGACGCCGGGCGGCTTCGCGTTCAGGGATCGCGCGTCGGCCGAGGTCTTTGCCGGCGCTAGGGCGGACACGGCGCCCGCGGCCGATGCGCCGGCAGCGCGCGGCAATGACAAGATCGCCGAGAAATTCCGCGCGATGGCGGACAAGCTCGAATCCGAAATCGCTGGCAAGTTCGCAGACCGCCGGACTAACACGCCGAAGCAACAGCGCGAAGCGGCGAGCGCTCGCATGGACGGATGGCACCTCACCAGGACGCGGGACGCTCTTCGGGCGCTTGCAGACATGCACGAAGCCGGCACGGTTCCGGTGCTGCTCGCGCGCCTGACGAGCAAGGCGGCAATCCATGAGCTGACGCGGTCTTGCATCGATCGCAGCGGCGCCGGCTATTACGATGCCGGAATCGACACGAACAAGCCGGCGAACAACACGGAAGAGGCGCGCGCGCTGTGGGTGCTGCTCGGCGGGAAGTCGGCGGCCGATGTCGCGGCCGAGGAGCTGCGGACGAAGGTCGAGGCTCTGAAGCTCGCCCGGATCCCGGGTTACTTCCCGACGCCCGCCCCTATAGTGGCGGACATGCTGGAAGCGGCGGACATGCCGGCCGGACCGTGCCGCGTGCTCGAGCCGTCGGCCGGCAGCGGCGCCATTCTCGACGGGATCGCGGCCGCCTATCCGCAGGCGCACGCCGATGCCTTCGAATGCTGGCTTTCGCTCCGGGACGTCCTGAAGCTGAAGGGCGCGAACCTGATCGGCGACGACTTCACGGAACCGGAGCCGACTCCTGTTTACGACCGCGTGCTCATGAACCCGCCTTTCGAGAAGGGGCAGGACATGCTGCATGTCCGGATCGCCTTCTCATGGCTGAAGCCGGGCGGCCGGCTGGTGGCGATCATGTCGACGGGGCCGTTCTTCCGCTCAGACGCCAAGGCCCGAGCGTTCCGCGACTGGTTCGAGGAACTCGGCGGCTGCGCACGTGACTTGCCAGCCGGCTCGTTCAAGGAAAGCGGCACGGGCGTTGGTGTCTCACTCGTCATCCTCGACAAGTCGGAGGCGTGACCATGCGCGCGTTTCCCGATCCGACAGACCGCGTAACGCTGCGCGTGATCGCCGAGGAAACCCTGCGGTTCGCCGGCATGGTCGCGGCGGTTTGCCTCTTCACTCTTGCCGCGTGCGCATGGGCGCCGGTCCTCGGAGGCTGATCTATGGCTCTTGTGTTCGACTCCCTCGGTTATGCGAAACGACTTGAAGAGGCTGGCGTTAAACGCGAGCATGCCGAGGCGCACGCCTCCGCAGTTCGGGAATTCGCCATGCTCGACCTTGTCACGAAATCGGACCTTGCTGACGCGCTCGACAGGCAGACGTTGCGGCTTACCGTTCGGTTCGGTGCAATGCTTGTTGCCGCAGTTGGCGCTCTGGCAACGCTTCAACGTCTCCTGCTCCCGTAGCGTCTTGCGTGACGGGCGCCCTCGCCGCGCCCGTCATCCGGCCGCTATGAGCCGAACAGCGCCAATCACGGCGCGCCTGAAAGGAACGAACATGCAGATTCAGAACACCATTGCCGCCGCTCGCCCGTCCGCCGTCATCGAACGTGCGGAACTCGCCGGCGCCTTCGCCAAGCTGACGACCGTCGTCGAGAAGCGGCCGCACCTCCCGATTCTGGCGACGGCTCGCGTCGTCGCTCATGGCGAGTTCGCCAGGCTTTCCGCGACCGATCTCGACACGGAGATTCACATCGATATTCCGGCCGCCATCGACGCGCGCTTTTCGCTCTGCCTGGACGCGCACAAGTTCGCCGATCTCCTGAAGAAAGCGCCGGCCGCTGATATGGTCGCATTCGAGGCGCCTGAGGCGGACGACGAGAAGATGGCGGCCGACTTCGAGCGGATCCGTTACTCCCTCCCGGTTCTGCCGTCGGCCGACTTTCCGGACATTTCGCAGGACATGGTTGCCGCCAAGGTGTTCGAGCTCGACGGAAGGACGTTCCGCGACAGCCTTGCGGCGGTCGAGGGCGCGATCTCGACCGAAGAGACGCGTTTCTACTTGAACGGCGTGTTCATCCACCGGCCGGACTGGACTGCGGACGGTTCGGCTCAGCTCGTCATGGTCGCGACGGACGGCCATCGCCTCTATCGGCAGACGATCACGGCGCCGGAAGGCACCGAAGGCATGCCGGGCGTTATCCTGCCGCGCAAGCTGGTCGGCGTGCTGCTGAAGCTCTGGAAGGGCAAGGCGGCGCCGGAAACCGTCCGGCTGCGGGTGACAGGGGAGCGGATCGAACTCACCTGGCAAGGCGTCCGCATCGTCGCGAGGCCGATCGACGGCACTTTCCCGGATTACACCCGCGTCATCCCCATGCACAACGACAACGTCGCCGAGTTCAGCGCGGCCGCCATGCTTGAAGCAATCAAGGGCTTGGCTGCGATCTCGCCGGAGCGCGGGCGCGCCGTGCGCATCGAGGCAGCCGAAGGCGAGCCGTTGCGCCTCTCAATGATCGATCCGGAGAACGGCACCGCCGAGACGACGCTCGCGGCGGTCTATACCGGCGCGCCCATCGAGATCGGCTTCCGCGCCTCGCAGCTCGCCGAGATTCTCGCCGAGGTCGGCGAGCCGGCGCGCGCTGCCATGAGCGATGCGAGTGGACCCGTCGTCATCACCGGCGATCGCCCGGGCTGGACGGGCGTCCTTATGCCGATGCGAGTCTAAGGCCCTCCCACCGTAGCGACATTAGGAGGGGCGCCGGCCGCCCCTCCCCTTGTGCGGGCGTCTGAAGGCGCCTGACCATCACCAGCGCCACCCTCGGCGCGCCATTGAGGAAAAACCGTGACACCTGAACAATACGATCGTTGGAAGGATTTCGCCCTCCGCATGGCGAGGCACGCTTTCCCCGAAGCAACACCAGCCCGCCGCGCCAAAATCGAGGCGAGCGTCGAGAACTTCTTCTCTTGGCACGAGAGGGACAGTTCCGAGACTGCCGCCGTTGTCGACTGGGATAGTGGCGAAGAATACGAGGTGAACGGCTACAAGTACCGGCCTTGCATTTGCGATGACGTCTCTTCCCACCTGAGCGAGCACTACCACGAACGCGAGACGCGCAGCGGCTTCGAGCCGCGAGGCAACAAGTTCGAAAGCCAAGTCTCGTGCTGCATCCGCGCAGGTCTCGATCTCGCCTCATCGCCCTCGGCCGGCGTGCTCGGCTTTACTATTGGCGACCTGCGCCGGATGTATCCCGAGGGCCTACCGAGGTGGGTGATCGAGGGATTTGAGCCGCCGATCACAACAGAGACGCCGGACGACGCTGGCGTATGGCTCTGAAAGTGGCAGATGGGATGCTGAAGAAATTCGCAGAACGGGATCGGGCAGCCGTCGAACCGGCCGCCGAGGAGATCCAAGTCAAGGGCACACGCTGGGCTGCTGGCGAGCTCGTGCGGCTTCGCGAAGTCGAGCGCCAGTCGCTGAGGCTCAATCGCGTGTTGACACTCGGGCGGGAGCGGCCGTCCTAGCCTATCCCACTGTAGCGGCGTTGGCAGAGACCCACTGTAGCGGACATACTGCCGGCCGGCGCGCCCGTCGCGCCGGCCAATGCCGAACACGGCGACCAGGAAAGGAACGCGCATGAGCGCACGATACAGGCACAAGCCCATGACAGGTCGGGAGCTCTCGCAGGCGCTCAACCGGGTGCAGCTGTCGGTCCGGCAGTTCTCGCGGCTCACCGGCTCGCAGCCGCGCACGATCGAGAAATGGCTCGACGACCCGACGGCGCAGACGCCGCATTGGGTGCGCGTCCTCCTCGCGTTGCTCGCCCAGCCGGCGAACATGGAGGTGGCGCGGCACATCAGCGATGCGGCGCTGATTGAGGAAGAGGACAGGGGAGACACCCCCCATACCGTGGGAATTTGAGGCCCCATTGTAGCGACATTGGAGAGGAGCGAACCAATGGATGACAGCAAGACCGGCGAGCAGACGCCGAAGATCACCATCTGGCGATCATCGGGCCTCGGGCGACCCTATCAGTGCGATATCGACGAAGGCATCGGCCACCATGGCATTGGGAAGACGCCGGCCGAGGCGCTATATAACGCCGCAGCCGCGTGGCGCCGCGCCACCTATCTCGACGAGGGACATCCTGCCGATATCATTGATCCCTTCGACCATGCGGGCAGAGTGAAGCGTGCCCAGCTAGGCGAGTAGCGCCGGGATCCTGTAGGGAATAGTGCGGGCGTCCGGAGAGCGCCGCGCCGGCCGATCATTTCGCCCGGCGCGCCTCGTCGAGAGCCGGCCGCAGGATCAGCAGGTCGCGGACCTGCTTCCACCGGCGCAGCAGTCGCGCCTCCGGCAGTTCGCCCAGCGCCCAGGCCGCGAAGTCGAGAGCCAAACGCATGTCCTCGAGGAGGACCTTGCGCGCCTCCTTGCCCTCGACTGCGATCACGTCGAAGTCGTCGTTCAGGATCGCGCGATCGAGCAGATCCATGCACACCGGTGGCACCTTCGCTCGCACGCGCCCGACGACACTCATGGCGCCGAGGCGCGCGTCGGAGACAGTGCCGGGCCGACGGCCGCCGGTCGGCTCGCGTTCCAGATCGACGCTCTTGAGCGGGCTGCCCTCGGCCGCTTCGTTGAGATCGCGCAGGCGCACCATCACGCGGCGCCGGATCTCGCCGTAGTAGTGCGCGTTGTTCTTCACGCGGTCGGAGTCGGCAAAGCTGATCGGATCGTTCAGCTCGTTCGTGACGGTGAAGAAGCCGACAACGGACTGCCGCAGGTCGCGCAGCACGTTCGAGCGCCGATCGGGCTTCAGCAGTTGGCGACGGCGCCCGCCTCGACCGGCCGCGGGCGTCACCCCGGCAAGCGGCTGGACGGGGAGCCTGGTCATCGAGGCGAGGTCGACGTGGCAGTGCGGGCCCCATGCGGGGATCTCGATTTTCGCGAGACGCCAGTTTTCAAAGCCGAACTCCACAGACATCGTCGCGTAGAACTTCGCCCGGCGCCGCTCGTGCGTCCGGTCTCTGGCGTAGAAGGCCGAGAGCGGCAGCACGACCGGAACCCCCACCGTAGGGGCATGTGGGGGGACTGTGGGGGAGTCGGAGATGAGGTCGTCGAAGGCACTCATGCGGGCTCCTCGACGCGACGGGGGGCGAGGTGCTCGCGGAACCGGTGGAGGCGGGCCTCATCGAGCGGACGGAAATGCTCGGCGCTCCACCACGCTTCACTCACCTCCCACTCCGTAAGCGAGAGAGCGACTTCACCTTCCATGTTGTTGATGAGCCGCAGGCTTTCGACGGTATAGATCAGCCCCAGCACAGGGGCGGTCTGCGGGAGCACTCCGTTGTGGGTGCCCCAATCGTCATCAATGCAGACGACGCGCTGGCCGGTTACGATCTGGCATCTCATCGCACGCCCCTCGCATCTCGGCTGGCGGCGCGGAACGCGGCGGCCGGCAGCACGCCGTCATCGAGGCGCTTCTGCGCAAGCCGATCCAGCCATGTCTGCCGCTCAGGATCGGAGAGGCCGCGGAAGGGCGTCTGGTTGATGATGCCGCTCACCTTGCCCTTGGTCATGAGGCAGACGCCGGACTCCGTCATCTTCTCAGCAACGAGCCGCTCGCTCAGCCCATGCAGGAAGAGCACGCTTGCGACGTAGCGGACGCGATCGGTATGCTTGCGCGGGCGAGACTTCATGCCTGAGCCCTCCGCCGCCGCCGCCGCTCGACCTTCACCTGGTGCGTGCTCCCTCCCCTGCCCTTGGCGTAGATCACACCGAAGGCGGACTCCGGCGTCACCTCATCTCGTTGCGCGGCGGAGCCAAACACCTGCGCCTGCAGCTTCTCGTGCTCGCTCAGCTGGCGCTCGTAGCTCTCGGCGTAGATCGGCGAGTTCAGTAGGCCGAGGATGTGCTCGTGCGCGGCACGATCGGCCGCGCCGCGCGTCGGATAGAGGATCGGTTTGCCGTCCTTCTTCAGGCTGTAAGGTTCGGCCAGATGCGCCACGCACACCATCGCGAGGAAGGACGTGCCCTCCGGCCGCGCGTAGGCGCGCCACTGGTTGGCGCCACTATTCCGCATGATCAAGCTCCAGCTTTCGGCCCGGGCGGTGGATGCCCGTCCAGCAGTGGTCGTTTCGGTGAAGGGTGGTGACGACTGCGCCGTCCACGACGATGAAGCGCGCCTGGCCGACGATGATCGCGTAGCGCGGCGTGTGCGGGACGAAGCAGCGGGACAGCAGACAGAGCAGTTCGGCTTCGATCTCCGCCGCCACAGACCGGTCAATTCGGCCGGTGCCGTGCAGGACGAGCTCGCGATAGCGCTCTATGGCGGTCGCGGTGATGCGGAGCCGCTCGACCATCTCAGATATCCCTGAACGTTGTGGTTTCGCCGTCGAACCGAAGCTCGCGACGGACACCGCCGGCCAAGCCGCGCGTCTTGTCGGAGAAGACCCAGGCCTGCCCTGCCTCGCGCTCGAGCCGGCGCTCCCACGCCTGGTGCGGTGTGTCGCCGTCCTCGTCGCGCTTCTTCGCCGTCTTCGCAGGCTCCTTCTTACGGGTGACGAGTTCCGGCCGATGGATGAAGAAGACGACGTCGGCGTTCTGGACGATCGAGGCACCACCGAAGAGGTCGGACGCGATCGGCCAACCGCTCGGACGCTCCAGCAGGTTCTTCTCGTTGATCTGCGCCAGCAGAAGGATCGGGATGCCCAACTCGCCGGCCATGATCTTGGCCTCTATGACCGCCTCCATGACGCGATCCATCAGCGAGTCCTTTTTGCCGCCGCGGATCAGCAGGATGTGGTCGATCACCGCCATCGCGAGCCCGTAGCGGTTCTTCACCTGCATCATGCGCGACCGGATCTTCTCCATGGTCATGCGCCGGCGCTGGTCGATCAGAATCGGGTACTGGCTTGCCCACTCCCGCCCGCGGCTGCCGATGGCCTCGACCTCTGATCGGTTCAGCGCGGCCCGCTCTATCTTGAAGGACGGGATGCCGAGGTAGTCGGAAAGAGCGCGCGCTGCATGCTCTTCACCGTTCATCTCGAGCGAGGCGTTGTAGAGCCAGCCTTGCCTCTTCCGCTTGGCGTCGAGAGCGGCCGATTCCATGATGCTCTTCGCCAAGGCCGATTTGCCGCCGGAGGACATGCCGGCGAGCACGTAGACCTTCCCGCCGATCAGGGGACCGATCACCTCCTCGACCGCCTTCAGGCCGGGGCTAAGGCCGATGCCGCCGTTCTCCTCGTCAGCGATGGCGCGGTTCACCCGCTGCCCGAGAGCCTCTGCCCACTGCCCATAGGTGCGCATGTCGCGATCGAAGTCGCCAACGCCGGCGGACGTGAGCGCCCTCACCCCCTCGTCGACGAGATCTTCGATCGCGGTGCCGACATCGGCCGCAGCGACCTGAACGCGGGCCTGGTCGAGAGCCGCCAGCAGCGCACGCTTCTGCGCGAGACGGATGATGGTGTCGGTATAGGCGAGGAGGTCGAACCCTTCGATGTTCCTCGTGACGTCGTGGATGAGGTTCGCGATGTAGATCGTGAGCGGCGTGTCGTCCTTCTTGTCGAGGGGGTCGATGAAGAGGGCGACCATGCGTCGGTCAGGCGACTTGCCCTTCTCGACCGCTCGCTGCATGGCGGCCCAGATCCGCATGATGCGAGAGGTGCTGAAGTGCTCAGACTGCAGGCGGTCGTTGATCTCGAAGAACTGCGAGGGGTTCGCGAGGATGTAGCCGGCGACGGCGCGCTCTGCCTCTTCGGAGATGATCTCGGCAGGCGGCGGCGCTCGCTCCGGATATCGGCGGCGGTCGGTCATTCCGCCGCCTCCCGCACCGGCTCGGCGGCGAGCCCGGCGCAGTTTGCCGCCACCAGCGCGGCGGCGAGCGGCGGGCAGACGGAATTGCCGCAGCACGAGCCTTGCACGGTCGCCGAGATCGCCGATCCGTCGGGCCTTCGGTCGATCACGTAGCTGTCCGGAAAGCCCTGCGCCCGGAAGCGCTCGCGCGGCGTCAGCATCCGCATGCCGATGTCGGCGATGGCGAAGGTCTCGCCGTCGATCTCGACGGTGACGAGTCCGTGGCGCGGCTTCGTCGTCACCGTGTGAACCGGCTCGGCGAGCGACTGGCTGGGCAGGCCCTCCCCATAATATTTCGTCAGGAAGCCGGCGATCAGCGCGGCATGGTTGCCGCCGGCGCAGAAGGTCTTGGCAGGAAGGTCGAGATCGCCCTCGCCGCCGCGCGTGTTCGACGTGTAAGCCCAGTTGAGATGCGCCGCGACAACCGCCTGCTGTGCCCCGGCTGCCGTGATGGTCGCGATCGGCTCGTCCGCTCGCCGTCCCGGATTGACGCCGCCGACGCGCCGGCTGTCGTTGTTGTGCTGCGCCAGGAAGGCCGCGACGACGGCATGCTTGGCCGCGCCGCCAACCTGTGTCCCGATCGGCCGGTCGATGTCGAGCGCGCGAGGTGCCTGCCCTTCGCGCTCGCCATAGCCGGTCTGCACCATGGTCGCCGCGATCACCGCGTTCTGGTCCTTCGGGCTGGCCGTGATGGTGTGGATCGGCGCATCGGCGGAGCGGACGGACCCGCCTTGCTGCGCGGCCGTGATGACGGGAGCGACCAGCGCGTGATTGTTGCCGCCGGCGTGAACCGTGCCGAGCGGTTCCTCGATCGAATATTCGCGCCGCCCGCCTGAGTAGCCGTGCGCAAGCGCGGCGATCGACGGCACCACGATGCCGATCGGCGCGGCGCCGCCCGGGCGCTTGACGAAGCCGTTGGCGGTCACCGTCGCCAGCGGTTCGTCGAGCGCGTGCCCGGTCGAGCCGGTCTGGAACTTCACCACGAAGGGCTTCGCCGTCTCCAGCACGTAGCGCACCACGCCCCGCGCGATCCGGCGCATCGTGGCGTCAGCGAGCGGGCGCACCGCCCGCACCCCGTGCTTGGCCATGATCTCGGCCGACGTGTCGAAGATCGACGGGCACGGCAGCGACCAGTCGATGATCTCGGCGGCCGTGCGCCACGGCTTCGTTGCCTTCGAATAGTCCGGCTTACCGTTCTTGCGTTCACGCTTTCGGATCGGTCTCGGCACGTACGCCGGATCGTCCGGATTGCCGTAGCCGTCACGAAGCAATTCTTCCGAGGGGTAATGCGTTGGCGCCGGCCAGACGATCGGTTTGCCGTCGCGCCGTGCGATCAGGAAGAAGCGCTTGCGGATCGTCGGCGCGCCGTAGTCGCAGGCCCGCAGCTCCCTCCACTGCACCCGGTAGCCGGCGCGCTTCAGCCGCCGCACCCAGTCCTGGAACGTCTGGCCGCGCAGCTCAACGATCGGCGAACCGTCCTCGTAGAGCGGCCCCCAGGTGACGAACTCCTCGACGTTCTCGAGGATGATCACGTCCGGCCGCGCCTCCTCGGCCCAGCGCACCACGACCCAGGCGAGGTCGCGGATGTTGCGGTCGAGCGGCTTGCCGCCCTTGGCCTTTGAGAAGTGCTTGCAGTCGGGTGAGGCCCAGAACAGCCCGACCGCCCGCCCGCCCGTCACCTCCAGAGGCGAGACGTCCCAGATGTTCGAGTTGAGGTGATGTGTGTCCGGATGGTTGACCGCGTGCATGGCGAGCGCATCGGCCGAGTGGTTGATGGCGATGTCCGGCGAGCGGCCGAGCGCCATCTCGATCCCGGTGCTCGCCCCGCCGCCGCCGGCGAAGCTGTCGACGATCAGGGGCCTCATGCCGTAGCCCTCCGCCCGGTGAGCGGCTTCGCCTCATAGCCGTACTCGGCGGCGATGCCCGGCCAGACCTTCAGCGAGTTGCTGATCGTCGAATGATCGCGACCGAAGGCCTGCCCGATCTTCGTGATCGAGATGTCCGGCCGCAGCCTCGCGACCTCGTAGACAGCCCGATGGCGCGCGATGACGATCGGCTGTTCGAGGCGGTCGGACAGGATCGCATCCGCCGGGATCTGCATCTCGGCGGCGATGTCGCGAACGATGGTGATCGGCTTCGCCCGGCGATAGTCCTCGTCCTTCGTGCGGTTCTTGTACCGCACGTCGCGGATCTCGACGCTGCCCTGCGGCAGGATGCCGACGAGCATCCCGGCCTCCTTCGACGAGAACGCCTTCCGCATCAACGCGTCGTAGGCTTCCTTCTTGTCCTCCGGTACGGAGAAGCCGCGTCGGGTGTCGTTCCCCTTTTTTGCGAGCTCGGACCTGCTGACGCGGTCATGATGCGCCCGCTGCTTGGCGACATATTCAGGCCGCCGCCACCGCGCCCGAGCCTTCTCCCGCATCTTCTGGAGAGCTTCCTCAGAATGGCGACTGCCCTTGCGCTGTGCCGCCATGATACGAGTACCGCGCTGCCGATCGGCGAGCCCCATCTCGTCCGCCATATGCCGGACAGCCTCGATCGTGCAGTTGAGCGCCTTGGCGATCTCCTTGCGCGGCATCTCGCGCCGGTACATGGCCGCGAGCTCGTCCCGCCGCGTCTTCGTCCAGAACCGACGCGCCGGCGCCTTTTTCCCACCTCGGCCCGCCCGAAACTTCGCGCCGACCTCTGTGCGGTTCACGACTGCTGCAACCGCGCGCCTGGAGACGCCGTACATCTCGGCGATCTCGCCATAGTCGTAGCCGTCCTTCAGCAACAGGAAGACGTTCCGCAAGACGTAGTCCGTCCAGATCCGCGCCGTCACCGTGCGCGCTCCGGCCGACGGACCTGCGGGCGATCCCAACCCTTCGCGACAGCGATCTCAGCCGCATTGTCGAGGTCGTCCCGCAGACGCTGCGAGATGCAGGCCGCAGCCACCGCAAGCGGGATGAAGGGGGGGATGTCGTCCGAATGATCAATGCAGGGCTGCATGTGCCGTCCCGATATCCTTTTGTCGTCTATGAACGACAGATATCGGCTTAAGATGGGTTATTCAAGCCTCTATGTCGTTTTTGAACGACCTAAGCGTTAGGCTCGCTTCACCGCCTGCAGAGCGTCGAGATAATCGCCTTCCCTCGGAGGGTCGATGATGGCGGAGGGCTTGTGTTCGCCGACGAGCCGCTCCTTCAACACCAGCGCGGCCCTCATGCCGGGCGCCTCGTGCACCTTACCGTCGCGGATCTTCGCGATGTCGCCGTCGGGATAGATCAGGACCCGACGCACGAACGGCGGCGGGACGAACGTCATGATGCCGGAAGTAGATAGGCCGGCCCAAATCGGATGCCGGCGGTCAAGCTCGTGAGCGGCCAGCGCGGTCTCCACACCCTCCGCGATTCCGACGACTGGCCCCTCACCGCCGAGCCGCACCGCGCCGCCTTTCACGTTGCCGAGGCCGAGCTTCGCGTTCTCGACCTGAGCTTTGCCGCGGCCGTCGGGCGCGAGGAAGATCCGCCACACGCCGATCCCCTTTCCGTCCGGCCCCTGCACGCGGGCGACAAGCGCCGGATGCTTGCCTGCTTTCGGGTACGGCAGCGACGGATGGAAGCGCAGGTTCGGCTCGTCGATAAGATCGATGCCGCGGGCCCGCAGGTAGACTTCGGCGAGCGAGCCTGCCAGGAGCTGCGTGCTTTTCCAGATGCCGGCGGCGGTCTCAAGCTTGCGTTCGCTCTCCCGGACGGCGCGGGCGAGATCGGCCTGCTTCTTCCTCTCTAGGTCAGCAGCACGGCGCCGTCGCTTCTCCTTCTCGGCCGCGGTCTCCTCGCTAGCGCCGAGCAGCGGCACGCCGGCGAGCTGCGCCGCCATCTCGACCGCCCGCGGAAACGAGAGTCCGTCGACATCCACGAGGAACCGGAACACGTCGCCCGAGGCCCCGCAACCGAAGCAGTGATATCTGCCCTTCTGATCTTCGCAGTGGAACGACGGGCTCTTCTCGCCATGGATGGGGCAGCAGGCCCAGAAGTCGCCGCGGCTGGTGTTCGTCTTCCTGCTGTCCCACGTCACGCGAGAACCGACCACCGTTGAGATCGGCAGCCGGTCGCGGATGTCGTCGAGCAGTTGCTGGTCGAAGCGAGGCACGGCGCCTACACGTCCATGCCGGCCAGAATATCGCTTTCGAACAAGGTCGGCGAGGCCTCGCGCTCGCGGATAGCAGCTGCGCGGCTCCACCAGATGCCAATCGCGTCGGCGGCGTTGTCATCGCCGGGTTCGTAGCCGAGCGCGCGGCAGCGCTCGATCGTGGCGGCCTTCACCCACTTGCGGCGCTCGGGCTTCGGTACACGCTTCGGCGCCTGCGTTGGCACGCCGAACTCGCTGCGCCAGGTGCTCATGTCGACGTAGACGAGATCGACGCCGATCCGAGCGCACGTCAGGCCGATCACGGTCGCCTTGCCCGCCATGGCGATCATCGCGTCGAAGGACGTGACGCGGGGCAGAATAGGCTTCTCAGCGTACACGCGCTCAACGCGGTTCGCCTTGATCATGTCGAGCAGCATGGCCTCGAGCGCGAGCGCCTGGCGCGAGAACCGGCCCTTCGGAAGCCGGTGCGTGCCGTAGATCGGCGTGCCGTCGTGCTTGCCGAGGCAGAACCCCATCTGTTGCGATGGATCAAGAGCCAGCAGCATCATTTCACGACCCTCAGCTGCGTCGTCGCCGCGGCGTCGGCGAAGGCGATGTGATCGGGATAGCGTCGGCTTGCCACTGCAAGAATCTCTTCCGGCACGCCGCGGATCTGGCCCCAATGCGTGACCGTCACCCAGCAGATGAAGTCGATCATCGACTCGTTCTCGGCGTCGGTGTGCTCCGAGTCGAAGAAGAACGAGCCGTTGGGGCGGAGCATGATCCGCCCGGTCTTCTCCTCATAGAGGCGGATGATTGCCTCCTCGCTGGCGCAATGCACGATGAAGCGGTGCCACGCGGGCGTGAAGATGTCGTCGATCATGCGGCCTCCCCGAACTTCCCGACCTGATCCCCGAAGGACTGCCAGCCGTCGCGGCGCTCGCGGGCAAACACGTCGGCGCGCCGAGCGTGCGGCATCACCCTGTCGCAGATGGCATAGAACTCGTCGGGCTTGCGCGAGTGCTCACGAGCGACGCCGTCGAACACGGTTGGGGGAGCGTAAGCCTGCCGTGGGTTCCCGAGAGTGGCGACAACGACGAGCTCGCCCGAGCTGCGGACGCGGTATCCGGTTCCCCAGCGCATCCGACCGCTCGCCGTGGTCTTCCGCCAGATCATGAAGCTGCGATAGACGAACCCCCAGGCCTCTACGCTGGCGATCGCCAGCGGCAGCTTCGTCGCGGTTGCCCAGAGGTAGAGAAGGCAGTCCGCGGAAGCGAGATGCCCGATTGGCAGGTTAAGGATCTGCGCCTCGGACATCGTCTGATAGTGCGCTGATGCCGATTTCTTCGCGCCACCCGGCCCGTAAAGCTCAAACGGCCAGGGTGGGTCGATCACCAGCAACTCGTAGTGCAGAGGCAGAAGCGGATCGAACAACCAGGAGGAACTCACCGCGACCTCCTCGACTGGCCGCGGCGGATGCTGTCCCGCGTCGGCGGTCGCGCCGGAGCGCCGCTCCGTCCGTCGCGGTGGCCCTGTTCGTAGGCGTGCAGCAGCAGACGGTCGAACTCGGCGGTGAGGCTATCGTAGGCCGCCCATGCTGCCTCGGCGCGCCTGCGATCCTCCGCCTTGCGTTGTTCGTCGCGCGGCGTGGGCGGCACCTTCGGCGCCACGGGATCAGCCGGCCGCCCTTGCGGATAGCTGATGCGCGTTGGGCCGGTCCTGCGGATGCTGTAGGCCATCAGGCGGTTCGCTCAGATCTGCGGGTAGACGCCGACGAGGTGATCGCCGTCGTCTGCCAGCTGGCCGTCAAGGTAGTGGTGACCGTGGTCGCACGCGACGAACAGCCCGCCCTCATCCTCGGCAACATCGACGCGGGCACCGGCAATGCCGCAGGTGAAGCCGTCGTCGAGCCGAACCTGGCTGCCAGCTTTCAGATCCGACAGCCGAGCCCACTCGGTGCCACGCGTGTCGAACTTGCTCATGGCGCTGCTCCGTCTGATGGGGTGCCCGCTACTCTCCCGGGCTGGTCACGCCGTTTGCGCAAGCGTTCGCGTAGGGTTCCGCCTCGTTTGCGTGGTCGACAGTCACCCTCAACCGGCCACTCCACCTCGTGCCGCCGATCAGGCGGTGATGTGCTTGACCGCCCACATGACGGCCTCCTCGACGCGCTCGGCGGCGATGGAGAGCTCGCGGTCGTAGTGGCCGTAGGCGACGTCCATGTCGTTGCCGCCGTCGTCGATGATGTCCTGCGGCCGAGTGCGAAGAGCGTCGATCAGGCTGAGGAACTCTGCGCCCATGTCCTTGACCTCCTGCATCCGCGCTTTCTCAGCATGGGACAGGATGCGATACTGGTGACGAACCGCGTTGTTTGCCGTGCGGTCATCCGACGTGCTGTCGACCGTGTTCATGAGGCTGCTCCTGTCTCTGGAAGACGCGCCCGTTCCGAAGGGAGAACGGTGCCGAAGCCCCTCCGCGTCCGCCCGCGGCAAGCCTACTTGCAACTCCCGACGCATCGGTCGCTCCTGCGCGACTGGTGATGCCGTTGTCCGTGGTTGCTTTCGCTCTGGGATCTCAGGCCGCGTCCGGCGCGGCGCGCTCCCATTCCTCGTCTTCGGTCAGCGCCGGAGGCGCGGAAGGAATGCCATCGTCCCCGCTGTCGCCGGTTCCGTCCGGTTCGGCTTCATCATCGACCGGGACGACAGGCGGAGCCGGAGGCGCGGGCGGCGCCGGAGGAGCGGCCGCATCGTCGACAGCCGCCGGCTTCTCCTTCGGCGAGCGACCGCGGCGAGCCTTCGGCGCATCGTTCTTTGCCGCCTCCGTCACGGACCGCCCCTTGCCGTCCTTGATGCCGGAGAGGTTGCGCTTCTGACCGGCCTCGTAACCGCGCATCCATGCCTGGAAGCCGGGGCTGTCGGGCGCATGCGGGCACTTCTCGCGATCGACGGCGGTGAGGCCTGCGGTGAAGCCCTCATCCTCCCACTTCTGCTCGCGCTCCTCGTCGCTCATGTTCGCCATGTCCGGCGGCAGGTCGAGCATCTGAAGCTGCGCGCCGACCGGCGCCTTCAGCCACCGTGCATACTGAAGCTCGCGGTTTCGCTGGGCGATGACGTCGCGCGGATCGGCGCCGACGAGCTTCAGAGCGGCCTTCAGGTCGGCCATGTCGATGCCGTCGTCCTCGGCCTTCTTCTTCAGCGTCTTCTGCTTCGAGCGGACGCTGCTCGCCTCTTTCTCGAGCCGGATGTGCTCGTTCAGGATGCGGGTGAACACCTCCTCGGTGACGCCGCCGTTGTCGTTGCTCTCAAGGACTCTGCCTGCCATTGGTCCCGTCCTTCTGGTTCGGGGTCTGAAGGGGGTGAGGACGACGCTCTTGGGAGGACCAGCGTCGTCCTCTTCACCCGGCCGCCGAGGGGGCAGCGCCCGGGGTCGCTACTCGTCAAGCCGCAGGGCGGAACCTCTCGCTGGAGGCGATGCCGCGGCGAAGCTGTTCGGTGAAGTCGGCGATGATCTGGTCCGGATCAGCGCCGGTCTCTGCGGCAAGCGTCAGGATCGACGGCACCGTCATGTCGGCGATCAGCCTGATCGACTGCTGCTGGTAATGGACCTCGCCGAGATTGGTGCGGACGTGATCCTCAAGGTTCAATGCGGTGCGGAGCGTCGGGGATCTTCGCGCCCCATCCCACAGCCTGAAGGTCTTCACCGCGTCGGCATTCTTGAACACGTCGCGCGAGATCCCGCTGTCCGACCAGCCGAACTCCTGCCTCGCGCTATCGATCAGGCCGAGGATGAAGATGTTGCCGAAGCGCAACGTGAACGAGGGCGCGTGTTCCATGCACTCGTTTATGTCGTCTTTTAACGACGACGGCAATAGCCTTACGTCGTTTTTATTTGCATAGCGACCCTACGCAGCATCTGCGCAAAACGAAAGGAGCGAATCACCCTACGAAAGGAGGTTCACATGAATATCGACCCGGATCGGATCCGCAGTCGTCTGAAGGAGACCGGCCTCAACATGAGCACGGCGTCTCAGAAGGCTGGACTTCAGCGCGCCTGGTTGTCTCAGGTCATGAGCGGAAAGACACGAAACCCCGGCTTCGCCTCGATGAAGGCGCTTGCCGAGGTGCTGGGCTGCGACGTCGACTACCTCACCGGTGAGCAGGAGGAGCCGCGGAGCGTCCAAGGCGTAACCGTGCCGCGGCCGACGGGCACGCTGCAGGTGCAGGTGGCCGGTCCTGTCCAGGCCGGCCTCTGGCTCGAGATCGATGAGATGCCGCAAGTCGGCGACAACATCACCATCGACATCGACCCGAACTTCCCGCGCGCTGAGAAGGTGGCGTTCGACGTCCAGGGAGATTCCATGGATCTCGCGGGCATCCTCGACGGCGACCGCATCGTGTGCTGGCGGCTTCCCGACTACCCCTTCAATCTGCGCGATGGCGACGACGTCGTCGTCGAGCGCAGCCGTGACGGCGGGTTCCTGCGCGAGCGCACGGTGAAGCGTCTGTTCCGGCATCCGGATGGGATGCAGGAGCTGCGGCCGGTGTCGAGCAACAAGGCCCACAAGAGCCTGCGCATCATGCCGAACAACGACCCCGACGGCGACGAGCAAATCGAGATCATCGCTGTCGTTGAGGACATCGTGCGCAAGCACCGGCGGCGCTTCGACGTGTGAGGCGCCGTCAGGCGGCGCCGTCCCCGTCGACTTCAGAGAGCCCCCACGCGCGCCGGCGCCTGGTGATCTCTGTCTCGACCGCGATCTCGAACTTGTTGCGCTGCTCGACCGCCTTCTCCGGGGGCACGCCGACCGCGCGGAACTGGTTCTCGATCCCCTCGTAGATCTGCTCGCGCCAGCGCGCCTTCTGCTTCGCAGTGCCAGGCCCCATGAGGCGTTGGATGGTGTACTCGACCTTGTGCACACGGGCGAGCGAGGGGAACGGGATCACCTCAGCGACGCAAGCCGGCGCATCTTCGATCGGCCGCGGGTTGTTGTCGAAGATGCTCATGTGCAAACGACCTCCATCTCACGATCGGCAGAAGCCGCTTCGAACTTCGTCCTGGTCGCGGCAAACGCGAGATCCTTCAATCGCTGCCGCTCATCCAGGGGAAGGCGCTTGAAGCTGCCGGGACCGTGAATCTCATCGTAGCAGGGCATAGCGTTGCAGGCGGATAGGCGCCTGAAGCTTTCGATGAGGCTGCCATGCTCTGCAACGGCCGCCTCGTAGGACGCCAGAGAACCGCTTCCTCGAAAGATGGCCTCTTCGAAGAGATCATCTGAAGGCCGCGCGTCAGCGCGCTCGCTCAGGGTAATCTGATTCAGGGTATTTCTTATCAAGGTAGTTGGCCGCTCAGTGCGGCCTTCGGTGGAGCTACGCTGAGCAACCTTCGGTGAGCCACGCAGAGCGGCCTTCGGTGCATCCACCGACGGTTGCTCTATGCATCCTTCGGCGTGTTCGTCATCGCCGAGGACCGCGAGCATCGCGTCCAGTTTGTTCGGCGCCCCATCGGGCAACGTCAGAACGATGACACGTTTGCGACCGGTGATCATACCCTTCACCCGGGTCACCTCGGTCGTCCAGCGGATGCAGCCGCGCCGAGCGAGGACGTCGAGCCCGTCTTTCACCGTAGACAGGCCACAATGAGCGAGCGCCGCAAGCTTCTCGTTCGTTACCCAGCATTCGAGGCTCACGAGATGCGTCTTGGCCTCGATCGCCCGCAGCAGGCGTAGCGCTTGGATGTCTCCGCTGCAGATGCCGGCCGCCAGCAGCCCCCATGCCTCTCGCATCTTCCGCCGATCGGCATCGTCCTTGGGCCACATCAGATTGTTGGCTTCTGCCGACGGTAGGCTCTTGCTTTTCCGCACGCCCTTTGGATACTGAGCGACAGGGCTTGCCGTCCTGATCCTACCCCGGTTGCCGTCTTCAGCGGCGCCGGGGTTTTTCTTTGCGATCGCTTGCATGTGTCATCCGCTGGTTCGGTGATGCCGGCAGAAACGCCGAGCGAAAGCAGTTATCCTGCTGCGGGACGCTGAGGTCAATGCAAGAGGTCGTTCGATGACGACGGCGTCAACTGCTGATGTTATAAAAAAGCGACACAGCTCATTGACTGTCGTCTAAATACGACGCACATTGCTTCCTGCAACACGAAAGCAGGAGCGCAGCGCGATGAGCACTGTGACCGACTACCGGGTCGACGATTGGACCTGGTGGCAGACAGCCGTCGAAAATCCGCAGCGCGTGATGGACGGCACTCTTCCCGTCCATGACGGCGAGCCAATGACCGGCTTCTATCGCACCACCACCGAGAAGGGCGGCGAGTACAAGCCTGTCGCCTTCTGGTACGTCGGCGGCGCCCTCCAGGCAGCGGTGGATGGCAAGGTCGCAAGCGAAGACTTCGCTCGCAGCATCTGGACGCACGCATGCAAGCGGCCGGTGTCGCACGAAGCCTATCTCGCGAAGACCGAGAAGGGTGTGTGGCCGGACGAGGTCGTCGCCGAGATCAAGGGGGAGCGGCAATCGCTACAGGCGAAGCCGAAGACTGAGCCGGCCCCCAAGCGTCCGGTCCGGCAGCCGAGCGCTGAACCGAACCCGCGGGCGGTGATCGGCAACAATGCCGGCCCCGCGGAGAGCGCCGAGTTTCAGCAGCTGAAGGACGAGATCGACGAGTGGCGCCGGCGGCTCGACAAGGAGCTGAAGGACGGCGATCCGGCCGACGAGGACTCTGCGTCGCGCGTTTCGGACATCGGCACGAAGCTCAGCGAGCTCGAGCGGCAGGCTGACCAGATGCGTGTCGCCGAGAAGCAGCCGTTCCTCGACGGCGGGCGCGAGATAGACGCGAAGTTCAAGCCGCTCACGAACATGGCTGAAGACGGCAAGCGCAAGGCGAAACGAGCAGTGACGCCGTACCTGCAGAAGAAGACGGCGGAGGAACAGGAACGCCTGCGTCAGGAGGATGCGCAGCGGCAGCAGGAGCGCCGCCTCGACGACGCCGCGGGCTCGCGACGGGAGCCGAAAGCGCAGGTCGGCAATCGCAAAGCCGTGTCGCTGGTGAAGCGGAAGGTGGCCGTAATCGACGATCCGGTGACGCTGGCGACGTTCATGCTCACGAAGTGCGATCCGCCCCTGCCCGACTTGATCGAGGTGATCAGGACGGCGGCGCTCCGCATGCTGAAGGCCGGCGTCGCGGTGACGGGGGCGCACCTCGAAGAGATCGAGGAGGCGCGCTGACCATGGTCGAGATCAAGGAGGGCGGGATCTACCGCACCAGCCGCAACCGCAAGGTCGGCCCCATGAAGCGTTATCACGAACGCACGGACTGCGGCATGGCGTTCATCGTGGCTTTGGGCGACGGCCGCGGGTGGACTGCAGATGGGATCGGTCTGGCGAACGCGACAGGGGAGGACATCGTCTCAGAACGGCTGGACGATGTCGGCTTCGCCGATGGGTATCCCGACTTCGCCGAGGTCGAAGGTGCGCCAGACCAGCGGCTGCAGCTGGAAGCTGGGAAGATCTACCTCGATTCCAACGGGTACGTGCATGGCCCGATGCACGTCTTCGATGCGGTGCCAGGCGACGAGCGCCGTATCGCCTATGCAGGAAATCGCGGCTGGTACGAAGATGGGGAGCCGAAGAACCCTCATCTGGGAGATGGGGCGCTCGTCGCTGAGTGGACCTCGCCGGTGCCGAAGATCGCGATCGAGGAGAACGAGCGGCTGCGACAGGAGGTGCAGAACCTGCAGGCGCGTGTTGGCATCTTCAATGGCTTGACGCGCTCCGATGCAAACCACCTCGCCATGCGGCTGGGAGTCGAGAAGGTCGGTCAGAACCGTCACCGTTCAACCGTCTTTCACGAGTGCCTGCAGGCGGTCGATCGGCTGAAGCACGACGTCGAGATGCACCGCGACGCGGCAATTAATGCCATCGCGGACATGAAGCAGGCCGAGCGCCGCCTAGACACGCTCTGCGTCCCGCACTCGTCCTATTTCGATGGGTCTGTCGCAGCCGTTTTCGTGCCGAAGGCGAAGCTCAACGAGTTCAGTGCCTCCTGCTCCGATCTCGCCTGCTGGATGCGCGGCTTCGTCACCGCCCTACCCCCGGACGATCGGCTGACCTTCGCGCCGATGGGCCAGTACGTCGTCACCGAACTCAACATCCTCCTGAAGGCCGCACTCGATCGCGTCGAAGCGGCGGAGAAGAAGTCATGAGCAATGCCCTCGTAGCGAACGAGCCGCGTTCGGTCCTCAACACGATGTCCGAGCGCTACGGCATGGAGCCAGCTGCCTTCGAGGCCACGGTCCGGGCGACGTGCATGAAGCCTCAGGGGGGAAAGGAGGCGACACGCGAGGAGTTCGCCGCCTTCCTGCTCGTCGCCAAAGAGTACGGGCTCAACCCTCTGACGAAGGAGATCTACGCCTTCCCGGCAAAGGGCGGCGGGATCGTGCCGGTCGTCTCGATCGACGGCTGGGTCAACCTCATCCAATCGCACCCGGCTTGCGACGGCTTCGAGTTCGAGGACGAGCATGATGCCGACGGCAACCTGATTTCGTGCACCTGCACGATCTATCGGAAAGACCGCAGTCGGCCGGTCAGGGTCACCGAGTATTTGGTCGAGTGCATCCGCGCGACCGATCCGTGGAAGATGAAGCACCGGATGCTGCGCCACAAGACGCTCATCCAGGGCGCTCGCTATGCCTTTGGATTTGGCGGCGTCTACGATGAGGACGAGGCGGCGAAGATCGCCGAGATCAAGGACGTCACGCCGCCCACACCCCCTGCGCCCCCAGCCCCGCCCAAGCCCGAAGGCAATCAGAAGTCCTCTCCGTCTGTTGAGCACAAGCCTGAGCAGGAGCAACAGCCGAACGAGCAGAAGCGGGCCAATCCACCGGCGCCGCCGAAGGGCAATGGCAGCAAGACCATCGAGCACGACCCGTTCGACGATGTCGTGCAGAAGCTCGACTCCGCGCTGGCGAAGTGCGGCAACAAGGACGAGCTCGGCGCTGTCTGGAAAACGGCGCCGGCTGCCGCCAGTCTGACGAAGGAGCAGGACGATCGGCTTATCGCTCTGCGCGACAAGCACGTCGCTCGGATCAAGGCGCCGGCGGGATCGGCAACGGCGGTCGAGCAGAAGACTGAGGAGGCGGGAAAGCACCCTCCTGCCGACGTCGAGGCTAAGCCTTTCGACCTGACGACCTTCAAGGCTGAGATCCTGCAGCGCCTCGAGAGCGCGCAGTCGGCCGATGAGGCCGACCAGATCCTGATGGAGGTCGACGGCGCCATCGAGGAGGGCTTCCTCACCGAAGCGCAGAAGGAGGAGCACTTCGTCGACGCCATCTCGACCGCTTTCGAGAGGCTGAGCTGATCGATGCCGATCAAGTTGCTCATGGTCAGCGGCGGCGGGGTACTCCGCCCCGCCGCTCCGGCGGATGCCGACCGCCTCGAGCGTGTACCGGTCCGCACGCTGGTGACGACGACCATCACTCGCAGCCCATCGGATCGCATGCGCGCCTGGTATCGCGCTCTCGTGGAGCGTCTCGTCGAGATGACCGACCGATGGCCGGATGCCGACCAGGCGCACCGGGAACTGATGATCAAGTGCGGGTTCTTCGAATCCGTCGTGATCAACGGCCGCGGCGACGTTCGCTTCACGCCGCAGTCCACCGCCGAGTGGGATGCCTTCCAGTGGCGGAGCTATGTCGACTCGCTCCTCCTGAAGCTCGCCACCGACATCATTCCCAGCATCGACAGCGCCGAGGTCCGCGCGACGGTCGAGGCGATGGCCGGAATGTCTTTCGAAACCGCTGCACGGGAGGTCGCCTAAAGGCGCGCCATGATCCACGAACTTACGCCCGCATCCGACGCTACCGCACTTGACGTCCTCAAGGCCCTCGGCGTGGACGAGCTGTCCGAAATCACCTGGCCGCTGCCGAACATGGAGCCGGTGAGCGCCAACGTCTACTGGCAGGCCTTTGCCGAGGGCGCGCCGGACGCGCTGATCGAGATCGGCATCCGGAAGGTCGGCTACCGCGCCTGCCGCGTCTGGGCGACGTTCAACGAAGGGAAGCGCGGCGGCGTCGTGATCGCTCAGGAAATCGGTTCGCTCGAGCCGCAGTTCTTCACCTGGTCGGCGTGCGCGCACGAATGGGATGCTCGGCACGATCGGCTGATGTCCGTCTACCAGTGCACGAAGTGTCAGGTCGCATACCGCGTCGAGGTCGAGGGCTAATCCGTGGCGACGCTCATCTTCGACGTCGAGACCACAGGCTTGGTCAAGTTCGACCGGCCGCCTTCCGACCAGTCGCAGCCCCGGCTGGTGCAGATCGGCGCGGTGCTGTTCGACAGCAAGCGCGCCGAGGCCGGCAGCATGTGCTTTTTAGTCCGACCTGATGGCTACGTGTCGCAGGACGGTGCGCGGAAGGTGCACGAGATCTCGGCGCGCCGGGCGGAACTCTACGGGATCCGCATCAGGGCTGCTCTGTCGGTCTTCATGGATATGGTCCGCTCCGCCAGTGACCTCGTCGCCTTCAATCTCGAGTTCGACGAGTGCATCATCGACATCGAACTCAACCGCATCCGTGCTCAGCCGCCGGAGTGGAAGAGGGCCGGCCTGCGCCGGTCCTGCGCCATGATCGAAGCCGGCCAGGTCGCCAACGGCGGCAAGAGCATGAAGCTGCCGGCCGCGCACCTCGCGCTCACTGGCGCAGCGTACGTGCCGACCCACAACGGGCTCGACGACGCGCGGGCGGCCGCGCGCATCTGGTGGGCCATCTGCGATCGGAGGGCCGCAGCGTGAGCCAGATCGACACTCCGGGAACCGCGTTCTCTCTCGAGCGATCCGACGACCATGCGCCGCGGCAGCGCGACGAGCGGCACCTCGCCTTCATCCGCACCCTGCCCTGCGTCGTCACCGGCGTCTACGGCGTCGAGGCGGCGCACGTCAGCTACCGCGCGGCGGCCGTCGGCAAGCGTCAGCGCGGCCTCGGCGAGAAGGCCGATGATCAATGGACTGTGCCGCTGGCGCCGGTAGAGCACAGGCGCCAGCACTCGATGAACGAGCGCGCCTACTGGCAGAGTGTCGGCATTGACCCGATCGCAGTCGCGCAGGCGCTCTATGGCGTCTCCGGCGACGAGATGGCAGCCACCATGATCCTGACGACGGCGAGGATGGGCCTGCTATGAGCGCCAGGCGGCAGATCGAAATCCCAAGCGGCTCCTGGCCCATTCGGATGCCGGAAACCCTCGCCGCAGGCTACGTCGGCGAGCGCACGGTCGAGGGCTTCCTGAAACGCGTCGGATCGGAATATCCTCGCCCTGTTGTCGATGAAGGCAGCGGCAAGGGGCGTCGTCGCCTATGGCTGAGAGCAGACTTGGAGCGGGCCGTCCTGATGCGCGGGGGCGAGGAAGAGGACGAGGTGGCGTGACCGTTCGGGTCGAGATGCCGCGCTACGTCACGCCCAAGGCGTTGAGCGGCGGCCGCACAGGCTTCTACTGGACGTGCCCCTCGGCCTACCGGAAGGAGGGTTTCCCGATCAAGGCGAAGCCGCTCGGCATCAATCTCAGCCAGCGCGAGCTCGACGAGGCCGCCATCCCGATGAACGCCATGCTCGACGAGTGGCGCAGGCAGCGGAACGCCGATCAGCCCCTCGCCCCTGTGTCGGAATACGGCACCGTCGCATGGCTCTTTCGAACCTACCTCCGCGAGGACGCCTTCTTGGAGCGCGTCGACGCGCCCAACCGCGCCGACTACGAGCGCGCCTTCAATCGCATCGGCAACCTGCCGATGAAGAGCGGCAAGAGCTTTGGCGAGGTGGCCGTGTCGGCCGTCACGGTGAAGATGGCGATCGGCATCTATGGCAAGCTCGCCGACAGCGGTGCCCTGCGCGGCGCAGAGAAGGCGCTCACCTACTGCAAGGCCGCCTGGAAGCGGATGAAGCCTATCTACCCGTCCGTCTTTCCGGAGGGCGACAATCCGTGGGAGGGCGTCACGCTGCGCCGGCGCGAGAAGACGGTGAAGACCGCAGTCACCCGTGACGAGGTCTACCAGTTCGCCCGCGGCGCGCTGAAACTTGGCCGGCCGCAATGCGCCGCGGCTGCCGTGATCTGCTTCGAATGGCTGATGCGGCCGCGGAACGTTTCCGCGGGCCTCATCACCTGGTCCGACTATCGAGGCAGCATTGACCCGCAGGGGATCCGCGTGCGGCACAAGAAGAACCGGCAGACCCGGATCCACCCGCTCGAGTTCGACGACGCCGGAACCTCTGTCAGGCTCTACGCCGAGGCCGAGGAGATCTTGGCGCAGGTGCCGCGCTGGGGTTTGGCGATCGTCTGCAATCCCGACGGCAAACCCTACGGCGAGAACTCAAGCCGGCTGACGCAGATCGTCTCCCAGACGGCGAAGAAGCTCGGCATGGACGGCTTCACGATGGATGCTTGCCGGCACGGCGGCATGACCGAGCTCGAGGAGTCCGAGCTCACCGATGGTCAAGGCCGCGCCCTCTCCGCACACCAGACGCGCAGCTCCTATGCGGGGTACGCGAAAGAGACGCGGGAGCGGATGCTGACGGCCACGCTCCGTCGGCGCGAGGCGCGTCTGAAGCTGCTGGAGGAGGATGCCGAAGCCCATGCGCCAGCTGCTCGATCGGCGATGAAGAACGCCTGACGACGGAACGGCTCGCGAACGCTTTTTCAGAACGACGAGGGGAGCGTTTTTCAGAATGGCGGAAAGGCCTCTTGCAGAACCCCTTGCGCCTCAGTAGGTAGAGCGCCGTCGGGGCCTCGTGGCGGAGTGGTTACGCAGAGGACTGCAAATCCTTGCACGCCGGTTCGATTCCGGCCGAGGCCTCCAACAATTTCCTGAGGCCTACTCAACGCCTCAAAACGACTAGGCGCCGACGAACCCACTTGAAAGCGTGTCGCGTTTTGTTGCAGCGACTTCCATTGATTTACAACGCGTTTTTGAGACGTGCGGTAGCTCCACGCGACACGCAACGCGACATGGCTCCGCGGCGCCCGCAGCGATCCTGCAAAGCGGGTCCCTGACTTGCTCCAATCAAGTACACCCTCGCCGAGGACGCCTGTGTCTCCCGCTTGATAGGCTTTATGGGGCAAGCGGGGCTATTTGCACGCGTCGATTGAATTAGCCGGTTCTGCGTGGAATCGTTGCCTCCGGTTACTCCGGGGGAAGTGATGGCTGAAAAACTCAGTCTCGTGTTCGATGGCAAGCTTGCAACGTCAGGCGAATTGCATTTCTACGAGTATAGCCGAGCAGCATACGGCTTCGCGCGCTTCGTCTCGACGATCGAGAGTTTCCGCAGAACGGGGCGAGTGCCGAAGCGCATTGTTCAGGCAGCCAACATAGATCTTTTAATTAAGGCTCCGCGACAGGGCTCGTTCCCGATCGACATCATCGCGCCCGTTGCTACTGCTCTAGGAACAGAGCTCGCTGGCCTGCCTTTAAAGATCCTGATGGAGTACGTCATGCAGCAGGTTCAACGGCTGCTTCCGGGTCAAGAAAACGCGCTCCTTCGTGCCGCTGAGATACAGTTGGAGGTCGAGAAACAGCGAACTACTCAGTTGATATCCCGCGATGATGCGGAGACAGCAAGACTGGAGCTAATCCAGAAGATGTTTGCGGATCAAAATGTTACTACTCGGGCTTCTTTGTCATTAATTGAACAGGCGCAAAAAACGAACTCTATAGCACTCGACACCTTGCGAGAACAAGGCGGGGAGATCGTCGATTTACGGGATCGCTTGGCACTAATAGAAAAGCGGGAGGCTTCTTTCCAGGAATATTTGCCTGAGATCGAAAGCGTAGACGACAATTTGATGTTGAAGCTTTCGTCAAAGGTTAGGCCGCAGATTGCGGAGATGGCGCTTCCACTGCGCAAGTCGGCCAGTACAATGGCACTGACTGCTGGTGACGAACGAGTAGTTTCAGCTCGCTTGAACAGAGCTGAGGCCCAAGATATCAATAGTCGACACCTTGATGCTGAATCGATGCGTCAGAAGATCAGACTAGCTGCTTACGACCGTGATACAGGCGTAGGTAAGCTGGATCTTCTAGAATCAGATCTGAAACGTCTGAGCTTTTCAGTGCCCCCAGGTGCTCGCACACGACTCCGTTCAAAGATCGCCAGTGCGATCGATCAAGAAGAGGTGCACGCATCTTTCCGCCTATTCCGCAACCAGAGCGGCGAGATAACATCTGCTGTACTTGACGAGATCCCAGAAGCGGTAGCCGCCGCTGATGGGCCAGAGGAGGATCCTGGCCGCAGCGAGTAACATTGATGTGACGTCAGAGTTGCCTCGATCTGGGCGACCCGCCTCTCAGTCCTTACCCCATCAGATCATACTGGTACGGCACCAGCCAGGTCAGCGAGTAGAACCCCACCATGGTGTCCTAGATCTACGGGAACAAGCAGACAGTGTCAGATGTTCTCCAATTGGATGCGGTGTTCCCCCGGGAGGTACCAATGGGAAAGAAAGGCACCACACAGCAAGGCTCTGGCGGAGGCGGCAACCGCGGCAATGGTAATCAGAATGGATCAGGTGGCGGTACTGGGCAGCAGACCCGCACCGGATCCCGCGGAAAGTGATTCTTGGTAGGCCCGGGCTGTCCCGGGCCTTCTTTAAGTCGCTCAAGCCGCCACCCAGACTTCTCCAGTGATGCGGAGACCTTGTTGCACGGCCATGAAATCGAAGCGCGATGGCGCGGTCGTGCGCTGCGCGATCTGAAGCCCGAGGGCGAAAAAGCGATCTTACACGCGGGCAGTCGCCGTCTGCGGAAACTTGTCGGCGTCGAGCCTCGCCTGCGCCTGGTAGCACCAACTCGAGCAGAACTGCGCATTCTGCGATGTGATCTAGAAACCGCCCCGCAGAAGCTGCATTCGAGGCTGGTGATGACTCGCGCGTGATCCTCCACCGCCCCTTGCCGAGCTGCTGCGACATGCCCCTCGTCGATCATGTGGTGAAATGCGCCGGGCGGGCTGCTCCTGACGCGCGAACGGCGGGCGCGTTCGTGGGACCCACGGCCTGCAGTACGGCCGCCGCCACGTCGAGTTCGCGCGTCTTCGATTTCGTGATGACGAAGGTCACTCGCCCCGCAAGGTCCGGCGCGACGTCGTAGGCCGAAAAGACGATGACAGGCGTGCCGGCTGGAACATCAGACAGAAGATCGAAGCCGGACCCGTCCGGCAGCTTCTGGTCCAGGACCACGGCATCGAAGTCCTGCGAACGAAGCCGGCGCCGGGCCTCCTCGACGCTGCGCGCCGCGACGACCGCGCCCTTGTCGCCGACGGCTTGCGCGAAGACCTCGAGTACCGACATGTCGTCCTCGACGTGCAGGATGGAAACCCGGCCTCCGGCGTTCCTCTTGACGATGGCGCTCAGCGCCGCGCGAAGCCGGTGCTGGTCCAAAGGCGCCGTCAGCCAATCCAGGACCTCGCTCGCAAAGCCCCGGTGTTCGGCCGTCGCCGCGCCGTCGCTGCACAGCATGATGACCGGCAGCGTTCGACCCACCTCGCCGCCCCGCAGCGCGGTGAAGAAGTGGGCGGCGCACTCCTCCAGCAGCGCGCCGTCCAGAACGAGAGCCGCATAGGGCCGCTCGCCGACCAGCCGAAGACATGCGTCGAGATCGGGCGCCAGATCGCTGCTGAAGACGGTCGATGCGAGGGCCTCTCCCACCTGTCCGTTCAAGGTGCGATCGGAGCCGCAGATCAGAATGCGGTGGTTCTCGAGCGGTCCCGAAGCAGCGCTGTCATGTGTCGCGGGTCCTGGCGCAGCCACGACCGCCGGCAGGTCGATCGTGAAGGTCGTGCCCGTACCGATCGCCGAGGTGAAGTCGATGCGCCCGTCCATCCTCTCGACGATCGCGCGCGTGATGTTGAGACCGAGGCCGGTCCCGCCGCTCCGTCGCGTGCTTGCCGCCTCCGCCTGCTCGAACCTGCCGAAGATGCGCGACTGGAACTCGACCGGGATGCCCGGCCCTTCGTCGCGGACGAAGATGCGGATCGCACCGGCGATCGCGACGCTGCCGACGGTGACGGTCGATCCATCCGGCGAAAACTTGAGGGCGTTCGACAGGAGATTGGACAGCGCCTGGTGGAGGCGATCCGGATCGACCGACACTGCGGCTCCCGGCGCATCGTCCAGGAGAACGAGCTTGATCTGCTTCTCGGGCAGATAGTCCGCATGCGCCGCGAGAGCGTGCTGGAGCAAGGGACGGAGCTGCACGGGGCGCATCTCGATCGCCATCTTGCCCGACGCGATTTTCTCGATGTCGAGAATGTCGTTGACCAGCAGAATCAGGCGCTCGCAGTTGCTGTGCGCGATCGACATGAGACTGGCGGCGCGCGGCGGCAGTTGGCCGGCGACACCGCTGCTGATGAGGCCGAGCGAGCCGCGGATCGACGTCAGCGGCGTGCGAAGTTCGTGGCTGATGAGGGCGATGAAGTCCTTCTTCGCCTCCGCGCTCTGGCGCTCGTCGGTGATGTCGCGATTGTGGGTGATGATCCCGAGCAGCCTCCCGGACCCATCGGTCAGGGGCACCTTCAACGTGGAAAGCCATCCACTGCTGCCGTCGGGCCGCTTGAACGGCTCCTCGATCCGGGACGGGTTCCGGCTTTGCAGGACCGCTTCCTCGTGCTGCCGGTACGCTTGGGCGAGATCCTTCGGGTGGAAGTCTTCATCGGTGTGCCCGACGACGTCCTCGACGCGTTGCTGGCCGAGCGAGGTGGCCGTCGCCGGGTTGACGATGACGAAGCGACCGTCAACGTCCTTGAAGTTGAGATTGTCGGGCAGTTGCTCGACCATCGCGCGGTAGATCAGGTTCGTCTTCTCAAGCGTGCGGCGTCGCTCCACGCCGTCGAGCGACAAGCCGATGATGGCGGTGCCCCCGAAGGTGAGCACCACGAGCGGCAGCACAGCCGACGCAAGGACCGCGCTGAACACCTGGTCCGGCAGGGCGAAGATGCTGACGAGATTTGCGGCGGCCAGCAGCGCCGCCAGTGTCATCACGTCGAGGACCGAGCGCCCTCGCAAGCGACGGAGACGGTAGACCATCAAGCCAGCCCCTGTCGCGAGGACGAGGCTGAGGAGCCCGGCGGGGGCACCCTGCCCTCCGAGATGGAACCGATATGCGCCAGACATTGCCCCGGCGACGAGAGCACCCGGCACGCCGCCGAACAGACCCGCGGCACCCACGAAGGGCACGCGCAGGTCGATGAAGACGCCCGGCATGGGAGGCGGAAGCATCCCCATCGCGATGACGGCGCCGATGCCGAGCAGCGCGCCGGTGGTCACGCCGGGCCATGGTTCGCCGAAGCCGGCCGTCCTCGCTGCCGCCATGTCGAACAGATTGACCATGATCGCCACGAGCGCCAGATTCGCCAGGAGGGGCTGCCAGATCATGATGGTCTCGATCGATCTACTTTGCCCTGACGATCCTTGCGCGCAACGACGCACAGAGCGTTGTCGGCTCACTGTCCACATCGAGACGCTACGGCACGTCGGTTAACGCGCCATCAAAGGCTGCGGCGGCGGGCCTTACGCGTCAGGTCCGGGAGACGCCGCGCTCTGACACGCAGAAGCACCTGCCGATTCGGTCAAGGAGCGGCGGCCCGATGACGCGGGGGTGAGACGTCTCGGGTGCTGGCGAGAGCGCCTTGGTCCTGCACTCCGGCATTGCGGTGCGGGAGCGGCACGCCTCGGCCGAGCCGCCCCTGCTCGACCGGGTCAAAGGGGTCGGGCAGGCCAGGATGCGGAAGCGGCGCGGTCGCGCGAGCGGCTTGCGGCGTCCTGCCGCCCCGCACGCCGAGGCGCATCATCGGCTTGCGCGCGGACACCGTTGCGTTACAACCCTTGGCCAGAGCGACTGATGTTCACGCGCTGTGATTGCGGGTGACCGGCATCCGGGGCGAATGGGGTTGGGGACGATGGACGACGACAGATCGGCAGCCGCGGGTCTTCCCTTCGGCGCGGATCGCAGCGATCTCGACCGCTCGCCGCTGGAGGTCGAGCAGCTCCTGTCCAGCAACTGCTGGCGTGAGCTCCGGACCTTTCTGGCGGTCGCCAAGGGACGGTCCTACGCAAGAGCCGGCGAGATGCTGCAGATGAGCGCCCCGACCGTCAGCCGGGACATCAAGCGCCTGCAGTCGCTGTTCGGATCGCAGCTGGTGATCGCGACCCATTCGGGCACTGTGCTGACAAGCAAGGGACGCGAGCTCGCCATCCATCTCGCCGATCTCGACTTCCGCCTCTACTCGCTCGCCGCCAACTTGCGGCAGGAGCAGTCGGCCATCGCAGGTCAGGTCAGCGTCAGCGTCACCTCCGGCCTCAGCGTCGCCTTCGTGGCGCCGGCGGTGGCGCGACTGACACGCGAGCATCCGCGCATCCGGATCGACCTGAAGGAGCAGATGTCGTTCCTCGACCTCGACAAGAATCAGACCGACGTGATGCTCGGCCTGATGCCGATCCATCGCGCCGACGTGCATTGCGAGAAGGTCGGGGTTCTCCACCTGATCCCGGTCGCGGCGCGAAGCTACATCGAGGCCGAGGGCGTGCCGACGCGCCAGGGCGCGCACAGCCACCGCTTCATCCAGTGCAGCTACTACGTGTCCGAGACGCCGTTCTGGCAGCCCTGGAACGACCTCTTGGACAGCGGGACGTCGCATGTGTGCGAGAACTCCCTCGCCTACTTCTCGCTGATCAAGTCGGGCGCGGGAATCGGTCTTCTCGGCAACTACGTCCTGATCGAGCCGCATTTCGTGCCGGTCGATCTCGGCGTGCACCTGGCGATGCCGCTCTACGTCATCGCCTTGCGCGACCGGCTGCGCTCCAAGCCGGTGCGCGTGGTGCTCGACTGGCTGCGGGCGATTTTCACGCAGAACGTCTTCTTCGCCGACCGGCTGAACCTGACGGCCGGCGCCTCCGCACCGGAAAACGACTTCCGCGCCTTCTTCAACCTGGCGCCGAACCCGCCGAGCCGCGCCGCCAACGAGTGATCTCCTCGACATGATCGAGGTAGACGTTGGCAACATCCTCCAGGAACTCGGCGAGGTCTGCGGGCGGCGCCTCGATGCCGTTCAGCATGCGGCAGACCATTTCCGCATGCATCCGGGTCCGGTCGAGAATGTCGGCCATCGCCGACTGGGCGGCGACGTCGCCGCCCGGAAAGCGGATGACGTTGCTCATCGGGCGGGCTCGAAGGCGCTCGGCTTGTCCCAGTCGCCTTCCACCCGCAGCAGCACGGCGCCATCGGTCTCGAGCGTGATCGCGTCGTCGCGCGGCGCGATGGTGCCGACGACCGTCAGATACGGCTCGGGATGGCCCGCGATCTGCACCGGAGGCCGGTCGAGGACATCGAACTTGAACAGCTTCGTCCAGAGCGCGGTGAGGCGAGGCTCCGACTGCGTGGCGACGATCGTGTAGCCCTTGCGAGCGACATGATCGAAGGTCGTCTGGATGCAGCGCTTGATGACGAAGGGGTTGCGATAGGCCTCGCGGAAGCAGGTGCGTTCGTACTTGGCGAAGCCGGCGAACCAACGGATGCGCAGCGAGCCGATCGGATCGTCGCCGTCATAGAAGACGACGTGCGTCGCCTGATGGTCGTTGCCGTCGAAGATGAAGGCCGGCGAGATGCCGAGCTCCTGCACGAAGCAGATGCTGCGCAGGATCATGGAATCGCGAATGTGCTCCGGCGCAGTGGCGATAACGCAGCGCAGGGAGTTTCCGCGGCGGGCAGCTTGTGGTGTCATGGTGGCTCCGGCGACGAGGTGACCGGACCGTTTTGGCAGTTGACCAAAGCATTGCGAACGCTTCGTATTTTACGGGGAGCTTCAAATCTGAAACGCCATCTCGATGCCCTCTCTCTGCTGGCCGCCCTCTCGGCGGAAGGCGTCCGGATCTACGGCGACGATCCAAAGCGCGTCGCGGCCTTCGTCGATGCGCGCATCGCCGAGCTGCCCCCCGCAGAACGAGCTCGGCTGCGCGAACAGCTCTCGCTCGTCGCGGGCGATGGCGGGTCGACCCCCCGCCACTGAGCCGCACCCGGCGCCCAGACGGCGGGCCGCGTCTGGCGCCCAAACCCTCGTGACCGACTGGCATCACGCCGTCCAGCCCCGCGCGCGGGCATCGGGCGGCGCGCGAAGACGATGCCCCGATCGATCGAATGCGAGCCTTCGCTTTGAGAAATCTGCAAGCCTGCAAGACTTCTACTTCGACGCCTCGGATCATTGAAGATGGAGAGTCGGCCGTGCAGGATCCCGTCGATCGCCATGTCGGACAGCGCTTGCGGATCGCGCGGCTCGAGCGGCGCCTGTCGCAGACGAGTGTCGCCGAGGTGCTCGACATCACGTTCCAGCAGCTGCAGAAATACGAAAAGGGCCTCAACCGCATCAGTGCGAGCCGGCTCTACCGGCTGTCTCGAGCGCTCGACGTGCCGGTCGGCTATTTCTTCGAGGGGTTCGAGGCGCAGTCCTCCGACAACGTCAAGCCGGCGGCGGCGATGCGGCGCGCCCGGCGCCGCCACGCCATCGATTCCGTCACCGATCCTGGCGTACGCCGCGCGCTCCAGCAGCTGGTCGACACCTTGTCGAGCGACACGTCCCCCTGACGCCGGACCCCGCGTCCGGGGTCAGAGGTTCGCGGTCGAGAGCGCCGCCGGACCGCGGACCGGCAGCCCGCGCACCAGCGGCGCGATGTCCTCGACATTGCCCGGCCGGCTGAAGTGGAAGCCCTGGAAGAGGGTGCAGCCGGCCGCACGGGCAAGTGCGAAGTGCTCTTCCGTCTCCACGCCTTCCGCAAGCACCCGCAGGTCGATCGCCCGACCGATCTGGGCGAGCGCCGTGGTCAGCGCCCGCGAGAGCTCGTCGCTCTGCATCTGCTGAATGTAGCTGCGGTCGATCTTGATCAGATCGATCGGCAGGCGCTGCAGGTAGGAGAAGCCGCAATTGCCGGTGCCGAAGTCGTCGAGCGAGACGCGCAAGCCCATCTCGCGGATCGCCTTGATGCGCTGGATCACTTCGGCGCTCGCACTGCCGGCGAAGGTCTCGGTGATCTCGATGCACAGGCGGCTGCAATCGACGCCGGTTTCATCGATGACGGCTCGCAGCGTGCTGACGACGTCGTCGCGGCGCAGCTGCGCTGCCGATACGTTGATCGCGATCATGATGCCGCAGAACTGGCTGGCATCGAGGCAGACCCGGCGCATCACCCATTCGCCGAGGAGGTCGATCAGCGTGGACTCCTCGGCGATCGGCACGAACTCGCCCGGCGGGATCCAGCCGCGGATGGGGTGGTTCCAGCGCACCAGCGCCTCCACCGCGACGACCTTCTGGTCGATGTCGAGGATCGGCTGATACTGAACGGCGAGCTGATCGAGCAGAATGGCCGCACGCAGCTCGCGCTCGATGAAGCGGCGCTGGCGCTGATGGCGCAGCATCTCGGTGTCGAACATCGTGAGGCGGCCGCGGCCGGCATTCTTGCTCTCGTAGAGGGCGAGATCGGCAAGCGCGCGCAGCTCCTCGGCCGAGGTCGAATGCTCGGGGAAGCACGCCACCCCCAGCGAGGCGCTGAGGCGCAGCTGGCGTCCCGACATGACGCAGGGCTCGCGCAGGCGCGACAGGAACAGCTGCACGTTCTGGAAGAAGGCCTCGTCGGCCGGACTTTCGACCAGGATCGCGAACTCGTCGCCGCCGAGCCGGCCGACCAGCGCTGCCGGAAACACCGCGTGCGCGAGCTGGACGAGATGCACCAGCGCGAGATCACCGACCTTGTGGCCGAAGGCGTCGTTCAGGCTCTTGAAGTGGTCGAGGTCGACCAGGAGCAAGCAGTGGGGCGTGGCTGCAGGATGACGAAGCCGGTTCCGCAGACCATCGAGAAAGAAGCGACGCGCCAGAGCGTCCGTCAGCTCGTCGCGCTGCAGCAGCTGCAGCTTGACCCGTGCCGCGCGCTCGGCGGCGTCGAGGCGTCGACGCACCAGCCGCCGCATCCCGACGAGGACGACCAGGGAAAGCATCAGCGCGGCCGCGGCGACCCAGGCCGTGCTCGTCCGCGTCGTCGCCATCTCGGCCGGCAGCATCGGCTGTGCCACGACGCAAGCCATCGCGACGAGCATACCGGTCATCGTCGCTTGAAAGCCCCAGCGGCTGCGGCGTCGGCTTGACATGAAGAAGGTCATAGGCGCTCCCGATCGGGCTGCCCGGCACCTACCGTCACAGGTCATAAGATGTGGTGAACGACCGAACCAGAATCCGTGCAAAGCCTTATGCGTTCAATGACTTAACGCACAGAGTGCGCATGCGGCGCGGCAAGTCGGGGAGTGTGGCGTGGGGCTGCGGACGGCACTCCGTCCCCCGCGGGATCGTCCAATCGGCAATTGACGATGTTCATCTTATGTTCCATGAGCATCGGCATGGCGACTCTGATCGGATCACTGCGGCAGGCGGCTGCCCGAGGGATGCTGGTGACGGCGACCTGCCGCAGTTGCGGTCATGCCGCCTCGTTCCTGGCGAGCGATCTCGTGGCCTTCGCCAATCCCGGCAAGCCGATCGAGGCGATCCGCTTCCGCTGCCGGGAGTGCGACCGGCGCGACTGCGAAGTGGTGGCGGCCGAATTCGATCGGGATCGTCGGCCGGACATCATCATATGGCGCCCCTCCCGCCTGAGGTAGGGCTGCCGGACGGTGGACGTGAGCGCCTGCCCCCTCGCCGGCCCCATTGCAGCGTCGCGCGGCGGCGCCAGCGGCGCACGACGGCGAGATCCTGCGACAGCACGAAAAGGCCGAGCGGGATCATCCAGAAGCCGAGAATCGGCAGGAACCCGAGGATGCCGCCCGCCACCAACGCACAGCCGAGCACGATCCGCCGCCCGCGCGTCGCCGGAAGCGGCAGCCGGCGTCCGAAGACCATCGGACCGACGGCCGGCCGGCGGTCCGTCCCGCTCGGCAGGCCGGCGCTGTGCGGCTCCTTCGTCTCGACGGTCATGCGTTCGCCATCTCGCTGCGCAACTCTTGCGACCGAGTTGGTGACGAACCTTGCCCGGCGCCAGCGGCGCCGCACCATTTTCCCCGGCGAGCCGCTTGGCAAATGCGGCAGGGCTGCGCTATAGGCTCGCTCGCACCGATTCATTCGCGTGCCGTTCCCCGGTAGCTCAGTGGTAGAGCAATCGACTGTTAATCGATCGGTCGCTGGTTCGAATCCGGCCCGGGGAGCCATTACAGCACATCGTTGTTGCTCGCGAAGCACCGCGCCTTCGGTGCGCGGTTCTGGTGTGCTTTCAGACGAGAGCGGCGTTGATGTCGGTTCGGAAGAAGTCATCCCCGACGAAGAGCAGCGCGCACCCTTCTATATTGGCCAATTCGTACGCGAAGCAGTCTCCGAAACTGAGCGACGCCGGGTTAACGCCTTTTGTCCATTTGCCATAGCCAAGGCGACCCCGGCGCTTCGTAGCATCCGTCACGACGACGATCTCGAGGCCAAGCCCGCCGATGAGGCGAGCGACCTCCTCCCTCGCATGCCGCCGCGCGGCTACGATCGAGACTTCCGCCGGAGTTCCGGCCGAAATCAACACGCGGTCCACAGTCGCGAGGATCGCTGTGCACGCGTCCGCCCTCCGGCTCGTTCAGAACGATCGCCATCAGCGCCGACGTATCGACCACGATCACTCGGGAAGCCCGTCATCACCGTAGAGAAAGTCCTGACTTCGCGCCGCATCCGGTCCTGCCGTCGCTTTCCCGGACGCTGAAGAGCAAACCGCCTCGATCAACGCCTTTCGTGCGGCGGGATCGCCGGTCCGCTTGATCGGCACGAGGCGCACGGCAGCTTACCCGTGGCGCGTCAGGATGACTTCGTCTCCCGCTTCGGCGCGACGGACGAGATCGGTAAGCCTGCCTTTTGCCTCCGTGACGGAAATCTGCATGCCCCGCCTCGCTCTGATTTTTTGGCTTCGATAGCTGGACCATCCAATAGTCCAGAACAACACTGGACACGGCTGGAGGCTGACAGCTCACTCGCCTCCCCTAGCTAACGGCTCGTCCTTCCCCCGGTAGAGGCCGATGACTTCGCACGACGACCGCTCGCCCATCCTTGTCTGGTTCCGGCAGGACCTGCGCCTCGACGACCATCCGGCCCTCGCCCATGCGGCCGAAACCGGGCGACCCGTCGTCCCGCTCTATGTGCTCGACGAGGAGAGCGAAGGCCTGCGGGCCTGGGGCGGAGCGCACCGATGGTGGCTGCATCACGCCCTCGACGCGCTCGGCACGGCGCTGAAGGAGCATCACCTGCCGCTCGTTCTGCGGCGGGGGCCGGCCTTGCGCGAGGTCGTCGACGTGGCGAAGGCGGCCGGCGCCGGCGCGCTGTGGTACAATCGCCGGTACGGGCCGGGCGAACGAGCGGTGGATGAGGCCGTCGCCGAGGCGCTCGGCGACCTCGACTGCCAAGGCTTCACCGGCACCATTCTGCACGAGCCGGAGGCCGTTCAAACCGGCAGCGGCGGCTTCTATCGCGTCTTCACGCCGTTCTTCCGCAAGCTCCAGTCGCTCGGCGACCCGCGCGATCCGATCGACCCGCCGAAGCACCTCAAGACGAACGACACTTCGGTGCGCTCCGACCGGCTCGCCGACTGGAACCTCCTGCCGAAAAAACCGAACTGGTCCGGCGGTATCGACGAGGCGTGGCAAGCAGGCGAAGACGCCGCGCATCAGCGCTTTGCCGCATTCCAGGAGGAGATCCTCGCCGGCTACAAGGACAGCCGCAACCTGCCGGCGGAGGACGGGACGTCGCGCATGTCGCCGCACCTCCACTGGGGCAGCGTCTCGCCCTATCGCCTCTGGCATGACGCGCAGGCGCGCGGCAAAGGCGCCGAGGGTGCCGGCGCCTACCGGCGCGAGCTCGCCTGGCGGGACTTCAACTACCACCTCCTCTTCCACGTCGCAGACTTCACCCGCGCCAACTACGACAAGCGTTTCGACCGCTTCCCCTGGCGCAAGTCCCCGAAGGATCTGGAAGCCTGGCAGCAGGGCCGGACCGGCTACCCGCTGGTCGATGCCGGGATGCGCCAGCTCTGGCAGACCGGCTGGATGCACAACCGGGTTCGGATGGTCGCCGCCTCGTTCCTCACCAAGCACCTCCTGATCGACTGGCGTGCCGGCGAGGCCTGGTTCTGGGACACGCTGGTCGACGGCGACGCGGCCAACAACGTCTCGCAATGGCAGTGGGTCGCCGGCTGCGGAGCCGACGCGCAGCCCTTCTTCCGCATCTTCAACCCGATCGGCCAGAGCCGGAAGTTCGACAAGGGCGGCGACTACATCCGCCGCTTCGTGCCCGAACTCGCAGCCCTGCCGGACAAGGCGATCCATGCGCCGTGGGAAGCCGGAGAGGACGTGCTGGACGAGGCCGGGGTGGCGCTGGGCAAGACCTATCCGAAGCCGATCGTCGACCACGAGGAGGCGCGCAAGCGCGCGCTGGACGCCTTCGCTATGATCCGCGGCTGAGCCCGGACCGTATCGACCGCGCGCGCCACCACGGCCGGTGCCTCGTGCTTTACTTGCCCCAGCCCGAGCCATAGGTTCGCCGCTGACTCGTCCCACAGGTCGTCCGCCTTCATGTCCAGGTACCACTCCGTCATCGATGCCATCGGCAACACGCCGCTGATCCGCCTGAAGAAGGCGTCGGAGCTGACGGGCTGCGAGATCTACGGCAAGGCGGAATTCCTGAACCCCGGCCAGTCGGTGAAGGACCGCGCTGGCCTCTTCATCATTCGCGACGCCGAGGCCAGGGGCCTGCTGGAGCCCGGCGGGATCATCGTCGAAGGCACCGCCGGCAACACCGGCATCGGCCTTGCGATGGTGGCCGACGCGCTCGGCTACCGGACCGTGATCGTGATCCCGGAGACGCAGACGCAGGAGAAGAAGGACGCCCTGCGGCTCTACGGCGCGGAGCTGATCGAGGTGCCTGCGGTGCCCTACCGCGACCCGAACAACTACGTGAAGCTGTCCGGGCGCCTCGCCGCCCAGCTCGCCGCGAGCCATCCCGCCGGCGCCATCTGGGCGAACCAGTTCGACAACACCGCCAATCGTGACGGCCACGTCGTCACCACCGCCGAGGAGATCTGGCACCAGACCGGCGGCCAGATCGACGGCTTCATCTGCGCGGTCGGCACCGGCGGGACGCTCGCCGGCACCGCCGCGGGCCTCAAGAAGCATTCCGGCCACATCAAGATCGGCCTTGCCGACCCGTTCGGCGCCGCGCTCTACAGCTATTACACCACCGGCGCTCTGGCCTCGGAGGGCTCTTCGGTGACGGAGGGCATCGGCCAAGGCCGCATTACCGCCAATCTCGAGGGCTTCGAGCCGGACTTCGCCTATCGCATCTCCGACGACGAGGCGCTGCGCATCGTCTTCGACCTCGTGCCCGACGAGGGCCTCATGCTCGGCGGCTCCTCCGGCGTCAACATCGCCGGCGCGATCCGCATGGCCCGGGAAATGGGACCCGGCCACACGATCGTGACGGTCCTCTGCGACTACGGCAACCGCTACACCTCCAAGCTCTTCAATCCGACCTTCCTGCGGTCCAAGGATCTGCCGGTGCCGGAGTGGCTGGAGCGCAAGCCGGCTTTCGACGTGCCGTTCGTGCCGGCGGGTGAGACGCCATGACGAACCCGGTCTACCAGGAAGACGCGTATCTCTCGACGATGGAGGCGAGGCTCGAGCGCATCGAGGACGGCGGCCGGCTGATCTTCGACCGGTCGAACTTCTTTGCCAGCGGCGGCGGCCAGCCGGGCGACACCGGCATGATCGAAACGGCCGACGGCCGGCAGATCGCCATCGCCGACACCGTCTATTCCGACGACCGGCGGGACATCGTGCTGTTGGCGCCCGAAGGCGCCGAGGGACTGACGCCGGGCGATATGCTGGTGCTGCACGTCGACTGGAAGCGCCGCTACAAGCTCATGCGGATGCACACCGCCTGCCATATCCTGTCGGTGGTGCTGCCCTATCCGATCACCGGCGCGGCCGTCGGCGAGGACGAAAGCCGGGTCGACTTCGATCTGCCCGACGCCGAGGCCGACAAGGCCGAGGTGACCGCGCGGATGATGGAGGTCGTCGCCGCCAACCACCCTGTCTTCATCCGCTGGATCACCGACGAGGAACTCGACGCCAATCCCGGGCTCGTCAAATCGGCCAACGTCAAGCCGCCGCGCGGCACCGGGCGGATCCGCCTCGTCTGCATCGGCGAGGACGGCAGCATCGACACGCAGCCCTGCGGCGGGACGCATGTCGGCGAGACGCAGGAAGTCGGCGAGATCCATATCGGCAAGATCGAGAAGAAGGGCCGCAGCAACCGGCGCTTCCGCATCCGCTTCGGCCCGCTGCCGGCCGCCTGATCCCCTGGAGTTCTACCCTTGAGCTGGACACCCTTGCTGATCACGCCGCAGGAGCTTGCGGCTGACTTCGGTGGCGACCGCCTGTCGATCGTCGACGCCTCCTGGTACCTGCCGGCGCAAGGCCGCGACGCCAGAGCCGAGTTCGCCGCCGCGCACCTGCCGGGCGCCGTGTTCTTCGATCAGGACGCGGTGGTGATGCCGGACGCCGGCCTGCCGCACACCCTGCCCTCGCCCGAGATCTTCGCCGCGGCCGCCGGCGCGCTCGGCATCCGCGCGGGCGACACGATCGTCGTCTATGACGGCATGGGCCTGTTCAGCGCGCCGCGCGTCTGGTGGATGTTCCGGACCTTCGGCGCATCGGACGTGCGCATCCTCGACGGCGGCTTTCCCGCTTGGCAGGCGGCCGGCCTGCCGGTCGAAAGCGGCGGCGCCTTGCCGGAGCCAGCAACCTTCGACGTCCGGTTCGACCCGGACGCCGTGGTCGGCCTCGCGGAGATGCGCCGCATCGTGGAGGCGCGCGCCGTGCAGATCGCCGACGCCCGCCCCGCCGAGCGTTTCAAGGGCAGCCAGCCGGAGCCGCGGCCGGGCGTGCGCGCCGGCCACATGCCCGGCGCGCGCAGCCTTCCCGCCGCGGCGCTTGCGGCGGACGGCAGGCTGAAATCCGAAGCCGATCTGCGGACGCTCTTTGCCGATGCCGGCCTCGATCCGGCGCAGCCGGTGGTCACCTCCTGCGGCTCGGGCGTCACCGCCGCAGCGATCAACTTCGCGCTCGCCGCGCTCGGCGAGCATCCGGCCCGCCTCTATGACGGCTCCTGGACGGAGTGGGGCTCGCGCGGCGATACGCCGGTGGTAACCGGCGATGCTTGACCGGCCGGAGCCGCAGCTGGTCAAGGCGCGCGTCACCTATCTGGAGCTGCGCCGGCCGCCGGCGCGCGCGCTGTCCCTCACGCTGCCAGGACATACGCTGGCGCTGTTCCGCGTGCCCGAAATCCCGCTCGCCTACTACCGATTTCTCTACGACAGCGTCGGCCGGCCGCACCACTGGACCTCGCGCCGGCTGCCCGACCAGCAGCTCAGCGCCATCATCCACGCCGATCCGGTCCGCGTTTACGTGCTCTACTGCGACGGCGCACCCGCCGGTTGGTTCGAGCTCGACACGGCGCGCAGCGAGGGCGAGACACGGCTCGTCCACTTCGCGGTGATGCCGGAGTTCCGCGGCTTCCACCTCGCCCCACTGATGCTGTCGCACGCGATCGCCGCCGGCCTCGCCGCACGGCCGCAGGTCTTCTCGCTCGAGACCAACTCGCTCGACCACAAGGCGGCATTGCCGCTCTACCAGCGCTTCGGCTTCGAGCCCGTGTCGACGCGCGATGTCTGGGTGCCGGCCCTGACCGGCTGAGACCTGCGGCGGGCGAATCTACGGGTCAGCGCGCGCAAGGGCGGTCGGCCCGGCGACCGATCGCCTCGGCCGGATCGCTTGATCTCGTGGTCGAAACGGCTAAGGCTCGCCGCATCCTCAGCGCCCAGGGCTCCGCGTGACCATTCGCATCCTTCTCGCCGTCGTCGTCCTCCTCGTCCTCGCCGGCATCGGCCTCTGGGTCTTCGGCCCGCGCGAGCCGGTCGATACCACGGTCAGCTTTGATCGTTCGGCGATCGGCAGCGACCCGGACGCCTATCTCGCGCGCACCGAGGCCGACGTGCCGAACCTGCGGCCCGACGCGCAGAAGGCGATCGTCTGGGCCTACCCCGCCTCGCGCGCCAAGACCCCGCTCGCCATCGTCTACGTCCACGGCTTCTCCGCCTCCAAGGAAGAGGTGCGCCCCCTCCCCGACGAGGTCGCGAAGGCGCTCGGCGCCAACATCTACTTCACACGCCTGACCGGCCACGGGCGCAACGGTCCTGCGATGGCCGAAGCGCGCGTCAACGACTGGATCAACGACTTCGCCGAAGCCCTTGCAATTGCAGATAGGATCGGAGAACGCGTGGTCGTGGTCTCGACCTCGACGGGCGGATCGATCGCCACGCTCTTCGCGGCGACGCACCCGGAGCTGATGGGCAAGGTCGCGGGGCTGGTGGAGATCTCGCCGAACTTCGCGCTGCGCGACCCGAAGGCGTGGATGCTGAACCTGCCCTTCGCCCGCCGGCTGATGCCATGGGTGCTCGATGCGGACTATGGCTTCGAGCCGGTCAATGCCGGGCAGGCCGATCACTGGACGACGCGCTATCCGAGCAGCGCGCTCCTCACCCTCGGCGCCGTCACCAAGGCGGCACGCGAGGCCGATGTCGGCGTGATCCGCACGCCGGCGTTCTTCATCACCTCGCCGGCCGACGCGGTGGTCGATCCGGACGTCGCCGAGGCGGTGCTGGCGCGTTGGGGCGGCCCGCACCAGGCGCTGCAGATCCCGGTCAGCGGCGATCCGGCGAACCACGTGCTGGCCGGTCAGTACCTCTCGCCGCAGACCACCGACGAGTTGGCGCAGCGGATCACCGACTGGATCAAGCAGCTGCCGGCGCCCGTCGCGCTCGCGCGCTGATCGACGCGGAGGGCGGCGCGGCCGCCCTCGTGTCGCCGGGGAGTCAGATCAGGAGATCCGCCATGATGCGGTTCTCGGTGATGTCCTGATAGACGAACCCCTGCGCGTCGAGGCGCTCGAACAGCGAAGCGAAATTCGCGGCATCCGTCGTCTCCAGGCCGAGCAGGATCGAGCCGAAGTCGCGCGCCGACTTCTTCAGATATTCGAAGCGGGCGACGTCGTCGTTCGGCCCGAGGAGATGCAGGAAGTCGCGCAGCGCGCCCGGGCGCTGCGGCAGGCGCAGGATGAAGTACTTCTTCAGCCCCTCGTAGCGCAGGGCCCGCTCCTTGACGTCGGGCAGGCGCTCGAAGTCGAAGTTGCCGCCGGAGACGACGAGGACGACGCTCTTGCCGCGCACCGCCTCGCCGAGGCTGCGCAACGCGTCGATCGCGAGCGCGCCCGCCGGCTCGAGCACGATGCCTTCGAGGTTGAGCATTTCCAGCATCGTCTGGCAGAGCCGCCCCTCCGGCGCCAACAGCACGTCCTCGGGCCGGAAGCGGCTGAGCGTCTCCAGCGGCAGCGCGCCGATCTCCGCGACGGCCGCGCCGTCGACGAAGCCGTCGATCTGCTTCAGCTTCACCCGCTCGCCGCGCTCGAGGCTGGTGCGCAGGCTCGGCGCGCCCTCCGGCTCGACGAACAGGAGCTGCGGCGCAGAGCCGGTGCCCTCCGACACGTAGCGCGTGACGCCCGAAGACAGGCCGCCGCCGCCGACCGGCAGGACCATCAGGTCGGGCATTGCGCCGAGCTGCCGCTCGACCTCGAGCGCCACCGACGCCTGCCCCTCCACGATGTCCTCGTGGTCGAACGGCGGCACCATCGCCGCGCCGCTGTCGGCCGCATAAGCCTTGGCCGCGGCGTAGCAGTCGTCGAAGAAGTCCCCGGTCAGCTCGATCTCGACCGCGGAGCCGCCGAACACGCGGGTCTTGTCGATCTTCTGCTGCGGCGTCGTCACCGGCATGAACACCCGGCCCTTCAGGCCGAAGTGCCGGCAGGCGAAGGCGAAGCCCTGCGCGTGGTTGCCGGCCGAAGCGCAGCAGAAGCGGGAGGTGGTGTCGCCGCCGGCCAGCCGCTTGCGCATGAAGTTGAAGGCGCCGCGGATCTTGTAGGAGCGGACCGGCGTCAGGTCCTCGCGCTTCAGCCAGATCTGCGCGTCCCAGCGCTTGGACAAATGCTCGTTCAGCTGCAGCGGCGTCTCCGGAAAGAGCTCGCGCAGCGCGGCTTCCGCGTCGGCGACGCGGGTGCGGAAATCGGTCATGGTCGGTGGATCTTCATCTCGGACGGTCCGCCGCATCTGGGGGCCGGATCGCATCATGTCGGGTGGCCGGTGAGCACAGGCCGGTCGTTCGAGGCATGGCGTCTCCGGCTACGGGACGCGGCATGCGCCGGTCGCGACCCGGGGTCAGCGCCTTCGAGCGCTGCGCCGGGCGGCGCCGGCGCTTGTAATCAGGGACGCCGCTCCGCCGATCGTCAGCAAAACCCGCATCGCACGCCCCCTTCCCGATCCCGATCGTTCCCAATGCCATCCGCATCGGCCATCGCGGCGGCTTTGTAAAGAGACGAGGCGCCGGCCGCTCGATTCAGACGAAGAGATCGACCACCTCGAAGCGATCGCTGTCGACGATGCCGCGGTCGGAGATGCGCAGCGCCGGGATCACGACGAGCGCCAGCAGCGAGTGCTGCATGTACGCGTTGTTCAGCTCGCAGCCCGCCTCGCGCATGGCAGCGATCAGGCGGTCGGCCTTTTCTGCGACGACCTCAGCCCGCTCCTCCGACATCAGGCCGGCGATCGGCATCTCGATCAGCGCCCGCTCCTCGCCGTCCTGCATGAAGACGACGCCGCCGCCCACCGCGCCGAGGCGGTTCGCGGCGCGCGCCATCTCCTCCCGGTCCGTGCCGACGACGAGCATGTGGTGCGAGTCGTGCGCGACCGTCGAGGCCATGGCACAGCTGGCGCGATAGCCGAAGCCGGAGACGAAGCCGTTGACGACGGCACCGCTCGCCCGGTGCCGCTCCACCAGCGCGATGTGGCAGACGTCCTGCTCGCGGTCCGGCTGGACCAGCCCGTCACTCACCCGCAGCGTGCGCACCAACGCCCGCGTCGGCGCCTGGTTCTCGACGACCCCGATCACCCGCGCGGTGACGCCCTCGCCGGCCCCGGCCGGCGCATCGACGGCGAAGTCGGCGGCCTCGAGCCGGCGCCCGAGCCTCACGGTCGCCTTGGCTTCGGACGGATAGGCGTGAGCCGGCATGTCGATGACCAGCCGGCCGTCCTCGGCCAGCCTCTCGCCGCGGGCGAAGACGGCATCGATCGACAGGTCGGAAAGGTTCGATGCGAGCAGGAAGTCGGCGCGCCGGCCCGGGGTGATCGATCCGACCTCGCGCTGCAGGCCGAAATGCTCGGCGGTGTTCAGCGTCGCCATCTGGATCGCCGTCACCGGCGGCAGCCCCTGCGCGATCGCGTGGCGAACGACCCGGTTCATGTGCCCGTCGCGCACCAGCGTGCCGGAGTGGCAGTCGTCGGTGCACAGGATGAAGTGGCGGGGATCGAGCCGCATCTCGGTGACCGCCCGGATCTGCTCGGCGACGTCGTACCAGGCCGAGCCGAGGCGCAGCATCGCCTTCATCCCCTGGCGCACGCGGGCGGCCGCATCCTCCATGCGGGTGCCCTCGTGGTCGTCCTCCGGGCCGCCGGCGACATAGGCATGGAAGGCTCGGCCGAGATCAGGCGAGGCGTAGTGACCGCCGACCGTCTTGCCGGAACGGCGCGTTGCGGCGATTGCCCCGGCCATCACGGGATCGTTGGCGGCGACTCCCGGAAAGTTCATCACCTCGCCGAGCCCGATAATGCCGGGCCAGGTCATCGCCTCGGCGACGTCCGCCGGTCCGAGGGTCGCACCGGCCTCCTCGAGGCCCGGCGCCGACGGCACGCAGGACGGCATCTGCACCCAGACGTTCACGGGCTGCGCCAGCGCCTCGTCGTGCATCAGCCGCACGCCGGCAAGGCCGAGCACGTTCGCGATCTCGTGCGGATCGACGAACATCGAGGTGGTCCCGTGCGGGATCACCGCGCGGCAGAATTCGGTGACCGTCACCATGCCGCTCTCGACGTGCATGTGGGCGTCGCAGAGACCGGGCACGAGGTAGCGCCCGTCGGCCTCGACGACGACCGTCTTCGGTCCGACGGTGTAGCCGGCGTCCGGCCCGCAATAGGCAAAGCGTCCCGCAGCGACCGCGACATCGATGTTCGCGAGGATCTCGCCGGAATGGACATTCACCCAGCGCCCGTTGCGCACGACGAGGTCGGCGGGCGCGCGACCGGCCGCGACATCGACGAGGCGCGGTGCGACGGCTTCGAAGGGTTGGACGGGATGCTGGCTCATCGATTCTCCGGCTGCAGCGTGGTACGCGCTATCGCAGCCCGGGAGTATGAAGTGGAATCGACCGCCGTCCAACCGAACGCCGCACTTCGGCGGTCTCGGGAGGATGGTGCGGACGGCGGGACTTGAACCCGCAAGCCCAGTGGGCGAGGCATTTTAAGTGCCTTGCGTATACCGATTTCGCCACGTCCGCAGCCGCCCCCAGGCTCTGGCAGGCAGGTGCCTCCGCGCGTCGGTTCAGCAGGCCATCCCGGCCCGGATGCACGTCTGGCTCGATAGCTGATTTCCGTGGTTGCGCCAATCATCGCGGCCTGCGATCGTGCGCGGAAGCGGGAGGGCCGGGCCGCCACGTCCGTGACACGGGGCCCGCGCGTCGGCGGACCATCCGCACCACCGCGCAAGTTGCACGCCGGACGCGAAGCATGCGTTCACCACGACCACGATGTCGCACCCCGGACGTGCGTCAGGGCTTTTCCTCGCGCCGATCCTCTTCTATGGAGTGCTGCAGCTGCAGCTGCCGACAGCAATGATCAGAGACGCTACGCTAATTCGATATTATCGTATTGCGTCAATGTCCTACCCGGAAAATTGACACACGCGCTGCTATAGAGTCGTCCACTCAACAGAAGTAGGACCAATGGCCGAAGTTCATCCCGTCGATTTTCACTGCGGCGCGCGCCTGCGACAGCTTCGCATCTCGGCTGGTGTCTCTCAGGAGGCACTGGGCAATGCCCTGGGCGTCACCTTCCAGCAAATCCAGAAGTACGAGAAGGGCACGAACCGGATCAGCGCCAGCAGGCTCTACGAGATCTGCTGCTTCTTCGAAGTGTCGTCGACCTACTTCTTCGAGGGGTTGGCGCGGGAAGCTTCCGAAGACAATCCACAGCCGCGGATCCAGGCGAATGCCGCCTATCTGCGTGACCAGCTCACCGCCTCGATCCCGGACAAGAACGTGCGCCGCGCGGTCACCGGCCTCATCGCCGCGCTGGCCCGCTCGGAAGACGCGAGCGACGCGGCCTGATCTTCAAACGGCGGGACCGCGCCTCGCGCGCCGGACCGCGATCGTGAAGCTTAATAGCTCCTCGAACCGGGCGGCCGCGCCGCCCGCAGCGGATCGATGACGACGACGTGCTTTGCGTGAGCATGGCGCGGCGTTGCGATCCGTGCTTGAGTGTGTCCGGAAGTATCGTGTGCCCCGGCTCTCAAGCAGCGAGGTCCTCCGATGCCCTTCGACAGGCGCATGACACCTGTCCCGGCAGGTGATCCGGAAACATCCGAGCCGCAGGCCCGGCTGCTCGCGCATCTGCGCGGACAGAACCGGGCGATGGAAAACCTCCTCAAGGCCCTCGTCGAAGAGGCGCCCGAAGGCGCCGTCGGCCCTGATTCGCGCCGGCTGGAGAGCCGGAACTAGAGCGATCGGGTCGACCCGAGGCGGCGTATGCCGATCGTAGCCCGTCGTGTGAACGCGCCGGCGACGCTTCCAAGGCGCACGACGCAGGACGCGTCGTGCAGGTGCTTCTCGCGGAAGGGCGGCCCGGTGGCGGCCGTCAAGGCCGCCGCTGATGCCGTCGCCGGTCAGCCGACAAGCTTGGCGGCGACGCGTGCCGCGTGCTCTCCCTGGAAGCGGGCGCCCGCCAGCTCGGCCGGGGCCGGCTGACGCGACCCGTCGGCTCCCGCGATGGTGCTCGCGCCGTAGGGCGAACCACCACGGATCTCGTCGACCCCCATCTGGCCGCCATAGGCGTAGGGAAGCCCGACGATGACCAGGCCGTGGTGCAAAAGCACCTTGATCGCCGAAATCAGCGTCGTCTCGTTGCCGCCATGCTGGGTGGCCGTCGAGGTGAAGGCACCGCCGACCTTGCCGACCAGAGCGCCCTTCGCCCAGAGCGGCCCCGTACGGTCCCAGAACGACTGCATCTGCGACGACATGTTGCCGTAGCGGGTCGGGACGCCGACGAGGATCGCGTCGTAGTCGGCGAGCTCCATCGGGTCGGCTTCGGGATGGGAGGTGTCGGCGACGAAGCCCGCGGCCGCGACGACTTCCGGCGGCGCCGTCTCGGGCACCCGCTTCACCGTCACCTCGGCGCCCCCGGCCCGCGCGCCTTCCGCGGCCGCCTCCGCCATCTTGGCGATGTGCCCGTAGCTCGAATAATAGAGAACCAGAACCTTCGTCATGTCTCACCCGCCATTTCTTGAGTCACTCGAGCGCGACATTCGACGCGCCGATAAGGACGTAGAGCAAGACCGAGGCAGATGCAGGACGGCAGACCGGTGACGCAGCGTCTCCGTTGGGCAGACGACGACCGGCATGGAAGCGAGGACAGATCATGACGAGCACCGCGGCGATGCTGGCAATCGGCGACGAGCTTCTTTCGGGCCGCACCAAGGACCGCAACATCGCCCACCTCGCGGAGGTGCTGACGATGGCCGGCATCGATCTGAAAGAAGTGCGGATCGTCGGCGACGAGGAGCCGCCGATCGTCGAGGCGCTGAATGCGCTGCGCCAGCGCTGGGACTTCGTCTTCACCTCGGGCGGCATCGGCCCGACCCATGACGACATCACCGCAGACGCAGTGGGCTCGGCCTTCGGCCTGCCGGTCGGACCGCACGAGGCGGCCATGCGGCTGATGGGCGACCATTACGCGGCGCGCAATCTGGAGTTCACCGAGGCGCGCCGGCGCATGGCCCGCACGCCGCAGGGGGCGAGCCTGATCGACAATCCGGTCAGCGTCGCCCCGGGCTTCCGGATCGGCAACGTCTTCGTGATGGCAGGCGTGCCGTCGGTGTTCCAGGCGATGCTCGACGGCGTGCTGCCCCAGTTGCCGACCGGCGTTCCGGTGCAGAGCACCGCGATCCCCTGCGCCTTTGCCGAGGGCGTCATTGGCGGGCCACTCGGCGAGATTGCCAAACGTCATCCCGCCGTCTCCATCGGATCCTACCCACGCTCGGGCGGCGGCGGCCCTTATACCGAGCTGGTGGTGCGATCGCGCGACGCCGCGGCGCTCGAGGCCGCGGCGGCAGAGGTTCGCGCGATGCTCGAGGCGCTGGAGGCAGGCGCCTGATCGCTCGCTCAGACCGCAATCGCTGACTTGCGGCTGGAATCGAGGCTGAGCGCACCCGGGCCGGTACAGGCGATGAGCAGGAAAGCAAAGCAGAACAGGATCGCCGCGTCGCCACCGTTGCCGGCCGGGAAGACGCCGCCCGGCGCGTGGAACAGCCAGTAGGCGACCGCCATCTCGCCCGAGCAGACGAAGGCCGCGATGCGCGTGAACAGGCCGAGCGCGATGAGCACGCCACCGACGATCTCGATCAGTCCGCCGACGCCGAGCAGCGAGAACAGCTCGACGCCCGGACCGGGGATCGGGAAATTGAGTAGCTTCTGGGTGCCGTGCTCCAGGAAGAGCAGGCCCGACACGATGCGGAGAGCCGCAAGAGCATAGGGCGTGTAACGAGAGGGGATCATAGGCTCCGGGTCCTTCAAGGTTCGTCCCGCGCCTTGTGAAGCATCGATGCCGCGTGCGGGGAAAGCGCGGGCGCAGCGAACGGATCGTCAATGCCGCGCCTCTTGCGGAAGACGGGCGTGCCGACAGCCGGCTTGCACGACTGAGCGCTTTCGATCTATCGCAGCCCTTCAGCTGACAGAGGATGCGCTGCGATGTCGACGGCCGAGAAGTCCTTCCCCGTTTCCTGGGACCAGTTCCACCGCGACGCACGGGCTCTCGCATGGCGTCTCGCAGACCAGGGCACCCAATGGCGCGCCATCGTCTGCATCACCCGCGGCGGTCTCGTGCCGGCGGCGATCATCGCGCGCGAGCTCGGCACCCGGCTGATCGAGACCGTCTGCGTGGCGTCCTATCACGACTACGAGAATCAGGGCGAGCTGAAGGTCATCAAGGAGGTTTCGCCGACGCTGACAGAGGGCGGCGGCGAAGGCGTTCTCATCGTCGACGACCTGACCGACACCGGCAAGACGGCCGCGGTGGTCCGCGCGATGCTGCCGAAGGCGCACTTTGCGGCGGTCTACGCCAAGCCGAAGGGCCGGCCGATGGTCGACACCTTCGTCACCGAGGTGTCGCAGGACACCTGGATCTATTTTCCCTGGGACCTCGGGCTGTCGTTCCAGGCGCCGATCGGCAAGGGGTCGGCCGGCTGACTCCGCGGCCTTCAGAGCGGCCTATCCCGGTCGCCGCCGGGCTGCGTCACGCAGCGGCATGTCGGCGGAGAACACGAGGCCTCGAGGTGTCCAGTCGCGCTCCAGCCGGCCGCCCATCTGCTTGGCGATGAGAAGGTCGAGCAGCTGTGTTCCGAAGCCGCCGCCTGCCGGTTCGCGCTCCGGCGCGCTCGCGCCGCCGGCGCTGGCCACCTCGCGCCAGGTGAACTGCAGACGCCGGGCCGGCGCATCCTGCGCCTGCCACTCGACCCGCAGCGTCCCCTCCGCCCCCGGCCGCAGCGCCCCGTGCTTCACCGCGTTGGTGGCGAGCTCGTGCACGATCATGCCGACCGCCAGCCCGTCCTCGGCCGACAGTGCCAGCTCCCCTCCGACGAGGCTCGCCTGGCCAGCCTCGACGAAGGGGCCGAGTTCGCGGCCGAACAGCTCGCGCAGCATCGCGCCGCCGCTGCGTTGCAGAAGGCTCTGCGCATTGCCGAGGGCAGCGAGCCGGTCGAGGATCGCGCGGCGCGCCTCGGCCTGCGGCAGCGACGTGTCGCGCAGCACCATCCAGACGATGCCCTGTGCCGTCGCCAGGAGATTCTTGACCCGGTGCTCCATCTCGCGCGCAACGAGACGCGCCGTCTCCTCGGCAGCCGTGCGGCGGCGCACCTCCTCGCGCAGCACGAGTTCGGTCTCAAGACCGGCGACGAGATCCTCCATCGCTGCCCGATCCGCCGGGGTCCAGGCGCGGGGCGTGCCATCGATCGCGCAGAGCGAGCCGATCAGGGTGCCGTCCGGCGCAGCGATCGGCACACCGAGATAGGCGACGACGCCGATGTCGTCGATCGCCGGGTTGTCGCGAACCAACGCGTGACGGCGGGCGTCCTCGACCACCAGCGCCTCGCCGCTCGCCACCACGTGACGGCAGAAGGAATGCGAGAGCGGCGTCTCGCGGCGCGCTGACCAGGGCTCCGGCAACCCGAGCTGGCTCTTGAAGAACTGCCGGTCGCTGTCGAGGATCGAGACGAGCGCCACCGGCACGCCGACGAGTCGCGCCACCAGCCGGGTGATGCGGTCGAAGGCGGCCTCCGGGCCGGTGTCGAGGAGGTCGCTCGCGCCGAAGTGCAGCTGGCCATCCCGCTCTGACGATTCGCTCACCCGCCTGCCTTTCCTGCGATACCGGTGCACGTTGTGTGCGAGCCGGACCTGCTGCGCAAGCGCTCTGTGCGCTTGCGTGGCGCCGCCGGCCCATCGCGTGCACCGCAAGAGCCCCCGCGTTGACCCTTCCCGCCGACTCGCCCTAGCGTCCTCTCAACCGCTCGCAGGCGCTCGCGTGCTTATCCACAGCACCCCTGCCGCCGCCGGGGAAAACCGTGATCCGGCTGGGGACGAGCGCGCGTTAAGGCTCGATTAAGCCTGGCAACTGCACTATATCTAGCGTCGCAGGAGCCACACACCACAAGATGAGCTGGTGTCGCGGCGTCTTACGGCGGACGTCCAAGGCTCTCGCCGACAAATCAGAGACATACGAGGGATGTGACCGGCATGGGTATCAAGATCGAACGTCGCTACACGACGGCAGGCGCCGGAGCCTATGCCGGGGTCGAGTTCCGCAAGGCGACCAGCGAAATCAAGAATCCCGACGGCTCGGTCGTCTTCCGACTCGCCGACATCGACGTGCCGGCCCAGTTCAGCCAAGTCGCGTCCGACATCCTGGCGCAGAAGTACTTCCGCAAGGCCGGCGTGCCGGCGCGCCTGAGGAAGGTCGAGGAGAACGACGTTCCCGCCTTCCTGTGGCGCTCGGTCGCCGACGAGAAGGCGCTCGCCAAGCTGCCCGAGAACCAGCGCACCGGTTCGGAGATGGACGCCCGCCAGGTCTTCGACCGACTCGCCGGCACCTGGACCTATTGGGGCTGGAAGGGCGGCTATTTCGACAGCGAGGAGGACGCGGCTGCGTTTCGTGACGAGCTCGCCTTCATGCTGGCGACCCAGAAGGTCGCGCCGAACTCGCCGCAGTGGTTCAACACCGGCCTCTTCTGGGCCTATGGCATCGACGGTCCGAGCCAGGGCCACTACTATGTCGACTACCGCACCGGGCAGCTGACCCGATCGAGCTCGTCCTACGAGCATCCGCAGCCGCATGCCTGCTTCATCCAGTCGGTTGCCGACGACCTCGTCAACGAGGGCGGCATCATGGACCTGTGGGTGCGCGAGGCGCGCCTGTTCAAATACGGCTCGGGCACCGGCTCGAACTTCTCCCACCTGCGCGGCGAAGGCGAGAAGCTCGCCGGCGGCGGCAAGTCGTCGGGCCTGATGAGCTTCCTGAAGATCGGCGACCGCGCGGCGGGCGCGATCAAGTCGGGCGGCACCACGCGCCGCGCCGCCAAGATGGTGGTCGTCGACATCGACCACCCGGACATCGAGGCCTACATCAACTGGAAGGTGCGCGAGGAGGAGAAGGTCGCCGCCCTCGTCACCGGCTCCAAGATCGTCTCCAAGCACCTGAAGGCGATCCTGTCGGCCTGCGTGAACTGCGAGGGTCCGGACGGCGACTGCTTCGAGCCGATGAAGAACCCGGCGCTGAAGCGCGCCGTGAAGGACGCCAAGTCCGCGCAGGTCCCCGAGAACTACGTCAAGCGCGTCATCCAGTTCGCCCGCCAGGGCTACACCGACATCGAGTTCCCGGTGTTCGATACCGACTGGGATTCGGAGGCCTACCTCACGGTCGCCGGCCAGAACTCGAACAACTCGGTCTCGCTGAAGGATGACTTCCTGCGCGCTGTCGAGAGCGACGGCGACTGGAACCTGATCCGCCGCACCGACGGCAAGGTCGCCAAGACGCTCAAGGCCCGCCAGCTCTGGGACCAGATCGGCTATGCCGCGTGGGCCTCGGCCGATCCGGGCCTGCACTTCAACACGACGATGAACGACTGGCACACCTGCCCGGCGGCCGGCCCGATCCGCGCGTCGAACCCGTGCTCGGAGTACATGTTCCTCGACGACACGGCCTGCAATCTCGCCTCCCTGAACCTCATCCAGTTCCAGGAGACGGTGGCGGACGCGCAGGGCAAGGAGGTGAAGCGCTTCGACACGGCCGCCTTCGAGCATGCCGTTCGCCTGTGGACGGTGGTCCTCGAGATCTCCGTCCTGATGGCGCAGTTCCCCTCGAAGGAGATCGCCCAGCTCTCCTACGACTACCGCACGCTCGGCCTCGGCTTCGCCAATATCGGCGGCCTGCTGATGACCGGCGGCATCCCCTACGATTCGGCCGAGGGCCGCGCGATCTGCGGTGCCATCTCGGCGCTGATGACCGGCATCGCCTACAAGACCTCGGCCGAGATGGCGCGCGAGCTCGGCGCCTTCCCGGACTACGAGCGCAACGCCGAGTCGATGCTGCGGGTGATGCGCAATCATTCGCGCGCCGCCCATGGCATCGCCAACGGCTACGAGGCGCTCTCGGTCGACCCGGTGCCGCTCGACCATGCGAGCCTGAAGGACAAGCGCCTGTCGGGCCGCGCCAAGGTCGCCTGGACCGAGGCGGTCGAGCTCGGCGCCGAGCACGGCTACCGCAACGCCCAGGTCTCGGTGATCGCGCCGACCGGCACCATCGGCCTCGTGATGGACTGCGACACCACCGGCATCGAGCCCGACTTCGCGCTGGTTAAGTTCAAGAAGCTCGCCGGCGGAGGCTACTTCAAGATCATCAACCGCGCGGTGCCGGACGCGCTGCGCACGCTCGGCTATTCGGAGAGCCAGATCGCCGAGGTCGAGGCTTATGCGGTCGGCCACGGCAACCTGAACCAGGCCCCCGCGATCAACCCGGGCTCGCTCCGGGCGAAGGGCTTCACCGACGACAAGATCGAGGCGCTGAACGCCGGGCTGAAGTCGGCCTTCGACATCAAGTTCGCCTTCAACAAGTGGACGCTCGGCGAGGACTTCTGCCGCGACGTGCTCGGCTTCACCGACGCGCAGCTGAACGACTTCTCCTTCGAGATGCTCCCGGCGCTCGGCTTCTCCCGCAAGGACATCGAAGCCGCCAACGTCCATGTCTGCGGCGCGATGACGCTGGAGGGCGCGCCCTTCCTGAAGACCGAGCACTACCCGGTCTTCGACTGCGCCAACCCGTGCGGACGGATCGGCAAGCGCTACCTCTCGGTCGAGAGCCACATCCGGATGATGGCGGCGGCCCAGCCCTTCATCTCCGGCGCGATCTCCAAGACCATCAATATGCCGAACGAGGCGACGGTCGAGGACTGCAACGCGGCCTACATGCTGTCCTGGAAGCTCGCGCTGAAGGCCAACGCCCTCTACCGCGATGGCTCAAAGCTCTCGCAGCCGCTGAACGCCTCGCTGATCTCCGACTCCGAGGAGGACGAGGACGAGGTGGTCGAGGCGATCGTTTCGGCCAACACCCCGGCGCGCGCCGCCGAGGTCGCCGAGCGCGTGGTCGAGCGGATCATCGAGCGCACCGTCGAGAAGGTGGTGCGCGACCGCGAGAAGCTGCCGAACCGGCGCAAGGGCTACACCCAGAAGGCCATCGTCGGCGGCCACAAGGTGTATCTGAGAACCGGCGAGTTCGACGACGGCCGTCTCGGCGAGATCTTCATCGACATGCACAAGGAGGGCGCCGCCTTCCGTGCGATGATGAACAACTTCGCCATCGCGATCTCGCTCGGCCTGCAGTTCGGCGTGCCGCTGGAGGAGTACGTGGAGGCCTTCACCTTCACCCGCTTCGAGCCGGCGGGCATGGTGCAGGGCAACGAGGCGATCAAGAACGCCACCTCGATCCTCGACTACGTGTTCCGCGAGCTCGCCGTCTCCTATCTCGGCCGCAGCGACCTTGCGCACGTCCAGCCGGAGGACATCACCGCCTCCACGGTCGGGCGGGGCGTCGAGGGCGACAAGCCGGCGCCGCTGCCGATCTCGTCGGGCATGGTGCGCGGCCAGACGGCGAAGTTCCGCCTCGTCTCCAGCGAGCCGGCTGGTTCCGCCGAGGCCGCTCCCCGCGGTGGACGTCCCGTGTCGGCCAACGCGCCGGGGATGAAGCCGATCGCGGCCGCTCCGGCCACCCGGCCGGTCGCCCAGCTCGCGACCGCCGCGCGTCCGGTGACGACGATGGGCAGTGCTGCTGCGGCCGCCACACCCCTCGCCTTCAAGCGCGAGGCGCCGCTCGCCGATCCAGCGCCGGTCGCCGACGTGTCGCCGGCGCAGGGGCTGTTCGACCAGCCGCTCGCCTACTCGGCCACCAGCCGCGACACAGCCAATGTCGAGGAGAAGTCGGTCAGCGCCGAGCGCCGCGCCGAGGCGCTGATGAAGGGCTACACCGGCGAGAGCTGCTCGGAGTGCGGCAACTTCACGATGGTGCGCAACGGCACCTGCCTGAAGTGCGACACCTGCGGCTCGACCAGCGGCTGCAGCTGAAAAGATCTAATTATTCGTAATGACGAAGTCCGCTTGTGAAGGCTGAACACCAGGAGCCGAACCAATGACATCTCCCAGTGAAAACAAACCCAAAGGTTGGCCTTAATCAAGCAAAGTCTGCCGCTATGACAACCTTAGTATCACGCGCCACAGCATCTAGGTGTGCCGACATACAAAGATCACTCGAACGACAATGAAAATTGACTCTGCCTCAGGGTCGTCCAAAGACGCCGTCGTGGCACGGTAGGTGTGCCGCAGTTTCAAAGAGGGGCTAAGGCCTCTCCAAGTGCTCAAGACCTGCGCGCCGTCTGGCGCGCAGGAACGCAATCAAGAACAAACGAGCAACTCGGTTCGTGCCTCGAGTGTCCGGCATGAACGATCCGCCTCGCACAGATGCCCAAGCGTGCGGATCCGAACGGCAGGAGAGCCACCGTGGCAAACAACTGGAAGCATGATCGTGCGAAGTCGGCCATCGATGCTCGTATTAAGGACGTCGAGACGGTCACCATCGTGGACTACAAGCGGGAGACGTCGCTGGAGTCTATCCCAACTAACAAGGCGTACCGGATGGACGCGGTCCATCTCTACGTCGACATCCAAAATTTCGAGGCCATCCTCTCATCGACCGAAGTCGACGGTGTCACTGCCCACAAGCGCGCGCTTCGCTTCCTCGACCTCCACCAGCGGGCGGTTCACCGCATCCTTCAGAAGACTGACACGCGTCGGGTCGACTTTCACGGCCAGCGCCTTCATGCCGTAGTGGCAAAGCCGTATGGCGAGTCCGACGAGGCGACGCGGGTGCACCGTGCTGTCGCGATCGCGCAGCTCGTCACCGACGTCCTCTCCGAGACAGGCGATGACGAAGGAAAGATCCCGAACGCCGAAGTTCGCGTCGGCATCGACACGGGTCGAGCCTTGGTCGTCAATAACGGCCGAAGCGGATACCGTGAACCGCTCTTCCTCGGCCGGCCGGCCAACATGGCCGCCAAGCTGGCGTCTAGCGACGGTGCCGTCGGCATCTACCTAACGAACGACGCCCGCCGCGCAATCGATCTGGACGAGCTCGATGAGGACGACGTCGCGGACACGGCCCTCACCGCTGACGAGATCGACGCCTCGGTCGAGGCCGCGAACCTCGAGGTGTCGAAGGACGCGATCGTGAAGGGTTGGCGGAAGGACAATGACGATTACCCAATCGGGTCCTTCGTGTTCTCGCGGACAACGCCGCCAATCCGGCATCTCGACATCCCGTCGCTCACGCCCGGCAACTCTCGACGCATGGAGACGGTCTCAGTCTACGCTGACATCAACAACTTCACCGCCTACGTCGATGCCCACATCGACGACGATCCCGAAGACGTCGTCCGCTGCCTCCACGTGATCCGCGCCGAACTCGACCGCGTGCTCACGTCGGACTTCGGCGGGCGCCGCGTCCGTTTCATCGGCGACTGCGTCCACGGCCACCTGCTGGAGGGAACGGCGGCCGCAACAAACGCGACGGCGACGGTGTCTACGGGGGCGATCTGCGCAGGGGCCCTCCGGAGCAGCTTCGACCTCGCGCTGGAGCGCCTCGCCGACGCCGGGGTGGAGATCGACGAGCTGGGGCTCGCCATAGGATTCGAGTTCGGCCAGACCGCGCTCTCTCGGCTCGGCGTCCAGGGTTCAAGGACCCGCTGCTCGATCGGGCGCACCGTCATCGGCGCCGAGAACGAGCAGAAGCGGTGCGACGGGTCCGAAACCGCGATCGGGAAGGCAGCATACGACGCGGGGCCTGCATCGGTGCGTACGCTGTTCGGCGTGAACAGGCTGAAGCCCGGACTGACCTACGACGTCGTGATGGAGAGCCTTGAGGCCGACAACAACGCCGCGGCAAAGGCCATCCGTGCGGCCAGCGCTGTCTTGTCCACCCCGGCCGCCGCCCGCGCCGCCGAGACCACGTTCCGGCCTTATGCCGAGGACGGTGTCTGAAGATGGCGCTCCTCGACCTGGTGAAGCAGGTCGCCGAGGCCAACGACGGCGTGGTCGAGGCCGAGGACCGGGGTCGGGTGCGGATCGCCGTGCGGCCGACGCTCGACTCCGGTGCACTGGCTCCGACATACCGAATCGAGGTGTCGGTGGTTGGCGGCACACTCCGGGCCCGAGAGCACGGGACGCGCCTCTTGCCCGCCTACTGCCCCGAGCGCCACATCAACGTGGATGGATCCTTCTGCCTGCACTGGGCGGAGGAGGAAACGCTCGAGTTCTCAACGGAGGACAACGTCGTGCTCTGGTGGGGCAAGCTCCTCACCTTCCTGCGGCGCCAGATTGCGGTCGACAGCCTCCGACGGTGGCCGGGCAAAGGCGATGCCCGCGCCCACGGGCCGGAAGCGGCGCGCCAGCAGGCGTCGGCGGAGCGGGCGGCGGTTGCTCTGGGCGGTGGGTTCGCCGTCGCCCTTAACGAGGGTCGCCTGTCCGCGAAGCGTTCAAGCAATGCGGGCCACAATCGGGTCCGGCTTTTCCTTGACGGGCAGCGCGTGGTCTCGGTCGGCGTCGAAACAGGACGGGTCCTGACCCTCCGGTCCCGCTGCCCGTGCGGCCGACGAGACGGCAAGCCGCTCCCGATCATCGCCTGCGCTGACCATGCGTCCGCCCTAGCGACGCTGGCGCTGTCGCTGGAGGGCTCGGCGTCCGCCGAGCGGGAGTTCTTCGAGTTTGCCGCCGCGCGCGGCCATCTCTGCTGCGGTTCGGTCGAAGGGTGTCCGTTGCCCCGGGCCGTGCACGAGGCCATCCGAGAGGCAGCCTGAGAACCATGGCCAACGACGACCAGCAAGAGAGCTACGAGAGGATCCTGTCCGCGCACCACGGACGGATGATCGACTTCGTGAAGTTCGCCGAAACGAAGAACGCCGCCCTCCTGACGTTCACGTCGGTCTGGATCGGGTCGATCATCGGTTTCATGCGAGCCCAGACCCCGCTACCCCTAGGCTACGACACGGCGTTCCTGTTCGCGTTGCCGCTGCTCTGTGTGGCCGCCCTCGTGTCGCTGGCGTCCCTGCTGCCCCGGCGTCTCCACCATCATCACCGTGATGACGACGGGGCGAAGAATTTGCTCTTCTTCGGGGACATAGCGCAGATGGAGCCGCGGCAGTACGGCAACCGCGTCCGCGGACGCTACCTCCCTCTGGAAAACGTCACGTTTACCGACCGCTACCTTGAGGACCTGACCGTACAGATTGCTGTGCAGGCTCACATCGCCGACCGGAAGTTCAAGGCGTTCAACGGCGCTGCAAGGCTGGTCCTCGCTGCCTTCGGCGTGCTGACCGTCCCTATATTGAAGACGCTGGCCTCGCTCGGAGCTCGGTATGCCATCGCTCGCGGCTGGCTATAGACGTTCCGAAGGTCGGAGGGGGAGGCTGTCGAGATGGCCGTCCGCCTACGCCCGGCCATCGTCACCGCCGAGGTGGCCTTGGCGGACGGCAGTTTCGGGATCGACGCGGCCGACACGATCGTCCCGATGACCGACGCGTTGCCGATCTTCGTCACGGCGTTTTCCGAATGCCAGCCTTCGCGCCGCCTCGTGCTCTCGGAGCACCGGGATGATCTGTTCTTCCGCGAACCGCTTCCGCTTCATCGGTCCGGCTGACGTTGCCCCCGCGGCTTGATCCAGTTGAAGTTCGTTCTGGCCCATCGACAAGGACCAGGACATGAAGCGCAGTCGTTTCTCCGACGAGCAGATCATCGGCATCCTGAAGGAACAGGAGGCCGGTGTGCCGGTCGCCGAGCTCTGCCGCAAGCACGGCGTCAGCGACGCCAGCATCTACAAGTGGAAGGCCAGGTTCGGCGGGATGGACGTCAGCGAGGCCCGCCGGCTCCGCTCGCTGGAGGACGAGAACGCCAAGCTGAAGCGGATGCTGGCCGAAGCGATGCTCGACAACGTCGCCTTGAAGGATCTCCTGGGAAAGACGTGGTGACGCCCACTGCCAGGCGGAAGGCCGTCGCGCATCTCATGCAGCGCCACGAGATGAGCGAACGGCGGGCGTGTAAAGCCGTCGGCTGCTGCCGCATGACGATCCGCTATCGGTCCACCCCGGCCCGACGATCAGGATCTGCGCGAGCGGATGACCGCTCTCGCCCGAGAGCGCCGGCGTTTCGGGTATCGGCGCCTGCATGTCCTGCTCCGGCGCGAGGGCTATCGGGTCAACCACAAGAAGCTGTTCCGCCTCTACCGGGAAGAGCGGCTTGTGGTGCGCCGCCGCGGCGCCCGCAAGCGGGCGATCGGCACGCGGGCACCGATGCTGGTGCCGCTGGCGCCGGGCCGGCGCTGGTCGCTGGACTTCGTCTCTGACCAGCTCGAGGATGGCCGTCGCTTCCGGATCCTCACCATCGTCGATGACTGTACGCGCGAGAATCTGGCGCTGGTCGCCGACACCTCGCTGTCCGGTGTCCGCGTAGCCCGCAAACTGGATCGGCTGGTGGCCGAGTATGGCAGGCCCAAGATGATCGTTAGCGACAACGGCAGCGAATTCACCTCGAACGCCATCCTCGCCTGGCCTGACAGGAGCCGAGTCGAATGGCACGACATCGCACCGGGAAGCCCATGCAGAACGGCTTCATCGAGAGCTTCAACGGCCGCTTGCGCGACGAACCTCTCAACGAGACGCTGTTCGCGTCTCAACCCCCCGGCAATGCTGGCGTTCCGGCGCGCCGGCTACAACACGGCGCGTCCGCACTCGCAGCTCCGCTGGAGCACTCCGGCGGAGTTTGCCGCAACCATCAAACCGCGACGGGCTCTGGCGCTGCGCTCATTGAATGGCTCCGCGCCGCCGCCCGTCGCTCATCCCGCCCGTGAGGCCACCCCACCCGCCGGAAACGATCTCTCGGCTGAATAATTCTTGGGGGCAACGTCAGCCGACTTGTATCGCCGGCGTCGCAGCGAGCAAGGTCGTCCCGGCCCGGCCCGGCCCGGCCCGGCTCGTTCGGTCGGCGGGTCCGGCGATCCGCGACGGCAGTCCCGCGCAACGCAAAAGCCGCAGTCGCAGCGTAAGCCTGCGATGGAGCCGGCTGCCTCAGCAGGGTCCCGACACGGTCGAGACGTCGGAGCACGCGGGGACAGGGGCCACGAGATGCCTGTCGCATCCGGGGGCGTCTACTCCCCGGCTCCAACCGCGCCCGCGGGCGAGGCGCTTTTCTTCGGCTCGATTTGGAGCCTCACAACTCCTTCCACTCGCTTCGGACCTGCACCGGACTGGTGGCCCCGCCGGCGGTCCTGATCGTCCGCAGTTGCACCACCTGCGCCGGGCGCGCGGAACCGGTCTGGACGGCAGGTGCGCGCTGCGCGGAGCTTTCGCGAGCATGGGTTCGCGCCTGTCCCCCGGTCTTGAACTTGCCCGTCAGCTCCTCCAGTTCCTGCGTTTCGCCGAGCAGCGACTGCGCGGCGGCCGTCGTCTCCTCGACCATCGCGGCGTTCTGCTGGGTCATCTTGTCCATCTGGTCGGCGGCGACGGAGACCTCCTTCAGGCTGACCGCTTCCTCGCGCGCCGAATGCGCCATCTCGGCGATCAGCCTCGCGACGCTGCTAACCTGACCGACGATCTGCTCGAGGCTCTGGCCGGATGCCGATACGAGACTGACGCCCTGGGCGACCTGCTGGCTGGACATGGCGATCAGGTCCTTGATCTCCTTGGCCGCTTCCGCCGAGCGATGGGCGAGGCCTCGCACTTCCTGCGCGACCACGGCGAAGCCCCGTCCCGCCTCGCCGGCCCGCGCGGCCTCCACCCCAGCATTCAGCGCCAGAAGGTTAGTCTGGAACGCGATCTCGTCGATCACCCCGATGATCTTGCCGATCTTGTCAGAGGACGCCTCGATGTCACTCATGGCTTCGATCGCCTCCGCGACCACCGTACCGCCCCTTTCCGCCTCGTTCTGGGCGACGGTAGCGACCGCGCGGGCGTCGTCAGCACGCTGCGCCGTCAGGTTGACACCGTGGGTGACTTGAGACAAAGCCGCGACCGTTTCCTCAAGGCTCGCCGCCTGCTGCTCGGTGCGCTGCGACAGGTCGCCCGCCGCAACCGTGATCTCGTTCAAGCCGTCCCGCATCTTTCCGACCGCCCCAACGATCGCGCTGATGGTTTCCTCCAGTTGCGCGACCGAGTCGTTAAAGTTCGTTCGCAGCGGCTCCAGCGCCGGCGTCATCGCCCTGTCGATCCGCTGTTGCAGGTCGCCCCCGGCCAGGTGCCGCAGGGATGCGCCCAGTTGCTGGACCGCGGCGACGCGGGCGGTGATGTCAGTTGCGAACTTCACCACCTTGATGACGCGATCGTTCTCGTCGAAGATTGGGTTGTAGGACGCCTGGATGTGGATCTCCCGGCCGCCCTTGCCGATCCGGCGGAACTCGTCCGCGATGAATTCGCCGCGGCCGAGCCGGCTCCAGAACTCGGCATAGGCGGGGGACTGCGCCTCCGTCGGATCCATGAATATCCGGTGGTGCCGGCCGCGGATCTCGTCGAGGCTGTAGCCGACGGCGTTGAGGAAGTTCTCGTTGGCCGCCAGGATCGTGCCGTCGACCGTGAACTCGATCGTCGCCTGGGCGCGCGAAACCGCGCTCAGCTTGCCGATCGCCTCGAGCGCCGTTCGCTTCGCCGCCGTGATGTCGGAGGCGATTTTCACGACCTTGTACACCTTGCCGGAGCCGGCCTTGACCGCGTTGTAGGAAGCCTGGATCCAGACCTCACGTCCGCCCTTCGCCAAGCGCTTGAACTCGCCGGCGACGAACTCACCTGATCCGAGGCGGGCCCAGAACGCTTGGTATTCGGGCGACTGGGCGTAGGCCAGCTCCGCAAACATGCGATGGTGCTGGCCGACAATCTCGCGGAGGTCGTAGCCCATCGCGCGGCAGAAGTTCTCGTTCGCCGACAGGATCTTGCCGTCGGGGGTGAACTCGATGATCGCCAGCGACTGGCCGAACGCTGCAAGGACGTTCGCCGGGTCCGAGTTCATGAAGTTGAGCATTGCACTGACGCTCCGCCGACCATGACAAGAAACAACCGTTCACGCGATCGGCTTTGGTGATCCGGCACCCTGAACATAGGTGAATCGTTTTAACGAAACGGAAACACGTTCTCGAAATATGGAAAGCGGAGATCTTATAAAAAGAAATCCTGCAAAATTATTGTGATGAACACTGCTGTCAGCCTCGCCAAGCGGCTAACCATACCTCGGAAAGCCGCGTGATGGGCTTGACGCCGTCGCCTACGGTCCTGGCATGTGTGAGGCCCTGTTCCCGACTCGTCGGAAGAAGGACAAACCGCCGTCGATCAAGCGTTTCATGGCAACGTTCCCGGACGACGCCGCATGGGCCGAGCACCTTGCGCGAACGCGGTGGCCCGACCGCTTCGCCTGCCCGCACTGCGGCTCACGCAGGGCTGGCGCCTTGAGATGCGGCCGTGGCTGTTCCAGTGCGCGAGAAAGGGCGAGGAGCCAGGCGGCCGAAGGCAGACCTCGGTGACCGCGGGAACGGTGATGCACACGGCACGCACCTGCCGCTGCGCATTCCAAGCACTCTCGCATTCGGCCCGAAGACCTATTCTTTTGGAAACCGCTTCCGCTTCATCTGGCCATCCTTCAATCAAGGCGACTCTAATTCCAGGTGAAGGGAAAACTCAGCGGCAGGTCTGCACGTTACAAGAAAGCTGAGCAGACGGCTGCCCTAGCATTCGAGGGGCACGAAGCTTCGCCGCGGCGGCCGCGGTCCTCAAAGAAGGACGACCGATTGGCCTTCAGGAAGGCGATGACCTCATCGATGTGCTGGGTTCCCGCACCCTCTCGTCACACCAGCGAAATCGCCATCACCTAGCCTTGGCAGTCGACCACACGGGACGAGTGCGCCGGCGCGCATGGCCAGCGCCGTGCCACGACGGGGCCAGACGATGCCGCCGCCCGCGACCGTGGCTTCGACGATGGCGTTGGCGTCGTTCACGACGATTACCGGGCAGCGTCATATCCGCTCATATAATAATCACCTGACACTAATGACCGAAGACTGAACATTAGCCAAGATCCCGAGCACCGAGCGTATCCAAACGGCGATCACCGCCCGCCGCTCCAGAACAAGAGCTGGAGCGGCGATATCTTTACTTGATCCCGCAGCTCGGTCGAATCAGATGCGTCGAGCGCGACGCTCCGCTTCAGCCACGTTGCAGCTCATCGCGCAGCTTCTGCGCTTCTAGAACAGTCTGAGCGTACTGTTCCCAAGTTGCCCGGACCCAAAGCACGTTAGACGTAAGATTTTCGGCGACGTTTTCAAGCTCCTCAAGGCCGGCAAGGTTCTTGGCGAACAGGTTAGAGATGTCGCCCGGCGCCTCTCCCGCCTTCGTGCTTTCGAGCGCACTCCGCAGCACCTTTCCACTCTCTTCGGCCTGCGCAACGACGCGACCCAACTTCGAGTACAACTTGTCCCGCTCAGACTCCGCGATCTCAAGCTGCGGCCGAAGCTGTTCCAGAAGTCGGACCATATTCTTCCAGTCTCGCGCTCTACGATCCAAGTCGTCCTTCACCGAGCGGAAACCGCCGGGAATGCGCTGCGGCAAACGCGTCAGCGCCTCGCCTGAGACTGCGGGCGGCCGAATGGCCGGGCGTACCTGATGCGCAGGAGGGGAACTCACTCGGGCGGGTTCAGCGGCCACAGCGTCAGCTGCTTCGGGATTGGCACCATCCATTTCAGAGATACTCATTACACTACTCCGACTGCATAAGTTTCAGCTTGTGCAACTTACATATGACGGGATCTCCGAAACGTTCCACGTCCAAATTAGTAAGTGGTTAACTCTGCTGGCGGCAGACAGACAGCTCACCCGGCGCCTGAGTTATCCACGTGATAATTTTCTGCACCCCTGCGACTGCGGAATTTTCGATGGTAAACAGGGCGTGTTGATTTTTGGGGACAAACACATGCGAGATGAGCTGGACACCACCGATGACGCGGCGGCTCTGGCCGGGGCTGCCGCGAGGCTCTGGCTGCTGACAGCCGACTACATGCGTTGGGGTCTGGTAGCGCAGGCCGCAGTGGTGAGAGCTAGCGCGGTAACGGCCGAGGTTGAAATCCTGAAGCGTGAAGCACTAAAGCTGAGCCGCAATTAGCTGTTCCCTCAAGACCAGGACTTGAACATTGGAGGATGATCTTATCGAGAGGATTTCTGGGATCATCCTACGGGGCGTGTTCGCTTATCAGCCTACGGCAACGATCGCTGAGCAGGTTCTAAGTGTAATAAGTGAGGCACACGTGATCTTGCCGCGCGATCAGTTTAGCGGCCTACAGCGAGATCTCGATGAGGTGATGGCCGCTGTTCTCGCACTTTCGGAATCGCCGCAGCGAGGGCCTTCAACGGATGCATAATCAACGACGTTGTATAAAATTGTTAGCATCTGATATTTAACCATTTATTAGCAATCCGCTAGACCTTCCGGCGATTACAGATACTTACTGGGGCATCGGAATGGCTAGGAGAGTGAAATGCCGACCGCTACCGCAGACGAACTTGACATTGTCACCGAAGCTTCGCTCGAGAGGGAACTGTCGAGAGCGTTCAATCAAGAGCCAACTCGCAACCGCGTTCGCAGCGTCGGCACGGCAGTGCCCGCAGGACTAGATCGTCCAGCACGCCGACACGGAGCAGCTTTTAACACTGTCAGCGAAGACATTGACCGTCGCCTTCGAGACTGGAAGAGCATGCTGCGTGTGATGGAGCAGCAGAGGCCGCAGCTTGAGACGGCAGAAAACGAGCGGGACAAACTCTACAGCGCGCTTGCTCGTGTCCTGCCGGAAGTGCAGGAGAGTGGTCGGGTGGTGAAAGCCTTGATCGACGGAATTAAGAACGGTGAGGCGGCAACGGATCTGGCCACACAGTTCACGAAGAACCAGCGGGCTCTCGATCAGCTGGAGAGCATCGCTGAGGCGCTGAGTGCGAACCTCCTTTGGGTGCGCTCAGCCTGGGAGCAGTATTCCCGCTCCGTAGGCCAAGCTCAAGCGATGCGCGACGACATCAAATCCACATTCTGATCCGCAACCTTAGGGCCCGGCCGTCGGCGCCGGGTCCTATGCGTGCTCGTTGATATCGACATGACGCCGGTCCGTAGATACTGCTGAAGTCGCCAGTGAAGCCGGTGCACGACAACCCTGATACTCTGCTTGCACAAAGTGTAAATGGGCGGCGGCAAGCCCGTGCAGGCCTCAAGCGGCAGCGCGCAGCAGAACGTAGGAGTTGATCGCGGACCGAGGGATGCGCCCGAGTATCCCAACTTCATAAGCAAAACAAGCTGCTTCGGCACGGCTTCGATCAAGGCCCGGTGCCTTGATATCCTCAAGGGTAAAGATTGTCCCACCGTGAATAAAAGGAGCTTCGTAGGCGGCACGCGACGTTAAGCCGATGCTGATCTTGGAGGCAACGCTCTGCGAGACGATAGCCTCTACAGCACGAGCGACACGACTCGGGATCGTGGCCACTGCACTAGCCGCTAGGCACCAGTCACGACCGCGCCGACCGTGCTTGGCGTCTGACGCCAACAGCATCTCGGTTGCAAGAGCCGCATAAGCCGAGAGCGGTGAGAAGCGAAGGGGAATGATCGCCCGGTCTGACAGGCGAGCGCCCGCTTTGATGAAGTCGGCTCTGTCGCCGCAGTCCAGTATCATCAGGCTGCCGTCGCGGCGACCCGCTCTTACCAGCCGTTCCATTGCACCGACGTCTCCCACGCGCTCCACCGTTATAAGACTTGGACGACCTGCAAGAGCGGACCAAGTAAGAAGATCAGCGTCACGTGCACCATCCACCAGAATCACGGGAATTTCTGCGGCCGCGGCAACACTCGCTAGAGTGAGGGCCAGAGTTGTGCTTCCAGCAGTTTTAAGCGATCCTACAGCCAAGACAGAAGCCATCTGCAATTCCCCACATCATGCGATTACGCGTTAGCCCGCAGACATCAGTTGGAAACTCTTGTGTACTCTCTGGATATGTTTAACCACATTTTAACAGATAGATAAATATGGACGCGATACGCGGGTAAGTTTCGCGCAACCTTGGTTCTTGCAGGACATGAGCGCCACCTTCACCTTCTCCGGCAGGCGCCCTTTGATGGGAACTAGGGTTTTCCCGGAAGATTGGCTGCTCGGGCTCGTTATCGGTGGTCATAACATAGCGGCGCCGGGCATTGAGCCCTTGTGAACCGCACCGGCTTTCCGGAGACCTCAATTTCTGAGAGAGAGTTGGGTCGTCATGACGAAAGCGACATCGAAGAGATATTCGACGGAGGTCCGTGAGCGGGCTGTCCCAATGGTTTGAGAGCATCAGAGGGACTATGCTTGCAGTGGGAGGCGATTGCCTCCATCGCGGCGAAGATCGGCTGCTCCGGTGAGACGCTGCGCAAGTGGGTGCGTCAGGCCGAGCGTGATCGGGGCGTGCGCGCCGGGCAGACGAGCGAGGAGCGCGACCCGATCAAGGCGCTCAAGCGTGAGGTCCGCGAGCTTCGCCAGGCGAACCTGCGTGAGGCATCAACGTGTTTTGCCTTGGCCCCTTTCGCCGAATGCGAGCATTCGGCTGCTGGGCAAGGGGAGCTCGACCGCCAGTTCAAGCCATGACGGACCGCCGCTCCGCCGCGCAAACCAGGACATGGCAGCGGCGGCCGCCAGCGCCAACGGTAGGGAGCCAGGGCCCGGCATCTCGACGCGCCCCCGCCGTAATTGGTTCGGGCTCCGCGTCCAGCGCCGGCTACTGCCGGCTACTGCCGGCGCACCGCGCGAGCCCCCAGCCCCACATCGTTCCGATAGCTGTCGAGGGCGTCCATCTCGCCCGCCTCCACGATGGCACCGACATAGCCGTCGGGCCGGATCAGCATCCAGCTGCCGCGCTTCAGACCGTAGGCGGCGGCGAAATGCCCGGCATCGTCGCGCAGGTCGCCGTCGGCGCCGATTCGCACGACCCGGACGCCCTTGGCCGCTGCGGGGCCGGCATCCCGCGCGGTATCATAGCCGACCAGCGTCCAGTGAGGTCCCGTCAGCAGCTGGAACAGCCGCACCGGCTGGCCTGCCGCGCCGGTCAGCGACGCGTCCGGCGCGCGGTCGCCCGCTAGGATGCCGCCCGACCGCTCGGGCGCCTCGACCGCGAGCCGCGAGCCCGGGTAACCGATGTCGAGCTGGTGGACCTCGCGGCCGCGACGGATGATGCCCTCCTTGGCGGCGTCGAGGAGCCTGGTGGCGAGCCCCAGCATCTGTGCCGCGACCGGCCGGCGCTCCTCCTCGTAAGTGTCGAGCAGGTCGGGCGGCGCGCCGCCCAGCACCGCGGCGATCTTCCAGCCGAGATTGTAGGCATCCTGCACGCTGGTGTTCAGCCCCTGGCCACCCGTCGGCGGATGGGTGTGGGCCGCATCACCTGCCAGGAAGATGCGGCCATTGCGGTAGCGGTCGGCCAGGCGCGCGTTCATGCTGTAGGCCGAACCCCAGGACACCGACTGGACGACAATGTCGCTACGGCCGGTGCGCTCCTGGATCATCCGGGTGAGTCCCTCGGCCGAGACGTCGACATCGCCCTCGAGCGGGACGGGCGCCTGCACCTGGAACATCGCCGTGCCCGGCAGCGGGCAGAGCGACATCTGGCGCGCCATGTCGCCCTCGTTCCAGCGATGCCACGCGTCGCGGCCGACGCCGGTCAGTGTCACGTCGGCGACGACCGCGCGCACGGCCAGCGTCCTGCCCGGGAACGCGATGACGAGCGAGCGGCGCACGAAGCTGCGCCCACCGTCGGTGCCGACCAGGAGGCGTGCCCGGACCGTCTCCTCGCCCTCGGCCGTCGCGAGCCGGGCGGTCACGCCGTCCGCGTCTTGCTCAAAGCCGAGCAGCTCGACGCCATACTCGACCGCCCCGCCCAGCTCGGCCAGCCGCTCGCGCAGCACGCGCTCGGTCAGGAACTGCGGCACCAGGAGCGGGATATGGTAGGGCTCGTCCGGGGTCGGTGCGACCGGCTCCACCACGAAACTCTCCTCGTAGCTGCCGTCGGCGCGGTATTCGCGCTGCGGCGGATACTCTCCCCCGATCGCGACCAGCCGGTCGAGCACGCCCAGGTCCTCGAAGATCTCCTGGCTGCGCGGCTGGATGCCCTTGCCGCGCGAGCCGTGGAACGGCTCAGGCAGCTTCTCGACCAGGCGGAACGAGACGCCGCGTCGCGCCAAGTCGATCCCCAGCGTCAGGCCCGCGGCGCCCGCGCCGACGATCAGGACTTGGGTTGTACCACCTTCCATTTGAGCCTCCTTGTGTGTACGATACATACATACCTGGAGGAGCATCGGCGTGTCAATAAACAAAGTGCAGAGCGCACATATTCGGGAAAACCTTCCCGACCTGCACCGCTCGCTGATCGACATCGTCAGCGAGATGAACCGGCCCGAGCGCGACGAACAGATGCTCGCTGCGGCGGGGCTGAGCCTTGAACGCGCGCTGTTCCCGCTCCTGGTGCTGGTGGAGCGGCTCGGGCCGATCGGCGTCGTCGACCTCGCCAGCCGGGTCGGGCGCGACTACACCACGGTCAGCCGCCAGGTCGCGCGCCTCGACGAACTCGGCCTCGTCACCCGCCGGGCGGGCACGACCGACAGGCGAGTTCGCGAGGCGATCATCACGCCGCAAGGCAGGACCGCGACCGACGCGGTCGACGCCGCGCGCGAACGGATGGCGCAGGCGCTGTTCGCCGACTGGAGCCGGCAGGACTTCGACGACTTGAGCAGGCTGCTGCGGATGCTCGCCGACGGGCTCGACGGCCCGGAGGCGGCAGCTTAGGGCGGTCTTCGCCCAATGCGAGTCGGTGAGGATTCACACGAAGCAGGTTTTCTGATTAAGCCTGCCTGCGATCCGCTGGCGGCAGCTGGCGCTTCAGCACGGCACGCCGGCTGCACAGCCGCAAGGTGGCGATCGTCGCTCCGGCAAGATCAAGGACCATGCGGGGCACATCCACGCTGCCATCGAGAAGCAGTCTGACATCACGTTGGACGAGTTGCGCACGATGCTGAACGGACACAAATTCCGCGCGCGGATAGCCCTGTTCGAGAATGACCGGTGCCATGGATCGCCGGCGGCGGCGGGCTCGGAAGGGAAGCGGTCAGCATCGTATGAGCGGAGCCGGCGTTCAACGCGATTAAGAGGCTAGGCAAGCGCGCCAGCAGGTCTCTCGCCTGCGAAATCCTGCTGCCGCTTGACAGGACGCTTCCCCTGCGAACAACATCTGTAATTATGGAGGTTGATACATAATAGGGGAATATGCCGATGAAGAACTGCCTGTCCCTCGTCCTCGCCGCGGCGCTCGCCTCGGCCGCTCTGCCGGCCACCGCCAACGAGGTCATCAACGTCGCCATCATCGGCGAGCCCGACACGCTCGATCCCATGGTCTCCACCAAGGACGTGGTCTCGATCGTCACCCAGCACGTGGTCGAAACCCTCTACACCTTCGACAGCTCCTGGGCCGTGGCGCCGCTTCTCGCCGAGGATCTTCCGACGATCGCCGACGACGGCAAGACCTATGACATCAAGCTGCGCGAGGGGATCAGCTTCTCCGACGGCTCGGCGATGGACTCGGCCGACGTGGTCGCCTCGCTGCAGCGCTGGCTGAAGGTCGCCTCGCGCGGCAAGGTGGTCGCCGACAAGGTGAAGTCGGTCACCGCAAAGGGAATGTACGAGATCGAGATCAAGATGAGCAGCCCATACGCGCCGCTGCTCTCCCTCCTCGCCTTCTCCAATTCGGCCGCCGCGATCTATCCGGAGGAGATCCTGCCGCAGGGCGACGGCCAGATCGCCGAAGTGGTCGGCACCGGCCCCTACAAGTACGGCGAGCACGTGCCGGACCAGTACCTGCAACTGGTCCGTTTCGACGGGTTCGTGCCGCGCGACGAGCCTGCCAACGGCGGTTCGGGCAAGCGCGGGCAGGTTCCGGACGAGATCCGCTTCGTGCCGGTTCCCGATCCCAACACACGCGTCGAGGGCCTGCTCTCCGGCCAGTTTGACTTCGCTGATTCACTGCCGGCGGAAAGCTACGACCGCGTCGCGTCCAGCGACAAGGCAAAGCCCGTGCTGCTCGAGCCCTTCGGCTGGCCGATCTGGGCGATCAACCACAAGGCGGGCCTTCTTAGCAACCAGAAGATCCGCCAGGCGCTTCTCACCGCCCTGCCCTTCGACGACATGCTCTTCGCGGCCTTTGGCAACGACAAGTTCTTCAAGGTCGACGGAGCCATGTATCCGCAGGGCTGGGCCTGGAACACCGACGCCGGCACCGAACTCTACGACCAGAACGACCCGGACAACGCCGGCGAACTTCTGGAGGAGGCGGGCTATGACGGCACGCCGCTGCGCATCCTCACCTCGCGCCAGTACGAATTCCACTACAAGATGGCCGAGGTGGCCAAGCAGGCGCTGGAGGCGGCTGGCTTCAAGGTGCAGATGGACGTCGTCGACTGGGCGACGCTCGGCCAGCGCCGCGACGATCCGAGTCTGTGGGACATCTACATCTCCCACTCGCCCTTCCTGCCGGAACCGGCGCTGACCGACATGTGGTTCGCCTCCTCGCGCGTCGGCTGGTCCGAGCCGGAGAAGGACAAGCTGGCCGACGCCTTCGTTTCCGAGACCGACCCCGAGAAGCGCAAGGCGATCTTCGCCGAACTGCAGAAGAAGAACTACGAGGACGTCGGCTTCATCAAGGTCGGCAACTTCAATGCCCTGCTCGGCGAAGCGAAGTCGCTCGAGGGCGTCGACCCCTCCCCGTGGCCGTATTTCTGGAACGCGGCAAAGAAGTAGTCCGGGGCGGCAACGCCACCTGACTGACAGCTCCCGTCGCGGTTCCAAGGCCGCGGCGGCCTTGTTCTCCTCCGGCAGTCCCCGATGCGCAACTACATCCTGAAGCGCCTGTTCGGCATGGTGGTGGTGGTGTTCCTGGTGCTCACCATCGCCTTCGTCCTGGTGCGCCTTGCCCCCGGTGATCCGGCCGCGCTGATGCTCGGGCCGGACGCGACGCCGGCAGAAACGGCCGCGCTGCGGGCTCGCCTCGGTCTCGACCAGCCGATCCTCGTCCAGTACGCCACCTTCATCGGCCATGCCTTGCGCGGCGATCTCGGCCGCTCCCTCTTCTTCGACCAGCCGGTCCTGTCGGTGCTTGCCCACCGGGCCGAGCCTACGACCTTCCTGGCCTTGTTCTCCCTGATGTTCGCGGTGGTGATCGCCGTGCCGATCGGCATTTTCGTCGCCTATCGGCGCGGCACCGTCGCCGACCAGACCGCCGTTTCCGCCGCCATGCTCGCCGCCTCGGTGCCGTCCTTCTGGACCGGCCTCATCCTCCAGCGCTGGTTCGCCACCGACCTCGGCTGGTTCCCCGCCTCCGGCTATGGCGGCCCTGAGGCCTCCTACCTGGACCGGATGGGCTACCTGATCCTGCCCTCGATCGTGCTCGGCATCGTCAATTCCGCACTGATCCTGCGCTTCAGCCGCGCCTCGATGCTGGACGTGCTCGGCGAGGACTTCATCCGCACCGCCCGCTCCAAGGGTATGTCGGAGGCCCGGGTGGTGCTGCGGCACGCGCTGAAGAACGCCGCGATCCCGATCGTCACGGTGATCGGCTTGACCTTCGCCCTCCTTGTCTCCGGCGCGGTGGTAACCGAGCGCGTCTTCAACATCCCCGGGATGGGCAACCTCGTCGTCGGCGCGGTCCTGCGGCGGGACTATCCGGTGATCCAGGGCACGCTGATCGTGGTGGCGACGCTCTACATCCTGGTCAACCTCGCCGTGGACCTCCTCTACCTCCTGATCGACCGACGGGTGCGCTACTGATGGCCGCCGCCGCGATGTCGGAGGATCCGGGTCTGCTGCGCAACCTCGTGCAGCGTCGGGCGGTGCTCGTCGCTCTCGTGATCTTCAGCGTGATCCTCCTCGCCGCCCTCCTCGCGCCCTGGATCGCGCCCGCAAGCCCCGCCCGGATGTCGGTGCGCGCCCGACTGTCGCCGCCGCTCGGCCACTATCTTCTCGGCGCCGACGCCTTCGGCCGGGACGTCCTGTCGCGGCTGCTCTACGCAGGCCGCATCTCGCTGCTGATCGGGCTCGGCACCGCCCTCGTCTCGACCGCGGCGGGCATCGTGATCGGCCTGGCCGCCGGTTTCTTCCGGCGGCTCGACGCGCCGCTGTCGCGGCTCATCGACGCGATGATGGCCTTCCCGGACATCCTGCTGGCGATCGCGCTCGTCGCTGTCCTCGGCGGTTCCGTCGCCAACGTCGTCCTGGCGCTCTCGATCGTCTACACGCCGCGCATCGCCCGCATCGTAAGGGCTGCGACGCTGGTGATCCGCGAGCTGCCCTTCGTCGAAGCGGGGCGGGCGCTCGGCTCGTCCGACCTCTCGATCATGATCTGGCACATCCTGCCGAACATCGTCTCGCCGGTCACCGTGCAGGCCACCTTCATCTTCGCCTACGCCATGCTGGCCGAAGCCGGGCTCTCCTTCCTCGGCGTCGGCGTCGACCCTTCGATTCCGACCTGGGGCACCATGATCAACGAGGGGCGGCAATACATCGACCAGGCCCTCTACCTCATCCTGTTTCCAGGCATCGCCATCTCGCTCGCCGTCCTCAGCCTGCAGCTGATCGGCGACGGCCTGCGCGACGCGCTCGACCCCCGCCTTGCCAAGGACGTCTGAGACAATGGCTTTCACGCTGACCAACTTCCGCCCGATCGGCTTCGAGACGGCACCCGCCGCGCTTCATGTCGGCGACGACGGACGGCTCGCCGCCAGCGCGCCGGCCGGCGCGGCGACCGTCGACTGCCGCGGCAGCTACCTGTCGTCCGGCTGGTGCGACCTCCACGTCCATGTCTGGCACGGCGGCACCGACATTTCGGTGCGCGCCGCGGAAGCCGGCCGCGGCACCGGCGTCACCGCCATGGCCGATGCCGGCAGCGCCGGGGAGGCCACCTTTCACGGTCTCAGGGAGTACGTCATTCAGCCGGCGGCCGAGACCGTCCGCGCCTTTCTCAACATCGGCTCGATCGGTCTCGTCGCCTGCAACCGCGTGCCGGAGCTGATCGACATGCGTTCGATCGACGTCGACCGCACCCTGGCGGCGATCGAGAGGAACCGGGACGTGATCTGTGGCGTCAAGGTGCGCGCCTCCGGCGTCATCGTCGGCGCCTGGGGCATCACGCCCGCCAAGATCGCCAAGCGCGTCGCCGAGATCGCCGGCCTGCCACTGATGGTGCATGTCGGCGAGCCGCCGCCGCTGATCGAGGAGGTCTTCGACATCCTCACCGAAGGCGACATCGTCACCCACTGCTTCAATGGCAAGAAGGCGGGCTCGATCGCCGACACCGAGGCGCTGTGGCAACACGCGATCCGCCTCGCAGGCGAAGGCGTGCGCATGGACATCGGCCATGGCGCGGCCTCCTTCGACTTCGGCGTTGCCCGCAAGGCGCTCGAGCGGGGGTTGAAGCCGTGGTCGATCTCGACCGACCTGCACCTGCACAACATCGAAGGTCCCGTCCACGATCTCGCCACCACCGTCGCCAAGCTTCTGGCCGTGGGCCTGCCGCTCGAGGAGTGCATCCCGGCGATCACCCGTCGGCCGCGCTCGGTGCTCGGCCTCGCCACCGGTATCGAGACCGGCGCGAAGGCGGACTTCACGCTGTTCGACGTCGTCGACGCGGCGATCGACGCGACCGACGCCATGGGCAACCACCTGCGCCTCGACCGCATGATCGAGCCGCGCAGCACGGTGATCGGCGCCAGCCTGCAGGAGGCGGCGCGCCGGACATGACGGAAGCGCCGATCCTGTCGGTCGAGGCGCTGCGCGTCGCCTTCCGCTCCGGGCGCGGCGCGGTTACGGCGCTGCGCGACGTCAGCATCAGCCTGGCGGCGGGCCGCACGCTTGCGCTCGTTGGCGAAAGCGGGTCGGGCAAGTCGGTTACCTCGCTTGCGCTGCTCGGCCTTTTGCCGCCGAACGGACAGGTGACCGGCGGGGCGGCGCGCTACCGCACCCGCGCCGGCGGGGCCCTCGACCTCACGACGCTGCGGCCGAAGGACTTCCGCGCCGTGCGCGGTCGCGAGATCGCGATGATCTTTCAGGAGCCGATGTCTTCGCTGAATCCGCTCTTCACGGTCGGCGACCAGATCGGCGAGATGTTGCTCCTGCACGCCGACCTCGACGCGGCGGCGCGCCGGCGCCGGGTGGTCGAGATGCTCGAGCTGGTAGAGATCCCGGCTGCGGCGAGCCGGCTGGGCAGCTATCCGCACGAGTTGTCCGGCGGCATGCGACAGCGGGTGATGATCGCGCTCGCGCTCGTCTGCGCGCCGCAGCTCCTGATCGCCGACGAGCCGACCACGGCGCTGGACGTAACCGTGCAGGCGCAGATCCTCGACCTGATGCGCCGTCTGCAACGCGAGATGGGCATGTCGATCCTGTTCATCACCCACGATATGGGGGTCGTCGCCGAAGTGGCCGATGACGTTGCGGTGATGTACGCCGGCGCGATCATCGAGCAGGCGCCGGTCTCCGATCTCTTCCGCAAGCCGGCGCACCCTTATACGCGCGGCCTCCTCGCCTCGATCCCGCGCACCGACCGACCGGAGGGTGAGCGGCTGCAGGCGATCCCCGGCGCGGTGCCGCCGCTGACCGCGCTGCCGCCCGGCTGCGCCTTCGCGCCACGCTGCCCGCTGGCGATCCCGCCCTGCGACGAGCCGGTGCATCTGCGCGAGGTGCTGGCGAGCCACCGCGCCGCCTGCATCCGCGCCGAGGAGGTGCTTGCCCATGCCTAGCGAAACCACGCTGGAGGCGAGCGCGCCAAGCCCGCAGTCGGCAACCACAGCCGAACCGCTGCTGCGGATCTGCAACCTCACCAAGCGATTCCAGACGCCGCGAGGCACCATCCACGCCGTGGAGGACGTCTCGCTCGACATCGCTCGGGGCTCGATCACCGGCCTCGTCGGCGAGAGCGGCTCGGGTAAGACCACCTTCGGGCGCACGCTCTTGCGGCTGATCCAGCCCACCTCCGGCTCGATCCGCTTCGACGGCATCGAACTCACCGCCCTGTCGGCGCGCGAGATGACGGCGATGCGCAGGCGCATGCAGATCATCTTCCAGGATCCGGTGTCGTCGCTGAACCCGCGCCTCAAGGTCGAGCATATCGTCGCGGAGGGACTTCGGGCGCACGGCATCGGAACGCGGCGCGACCGGCGGGACCGGGTGGCGGCGCTGCTCGAGGAGGTCGGCCTGTCGGCCGACCAGATGCCGCGCTACCCGCACGAGTTCTCCGGCGGCCAGCGCCAGCGGATCGGCATTGCCCGGGCGCTGGCGCTGGAGCCGGACTTCATCGTCGCCGACGAGAGCGTCTCGGCCCTCGACGTGTCGATCCAAGCGCAGATCCTCAATCTCCTCCTCGACCTCAGGGTGAAACGTCGTCTGACGATGCTGTTCATCGCCCATGATCTCAGCGTGGTGGACTACCTCTGCGACCGGATCGCGGTGATGTATCTCGGCCGGGTCATCGAAAACGGTCCAGCGCGGCCGCTTGTGCGCCAGCCGGCGCACCCTTACACCCGGGCGCTGCTATCTGCCGTGCCGCAGCCCGATCCGGCCGCGACCCGGCAACGCGACGTGCTGGAAGGTTCGATCCCGAGCCCACTCGACCCGCCGTCCGGCTGCGTCTTCCGCACGCGCTGCCCGCGCGTTCTACCTGCCTGCGCCGACGCCTTCCCCCCGCCCGTGCCCGTCGGGCCGGAGCGGATCGCCCACTGCATCAACCTTTGACGGACTCATGAAATCAATCGACTTCTCGCCTGCCCGTGACGCTGCAACTCCCGAAGAGCGGCTCGTCGCTGTCGGCATCGTCCTGCCGGCGGCGCAGCGCCCGATCGGGGCCTTCACCAATGTCCGCGAGGTCGGCGGCCTGCTCTATGTTTCCGGCCAGGGGCCGATCCTGGAGGATGGGCGGACGATGCGCGGCAAGGTCGGCGCCGACATCGACGCCGAGGCCGCCCGCGGCCATGCCGAGCTAGCGGCGATCAACATCCTGGCGGCGCTACGCAGCCACTGCGGCAGCCTCGACAAGGTGCGCGGCATCGTCAAGCTGCTCGGACTGGTCAATGCGACGCCCGATTTCGAGCGCCATCCCTTCGTCGTCGACGGCGCCTCCAACCTGCTCGCGCGGGTGTTCGGCGAGGCCGGGGTGCATGCGCGCTCGGCCTTCGGCGTCGCCTCGCTGCCGAACAGCATCACCGTCGAGATCGAAGCGATCTGCGAGCGAGTCTGAAATACTGATGCCCCCTGCCCAATCCATCTCGGCGCCTTCGGGCGGCCTACTGCCAGAGCGAGCGCTCCACAGCCTCGGCTGCCGTCTGGACGGCACGGCCGAGCTCGGCCTGCCGCTCCTCCGCCTTGCGGTCCGGCAGTACGATGGAGATCGTGGCGACGCAGGCGCCCTCCTCGTTGCGGATCGGCGCTGCGATGCAAGCGACGGAGAATTCGCTGGCGTTGAACTGGAGCGCCAGGCGGTTTTCAAAGTCGGCTCGCGCCTGTGTCGCGAGGCGCTGCGGATCCGTCTCCGCCATGCCGGTCGCGGACGGGCGCGCCGTTTCGGCGAAGGCCGCGAGGCGGGCCGCGTCGTCGAGATGGCCAAGGAGCAGCCGGCCCGACGCCGTCCAGTTCAGCGGAACCCGCGTGCCGACATGCGAAGCGACGCGGAAGTGCCCCTCGCCCTCGATCATGCCGATCACCAGCATCATGCCTTCGTCACGGGTACAGATCTGGACGGTTTCGCCCGTTGCCTCGACGAGGCGGTGCATCTCCTGCTGTGCGAGGCCGAAGAGATCGAGTTGCGAGCGATAGACCAGCCCGTAGCGCATCAGCCGGGAACCCAACCAGACGGTGTTGTCGCGCCCGCGCGACAGCATCTCGCGGGCAACGAGCTCGTCGACCAGGCGGTAGATCGTCGAGATGGGCGCGCCGGCACTCTTTGCCAGATCGTAAGCCGACATCGGCACGCGCCGCTCGGCCAGGATGTCCATGACCTGCAGCGACCGGTCGATGCCGCTCGTCCTGTTGCGTGCCGTCGCGCTCATGCCGCCTCTCCCGTCCTGCTCTTCCATAAAACGGGAACACGCAGCCGGGTCAAGCGACAATCCCGCGACGGCCGGAGGATCGGTTTCGCGGGGCGCGCTGTTCCTGCCCTCTCGGGCCTGTCGCGACCGCGGCTGCCACCCCGTTTCCGCACCACTCAGGAGCTGCCATGACTGCCCCGCTTCGCCACAACTCCGAAATCCGCACCCGTCTCGGCCTGCGCCAGGTGATCAACGTGTCCGGCACGATGACGTCTCTGGGCGCCTCGATCATCACCGAGCCCGCGATCGCCGCAATGGCCGAAATCGCCCCGGAATGGGTCGAGATCGACGACCTGCAGCGCCGCGCCAGCGCCACCATCGCGCGGCTGACCGGAGCGGAGGCCGGCTTCGTCACCGCCTGCTGCGCCGCCGGCATCTCGATGACGATCGCCGGGGCGATGACCGGCATCGACCTCCTCGCGATGGAGCGGCTGCCGAACGATACGCGCGGCCTGAGGACCGAGGTGCTCCTGCAGGCCGGCCACGCGGTGAACTACGGCGCACCAGTGGACCAGTCGGTCCGGCTGGTCGGCGGCAGGGTCGTCACCGCCGGCACGGTCACCGCCGTGCAGCGCCACCATGTGGAGAACGCCATCACCGACAACACGGTCGCGCTGCTGCACGTCGTCAGCCACCACACGGTGCAGTACGGGCTCCTCAGCCTCGAGGAGGTGGTGGAAATCTGCCGGCCGCGCGGCGTACCGGTGATCGTCGACGCGGCCTCCGAGTACGACCTGCGCGGCTTCCTCGCGCGTGGTGCCGACATCGTGATCTATTCCGGCCACAAGTTCCTGTCAGGGCCGACCAGTGGCCTCGTCGCCGGCCGCAAGGACCTGGTGCGCGCCGCCTATCTGCAGAACAAGGGGATCGGCCGGGCAATGAAGGTCGGCAAAGAGTCGATCGCCGGTGTCATGGCGGCGCTCGACGCCTGGGAGACGCGCGACCACTCCGCCGTCCGAGCCCGCGAGACGGGGGCGCTCGGGCTGTGGCATGCGCGGCTGAACGCGCATCCCGGCCTGCATGCTCGGATCACGCCCGATCCGACCCACAATCCGCTCGATCGTCTCGAAGTCGCAGTGGCGCCGGAGAGCGGGTTCACCGCCTATGGGCTGGCAAAGACCCTCTCAGCCGGGGAGCCGCCAGTGATCGTGCGCGATCACGAGGCCGAGCTCGGCTTCTTCTATCTCGACCCTTGCAACCTGCATGACGGCGAGGCCGAGGTTGTCGCCGATGCCTTCGAGCGGGTGATGGCGGCGCCACGGCCAGAGGGCGCGATGGCCGTGGCGCGTCGCAGCCTGGCGTCGACGCTGCAATGGCCCGACTGACGGCGGAACGCCGGAAACGCGCGGTCGACGCTGGCAATGTCCCATGCATCCTGAGATTTTCTGGCGACCGGGTGACATGCCCAAGATTTTCCGTGTGGAGTTGGAGTCCCGGTCCATCACGTGCTCCCGTCTGTTGGCCACCCCACTGGGAAATATGCGAGGTGGTGTTCAGGTTGGCGAATTGCCCTCCGGAGGATGCAGAAGAACGTCTTCACCCCTGGTTGGGCGTAGTCTCCTTGGCATCTGCGCGGTTGGGGAGGCGCTCAAGGAAGCAACGACGCTTTTGAAGGCCAGCTTCTCTGCTTACTGTAGCCCGACTACAATATCGAGCCGCGAACAGCGCTTGTGTGTTGAAGACTTTGAGTGCTCCACGAAACGGAGCACCAAGATCACAGACCGAAACGAACGGGTTGTGTCCCGTTGATTGGTGTAGCTCGGCAGTCGCGCCACTGATGATGCCCGCGCCTTTTATCGCACTGTAGGGCGTCATCAATGGCGCGGTGGTTACCGGCGATCTCCGGTAGGGTCTGGTTGCTGACCTCAACCCGGACCGGAAAGACCAACGATGACCGACGAGATGATGAACCTGCGGGCGCTCGTGGAGAAGACGCCTGATGCTGATCCTCTGCGCGAGATGATCGGCTTTGCCGCCGAGCGGCTGATGGAGTTGGAGGTGGGAGCCGCCACCGGCGCGGCCTATGGCGGGAAGAGCTCGCTGCGGCTGCCCAGCGCAACCGCTATCGTGAGCGGGACTGGGGGCATGGCGCCTTGCCCATCGCGCCTCCGCTCGCTACCGCGGCACGGCGAGACGAGGGCGCCTTCGCACCACAGGGCGAACGGTCGGTAGCAATCGTGGAGACCATTGCGTTCATCGCGGAAACAAGCGATAGTAGTGGCATGACCTACCCGGGCGGCAAGGGCCGAATCTTCCAGCAGATCATTTCCCTGATCCCGCCGCATCGCGTCTACATCGAGACGCATCTCGGCGGCGGGGCGGTCATGCGCGCCAAGCGGCCTGCGGAACTCAGCTTCGGCATCGAGCGCGACTCGGCGGTCGCGGCTCAGTGGCGAGATGAGGGCTTTCCCGGCCTGTCGATCGTAGAGCAGGACGCAGCGGCCTGGATACGAAACCATGCCTTTCGTGGCGACGAGTTCGTCTACTGCGACCCTCCCTATCTCCCGTCGACGAGGCGCCGTCCGAGGGTGTATCGGCACGACCTCGGGGAAGCGGATCACATCCGGCTTCTCGCCCTCCTGCGCACGCTCCCTTGTCCCGTGATGATATCCGGCTACCCCAGCGATCTCTACGACCGGCATCTCGAAGGCTGGCGGATCGTCGACCTAAAGGTACCGAGCCAGACAGGTCTTCGTGACGAGAGGCTATGGCTGAATTACGATCCCGACGTGGTCCTTCACGATCATTCCCATATCGGAAGGTCGTTCCGCGACCGCGAGGCGATACGGCGCCGCCGGGCGACGATCGTGAAGAAGGTCGAGCGGCTTTCGCCGGTGGAAAAGTCGGCCGTTCTGGCGGAGATAGCCGCCGGCGATCCCCGGGCGTTCCTTTGGGTCGCCGCTCTCGTAGATGGTTCCGGCGCCGCCCGGAGTATCCGAACCGGGTATGGCGCCGTTGAAGCCTCCGGGGTCGCATCGTGACGCCCTTCGTCCGTTCCCCCGCGGCAAGACTGACCCTAGAACTCGGCTGGCCCGACCAGGATGCCGTCTTCGACCCGCAGAACGAACTGGTGCGGATCCATGCCGACCTAGTCCGCCAGAAGATCGAGCGCCCCCTGATCCGACTGGTTGGCGAGGGAATGGTCAGGACCGGGGTGCTGACGTCGCAAGGACCTGCGGGAACCGGTGTGGAGCTGCGGGCGATCGTCTGCGAATTCGCGCGCCCGGCTTCTGCCGATCTCCTCGACCAGGCGCATCGACTCGCTTGGAACTTCTGCCACGCGCCGACCCTCGTCACCATCGATCCCACCGAGATCAGGGCGTGGACGTGCTTCGAGCGTCCGAGGCTCTTCATGGGTGGAATGACGTCGCAAGCCGCGGAGCTTTCCACCGTACGCGGCGATCTGGGTTCCGACATTTCGCTGTCGGATCAGGCGGCCGTGGCGCTCGATATCGTCTCGTTCGTCACCGGACAGATCATTGAAGATCACGCCAATCGCTTCTCGTCGGATGGACGTGCCGACCGGCAGCTCCTCGAAAACCTAAAGACCGTGCGGCGTCGGCTGGTCGAGGGGGCGGCGCCTCTTCCGACGGACGTCGCACACGATCTCATCGCACGGCTGATGTTCGTGCAGTTCCTTTTCGACAGGAAGGATGCCTGCGGACGATCGGCGCTCGACGCGGATCGACTCGCGTCGCTCTTCGAGGACGGCACGCTTCGCCACAGGCACCAGGGTTTCTCGTCTATCCTCGAAAGCAAGGAGGAGACATACCGGTTCTTTCGTTGGTTGAACTCGCGATTCAACGGCGATCTCTTCCCCGGCAAGTTCGCTGAGGAGGCAAGGAACGAGGCCGAGTGGAAAGCCGAGACGGACGTCGTAAAGCGCGAGCATCTCGACGTGCTGCGGGATCTGGTCGTTGGAGACCTCGAAATCGCTTCCGGGCAGACGAATCTCTGGCGGCTGTATTCGTTCGAGACCATCCCCCTCGAGTTCGTCAGTTGCATCTACGAGGAATTCGTCTCTCCCAGCGCCATCGCAGCCCAGCTGACGAAGGAGGCCTCGACGAAGTCCACGGGCAGCCACTACACGCCGATCTATCTTGCCGACTTCGTTCTGGACAGCGTGCTGCCTTGGACGAGCGACGAATGGGACATTCGGATCATCGATCCCGCGTGCGGCTCCGGCGTCTTCCTCGTACGGGCGTTCCAGCGGCTGATCCATCGCTGGCGCAGGGCGAACCGGGCATCTGCGGTTCCGCCGGAAATCCTCGCATACATGCTGACGCACTGCGTATTCGGCGTCGATCTGAACCCGCATGCCGTAAGGGTCGCGTCCTTCAGCCTGTATCTGGCTATGTGCGACGAGATAGATCCGCGGGAGGACTGGATGCAGGTCCGCCTTCCCTCCCTGCGCGGCGACCGGATCGTCGCGGCGGACTTCTTCTCGGAAATCGAAGGCTTCGATACCGAAGGGAACGCGGAGCGCTACGACATCGTCATCGGCAATGCCCCGTGGGGCAAGAACACCGCCGCGCCAAAGGCCCGCGAGTGGTCGGAGATGCATGGCTGGCAGTTGTCGAAACTGGACGTAGGCAGTCTGTTTCTTGCGAAGTCGCTGACGCTGCTCCGTACCGGCGGGCGTCTCGCCATGATTCAGTCCGCGGGGACCCTGCTGTTCCACGAGGGTTCGGTCGAAACCCGCAGACGGATACTCGAACGGGCGAGCATCGACGAAATCGTCAATTTCTCGATCCTCCGCTTCCACCTCTTTCCGAGCGCGATATCTCCCGCCTGCAGCGTGACCCTCACGAAAGGAGCCGGACGGGACGAGCCCACGATCTACGTCTGCCCCAAACTACAGTTCGGCGAAGGCGATGCGTTCCGGATCGCCATCGAGAAGAACGACGTTCACGCCGTCGCGCCTGACGAGATGGACGACCCCGCAGTCTGGACCGTCCTCATGACTGGAACGCGTCGCGATCTGACACTCTGCCGCCGCATCGCTCTGTCCGGCGCGTACAACCTCCAAGATCTCGAATCGACCGGCTCGGTCGTGAGCAGGGAGGGTGTCATTCCCAAGGGCGATCGAAAGGAGCACAAGGCGCTCGCCGGCTTCCGCTACCTCGACACGCGGGACTTCCCCGAGGACGCATGGCTGACGCTCCGGTCCAAGGATCTGCCCCTGTTCGGCGCGACCAGGATCCATCGCCGCACCAAACCCGAGGCGTTCGCTTCCCCACAGATGATCGTGAAGCAGGGCTGGGCCAGTCGGCGCCGACGCTTCCGCGCCGTTCTCCCCGTCGGTCCGGCGACCGTTTGCACGCAAAGTTACCTTAGCGTGCACGCTCGCGACGAGATCGGGAAGGACGCGCTCCGCGATGCCTGCCTGTTCATCAACAGCCGCCTTGCCGCATATTTCCTTGCCCTCACCAATGGTAGGATGACCTATCGCCCGGAGCCGCTCGCGGGCGACTTCATGCGATTGCCGATCGCCAGATTCGACGATGTGGAAACGAAGGATCTACCGAACGAGGCCGCACTCGACGATCTCGTCGAGCGACGCTTCTCAGTTCGCCCTTCCGAGCAGGCCCTCATTGAGGATGCGCTGGAATTTTCCCTTCCCGAACTTTTGAGGGATTCCCACAAACCCGGGCGTGGCAGCACCAGCAAAGAAGGTACCCGCGATGCTCTCGATGCCTACTGCGAGAAGTTCCTGGATGTCTTGGAGGCCTCGACAGGCGGAGCCGATTTCTGCGCGACGATCGCGGACAAGGGACCAGATGAAGGAAGAGCGTCGCATCGGGTCGCATTCGTGCACTTCGCTCGGGTCGGCAAGAGCCGCATCCGAAGGTTCCCCGCGGACGAAGGCGCGCTCGCGGAAAGTCTTGCCCGATGGAAGCCGGTGAGCCGGACGGGAAGCGGCGTGCTCACAGGCAACCGTGTTGCCACGATCTTCGAGAACTTCCGATGTGGCGAATCCGGCGACCTCGTCCCAAGCGTCATGCTGATCCGCCCGGACGAGAAGCGTTACTGGACGAGGGCGCAGGCCATGCGCGATGCCGACGACATTCTCCTCGCCGGCTGGACATCCGGCCTGGCCATGGAGCGGACTGCCCCGGAAGCGGCCAGTCCGTGACGCGGCGCTTCACTCCGAGCGAGATCCTGTGGCCGAGCGATACGGGATTCCTGGAGGTGTCGGCTCTCTTCGTTGAGGGTGCGCAGCAGCAGATCCTGAACGCCCTGTGGTCCGGCTATGACAGCCTCATGGCCGTGGTCGCAGGCAGCGACCTCGATACGCGCATGGAAGACGTCGAACGGACGCTCACGCAACTACTGGAACCACATGTCAGGGACGCCCTGACGGGAGACGAGACCTTCTACTGCCAGCATGGCGTCCACGAGCACGAAACGCGACTGCCAGCACCAGCTCAGCCACCTCTCTACGATATCGGCTTCGTGCTGCGGGCCAATCCGCGGATCGTCTGGCCGGTGGAAGCGAAGGTCCTGAAGACCGAAAGATGGGTCGCCCCTTATGTCGCGGATGTCAGGGACCAGTTCCTCACATGCCGGTATGCTCCATTCACGGGCAGCGGTGCCATGGCAGCATATCTTCTTTCAGGCTGCACCGGCACCGTCCTTGAGAACATCTCGCACGCACTCGGCGCGACGATGGGTAGTCATCCGAGATTCCGGGCCGATCGGCACGGGGTAACTGACCACCTGAGAGCCGTTCCCGACGGAAAGCTCTACCCTTCGGCGTTCCGGTGCCACCATCTGATCATGCCGATCGGGACGAAGACCGGTCCCGGATGAGCCTCAGCAAACGATCGTGCCCCTTGTCCTTTCGAGGATCTGTGTCAGCGATGCCACACTTGCGAGCACGGCAGGCAGGTCTACGCACTCCTGCCGCGAGATGTGCCGTGCCACAGGGCGAGCGCGGGCGTGCAACCGAGCAGCAAGCACCCTAAGCGGCTTGGGAGCGACGTGGCGCTGCCCACAATCGAATCACATGATGATCTGGATTGTCAAATCCTGTGGAAGCAGCGCAATAGGGCGGCACCACCGGCGCGGTGGTCACCGGCATCCCCGGTAGGGTCTGGTTGCGACTGGAAGCGTCGATGAATGCTCTCATGTTGGCGAGTGCTTCCCTTTCTCCTCCACTAGAACTGGAGTCCGAGTTCGGGGTTGACATGGCGCGAACGCGGGGGCGGGGTCGTGCAACCTGCTTGGCGGCGTCGGCGGGCGTCAGCCGCCTACCTTGATGATTCGGCAGTAACAGAGTCCTCCCATCAGGTCGCTGCACCAGGCGGGGTATAGCTAAGCGAGGCGAACAGCGTCTCATTGAGGCGCTAGTAGCTTAGGCGGCCGTCGGTGAGGTGAGGCCCACTCCCGGCAGGGCGTTTAGTAGCACGATGCCGTTGCGGCCCATCAGCCTAGAAGCCGCTCTATCAAGGACCACAATCGGTCTCGACCTCGCCGAGCATTGGTTCTAGTTCGCGGAGTCGATGCGTGATGCCAGCTAGTGTGCACATGCTGCCTCCTGCGTGACGACGTCGCTCGCTTCTGTTCAGCTCCCCTGCCCTACCTTATCGGCGTGGAGGCATGCTGCGACGCCCATCATTGAGCACGAGCGCTGCAGGCGCTGGAGATTACCATCGAGCTGATGCCGCGCGATTACGTGAAGCCATACGTGAAGCGCAATCGTAGGACGGTGACGCGGCGCTTCACGCGCTTGAAGGCCGACTCTCCGCTTGGTGCAGTCCTATCACAATATCGAGCCGCGAACTGCGCTCGTATATCGGAAGACTTTGAGTGCTCCACGAACGGAGCAACAAACTTACGGATCGAAACGCGCCTTGGAGTGTAATGTGGTGATCGCAGGCGAAGGTCCTGTGGGCCCGCAACCGCGCCGGCCAGTCCCTGACCGTTGCGGACGTCAAGGCGCTAGTGCGTCGAGAGGCTGAAGCTCAGGTTGCGGCGGGATTCAATCAATTTTCCTAAACCGTGCGTTGCGGTCCCCTCAAGATGCCTTTGTCGAGGCGTCGGCCGTATCATGCTCGGTCGCGACCACCCTTAACCGGCTGCCGGCGCGAGACGTTTACTTCCGCACCCATTTCTGACGACCAGCGTGGACCGATCGCAGACGAACACCCGAATGAAGAGGCGGTCACACTGACCATCGTTGCCAACGGTACACTGTCGGCATACCTTGAACCACGATCCGACAGAATTCAGCTTTAGCTTCCATTCGTCGTGCTAGAGGCTCTGACATCGTGCCCGGCAATTTCGATGCGATCGGGATTGAGTATAGGTTCGCCTCGTGTGGAGAGAGCGCGCTGGCCGTGGTGTTCGGCGAGGGTATCGACCCCATCATCAGCCGCCGCGTAATGGCGCTGACGCAGTCGCTGCAGGATGCGCCCCTGCCGGATGTCGTCGAGGTGGTGCCGACCTACGGGTCGCTGCTGGTAATGTTCGACGTGGAGCGAGTCGACGGCACCATGATCGTGGCCGCGCTGCGTGAAAGGCTGGCGACGTGCGCCCAGTTGGAACATCAGCAGCCGCTCGTTACCGTGCCGGTGATGTACGAGGGGGAGGCGTGCCTCGATCTTGAGGCTCTAGCTAAGGCCAAGGATCTGACGGTTGAGGCGGTCATCGCACTTCACCTCGAGCCGGAGTACCGGGTCTACATGATCGGCTTCGCGCCAGGCCTTGCCTATCTCGGCGGCCTCCCGGAAGCGCTGCACACGCCGCGCAAGCCGGCGCCGCGCCAGCGCGTGCCGGAGGGCGCCATCGGCATCGGCGGCGCGCAGGGCAGCATCAACTCGGTGCCCGGCCCGAGCGCCTGGCACTTCATCGGACAGACTCCGCTGCGCCTGTTCGAGCCCCGGCGGCCGCAACCGTTCCTGCTCACGGCCGGCGCCCGGGTCCGCTTCCGACGGATCGACCGGGAGGAGTTCGCAACCCTGCGCGCGACGGCCGAAGCCGAAGGCGAAAACTACATCACTGAGGCGGAGCGGACATGACCGGGCAACTCCGCGTGCTGACGGCGGGACCGATGACGACGGTGCAGGACCTCGGCCGCTTCGGATTCCTGCGCTTCGGCGTCTCGGCCTCCGGCCCGATGGACAGCGCGGCCCTGGCTGTGGCCAACGCTCTTGTCGGCAACGCTCCCGGTGATGCCTGCCTTGAATTCGCGCTGACCGGCGGCAGCTTTGCGGTCACACGCCCGGCGCTCGTTGCCGTCACTGGCGGCACGGTGGAGATCTGCCGTGACGGACGGCGGCTGCCGGCCTGGGAGGCCCATCCGGTCGAGCCTGGATCGCGAATCACCGTCAGTGGGCTTGCCGGCGCTGTCTGGGGCTATCTCGCCGTCTCCGGCGGTCTCGCCACCCCACCGGTGATGGGCAGCCGCGCCACGCACCTGCGCAGCGCCGTCGGAGGCCTCGAAGGCCGGTCGCTGCGGGCCGGCGACGCGTTGCCGCTGGGCGACGACCCGCACGCCGTGCCGAAGCGGCTGGTTCTGCCCTTCCGCCCGCAGCGCGGACCGATCCTGGTGGTACCCGGACCCCAGGAGGATCACTTTGCTCCGGCGGTGTGGCGCACCTTTCTCGGCGGCGATTTCGCCGTCACCGCGATGCGCGATCGCATGGCGATGACGCTGGACGGACCCTCGCTGCCCGCGACGCGCGGCCACGACATCGTGTCCGACGGCACTGTGATGGGCTCTATCCAGGTGGCGCCGACGGGGCGGCCGATCGTTCTGATGGCCGACCGTCAGACCACCGGCGGCTTTGCGAAGATCGCGACGATCGTCTCGCACGAGATCGCCCGGCTGGCGCAGACGCCGGCGGGCCGCCTGGTCCGCTTCCGAGCGGTCGACGCCGAAACAGCCGTGCAGCGCGAGCGCGAAGCGCGAGCCCGTCTGGACGAGGCGATTGCGACCCTGCGGCCGGCCTGACTCGCTCCCGCCGCGGGTGCGCGGGGCCGGCGTTGCGTCAGTTAAGCTCGGCCAGCCGGCGCTCGAGCCGGGCGAGCAGGCGCTCGACTTCCGCCAAGGCTTCCGGCGCCAGCTCCGCCCCGGGCCGACGCAGCGCCGGCGAGGCGATGGCGCCGCGTTTGGCTAGGACGTGCTTGCGCACCGAGAGCCCGACCCCCGGCTGCTGCTCGTAACGCACCAGCGGCAGATAGGCGTCGAAGAGGTCCTGCGCCCGGTCGAGATTGCCAGCCTGCGCCAGGCGTACCACCTCGACCAGCATTTCGGGGAAGGCGAAGCCCGTCATCGCGCCGTCGGCGCCCCGGGCCACCTCCTCGGGCAGGAACAGGCCTCCATTGCCGCACAAGATCGACAGCCGGCGAGCGCCCGCCGCCTCGGCCGAGCGCAACGCGGTGATCTTGGCCAAACCCGGCCAGTCCTCGTGCTTCAGCATCACCACCTGCAGCAGATCGCGGGCAATGTCGAGGATGACCTTCGGGTGGATCTGAACGGAGGTGGAGAGCGGGTAGTCCTGCAGCACGATCGGCACGCCGGAACCGATGCTCTCCGCGACGTCGCCAAAATAGCCGCGGATCTCGGCATCGGTGCGCAGCGAAGGGGTCGGTGCCACCATCACGCCGGCGGCGCCGAGATCCATAACCGCGGCCGACAGCTCCGCGATGGCGGCTAGACCGGGCGCCGAGACCCCGACCACGACGGGAACCGCAACGGCCCGGCCGATCACCCGCTCGGCGACTTGGCGTGCCTCGGCCTGCGTCAGCTTGGGCGCCTCCCCCATCATGCCGAGAATGGTGATGCCGCTCACCCCGGCGTCGAGATAGAAGTCGGTCATCCGGTCGAGGCTGTCGACGTCGATGGCGCCGGTGGCTGTAAAGGGCGTCACCGCGATGACGAAGACGCCGCTTGCCGATGCGGTCAGAAGGGCCATGAGGTGTCCTTGTACTTCGGCCGGCTGGGGATCGGCCGCTCCGGGATCATGCCGCGGCGGGACAAACGAAGAGCTGCCGCGGGAAGGTGGTCAGCCGCTCGGTTCCCTCGGCTGTGACCGCGACGGTCTCGGACATGCCGAAGCCCCGGGCCAGGACATAGGTGTGGAACACCATCCCCGGCTCGAACGACCAGTCGGCCTGCGGATGCGCCTCCAGCGGCTCCCCGCCGTTCGGCTGCAGCATCAGCCCGACCGAATAGAAGGTCTTGTTGGTGTAGGTCTCGCGCAGGCCCGCCGACAGCACGCCGTCGCGGTAGATCGCGTCCGGCACGCGCGCCCGAACGCCCGGGCGGACCTCGGCGATCGCCGCGTCCTGGATCCGGATCAGCGTCTCGACCGTGCGGTGGTCGGCTTCCGTCGCCTTGGCAACGCGAAACGGCCGCATGAAGCGGGCGTGATAGTGCCGGCTGTTCGGCGTCACCTCCAGCTGGACGACGTCGCCGCGCTCCAGCACCCGGTCGCTGTAGCCGCCATGCAGGTGGAAGGCCCGCTCGCCGGAGGACAGGACTCCGGGGCCCGGCAGGTCCGACCCCGCCCGAACCATCGCCGCGCAGACCTCGGCCGCCAGCCGCCGCTCGCTGACGCCGACCCCGATGCAGTCGACGGCAGCGCGCATCCCGGCCTCGGCCGCCTTGGCCGCCCGCCGCTGATAGGCGATCTCGGCCGGCGACTTGATGAATCGCATGGGAGTGACGAGATCGCTCTGATTGACCAGGCGCGCCTCCGGCAGGCCGGCCTTGATCGCTTCCCAGCGCTCAGCGTTGAGGACCCAGGCGTTCATCTCGACGCCGAGGGCTGACGAACGTCCGACACGCGAGCGGATCGCCTGCAGGGCAACCGCAATCCGGTCGTCGCTGTCCGACCACATCACCCGGTCGGCGAAGACGCAGGTCGAGTCGAGATAGTACTCCTCGACGTCCCGGCAGAACAGCGTCGGCTCCCCATCCGCCGGGACGATGGCGAACTGGAAGGTGCCGTAGCCGCGGGTGAAGTAGCCGGTCAGCCAGGTGACCGTCTCGGGCAGGAAGGCGAGCAGCGCGTCGAGCCGCCGGCGACGCAACTCCGCCTGCACGCGCGCCAGCCGCGCCAGATACTCCGAGCGGTCGAACCAGTAGGCCGTCTGCACCACAGTCCTGTCTCCCTTACCGTTGGCCGTTCAGCCCCGCTGGACGAAATCGCCGAAGCGGGTCAGCATCGTCTTGGCCTCCGCCGCCTCTTCGGCGGCCGCGATGAACTGGTCGACGTCGCCGCCGTCGGCTTCCATCCGGGCGCGATTCTCGCCGAACCAGACCGGGGCTTGGGCTCGCGTCACCTCCGGATGACCCTGGATGCCCCAGGCGGGCACCCCACGGTGCCGCCACACCTGGTTCGGGCAGTCGTCGGAGGCGGCGAGGATCAGCATGTCCGGATGGTCGTGCCGCACCTCGTCATTGTGCCAGACGAACATCCGCACGGTGTGGCCCCAGTCGGCGGCGAGCGCGTCCTGCGCTGCTGCGGCGCTGACCGCGAGCGGCTTGTAGCCGATCTCGCAGCGGCTGCGCCGGAACACTTGGTCCCGCCCGCACAGAGCCGAAGCGAGAATCTGGCTGCCGAAGCAGATGCCGAGCATCGGGATGGCGCGCTCGGCGGCGTCACGGATGAGTTCGTGCTCCCGCAGGATGAACGGAACGTCTTCGTAGGCACCGTGTGGACTGCCCGACAGAAAGATGCCGTCATAGCCGTCCAGAGACTGCGGGAACTCGCCGCCGAAGGCCCAGCGTCGGTCGACGGCGAGACCCCAGCTCTCGAACCGCTCGTCCAGCCTGGCCACCGACTGCAGGCGCCGCCCGTTGCCGAGATAAAGAAGTCGTTTCGCCACCGCCGTCACCGTCTTTCCTGTCGTAGGCCTTTGGTATACCAATGGTCTTCCAGATGACAACCGGTTTCTGATCTGTCGCCTCCGGGCATTTGGAGGCTTCGAAGGCACGCACGTATGCAGATCGATCTGAACGCCGACCTCGGCGAGGGCTTCGGTCCCTGGAGCATGGGAGACGACTCGGCGATGCTGGCGATCGTCACCACCGCCAATATCGCATGCGGCCTGCACGCCGGCGATCCAGCGATCATGCGCAGGACCGTCGCAGCCGCGCGCGAACGTGGCGTCGCGGTGGGTGCCCATCCCGGCTATGCCGATCTGGCCGGGTTCGGCCGGCGGCCGCTCGCCGGGGTGACCGACCGCGAGATGGAGACGCTCGTCGCCTATCAGGCCGGCGCACTCGCTGGCATCTGCGCCCTAGAAGGCCATTCGATGACACATGTGAAGACGCATGGGGCGCTTGGCAACGCCTGCGCGGACGATGACGCGCTGGCGCTGGCGGTGGCTCGCGGCATTCGCGCCGTCGACCCCGGCCTCGCCTTCATCGTGATGCCGGGCACAGCCACCGAGCGCGCCGCCGAGCGGCTCGGCTTGCGTCCGATCCGCGAGGTCTATGCCGACCGGACCTATGCCGACAGCTTCAACCTGACGCCCCGCAGCCGGCCGGACGCCGTCCTGCACGACCCGCAGGAGGCGCTGGCGCGGGTGGTGGCGATGGTGCGCGAGCGGCGCATCCTGTCCACCACCGGCAAGGCGCTCTCGGTCGAGATCGATTCGGTCTGCGTGCATGGCGACAGTCCGAACGCGGTGGCGATGGCTCAGGCCTTGCGCGACGGGCTGGAGGCGGAGGGTTTTGCGGTTCGCCCGTGCCGGTCGGGCGTCGACTGACCAGTCCGCCGACGGGCAAAGCCGTCGGCCGAGCCTCCACTGTCTAAGGCTGCGTCGGACGTTTCAGGCTGCGCCGAGCGCTTCCACGACCGCCTCGGCCACGGCAATGCCGGTGCGCCGCAGCGCCTCCTCGGTGCTGCCGCCGATGTGTGGCGTCAGGATGAGATTCGGCGCGCGGCAGAGCGGACTGTCCACCGGCAGCGGCTCCTGCCGGAACACGTCGAGCGCCGCGGCGCGCAGCCTGCCGGAGGCCAGTGCCTCGACCAGCGCCGCCTCGTCGATCAGCGCGCCGCGGGCGGTGTTGATCAGGATCGCCCCCTGCCGCAGCCGGGCGAATTCGGCAGGGCCCAGCAGCGGCGCCTCGGCCGGTACGCCGTGCAGCGACAGGACGTCCGCCACGTCGAGCAGCGTGTTGGGATCCGGTGCGGCTTCCATCCCCGCCGCGCCGAGCGCCGCCGGATCGGCATGTGCCGACAGGACCATCACGCGCATGCCGAGCGCCTGCGCCAGCCCGCCGAGCCGCTCGGCGATCCGCCCGTAGCCCCACAGGCCGAGGCAGCGGCCCTGCAGCTCAAGCCCCCCGACCCGCTCGCGAAAGCCTGCATCGCCGGCGCGCAGCGCCGCGTCGGCCGTTGGGATCTGCCGCGCCGCGGCGAACATCAGGCCGAGCGCGTGCTCGGCGACGCTCTGCGCATTGGTGCCCGGCGTGTTGACGATGCGGATGCCGCGGGCGGCGGCCGCCGCCCGGTCGATGTGGTCGGTGCCGGTGCCGTGCGAGCCGATCACCCGGAGCCGCGGCGCGGCGGCCATCGCCGCCGCCGGGAAGCCCAAGTTACGGGTGACCACCGCGTCGGCGTCGCCGAGCAGCGGCGCCAGACAGTCCAGACTCGCGGTCGCGGCGGAGCGCACCTCCAGCCCGGCTTTGCGCAGGATGCGGATGCCGGCCGGATCGATCGGCTGCACCAGCACGCACACCGTCACGGTGCGGGCCGCAGCTCGCGCAGGCAGAAGGCCGCCAGGATCCGGCAGGCGGCAGCGAAGTCGGCCATCTCCATCGCCTCGCGCGGATTGTGGCTGCCGTTGCGGTTGCGGATGAACAGCATGCCGGTCGGAATGCCCGCTTGGGCGAACACCGCCGCGTCATGGCCGGCGCCGCAGGGCATCACCAGGGTCGGCACGTCGTCCCGCTCGGCCAGAGCAGCGAAGGCCTCGATGATTTCGGGATCCATCAGCGCCGGCTGGCTGGAGGTCTCCTCGCCAAGCTCGAAGCGCACCCCCTGCTCCCGTTCGATCGACGCGACGGCGCGCGCCAGTTCGGCGCGCATCAGCGTCAAGGTCTCGGTGCTCTGGCTGCGCACGTCGAGCGAGAAGTCGACCCGCCCAGCGATCTTTGAGAAGGCTGCCTCCGCCGCGTCGGTGGCGAGCTGGCCGAAGGTGACGACGAGATCGTGCCCGGCTTCGGCAAGTCGGAACCAAGAGTCGTCAAGCGCCACCATCAGCCGGGCCACGGCCAAGGCCGCGTCGCGGCGGCTCCGGCGCGGCGTCGCGCCGGAGTGGGCGTAGACGCCGAGGCAGCGGGCCTGTCGGTGGCGGAAACTCCCGCGGATGCCGGTGACAATGCCGACTGGCCGCGCCTCGTCGACCAGCGCTGGCCCCTGCTCGATATGCGGTTCGATGAAGACGCCGACCCGCCTTTGATCGAGAAACGCCTCCCGGCGGCGCAGCGCGGCGGTGTCGCCGCCGGCGGCGTCGATCGCGGCGCCGAGCCGGATCAGGTCGCCGGCGCGCAGCACGCCATCGAGTTCACTGCCCTCGAGGCGCCCCAGCGCCGCTCGGCTGCCGATATAGGAGGCGCCGAACCAGGTGCTCTCCTCAGCCCGGATCGCCGCCACCGTCAGATCCTGCGGCGGCAGGATCCCCGCGCGGCGATAGCCAGCGGCGACCGCGAGCCCCGCCAGCACCCCGGCAGCGCCATCAAAATTGCCGCCGAGCGGTACCGAGTCGAGATGCGAACCGACGAAGATCGCCGGCCGCCGCTCCGCACCGTCGGGGCCGGTTCGTAGCGTGGCGTAGAGGTTGCAGCCGGCGTCGGTCTCGCAGGTCATGCCGAGGCGGTTCGCCTCACGGCGCACCATGTCGTGCGCGATCTGCTCGCCGAGACCGTAGGACGCACGGGTGATGCCGGCCGCCGTGCCGGTGCGCTCGCGTAGCTCGGCGAACAGCTTCTCGGCGAGCGCGATGTCCGGCTCGGGAACGGCGGCAGGGTTCGGTGCGGGCCGGATGGAGGCGATCATGTGCGGGTCAGTCTCCGAACGATGCTGTCGCGCACCCGGCTGAGATGGGCACTCATGGCACTCGCGGCGGCCTCGCCATCTCCCGACTCGACCGCGGCGATGATCGTCAGATGCTCCTGGCAGGTGTCGGCGAGCCGCTCCGGCATGCTGCGCAGGTCGAACATCTGGGTCTGGCGGCGCAGCGTGCGAATGATCGTGGCGAGCTGTGGGTTGCCCGACATGTCGGCCAGCAGGCCGTGCAGACTCTCGTCCACCTCGCGCACGAGCGCACGATCGGCGCGCTCGGTCTCCGATCGCTTCAGGATGTCTTCAACCTCCGCACGCAAGCGCTGCGTCACCGTGGCGTCGACCCCGCCGGCGGCCATGCGCGCCACCGCGGGCTCGAGCAGCAGCCGGATCTGCAGCGCATCCATGTAGTCCTCGATCCGCATCTGCTTGATCTGCAGCGCTCGCCCCTGCCGCAGCAGCAGCCCCTCGCCCTCCAGCATCAACAGCGCATCACGCACCGGCGTGCGCGACATGCCGAGCTCGTCGGCCAGCCGGCGCTCATTGACCACCTCGCCGGGACCGGCCCTGCCGCGCAGGATCAGGTCCAGGATCTGCTCATAGGCCTGGAGCGCCAGACGCTTCTCGGGGGTACCCAACATGTACTGTGCTTCCTGATGATCCCGCCGGCAAAAAAATTCGGCTCTTCTTCTCACGCCGGGCCGCGCCCTCCCAGCCCTTCCTCAAGACGGTCCGAATTTTCCCGCGCCGCTTCGTATTCCAACGGTTGACGATTGGTATACCGACTCGTACGGTCAGTTCAACCGGACCGGCAAGACGCTTTCGCGACGGTCGACGGATCCTGCCATGTGTTGAAGGACGCTTCGATTGGTCGCCGCACCGGGCTCTCAGCTGCCGTTCGCCCGCACCGAGCATCTGGATCGCCAGAAACGCCTGCGGGCCGCGCTCGCCGAACGCGGCTTCGATGCGATGCTGGTGTTCTCGCAGGAGAGCCTGTTCTGGCTGACCGGCTATGACACCGGCGGCTTCGTCTTCTTCCAATGTGCCGTGGTGACCGCGGACGAGCGGCCGATCGTCCTCCTCACCCGACGTCCGGATCTTCTGCAGGCACGTCAGACCTCGACGATCGAGGACATCCGCATCTGGTGGGACGCCGACGACGCCAACCCCGCCGCCGATCTGAAGGCGATCCTCGCAGAGCTGGGACTCGCCGGAGGACGCATCGCGATCGAGCTGAACACCCACGGCCTCACCGGCTGGAACCTGTGGCGCTGCCAGGCGACCTTCGGTGACTGGTGCCAGCTGGAGGACGATGGCCACCTGATCCGACGGCTGCGCGTGGTGAAGTCGCCGGCCGAGATCGCCTACATGCGCAAGGCGGGCGAGATCTGTGACCGGTCGCTCGACCAGGTGATCGAGCTGGCGCGGCCCGGCCTCCTCGACAGCGAGATCAAGTCCGCCTACCTCGGCTCGATCCTCGCCGATGGCGCCGACATGCCACCGAACGCGCCGATCTTCAACTCGGGAGAACGGGCAGTCTACGGCCGCGGCGTCACCGCGCCGCGGCGCCTGGAGGCGCAGGACCAGCTGCTGGTCGAGTATCCGGTTCCCTATCGCCACTACAACGTCAAGACCGAGTGGACGATCCTGTTCGGGGCGGTGCCTGATCGACAGCGCCGGATGTACGACGTGGCGCGCGAGACCCTCGCTAGGATGACCGAGCTCGCCCGGCCGGGCACGACCCTCGGCGCGATCTTCGACGCCTATGCCGACGGGCTCGACGCGGCCGGCTATCGCGCCTCGCGCTATGGCGCCACCGGCTACTCGGTCGGCATCTCCTTCGCGCCAACCTCGATGGACGTGCCGCCGATGATCTACGCCGGCAACGCCACCGTCTGCGAGCCGGGTATGACGCTGTTTTACCACGTGATGAACGGCGACGGCGACACCGGCCTCGCGATGGGCGTCGGCCACACCCTGCTCGTCACCGACTGTTCGCCGGAGCTGCTCACCGGGCTGCCGGACGAACTGACCGTAGTTTCCTGATCCACCGAGCGGCCGCGACGGCCGGTGCCGAAGAGGAGTGCCTGCGATGACCCACTTCACCCTGACCCGCCGCCACGTCTTGCTGGGCGGCCTTGCGGCGGCGGCGCTGCTGCCGCATGCCGGCTTCGCCCAGACCGGCACGACCGCGGCCGGCACGCCCAAGTCCGGCGGCACGCTGCGCATCAGCCATTCCACGCGCATCGCGACGCTGAACGTCCTCAACCTGTCGGGACCGGCGGAATATCCAGTCGCCGACATGATCTATTCTGGGCTGACCCGCATCGGCCTCGACAACAAGCCGCACCCGGATCTGGCGACCAGCTGGGAGGCGTCGGACGACGCCAGCGAATTCACCTTCCATCTGCGCGACAACGTCACCTTCCACGACGGCCAGCCCTTCACCGCGGACGACGTCGTCGCCACCTTCAAGGCGATCCTCAACCCTGACGTACCGGCCGCCGCGCGCTCGGTGCTCGACATGGTTGACGCGATCGAGGCGGTCAACCTGCTGACCGTGCGTTTCAAGCTGAAGACGCCGTTCGCGGACCTGCCCTTCTCCACCGCCCACGCCAATGCGCGGATCCTGTCCAAGGCGGCGCTGGAGAAGCCGCTGACCGAGCTCGACACCAAGGCGAACGGCACCGGCCCGTTCAAGCTCGAGACCTATGACAGCGCCCGGATGGTGCGGCTGGTGAAGAACGAGACCTACTACCAAGAGGGCAAGCCGTATCTCGACGCCGTCGAGATGCTGCTGTTCCCCGACCTGACGGCCGAGACCGCCAACTTCCTGTCCGGCCAGACCGACATTATGCTGACCGTGCAGCAGGCGGACTTCCAGCGCATCGCCGGCGCCGCTGGCGTTGAGGCCAAGCGCGTGCCGGCCGGGCGCTACGTCTGCGTCGTCATGCGCCAGGACCAGAAGCCGTGGGACGACGTGCGGGTGCGCAAAGCGTTGTCGATGGCGGTCGACCGCGGCCTGCTGGTCGACGTGATCTTGGAAGGCCTCGGCCGCCCGGCCTATGACAGCATCGTGGCGCCGGAGCTGGAATTCGCCACCGACAAGCCAGAGATCGCCTACGATCCGGAGGGCGCCAAAAAGCTCCTCGCCGAAGCGGGCTATCCGGACGGCCTCAAGCTCACCCTCGTCGCCTCCGATCGCCCGGCGATCCGCGCCCAGACGGCGATCGCGCTGAAGCAGACGGCCGCCGCAGGCGGCTTCGACCTGACGATCCAGACCATGCCGCACGACACCTACCTCGCCAATGTCTGGCAGAAGGGGGCCTTCTACATCGGCTATTGGGGCATGCAGCCGACCATCGACGCGACCTACAACCTGCTTCTCACATCGGACGCCTCCTACGAGGACACCGCGTGGAAGAACAAGGAGTTCGACGCGCTGGTTGCGAAGGGCCGGGCGACCGTCGACCCGGCCGAGCGCGCCAGGATCTATGCCGAGGCGCAGGCGCTCGAGCTGGAGGACCGGCCCTACATCGTGCCGTTCTTCGAGGACGTGCTCACCGCAAACCGCGACGGCACGGAGAACTGGAGCGTGGCCCCGATCAGTCGCTACTTCTACGTCGAAGATGTCTGGCTCGACCGAGCCTGAGGTCTCCGCGTGAGTCTTGCCTACCTCCTGCGCCGGCTCGGCGGCATCCTGATCGTTCTCGCGATCGTCACCCTGGCGGTGTTCGCGGTGACGATGGTGCTGCCGGGCAACGCCGCGCTGATGATCCTCGGCGAATATGCGACGCCGGAGTCGCTGGCCGCCATGGAACGGCAGCTCGGCCTCGACCGGCCGGTGCCGCTGCAGTATCTCGACTGGGTGTCGGGCGCGCTGCACGGCGACTTCGGCATGTCGCTGCGGCTTTCGCTGCCGGTGTCGCAGGTGGTGGGCGAGGCGTTCTGGAACTCGGCCGCGCTCGCCGGGACCGCACTGGCGGGCGTCATCATCGTGGCGATCCCTCTTGGCGCGGTCGCCGCACTGCGTCGCGGCACGCTCTGGGACCTGCTGATCGGGCTGTTCTCGTACATCGGGACGGCGATGCCGGAATTCGTCACGGCGACGCTGCTCCTCATCGTCTTCGCAGCGCCGAGCGCGCCGGTCTTCCCGGCCGGCGGCTTCGTCTCGCCCGTCGAGGACATCGGCGGCTTCCTCTCCCATGTCGTGCTGCCGGCAACCACTCTCGGGCTGATCCTCGTCGCCCACATCTCACGCCAGGTGCGCAGCGAAATGTCGGAGGTGCTGTCCTCCGACTACATCCGCGCCGCCCGGCTGAAGGGCTTGCGCCCGGGCCGGGTGATCCGCCGGCACGCGCTGCCGAACTCGCTCGCGCCGGCGATCGCGGTGATCTCGCTCGACGTCGGCTACCTGCTCGGCGGCATCATCGTGGTGGAGGAAATTTTCGCCTGGCCCGGCCTCGGGCGCCTGCTGATCTATGCGCTGCAGAACCGCGACCTGCCGGTGATCCAGGCCGTGACCCTGCTGATGGCCGTGGTCTACGCCCTGTCCAATCTCGTCGCCGATCTGGTCATCGCGGCGCTCGACCCGCGGGTGCGTTATGCGTGAGATCCTGCGCAGCCCGACCGGCCTCGCCGGCTCGCTCCTGCTCGCGCTGGTCGTCGTGGCGGCCCTGTTCGGCCCCTGGCTCGCCCCCTACGATCCGCAGGCCTTTCATGCCACAGCCCGGCTGCAGGGGCCAAGCTGGGAGTTCCTGCTCGGCACCGACCAGTACGGCCGGGATCTGCTATCGCGGCTCCTGAACGGCGCGCCGGCTACCGTCTCGTTCGGCCTCGGCGCAACGATGCTCGGCGTCGGCGTCGGCGCCATCATCGGTGTCGTGGCCGGCGTCGCCGGCGGCACGGCGGATGCCGTCATCATGCGCATCCTCGACGGCGTCCTGGCGATGCCGGAGCTCCTGTTCACGCTGCTGATCGTCACATTGTTCGGCGGCGGCACCGGCCAGGCGATACTGGCGGTGGCGATCACCTTCGCGCCGGGGATGGCGCGCATCGCCCGAAGTGCCGTGCTGTCCGTGCGCACCCGCGAATACGTGCTGGCGGCGGTCGCCCGCGGCGAATCGCGGGCCTGGATCGTCGGCCGGGAGGTGCTGCCCAACGCGCTCGGCCCGATCATCGTTGAGGCGACGATCCGCGTCAGCTTCGCCATCATGATCGGCGCCACGCTCGGCTTCCTCGGTCTCGGCGCGCAGCCCCCCTCGACCGAGTGGGGCCTGATGGTCGCCGAGGCGCGGCAGTTCATGTTCCGCAACGCCTGGACCGTCGCCGTCCCCGGTGTCGCCATCGCGATCACCGCCATGGGCTTCAACCTCTTCGGCGACGCGTTGCGCGACGCGTTCGACCCGCGCAGGAGCCGCTGATGGAAAGCTCCAACCAGCGTCCCGTCCTCGAAGTTACGGACTATTCCCTCGCCTACGACACGCCCGACGGCCGCCGCGACGCGCTGAAGTCGGTGTCGCTGTCGATCCAGCGCGGCGAGACCCACGCGCTGGTCGGCGAGAGCGGCTCCGGCAAGTCGACGCTCGCCTGGTCGATCATGCGCCACCTGGCGCCGAACGCGGTGGAGCTGAGCGGGGCCATCCTCCTGTCGGGGGAGGACATGGTCGGCTCCACCACTGCGGAGATCGAGCGCGTGCGCGGCCGGCGCATCGCCATGGTGTTCCAGGACCCGAGCGCCTCGCTCAATCCCACCATGCGGCTCGGCGACCAGCTCGCCGAGGTGCTGATGCGCCATCGCGGCCTCGGCCGCGCGGCGGCCCTGCGCGAGGGTGAGGCGGCGCTGGCGCGCACTGGAATCGCCGATCCGGCGGCGCTGATGCGCCGCTACCCGCACGAGGCCTCCGGCGGCGAAAAGCAGCGGGTGGTGATCGCCACCGCTTTCGCCTGCAATCCGGAGCTGATCATCTTCGACGAGCCGACCACCGCGCTCGACATCCTGATCGCCAAGCAGATCCTCGAGCTGTTCGTGAAGCTGCGCGAGGAGACGGGCGTCGCCGCCCTCTACATCTCGCACGATCTCGGCCTCGTCGCCCGCATCGCCGACCGGGTGTCGGTGATCCACCGAGGCTCGATCGTCGAGAGCGGCCGGGCAGCGGAGGTGTTCCGCACGCCCCGACACGCCTATACCCGGGACCTTATCGCCGCGGTGCCGCGACCGGACGCCCGCATCGCTCTGCCGGTGCCGACCACCGACGCCGCCGTCTTCGCCGCCGAAGGCGTCGGCGTGCGCTACGGCGAGCCTGGCTGGCTCACCCGCCTGCTCGACCGCTCAGCCACCGCCCGTTACGGCGCCGAAGCGGTGAGCTTCACGATCCGGCCGGGCGAGCTGCTCGGTCTCGTCGGCGAGAGCGGGTCGGGCAAGTCGACGATCGCCAAAGCCGCGACCGGCCTCGTCGAGTTCGAGGGCCGCTTCGCCTTCAACGGTCGGCGCTTCGACGGCCGCCATGCCTTCGGCCCGAGCTATCGCCGGCACGTTCAGATCGTCTTCCAGCATCCCGATGGCAGCCTGAACCCGCGCCAGACCATCGGCGGGATCCTGTCGCGGCCGCTGAAGCTCTACGGCATCGTGCCGCGCCAGGCGGTCGGACGGCGGGTGGGCGAACTCCTGGAGATGGTGCGCCTGCCGGCCGACTACGCCAGCCGCTATCCGCACCAGCTCTCCGGTGGCGAGAAGCAGCGGGTAGCAATCGCCCGGGCTTTCGCGGCCGAGCCGAAGCTGGTGATCTGCGACGAGATCACCGCTGCGCTCGACGTCTCGGTGCAGGCGACGGTGGCCCGGCTGCTGGTCGACCTGCAGCGCGATTTCGGCGCCGCCTGCCTATTCATCACCCACGACCTCAACCTGATCCGGCAGCTGGCGCATCGCATCGCCGTGATGCAGCGCGGACACCTCGTCGACATCTTCGACGCCGCCGAGGCCGATGCGCCGGACCGCCACCCCTACACGCGCGCGCTGCTCGACGCGGTGCCGACGCCGGCAGAGATCGCGAAAGGACACTCCGCATGACCAGCAGCCCCGACCCGATCGCCCTCGCCCGCGGCATCGACGCCCGCGCCTGTCTGGCGACGCTCGCCGAGATGGTCCGCCACAAAAGCTACTCGCAGACGGCAGGCGAGCGGGCGCTAGCCGAGCGGATGGTCGAGATCATGCAGGACATGGGGCTCGACGAGGCCTACCTGATGCCGGTCGCCGACGGCCGGGTGAACGCCATCGGAGTCTGGAAGGGCACCGGCGGCGGCAAGAGCCTGCTGTTCAACGGCCATCTCGACACCAACCCGGCGACTGAGGGGTGGACGGTGGATCCCTGGGGCGGGCTGATCGACGACGCTTTCATCTACGGCATCGGCGTCTCCAACATGAAGGCCGGCGACGCCGCCTATCTCTGCGCCGTCCGCAGCCTGATCGAGGCGGGCGTGCGGCTGAAGGGTGACGTCATCCTGACCTTCGTGATCGGCGAGCTGCAGGGCGGCATCGGCACCCTGGCGGCGGTCAACGCGGGCCTGCGGGCCGACTACTTCGTCAATGCCGAGCCGTCCGACCTGCAGGCGATCACGATGCACGCCGCGGCCTTCACCTTCGTCATCGAGCTCGAGGGCGTCACCCGGCACCTGTCGAAGCGCGAGGCGGCGGTGGATGCGATCCGGGCCGCCTGCGACCTAGTGCCGGAGCTGACCGACCTTACCTTTTCCGACGCCCCGAGCGACGAGCACCGCTCTATCAACCGGGTGCATGTCGGGGTGATCCACGGCGCGCTTGGGCGCGACCTGCACGAATGGCGGCCGCCGCAGGTGGCCGATTTCGTGCGGCTCAAAGGCTCGGGCCGTTATGGCCCGGGCCAGACCGAGACCAACGCGCTGGCCGACCTTCGCCGCGTGCTCGACGGGCTGGAGGCACGCTGGCCCGGGCTGAAGGCCAGCCTGCGCACCGAGAAGCAGGAGGGGCGGCCGACGATGCCGGCCTTCGAGGTCACCAAGGACAGCCGCATCGTCACCGCGATCAACGCCGCCTACCAAGCGGTGCGCGGCGAGGCGCAGCCGACCGGCGCCATTCCGCCGCCCGGCTTCTTCGGCACCGACGCGGGACATCTCTACGCCGTCGGCGGGATGAAGGGCGTCGTCTGCGGCCCAGGCGGGCGCTACAATACCATGCCGGACGAGCGGGTCGACATCCCCGACTATCTCGACATGATCCGCATCTACCTCCTCACCCTCTGCGACATCTGCGAGCTGCAATGATCGACCTTGCGCAGGAGCATACCGGCCGAACCGGCTCCGGTCGGGCCGTCAGCCTGCGCTTTCCGGAGGCCGAGCACCGGGCGCGCATCGCCCGCACCCGGGCCGTCCTTGCCGAACGCGGTCTCGACGCCCTGCTCGTCTTCGCGCAGGAAAGCCACTACTACCTCACCGGCTTCGACACAGCCGGCTACGTCTTCTTCCAGGTTGGCATCGTCACCGCCGCGGACGAACTGGTGCTGCTCACCCGCACACCTGACAAGCGCCAAGCTGAAGTCGCCTCGCTTTACGACGATGTGCGGATCTGGCTGAACGCCGAGGACGCCGACCCGGCCCTCGACCTGCGCGCGCTCCTCTCCGAGCTCGGTCTTCAGGGCGCCCGCCTGGGTGTCGAGTTCGCGACGCACGGACTGACCGCCGCCAACGGACGCGCGGTGGAGGCGGCGCTCGCCGGCTTCGCCGTGCTGGAGGACGCCTCGGACGTGATCCGCCGTCAGCGGCTGGTGAAGTCGCCGCTCGAGCTCGACTACGTGCGGGCCGCCGGCCAGCTTGCCGACGCGGCGGTGGAGGCTACGCTCGCCGCCGCGGCGCCGGGCGTCTTCGACACGGCGCTGTCCGGCGCGGCGGTCACCGCGATGCTGGCCGGCGGCGCCGACATGCCGTCAGGTGGCCCGCTCCTCAATGTCGGGCCGCGGGCGCTGTTCGGGCGCGGCATCGGCGGTCCCCGGCGGATCGCCGAGACGGATCAGGTGCTGGTCGAGCTCGCCGCCTCGGCCTGCCGCTACCACGTGGTGATCGAGCACACCTTCGCGGTCGGGCGGGTCGACCCGCGGCAGCAGCGGCAGATGGCGGTGGCGATCGAGGCGCTGGAGCGGATCAAGGCGGCGGCGGTACCAGGCGAGCGGCTTGGCACGCTCGACGACATCCACCGCCGGGTGCTCGACACCGCCGGTTTCGCCCATGCCCGCTACGCCGCCTGCGGCTACGCGCTCGGCTGCACCTTCAAGCCGACCTGGATGGACGTGCCGCCGATGATCTACAGCGGCAACCCGCTGCTCCTGGAGCCGGGCATGGTGTTCTTCGTCCACATCATGATCCCGGACGCGACAACCGGCCTCGCCGCCGGCGTCGGCCAGACCTTCGCCATCCGTGAGCAGGGCATCGTCGAAACCTTCAGCGCTCTGCCGCTGCAGCTCTGGCAGGTCTGACAGGCGGAGCACCGCCGGGCGGATCGCGTTCGAACGCAACGCCCAAGCCGCTCCTCCGCCGTCCACGACGTCCGCAGATCCCCGCCGCCCGCTGAGGGTGACGAACCCCCTCGCCACGCCCTCCTCTCCATCGACCGTCCGCATGGCCCCACGCGAAGAGCCGATCGCTGGCGCCTCCACGGGGCGTCGGCGGCGGTCCGGTGCCGCTCCTGCCCAAGCGGACTCCAGCCTGCCGTCTGGCCGTGCAGCAACTGCCACGCGCTTCGGCAGCGAGGCCGCCGCTTACAAGGAACAGGGCAGCCCTGAACAATGCCGTCCGCCCGTTTCGGTCCTAATCTGCGTGGTGCAGCGCGTCATGCTGCCGAACGGACACCAGCTTGGAGAGGACCATGACCGAGGCGAAGACGAGAACACGGCAGGCGACGCTCGGCACCGCGGCAGCGGCGGGCATGCTGGCGGCACAGATTGCGGCCGCCGCCGGCCTGTCGGTTACGGGTGCGGCCGCGGCCGCTCCCGCGGCGCCCGCCGGCTGTGCGGCATTGCGCGACAAGTATCCCGAGCTCAACGGCAAGACGCTGGTCAACGCCATCAACCCGCACACCCCCGGCTACGAGGCGCTCGATCCTAACGATCCGTCGAAGTACATCGGTTTCGACATCGATCTCGGCGAGACGATCGGTGAGTGCCTGGGCTTCACGCTGACCTACAAGCCGGTGACCTTCGCCGCGCTGCTGACCACGCTTTCCGCCGGGCAGGCCGACATCGTCATCTCCGACATCTACGCCACGCAGGAGCGCGCCAAGGCGGCCGACTTCATCACCTACTCGAAGGTGTTCGACGGCGTGCTCGTCGCCAAGGGCAATCTGAAGAAGATCGACGGCATCAACATGTCGATGTGCGGCACGACGGCGGCCGAGAACACCGGCTATGTCGAGGTGCCGCTGATCCAGGACCTTGCGCCGAAATGCGAGGCGGAGGGCAAGCCCAAGCCCGAGATCCAGCTCTACGACAACAACGCCAACTGCATCCAGGCCATCCTCGCCGGCCGGGCCGACGTCTACATCAACGACGTCAATACCGTCGACCAGGCGGTGAAGGCCTACCCCGATCAGCTCGAGAAGGCGACGGCGGTCACCCTGCCCTACTCCGTCGGCATCGCGGTCCCGCGCGGCAACACCAAATTCCGCGACGCGGTGCTCGCGGCATTGACCGAGATCCAGAAGGCCGGGATCGAGACGGACCTCCTGAAGAAGTGGTCGCTGGACGCTGGTACACTGGAAGCGCCGAAGATCCTCTCGGTCGACTGATGGAGCTCTTCCTCCATTACCTGACAATGCCCTACCTGTTGTGGGGCATCGTCTTCACCATCGAGGTGACGGTGCTCGGTCTCCTCGGAGGCCTCGTCCTCGGTGTCGTCCTCGCGGCGATGCAGCTCAGCCGCTTCAAGGCATTGGCCATGCTGGCCCGCGGCTATACCATCATCTTCCGCGGCACGCCGCTGATCCTGCAGCTCGTCTTCGCCTATGATGCGCTGCCGCATCTCGGGCTGAAGCTGAGCGCGCTGGCCGCCGCAGGTCTGGCACTTGCGGCGAACGAAGCGCCGTTCATCGCCGAGATCGTGCGCGCCGGGGTCAGAAGCGTCGATCGCGGTCAGGTGCTCGCCGGCGAGGCGCTCGGGATGCGACCGTTCACGCTGATGCGCCACGTCGTGTCGCCGCAGGCGATCCGCTTCATGGTGCCGGCCTTCGGCAACGAGACAATCAGCGCTCTGAAGAACTCCTCGCTCGCCTCGGTCATCGCCGTGCAGGAGCTGACGCTTCGCTCCACCCAGCTCGCATCCTCGACGTTCGACTTCTTCTCGATCTTCTTCGCCTCCGGCCTGATGTATCTGGCGCTGACCGGAGCGGTGGCCGCGGCCCAGCTCATGGCCGAGGTGATGCTCGACCTCGATCATCCCACCCCGCAGGCCCGCTTCGCCCGTCTCATGCCCTGGCGCCGGGTCGCGGCGGAAGAACCGGTGATGCCGGCCGATGGCGAACCGCCGACCGAGACGGACGTGCCGTCGCAGGCTCCGCCCCATCTCGCCGTCGACCGCGCGAAGCGAGTCGAACGGCTGGCCGATGCCGCGGCGGCGGTCGAGATCTTCCGGTTGCGCAAGACCTATGGCCGACAGCTCGTCCTGAACGACCTGTCCCTTACGGTGCGCCTCGGCGAGGTGGTCGCACTTTTGGGCCCCAGCGGCTCCGGCAAGAGCACGCTCCTGCGCTGCATCAACCACATCGAGGAATGGGACGCCGGCACCATCCGGGTCACCGGCCGGCGGCTCGGCTTCGACGCGGCCGGACGAGCGCTCGGTCCCAAGGCCGTCGCCGACGAGCGCGCCAGGGTGGGGGTCGGCATGGTGTTCCAGCAGTTCAACCTATTCGCTCACCTGACCGCCAAGGAGAACATCGCCGGGCCGCTGCGCTGGGTGCATGGCATGCCGGCGGACAAGGCGGAGCGCCGGGCGATCGAGCTCCTGGAGCGTGTCGGCCTCGCCCATCGCGCCGACGCCCTGCCCCGCCACATGTCGGGCGGCCAGCAGCAGCGCGTCGCGATCGCAAGGGCAGTGGCCCCCGGCCCGAACGTGCTCCTGCTCGACGAGCCGACCTCGGCGCTCGACCCGGAGCTCGTCAGCGAGGTGCTCGACGTCATCCGCCGCCTCGCAGTCGAGGAGGGGCTCACCATGATCATCTCGACGCACCAGCTGCGCTTCGCCGAAGAGGTCGCCGACCGGGTGCTGTTTCTGGCCGGCGGGTCCATCGTCGAGGAGGGCCCGGCGCAGGAGATCCTTAGCAGGCCGAAGAACACCCGCACTAGGCGATTCCTGCAGATCATGGGCGCAAGCGAAGCCGTCTGACGCTGTCGTCCCAGTCCTTTTTCGGCCAGGCCCTCCACGCGGGCTATCGCCGTCGATCCCCTTCCCGCCCGAAAGCGCCAGCCGACAATTGGGAGAACCCTGATGAAACACCACTCGCTTCCGGTGTCGCCGCAGACCGTCCACTGGGGCTACTTCTCGAAGGCGGTGGCACCCGCGCTGACCGTGACGTCCGGCGATCGCGTGACGATCGAGACTCTCACCCACCACGCCAATGACGACTACGAGCGAATGATCGCCGGCGACTCCGCGGCGGAGGCGATCTTCCACTGGACCGCGGAGGAGAAGACGATCGCGCGGCGTGGCGCGGGCCCGACCGAGGGCCCCTTCCGCTACGGCTCCGGCGAGGGCGTGGGCGTCCACCTGATGACCGGCCCGGTGGCGGTCGAGGGCGCCGAGGCGGGCGACATCCTGGAGGTTCGGGTCCTCGACGTCAGGCCGCGCCCATCCGCCAGCGCCTGCTATTGCGGCCGCTGCTTCGGCTCCAACGCCGCCGCGTCCTGGGGCTTCCAATACAAGGACCTGATCGAAGAGCCGAAGCCGCGCGAGGTCGTCACCATCTTCGAGCTCGACACCAGCGGCGAGCCCTTCGCCAAGGCCGTCTACAACTATGTGTGGACGCCGCAGACCGACCCGGACGGCATCGTCCACCCGACCATCGACTACCCGGGCGTGCGGGTCGACCACACGCTGGTCAGGCGCCGCGAGAACATCCTGCAGAATGTGCGCGTGCCCGCCCGTCTGCACTTCGGTACGATGGGCCTCGCCCCCGCGGAGAGCGACTACGTCAGCTCCATTCCGCCCTCCTACACCGGCGGCAACATCGACGACTGGCGGATCGGTAAGGGCGCGCGGATGTATTATCCGGTCGCCGTCGACGGCGCCTTCTTCTCGGTCGGCGACCCGCACGCGGCGCAGGGCGACAGTGAGCTTGGCGGAACTGCGATCGAGACCTCGCTGACCGGCGACTTCGAATTCGTCCTCCACAAGCGAGCCGATCTCGGGGGTACGATCCTCGAAGGCCTCTGCCACCCGATGCTCGAGACCGCCGAGCAGTGGTCGGTCTACGGTTTCACCTTCGCCAACTATCTCGCCGAGCTCGGCCCGGCGGCGCAGACCGAGGTCGGCAACCACGCCAGCATCGACCGGGCGATGCGCGACGCCTTCCGTAAGCTGCGGCGCTTCCTGATGACGGCCCACAAGCTCAGTGAGGACGAGGCGATCGCGCTGATGTCGGTCGCCGCCGACTTCGGCGTGACGCAGGTCGTCGATGCCAATTGGGGCGTGCACGGCTCGATCCGCAAGGAGATCTTCCGCTGCACGGGGGTCTGAGACAGGGACTCGCCATCGCTTCTTCGCAGGTGCAGTATGGGTTCGGCCGCCGCGACATGCGGCCGCACGCATCACGGCTCGAGGCGGAGCGTCGACGACGGGCGCGGCCCGCCCGGCCCGCTTCGGGACGCGGCATGACGGTCCGGCATTATGCAAGCGAGTCCTACACCGAAGTCGCGCGCGGCGGCGCCTGGCGCGAGGTCCTGGCTGAGCTCGGCCTGCGCTCGGGGATCGACGCCGGACTGGCCGACGGCTACGCCACGGCGGTGCTGCGCGGGGCCGGCGACCGGCTGATCGTCGGCCGCCTGACCGCCGCTGCCCAGAGCTTCAGGCCGGCCCGCGGCCGCGGCCGTCTGTCCTGCCTGGTTCTTCCGCTCGACGACGGCGCCAGGCTGACGCGGGCGCCAGGACTCGAGGCGACCGCAGTCGAGCCGGGAAGCCTGGTGCTGCTGCCGGCCGCCGCCGATTGGAGTCTGACGCTCGACAAGACCCTGCCGGCCATCGTCCTGTGCGTCGGTGAGGCCGTCTTCAACGGCCGCCGGACCGGGCTCGCGGGCGTCGGCCAGGCGGAGATCGCGCCGACGAGCGGGCTTGTCGCGATACTGGCGGGACTGCTGCGCGCCGTCAGCGACGAAGTGGAGCACCTGTCGACCGTGGAATGGCAGTCGCTCGAGCAGAGCTTGGCCGAGCTCTATCTGACCGTGGTGCTGAGCGCGCAGAGCCGGCATGCCGCGGACGCTCCGGCCGTTGGGTCGAGCGGCCTCCTGCACCGGATCACGCGCACCATCGAGCAGCGGCTGGCCGACCCGGATCTCAGCGCGGTGCGGGTCGCGCGCCTGGAGGGCATTTCCGAGCGGTATCTCCAGAAGCTGTTCGAGGAAACCGGCGAGAGCTTCGGCCTGTACCTGCGCGAGCGGCGCCTTCAGGCGGCGCGCGCCACCCTCAGCGAGCCACGCGACGTGGGCCTGGCCGTGTCGGACATCGCCTATGCCTGCGGCTTCAGCGACCCCGCCAACTTCAACCGGCTGTTCAAGGCTCGCTTCGGCCAGTCTCCGGGCGTCTTCCGCAAACAAGCGACACGGCCGGACGCCGTCGCTGCGACCAGTCGGGCCGACCAGCGCGGCTGGCCGGTCGAGGCGCTCACGGCCAAGGCCATGCGGCCGCCGCCGCGCTCGATGCCCGTCCCTGAGCAGGCCGGGACCGCCGAGCGGCCGGAGCCTGCCGAGGGGCCGGTGCATCATCACCTCCCGGTTCGCGCCGCGCACGTTCATTGGGGCTTCTTCAGCCGCTCGCTGTCGCCGGTCCTGGAGATCGCCTCCGGTGACACCGTCACCGTCGAGACGATGACGCAGCACGCCTCGGACGACCACGAGCTGATGATCCGCGGCGATCCGGCCGCCGAGGAGATCTTCCGATGGGGGCCGACGGGCAAGACGATCGACCGGCGCGGCGCCGGCCCGATGGATGCCTCCATCTTCGGCCGCGGTGCCGGCGAGGGCTTCGGCGTCCACATCTGCACCGGCCCGATCGCCATCCGCGATGCCGAACCGGGCGACGTGGTCGAGGTGCGCATCCTCGACATGCAGCCGCGGCCGAGCCTGAGTCCGGGTCGGGAGGGCCGCTGCTTCGCCTCCAGCGCCGCCGCCTGGTGGGGCTACCACTACCGCGATCTGGTGGAGCGGCCGAAGCCGCGCGAGACGATCACCGTCTACGAAATCTTCCCCGATGCGGAAGACCCCTACGCTACGGCACTCTACGCCTATCGCTGGGCACCGCAGACCGACCCCTTCGGCATCGTCCACCGGATCTACGACTACCCGGGCGTACCGGTGGACACGCGCCGCATCGAACCGGTTGCGGACGTTCTTACCGGCATCCGCATCCCGCTGCGACCGCATTTCGGGGTCATCGGATTAGCACCGCGCGAGGCGCCGCTGGTCGATTCGGTGCCTCCGGCCTATTTCGGCGGCAATCTCGACAACTGGCGGCTCGGACGCGGCGCGGCGGTCTATTTGCCGGTCTCGGTGCCGGGCGGGCTGCTTTCAATCGGCGATCCGCATGCCACCCAGGGCGACGGCGAAGTGGCTGGCACGGCAATCGAATGCTCGATGACCGGCCGGCTTGCCATCCGCCTGCACAAGAAGGCGCAGTTGCCCGGTCGACCGATCGCCGACCTCACCTATCCGATCATCGAAACTCCGACCGACTGGGTGCTGACCGGCTTCAGCCACCCCAACTACCTGGCCGAGTTCGGCGCCAAGGGGCAGAGCGAGGTCTACAGCAGGTCCTCGCTCGACCTTGCGATGGCCGACGCCTTCCGCAAGACGCGGCGCTTCCTGATGAGCACGCAGGGCCTCAGCGAGGACGAGGCGGTCTCGCTGATGTCGGCGGCCATCGATTTCGGCGTCACCCAGGTTGTCGACGGCAACTGGGGCGTCCACGCCATCATTCGCAAGACGCTGCTGCGCCGGGCGGCGGACTGAAGGGGGATTGCGGCGGCATGCGGCCGTCGGCGCACGGTCCGCCCGGCTGCCGCGCGCGGCAGGGTGGGCCTTGTCGAACAACCGAGACAGCGAGGCGTGTTGCATGGAGTTCCACATGATCTCGAGCGGACCGAAGCCGGTCGCGCCGTTTAGCCACGCCGTCGAGACCGATGGCCTCGTCTTCCTCACCGGCCAGATGCCGGACACGCCGGAGATGCCGGGGGTGCTGCCGGAAGGCATCGTCGCCCAGACGCACGCCGCGATGGCGAACCTCCAGCTGGTGCTTGGCGGTCTCGGCCTCGGGTTCGAACACGTGGTAATGGCGCGGGTCTATCTTACGCGCTTCAAGGAGGACTACGCCGCCATGAACGCCACCTATCGCGACTACTTCCCGATCGACCGCCTCCCGGCGCGCACCTGCGTCGGCGTCACCGGCCTCGCCTACGACTCGCTGATCGAGATCGATCTCGTGGCCCGGCGTCCCTGAACCGGCCGCGCCGGCTCAGCCGGACGGCGTCGCCGGCGGCACCCTCACCTTCGGCGCGGCGCCGAGCAGCATGCGGGCGTAGTCGCTCTGCGGCGCGTCGAAAATTTCGCGCGTCGGCCCTTCCTCGACTAGAACGCCGCTGTGGATCAGCGCAACGCGGTCGCAGAGATATCGCACCACCGCGAGATCGTGGCTGATAAACAAGTAGGTCAGCCCGAGACGGTCCTGCAGGTCGATCAGGAGGTTGAGCACCTGAGCCTGGACCGATACGTCGAGTGCGGAGGTCGGCTCGTCGAGGAGGAGGAGCTCCGGCCCGGCGGCCAGGGCGCGGGCGATGCCGATCCGCTGCCGCTGCCCGCCGGAGAATTCGTGCGGATTGCGGGCAAGGTGCTGGGTCGAGAGGCCGACAAGCGCGAGCAGTTCGGCGGCCCGGTCACGCCGCCCGGCGCGGTCGAGGCGCAGGATGTCGCGGTGGACCAGCATCGGCTCGCTGACGATCTCTTCGACCGTCATCCGCGGGTTTAGTGAGGCGTAAGGGTCTTGAAACACGATCTGGATCCTGGCCCGCAGCGTCCGCAGCGCCTTCGGTCCCAGCCGCGCCATGTCCTCACCCTTGAACAGAATGCGGCCGGCGGTCGGGGCTTCGAGCCGCAGGATCGACCGGGTCAGCGTTGTCTTGCCCGAGCCGCTCTCGCCGACCAGGCCGAAGCTCTCGCCCGGAGTGACCGCCAGGGAGACTCCTTTCAGCGCATCGACGGCGGCGCTGCGTCCAAACAGACTGCGGCGGGCGGGATACGTCTTGCGGACGCCCTGGATCTCGAGGATCGGCTCAACCATCGGCGATCTTTGGCTGCCGCACGGGATGATAGCAGGCGACCGCGTGCCCCGGCGCGACCGGGCCGGTCCCCGGAAAGCGGGCCCGGCATTCCGCCGTCGCACGGTCGCAGCGGGGCGCGAAGCGGCAACCGGGGGGTGGACGGATCAGATCCGGCACGACCCCGGGCAGTCCCTGCAGTTGCCCGCGCGGCGTGTCGCGCATCGGAATCGCCGCCATCAGGGCCCGCGTGTAGGGATGCGCCGGCCGCTCGATCACCGCGGCGACCGGCCCAGTCTCGACGACATTGCCGGCGTACATCACCGCCACGTGGGTGCAGGTCTCGGCGACAACGCCGAGATTGTGGGTGATCAGGATCACGCCGATGTCGTGATCCGCGACCATGCTTTGGATGAGCTTCAGGATCTGCGCCTGCACCGACACGTCCAGGGCCGTGGTCGGCTCGTCTGCGATCAGGAGATCCGGCCGCCCGATCAGCGCCATCGCGATCAGGACGCGCTGGCGCATGCCGCCCGAAAACTCGTGCGGGTAGCTCGCAAGACGGGCTTGCGCATCGGGAATGCCGACCCGCTCCAGCAACCGTGCCGCAAGGTCGCGCGCCTGGCGGCGGCGGCCGAACTGCTGCGGCGTCGCATCGTCGAGGAGCGAGGGATCGTGCGACGCGGCGGCGAGCGCGACGTCGACCAGTTGCTCGCCGATCCGCACGGTCGGATTGAGATTGGTGGTCGGATCCTGGAAGATCATCCCGATCCTCTTGCCGCGCAGCGCCTGCATCCGGTGCGGCGCGAGCCGCATCAGATCCTCGCCCTCGAAGCGGATGCTCCCTTGCGGGTAACGCGCCGGCGGCGTCGGCACGAGGCGCGAGATCGACAGGCCGGTCAGCGACTTGCCGCAACCTGACTCGCCGACCACACCCCAGACCTCGCCCCGGCGTACAGTCAGGTCGACACCGTTCAGGACATGAGCGAGGCCGTCGAAGCTGGACATCGTGAGGTGAAGATCGCGGATCTCGAGCAGCGCCTCGGACATCAGCGTCGTCCCCTTGGGTCAAGCACGTCCCGGAGGCCGTCGCCGAGGAGGTTGAAACCGAACACGGCCAGGAACATCGCCATCCCCGGCGCCATCGCCGTCCACCAGTAGTCGGGCATGTAGGACCGGGCGGTCGACAGAAGCGTTCCCCATTCGGGCGTCGGCGGCCGGACGCCGATGCCGATGAAGCCGAGGCCAGCGACGGTGAGGATGGCGAAGCCCATGTCGAGCGACATCTTGACAATGATCGGCGACAGGCAATTGGGCAGGATGTGCCGAAACAGGACGCGCGCTGGCGACGCGCCGATGGCGCGTGCCGCGGTGACATAGACCTCCTCGCGCGCCGCCAGCACCTCGCCGCGCACCAGACGCGCGTAGCCCGGCCACCAGGACAGCGAGATCGCCAGCACCATGTTCTCGAAGCCGGGCCCGAGGGCCGCGGCGATCGCCATCGCCAGGATCAGGCTCGGGATGGTGAGCACCAGATCGGTGAAGCGCATCAGCGCTTCGTCCACAAGCCCGCCCGCGAACCCCGCCACGGCACCGACCAGCGTGCCGAGGAGGGAGCCGATGATCACGACGCCGAACCCGGCCAGCACCGAGACGGTGGTACCCGCCATGGTCAGCGACAGGACGTCCTGGCCGACCTCGTTGGTGCCGAAAGGATGGGCTGCCGAAGGAGCGAGAAAGCGCGCTGCGGTACTGACGCTGCCGCGCACGTCGTCCGGGTAGGGCGCGAGCACCGAACCTAACAGCGCGAAGAACAGGACGAGGGCGACGATCGCCGCGCCGAGCAGCGACAGCCGACTCTGGCGGAAGCGGAAAAGCGCCCGGGCGAGCTTTTCGCGGCGCACAGGACCTGCGGCCGTCGCTGCGATCGGATCGGCGAGCTTGCTCATGCGTAGCGGACCTTGGGGTTGATCAACCCGTAGGCGGTGTCGATCAGAAGGTTGGCGACCACGAAGATCAGCCCGGACACCAGCGCAACGCCGATCACCGGCATCATGTCCTGGGACACGATCGCCTTGGTGGCATAGAGTCCAAGCCCTGGCCAGTCGAATACGGTTTCGACCAGCACCGTGCCGCCGAGCAGCCAGCCGAAATACAGGCCGATCACCGTCAGCGTCGCCGAGAAGGCGTTGCGGGCGATCACCTTGGTGACGATCTTGCGGCGCGGCAGCCCGAGCGCCCGCGCGGTGGTGACGTAGTCCTGCCCCATCACTTCGATTGCCGACGCCCGCATCATCCGCATGATGGTGGCGAGCGGGGAGAGCGACAGTGCGATCGTCGGCATCGCGAGATGGCGCAGCGCCGTGACGAAGATCGTCCCGTTGCCGGAGAGCAGCGCGTCAATCGTGAGGAAGCCCGTCACCTTGTGCGGCGGAAAGACGATAATCGGCAGGCGGCCGCCGAGCGGCAGCCACATCAGCCACATGGCGAAGACGAGCTGCAGCAGGAGGCCGAGGAAGAAACGCGGCATCGAGATCGCGCCGATGGCCACGACCTGCGAGAGGTAGTCCGGCCATCGGTTGCGCCACAGCGCTGTCAACAGGCCGAGCGGCACGCCGAGGATAACGGCAAGCGCCAGAGCGGCGAGCACCAGTTCCAGCGTCGCTGGCAGGTAGGTCGCGATGTCTTGCGCCACTGGCCGGCGGGTCAGCAGCGAGCGCCCGAGATCGCCGCGGGCGAGCCCCGCCACATACGTGCCGTATTGCGCCCAGATCGGCCGGTCGAGGCCGAACTCCGTCGCCAGCGCCTGGCGCTCGGCCTGCGTCGCGTTCGCGCCAGCGGCAAGTCCGACGGGATCGCCCGGCAGGAGACGAGCGATCACGAACATGATGATCGTCAGCCCAAAGATTACAGGGATCAGCAGCAGAATCCGCCTGAGGATGAACTGGAGCATGGTGCTGGTCCGGGCTAGGTCGTGCCGCTTGAAGCGCGCCGACGGGATGCATGGGAGGCTCACCGATGATCGAGATGGTCGCCCGACGCGGACAGACGGCCCCGTCGAGCGGCTCGGCGGTCACCCGGGGGCGAGCGGGCGGTCCTCCGGGACCGCGGAGGCCCGGAGGCGGTTCGCGTCAAGCCAGGGACAGCGGCCAGCACTCGATGGCGTTAGCGGCTACCGGCGAGAAGGCGTAGTTCTCGACCGCGTCGCGCAGCCCGAGCTTGCGCTTCTCGAGGACGCCGAAGATATCGGGCGCGTCGGCGACAATGGTTTTCTGGAACTGCTTGTAGAGGTCGACGCGCTCGGCTTTGTCGGTCGCTGTTCGCGCCGCCTCAATCAGCGCGTCGACCTTCGGATCGTGGAACACCGGGTTCTGCCAGCTGCCATTGTTGGCCGAATGGTAGGCTGCGAAGGCGATGTTGTCGGGATCGGCATAGTTGGCTGTCTGGTAGACCGGGAAAAGGTCGGGGACCGTTTCGGTGCTGGCGCAGGCCGCCACCATGTCTGGCCAGGCGAGCGGCTGGATGTTGAGCCCGATGTTCAGCGCCTTCAAGCTGTCGAGCATCACGAGGGCGAAGCGCCGCTCCTGCTCAAGACCGGTGACATAGACCATCTTCAGCGTGAAGCCCCCGTCCGGCTTCTCGGTCTTGGCCATGAAGGATTTGGCCTTTTCGAGGTCCATCCGCGGCACCTCAAGGTTCGGATCATGCCCAAGGATGCCGTTCGGCAGCGGTCCGACCATCAACTCAGCATAGCCCGCCGTGTCCTTAAGCGCCTCGTAATTGGTGGCGTAGGAGATCGCCTTGCGCAGGTTCACGTCCGCGAGCGCGCCGTGGCCGGTGTTCATCTTGATCGAGAAGGTGCGGTATTCCGGCTCGATCACGCGGACCACGCTTGCAGCGCCGTCCAGTGCGTCCATGTCCTCCGAGGTCAAGTCGACGGCGATGTGCGCCTCGCCCCGCTGCAGCATCAGCCGCTGGGTCGCCGTTTCGCGCACGATCTGCCAGACGACACCGTCGAGATCGCCGCCGCCAGGCTGCCAGGCCGTTTCGGCGCGGCCAAGCTGGTAGAGCGTGCCCGGCTCAGCCCGCATGACCGTGAATGGTCCTGAACCGGCGAGGTTTGTCATCAGCCAGGTCTGGCCGTTGTCGCTGCCGAGATTGGCCTCCACCGCCGCCTTCTCGACAATGAAGAACCACGGGAGCACGGCAACGAAAGCCGCAAAAGGCTTTGCGAGGGTAAAGGTGACGGTGCCCGCGTTGGTCGCCTTGACGCTCTCCGGCGTCACGATGTTGCGGAGCATCCACGAATTGCCCTTGGCGAGCGTCATCGCGCGGCCGAAGGAGTAGACGACGTCCTCGGCCGTCACCTGGCTGCCGGACTGGAACTTGGCAGCGGAGTTCAGCTTGAAGGTATAGGTGGTGCCGTCCTGGCTGACGGTCCAGCTTTCGGCAAGTCCGGGAACCGAATCCGGCGGATTGCCGGCGACGCGAACCAGCGGATCGTAGACGTTGCGCAGGAGGAAGGCAGCCGAATAGCCGGAAGCGGTGTGTGGGTCGAAGTTCGGGATATCCTGGTTCGATGCGATGATCAGCACCTTGCCGGACTGAGCGAAGAGCTGCGGGGGGAACGACGCCGTGGCAAGCCCCGCGCCTGCCATGGCCAGCAGGCCACGGCGCGTGATCGAAAATGCGGACTGCGTCATCTCAATGCTCCTGGCTGCTTGGTCGGGACGGAGATCAAATTACCGGTTCGGCGTCGCTTCGGGCGGCGGGCGTCTTGGCGCGGTAGTGGGACTCGACATGGGCGGGGGTGACAAAGCCGAGCGCGAGATCCAGGGCCACATCGTCTGGATTGCGCTCCTGCGGCGAACCAAACCCCGCCCCGCCCGCCAGCACGACCTCGATGATCTCGCCCGTGCGCTTCAGCGTCAGAAGTTCACCGTGGCCGCAGTCCCTGAGGACGGTACCGTCCGCGTCCAGAACCCGGCCGGAGGCGGCACCGCCCGGCTTGCCCCCGAACAGGCCGTCGATCGGATTGTCGACGCCCTCGGGATAGATAGAGACCAGCATGTCGAGCCCGTCCTCGTCGCGCTTGCGTAGGCGCACGCGCTGGCCGAGGCCGCCACGGTGCCGTCCGGCACCGCCGGAATCCGGCTGGAAGGCCTTTTCGAGCACCAGTAGCGGAGCCCGAGTCTCGATCAACTCGACCGAGGTGTTGGCCGCCGAAGTCGGCCAGAGCAGCGCCGAGTGGCCGTCGCCACGTGCCGAGCCGCCCTGCCCGCCGCCGCAGAACAGCATGTCTGAGTAGAGGCGGCCGTCAGCGTCGCGTCCGTAGATGTTGGTCGGCGTCGGCAGGCCGGTGAAGGACTGCACGGCGTGTGAGGCCGCGCCGGACAGCGCGGTGAAGATGTTGGGCGCCAGGTACCAACCGGTGCGGGTGCGCATGTTCACCGCGGCTGGATAGGTCGGGTTGAGGATCGAGCCTTTCGGCGCCTGGACGGTGAAGGCTCGGTAGCAGCCGGCATTGCCGCGCACCGTCGGCGTCAGCATGCACTTCAGCGGATAAGTCGCATGCGCCGCCGTATAGTTCAGCGTCGAGTTGAGGCCGCCTTGCGGCAACTGCGGCGGCGCGCCGGCGAAGTCGATGGCTATGCGGTCGCCCGACACGGTCACGGTGACCGGATAGGTCAGGGTTTCGCCGAGCGGGTTGTTGGTGATCGTGCTGCGATATTCGCCGTCCGGGATCGCCCGAATGGCGTCGCGCATCGCCTTTTCCGAGAGGCCCTGCACGACTTCGCTGAGCGCGCCGAGATCGTACATGCCGTAATCGCCCATAAAGGCGGTGAGACGCTCGGCGCCGAGGCTGTTGGCGGCAACAAAGGAGAAGACGTCGCCGAGCACCTGCTCGCCGTTGCGCACGTTCTTGCGGATCAGCTCGATCAGCGTCTCGTTCGGGCGGCCCTCATCGAACAGCTTCATCGGCGGGATCTGAAGTCCCTCCTCATAGATCTCGCGGGCGTGCAGCGAGTCCTTCGTGCCCCCGATGTCGGAGACGTGGCCGACCGTTCCCATCAGCCCGACCAGCCGCCCGTCGCGGAAGGCCGGCGTGACGAGGGCGATGTCGAACAGATGACCGGCGCAAAGCCAAGGATCGTTGGTGATCAGGACATCGCCCGGTCGCAGCGTCTCGGCGGGGTAGCGGGCGAGCAGCGCCTTGACCGCCAAGGGCAGCGTCAGGTTGAACACCGGCATCGCCCGCGGCGAGTGGGCAAGCGTTTCACCCTGCCTGTCGAGCATCTCGCAGGCGAAGTCTTGCGCCTCGGCGATCACCAGCGAGAAGGCGGTGCGGCAGACGGTCAGCCACATCTCCTCGACGACGTTGACGAGGCGCGACCACATGATCTCAAGGCCGACCGGGTCGGCCGTGATGCGGGCGACTGCGGTCGCGCGGTCCATGCGCTCAGTGACCAGGGCCTCCGCGGCCGGCAGCGAGCCGATGGCGATGCACAAGGTCAGACTCGCGTCGATCGTCACCCGGTCGGACGGACCGATCACCGTCGTCGCCTCGCGCTCCTCAATGATGGCGGGGCCGGCGATCTCCTCACCCGGCTGCAGCGCGTAACGGTCGTAGACGGCCGTGTCGAAGGTCCCCTTCTCGAAGACGCAGCGACGCGTCCCCTTGATGCGACCGCCGGCCGAACCGCCGCCGGCCGCGCCGGTGAGCGCGAGCTTGGGCGTCGGGCCGACCGCCCGGACGCGGAAGTTCACCGCCTCGAAGCGCGCCCCTGAAAACGGCGCCGCGTAGCGGGCGGCATAGGCGGCGACGAAGGTGTCGCGGATCGCATCGAAATCCGACTGCGCCAACGGCCCGGCCGGCAGCGGGACAGCGATCTCGTGCATCTGGCCCACCAGTCGCATGTCGGCGCTGCGCTCGACCACCGCGTCGCCGGCTGCCACGCCGGCCCGCAGCAGGTGCTGCATCGCCTCGACTTCAAGCGCGGCGAGCGTGGCGTTCAGCGCGGCCGCGTCGAAGTCGGGCGCGAGTTCGACCCGTTGCGAGCGCACGCCCTCAAAGGACAGCGGCGCAGCGAGGAAGCCGAGCGCCGAGGCCGCGCCGGAGGCCGGCGGCACCAGAACAGAAGCGATGCCCATGGCCCGGGCAACGTCGACCGCATGTGCCGGCCCGGCGCCGCCGAAGCCGACCATCGCGTATTGCCGCGGATCCTTGCCGCGCTCAACCAGATGCACCCGGGCTGCCGAGGCCATGTTCTCGACCACGACCTTGTGGATGCCGAGCGCCATCGCATCGATACCGAGACCAAGCGTCGTGCCGAGCCGGCCGACGGCGGCTCGCGCTGCCTGGAGGTTAAGCGGCATCCGACCGCCCAGAAAAAAGCCCGGATCGTAGTAGCCGAGCACCAGATTGGCGTCGGTCACCGTCGGCTCCACACCGCCCATGCCGTAGCAAGCAGGTCCCGGATCGGAGCCCGCAGAGCGCGGCCCGACCTTCAGCAAGCCCACCTCGTCGGTTGCAGCGATCGAACCACCACCGGCGCCGATCTCGATCATCTCGATCACCGGCACCCGGATCGGCAGGCCGGATCCCTTGGTGAAGCGATGCACCCGCGCAGCCTCGATCTCGGGCGCGACCTCGGCCCGCCCGGCCTCGATCATACAGGCTTTGGCGGTGGTGCCGCCCATGTCGAATGAGATGACATCGGACAACCCGGCAGCCGCGCCGAACAGCGCCGTGGCAAGGCCCCCGCCGGCTGGTCCGCTCTCCAGGAGGCGGATCGGGAAGGCCCGCGCGGTTTCCAGCGACACGAGCCCACCTGCCGAATGCATCAGCCGGAGCGCACCCCCAAAGCCGGCACCGGCAAGCGCCGCCTCAATCTTCGTCAGGTAGCGGTGCATCAGCGGCTGCACGAAGGCGTTAGCCGTGGTCGTCACGGCGCGCTTGTACTCACCGATCTCGGCCACAACGGCGCTGGAGACCGAGACGGCGAGGTTGGGGAACGCGTCGCGAATGATCGCGGCGGCCCGCTCCTCGTGCGCCGGGTTGGCATAGGCGTGGAGAAACACGACGGCGATCGCCTCGCAGCCCTGCGCCACCAGCGCCTCCGCGGCCCGCCGAACCGCCGTCTCGTCGAGCGGGGTGACAATTCGGCCGAGCCCGTCGATCCGCTCGGGCACCTCGAGGCGCATGTCGCGCTGCACCATGGGCTCTGGAAACTGCACGAACAGGTCGTATATGTCGTAGCGCTGCTCGGTTCCCATCTCGAGAATATCGCGGAAACCCTGGGTAGTAATCAGGCCGACCGGCGCCCCCTTGCGCTCGATCACCGCGTTGGTGACAAGCGTCGTGCCATGGACGATCTCGGCGACGTCGGCATGGGTGATGCCGCCCATTTCGAGAAGCTCCAGCAGACCGATCAGCGCCGCCTCGGAAGGGTCGTGCGGCGTCGTCAGCCGCTTGTGCAGGATCACGCGCGCGTCTCGGGCATCGTAGAGGACGAAGTCGGTGAAGGTGCCGCCGATGTCGAAGCCGATGCGCCAACGGTTTTCTAGAACAGTCATGTCAGCACCTTGTTAATTAGCTTCGGCGGCTGGAAGGCCTCGTCACCAACCGCGTCGGCGATCTGCGCGGCCCCTCTGGCGAGCGCGGCGATCATCGCGTCGCGCTCCTTCTCGCTGACGGGCGAGTGCGGATAGACGATACAGAGGCTGACGGCCTCTTCGGTCATCGGATCAGCCACCGCGACGGCGATCCCGTCGACGCCGGCCGCCGCCTCCTGGTGCGACAGCGCATAACCCTGAGACCGGACGGCCGCGAGTTCGCGCCGTAGCGCCGGCGGCGCGTCCACCTCCGGATAAAGCGCCGCAAGCTGCTCGACGGAGAGTCGGGCCAGAAGCGTTCGCCCCGTTGCAGTCTGGTGCGCGGCGTGGCGCCGCCCGATCGTCGACACCACCCGGAGAGCGTTGGTGCCCTCGAAGTCGGCGACCGCGGTGACCTCGCGACCGTCGAGAATCGAGACGTATCCCGTGTGCCCGAATTCGCGACTGACCCGAAAAACCGCCGCGCTCGCCAGGCCGATGATCCCGGATGAGCGCCGAAAGGCCGCCGCGAGGTCGAGCATCGTCCGCCCCGGCCGGTAGCGGCGTGTGCCGGCGATGGTCTCGAGCATCCCGGCCTCCTGCATCGCCCGCAGCAGTCGCGAGGCTGATGCTTTTGGCAGGTCAAGACGCTCCGAGATGCCGGTCACCGTCAAGTCGACACAACCGGTGCCGAAGCAGCGCAGGACATTGGCAGCATTTTGCAGGATCGACATGCGGTTGTTCCGTTATCGGATACCGAGTTCCATTTGGCGAGACTGACAGACCCTCGCGCTCCCCGTCAATCCACCCTGCACAAAAAAGTAATAAGGCGAAAGATTAGGCATTCACCGCGCTTTGTCGATAGTGAGGCAGGTGACGCCGCGAGCGCCGGTGATACAGGTTGCGTGAAGACACTCGGTTTTGGCGCCGTCCAGTGGACGAAGTCGCAGTTGGCTCAGGGTTCGTCGCGGCGGCAGGGGTCGAGGGCGCGCCGGAGCGGCGCGTCGTCTGGCTGCATGAGCTATTACTCAGGCAGTGCTTTCTCGACCTTAACGCAGCCCGGGCGGCACCACCGTCATCAGCGTCGCCTTCATAGCCCTCACCCTGTTATCCAAGCTTCTGTACACCGTCGTCGACTCGAGCGGCCATCTCCCCTTCGGCCGGGGCACCGCCCGGCCGCGACTTGCGGGGGTCGCTGACCAGCGACACGCGTCGGCTCGCGGCTGCAGCAGACGGAGGTCCTCCACCTGCTGGCGTGTCTACGGGAGGAGTGAGCCCTCACCTCCATACTCGTCAGCCACAACCTCGCAGTGATCGACCACATGTGCGAACGGCTTCTGGTGATGCGCGGCGGCCAGCGGTTGAGGCAACTGAAGGCTCTGCGCTCGCCCATCGCCGGGCCGGTTCCGACTACACCCGTCCCTCCTTAGCCGCGGGCAGGATTCGCGCCGAGCGAAGCTGCAGCCGTTGCATAAGGGACTTGAAAGGAAGCTGCGTTTTACCAGTGATGGACTACGGCCCCTGCCGCGCCGCCGACCGAAAGGATTGCGCGCAGGAGACGGGCGCGGTTGGGCTCAGTGGTCAAGGCAACAACCTCTCGCTCACCCCGGACCAGATGCAACCCAATTTCGTCGAACGCGGCCACTACCGCAGCTGGTTCGAAAGTTGAAGGAACGTGAGGACGGCACTTTCGAGCGTCAATGCATTTCCAACCCCAGCGGAAATAGCTTCAACCGGCCCGGCCCTGCAATGGGACCTCCAGCTTGATTATGACGCCGTCGGCGGTGAATCGGCGTTCCAAGTGTCCGCCAAGGTCACTGACCGTTGCGAGCTGAAGCACCGAGCCGAAGCCCTCTCGTTCAACATGCTTCGGTGGCGACGGTACCTTCGATTCCAACCAAAGCATAAGAAGGCTTTCGCCAGTGCTTTGCAGTTCCACCGTCAAATTCCCACCAGAGCCGGACAGCGCTCCATACTTGACAGAATTTGTCGCCAATTCGTTGAGTAGCAGAGCCATTGACATAAGCGCTTTTCCGGCAATATCCGTGTCGGATAACGATATTATCCTATGGGAGCACTCATTTTTCACATAGGGCTCAATTATTGCCTTCAATAATGTAGCGACATCCGTTGGACGATCTACTCCGGTAAGACCGGAAACGTCAGGCGTTGTAAGTTTGTGAGCCCTTGATAGAGCGTGGATGCGTGATCGAAGATCTTCCGCAAGATCGGTTACACTAATTGCGGACTTTGCGCTAAGTGTAACTAAGCCTCCCATAAGGCTAAATAAGTTGCTGACGCGATGGTTCATTTCACGCAGCAAAATTTCCTGTCTCGCGACAGCGCGCTTCTGCTCAGTTATGTCGCGCGCGATTTTGGACGCACCGAGGATCGCGCCATTCCGATCGCGTACCGGAGAGACTGTGACGGAAATTTCCACCAACTCCCCGTTCTTCCGGCGGCGCACGGTCTCGAAGTGGTCCACCCGATCCCCAGCGCGTACCCTCCTTAGGATGTCGTCCTCTTCGGACAAGCGGTCCTCTGGAATTAGCATAGTTATCGGGCGCCCAACTGCCTCATCCTGGGCATACCCGAAGAGGCGCTCAGCGCCAGGGTTCCATGTCGTGATGACGCCATCCAATGTCTTGGTGACGATCGCATCGTCCGAGTTGTCAACGACGGCAGCTAGCCACGCGTTTGCTTCAGACGCCCATCCGCCTTCTACCGGAGCGCTCACCATGGCCGCTTGGCATCCGACCTCCTGGGAGGCGGTGTTCTCGATCATCTCGCACCTCTAAGGGCCTGTCGCGCTCACGAGAGAGCCTCGCCGCCTCGAATAAACCTGAATTCGTAAGAGAGTCGACCCTTAGCTTGCACCAGCCTAGCTTGGCGCTGATTGCGGATACCTCGCTGTCCGGCGCCCGCGTCATTCCGGGGACGGACCGGCTGGAGCCTGCCGCGAGCTACTTCCGACTGCGGCCCCCTCCCGGCAGGGCGATGCAGAACGGCTTCGTCGAACCTTCAATAGCCAAATGCGGGCCGAGCTGGTGAACTAGAGCCGTTTCTCGGCCTCGAGCATGCGCGTAATCTGCTTGCCGCTTGAAATCCAGGACTTCTAGAGTCGACGGCCGCACTTCTCGCTCGACTACCTGACCTTTGCGGACTTCGCCAAGACGATTCACCGCAAACACCTCCGGCGCTCAGTCATTGGCTTCGCGCCGACGCCGATTGTGGCGGTAAATCCGACACGTCGCAGCTGCGGCCTTGGAGCAAGCCCCGAAGGCCCGATGCAGTGACCTCTCAGCGGCTAAACGACGCAACGAGCTTCTTGCGCAGATCGTGCGGTTGATTAACGGCGCGCGAAGTCGACGGTTTACCTGTCTTAAAGTTGCTCAGCATTGCGGACAACCTCGACGATTCGCCTGCGAGTTCAGCGCTTGCCGCAGTCGATTCCTCTACCATCGCAGCATTCTGCTGCGTCGCCGTATTAAGGGTGCCAATCGCAATGTTGATTTCATCTAGTCCTGTCGACTGATTCCGCGCGCTCTGCACGATAAAGCGAACGTTGCGATCTATTTCGATGACTTCCGAAACGATCTCCTGCAGGGTGCGCCCGGCTTCATTGACCAGATCAACTCCCGCTTCGACCTGCTGTCGCGACTTCGAAATAAGCTCCTTGATTTCTTTTGCAGCTTCGGCAGAGCGCTGAGCCAAGCCACGAACCTCCTGCGCCACTACGGCGAAACCCTTGCCGGCCTCGCCCGCGCGCGCCGCTTCAACGCCCGCGTTCAGGGCGAGGAGGTTCGTTTGAAACGCGATTTCGTCAATGACCCCGATGATCTTGCCGATCGCATCCGAGGATTTCTCGATCTGGCTCATGGCATCCACCGCACGGCTGACTGTCACGCCCGACCGCTCGGCGCCGGACTTCGTCCTGGCAACGAGTTGACCCGCCTCCTCAGCCTGCTGTGCCGCCGATTTTAGCCCGCGGGTCAGCTCGGAGAAAGCCCCGGAAGTCTCTTCCAGTGCCGCTGCCTGCTGCTCAGTGCGCTTCGCAAGGTCGTCCGCCGCCATACGGATCTGCTCCGATCCGCTGGCTATTCCTCGGGCATTCTCGCCCACCGACTGCATGGCCTCTTGCAGACGATCCATCGAGTTGTTGAAATTGAGCCGCAGAGAGTCCAGCGACGGGATAAATTCGTGCTCTATACGCTGCTGAAGATCGCCATCGGCAAGGCGGCCGAGAGCCTCGTTAATTTCTGCAACGGCCTGCACACGTCCAGTAACATCGGTCGCGTATTTGACTACCTTAATGACATCTCCACCCGGCCCAAACACCGGATTATAGGAAGCCTGAATATAGACTTCGCGACCACCTTTCCCGATCCTCTTGAACTCATCCGCAACGAGACCGCCCTTCCGAAGCTTATCCCAGAATGCCGCGTAGTCTGCTGATTCCGCATAGGCGGGATCGACGAACATGCGATGCTGCCGCCCCACGATCTCCTCAAGCCGATATCCCATGGCGCTGAGAAAGTTCGAATTAGCTGTTATTACCTCACCCGTTACACTGAACTCGATGCTGGCTTGCGCACGGTTGATAGCATCAAGCTTCGCGTTATGCTCAAGGGATGTTTGGGTCAGTTTGGTTATGTCGTTCGCAAACTTCACGATCTTGATGACTTTACCGCGACGGTCCCGGATTGGATTATAGGAGCCGCGAATAAAGACCTCGCTCGCTCCCTTACCGATCCGCTTAAATTCGCTGGAGATGAACTTTCCCTCGCGCAACTGCTTCCAAAAGGCGTCGTAATCGGAGGAAGCAGCATATTCCGCTTCCACGAAAATGCGGTGATGCTGGCCTACGATTTCAGCAGCGGCATACCCCATCAACTCGCAGAAATTCACATTCGCATCGAGGATCTTACCGCTGAGATCAAAGTCAATGCGTGCCATCGAGCGATCGAGAGCTGCCAGAATAAGATCGCCACTAGACATGAACATGATTGATACTCTCCGCCTTCAGTTCACGGCGACACACCCTTGCCTTACAACAGGCTACGATCTACCTATTAAAATATCGAAAATCCGTAAGCGGCCAAAAAGTAAGCAAATCATATTGACGTACTCGCGGTGCATTTACGATTACATAACGTTGTCTTTACATACTTCCCGATTGTGGTCGGTAGCCCCGCCCCTCGCTGCCTCAGGCGTCGCCCCTACTCTTGAGATTGGGCTTCTAGAGACAGCTCGTAACCGTCACGCCGGCCCCACCTTTCGTGTTTTGGCCAGACGGGCGAGTCTGACGATTCAGAAGAGGATCGTTCTGTGCCTGGTTTTGACATTTCGCATAAGCCGATGCGCCGGATCGAGGTGATCAACGGCGCCGGGGGACGCCGCCGGTGGTCTGCTGACGACAAAGCGCGGATCCTGGAAGAGACGTTGGTTCCGGGCGTGGCGGTTTCGGAGGTGGCCCGTCGCCACGGGCTGTTACCGCAACAGGTTTTTGGATGGCGGCGTGAGGCGCGCCGGGAGGTCGATGCGGGCTTGGCGGCATCATCGGCTTTTGTCCCCGTCATCGTCGAGCCTCCCTCCGCGGCCGTGCCGCGAGATCAGCCGATGCCGCCGCGCCGCAAGTGGGCTGCGCCTCGAGCGAGCGGCGGGATCGAACTGGAACTCGGCGGTGTCGTCGTCCGCATCGGACCCGATGCGAGCCCGAAGTCGATCGCGGCGGCAAGCAAAGCCCTGAAGGCCGGCGTCTGATCGGTCCGACGGGTGCAGTCCGGGTGATGGTGGCCATCAAGCCGGTCGACTTCCGCAAAGGTGCCGAGGGGTTGGCGACCCCTGGTGCAAGAGACGATGGGCGCCTACCCCGACAGCGCAAGCGAAGGGAAGTCGGGCAGCACCGCCGAGCGCAACCAACCAGCCGGTCGCAGTACCACCATCCGGATGCCGAACACGTCGGCGAGTTGCCCCCCCGCGAGTAGCGGTTCCGGCGCCTCGTCGGCGACGATCCTGCCCGACTGCATTAGAAGAACCCGATCGGCAAAGCCTGCCGCGAGGTTCAGGTCATGCAGCACCGCGACCACCGCGCCGCCCGCATCGGCGAAGCGCCGGGCGACGGCGAGCACGTCGACCTGGTGGCGCACGTCGAGGCTCGCGGTCGGCTCGTCGAGGATCAGGAGCTTGGCGCGGCCGGTCTCGACCGGGGCGCCGATCTGGCAGAGCACGCGGGCGAGCTGCGTGCGCTGTTGCTCGCCGCCGGACAGGCTCGGATACAGCCGGTCGCCGAAGCGGGCGAGGTCGACGATCGCGAGCGCCTCCGCCACGATCCGCCGCCGCGCGCTGGCGTCGAGGCCGCCGCGTTGGCGCAGTCCGAGCTGCACGATCTCGAAGACGGTGAAGGGAAAGGCGATGGCGCTCGCCTGCGGCAGCACCGCCCGGCGGGTGGCGAGGATCGCCGGCGCCAGGGTGGCCACGTCGTCGCCGTCGAGGCGCACCCGGCCCGCCGCCGGGTGGATCTCGCCGCTCATCGCCTTCACCAGCGTCGATTTGCCGGCACCGTTCGGCCCGACTACGGCGGTGAGCGTGCGCGGCTGGAGCGCGATGGAGACCGGGCCGAGGATCTGTTGCCCATCGGCGCGCACGCAGACGTCGTCGAGGGTCAGCAGCATGGCTTAGACTCCCGTCAGCGCACGGCGCTGAAGCAGCAGCCAAAGGAAGAACGGCGCGCCGAGTGTTGCGGTGATGATGCCGATCGGCAACTCGGCCGGCGCGACCAGCGTGCGCGCACCCATGTCGGCGAGTACCAGGAGCACGCCGCCGCCGAGCGCGGAGGCCGGCAGGAGGAAACGGTGGTCGGCGCCGACGGCGAGGCGCAGGAGGTGCGGCACGACGATGCCGACGAAGCCGATGCTGCCGGACACCGCGACGGCGGCGCCCGTCGCCGCCGCGACGAGGAAGATCGCGAGGCGCTTCAGGCGCTGGACCCGGAAGCCGAGATGGAACGCCTCGGCCTCACCGAGCACCAGGGCATCGAGGCCGCGCGCCAGGACCGGCGCGGCAACGAGGATGGCGAGCATCACCGGCGCGGTGACGAACAGCTTCGTCCAAGTCAGCCCGCCGAGCCCGCCGAGGCTCCAGAAGGTGATGTCGCGCAGCTGCGTGTCGGTGCTGCCGAAGATCATCAGCCCCGTCAGCGCTGCGGCGAAGGCGCCGAGTGCGATGCCGGCGAGCAGCATCGTCGCGACCGATGTCAGGCCACCGCGCGTTGCAATGACGTAAAGCACCAGCGTGGCGAGAAGGCCGCCAACGAAGGCGGCGACGAGCAGCGCATAAGGGCCGAGAAGCAGCGCGACCGGAGCGAGCGGACCGCCGCCGAGGACGATCATCGCGACCGCGCCGAGCGCGGCGCCGGACGACACGCCGACGATCCCCGGATCGGCCAGGGGGTTGCGGAACAGGCCCTGCATCACCGCACCGGCGAGCGCCAGCGTCGCGCCGATGAGTGCGCCCATCAAGACGCGCGGCAGGCGGATCTGCCAGACGATCACGGTGTCGCCGAGTGGATAGGCGGTACCGTGCGGCCCGGCGGCGAGGATGGCAAGCACCCGGCCGGGCGGGAGGGCCGCGGGTCCGACGCCGATCGCCAGGATGCAGACGAACACCAGCGCAGCCGCCAGCAGCGCGATCGCGACCGCCTGCTGGAGCGAGCGATCACCGGCCGGCCGGTGCGCCGCCACCGACGCTTCGCCGGCGCTCACGGTGCCGGTTCGATCGCGCTCGGGTAGAGCTTGGCAGCGAAATCGCGCGCCGCATCCGCCGTGCGCGGACCGAAGCCGAGCAGATAGGCGCCATCCATACGGATCAGCGCGCCGGCCTTGCCGGCCGGGGTCGCCTTCAGCGCCGGCACCGCGAACGGATCGGCATCGTGCTGCGGGCCGGCGCCGGTCATCATCACGATCACGTCCGGCGCGAGCGTCGCCGCGGCCTCGGCGGACAGTGCCTTGTAGCCCTTTACGCCGGCAAGGACGTTGTCGCCGCCGGCGAGGCGGATCATCGCATCGGCCGCCGTGTCGGTGCCGGCGCCCCGCGCCTGACCGTCGACTACCGACAGGACGAAGAGCACGCGCTTGTGCGCGGGAAGCTTTGCGAGTTCGGCCTGCAGCCTGGCGAGCTTCGCCTCGACCGTCTGGGCCAGCGCCTCGCCGGCCGCGTCCTTGCCGACCGCCTTCGCGACCGTCTCGATCTTCTCGGCGAGTTCCTCAGCGCCGTGGCCGCTCGGCACGGACACCACCGGCACGCCCGAGGCCTTCATCAGCGCCAGGGCGTCGGGCGGACCCGACCCATCCTCGATCAGGATGAGATCCGGCGACAGTGCAAGGACGCCTTCGGCCGACAGCGCACGCATACAGCCGACATTCGGCTTCGCCTGAGCTTGCGGCGGATACAGGCTGGTCGAGTCCACGCCGGCGATGCGATCATCGGCGCCAATCGCATACAGCGTCTCGGAGACCGCACCGCCGACGGCTACGATCCGGCTCGGCTCGGCCGCATGGCCCGCAAGCGGCGCAAAACAGGCGAGAAGCGCCGCCAGCGTGGCGCACGTCAGCGCCGACCGGTAGGCGCGGAAGGTAAACGGACATTCGGGCATCACGCACACTCCTACTTGGTCAGGATGAGCTTGCCGGCGCGCGTCAGCCGCAGCCGGTAGCTGGTTTCGCCCAGGCGGATCTCGACCTCCTGCGCCGAGCCGAAGAGCTCTTCGGCGATGAGGACCCGTCGCGCCGCAACGAACGTCGCGGTCGTCGAGCGATCCTGCAGCGGCGGCGGTCGGTCATCACCCACTTTAGAACTGCTCCAATTTCCTCAACGAAATCAGTGTCATAGGGGAGTTTATTATCATATTCAGTCGGCGGGTCAACGCTTCTTCTCACGCGGCGAAGCCGGTTCCGGACGCGACCTCGAGCGCGGGCCTGCGCACGACTGCGAACATCGCACCGCGCATAAAAATTCATGCCGCCCGCGCGATCCCGTCACGGTCCAAACCAAATTCCGCCGCCCATGCGCCTTGATTGTTGACTTGGAAGTTCAACTTTTCTACAGCTCAATCGTCGGCGGCACTCTCCCGCGGACCAGCCAGCCACCGTGAGCGTGCGTCTTCGCCGCCGGCAGCCAGCCCTCCCTCCTCCTCATTCTGTCAGGTCAGCGTCATGACGATCGATCATGGCCGGGGGCTGCGCATTGCGACCTCGGCTCTCCTTCTCGCGTGCGGCAGCAGCGCAGCACGAGCGCAATCACCCGGCGACGACGCCGGCGCCGACGGCGCGATCCCGCTCCAGACGGTCGTGATCCAGGGCGGCACGCCGGCCAAGATCACCGGCGCAAGCGTGGTGACGGTGGACAAGGCGGAACTCGACGACAAGCAGGTCCAGAGCCTCGAGGAGCTCGGTCAGCGGATCGATCCGAGCGTCGACTTCAACCCGTCCAGCGACAGCGTCAACATCCGCGGCCTCGACGGCTCGCGTGTGCTGACGACCATCGACGGCGTGCCGATCCTCTGGCTCAACGAGCCGATCTACGGGGCCGCGGGCGGCATCAGCACCTTCGACTTCGACTCGCTCGCGCAGGTCGACATTCTGAAGGGCGCCGACTCCAGCCGCTACGGCTCCGGCGCGCTGGGTGGCATCCTTGGCCTCCGGACGCTGGATCCGGACGACCTGATCGAGCCCGGCCGGACCTGGGGCGGCCTCAGCACCTTCACCTATGACTCCCGCGACACCGACATCGACGTCAGCCAGGCCGTCGCAGCGCGCTACGGCGGCACCTCCGTGCTGTTGCAGGGCGGCGGTCGCTGGGGCAACGAGGTCGACAACCAGGGCGATGTCGGCGGTACCGGCACAACGCGCACGGAGCCCAATCCGGTCGACTACGACCAGTACAACTGGCTCGGCAAGATCTACCAGGAGGTCGAAGGCGGCCATCGCTTCGGCTTCACTGCCGAGCGCTACAAGCGCACGAACGAGATCGACGCGCTCACCAACATCGGCAGCACCTACTCGGACTTGGACACCGAGGAGCAACGCGAGCGGACCCGGCTGTCGCTCAGCTACGACTACGAGGGCGACGGCAGCGCTTGGCTCGATGAGGCATACATCCTCGGCTACTGGCTGGACACGAAGATCGGGCTCGACGACCAGTCCGTCCGGCTCACCACCCCAATCGGCGCGTATGGCCGCACCGACACGCTGGAGAAGATGGGCTTCGGCGGACATGCCGACGCCCAGAAGCAACTTGCGCTCGGCGGCTTCAGCAACACTCTGCGCTTCGGCGCCGACGTGTTCGGCGGCGAAAGCACGCAGTATCTCGCCGGCGACGACGCCTGCAGCATCGTGTTCAGCTATTCATGCTCGTTCTTCCACGTCAACCAGTCCTACCAGCCGGACGTCGACAGCCGCACCTTCGGTGGCTTCCTGGAGGACGACGTCAAGCTCGGCGGTGGCTTCACCCTGACGCCCGGCGTGCGCTTCGACTGGTACGACCACGAGCCGAAGGAAACCGCCAGTTACGAGGACAACGACGCGGCGCAGGACTTCGACGAGAACACCGACTCGCAGCTGTCCGGCAAGCTGCGCGGCGCCTATGACTGGGACGGTGGACGGGTCTACGCGCAATGGGCGCAGGGGTTCCGCGCGCCCACCTCGGACGAACTCTTCACGACCTACGGCTCGTCGACGACCTACCTGAACATCGGCAATCCCGATCTGAAGCCCGAGACCAGCAACAGCTTCGAAGTCGGCACGCTGGTCGGCGACGAGGCGCTCGGCGTCGGCGCGACCGCCTTCACCAGCTCCTATCGCAACTTCATCGACACCGAGACCTTCACCGCGGCCGATCTCGGCCTCACCGGCTATCCCTTCGGCGTCTTCGCCTATATCAACCGCGCCCATGTGCGGATCCAGGGCATCGAAGCCAACGCCCACTGGCAGTTCTACCAGGGCTGGAAGGCCTCGGTGGCGCTCGCCCTGGTCCGCGGCCGCGACACCGACATGGACGAGACCATCGACTCGATTCCGCCCTACCGCGGCATCTTCGACCTCGCCTACCAGGCCGAGACTTGGGGTGGGGGCGCGACTTGGACGGTGGCCGGCAAGCGCGACGACGTCGGCTTGCACAAGGGCTATACGTCCGGCTACGGGTTGCTCGATCTGCGCGCCTCCTGGACGCCGGACGAGGTGAAGGGCCTGAAGCTGACGGCCGGCGTGTTCAACCTGTTCGACCAGACCTACTACAACGCCCTTCATATTCCCTCGACGGCGACATCGCTGCCGCAGCCGGACGAGTTCTACTCGGAGGCGGGACGCACCTTCAAAGTCACCGCGGCCTACAAGTTCTGAGGCCGAAGGATGTCTCACGGCGGGCGGCGCGTGCGAACCGCGTGCCGCTGGACCCGAAACGATCCGCCGCTCCGGCGGCGCTGCCCCACGCGCGCCGCGCGCCCTTGTTCACGAGACGATACGGGGCGGCTAAGCGGCTCTGGCCCTGCATGGAAAGAGCTGATGATGAACGAATCCACGCAAAACGGCTTCGGCGAACCGGCAGTCGAGAGCCGAGCCAAGCGGCTGAAGGCTGCAACGCACGCGACTCACGAGCGCCTCGACAGCAGGATGATGGCAGCCGACTCCTTCGCCAGCCGCACGGCCTATGTCAGCTATCTCGCAGTCCAGTATCAGTTCCATTGCGAGATCGCCGCGCTCTACGTCGATGAAAGGCTGGCGGCGATCATTCCCGATCTCGGCCGCCGCCGCCGGCTGGAGCTGATCGAGAAGGATTACGACGATCTCGGCCATGCACTACCGGAGCCTGCCGGCCACGTTCTGTCCCCCGCAGATCGGCCGGTGGCACTCGGTTGGCTCTACGTCGCGGAAGGCTCCAATCTCGGCGCCGCGTTTCTGTTGAAGGGAGCGGCCGCTCTCGGCCTTAGCGAGGCCCACGGCGCCCGGCACCTTGCCGCCGCGCCGGAGGGGCGCGGGCTGCAGTGGCGCAGCTTCACCACCGCGCTCGATGCCGTGATCCTCGACGCGGCGGACGAAAAGCGGGTGATCAAGGGCGCGCATGCTGCATTTGCGCGGGTGCTTGAACTCGCGACGATTCATCTAAACAGAAGTCACAATTCTTGAACTTGAATGCACGGAGCTCGACTCGATCCGGCTCCTAAGCTCGATAGTTGAGGCCAGACGAAGTTGATCTCGGGACCGGGCCAAAATTCAAGAAGCGGGTTGTGGACGCGGTTCCGATAGCCTACCTGCCGACTTCGGCGAGGAAGTCGATCGCCCGAGCCTTCAGATTGATCATCGCGACCAGCCTGAGCGTCTTGGAGATCAGTAAACAATTTGCCCCGAAGGTTCCGCTGCTTCGGCCTAAGGCAAGCCGAGAAGATATTCCCTCACAGAAAGATGCAGCCGGCGGAGACGGTGAGCGCGTCGAGAAGGAGACCTATTCCGGCATTATCCGGTATCCGATATGCCGGATCCAAGGAACGTCTCGTCTGGTCGCGGCATGGAAGCTGCTTGCATAGGTAGAGCGGCAGGAAGAGACGTGCCGCTTCGATATCATCATCTGGCGCAGCCGCAGCTCAGAACTCCTCCCAGCCTTCCTCGGCGGGTGCGGCCTTGGGCGCCGCACTGCCGGTGCCAACCACCTTCAGCTGCGGTACGGCATGAGGCGTGGGAGTTGCCGGGCGGGCGCTCGGTCGACTTGCTGCGCGTTTCGCCTGATGCTGGTGGCCGGCCGAGGCCGCCGTCCTGAAGCGGGCGATCAGCCGCGCCAGCTCGTCGGTCTCGTTCGCCAGCGTCTGCGCCGCCGCCGTCGCCTGCTCCACCATCGCCGCGTTCTGCTGGGTCACCTTGTCCATCTGGTCGGCCGCAGTCGAAACCTCCTTCAGGTTCGCCGCCTGCTCCCGGGCGCTGCGCGCGATCTCCGACACCTCCGACGACATCGCCGCAACCTGCGCCACGATCTCCTCGAGCGACTTGCCCGAGGCCGAGACCAGCTCGACGCCCTCCTCCACCTGGCTCGACGAGGTCGAGATCAGGTCCTTGATCTCCTTGGCGGCCTCGGCCGAGCGTTGCGCCAGACCGCGCACCTCCTGCGCCACCACCGCAAAACCCTTGCCCGCTTCGCCGGCCCGGGCCGCCTCGACGCCCGCGTTTAGGGCGAGAAGGTTCGTCTGGAAGGCGATCTCGTCGATGACCCCGATGATCTTGCCGATCTGCTCGGACGACTGCTCGATGGCGTGCATCGCTTCCACCGCCCGGCCGACGATCGCGCCGCCCTTCTCGGCGTTCTTCTGCGCGGTCTGGGCCGAGGTTTGGGCCCGTGCCGCGCCCTCCGCCGTCTGGTTGACGCCGCGCGTCACCTCGCTGAGCGCAGCCACCGTCTGTTCCAGGCTCGCGGCCTGCTGCTCGGTGCGCTGGGCGAGGTCGTTGGAGGCCGTGTTGATCTCGTCGAGGCCCGAGCGGATCGACGACACACCGGTCATGACGCCGCCCAGCGTCTCCTCCAGCGCTGCCGTCGACTGGTTGAACTGCGCCCGGATCGGCTCGAACTCAGCCGCCACCGGCCGGTCCATGCGCACCGTCAGGTCGCCTTCGGCCAGCCGACCGAAGCCGCTCTCGATGTCGGCCACAAAGGCCGACAGCTCCTGCGACTTCCGCCGTTCGGTCGCCTGCTGGCGGGCCTCCTCGGCAGCCTGCTTCTCACGCAGCGCCTTGGCTTCCGCTTCCAACTGGGCCTGCTTGATCGCGGCCTGTTTGAAGGTCTCGACCGTGCGGGCCATCGCGCCAACCTCATCCCCACGATCAAATCCGGTTATGGAAACATCGAGCTGTCGGGCAGCGAGACGCTCCATTTGCCTCCGCAACGCATCGAGCGGACGAGTGATGCCACGAGAAGAAATTAGAAGTGCGCCCATCGTGCCAAAGACGCCGATCATCGATGACCCCACAAGGTTCAGCAAGATCATGGTCCAAATTGTAGTGCTCTGCCCAGCTGAGCGTCGTTCGTTCTCGCTAAAGGATGATTCGACCGTGGATTTTGCTAGATCGACGAAGGCCTCGATGTCCTTGTCCGCACGTGCGAGAAGCCCCTTGGCCTCGTCGTTCCTATTCACCAATCCAAGTGCGACGGCATCTCTCGATGCCCGATCGATCTGATCGAGCATCGCGCTCAGCTTGCCAAGCGCCTCCTGTGCTTCAGGAAGCCCGTTCGCTGCTGCGGCGAGACGCTCGCGCCCATTCTTGACCTGGGTCTCGCGATCGGTAGCAGAAAGTCGAGCTTCATCCGAAGCTCCGTCGTAAGCCATGACCTTGTAGCTGTCATAGCCGATACCTGCGATCGAGCGCTGAGCACGAGACAGCGCGATGAGTGCCTCACCGCGTACATCCAACAACTCGCTGTAAGAAGCGTCGACCTCCGACAACTCACTGGCCAAGTAACACGAGAAAGCAAGGCCGGTAAGACTAATGCCAATGACAATTGCAGCGATCTTGCTGCCAATCCTGATGTTTTTTAGCACGGTGAAACACTTTTAAGGGAGGTTACGGACATGAGTATGTGCTCAGTTTGTTAAAACATTGCTCATGTTGCCTCGGGAGATAGTTCGAAGGTCTGTTGAGCTCCCGTAGAGGGATTAGGCTTCTGCGTTGAGCGGGTTTTCGATTGCCTCAACGGTCACCGGTCCCTGTCGCGCAGCCGCACAAGCTGCTTGGTGTGCTTCTCGAGACGTCGCCGACGCCAACACCAGCTCCGCGTTCTCAAAGCTTCGCGGGGCTGCGCACATTAGAAATGAATAGCCCTCGACGAGGACGCGGGACACGTTCTTAGGCGATACATGCGGATGACCCACGTTGATCTTGTGCTCATGGCAGATCCGGACGATTGCCGCCATGGCGTCGAGCACAGCAGGATGCTCAGTCTGCCGCGGAAACCCGAGCTCCTGCGACAGGTCGCCTTCACCTATGAGGACGACGCCGATGCCGGGCACCTCCTTCAGCATCTGGGGCAGGTTGTCGATCCCGTGCGTGTCCTCGATCTGGATGACGACGAGGATCTCCCCGTCCGGAGCAAGCGGCCAGACATCGGCACGACGATAGTATTCGCTCTGGCTCAGGCCCCAGTAGCGCGCCGCTTGCATTGGTCCGTCGCCGCGGATGCCGGCCGGTTGGAAGCTCGGCTTGTCCGGAAGGCGTGCATAACGGCAGGCCGCAACAGCGTTGTGAGCTTCCTCCGCCGTACTGACATGCGGCCAGACGATGCCGTAGGCACCGATGTCGAGCGCCTGCTTGGCCAGGAACTGGTTCATCTCGCAGCCGTTCGCCGGCACCCGCGCGAGCGGCGTCACGGCCGGGGCCGGCCCGTTCTGCGTGACGATCTGCGCGCGGTTTAGGAGATATTGCAGGCTGTCGCGCAAGGCGGCGATATCCCAACCGCGATGTTCCCCTTCAAAAACAATTCCGTGGTAGGGCGAGGCTTGCAGTTCCACGGCGATGTCCGGTACTGCCGGCGCAAACAATGAGAGCGCCGGCTCACCCCTCTCAAGGCGCCCGATGAGACCATTAAGACGCACGGGCGTAACCTCCTGCGCCCCTCGTGTCCGCCGGATGCCCGGACTGCTCAAGCCGACGGTCAAGGCGAGGATAGACCCGCCGCGCGTTGCCCTCGAAGATCTTGTGCCTTGCCGCCGGATTGAGGAAGTCGAGCTGATCGACGTAGCGCTTGGTGTCGTCGAAGTGGTGGCCTGTCTGCGGATCGACGCCCTTCACGGCACCAAGCATCTCGGAGGCAAACAGGATGTTGTCCTCGGGAATGACCGTAGCGAGAAGCTCGATGCCCGGGAGGTGGTATACGCACGTATCGAAGAAGACGTTGCCCATCAGGTGGTCGGCGAGGAGCGGCCGCTTCATCTCCTGCGCCAACCCCCGATAGCGTCCCCAGTGATAGGGCACGGCGCCGCCGCCATGCGGGATCACGAACTTCAGCGTAGGGAAGTCGCGAAAGAGGTCGCCCTGGATGAGCTGCATGAACACCGTGGTATCGGCATTGATGTAATGTGCGCCGGTGGCGTGGAAGTTGGGGTTGCAGGACGATGACACGTGGATCATCGCCGGCACCTCCAGCTCGCTCATCGCTTCGAAGAGGGGATACCAGCTGCGATCGGTGATCGGCGGCCCCTGCCAATGGCCGCCGGACGGGTCGGGATTGAGGTTGACGCCGACGAAGCCGAGCTCCTCGACGAGCCGGCGCAGCTCAGGAACGCATTCGGCCGGATCGCGGCCGGGGAACTGCGGCAGCTGGCCGACCGGCGCGAAATTGTCCGGCAAGAGCGTGCAAATCCGGTGGATCAGGTCGTTGCTCACCCGTGTCCATTCCGCCGAAACTTCCGCGCTTCCGACGTGGTGAGCCATGCCTGACGCGCGGGGCGAAAAAAGCGTCAGGTCACCGCCGCGCTCGGTCTGCAGCCGGATCTGCGGCTGCACGCTAGTGACGAGCTCCTCGTCGCCGATCTCCGGCAGGCGAACGCTCGCTCGTCGTGTGCCGTCGACCAGGGCCGCCAGCTGCTGGTCCCGGAAGACGCGCAGGGCCGAGGGTTCGGTGGTGTAGTGACCGTGAATGTCGATGATCATGGTCGTCGTCCTTTCGCTGCGCTTATTCATCCTCGGTGTGGCGCCAGGGCGCGACCCAGTGCTCGAAGCGGATGGCGATGGCGGTGTAAACGACACCCATCAGCATCAGGCACAGGATGGGCACGAACATTGCCGCGGTCTCGAATTGGTTGCCGTATTTGATGATGAGCGCGCCGAGCCCATTGATGGCAGTGAAGAATTCGGCGACCACCATGCCGATGATCGCGCGCCCGATGCCGAGCCGGATGCCGGTCATCATGTAGGGGAGCGAGGCCGGCAGGATTACCTTGGCGAAGATCTCTCGCTCGCTGGCCGCAAAGGCATTGCCGACGTCGATGAGCTGGCTCGGCACATTGCGCACGCCGCTCGCCGTGTTGATCAGCACCGGGAAGATTGCCAAGATGAAGACGATGAAGAGCTTGGCGCTGAAGCCGAGGCCGAACCAGAGAACCACCAGCGGCGTGATCGCCACCAGCGGCGTCGAGTAGAGTGCATTCACCAGCCAGTCGGTTGCCGCATCCACGTAGCGGTAGCGGCCGATCAGCAGACCGAGGAGCACGCCAGCAATCGTTGCAAGCAAGAATCCGAGCGTCAGTGTTTCCATGCTGGAAAGGAAGGCGCCCCAGAGCTCGCCGCTGGCCGTCAGTTGAACGGCGGCCCGCGCGATCGCGCTCGGGTAGCTCATGAATAGCGGGCTCACCTGTCGTCCCACCACCTCCCACAATGCCAGGATCAGCACGATGGAGATCGCCCGAACCAGCCAGTAGGGTTTGCGTGCGGCCTTCGAACCACCGAGCTCCTCCAGCTCCGTTTCCCGCGCCGCATCGTCGACCTCAGTCGTCAGTGCCATTCTTCCCTCCCCCGCCGAACTCAAAGGGTCGGCCGATTGCTGATCAACTCCCAGATCCGGGAGCGAAGCGCCTGAAACCGCGGATCGCCACGCAGAAGTGGCAGCTCCGGCCGGTTCGACCCGAACGGCACCTCGATTATTTCCTTGACCCCTCCGGGTCTGGCACCGAGGACGATGATCCGGTCGGAGAGATACAGCGCCTCGTCGAGGTCATGCGTCACGAAGACGATCGTCTTGTGCGTTTCGGCCTGGATGCGCAGCAGCTCCTTCTGCAGAACCTCGCGTGTCTGAGCATCCAGGGCGCTGAACGGCTCGTCCATCAGCAGAAGTGCCGGCTCGATAGCCAGAGCACGCGCCAGGCCGACGCGCTGCTGCATTCCGCCGGACAGCTGATGCGGAAACTGTTCCGCCGCATCCCCGAGCCCGACGAGCTGTAGAAGTTTTCGCGCCCGCGCCGCCCGATCGGTTGCGGACATGCGCTGCAGCTCGAGACCGAACTCCACGTTCTCCTGAGCGGTGCGCCAAGGCAGCAGGCTCGGTTGCTGAAACACGAAGCCTCGATCGCGCCCCGGACCGGTGACGGGCTGCCCCTCGACCAGCAGTGTGCCGCTGTCGTGGTGGATGAGCCCCTGAATGATGCGCAGCAGCGTGGTCTTGCCGCAACCGCTCTCGCCGATCAGCGAAACGATTTCGTTGTTGTAGACCTCGAAGCTTATGCTCTTCAGCACCTGTAGAAGCGCGGCTGGCTGACTCGCACCCTTTCGGATACGGAATGCCTTGCAGACATTGGAGACGGACAGGCGCGGGGCTTCCCCTGCGCGATTTGGCACCGAGGCTGTGGTTGCGACATCGATCTGCTTCATGTGCAGATCTCCCGGACGCGAGGATCAAAGAGGTCGGCCGGTGCGAGGCTGCTTGGGATTAGCCCCTGCTCCCGGGCGATCTCGATCAGGAACTGCAGCGACGTCTCCAGCGCCTCGAAGCCGATCGGGTTCATGTCGATCCCTTGTTCGACACGACCGCCGCCATCGGCCTTCGCGGCCATCGCCAGGCGATAGAAGTCGCGCACCTTGTCCGGATGGCGATCAAGCATGCTCTCGCTGACCACCATCACGTGATTGATGGGCACCACACCCGTCCGTTCATACCAGGCGAAGGCGTCCGCTTCGGGGTTGGCCAGGATCGGCTGCAGGCGGGCGTCGTCTTTGGGCAGTTCATTGCCGATGATGGCCGCGTCGACCTTGCCCTCCTGCAGGAAGGCCGCGACCTTGCTTCCTTCAGGAGCGCGCGTGACCCCGGCAGGATCGCGAAACTCCGCGACGTGGGCGTCCTCGAAGCTGATCCAGCGAATCTTGCGGAGGTCGACGCCGTAGTTGTGCGACAACAGCCCGCGCACCCATACCCCGGTCGTTTGTGCATAGGAGCGCACGCCGACCGTCTTGCCCTCAAGCTGGGTGACGTCGGGCACGCCGAAGTCGGTGTTCCCCACCAACGTCCTCTGCTGGAAGCGAGCCAGCATGGTGATGGGCAGCATGTGGACCGGGTGGCCGTAGACCTTGCCCTGGAGCAGCGTCACGCTCGCCATCTCGCCGATATCGTAGGCTTGATGATCCAGCATCGGCTTGAAGGTCTTGGTCACCGGCTTGACGTCGACGAATGCGAATTCCTGGCCCGCAAGGTTCCGGAGCTTGGTCGCCAGAGGATAGTCCCCGAACGCCACGGTGAAGGGTTTCTCAGTCACGGGCTGCGACCTCCCTTTTGCCGCCCGCCTCGGCCAGCGCGGGATAGAGTGCCAGCGCGGTTCCGGCAAAGATCTGGTCAAGCGTATCCGACGGCAGGAAGGAGAGCCCGTCCTGCGCCGTCTCGAGCAGCGCCTTGAGACCGCCGGCGGAGGCGGGATGGTTCGAGCCCCAAGCGATGCGGTTTGCGCCATAGGCGGCGATCAGCCGCTCGAAGAACGGCTCCGGCCGAGCGCCGGCCGCCTTCAGGGCTTCGAAAGCGCGCACCGTCAACTTGAGGTACACCGCCGGGTAGCGGGCGAAGTCGAAGAGCTTTTGCGCCTGTGGAAACGCCTCGCCGCCGGAAAGATCCGGACGGGCCAGATGATCCAGAACGATCTTCACCCCGGGAAAGCGGCCGAGGATCTCCTCGAGGTCCGTCAGGCCGTCCTGCGTCATCTGCATACAGACCGGCAGACCGGTCTCCTGCGCGTAGGTCCAGACAGGGGCCGTACGCGGATCGGTGAACCACGTCGCCTGTCCCGGCATGGTGCTGCCCGTTGTGAAGAGGCGCAGGCCCGTCATGCCGCGCGACTGCCAGTACCGGATACGCTCCACCGCATCGTCGCTGAGGGCGTCGACAGACCCGACTGCCGTGAAGCGATCGGGCGCCGCCGCCACCGCATCCGTCACGTAGCTGTTGTCATAGCCGTAGCAGGTCGAGGCCTGCACGATGGCGGCCTGGTCGACGCCGGCCTCCTTCATGTCCGCCAAAAGCTGCTGCCACGATACCGGCCGCTCCGCGGACCAGTTCGACTGGTGGCCGCCGAGCGGCGCCATCGGGTAGCGGGCTGTATCGGATGCAATCACATGCGGATGGATGTCGATGATACGACGGGGCATCGGGTACCTCTTGTGCGGATGACTTGTGCGGGTCAGCGGGGATCGAGGAACAGCGCCTCGATCGGAGGGCGTTCCGGGATCAGACCCTGCTGCCACGCGTAGGTAACGAGCGCTTCGAGCGTCGCACGATTGGCGTCCAGCCCGTTCGGCAGCGGGTCGTCGACGACGAGGGGAAGAATATCGGCATACTTGCCGTGATCCGGCGCGGCCGGACCATCCGTGCGCAGCCGGTCAAGCCAAAGCGTTTTGGCCTCCTCGAAGGCCTCGAACAGCGACCGTGCTAGGAACGGATGCTCCTCCAGCAGTGCCGTTTTGACCACGATGCAGCCATGGACGGGGTAGATCCCCGTCCGCCGGTACCACTCCGCCTCGAGCCGGGGCGCGTCCTCGAACAGTTCGCGATAGGGCGGAGGCTCGCTCGCCTTGGCTTCCCAGCCGGAGGTGGGCGCCCCCTTGCGGCCGATACCCGCCCGGGCCCCGAAGCCGCCATCCAGGCGGCCCTGCGCCAGCATGTCGGCAAGCGACATACCCTCCGGAACAGGCTGGACGTTGTCAGGCAGCCGCAGCGACTGGACGTGCTCCTCGTCGTCGACGAACCAGGTGATGGCGTCGTTGTCGACGCCGTACTCGTTCATCAGGATGCCCCGGGTCCAGACGCCCGTCGTGACGGAGTAGGCGCGCACGCCGAGCCGCTTGCCTTCAAGATCCTTCGGCTCTCCGATCCCGGAATCCGGCCTCACCAGCAGGCCGGAGTGGTGGAAGCGGCGGCTGACGAAGATCGGCAGCGCGGTTATCGGTACGCCGGCGAAACGAGCGACGACATAGGTCGTCGGAGCCAGCTCGCAGATGTCGAACTCGAGGTTGCGCACCATGCGCCGGAAAGCGGCGATGATCGGCTGCACCTCAACCAGACGAAGATCGATCCCCTCGACCGGGACGCGACCGTCCTTGATGGCCTCGCTGCAGCCGTAGGAGCCGACTGCCATGCTCAGTTGCGGTCGTGGCCTCATGCCCGCCCCTCGATCAGCGCGACCGCGTCCTTGGCGAGTGACAGGTCTGCGACCTTGTCGAAGGGGAGCTTGGTCTTCTGGATGCCGAACTCCAGGTTCAGGTTCTCCATGTAGTCGATCTGCGCCGGGGTCAGCATCAGGTCGCGGGCATAAGTTTTCTTCTCGCGCGTGAAGCGGATCATCATCTCGCCCTGATCCTCTTCGCCCATTCCGATGACGCTGCGGTACGCATCCATGAAGGCCGGCTCAGCTCTCGGATCGTCCATCATGAAGCGGTACATCTTGCCGTAGGCAGCAAGCACCCGCACGAGGCCGTCGCGTTTTTCGTCGATTGCCTGCTGCCCAGCATAGGAGCCCTGATAGGGATATTCTGGGAGTTCGCTCCAGAAATCGGCGATGGCGCGTACGCCGTACTTCTCCTGCTGATCATAGACGTCGGTCATCGCCGGACCGGCATCGACGCGGCCGGCTACCACCGATTTGAAGACCGCGCCGCTCGAGCCGATGTTGACGAATTGCACTTCCGACGGATCGACCCCATGCTTGCGCAGGAGTGCCACCACCATCTGATGGAGAAGAGCTCCGATCGCGCCTGTACCGATGGTCTTGCCGCGAAGATCCTCCACCGACTTGATGTGGGGGTTCGACGTGTACAGCGCCTGCGCGATCAGGATGTTCGCGCCGGCGACGAGCTTCAGCTGGGCGCCCTTCTCGATCGCGGGAAGCACCTGCGAGAAGCCCGACAGCATGCAGATGTCATTTTCACCGCTCAGAAGGCTGCCAATCAGCTTAGAGCCGTCCTGCACGTTGATGGTCGCGGTCTCGACACCAAAGTCTCTGAAGTAGCCGAGATTTTCGACCAGCTTCTGTAAGACCAGCGTGGCGTTCGATCCGGTGTTGACGATGTTGACGGGATAAGAAAGCTTGGCAGGCGCGCCCACCGAGCCTTGCGCAAAGGCGCGCTCTGCGCCCAAAGCCATTGCAAGACTTCCGCCGGCGCCGAGCTGCAAAATGTGTCGACGCGACAGCACGAATGCTGCATCCTTCATCAGTAACCTCCCGTGTTGGCCAGCATCCTCCAGCCGGCACCGGCGGCTCTCCCAAACCGCCTGAGCGTCACGATCAAGACGTTGACGCCCTTCTACAGTCGTTCAATTCTGAATGGACACCAAATGAATTACACGCGGGCGGGTATAAGTTTTGCTTGTTGCGGCCATTAAACCCAACCGGGGGAACCTGAGCCTTCGGCAGCTTCACTACTTCGACGCCATCGCCCGACTCGGCAGCCTCAAGCGGGCAGCGGAGGAGCTGCACATCACCCAGCCCGCGCTGACCTACAGCCTCCACCGCTTGGAACAGCGGCTCGGCTGCCAGCTCTTCGACCGACAGACCGGCGGGAGCTTTCCGACGCCGGAGGGACAAATCTTTCGCCTGCGGGTCGAGCGCTCGCTGCGATTTCTGCGTTCGGCCTTCGATCCCATCCAAGCCAAGGACGCGGACGTGCATCGCGCTCCGATCCTGCGCAGCGCGACCGGACCGCAGCTGGCGGCTCTCGTCGCTATCGACGCTCAGCAGTCGTTCCGGCATGCGGCGGAGCAATTGAACATCTCGCTCTCGGCACTGAACAAGCATGCGCGCGACCTCGAACTCGTCGTCGGACAGCCCCTGTTCATGGCCATGCCGAGCGGGCGCACTACCAATCGTCGGGGAAAGCAGATGGCGGGCCGCATCCGCCTGGCGCTGCGCGAGGTCGATGCAGGGCGGGAGGAGGTCGCGAACTTCAATGCGACTGCCGCGAGTTCGATCGTCATCGGCATGCTTCCGATTTCAGCGGCACGGCTGGTTTCGCTCGCTATCGAGGGGATGGCGCAACGCTTCCCCAGCGCCTGGATCAAGGTGCTCGAAGGCCCGTTCGAAAGCCTTGAGCACTGGCTGCGATCCGGGCAGATCGACATCATCGTCACGACGCTTCGCAACGATCGCGACCTTCGCGACCTTCATCAGCACGGTCTGTTCAATGTGCCCTACAGCCTCGTCGCGCGCCGGGGACATCCCCTTGCCGGGCAGCCAGAAATTGCCGCGCTCGACATCTGCGACTACGAGTGGATCCTGCCGCGGCAAGGCACGCCGCGGCGTGCAGCGGCCGAGGAGCTGTTTGCCCGGCTCGGGTCTCGCCCGCACGTCCAGGTCGAGACGAGCTCGCTTACCTTGACGCAGCGACTGCTCGTGGCCGGAGACCGCATCACGATCTTCTCCCGAGAGCAGTCACTGCATGGGGACGAAGCCGGCGCCTTGACCACCCTGCGATACCGCGTCCCGGACAGCGACCGGATGCTCGGGACGATCACCCGGATCGACTGGCTGCCTACGGCGCCGCAGCAATATCTTCTGGAGATGCTTCGTGCTCGACGCTACGAGGATCTTTAGGCGGGCTTGCCATCTCGCCTGTGTGACTGCGCCACGCGCGCTCGTCGCGCTAATGCGAACAACAGACCTCCGTCTTCTAGTTCCCGCGTCAAGCCGATGCGCGACGATCTTCAGCACCGTGTCACCGACTACGCCGGTCGCCTACAGGAATGATCATCATTCAGCCTCAAGAGCACTTCCGCATTCTCAGCGGGCCGGCGCGTAGCGTTGAGCTGGCACACCGAGGCCCGCCGCCCATCGTAAGGCGCGGCGGACCTACACTGTCCAAACGGGAAACGTGCCAGTCAATATCTAAAGGGCGCATGCCACCGAAGACGCTTCTCTTGCTGAAGGCCGCCGGTTGGGGAGGAAAGTCACCCAAGCCAGAGTTCGCTGCCTTATCGTCTGCCTGGCTAATCCTAGGTGCTTGGCTGCATGACCATGTCTCGTTCGAAGCCGAGAGAGGCGCGGCAGCGCTTACTAAGTGGCTGCGATTCGGTCACGCAAGATACTCCTCTTTGCAAGACGTCCACCCGTTCAGCATCTCTGACCTGCTGTATGCGCGGAGCCTGAGCGTCCGGTGATGAATGCCTGCTCGAAGTTTTCTGCATTCTGAGGCTTTCCAAACAAGTAGCCCTGTCCCTCTGAGCAGTAAGCTTTCATGAGAACGGCCTGATCTTCCGTCTCGATACCCTCGGCAATGACCTCGAGCTCGAATCCCTTCGCGAGCTCCGCGATGGCGTTGACGATTGTCTGATCCCTGGCGCTTTGGTCGACCGTGCTGACGAACGAGCGGTCGATCTTGAGGCGCGTGACTGGATAATCCTTGAGCATCGTCAATGAAGCGAAGCCGGTACCATAATCATCGAAGGCGATACCGACACCCATCTCCCGGAGCTTCGCCAAATCTAGTTTGATGCCTTTGTCGCTATGGAGAATGATATTTTCGGTGATCTCCAGCTCAAGAGCTTCGCCCGGCAGACCAAAATCGCGGAGGGCCTGATCGACGACATCCGGAAGGTCCCTTGTCCGGAACTGGGCCGTGAAGAGGTTCACACCGACGCGGAAACCGGTGTGGCCCTGGGAACGCCATATGCTGGCTTGCTCACATGCCGTACGCAGGATCCATTCCGAGACCGGCACGGCCAAGAGGCTTGCCTCAAGATAAGGAAGGAAAGCCGCAGGAGCGATCAGTCCTCGATCGGGATGATTCCAGCGAATTAGGGCTTCCGCTCCGCTCACCTCTCTATCGGAGAGACGGACCTGCGGCTGGTAGTACATCTCAAGTTCCTGCCGCTCCCAAGCTTCCCGGATTCCGGAGCTGACGGACGTTCGAGTTTGCACGACGCTCCGCAGTTCCGGCGTGAAGAGACGCACATGGCTGCGGCCTGTGGATTTAGCGGCATAGAGGGCAAGATCCGCGTCCGCCAGAAGGTCATCGGCACGCCATAGAAGCGCCTCCGCTACGGCGACACCGGCGCTCGCGCCAACATAAACGCAGCGCTCATCCAGTTCGACCGGCTGCTCGATCGCTGCAATCAGCAAATCTCCGAGCGAAGTCGCTGAGATCGGATCGGCGGCTCCCTCGATGAATACGGCGAACTCGTCGCCGCCTAGGCGGGACAGCAGACCGGCGTCACCTATCCCCGCGCCAAGCCGCTGCGCGACGATCTTCAGCACCCTGTCACCCGCGGCATGCCCTAGGCTATCGTTTACATCCTTGAAGCCGTCGAGATCAATGAGCATTAGAGTAGCGGGAGTGCCGCTTTGCTCTGCGGCGCGCATGTGCTCCGTCAGTACTTTCCGATTGGCGATCTCGGTCAAGTAGTCGAAATCTGCTTCCCGTTTTAGGCGCCGTTCTGCTTCCTGCCGATCGGTGACATCACGCGCAATGGCGCCAAACCGCAATTTACCGCCTTCGGTCCAGTGGGAGAGCGAAAGCTCGATCGGAAACTCCGTGCCGTCGCGGCGCAGCGCGGGGACCGTAACAAGCTTTCCAATCAGCCTCGGTGCGTGGCCGGCGGCGAATCTAGCTATTCCGGCTTCGTGGCTCGCCCGCAATGCGAGCGGCACGATGATCGTCAAGGACTGGCCGATCGCTTCCGCGGCCGTGTAGCCAAAGATGTGCTCGGCCGCTCGGTTCCACGAGATAATGCGGTAGGATGCATCCGCGCATATTATCGCGTCCGCGGAGACCGCGGCGATTGAATCGAATTGCTTGCGGCTGTCGAGACCCCGTAGAGCGATCTTTCGAGCCTCAAGACGCTCCATGGCAAGACGGGCCAGGTCTTGAAGTGTCTGCTGTTGGTCGTCTGAGAATGCTGAACGGCTGTCAGTGTCTTTGATGCAGAAACTGCCGATGATGAAGCCATCGGGTGTCGTGAGAGGCGCGCCTGCATAGAAGCGGATATGAGGCTCGCCAGAAACGAGGGGCGAGGATGCGAAGCGCTCATCCGCTGCGGCATCAAGTACGACGAGAACGTCGTGTCTCTTGACTGCGTGAGTGCAAAAAGAGCCGTCCCGGCTTGTCTGGCACAGGTCGAGGCCGATGCGCGCCTTAAAGTACTGGTGATCTGACGCCACGAGAGAGATGAGGGCGATGGGAGCGGCGAATATCCGCCTCGCCATCGCGACCAGATCGTCGAATTCCTTTTCCGGCTCCGTACCGAGAACCGCATATTCATCAAGAGCCTGGAGCCGCTTCGCCTCATTCAGGCTTTCAGATGTATCGCGCTGTTCGGGCATTGATTTCTTTGTCCATACAGGGCTATGGGCGCCGCCGGCAACCACTGAGCACAATGCACTGCAACTCTTGCTTTTTTTCTAAGTCGGAGGTGCAACGCATAAAACTGGCATGTCGCTCTCTGCGAGAGCTGCCGCTTCTCACTGCCTGACGGCCAGTTAGCAGCCACTAGAGCACGTTTCCTGATCGATCGATTGGATGTGAAGAGACGGTTGACGCGGCGTCTGATTCAAAGTTTGGCTCGATGGAGGTGGATGATGGCCAGAGCGCTGAGCGAAGATCTGCGGTCGAGGGTTCTGAAGGCGTCGTCGGATGGCGTGTCGGCACGCTGGCTGTGGCCCGGTTCGGGCTTGGCATCTCCACGGCGATCCGGTGGATCGGGCGGGCGAAGATCGGAGAGCGGACGCCACGAGCACAGGGATGGCGGCGCGGGTCGGCTCTCGATCCACACGAGGCCTTCATCACCGGGATGATCGACGAGACAAGGATATCACGCGATGAGATGGTGAAGCGCTTGGCCGACGCGGCGGGTATTCGGATCGGCCGCAGTGCCTTGAGCGTGTGGCTCCGCCGCCGTGGCTGGACCTACAAAGAAAGTCGGCATACACACTGGAGCAGAAGCGGGCCGACCGCCTGAAGCGGCGCCAGGCTTGGTTCGACAGCCAGCCTGACCTCGATCCGGTCAAGCTCGTCTTCGTCGATGAGGCTGGCCTGTCCACAACAATGGCGCGCCTGCGGGGCCGAGCACTTCGGCGCCTGCGGGGCCGAGCACTTCGCGGTGAGCGTTGCAGGGCTGGGATCCCTCACGGTCACTGGAAGACGACGACGTTCACCGGGGCATGACGGCTGATGGGGATGACCGCGCCAATGGTGCTGGACGGGGCGATGAACGCCATCGCCTTCCGAGCCTATATCGAGCAGGTCCTCGTGCCGACGCTCGCGCCAGGCGACATCGTCGTCATGGACAATCTACCGGCGCACAAGGCCGAAGGCGTTCGCTCGGCGATCGACAGGGCCGACGCGCAGCTGCACTACCTCCCGCCCTACAGCCCTGACTTCAACCCGATCGAGATGGCCTTCGCGAAGCTCAAGTCGCTGCTGCGGGCGAGCGCCGAGGGATCGGTCGACGGCCTCTGGGAGGCCGTTGGCGCGGTCCTGCCGTTCTTCAAGCCTGAAGGGTGCGCCAACTACTTCGCCGCCGCCGGCTATGAGCCGGCTTAAGCCGGACGCGCTCTGACGCGGCAGGGTTGGCGTTTGAGCGCCTTCGTTACGTGGCAAGGAACCGACCGTTTGACTGCGCTCCAGGTAGCCGCTCAGAGGTGCGGCTGCTGAAAGGCCCAAGACAATCATATCTTTCTGGAAAACAGGCACTTAAACTTTCATGGCTACATCTCCTATGCGGAGATGATGATGATACAGCCGATAGTGACCTGCTTACAAAACCAGCATGACGCAGGCCTCTTGCTGCTGGCCGCCCTCGTGTGCACCATCGGTGTTTACGGCGCGTTGTCCGTTCAAGATCATACGAGCCGTGCCAAGGGCCAGGCGCGGATCAGGCTGATGATGACGAGCCTGGTGACAGCTGGATGCACCGCCTGGGCAACCCACATGATCGCGCTTCTCGCGTTCGATCCAGACATGCCCGCTGCTTTCGAACCCATCCAGACTGTGTTGTCGCTCATCCTTGGCATGATTGGGATCGGAGCCGGCCTGCTGGTCGCCACCGGACGCCAGCGGCGTCCTCGGCGAGCCGGCGGCGGCGTGCTTCTGGGCGCGGGAGTCGTCGTCCTCCATTATTTCGGCCAGACCGCCTACGTCGTGAGGGGCCGTGTCGAGTGGGATGCCGGCCTCGTGGCATTCTCGGTGCTGGCGTCCTTGCCACTTTTCGCCCTGTCACTTCTGCTCGCGGGCGAACGCAATCGCACCTTCCGCGTGGCGGCCGCTCCTTTGCTACTTCTGGCGATCGCCATTCTGCATATCTCGGGGATGGCCGCTCTCCGACTTACCTATGATCCTCGCATCGCCCTTCCGCATTGGTCGATCTCTCCCCAACTTCTCGCGCCCGTCGTCGCCGCCATCTGCATCGGGTTGTTCGGGGTCGCGCTCTTGAGCGTGAAGCTCACATTGGACGCGAAGGCCCGGGTGCGTGAAGATCAGCAGCGGCTTGGCGAGCTCGCAAATCTAGCGGTCGAAGGTCTGGCAGTCTGTGAGGAGGAGACCATCGTTTCCGCCAACGAAGGGCTGGCTCGTCTGGCGGGGCAGCCGCGAGATAAACTCGCAGGCCAGAACCTCTCCACACTGCTCCCGAGCACCCCTCTCGCTGACATCCCGGAAGGAGAGGAATTGGACGCGGCGCTCGTTCGGCCGGATGAACAGGTAGTCCCTGTCCGCGTCCTGCGCAGAACATTTCAGGTGGGGGCCGAAACACGCGCCGTGATCGCTTTCCGCGATCAGCGTGAGCGGCTGCGGGTCGAAGAGAAGATTCGTACCTTGGCATACACGGATAGTTTGACCGGCCTGGCGAACCGCGAATGGTTCAACACGATGCTGTCTGCCCGCGTCGCCCACTTCAAAGAGACCGGCAGGCCGTTTACGCTGCTGCTCATCGACTTGGACGGCTTCAAGTCGATCAATGACAGCTGCGGGCACGCTGGTGGCGACGAGGTCTTACGCGCCGTCGCGGAACGTCTCGTCGCAGTCGCAGGTCCCGAATACGAGACAGCGAGGCTAAGCGGGGACGAGTTCGCAGTCCTCATCACCGACAGAGCGGATCCCTTGGACGCTTCGAGCGTAGCCGAGCAGATTATTCGGAGGATCGAAGAGCCAATCCTACTGCGTGAGCAGATCGTCCACGTTTCTGCAAGCATCGGCATCCTTCCATCGGAACAGAACCATGCAACGGTGGAGCAGGTCCTGATGAACGCGGATCTGGCGCTCTACGACGCCAAGGCGAACGGACGCGGCCATGGGCGTCTCTTCCGCCAAGACCTACGACATGCGGCGCTCGCTCGCGTCGATACGGCTGTTGAGCTGCAGAGCGCATGGCAGGACGGGGATCTCGAAGTCTATTACCAGCCTCAAGTGCGTCTGGCGGACGGCGCTCTCACCGGAGCCGAGGCACTTATCCGCTGGAACTACCCCTATCGCGGCATCCTCAGCCCGGCCGCATTTCTGCCGGTGCTGGAAGCCGGGCCGCTGGCGGTTCCCGTTGGCGACTGGATTTTGAGGTCGGCCTGCCGACAGGCTGCACACTGGCGTGCCGCCGGGCTCAGGGACTTCCGCATCGGCGTCAACCTGTTCGCGGCGCAGCTGCGCTCGCCGCATTTTCCTGAACTGGTGCGGGAGGCTCTGGATCAGGCTGGACTGCCTGCCGACGGCCTCGAGCTGGAAGTGACTGAGAACATTCTCCTTCGAAATGAAGGTGACACGCTACGGCACCTGGCAAGCCTTCGTGGCTTGGGGGTGGGCATCGCCTTCGACGACTTCGGGACCGGGTACGCCTCCTTGACCATGCTGAAGGAGATTGCGATCACCCGGCTCAAGGTCGATCGGTCTTTCGTTCTGGACGTCGAAACAAGCCGAAAGGATCAAGCAATCATCGAAGCCATCGCCACGATGGCCAAGGGTTGCGATCTCGCTGTCACTGCGGAAGGCGTCGAGACCGCAGAGCAGGCGCGGTTCATGGAGGCCTATGCCATAGAAGCACAAGGCTACCTGTTCGGGCGGCCGATGACGGCTACTATGTTCGAGGAACAGTTCTGTCCCGCCACGCAAGTGGCGAGACAACTGCAACGATCCAACCGTGAGGCGATACAGGTTCGTCAGACTGCGTAGCACGTAGGCTCCATGTCGCCCGACGGCTCTGCATCGCCGCGAGGGCGACTGCGACTCGGCACCGGAGCATTCTACTCTTTATAGCGCCCCAACATGTCCCGCCGGCCCCTTTCGCTCCGCTGTCGCTCGCGGCTCTGCACGCCGTCTAGCCTCACGATGAGCAGCGTCACGGCACTTCATGTCGCTATACGATCGTCGCAAAAACTGACGTTTTCTCGTCCGTCCCCGCTTCAGCCCCGACATCACGGTTTTGAATTCGCGCCGCGCAGACCCGGCTGCAGGGTTCCATTGGATCGCAGCGGGGTCTAGTGTAGTTCCATGGAACTCGAAACTGCGGCCGGGATGCTAAACGCTCTCGGCAACCCGACGAGGTTGCGGATCTTTCATCTCCTGGCCCAAGCGGGTCCTGAGGGCATGGCGGTTGGAACGCTCGTCGAGACAATCGGCATACCGGGTTCGACGCTGTCGCATCACATAGCGAAGCTGGCGAAGACAGGCCTTGTTCGGCAGGACCGGCATGCGACGACGCTGATGTGTCATGTCGAGGAGAACGCAGTCAGCGAGCTGTCCGCTTATCTAGTTGCGAAGCGTATCGCATCACGACGTTAGCGCACACCGGACCTTCCTTCGCGGCTCGGCAAGTTTTGCAAAGGTCCCGCTCGCTTCGAGAGTTCCGTCTTGTTCGAGCTTTCGAAAAGTGCGTCTTGCCGCTTGAGTCTCACCTTTCGCGGGCGGGCAATGACCGGCGGCCGGAGAATTTCCATCGCGCCGAGGCTGCGGAAGAGGAGCAATCGGCCTCCCGCCGGTTACTCCGTGCGATGATCAAATCTTTACCATAAGACGGCATTTCTGCTGCAGCCCCTCGATCATCACAATATTTCGATTATATTCGAAATAGAAAGCGGCTCGGATCCTCGTGTCGCTCCCGAACAAGTCGGGTCGCATCGAAACCGGGACCGTAAACATGCTGGATACCGCCCCTCTTCCCCGCTGCCACGCCAGCCGACGCTATCGTCTGGAGAACGTCCTGCGTCGCGAGCGCCGCGTCAGCGAGGTGGGCATCGCCCTCATGAAGTCGGCCATGTCCGCGCCCGGCGAAAGCCTGACCCTCGACATCGTTATCCAGATTTTGGCGAACGCCTGCCCGGCCCCCTACGACGTCGTCTCGCGTGCCGTCCGCCAAGGACTGTTCGTCGTTGAGTTCGAGCCCGAGGCACTTCCCTTCCCCTTTCGTGACATCCTCGTCCGGCGCCTTTGACGCCTTGCCCTGGTGGCCAGGAGGTGTGTCCTGATCCGCACCATGATCGCTAACGATGGCGGATCCTAACGGGGGCTGACGTGACTGAAGAAACGAGAAGAGCCACCGAACTACGGCCCGGACGGAAAACTGCTGACGTTTTAACGCTCGACGGCGCGACCATCGTCGCATTTGCGATCCGCACTTCAGGTCGCCTGTCCGATGCGGAGCGTCACGCCGTAGCCGGATCGCTGTGCCGCCTCGCCTCGCCCGACGCAGCGGCCGGGCGACTCGTTGCTGCCTGGATCATGCATCGCCCCTGACGCGCCTGACGCGTCGCGTCGTGATTCGTCGACCGACGATGCTCCGCTTGCACGACCGAACGTCCGCCCGATCAGGCCGCAAGAGCAATCCGCGTTCCTCGAGAGGTCCTCCCGCATGAGCCGATTCCCTACTTCGTTCCCAGCGTCCCGTCCGGCGAGGAGCGCCGCGACCTCAAGACGCTCGAGGCGTTGATCCGCGAACCGCGCCGCTATGCGGACGGCGGCCTGCCGAAACCGAACTCGCGGGCGCTCCGATCGTCTCCGCTGGCTGACGGTCGGCGACGCGTTGTCTGTCCGCATCGCCGGCGAGGTGTCGTCGCACACGTGAATTGGACCCGGACCCGGCGTCACGTCGCGCATCTACGCGATGGGGCACCACCCCAACTGGGTCCGCCCGCATTCGCGGCTTTGGCGCCATGGACAGCCGCTGCCAGCGCGACGACGCCTGAGATCGCCTCCGGCCGACCGCCCGCGGATACGATTGCCTTTCCCGCATCCATGTAGAGAAGGAACACGCGCATGCTCGAACCCGTGATCGACAAGGTCGAACTCCCCACCCCGCCGGCCGATCCGCGCTCTTCGGCGCCCGTCGAGAGCCGTGCCGCCGGCACGCTCGCCCGTCGGTTCGTCGAGCTGCTGCTCGACGACACGGGCAGGGCCAAGGCCGTCGCGACCGGCCGGACGGCCGCGACGAAGACGATCTTCGACGAGTTCGGGCTCGCCGACGATCCGGAGGACGATGAGGTACCCAACAGGACGCTGCCGATCGACGAGGTGGCGGTCGCCGTCCTCCTGGCGGCGCAGATGGAAGACGACCCGTCGATCCTCCGCGCCATGCGCAAGGAGGCGCCAGTGGTCGTGGTCCAGGCGCCGGACGCTCGCACGACCAAAGCCACCGATTACGTAGTCAGAGTGTGCTGCTTCGGCCGCACGACGAGCATCCTGTCAACTGGAACGCTTGCTGACCTGAGCGATTCTGACCTGGCGAGCTCTGACCGTCGCCAGGGTGTGATCCTGTCCTGCGACGTTGACAAGCGGGGCCGGCAGGAATTGGAGCAGCGCGCCCTCTCGGCTCTCTCGCTCGCAGTGCCCGTCTGCGTGATCTCCGTTGACATCGGCCGCGCCGTTCCCGAGCAGGTCCGCGTCGTCGCGGATCGGACCATCGTGCCGGGCGGCTGGAACGCCCCGCTGCTGGCCGTCCTGATCGAAGCGGTGACCGGCACCGCCGTGACGGTCCCGGACGAGTCCTGGATTTCCAGCACGACCTTGGACGACTTGCGCATGAGCATCTCCCGCCACCGCGGCGCGGCAGGCTCGCTTGAGCGTCTGCGATCGACGGTGCAACGTCGCGTGTCGAGGGGCGAGGAGCTTCCCGACGTCCGCGACCTCCATGGCTACGGCGCGGCGAAGGCGATCGTCGAGGCCATGCTCGCCGACCTGAAGGACTACCGCGACGGCAAGGTCGCCTGGAGCGCGATGTCCCGCGGCCTGGTCCTCGCCGGTCCCACGGGAACGGGCAAGACCTTCCTTGCGCGCTGCTTCGCCCGTAGCGCCGGCCTGCCGCTCGTCATCGGCTCGATGGCGCAGTGGCAGTCGGCCGGCGACGGTCACCTGGGCGACTGCCTTTCGGCCATGAAGCGGACCTTTTCGGAGGCTCGCGCTTCAGCGCCGTCGATCCTGTTCATCGACGAGCTCGACTCGATCGGCGACAGGGCGACGTTCCATTACAGGCACCTGAACTACAGCTCGCAGGTCGTGAATTCGATGTTGGAAGAGCTGGACGGAGCGAGCGACCGCAGCGGCGTCACGGTCCTCGCGGCGACGAATCACGTCGACCGGATCGACCCGGCGATCCTGCGTCCCGGACGTCTCGACCGCGTCGTCACGATCGGCATGCCGGACGCGCTCGAACTGGCGGGCATCCTCCGCACGCTGATCGGCGTCGACCTACCCGGCGTCGACCTGATGCCCGTGGCGCTGGCGGGCCGCGGCGGCAGCGGCGCGGCGGCGGCGTCCTGGGTCCGCCAGGCTCGTGGCATCGCCCGTCGCGCCGGCCGCGACCTCGAGATCGCCGACCTGCTGTTCGCCGTCCGCGAGGGCCGCGAGATCCTGCCCGAGACGGAAAGACGCCGCATCGCCATTCACGAGGCGGCGCACGCCGCCGCAGCCGTGGCGCTCGACATCGGCGTCGTCGGCGGCGTGTCGATCCACGACGCCGGCGGGACGACGCTGGTGAAGCCGGCGGCCAGGGCTACGACGCGGCACGAGGCGGTCGCCGTCCTCGTCCACCTCCTCGCGGGCCGCGCCGCCGAGCTGCGCTTCCTAGGATCGGTCTCGGCCGGTGCCGGCGGACAGGCGTCGTCGGACCTCGCGCTTGCGACGAAGACGGCGATCGCGGTCGAGGGAAGCTGGGGTCTCGGTGAGAACGGTGCGGTTTGGTTCGGCGACGTCGGCAGTGCCGACTTCCCGTCGCTGGCGCTCGTCCCCGGCCTCCTCGGCTCCGTCCGTCGTCTGCTGCGTCACTGCGAGGCGGAGGCGGGCCGCTTCGTCGCGGCGAACGAGCAGCCGATCCGGCGCTGCGCGGGACGCCTGCAGGCCGCCGGCCATCTTGACGCGAACGAGGTCCTCGCCGCGCTTGGGCCGATCGACACGTTCGTCCCCGCGATCGACGTCGCCGTACCGCCGGACGGAACCAGTGTCACCTGACTCCGCCGGGACGCGACCCGGCATCCCCCGTTTCCCGAAGTCGCATGCCGGCCGCCTTCCGGCCGCCGTACCCCTCCGCACGGACACGAAAGAACAGCATCCATGCAGGCAGCCTTCCTCTTCGATCAACATTCCTCCGACCGCGCTTCCGACCTCGGCGCCGTCAACGCCCCCACACACTCGACGTCCCCGGCCGCGACCGCGGCGGAAGTCTCCGACGAGGCCGAAGTCCACCGTTTGCAGGCGACCGGCCGCTTCCGTGTGCTGCGCCGCCTCAAGCCGCGCCCCATTCGTTCCGACGCGCCGAAGCCCGACGGCGACCTGCTGCGCCTTGGCATCATCGTCGACACGGAGACGACCGGCCTTGATCCGATGTCCGACGAGATCGTCGAACTGGCGGCCCTGGCGTTCACCTACGATTCGAGCGGCATCCGCGATGTCGTCGGGACGTTCGAGGGGCTGCGCCAGCCGTCCCGGCCCATGTCGGCCGAAGCGGTCCGACTGACGGGCCTGACCGACGAGGCGCTCGCCGGAAACGCGATCAACGCCGCCTCGTTGGAGGCGTTCGTCCGGCCCGCGTCGTTGATCGTGGCTCACAACGCCGCCTTCGACCGCTCGTTCGCCGTACGAGCCTGGCCCTTCTTCTCAGGATCGCCTTGGGCGTGTTCCTTCGTCGACGTCGACTGGAAGCGGCTCGGCACCGACGGCGCCAAGCTCGGTCACCTGCTCGGCTCGATCGGAATCTTCCACGACGCGCACCGTGCGCTCTGGGACTGCCACGCCTTGCTCGAGGTCCTGGCGGCCCCGCGATACGCGGGCGCCGACGGCGCGTTCGCCCAGATTGTCCGGGCATCGTCCGCCGAGATGTTCGAGATACGGGCCGAGGGTTCCCCATTCTCGGCTCGCGACGTCTTGAAGTCCGCAGGCTACAGATGGGACCGGGGAGGGCCGGGCCGCAAGAAGAGCTGGTTCAAAATCGTGAATTCCTCGCAGGTCTCGAGCGAGGTGCACTTCTGCAGGTACGAAATCTTCCGCGACACTGCCGTGCCCGTCGTCAGGAAGCTCAGAGCTGCCGACCGCCTCCGTCGCTGAACGGGCGAAGGCCGCGGGGCATGGAGCGATGGTGCGTCCCATCGATCTCCGGGACGGGGCGAAGACGCCGAACCGTCCGCCTCGCCTCGGCGGGTCGCCCGTCGCACGACCCGCCGTCCCGCGGGGCGTAGAAAACTGACCCCGCCGCGACTGTAAAGCACACGAATCAGTAACCGGAAATTAACAAAAGGAGTCAACGAGTTGCGCTAACCCGTTGTTTTTGGACTCCGATCGCCCGTTCAGTCAATCGGATTGTTTGCCGACGTCGCCCTTGCGGTAAGGCGCGATTCGTTGATTCGTGTCGCGACGACAACGAAGAAGATGATTCGATGACCTAGATAGCCGAAGAGGAAAGGCGCGCCCGATTAGCCGTCGGACGCGCCTGATCGAAGGAGCCCTGCCAGGCCCCGTTCATTGACCACAGGACCAACCCGAGTCGCCGATGAGTGTCGCCGATCGCCTTCGCGCGGTCAAGCGGCGACGTCGAGCGTCGGGGGCGTTCGCAATCCCGACAGGACCATGTCCCACCCATTCTCCGCCTATCCCGTCCACGTGTCGTCGGACGATCCCGACCTCTGGATCCCGCCCCGTGGCTCGACCGCGTGCCGGCGACCCCCGATGAAGGGGGCCCGAACGTTCCGCACGGCTTTCGTCGACCCCGTCACGCGTCGCGAGAAGCTCGCCGAGAGCAAGCTGGAATCCGACGTGCGCGACGTCGCGCTCGCGGATCGCCGCATTGCCGCCGTCCACGACCAGCCGACCGTCATCCGGTACCGCGACCACGCCGGACGCCCGCAGCGCCACTACCTGGACTTCCTCTTTGTGCTGAGGTCCGGCGTTCGCATCGGCGTTCTCGTGAAGCCGTTCGCGAAGGCCGAACGCGACGGCCTGGAGCGTCTCGCCCGCGTCTTCGACGAGAAGGCCGCGGACGTCGCCGAACGCTTCGTCGTCATGACGGAGCGCCACGTTCCGCGGACCCGCGTCGCCGACGCCAAGCTGATCCTGAGGGCGCGTCGACACTCGTGTCCCGAAGCCCGCGCCGCTCTCGAGACCGTTGCTACGCTCCTGCGCGGCGACCTGACGATCCGCTCGCTCGTCGCCGCCGCCGGTCTACCCGCCGGCCGCGGCTTCGTCGCTGCGGTGGCGCTGCTCGATGTCGGAACCCTCGTCAAGGTCGGTACGACGCCGATCAACCCGGACACCGTCGTGCGACGTGCAGGCCGCCCGAACGGGGGACAGGGAGGCCGCGACTGATGCCGTATCGTCTCTCTCCCTCCGACAAGGTCGTCGTCGACGGCGTCGAATACGTGCCGGCCGCGATCGACCGCAGCGGCTATACCCTCCGCCGGCTCGATCCCCCGGACATCCACGAATCCTTCACCCTCGAGGCCTTCGGGGCCGGCCTGCGCGACGGGACCGTCCAAGTGTTCCGCGACCACTTCTCGCTGCGCAAGACCCGGCGTCGACTGACGCGCTGCGCCTTCTCGCTCGCCGACCTCGCGCCGCACAAGCGCGACAAGACCCTCTACCGCCTCGACGTCTGCAAGGGGTTTGAGGAGATGCGGGATCAGGGACAGGCGAAGCTGTCCGACGTCTCGATGAAGAAGGCGATCGCACGGATCGCCGGCCGGATCACGGAGGTCCAGGCGCTCCGTGAATCCGCCGACGGTCGCTGCGGCACGAAGGTGACGATCTGGCGGCCACCGAGTCCCCGGACGCTCCGCCGCTGGCTCGCGGCCTACGATGCCTTCGGCGTAGAAGGGCTCGTCGACTGGTACGAAAACTCAGGCAACCGCAAGGACCGCCTCGACCCAGAGGCGAGGAGCATCCTAGCCGAGTTCGCCGCGAAATACGTCGACCGTCGCCGGCCAACCAAGAATCAGATCCACCTCGACATGAGCGCCGAGTTCCTGCGCGTGAACGTCGAAAGGAAGGCTGGAGGGTTACCTTCGCTTCTATGTCCTTCGAAGGCCGCGCTCGCCGACGAGATCGCCGAACTCGACCCGTGGGAGACGTACGTCGGCCGGCACGGACTGGACAAGGCGAAGAAGAAGTACTTCCCGCGCAAGGGCGGTCAGACCTTTTACCGGCCCCTCGAGATGGTCGCGATGGACGAGCACCGGATCAAGCTCGTGACCGTGCTGATCCGGATGGGCGTCTACGAAAGCCTGTCGCCGGACATGCGGAAGAAGGTTAAGAAGGCGCGTCTCTGGGTCAGCTTCGCGCTCGATCTGGCGACAAGATACTGCCTCGCGGCGAAGATCGTCGCGGCGCCGTCCGGCGCGAGCGCGATGGCGACCCTCCGCGAAGTGATCGCAGGCGACGACGACATCGCGGATGCGGACGGCGACGGTCGCGTCGAACGCGGGTCTCCAGAAGCCGTCGCGACCGACAACGGCGCCGGCTTCATCGAAGAGATTTTCCGCATCGCCTTGGCAGAACTCGAGATCGAGCATGTGCTGGGTCCCGCCGGCGTGCCGCAGATGCGCGGAGCGCTCGAGGCGTTCCATCGCTTCTTCCATTCGAGCTTCGCGGCGCGTTTCGACGGCCGCACGCACGGCAACGTCGTCGCACGCGGTGACTACGACGCGATGGCGCATGCGGTTCTCGATCCCACGATGCTGAACGAGCTGCTGCAGGACTGGCGTGTGAACTTCTACAACCGAAGGCCGCATGCGGGCCTCGGCGGCGAGTCGCCCCTGGGCGCGTGGCGCCGTCTGGCGGCGGACGTCGACGTCCTGCCCCCGCCCCATCCGACGGTGATGCGGCACGTCCTCGGCCGACCGTCCGGCGCGACCGTAGGAAACAACGGCGTCCGCGTGGAGGGGTTGGACTACAACTCGCTCGCGCTTCAAAAGGCGCGCCCGGACATCGGTAATGCTCCGGTGCCCATCAGGATCGAGGATCGCGATCGCGGACAGGTATCCGTCCGCGTGCCGGCTGGCTGGCTTACGGTCCCGTGCGTCCGCAAGGAGATGGCCGGCGTCTCGTCCGCCCAACATGCAGCCGGGCTCGACGTGCTCGCCGCCCGGAACGCCGTGGACGCGTCCAGGAACGAGAAGACCATGCTCGAAGCGGTCAGACGCATACAGTCCGCGTCGGACGAAGCTTCCAAGCGCGTCGGCCTCTCACCGCCGCGTCCAGACGCGGCCGCCCTCGCCTGCATCTGGGACTGGCAGGAACGAGCCTTCGCGGTCGCCGAGCGGGACGCGGACGACCAGCCGTTCCTCGATCTCGACGACGACCCGACCGAGGCGCCCGTCGACTGCCCGAACGCCCCTGAAATGCCGTCGGATCGCGACGGCACCGGCCGCGATGGCGCCGCCGGCTTCTTCCTGGAGGAATGAGATGGAAAACCAGCAGAACGGATGCGGCGGGCCGCGCCTGCCGATGACGGACCTGTCGTCGGTCGATCGGATCCGAATGCACAGGTCGCAGGCTCGCGCCGACGTTTCCCGCCGCATGGCGAAGCTGAACGCGGCCTACGTCGGATCCGACCTGGATGCGCGCCTGAACTACGAGATCGATCTTATCCTCGACGGCATCCTCGAACGCGAGGACGCCGCCCTGAGCGGTGGAACGGCGGCGGTCGGACGCAACGCCGAAGGCCGCGGATTCGCCCTTCTCGGCGAAAGCGGCTTCGGAAAGACGCGTGCCCTGCGGCGCACGTTCGTCAAGCGTCCCGAGTTCGCCGGCTTCGGCACGCCCGAGTGCCTCCTGGTATCGGTCACCACTCCCTCGCCGTGCACGCCGCGCCTTCTCGCCGAGACCGTCCTCGCCGCTTCGGGTTACGTCCCCACGCGACGCCTCAGGGAGAACGAGGCATGGGACTTGGTCCGCCATCACCTGAAGATCGCGGATATCCGCATAGTCCACATCGACGAGCTGCAGCACGTCGTCCAGACTGGCGACGAGCGGGTGATCCAGAAGGTCCGCGACTCCTTGAAGGATCTCATGGCGCCGGGATCGGGCGTGAGCATTATCGCGTCGGGACTGCCCGGCTGCGAGACGCTCATCGACGACGACACCCAGATCGACCGTCGCTGCCGCGTCATCCGACTGGAAAAGCTCAAGTTGAGCACCGACCTCGATCACGTCCGGGAGACTGTGATCGCGTTCGCGACTCTCGGCGAAATCGCCTGCGACGAGGTGGTCGCCGACGAGTTCCTCGCCCGACTCTGCCACGCCGCGCAGTACGCCTTCGGAATTCTCGTCGAATACGTTCAGGACGCGGTCCGCGTCGCGCTGCAGTCTGCTTCGTCCGCGCTCGCGCCGCAGCACTTCGCCGCGGTCTACGTCGCCCGCACGGGATCGCGGTCGGACAACGTCTTCCTGATGTCGGCCGGCTGGAACGCGATCGACGTCGCCCGTGCCAAGCCGTTCCTCGAGCCGACGCTGCCGGCCGACCGGACGAGCGTCCCGAAGAACTGGAGGAACGCCTGATGCGCGTCCACCGAAACGCGGTCCCGCCTCTCGGCGTTGGCGAGACGGCTGCCGGCTATTGCAGCCGCATAGCCGCGCAGAACGGCAGGACCGCTCGCCAGTTCTGCCTCGACATGGGCACGGCCTTCCAGCGCGTCGTGGACGGTTCGCCGGTGGCGCTCGCCCGTCTGGCCGAGGCAATCGGCGACGAACGCCGCGGCTTTCCCGGGATCGCGCTGCGGTCGATCGGCTCGCGCATGTTCGATGTCGATGGCGAGATCCTCTCCCGAGCGTGCCTCCGGCGCGAGACCGTCCGCGTCTGTCCATTTTGCTTGGCCGAGGACATAGGACGGCACGGACTGCGGTGGGTGGCGCCGGCGCACCTGCGTCTCGGCTGGATGATCAGGGCCGTCCGCTCGTGCGGGAAGCACGGCGTGGCGTTGGTCGGGCTGGATGCCGAACCGTCGAGACGCGCGCTCCACGATGCGGCGGCGAGCCTCGCCGGCGCTCGCGACGCCTTGCCCCGCCTGATCGCGGACGCCAGGCCGGTACCGGAGTCGGCCTTCGAGACGCACGTCGCGGCTCGCCTCGGCGGCGAAAACCGGGGCGGCTGGCTCGGCAGGCTGCCCCTCTACGCCGACATCGGCGTCTGCGAGATTCTGGGTGCGGTGGTCTCGCACGGGCCCGACGTGGAACTGACCGGCCTCGACGAGACCGAGCGCCGTGCCGCTGCCGCCGTCGGCTTCCGACACGCATCCGAAGGCCTGGCCGGCATCCGGACGTCACTGGCGGAGATCGCACAACGCCGGCCGGCAACCCGACGCGCTGTCGGGCCGAAAGGCGCGTTCGGGCGTCTCTACGACTGGCTGGCGCACGAGACGGATGATCCGGCATACGATCCGCTTCGCGACGTGATTCGCGACTATGCAATCGAGAACATGCCGCTCGGGCCGCAAGATACCGTCTTCGGTGTCCCGGTGCCGGCTCGCAAGGTCCATTCGATCAGGTCGGCAGCGATTGGGTCGGCGTCGCACCCGAAGCGGCTCCGACGCCTGTTGAAGCAGGCCGGTCTGCTCGATTCCGGGGACGCCGCGTCGGGCGATCGCGTCCTCTTCCCGGTCGACGCGTCCGCCGCCTTCCTGAAACGGATCGCGGATGCCATGTCGCTGAAGGAGGCGGCTGCCTATCTTTCAATCCCCCGTCCGCACGATCGACTGCTAATGGAAGCCGGCCTTCTCGTGCCCGTCCTGCCCGGCGGCTACGCGGCCGGAATCTTTCACGCCTTCGCGCGTTCGGACCTCGACGGATTCCTGACGAGGCTGCTCGGCGGGGCGGCGGAGGTCACGGTCGAGCGGCAGTCGCAGCTGCGCGACATCCGCGGCGCAATGAAGGCTTGCAACTGCTCGGCGGTGGAGGTCGTCACGTTGATATTGGACCGTCGTCTACCCACGATCGCCGTCAACCCGAACGCCGCAGGTTACATGTCCGTACTGGTCGATCCGGAGGAACTGCGGCCGCTGGTCCGCGGCGAAGAGGTCGACGGGATGACGCTGAGGGAGGTGCAGACCCGCCTTTCGCTTCCGACGAGCGTCGTTAGGGGTCTGGTCGACGGGGGTGCCATCGCTTCCTTCACGGCGCTGAACCCAAGCAAGCGATGTCCCCAGACCTACGTGAGGAACGAGGAGGTGTCTCGGTTCCAGGAAAGCTACGTCATGCTTGGTGAGATATCGGCCCGGCTGGGTGTTGGGACGAGAACTGCGATGGTCGAACTCGAACGAGCCTTTATCCGCCCGGTCCTCGATCGCGAGTCGATTGGTGCGTACGTCTTCGATAGATCGGCGTTCGAGGCGCTCGCTTCGCGCCGACCAACGGCGCCGTGAATTCCTGATCGCTGACCGAGGCCGATCGAAGCCCGACCACCGAGGTCGGGTTTTTTTGACCATTCCGCAAAACGCGGCGTCCGATGACCCCGAATTTCACTGTGGAAGCGGTAATACACTCAGAATATCCATTACAAAACAATGGATTATGATGCCTACGCGGCATCCTTTGGCTTCATTTTCACCCACGCTGACCAAGTTCGGCTCGCTATGCCGTAGCATCCGAAGCAGGAGGGGTGTCCGCATTATAGAACAAGCAAAGGCTCTCGCTTGTGATGTTTCTGACGTTTCATCATACGAAACGGGGATCCAGACGCCGCCTCTAAATTATATACGACAGTTTGCAGAATGGACTAGATTGGATCTTGTCGAACATCAGTCCTTGATTAGCGCAGCGTACAGCAAAGGTAATGTTGTACCCTTCGACACAGCACGAAAGCGCGCCACGCCTACACTAAAGCTATACAGGAAGATACATGAACTAGCCCCGCGTGATATCCGTAATCTCGGCCTCAAATCAGAGGATAAACCGCAGTGACCACGGACTACTTCAGTTCACCCATGAGTCGCGTTGACATCGAGCAGAAAGCGTACGCGTGGCGTGAAGCGCTAAGTGTGCCTGTCGATCGACTTACGCCGGACCTCTTGAACATCCTTGAGCACGAACTACCGTCCATTTTCCCTGAGTTTGTCCTCTGTATAGAGGGTAATTCCGCGGATGGTATCGAGGCCTACACTCAGTTCGATCCCCCCTCGATCACAGTTCGTAATCTTGTCTATGAGAATGCTGCTGTACATGATGGTCGAGCGAGGATGACCCTGAGCCATGAGCTAGGGCATCTGGTTTTACATAAAAGTGCAGTTCCGATGCATCGCGCGCCGGTCAAATATGCGCAGCTCCAGAAGCTGCCGATCTTTGCGAGTGCTGAGTGGCAGGCAAATACCTTTGCATCAGCATTCCTCATGCCTGATTGGCTTGTAAAAGAGTGTTCGAGCGATACTGAAGTATCTAGCTGCTTCAAAGTCAGCTTATCTGCTGCCCGCGTCCGAAGGCAAGTACTGGGCCTCACTGATATCCGACCCATGAATCAAACCGTGGCAGATGACCTACGTACGCTGCGAGGCAGCGCTAGTAGGTTCTGAGCAGATTCCGCGCCATTGACTGCTCGGTCACAGTTCTAGCGGGTCACCCTCGGACGCTCGCGCGATCAGGCATTAAGCTCTGGTCGACGGTCGCCGACGTGTCGCCGGCGCAGGGGCTGTTCGACCAGCCGCTCGCCTACTCGGCCACCAGCCGCGACACGGCCAATGTCGAGGAGAAGTCGGTCAGCGCCGAGCGCCGCGCCGAGGCGCTGATGAAGGGCTACACCGGCGAGAGCTGCTCGGAGTGCGGCAACTTCACGATGGTGCGCAACGGCACCTGCCTGAAGTGCGACACCTGCGGCTCGACCAGCGGCTGCAGCTGATCTCCGGCACCAGCCGAAACGAAGACTCATGTGAGGAGCCCGGGCGAGATGGCCCGGGCTCTTTGCATTTGAGGTGTGGCGGCCACGGCCTCGCGCGCCGGGCGGCAGGCGGCGGGACGTTGCGGCGCAGCCGCTTGACGCTCTGTGGAGAACCGGATCCGTCGGGTCTGCGCTGCCTTTCGCAGGGGCGTCGAGCGGCTCGCACTTCAGCTGGCCTTTGCAATGCTGTGCCCGGCCGCTTCCACCAAACCCCACGCGTGACAGCGGCGTGCGAGGACGCTTGCAATTCGCTGATATATTACAATACTAGACCTCGGGTGTCGGGGAGGCATCCGTCACACGGGAGGATTCCATGAAGCTCGCCTTGGCGCAGACCTTGGCGGCGGCGGTCATCGCCTTCGCTGCCGTTCCGGCCCTTGCCGCCGACTACACCCTCAGCATCAACACCGCGCTCACCACCAGCGACCCGCTCTACAAGGGCCTCGAGAGCCTGCGCGACGAGGTCGCCAAGCAGTCGAACGGCGCGCTCGAGATCAAGCTGTTCCCCAACTCGCAGCTCGGACCCGACGAGGACGTCCTGGAGCAGGCGCGCGCAGGCGCGCCGGTGGCGGTGGTCGTCGACGGCGGCCGTCTCGCCGTCTTCCAGAACGAGTTCGGCATTCTCGGAGCGCCCTATCTCGCCACCGGCTACGACGGCATCCGCAAGGTGGTCACCTCGCCGCTCTTCGAGGAGTGGGCGAAGAAGCTCCACGACGGCTCGCAGCTGCAGGTGCTCTCCTTCAACTGGTGGCAGGGCGAGCGCCAGCTCTGGACCAACAAGGAGATCAAGACGCCGGACGACCTCAAGGGCGTACGGATGCGCACCCCGGGCGCGCCGGTCTGGACCAAGAGCATCGGCGCCATGGGCGCGACACCGACCCCGATGCCCTATGCCGACGTCTACTCAGCGCTGCAGCAGAACGTCATCGACGCCGTCGAGGCGCAGCTGCCGGCGGGCCAGGGCTCGAAGCTGTTCGAGGTGACGAAGTACCTGACCAAGACGCACCACATCAACCTGATCACCGGCCTGGTGACCAGCGGTCCGTGGTTCGACAGCCTGCCGGCCGACCTGCAGACGCTCCTGCGCGACGAGGCGCTGAAGGCCGGCGACGTCGCCTCCTACGGCACGCGCGATTCGCTCGACCGGATCGAGGCGGAGCTGAAGAAGGAGGGCATGACGGTCGAGGACATCGACACCGCCCCCTTCGAGAAGGCGACCGCGGGCGTCTACGACGAGCTCGGCTACGGCGACCTGCACCAGCAGGTCAAGACGCTCTTCGCGCAGTAACGATCGTCGCGGCCGGCCCTGCCCGGCCGCTCCCTTTCCGGCTTTCCGGTTGCGGATGTCCATGCTCAAGCGTCTTGCCCAGCTCGAACTGGTGGTCGCCGCACTCCTGCTGGCGGCGATCGTCCTCCTCGTCTTCGCCGCCTCGATCCTGCGCTTCTTCGACCATCCGCTGGTCTGGTCTGTGGATCTCGCGCAGCTGCTCTTCATCTGGCTGTGCTTCCTCGGCGCGACCCGCGCCCTGCGGCAGAAGGGCCATATCGGCATCGACCTCCTCGTCCGTTTCCTGCCGCGCCCCTGGCGGCTCGCCTGCGAGCTCGCCGTCTCCGGGGTCGTGCTGGTCTTTCTGGGGGCGCTGATGCAGCAGGGAATCAAGCTGACGCTCCTCAACAGTGCCCGGCAGTTCGGCGACAGCGGCCTGTCCTACGGCTGGGTCACCGGCGCGGTACCGGCCGGCAGCGTGATGCTGATGCTCGCGCTCCTCTCCAACATGGCCGTCGCCTGGCGGGATCGCGCCGACGGCCAGACCCTCGTCTACACCCGCACGTCCAGCGAGACGGCGCCGGCTTCGGAGCTCTGAACCTTCCATGCTGCTCGTCGGGCTCGCCTTCGTCGTCCTCATGGGGATCGGGGCGCCAGTGGCCTTCGCCATCGGCATCTCCGGCTTCGTCTTCTTCGTCACCAACCCGGTGATGCCCGCCTCCATCGGCGTGCAGAAGATCGCCACCATGAGCCAGAGCTTCCCGCTCCTGGCGGTGCCCTTCTTCGTGTTCTCCGGCCACCTGATGAACGAGAGCGGCATCACCGCACGCCTGTTCAAGTTCTCGCACGTGGCCGTCGGCTGGATGTCGGGCGGGCTCGCCCAGGTCGCGATCCTCCTCTCGACGGTGATGGGCGGCGTGTCGGGCTCGGCGGTCGCCGACGCCGCGATGGAGGCGCGCATCCTCGGGCCCGACATGGTGGCGCGCGGCTACGGCAAGGGCTTCTCGGCCGCGGCGATCGCGGTCGGCTCGCTGATCACCGCCACCATCCCGCCGAGCATCGGCCTCATCCTCTACGGCTATGTCGGCAACGTCTCGATCGGGCGGCTGTTTCTCGCCGGCGTCATCCCCGGCCTCCTGATGATGGCGGTGCTGATGCTCACCACCTTCCTGATCGCCCGGCGGCGCGGCTATGTCGTCGCCGACGCCCGGAAGCCGACGCTCGGTTCGCTCGGAACGGCGGTGTGGGGCGCCAAGTGGGCGCTCCTCTTCCCCGTCGCGCTGGTCTTCGCCATCCGCGGCGGCGTCTTCACCCCGTCCGAGGTCGGCTCCTTCGCCGTCGTCTACGCCGTGGTGATCGGCGTCTTCCTGCACCGCGACCTCAGGTGGGAGGGCATCAAGCGCGCCTTCGAGCACACGATCTCCGACATCGGCATGATCATGATCATCATCCTGATGTCCGGCATGATCGGGTTTGCCATCATCTTCCTGCAGGTGCCCCAGTCGATCTCGACGTGGATGCTGACGGGCGTCACCAACCCGCAGATGATCGTGCTCCTGATCATGGTCTTCCTGCTGGTCGCCGGCTGCTTCATCGAGAGCACGGTGCTGGTGCTGCTGCTGACGCCGATCTTCGTGCCGGTCGTCCAGCACATCGGCATCGACCCCGTGCATTTCGGCATCCTGATGATGAGCATCGTGACGCTGGGCGGCATGACCCCGCCGGTCGGCGTCGCGATGTTCGCGGTCTGCTCGCTGATGGACGTGAAGATCGAGGAGTACACGGTCGAGGCGCTGCCCTTCTTCTTCGCCGTGCTGGCGCTCCTCGTCGTGCTCCTGTTCCTGCCGCAGGTGGTCCTGTGGCTGCCGGACCTCGCCTTCGGATCATGAGGATCGCGCCACTCAGCGACCTGCGCTGCGAGCTCGGCGAGAGCCCGGTCTGGCACGAGACGCAGCAGCGCCTCTACTGGTGCGACGTCCACGCCTGCACGATCCACGCGCTGGATGTCGCCTCGGGCGAGGCGCAGGTCTGGCGCTTTCCCTCCAGCGTCGGCAGCTTCGGCCTTGCCCGCAGCGGCCGGTTGGTCGTCGCGCTGCGCGACGCGGTCGTGCTGTTCGACCCGTGCTCCGGCACGAGCACGCCGATTGCCCGGTTCGACTTCACCGTGCCCGGCATGCGGCTGAACGACGGCAAGGTCGGACCGGACGGGGCCTTCTGGATCGGCAGCGTCCACGAGGTCGCCTTTGAGAAGATGCAGCACATCGCCGCGCTCTTCCGGGTGAGCGGCGACGGCAGCGTCAGCACGCACGTGACCGGCCTCAAGGCGTCGAACGGTCTCGCCTGGTCGGCCGATGGGCGGACGATGTTCCACAGCGACTCCTGCGGGCCCTGGATCGACCGCTGGCGCTTCGACCCGGCGCGCGGCGCGATGGCCGACCGGGTGCGGATCGCCGAGCCCACCGAAAACTCGGGCCGGCCGGACGGCGGGGCAGTCGATCGCGAGGGCGCGTACTGGAGCGCCGGAACCTCGGCTGGCGTCCTCAACCGCTATGGCCGCGACGGCGCGGTTCTGCAGACGATCGCCTTGCCGCTGCCGAAGCCGACGATGCCCTGTTTCGGCGGCCCGGACATGCGCACCCTCTTCGTCACCAGCCGGCGTGACATGCTGACGGACGAGCAGCGGACGGCGTTTCCGCTCTCCGGCGCGGTCCTGCGGCTGGAGGTGGAGGTGCCGGGCGTGCCGGCCTTCCGCTTCGCCGACTGACCTTCACGGTCGGCGGACACCCCGCCGGCCGGGGCGTCTCGCCTCACCCGCACAACCGGCATGAGGCTCTGCAAGCTCGACGCCCGTGGAGACTCAGCGCCCGTTCGCTGCGCGCCACCGCGCAAAGTCCTCGAGCGACTTCGGGTTCGTCGCCGGATAGAGGCCGACGATCGAGCGCCCCTTCAGCACCTCCTCGGCGACGAAGTCCTCGTAGGCGGTCATCTCGACGGCCTCGGCCGCGATTTCCTCGGCGAGGTGCGCCGGCACCACGATCACGCCCTCGTCGTCGCCGACGATCACGTCGCCGGGCCAGACCGCGACGTCGCCGCAGCCGATCGGCACGTCGAACTCCAGCGCCTGGTGCAGCGTCAGGTTGGTCGGCGCCGAAGGCCGCTGGTGATAGGCCGGGATCTCCAGCCGCGCGATGTCCGGGCTGTCGCGGAAGCCGCCGTCGGTGACGACCCCGGCGACGCCGCGCGCCTGGAGGCGCGAGATCAGGATCGAGCCGGCCGAGGCGGCGCGCGCGTCCTTGCGGCTGTCCATCACCAGGACGCAGCCCGGCGGACAGGCTTCGACGGCGGCACGCTGCGGGTGGCTCGGGTTCTTGAAGACGTCGAGCGTGTTGAGATCCTCGCGCGCCGGGATGTAGCGCAGGGTGAAGGCTTGCCCCACCATCACGCGGCCGCGCGGCGCCACCGGGCGGACGTCCTGGATGAACTGGTTGCGCAGGCCGCGCTTGAACATCGCCGTCGCCAGCGTCGCCGTCGACACGCCCTCGAACTTCTCGCGCGTCGTCTCGTCCAGCCCGTCGTCGGTCATTGCCGCCCTCCCCTCGGATCCAAAAGTCATGAGATCAGTAGATGTCCGGCTCGCCGGCCGTCGGGCCGAAGTCGGTGCGCAGGAAGTCGAAGTCGACGCCGGTGTCGGCCTGGCCGACATGGCGCGCGAACATCCAGCCATAGCCGCGTCCGAACTTCTCCGGCGGCCGCGTCCATTCGGCCCGGCGCCGCTCGAGCTCCGCCTCGTCGACCAGCATGTCGAGCCGGCGGTTCGGCAGGTCCATGCGCACGATGTCGCCGGTGCGCAGCAGCGCCAGCGGGCCGCCGACATGCGACTCCGGCGAGACGTGGAGCACGCAGGCCCCGTAGCTGGTGCCGCTCATGCGCGCGTCCGAGATGCGCAGCATGTCGCGGTGGCCCTGCTTCAGAAGCGCCTTCGGCAGCGGCAGCATGCCCCATTCCGGCATGCCCGGCCCGCCATGCGGTCCGACATTGCGCAGCACCATGACGGTGTCCGGCGTGACGTCGAGATCCTCGTCGTCGGCCGCCGCCTTCATCTCCGGGTAGGTGTCGAAGACCAGCGCCGGGCCCTCGTGCACGTGGAACTTCGGATCGCAGGAGGCCGGCTTGATCACCGCGCCGGTGGGCGCGAGGTTGCCCTTGAGAACCGCGAGCGAGCCCTCCCTGTAGATCGGGTTGTCGAGGCTGCGGATGACGTCCTCGTTGAAGCACTCGGCGCCCTCCAGCGTCTCGCCGAGAGTCACGCCGCTGACTGTCATCGCCGAGCGGTCGAGCTTGTCGCCGAGCCGGGCCATCAGGGCGCGGAGCCCGCCGGCATAGAAGAAGTCCTCCATCAGGTAGGTCTTGCCGACCGGCCGGATGTTGGCGAGCACCGGCGTCACCCGGCTCGCCGCATCGAGATCGTCGAGCGTCAGGTCGACGCCGCTGCGCCGTGCCATGGCGATCAGGTGGACCACGGCGTTGGTCGAGCAGCCGGTCGCCATCGCGACGGTCGTCGCATTGTCGAATGCGGCGCGCGTCAGGATCTTGTTCGGCGTCAGGTCTTCCCACACCATCTCGACCGCTCGCCGGCCGACGGCCGAGGCCATGCGGATGTGGTTCGCGTCCGCGGCCGGGATCGAACTCGCCCCGGGCAGCGTCAGGCCGAGCGCCTCGGCGATCGCCGTCATGGTGCTCGCCGTGCCCATCGTCATGCAGTGGCCGTAGGAGCGGGCGATGCCGGCCTCGATCTCCACCCAGGCCTCGTCGTCGAGATTGCCGGCGCGCCGCTCGTCCCAGTACTTCCAGGCGTCGGAGCCCGAACCGAGCGCCTGGCCACGATAATTGCCGCGCAGCATCGGACCGGCCGGCAGGTAGATCATCGGCAGGCCCATCGACACCGCGCCCATGACGAGGCCCGGCGTGGTCTTGTCGCAGCCGCCCATCAGCACCGCCGCGTCCACCGGATGCGAGCGCAGCAGCTCCTCGGTCTCCATCGCCAGCATGTTGCGGTAGAGCATCGTGGTCGGCTTGACGTAGCTCTCCGACAGCGACAGCGCCGGCAGCTCGATCGGGAAGCCGCCGGCCTGGAAGATGCCGCGCTTGACGTCATCGACCCGCGACTTGAAGTGCGCGTGACAGGGATTGGCGTCCGACCAGGTGTTGAGGACGGCGATCAGCGGCTTGCCCATCCACTCCTGCGGCGCGTAGCCCATCTGCATCGTGCGCGAGCGGTGTCCGGAGCTCCTGAGATCGTCGGGTGCGAACCAGCGCGCGCTGCGCAGATCGTCTTTCGTCTTCATCTTGTCCGGCATCGCTGGCCTGGCCCGCTCCCTGCGTTACAAGGGTGCACCGCAGCACGACGCGCCCGGAAACATCCTAATATATCAGAGTGGCGGCGAACAAGTGTATGATGTTGACTGCGCGACGACGAGGAGAGCGAGGAATGCGAGCTGACGAGACCGAAGCGGCACGGCCGACGGCGGCTGCGGCCCTGGAACGGCGGTTCAATCTCGACCGGCGCCGTCCGGCCGCGCTTCAGGTCTACGAGGATCTGCGCGACCGGATCCTGACGCTCGACCTGCAGCCCGGCGAATCCCTGTCCCGGCCGGCGCTCGCCGCGTATTACACCGTCAGCCAGATGCCGGTGCGCGACGCCTTCCTGAAGCTCGAAGCGGAGGGCCTCGTCGACGTCTTCCCGCAGTCGAAGACACTGGTCGCGCGGATCGACGTGCGGCAGGCGCGCGAGACGCAGTTCCTGCGCACCGCGCTGGAACTCGAGATCGTCAGCGCGATCGCCGGGCGCGGCGGGCGCGACGCGGTCGTGTCGCGGGCGCGGCGGCTGCTCGAGGGGCAGGAGCGGGCCCGGGACGAAGCCGACCTTGCGCTGTTCGCCGAACTCGACCGGCAGTTCCACGCCACGCTCTACGAGGCCTTGGACCAAGGCGCGCTCTGGGACCTCGTGCAGGCGCGCTCCGGCCATATCGACCGGCTGCGCAAGCTCGACCTTCCGACCCCCGGCAAGATCGCCCGCGTGCTCGACGAGCACGGCGCGATCCTTGCGGCGTTGGAGGCGGGCGACGGCGGCGCCGCGACCGCGGCGGTCCGCACGCATCTGTCCGGCACGCTCGCCACCGTGGATCGCATTGCCGCGGCCCACCCGCACTACTTCTAGCAGTCGCCTCCCGATCTGCGCGCCGCAGGAGGGGCGGCAGGCCGGCCGCGAGTCCGCCCGCTCCCGTCGACGCCGCGGTGCCGTCGAGCCTGGCCTCCCACCAAAGTCGGGGATGCCGCTGTTTCGGCTGGAGAGGCTTGTTTCTTCGTGTTAGCTACGATCCGTCATGCGCGGGCTCTGCGGAGGACGCGGCCGGTCCGGCTGCGGTGGAGGCGACGCAAGGCTCGAACCTGGGAGAACGTCCGTGAGACATTCCATTACCGTGCTGGGCGCTCTGACGCTTCTGGCCGCATCGACGTCGCTTGCCTCTGCCGAGGACGTGATCAAGCTCGGCGCCTCGGTGCAGCTGACCGGGCCGCAGGCCAACACCGGCCGCTACTATCGCGACGCCTATCAGCTGATGGTCGACAAGATCAACGAAGGCGGCGGCGTCAAGGTCGGCGACACGAGCTACAAGCTCGAACTGAACGTCCTCGACAACCAGTCCGACGTCAATCTCAGCGTCCGCCAGTACGTGCAGCTGATCTCGGCCGACAAGGTCAACTTCCTGCTCGGACCCTTCGCCTCCAACTTCGCGCTGAACGACTCCTCGATCGCCGAGAAGTACCAGGTGCCGATGGTCCAGGGCGGTGGCGCCTCGACGGAAATCTACACCCGAAACTACAAGTACATCTTCGGTACGCTGCCGCCGGCCGACGACTACTACTTCTCGACCATCGAGATGCTGCAGAAGCTCGACCCGGTGCCGAAGACCGTGGCGCTCGTCGCCGCCGACGACAGCTTCGACGTGTCGGTCGCCAAGGGCACGCGCGAGCACCTGAAGAAGGCCGGCATGGAGGTGGTCGTCGACCAGTCCTTCCGCGACGGCGCCGGCGAGTTCGCCTCGATCCTGTCGCAGATCAAGTCGGCGGGCGTCGACGCCATCCTGTGGAGCGGCCACGAGACCGACGCGCTCAACTTCATCCGCCAGATGAAGAGCCTCAACGTCGATCCGAAGTCCTTCTACTCCTTCACCGTCGGCGTGCCGACCTCGGACTTCCGCAAGGCGCTCGGCTCCGACGCGAACTACGCCTTCGGCATGACCTCCTGGCTGCCGGACGAGTCGCTGAAGGACAAGTGGTACGGCGACGCCGCCCAGTTCGCGAAGGCCTACAACGACAAGTTCGGCTACCAGCCGGACTATCACGCGGCCTCCGGCGCCGCGGACGTCGAGACCTTCGTCTACGCCATCGAGAAGGCAGGCTCGCTCGACCCGAAGGCGGTGCGCGATGCCATCGCGCAGTCCGACTTCGACAGCCTCTATGCCCACATCAAGTATGGCGACAACGGCCAGATCGTGCTGCCGCAGATCGTCGTGCAGATCCAGGACGGCAAGCTCGTCCCGGTCTACACCGACAAGATCCTGAACCAGCCGCAATACCCGGTCCCGGCCTGGGGCAAGCGCGGCTGAGGCCGCGCGAGCGGACACCTTCTGGGGGCCGCGGCCACTGCGGTCGCGGCCCCCTCCTCGTTCGATCATCGCGGCGCGCGCACCGGTGTCCCCGGCCGCACCGGCATAGGAGGCTGCGTCCCGTGCTCCTGGCACAGATCCTCACCAACGGCGTGCTGCTCGGCGGCCTCTACGGCCTGATGGCGCTCGGCATGGCGCTGGTCTGGGGCGTCCTCAACATCGTCAACCTCGCGCATGGCGCGATGATCATGCTCGGCGGCTACGCCGTCTACTTCCTGTTCACCGGGGCCGGCATCGATCCGTTCCTGGCCCTGCCCATCGCCATCGTCGGCATGTTCGCCTTTGGCTACCTGCTGCAGCGCTTCGTGCTGAACCTCATCGTGCGCTCGGCGATGCTGAACACGCTGCTGATCACCTTCGGGCTGAACGTCGTCATCACCTATCTGGCGCAGCTCGCCTTCAGCGCCGACTTCCGCACCATCAATCCGAGCTATGCCGGCTCGAACGTCGTCGTCGGCGGCATCACCGTGCCGCTGGTCAATCTCGCCGCCTTCGTCATCGCCCTGGTGCTGGCGGGCGCGGTCTGGCTGCTCCTCAACAAGCTGGCGCTCGGCCGCGCCATCCGAGCGACGGCGCAGAACCTCGTCGCGGCGCGGCTCTATGGCGTCGACCCGCGCCAGCTCTACGCCGTGACCTTCGGCATCGGCGCCGCGCTCGCCGGCGCGGCGGGCGGCCTCTACGGCACGATCGCCCACCTGACGCCCTACATCGGCGCGAGCCTGACGGCGAAGTCCTTCGTCATCGCCATCATCGGCGGCCTCGCCAATCCCTTCGGCGTCATTCTCGGCGGCATCTTCGTCGGCGTCGCTGAATCGCTCACCGCCCTCTATGCCGGCCCGACCTACAGCGACGTGATCAGCTTCGGCCTCCTCGTCGTGGTGCTGATCGTGCGCCCCGCCCGCTCGCTGAGGGCCGCCTGATGAAGTCCCTGCCCTACGTCATCGCCCTCGTCGTGGTGGTGCTCCTCGTCTTCGTGCCGTGGGTGGCGAGCGACGTGATGATGCAGTTCGCCATCGACGCGCTGCTCCTCGCCGTGCTCGCGCAGGCCTGGAACATCCTCGGCGGCTTCACCGGCTACGTCTCCTTCGGCAACTCGGTGTTCTACGGGCTCGGCACCTACGGCACCGCGATCGCGATGGCCCAGTACCAGCTGCCCTTCTGGGTGGGCCTGGTGCTCGGCGTGATCCTCGCGGTGGTCTGCGCGCTTCTCATCGGCTTTCCGATCCTGCGCCTGCGCGGCCCGTATTTCGCGATCGCCACGCTCGGCCTGTCGGCGGCGATGGGCGCGATCGTCTCCAACATGCCGATCGCCGGCTCCAATATCGGCCTCGTGCTGCCGCTCGTGCGCGCCGACACGATGTTCTACGAGCTGTCGCTCGGCCTTCTCGTCGTGTGCACCCTCACCGTCGCCTGGATCTCGCGCAGCCGCTTCGGCATGGGGCTGGTCGCGATCCGCGAGGACGAGGACGCGGCCGGCACGATGGGCGTCAACACGACGACCTTCAAGATCACCGCGCTGGTGCTCTCGGCCTTCTTCACCGCCCTTGCCGGCGGCATCCACGCCTACTGGATCAGCTTCATCGACCCGGCCAGCGCCTTCGACCCGACGCTGAACGTGCGGATGGTGATCATGGCCGTCTTCGGCGGTCCGGGCACGGTCTTCGGCCCGCTGGTCGGCTCCTTCATCCTGTCGACCATCTACGAGTATCTGGCGAGCAGCATCTCGACCGCGGCGGCGCTGCTCTTCGGGCTCGTCATCGTGCTGGCGGTGATCTTCATGCCCCGCGGCCTGGCCAACATGGTGGGCGGCGTACGCGCGCATGGGCCGCGCTTCTTCCTCCAGAACATCCGGGAGAACCGGCTTTGAACGCGGCAGCGGACACGGCGGGCGGCACGCCCATCCTGCGCGCCGAGAGCGTGACCAAGCGCTTCAGCGGCCTCGTGTCGGTGGATCAGGTCTCGTTCGAGATGCGTAAGAACGAGATCCTCGGCCTGATCGGCCCGAACGGCGCCGGCAAGACGACGCTCGTCAACATGATCTCCGGCACGCTACGGCCGAACGAGGGCGCTCTGTACTTCGAGGGGCAGCCGATCGACGCGCTGGCGCCCTACAAGCGGGCGCATCTCGGCATCTGCCGCACCTTTCAGGTGATGAAGCCCTTCCCCGGCATGTCGGTCCTCGAGAACGTCACCGTCGGCGCCCTCTTCGGCCGCGACGGCGGCGAGACGGCGATGGCGAAGGCGCGCGAATCGGCCCGCGACTGGCTGGACTTCACCGGCCTGTCGCACCGCATCGACGCGCGCGCGGACTCGCTCGGCGGTCCGGACCGCAAGCGGCTCGAATTCGCCAAGGCGCTGGCGATGGGGCCAAAGCTCCTGTTGCTCGACGAGGTGATGGCCGGCCTCAACTCGGTCGAGGTCGAGGAGGTGATCGAGCTGATCAAGAAGATGCGCGAGCGCGGCGTGACGATCCTCGTCATCGAGCACGTCATCAAGGCGATCCGCAGCCTGTCCGACCGCGTCCTGGTGCTGCATCACGGCCAGAAGATCGCCGAGGGCGACCCGGCCGCGGTGCTGGAAGACCCGCAGGTGGTCGAGGCCTATCTCGGACGGAGGCGGCATTGAGCGAGGCGCTCCTCACCATCGCGAACCTGCGCGCCGGCTATGGCGCGGTGCCGGTGCTGTTCGACGTCGACCTGACCGTCGGGCGCGGCGAGATCGTCGCGCTCGTCGGCTCCAACGGCGCCGGCAAGACGACCCTGCTGCGCGCGGTCTCGCGGGTGATCAAGTCGGCCGAGGGCACGCTGCGCTTCGACGGCGACGACCTCCTGCCGCTGGCGCCCGAAGCCGCCTTCACTCGCGGCCTCGTGCAGGTGCCAGAGGGCCGTCAGCTCTTCGGCAAGATGACGGTCGAGGAGAACCTGTCGATGGGCGCCTTCCGGCGCACCGACAAGGCCGGCGTCGCCGAGAGCTTCGAGCGCGTCTACGCGCTGTTTCCGCGGCTGAAGGAACGCCGCCGCCAGCTCGCCGGCAACATGTCCGGCGGCGAGCAGCAGATGTGCGCCATGGGCCGGGCGTTGATGGCGGCCCCGAAGCTCCTCCTGATCGACGAGATGAGCCTCGGGCTTGCGCCGGTGGTCGTCGACCAGTTGCTCGAGGTCCTGACCGACATCCGAAGCCAGGGCGTCACCGTCCTCCTCGTCGAGCAGGACGTCTTTGCCGCCTTCTCGGTCGCCGACCGCGGCTACGTCATGGAGACCGGCAAGATCGTCGGCCAGGGGCCGATCGCCGAGCTGCAGAACGATCCGGCGGTGCGCGAGGCCTATCTCGGCGCCTGACCGGCGGCACGGGGCCGCCGCCCGCCGCGCCTATAGCCCCCTTTGCTGCGCCGACGGCGCCAACGATCAAGCGGCGCTCTCTCCTCAAGTCGTGATTGCGGCGCCAAGCCGAAGTGTCCCGTACGGTCGCAAGCCTGTCTCCGCCGCGGCGCTGACCTGTGGTCGAACGCCGTTCCGTTACGGCCAATCCGATCAAGCTGCATACATTTTCACAGCTGCGGCCTCTGCTCATCGCTCTTCACTCGTTAGAGCAGCTGCCCCTCTCTGCGATCCGGCGGTACATCACCGTACGAGACTTGCGACGCACCGCAGGAAATGTATACATAGGCAGGGGCGTAGCTGGGAGGATGCGCCTCTGATCGTCAAACGCTCCCGGGCCTGTCCCGATGGCAACGACCGACGCGCCGTCCGGCGAAACACTCATCATGCATGACCGCGGCGCCGCCGACCGGCTGCCGCTGCAGTCGCAGAGCGCGGCGATGGCGCTGCGCGACCAGATCGTCGGCGGCGCTTTCGCGCCTGGCGAGCGCCTGACGGAGGTCCGCCTCGCCGCGCGCCTCGGGATCTCCCGCACGCCGCTGCGCAGCGCTCTGGCCGAGCTCGAGCGCGAGGGGCTGATCGAGCGCCTGTCGACCACCGGCTTCGTCGTCGCCCGCTTCACCGCCGCCGACGTCGCCGACGCCATCGAGCTGCGCGGCGTCCTCGAAGGCACCGCGGCGCGCCTCGCCGCCGAGCGTGGGATCGACGCCGACGGCGCGCGCCGGCTGGACGAAGTGCTGGACCGGCTCGATGCGGCCTTCGGGCCCGGGCCCGGCGATCTCGACATGGACGCCTACGCTGCCGGTAACGCGCTCTTCCACGATCTCGTGCTCGATCTTTCGGCCAGCCCGATGGTGCGCCGGCAGGTCGAGCATGCGCGGCGCCTGCCCTTCGCCTCGCCCAGCGCCTTTCTGGAGGGGCAGCGCGACGTCGCCGCCTTCCGCCGCTCCCTGGTCGCCGCGCAGGCCCAGCACCGCGCCATCGCCGAGGCGATCCTCGGGCGGGAGGGTGCCCGTGCCGAAGCCGTGATGCGCGAGCACGCGCGCGTCGCCCGCACCAACCTGCAACACGTCTTGACCCGGGATCCCAGCCTCAGGCGACGGGTCCCCGGCCTTGCGCTGGTCGTCGCCTGAGCGCGGCGTCGATCGGCTTCTGGGAGGAACCGCAATGCTCGGACAACTGGACTTCGCGCCGCTCGACGAGGCGATCACCATCGACGCGCTGACGCTCGATCCCTACCCCATCTACAAGCGGCTGCGGGCCGAGGCGCCGGTGCTGCGCGTCAAGTCGGTCGGCCGCACGCTGCTGACCAAGGCGGCCGACACCAAGCACGTCAAGGACAACCCGGCGCTCTTCTCCTCGAACGATCCGAAGACGCCGATGCAGCCGGCCTTTCGGGCGCACACCCTGATGCGCAAGGACGGCCCGGAGCACGTTTCCGAGCGCATGGCGATGAACGCCAGCTTCATGCCGAAGGCCATCAAGGAGCACTGGGGCCCGCTCTACGAACGCCTCGCGGAGGACTACATCGGGCGGCTGCCCCGCGGCGAGACGGTGGACATCTTCAAGGCGCTGTGCGGGCCGATCGCAGCCCGGATCCTCGCCCACATCCTCGGCATCCCCGAAGCCACAGACGAGGAGATGCAGCGCTGGTCGCAGACCCTGATGGACGGCGCCGGCAATTTCGGCTGGCGGCCGGAGCCCTTCGCCCGCACCGACGTCGCCAATGACGAGATGGACCGGCACTTCGACGCGATGGTGGAGCGGCACAGGGCCGAGCGCGGGCCGTCGGCCTTCGCGATCATGCTGAACGCCGAACGGCCGATCCCGATGAGCCAGATCTACTCCAACATCAAGATCGCCATCGGCGGCGGCATCAACGAGCCGCGCGACGCGCTGGCCACCATCATCTTCGGCCTCCTGACCGAGACCGAGCAATTCGAGGAGGTGAAGCGGCAGGGCGCCTGGAGCGCCGCCTTCGAGGAGGGCGTGCGTTGGGTGGCGCCGATCCAGGCGAGTTCGCGCCTCGTCACCGAGGACACCGAGATCCGCGGCTACCGGATCCCGAAGGGCGACACGGTGATGACGATCCAGGCCTCGGCCAATCACGACGAGGAGCTCTTCGAGCATCCGGAGCGCTACGACGTCTTCCGCGCCAAGAACCCGCACCAGGCCTTCGGCAGCGGTCCGCACCACTGTGCCGGCGCCCACATCGCCCGTCGCACCGTCGGGCAGATCATCCTGCCGCTGCTGTTCGAGCGCTTCCCGAACATGACGCTGCCGGATCCGGACGTCGTCCAGTGGCGCGGCTTCGGCTTCCGCGGCCCGATCAACCTGCCGGTCCGGCTCGCTTGAGCCGGACGCGCACGCAACGACCGTGCGGGCTCAGCGCCCGCATGACCCCCCACACGATCCTGGGAATGAACCGATGACGAAGATCGTTTACGTCGCGACCGACGGCAGCCGCACCGAAGTCGAGGCGCGCGACGGCGACAGCGTGATGCGCACGGCGCTCGCCAACGACGTCGAGGGCATCGTCGGCGAGTGCGGCGGCTCGATGATGTGCGCCACCTGCCACGTCATCGTCGACGAGGCCTGGGCCGAAAAGGTCGGCCCGCGCTCCGACGGCGAGGAGGATCTCCTGGACGGTGCGGCCACCGAGCCGCGGCCGACCAGTCGCCTCTCCTGCCAGATCACCGTGCGGCCGGAGCTGGACGGGCTGGTGGTTCATCTGCCAGAGGCGCAGATGTAGGCCATCACGCGAGGAAGCGATGCAGAACCAGCGGATCGTCATCGTCGGCGCCGGGCATGCGGCGGTGCAGCTCGTCGCAAGCCTGCGGCAGGAAGGCCATGCCGGCGAGATCCTTCTCGTCGGCGACGAGCCGGGCCTGCCCTATCAGCGCCCGCCCTTGTCGAAGGGCTTCATGAAGGACGGCGATGCCGATCGCCTCGCGCTGCGGCCGGCGAGCTTCTACGAGAAGAACGCCATCACCCGTCTGGACGGCGTTCGCGTGACGGCGGTCGACCGCGCGGAGCGCGTGCTGACGACGGCAGACGGCGAGCGAATCGGCTACGATCAGCTCGTGCTGGCGACGGGGGCGCGCAACGTGCGGCCACCGATCGAGGGCGCCGATCATGCGAGCGTCGTGGAGTTGCGCACGCTTGCCCATGCCGAGGATATCCGCAAGCGGCTGGCACGGGCGCGCCGCGCGATTGTCGTCGGCGGCGGCTTCATCGGCCTCGAATTCGCGGCGATGGCCGAGGCGGCGGGCGTCGCGACGGTGGTGCTGGAGGCCGGCGCCCGGCTGATGGCACGCGCCGTCTCGCCGGCGATTTCCGAGCGCTTCCTGTCGCTGCACCGCGCGGCCGGCACCACGATCCGGCTCGACGCGGCGGCCGCGCGCATCGAGGCGCCGGGCGGCGGCGCGCCGGACCGCGTGACGCTCGCCGACGGTGAGGTCCTCGAAGGCGACGTCGTGCTCGTGGCGACCGGCGTGCGCCCCAATGTCGAGCTCGCACAGGCGGCCGGGCTCGCGGTCGACAACGGCATCGTCGTCGACGGACAGCTCGCGACCGCCGACCCGGCGATCTCGGCGATCGGCGACTGCGCCTCCGTCCCCGGACCGCTCGGCACGCACATGCGCCTCGAATCGGTGCAGGCGGCGACCGACCAGGCCCGGCATCTGGCGCGGCGCCTGCAGCATGGCGCGAGCGAGGCCTTCGAGGCGGTGCCCTGGTTCTGGAGCGACCAGGGCGACGCCAAGCTGCAGATCGCCGGCCTCACCACGGCAGCGGACGCCTGGCAGCCGGTGGGCGAGGACGTCGTGATCGGGCTGAGAAGCGGGCGGCTGATCTCGGTGGAGACGATCAACCAGCCGGGCCCGCACATGGCCGCGCGCAAGCTCCTCGCCGCCGCCGAGCCGGTGAGCGCGGCGGAGCTGGCGGCCGCGGACTGGGACCTTCGGGCACTGGCCAAAGAGCGCCAGGGTGCCGCGGGGCCCGCGCGTCCCGAAGCGGCGCGCACCGCGCCGTGAGCACACGGACTGCAAAATCGACGCGTGCGACATCGGCCGATCGCAAGGAGCTGCGTCTCGCCGAAATAACCCTCTTCGACGACGACCATACCGCCGGCAGACGGAATCTGCTTTAAACGCAGGGCGGGCTGGGGGGCCTGCCCACGAACGGGAGGAAGACATGGTTCAAACGAGACGCAGCATCCTGCGGGCGGCGCTCGCCGCATCCTTCGGCGCGGCGGCCGTCGCGCTCGCCGTGCCGGCGGCGATGGCGCAGGACACGGTGAAGATCGGCATGATCCAGCCGATGACCGGGCCCTTCGCCTCGACCGGCATCGAGGCGGTCGCCGGCGCCAAGCAGTACATGGCCGACCACGGCGACACCGTCGCGGGGAAGAAGATCGAGCTCGTCGTCAAGGACGATGCGGGCTCAGCCAACGACACCCGCCGAATCGCGCAGGAGCTGGTGGTCAACGACCATGCCAACGTCCTGATGGGCTTCGGCCTGACGCCGCTCGCCTTCGCCGCCGCGCCGATCGCCACGCAGGCCAAGGTGCCGATGGTCGTGACCGCCGCCGCGACCTCCTCGGTGGTCGAGAAGTCGCCCTTCATCGTGCGCACCAGCTTCGCGACGCCGACGGCGGCCGCGACGATGGGCAAGTGGGCGGCCGACAACGGCATCAAGACGGCCGTTACGCTGGTCAGCGACTACGCGCCGGGCAAGGATGCGCAGGACTGGTTCGCTAAGGCCTTCACCGACGGCGGCGGCAAGGTGGCCGAGCAGCTGACCGTGCCGTTGCAGAACCCGGACTTCGCGCCGTTCCTGCAGCGCGTCGCTGACGCCAAGCCGGATGCGCTCTTCGTCTTCGTGCCGAGCGGCGTCGGCGCGCCCTTCATGAAGCAGTTCCGCGAACGCGGCCTCGCCGACCAGGGCATCAAGCTGATCGGCACCGGCGACGTGGTCGACGACCAGATCCTGAACAACATGGGCGACGCGGCGCTCGGGCTGATCTCGGCGCATCACTATACGGCCGCGCATCCCTCCGAGATGAACAAGGCCTTCGTCGCCGCCTTCAAGACGGCGAATGGCGGCATGCGGCCGAACTTCATGGCGGTCGGCGCCTATGACGGCATGGCGCTGGTCTACCAGGCGCTGGAGAAGACCGGCGGCGACACCGACGGGACAAAACTCGTCGATGCCATGAAGGGCATGAAGTGGGAGAGCCCGCGCGGCCCGATCATGATCGACCCGGACACGCGCGAGATCGTCCAGAACATCTACATCAACAAGGTCGAGCGCCAGGACGACGGCGAACTCTACAATGTCGAGCAGGACACGGTGGAGAACGTCAAGGATCCGGCCAAGGCCAAGTGATCCAGGCGGCGGGGGTGCGATCCACGGACGCGCCCCCGCCGCCCTCTCGCATCCCGCTCCAGCTGCCGCTTGCCTGCCGACGGGCGCGCGGCGCAGACAGGCGGCGGCATCCACCCCGGCGGATCCACCTCGCATGACGATCATCTTCGACGGCATCGCCTATGGCATGCTGCTCTTCATCCTGGCCTGCGGGCTGGCACTGACGCTGGGGTTGATGAACTTCATCAACCTCGCGCACGGAGCCTTCGCGATGGCCGGCGGCTACGTGCTGGTGGTGCTGACGCAACGCGCCGGCGTGCCCTTCCTCGCCTGCCTGCCGCTCGCCTTCCTCGTCACCGCGCTGATCGGCGCGCTGCTGGAGCGCACGCTCTACCAGCACCTCTATGGCCGCAGCCATCTCGACCAGGTGCTGTTTTCGGTCGGCATCATCTTCATGGCGATCACGGCCGTGCAGTACGTCATGGGCTCCAGCCAGCAGATCGTCCGGCTGCCGGACTGGCTGCAGGGCCGGGTCGAGATCGCCGGCATCGGCATGGGCGTCTATCGCCTCTTCACGATCGCCATCTGCGCGGTCGTCGCCATTGCTCTCCAGGTCGGACTGGTCAGGACGAGGTTCGGCAGCCAGCTGCGCGCAGCGGTCGACGATCCGACGGTGGCGCGCGGGCTCGGCATCAACGTCTCGCTCGTCTTCGCGGTGACCTTCGCGGTCGGCTCGGGCCTTGCCGGCCTCGGCGGCGCACTCGGCGCCGAGCTGCTCGGCCTCGATCCGGTGTTTCCGCTGCGCTACATGATCTACTTCCTGGTCGTCGTCGCCGTCGGCGGCACCACGACGATCACCGGGCCGCTGCTCGCGGCCCTGATCCTCGGGATCGCGGACGTTCTCGGCAAGTACTACGTGCCGCAGCTCGGCGCCTTCATCATCTACACGCTGATGGTTCTCATCCTCCTCTGGCGGCCCAACGGGCTGTTCTCGCGCGCGGTGGCCCGATGAGTGCGCCCTCCCGTGCCGCGGACCAATCGTCCGGCGCCATCCCGGCCGACGGAGGGGTCCTCGCGCACACCCTGTCGCGCCCGCCGCTGCCGCTCGCCGCCGAGATCGCGATCTGGATCGTCGCCGTCGGCGCCTTCTTCGTCGTTCCCGACCGCGCCCTGCTCCTCAACGAGATCGCGATCCTCGGCCTCTTCGCCATGTCGCTCGACCTCGTCCTCGGCTATGCCGGCATCGTCTCGCTCGGCCATGCCGCCTTCTTCGGCGCCGGCGCCTACGTCGCGGGAATGCTGGCGGTCAACGGCTACGCGACACCGCTCCCGGGACTTCTCGCCGCCGGCCTCGCCGCGGCATTGATCGGCTTCCTGTCGAGCTTCCTGATCCTGCGCGGCTCCGATCTCACCCGCCTGATGATCACGCTCGGGGTCGCGCTGATCCTGCTCGAGATCGCCAACCGCTTCGACGATTGGACGGGCGGCGCCGACGGGCTCTACGGCGTCGCGATGGACCCGGTGCTCGGGCTCTTCGAGTTCGACCTCTACGGCCACACGGCCTACTTCTACAGCCTGTCGGTGCTGTTCCTGTGCGTCCTCGTGGCACGACTGGTCATCGCTTCGCCCTTCGGCCTGTCGCTGCGGGCCATCCGCGGCAACCGGCTGCGCGCCGCCCACCTCGGCATCGGCACCAGCCGCCACCTCGTCGCGGTCTACACGCTGTCGGCGTTCATGGCGGGCCTTGCGGGAGCGCTGAACGCCCAGACGACGCAGTTCGTCTCGCTGGAGGTGCTGGACTTCCACCGGTCGGCCGACGTCCTCCTGATGCTGGTGCTCGGCGGCACGGGCTACCTCTATGGCGGGTTGATCGGCGCCGTCGTCTTCAAGGTGCTGCAGACGCTCATCTCCGACCTCACGCCGCAATACTGGCAGTTCTGGATCGGCCTGTTGCTGGTCGTCCTCGTCCTCGTCGGTCGCGACCGGATGAGCGAGCGGCTGGGCGCCCTCCTGCCGGGGCGCCGCCGAGGCGTCGAGGGAGATCCGGCATGACCGCCGCGCTCGAGACGCACGGCCTCGTCAAGCGCTTCGGCGGGCTCGTCGCGACCAACGACGTGAGCCTGTCCGTCGGCAAGGGCGCACGGCACGCACTGATCGGGCCGAACGGCGCCGGCAAGACGACGCTGATCAACCTTCTGACCGGCGTGCTGGCGCCGACGTCCGGCCGAATCGTGGTCGGCGGCAAGGACGTCACCGGGCTCACCGCGCATCAGCGGGCCCGCCGCGGCATCGCCCGGACCTTCCAGATCAACCAGCTCTTCCCCGACATGACGCCGCTCGAGACCGTCGTCCTGGCGCATGCGGCCGCGCACGGCCGCGCCGGCACCTTCTGGCAGCCGGCCTCGCGCGAGCGCGCGAGCGTCGAGCGGGCCGGTGAGCTCCTGTCGCGCTTCGGCCTTGCCGACGTGATGTCCCGCCGCGTCTCGTCCCTGCCCTACGGCAAGCAGCGCCTGCTCGAGATCGCCGTCGCGATCGCCGCCGACCCGCAGGTGCTCCTCCTCGACGAGCCGGCGGCCGGCGTGCCCGAGGACGAGCGGCACGAGATCCTCTCGATCGTCGAGAGCCTGCCGGCGGACGTGACCGTGGTCCTGATCGAACACGACATGGACCTCGTCTTCTCCTTCGCCGGGCGCATCACCGTCCTGGTCGGCGGTGCCGTCTTCACCGAAGGCAGTGTCGCCGAGATCGCAGCCAACCCCGACGTGCGCCGCGTCTATCTCGGAGAAGGCTGATGGCGGATCTTCTGGTGGTCGAGAACCTGTCGGCCGGCTACGGCAAGGCGGTCGCGATCGAGCGGATCGGCTTCTCGCTGAAGGCCGGCGGCGCACTGGCCCTCCTCGGCCGCAACGGCGTCGGCAAGACGACGCTGCTGAACACGCTCATCGGCGTCACCACCTTCAAGGGCGGCCGCATCACGCTCGACGGCGCCGACGTCACGCCGCTGTCGCCGGAGCGCCGGGCACGCGCCGGGATCGGCTGGGTGCCGCAGGAGCGCAACATCTTCGCCTCGCTCACGGTGGAGGAAAACCTCACCGCGATCGCCCGGCCGGGGCCCTGGGACGTGGCGCGCGTCTACCAGATGTTCCCACGGCTCAGGGAGCGGCGCTCGAACATGGGCAACCAGCTGTCGGGCGGCGAGCAGCAGATGCTCGCGCTCGGCCGTGCGCTGATGATCAACCCGAAGCTCCTGCTGCTCGACGAGCCGCTGGAGGGCCTTGCGCCGGTGATCGTCGACGAGCTTCTGGCGGCGCTGCGCCGCATCGTCGTCGAGGAGGCGATGACCGCGATCATCGTCGAGCAGAAGGCCCGCAAGATCCTGCCCTTCACGGACCACGCGCTGATCCTCGAGCGCGGCACGGTGAGCTTCGCCGGTCCGAGCGCGCAGCTCCTGGAGGAGCCCGGCGCGCTGGAGGCACGGCTCGGTGTCGAGCGCGCCTGACGGCAACCGGACCCGCTCGGATCAGAGCAGCACGTCGACGAACAGCTTGGTCGCGAGCAGCCCGAGCAGGACCAGGATGACACGGTCGAAGGCCTCCTTCGGCAGCCGGCGGGCGATCCGCGAGCCGACGGGCATGAAGGCGACGAGCGGCACCAGCGCGGAGACGCTGGCGAGGAAGCTTGTCGTCGTAAGGAGGCCGAGCGCGCCGAGCGCCGGCACCTGGAAGCCCGAGATCGCCACGAAGAAGATCGAGACGGTCGCGATGAAGGCCGCACGGTCGAGCTTCATGGCGTTGAGGAAGGACAGCGACACCGGCGCGGAGATGCCGGAGGCGCCCTGCAGCAGGCCCGCCACGAAGCCGACCGGCGCGCCGACGCGACTCGCCACCTCCAGCGTCACGCGCCAGTCCGGCCGGAGGAATCGGAACAGGATGAAGCCGTAGACCGAGCCGGCGACGATCAGTGCCAGGGCCTCCTGCGGCAGGAGGGCGAGGATCGCGGTGCCGAGGATGACGCCGGCCGCCCCCGCACTTGCAAACAGCCAGGTGAACGGCCCCGGCAGGATCGCCTTCCGATACTGCCAGGCCTGCCAGAGGTTGGTGCACAGGTTCGGCATCACCATCACGGCGACCGCGAACTTGGCGTTGAACAGCATCGTCATCGCCGGCACCGCGAGCACCGGTGCGCCGGCGCCCGTTGCGCCCTTGAGAATGCCGCCCGCCGCGAGGCACAGGAAGACGAGCGCGTATTCGGTCAAAGGCATCAATCGATTCCGAGAACTGTGTCGCCGCTCCCGGCGGGCGGCTCCGGCGCAGCAGGAAGGGCATCCCAATGACGGTCGCGGGTCCGGCGGCCGGGGTCAAGCCCGCGGACGCCTGACGCCTCCCGTATCAGGAGACGCGTCCCGCCTCCGCCGCGATCGTCGCGGCTGCGCCGTCGCGCAGGAAGCCCGCCAGAATCGTCTCGACGTCGCCGACGAAGCGGGAGGCACCGAGGAGCTCGACCGGAAACAGCCCGGGCAGGGCCAGCAGGCCGACGGTCAGCGCCGCGGCATCGCGCGGCCCGCTGCGCACGGCCATCTCGATCAACGCCTTGCGTGGGTCGCGCAGGTCGTAGCGCTCGCCGGATTCGGTGCGGCCGACGCAGTAGCGCATCCAGGCGGCGACGGCGAAGGCGAAGGGCCGCAGCGACTGCCCTGCCCGCAGCGCGTCCACCGCCGGTGCGACGATGCGCTGCGGCAGCTTTTCGGTGCCGTCCATGGCGATCTGGTAGGTCGCATGGGCGATGGCCGGATTGGAGAAGCGCTGCAAGAGAGCCTCCGCGTAGGCGGCGAGGTCAATGCCGCCGAGCGTGCCGAGCGTGGCGGCAGCCGCCGACAGATGGCGGCGCACCAGGCCGGCGAGCGCCGGATCGGCCATCACGTCGCGGACATGGACGTGGCCGGCGAGAAAGCCGGCATAGGCGAGCATGGAGTGCGCGCCGTTCAGCATGCGAAGCTTCATCGCCTCGAACGGCGCGACGTCCTCGACGAACAGTGCGCCGCCCGCCTCCCAGTCCGGCCGGCCCGTCGGGAACCGGTCCTCGATCACCCATTGGCTGAACGGCTCGGTCTCGACGGCGGCCCTGTCCGTCCGACCGGTCAGGCGTTCGGCGGCGCCGAGCGTCGCATCGTTCGGCGCCGGCGTGATCCGGTCCACCATCGAGGACGGAAAGGCGACCTCGCGCTCGATCCGCTCGGCGAGGGCTGGATCGATCCGGCGCGCCAGCCCGACGACGCCCATCCTCACGAGCGCGCCGTTGTGCGGGAGGTTGTCGCAGCAGAGCACCGTGAACGGCCGCAATCCCGCCTCGAAGCGACGGCGAAGCCCCTCCACGAGAAGCCCGAGGACGCCCGTGGGCGCACGCGGATCGGCGAGGTCGGCCGCGACGGACGGATGCGACGGATCGACCTCGCCCGCGCGGCGGTCGATGCCATAGGCCTTTTCGGTGACGGTAATCGTGACGATGCGCGTCGCGGCCGCCGCGAGCGCGTCGAGGATCGCCTGCGGCTCGCGGCTGCCCGCCAGCACGCGGGCGATGGATCCGATCACCCGCGCACGCTGCCCTTCGGGCCCGGCCTCGACCAGCGTGTAGAGCCCGTCCTGCGGATTGAGCGCGTCGGCGATCTCGGTCGAGCGCAGGCTGACGGCGGTGATGCGCCAGTCGCCACCGGACCGGGCAAGCGCTGCGTCAGTGTAGACCGCCTGATGCGCGCGGTGGAACGCGCCGCAGCCGAGATGGACGATCCCAGCCGCGTGCGCGGCCGGATCGTAGCCGGGCCGCGCGACCGAAGCCGGCAGGTCGTCGAGCCCGGCGCGGCCGAGGCGCGTCACGCCGACAGGCCCACGGCCGGATGCTCGAGCGCGGTCATCACGCCGCGCAGCTCGGCGAGGCCCTTGAGGCGGCCGATCGCGGGATAGCCCGGCTGCGCCTTGCGGCCGAGATCGTCGAGGATGTCCTGGCCGTGGTCCGGCCGGAACGGGATCGAGTAATCCGCCCGTCCCGCCGCTTTGCGCCGCTTCTCTTCACGCAGCGCCGCCGCGATCAGCGCGACCATGTCCGTGTCGCCGGCCAGGTGCTCGGCCTCGTGGAAGGAGGCGTAGAGCCCGGACGTCTCAAGCTTGGTGTTGCGCAGGTGCAGGAAATGCACGCGGTCGCCCAGCCGCTCCATCATCCCCGGCAGATCGTTGTCGGCGCGCGCGCCGAGTGAGCCGGAGCACAGCGTGATGCCGTTGGCGGGCACGTCGACCGCGTCCATCACCGCCTTGTACTGCGCCTCGGTCGACATGATCCGCGGCAGGCCGAGCAGCGGGAACGGCGGATCGTCCGGGTGACAGCAGAGCCGCATGCCGAGCGTCTCGGCGACCGGCGCCACCTCCTCCAGGAACGCGACGAAATGGGCCCGCAGGCGGTCCTCGTCGATGTCGCCATATTCGGCGAGATGCCGGCGCACGTCGGCGAGGCTGAACCGCTCGGCCGCGCCCGGCAGGCCGAACACGACGTTGCCGGCGAGCTCTTCCTTGCGCGCCTCGTCCATGCCGGCGAAGCGCTCGCGCGCACCCTCGACGATGTCGGCCGGGAAGCTCTCGGCGGCGCCCGGCCGCTCGAGGATGAAGATGTCGAAGGCGGCGAAGTCGAGGATGTCGAAGCGCATGCAGGTGCCGCCGTGCGACACGCGGTGGGCAAGGTCGGTGCGCGTCCAGTCGAGCACCGGCATGAAGTTGTAGCAGATGGTCTCGATGCCGGCCGCCTTGAGGTGGCGCAGGCTGACCTTGTAGTTGGCGATGTGTTCGCGCCAGTCGCCGCGCTGCTTCTTGATGTCCTCTGAGACCGGCAGGCTCTCGACCACCTCCCAGGCGATACCGGAGGGCGTTCCGTCGCGGCGCGTCGCGATCGCCCGCTGGCGCTCCCCGATCGCCTCAGGCGTCCAGATCGCGCCGGTCGGCACGTGATGCAGCGCCGAGACGACCCCTTCGACGCCCGCCTGCAGCATCGCATCGATGCCGACCAGATCCTTCGGACCGAACCAACGCCAAGTCTGCCGCATGCACTCTCACCTTTCCCAAGTTCGGCTCCGGTCTACCAGAGGGCCGACCAGTTGACTAGTATGGTAGTATCCACTTAGGTAGCGCCGAACCGGGTGGGAGGAAGGCCGTGCTGGCATGGGCGAGCGACAGCGAGGAGGCATGGGACGCGGCGGCGCCGATCGGCCCGCAGCTCCTGCGCAGCCTGCGCGGCCGCATCGTGCGGACCGAGCTGTCGCCGGGCGCCCGGCTATCGGAGCAGGACGTCGCGGCGATCTACCGGCTGTCGCGCCAGCCGGTGCGCGAGGCCTTCATCCGCCTCGCCGAGGAGGGTCTTGTCGAGATCCGCCCGCAGCGCGGCACATTCGTGCGCAAGATCTCCGAGGACGAGGTCATGGATGCCCGATTCGTGCGCGAGGCGATCGAGGCCGACATCGTGCGGGCGGCAGCCCGACAGGCCGATCCCGCCCTGGTCAGGGAACTGCGCCACCTCGTGGAGCGGCAGGCGGCGACCGCGGATGGCGACGCCTTCGCCTTCATGCGGCTCGACGAAGCCTTCCATCGCCTGATTGCCGACGCCGCCGGACGGCGCCGCGCCTGGACGATCCTGCAGACCATCAAGGCCCAGATGGACCGCGTGCGCTACCTGACCGCCGCCGAGTTCCCGAAGGATCTGCTGATCACCCAGCATCTGGCGATCGTTGCCGCCGTGGAGACGGGCGACGCCGACAGTGCGGAGGCGGCGATGCGCCAGCACCTGCGCAAGATTCTCCAGGATCTGCCGGCGATCGTCGCCGCGCATCCGCTCTTCTTCGAGCCCGGCGCATCCGCCGCGGCCGTCGAAGCCGATTGACCAGAAGCCTGCAAACGGGAGGAACCACGCATGCTGAAACAGATCGTCCGAAACGCCGTTATCGCCGGAGCCGCGGTGATGCTTCTCGCCGGCACCGCGAGCGCGCAGGAGCGCGTGCTCAAGCTCGGCCATCTCGCCAACGAGCAGAACCCCTGGCACAAGGCCTCGCTGAAGTTCGGCGAGGAGCTGTCGAAGCTCACCGACGGGCGCATCAAGGTCGAGGTCTACCCGAACGACTCGCTCGGCAACGAGATCGACCTCATCAACGGCATGCAGCTCGGTACCGCCGACATGACGATCACCGGCGAGAGCCTGCAGAACTGGGCGCCGAAGGCCGCGCTCCTGGCGATCCCCTACGGCTATTCCTCGCTCGAGGACGTCGATAAGGTCGCCGGCGGCGAGATCGGCAAGGAGATCGAGCAGCAGATCGTCGAGAAGGCCGGCGTGCGCCCGATCGCCTACTTCCCGCGCGGCCCGCGCGACCTCACCTCCAACCGCCCGATCAAGACGCCGGACGACCTGAACGGCCTGAAGCTGCGCGTGCCGAACGTGCCGCTCTTCGTCGGTGTGTGGAAGGCCGAGGGCGCCTCGCCGACACCGATGGCATTCTCCGAGGTGTTCACCTCGCTGCAGAACGGCACCATCGACGGCCAGGAGAACCCGCTGTCGCTGATCGACTCGGCGAACTTCAACGAGGTCCAGAAATACGTGAACCGCACCGAGCACGTGCGGTCGTGGATTTACCTGACGATCTCCGAGCTCGTCTGGCAGCAGCTCTCGCAGGACGACCAGAAGGCCGTGATGCAGGCCGCCAAGACGGCGCAGGACTACGAGCGCCAGCTCTTCCTCGACGACGAGGCCTCGCTCGAGAAGAAGCTGAAGGACAAGGGCATGACCTTCGTCGACGTCGATCAGGCCGCATTCAAGGCGAAAGCCAAGGACGCGGTGCTCGCCAACGTGAACGACGAGATCAAGCCGATCGTCGAGAAGCTCTTCGCCAACTGAGCCGCCGACATGGCATCGCGGCGCGTCGATCCGGCGCGCCGCGGCGCCCTTTGCTGAACCGGAGGACCGGATGATCCGCAAGCTTGAGGATGCCTTCGTCGCGATCTGTCGCGTCGGGACGGGAGTCGGGTTCGCCGTCCTGATCGGCTCGGTCCTCGTCCAGGTGGTCGGGCGCTCCATCCTGAACGCCTCGCCGCCGTGGACCGAGGAGCTGACGCGCTTCGCCATGCTCTGGATGGTCGCCTTCGGCACCGGCCTGTCGCTGCGCTCGGGCGACCTCGTCAATGTCGACCTCTTCTGCGAGGCGATGCCGGGCCGCGGGCCATGGATGCTGCGGCTGGTCTCGGCCGCCCTCGTCACCGCCTTCTGTGCCGTCCTCCTCTATCCGGCCTGGTTCTACGCCTCGATCGGCGCGCGCCAGACCTCCCCGGTCCTGCGGCTGCCGATGGACTGGATCTACGTCTCCATCCTCGTGCTCCTCGCCGTCCTGATGCTCTTCGCGCTCCTGCGCGTCGTTTCGATGCTGGCCGGCCAGAGCGACGGGCTGCCGCGCCTCAACCCCGAGAAGCAAGAATGAACCTCGCCATCCTGCTCGGCGTCTTCGCCGGCGGCCTCGTCGTCGGCGTGCCGGTCGCGGTCACGCTCGGGCTCGCCTCGCTCGCCTACATCCTCGCGGCAGGGCTCCCGCTCGCGGTCATCCCGCAGAAGATGTATGCCGGCATGGACGTCTTCGTGCTCCTGTCGATCCCGGGCTTCATCCTGGCCGGCAACCTGATGAACCACGGCGGCATCACCGAGCGAATCGTGCGCCTCGCCAACGCGATGGTCGGCTGGCTGCGCGGCGGACTCGGGCTCTCCAACGTCGCCGCCTCGATGCTGTTCGGCGGCATTTCCGGCACCGCCGTCGCCGACGCCGCCTCGATCGGCTCCGTGATGATCCCCGGGATGCGCAAGGCCGGCTATCCCGCCGACTTCTCCGCCGCCCTCACGGCTGCGGCCTCCACCGTCGGGCCGATCATCCCGCCCTCGGTACCGATGATCATCGTCGGTTCGATGTCGGGCATCTCGGTCGGCCAGATGTTCATCGCCGGCGCCATTCCCGGCGTGCTCCTCGGCCTCGCGATGATGGTGACCACCTATGTGGTGGCGGTTCGACGTGCCTTCCCGCGCCAGCCCTGGGAAGGGTTCGGCGAGCTGGCGCGCGGCTTCCTCGGCGCCTTTTGGGCGCTGTTCATGACCGCGCTCATCGTCGGCAGCCTGCTCTGGGGGATCATGACGCCGACCGAGACGGCGATCGTCGCCTCGGCCTATGCCTTCGTCGTCGGCGCCTTCGTCTACCGTGAACTGCCGCTGCGCCAGGTGCCGGCGATCCTGATCAACTCGGCCATCGCCTCGGCCGGCATCCTCGCCCTCGTCGGCTTCGCCAACGTCTTCGGCTGGATCCTCGTCTCGCAGCGCATTCCGCAGACGATTGCGGACGGCGTCCTGTCGCTGACCGACAACAAGTATGTCGTGCTGCTGCTGATCAACGTCTTCCTGCTGATCGTCGGCATGTTCATGGAGACGATCGCGGCGCTGATCGTGCTGTTCGTGCCGCTGCTGACGCTGGCGCAGGGGGTCGGCGTCGACCCCCTGCACTTTGCCATCGTCGTCGTCCTCAACCTGATGATCGGCCTGACGACGCCGCCCGTCGGCGTCTGCCTGTTCCTGTGCGCCAACATCGCCCGTCTGCCGCTGACCCCGGTGATCAAGGCGATCGCGCCCTTCCTCGTCTGCAACATCCTGATCCTGTTCGTCGTGACCTACGTGCCGCCTATCGCCACCTGGCTGCCGGGTCTCCTCTTCAAGTGAGCGCATCCGCATGAGCACCACCATCACCGAGACCCGCGTCTGCCGGCTCTATGGCCAGGGCGACCTCCGGCTCGAGACGGACACCGTCCGCGCGCCCGGCCCGGGCGAGGTGCAGGTCGCGGTGAAGGCCGGCGGCATCTGCGGCTCGGACCTCCACTACTTCCAGGATGGCGGATTCGGCCCGATCCGGGTGCGCGAGCCGATCATCCTCGGCCACGAGGCGGCGGGCGTCGTGGCGATGCTCGGGAACGGCGTGACCGGTCTCACCGTGGGCCAGACCGTCGCGATCAACCCGAGCCGGCCCTGCGGCCACTGCCGCTTCTGCCGCGAGGGCCACCCGAACCACTGCCTCGAAATGCGCTTCTTCGGCTCGGCCATGCGGATGCCGCACGAGCAGGGCGCCTTCCGCGACCGCATCACCGTCGATGCCGCGCAGTGCGTGCCGCTCGGCGCCGACCGCTCGCCCGCCGAAGGCGCATGCGCCGAGCCGCTGGCGGTCTGCCTGCACGCGGCAAACCGCGCCGGCGACCTCGAGGGCAAGCGCGTGCTGGTCACCGGGGCCGGCCCGATCGGTGCTCTCTCGACCGCCGTCGCCCGCCATCGCGGTGCCGCCGAGATCGTCGTCACCGACCTCCAGGATCACGCCCTTTCGGTGGCCCGCGCAATGGGCGCGACCACGACCGTCAACGTCGCCGCCGAGCCGGAGCGGATGGAGGCCTACACCGCCGACAAGGGCAGCTTCGACGTCGCCTTCGAATGCTCGGCCGCCGCGCCTGCCATCGCGCAGGCCATCGCCTGCGTGCGTCCCCTCGGCCGGATCGTCCAGGTCGGCGTCAGCGGCAACCAGCCTGTGCCGATCAATGCCCTCGTCGGCAAGGAGATCGAATTCGTCGGCACCCACCGGTTTCATGCCGAGTTCGCCGAGGCGGTGGACCTGATCGACCGCGGCGCGATCGACGTGCGGCCGATCATCACCCACAGCATCGGGCTGGACGAGCTCGGCACGGCCTTCGCCATCGCGGGCGATCGCAGCCAGGCGGTCAAGGTGCAGCTGCGCTTCGACTGACACAGGCGCTGCCAGCAAGTAGAATACTTCATATAAATCAGATACTTGTGTCACTGTTTTCTCACCTCGCCTGAGGGGTGAATGCCGTGTCCGGCCCGGTCTCGAACGGGCGGGTCATCAGCAAACCCTGGCTCGCGCGTTCCCGATAGAGGTGAACGCCGCTATGGTCGGGCCATGGCGCCCGGCATCGTCGCGACCGGCCGAAGTCCGAACCCGTCGGGCAGGCCGAACGCGCGTTCCGGCCGGCGCCGCCAGGGAGGAGACCGACCATGTCCGCTCGCCATGCCGTGCCCGACCCGGCGCCTGCCGCTTTCGACTGGGCCGAGCCGTTCCGGCTGGACGACCAGCTGAGCGAGGACGAGCGGCTGATCCATGAGACGGCGTGCGCCTTCGCGGAGGAGACATTGCGTCCGCGCGTCGTCGACGCCTACGCGCGCGAGACCAGCGATCGCTCGCTGTTCGAGGCCATGGGAGAGCTCGGCCTGCTCGGCGTCACCCTCCCCGAGCATTACGGCTGTGCCGGCGCCTCCTATGTCGCCTACGGTCTCGTCAACCGGGCCGTCGAGGCGGTGGATTCCGGCTACCGCTCGATGATGAGCGTCCAGTCCTCGCTGGTGATGTATCCGATCTGGGCGTTCGGCGACGAAGCGCAGCGCAGCCGCTATCTGCCGAAGCTCGCCCGCGGCGAATGGGTCGGCTGCTTCGGCCTCACCGAGCCCGACGCGGGCTCCGACCCGGCCGGCATGGCGACGAGGGCCGAGCGCGTGGCCGACGGCTGGCGGCTTTCCGGCAGCAAGATGTGGATCTCCAACGCACCGATCGCCGACGTCTTCCTGGTCTGGGCGAAGGTGGTCGACACGGGCCCGCCGGACGACGGCAAGGTGCGCGGCTTCATTCTCGACAAAGGCACGCCCGGCCTGTCGGCACCGAAGATCGAGGGCAAGCTGTCGCTGCGCACCTCGGTCACCGGCGAGATCGTCATGGACGGCGTCGTGGTGCCGGAGGCGGCCATGCTGCCGAACGTCACCGGGCTGCGCGGGCCGTTCTCGGCGCTCAACCGGGCGCGCTACGGCATCGCCTGGGGCACCATGGGCGCGGCGGAGGACTGCTGGCACCGCGCGCGCACCTACACCCTCGAACGCCGGCAGTTCGGCCGGCCGCTCGCCGCGACGCAACTCGTCCAGAAGAAGCTCGCGGACATGCAGACCGAGATCGCGCTCGGCCTGCAGGCGGCGTTGCGCGTCGGCCGGCTGTTCGACGAGGGCAAGCTCGCCCCGGAGATGATCAGCCTCGTCAAGCGCAACAACAGCGGCAAGGCGCTGGAGATCGTCCGCACCGCGCGCGACATGCATGGCGGCAACGGCATCATGGGCGAGTACCACGTGATGCGCCACGCCCAGAACCTCGAGACGGTGAACACCTACGAGGGCACGCACGACATCCACGCGCTGATCCTCGGCAAGGCGCAGACCGGGCTGCAGGCCTTCGGCTGACCGCGCCAAGCACCGCGGTGCGGATGCGGGCGGCACCGCATGCCGCCGTCCGGCTGCGCCTGCAGCACAGGTCGGCGTGGGCACCGCGCCGCCTTGACCGCTGCACCGCACTCCTTAGGTACGGGACCCACCCCGAGCCGAGCGCGCGCCGCTCGTAAGAGTTCATTCAAACTTATCCGTTCCCATAGGCAGCAGTCCCTCGTCAGTATCCTCGGCTGTGTTCGTATAGCATACGAACTTCATCCCCCTGATCCCTGACGACCGAGCAGAAAGCGCCACTACAGCGTCTTCTGCATTCTTGAGACTGTGCTTTGGAGGACGATACGATGCTGAGTCGGACGCCAATGTCAGAGCTGATCAACCGCCGCAGCCAGGGCAAACGCCACATCGACGACTACGCGCTGATCGGCGACTGCCAGAGTGCGGCGTTGATTTCGCGGGCCGGCTCGATCGACTGGCTCTGCTTTCCCCGGTTTGATTCTCCGGCCGTCTTCGCCTCGCTGCTCGGCACGCGCGAGCAGGGCTACTGGCAGATCCGCCCCTGTGACGATTTTCACGTCACCCGCGGCTATCGCGACGGGACGCTGATTCTCGAAACGACCTTCGAGACGCGCACGGGCTGCGCCACGGTCATCGACTTCATGCCGCCGGACGACGGTCTCGCCAATGTCGTGCGGATCGTCGTCGGAGAGCACGGCAGCGTCGAGTTCGACTTCGACCTCGTCATGCGCTTCGACTACGGCCGGACGATCCCCTGGGTCAGCCGCGTCGACGATCACACGATCACCGCCATCGCCGGCCCGGACCTGATGACGCTGCGCTCGCCGGTCGAGCTGCACGGCGAGGATCTCCACACCGTCGGCCAGTTCAGCGTGGCGGCCGGCCAGCGGCTGATCTTCAGCCTGACGCACCAGGCCTCGAATCTGCCGCCGATTCCGGCCACCGATCTGGAGCACGCCCTCACCGACACAGAGGCCTTCTGGACGCGCTTCTCCGCGCGCTGCCCCGACGTCGGTCCCTACACCGAGGACGTCAAGCGCTCGCTGATCACGCTGAAGGCGCTCACCTACAGGCCGACCGGCGGCATCGTCGCCGCCGCGACGACCTCCCTGCCCGAGACGATCGGCGGCGTGCGCAACTGGGACTATCGCTACTGCTGGCTGCGTGACGCGACGCTGACGCTGATGGCCTTCATGGACCTCGGCTACTACGAGGAGGCCGAAGCCTGGCGCGACTGGCTGATGCGGGCCATCGCCGGCGACCCGGCGCAGATGCAGATCATGTACGGCGTCGCCGGCGAACGGCAGCTGCAGGAGTGGGAGGTGCCATGGCTGCAGGGCTTCCGCGAGTCCGCCCCCGTGCGGGTCGGCAACGGTGCCGCCTCGCAGTTCCAGCTCGACGTCTATGGCGAGGTCGCCGACATGCTGGCGCAGGCGCGTGCCGGCGGTCTCGCGCCGCACCCACGCACCGCCGGCATGGCCGAGGCGATCGTGCCGTTCCTGAAGAAGGTCTGGCGCCAGCCGGACGAAGGCATCTGGGAGGTGCGCGGCCAGAGCCGGCACTTCGTCCATTCGAAGGTCATGGCCTGGGTGGCGTTCGACCGCATGGCGCGGATGCTCTCGACGAGCGAGAGCGGCGCCGAGGACGCAGCGAAACTTCGGATCGTCGCCGACGAGATCCATGCCGACGTCTGCGCCAACGGCTTCGACCCGGAGCTGAACAGCTTCACCCAGTCCTACGGCTCGAAGGCGCTCGACGCGAGCCTGCTCCACATCGTTCTGACCGGCTTCCTGCCGCCGGACGACCCGCGCGCGATCGGCACGGTCGACGCGGTCGAGAAGCACCTGATGCGCGACGGCTTCGTGCTGCGCTACGACACCGGCGACACCGACGACGGGCTGCATGGGGAGGAAGGCGCCTTCCTCGCCTGCTCGTTCTGGCTGGCGGATGCCTGGATCAAGCTCGGCCGCTACGAGGACGCGACGCGCCTGTTCGAGCGGCTGCGCGTCCTGCAGAACGACGTCGGGCTGCTCGCCGAGGAGTATGACCCGAAGGGCCAAGAGCAGCTCGGCAACTTCCCCCAGGCCTTCAGCCATGTCGGGCTCATCATCACCGCGCTCAACCTGGTGCGCAGCAAGGGACCGGCGGACGAGCGATCCGAGGGCGACCATTGTGACGGGAAGGCCGAAGCCGCGCTCGAGCTGACCTGACCGCCCGTCGCGGGATCAGCGCTCCGGGTCGCTGCGCGAGGAATGCAATGCATTGACGCCGGCGGGAGCGGCCGGCGCCGGAGCGGGCTCAGTCCTTGGCGCGCTCCACATAGGAGCCGTCGGCGGTCATCACCACGACGCGGGTGCCGGCACTGATGTGCGGCGGCACGGTGGTCTTCACCCCGTTCGACAGGATCGCCGGCTTGTAGGACGACGACGCGGTCTGGCCCTTCGTCGTCGGCTCGGTCTCAACCACCTCGTAGGTGGCGCGCTGCGGCAGCTCGATCGAGATCGCGACGCCGTTGTGGACCGCGACCTGAACCGGCATGTTCTCCTGCAGGTAGGGCGCGGCATCGCCGACGACGCTCTCCTGCACGGCGACCTGATCGAAGGTCTCCGGGTTCATGAAGTGGAACCCCTCGCCGTCGCTGTAGAGGAAGGTGTGCTCGCGCTCCTCGACATAGGCGCGCTCGACCTGCTCGGTCGTGCGATAGCGGTCGGACACCTTCACGCCGTCGGAGATGCGCCGCATGTCAAGCTGGGTCACGGGCGTGCCCTTGCCGGGGTGGATGTTCTCCGCCGACAGAATGACGTAGAGCTTGCCGTCGTCGCGCTCCACGACGTTGCCTTTGCGGAGCGAGCTGGCGATCACCTTCACCACGAGCGTGTTTCCTGCGTTTCGATGTTGACGAAGCGGCCGGAACCGCCTTTTGGGGACCGGGCCTAACCCATCTTTCGCGCCTTCGCCAGCACCTTCGCGCGAATCCGGACCTGCCGCATGACCTCAGCTTCCCCCTTCTGGGCCCCGCACGTTCACGCCGACCGCCGGCCGCGCCTCCTCGCCCGCAACCGGCTGAAGGCAGCGCTGCGCGCCTGGTTCGAGGCGCAGGACTTCGTCGAGGTGGAGACGGCCGCCCTGCAGGTGTCGCCCGGCAACGAGGCGCATCTGTCCGCCTTCGCAACGCAGGCCCTGCTGCCCGATGCCATGGGCCAAACGCTTTACCTCCACACCTCGCCGGAGTTCGCCTGCAAGAAGCTCCTCGCCGCCGGCGAGACGCGGATCTTCAGCTTCGGGCCGGTGTGGCGCAACCGGGAGCGCGGCGCCCTGCACCATCCCGAGTTCACCATGCTCGAATGGTACCGGGTTCACGAGGGCTACGAGGCGCTGATGGAAGACTGCGCCACCCTCCTGCGCCGCGCCGCCGACACCGCCGGCACGGAGCGTTTCGCCTTCCGCGGCCGCGCCTGCGACCCGCGCGCGGCGCCCGAGCGGCTGACCGTCGCCGAGGCCTTCGATCGCCATGCCGGCATCGACCTCCTTGCGACCGTGAATGGGGACGGCGGCACCGACGCCGCGGCGCTGCGCGCCGCGATGCAGTCGCAAGGGCTGCGCGCCGCGCCCGACGACGGCTGGGCGGATCTCTTCTCCAAGGTGATGGTCGAGAAGGTCGAGCCGGCGCTCGGCATCGGCCGGGCGACCATCCTGTGCGACTACCCCGTCGCCGAAGCCGCCCTCGCTCGCCGCTCCGGGCGCGACCCCCGCGTCGCCGAGCGCTTCGAGCTCTACGCCTGCGGCGTCGAACTGGCCAACGGCTTCGGCGAGCTCACCGACGCCGCCGAGCAGCGCCGCCGCTTCGAGGCGGAGATGGACGAGAAGGAGCGCGTCTATGGCGAGCGCTATCCGCTGGACGAGGACTTTCTTGCCGCGCTTGCCTCGATGCCGGCCGCGAGCGGCATCGCCCTCGGATTCGACCGGCTCGCGATGCTGGCGCTCGGCGCGGCGCGCATCGAGGACGTGATCTGGACTCCGGTCGCGGGAGGCGCAGCGTGAACCGGCCGCTGCGCAGCCCCGCCGACCTCGTCGCGGCGGGGCTGACACCCGAGACGGCACTGTCGGCGCTGGAGCATGTCGCGTCCCGTTACGCCGTGGGCATCACGGCCGACATGGCGGCGCTGATCGAAAGCCCGGACGACCCGATCGGCCGCCAGTTCGTGCCACGCCCCGAAGAGCTGGACACGCAGGACGAGGAGCGTTCCGACCCGATCGGCGACGCGGTGCATTCGCCCCTGCCCGGCATCGTCCACCGCTACCCGGACCGGGTGCTCCTGAAGCCGCTGCACGTGTGCCCGGTCTATTGCCGCTTCTGCTTTCGCCGCGAGGTGGTGGGACCGGAGGGCGCGGGCAGCCTGACCGAGGCCGAGCTCGACGCGGCGCTCGGCTATATCGCGGCCCACGACGAAATCTGGGAGGTCGTCGTCACCGGCGGCGATCCGTTCCTGCTGTCGCCGCGCCGGCTCGGCACGATTGCCGCACGGCTGGCGCAGATCGGGCACGTGAAGGTCCTGAGGCTGCATACGCGGGTCCCGGTCGTGGAGCCGGCCAAGGTCGACGAAGGCCTAGTCGCGGCCCTCAAGCGGTTCGGCGGCGCCGTCTTCGTCGCCCTGCACGCCAACCACCCGAGGGAGTTAACCGAGGCCGCCCGGGCGGCCGTCGCCCGACTGGTCGATGCCGGCATTCCCATGGTCAGCCAGTCGGTGCTGCTGAAGGGCGTCAACGACGACGTTGCGACGCTCGGCGCTCTGATGCGCTGCTTCGTCGAGAACCGCATCAAGCCGTACTACCTGCACCAGGGCGACCTCGCGCCGGGGACGAGCCATCTGCGCACGGGTATCGACGAGGGCCAGGCGCTGATGCGGGCGCTTCGGGGCCGCTATTCCGGCCTCTGTCAGCCCGCCTACGTCCTCGACATTCCCGGCGGCCACGGCAAGGTGCCGGTCGGCCCTCTTTACGCGGAGGCGACGCGGGCCGGTGGCTGGGCGGTGGTCGACCCCTCCGGCGGACGACACCACTATCCGCCGCCAAGCGGCGGCAACGACGACGGCCGCAGCGGGCTCTAGCCGACATGGAGCCGACGGGTCGGAAGGCTCAGGCGGCCCACACCGCGAGGCAGCCGGGTCGCTCTCCCGTGAACGGGTCGCGCTCCGGCAGACGCAGCGTCTCGATGGCCTTTACGGCCTCCGCCATGTCGATCTCGCCGGGACGGGTGATGGCGCCGCTCTGGCCGGGTGGGTAGCCGCCCACCACGGCGAAGTCCGACGTCCCGGACAGACGTTTGTGTCCGACGCCGGCGGGCACGACGACGCCGACGCCGGGGACCATCGCCAGCACGATCCCGTCGTCCCCGCCAAAGCCGATATCTGCCGAACCCGCGACGCAGATCAGCACCTCGTGGCCGGTGACGTGGAAGTGCCAGAAGTCGTAGACGGTGTAGGTCCACGTGCCCTGCCAGCCGTGGGTCCGCAGGAGTGCGTGCGTCGCGTCTGCGGCCGGATCCGGTACCGCGTCGCGAACCACGACGAGCGGCAGCGCGCTGTTCGGGACGTCCGCGGCGGGTGGCAGAATGTGGTGTTCGGCTGACATGGCGGCTCGCTGACGGCTTGGACCTGGTGACGGATTCAGCTACGTCGCTCAGCCAACGATGGTTCCGAACGGTCAAATCATGGCGACCCGCGCCAATTCCCCTGCTCCGCCCAGCCGTTTCGAGCTGCGCACCGTCCTCAAGCGCGACGTGTTCAGCGAGGTGTCGTACGGACACTTCGTCGACGATCCGCAGACGGTCGTCACGCGTCGCCGGGTGTCGCATGCCCGCCCGTGGATCCGCTGGCTCGCCTGGTTCCTGGCCCGGCGGGAGATCGCCGCGCTGCGTCGTCTCGACGGCGCCGAGGGCACCCCGCGCCTGCTCGGGGTGGATCGCGACGGGCTCTATCGCTCCTGGATCGAGGGCGCGCCGCTGCACGTCGCCAAGCCGATGGGGAACGAGGCCTATTTCCGCGACGCCAAGCGGCTGCTGCGCCAGTTGCACCGACGCGGCATCACCCACAACGACCTCGCCAAGCCGCAGAACTGGCTGATGACCACCGAAGGCCGCGCGGCGCTGATCGACATGCAGCTCGCGACCGTGTTCAGGCACCGCGGCAAGCTCTTCCGCCTCCTGGCGCGCGAAGACCTGCGCCATCTCCTCAAACAGAAGCGCAGCTTCTGTCGGGCGGCGCTGACGCCCGCCGAGAAGCGGATGCTCGCCGCCAAGAGCCTGCCGGCGCAGGTCTGGATGAAGACCGTCAAGCCGCTATACAACCTCGTCACGCGCGGGCTCTTCCGGTGGTCCGACGGCGAAGGCACCAAGGATCGCATGGACACCGACGGCAAGGTCATCCGGGCGCGGCTCGAGGCCGAGCCGGCGGTGCAGGCCGCCGCGCTGTCGGTGTTCCCCTACCCCAAGCGCGCCGGGGTCGGCCTCTACGCCTTCGTCGAGCCCGCCGGTGCGATGATGGCGAGCGCGGTGGAGAAGCGGATCGGCGGCTGGAGCGATCCGAAGCCGGATCTCGTGCAGTGTGTCGCTGCGCTGCCGCGTGACGCCGACGGACGGATCCGCGAGGATCTCCTGCGCCTCGTCGCGATCAACCAGGTCGACGAACTCGACCGTCTGCGCGAGCGCGATCCGCAGCTGCACGCGCTGATGCGCGCGATCGCGGCCGACCGGCGCAACCTGACGGACCGGCGCCTGCGGAGTTGACGCGCCGGGAAGCGAACTTGCGGCAGACGTGGTGTCGACCTGTCGACCTCGATCGATCAGACGGCGCCGCCACCCCGTATCGCCTGCCTCTTAGCGTCGGGAGAGACGCGGCAGACAGCAGCAAAGCCATGCTTGCGAAACAGTCAGAGCCGCAGACATCAGCAAATCGACGGCCCGCGTTGCTGCCAGCGTAACATCTTGTCTGTACTTCTGCCGATGGAAGGAGACGAGTGATGTTCTCGATCGGCGGAACCATCTCATATGTGCTTTGGCTGCTCTACGGCGGCAGCGCCACCACGAGCTCGACCAGCCCCTCCCCCTCGACATCGACGGCTCCGGCGTCCGACCCCGAGCCGGCCGCCATCGCTGCCGCGACCGAGCCCGCGACGGAGAGTGTGCCCGATGTGGCGGCGACCACCTCCAACGCAGCGGCGGGGTCTGCCGCGACGGCCGCGACCACCTATACGTCCGCGCGCGGCACCGTTGAGAGCGTCGCGAACGGCAGGATCGTCGCCGCGTTGTTCGGCACCGGCGAGACGCGGGACGCCGAGGTCGCGCAGGCAGAGGTCGCACGCAACATGGCGCGTTCGGCCCGCGCGGCGCGCCGCTTCGAGTTGATCCTCCAGGACCTCGGGCGCGCCGACACGGCGGCCGCCGCACAGGTGACGCCGCTGTTGACCGCACTGGCCGACAACGCCGATCTCGACCGGTCGGCCGCACAAGGACAGGACGCGTCGATCGAATGGCACCATCTGGAGAAGGACCGCGGCTACTCGCTTGCAAGACAGATGTATCGGGAGAACTCCGGGTAACCCGCACGACGGGCGATGGCCGACGCGCAGGTCAATGCGAGCAACGGACGGTGTTCCGGCGGACCGGCGCCAGATGACGCTGCGGCAGCACAAGCCGCTGACTTGCCTGAAGCTTTTCACGCCGGAAGAGCATCGAGGACAGACTGCCGCCTCCCGATTGTGCGCTTAGCAAGCCTCTGTTACGACCGATCCTGCAACGCAGGATGGTGAATCTCAGAGCCGGCATGGACAACGCCAGGAAGCATATCGTGATCGTCGAGGACGCGGATCTTCAGCGGGAGGCCGTCGCAGAATATCTCACCCGCGCAGGCTTCGAGGTGTCGCAGGCCGCAAGCGGCGCGGAGCTTCGCGCGGTGACCAGGGCACGCAGCGTCGACCTTGCCATCGTCGACCTGCAGCTGCCGGACGAGGACGGATTCAGCATCGTGCGGCACCTGCGCGAGGCGCAGCGTTGCGGCATCATCATGCTGACGGCCAACGACGATCCGACCGACCGGGTGGTCGGTCTCGAACTGGGCGCCGACGACTTCCTGGTCAAGCCGCACCCGCCGCGCGAACTGCTGGCGCGGGTGCGAAGCGTCATTCGTCGCCTGGCCGAGGCGGCGCCGGCCACGACCCCGACCGCGCAGTCCCCGCTCGGCGCCGTCGGCGACTGGCACCTCGACGGCACCCGCCGCTGTCTGGTGGGACCGGACGGCGGTTCGGTGGACCTGACGGCCGCGGAGTACGCGCTGGTGCGCGAACTCGCCGGACGGCCGGGTGAAGTGCTCGACCGCGACCACCTGATGCGCGTCGTGTTCAACCGCGCCTGGCAGTACGAGGACCGCAGCATGGACGTCCTGGTGACGCGTCTGCGCCGCAAGCTCGAACCGACCGGCCAGGCCGGCCGCATCAAGTCGGTACGCGGCACCGGCTATGTCCTCAGCGGCCAGGACCTGCACTGACTGCGGCCGGCGCTTCGGAGCCGGCTCTGACGTCGCCCGCCCGCGCGTTCGACAGCAGCCGCATCCGCGCCAGTGCCCGCGAGCAGGTTTCAAGCACGGTCTGCAGCGCCGCCTCGACGTCGCCACCCTGTGTCTTGCACGCGCGCTCCAGTTCCCGGCAGGCCAAGGCAAGGCCGGTGAAGCCGATGGCACCGGCGGAAGAGATCAGCCGGTGCGCGGCTTCCGGCAGCGCCGCGTCTCGATTGCGGCCAAGGCGCTCGAGCGTTGCGACCATGGCCCTCAGCTCCTCGAAAGCCCTGTCGATGCGCGCCGGCCCGAGAACCTCCAGCATCTCGCCATAGGTCTCCGAGTCGAACTGGGGGTCAGGGGCCGCCTCCGGCGACGGGGCAGCCGTCGGTCCCCCGTCCGAGCCAGCGGCCGTCTCGGGCAGCCACATCTGCAGCGTGGCGAGCAGGCAGTCCCGTTTGATCGGTTTAGCGATGACGTCGTCCATGCCGGCGCCACGAAAACGCTCCACCTCCTCGCACAAGACGTTGGCCGTCAGCGCCAGGATCGGAGTCGGCCGGACGCCGCGCTCCCGCTCGCTCGCGCGCAGCGCGCGGGTTGCGGCGACACCGTCCATGCCCGGCATCTGGATGTCCATCAGGATGAGGTCGAACCTGCCGTTCTCGAAGGCCGCGAGGGCCTGATGCCCGCACACGGCCTGCGTCACTCGGTGACCGCCGGCCTCCAGCATGGCGGTCGCGATCTCGCGGTTGATCGCCAGGTCCTCCACCAGCAGAACGTGACCGGTCTTGTGGCCGCCGGTCCCGGAGGACAGCACGGCGCGGGCACTCTGCGGCGCCGCGGACGCCGGCAGATCGAGCGTCAGCAGGAAGCGCGACCCGCGCCCGAGCTCGCTGCTCACCTCGATCCGGCCGCCCATCATGACCGCCAGCTGCTGTGAGATCGCCAAGCCGAGCCCGCTGCCTCCGAAGCGTCGCCCGATCGAGCTGTCCGCCTGTGAGAAGCGCTTGAACAGCAACTCCAGCTGCTCGGGCGACATGCCGAGGCCAGTGTCGGCCACTTCCAGTGTCAGCGCGTCGGCGGATCCTGACAGACGGCGGCGCACGTTGATCTCGACGCCGCCGGCGCTGGTGAACTTGACGGCGTTGTTCAGCAGATTGAGCAAGATCTGACGCAGACGGCCCTCGTCGCCGCTGACATGCTGCGGCACGTCGCCGAAGGTGCACACCAGACTGAGGCCCTTGCCGGTGGCGCGCGGCTCCATCATCGCGACGCAGGTCAGCACCAGCGCGTGCAGGTCGAAGGGCACGTCGCAGATCTCCACCCGCCCTGCCTCGATCTTCGACCAGTCGAGAACGTCGTCGATCACGGTCGTCAGCGCAGAGCCGGCCGTCTGGATCAGCTGGACGCGGCGCCGCACGTCGGTCTTCAGGTCCGGCACGTCGAGGATCAGGTCGGCGAAGCCGAGAATGGCGTTCAGCGGACTGCGGATCTCGTGCGACATGGTGGCGAGGAAGTCGGTCTTGGCCTGCATCGCCGCTTCGGCCTTCTGCTTGGCGTCCTCCAGCTGCCGGGTTCGGGTCGAGACGCGATCCTCCAGGCATTCGTTGGTGCGACGGAGCTCGTGCTCGCTGCGGCGGACGCGCTCGAAGGCCTCGTTCAGCGCGGAGGCAAGCGTGCGCGCCTCGCGGTAGGTCCCGGCCGCCGGCGTCGCTGCGGCGTCGCGTCCGAGCAGGCCGGACCCGGCGCTCGTTGCCAGCCGCTGCAGCGGCCGGGCGATGAGGCTTGCGATGAACCGGCCGAGAAAGCCCGACAGGATCACCAGAGCGATGCCGGACACCATGATGACCGCTTCGGCGCGACGCACCGGTGCGAGGGCCGTCTCGACCGGCTGGCGCGCGACCACCGACCAGCCAAGACCGGCGAAGCTACGAAAGCCGCGGGTGCGCGAGCTCGCGCTGACATACGCCGGATCCTTGGGGTCGAGCCGCGTGTCGAGCAGCGATCGCGGGCCGAGGATGACGGTGCCGTTGTCGGCGGTGATCAGAAGGTCGGACAGATCGAGCGAGGGCACCGTGTTCAGGACCTGGCGCCGGACATCGTCCGCCCAGCTCCAGCTGAGATGTGCCGCGAGAACCCCCGAGAGGTTTCCGTCGACGTCGTAGACAGGCGCAGCGACATCGACGAACCGCAGCATCTCCGCATCCGGCGGCGCGAGGTATTTCTGCAGCAGCTTGGCTTCGTGCACGTCGAGCCCGACGGGCGCCCTGCGGCCTGCGGCGAACCACTCGCGCTGCGACACGTCGGCCCCCTCGAGAAGACCGCCGGTCGACACGATCACCTTGCCGTCGAGCCCGGCATAGCCGATCCAGGCATAATTCGTATCCTCGCGCTGCAGGCTCTCCAGATAACGGCGCTGGCTGTCCTCCCGCCCCGGCGTGAACAGATGCGGCAGCGCCGCCGCCTGCACGATGTCGTTGAGACGCTCGTACATGTGGAAATCCAGCCGCTCGCTCATCTGGTCGGCAGCCTGCGAGAGTTGGCGCTGCACGCCCTGCTCGAGCGCTGCGGAGGTGACGAGGTGGGCGATCAGGGCCATCGCCGCGATGAGCGCGACAGCGAAGGTGGCGAACAACAGGAACAGGCAACGCCGCAACGACATTCGAGAACTCCCAAAGCGCCGTCAGATTACCCAGCATGTCTTAAGAAGCCGGTTGTGCGGCTCGACCCGGCACACGCCAACCCAGCAGATCGACGCACTCGCCCAAGCACCCGTTGCGTTACATTCTGAAACAGACAGCGCTCGACAAACCCGGGAAAGACATCTTCTGTATCCATGCGTGGACGCATGACACAGTGAAGGAGGTTTTGGTCTCTGAAGCTTGCTTCCTTCAACAATGATACGGAGTCATTGCGGCAATTGCTCATCGCCAGACAGCTTCGACTTCAGGTTCTCAGGGCCATTGTCCTCCTGCAGCCAGACACGGCAGACACGAGAGGAAGCAACAATGGGCCTCATCACCAGTTCGCTGAAGAGCAGCACCCCCGTCCTTGCCGCTGCCGCGAGCCAGACGACCGCAACCGCCAGCACCGCCACCACCGGCACGACCCAGACGGTCGGCAGCACCGTCCAGGCGACCTCCCCCACCGCCTACACCGGCGTGTCCAGCGCCGTCTCGACGATCTCGCCGCAGCTGGCATCGGCGATCGGGATGACCTCGCCATCCACCGCCTCCACTTCGTCAACCGCCTCCACGTCTCCGGCGTCTTCCACGCCGTCGGCCACCGGCGCCGCCTCGCCGAGCAGCGAACCCTCTGCCAGCTCCGGCACGTCCACGCCGCCCGCCTCCACGACGACATCCCCGGCAACGGCCTCGACCACCACGACCGCGGCGACCTCCGCTCCGGCAACGAACGAGATGCAGGGCGCGGCCACGACGCCGCCTGCGGCGAGTGAAACACCGAGCCCCGCGCCGACGTCTGCCCCCGCAGCCGCTACCGCCGAGCCGACGGCAAGCGCCGCCCCCACCACCACGCAGGCTCCCGTCGCGGCCGCCGAACCCGTGACGACCGCGCCCGCCACAACCGAAGATGCAGCGCCCGACGCTGCTGCCACGCCGACTGCGCCGGCCGCTCCGTCTGCTCCTACCGCTCCTGCGGCCGATCCGGCCGAGACGCAGAGCGCTGCCACGGCCGCCGAAGAGCCGGTGGCGGCGGCACCGGCCGCGCCGGCGGAAGCGGAGGCGACGGTCTCTGCGGCGCAATCCGCTGCCGCGCCGGCCGTGGCCGATGCCGCAGAACCGGCTGCGACGGCGGCGTCTGCCGCCACCCAGGCGGTCGCGGCAGAGGAGGCGAGCGTGAAGGATCTGATCCGGGCGCTGGAGACGCTGGCCGCGCCGCGCAGCAGCCGCACGAGCTTCGAGGTGCCGGAGGCCGACGACCAGGCGCAGGACAAGGTCCGCCGGATGGCGCTCGGCGTGCAGGCCGGCAACCGCTTCGAGGCCATGCTCCGTTCGATGGACGGCGCCGCCACGACCGCACGCGGCACCGACGCTACCGCCGAAGACGATCCCCGTCCCGGCATCGATACCGCGGAGGCCGGACGCATGAGCGGCAACATCGACTGGAACTGGCTGCAGAGCAGCGCCGTCAGCAGCCAGGCTCGCCAGGCCTACCTGGAGAACGCCGCATGAGCGCCGTCACCACCAGCCAGAACCTGTTCCTCGATCCGGAAGAGGAATTCGATCCCCTGCTGGCCAACGCGCTGGCCGCACTGATGGCGATGGAGGTTTCGCTGATCCTGATCCACGCGCTGGTTCACACGCTGTGACCCGCCCGGCCCGCCGGTTTCAACCGCGGGCCCGGGCGCCGTTCGGCGCGGGCCGGGTGCGCCGGGTCAGCCCGCAAGCTTCGCCTTGAGGAACTCCACCGTCCGGCGCCAGGCGAGATCGGCAGCGCCCTTGTCGTAGCGTGCCTCGGAGGTGTCGTTGTTGAAGGCGTGGTTGGCGCCCTCGTAGACGAAGATCTGATGCTCGACGCCGGCCCCCTCCAGCGCCTCGCGATACGCCGGAATGCCAGCATTGATGCGCTGGTCGAGCCCGCCATAGTGCAGCATCATCGCCGCGTGGATTTTCGGGACGTCCTCCGGGTCGGGTTGCCGGCCATAATAGGCGACGCCGGCCTGCAGGCCCGGCGAGAAGACGGCGAGGTCATTGACGAGCCCGCCCCCCCAGCAGAACCCGATCGCGCCGACATTGCCGTTGCTGTCCTTGTGTGCGGTCAGGAAGTCCACCGCCTTCGCGGCGTTGCGGGTCGTCGCAGCGCCATCGAGGGCGGCGATCGCCGCGCGCGCCTGATCCTCGTCATCGGGCGTGCCGCCCGAAGGCGACAGGAAGTCCGGCGCGAGCGCCAGGAAGCCTTCGAGCGCGAGGCGACGCGCGATGTCCTGGATGTGGGCGTTGAGGCCGCGATTCTCGTGGATGACGACGACCGCGGGAAACGGCTTCGCCCCAGCCGCCGGCTCGGCGAGATAGGCCTTGATCTCGCCGGTGTCGCCCGGAACGGTCGTCCAGACGGAGCCCACCCGCCCATCGTCCGGCGCCACGATCGCCGCCCTGGCCCGGTTCGCCCCGAGCACGGGAGCGATGGCGGCGGCCGCCGCTGCCGAGCCGGCAAGGCCGGTGAGCCGCGCCATGAAGCCGCGCCGGTCGAGCGTCAGATGCGTGTACTCGTCATAGGCGTCGATCATCGCCTGAGTGATCTTCGGCGTGTCCTGCATCAGGTCCTCCGGTCGTGCCATGCCTCCCGCGTCGCGCTCGGGCACGCCGCGTCTCACGACAAGATGACGCGTCGATGATCCCTGTCGAGCCGGCGCGAGCTGTGGAGAGGCCGCCTGCCCGCTTTCGCCCCGGACCTCGTTCCTCTAGTGTTCTCAGCGGAATCCCTTAAGTAGGCGGCATGAACGACTTCGATGAGCGCGCGGGCGCTGCGCCCGCTCCCCGCACGGGCGGCATCGCCGCAAGGGCGCTGGCGGCGCGCGGCCAGGCCGCCCAGACGGCCACGCCGGACTACCTCGCCGGCCTCAATCCGGAGCAGCGTGCCGCGGTCGAGACCACGGAAGGGCCGGTGCTGGTTCTCGCCGGCGCCGGCACCGGCAAGACACGCGTGCTCACCACCCGCATCGCCCACATCCTCGCCACCGGCCGCGCCTATCCCTCGCAGATCCTCGCCGTCACCTTCACCAACAAGGCAGCGCGCGAGATGAAGCAGCGCATCGGCCTCCTCGTCGGCGAGCAGGTGGAGGGCATGCCCTGGCTCGGCACCTTCCATTCGATCGGCGTCAAGATGCTGCGGCGGCACGCCGAGCTTGCGGGCCTCAAGACCAACTTCACCATCCTCGACACCGACGACCAGATCCGGCTGATCAAGCAGCTGATCCAGGCCGAGAACCTCGACGACAAGCGCTGGCCGGCCCGTACCTTCGCCAACATGCTGGACGGCTGGAAGAACAAGGGCCTGACGCCGAAGGACATCCCGGAGGGCGACGCGCGCGCCTTCGGCAACGGCAAGGGGCGCGAGCTCTACAAGGCCTATCAGGACCGTCTTCTCAGCCTCAACGCCTGCGACTTCGGCGACCTTCTCCTGCATCCGATCGCGATCTTCCGCGCCCATGCCGACGTGCTCGCCGAGTATCACCGGCGCTTCCGCTACATCCTCGTCGACGAGTATCAGGACACCAACGTCGCCCAGTATCTTTGGCTGCGGCTGCTCGCGCAGCGGCCGGAGACGGCGCGGAACGCCGCTTCCCCCTCATCCAGCCCTTCGGGCCACCTTCTCCCCGCCGGGGAGAAGAATGGCGCGAGCCTTCCAGCTACGGAGCCCGGCACCGACTTGGCTGCGACATCGACGCCGCATTCTTCTCCCCGCCGGGGAGAGGTCCCGGCAGGAGATGAGGGGTCGCGCGACAGACCAGCGCGTCCCACAGCCACCGTCAATGTCTGCTGCGTCGGCGACGACGACCAGTCGATCTATGGCTGGCGCGGCGCCGAGGTCGACAACATCCTGCGCTTCGAGAAGGACTTTCCGGGCGCGACGGTGATCCGGCTGGAGCGCAACTACCGCTCCACCGCCCACATCCTCGGCGCCGCCTCGCACCTCATCGCGCACAACGAGGACCGGCTGGGCAAGACGCTCTTCACCGACCATGCCTCGCCCGAACACGACAAGGTCGAGGTCAACGCCGCCTGGGATTCGGAGGAAGAGGCCCGGGCGCTCGGCGAGACGATCGAGCAGCTCCAGCGTCAGGGTCACGCGCTGAACGACATGGCGATCCTGGTGCGCGCCTCGTTCCAGATGCGCGAGTTCGAGGACCGCTTCGTCACGCTCGGCCTCAACTATCGCGTCATCGGCGGCCCGCGCTTCTACGAGCGCATGGAGATCCGCGACGCTCTCGCCTATTTCCGCGCGACGGTGCAGCCGGCCGACGACCTCGCCTTCGAGCGGATCGTCAACACGCCGAAGCGCGGGCTTGGCGACGCGACCGTCCGGCTGCTGCACGACCATGCGCGCCTGAAGAGCATCCCGCTGCTCGCCGCGGCCGGCGAACTGGTGCAGACCGAGGAGTTGAAGCCGAAGGTCCGCGCCACGCTGAAGAGCCTGACCGAGAGCTTCCGTCGCTGGGCTGAGCTGTCCGAGACGGTGCGCCACACCGAGCTCGCCGAGACGATCCTGGAGGAAGCCGGCTACACCGAGATGTGGCAGAACGACCGCTCGGCCGAGGCGCCGGGGCGGCTCGACAACCTCAAGGAGCTGATCCGCTCCATGGAGGAGTACGAGTCGATGCGCGGCTTCCTGGAGCACGTCGCGCTCGTCATGGACGCCGAGCAGAACGAGGACCTCGACGCGGTCTCGATCATGACGCTGCACTCGGCCAAGGGACTGGAGTTCGAGACGGTGTTCCTGCCCGGCTGGGAGGAAGGCCTGTTCCCGCACCAGCGGGCGCTCGACGAAGGCGGCCGGTCCGGCCTCGAGGAAGAGCGCCGGCTCGCCTATGTCGGCATCACCCGCGGCAAGAAGCGGGTGAAGATATGGTTCGTCTCCAACCGGCGCATCCACGGGCTTTGGCAGTCGACGATCCCGTCGCGGTTCCTCGACGAACTGCCGGAGGCGCATGTCGAGGTGGTGGAGCCGTCGACGTCCTATGGCGGCTACGGCGCGTCCGGCTTCGGCGGCTACGGCGCCAGCCGCTGGGACCAGAACGCGTTCTCGACCTCGTCCTACAACACGCCGGGCTGGCGCAGGGCGCAGGGTTCGGGCGCCGGCGGCCTCGGCAACTATGGCGACCGCTCCGGCCACCGCGACCGCTCGATGCGCTACGACGAGGACGGGGTGAAGGCGAAGGCCGACCGCTATGCCGCCGGTTCGGGTTTGGGCGGCGGCGCATCTGGCGGAGCGCGGAGCGCGGCGGCCGATGCGCCAGGTTTTGCCGGCCGCATGGGCTCCGCCGGACGCGGTCACAACCAGCCGCCGAAGAAGGGCGCCGGGCTCTACTCCGCCGCCAGGGCGGGCGGCCCGCGCGAGATCGCCGGCGAACTTGTGGCGAAGTCCGTCGCGACCGAGGCCAGCCGCTTTTCCGAGGGCGACCGGGTGCTGCACCTGAAGTTCGGACCGGGAACGGTCGCCAATGTCGAGGGCAACAAGCTGACCGTCGACTTCGACAAGGCCGGCCAGAAGCGGGTGCTCGACAGCTTCGTCGAGCCGGCGTGAGGGACTGAGGGCGGGCTGAACGAGGACGGGCTGAACGACGGGCGCAGCTCTCGCCTCGTCATCCCGGCCTGAGCCGGGATCCATGCATATCCTCTCCGATGTTGCGGCGGTGGAAGAAGCGCTCCGGCGAGACGTTCGTCGTTGATGCCCTGCCGCTGCAAAGCCGATGCCTGGATCACGGCTCAAGGCCGGTGCGATGATCTTCCCAAGGTCCCGGCGCACCTGCGCCGCAGGTGACGCGGCCACCCGCCGATGGATGGCGACGCACGATCGGGAAGGCCGAAGCGGAGGCCTGGATCGGGTCCGCCGTTGCGCAGCGACCGCCAGCGAGGTGCAGACAATCTGCTCTGTTGCGCTTACTGATTCTACACTCTTCACGGCTTAGTGTCCGCCTCCGGCACACGCGCTGCGCGTGATGACGGCAGCCGCGAGGGGCGGTTCATGCCGCCTGCCGCGGAGGGCCCACATGCGTCCTGTTGCCGTTCTGGGTGCCGGCATTGCCGGCCTGACAGCCGCCGCCGAGCTTCGCCGCCGCGGCATTCCCGTCATCGTCTTCGAGGCCGGCAAGGCGGTCGGCGGCATGGCGTCGTCCTTCAAGGACAAGGACGGCTTCACCTACGATGTCGGCGCGCACTTCGTCACCAACCGCCTCGCTCGCGCGCTCGGCGCCGAGGATGTCTGCCGCACCGTCGGCTACTACGGCGAATCCGTGCGCATCGGCGGCCGGACCTACGGCTACCCGTTCGGACTGATGCGCTCGCCCCGCTACCTCGCGAGCGCCGCCGCGGCGCGGCTGAAGGACGGGGCGGTGGCGAATGCCGCCGACTGGTTCCGCCGCACCTATGGCGAAGCGCTGGCCGACGAGGTCGCGATTCCGCTCGCCGAGGCCTGGTCCGGAGCGCCGGCCGAGATGCTGGCGCCTTCGGTCGGCGCCAAGATGGGGCCGAGCGTCTTCAAGTCGCTCTATCTCAAGGCCGCGTCAAAGGTGACCGGCCGGGCCGTCTCCAACGGCTATTCGCATGAGATGCCGGAGAGCGCGGCGGTCTGGCACGTCTATCCCGAAGGCGGCATCGCGCGCCTGCTCGACCCGACCATGCGCCAGGTCGAGGACGTCATCCGCTTGGAATCCCCGGTCGAGAAGATCATTGCCGACGCCGGGCGCGCCGTCGCCGTACGCGTCGACGGCCAGGACATCGCCGTCTCCGCGGTGATCTCGACGGCACCGGTCAACGTGCTGCCGAAGCTCGTCGAGGGCACCGGCGCCTTGGAGGATCTCGCCCGCTTCCGCTACCGGCCGATGGTCTTCGTCAACCTGCGCTTTGCCGGTCGCAACCTGCTGCCCGACACGATGCTCTGGGTGCCCGATCGCGACCAGCCCTTCTTCCGCCTCACCGAAGCGCCGATCTCGATGCCGTGGCTGGCACCCGACGGCAAGACGCTCATCACCTTCGACCTCGGCTGCCAGATCGGCGACGCCACCTGGACGGCGCCCGAGGAGGAGCTTGCGGCGCGGTGTCTCGACGGACTGTGCCAGATCTTCCCGGCCCTGCGGGAGCGCTACCTCGGCCCTGGCGGTGTCGTGAAGACGGCCACCGCCTATCCTGTCTATCGCCTCGACTACGAGCCGACGCGGCAGAGCTTCGCACGCTCGACCGGCGTCGACGGCCTCTACAGCATCGGACGCAACGGGGAGTTCGCGCACATCCTAATGGAGGACATCTACTGGCGCACGCTGAAGCGGTGCGCGGAGATGGCCGCCTACGTGGAAGCGCTGCCGGACCGCAGGATCGTCCCCGTGGCCGCCTGAGCGCGACGGCCGATCAGCTTGCGACGCCGAATACCTCCGCGCACCGCGAGAGGCTCAGCCCCTCGCCGTCGCTGTCGCGCGTCATGCGGATGGCGTTGATGATGCCCTGCGGACTGACGGTGATCTGCGCCTCGCAGCCCAGCCGCTCGACGCGCGATGGGGACATCAGCACCTGGCCCGGCCGCGCCGGATCGGCTGGCGCCGTCTCGCCGTAGGTGCCGATGTTGATCACGGTCTAAGGCGACGAGCGCGCGCTCTTGCGCTCCTGCTTGGTCATCGGGCGGTAGGTCGCCGCGATCTGTCGCTCGGTGTCGCCACCCCGCCAGGTGTAGAGCGTGCTGCCGTCGTTCAGCGCGAACTCGCTCGCCGGCGGGCCATAGGCGGAGAAGAAGGCGTCGCTCGGCTGACCGATCCAGCGGCTCTGGATCGCCTGGCTGGCCTCCTCCGTCGTGGTGCATCCCGACAGGAGCGCGAGGCCCATCATCCAGCAACCGACCAGACGCAACCGCATGTTCCACCCCTCCCAAGTGTCCGGGTCGCATGAAGCCTGCCGTAGCGTCAGGCGTCAACCCGGCGGACGCGTGGACGCATCTTCGTCCCCGCAGACCTTGGATTTGCGCGTGACGCGGCCTAATCCTCCCGGATCCTGTCGGCCCGCCGGGTCGATCAAAGAACCGGAGGACCTCATGACCAACCCGCTCTTCGACCTGACTGGCCGCACCGCTCTCGTCACCGGCTCCTCGCGCGGGCTTGGCCACGCGATGGCCGAAGGTCTTGCCGAGGCCGGCGCACGCCTGATCGTCAACGGGCGCGACGAGGCCACGCTGGCAGAGGCCGCCGAGACCCTCCGCGGGCGCGGGTTCGACGTCACCGAGGCGGCCTTCGACGTCACCGACGAGGCCGGCGTCGTCGCCGCCTTCCAGAGCTTCGACGCCGCCGGCATCGAGGTCGACATCTGTATCAACAATGCCGGCATCCAGCATCGCCAGCCGCTGCTGGAGTTCTCCCTCGCCGACTGGAACCGGGTGATCTCGACCAACCTCACCAGCGCCTTCCTCGTCGGGCGCGAGGCGGCCCGGCGCATGGTGCCGCGCGGCCGCGGCAAGATCGTCAACATCGGCTCGCTGATGAGCCAGGCCGCACGCAAGACGGTCACGCCCTACGTCGTCGCCAAGGGCGGCATCAAGCTCCTGACCCAAGGCATGGCGGCGGAATGGGCCGCCGACGGCCTGCAGATCAACGCCATCGGCCCCGGCTACATGCTGACCGAGATGAACGAGGCGCTGGTCGCCAACGAGACCTTCAACGCTTGGGTGAAGGGCCGCACTCCGGCGGGCCGATGGGGCGAGCCGCGCGAGCTCGTCGGCGCAGCGGTCTTCCTCTCCTCGTCGGCGTCCGACTACGTCAACGGCCAGATCCTGTATGTCGACGGCGGCATGCTCGGGGTGCTGTGAGACATCCCTGCGTCGGCCTTCAGGGCGGAACTGATCCGACCGCATGCACTGCAGGAGAGCGGCGGCGGCCGCTCGTCCCGTGCTACCGCGCCGAAGCGAGCACCAGCACGGCGATCTTGCGTCCCGTCCCGTTCGCCTGAAGGGCGAAACCGACGTCGGTGACCGCGGGGTCCAGCAGCCGCTGGCGATACTGCGGGTCGTTCATCCACTGTCGGCGAAAGGCTCGAAGATCCGCCAGCGTCGGCTCCGTGCCGCAGCCGCCGCAGGCTGCGGAGACGACGCCGACCGAACGCCAGCGACTGCGCTGCTCGGCCGGAATGGCCTCGAGGAGGCTCTGCTGGAATTCGAGCGAGGGATCGTCCGCATCCGGATCCGGCAGCAGGCTCCGCGCCGCCGCGACCAGCGCCGCGTTCGCCTCGACGGCTGCGACGCCTTCTTCGGAGCGCGCGCGATTGATGACCGTCGCCGCGCGTGTCGCGACGTCGTCCTGCGCCAGAATGGTCGGCGCCTCGTCCTGCGGACCGCGAGGCGTGCCAGGGCCGGCGAAGGTCTGCACCGCGTAGAGGCCCTGCTGCGGGTCGAGCACGATCCCGTACCCGAAGCGGGCGATCCCTTCACGCAGGATGTTCTCCCGATGATGCGGACTGTTCATCCAGCCCGTCTCCAGCCGTTCGAGGGTCTCGGGCGTGATCGGCGGGCGGCATCCGGCGCAGCGCGCGATGTTCTCCTCGACGAGTTCCCACCGGCTTCCGCCGGCATCCCTGTAGCGATCCTGCACGTCGTCGCCGTCCGGCGAGGTATGAGAGTAGTAGTTGCGTGCAAGCATGTCCTCGGCGTGCGACTGCGCCGCCGCATTGAGGTCGTCGCCGAGGGTCAGCACCGAGCGGTCCTGCGACTGGCGATCCTTGTTCATCAAATCCAGCGCCTGCTGGCGCCACGCGTCCAGATCCTGCGCCTCGCCGGCGGAGGTGGCGGCCAAAGAGGAGGCGATTTCGAGCCACGCGCCGAAAACGAGGCGTCGAAGGTCGGTTCTAGCGGGCTGGCGGAGCCTGAGCCGGGCGATGGACATGCGGGCCTCCCTTCGATCGTCAGGCACGAAGGTGGTCCCGGAAACCGCGCAGACAACCACTGGATGAGCCTGCGCGGCAAGCGCTTGCCCTGGAACAGCCTGCTGAAACGGCACCTCGGCGATGCAGAGGCGATCGGCTCTGCTGCTTGTGCCGATGGGCCGCCCGTCTATAGAGGGAGCCATGACCTCCCTGCCCCACGGCCTCTACGGCGTGCCGCCCGCCGATCTCGTCGACCTGCCGCCCGACGCCCTGCAGTTCTCGCCCCTGATGCCGGGCGCGGTCGATCTCGCCGCGCAGCCGGAGGCGAGCCTTGCGGCAATCACCCTCCTTGCCCCGCACGGCACGATCGAGCGGCGCTGCGTTCTGGCGGCCGCCCTGCGCGCCCTCGCGCCCGGCGGCGCCCTCACCGCGCTTGCGCCGAAGGACAAGGGCGGCTCACGCCTCGCCAAGGAGCTGGAGGCCTTCGGCTGCGACGTTGCGGCCAGCGCACGCAGCCATCACCGCATCGCCGAGACGGCGAGGCCGGCGAGGCTGGACATCATTGCCGAGGCGCTCGCGGACGGCGCGCCGCGCTTCGACGAGGCGCTGGGCCTGTGGACGCAGCCCGGCATCTTCAGCTGGGACAGGATCGATCCCGGCAGTGCCCTGCTGCTTCAGGTTCTCCCGCCACTGGCCGGCCGCGGCGCCGACTTCGGCTCCGGCCTCGGCGTCCTTGCCCATGCGGTGCTGCGTTGGTCGAAGGTGAGCGACCTGACGCTGGTCGACCTCGACCGCCGCGCCATCGAGGTCAGCCGTCGCAACGTCGCCGACCCGCGCGCCCGATTCCTCTGGGCTGATGCCCGAACCGCAGAACTCGACGGCCTGGATTTCGTGGTGATGAACCCGCCCTTTCATGCAGCCGGCCTCGAGGATCGCGGCCTCGGCCAGGTCTTCATCCGCCGTGCGGCGGCAGCGCTGCGCAGGGGCGGCCGGCTGTGGATCACCGCCAACCGGCACCTGCCCTACGAGGCGCCGCTGCGCGAGGCCTTCGCCCGCGTCGAGCCGCGCGCCGACGAGGGCGGCTACAAGGTCTACGAGGCGGTGAAGTGAAGTCCATCCGTCTCGACAAGCTGCTCGCCAACATGGGCTACGGCTCGCGCCGCGAGATCCAGATGCTGGCGCGTCAGGGCCGCGTCCGCCTCGGCGACGACGCCCTGACGAGCGCCGAGGAGCGGGTCACGCCGACGCCGGACTGGGCGGCCGATCTCACCGTCGACGGCGAGCCGCTGGATCCGCTGCCCGGCATGGTGCTGATGCTGCACAAGCCGCTCGGCGTCACCTGCTCGCACAAGGAGGCGGGTCCGCTCGTCTACGGCCTCCTCCCTGCCCGCTGGCGGCGGCGCGACCCGGCGCTTTCGACCATCGGCCGGCTCGACAAGGAGACCTCCGGTCTGCTCCTGATGACCGACGACGGCGCGCTCCTGCACCGTGTCATCTCGCCCAAGCACCATGTCGAGAAGCGCTACCGCGTCACTCTCGCCCGCCCGCTTCGCGGCAACGAAGCCGACGTGTTGGCTGCGGGCACGCTGCTGCTGGAGGGCGAGGAGAACCCGCTGCTGCCGGTGGCGATGACGGAGCGCTCGCCCACCGAGGTGGATGTCGTCCTCACCGAAGGCCGCTATCATCAGGTCCGACGCATGTTCGCCGCGCTCGGCAACCACGTGGAGGCGCTGCACCGCGACCGCATGGGCGGGCTGGAGCTGCCGGCCGACCTCGAGCCCGGCGCGCTCAAGGTGCTGGACGGGGCCGACATCGAGGCGCTGCTGCCGTCGCGGGCGGCTTAGCCTTTTCTTCGCGGCCGCCCGATACGATGTAAGGGGCCTTGCTGGAAAAAACCGGCAAAGCCCCTTAGACAGAGCCTGATTTGCCAGGATGCCGCACCACGAGCCGGCGTCCGCTCCGTTCACGACAGGTCCAGAACATGGATACCACCGAGACCTTCACGGCCGAGGCGCCGATCGACGGCGGGCCCGAGGGCCCGTCCCGCGCGGCGCTCTTCGATGCGGCGACCGGCTACACCCGCCGTCGCACCTTCGCCATCATCTCGCACCCGGACGCCGGCAAGACGACGCTGACCGAGAAGCTGCTCCTGGAGTCCGGCGCGATCCGCCTCGCCGGCCAGGTCAAGGAGCGCGGCGAGCGCCGGCGCACCCGCTCGGACTGGATGGAGATCGAACAGAAGCGCGGCATCTCGATCTCGTCCTCGGTGATGACCTTCGAGTATGACGGGCTGGTCCTGAACCTCCTCGACACTCCCGGCCACGCCGACTTCTCGGAAGACACCTACCGCACGCTGACCGCCGTCGACTCGGCGATCATGGTGATCGATGCGGCGAAGGGCATCGAGGCGCAGACGCGCAAGCTCTTCGAGGTCTGCCGCCTGCGCGACATCCCGATCATCACCTTCGTCAACAAGATCGACCGCGAGGGCCGCGACCCGCTCGAGATCCTCGACGAGATCATGTCGGGCCTCGCGCTCGACGTCGCGCCGATCACCTGGCCGATGGGCATGGGCACCGACTTCCGCGGCCTCGTCGCCTTCCAGGACGGCCAGCCGGTGACGCTGACCCGCAACACGCGGGCGCGCGAGACCTTCGACGACGTCGAAAGCTTCCTGACCGAGCCGAGATTGACCGGCGACCCGGTCTTCGGTCCGGCGATGGAGGCGATGGACATCGCGCGCGCCTCGCTGCCCTCCTTCGACCTCGAATCCTACCGGCAGGGCCACATGACGCCGGTCATCTTCGGCTCGGCGATGCGGGAGATCGGCGTGCGCGAACTGCTCGACGCCGTGCGCAGCTTCGCGCCGCCGCCGCTGCCGCAGCCGGCCGAGCCGAAGCCGATCGAGCCGGCGATGAACGAGGTCTCGGGGTTCGTCCTGAAGATCCAGGCCAACATGGACCCCAACCATCGCGACCGCGTCGCCTTCGTGCGGCTGACCTCCGGCGTCTTCAAGCGCGGCATGAAGCTGAAGAACGTGCGCAGCGGCAAGGAGCTGAAGATCGCGAGCCCGATGTTCTTCTTCGCCCGCGAGCGCGAGGTGGTGGACGAGGCGGTGGCCGGCGACATCGTCGGCATCCCGAACCACGGCACGCTGTCTGTCGGCGACACGCTGACGGAGGGCTCGACCTTCAGCGTCACCGGCATTCCGAGCTTCGCGCCGGAGCTGATCCGCCGCGTGCGCCTGCCGGACGCGATGAAGGTCAAGCAGATGACCCGCGCGCTGAACGACCTCGCCGAAGAGGGCGTCACACAGGTGTTCCGGCCAATGCTCGGCTCCTCCTGGCTCGTCGGCGTCGTCGGCGCGCTGCAGCTCGACGTCCTCGTCTCGCGGCTCGAGGTCGAGTACGGCGTGACGATCATGCTGGAGAGCGCCGCCTTCGACACGGCCCGCTGGGTCAGCTGCGAGGAGCCGGCCGAGCTCGAGCGCTTCGTCAACGCCAACAAGGGCGACATGGCCTTCGACCGGGCCGAGCGGCCGGTCTTCCTCGCCCGCAGCGCCTGGGACATCTCGTACGCCCAGAAGAACTACCCGCAGATCGTCTTCTCGACGACGCGCGAAATCGGCTGAGCCCGCCGCTCGGCGGGCACGCCGGCCTCAGCGGAAGAGCAGCACCGGCACCTTGCAGGAGCGGATCATCTCGGTGGTGGTGCTGCCGATGATGAGCTGCCGGATGCGCGAGTGGCCGTAGGCGCCCATCACGACGAGGTCGACGCCGTCGCTCTCGACGCGTTCGGCGATGACCTCGTCTGGATCGCCCGGCACGATGCCCGACTTGATCTCGAAGCCGAGGTCGCGCAGCGTCCGGTCGGCCTCCCACAGCTTCGCCTCGGCGCCGCTCGAGGGATTGCCGACCATCAGCAGCTGGCCGGAGGCCCCCTTCAGGAGCTCGGTGCCGGCGATGAAGTCGATCGCCTTCATGCAGCTCGTGCCGCCGTCGAAGGCAACGAGGAACGTCGTGATCGGCTGGAAGGCCCGGGAGGCGACGAGGATCGGCTTCGAGCTGCCGCGCACCACCCGCTCGAGGTTGGAGCCGAGATGGGCGGAGGCGAAGTCCGCGGCTTCGCCGCGCTTGCCGATGACGACGAAGTCGGTGGTTTCCTCCGCCTCGATCACCGTCTCCACCACGTCGCCGTGCCGCAGCCGGTAGACGATGTTGTCGATCCCCTCGCCGCGCAGCTTGGCCTGCGCCTGTTCGAGCAGGGCGCGCCCCCGCTGTTGTGCAAGTCGGGCGCGCTGCTCGGCGAGCTTCTCGAGCTCGGCGGCGAGCGTGTCGCGCTCGCCGGTGTCGTGCGCTTCCTCGAAGGCGACCGGCGTGGTGGCGGCCTCCCGGCCGAGCGCGTGGAACAGGAGAACCCCGGAGCCGAGCCGCTTGGCCGCCCAGGCCGCGTGGTCGCAGACGCTGCTCGCGTAGTCGGAACCGTCGATACAGGCCAGAATCTTCGTCATCGAAATCTCCTCCGTGACGGCTGCGGAAGTCCGCAGTCTGGCTTGCTCCTAAAGCTGCAAGCTTGCTCCAATCGTGGAACACGGGAGGTTGCGACGCGGTTTGGACCGCCGCGACAATCGACCTAGTCCGATAAGTAATTTGGTATGGTCAACGTGACGGCGAGGCCATGGTCACTCGCGACGTCCAGCGTCGAGTTCATCTTGCGAGCGCTGCCTTCCACGATGCGCCAGCCGAGCGAGCGGGTGTTACGCAGCGCGGTCTGCGGATCGTCGAGGCCCGGTCCGTTGTCGCTCACCCGCAGCACGAGCCCGTCCGCATCGACATGGGCGTCGATGCGGATCTGGCCGGCGCGCCCGTTCTTGAAGGCATGCTTGGCGGCGTTGGTGACGAGCTCGTTGACGACGAGGCCGATCTCGGTCGCCGTGTCGAAGCTGACGGAGACCTGCTCGACGTCGCAGACGATATCGATGTCGTGTCCGAAGGCGACCGAGAGCTGCTGGGCGAGTTCCTCGACATGCAGGTTCAGCGCGATGCGCGCCACGTCCTCGGCGCGCTGCAGGAAGTTGTGGGCGTTGGCGAAGGCGCGGATGCGGCTGGTCAGCGTTTCGAGTGCGTCGCGCGCCTCGGGGGATCGGAGCTGGCGCGCCTGCATGATGGCGAGCGACTGGATCACCGCGAGGTTGTTCTTGGTGCGGTGGTGCAGTTCGCGCACCAGGAACTCCTGCTGGGCGAGCGAGTCGCGCAGCGCCCGGTTCTGCTCGGCGAGTTCGTCCAGCGGGCTCTCGTGCGAGGCCGCGCTCATCGCGGCCGCCGCCTTGCGGGCAAGCGCCGCGGGGTCGCTCTCGCCGGTGATCGCCAGCCCGAGCGTGACGACGGTGCCGCCGTCGCCGGTCTGCAGATCGAACTCGTCGACGAGCTTGCGCGAGCCGCTGAGACCAAGGCCCATGCCGGTCTGCGACTTGTGGCGGCCGCCGAGGATGCGCTGGGCGTTGTCGATCCCCGGGCCCTTGTCCGCGATGCGAACGTACAACTTGGCACCGCGCTCGCCGCTGCGGTCGAAGGCGTATTCGGCGACGCCGCCCCCGGCATACTGCAGGGCGTTGCGGGCGATCTCGGAGACTGCCGTGGCGAAGCGGATCTGATCGCGCACGCTGCATCCGCTGCTCTGGGCGGCGACGCGGGCCATGCGGCGGGCATGGGCGACGTCGGTGTCCCGCTCGATGCGTACGGAGGTGACGATCAGCTTCATGCGGCACTCTTCAGGACGACGACTCCGCAGTCGTCGGTGCCACGGCGATAGCGCCGGTAGAGCGTGGTTGCGATCGTCAGGGGCCGCCGGGCGTAGAGGCTCTGCGGCTCGCCGCCCTGGCCGTGCGTCTTCAGCCCGTCGGTCGCCAGCACCAGCAGGGAGCCGGCATGCCACTCGTGCTCGATCGCCTTCGAACGCCGTGCACCGCTGCCCAGAATGCCCGGCGCGGAGAGAAGCCCCTGGCGGCGGGTGCCGTGGACGATCTCGCCGCGCACGTTGCCCAAACCGACGGCGCGCAGAGTGCCGTCGCCATGCGGCACCTCGACGATCATCGAGGCTGCGCCGCGATCGCCGACGAGGGCATCGGCCACGGCCGCCTCGAGCTCCTCGAGCGGAAGGTCGGCGGTGTTGTCGAAGGCGTCCCGCCCCTGTTCGGCGATCTCCGCGGCCTTGCTGCCATGGCCGAGAATGTCGAGCAGCATCACGATCGTGCGCGTCGGCTCGACCCGGAACGACCAGATGTCCCCGCCCGAGGCGTGGCCGGGCTTCGGCACGATCAGGCCGGCGCAGTCGCCATCGGGCGCCGGCGGCCCTCCGCCGACGGTGGCGACGAGCGTGGTGCCTGCAGGATCCGAATGGATGTCGAGATCGTCGGACAGCCGGCGGATCGCCCCGAGCCCGCCGCCGATGCCCCCCGGGCTGTCAGTGGCGGTCGAGAAGCCGTCGGTCAGCGCCGCCTCGATCGAGGGCAGGCCCGGGCCGCAGTCGGTGCCGAGGATGTGCAGCCCGGCTATCGGCCCTGCCGCCGGAGACAGAAGGATTTCGCCCTCGCTGGCGTGACGCAGGAGGTTGGTGGCAAGCTCGGTGACGATGATGGCGATCCGATCGCAGCGCTCGTCGTCGAGGCCCAACCCCTGCGCCTCCTGTACGGCGCGCCGGCGCGCGGCGCCGACCTGGCTCGGTTCGTTCACCGGCAGCAGGATCATCGTGCGCCACACTCCATGATTACCGTCGTCCCCTCTCCCGGCAGCGTCTCGATCGCGAAGCGATCCACCAGCCGCCGCGCGCCGCTGAGGCCGAGGCCGAGCCCCTTGCCGGTCGTATAGCCGTCCTGCAGCGCCCGATCGACATCGGCTATGCCAGGCCCGTGATCGACGCACTCGGCAAGCACCGAAGGCCGGCCGGCCAGCTTGTGCAGATGGAAGGTCATCACGCCTCCGCCGCCGTAGATTAGGGCGTTGCGCGCGATCTCCGATACGGCCGTGACGAATTTCGTCCGCTTGATCGCGCTCGCCCCGATCCGGTCCATCGCATTCATCGCCGCCTGGCGTGCGAAGACGACATCGTTCGAACGCCGGAGGGCGATGGTCCACACATCATCGGGCACGGGAGGTCGAAGCCCGCCCGCTCAGGATGAGTCCCATCGCCTTGTCGGCGTTGAGCGCCGTCTCGACGCCCGCAAGCGTCATGCCGAGCTCGACGAGCGTCATTGCGACCGCCGGCCGCATCCCCACCACGATGGTGCGCGCGTTCAGCATGCCCGCCATCTCCGCCATCGCGCCCAGCATGCGCCCGACGAAGGTGTCGACGATCTCCAGGCTCGAAATGTCGATGATGACGCCCTTCGCCTTGGTGCGGGCGACCTCCTCCACCAGTTGATCCTGAAGCATCATCACCGAACGGTCGTCGAGGTTGTCGCGGATGGCGACGATGACGCAGCCTGTGATGGTGATGACGGGCGACGCGCCCATGCCCGACGCGTGCTCCACGCTCTCAGCCCCCGATCTTCACGCCGAGGCGTTCAAACGCGTAGGACAGGCCGCTCTGCAGGTCACCGCGGGTGACGACGTTCGGCAGATCGACGCCGAGATGGACGATGGTCTGCGCGATCTTCGGGCTGATGCCGGAGATGACGCATTCGGCCCCCATCAGCCGCACCGCCGCCGCGGTCTTCAGGAGATGCTGGGCGACCATCGTGTCGACCGTGGAGACGCCGGTGATGTCGATGATCGCGACCTCGGCCTCGCGCTCCACAATCGCCTGCAGCAGATTTTCCATGACGGTCTGCGCGCGGAACGAATCGACGGTGCCGAGCAGCGGCACGGTGACGATGCGGTCCCAGATCTTCACGACGGGTGCGGAGACCTCGGTCATCTCCGACTGCTGGCGTTCGATGATCGCCTCGCGCTGGTCGACATAGGCCGAGATCGCGTGCAGCGCCATCTGGTCGACGATCTTGGTGACCATCCAGACCTGGTCGATCAGGAGCTTCGGATCGTCGGCGTTGCGCTGGCTGAGGATCGTGAAGATGCTTTGCTTGATGGAGGCGATGAACCAGGCCATCTCGGTTGGCGACACGCCGCTCTCGGTGCGCGTCTGGCTGATGTGCTCGAGCGCCTCCCGCACCGGGTCCCAGCCCGGATTGGAGAAGTCGAAGGTGTCGTCGGACCGGGTGTCCCGCAGCGCCCGCGCCAACGCCTGCAGAAGCTCGCGGCTCTGCGCCTCGCTCTCCCGCGCCGAGACGACGTCGGTGCGACGCACGCCCTCGCGGCCCTGGTCCCGCATCCAGTTCGCGAGAATCTGGTCGAATTCGTTCTGGATGATCGTCGCGAGTGCCAAGTCCTCAGTCTCCTACCATTCCGCGTCTCATGCGCCCGGCCGCGGGACCGGCTCGGCGATGATGTTCAGCGCGTCATATCAGGATCGACGCGCAGGGAAAGCCCGCTCCGCATTCCAAGCCTGCGTTTCCCTCAGCGCGATGCGCAATCGCTACGCCCACCGCCGCCGGCCGCCGGAGCGGCTCGCATCAGCGTGATCGGCCGACAGCGGCCGAGCGCCCGTGTTCAGGAACCGTTCAGCTGACACCCTGTTAAGTCCGTGAAACGATCAGAGAACGGAGGAGGCTCGGATGACCTCGTACTTCAAGTCGCTGGTGGCCCTGCCGCTCGCGCTCGGCCTCGCATTCGCGCCGGTCGGCGTGTCGTCGCAGTCGCCGCTCGCGTCGATTTCCGGAGCAAGTGCCGCGCATGCGGAAGGCCGCCCGAAGCCGGTGGGACGCAGTCATTACTACCGCTATCGCGGCGACCACGGGCATTATCGGGGCCATTATCGCGGCCATCGCCGGTACTACCGTGGCCACCGCCGCCACAACGGCGGCGCGGCGCTGGGCGCGGCCATCATCGGACTCGGCGTCGGTGCCGCGATCGCCTCCTCGCCGCGCCACTATGAGCGGGGCTATGCCGGCCATCCCCGGCCCTGGACGCGGGAGTGGTATCGCTATTGCTCGGCCCGCTACCGCTCGTTCGATGCGCGCAGCGGGACGTTCCAGCCTTATCACGGACCGCGCCAGCTCTGCCGCTGACCGGTACAGAAAGAGCTCGAGACGATCGACGGGAGCGGCCATGGCCGCTCCCGCTTTCGTATCGGCTGGTCAGAGCGGTGCGGTCACCTCGCGCAGCCATGCTGCGACCTCCGCCTCGACGATCGGAGCGACGATGTCTGCAACGCGGGCGTGATAGTCGTCGAGCCAATGCCGCTCTTCGCGTGTGAGCAGATCCAGGTCGATCAGCTGCCGGTCGATCGGCGCGTAGGTGAGCGTCTCGAAGCCGTGCATCGGGAGATCGCCCCCCTCGATGGCGGCCGCGTCCTCGACGACCAGCAGGTTCTCGATCCGGATGCCGAACGCGCCCTCGCGGTAGTAGCCGGGCTCGTTGGACACGATCATGCCGGGCTCCAGCACATGGAAGCCGCGCCGCGAGATCGACTGTGGCCCCTCGTGGACCGCAAGGTAGGCGCCGACCCCGTGACCGGTGCCATGACCGAAGTCCAGCCCCGCCTTCCACAGCGCGATCCGCGCGAGCGGATCCAGTTCGAGGCCGCGTGTCCCCTTCGGGAAGCGTGCCGTCGAGATGGCGATCATGCCTTTCAGGACGAGCGTGAATGTCCGCCGCATCTCCGCGGTCGGTTCACCGATGGCGACCGTGCGGGTGACGTCGGTGGTGCCGTCCTCGTATTGCGCCCCCGAATCGAGCAGGAAGAGCTCTCCGTCGCCGAGCAGCCGGTCGGTGTCGCGGGTGACGCGGTAGTGGATGATTGCGCCGTTCGGCCCCGACCCGGCGATGGTGTCGAAGGAGATGTCGCGCAGATCGACGCCATCGCGCTCGCCCGCCTCCATCCGGCAGGCCTCGAGGCGCTCGGCCGCGGCGATCTCGCCGATCGTCCCAGGCGCTTGCAGCGACAGCCAATGGAAGAAGCTTGCGAGCGCGGCGCCGTCGCGTCGGTGCGCGGCGCGCGCGCCGGCGAGTTCGGCCGACGTCTTGCGTGCCCGCGGCAGGCGGGCAGGATCGGCCTCCTCCACCACCGTGCCACCGGCCTCCGTGACCACCGCCGCGAGGCGCGCGGCCGTCAGTCCGATGTCGAGCGAAACTTTGCGACCCGGGGCAAGCGTGCGCAGCGAACGCTCGAGTGCTTCAGGCTCCTCGAGGGTGACCAGCGTTTCGAGATGCGCGCGCGCGGCGTCGTCGAGCTTGCGGGGATCGATGAAGAGGCGCCCCCCGCCCCCCCGCTCGACGATGGCGAAGGACAGCGGCAGCGGCGTGTGCGGCACGTCTCCGCCGCGGATGTTGAAGGTCCAGGCGATCGAGGACGGGTCGGTGAGGACGACGAGATCGGCGCCTTGCCGTTCGAGAACGCCGCGAATTTCGGCGAGCTTCTCGGAGGCCGGACGTCCGGCGAGATGCTCCGGATGCACGACCACCGGGGCGCTCGGCGGCGCCGGCCGGTCGTTCCAGATGGCATCGACGGGGTTGGCCGGCAGTTCGATCAGCGCACCGCCCTCGGCTTCCAGCGCCTCGCGCAGCTTGCGCACGTCGCCGACCGTGTGGAGCCAAGGGTCAAGGCCGATCCGTAGCCCTTTCAGCTCCTCGCTTGCAAACTGGGGCAGCGGCCGCTCGACCGAGGATTCGACGGAAAAGACTTTGCCGTCGACCTGCTGGCGGGCCTGGATCGTGTACCGCCCGTCGACGAAGAGCACCGCCCGGTCCCGCAGCACGAGTGCGACGCCGGCCGAACCCGTGAACCCGGTGATCCAGGCGAGGCGCGCAGCCGAGGCCGGAACGTATTCGCTCTGATGCTCGTCGGCGCGCGGCACCACGAAGCCGTCGATGCCGAGGCTGTCGAAGCGATCGCGCAGGCTCGCGACACGCCGGGCGCTGTGCTCGGAGGATCCGGGGGACTCGAAACTCTGGAACATCCGCTGCCTCATCGTGACCGTTGTCTCAGGGCCGGACCACTACGCCCATGCGCCTCCGGGCGAAAGCTGCCGAGCCGAATCGACGCCGGCCTGCTGCATTGCAGCAAACGCGCAGGACCTATGCATGTGCCCCGGTGGCTCGTGCGGGAGGCAATGGGCATATTTCGGTCATCGGGAGGACTTGGACGAGATTTGATCAGGAGCCAAACGATGACGACTTCAGCCGATGTGACCCTTCGCCCGCGTTCCAAGAGCGTCCTTCGCGTCGCGTTCGAGCGCTACATCGAAGCGCGCCAGCGCCAGGCAGATGCCTATGTCGCGTCGCGCGTTGCGATGTGGAACGCCGACCACTTCAGCGGCTTCGACCGCAGCAATCACGCTGACGGCAGCAGCCCGATCCGCCGCTGAATCCAACCGCGGCCTCGGCGTTGCGGCACACTCGAGACCCAGTATGCAAGGGCGCCGTTTCGGGCGCCCTTCGTCTTTGCGCCTCTCCTACCGCGTGAGGTGGAGCGTTACCCAGTCGCCGCGCCAGAGCGTGTGGCGATGGAAAAGCCCCTGCACGCGATAAGCGGCAAGCACCGCGTTCCGCTGCCGCCCCAGGATGCCGGACAGGACGAGGTCGCCGTCCCTCGTCAGGGCCCGCGCAATGCCGGGCGCGAGCCGCATCAACGGACCGGCCAGGATGTTGGCGACGATCAGGTCGTACGGGCTCTGGTCGCGGATCGCCGCCGCCGACAACCCGGTCGCGACCGCTGTCTGCACCAGGGTGTGCACGCGGTTGGCCCGCACGTTCTCCTGCGCCACCCTGACCGCCACCGGATCGATGTCGGTCGCCAGCACCGGCACCCGACCCCGCAGCGCGAGTGCGATCGCCAGGACGCCGCTGCCGGTGCCGAGGTCGAGCGCGTTCTGCGGCATTCGCATCGACAGGATGCGGTCGATCGCCTCCAGGCAGCCCGCGGTGGTCTCGTGGTGGCCGGTGCCGAACGCCTGCCCTGCCTCGATCTCGATCGACAGATCGTTGGGTTTCACGCGCGCCCGATCATGCGCCCCGTGCACCAGGAAGCGACCCGCCCGAACCGGCTTCAGGTCGGCGAGCACCTGCTCCATCCAGTCGACGTCCGGAAGATCCTCGCGCTCCACCCGCGCGACGCCCGCGGCGTCCGCCACCTCCTGCGATCGGTCCCCGCCATCGGCCTCAAAATACACCGAGACCTCGTGCTCGCCGCGTGCCTCGTCGATCTCGAAGATCGAGAGCGGCGCGGCCTCGTCCTCATAGGCGGCCTCGAGCCGCCCATAGGCGGCCTGCGCCTCCGCTTTGCCCGCACGCAGGAAGTAACGCACCTGCGTCACGCCCATGCCGGGTGGCGCCTCTTCTTGGTCTTTCACGATGCGGTCAGCCTCTCGAGCTTGTCGAGCGCGGAAGCCTGATCCTCGCCATAGGCGATGGTCCCCTTGAGCCGGCCCTCGGCGTCGAGCAGGAAGACGGAGGCGGTGTGATCCATCGTGTAATCGTCGCCCTGGGGCACCTTGCGGGCGTAGATGCCCCAGCCCTTCAGCATCTCGGCGATGGTCGGGGGATCGCCGGTGATGCCGGTGATGTCAGGAGACAGGGCGCTGGTATAGTCCTTCATCACCGCCGGGCTGTCGCGCTCCGGATCGACGGTGACGAAGTAGACCGGCAGGCGGCGCCCTTCCTTCTGCAGCTCGTTCTGGAAGTTCGCCATCTCGGCGAGCGTCGTCGGGCAGACCTCGGGACAGTGGGTGAAACCGAAGAAAATCGCCGCAGGCCTGCCCCGGAGGTCCTTGTCGCTGATCGGCTTGCCGTCCTGGTCGACGAGCTGGAAGGGCGTCCCGTAGGGCGCCTCGCTCGCGACGATCGGACCGGAGGTGTTCAGGAAGTAGAGAGCCGCCGTCGCGCCCGCGAGCAGTGCGACCACCACCCAGAGGGCGAGGCGGACATAGGCGATCGGTCGCATCGCGGCCTCCTCTTTCGCTTGGACATCGAGCGGGCCTCGGCGGCCGTCGGGTCCCGCCTTTACGCGTGCCTCGTGCGAGACACAAGCGCGCGCTGGCGCCCGAGACGCGGGCGCAGCGTCGCAGCGGAAGTCCCGTCAGAAGCAGCCGGACCAGCCGTCCTGCGCCAGTTGCACGAAGATCTGCAGCCCGTGCCGCATCCACCCGGCGACCGCGAGGAACGCGACGAGGGCCGTCGCGCTCAGACCGAGGGCGGCGAGCGCAGGACGGCCAAGATGCGGTCGCGTACGGAGCATGACCGCACTATACAGGCGCGAGCTGGAAGACCCAAGCGGAGACGGTCATGGTGGACGAGACGAGCGCGGCCGACGCAGCCGACGGATCCTCGCGCTTGCGCCCGGACGAGCCGCGCATCCATCCGACCGCCGAGCTGAAGGAGTGTCGCCTCGGCCGGCACGTCGAGATCGGCCCGCGCACGCTGCTGCGCGAGGTGAGCGTCGGCGACTTCTCCTATTTCGAACGCGGCGGGGAAGCGATCTACACCAGCGTCGGCAAGTTCTGCTCGATCGCGGCCAACACACGGCTGAATGCGCTCGAGCACCCGGTCGAACGGCTGACGACGCACAAGCTCACCTATCGCCCGAACGAGTATTTCCGCTATCTCGGCATCGACCAGGCGTTCCGCGAGCGCCGGCGGTCGAAGCGCGTGACCATCGGCAACGACGTCTGGATCGGCCACGGCGCCGTAGTCATGCCGGGCGTGACGATTGGCGACGGCGCGGTCGTCGGCGCCAATGCGGTCGTCACACGTGACGTGCCGCCCTTCACCATCGTCGCCGGCGTGCCGGCGCGCGCGTTGCGCCCGCGCTTCCCAGAGCGTGTCGCCCGGCGCATCGCCGCCCTCGCCTGGTGGGACTGGCCGCAGGATCGCCTGCATGCGGCCGTTCCCGACATGCAGGCGCTGCCGATCGAGGACTTTCTCGACCGGTGGGAGGCGCGTTAGCGCCCGGCCCTGCGCGGCGCATCCAGCGCCAGGAACGAGACGAGCGCTAAGGCCGGCGGCACCAGGCCCAGAATGCAGATGCCGACCCAGCCGAACCGCTCGAGCACCGGGCTCGTCAGCGCCGAACCGAGCGCGCCGCCGAGAAAGAAGACCGCGAGGTAGACGGCGTTGAGCCGGCTGCGGATCGCCGCATCCAGCTGATAGATCTCACGCTGGCTGATCACCATGTTCGCCTGCACGCCGAGATCGAGAATCACGCCGGCGAAGACGAGGGCGACCAGCGAGGTCTGGCCGAAGAGGGCGGCAACGAAGGCGCCGATCACCAGGAGCATCGCGATCACCGTGCCGAGCACGGTATGGCCGCGGTCGGCAAGCCGGCCGGTGACCGGGGCAGCGACCACCCCGAGGACGCCGGACAGGGCGAACAGCGCCACGCCGCTCGGGCTGAAATCATAGGGCTCGCGCAGCAGGATCAGCGGCGCGGCGGTCCAGAACACGGTGAACACGCCGAACATCGCCGCATGATAGAGCGCCCGATGGCGCAGCACCGGCTCGCGCAGGAACAGCCGACCCAGGGAGACGATGAGCTCGCCGTAGCTGTGGCGGTGGCTTGGTCGGCGGGTCGGCACGAGGACCGCACAGGCGAGCGCGGCGAGCGCCACCGCGCCGGCCGACAGCGCGAAGACGCCGCGCCAGCCGACATATTCGGCGAGGAAGCTCGCGACGGGTCGGGCGAGCAGGATTCCGAGCAGCAGCCCGCTCATCACGTTGCCGACGATCCGTCCGCGTTCGGCCGGCGGTGCGAGGTGAGCGGCGAGCGGCAGCAGCATCTGTGCGGCCGTGGAGGTGACGCCGACGACCAGCATCGCGCCGAACAGGATCGCCACGCTCGGCACGAAGGTGAGGCCGATGAGCGCCGCGACGTTGGCGATCATCGTGACGATGATCAGGCGCCGGTTCTCGAGCACGTCGCCGAGCGGGACGAGCAGCACGAGACCGAGACAGTAGCCGATCTGGGTGAAGGTGACGATCGCGCTCTCGGCGGCCCGGGGCAAGCCGAGTGACTCACCGATCAGCGCGACGAGGGGCTGGGCGTAATAGAGGTTGGCGGCGAGCGCGCCGCAACTGAAGGCGACGAGGACGGTCAGGCCGGCGCTGATCCCGCCGCCCTCCTCTGCGAGGCGGCGGCCGGAGGATTGGGTGATGGTCATAAAAGCTCGGGCTCGGGGGTGCTGCAGCGCGATATAAGCAACGTCGCTGCCAGCGCATAGCCCGCCGCGTGCCAGGCGGTCCTTTGGAGACCGGCGACTGATACCGCCTTCGCCGCGCGCGCTTTCCCGGGCCGGCTTCGGAACGGATCATCCGCCCCGGCAATTTCGCCGGCATGATCTGAAACGGGAGTTCCCGATGCTACGCACCCTCTTCGCCGCGGCGGCGATCGCCACTGCCTTCGCCGGTTCCGCTTTCGCCCAGGCCTCCCCTGATCCGACGACCACCTCGTCCGTCAGTCCCGACGATGCTGTCGAGGTGTCGCTCGGCCAGGACGACATCCGCAGCCGCATCGCGGAGGAACTTCAGGTCGACCTCCCCTCGGTGCCGCTGACGATCCCCGTCTCCGCAGAGCTCGCGGCCGAGGTCTGTCCGGTGAACGACCAGAACCTTGCCGAGCAGAAAGAGGTGAGCCCGGTGCGGACCTGCGCAGCGGTGCACTACTCGGAGGCCCTGCGTGACGTGGCCCGGGCGCATCTCGGCGAGCGCTGACCGGGCGAATGACGGCGAGTTAACGGAACCCCTCGCCCGCGCGCGCGATTTCACCAACAGTTTCAACCGGATCTGGATCATGCCCCGACAGCAGACGATCATCGCCCTCGCCGCAGCGAGCCTTCTCGGGCTCGGCGCGGCAGCGCAGGCCCAGACGAGTGCTCCCGCGCCCGACACGCAGGCGGCTCCCGGTCTCGACGCCGCCCCCCCGTCCGTTGCGCCCGATGCCGGCGCGCCTGGCGCACCGGATCTTCAGGGAACCGGGCGATGCGACCCGTCTGCCTCGGGCGGCGACAACGCGAGCCGTCAGCTCGCCGACTGCGGCGGCGTTTTGACGCCGCCCGGCGGCGTCGATCCGCAAATTCAGGCGCCGGCGCCGGACCCGAACCCCGGCACGACGCCCGTCATTCCGCCTGGCGCGGTGCCGGAGCAGCCCGCCGAAACGCCGAAGTGAGGCATCTGGTGTCGGGATGCGCTCGACACCGGTGCGATCAGCGGACGCTGGCGCTCTTCGAACCATGACAGCCAGTCCAGCGTTGTGGCGAAGAGCGTGGTCGCACAGCTGACGCAGCGATCCGCCGGTGACTGTGGCCGTCCTTGTCGGGCCGCGGCCAACGGCGGGATCGTCCCGGGGGCCGTGACGGGGGTCCCCGGGACACCTCGGCAGCAGCGACCTCAGACGCGGCTCAGAAACAAAAAGGGGCGGCCGTCGGGCCGCCCTAGCTTGCTGGAGTATCAGGTCAAAACGAACCCGATGAGACCGAAATCCTTCGGCCGGCAAAAGGTTGCGTGGCACATCAACTAGATCGCCGCATCTGCGAACGTTCCGCCGACTGATCAAGTCGCAACCAACATCACCCGCTCGCGTTGTTCGCACGGCCGGCCCGACCTCGGCTGCAAGGCCAGCGAGCCCGTATCGACACCGCCACTCTCAGGAGATCTCCATGTCCCGCCACTCCTCCTCTCCGGCCCTCGAACGGCTCAGCGAGGCGATCAGCGACATTGGTGAACGCATCGGCGAGCTGGAGGAGCAGGTGATCGATCGCCTCGACCTGCGTCCGAGCCGGACCGAGCGCATCCGCCGCAGCCTCGAGCGCCACCTGCCGACACTGCACCAGCGCCAAGGCGTATCGCGGTACGTGCCGGAGTTCCTCTCCGGCTGGTCGCTCCCGACCACCGACGATGCCCGCTCCGTGGCGCGCTCGGTCCGCAACGCGATGCCGGACTGGCGTCATCAGACCGACGAACTCCGGGCCGGCCTCGATGATGTGCAATGGCCGAGCCTCTCGCGCCTGCGGCGCCAGACCCACACCGAACGGCGTCTGGACTTCCTGCGGGCTCGTCCGACGATCTCGACGCTTCTGATCGCGGGCGGCGCCATCCTCGCCGTCGGTGCGGCCTACTATGCGACCCGCAAGCTGTCCGAACACACCGAGGAGCCGGACTACGACGCTGTGCGGCAGGACGGTGACGTCGAGATCCGCGACTATGACGGCATGGTCATCGCCGAGACCATCAAGAGCGGCTACCACGAGAAGGCGCGCCGCAACGGCTTCGAGACACTGGCCGACTACATCTTCGCCCACAATCGTCCGGGCAAGAAGATCGCGATGACCGCCCCCGTCATGCAGCAGCTGGCCGAGAGCGAGGGTCGGACCAAGGGCTGGGCCGTGCGCTTCGTGATGCCGAAGAAGTACACCAAGGAGAGCCTGCCCCTTCCCGGCTCCAGTGATGTGACGCTGAAGGAGGTGCCGGCGCGTCGCATGGTGGTGATCCGCTTCTCCGGCACCTTTACCGCATCGCTCGCCAGCAAGAAGCTGATGGCGCTCTACAACTACCTCGCCGACGAAAACCTGAAGCAGAAGGGTGATCCGATCTACGCCTTCTACAACCCGCCCTGGACGCCGGGATTCCTGAAGCGAAACGAGATCCTGATCGAGATCGAGCGATAGATCGTAACACCGGCGCCGCCACGTCACGTGGCGGCGTCTCACGCAGTTCGAGAGGTTTACGCCTCATAGTTGTAATTCGCACCCTTTCGCGTACACTTGGTCTCCGGCGGTACACGGACGTCGGGGTATGGCATGGGGTGGCTGAGCAACGACCCGCAGCGCATACTGATCGTGCTGGCACTCAGCGGACTGATGCCGCTCTCCATCTTCTTCGGGCGCGGCATCGTACGGCGGCGCCGCACGTTTCTTCTCGACCGGCTCAGTCAATGTCTCGTTGATCCTCCTGGGCGCACTGACCTCGCAGAGATGCTCGATCTGGTTCGAGCGCGGTACCACCCGAGGAGCGACCATGGCGGCGAGCAGCGGCTGTTGACCGTGGCGAAGACTGCCTTCTCCTTCATGCTGCCCGCCGTCCTTCTCATCCTGGTGTCGACCCTCGCACTCCTGATCATCTGGGATGCGGGGATCGCCAGCCGGGGAGCAGCCATCCAGCAGCGCCTGTTTCTGGATGGCTTCCAAAGCGGGGCTGCCGCCGCAACCTACCGCAAAGGCACCGTTCTCATCATCGCCGTCGCCTTTGTCAGCGCCTATGTCTGGGTGGTGGATTACCTCGTATTGCGCGTCGCGAATTTCGATCTGACGCCAATCGATTTCGTCCGATGCACCATCCACATCGTACTCAGCGTGCTGGTCGCGACGGTACTCCGCCACGTCCTGGCGGTCGCGAACGACATCACCCAAGGGGCAAGCGTGGCCTTGACGGCAACGGCGGTGCTTGGGCTCGTCTTCATGTCGGGGCGCGACCCGGCCTTTGGGATCCGAACGCTGATCGATCGCCTGCCCAGCGCCTTGCGACTGCGCCGCACGATCCCGCAGTTCAACGCAATCAGCCGTGATCTGCCGCTCGATCTGATCGATGGGATCGACCCGTCGATCAAGTTCCGCCTGACCGGCTACGAGATCAATGACGTACAGAACCTCGCGATGGAGAACGCCATTTCCCTCGTCATATCGACGCCTTACGGGCTCGCGCGCATCGTCGACTGGATCGCCCAGTCTCAATTGCTCCTGACTGTCGGACCGGATGCGTTCCTCACGCTGCGCGGCGCGGGCATACGGACCATCTTCGACTTTCTGGAAGCCGCTGCGGACCCCGCGGCCGCGAACAATATCGGCAAGCTCGCGAGCGGCTGCGACGCCAACCCGCTGATTGGCAGCATCGCGTCGAGCATGCGCCGCAACCCGGCCACCGCCCACCTCCTTGCTTTACGCGATGCCATGCAGGTCGCACCGAGCCGCAAGCCAAAAGATCCAGGCACAGGAGCCCCGAGCCTAGTGCGACAACAGGCGCCCTGGGTTATGCGGAAAACAGGGTGATGCTCAGACAAAGCGAGCCAACGCACGCTGGAACTTGAGCGCCCACGGGCCTTAGTCGACCGGGCCGCAAGCGTCGGACGACGTCCCGGCCTCGCTGGGCCGACCCTCGCGGCCCCGATCCCGCGCCAAACATTCTCCGGCGGAACGGTCCCGTGGCCCTGAAGCGCTCTAGACCTTGATCACATAGCTCTTTCGCGTGGTCTCGACGACCTTCCAGCGCCCTCTGAAGCCTGGACGGATCACCATGACGCTCCCGGCTTCCAGCCGTAGCGTCTCGCCGCCATCCTCCGTCAGCTCGGAGACGCCGCTGATGACGTGGAAGAACTCCCACTCGTCATACGCGACGCGCCACTCCCCGGGCGTTGCCTCCCACAGGCCGGCATAGAGGTCCTGCCCGTCGTCCTCGGCGTTCCAAGTCCGAAAGGTCGGGTTGCCGGCAATCAATCGATCCGGTGCGGGCGCGCCCACCTCCTCCGGAACCGTCGCGGGATCGATGACGAGAAGCCGGGCGAATGTCCGGTCCGCATCCTTGCTCATGCCTCCGCTCCCCGCGTCAGGTCTTCGCCAGCGCCTGATCGAGATCGGCGATGATGTCCTCGACATCCTCGATGCCGACCGACAGACGAACCACATCCGGCCCGGCGCCCGCAGACAGCTTCTGCTCGTCGGCGAGCTGGCGATGTGTCGTCGAAGCCGGATGGATAACGAGCGAGCGCGTGTCGCCGATGTTGGCGAGGTGCGAGAAGAGCTCGAGGCCCTGCACGAGCGCGACGCCGGCGTCATAGCCGCCCGTGAGGCCGAAGGTGAGCACGGCGCCGGCGCCCTTCGGACAGTAGCGCTGCATCAGCGCATGGTGCCGGTCGCTTTCCAGCCCGGCATAAGAGACCCAGGCGACCTTCTCGTGGCGCGCGAGGTGCTCGGCGACCCGTCGAGCATTGTCGGCGTGGCGCTGCATCCGGAGCGGCAGGGTCTCGATGCCGGTCAGGATCATGAAGGCGTTGAAGGGCGAGATGGCCGGACCGAGGTCGCGCAGGCCGAGCACCCGGCAGGCGATCGCGAAGGCGAAGTTGCCGAAGGTCTGGTGGAGGACGACGCCGTTGTACTCCGGCCGGGGCTGCGACAGCACCGGGTAACGGCCTGACGCCGACCAGTCGAAGGTGCCGCCGTCGACGATGACGCCGCCCATCGAGTTGCCGTGGCCGCCCATGAACTTGGTGAGGGAGTGCACGACGATGTCAGCTCCGTGGTCGATCGGCCGGCAGAGATACGGCGTCGCCAGCGTGTTGTCGACGATGAGCGGCAGTCCGTGCCGGTGAGCGATCTCGGCGATCGCAGCGATGTCGGTGACGACGCCGCCGGGATTGGCGATCGACTCGATGAAGATCGCGCGCGTCTTCTCCGAGATCGCCTGCTCGAACGACGACAGGTCGTCGGGATCGGCCCATTTGACGTGCCAGTCGAAGGACTTGAAGGCGTGTCCGAACTGATTGATCGAGCCGCCGTAGAGCCGGCGGGAGGCGACGAATTCGTCGCCCGGCTGCATCAGCGCGTGGAAGATCAGGAGCTGGGCGGCATGGCCCGAGGCGACGGCCAGCGCCGCCGTGCCGCCCTCCAGCGCCGCAACGCGCTCCTCCAGGACGGCCTGCGTCGGATTCATGATGCGGGTGTAGATATTGCCGAACTGCTGCAGTCCGAACAGCGCCGCGGCATGGTCGACATCGTCGAACACGAAGGACGTCGTCTGATAGATCGGGGTCGCCCGCGCGCCGGTCGCCGGATCGGGTTGGGCCCCGGCATGCACGGCAAGGGTATCGAAACCGGGTGCTCTGTCCATGGTGCTCTCCTCCTGTCGCCCGCGCCTCCTCCACCAGGCTCGTCCCTGGCCTGCGCATCTTCCGCAATGTCTATACGCTCGCGTCACGAGCGGGAAGGAGAGCCCATGCTGCCATTGATGGATCGGGATGACGTGGACGCCTTCCTGGCGCTGGAGTTCCCGCAGATGCGCCACGCCGGGCGGGAGATCATCGTGGCGGAGGTGCGCTCGGGGACGGCCGTGCTGCGGTTTGCGCCGGACGAGCGGGACCTGCGGCCGGGCGGCACCGTCTCCGGTCCGAGCCTCTTCGCCCTCGCCGATTATGCGGCCTACGCGGTGGTCCTCGCCCATGTCGGCCCGGTCGCCCTCGCGGTGACGACCAACATGACGATCAACTTCCTGCGCCGTCCGCGCCCGGGCCCGCTCCTCGCCGAGGCGCGGCTCCTGAAGCTCGGCCGCCGCCTCGCGGTCTCCGACATCGCCGTGCGGCCGGAGGGCGACGATGAGCTCGCGGCGCACGCGGTCGCAACCTACGCCCTTCCGCACGAGCGCGGCTGACGAGCACAATTTCTTCTGGTACTATATTACCTCATTAGATAAGTTACTGATTTGACGATACTTTCGCGTCCATGATCGCAAATACGGTGTCTTGACGGTGCAAGGCACAGGCCGTACAAGCCGGCGCAGGAAGTGCGGCCCATGGAGGCCGCCTTTTCTTGTGCGGACCGAGACGTCCGCAGACGTTTCGCTTTCGCAAGGACCTGACATGAAGACCTTCTCGCAGAAGAACGAGACGGTGGAGAAGAAGTGGATCCTGATCGACGCCGAAGGGCTCGTCGTCGGCCGCCTCGCCTCCCTCGTTGCGCTTCGCCTCCGCGGCAAGCACAAGCCGACCTTCACGCCGCACGTCGACGACGGTGACAACATCATCATCGTCAACGCGGACAAGGTGCACTTCACCGGCAAGAAGTACACCGACAAGACCTACTACTGGCACACCGGCTATATCGGCGGGATCAAGGAGCGCAAGGCGCGCGAGATCCTCGAGGGCCGCTTCCCCGAGCGCGTCGTCGAGAAGGCCGTGGAGCGCATGCTGCCGCGCGGGCCGCTCGGCCGTCGCCAGCTGAAGAACCTGCGCGTCTATGCCGGCGCAGAGCATCCGCACCAGGCCCAGAACCCGGAAGTGCTCGACGTGAAGGCACTCAACATCAAGAATTCGAGGGCCGCATAATGGCTGATCTCTCCTCGCTCCAGGATCTCTCGACGGCCTCGGCCGGCGGCAACGAGCAGGCCGCGCCCGTGCACGTCCAGAAGCTCGACGCCCAGGGCCGCGCCTACGCGACCGGCAAGCGGAAGGACGCGGTCGCCCGCGTCTGGGTGAAGCCGGGCTCCGGCCGCATCCTGATCAACGAGAAGGACTTCTCGGAGTACTTCGCCCGCCCGGTGCTGCAGATGGTGCTGCGCCAGCCGATCGTCGCCGCCCAGCGCGACGGCCAGTTCGACATCGTCGCGACGGTCGCCGGCGGCGGCCTCTCCGGCCAGGCCGGCGCTGTCCGCCACGGCATCTCCAAGGCGCTGACCTACTACGAGCCGGGCCTGCGCACGGTGCTCAAGAAGGGCGGCTTCCTCACCCGCGACAGCCGTACGGTCGAGCGCAAGAAGTACGGCAAGGCGAAGGCCCGTCGGTCCTTCCAGTTCTCCAAGCGCTGATCCCTTCGGATCGACACATCATCATCACAGACGGCCGGGCTCACGCCCGGCCGTTTCGTTGTGGGGATGTGGCCAGCTGAGGGTTCGGTCCTTGGGGTGGCCAGAATTATCTACGTCTCACACGAAGTGGCGCATCGGCTTCGGAAGCCCTATCCTCGTCTGAAGGCTCCCGGAGACTGCGCGCATGATCAGCATCGAGGTTGAGATCGACGACGAGACGGCGGGCGCGCTCGACGAGCTCGCGCGGGAGAAGGGGCATGCCGACCGCCCCTCGCTGCTTCTCCAGATGATCGCCGCGTTCGTGCAGCGCGAGACCGAGCCCAAGGGCTACGACGCTTGGTTCCGCGACGAGGTCGAGTCGGCGCTGCGCGAGATGGACGAGCCGGGCGCCGAGTTCGTCGCGCATGAGGATGTGATGTCCGAGGCGCGAGAGCGGCTGGAGTCGCGCCTGTCGCAGGCCGGCAAGCGTGCAGGATAAGTGGTGGAAGCGCGCCCGGAACGATCTCCTCGACATTGTCGATGCCGTCGAGGTCGATCGTCCGCAGGCGGCGCGGCACCTGCTCGAGCGAATCGGCGATAGGGTTTCACGGCTCGGGGCGTTCGAGAAGCTGGGCCGTAGCGGCCGCGCGCCGCAGACCCGCGAGTTGCCGATCACCGGCTCCCCCTATGCCGCGATCTATCGCGTGTTCTCGGGGCACGTCGCCATCGTCCGCCTCCTGCACGGGCGGTAGCGTTGGCCGCGACGCTGATCGGGCCCTTCACGCCGCCTCGCCCTTGCGCTAGCTCGTCGTTGCCTCAGACGCACCGGTGACGCCATGCCCGCCAAGACCATCGACCACGCCTTCACCGCCGAGGGTCTCCTCGGCGCCGCGACCGACCCGACCTATGCCGGCGTGCCCTCCTTCCTGCGCCGCCGCCTCACCAAGAGCGCCGAGGCCGCCGACGTCACCGTCTGGGGCGTGCCCTTCGACGGGCTCGTCTCGAACCGGCCGGGCGCCCGCTTCGGGCCGCAGGCGCTGCGGCGCGCCTCGATGATCTTCGACAACGACCCGCAATATCCCTTCGGACGCGACCTCTTCGAGAAGCTCTCGGTGGTCGACTACGGCGACTGCCTGCTCGACTACCGCAAGCCCGACCAGGCGCACGCGGCGATCCGAGCCGAAGCCGCGGCGATCCTGAGGAAGACCGGCTTCCTCCTGACGCTCGGCGGCGACCATTCGATCACCTATCCGCTGCTGCAGGCCCACGCCGAGACGCACGGGCCTCTCGCGCTCGTCCATTTCGACGCTCACCAGGACACGTGGGAGACGGCGGAGGGTCGCGTCGACCACGGCTCCTTCGTCACCGCCGCCGTGCCGGAGCGGCTGATCGACCCCACCGCGTCGATTCAGGTCGGCATCCGCACCCATGCGCCCGACGATCTCGGCATTGAGATCATCCACGGCAACGCCGTCGAGGACATGACGAGCGTCGCCATCGCCGAACGGATCAGGGCACGCGTCGGCGGCCGCAAGGTCTACCTCACCTTCGACATCGACTGCCTGGACGTCGCCTTCGCACCGGGGACCGGCACGCCGGTCGCCGGCGGGCCGTCCAGCGCGAAGATGCTGGCGGTGCTGCACAAGCTCGGCGCGCTCGACATCGTCGGCGCCGACGTCGTGGAGGTGTCGCCGCCCTACGACCATGCCGACATGACCGCGATCGCCGGCGCGACGGTCGCGATGTACCTCATCGGCCTCCTTGCCGAGCGCAAGGCGAAGGGCTGACATCGCGCCCGCAAGGGATTACATCGCTGCCGGGCTCAGGAGCGGGCTCGTGACAGCGGAGTGCTTTCCATGGCGGACAAGATCAGGATCGGCGTCCTCGGCGCCAGCGGCTATACGGGCGCGGATCTGGTGCGCCTGGCCGCACGCCATCCCCACATCGAGATCGCGCTGCTGACGGCCAACAGCCATGCCGGCAAGCCGATGCGCGCCGTGTTCCGCCATCTTTCCCATCTCGACCTCCCCGATCTCGTCACCATCGAGGCGGCGGACTGGGGCTCGGTCGACGCGGTGTTCTGCGGCCTGCCGCACGGCACCACGCAGGCGATCACCAAGCGGCTGCTCGACGAGCATCCGGGTGTGAAGGTGATCGACATGTCCGCCGATTTCCGGCTGCGCGATCCTGCCGTCTACAAGGAATGGTACGGGCTCGACCACACCGCGCTCGACCTGCAGGAGGAGGCGGTCTACGGCCTCACCGAGGTCTATCGGTCGCAGATCGCCGATGCCCGGCTGATCGCCTGCCCCGGCTGCTATCCGACGGCGGTGCTGCTCGCGCTGCTGCCGCTCGCCGGCGCCGACCTCATCGATGCGACCGACATCGTGATCGACGCCAAGTCGGGCGTGTCGGGCGCCGGCCGCGGGCTCAAGGAGAACACCCTCTTCTGCGAGGCCGGCGAAGGCCTGTCGCCCTACTCGGTCGGCAAGCACCGGCACATGGCCGAGATCGAGCAGGAGGTCGGCAAGGCGGCCGGGCTCGCGGACCTGCGGGTCAACTTCACGCCCCACCTCATCCCGATGAGCCGCGGCGAGCTCTGCACGACCTATGTCCGCCTCGCCGAGGGCGCGACCTGGAAGACGCTACGCGAGCGGCTTGTCGAAACCTACGCGGCCGAGCCCTTCGTCACCATCGCCGAGGAAGGCGTGCTGCCGCAGACGCAGATGGTGCGCGGCTCGAACTACGTCGTCATCAACGTCGTGCCGGATCGCATCCCCGGCCGCGCCATCGTCATCTCGACGCTCGACAACCTCGTGAAGGGCTCGGCCGGCCAGGCCCTGCAGAACTTCAACGTGGCCTATGGCATCGAGGAGACGACGGGCATCGAGCAGCTGCCGCTGTTCCCCTGATCCCGGAGGGCCCGACGGCGGGCGGTCGTCAGGCTCGAAGGATCGCGTCGAGCTCGCTCAGCAGCCGGGCGACCTCCTCGCCGCTCCCGACGGTGATGCGAAGGAAGTCCGCGATCCGCGGCTTGGCGAAATGGCGCACCAGCACCGCGCGCTCGCGCAGCGCGGCCGCGAGCGCCGCGCCCGGCCAGGCGGGATGGCGCGCGAAGACGAAATTCGCCGCCGACGGCAGCACCTCGAAACCGCGCTCATCGAGCCCCCGCCGCATCCTCTCGCGATTGGCGAGGATCGTCGCGACGCCCCGTCGGAACGCCTCGTCGTCGGCGATCGAAGCGATGGCGCCGGCTTGCGCCGGCCGGCCGAGCGGATACGAGTTGAAGCTGTCCTTGACGCGGGTCAGCCCCTCGATCAGAGCCCTGTCACCAATGGCGTAGCCGACGCGCAGCCCGGCGAGCGCGCGCGACTTCGACATCGTGCGCACCACGAGGAGGTTCGGATGGTCGGCGACGAGCGGGATGGCCGTCTCGCCGCCAAAGTCGACATAGGCCTCGTCGATCACCACCGGGACGTCGGGCTGCGCCGCGAGCAGCGCCGCGATGGACTTGCGGTCGAGCGCGATGCCGGTCGGGGCATTCGGATTGGCGAGGATCACCGCGCCCGCCTCGCGCCGGTAGTCGTCGACGCGGATGCGCAGGCCCTCGTCCAGCGGCACCGTCTCGTGCGCGATACCGAAGAGGCCGCAATAGACGGGATAGAAGCTGTAGGTGACGTCCGGAAACAGCAGCGGCCGCTCGTGCCGCAGAAGGGCAGCGAAGGTGTGCGCCAGCACCTCGTCCGAGCCGTTGCCGACGAAGACCTCGTCCGACCTGACGCCGTGATGGGCGGCCAGCGCCTCGCGCAGCGCCGTCGCGGCCGGGTCCGGGTAGAGCCGCAGGCTCTCGGCCGCCGCCGCCGCGATCGCGTCGCGCACCGCCGGCGAGGGCTCGAAGGGGCTCTCGTTGGTGTTGAGCTTGATGAGGCCGGCAATGCGGGGCTGCTCTCCCGGCACATAGGGCTCAAGGCGATGTGTCGTCGCGCTCCAGAAGCGGCTCATTCCTTGCTCCCTCCTCGACCGCGCATCGATGATGACCTGACCTGGCGCGCATCCGTCGGGCTGCGGGCTGCGGGCCGCCGTCCGTCAGCTGCGCACGGCCAGCCGGAACACCTGCGGGTACGGCCCCGCCAGCCCGCGCCAGTGCGCAACGGCAAAGCCGAGCACGAGCAACGCTCCGGCCTGATGCAAGAGCGCCCAGCCGATCGGCACCTGCAAGAGCAGCGTGGTGATGCCGAGGCTTGCCTGTCCCGCCACGAGCAGCGCCAGCACCGTTGCGCGGCGCGCATGCGTGCTTCCCGGCGCCTGCGCCCAGGCCGCGACGGCGTGCAGAACGGCGACGGTCAGCAGCAGGTAAGCGCCGCAGCGGTGCACGAACTGCACGGTCATGACGTTCTCGAACAGGTTGCGCCACCACGGCGACATGACGAAGAGGCCGGCTGGCACGAGCTGCCCGTCCATCAGCGGCCAGGTGTTGAAGGTGAGCCCGGCCCGCAGGCCGGCGACGAGCCCGCCGAGATAGATCTGGCAAAGCGCCAGCAGCGTCAGGAGCGCCCCGACCTTCGCCGAATGGCGCGAGGGCGTGCGGTCATCCGCGTGCGGCGCGAGCCCGCGCGCGACCCAGAGCGTGGCGGTGAAGATGAGGCAGGCGAGCGTCAGGTGGATGGCGAGGCGGTACTGGCTGACTTCGGTGCGCGCCACGAGCCCGGAGGCGACCATCCACCAGCCGACGGCGCCCTGCAGGCCTCCAAGCAGGAGGATCCCCAGAAGACGAGGCTTTAGAAAAGGTTCGATGCGCCCGCTCACCCAGAAGAACAGGAGCGGCAGGGCGAAGACAACGCCGACGCCGCGGGCCAGCAGCCGGTGCGTCCACTCCCACCAGTAGATCGTCTTGAAGCCGTCGAGATTCATGTCGGCGTTCAAAGCCTGATATTGCGGGATCTGCTGGTAGCGCGTGAACTCGTCCTGCCATTCGTCATCCGACAGCGGCGGAATCACGCCGTGAACCGGCTTCCACTCGGTGATCGAAAGGCCGGACTCGGTGAGCCGGGTCGCGCCGCCGACCAGCACGAGCGCGACGATCACCGCCGCGACGATATAGAGCCACAGCCGGATCGCGGTGCGGTCGGCCTCGCCGGAATGCTGGCGTGCCGAGAGGTAGCGGCTGTCGTCGACGGTAGCAGGACTGGTCATGTGAGCATCTCCGGCCGCCATGTGACCGATCGGGCCGCCGACCGCAAGCACCCTCGACGCCGCAGCGAGACTCTGGCATTGCCGGAGCGGCAGGCGAAGACGCAAGCGCTGCGGGACGCCCGCCACTCGAGCCGGAAGACGGGATGAACGAGGTCCTATGCCGATACGGTTGAGAAAGCTGATCGGGACCGTCCTTCTGGTCCTTCTCGTCATCGTCTATGCCGTGTTCGCGACGGCCTTCGCCACGGTCTACCTCGCCGACGCCGGCGGCCTCGTCCATCTCCTCTACTTTGCCGGTTCCGGCCTCCTCTGGGTGCTTCCGGCGATGCTGCTGATCCGCTGGATGTACGGCCCGCGCCGGACCCGGTAACAACTCGAGGTTGATTAACTCCGCCTTAACCCTAACGAAGCCATAAGGCTCGGGTGCGCACTGAATGCGGAGGAGGGAACGGTCGTGGCGACAGGGGTCTGGAGGATCGTGACGGCGCTGGTGGCGGCCGCCGGTTTGCTCGGCGGTTGCGCGTCCTACAAGCCGGTCTCGCCCGCGTTCCACAAGGTGCTCGACGAGCCCTACAGGCTCGACGCCGGCGACAAGGTGCGCGTCACCATCTTCGAACAGGACGGCCTGACCAACACTTACGCGGTAGACAAGTCCGGTTACCTCGCGATGCCTCTCGTCGGCGCGGTCCCCGCCCGCGGCAAGACGACGAAAGAGCTCGAGGGCGAGCTCGCCACGGCCTATCGCAACGGTTATCTGCAGCAGCCTGACGTGTCGGTCGAGGTCGAGCAGTACCGGCCGTTCTTCATCATGGGCGAGGTCGCGACCGGCGGCCAGTACAGCTACGTGCCGCGGATGACGGTGCAGAACGCCATCGCCGTCGCCGGCGGCTTTACTCCGCGTGGCGAACAGCGCTCGGTCGACGTCACCCGTCAGATCAACGGGCGCATCATCACAGGGCGGGTGCCGATCACCGACCCGATCCTGCCGGGCGACACGATCTACGTGCGCGAACGGCTGTTCTGACCGGCCGCCTCAACCCGCGCGGCCGCTTCAATTCTCTTTTAGGGACTGATCGCTAGTCTCAGCGGTCGACTGGCCGCGCCTGCCTCCGCGCAAGTGGCGGCGCCATCCCTCACCGCGGACGCCGATGCCTGACCTCGAGCAACTGCCCGTCACGCGCAAGACGCTGGAAACGCTCCCGGCGCCGCCGCTCGACCCGGCCGAGGTCGAGCTCAACCCGTTCGCCCGCCGCACGGCGCGCCAGTTCCGCGACAAGTCGATCTCGCCGCGCATGCTCACCGGCCTTCTGCGCATGGTCGAGATCGCGCTGATCGCGATGAGCGGCTTCGTCGGCTATCTCGCCTATGTCGGCTACGGGCCCGGGACGCTCGAAACCTATGTCACGCTCATCCTCGCCGGCTCCGTCCTCTGCAGCCTGACGCTGCAGGTCGCCCAGGCCTACCAGTTCTCGACCCTTCGCACCCTCGGCCAGCAGGGCCTGCGCGTTGCGGCTGGCCTTTCCGGGACGCTGGCGGTGATCGCCGTCGCGCTGTTCTTCATGAAGGCCCAGCACGACGTGTCGCGGATGTGGCTCGGCATCTGGATGGCGAGCAGCGCCGCCGTGTTGTTCGGCGCTCGGCTGCTGCTCCGGGCCCGGCTGCGCAGCTGGCGGCGCAACGGCATTCTCGAGCGGCGCGCAGTCATCGTCGGCGGCGGCGCGAGCGCCGAAAGCCTCATCCGCAGCCTTGAGGCGCAGCCCGACAGCGACATCCGGGTCTGCGGTATCTTCGATGATCGCGGCGACCGCCGCTCGCCGCCGATGGTGGCCGGCTACCACAAGCTCGGCACCATCCGCCAGCTCGTCGAGTTCGCGCGTCTTGCCGAGATCGACATGCTCATCGTGACGCTCCCGCTCTCGGCGGAGAAGCGCGTGCTGTCGCTCCTGAAGGAGCTCTGGGTGCTGCCGCTCGACATCCACCTGTCGGCACAGTCGAGCCAGATCCGGCTCCTGCCGCGCAGCTACTCCTATATCGGAGAGGTGCCGCTGCTCGACGTGTTCGACAGGCCGCTGGACGAGTGGGATGCGGTCGCCAAGCGCGCCTTCGACATCGTCTTCGCCTCGATCTCGCTCGTGCTCGCCGCGCCGCTGATGCTGGCGACGGCGATCGCCATCAAGCTGGACACGCGTGGCCCGGTGATCTTCCGGCAGAAGCGGCATGGCTTCAACAACCGGATCATCAACGTCTACAAGTTCCGCTCGCTCAAGCACGAGCAGTCCGATCCGTCGGCCGCAAAGATCGTCACCAAGGGCGACAACCGGGTCACCCGGGTCGGCAAGTTCATTCGCAAGAGTTCGATCGACGAGTTGCCGCAGCTCGTCAACGTCCTGCGCGGCGAACTGTCGCTGGTTGGCCCGCGACCGCACGCGGTGCGGGCGATCTCGAGCCAGAACCAAACGTTCGTGGACATCGTCGACGGCTATTTCGGCCGTCACAAGGTCAAGCCCGGCATCACGGGCTGGGCCCAGATCAAGGGTTGGCGCGGCGAGATCGACGAGCCGGAGAAGCTGAAGCACCGCTTCGAGCACGACCTCGTCTACATCGAGAACTGGTCCCTGCTCCTGGACTTCTACATCCTGGTCGCCACGCCCTTCAGCCTGCTGAGGTCGAAAAACGCCTACTGACGGGACCGCTTCCGAAGGCGTTCAGCCGTTGAAGCCGCCGCGGCCGCCGAGGGGGCGCTCCTCGGCCTCCTCCCGGACGACCTCTTCCAGATCGTCGAGCCCGTCCTCGGTCTCGGCGTCGTCCGTCATCGGAAGCGTTCCGGTGACCTCCGAGGCCGGCTCGGCCGAGACGTCGACGTAGAGGGCGTCGTCGTCGGCCAGCGTTCCCGGCTCCCGATCGGCGGGATCGCGCATGTCGTCGCGCAGCTCGACCTCCACCAGTTCGATATCGGAAGGATCGAGCTCGCTGTTGCCGCGCGTCGCCGTGCCGCGGCCCATGTCGAACTCGCGCTGTTCAGGAAGTTCGCGTGCCATGTGAGGCTCCTGTCAAATGATGATGTGAGAGTGCCGGGCTGCCGGTCAGGAAGCGCGCGGGGGACGGCGCTTCTTCGTGGCCGGCTTGTCCTCGACCTCCAGCGCACGCTGATCGGCGAGCTCGCGCACATTGTCCCAGCTCGGACCCTTGGCGCCGTCGCCGTTGTCGTCGAGACCAGGCATGTCGCCCTGCTCCTCGGCGATGAACTCCGGCTCGTCAGGCTCGTCGATCGTCTGGTCCAGCGGCCGCAGCGTGGTGTCGAAGCTGTCGCGCAGAGCCACGATCTCCTTGGCTTCGGCCCAATGTTCCTCCTGGCGCCCCTCCGGGCGGCCTTCGGCCTCCCAGAGTTCGTAGGCCTTCTGGCGGATTCGCGCCTCGTCGTCGGTCATCGCTCATACTCCTGAACCTCGTGTGCGCCGGTAACCGCGGGCCGGCGCACAGGGTTCCGAGAGGCGAGCGATGCGCCCGGCCTCAGCCGTTCATCGTGCGCGGATCCGAGCCGATCCTTCCGTTCGAATCATCCAATGCGTCGATGCGGCGCAGGTCCGCGTCGCTGAGGTGGAAGTCGAAGATGTCGATGTTCTGCCGGATCCGCTCCGGGGTCACCGACTTCGGGATGACGACGAGCCCGCTGTCGATGTGCCAGCGCAAGATCACCTGTGCGGTCGTCTTCCCGTAGCGTTCGGCAAGTTCCACGAACAGCGGATCGTCGAACACCCTGCCGCGGCCGAGCGGGCTCCAGGATTCCGTCGCGATGTTCAACGCCGTGTGGGCGCGCCGGCTCTCGGCCTGCTGGAAGCGCGGATGAAGCTCGATCTGGTTGACCGCAGGCACGACGCCGGTCGCGTCGACCACCGCCTGGATGTGCTCCGGCATGAAGTTCGAGACCCCGATCGAGGTCGCCCTGCCCTGCTTCTGCAACTCGGTCAGCGCACGCCAGCTCTCGACGTAGAGGCCGCGGCCCGGCATCGGCCAGTGGATCAGATAGAGATCGATGTGCTCCAGCCCGAGCCGCTCCAGACTGGCGTCGAACGCACGTAGCGTCGTGTCATAACCCTGATCCTCGTTCCACAGCTTGGTGGTGACGAAGAGGTCGTTCCGCGCGACGCCGCTCTCGGCGATCGCACGCCCGACGCCGGCCTCGTTGCGGTAGATCATCGCGGTGTCGATCGAGCGGTAGCCCGCCTCGAGCGCGGTCTTCACCGCCTCGCTCGCCTCGTCATCGGGGATCTGCCAGACACCGAAGCCGAGCTGCGGCATCTGCCGGCCATCGTTGAGGTCGAGCATCGGGACGTTGGACATGCGGCACCTTTCTTGAACCGGGAGGGTCCGCGCCTAGCTAGGCTCAGCGGCCCGGTTTGCAAACCGGCGGGTGCCGGTGGGCGATAGGCACAGCGGCGGACGGGCCTCGACGTGACGGAGTTCGAAGTGGCGGAGCAGTCGGACCGGGACAGCGAACACAACGGCCGTCCGGCCGGACGAGTGCCGAGGACCCGCACGGTCCGCGTCGCCTCCTACAACATCCGCAAGAGCGTGGGGACGGACTGGCGACGGCGGCCGGACCAGATCCTCGGCGTGCTCAGCGAGATCGACGCCGACATCGTCGCGCTTCAAGAGGTCGACCGCCGCTTCGGCACCCGGACGTCGTCGCTGTCACCCGAGCACATCGTGCGCGACACGCCCTACAAGGCGCTGTCCTTCGGCTCGCGGCCCCAGAGCCTCGGTTGGCACGGCAACACCATCCTCGTGCGCCAGTCCTTCGAGGTGATCCGTCTGAAGCAGCTCGTGCTGCCGGCCCTGGAGCCTCGCGGCGCGGCCCTCGCCGATCTCGACATCGACGGCTTCGGGCTGCGGGTCGTCGGCATGCATCTCGGGCTCGTCAGCCTGTGGCGCAAGCGTCAGGCGCGCGCGGTGCTCGACCATCTGGAGGCCCTGGAAGACGCGTTGCCGACGGTGATGATGGGCGACCTCAACGAATGGACCACCGAAGGCGGCTGCCTCGTCCACTTCGCCGACGAGCACCATGTCGTGGCACCCGGCGCGAGCTTTCACTCGCACATGCCCTTCGCGTCGTTCGACCGGATCATCACCAGCCTCGACATCGGCGTCGAAGCCTCCGGCGTCCACAAGTCCGAGCGCTCGCGCCGCGCCTCCGACCATCTTCCGGTCTGGGCCCATATCCGCCTCGGCGACACCGAGGGTGCCGCGAAGCGGCGGGCGCTCGCGGCGCGAGCCAAGGCTGATCTTGACGCCATTCGCGCAGCCGGCTGAAAGCGAGCTGCGGCGCGTTCTGCCGCAGGAGCGGCGTCGGTCGGATGGGCATGGACATTCCAAGCGAGGTGCTGGGCTGGAGTTGGTTCGCCGCCGAGTGGGCGATCCGTCTGGCCGCGGTCGTGATCGTTCCCTATTATCGCTCGCCGGATGCGGCCAAGGGCTGGCTGCTGCTATTCTTCGTAGCGCCCTTGCCGGCCGTGTTGCTGTACTTCGCCATCGGGCGTTCGCGCCATCCGCGATGGCGCCGCAAGCGGGTCAAGGCGCTACCCGACGTCATCCACCGGGCGATGCGCGACGCCGATGCGGCGATCAAGAAGGAGCTGGCCGAGTTGCCCGCCGAGCTCACCCGCGCGGCGCATCTGGCCGAGGCGATCGGCAGCCTGCCGTCGCTCGGCGGCAATGCCGTCGAACTCGAGCCACGCTACGAGGCCGCCGTGCGGCGTCTGATCGCCGACATCGACAAGGCCGAGCACCACGTCCACCTCCTCTACTACATCTTCGCCGACGACGAGATCGGCGGAGCGGTGCTCGAGGCGCTGGTGCGGGCCACGGATCGGGGCGTCACCTGCCGCCTGCTGATCGACGCCTTCGGCTCGCGCCGCTTTCGCAAGGGAATCGAGAAGCGTCTGAAGGGGACGTCGGTCGAGATGCGGATCGTGCTACCCTTCCGCTTCTGGAACAGGGCGACCCGCGCGGACCTGCGCAACCATCGCAAGATCGTCGTCATCGACGGACGCATCGGCTGGGTCGGCTCGCAGAACCTGATCAAGGCGGAGAGCGAGCCGGGCCTCGTCAACCGCGAGCTCGTCGCCCGCGTCACCGGCCCTTGCGTTGCGATGCTGCAGACCACCTATATCGGCGACTGGTTCCTGGAGACGCTGGAGCGGATCGACGGGCCCGAGCTGTTCCCGCGCCCCCTGCCCCACTGCGGCGAGACCGTCACCCAGCTTCTGCCGAGCGGTCCCGACTATCCCGACGGGCGCATCGACGACGTCTTCACCGCGCTGATCCATGGCGCGCGCGAGCGCGTGGCGATCGTCACCCCCTACTTCATCCCCAACGAGGCGTTGCTGACCGCGCTGCGCACGGCCGCCCTGCGCGGCGTCGACACGCACCTCATTGTCTCCGCACGCACCGACAACAAGCTCGTCGATCTCGCGGAGCGCTCTTATTTCGCCGGGCTCATCGACGCCGGCGTGCAGGTCGACCTGTTCAAGCCGAAATTCCTCCACGCCAAGCATCTGAGCATCGACAACCGGATCGGCCTCATCGGCTCGTCCAATGTCGACATGCGCTCCTTCGAGCTCAACTCCGAGATCAGCCTCATCGTCTACAGCCGCGAGTTCACGCTGCGGCTGCGGCAGATCGAGGATGAGTATCTTGCGACCAGCGACCGGCTGGACCGCGAGCGCTGGAACGCGCGCCCGCGGCTTCAGCAGGTCGTCGAGAACATCGCGCGGCTGATCAGCCCGCTCCTGTGAGCCGGCATCGCAGCGGCAGCGCGCGGCTGCCCCCGACGATCGTCGGTCAGGCCGCGCGGGCGTGCGAACCGTAGCCGCCGGAGTGGCGAATGTTCGCCGCACCGGTGCGGAACTTCGCCAGAAGCTTGTTGAGATCGCCCGCCTCCGTCGCCAGCTCGTTGCCGGCCGCGGTCGTCTCCTCGACCATCGCGGCGTTCTGCTGGGTGGCGTTGTTGAGCGTCCCGATCGCGACGTTGATCTCGTTGAGGCCGATCGCCTGTGAGCGCGCCGTTTCCACGATCGACGCCACGAGGCCGTCGATCTCGAGGACGCCGGTGACGATCGCCTGCAGCGACTTGCCGGCTTCGCCGACGAGTTCGACGCCGGACTGCACCTGATGATGCGAGGTGGAGATCAGATCCTTGATCTCCTTTGCCGCTTCCGCCGAGCGCTGGGCGAGCCCACGGACCTCCTGGGCGACGACGGCAAAGCCGCGTCCCGCCTCGCCGGCGCGCGCCGCCTCGACGCCGGCGTTCAGCGCCAGAAGGTTGGTCTGGAAGGCGATCTCGTCGATCACGCCGATGATCTTGCCGATCGCTTCGGAGGACTTCTCGATATGGGCCATCGCCTCGACGGCACGCGAGACGCTGACACCGGACCGCTCGGCATCGGCCTTGGTGCGCCCGACCAATTGCCCGGCCTCCTCGGCCCGCTTGCTCGACTGCTTCACCGTGTCCGTCAGCTCGGACAGGGTCGCCGACGTCTCTTCCAGCGCCGAGGCCTGCTGCTCGGTGCGACCGGCAAGGTCGTCCGCAGCGCGACGGATCTGGTCCGCGCCGCCCTTGATCGTGGCGGCATGGGCGCCGACTTCGCGCATCGCCTCGCGCAGATGCTCGATCGACTCGTTGAAGTCGGTCTTCAGCGACAGGAAGTTCGGCGAGAACTCCATCTGAAGCTGCTGCTCGAGGTCGCCCTGGGCGAGTTCCCGCAGGCCTGCGCCCAGCGCCCGCACCGAGGCGATCCGCAGCGTGATGTCGGTGGCGAACTTCACCACCTTGAAGACCTTGCCGTCCTGATCCTTGATCGGGTTGTAGGAGGCCTGGATGTGGACCTCCTTGCCGCCCTTGCCGACGCGCTTGAACTGGTCGGCGACGTACTGGCCACTGCGCAGCTTTGCCCAGAACTGCTCGTAATCGGCGGAGTTGGCGAAGGCCGGCTCGACGAACATGCGATGATGCTTGCCCCGGATTTCCTCCAGGCGGTACCCCATCGTCGTGAGGAAGTTCTCGTTCGCGTTCAGGATCTCGCCCGAAGGCGTGAACTCGATGATCGCCTGCACGCGCGACAGCGCGTCCCGCCAGGCTGCAGTCTCCAGCTCCCCGAGCTTGGTCTCGGTGATGTCGCTCGCAACCTTGACCACCTTGTAGACCTTGCCGCCGCCATCGCGCACCGGATTGTAGGACGCGCGGATGACCACCACACGGCCACCCTTGCCGTAGCGCCAGAACACGCCGCTCTCGCTTTCGCCGCGCGCCAGCGTCTGCCAGAACTGCTTGTATTCGTTGGAGTTCGCGTAGTCCGGCGCGGCAAACATGCTGTGGTGACGGCCCTGGATCTCCGCGAGCTGGTAGCCCATCGTCGTCAGGAAGTTTTCGTTCGCCGTCAGGATCTTGCCCGTCGGATCGAACTCGATCACGGCCAGCGACTTGGAGATGGCGCCGAGTACGTTGGCGGCGTCCGAACGAAAAAGAGCCATGCGCTATCGCTTTCTGCTAGGGGCGCCCGGGGGACGCGGGCACAATGGTGTTTCCACGAGCATTCGCTCATAACCCTTTGAAAAGCGGTTAAGCTCAGTCGTCAAAAAAAGTAGTTACGTACAACTGAGGGTTCTCGCTGGAGATCTCTACTCGCCGATCCGGAAGAAAATCTAGACATGGGACGAGTTGCGCCGACATAAACCGACAGCCATCAAGTGTAAGCCAAGCTGATCGCCCTCTCCTCCGCACGCGTCCGCCTCACGATGTCGTGACCAGTCGCGACCAACGAGTGTCGACCGTCTGCGCCCGGGCGAGGCGCTCCGACCTGCGGGGCACCGCCCACCAATCCGGCGCCGCCGTCGGTTTCATCCATCACACGCGCTAAAGCCGGTGGCGGTTGTAGCCGGCCCCAGCGACCACCGCAGCGGCCGCGTGCACCGCCTCCGGCACCTCGGCCTCGGCCTGCAGTCCGCGCGCCGGGTAGGCCAGCACGCGGTCGAAGTCGCCAACCATCTCCTCCAGGATCCTCTCGGCGCCGAACAGGTCCAACGCCTGCGAAAGGCTGCGGGAGGGCGCCGTGACGCTCCAATCGACCAGCGTCGTCTGGCGACGCAAGGTAAGTGCGAGCCGCAGCCGGGTCTGTGGCTTGGTCACCCAGAGCGTGCGCGACAGCCCGCGCCCGCGCAGAAGTGCCTCGCTCGCCACGACATTGGCGCCGAGATTGGTGGCCGTCGGCTCGAGCAGGATCCGATCCGCCGGCACGCCCTCACGACGCGCCACGGCAGCGAAGCGCGCTGCCTCGGTGTCACCGAACTCGCCAGCGGTCCAGTTGCCTTCCCTGCCGCTGAAGACCAGCCACGGCGCCCGATCCGCCAGCACCAGCTCCGCGGCATGGCGGGCGACGCTGTCGTCGTAGCTGCCGAGACCGACCACCGCATCGAACCGCGCCCCGTCGGGCGGCGGGGCAACGGCGTTGTGGAAGTCCCACAGCGTCAGCGCCGCGGCGAACAGGTCTGGCGACAGCGCGTGCGCGGTCATGGACACCCTTCGTCCGGCCGCGCGTCAGGCGGCGGGTGCCTCGGATGCCAAGGGCTCCGACAGCGTCGCTCCGTCCGGGGCGAAGCGATAGAGCCGCTTGGGGTCGGGTGTCAGATGCAGGACGTCATCGGCCCGGTAGCGGTGCTCGCCGAACAGCCGCACAGCCATCGTGCCGATCCGCTCGCAGTCGACGAAGAGAACCGTATCGGCGCCGAGATGCTCGGCGTGCAGCACCCTTCCCCGCCACTCGCCCGCCTGCGGGTCGACCGCGATGTGCTCCGGCCGCACGCCGATCGCGGCCGCATCGCGGCGGCCCAGCCGGTCGGCCTCGACGAAATTCATCTTCGGCGAGCCGATGAAGCCGGCGACGAAGCGATTGGCCGGCCGGTTGTAGAGCTCCATCGGCGCGCCGATCTGCTCCACCCGGCCGCCGTTCAGGACGACGATCTTGTCGGCGAGGGTCATCGCCTCGACCTGATCGTGGGTGACGTAGATCATCGTCGCCTTCAGCTCGCGGTGGAGCCGGGCGATCTCGATGCGGGTGTTGACCCGCAGCGCCGCGTCGAGATTGGACAGCGGCTCGTCGAACAGGAACAGCTTCGGATGCCGCACGATCGCGCGGCCGATGGCGACGCGTTGGCGCTGGCCGCCGGAGAGCTCAGCCGGACGGCGGTCGAGGTAGTCGCCGAGCGACAGCATCGTCGACGCCTCGGCAACGCGCGCCTTGATCTCCGAGGCGCTGCCGCCCGCCTGCTTCAGGCCGAGGGCCATGTTGTCGCGCACCTTGAGATGCGGATAGAGCGCGTAGCTCTGGAACACCATCGCGATGCCCCGCTTGGCCGGCGGCACGCCGTCCATCGCCTCGCCGTCGATCACCACCTGGCCGGACGTCGCGTCCTCCAGCCCGGCAATGACGCGCAGCAGGGTCGACTTGCCGCAGCCGGACGGACCGACGAAGACCACGAACTCGCCGTCGGCCACATCGAGGTCGATGCCGCGCAGCACCTCGATCGGTCCGAAGCTTTTGCGGATGGTGTTGAGCGTCAGCGATCCCAAGGGGCGATCCTGTGATGAGGGCGGTCAGAGATGGACGGGGCGGCCGGAGCGCACGCTCTCGTCGGCGGCAAGGCAGATCCGGAGCGACTGGACGGCGTCCTCCATGTGCCGAGACAGGTCGGCGCCGGTGCGGATGGCCTCGAGCACGAAGCGCTGCTCGCGCTCGCACAGCTCCTGATGCCCGGGTTCGCCGGCCATCTGCAGCATCTCGTCGGGCTGGGCAAAGCGTCCGTCTGCCGCCGCCGCGCGATGGATGCGGATGCGGGCGGTCCTGGTGTGGGTGTCGATGTCGTCCGACTTCGCGCCCTCGTCCATGACGATCGAGACCGCGCCGTTCGGGGACATCACGTCCTTCACGAAGAAGGCTGCCTGGGAGATCATCGGTCCCCACGCGGCCTCGTACCAGCCGACCGAGCCGTCGGCGAAGATCACCTGCAGGTGGCCGTAATTGTACATGTCCGGCGCGATCTCGTCCGACAGGCGCAGGCCCATGCCGCGCACCTCCACCGGCTTGGCGTCGGTGATCTGGCACATCACGTCGACATAGTGGACGCCGCAGTCGACGATCGGCGGGGTCGTCTGCATCAGCGCCCTGTGGGTCTGCCAGGTCGGACCGACCGACTGCTGGTTGAGGTTCATCCGGAAGACGTAGGGGCCGCCGAGCGCCCGCGCCTCCGCAATCAGCCTCATCCAGGACGGATGGTGGCGCAGGATGTAGCCGACGACGAGCTTGCGCCCGTTCGCCTTCGCCGCCGCGACGACACGCTCGGCATCGGCGACGCTCGTCGCCAGCGGCTTTTCGACAAAGACATGTGCACCGGCTTCCATCGCGGCAATCGCCTGCTCGGCATGGGCATCCGAATAGGTGCAGATCGACACGACGTCGGGGGCCAGTTCGCGCAGGGCCTCGTCGAAATCCGGCCGGATCACGTGGCCGGCGAGCGCCTCGGGCAGCGCCTTCGGCGAGCGATTGACGAGACCGGCGATCTCGAACCCGTCGATCGCCTCGTAGGCGAGCGCATGGCTCATGCCCATGTTGCCGAGGCCTGCGACGAGGACGCGCAGCGGGGGTGTCTCGCTCACTTGACGGCTCCCGAGGTGATGCCGCGGATCAGCTGCCGCGAGAACAGAAGATAGAGGATCATGACCGGCACGATGGCGAGCGACAGAGCCGCCAGAACCGCATTCCAGTTGGTGACGAACTGACCGATGAACATCTGCGCGCCGAGCGTCACGGTCTTCGTCGCTTCCGACGGCGCCAGGATCAGCGGAAACCAGAGGTCGTTCCAGATCGGGATCATGGTGAAGACGGCGACGGTCGCCATCGCCGGCCGCACCAGCGGCAGCACGAGGCGGAAGAAGATGCGATACTCCGACAGTCCATCGATGCGGCCGGCATTCTTCAGGTCGTCCGACACCTGCGACATGAACTCCGACAGGATGAACACCGACAGCGGCAGGCCCTGAGCCGTATAGACGAGGATCAGCGCGGTCAGCGTGTTGACGAGGCCAGTCGCCACCATCTCCTGGAGGATGGCGATAGTGCCGAGCCGGATCGGGATCATGATCCCGAGGGCGAGATAGAGGCCCGTCAGGCGACTGCCGCGGAAGCGGTACTCCGACAGCGCGAAGGCTGCCATCGCACCGAACAGGAGCACCAGCGCGATCGAGACGACGGTGACGATCAGGCTGTTCTGGAAATAGGCGGTGAAGTCGCCCTGCGACAGGACCGTTCGAAAGCCTTCGAGCGAGAAGCTCTCGGCGTCCGGCAGCGCCATCGGCGCGCGGAAGATCGCCTTTCTGGTCTTGAAGGCGTTGACCACGATCAGCAGCACGGGGAACAGCGCGATCGCCGTATAGGCGATCAGGATCGTGTGGGCAGCGATCGTGCGCGGCAGGGAGGACGTGGCGCGGCTCATCGGTTCGGCCTCTAGAACTGGTAGCGCCGCAGGCGCGTCTGGATGCCGAAGAGGTACAGGCTGACGCCTGCAAGGATGATCAGGAACATCACCGAGGCGACCGCCGCGCCCATGTTCGGGTCTCCCACCTGCAACTGGAAGCCGAAGAAGGTGCGGTAGAGGAACGTGCCGAGGATGTCGGTCGAGCCGTTCGGTCCGGCGAGCGCGCCCTGCGCCACGTAGATGAGATCGAAGGCGTTGAAGTTGCCGACGAAGGTGAGCACCGACACGATGCCGATCGACGGCAGGATGAGCGGCAGCTTGATCTTCCAGAACTGCGCGATGCCGGTGATCCCGTCGCACTCGGCCGCCTCGAGAACCTCGTTCGGGATCGACAGGAGCGCGGCGTAGATCAGCATCATCGGGATGCCGACGAACTGCCAGACCGAGATCAGGCTGAGCGCGGTCAACGCGTAGGTCTCGTCGCCGAGCCAGGGCTCGAACAGGACCTTCAGGCCGACGAGATCGAGCAGCGAAGGTGCGACGCCCCAGAGAGGCGACAGAATGAGCTTCCAGACGAAGCCGACGATGACGAAGGAGAGGATCGTCGGCACGAAGATCGCCGTGCGGTAGACGCTCGCGAACCTCAGCTTGGGATGGGACAGAAGCGCGGCGAGCGCGATGCCGATCGGGTTCTGCAGCGCCATGTGGACGATGAAGAACCAGCAGTTGTTCCACAGCGCGTTCCAGAAGCTCGACGACCAGCGCGGATCGCCGAGCAGCGTGCGGAAATTGTCGAGGCCGACGAAGACCGTCTGGTTGTCGACCTCGCGATAGAGCGACTGCTGCAGCGTGGCGAACAGCGGCAGGATCATCACGGCGGTGTAGACGAGCACCGCCGGCGCCAGGAACACCACGATATGCCAGCGGAAGGCGGGTCGGCGGGTGGCGATGGCGGTCATCCCTCGGCGGTCGTCCTTCGATCGGGCTCTGCGAGCCGTTCAATGAAGAAGCCGCGCGACAGTTCGCGCGGCTTCCCTTCGGTCGCGGCTTACTTGCCCGGCTTGTACCAGCTGTCGAGACCCTTCTGCAGGCTCGCGGCGGCCTCCTCCGGCGTCACCGTGCCGTTGATCACGTTGGCGGCGGCGGTCCAGGTCTCGTTCTCGAGGTTCGGCGTGCCACGCGACAGGATCTGGTAGGTCGAGCGCATGGTCGGCTCGCAGCTGTCGCGCCAGGACAGGAACGTCTTGGCGAGCGGGTCGGAGAGCTCGACCTTCTCGTTGGTCAGCGGGAAGAAGCCCGGCAGAGCGTTGCCGTAAAGCTCGGCGAAGTCCTTCGAGGCGACCCACTCGAGGAAGGTCCTGGCGGCTTCGGGGTGGGCGGTCTTGGCGTTCATCGCCAGCGCGTGGTCCGGCTGGTCGGAGATGAAGCACTTGCCGCCCTCCGGCACCGGCGGCGGGAAGGCGCCCATCTTGAAGTCGGCCTGAGCGTTGAACACCGAGATGTCCCACGAGCCAGCCGGGTAGATGGCCGCGCGGCCGAGGGTGAAGAGGTTCTGGCTGTCCGGATAGGCCTGCGCCTGGTAGCCGTCGCCCATGTAGGGCGCCCACTTGGCGAGCGTCTCGAACGGCTTCACCCAGTCCGGATCGGTCAGCTTCTCCTCGCCGGCGATCAGCGCCTTGCGGCCCTTCTCGCCGTCCCAGTAGTCCGGGCCGATGTTCTGGTAGCCCATCGTGGCGGCTTCCCACTGGTCCTTGGTGCCCATCGCCAGCGGGATGTAGGTGCCGTCGTCCTTGATCTTCTGCAGGAGGTCGAAGAACTCCTGCTCGGTCTTCGGCGGCTCGACGCCGAGCTCCTTGAAGGCGTCGGCGTTGTAGATGAAGCCGTGGATCACCGAGGCCATCGGCACGCAGAAGGTCGTCTTGGCGTCATCGGTCTGCCACGCCGCCTTGGCGACGTCGGAGAAGTTCTCCATGCCCTTCACGTCGTCGACCGGGGCGAGGTAACCCTTCTTGTAGAGCTCGAGCGAAGCGTCGAAGGGGCGGCAGGTGATGAGGTCGCCGGCCGATCCGGCGGCGAGCTTGGCGTTCAGGGCGGCGTTGTACTCGGTCGGCGCGGCCGGCTGGAACGTCACCTTGATGTCTGGGTGGGCCTTCTCGAAGGCCGGGATGATCTTCTCCTGCCAGACCTGCAGGTCGTCGTTGCGCCAGCTCTCGATGGTGAGCGAGACATCCTCGGCCATCGCCGGGGCGACGCCCGCGATGATGGTCGAGGCCATGAGCATGGATGCGAATGCGGTCTTCATGCCTGATACTCCCTGTTGGACACGATGTGCTTCAGGATTTCGCGCCGCCATGGCGGCTGGAGGACGACTCTGTGAGGCCGGCCAGCGCCGGGCGCACCCGCATGCCCGCGCGCGTCAGCCGCGCATGCGCGTCGGCCCGGTCGGCGGCACCCGCGGCGATCAGGATCGCGTGCTTGACCGAGCCCCCGGCGCGCCCGATCGCATCGGTCGCCTCCGGTTCGCCCGCGCCGGACAGGCGGGCGACGATGCCGACGGCGCGCGTGCGCAGCTTGGCGTTGTCGGCGGTCACGTTGACCATCAGGCCGTCATGGATATGGCCGAGCTTCAGCGCGATCAGCGTCGACAGGACGTTGAGCGCGATCTTCTGCGCCGTGCCGGCGCCCATCCGGGTCGATCCGGCGAGAAGCTCGGGCGGGGTCGCGAGCAGCACCGGTGCATCGGCGGCCTTGAGCAACGGCGCGCCGGCATTGTTGGCGATGCCGATCGTTCTCGCGCCCCGCGCGCCGGCCGCCTTCAGCGCGGCCAGCGTATAGGGCGTCGAGCCGCTCGCCGAGACGGCGATGACGCAATCCTCAGGACCGATTCCGGCGGCGCCGACATCTGACGCGGCGAGATCGACGTCGTCCTCGGCCCCGCCGGTCATCGCGTTCAGCGTCTGCGGCGCGCCGGCGAAAAGCACGACCACCCGCTCGCGATCGATGCCGAATGTGCCCGGCAGCTCAAGGGCGTCCGCCAGCGCCATCAGGCCGGAGCTGCCGGCCCCGGCATAGACGAGCCGCCCGGGGCCTGCGAGCGCTGCGGCGCCGAGTTCGGCAGCCGCGGCGAGCGCCTCCGCCCCGCCCGCGACCACCCCCGCCGCGGCGCACTGCGCCGTCGCCAGACGCCGCGCGACATCCGCCGGCTCGAGCATGTCGAGCCCCGCGGCCTGGTCGTGCAGCATTTCCGTGCGGTTTGGCGCCATGCCTCAATTCCTCTCACCGTCAGTTGAGACCAAATCGATACCAACTGTCCAGTGGGAATCAGTGCGGCGAAGAAAGTCTTCCGCGGTTTCCGAAGTGATTTAAGGCTTTTCAATGCCTTACGCGTGTAGCTCAGACGCGCCTGCGTTTTCGGCTGTGCAAATGGTCGTAGATTGGTATTATCGCGATCAGGAGGCACGAGATGACCTATGTGGTTGGCATCGACGGCGGCGGCACCAGCTGCCGAGTGGCCATCGGCGACGAGACGGGACGTATCCTCGCGCAGGCGCAGAGCGGTCCGGCCAACATCCGCACCGACCTCGAAGGCGCGCATGCCAACATCGTCGCGGCCACCACGACGGCTGCCGAGCGTGCGAACCTTTCGATGGACGTGCTCGGGACCGCTGCGGCGGTGCTGGGCCTCGCCGGCGGCAATGTCGGCCGCCATGCCGCGGTGCTGCGCTCGATGCTGCCGTTTCGCGAAAGCCGGGTCGTCAGCGACGGGCTCATCGCATTGCACGGCGCGCTCGGTCCGCATGACGGCGTCATCGCCATCCTCGGCACCGGCTCGGTGTTCTTCGTGCGCCGGCAGGGAACCGTCCGCTCCGTCGGCGGGTGGGGCTTTCAGGTCGGCGACCTCGCCAGCGGCGCGCGGATCGGACGGCAGCTGCTGGAGGAGACGCTCCTCGCCTTTGACGGCGTGCGCCCCGGCAGCCCGCTCACCGACAGGGTCATGGAAACCTTCGACGGCGACCCGCGGCGCATCGTCGACCAGGTCCGCGACGCGACGCCCGGCTTCTACGGCAGCTTCGCCCCGTCGATTGTCGAGGCCGCCTCTGCGGGTGACGGCGTGGCCGAGGACATCTTGGAGGCCGGCCGGCGCGACATCGAGCGCATGCTGGCCGTGATCGTTGCGCCGGACACGGACCGCATCTGCCTGCTCGGCGGGCTGGCACCGACCTATGCCGCACGTCTGTCCGACACCTACCTGCAGCGCCTGAAGCCGCCAATCGGCGATGCGCTGCAGGGTGCGGTCGCGATGGCCGCCGCGGGTGCGGCGTCCTCGGCAGGCAGCACCACATGAGCGCCACGCTCGACGCTCTCCTCTCGCCGGGCTCCTTCGCCACAGGAACCGCCGGTCCTCGCTACCTGCAGCTGAAGCGGCTGATCGAGGAGGCGATCCGGAGCGGGCTCGTGCGTCAGGGCGAGGCGCTGCCGGCCGAGCGGGAGATCGCCGCGCGCACCGCCCTCTCGCGCGTCACCGTACGTCGCGCGGTGCAGGATCTCGTCGACGCCGGTCTTCTGTTCCAGCGCCACGGCTCGGGAACCTTCGTCGCCCCGCGGATCGGCCGCGTCGAGCAATCCCTGTCCGAACTGACCTCGTTCAGCGAGGACATGGCCGCGCGCGGCATCCAGGTGCGCTCGGTCTGGCTCGACCGCGGCATCTATCCGCCCTCACCCGAGGAGTTCGTGGCGCTCGGCCTGTTCTCCAACGAGCGGGTGGCGCGGGTGGCGCGACTGCGCGTCGGCAACGGCGAACCGCTCGCGATCGAGCGCGCGGCGCTCTCGACCACGGCGCTGCCCGATCCGGCGGCCGTGGAAGGCTCGCTCTATGCGGCGCTCGCGACGGCCGGAATGCGCCCCGTGCGTGCCATCCAGCGGATCTCGGCCGCACTCCTGAACGAAAAGGATGCCGGGTTGCTCTGCGTGGTGCCCGGTTCGGCGAGCCTCAACATCGAGCGGACCTCCTATCTCTCGACCGGGAAGGTCGTGGAGTTCACCCGCTCCATCTACCGGGCCGACGCCTACGACTTCGTCGCCGAGCTGCGGCTCTCCATGCCCTCCGCGACCAGCACCGACACCCCCAAGCCGAGCGAGGCCCCGAGATGACCGATCCGACCTTCATGCGCCGCGAGATCGCGGAGATCCCCGCCGCCGTCCGCCGCCTCCTGAGCGAGGGCGACGCCGATCTCGCCGCGGCCGGCGCGGCGTTGCGCGAGCGCGATCCGGCGGTCATCGCCACCGTCGCGCGCGGCTCCTCCGACCATGCCGCATCCTACCTGAAATACGCCATCGAGCTGACGGCCGGCGTGCCGGTCGCCTCGCTCGGCCCGTCGATCGCCTCCATCTACCACGCGCCGCTGAAGCTGGCGCGCGGGGCCTGCATCGCCATATCGCAGTCCGGCCAGAGCCCCGACATCGTCGCGCTCGCAGGCGCCGCCCGCGCAGGCGGGGCGACGGTCCTGTCGCTGACCAATGCGCCGGCGTCGCCGCTCGGCGCGGCCGCGGACCGGGTCGTCGACATCAAGGCCGGCCCGGAGCGGAGCGTCGCGGCGACCAAGAGCTTCGTCACCTCCGTCGTCGCCGGCCTCGCGGTGCTGGCCCGCTGGCAGCAGGATACGGCGCTGCAGGCGGCGCTCGCGGCGCTGCCGGATGCGTTCGAGCAGGCGATCGCCTGCGACTGGACCCCGCTCGCCGAAGCGCTCGACGGACAGGAGTCGCTGTACATCCTCGGCCGCGGTCCCGCCCACGCCATCGCCATGGAAGCCGCGCTGAAGTTCAAGGAAACCTGCGGGGTGCACGCCGAAGCCTATAGCGGCGCCGAGGTGATGCACGGACCGGTCGCGATCGTGCGGGCCGGCTTTCCGGTGATCGCGCTGATCGCGCGCGATGCCGCGCAGGCCTCGATGGCCAAAAGCGTCGCGCGGGTCGCCGGCCAGGGTGCGAACGTCTTCGCCACGGCGTCCACCGCCGGTGCGACCACCCTGCCGTTTGCCGCCACGGGGCACGCTCTCACGGACCCTCTGGTGCTCATCGCGAGCTTCTACGGCTTCATCGAGATGCTGGCGCGCCGGCGCGGCCTCGATCCGGACGCGCCGCCGCATCTGAAGAAGGTGACGGAGACGGTCTGATGGAGCGGCCCGCAGCAACCGTCTTCACCGGTGCCCGCATCTTCGACGGCGAGAGCTGGCACGACGATGCGGCCCTCACCGTCACGGCGGACGGGCGCATCCACGGCATTCGGCCCTCGCACGCCCTTCCCGAAGCCATCGAGCACGTGCGGCTCGACGGCGGCTTCCTCGCACCGGGCTTCGTCGACCTCCAGGTGAACGGCGGCGGCGGCGTGCTCTTCAACGCCCAGCCCGACATCGACGGCATCGCGGCGATCTGCCGGGCGCATGCACGCTATGGCACGGTCGCCTTGCTGCCGACGCTGATCACCGACCGCCCGGACGTGACGCGCCGGGCGCTCGACGCCGGGCGCGCGGCGGCCGAGGCCGGAGTCCCCGGCTTCCTCGGCCTCCACATCGAGGGGCCGCACCTCTCCATCGCCAGGAAGGGCGTGCATGATCCGAGTCTGATCCGGCCGATGGAGGAGACCGATTTCGCAACCCTCGCCGATGCAGCGCGGCATCTGCCGGTGCTGATGACGACGCTCGCGCCGGAGACGGTGCCGCCGGCTGAGATCCGGCGACTTGCCGAGGCGGGCGTCCTCGTGAGCCTCGGCCACTCCGACGCGGGAGCGGCACTCGCCCGAGAGGCGGCCGAGGCCGGCGCGCGGCTCGTGACGCATCTCTACAACGCCATGAGCCCCCTCGCCCACCGCGAGCCCGGCATGGTCGGCAACGCCCTCGACCACGGCCCGCTCGACGTCGGGCTGATCGCCGACGGCTTCCATGTCGATCCCGTCGCGATCCGGGTGGCGCTGCGGTCGAAGCGCGGGCCGGGCCGGATCTTCCTCGTCACCGACGCCATGTCGACCATCGGAACGGACATGACGAGCTTCACGCTGAACGGACGGACGATTCACCGCGCCGGCGGTCGCCTGACGCTCGCCGACGGCACGCTCGCCGGCGCCGACATCGACATGCTGGCGTCGATTGTCTTCCTGCACCGGCAGGTCGGCGTGCCGCTCGACGAGGCGCTGCGGATGGCCTCGCTCTATCCGGCCGAGGCGGTCGGCCAGGGCGATGTACTGGGCAGCATAAAGCCCGGCGCACGGGCGTCGCTCGTCCATCTCACGTCCGACCTGGAGCTGAAAGGCGTCTGGATCGACGGCCGGCCGGCCTGACCAGACCCGCGTCAGTCAACGCTCTTCAGCTGCGCGACCTTGTCGGTGAGATCCTTCAGATACGGGGCGGTGTCGAGCCCTCGGCCGGTCGCCCGGTTGAGGATCTCGTCCGGGGTCAGCGAGCGTCCGTGCCGGTGCACGTTTTCGCCGAGCCAGCGGCGCAGCGGCGCGTAGTCGCCCCCTTCGAGGCCAGCCGCCACGTCCGGCACAGCGGAGGCCGCCGCGAAGAGCTGCGAGCCCATGACGTTGCCGAGCGTGTAGGTCGGGAACGAGCCGACCATGCCGGACGACCAGTGCACGTCCTGCAGGACGCCCTGCGTGTCGCTCGGCACCTCGAGCCCGAGATAGGCCTTCACCTTCTCCGCCCAGACCGCCGGCAGGTCGGCGACGGCGAGGTCGCCCGTCATCAGCGCCGCCTCGATCTCCGAGCGCAGGATGATGTGGAGGTCGTAGGTCAGTTCGTCCGCCTCGACCCGGATGAGGCTCGGCCGCGCGGCGTTGACCGCCCGCCAGAACCCGTCCGCGGTAACGCCGGCGAGCGGCTCGGGGAACTCGGCCTGCAGCGCGTCGAAGTTCAGCGCCCAGAAGCGCCGCGAGCGGCCGACCCGGTTCTCCCAGAGCCGCGACTGCGACTCGTGCATGCCGAAGCTCGTGCCGCCGACCGCGTAGAGATTGACGAAGTCGGTGGTGAAGGCCGAGCGGGTGAAGGCGGGGTCGATCCCCTGCTCGTACATGCCGTGTCCGGCCTCGTGCCAGACGGCGAACAGGCCGCCCGGCAGCCAGGTCTCGCGGAAGCGGCCGGTGATGCGCACGTCGCCGCGCGTGAACGAGATCTCGAACGGGTGGACGGTGTCGTCGAGCCGGCCGCGCGAAAAGTCGTAGCCCATGCGCGCGGCGATCGCCTTCGAGAAGCGCTTCTGCCGCTCGATCGGAAAGGCCCGCTCGAGCAGCGCGGTGTCCGGCTGCGGCGCGGCCAGCGCCTCGGTGAGGAGCGGCACGAGCGTCGCCTTCAGCTCGCCGTAGAGCCCCTGCAGCCGCGCCCAGTCCATCCCCGGCTCGTAGGTCGCCACCAGCGCGTCGTAGGGATGGGCCGAGAAGCCGACGGCGTGGGCGATCTCGCGCTGGATCGCCATCATCCGCGTCAGCACCGGCGCAAAGGCGGCGAAGTCGTTTTCGGCCCGGGCCTTCGCCCAGGCGGCATTGCCGGTGGTCTTGAGAAGCGCGGCCTCCGACACCAGCGCCGCGGGAATGCGGCCGAGCGTCTCGATCCCGGCTGCGGCGGTGCGGACCGCGCGCAGGCGCAGGTCATCCTCGCCGGCTGCATGGAGTTCGTCGAGGGCGCCGTCGATGGCCCGGCGCATCGCCTCGCCGGTCGCGATGTCCCGGGCGACGCTCGTGATCGTCGCGATCTGCGCCCCGCGCGCCTCGACCCCGCCCGGCGGCATCATCACCCGCGCGTCCCAGGAGAGGAGATTTGCGGTGCACAGGAGATCGTTCAGCCGGGCGGTCTCGGCTTCGAAGGCGGCATAGCTCACGAAAGAACCCTTGGATCAGAGGGAAAGGGGTGCGGGCGCTGCGACGGCCGCGACCGACGCCGGATCGGCCTGCGGCAGGCCGAAGTCGGTCAGGTGGCAGGCGGCGCGATGCTCCGGGCCGCGCGGCGTCAGGATCGGGCGCTCGGCGAAGCAGCGGTCGAAGGCATGCGGGCACCGCGTGTTGAACAGGCAGCCCTGCGGCAGGTCGAGCGGGCTCGGCAGCTCGCCGCGCGCCGCAGCGACGCGCGTACGCCGCGTCGGATCGAGCTCCGGCGCCGCGTCGAGCAGCGCCTTGGTGTAGGGATGACGGGGCGCTGTGAAGAGCGCCTCGGTCGGCCCGACCTCGATCACCTTGCCGAGATACATCACTGCGACCCGGTGCGAGATATGCCGCACCAGCCGCAGGTCGTGGGCGACGAAGACGACCGTGAGGTGCAGCTCCTCCTGCAGCTGCAAGAGCAGGTTGACCACCTGCGCCTGCACCGAGACGTCGAGCGCGGAGACCAGCTCGTCGGCGACGAGCACGTCTGGCTCGACCGCCAGCGCCCGGGCAATGCCGATCCGCTGGCGCTGGCCGCCGGAGAACTCGTGCGGGAAACGGTCGGCCGCGTCCTGCGGCAGGCGCACCAGCTCGAGCAGCTCGGCGATGCGGCCGGGGATCTCGGCCGGAGGCCGGACGCGGTGCACCGACAGCGCCTCACCGAGGATCTGCCGCACCCGCATGCGCGGATTGAGCGACGAGTACGGGTCCTGGAAGATCATCTGGACGCGCCGGTTGAAGGCGCGCCGCTCCGCACCCCTGTACTCGGCGACGTCCTTGCCGTCGAAGCGGATGCGCCCGTCGTCGAGCTCGTGCAGGCGCACCAGGCAGCGGGCGAGCGTCGACTTGCCGCAGCCGGATTCGCCGACGATGCCGACCGTCTCGCCGCGCCGCACGGCGAGATTGACCCCGTTCAGCGCATTGACGGCCCGAGGCGGCCGACCCGCGAGGCGGTCGAGGATGCCCTGCGGCATCGGGAAGCGCTTCACCGCCTCCTCGATCTGCAGGAGCGGCAGAGGCTCCTTTGCGGCGCTCATGCCGCCACCGCCGTTCCGGCCGCGGCAACCTCGGTGTGATGGTGGCAGGCCACGAAGCGACCCGGCGCGTACGCGGCGAGCGCCGGCCGGTCGCGCCGGCAGACCTCGGTGGCAAAGGAGCAGCGCGGATTGAAGGCGCAGCCGGGCGGGATCGCGGCAAGGCTCGGCGGCGTGCCTTCGATCGACAGGAGCTGCGTGCGCTCCGCCCCACCCCGTGGCACCGAGCCGAGGAGGCCGCGCGTGTAGGCGTGATGCGGCTCGCGGAAGAGATCGACCACCGGCCCGCTCTCGACGATCCGGCCGGCATACATCACCGCCATGCGATCGCAGGTCGCGGCAACCACCCCGAGGTCGTGGGTGACGAGGACGACGCTCATCGCGAAGCGGTCGCGAAGGTCGAGGATCAGCTTCAGGATCTGGTCCTGGATCGTCACGTCGAGCGCCGTCGTCGGCTCATCGGCGAGCAAGAGTTTCGGATCGCTAGCAAGCGCGATTGCGATCATCACGCGCTGGCGCATGCCGCCTGAGAACTGATGCGGATAATCGTCGAGCCGGCTGGCGGCCGCCGGAATGCCGACGAGGTCGAGCAGTTCGATGGCGCGCTTCCGGCGTGCGCTCCGGTCGAGACTGGTGTGCGCCTTGAGGTTCTCCTCGATCTGCAGGCCGACGGTCAGCACCGGATTGAGGGCGCTCGTCGGCTCCTGGAAGATCATCGCGATCTCGCCGCCGCGCACCTTGCGCAGCTCGGGTGCGGACATCGCGACGAGATCCCGCCCCTTCCAGCTGACCGCGCCGGACACCGTTCCGGGCGCATGGACGAGGCGCATCAGCGAGCGCAGCGTGACGCTCTTGCCGGACCCCGACTCGCCGACGAGCCCGAGGACCTCGCCCGGCATGACGTCGAAGGAGACCGCATCGACGGCGGTGACCGGTCCCCGCGGCGTCTGGAACGTCGTGCTGAGGTCGCGCACGGAGAGGGCCGGCGCAGAGCCGGTATCGAGAGCGGCGCTCATTTCTTCGTCCTCAGGAGTTCGGCGAGCCCGTCGCCGAAGAGCGAGAAGCCGAGGCCGGTGATGACGATGGCAACGCCGGGAAAGACCGAGATCCACCAGGCCGTCGACATGAAGTTCTTGCCGTCGGCGATCTGCACGCCCCATTCGGCTGCGGGTGGCTGCGCGCCGAGGCCGAGATAGCCGAGGCTCGAGCCGAGCAGGATGGCGAGCGCCATGTCGGTCATCCAGTAGACGATCGCCGGCGTGATGGCGTTGGGCAAGAGGTGGCGGAAGATGATCCGCCCCGGCGTGTAGCCCATGGCCCGCCCGGCGGCGGCATAATCCAGCCGCTTCTGGACGTTCACCTCGCCGGCGACGAGCCGGCCGTAGAACACCCAGCCGATGACGCCGACGGCGATGTACATGTTCCCGAGCCCGGGCCCGAGCACCGCCACGATGGCGATGACGAGGACGAGGAACGGGAAGGAGATCACCGCATCGACGATGCGGCCGAAGATCGCCTCGGCCACCCCGCCGGCATAGCCGACGAGAGCCCCAACGATGACGCCCACGATCAGCGGGCCGGTCGTTGCGAAAACCGCGATCTGCATGTCGATCGTATAGGCGTGGATGACACGGGCAAGGACGTCGCGCCCGAAGCTGTCGGTGCCGAACGGATGCGCCCAACTCGGCGGCGACAGGATCGCCATGTAGTCCATCGCGATCGGATCGTAGGGCGCGAAGGCCGACGGAACGATGGCGAGAACCAGGCTGGCGAGGAGGATCAGACCGCCGGCGATCAGCGTGACCGGCAGGCGGCCAAGACGCAGGCGCCGGCGACGTCCGGTGCCGGGTGAAGAAACGGTCGTGCTCATCGCGCCACCCGCGGATCCAGCCAGGCCTGGACGATGTCGGTCAGAAGGAAGGTGAGCGACACGATCACCGCGAGCGCCAGCGCGAGGCCCTGCACCACCGGATAGTCGCGCCCGTAGATCGAATCGATCATCAGCCGTCCGGCACCGGGGATCGCGAACACCGTCTCGGTGATCACCGCACCGCCGAGCAGCGTGCCCACCTGCAGGCCGAACAGCGTGACGGTGGAAATCAGGGCGTTGCGAAGCACGTGACGGGTCATGATCAGGCGCGAGCGCAGGCCCTTGGCCCTGGCGAAGTCGACATACTCGGCATCGACGACCCCGATGATCGCGGCACGCAGGTTGCGCATCAGGATCGCGGCGAGGCTGAGCGCGAGGGTCAGCGCCGGCAGGAACAGATGATAGAGATGGTCGACGAAGCTCGATCCGAAGCCGCCCACGGGAAACCAGCGCAGCTGCGCACCGAAGACGGTCAGCAGAATGAGGCCCACATAGAAGACCGGCATCGACAGCCCGACCTGGAAGGCGCCGCGGATCGAGTTGTCGGCGACCCGTCCCTGCCGGGTCGCGGCGACGAAGGCGAGCGGGACGGCGAGCACCAGCGCGATCAGCGCGGCCATCGCCGTGAGCATCAGGGTCACCGGCAGGCGATCGGCGATCAGGCTGGCCACCGAGACCTTCAAGTGGATGGAGTTGCCGAGATCGCCGGTGGCGATGTTCTTCAGGAAGATCCCGAACTGCACGGGGATCGGCTGGTCGAGGCCGAGTTCGGCGTTGATCCGGGTCACGTCCGCGTCCCGCGCCCGGTCGCCGAGGATGGCGCTTGCAGGATCGCCGGGGAGCATGCGGACGAGAACGAAGATCACCACCAGGATGAAGGCCAGGGTGGGGATCAGTTGCAGGAGGCGGCGGAAGATGAAGCTCAGGAACGCCAAGTGGCCGGGTCCGATCCGTCTGACTCAGGAAGGTGCGGCGGCGGAGCGTGCGCTCCGCCGCCGATGCCCCGTTACTTGTCCATCCAAGCCGCGCGGAAGACGTTGTTGCCGAGCGGGATCTGCAGGAAGCCGTGGACCTTCTCGTTCAGAGCCACCGGATACGGCGTCTCGTAGAGCGGGATGATCGGGCCCGTGGCGTTGTAGATCTTCTGGATCTCGGCGTACTGGTCGGCGCGCGTCTTCGGATCGGTTTCCTTCTGCGAGGCTTCGAAGAGCTCGTCGGCCCGGTCGCTCTTCCAGCCCGAGTGCACCGCCTGAATGTTCTTCGAGTAGACATAGTAGGAGGTGATCTCGTTCGGATCGGCGATGTCGTCAGTCCATGCGCCGGCGCGCATGTCGAACACGCCATCACGATACTTCTGGGTGCGGGTCGCGTTGTCGACCTGCTGGAGCTCCAGCTTGATGCCGATCTGCGCCCACATCTGCTGCAGCGCGGTGGCCGTGCCGATCTCGTCCTGGCTGCCGGCGAGCACCAGGATGGAGGTCGAGAAGCCGTTCTCGAAGCCGGCCTCCTTCATCAGCTGCTTGGCCTTGTCGAGGTCGTATGGGAAGACCGCGCCCTCGCCGGTGTGCAGCGGGGTCGCCGAGGACATGTAGGACGACATCGGCGTGCCGACGCCATGGGTGACGATCTGGATAATCGCCTCCTTGTTGGCGGCGTAGTTCATCGCCTGGCGAACCTTCTCGTTCGACAGGGGATTGTCCTTGCCCTCGATCTGCGGCCGCACGTTCATGATCACGTCGGCGATGCGGGTCGACGGGAACATCTCCATGTTGATGCCCGAGGCGTTCTTCAGCTCGTCGACGCGGGCATAGGGGATCAGCTCGGCGCCGTCGATCTCGCCCGACTGGAGCTTGAGGATGCGCGTGGCGTCGTCCGGCAACAGCTCGAAGGTGATGCCGTCGAGATAGGGCAGCGGCTGGCCGTCCTCGCCCTTGGCCCAGTAATGCTCGTTCTTCACGAGCTCCATCGTCGAGCCGCGCTCCCACGACTTCAGGACGAAGGGACCGGAGCCGACCGGATGCTCGGCGAAGGCCTTCGCCTTGTCGGCGTCGGTCGCGCCTTCGGAGGCTTCGAACTGCTTCTTCGGCATGATCGCCGCGTTGAACACGGTCAGCGCAGCGAGGATCGCCGGATCCGGATGCTTCAGCTTGATGGTGATACCCTTGTCACCGTTGGCGACGACGTCGTCGACGGCGACCAGGAGGAAGTTCCAGATGCCGTTGTCCGGGTTGGCGGCGCGCTTCAGCGACCAGATGACGTCGTCCTGCGTGATCGGCGAGCCGTCGGAGAACATGATGCCGTCACGCAGGGTCAAGTCGACCGCCATGCCGTCGTCGGCAACCTTCCACTCGGTCGCGAGGCCCGGCACAAGCCCCTTGCCGTCGTCGGACGGCAGGATCAGAGTGTCGTAGAGGTTGGACAGGATCCAGATGTCGACGTTCGCGTCGTTCAGCACCGGATCGAGGAAGAGGCTGTCGGCATACCGGCCATAGGTCATAGTGCCGCCCCGTTCGACGGCGAGCGCGGCGGAGCTGGCGCCAAGGAGAAGTGCGGCGGCGAAAGCGGACTTGATAAGGGTGTTCATGGCGCTGCCTCTGCGAGGTGAGTGTCATAGCACACTGTAACGTTAGGCGGCTCAGCGGCCCGGAGTCAACGGAAGTTCGGATGCATCCGCTGCCCAGATTTTGAGCTGTTAAGCCCGTTATTTGCGCATTTTCGGCCGGACCAGCTGCCTTGTGAAGCACGCGAAGACCGTGCTACCGCTCCATAACAGTTGGAGCGCTTCGATGAACTTCCACATCGATCGGGATCTGCCCGTCCCCATTCGGCTGCAGCTGAAGGGGCTCATCGAATACGGCGTCGCCTGCGGCGAGTTGAAGGCGGGCGAAGCCCTGCCCTCCGTCCGCGACCTCGCCGAGCGCATCTCCGTCGCGCCGATGACGGTGAGCCAGGTGTATCGCGAGTTGAAGGCCGCCGGCGTGATCGAGGCGCGGCCGGGCTCGGGCACCTTCGTCGCGAACACGCGCCAGGCTCGGCTGGCCGCCCGGCCCGAGGCGGTGCAGCTGCGCCAGCACATCGATTCGCTGATCGACGAGGGTCTGGCCATGGGCATCCGCGCCAGCGACCTCGCCTCGCTCGTCAACGCCCGGATGTTCTACCGCGCCAGTCTCGGGCGCCGCGTCTCGGTGATCATGGTCGGGCTGTTCCCGGAGGCAACCGCGAGCTACGCCCGCTTCATCGCCTCCCGGCTCGGCGAAACTGCCACAGTCGAGCCCCTGACGGTCGAGGCGATCCAGCGACGGCCGGAGGTGAAGGTGCGGGCCGAGGCTGCCGACCTCGCCATCACCTTCGTCAATCGCCAGCGCGAGGTCGCAGCGCTCCTGCCGAACACCAAGGTCGTCTCGATCCGCTTCATCCCATCGGAGGAGACGCGGCGCGCCCTCGCCTCGCTCGACCCGCTCCTCAAGCTCGGCGTGATCTCGCGCTTTCCCGACTTCCTGCCGATCATGAAGGCAGGCGTGCAGCGCTTTGCCCCGCACGTGCCCGACATCACCGCCGCCACGCTCGACGCGCCCGAGATGGAGCCCCTGATCGAGCGCTGCGACGTCATCGTCTATGCGAGCGGCGCGGAAGGCGTCTTGCAGCGCTTCGGACCGGAGCGCCCGGCCATCGAATATCGCCACATTCCCGATCCCGCCGACATCGAGCGGATCGTCCAGCCGCTGCTCAGGGGCAGCGACGACCCATCTTCCGAGGAAAGGCAAGCATCATGAAGATTTCCGACACCAACTGGCATCAGATCGAGGCCTATCTGAAGACCGACGACCGCGCGATCCTGCCGCTCGGCTCCACCGAGCAGCACGCCGGCCTGTCGCTCTCGGTGGATTCGATCCTGTCGGAGAAGGTGGCGCTCGATGCCGCCGAGCCGCTCGGCATTCCGGTCTTTCCGGTCCAGGCCTACGGCGTCACGCCGTACTTCCTCGCCTATCCCGGCTCGATCTCGCTGCGCATCGAAACCTATGTTCGGGTGGTGCGCGACATCCTCGACTGCCTGAAGCGCCAGGGCTTCAAGCGCATCCTCATCGTCAACGGCCATGGCGGCAACCAGCCGGCGGGCAGCCTTGCGATCGAGTGGATGGCCGACAATCCGGGCTGCGCGGTGAAGTTCCACAACTGGTGGAACGCGCCGAAGACCTTCGCCAAGGTGCAGGAGGTCGACACGGTCGCCTCGCACGCGTCCTGGATGGAGAACTTCCCCTGGACCCGGCTCGAGGGGGTCACGCAGCCCTCGCAGATGAAGCCGATGATCGAGTTCGACCGGATGCGGGTGATGGACCCGCAGGCGGTGCGCAGCTATCTCGGCGACGGCAATTTCGGCGGGTACTACGAGAAGCCGGACGCCGAGATGCTGGCCATCTGGGAGGTCGCCGTCGCCGAGACGCGCGCGCTGATGGAAGGGCCCTGGGCGTGAGCGAGCCGATCCTGATCTGGGGTGCCGGCGCGATCGGCGGCACCCTTGGCGCGGCGTTCCTGCGCGCCGGCGAGGAGGTGGTCTTCGTCGACAACGCCGAGGCGCACGTGCAGGCGATCAACGCGAAGGGCCTGTCGATCGCCGGCCCGATCTTCGAAGACACCGTTCGGGCTCCGGCCGTCCTTCCTTCGGACCTCGAGGGCACCTTCTCCCGTGCGTATCTGTGCGTGAAGGCGCACCACACCGACGCGGCCGTGCGCGATCTCCTGCCGCATCTCGCCGCGGACGGCTACGTCGTCTCGGCACAGAACGGCCTCAACGAGCAAGTGATCGCCGAAGTCGTCGGGCTCGAACGCACCATCGGTTGCTTCGTCAATTTCGGCGCGGACTACCTCGAGCCGGGCCTCGTCCACTACAGCGGCAGGGGCGCGGTCGTGATCGGCGAGATGGACGGCTCGAAGAGCGTACGCGTCGAGGCGATCTTCGACCTCCTCAAACGCTTCGACGAGCGCGCGATCCTCACCGACAACATCGAGGGCTATCTCTGGGGCAAGCTGATCTACGGCGCGCTTCTCTTCGGCACGGCGGTCACCGACGACAGCATTGCCGACATCCTCGACGACCCGCGCCACCGCCCGGTGCTGACGCGCCTCGCGCACGAAGTCGGCGCAGTCGCGCTGGCGGCCGACATCCGGACCGAGGCCTTCAACGGCTTCGACCCCACGGCCTTCCTGCCGACCGCTCCGGCAGAAGAGACCAGCCGCTCCTTCGACGAGATGGTGGCGCACAACCGGCGCTCGCTGAAGTCGCATAGCGGCATCTGGCGCGATCTCGCCGTGCGCAAACGCAAGACCGAGGTCGATGCGCAGCTCGGGCCGATCCTCGACTACGGCGCGATGCACGGGGTCGCGACCCCGATCACGACACGGCTGATCGCCATGATCCACGAGATCGAGGACGGAACGCGCCCGCTGGTCCGCGAGAACCTCGACGAGCTTGCGACGATCGGGACTGCACGGGAGACGGCAGCATGAGCTTCAATTTCGACGGCCGGACCGCGCTCGTCACCGGTGCGGCCCACGGGTTTGGCCGAGCCATCGCCGTCGCCTTCGCCGCACGCGGCGCCAGAGTGATCGCCTGCGACATCCTCGAGGACAAGCTCGCCGAGACGGCGTCGCTTGCCGGCGAGGCCTGCAGCGCCCACCGGCTCGACGTCACCGACCGGGCGGCGATCGGCCGGCTGGCGGGCGAACTGACCGGTGCGGACGGAGCGGTCGACATTCTCGTCAATTGCGCCGGCGGCGTGCTGGGGCAGGTCGGGCGGCCGCTGGAGGAAATCTCGCAGGGCGACTGGGAGGCGATCTTCGCGGTCAACCTCTCGGGCGCCTTCTACCTGTCCCAGGCGCTCGCTCCCGCGATGAAGCGTCGGCGCTTCGGCCGGATCGTCAACATCTCCTCCGGTGCCGGCCTCGGCATCAGCCTCACCGGCATCCAGGCCTATGCCAGCGCCAAGGCCGGCCAGATCGGCCTCACCCGCCAGCTGGCGCACGAGCTCGGTGCCTGGAACATTACGGTCAACAACGTCGCGCCCGGCTTCGTGCGCTCCAACCCGACGACCGAGCGGCAGTGGGAGGCGATGGGCGAAGAGGGGCAGGCGAAGCTCATCCAGAACATCGCGCTGAAGCGCCTCGGCACGCCCGACGACATCGCAAACGCGGTGATGTTCTTCGCGTCCGAGGCGGCTGGCTGGATCTCGGGTCAGGTGCTCAGCGTGGACGGCGGCAAATGAGCGACGCGGTCGAGGCCTATCTCCTGGAGCGCGAGGCGGAGTCGATCGAGGAACTGAAGATCCTCTGCCGCATCCCGAGCGTCAGCACCGATCCCGCCTACCGCGACGGCATAGCCGAGGCGAGCAACCTCCTCGCCGAGCGGCTGCGGCGCGCCGGCTTCCCGATCGTCGATCTCGTCGAGACCGGCGGCCACCCGGCGATCGTCGCCGAATGGTGCACGGTGCCGGGCAAGCCGACGGTGCTCGTCTACGGGCACTACGACGTTCAGCCGCCCGATCCCCTGGACAAGTGGACGACGCCCCCCTTCGAACCGGATATTCGGGACGGTCGCCTCTATGCGCGCGGCGTGTCCGACGACAAGGGCCCGGCGCTGATCCCGATCCTCGTCGCCGAAGCCTTCGGCAAGATCGAGGGCGGCCTGCCGCTCAATCTCAAGATCATCCTCGAAGGCGAGGAGGAGTCTGGCAGTCCGAACTTCGAGCCGACCGTCGCGCGTCTCAAAGAGCGCCTCGCGGCGGATCTCGTCGTGTCGGCCGACGGCGCGATGTGGCGGGCCGACCTGCCGTCCGTCACCGTCGCGAGCCGCGGGCTCGTCGCGCTCGACGTGACGCTGAGCGGCGCCGCCAAGGACCTCCACTCCGGCCGCCACGGCGGCAGCGCGCCGAACCCGATCCGCGCCCTGACCCGGATGCTGGCATCGCTGCACGACGCCGACGGGATGGTCACCGTGCCGGGCTTTGCCGACGCGGCGACGCCGCCCGATCCGGCCATCCTCGATGCCATCCGGGCCGCCGGCTTCGACCCCGGCGCCTATTTCGACGGCATTGGCGCGCCCCGCCCGGACCCGCTGCCGGACGCGGAGACGCTCCTCATCCGGCAATGGCTGATCCCGACGCTCGAGTTCAACGGCATCGGCGGTGGCTACCAGGGCGCCGGCACCAAGACCGTGATTCCCTCCTCGGCCTTCGTGAAGATCACCTGCCGCCTGGTGGCAGGCCAGGAGCCGGATGCGGTGATCGCGGCGATCAAGCGACACCTCGAGGCGGTCAAACCGACCGGCTATACGCTCGAGGTGAAGCGCCACGGTCCGGGCAGCAGGGCCTTCGCCCTCGATCCCGACCTGCCGGCGCTGCGCGTCGTCGAGGATCTGTTCGGGGAGCTTCTCGGGGCGAAGCCGCTTCGTGTCGCCATGGGCGCGACCATCCCGATCGGCGCGGTGTTCCGCAAGCACCTCGATTGCGGCATGGTGTTCTTCTCGTTCTCGACCTCAGACGAGGATTACCACGCGCCGAACGAGTTCTTCCGGCTCGAGAACTTCCGCAAGGGGATGGTCGGCTGGGCCCGTCTCCTGCAGCGGCTCGCGGCGACGGAGATGCGGGCCGCATGAGCGAGAACACGGCCGGTCTTGGCGTTCGCGCGCTCGGCGAGGCTTACCGTACCGGCCGTCTCACGCCGCGGGCGGTCGTGGAGGCCGCCCTCGCCCGCATGGCGCGGCTGGAGCCGCGGCTGAACGCCTTCGCCGAGCCGATGCGCGAGGCGGCGCTCGCCGAGGCCGATGCGCGTGCGCAGGAGATGGCCGACGGGCGCGACCGCGGCCCGCTGCACGGCGTGCCGATCGCGATCAAGGACCTGATCGAGGTCGCGGGCACGCCGACCGGCTATGGCAGCCAGGTTCGCCAGCCGGCGATGGCCGCCGATGACGCCTTGCTGGTCGCCCGACTGCGGACCGCCGGCGCCGTGATTCTCGGCAAGACCAATCTCCTCGAATACGCCTATGGCGTCGCCCACCCTAAGATCGGCCAGACCAACAATCCGCACGACCCCAGCCGGACCTCGGGTGGCTCCAGCGGCGGGTCTGCCGCGGCCGTCGCCGCCGGCATCGTGCCGCTCGCCATCGGCACCGACACCGGCGGGTCGATCCGCATTCCAGCCGCTTATTGCGGCATCGTCGGGCTGAAGCCGAGCTTCGGCCTCGTGCCGCTCGGCGGGGTGTTTCCCCTGTCCTGGTCGCTCGACCATGCCGGCCCGCTGGCCCGGTCGGTCGACGATTCGGCATTGGCGCTTGCCGGCCTTGTCGGACAGCCGATGCCGCTCGCGCCTCTCCCGCTCACCGGCCTGCGCATCGGCGTCGTCCGCCGTCACTTCGATATGGCGGTGGTTTCGCCGGGCGTGCGGCGGGCCGCCTCCGAGGCACTCGGGGCGCTGTCCGAGCGGGGTGCGACATTGGTCGACATCTCGCTTCCCAGGCTCGAGGACGCCAACCGCGACCTCGTCACGGTGCTCTTGCCGGAGGCGACGCTGATCCATGCCGACCTCTACGCCGAGAACCCGGACGGCTACGCGCCGGGCACCCGCTCGCAGATCGAGGCCGGCTTGCGCTTGCCCGCCATCGATTATGTGCGGGCCCAGCGTCGCCGTGCGCAACTGCGCGAGTCGGTGGAGGCGCTGTTCGCAACGGTCGACGTTCTTGCCAGTCCGAGCGTGCCCTTCGTCGCTCCCCACGAGGACCCGGAGTTCGTCGAGGGCGAAGAGGGCGAGGTCCTGGCCAGCGGCCTTGCCAACATGACCGGCCATCCCGCGATCAGCCTCCCCTGCGGCCTCAGCGACGGTCTGCCGGTCGGCCTGCAGCTGATGGGGCCGCTCGGTGCGGATGCGCGGCTGCTGTCGATCGCGGCTGCGGTGGAGGCCGTGATCGACGGTTGTCCCCCGCCGCCGCTGGACTGAAGCGCGCCGCCGCCCGGCCGTGACTTGCCGCGCCCCGCGTTCCGGATCAGCCGATTCGGCTTGCGTCCGATCCCTGTTTTCACTAGGTGTTTGCGGCGTCGGAGCGTAGCGCAGCCTGGTAGCGCACCTGAATGGGGTTCAGGGGGTCGGAGGTTCAAATCCTCTCGCTCCGACCAGTCTCACCAAAATCGGAAAGCCTCTTTGCAAGCCGGGCAATCGGCCGTGGTCACGCAGCGCTCTCGACCGTCAGCGTCCGCACCATCTCGCTTCGATTGCGGCCGAGCCGTTTTGCCCGATAGAGCGCCTGGTCGGCCGCAGCCACCAGATCGCTGGCACTGCCGTGACCATCGGAATCGGCACGCCAGGTTGCGCCTCCGATGCTGACGGTGACATAGGCCTGCCTGTCGACGGGTTCGCGCTGCAGCCGCAGCTCCAGCACCGCGAATCGGATGCGCTCTGCGACCACGCGGGCGCTGAACTCGCCGGTGTCCGGCAGGATCACGGCGAACTCTTCGCCGCCGTAGCGCGCGACGAAGTCGGCCGGCCGTTGCAGACAGCGCCGGAAGGCCTCCCCGAGCGCCTGCAGACAGGCATCGCCGGCCTGATGGCCGTGCGTGTCGTTGAACAGCTTGAAGTGGTCGACGTCGATCAGGAGGAGCGAGAGGGGGCGCTGCAGGTTGCCGGCCCGCTCCCAGCTGGCGCGCAGCTCCTCGTCGAAGCTGCGGCGGTTGCTGAGGCGTGTCAGCGCATCTTCGCCGGCAAGGACGGAGTAGCGCTTCTCGGAGGAGCGGGCTTCGGCCACCTGATCGATCAGCCGGAAGCCGCAATACGCGAGGAGGCCTGCGATCGCCACGCTGATCGCCATGCCGACGACCAGCTCCCGCAGCCAGTGCGACAGGACGCTCGACGGAGTCACGCCGGTGAACACGATCGCGGGAAACGAACCGGCATGGCTGAAGCCCCACAGGCGCTCGACGCCGTCGATGGGCGAGTTGAGTCGCAGCGTGCCCGAGGTCTGCGGCAGCACCTGCGTGCGCCAGACGTCGTCCATGACGCTGCGCCCGATGTCGCCGGGTATGGTCGGATAGCGGGCGAGAAGCGTTCCGTCTCCGGAGAAGAGCGAGACGATCAGGCCAGGCTGGCGCGCGAACACCTTGTAGAAATCGGCGAAATAGGCACTGCGGACGGTGGCCACGAGCACGCCCCCAAAGCTGCCGTCGCGCCGGGTCAGGCGCCGGGCCACCGGCAGGATCCAGCGGCCGTCGCCGGCGCTTTCGATCGGCCGGCCGAAGACGATGTCGGTCCCGTAGCCGTCGCGCAGCTGCGCGAAGAAGTCGGTCTTCGAGACGTCGTACCAGTCCGGGACCTGCAAGTCGGACGACAGCTTGAGCTTGCCGCTCTGGTCGAAGGCGGCGACGCTGCGGATGCGGGGCGCCTGGCGGAGCTGCGCGGCGAGCGACTGGCCGAGCGCCCAGATGTCGGGCGATCCGCCGTCAGCGGCATCCAGCGTCTCGGCGAGGCCGGTGAGGACGACGTCGATCGTCTCGAGCGTGTCGTTCGCATGTTGCGACAGGGCCTGCGCCGTCAGCTGCGCGCCTTCTTCGGCCTTCCCCAGGGTGCTGTCGCGGACGTTGAACTCGTAGGCGAGGACGAGCAGCGGAAAGGCCACGCAGACGACGCACACGAAGACACGCAGCCCCACGACGAGCGGGTCCGTTCCGCGCGAGACCACCTGCTTCGACTGCATCCCGTCCCTCCGATCCCAATCAGGCTAGCAAGGAGAACGAAAACACTTTCCTAAGATGCTCAATGACGCTTTCGATCAGCTCCGAGAAAATTGGCGCTGGCTTTCGAAGAACCTGCGCGAATGGCCGCTGCGGGCCTGTCCGTGCGCACGACCGACGCTGGACAAGACTTCCCCGAGCCGGACGAACCGGCTTTGCAGCGATAGGGATGGCGAAAGGCGCGCCTCAGCGGACCTGGTCGAGCAGCCGCTTGCATTCGAGGAGGTCCATGATGACCTCCTGCAGCTTGTCGGTCGCCTCGCGCGGAAGAGTTTCGGCGCCCCGCTCGCGGCGCATGAGGCTGGCAAAGCTCTTGCGGCGTTCGGCCGGCGGAAGCGCGTCGGCCGCGAGAAGATCGGCGTCCGCTACGCCGCTCGGGGCGGGGACGTCGGCTGCGGCCGGCTCGTCCGTATCTGCGGAGGCGGCCGGGGGCGGCGTCTGCACGCGGTCGAGAAGACCGAAATCGCCGGCGCCGATCGCCATGACGAAGCGGTTGCCGTTTTCCTTCAGGATCCGCTGGACACCGCGGATCGTGAAGCCCTTGACGTAGAGAAGGTGGCGAATGCCCTTCAGCAGTTCGACGTCGTCGGGCCGATAGTAGCGTCGACCCCCGCCCCGCTTCATCGGCTTGATCTGCGCGAAGCGCGTCTCCCAGAAGCGGAGCACGTGCTGCGGCAGGTCCAGATCCTCCGCGACCTCGCTGATGGTGCGGAAGGCGTCGACGCTCTTGTCACTCATGTTCGTGGGTCAACCGACTGTCGTCACTCGGCCGCGCGCAGAAGCTCGGCCGCTTCGCCGTCGTCCTCCGGCTTGCGCTCGCAATGAGCCGAAAGGATCTTTTCCTTCATCACGTTCGACGGCTTGAAGATCGCCACGCGCCGGGGCGAGATCGGCACTTCCTCACCCGTCTTCGGGTTGCGTCCGATCCGCTCGTTCTTCTCGCGCACGAGGAAGGAGCCGAACGAGGAGATCTTCACGGACTCGCCGCGTGCGATGGTGGAACAGATCTCCTCGAGCACTGTTTCAACGAGGTAAGCTGATTCGGTCCGCGATAGACCGATCTTCCGGAAGACCGCCTCTGCCAAATCGGCTCGCGTGACCGTCTTGTCTCCCATACGTGTCCCCTACCACCAGTGCGCGTCCATGCAGCACCGCCCCCGCGGCTGCAGCGGACAAGGCCAATCAACCATACGCCAACGCCGACCTTAATCAAGTTTCAAAAACTCACCAGCGCAGCAGGACCGCGCCCCAGGTGAAGCCGCCGCCCATCGCCTCGAGCATCACGAGATCGCCGCGGCGCACGCGCCCGTCGCGCACGGCCGCGTCGAGCGCCAGCGGAATGGAGGCGGCCGAGGTGTTGCCGTGCCGGTCCACCGTCACCACCACCTTCTCCATCGGAATGCCGAGCTTCTTGGCCGACGCTTCGATGATCCGACGGTTCGCCTGGTGCGGCACGAACCAGTCGAGGTCGTCAGCCGCCACGCCGGCTGCCGCGAAGCAGTCCTCGATGACGTCGGTGATCATGCCGACGGCATGCTTGAAGACCTCCCGGCCTTCCATCCGCAGCTTGCCGACCGACCCGGTCGTCGACGGCCCGCCGTCGACGTAGAGCTTCTCCTCGTGCGACCCATCGGCGCGAAGCCGGGACGCGATGATGCCATGGTCGCCGCTCTCGGCCTGCAGGACCACCGCGCCTGCCCCGTCGCCGAAGAGCACGCAGGTCGTGCGATCCTCCCAGTCGAGGATGCGCGAGAAGGTCTCGGCGCCGATGACCAGCGCGCGCCGCGCCATCCCGCTCTTCAGGTACAAATCCGCCGTGGTGAGCGCGTAGACGAAGCCCGAGCAGACCGCGGCGACGTCGAAAGCAAAGCCGCCGTGGATGCCGAGCCGGTGCTGGACCTGCACGGCCGAGGCGGGAAAGGTGTTGTTGGGAGTCGCGGTGGCGAGCACGATGAGGTCGATGTCGTCAGGCACGAGGCCGGCGGCCTCGAGCGCGCGGCGGGCCGCGCCTTCGGCGAGCGACACCGTCGTCTCGTCCTCGCTCGCGATGTAGCGGGTCCGGATGCCGGTGCGCTGCTGGATCCACTCGTCGGACGTCTCGACGACGCCCTCAAAGTCGAGATTCGACATCATCCGCTTCGGCAGCACCGAGCCGGTGCCGAGGATGACCGATCGGAGGTCACTCATTCAGCGGCGCTCCGATGCGTCCGGGGCAGCGCTGTCGGACAGACGCAGATTGAACTCATGCAGATCCTTCTCGATCTTCTGCCGCAGGCCGTGCCGGGCCATCGCATGGGCGAGGTCGATAGCCGCCGCGATGCCCTCGGCGTCGGTGCCGCCGTGGCTCTTGATGACGACGCCGTTCAGCCCGAGGAAGACGCCGCCATTGACCTTGCGCGGATCCATCTTGTCGCGCAGGCGGTCGAAGGCGCTCTTGGCGAGTATGTAACCGAGCTTGGCGAGCAGCGTGCGGCTCATCGCCGCGCGCAGATAGGCGGCGATCTGCTTGGCCGTCCCCTCGGCGGTCTTGAGCGCGACATTGCCGGTGAACCCTTCGGTGACGACGACGTCGACGGTGCCCTTGCCGAGATCGTCGCCCTCGACGAAACCGCGGTAATCGAGACCCGCGATCTCCGATTCCTTGAGAAGCCGGCCGGCTTCGCGGATCTCGTCCTGACCCTTCACCTCCTCGACGCCGATGTTGAGGAGACCGATGGTCGGCCGCTCGATCTGAAACAGCGCGCGAGCCATCGCCGCGCCCATCACCGAGAAGTCGATCAGCTGCTGTGCGTCCGCGCCGATCGTCGCGCCGACGTCGAGTACGATGCTCTCACCGCGCAGCGTCGGCCAGATCGCCGCGATCGCCGGCCGCTCGATATTCGCCATGGTGCGCAGGCAGAATTTGGCCATCGCCATCAGCGCGCCGGTGTTGCCGGCCGACACCGCGACATCCGCCTCACCGAGCTTGACCGCCTCGATGGTGCGCCACATCGAAGACTTGTTGCGCCCCTGACGAAGCGCCTGCGACGGCTTGTCATCCATCCGCACCGCCACGTCGCAGTGCTGGAAGGTGGAAGCCTCGCGCAGCTTCGGGTGCCGGTCGAGCACCGGCATGACGGCATCCTCTCGACCGAAGATCACGAAGCGTAGCTCCGGACGGCGCTGCAGGGCGATCTCGGCGCCGGGAATGACGACGCTCGGGCCGTGGTCGCCGCCCATCGCATCCAGGGAGACCGTGATATCGGAAGATCGCTGCACTGAACTCACTCTCGGGTCGCCGCCACCGGCAGCGGCGCGAAGATAGCCGCTTTGCCGCACGTGGCAACCATCGCCATCTCAGTCGTCGGGGGTATCGCCGCTCTGGAGCCGGGCGAGGCCGGCAAAGGGCGAAACCTTGCCGCCGTCCGGTTCTGGATCGGTATCGACCGCCTCGAAGTCGACGCCGGCCGCGCGCGGATAGGGATCGAGGGCGAGCGCCAGAAGCTCGGTCAGGATCTCGCCGAGCTCGATGCGGTCGCCGGTGAAGTGCTCCGGTGCGTCGTCGCCCTCCGGATCGAGATCGAGCTCGGTGCCGCCCAGCGAGTCGAGCCGCTTCGGCCGGCCCGGCTCGGGCAGGAAGCGCAGGTCGACGGCCTCGTCGATCGACTGCGGCACCGGCTCCAGCGTCACCACACACGTCTGCACGACCTCAGCCCGCAGCCGGCCCATGACGCGCGCGCCCTCCCCCCGCCAGGGCTGCGCACGCAGATCGGCCGTCATCCGCTCGACCTTCGGTATGCCGAGACGGGCGGCGAGCGCTCCACGCTCGTCTTCGTCCGCCTCGAAGACCACCGGCGCGCCCTCCTTTGGAAGGCTGCGCACCCGTACATGCACGTCGAGGGGCGTGCCGGTTTCGGCAGATGCAGAGGACGACATCGCTCAGACCTCGCTCGACAGATGGCCGCTCAGGATCCGGTCGTCGCCGAGCGCCCTCAGTTCGCTGTTACGCTTCAACATATAGGATGCGATGTCGCGGGCGGCATCCGGGCTCGACTCCGGCACGGCGATCCGCGCGGCGAGCGCTCGAGCCAGCGCGTCCCGGTCCTCGGCTTCCAGCGGAGAATCATAGGCGTCGGCCCGCGCGTAGAACATCGCCGCCAGCCGCTTCATGCGCTTGGGCACCGATTGGTCGCCGATGCCGAGTTCGCGGATGGAACCATCGAGATCGGTCATGAAGCGGTCGACGAGGTCCTGCGCGAGAGGCTGCAGGGCCGCTACGCGCTTGCAGCGGAACAGCACGAGGAAGACGTGGATCGAGAGGGCCTCGAAGCGCCCCATCACCGTGTCCGGAATGGCCATCTGCGTGAACAGGCAGGGCTGACGCGACTGCTCGACGATCTGCGCGTAAAGCGCGTCGACGATCTCGCGATTGCGCCGCCTGATCCTGAACCGCTCGAACATTCCACCCGCCGTCGTGCCGAGCGCCTCGCCTCGCACGACCGCCCCGCGATTGCAACGCGTGCCCGACTGCTTTACTCAAGCCCTGCCCTTTTCCCGGGCACCCGTTGCGCCGCCGACCCGTTGCGGTCGCTGACGCCAAAAGGACGCATTCGCGTCGATGGTAATCCCGGCCGTGTTGGTGAGGACCTGAGGAGATGTCGAGCGTGTTCCGTGCTGTTCGTATCCAGTTGCCGCTGCTCGCATCCTCGGCCTTGGCGATGTCGCTCATGATGACCGGCTGCAACACCGCCGAGACCTTCAACCAGGGCTATGTCATCGACGAGCAGCAGCTGTCGCTCGTCCCCGTCGGATCAAGCCGGGAGCAGGTCCTGCTGGCACTCGGATCGCCATCGACCACCGCCACCTTCGACAACGAGGTGTTCTACTACATCTCGCAGAAGCGGGTTCGCCCGGTCGCCTTCATGCGGCCGCACATCGTCGACCAGCACGTGCTGGCGGTGTATTTCGACAAGGACGGCAGGGTCGAGCGGCTGGCCAACTACGGCCTGCAGGACGGCAAGGTCTTCGACTTCGTCTCGCGCACCACCGCCACCGGCGGCAAGGATGCCAGCTTCCTCGGCGGCCTCCTCTCCGACGAAGGCCCGAACAACAGCAGCATCGTCGACACGCTTACCAACCAGAAGCGCTGAGCGTCGAGCCCAGAGCGCTCGCGCTGCATCCGCTCCAGGCACGGGCCGCCAGGCCCGCGCCGGTGTCGGCGGCGTTCGACCTCAGCCGTGCGCGAGCACGGCGAGAAGCAGGAGCGCGACGATGTTGGTGATCTTGATCGCCGGATTGACCGCCGGCCCGGCGGTGTCCTTGTAGGGGTCGCCGACGGTGTCGCCGGTCACCGAGGCCTTGTGCGCATCCGAGCCTTTGAAGTGCCGCGCGCCCGAACTGTCGACGAAGCCGTCCTCGAAGCTCTTCTTCGCATTGTCCCAGGCGCCGCCGCCGGAGGTCATCGAGATCGCGACGAAGAGGCCGGTGACGATGACGCCGAGCAGCATCGCGCCCAGCGCCGAGAAGGCCTCGCTCTTGCCGGCAATCAGGTCGACGGCGAAGAAGACCACGATCGGCGCCAGCACCGGCAGCAGCGACGGGACGACCATCTCGGCAATCGCCGCACGCGTCAGCATGTCGACGGCACGGGCATAGTTCGGCCGCTCGGTCCCCTCCATGATGCCGGGCGCCTCCTTGAACTGCCGCCGCACCTCGATCACCACCGCCTGCGCGGCCCGCCCGACGGCGGTCATCGCGATGCCGCCGAACAGGAAGGGGATGAGACCGCCGAGGAGAAGGCCGACCACCACGAAGGGATTGGTCAGCGCGAAGTCGGGCGTCACGTCCCTGAAGTAGGCAAAGCCGTTGCCCGCCTGCGCCTCACGCACGAAGTACTCGAGATCGTAGTTGTAGGCGGCGAACAGGACGAGGGCGCCGAGGCCGGCTGAGCCGATGGCGTAGCCCTTGGTGACCGCCTTCGTGGTGTTGCCGACCGCGTCGAGCGCGTCGGTGGACTTGCGCACCTCCGGCGGAAGACCCGCCATCTCCGCGATGCCGCCGGCATTGTCGGTGACGGGCCCGAAGGCGTCGAGCGCCACGATCATGCCCGCGATGCCGAGCATCGAGGTCACCGCGATCGCCGTCCCGTAGAGCCCGGAGAGCTGATAGGTCGAGACGATGCCCGCGACGATCACCAGCGTCGGCAGCGCCGTCGCCTCCAGCGAGACGGCGAGGCCCTGGATGACGTTGGTGCCGTGGCCGGATACCGATGCCTGGCTGATCGAGCGCACCGGGCGGAACCCGATGCCTGTGTAGTACTCGGTGATCCACACGATCAGCGCCGTCACCGCAAGACCGATGACGCCGCAGATGAAGAGGTCGAGCCCGTTGATCACGGTGCCGGCGCTGCTCTGGCCGACATCGCCGAAGCCGACGGTCTGCCAGGTGGCCAGGCCGAGGCCGAGGATCGACAGGAGCGAGGTCGCCCACAGGCCCTTGTAGAGCGCGCCCATGATCGAGCCGTTGGTGCCGAGCCGCACGAAGAAGGTGCCGACGATCGAGGTGACGATGCAGGCCCCGCAGATGGCGAGCGGATAGACCATGGCCGTCTCCACCCGGTCGCTGCCGGCAAAGAAGATCGCGCCGAGCACCATCGTCGCGACGACGGTCACCGCATAGGTCTCGAACAGGTCCGCCGCCATGCCGGCGCAGTCGCCGACATTGTCGCCCACGTTGTCGGCGATGGTGGCCGGGTTGCGCGGATCGTCCTCGGGAATGCCGGCCTCGACCTTGCCGACGAGGTCGCCGCCGACGTCGGCGCCCTTGGTGAAGATGCCGCCGCCGAGGCGGGCGAAGATCGAGATCAGGGATGCGCCGAACCCGAGCGCCACCAGACCGTCGATCACCGACCGGTCGGACGGCGCGAGGCCGAACGATCCGGTCAGCACGAAGAAGTAGGCGGCGACGCCGATCAGCGCGAGACCGGCCACGAGCATGCCGGTGATGGCGCCCGACTTGAAGGCGATGCCGAGGCCGGCGGCGAGCGAACGCGACGCGGCCTGCGCGGTGCGCACGTTCGCCCGCACGGACACGTTCATGCCGATGAAGCCGGCGAGGCCGGACAGAACGGCCCCGATGAGGAAGCCGGCGGCGGCATAGGCCGAAAGCAGCGCCCAGCAAAGCACGAAGACGATCGCGCCGACCACCGCGATGGTGGTGTACTGGCGCGTCAGATAGGCGGTGGCCCCCTCGCGGATGGCCCCGGCGATCTCCTGCATGCGGGCGTTGCCCGCATCGGAGGCCAGCACCGACTGGGTGGCCCAGACGGCATAGACGATCGACAGGACCCCGCACGCGATCACGAGCAACAGAACTGTACTCATAGGCCTCCCTCACCCTCCTCGGCCGGTGCATTGCCGGCCGTTCGCTTTGCCTCCACCGACGGCTCGAAGGAGCCTGCAGGCGACAGCGAGGGGAGGTTACCTGAGGGTAAACCCTCGTCAAGCTGACGTAAGGTTCTATGCCGCCCGTGCGAGACGGCGCCGAGCGGTGGCATACTCCGCGGCGAGAACGACGAGGCAGAGGGCGGCGATCGGGTAGACGGCGAGGTTCATTGCCGCCCAGCCGGCCGCGCTCAGCACGCGCCCGGAGAGAAACGAGGCGGCGGCGACCGAGCCGAACAGGACGAAGTCGTGAAACCCCTGCGCCTTGCTCTTCTCCGACGCGCGATAGCTCTCGGCGACGAGCGCGGTCGAGCCGATGAAGCCGAAGTTCCAGCCGAGGCCGAGCAGGATGAGACCGACCCAGAAGTTCCAGACGGCCAGGCCCGACAGCGAGACCGTGGCGCTGGCCGCGATGAGCACGAGGCCTGTCGCGATCACCGCGTGCTTGCCGAAGCGCTGGATCAGCCGGCCGGTGACGAAGCTTGGCGCGAACATTGCGAGCACGTGCCACTGGATGCCGAGGAAGCTGACGTCGACCGGCAGGCCGCAGCCGACGATGGCAAGCGGCGCGCCGGTCATCACGAAGCTCATCAGCGCGTAGCTGCCGACCGCGCAGACGAGGCCCGCGACGAAGTGCGGCTGGCGCAGGATCGCCCCGAGCGGGCGGGCCGGTGCGAGATTCTCGCCCGCATCGGTGTCGGCCGCCTCGGGCACGCGCAGCAGCGACAGGATCAGCACGCCGGCGAGCGACAGCGCGACGAGACCGGCGAACGCACCGGCGAACGGGATCGGCAGGAAGGCATCCCGGAAGAGGCGCACCAGCTGCGGCCCGATGACCGCCGAGAACAGGCCGCCGGTGAGGACGATTGAAACGGCGCGCGGCCGCAGCGGCACCGCGAGGCCGTCGAGTGCGGCGAAGCGGTACTGCTGCACGAAAGCGGCGCCGAAGCCGATCGCCATCAGCGACGCGGCGAACGGCCAGAAGCCAGCCGCGAAGAGCGACAGCGCCGCTGCCAACCCGCCGATTCCGGTGACCAGGGCGCCGGCCATCAGCCCGTAGCGCCGCCCGATGGCGCGCATCAGTGCGGCGGCCGGCAGCGCCCCGAGCGCGACGCCGAGGTTGAAGCCCGTCACGGGCAGTGTCGCGAGGTCCTTCGCATCGCCGAGCAACCAGAGGCCGGCGAGACCGCCCGAGGCGATCGTCACCGGCGCGGCGGCGCCGACGACGGCCTGCGCGGCCGCAAGGACATAGGCGTTGCGGTAGGCCCCGCGGCCGGCCAGCGGCGCTCCCGGGGCGCCCGGGACCGCGGTCACGAGGTGCCCCGGCCCTCGCCGCGCACGCGCCGTGCGATCCGGTCGAGCACGGCATTGACCAGCGGCGGCTCGTCCTCGGTGTAGAAGGCGCGGGCGATGTCGACATATTCGGTGACGATGACCGCCACAGGCACGTCCTTGCGGTGGCCGATCTCGTAGGCGCCGGCCCGCATGATGGCCCGCAGGGTCGTGTCGAGGCGCGCCAGCGGCCAATCGGCCGTTAGCGAGGTGTGAATCAGAGGATCGATTTCGGTCTGGTTGCGCACCACGCCGGACACGACGTCGCGGAACCACGCGGCATCCGCCTCGCGGTACTGGTCGCCGTCGACCTCGCGGCCGAGCCGGAAGCTCTCGTATTCCGACACGGTCTCGAGCAGCGTCGTGCCGCCGACATCCATCTGGTAGAGCGCCTGAACGGCGGCGAGACGCGCGGCGCCCCGCTTGTTGGCGGGACGCGGAACGCGAGGCGCGGCATCCGACATGGCGTCAGGCTCCCAGCTTGCGGCGGAGCGCGATCATCGCCAGTGCCGCCTCAGCGGCGCCACCGCCCTTGTCCTTGTCGCCACGGCGGGCCCGCACCAGCGCCTGCTCCTCGCTCTCGACCGTGAGGATGCCGTTGCCGATCGCCAGGCTCTCGTCGACCGACAGTGCGGTCAGCGCCCGGGCCGACTCGTTGGCGACGATCTCGAAGTGGTAGGTCTCGCCGCGAATGACGCAGCCGAGCGCGACGAAGCCGTCATAGTCGACGCCGTCTTCGTTCGCGCCGTCGAGTGCGAAGCTGATCGCGGCGGGAATTTCCAGCGCGCCGGGCACCGTCACGACGTCATAGGTGGCGCCGGCCGCATCGAGCCGTGCCGTGGCACCCTCGAGCAGATGGTCGGCGATGTGGTCGTAGAAGCGGGCCTCGACGATCAGGAGGTGCGGCTGGGTGGACATGGCGGACTTTCGAAACAGCGGACGGCGGCGCGACGGACGCGAGGCGATCCGAGCGATGAGCGGGCGGGCGAATTACGGAAAGCGACGGCTTCTCAACGCGAGGTGTCGCCGAACAGGCGCTCGGCATAGCGCGCAATCTGATCGACCTCAAGATTGACGCTGTCGCCGACCTGCCGCTCGCCCCACGTCGTCACCTCCAGCGAGTGGCGGATGAGGAGCACGTCGAACCGGTGGCCCTCGACGGAGTTGACCGTGAGCGAGGTGCCGTCGAGGCAGACGGAGCCCTTGCGGGCCACGAAGCGCGACAGCTCGGACGGTGCCTCGATGCGGAAGCGCACCGCCTCGCCTTCCGGCTCGACCGCAACGATAGTCGCCGTACCGTCGACATGACCGGAGACGAGGTGGCCGCCGAGCTCGTCGCCGAGCTTCAGCGAACGTTCGAGATTGATCCGCGTGCCTTCGGCCCACCCGCCGGCGGTCGTCAGCCGCAGCGCCTCCTCCCAGGCCTCGACCTCGAACCAGCGATCGTTCGCGCCGGCCTCGGGTAGAGCGGTGACCGTCAGGCAGACGCCGGCGCACGCGATCGAAGCACCGAGCGCGATCGTATCCGGCTCGTAGGTGGTCGCAACGCGGAAGCGGCGGCCGACATCGAGGTCTCGCACGCTCGCGATGCGGCCGATGTCGGTGACGATGCCGGTGAACATCATCGATCCTTTCGTGTGAAGGCATACATGCGATCGGCCCCGTAGCAGGCTTCCCGCTCGAGCCGGAAATCGCGACGGGCCGACGTCAGATCAAGTGGCGCCGCGATGCCGCCTGGTCCGATGGCGTGCGGACCGACGAGGAGCACCAGCCGATCGACCAGTCCCTGATCGAGGAACGCCGCGGCGGTGCGGCGTCCGCCCTCGACCAGCACGCTCGCGATGCCGCGCGCGGCGAGATCCTCCAGGAGTTCCGGCAGCGCCACCAGGCCGGTGGCGGGGTCGGCCTCGCAGGCGATGAAGTCGCAGCCGGCGGTGGCGAGCGCCCGGCGTTGCGCCGCCGGAGCCGCGCCGAGCGTCGCGAAGGCGGTGGGCACTTCGCGCGCCGTTGCGGCGAGCCGTGACGTCGGCGGGGTTCGCAAGCCGGGGTCGATGACGATGCGCAGCGGCGAGCGGTCGGCCAGCCCCGGGAGCCGGCAGGTCAGCTGAGGATCGTCCTCCAGCACGGTGCCGACCCCCACCAGCACCGCGTCGTGCCGCGCCCGCAAGAGATGCGTCTGGGCGTTGGCGACCGGACCCGTGATCGCGATCGGCCCGGCCCCGATCCGGCCGAGGCAGCCATCGGACGACAGCGCGAGCTTCAGCGTGACCTCGGCGCGCTTGCGGGTCAGCCGGCAGAGATAGCCGGACATGGGACGGCCTGCGTCGGCCGCCATCACACCGGGTGTCACCGCGAGTCCGGCCGCGGTGAGGATCGCATGGCCCCGGCCGCTGACTCGCGGATCGGGATCGGCCGCCGCCGAGACGACGCGCGCGATGCCGGCGGCGACCAGTGCTTCGGCGCAGGGCGGCGTGCGGCCGTGATGGGCGCAGGGCTCGAGCGTGACATAGGCGGTGGCGCCGCGGGCACGCGCGCCGGCCTCGGCGAGGGCCTGCGTCTCGGCGTGCGGCCGGCCGCCCTCGGCCGTCACGCCCCGCCCGACGATCACCGGGCCATCGCCGTCGTCGCGCACGATCAGCGTCGCGACCGAGGGGTTCGTGCCGGTCAGTCCGACATGCCGCTCGGACAGACGGATCGCCGCGGCCATGAACCGGCGGTCCAGCTCGGACGGACCCTCAGGCATCGCGCATCGGTTCGCCAGCGGCCTCGCGCGGATCCTCCTCGTCCGGATCCACCGGCGGTGCGCGTTGAGGCCCCTGCGACAGCTCGCCGATCAGGGCGGCAAAGTCCCGCGCCTCGCGGAAGTCCCGATACACCGACGCGAAGCGCACATAGGCGACGTCGTCGAGGCCTCGCAGCGCCTCCATCACCAAGAGGCCGATCTGGTCGGAGGTCACCTCCGCCTCGCCCGTCGACTCGAGCTGGCGCACGATGCCCGAGATCAGACGCTCCACCCGCTCTGGATCGACCTGGCGCTTGCGCAACGCCACCTGAACCGAACGGGCGAGCTTGTCGCGGTCGAACGGCACGCGCCGGCCCGACTTCTTCAACACCGTCAGCTCGCGCAGCTGCACCCGCTCATAGGTCGTGAACCGGCCGCCGCAGTCTGGGCAAACGCGACGCCGGCGGATCGCCCCGCCGTCCTCGGCGGGGCGCGAGTCCTTCACCTGCGAGTCCTGTGACCCGCAATAGGGGCAGCGCATGGCGGTCCGATCAGCCGAGCGTGGCGTAGATCGGGAAGCGTGCCGTCAACCGCTCGACCTCTTCCTTCACGCGTGCCTCGACGAGCGTGTTGCCGTCCTCGGAATTGGCGGTCGTCAGGCCATCGAGAACCTCGACGATGAGCCGGCCGACCTGTCGGAACTCGTCCGGGCCGAAACCGCGGGTGGTCGCCGCCGGGGTGCCGAGGCGGACGCCCGAGGTGATCGTCGGCTTCTGCGGGTCGTTCGGCACGCCATTCTTGTTGCAGGTGATGCCGGCCCGTCCGAGCGCGGTCTCCGACGCCTTGCCGGTCAGCGACTTCGGGCGGAGGTCGACGAGCATCAGATGCGTGTCCGTGCCGCCGGAGACGATGTCGAAGCCGCCCTCGCGCACCGTCTCGGCCAGCACCCGCGCGTTGTCGACCACCTTCGCGACGTAGTCCTTGTAGGACGGGCGGAGCGCCTCGGCGAAGGCGACCGCCTTGCCCGCGATGACGTGCATCAGCGGGCCGCCCTGCAGGCCGGGGAAGATCGCCGAGTTGATCTTCTTGGCGATGTCCTCATCATTGGTCAGCACGAGACCGCCGCGCGGCCCGCGCAGCGTCTTGTGCGTCGTCGACGTGACGACGTGGGCGTGCGGGAACGGGCTCGGATGCTGACCGCCGGCCACCAGACCCGCGAAGTGCGCCATGTCGACCCAGAGCCAGGCGCCGACCGCATCCGCAATCTGACGGAAGCGGGCGAAGTCGATCCGGCGCGAATAGGCCGAGCCGCCGGCGACGATCACCGCCGGCTTGTGCTCCTCGGCGAGGCTGGCGACCTGATCGTAGTCGATCAGCCCGGTCTCGAGGTCGAGCCCGTACTGGACCGCGTTGAACCAGCGCCCCGAAAGGTTCGGCCGGGCGCCGTGCGTGAGATGGCCGCCGGCATCGAGGCTCATGCCGAGCAGCGTGTCGCCAGGCTTTGACAGTGCGATGAGAACCGCCTGGTTCGCCTGGCTGCCGGAGTTCGGCTGGACGTTGGCGAACCCGCAGCCGAACAGCTGCTTCGCCCGCTCGATCGCCAGCGTCTCGGCGATGTCGACGAACTCGCAGCCGCCGTAATACCGCTTGCCGGGATACCCCTCGGCGTACTTGTTGGTCAGCACCGAGCCCTGCGCCTCGAGCACTGCCCTGGAGACGATGTTCTCAGACGCGATCAGCTCGATCTCGTGCTGCTGGCGATGCAGCTCGCCGGCCATCGCCTTGGCCAGCTCCGGATCCACGGTGTCGAGCGATGCGGAGAAGAACGGATCGGTGGCGGCGGTCTCGCTGCGGACGGCTTGCGACATGAGGCGGCTCCTGGATCGGCATGACGTCGGCGTGCGGGTGACGTCGGCACAGGCTACGTTCGGATGCGCGGCCCGATAGCACAGGACCGCGGCCGGTACCATCCAATGTCCGGCGGTCGAATGGCTTGCGCAGAAACGACGAAGCCGGAGACGTTTCCGCCTCCGGCTCGCCTACAGTCGGGTTCTGCGACGGAAGCGATCAGAAGGGGATGTCGTCCACCTGTTCGCCGCCGGCATAGGCCGTGGCCTTCAGATCGCCCATCGCCAGCTGCTCGGCGCCGTCGCGGTGGTAGATGTCGTCGCGGAACTGGACGACCGTCGGATCGGTGGCCCAGGCGGTGATGTAGGTGAAGTACACCGGCACCGGCTCGGCGAGGTCGACGTTCTGGTTCTGCCGCGAGGCGATGACCCGCTCGATCGCCTGACGATCCCAGCCGCCGGTGTCACGCGCCAGCCAGACGATGAGGTCGCGCACGTTCTGGACGCGCACGCAACCGGACGATTCGAACCGCATCAGCTCGGAGAACAGGCTCTGCTGCGGCGTGTCGTGCATGTAGACCGCATAGGGATTCGGGAAGTTGATCTTCACCGACGACATCGCGTTGTTCTTGCCCGGCTCCTGCCGGAACAGGTACTGGACGGCGTCATCGCTGTTCCAGTTGATCGACTCCGGCGGGATCTCGGTGCCGTCCTTGGCGAAGATGTGGATGTCGTTCCGCTTCAGATAGGTCGGATCCTTCTGCATGAGCGGGATGATGTCCTTCTTTACGATGGACGCCGGTGCATGCCAGTAGGGATTGAGCTGGAGGTTGGTGATCTTGGAGTTCAGGATCGGCGTCTGCCGATCGATCTTGCCGACGATCGCGGTGTGCCGCTGCACGACGCGTCCGCCCTCCACCGCCTCGATCGAGGCCGCCGGGATGTTGACCATCACGAAGCGGTCGCCGAGATAGCCCGACATCGACTGCAGCCGGACGACATTGGTCTGCAGCTGACCGAGCCGGATGTTGGCCAGAACGTTCAGTGCCTTGAAGGTATAGGTCGAGACGACGCCATCGCCCGGCAGGCCGTGGCGGGCCTGGAACCGCTTCACAGCAGCATCGACGAAGGTGTCGAAGGCGGGCGCGGTGCCGGCCGAGGCCGGCAGGTCGCCGGAGACGATCAGCCGCTGGCGCAGGATCGAGACCGACTGGCTCTGCACGCCGAGCTGCAGCTTGGCGTCCTCCGGCACCATCGGCCAGCCGCCGTTCATGACGATCTGACGGTAGGTGCCCTCCGCCTGCTGCATGTCGGCGACGGTCTCCGGCGAGAACACCGGCTGGTTTGTCGCGACCGTCCGCTGGCCGGTCGAACGCGTGTCGAACTGGTCGTTCCAGTTGCCGCGCGTCGGCGCGAAGAGAATGTCGTTCAGCGCTTCCTGCGCGAAGGCCGCGCCGGGCAACATCACAGCCGCGCCTGCGGCAGCGGCGCCGGCGAGCAGCGCCCGCCGCGAAATTGCGTTCGTCGCGGAGCCGCCGTTACCCATCGCCATCCGTCATCCTCGTCGCTCGGTCCCGCTCCGTGCGCCGCACACTGCCGCACTATGGTTAACGAAACGGAAATTTCGGGAGGCGGATCGACACATGTCCGCCGCCTTGTCCTCAAGCCACACCAATATGGCCAAAGCGTGGATGTAGCGAGGGTTTGGGCGGTCACAAGGCCGCGACGAAACGGCGACGAGCCGCCGCACCCCTCGTCGAGGGCGCGACAGCTCGTGAGAGCAACTGCGGAGCCGAAGGCTGCCGTCAGAGACGGTAGAGGATCTGGTCGTTCCAGAAGCGGTCGAGGCGCTGCAGGGCCTTGTTCATCTTCTGGAACTCCTGCTCGTCGAGACCGCCGACCTTGTCGATCGAGCCGATGTGGCGGTTGTAGAGGTCGCCCACGATCTCGGCCACTTCCTGGCCGGCCTTGGTCAGCGAAACGCGGACGGCGCGGCGGTCGACGCGGGAGCGCTGGTGGTCGATGAAGCCGAGATCGACGAGCTTCTTCAGATTGTAGGAGACGTTGGAGCCGAGGTAGAAGCCACGCGAGCGCAGTTCGCCGGCGGTCAGCACCGCGTCGCCGATGTTGAACAGGAGCAGCGCCTGCACGGCATTGATGTCGGTGCGGCCGGCCCGGTCGAACTCGTCCTTGATGACGTCGAGCAGGCGGCGATGCAGACGCTCCACCAGCTGCAGGGTCTCGAGGTACAGGCCCTTCAGCTCGGTCTTCTCTTCCGCGACCGCGACGGGCTCCCGGATGCTACGATTGGCGCTCATAGTATTGTCTCCGCTGTTGCTTTTGATCAGTGTTCTATTTCGACCCGATCTTGAGAGCAACAATAGCGCGCCCGGCTAAAATTCGACTTAAAGTCCAGCCTTAACAGTGAGTTTAACTGACGAAGCGCATTTCGTGTTTAACGCTTCGTCTCACCCGTTAAGGCTTGTGCTTCGGCGTCGATGCATCGCGAGCCGCAGCACGACGAGGCCGAGGAGGCCCGCGGCGTTCAAGGCAACGGCAAGACGGCCTCCGCCGAAGAGCGTGGGGAAGCCGAGATGCATCACGGCCTCGACGCCGGCGACGAGAACCCACAGCACGACGCCCCAGGACACGGCCATCCAGAGTCCGACGCCGGCCACCGGATAAAGCACGGCGAGCGTCGCCGCCGCCGCCTTCCACCACGGCGGCATCAGATCGAAGCGCCACAGCGGGCCGTCATAGAAGCCGACGATGCGGATCCAGAAGCCGATCCCGGCGGCAAAGAGCGCCAGCCCCGCAAGGCGGCAGAAGCCGGCGACCAGGCGCTGCGGCAGCATCGGCCGCGGACCGGCCCGCTCCGCCGCGCCGGCGGCCTGAGGCACGCCCGCCGCGCCGGAGCGCGGTTCGACGCGAGCGGCGCGTCCAACTGTCGCCGGTACATCCGCCATCCGCTCGTCCTCACGCATCGTACGCCCGGCATCGACCACGAAACGCCGGCGCGGCGACGCTACCGGCGCAGAGCCGCGAGCGTCAATCGCGCAGCGCAGCGGACCAACAGCCTTCTCACGGCAAGCCGCCGATTGTTTGGCGCGCCGGCTCCGCCTATGGTCCCGCGCACTTCAAGGACGGCGCGGACGACGGACATGCAGAACCCACTTGGTCTGGACGACATCAGCGGGCGCATCGACACCGCGACCGGCGGCCTGCGAATGCGCCGGCTGCGCCAGCACGACTGGTCGCGGCGGCTGGTGCGCGAGACCGAAGTGTCGGCAAACGACCTGATCTGGCCGATCTTCGTGCGCGAGGGCGACGGGAACGATCAGCCGGTGCCCTCCATGCCCGGCGTCTTCCGGATGAGCGTCGCGCGCTGCGTCGAGGCGGCGCGCGCGGCACGAGACCTCGGCATACCGGTGATCGCGCTGTTTCCCTACACGGAGGGCACCCGCCGCGACGCGGCGGGCAGCGAGGCGTTCAACCCGGGCAATCTCGTCTGCCGGGCGTGCCGGGCGATCAAGGAGACCGTGCCGCAGATCGGCATCATGACCGACGTCGCCCTCGACCCCTACACCTCGCACGGCCATGACGGCATCCTCGTCGATGGACGCATCGACAACGACCGGTCCGTGGAGGCGCTGATGCGCCAGGCGCTGGTCCAGGCGGAGGCCGGCTGCGACATCGTCGGGCCGTCCGACATGATGGACGGGCGCGTCGCACTGATCCGTCAGGCGCTCGATGCCGACGGTCTGCGCGACACGCTCATCATGTCCTATTCGGCGAAGTACGCTTCGGCCTTCTACGGGCCCTTCCGCGACGCGGTCGGCTCCGGCGGCATCCTGAAGGGCGACAAGCGCACCTATCAGATGGACTTCGGCAACGCCGACGAGGCGCTGCGCGAGGCCACGCAGGATCTCGCCGAAGGCGCCGACATGATCATGGTCAAGCCGGGCATGCCCTATCTCGACATCGTCTCGCGCCTGTCGCGCGAACTCGGCGTGCCGACCTTCGCCTACCAGACTTCGGGGGAGTACGCGATGATCATGGCGGCCGCCGGCAACGGCTGGCTGGACGGGGACAAGGCGATGATGGAAAGCCTCGCGGCGTTCAAGCGTGCCGGGGCGGCCGGCACCCTCACCTACTTCGCGCCCCGCGTGGCGGAGGCGCTGGGGCGCCGCTGACCGCACCGATGTTGCGCGCGCTCGCATCCGCCCCCATCTTGGACGGCAGCCCATAGTTCACCCAGAGGCGACCCGACGATGACGCAGACCGACGCCGCTTCCCTCCACCACCCGCTGCGGAGCGACCTCGACGACGTGCGCCTGTATCGCGGCGTGCGGACGCGGCGGATCTTCGCCTTTCTCTTCGACTACACGCTGCTCCTGGTCCTGACGGCTGCCGCCTATGTCGTCGTGGCACTTCTCGGGATCGTCACGCTCGGTCTGTCCTGGCTGCTGTTCGGCATCCTCTGGCCGCTGATGGCGATCCTTTATGTCGGCCTCACGGTCGGCGGCTCCGAGCAGGCCTCCCCCGGCATGCGCCTGATGGGTCTCCGGCTGGAACGGCTGGACGGCGGACGGGTCGACCCGCCGCTGGCGGTCCTGCACGGCGTGCTGTTCTGGGCCGCGCACTCGCTGCTGACCCCGCTGCTCCTCCTCGTCGGCCTGGTGACGGCGCGCAAGCAGCTCCTGCACGACCTCCTGCTCGGCACAGTCGTCGTACGCGACCGGTAAGGCTTGGCTGCGCGCCCGCAAGGCGCGTCTGGCCCTCGGCTTTTCCAGCGCCCGGGAGCGTCGCCTCGCTCGCCCTGAGGGCTCCTTTCCAGGCGGTGCCCTGAGCGGCTCACCACGGCGTTGAAGCGGTGCGGGCGCTGTGATTTAATCCGAGCCCTGTCGGCGACGACACGAGACTCGTGTGAGGACGATCCCGCACCGATGACAGTACAGCCGCAGACGCCGCAGTTCTTCCTGACCTCTCCGTCGCCCTGCCCGTACCTGCCCGGCCAGCACGAGCGGAAGGTCTTCACCCATCTGATCGGCGATCGCGCACCGGATCTCCTCGACCTCCTCACCCAGGGCGGCTTCCGCCGCAGCCAGAACATCGCCTACCGCCCGGCCTGCGAGCGCTGCCGGGCCTGCGTCTCCGTGCGGATCCTGGTCGACGAGTTCCAGCCGTCAAAGTCCATGAAGCGGGTGCTCGCCCGCAATGGCGACCTCGTCGGGCGCATGCTCGACAACGATCCGTCGAGCGAGCAGTACGCGCTGTTCCGCCGCTATCTCGAAACGCGCCACGCCGGGGGCGGCATGTCCGAGATGTCGGTGCTCGACTACGCGATGATGGTGGAGGACAGCCAGGTCGACACCCGGGTCATCCAATACCGTCGCAGAGGTCCCGATTCGTCGTTCACGCCGCGCTCGGATCGCGACCTCGTCGCCGTCGCGCTCAGCGACGTCATGGGCGACGGGCTGTCGATGGTCTACTCGTTCTTCGAACCGGCCGAGAGCGACCGCAGCCTCGGCAGCTACATGATCCTCGACCACATCGAGCGCACGCGTCAGCTCGGCCTGCCCTATCTCTATCTCGGCTACTGGGTCGATGGCTCGCAGAAGATGGACTACAAGATCCGCTTCCAGCCGCAGGAGCACCTGCATCCCAAGGGCTGGGAACGCTACGGCGCGAGTTGAACAACGCCGAGCTTCAGCGAGCTGTAAGTCTTTCCAGACCCGCTGCATCGAAATATATGGCGAAGTCGCGCCGGGACTTCGGACCATCGTCGTAGCGAGCGGGCTCGCACGCCCAGCCGCGGCTGGACGCCTTGATCGTTGCGCGCGGCATCCAAGCCGTCATGAGCGGCGCGGCAGCACTTGACGACGTGAAGAAGGGAATCGCGAGGATCATGTCCTCGTGCAGCGCCGTCAGCGCTCCAACATAACCGTAGCGAGCCTTCGCAGTCTTGCCGTCGCTCGCGTACTTGCCTTTGACCTGAACCGGACGGACCACGCAGACACCCTCGTCCTGCCGACTGACGATCATGTCGAAGCTTTGTCTCGCCTCGGGAAATAGATATCCCACCCGCGATCGGCCAAGACTCCTGCGACGTACATCTCGGCAAAGTAGTCGCGAAGTTCGGACACCTCAGCCGAACCGGCCGGTCTTCGGGAAGCCCTTCGGCACCATGCGGCCGGCCTGGGCCCGGTCGCCGCGCCATTCGACGAGCTCGGCCTCCGAGCGGGTGAACAGGCGGTCGGCCGCATCGCGCCAGGTCAGCCCGTCGCCGAGTTTGAAGACTCGCACGTCGGACACCCCGCCGTCCTTGAAGCGCTGCAGGCGCACGCCGCGGCCGCGTGCCATCTCCGGCACCTGCACCAGCGGGAAGACCAGCATCTTGCGGTTGTCGCCGACGATCGCGACGGTGTCGCCCTCGCTCACCGGCTCGGCGCGATGGACGGCAAAGCCCGGTCCGACGTTCATGACCTGCTTGCCCTTGCGGGTGCCGGAGACGAGTTCGCTCTCGGCGACGATGAACCCGGTGCCCTCCGTCGAGACGAGGAGGCGCCGCGCCGCCGGATCGAGCACGAAGCCGAGGGCGATGTCCTGGTCGGCCTCGATGTCGAACTGCAGGCGGATCGGCTCACCCTGCCCGCGCCCGCCGGGCAATTTGTCGGCACCGAGCGTCAGCGCCCGACCGCCCGTGGTGAGGAAGACGATCTTGTCGGTCGTCATCGCGGTGAAGGCGAGCTTCAGCCGGTCGCCCTCCTTGAACGTGAGCCCGGAGGTGTCGGTCAGATGGCCGCGCAGCCCGCGCAGGAAGCCCTTCTCGGACAGGACGACCGTCACCGGCTCGCGCTCGATCAGCGCCTCCGTGATATCGTCCGCACCGCGGTTCGGCGCATCGGCGAACATCGTGCGGCGCTTGCCCAGTGCCGTCTTCTTCGAGAAGGTCTCGCGCACCTGGCGGATTTCGCCGGCGACGCTGTCCCACTGCCGCCCCTCGGAGGCGAGCAGCGCCTCCTTCTCGGCCTTTTCGGCGGTCAGCGCCTCGAACTCGCGCCGAAGCTCCATCTCCTCGAGCCGGCGCAGCGAGCGCAGGCGCATGTTGAGGATCGCCTCGGCCTGCACGTCGGTCAGCTCGAAGGTCCGCATCAGCTCGGCCTTCGGCTCGTCCTCCTCACGGATGATCCGGATGACCTCGTCGAGGTTGAGGAAGGCGACGATGTAGCCGGCCAGCACCTCGAGCCGCCGGTCGATCTGCGCCAGGCGGAAGCGCGCGCGCCGCACCAGCACCTCGCGCTGATGGCCGAGCCACTCCGACAGCACCTCCTTCAGCGACAGGACCTTCGGGACCTTGCCGCCGGACAGGACGTTCATGTTCATCGGAATGCGGGTTTCGAGATCCGTCAGCCGGAACAGCGATTCCATCAGGAGTTCCGGATCGACCGTGCGGCTCTTCGGCTCCAGGACCACCCGCACGTCCTCGGCCGACTCGTCCCGGACGTCGGCGAGGAGCGGCAGCTTGCGGGCGGTCAGGAGGTCCGCGATCTTCTCGATCAGCCGCGACTTCTGCACCTGGTACGGGATCTCGGTGACGACGACGACGTAGCCGCCGCGCCCCTGCTCCTCCTTGTGCCAGCGGGCACGCAGGCGGAACGCGCCGCGCCCGGTCGCATAGGCCTCGCGCATCTGCGCCTGCGTCTCGACCACGACGCCGCCGGTCGGAAAGTCCGGGCCCTGCACGAAGCGCAGCAGGTCGTCGGTGTCGGCGTCGGGCTTGTCGATCAGCTTCAGCGCCGCGTCGCAGAGTTCGGCGGCGTTGTGCGGCGGGATCGAGGTCGCCATGCCGACAGCGATGCCGGAGGCGCCGTTGGCGAGGAGGTTCGGAAAGGCGCCGGGCAGCACCACCGGCTCCTGGTCCTCCTCGTTGTAGGTGGGGCGGAAATCGACCGCATCCTCGTCGATGCCGCGCAGCATCAGGACGGCGACCTCGGTCATCCGCGCTTCGGTGTAGCGCATGGCCGCCGCGCTATCGCCGTCGATGTTGCCGAAATTGCCCTGCCCGTCGACCAGCGGATAGCGGACCGAGAAGTCCTGGCTGAGACGCACCAGCGCGTCGTAGATCGAGGCGTCGCCGTGCGGGTGGAACTTGCCCATCACGTCGCCGACGATGCGCGCGCACTTCTTGTAGCCCTCGCCGGGATCAAGCCTGAGCACGCGCATGGCGTGGACGATGCGCCGGTGGACCGGTTTCAGCCCGTCGCGCACGTCGGGCAAGGCACGGCCCGTGATGGTCGACAACGCATAAGCGAGGTAGCGCTCCTCGAGCGCCGCCTTCAGGTCGACCGGTTCGATCTCGCCTCCGCCGTCCGGCGGCTCGACTGACTTGCCCATGCCCGAGGGTTAACGTGCCGTCGCAGCCGGAACAAGCGGTGAACGGCGTTTTACCCAGGGCAGTCCCCGCATTTGCAAGCGCCGCGCGCCATATCGCCCTGTCGTGGAAACCTGCTACACAGCCGGCGAACGGTGCCCGACCCGCCCTGTCCGGACGTCGCGGGCACCATAGATAGTGCGCGTCAAACTGGCTCCCTGAGCTTGTTGCTCTCGCTCTCGTGCTGAAAGGCCTTCCCATGCGTATCTCGCTTGCGCGACGTGTTGTTGCCGGCTCGCTCCTTCTTGCAGCCTTGAGTTCCTCGACGGCGCTGGCCGCCGATGCCGACGCTTTTGGTACCCGTCTGAAGGACGTCGCGGCCAAGCAGGGCCTGACCGTGACCTACACCGGTACCGAAGCCTCGGGCGACGACGTCGTGCTGAAAGGCCTTGCCGTCGTCGACAACGGCGAAACGGCGACCCTCGGCGACATCACCTTCGAGGGCGTCACCGGCTCGGACGCCGAAGGCTGGACGGTGAAGCGCGTGCCGTTCGACGACATCGACGTGACCAAGGACGACGTGCACACGGTGGCGAACGGCATGGTGATCGAAGGCCTGCAGATCGCCGGCACCGGCGCCAAGACGGTGGCACCGGTCTACTTCGACCGCGCCGCCGTCGCCAACGTGGCGATCGAGGAAGCGGGCGAGCAGGTGTTCACCCTCGAGGGCACGGAGATCACCAACAGCGCCGACGGCGACGGCTATGCGACGGATTTCAACCTCGGCAGCTTCAACGCCGACTTCACCGCCGGCAAGTCCGATGAGGGCGCCGAGGTGATGAAGGAGCTCGGCTACCCGCAGCTGAGCGGCTCGATTTCGGGCTCCGGCAGCTGGAATCCCAAGAGCGGCGAGCTGACGCTCGACCCCTTGGAAATCGACGTGCCGCAGGCCGGCACCTTCACCTTCAGCTACCTGCTCGGCGGCTACACGCCGTCCTTCATCCAGTCGCTGGCGCAGATCCAGCAGCAGATGATGTCGAACCCCGAGAGCAACCAGGCCTCGGGCATGGCGATCCTCGGCCTGATCTCGCAGCTGAACCTCGGTTCGCTCGAACTCGCCTATGTCGACCATTCGCTGACGCCGAAGCTGCTCGACTACTACGCCAAGCAGAACAACCAGTCGCACGACGAACTGGTGCAGTCGCTCACCGGCGCGCTGCCGATGGTGCTCGGCTACCTGCAGAACCCGGAGTTCCAACAACAGGTCACCAATGCGGTCACGACCTTCCTCAACGACCCGCAGTCGCTGACGATTTCGATCGACCCGGACAAGCCGGTGCCGGCGACCCAGATCATCGGCGCGGCCATGGGCGCGCCGCAGACCTTGCCGACGGTGCTGCAGCTGCAGGTGACGGCGAACGACGCAGACGCGGAGTAAGACGGAGTGCCCAGGCCGCCGCGCGACCCGTGCGGCGGCTTGACCGCGGCCTGCCCGTTGGACGTTAGCGCCCCGCTGATCATGACGCTCGCGCTCGACGAGGCGAGCCTGACGCGGTTCGAGGCGGCCCGCAGGCGACTGTTCCCGCCGGAGCGGAACCGTGTGCCTGCGCATTTGACGCTGTTTCACAAGCTTCCCGGTGCCGCGCGTGCGACCGTCGTGTCGGTGCTGCATGCTTCAACGGAGCAGACGCTGCCGTTCGACGTCGATGTCACGGGCGTTCGTTTCATCGGGCGCGGCAACGCCTTCGCGCTCGACAGCCCTCGCCTTCTCGACCTGCGCCTGCGGCTGGCTCAGCGCTTCGCCGAATGGCTCACACCGCAGGATCGCCAGCCCTTCCAGCCGCATGTGACGGTGCAGAACAAGGTCGACGCCGGCCGGGCGAGGCAGGACCACGCCGAGCTGCGCGCCGCGTTCTCGCCATGGACGTCGCGCGCCATCGGTCTCGACCTCTGGCACTACAGAGGCGGCCCGTGGGAGCGGGCCGCGTCGTTTCCGTTCGGGGGTGGTTGAGCCGACCTACTCCGCCTTCTTCGCCGGCAGGGCGACGCGCAGGCCGAGCTCCTTCAGCTGCTCCGGCATTGCCGCCGACGGCGCGTTCATCAGGAGGTCGTAGGCCTGCTGGTTCATCGGGAACATGGTGATCTCGCGCAGGTTCTTCGCCCCGCAGAGCAGCATGACGATGCGGTCCACGCCGGCGGCCATGCCGCCATGCGGCGGCGCGCCGTACTGGAAGGCGCGATAGAGCCCGCCGAAGCGCTCCTCGACGTCCTGACGGCTGTAGCCGGCGAGCTCGAAGGCCTTCACCATCGTCTCCGGCTGCTGGTTGCGGATGCCACCCGATGCGATCTCGAAGCCGTTGCAGACGATGTCGTACTGGAACGCCTTCAGCGACAGCGGCTCCTGCGTCTGGAGCGCCTCGAGGCCGCCCTGCGGCATGGAGAACGGGTTGTGCGCGAAGTCGACCTTCTTGTTGTCCTCGTCCCACTCGAAGAACGGGAAGTCGACGATCCAGGCGAGCGCGAAGCGCTCGCGGTCGACGAGGTTCAGCTCCTCGCCGACGCGGGTGCGCGCCTCGCCGGCGAACCGGTAGAAGGCCGAGGGCTTGCCGGCGACGAAGAAGCAGGCATCGCCCGCCTCGAGGCCGAGCTGGGTGCGGACGGCCTCGGTCCGCTCCTCGCCGATGTTCTTGGCGAGCGGGCCCGCGCCGCCGAGCGCGCCGTTCTCCTCGCGCCAGAAGATGTAGCCGAGGCCGGGCTGGCCCTGCTGCTGCGCCCAGGCGTTCATCCGGTCGCAGAAGGCGCGGCTGCCGCCGGTCTTGGCCGGGATCGCCCAGACCTCGACCTCCGGATCGGCGGCGATCATGTTGGCGAAGACCTTGAAGCCCGAGCCGGCGAAGTGCGGCGTCACGGCCTGCATCTGGATCGGGTTGCGCAGGTCCGGCTTGTCCGAGCCGTATTTGCGGATCGCCTCGGCATAGGGGATGCGCGGGAAGCTCTGGGTGACCGGCTTGCCCTCGGCGAAGTCCTCGAAGATGCCGCGGATCACCGGCTCCATCGTCTGGAACACGTCCTCCTGGGTGACGAAGCTCATCTCGAGGTCGAGCTGGTAGAACTCCCCGGGCAGGCGGTCGGCGCGCGGGTCCTCGTCGCGGAAGCAGGGCGCGATCTGGAAGTACCGGTCGAAGCCGGACATCATGATCAGCTGCTTGTACTGCTGCGGCGCCTGCGGCAGCGCATAGAAGGTGCCCTGATGGATCCGCGAGGGCACCAGGAAGTCGCGCGCGCCCTCCGGCGAGGAGGCGGTGAGGATCGGCGTCGAGAACTCCGAGAAGCCGGACTCGGTCATGCGCCGGCGCATCGCCGCGATGATCTGCGTGCGGCGGACGATGTTCTTGTGCAGCGAGTCGCGGCGCAGGTCGAGGAAGCGGTACTTGAGGCGCACGTCCTCCGGATAGTCCGGCTCGCCAAACACGGGCAGCGGCAGTTCCTTGGCGGCCGACAGAACCTCGATCTCGCGGGCGAAGACCTCGATCTCGCCGGTGTCGAGCTTGGCATTCACCGTCTCCGCCGAGCGCGCCTTCACCTCGCCGTCCACGCGGATCACCCACTCGCTGCGCAGCGTCTCGGCGGTCTTGAAGGCCGGCGATTCCGGATCGGCGACGATCTGCGTCAGCCCGTAGTGGTCGCGCAGGTCGATGAACAGCAGGCCGCCGTGATCACGCACCCGATGCACCCATCCGGACAGGCGCACGGCCGAGCCGACATCGGCGGTGCGGAGAGCGGCGCAGGTGTGGCTGCGATAGCGGTGCATGGTGACGGGTCCCAGTGTTGCCGGCCGGGCGCGCATCTCGCGCGAGCTATGACCGGAGAGCGTTCGGAATTGCGGCGGAAAAGCACATGGCGTCCGCGCCCTGTCAAGCGCGCGAATGTTCCGCGCGTCGGCCATTAAGGAGTTCCCGCCGCCCCCGCGCGTGTTTATGAAGAGCCCATGAAGCTGATCACCACCACCGGCGCGCTCGAAGAGGCGTGCGAAGACCTCGCCCGAGCCGAGTTCGTCACCGTCGACACCGAATTCATCCGGGAGACGACCTTCTGGCCGGAGCTGTGCCTGATCCAGGTCGCCTCGGACGCGCTCGCGGTGCTCATCGATCCGCTGGTCAAGGGCATCGACCTCTCTCCCTTCTTCGCGCTGATGGCGGATCCGTCGGTCATGAAGGTGTTCCACGCCGCGCGGCAGGATCTCGAGATCGTCTACAAGCTCGGCGAGCTGATCCCGCAGCCCTTGTTCGACACGCAGGTCGCCGCGATGGTCTGCGGCTTCGGCGAATCGATTGCCTACGACCAGCTCGTGGCGCGCACCACCGATGCGCGGATCGACAAGACCTCGCGCTTCACGGATTGGCGGCACCGGCCGCTGTCGGAGCAGCAGCTGAGCTACGCGCTCGCCGACGTGACGCATCTGCGCGACGTCTACCGGGTGCTGAAGGCCTCGCTCGAACAAGATGGGCGAAGCGATTGGCTTGCCGAGGAAATGGCGATCCTGTCCGACCCCGCGACCTACGACCTCCACCCCGACGACGCCTGGACGCGGCTGAAGCTCCGGGTGAAGAAGCCGATCGAGCTCGCGATCATGAAAGAGGTTGCCGCCTGGCGGGAGCGTGAGGCACGCAGCCGCAACCAGCCGCGCGGCCGGGTCTTGAAGGACGATGCGATCTACGAGATCGCCCAGCAGGCGCCGAAGGATGAGCAGGCGCTCGGGCGTCTGCGCACGATCCCGAGGGGGTTCGAGCGCTCGCAGACCGGCCAGGAGATCCTTGCCGCCGTCGCGCGGGCGCTGGCGATCCCGAAGGGTGAGCTGCCCTCGATCCCCCGCCCGCCGCAACTGCCGGAAGGCACCGCGGCCGGCGTCGAGTTCCTGCGCGTGCTTCTGAAGATCGTCGCCGAGGAGGAGCGGGTCGCGGCCAAGATGATCGCGTCGGGCGACGACCTCGAGCAGCTCTCGGCCAAGGGTGCCGACGCGGACGTGCCGGCGCTCTCGGGCTGGCGCCGTCAGCTGTTCGGCGAGCGGGCGCTGGAGCTGCTGGACGGCCGCACCGCGCTGTGCTTCCGCGACCGCAAGGTGGCGGTGGTTCCGCTGGACGCGCAGGTGGCTGCGGCGGAGTAGCGCCCGGCATGCCATAGGGAGGTCGTCACCACGGCGACCGCTCTCACACCACCTCGACCTTCAGCTTCAGGCCGACCACCTTGGCGAAGGCCTGCAGGCGGCTTTCCGGCCGGCCCTCTGTCAGAGCCGCCAGATCGCGCGGGACGGTCAGGGCGAAGCCGCCGCGTCCGGCCTTCTTCCAACGCAGGCGGTCGAGGACGCCCGGCATCGAGGCCGTCAGCAGGTAGCCGACCCGGAACAGCGCCGCGAGCACCTGGGCGCGGCGCAGGAGGTCCTTGTCGGCCAGCCGCTCGATGTCGGGCACCGCGCTCTGTTCGAAGTCGCCTTCGTGCCGGTAGTAGTTGGCCAGCCCCAGATAGGCACGGCCGGGATGGCTGATGCCCGAGAACGCCGCGTGGGCGACGATCGACAGGCTCTGCTGTCCGCGATAGTCCGGATGGGCGCGCCACCCGATATCGGCGAGCAGCGACGCCGCGTGCCGCAGGCGGACGTGGTCCTCGCTCTCGGCGATACCGAGCGTCTCGAAAGTGTGGTCGCTCCACGCGATCATCTCCTCGGCGTGACGGGGCGAGCGTGCACGCAGGATCGCGAATTCGCGCGCCGCCTCGATCAGCGGATCCTTCGACTTGTCCTCCTCGCCGAGCAGCGAGTGGAGGTAGCCCTCGCGCACGCCGAGCGCCGAGATGAAGACCGTCGACGGCTTCACGTGCTTGACCACCGCCTGCATCGTCACCGCACCGAAGGCGAGCAGCGCGCGGCGCGCCTTGGAGATCGAGACGATGCCCGGCATCTTGTCCGGATCGTTCTTGGCCACCCGCTCGAGGAACGGGCCGAGCACGTCGAGCGTCATCTCGTAGCCGTGCATCACGTGGAGCGGATACTTGGTCTGCTCGATGTGCAGCTTGGCGAGGTTGCGCCAGGTGCCGCCGACGGCGAAGAACGGCCGGCCCTTGCCTCGCCCTGCAAGGGCACAGGCGGCCACGTGGCTGTCGGCGATGTCGCGCGCCCTGGCGATGTCGTTGCCGGAGAGATCCTGCAGACGCAGGCCGCCGAGCGGCAAGGTGAGGCCTTCGCCGATCGTCGTCCTGTCGATGTCGACGAGTTCGAGGCTGCCGCCGCCGAGATCGCCGGCGATGCCGTCGGCCAGGTGGAACCCGGCCACCACCCCTTCGGCGGCATAGCGCGCCTCGTCGGCGCCGGACAGGATGATGATCGGCCGCCCGATCGCCGCCTCCGCCGCGGCGACGAAGTCCGGGCCGTTGGCCGCCTCGCGCGTCGCCGCAGTCGCCAGCGGATAGAGATCCACCACGCCGGCCTGGTCCGCGAGCTTGCGGAAGCGACGCAGCGCGGTCAGCGCGCTCGCCACCGCGTCGTCGTCCAGCCGGTTGGTCTGGGTCAGCCCCTTGCCGAGCCCGCTCAGCACCTTCTCGTTGAACAGCTGCGTCAGAGCGCGGCTGTTGCCCTCGTAGATGACGAGGCGCACCGAGTTCGACCCGATATCGACGACGGCGACGGGAGCGCGCTCCCGGAATCGCCCCTGCGCATCGGGATCAATCGAAGCGCGAGTGCTGTGCGCGCTGCTTGGCGATAAGCTTTGGAGCATCCGACTTCAGTGCTTTTCCTCGTCCCGAGAGGCTCGGGTTCGTCATGAAATAGCGCTGGGCGTTGAATGGTTCATCCCCCTTCGGCGCCACGAGGCGGCGGGACGTGCCGTCGGACAGGATCGACCAGCTCTGCTGGTTGTCCAGAATGTTGCCCAGCATGATCTGGGAGAGGATCTGGCTGTGCACGGTCGGATTGGTGATCGGCACCAGCGTTTCCACCCTTCGATCGAGGTTGCGCGGCATCATGTCCGCCGAGCCGATATAGACGAAGGCATGCTCGGACGGGAGTCCGTGACCGTTGCCGAAACAGAAGATTCGGCTGTGCTCCAGAAAGCGGCCGACGATCGACTTCACCCGGATGTTGTCGGACAGGCCAGCGACGCGGGGGCGAAGGCAGCAGATGCCGCGCACCACGAGATCGATCTCCACCCCCGCCTGACTGGCGCGATAGAGCGCGTCGATCACCGTCGGATCGACCAGCGAGTTCATCTTCATCCAGATCTGGCCCATCCGGCCGGCCTTGACGTGCTCGATCTCGCCGTCGATGCGCTCGAGGATCCGGCTGCGCAGCGTCAGCGGCGAGATCGCGATGCGCTTCATCTCCACCGGCTCGGCATAGCCGGTGATGTAGTTGAAGATCAGCGACACGTCGTGGGCGATCGCCGGGTCGGCGGTAAAGTAGGACAGGTCCGTGTAGATCTTGGCGGTGATCGGGTGGTAGTTGCCCGTCCCCAGATGCGTGAAGGTGACGAGCCCCGCCTCCTCCCGCCGCACCACCATCGACAGCTTGGCGTGGGTCTTCTTCTCGATGAAGCCGAAGACCACCTGCACCCCTGCCCGCTCCATGTCGCGGGCCCAGCGGATGTTGGCCTCCTCGTCGAAGCGTGCCTTCAGCTCGACCAGCGCGGTGACCGACTTGCCGGCCTCGGCCGCGTCGATGAGGGCCCGCACGATCGGCGAGTCGTTCGAGGTGCGGTAGAGCGTCTGCTTGATCGCGATGACGTTTGGATCGGAGGCGGCCTGACGCAGGAACTGCACCACCACGTCGAAGGATTCGTAGGGGTGATGGACGACGATGTCCTTCTCGCGGATCGCCGCGAAGCAGTCGCCGTTGTGCTCGCGGATGCGCTCCGGAAAGCGCGGCAGATAGGGCTCGAACTTGAGGTCGTCGCGCGGCAGCTTGACGATTTGCGACACCGAATCGAGCGCCAGCATCCCGTCCATCACCGAGATGCGGTTCTCCGGCACGCCGAGCTCGCCGGCGACGAAGTTGCGCAGGCTCTCCGGCATCACCGAGTCGAACTCGATGCGGATCACGGAGCCGCGGCGCCGCCGCTTCAGCGCGGTTTCGAACAGGCGGACGAGATCCTCCGCCTCCTCCTCGACCTCAATGTCGGAGTCGCGGATGATCCGGAAGGTGCCGCTGCCGCGCACCTTGTAGCCCGGAAAGAGGCGGCCGATGAACAGCGTCACGAGGCTCTCGATCGGCACGAAGCGGGTCTGCCCGGCGGCGTTCAGCGGCATCTGGATGAAGCGATCGAGCGCCACCGGCAGACGCAGGAGCGCGTTCATGGCCTGCTGGTCGCGCTCGCGCACCAGGGAGAAGGCCATCGAGAAGCCGAGATTTGGGATGAACGGGAACGGGTGCGCCGGGTCGATCGACAACGGCGTCAGCACCGGGAAGATCGTCTCGTTGAAGTGGGTCTCGAGCCAGGCCCGGTCGTCGCCCTTCAGGTCGCCGGCGCCGACGATCAGGATGTTCTCGGCCCGCAGCTCCTTGACGAGTTCGGCGAGCGAGGCCTGCTGCTCGTCCTGCAGCACGCCGACCTCGAGCAGCACGAGCTCGAGCTGCTCCTGCGGCATCAGGCCGTCGACGCTGCGCACGGCGATGTTCTGGCGCACCTGACCGGCGAGGCCGGCGACGCGCACCATGAAGAACTCGTCGAGATTGCCGGCCGAGATCGACAGGAAGCGGACCCGCTCCAGCAGCGGATGGCTGGTGTTCTGCGCCTCGTCGAGGACGCGGCGATTGAACTGCAGCCAGGAGAGCTCGCGGTTGATGAAGCGGTCCGGCGGCAGCTCGGCGTCCGACCCGCCCGAGCGGGTCCGCCGCGGACGTCGCGCGGTCTCGTCGGCCTTCGTGTCGGGTCCGGCCGCGACGTCGGCTTCCTCTGCCTCGTGCGCGTCCGCCGGTCGCTCGGCCGCAACGGCCTCCGGAGCGTCGAGCGCGGCTTCGGGCACGGGCGCTGCGGCAGATGCCGCATTGCGGTTCGATGAGCGGCGGGACGTGGCGGCTGTCTTGCGGGCAGGTGCGTTCACGAGTCTAGTCCTCCATGCCATCCGGATAATCGGCGGCAATAACCGTTTCGTGACGGCCGGGTGCGCCGCCGCCGGCGCGCTCGGCCTCGATAGAGTCGAGCACCCGCTGGAACAGCGCGCGGGAGGGCTTCTCCTTGCGCGCCAGCGCCTCCCGGTCGACCCGTGCAACGATCTCGCGGACCGCGCCCAGCGAGCGCTCCATCCGAAGCACCAGCCAGCTCACGAGCCGTGGATCCACGCCGAGCTGGCGATCGGCGAACTGCTTGACGAGCACGGCCTGCAGCAGCGCATCGTCGGGCGGTCCGAGTTCGACCGCCGCCGCTGCCTTCAGCCGGCTCTTCAGATCCGGAAGCGCGACATCAAGCGCTGCCGGCCACGTGCGACTGGTGACGAGCACGTAGCCGCCGCCGAGGCGTGCGGTGTTGATCGCAGCAAAGGCGTCGGCCTCGTCCCAGGAGCCGCGATCGACGTCGTCGATGACGAGCCGCAGGCCACCGCTGCGCCCCGGCGCCGGGACCTCAAGGCCGGCCGAGGCGCCGGCCCTCTCGCGCCACACGGCGGCGAGATGGGTCTTGCCCGAACCGGGCGGCCCGACCACGACCAGCACCGGATGGCTCCAGTCGGGCCAACGCTCGACCGTTTCGACCGCGAGGCGGTTGGAGGTCGAGACGATGAGGTCGTCGCGGCTGAACGAGGCGCGGTGCGGCAGATCCAGGGGTAGCTGTGCCGCCACGTCAGCCGTCCCGGCCGACGCGCGGGTCGAACTGGCGTGCGAGCGCGCGCCGCAGCCCCAGATCGCCGTCACCGGCAAGACGCAGCGGCGGAGCATCGGCCACCCGGCCGTAATAGACCTCGCTGTTGAGGTACTGGTGGGTCGCAAAGCGCACCAGCACGCCGACGGCCGCGGCGGCGGGCACGGCGATCAGCAGCCCGACGAAGCCGAACAGGGCACCGAAGGCGAACAGCGCGAACATCAGCCAGACCGGGTGCAGGCCGACCGATGCGCCGACGAGCTTGGGCTGCAGGATGTTGCCCTCCAGGAACTGGCCGCTGAAGAAGACCGCAAGAGTCGCCACGATCCACACCCAATCGCCGCCGAACTGCACGAGCGCCACGCCGACCGACAGGATCAGCCCGACCATCGAGCCGATGTAGGGCACGAAGGAGATCATCCCGGCGAAGAGCCCGATCAGCAGTCCGAAGTTGAGGCCGACGAGGCTGAGCCCTCCGGCATAGTAGGTGCCGAGGAGCAGGCAGACGCTGCCCTGCCCGCGCAGGAAGCCGGCGACGGCCCGGTCGATCTCGCGCGCCAGCTTGCGCACCGTGCCCGTGTGCTGGCGTGGCACCAGTCGGTCGACCTCGGCGATCATCCGGTCCCAGTCGAGCAGCAGGTAGAAGGCGACCACCGGCGTCACCACGAACAGCGACAGGAAGTTGACCACCGCCAGGCTCGACGTCCAGAGCGAACCGATCACCGATGCGACAATGCCCGAGGCGTCGCTCATCAGCTGTCCGACATCGCTGCCGAGCGGGGTGCCGCCCTCCGGCAGATAGGCGGCGAGCGGCCCCTGCCGCAACGTGGCGAAGAGTCCCTGCAGCCGGTCGACATAGTCGGGAATGTGCTCGACGAAGGCGCGGACCTGGCCGCCGACCACCGGCACCAGGACCAGCAGGACCGCCGCGAAGACGAAGGCGAACAGGAACAGGATGGCCACCGTGGCGAGCAGCCGCGGCAGTCCGCGCCGCTCAAGCCAGTCGGCGATGGGATCCAGGAAATAGGCGATCACCGCACCGAGGACGAAGGGCAGCAGGATGCCGCTGAACACCCACAGCAGGGCGACGAAGACGAGCGCGACGAGGCTCCAGAAGAACACCTGGCGCCGGAACAGGCGCGATCCCTCGATGGTCATGTCGCCTCTTCCGGCTCGCTCGGCGCCGACGACCGGCCCGACGGCGGGTGCCGTTCACACGCAGACGGTGGGCACCGGCCGGAGAGCGCGCTCCGGCGGCGTCCGCCCGGACCGCCCGTCCTGAATTAGTCAGGCCCGGCGAAGCCGGTCAAGGGCGCCGATCCGGCCAGCGCGCAGCAGGGACGATGCGTGACCGCCGCTTGCCCGGATGCGCCGAACGTGCAAGTTCCGCGCATCCGGAAAGGGCCGACGATGACCAGCGAGACCACGCCTCCCCTCACCTATCGCGACGCCGGCGTCGACATCGACGCGGGCAACGACCTCGTGCAGCGGATCAAGCCGCTTGTGCGCTCGACGGCGCGGCCCGGTGCGGATGCGGAGATCGGTGGCTTCGGCGGGCTGTTCGACCTGAAGGCGGCCGGCTTCACCGACCCGATCCTCGTTGCCGCGAACGACGGCGTCGGCACCAAGCTGAAGATCGCCATCGATGCCGGCAGGCACGACACCATCGGCATCGACCTCGTCGCCATGTGCGTCAACGACCTCGTCGTCCAGGGCGCCGAGCCGCTGTTCTTCCTGGATTATTTCGCGACCGGCCGGCTCGACGCGGCGCAGGGCGCGGCGATCGTGGCCGGCATCGCCGAGGGCTGCCGGCAGGCGGGCTGCGCCCTGATCGGCGGCGAGACGGCGGAGATGCCGGGGCTTTACGCCGAAAAAGACTACGACCTCGCGGGCTTTGCGGTCGGCGCCGTGGAACGGGGCCGCCTGCTGCCGTCGCAGACGCTGGAGAGCGGCGACATGCTGCTCGGCCTCGCCGCCTCGGGTGTCCACTCGAACGGCTATTCGCTGGTACGCCGGATCGTCCAGCGCAGCGGCGCCGACTGGGACGCCGCCGCGCCCTTCGATGCCGCGCAGAGCCTTTCCGAGGCGCTGCTCACGCCGACCCGGATCTACGTGAAGTCCCTGCTCGGCGCCCTGAAGGCCTCCGGCGGCATCAAGGCGCTCGCCCACATCACCGGCGGCGGTTTCACCGAGAACATCCCGCGCGTCCTGCCGGAGAGGCTGCGCGCCGACATCGATCTGTTCGCCGTCCCGGTGCTGCCGGTCTTCTCGTGGCTGCAGCGCGAGGGCGGCGTTGCCGAGGCCGAGATGCTGCGCACCTTCAACTGCGGCGTCGGCATGGTCGTCGTCGTTTCCGAGGCCGAAGCCGCGACGGTGTCGGCGCTCCTGCAGAGCGCCGGCGAGACGGTGGTCCCGCTCGGCCGGTTGCGGCCGCGCCAGGGCGAGGCCGTCACCTACAACGGCGCGCTGGCGCTGTGAGCGCCACGCCCCGCCAGCGCGTCGCGGTGCTCATCTCCGGCCGCGGCTCGAACATGGGCGCGCTGATCGCCGCCGCGATGGACCCGGGCTTTCCCGGCGAGATCGCCCTCGTCCTGTCGAACCGGCCGGATGCGGCCGGCCTCGACACCGCGCGGCGCTACCATGTCCGTGCCGAGGCGATCGACCACAAGCTCTATCCCTCGCGCGAGGCGCACGAGGCGGCGATGACGGCGCTCCTCGACGAGGTGCGGCCGGATGTGATCTGCCTTGCCGGCTACATGCGGATTCTCACCCCCGGCTTCGTGCAGCGCCATCTCGGCCGGATGATCAACATCCATCCCTCGCTGCTGCCGCTGTTCCCGGGCCTCCACACCCACGAGCGGGCGCTCGCCGCCGGCATGAGGATCCACGGCTGCACCTCGCACTTCGTGACCGAGGTGATGGACGAAGGTCCGATCATCGCCCAGGCGGCGGTGCCGATCGAGGCGGGCGATACACCGGACAGCCTTGCCGACCGGCTCCTGCGCGCCGAGCATCGGCTCTACCCGCATGCGCTGCGGCTCGTGCTGACCGGGGCGGTGCGGATGGAGAATGGACGCGCGGTGTTCGCACGCGGCGAAGCGGCGGACCTCCGCCTCTCGCGGGGCGACGGCACGCCGATCCTCCTGTCCCCGGAAGCGCGGCTCGCTTGACGCGCTCTGCGGCTGGTGCGAGCGGTCAGGCGGCATCCTCGGCGTGCTTTGCCTCGGTTCCCACGGGCTTGCGGTTGATCAGCGCAATCGAGGCCGGGCCATCGCGCCAGCCGCATGCCGCGACCCGCAGTTCGACCCGCACCGGCTCACGGGCGTTGAGGATCTCCAGTTCGGTGCTTCGGCCGGGTGCGACTGAGAAGCCGAGATTGTGCCCGAGAAGCTGCTCGCGGGTCTGCCCGAGGAGGCTGCAGGCCGCGTCGTTGACGAAGAAGACTTCACCGTCGTGTCCGGCCACCAGCACCGCCTCGATGGTGTCTTCGAGCAGACCGAGCAGCGGATCCGGCTCCTGCCGCAGCGCGGACAGTTGAATCATGGCCTCGACGCTGCCGGGGATCTCGAGCGACGCCCGGCCGTTCTTGCCGACCACATCCATCACCGAGGCGGCATGCGCTGCGTCACGCCAGGCCACGCCGTGCGGCGCGCCCGCGTAAACGACGAGCGGGACGTGCGGAAATCGCGCCGTGACCTGCTTCAGCGACGCCACGCCGCTCGAATCCGGCAGGTTGAGATCAAGAAGCACGCCGTCGAAGCGGCCACGCGCAAGATGACTCAATGCCTCCTTCAGCGTCGCCGCATGCACGACCTCGACGTCCACGCCGGAAGGTCTGCCCAACCATTCCTCGACGAGTTCTACGTCACCCGGATTATCCTCGACGATGAGTATCTGCCGACGTTGCTTTGACTCTTCCTGCATACCGCGCAGCTCGCGCCTCACAATTGCTCAGCGTTCACATCGCGATTTTAATACATGATTGCCCGCGCCGTGGAAGATGCTTTCCATGCGCCGGCCCGAATTCACGGCGCTCGCCGAGGCGGGTTCGCGAACCATGCGAGACGGGCTCGACTTCCACGCGGCGGACTGCACATCATGGCTGCCTTTTTGCGCTGCGGAACCTCATGGCCGTCTTCGAAACCATCCTCGTCATGCTGGCAGTGGCGGTGCTGCTGCTCGGCGCCGCCCGACGCTGGCACCTGCCCTATCCGGTGCTGCTCGCGATCGCCGGCGCTGCCGTGGCGTTCGCACCGATCGACCTCGGTCTCGCGCTCGACCCGGATCTCGTGCTCGCGCTGTTCGTCGCGCCCGTTCTGCTCGATGCCGCCTACGACACCTCGCTGCGCGACCTCAGGCACCACTGGAAGCCGGTGCTGTCGCTCGCGCTGGTCGCCGTGGGTCTCACCACGGCGGCCGTCGCCTGGGTCGTGCAGTGGATGACGCCCGGCCTGCCGACCGCTGCCGCGATCGCCATCGGCGCGATCGTCGCGCCACCGGACGCGGTCGCCGCGACGACGGTGCTTCGAGACTTGAAGCTGCCGCATCGTCTGGCGGTGATCCTCAACGGCGAGGCGCTGCTCAACGACGCGTCGACGCTCCTGATCTACCGACTCGCCGTGGCTGCGGTGGCCGCCGGCGGCTCGGTCGGCGCCGAGGTGGTGGCGCCGGCGTTCCTGCTCTCGGTCGTCGTCAGCACAGCCGCCGGGCCGCTCCTCGGCTGGGTCACCGGCCGTCTGATCCCGCTGATCGAGGATCCGCCGACCTCCATCATCCTGCAGTTCGTCACGACCTTCGGCGTCTGGGTGCTGGCCGAACGGCTCGGACTGTCGCCGATCCTGACAGTCGTCGGCTACGCCATGTATCTCGCCCGCTCGGGCCGGGCCTACATGCCGGCGCGCATGCGGGTTCCCTCCTATGCCGTCTGGGACACGACGGTCGTCGTCCTCAACGTCCTCGCCTTCCTGCTGATCGGCCTGGAGCTCGGGCCGGTGATCGCGCAGGCCAAGCCGGGGGAGATCGGGCGCTGGATCGAAGTCGGCGGCGCGGTGCTGGCGACGGTGATCCTCGTGCGTCTGCTCTGGACCATGGCCGCCGCGCTCTACGCCCAGCGCTACACCCGCCGATTGCCGGGCGAGCCGCGCGACGACGGACTGCCGAGTTGGCGCACCGGGCTGGTGATCGGATGGGCAGGCACACGCGGCATCGTCACCTTCGCCACGGCGCTCGCGCTGCCCGGCGACTTTCCCGAACGCGGCATGCTGCTGTTCGCCGCCTTCGCGGTGACGCTCGGCACGCTCCTGATCCAGGGCCTGACGCTGCGCCCGCTGGTGATGATGCTGCGCTTTGCGCCGGACGACACGGTGGATGCGGAGGTGCGCCGGGCCCGCGTCCGCACGGCCGAGGCTGCGATGAAGGCGCTGGAGGCGCGCTCGGACCAGGAAGCGGCGGCGGTGCGCGCGGAACTGGTAAGGGAGCGGGACTTCGCCGCCGATGCGACGGCGGGCGACGGACGCCCGAGCTTTCCGATCAAGGCGCTCCGGGCGGAGGCACTCGCCCGGCGGCGTCAGAAGCTCCTCACGCTGCGCCGGAATGGCGAGATTGGCGACGAAGCCTTCCATCGCCTGGAGGAGGAACTCGACCTCGCCGACATGGCGACGGCGACGCGGATCTGACCGGGTGGCCGCAGCCGCACCGGCAGGCAATCGGCCTCCGGGAAGACGGGCGATTCGGCGGCGCACGAAATCCGCACGCGAAACCGCGGGCGGCGGACCAAGGCCTATCGCGCGTCACACCACCACCGCGTCCCGATGCGAGGGGACACAGCGAAGCCCGACAGGCGATGATGACGAACGCGAGGACGCGCGTCTGGAAGCGGCGTCCCCGAAGGTCCGCTGTCTTAACGGCCGCGGCCGGGCGCTGCCTTGCGCTTCGGCCCCGGAATCAGGCCTTCGCGCTGCGCCTGCTTGCGCGCGGTCTTGCGGGCGCGACGCACCGCTTCCTGCTTCTCGCGAGCGCGCCGCTCGGACGGCTTCTCGTAGGCGCGACGCGCCTTCATTTCGCGGAACACGCCCTCGCGCTGCAGCTTCTTCTTCAGGACGCGCAGCGCCTGATCAATGTTGTTGTCGCGAACCAGAACTTGCAAGTCGTCTCCTTAGTGGCGCCGTCCGGACTGATCCGGACGCGGCACCGGTTTGATTGCGCTCCTCCACGGGGCGCAGTCGATCCATTCGGATCCTGCTCAGGCGCTCTGACGCGCCTTGGATGCGCGCGGACGGCGCGCCTTCGGCTTCGGTTCGGCCGCCGGCGCCGCGGCGTCGCGCGCGATGCGCAAGGCCTTCAGGCGCGCCGTCTTGGCCTGCGTCGCTTCGGCATCGGCCTTGATGAGCCCCATCGCAGAGCCCTTCTCGTGCCGGTCCGACTGCTGCGGAAACACCCCGGCCGCGCGGCCGGAGCCGGACGTCTTGTCGCTCATGGATGCTACCTCTCTTCTGTCTGTGCCTCGCCGGAGCTGCGCATCGCCAGTTCATCCGTGGTCGATCCGCATCCGGCGCGGCGGCCCGCGGCGCAGGGCCGCGGGCAAAGGATCAGCCGGCGAGCGCCAGCTTGTCGGCCGACAGCTTGCCGGTGCGCCGATCGGCGACCAGCTCGAAGGAGACCTTCTGCCCGTCCTTCAGCTCGCCGAGACCGGCGCGCTCGACGGCGCTGATATGCACGAACGCATCGGCGCCGCCGTCATCGGGGGCGATGAAGCCGTAGCCCTTCGTTGCGTTGAACCACTTCACGGTTCCCGTAGCCATGGGAAACCCTTTCTCGAACAAGTAGCGACTGGCCCACGCGAATGGACCGTTTTTCATCGATTAAAGAGGAGAGACGTCTTGAACGGAGCACCGGTGAACAGTGCGAGGCCCGGAGATCCGGCCATCTCATCGATACCCCTAATATGGAGCGTTTTCGCCGGACTCGCAAGGCCACAGCCAGAACCGCTGCACTTCGGCGGCTCGCGCGGCTCCCCGCGCCCGCCATCCCTTCCGAAATCCGCGGCGTGACAGGCGCGGCGGAAGGCCTTCGGGCGGGGCGCACCGGCAGCACAGGCTCCGATGCGGCGCCGGATCTCGGACTCGTCGACCGGCTCAGATCGCTTCGAGCGCGAGCGCGTCATCCGCGCCGACGTGCGATCTCACCGGCCGCACCCACACGGCCGTGTCATGCAGCGCCGCGCCGCCGTAGGGCGCCACCGGGTCGGCCGAGGTGAGGACGTTGATTCCCTCGCCGCCCTCGAACGCGGTGTTCGGCCAGAGGCCTTCGTGCACCAGCGTGCCCGGCCGGACCACCTCGGTGAGACGCGCGTGCAGGCGCAGGTCGCCGCGCCGGTTGCCGATCTCGACGAGGCCGCCGTCCTCGACGCCGAGCGCGGCCGCGTCCTCCGGGTGGATCATCAGCTCCGGCCGGCCCTCGCGCCGGCGCGAGCCCGGCGTCTCGGCAAAGCTCGAATTCAGGAAGTTGCGGGCCGGCGCGGTCGCGAGCTTGTAGGGGTGCGCCCCGTCCACCGCCTCGCACAGCTCGACGTGATCCGGAAAGGTCGGCAGCGCCTCCGCCGGCCCCTGCAGCCCGAGCGCGGCCGGCGGCTTGTTCGGCGCCGGGCTCTCCGCCCAATCCGGCCGAAAGCGGTAACGCCCGCGCGGCCAGGGGAAACCGTTCAGGAAATGCGCGGTGTCAAAGTCGGGCTGCCGATCGGTGAAGTGCTCCGATTCCAGCGCGACGAGGCCTTCGTAGCCGCTTGCCTTCAGCATGTTGTCGATCAGCTGGCGCTCGGTGAGGCCGAAGCCCGGCCGGTCGGACACGCCGAGCCGGCGCGCCAGCGCCTCGATGACGAAGTGGTTGGTGCGCGCCTCGCCCGGCGCCTCGATCAGCTTCGGCCCGAACAGGACGTGGCTGTGGCCGCCGCCGCGGTAGATGTCGTCATATTCGAGGAAGGTCGCCGCCGGCAGCACGAGATCGGCGAGTTTGGCCGTATCCGTCATGAACTGCTCGTGGACGCAGACGAAGAGGTCGTCGCGCGACAGTCCCTCCACGACGCGGCGCTGCTCCGGGCAGACATTGGCCGGATTGGTGTTCTGCACGAGCATCGCCGTCACCGGCGGGCCGTTCGACAGTGCCCCGGCATCGCCGGTGAGCACCGCGCCGATGCGCGACTGGTCGAGCCAGCGCACCGACGGGTCGGCCAGCGCCGCGCCGGTGATCTCGCGCTTGTCGAGCTTGAAGATCCCGGAGTTCGAGTGGAAGGCGCCGCCGCCTTCGTGCCGCCAATGGCCGAAGACCGCGGGCACCGACAACGCCGCGTGCATGGCGACTGCGCCGTTGCGCTGGCGGGTGAAGCCGTAGCCGAGCCGGAAGAAGGTCTTCGGCGTGTGGCCGACCAGCGCAGCGAAGGCCTCGATCTCGGCGACGGACAGGCCGGTGATCGCCGCCGCCCAGTCCGGCCCGCGGCTCGACAGATGGGCCTCGAGCCCGGCCGGATCGTCGGTGAAGTCGGCGAGATAGGCGCGATCGGCCGTGCCGTCGCGAAAAGCGACATGCATCACCGCGCAGGCGAGCGCGGCGTCGGTGCCCGGCTTCAGCTTCAGCGCGAGGTCGGCCTGCTGCATGGTGGCGTTGTCGTAGATGTCGACGACGACGATCCTCGCGCCCCGCTCCTTGCGGGCCCGCACCGCGTGGGTCATCACGTTGACCTGCGTCGCCACCGCATTGGTGCCCCAGATCACGACGCAGTCGGACTTCGCCATCTCCCGCGGGTCGACGCCGGTCATCGCGCCCGCGCCGGCGAACCAGCCGGTCCAGGCCGGATTGGTGCAGATCGAATCGAACTGGTTCGAGTAGCCCTTGGCGTGCCGCAGGCGGTTGATCCCGTCGCGCTGCACCTGTCCCATCGTGCCGGCATAGTAGTAGGGCCAGACGGCTTCGGCGCCGTGGCGGAGTTCGGCCTCGAGGAACTTCTCGGCGACGAGGTCGAGTGCGTCGTCCCACGAGATCGGCCGCCATTCACTCGCGCCCTTGGCGCCGACACGCTGCAGCGGGGTCAGGATGCGATCGGGGTGATGCACCCGCTCGGCATAGCGGGCGACCTTCGCGCAGATCACGCCGGCCGTGTAGCTGTTGGCGGCGGATCCGCGCACCCGGCCGATCGTGCGCTCGTCGAGCAGTTCCACCTCGAGCGCGCAGCTCGAAGGGCAGTCGTGCGGACAGGCGGTGTGGCCGAAAGCGGTGTCGAGCGGCTTGTTCATCAGCCAGCATTACCGCGAAGCGCGGCCGCGGCCCAATTCTTTTGCGTTGTCGCAGCCATCAATCCCGCTGAGGCAATGAACACCGTGGGCCGGCCGCGACGCAGAAGGGGCCGAAGCATTGTCCGGCCCCTCCCGATCCTCGCGCTTCGCCGGGTCAGGCGGCGTAGCGCGCGATCTCCTCGGGCGTCAGCGCCGGATAGTCGGTGTAGCCTTCCGCGCCGCCGCCATACCAGGTCTCGCGCGGACCTTCGGCGAAGGGCGCGCCAACCTTCAGGCGGGCCACCACGTCGGGATTGGCGATGAACGGCCGGCCGAAGCAGACGAGGTCGGTCTCGCCCTTCTCGATGCGATCGAAGGCGAGCTGCCGGTCATAGTTGTTGTTGGCCATGTAGAGGCCGGAGAAGTGCTGCTTCAGGTCCCAGGACTTGAAGCCCTTCGGATCGCGGTCGCCCTGCGTGGCGCCTTCGATGACGTGGAGGTAGACCAGTCCACGCTTCGACAGCTCCTGCGTGTAGGCGGTGAACAGCGGGCCGGGATTGCTGTCGTCGATGTCGTTGGCCGGGCTGACGGGCGAAATCCGGATGCCGGTGCGCTCCGGGCCCCACACGCCGACGACCGCGTCCACGACCTCCAGCGGGAAGCGCATGCGGTTCTCGATCGAGCCACCGTATTCGTCCTCGCGCTTGTTGGTCTTGTCGGCCAGGAACTGGTGCAGGAGGTAGCCATTGGCCGAATGGATCTCGACACCGTCGAAGCCGGCCGCCTTGGCGTTCTCGGCCGCCTTCACGTAGTCGTCGACGACGCGCGGCAGCTCGCTCTTCTCGAGTACGCGGGGCGCGACAGCGTCCTTGAAGCCGTCCTCGGTGAAGGCCTTCATGTCCGGCCGCACCGCCGAGGGGGCCACCGGCATCGCACCGCCCGGCTGCAGGTCCGGGTGCGAGATGCGCCCGACGTGCCAGAGCTGCACCACGATCTTGCCGCCTTCCGCGTGCACCGCGTCCGTCACCTTCTTCCAGCCCTCGACCTGCTCAGGCGAGAAGATGCCTGGGGTATAGGCGTAGCCGCGGCCCTCCGGAGAGATGTTTGTCGCCTCGGTGACGATCAGGCCGGCGCTGGCGCGCTGGCGATAGTATTCAACATGGAGATCGTTCGGTTTACCGGCCTCATGGGCGCGGCTGCGGGTCAGCGGCGCCATCACCACGCGGTTGGCCAGGCGGATGGGGCCGAGATCGATCGGCTCGAAGAGCTTCGAGGTCGCCATCGGGAAGTCCTTATCTTGAGATCGGTGGCCGCGGAGGCGACCCGCCTGCTACATGGGAGGCTGCGACGGGTGGTTCGCCGGCGATGCGGTGAACAGTCCGTTCAGCGTTCGCCGGAGCATCTGTTGAATTACCGCCACGCCTTCCATGCCGGAAACTTCGCCGACGTCGTCAAGCACGCGCTGCTGACCCGGCTGATCGAATATCTGAAGACCAAGGACAAGCCGTTCCGGGTGTTCGATACCCATGCCGGACGCGGCCTCTATGACCTCACCGCCGAGGAGGCCGGCCGAACGGGCGAACACAGGGCGGGGATCGGCGCCCTCCTCGCCTCGCCCGCGGCCGCGGATCCGCTGCTGCAACCCTATCTCGACGTCGTCCGCTCGCTCGGCAACGACCGCTATCCGGGCTCGCCCCTGCTCGCCCGCCGCCTGCTGCGGCCGCAGGACCGTCTCTCGGCTTATGAGCTGCATCCGGTCGACGCCGGCGCGCTTGCGGCTGTCTTCGCCGGCGACCACCAGGTCAAGGCGATCGAGCTCGACGGCTGGCTCGCTCTCGGGGCCCACCTGCCGCCGAAGGAGCGGCGCGGCCTGGTGCTGGTCGATCCGCCCTTCGAGCAGCCGGGCGAGTACGACCGCCTCGTCGACGGGTTGGTCGGAGCTCAGCGGCGCTGGGCCGGCGGCGTCTATGCGCTGTGGTACCCGATCAAGCGCGCTGCGGAGCACCGCCGCTTCCTCGACCGCCTGTCGTCGAGCGGCATTGCGAAGATCGTGGTCGCCGAGTTCCTGCGCGAGGCCCCCTCGGCCGACGAGCGGCTGGTCGGCTCCGGCCTCGTCGTGGTCAATCCGCCCTACACCTTCGCCGCCGAAGCTGAGGCAACCATGTCACGCCTCAGCCCCGTTCTCGCCAAAGCAGGCGGCGCGACGAGCCGCGTTGTTGCCCTCGCCGGAGAGCAATCGTAAACACGGCCGGAAGCGCCGGCCGCGGCGCGGGCTCCACGGGAAGATCCGTTCATGCGTCATCGCAGCCTCCTCGCCCTCCTGTCGCTTGCGCTGGCGAGCGCCACCTCGTCCGCAGCCTCGGCCGCCGACATGCTGCAGGCAGCGCCGCCGCCAGAGGTGGTGATCGCCGCCAAGGTGCCCGCCTGCGACGATCCGAAGGTCCTTGCCGAGGTCGAAGACCAGTTCGAGTACGGCGCGCGCGGCATGCTGCAGAGCGACCTGCAGGTGCTGGAGTTTCGCAACCTTCTCGAGAAGGCCTACTTCCCGGAGGACGAGGAGCACGCCGTCGAGCGCCGCTACTGTCAGGGCGAGGCGGTGGTCGCGCAGGCTGGCACCCAGCCGGGCTACGGCCAGACCCACACCATCTACTACGTCATCGAGCATCCGCTCGGCTTTGCCTCGATCGGCTGGAAGGCGCAGGGCTGCTTCCTCGGCCTCGACCGCTGGCATGTCTACGGCGCCAACTGCTCTTCGCTGCGCCGGTTCTGAGCGCCGCCTCCCTCCGTTCCGTCATTCCTCGCCTGGATCTCTCCCGATGCGCCTGCTTCAGTCCTCCGCCTCGCCGTTCTCCGCCAAGGTGCGCCTCGCGGCACGCCATTGCGGCGTCGATCTCGAACTCGTCGCGACGGCCACCGGCGAAGAGCCGGAGCTCCTGATGACGAACAACCCGCTCGGCAAGATCCCGGTGCTGCTCACCGACGAGGGCCTCGGCCTCTACGACAGCGCCGTGATCACCGACTATCTGGACACGGTCGGCGAGAAGCGTCTGTTCCCGGCGGACGCGGCCGGGCGTGCCCGGGTGAAGATCCTTGAGGCGCTCGCCGACGGCATCGCCGAGGCCGTGGTGCTGATCGTCTATGAGAAGCGCAACCGGCCGCCCGAGATGCAGTACCAGGCGGCGATCGACAAGCAGCGCGACCGGGCCTGGCGGGGGCTCGCCGCGCTCGAGACCGCGCCGCCGGCGCAGGATTCGGAGTTGACCGCCGGCGACTTCGCCGTTGCCGCGGTTCTGAGCTATCTGGAGCTTCGCCTGCCGGAGTGGCGCGCGGATTTCCCGTCGCTGGCCGCCTTCCATGACGGGTTCGCCGCCCGCTTCGCGGCGTTCAACGAGCTCAAGTCGCGGGCCGCTTGAGGCACATCACCGCCGTCTTGGCGACGCTTCACGACGCGTGACAGTCGACATCAGGGCATCGGCAACGTCGGTCGGACATGAAGTGCGGCCGGTCCCTGACCCTGAGACATCGGCACATGCGCGACAGTGCGATTTCGCCTCTCCGATGTCTCCGGGGAGCCTGCGCTTGCGCCGGGGTCAGAACTTCAGCGCGATGCCGGCGCGGATCGACTGCTCGTTGAAGCCGCTCGATACCACGGTCCCCCCGAGGTCGTAATCCTGGCTGTTGTAGTCGGAGTAGCGGTACTCCAGCCGCGAGGTGATGTTGTCGGTCACTTGTGCCTCGACCCCGGCGCCGACGGTGTAGCCGACATGGGTGTTGCTGTCGCTGGCGCCGCCGAACGACAGCTCCTTGTTGGCGACCGCGACACCGCCGGTCGCAAAGACGAGGAACGGGTCGTAGGCGACGCCGACCCGACCGCGGAGCGAGCCGAAGGCGTTGCCGTCGTCCGCGGTCACTGCGCCGCCCGTGGCCGACTGGTAGCCGCCGGCATCGAGACCCGAATAGCCGATGTCGCCTTCCAGGCCGTACACGAAGTTGCCGCTCTGGAAGTTGTAGCCGCCGTAGACGCCGCCGACCCAGCCTTCGCCATCGAAGTCCGGACCGCCGCTCTGGTCGAAGTTCGAACTGTTGTAGCCGACGAAAGCGCCGGCATAGGGACCGGACCAGATGTAGACCGGCGCTGCCGGCGCGATCGCGACCGGCGGCTCCTCCTGCACGAGATCGGCCGCGTGGGCGGATGTCGCCAACGTGATCGCCGCCGCGGCAGCTGCGAGCAGCAGTCTCATCTCGATCTCCGATCCCTCTGCATCGTTCCGGTCGCGTGCGGAACGCCCGGTAGAACCAACTCCTTGTCGGGGTCCTTGTTCCGCAAGACAAGTGAACAGATGGTTAGTCTGCGTCCCCCGCGCCAGAGCCATGGCCAGTCGCCCGCGTTGCTGTTGCCGATCTGCGACGGTCGCAGGATCGACACCAGCCGCTTATATGAGGACGACCGGCCCGATTCGGCGGCTCCTGCGGCACGACCGAGACATGACGAGGGCCAGACCACAGCGCTTCTCCAGACACACCGGGCGAGGCCTGACGCCGCGCCTGCCGACAGACGACGACATGACAGCAGACGCCGAACCCGATTTTGATCCTGAGCTCGAACCCGACGACGACGCGGAGGATCTCGAATCCGAGCCGACGGGGGATGTGTCCGCGGCGGCCGCGGCGCTCGTCGCAGCGATCGAGTGGGACGACGGCGGCAAGTCGGTCGACCAGACGCTGACCGGCGCCGAACTGATCGCCGCCTTCGTCAAGCGTCTGCCCAACGGGCCCGGTGTCTACCGCATGTTCGGCAAGGACCAGGAGGTCCTCTATGTTGGCAAGGCGCGCTCGCTGAAGAAGCGGGTGACGAGCTATGCCCGCATCGGCGGCCACTCCAACCGCATCGCCCGGATGATCCGCGAGACGCGGCACATGGAGTTCGTCACCACCCGCACCGAAACCGAGGCGCTGCTCCTCGAAGCCAATCTAATCAAGCGCTTGCGGCCGCGCTTCAACGTCCTGCTGCGGGACGACAAGTCGTTTCCCTATATCCTCGTCGGCGACGACCACGAGGCTCCTGCGATCATGAAGCATCGCGGCGCACGATCGCGGAAAGGCAGCTATTTCGGCCCCTTCGCCTCGGCCGGCGCCGTCGGGCGGACGATCAACTCGCTGCAGCGGGCCTTCCTGCTGCGCACCTGCACCGATTCGGTCTACGCGACCCGCACCCGGCCCTGCCTGCTCTACCAGATCAAGCGCTGCTCGGGCCCCTGCACGCGCGAGATCTCGCTGGAGGACTACGGCGCCCTCGTCGGTCAGGCGGAAGCGTTCCTGTCCGGCAAGAGCAAGCAGGTCCAGGCCTCGCTCGCGACAGCCATGCAGTCGGCTTCCGATGCGCTCGACTTCGAGCGCGCCGCGCTCTACCGCGACCGCATCGCGGCCCTCTCCATCATCCAGGGGCATCAGGGCATCAACCCGCAGGGCGTCGAAGAGGCGGATGTCTTTGCCATCCATCAGGAGGGCGGCCTCACCTGCATCCAGGTGTTCTTCTTCCGCACCGGCCAGAACTGGGGCAACCGCGCCTACTTCCCGAAAGCCGACCCGTCGATCGAGCCCGGCGAGGTCATGGGCGCCTTCCTGTCGCAGTTCTACGAGGACAAGCCGGTGCCGCGGCAGCTGCTCCTGCCGATCGAGGTCGAGGACGGCGATCTTCTGGCGGATGCCCTGTCGATCAAGGCGCAGCGCAAGGTGCAGATCGCCGTGCCGCAGCGGGGCGAAAAGAAGGACCTCGTCGACCACGCGCTCGCGAACGCGCGCGAGGCGCTCGGACGCCGACTCGCGGAGACCTCGACGCAGGGGCGGCTCCTTAAGGGCCTCGCCGAGACCTTCGCGCTCACGCGCCCACCGCGCCGCATCGAGGTCTACGACAACTCGCACATCATGGGCACCAACGCGGTGGGCGCGATGATCGTCGCGGGTCCGCAGGGCTTTGCCAAGAACCAGTACCGCAAGTTCAACATCCGCGGCGCCGACATCACCCCCGGCGACGACTTCGGCATGATGCGCGAGGTGATGACGCGGCGCTTCTCGCGCCTCCTGAAGGAGCACGGCGAGACGGCGCCCGCGTCCGAAATCGCCGAGCCGGAGGATGCCGATGCGGCGGACGACGCCGAGATGCCGGCCTGGCCGGACCTCGTGCTGATCGACGGCGGCAAGGGGCAGATCTCGGCGGTGCGCGCGATCCTCGCCGAGCTCGGCATCGCCGACCGCGTCACCACGATCGGCGTCGCCAAAGGCGTCGATCGCGACGCCGGCCGCGAGCGCTTCGTCACCGAGGGGCGCGAGCCGTTCTCGCTGCCGCCGCGCGACCCCGTGCTCTACTTCGTCCAGCGCCTGCGCGACGAGGCGCACCGATTCGCCATCGGCTCGCATCGCGCCCGGCGGAAGAAGGAGCTGGTGAAGAACCCACTCGACGAGATCGCCGGAATCGGGCCGAGCCGCAAGCGCGCCCTCCTCCACCATTTCGGCACCGCCAAGGCGGTGTCGCGTGCGGCGATGAGCGACATCGCCAAAGTCGACGGGATTTCCGAGCAGATTGCCAAGCTGATCTATGACCACTTCCACGAACGGTAGGCTTCGATCGGCCGTAACGCCCTGCGGGATGTTGACGGGCGGACCCAGCCGCGATTGAAGAGGCGGCCTTTGCGTACTCGCGGACCCTGTCCATGTCCTCTCCGGCGTTGAGCCTCCCGAACCTCCTGACCTATGCGCGCATCGTGGCGGTGCCGCTGGTGGTGTTGTGCTTCTTCGTCGAGGGCCGGCTGCAGGGCACCGACTTTGCCCGCTTTTCGGCGCTGGGCCTGTTCGTCGCGGCCAGCATCACCGACTTCTTCGACGGCTATCTCGCGCGGGCCTGGCAACAGACCTCGACCATCGGGCGGATGCTGGACCCGATCGCGGACAAGCTGCTCGTCGCAGCCTGCCTGCTGCTTTTGGCCGCCGACGGGACCATCGCCGGCTGGACGCTGTGGGCGGCGATCGTGATCCTCTGCCGCGAGATCCTCGTCTCGGGCCTGCGGGAATACCTCGCCGAGTTGAAGGTGTCGGTGCCGGTCACCCGTCTCGCCAAGTGGAAGACCACCGTCCAGATGATCGCGATCGCCTTCCTGCTGGCGGGGCCCGCGGGCGACAAGCTGGTGCCGCACGTCACCCAGGCCGGCATCGGCCTCCTCTGGTTCTCGGCGGTGATCACGCTCTACACCGGCTACGACTATTTCCGTGCCGGGCTGAGGCACATCGGCGACTGACCAGCGGCAGCCGGGCGTCGCCGCGGTGACGCCGTCGTCCGATCGCCATGGCGGATCGCCATCTGGCACCCTATCTCCGCCGCGAAGGAGCCGCGCCATGAAACTCGTCTATTTCGCGTGGGTGCGCGAGCGCATCGGGCTTGCCGAGGAGACCGTCGAGCCGCCGGCCGAGGTTCGTTCCGTCGAGGACCTGCTCGGCTGGCTGAAGGGCCGCGGCCCGAACTACGACAGCGCCCTCGCCGCGCCGGAGGTCATCCGCGTCGCCATCGACCACGAGCATGTCGACCACGCCGACCCGATTGGTGCGGCGCGCGAGGTCGCGCTGTTTCCGCCGATGACCGGAGGCTGACGAAGATGGCGCCCGAGCCCGTCGTGCCCCTCGTGCGCATTCTCGCCGGCCGCATCGAAATGGCCGCGGAGATCGCCGCCCTGTCCGGCAGCGGAGCCGTCGGCGGCGTCGTCACCTTCTCCGGCTACTGCCGCGACGAGGGTGGACGGCTGGAGGCGCTGGAGCTCGAGCACTATCCCGGCATGGCGGAGCGCGAAATCGAGCGCATCGCGGCGCAGGCGGCGGAGCGCTGGCCGCTCACCGGCTGCCACGTGCTCCACCGCTACGGGCTGGTGAAGCCGGGCGAGGAGATCGTCTTCGTCGGCTGCGCCTCGGCCCATCGCCAGGCCGCCTTCGAGGCGGCGTCCTTCCTGATGGACTATCTGAAGACCCGCGCGCCCTTCTGGAAGCGCGAGCACCTGAAGGACGGCACGACCGGCGGCTGGGTCGAGTCCAAGGACACCGACAGCGCCGCGGCGGATCGCTGGCACCGGCTTTGATTGGGAATCAAGCCGACGCGGCCGACCCTGCTCCCGCCCGAATGGCAGCGCCGGCGAGGTGATCTCGGCTTCGGAGCGCGAGCTGCCCCCGCATGACTTGCCCGCGCGCATAAGCAAACGCCGGCCCGAGGGCCGGCGTCGTGTCATCCGTACAGGATGTGGGACGCGTGCGGCCTCAGCCGACGATCTCGGTCTCGGAGAACCAGTAGGCGATCTCCTGCTTGGCGGTCTCCGGCGCGTCGGAGCCGTGCACCGAGTTCTCGCCGATGGAGAGGGCGTGCTGCTTGCGGATCGTGCCCTCGGCCGCGTCCTTCGGGTTGGTCGCGCCCATGATCTCGCGGTTGCGGGCGATGGCGTTCTCGCCTTCCAGCACCTGCACCACGGTCGGGCCGGAGGACATGGACTCGACGAGTTCGCCGAAGAACGGCCGCTCCTTGTGGACGGCGTAGAAGCCCTCGGCCTCGCGCCGGCTCATCCAAACCCGCTTGGAGGCGACGACCGTCAGGCCGGATTCTTCCAGGATCTTGGTGATCGCGCCGGTGAGATTGCGGCGCGTCGCGTCGGGCTTGATCATCGAGAAGGTGCGTTCGATCGCCATCGTCGGTCGGTCCTTGAGCTGGGCAGGGAAAGTGCCGGCTCTATAGCCGCCGCGGGGAATGGCGGCAAGCCGCCGCACCCGGTGCGACGGCGGCGCCCGGTCGCTCAGGCGGCGGCCGCGGGCACTTTCCGGCCGAGCCCGTCATAGAGGTCGAGGCAGGCCTCGAACCACGCGGCGATCGGATCGTCCGCCTCCAGCACCGCGAAGGACGAGGCGACGCGAAGCCACTGGAAGGCGCCGAACACGATGTGGTCGGCAAAGAGCGGCGTCTCGCCGCCGAGGAACAGCTGCCTGTCGAGCACCGCCCGCAGCGGCTCGAGGCTCTGGCGGAACGCCGGCAGGCGCTCCTCGCGACCCTGCGGGACCTCCTCCAGCGGCCGGCCGAAGCGCTGCTCGCGGCTCTGCCGGAAATAGGCCTGGTCCGTCGGCGCGAGCACTGCATGGATGTCGGTGAGCGCGCTGCCGCCGATGAAGGGGTGGATCACCCGCATGGACCACGCCTCCACGAAGCGGGCGAGCGCTCGGCCGCCCTCCCCGCCGAACAGCGACGGGCGATCCGGATAGCTGCGCTCCAGATACTCTGCGATGGCGAACGAGTCGGACACGACCGTGTCGCCGTCGCGCAGGATCGGCACGATCTTCGATACGCCCCCCTCGACGGCGCCGATCCCGGTGAAGGGCACCGGCCGCGTTTCGTAGGCGAGGCGCTTGTGGGCGATGGCCATGCGGACCTTCCAGCAATGCGGCGAGAAGGGCCGTTCGGCATCCTGGCCGACGAGTTCGTAGAGCAGCATCGGCATCACCCTCTCCCCGATTGGTCAAAGCCGCAATAGCGCACCGGCCTCAGGTCGCCAACCATGCGTGTGCACGCTCCCGCACCGCCCCTTTTCCGCTGCGCCGCCGCGTGGCAGAAGCCGGGCATGCTGCAGATCACCGACCTCACCGCGCGCGTCGCCGGCCGCCTCCTGATCGAAGGCGCCAGCCTCACCTTACCCGCCGGCACCAAGGCCGGGCTCGTCGGGCGCAACGGCGCCGGCAAGTCGACGCTGTTCCGGATCGTCACCGGCGAACTCGCGCCGGAGAGCGGCGGCGTGTTCGTGCCGAAGAACACCCGCATCGGACAGGTGGCGCAGGAGGCGCCGGGCTCCGACGACACGCTGATCGAGGTGGTGCTGCAGGCCGATGCCGAGCGCCTGGCGCTCCTCGCCGAGGCCGAAACCGCCACCGACCCCGGGCGCATCGCCGAGATCCAGCTGCGGCTGACCGACATCGACAGCCACTCGGCCGAGGCCCGTGCCGCAGCGATCCTGTCCGGCCTCGGCTTCGACGCGGCGGCGCAGGCCCGCGCGGTCGGCTCGTTCTCGGGCGGCTGGCGGATGCGCGTCGCCCTGGCCGCCGTCCTGTTTTCCCGCCCGGACCTCCTGCTCCTCGACGAGCCGACCAACTACCTCGACCTCGAAGGCACGCTCTGGCTCGAGAACTTCGTGGCGCGCTATCCCTACACGGTGCTCCTGATCAGCCACGATCGCGACGTCCTCAACAACGCGGTCAATGCCATCGTCCATCTCGACCAGAGGAAGCTCGTCTTCTACCGCGGCGGCTATGACGGCTTCGAGCGCCAACGGGCGGAAAAGATGGAGCTGCTCGGCAAGGCGATCGCCAAGCAGCAGGCCGAGCGCGCCCACATGGAGGCCTTCGTCGAGCGCTTCCGCGCCAAGGCGACGAAAGCCCGACAGGCGCAGTCGCGGCTGAAGGCGCTGGAGCGCATGCGCCCGCTCGCCGCCGTCGTGGAGGAGAGCGTCTCGCCGTTCAGCTTCGAGGCGCCGGACAAGCGCGCCGCCTCGCCGATCATCCGGATGGAAGGCGTGTCCGTCGGCTACGCGGCCGACCGGCCGATCCTGTCGCGACTCGACCTGCGCATCGACACGGAGGACCGCATCGCGCTTCTCGGTGCCAACGGCAACGGCAAATCGACCTTTGCCAAGCTCGTCGCCGAACGGCTCGGGGCGCAGGCGGGGACCGTCACCCGGGCGCCCGGCCTCAAGGTCGGCTTCTTCGCCCAGCACCAGATCGACGATCTGCGCCCGGCCGAGAGCGCAGTTCAGCATGTGCGCCGCCTGATGCCGGACGCGCCCGAGGCCAAGGTCCGGGCCCGCGTCGCGCAGATGGGCCTGCGCACGGAGAAGATGGACACCGCCGCCGACGATCTGTCCGGCGGCGAGAAGGCCCGGCTGCTGATGGGCCTTGCCACCTTCGGCGCGCCCAACCTCCTGATCCTCGACGAGCCGACCAACCACCTCGACATCGATTCGCGCGAGGCGCTGGTGCATGCGCTGAACGACTATCCGGGCGCCGTCATCCTGATCAGCCACGACCGCCACCTCGTCGAGGTGACGATGGACCGCCTGTGGATCGTCGGCGACGGCACCGTGCGCCGCTACGACGGCGACCTCGAGGAGTACAAGCAGCTGGTGCTCGCCGCCTATCGCGGCGGTGGCGACAAGGGGGCGACCGGCGACGACCGCGCCTCACGCGCCGACCAGCGTCGTGAGGCCGCGCAGCGGCGCGAGGCGCTGGCGCCCCTGCGCAAGAAGATCAAGGACGCCGAGACGAAGATCGCCAAGCTGCAGGGGACGATCTCAGGGCTGGATGACAAGCTGGCCGACGGAGGCCTCTACACGCGGGATCCGGCGAGGGCGGCAAGCCTTGCAAAGGAGCGGTCGGACGCCGAACGCCTTCTCGCGGAAGTTGAGGAGAGCTGGCTCCTGATGTCAGCGGAGCATGACGAGCTGGTGTCCGCCTGATCCGCTTGAACTCCCTTCTGCGCGAGCAGTGAGCTCACGGATCCGCAGCGTGTCCACCCGCTCAACCGTTCATAAGCCGAAGGGATTCTCAACAAAGCATTAGGTTCTTCATGCCACTTATGGTGGACGAACAACCGCATGCAAGGACGCCGCGTGCTCGCACTCTCGCAATCAGCGGATGTCTCCGTCGGATGCGGGCGGGTATCGCTCCACTGGCACGCCCCCTTCGGCGGTGGGCGTCCTCGAACGCTCGACCCGCTCGGCGTCTGGAGCGACGACTTGCCGCGACGCGATGCGGCCGCCGCGGTCTTCGTCGCCCGCGACGACGTGCGCGGCAGTCTTGCAAGGCTCAGGCTGCTGATCGGCGCATGCGCGGTCATCGTGGTCGTTGCGGACGAGCCGCTCTCGGCCGATGACGTGGACGCGCTGTTCGAGAGCGGCGCGGACGACGTGGCCGCCTCGCTCCAGCCCGACGACCTCGCCCTGGCGCTGCGGCGCGCGGTTCGGCTGGCGCTCGAGCGTACGACCCGTCCTGCGGACGGCGCCGATCTCGCGGCCCAGCGCGGCTTCGTCCAGGCCAGCATCGACAACCTGCCCTCGCCGATCTTCTTCACCGGCTCCGACGGCCGCTATGTCGGCTGCAACAAGGCGTTCGAGCGGCTGATCGGACGACCCTCGGCGCAGATCGTCGGCGCCACCGTCTACGACATCCAGCCGATGAACCTTGCCCGGATCTACGAGCAGGCCGACCAGATCCTGCTGCGCACCGGTGGCACGCAGGTCTACGAGACCCGGGTGCGGTTCGCCGACGGCAGCCTGCGGGACGTCTGCATCCACAAGTCCGCGGTGGCCGGCCCCGACGGCGCGCCCTCCGGTATCGCCGGCGCACTCCTCGACGTCACCGAATACAAGCGGCTGGAATTCCGGCTCAAGGATGCCGCCGACCGGGATCCGCTGACCCAGGCCTTCAACCGCCGCAAGTTCATGGAGTTGGCCGCGGCGCTGGAACGCTCGGTGCAGGAGACCCGCCAGCCGCTCTCGGTCCTCGTCATGGACCTCGACCACTTCAAGAGCATCAACGACGCCTACGGACACGCGGCGGGCGACATCGTCCTGTGCGGCTTCGTGGACGTGCTGCGCAGCGAGATCGGCAAGGACAACATGTTCGCGCGCGCCGGCGGCGAGGAGTTCTACGCCCTCTGCCCCGGCAGCACGGTCGAGGCGGCGGCCGCGATCGCCGAGCGGCTGCGGGCGAAGTTCGAAGCGCTTGGATTCGCCTGGGAGGGCACGACGATCAAGGCGACCGCGAGCTTCGGCGCGGCGGAACTGCGGGTCGGCAACGAGACGATCCTGCAGGCGGTGAGCCGGGCCGACCGCGCGCTGTACCAGTCGAAGCGTGCGGGCCGGAACAAGGTGCACGTGGCGAGCGCCGCGTCGGCTGGCGACGGCCCGCACCTCTCCACCCACGGCGCATCCACCGACACACTCTGAAGCCATCCAGCCTCCGACCCGGCCGTTGGCCGGGCCGTGCATTCAGGCCTTGCGCACCCAGCGACGGTCCTCGGTCTGCTGCCAGTAGGTGACGACATGCCCGGCGCCCCTTTCGGCGGTCCAGCGCTTGCGCGCCGCCTCGACCTGGCTGTCGTCGTGGCCGTCGAACAGGTAGACGCCGCGCTCGTAGCCCTCGAGCGAGTCCGGCACCGCGCCCTCCAGCATGAACCGGACGTTCGGCTGGTTCGCGCGCTGGTCGGGTGAGACGGTCAGCAGCACCGGCTGCAGTGCGGCGTTCGCCTCCGCGTCCGTGCCGTGCGGCAGGAAGGCGTCGTCCCTGAACACCCAAAGATGGTGGTCGAGTGCATCGCGGCGCTCCTCCGAGGCCAGTTGGACGACCGCGCGCCATCCCCGTGCGAGGCTGCGTGCGAGGAGATCCGGAAGTGCGTCCTCCAGCCGGCTTTCGGTGAGATGATAAAACAGCACCTCCGCCATGACGGGATCAGCGGGTCTCGTAGTGGTCCGTCACGAGACGGTCGAGCAGCCGGACCCCGAAGCCCGAACCCCAGGACTGGTTGTACTCGTTCGCCGGCGAGCCCATCGCGGTGCCGGCGATGTCGAGATGGGCCCAGGCCACCGTGTTCACGAAGCGCTGAAGGAACTGAGCGGCGGTGATGGATCCGGCCGCGCGCCCGGCGCCGACATTCTTGATGTCGGCGAACTTGCCCTCGATCAGCTTGTCGTATTCGGGCCCGAGCGGCATGCGCCAAACCTTCTCCCCCGTTACCCGGCCAGCCGCAGCCAGCCGCTCCGATAGCTCGTCGTCGTTGGAGAAGAGGCCGGCGTGATGGTTGCCGAGCGCGACGATGATGGCCCCGGTGAGGGTCGCGAGATTGATCATGAAGCGCGGCTTGAAGCGGTCCTGGCAGTACCAGAGCGCGTCGGCGAGCACGAGGCGACCTTCCGCATCGGTGTTGTTGACCTCGATCGTGGTCCCCGACATCGCCTTGACGATGTCGCCCGGCCGCTGCGCGTTGCCGTCGACGGCGTTCTCGACCAGCCCGACGATGCCGATCGCGTTGACCTTGGCCTTGCGGCCGGCGAGGGCCAGCATGAGACCGGACACGGCGGCTGCGCCGCCCATGTCGCCCTTCATGTCCTCCATGCCGGCGGCCGGCTTGATGGACACGCCGCCGGTGTCGAAGACGACACCCTTGCCGATGAAGGCCACCGGCGCCGCGTCGCCCTCAGCGCCATTCCAGCGCATGACCACGAGCCGCGGCGGACGCGGCGATCCCTGCGCCACCCCGAGGAGCGCGTTCATCCCGAGAGCGCGCATCTCGGCCTCGGTCAACACCTCGACCTCGACGCCCTGCTTCGACAGCTCCGTCAGACGGTCGGCGAACTCGACCGGTCCCAGCACGTTGGCCGGCTCGTTGACGAGATCGCGCGCCAGCGCGACGCCATCGGCGACTGCGGCGGCGGTGGCCAGGTGACCCCTCGCCGCCTCTGGATCGGCGAGCGCCAGCGAGACGCTGTCGGCCTGCGCGTCCGATTCGTCTTCGCTCTTCACCGACTTGTAGGCGTCGAAGCTGTAGGACCGCATCTGCAGGCCCTGCGCGAACCATGCCGCCTCCGCCGCGCCGACCGATCCGGCCGCGCGGTCGAGCCAGACGGTGACCGCTCCGGCGCCCTTCACCCGCCCGGCGACGGCACCGCCGAGCTTCAGCCAGTCCTCTTCGGCGAGCGGCTTGTCGGCATCGAGCCCGATCACCAGGATCCTGTCCGGACCGATGCCCTCGGGCGCGAGGAGATCCATCACCGCCAGCGACTTGCCCTTGAACTTGTAGGCTGACCCGGCGCGCGCGACGTGACTGCGCACGGCTTCGGGCAGCGACGCGGCGGTGGCGGCATCCGCGCCGGCGAGGACCACGAGGGTGCCGGTCCGCGGCATCTGCAGGGGCACGAGAGAGAGGGACGGAAGGGCCGGCATCATTTCTCCATCGGGATCTGTCGCATCGATGTCACCACGGACGTCGCCATCTTGTGTAAGTGACGCGCCCGGCGATGCAAACCGGCATCGTAGATGGAAAGTCACACTCCGCCGGCAAGAGCGCTAACCGGTTGTTAACCGCGCCTCTTCGCCCTTCTTTAGCCAAGCTGTTTCAGTGTAGGCTAAGCATGGGCCTTCTCGTGCGGGGCCGCACCCGAAGGGCCGTGCCTCTCGGCCTCCAACCGTCAAGTGTGGAACGTCAGCCCGCGGATGAGCCTCCTCGAACGATACATCTTCCGGCGGGCGGCCCTCTACTGCGTCAGCTCGCTGGCGTCGCTGGTGCTCATCGTGTGGATCGTCCAGGCGCTGCAGCGGATCGACATCGTGCGCACCAGCGCTTCGGCCGCCGGCAACATCTTCTGGATCGCGCTGATGCTGCTGCCCAATCTGGCGGCCGGCGTGCTTCCCTTTGCCGTGCTGATCGGTTCGATCCAGGCGCTGAACGCGCTCAACGGGGATTCCGAACGCGCCGTCATCGCCGCAGCCGGTGCGCCGCGGTGGACGGTGATCAAGCCGGTCCTGTATCTCGGGCTGGCGGCCGCCGCGGCGATCCTCATCAATTCGCACGTCATCGGCCCGCTCGCGCAGAAGTCCTTCTTCACGGGGCTGCGCGGGGTCAACGCCGACGCGATCACGCTGTTTCTGCAGCCGGGCCGCTTCGAGCGGGTCCAGGACGGGCTGGTGATCAGCATCGGCAATGCCCGCGGCTCGCAGATCGACAGCCTGTTCATCTCGGACCGGCGCGATCCGCAGCTCGACCTCACCTATTTCGCCAAGAGCGCGCAGATCGTGCAGCGCGAAGGCCAGTCCTTCCTGATGCTGTTCGACGGGCAGCTGCACCGCCAGTCGAAGACGGACGGCTCGGTCTCCATCATCCAGTTCCACACCTACGCCTTCGATCTCGCCGACCTGCAGCCGAGCAATGGCGGCGACTGGATCCGCACGTCCGAGCGGTCGACGAGCGACCTCCTGGCCCCAAATCCGAACGACCGCGACTATCAGCGCCGCCCCTATGACTTCGCCAAGGAGATCGTGCAGCGCTTCTCGGACTGGCTCTATCCCATCGCCTTCGCGCTCTGGGCCCTCGTGGTGGCCGGACAACCGCGCACGCATCGCCAGAGCTCCGGCTGGACCACCGGCGTCGGCCTTTGCGGGGCGCTCGCCTTGAAGGCTTCCGGCTTCGTGGCGATTTCGCTGATCAACGCGAACGCGCAGCCGGTCTGGCTGGTCTACGCCCTGCCGATCGCCTCGATCGTCTCGAGCGCGGTGCTGCTGGTGCTCAACGTCGACCTGGCGCGCGTCGCCCCGCTGGCGCGTCTCGGCGACGGACTGCGTCGCCTCGGCCAGCGGATGCGGCCCTCGCTAGCGGCGGCCGATGCCGGCCACGGTCCGGGAGGGCGGACTTGAACGCCACCCTCAACGGCTACTTCTTCCGCCGCTTCGTCTCGAGCGTCTTCTCGACGCTCGTCGCGATCTTCGCGCTCGTCTATCTGATCGACATGATCGAGGTGGGTCGTCGCGGCCAGTTCGCCGATCTCAGCTTCTCCGTCGCCGCGCTGCTGTCGGCCTTGCGGGTGCCGTCATTCGTGGAACAGGCCTTCCCGTTCATCATCCTCTTCTCCTCGATCTTCACGCTGCTCTCGCTCAACCGCAGACTGGAGCTCGTGGTCGCACGCGCCGCCGGCGTGTCCGTCTGGCAGATCGTCGCTCCGTTCGTGGCGGCATCCGCGCTGATCGGCGTCTTTGCCGTCTGCGTCTACAATCCGCTCGCAGCTGCGGCCATCGCCAAGGGGGCGGAGCTCGAAACCCGCATCACCAGCGGCGGTCACGTGGAAAGCAGCTCGGACCGGATCCCGTGGCTGCGCCAGTCCGCCGACGGGGTCGAATCGATCCTCGGGGCAAGGGCGATCTCGAAGGGCGGCCTCGAGCTCGCCGGCGTCACGGCCTACGTGATCGGCGACAACGGCACGGTGCGCGAGCGGATCGATGCACCGCAAGCCGACCTGATCGAGCACAGCTGGGTGATGGAAAACGCCGTCGTCACGCGCATCGGATTCTCGCCCGACCCGCCGAAGACGATCGAGCTGCCGACGACGCTCAAGCCGGAATATGTGGAAGAGCGTCTCGCCAATCCCGACAGCATCCCGCTCTGGCAGCTGCACTCGAAAATTCAGGCGGCGCGCAGCCTCGGCTACAACGCCGACGCTTTTGCCATGCAATACAACACCTTGCTGGCCCGTCCTGCACTGTTCGTTGCGATGACGCTGCTCGCGGCGACGGTATCGGTCAAGTTTGCCAGAACCGGCCAGTCTGGTAGGACCATCATCGGCGGAATCACGGCTGGCTTCGTGCTATACGTTGTCACCTTTCTGGCGCAGGCATTGGGTAGCAATGCGATCATCCCACCGGTGATCGCAGCATGGTTTCCGGCGGTGGCAGCAGGGCTGTTTGGGGTAACGGCACTGCTGTATCAGGAGGATGGTTAGTATGAGAGCGAGGGGGACCTCTCGCCGCGGGACCCGTTCTCCCGCGCGATCGGCCGCGCATCTCGCCGGCACGCTGGCGGTCGTCCTGGTGACGCTCGCCCTGCCCGCGCACGCGCAGCCGAGCGTGACGAATTTCGGGTCGAACGTCGATGTGCCGAAAGACGCACAGATGTTCCTCGAAGCCGACACGGTGACTTACGACAGCGACACCGGCATCGTCACCGCGTCGGGCGGCGTGCAGATCGACTATGGCGGCTACAAGCTCGTCTCGCGCGAGGTGACCTACAACCAGAAGACCAAGCGGCTTTTCGCGCGCGGCGACGTGCAGATGCAGCAGCCCGACGGCAACAAGGTCTACGCCGACGTGGCCGACATCAGCGATGATTTCGCCGATGGCTTCGTCAAGGCGCTGCGCATCGAGACCCCGGAGAACACCCGTTTCGCCGCCGCGACCGGCGTGCGCCAGTCCGGCAGCGTCACGTCGTTCGAGCAGGGTGTCTACACCGCCTGCGAGTCCTGCCGGGAACACCCCGAGCGCGCGCCGCTGTGGCAGGTCAAGGCCCGGCGGATCGTCTGGAACCAGCAGGAAAAGGTCGTGCGCTACTACGGCGCGCGCTTCGAGTTCTTCGGCGCCCCGATCGCGTACCTGCCGTACTTCCAGTCGCCCGACCCGACGGTGAAGCGCAAGAGCGGCTTCCTCGCGCCCACCTACCGGCAGTCCAAGAAGCTCGGCTTCGGCGTCAAGGTGCCGTATTTCTGGGCGCTGTCGGACAGCCTCGACGCGACGATCACCCCCACCTACTTCACCCGCCAGGGTCTCCTCGGCGAAGTCGAGGTGCGACAGGCCTTCGAGAACGGCTACTACACGCTGAAGCTCGCCGGCATCGACCAGCGCGAGCCGGACGCGTTCCTCAGCGACGGCGGGACCGTCGACACCCCGAGTTCCACCTCCGACTCGCGCGGCATGATCGGCACCACCGGCCGCTTCGAGATCAATCCGAACTGGACGTTCGGCTGGAACATCCTCGCCCAGACGGACGAGAACTTCTCGCAGGTCTACGCGATCGAGGGCTTCGACCAGACCTATCACACCTCGGAGATCTACCTCACCGGGCTCGGCGACAGGAGCTTCTTCGACCTGCGCGGCCAGAAGTTCGAAATCCAGAGCAAGAGCGGGACGGAAGAGAACTACCAGCCGATCGTCACGCCGACGCTGGACTACGAGTACATCGACCAGAACCCCGTGTTCGGCGGCGAGGCCGGCCTGGTGGCCAACGCCGTGCATCTGTCGCGCGGCGATGCAGCCCTGTCAGCCGTGTGCTCGTCGCCTGAATTCTACGTCAATGCGCAATGCTCGGTGCCTACGGATATCTACCGGTACACTGGTCTTGAAGGCGACTACACGCGCGCCTCGGCACGCGCCTACTGGCAGCGCGCCTTCACGACGGACGCCGGCCTGGTGATCACCCCGGGAGCCTCGCTGCGCGGTGATGTCTACAGTTCGAGCATGGATTTCGACGACCTTCCTAAAGATCCGACACGAGATCTGGATCCCGACGGATCGGGTGGCCGCGTCATGCCGACAGGCTCGCTGCTGGTGCGCTATCCGTGGCTGCTGCAGTCGCCGCACAGTTCGCAGGTCATCGAGCCGATCGCGCAACTGCTGGTGCGGCCGAACGAGATGCAGGTCGGACAGCTGCCGAACGAGGATGCGCAGAGCCTCGTCTTCAACACCTCGAACCTCTTCAGCGAGGACAAGTTCTCCGGCTTCGACCGGGTCGAGGGTGGCACCCGCCTGAACGTCGGCCTGAAGTATGTCGGGACCCTCGACACCGGCTACACGCTTGACGCGATGTTCGGCCAATCCTACCATCTCTTCGGCGAGAACTCCTTCGCCCAGACCGACGACTTCGCCCTGGTCGGCTATGACTCCGGTCTGGAGACGGACGTGTCCGACTATGTCGGCAGCCTGGCGCTCACCCTGCCGATCGGACTGACGCTCGGGACCCAGGGGCGTTTCGACGAGGAAAGCTTCGAGAACCGGCGCACCGACGTCAGCGCCACGTATGGCAGCAGCCGCTTCAGCGCCGGTCTCACCTATTCCTTCATCGGCGCCCAGCCGATCTACGGCGTCCCCGTCGACCGCCGGCAGATCAACGTCAGCGGCAACCTGAAGCTCACCGACAACTGGAGCGCGTTCGGCGGGCTCGGCTACGACCTCGAGAACGACGCGATCATCAACCGCTCCTTCGGTGTCGGCTATGCCGACGAATGCTTCACCTTGACGGCGACGTACCAGGAGACGAACGATCGCTATCAGCAGACCGAGGCGGAAACGACGCTGCTCTTCACCATCGGCCTTCGCACCATCGCCGACACGAAGTACAGCTACGACCTGAACAAGAAAGAGAACGGCAGCTGATCCATCACGCTTTCGCCAAGAGCGCCCGCTATCGAGCGCCCAGGATCATGCTCGAAGGATCGGACGGAGCCCATCGATGACCCCACGCAGTTTGTTCATCCGGTCCGCCGTCGCGGTCGCGCTGGCGGCCGCGGCCGTCGCGGCCGGGCCGGTCGCGGGTGGTCCGGCTCTGGCGGCGTCCTCGGTGAAGGTCGCGGTCAACCGCGAGCCGATCACCAGCTACCAGATCCAGCTGCGGGCCGCCTTCCTGAGGCTGCGGCACGTCAAGGGCGACCTCCAGCAGGCGGCGACCGACGAGCTGATCGACGAGGCGCTGAAGAAGCAGGAGATCCGGCGGCGCGGCATCCAGGTGCCGGACGCGATGGTGGACGAGGCGTTCCAGAAATTCGCCTCCGACAACAAGCTGACCCCGGCGCAGCTCTCCGAGATCCTGTCGCGTGCCGGTTTCTCGGCGGATGCCTTCAAGGATTATATCCGCGTGCAGATCGGCTGGGGCCAGGCCGTGCAGGCCAACATGCGCCAGCGCGACCGCCTGTCGGATCAGGACGTGGTGCAGCGCATGCTCGCCAATGGCGGCGAGAAGCCGAGCACCACCGAATACACGCTGCAGCAGGTGATCTTCGTCATCCCGGATGCGGAGAAGAAGGCCAAGACCCCGCAGCGCACAGCGGAGGCCAATGGCCTGCGGCAGCGCTTCCGCGGCTGCGACTCCACCTATGACGTCGCCAAGGGTCTCATCGACGTCACCGTGCGCGATCTCGGCCGCGTCGCCCAACCGGAGCTGCCGCCGCGCTGGAAGGACGACATCGTCAAGCTGAACCCGGGCCAGACCACTCCGGTGAAGCCGACCGAGCGCGGCGTCGAGTTCATTGCCGTCTGCGACAGCCGCACCGTGTCCGACGACGTCGCGGCCAAGCTCGTGTTCCAGGCGCGCGACCTCGAGAAGCTGGGGCAGGAAGAGCCCGACAAGGACTTTCTGAAGCAGCTGCGCGACAAGGCGCGGATCGTGAAGAAGTGACGTCCCCCGCAGGCGCATCAGGCCTGCTCGCGGTCACGGTCGGCGAGCCGTCGGGCATCGGCGCCGACGTCACCCTTGCGGCCTTCGCCGCGCGCGACACGCGTTCGCTGCCGCCCTTCGTGATGCTGGCCGATCCGGCCATGCTCCGAGGCCGCGCGGACCGGCTCGGGCTCGACATCCGACTGATCGAGATCGGTCCGCTCGAAGAGGCGGTCGGCGCGTTCCAGGATGGCGTGCTCCCCGTGCTGCGGCTGCAAAACCATCAGGTCGAAGGCCCCGGGCGCATCGATCCGGCCAACGCCGCCGGCACGATCGAGGCGATCGATCGCGCCGTCGCTCTTGCCTTGCGCGGCGAGGTGAGTGGCGTCGTCACCAATCCGATCGACAAGAAGGCGCTCTACGACGCCGGCTTCCGTCATCCCGGCCACACCGAATACCTCGCCGAGCTCTGCGCCCGTGCGGGCGGCGATCCGGTGCTGCCGGTCATGCTCCTGACGGGACCCGAACTCGCCTGCGTGCCCGTCACCATCCACATCCCGCTCGCCGAGGTGCCGAAGCAGCTGACGCGCGAGCTGATCATCGAGACCGGCCGCATCACCGCCCGCGACCTCGTCGCCCGCTTCGGCCTCGCGGCCCCCCGCCTCGCCGTCTCGGGCCTCAACCCGCATGCCGGGGAGCGCGGCGCGATGGGGCGCGAGGACGAGACGGTGATCCGTCCGGCGGTGGAGGCCCTGCGGGCGATGGACATCGACGCGGTCGGGCCGCTGCCGGCGGACACGATGTTCCACCGCCAGGCGCGCGAGCGCTACGACGTCGCGCTCTGCATGTATCACGACCAGGCGCTGATTCCGGCCAAGACGCTCGCCTTCGACGAGACGGTGAACTGCACCCTCGGCCTGCCGATCATCCGCACCTCGCCGGACCACGGCACGGCCGCCGACATTGCCGGCACGGGCCGGGCGCGGCCGGACAGCTTCGTCGCCGCGCTCCGGCTCGCGGCCCGCATGGCCGCCGGCGGCCGAGCCACGGCATCCGCCGAAGCGTGAGCGCCATCGACGATCTGCCGCCGCTACGCGAGGTGATGGCCGCCTTCGGCCTCGACCCTAAGAAGGCGCTCGGCCAGAACTTCCTTCTCGACCTCAACCTGACGGCCAAGATCGCAAGGCAGGCGGCCCCGCTCGAGGGGGCGACGGTCGTCGAAGTCGGCCCCGGCCCCGGCGGGCTGACGCGCGCGCTGCTCGCAACCGGCGCGGCACGGGTGATCGCGATCGAAAAGGACCGGCGCTGCCTGCCCGCGCTGGAGGCGATCGTGGCGCGTTACCCGGGCCGGCTCGATATCGTTTCGGCCGACGCGCTGACGGTCGACCTGCGAGCGCTCGCGGGAGGGCCGGTGAAGATCGTCGCCAACCTCCCCTACAATGTCGGCACCCAGCTTCTCCTGAACTGGCTGACGGTGCCGGACTGGCCGCCTGGCTGGAGCGACCTGACGCTGATGTTCCAGCGCGAGGTGGCCGAGCGCATCGTCGCCGCACCGGCCACCGACCACTATGGCCGCCTGGGCGTCCTGACAGGCTGGCGCACCCGCGCCCGCATCGCCTTCGACGTGCCGCCGCAGGCCTTCACGCCGCCGCCCAAGGTCACGTCCTCGGTGGTGCGGATCGAGCCGCTGGCCGAGCCGCTGCCCGCGCCGCTCGCCGGGCTGGAGCGGATCACCGCCGCCGCCTTCGGCCAGCGCCGCAAGATGCTGCGCCAGAGCCTCAAGGCCCTCGGCGGGGCGACGCTGCTGGAGAAGGCCGGCATCGACCCGCAGCGCCGGGCCGAGACGCTGGAGGTCGCCGAGTTCGTCCGGCTAGCGAACTGTCTCTGAAGTCCCGACAGCCAGTCCCTCGCCCTCTTCGCTTAGAAGGCTCGACACGAAGTCGAAGAGACCCGGCCGCCGGTCGCGGCGCAACCGCTCGGCCGCCACGATCGAGCGCACCGCCTGGAAGGCGCGGTCGAGGTCGTCGTTGACGACGACATAGTCGTAGTCGCTCCAGCGCTCGATCTCGAGCTTGGCATTCTTCATGCGCGTCGCGATCGTATCGCGCGAATCCTCGGCGCGGCGCAGGAGCCGCGCCTTCAGCTCCTGCATCGAGGGCGGCAGGATGAAGACCGAAACGATGTCGGCCTTCGCCTTCTCCTGCAGCTGCCGCGCCCCCTGCCAGTCGATGTCGAACAGCATGTCCCGGCCGGCGCGCATCGCAAGCTCGGCCGGCTCGCGCGGCGTCCCATAGAGGTTGCCGTGCACCTCGGCCCATTCGAGCAGCGCATCGCTCGACCGCAGTCGCTCGAACTCGGCCGGCGTCACGAAGTGGTAGTGCACGCCCTCGATCTCGCTGGCGCGCTTCTTGCGCGTCGTGACGCTCACCGACAGGGCGAAGGTGGGATCGGACTCGAGCAGGTTGCGGGCGATCGTGGACTTGCCCGCACCCGACGGCGAGGACAGGACCAGCATCAGTCCGCGGCGCGGAATGGTGATGACCGACGGGGTGTCGTAGGACGACCTCATTCGAGATTTTGTACCTGTTCGCGAAACTGGTCCACCACGACCTTCATCTCGACGCCGATGGCCGTGAGCGAGGCGGCATTGGATTTCGAGCAGATCGTATTCGATTCGCGATTGAATTCCTGTGACAAAAAGTCGAGGCGCCGGCCGATCGGACCGCCGCTCGACAGCAGCGCGGCCGCCGCGTCGAGGTGGGTGCGCAGGCGATCGAGTTCCTCGCGGATGTCGGCCCTGGTGGCGAGGAGCGCGACCTCGGCGTGGAGCCGCTGATCGTCGAGACCCTCGGCCGCCTGGAGGATCTCCGCGACCTGGGCGGCGAGGCGCGCCCGGATGGTCTGCGGACGGCGGGCGGGATCGGCCTCGGCACGCATGACGAGGTCGTGCAGCTCGGCGATCCGCTGATCGAGGATCGCCTTCAACGCAGCGCCCTCCTCCCGTCGCGCTTCGCACAAACGCTCGAGCGCCTCGCCGAAACGGGCAAGCGCGAGTTCGTGACGCTCCGCCAGTGCCTCGGCGCCGACACTCGAGTCGGCGACGTCGATGACGCCGCGGATGGCGAGAAGCCCGTCGGCCGTCGGCGGTGCGGCATGGCCCCCATCCACCAGCCGGCGGGTCAGGGCGAGCATCTGCTCGAGCATCGCCTCGTTCAGCGAGAAGTCCGGCCGCTCCTCACCCCGTCGCACCTGAAGCGAAATCTGCACGTTCCCGCGCGTGAGCCGTGCGGCGGCCAGGCGGCGAACCTCGGACTCGATCGCCTCGAAGCCCTGCGGCAGACGGATCTTGAGATCGAGCCCCTTGCCGTTGACCGAGCGCAGCTCCCAGACGAACGAAACATCGTCGGCGCCGCCTTCGCAGCGGGCGAAGCCGGTCATGCTCGCGACGCTCATCGCCAGAGCCTCCGGGCGGTCTGGTGGGGCACGGCGCGGATCATTGCGCCGGCGCCGCGTCGTCTGCGGCACCGGCGTCGTCCTGGCGTTCGCGCTGGCGCAGCCGTCGGACATTGGCGTTGTGCTCGTCGAGGCTGGCGGAGAAGGCATGGCCGCCGCTGCCGTCGGCGACGAAATAGATGTCGTCGCTCTTCATCGGCTTGGCCACCGCCTCCAGCGCCGCCCGTCCCGGATTGGCAATCGGTCCCGGCGGCAGGCCCTTGATGACGTAGGTGTTGTAGGGCGTGTCGCTCTTGATGTGCGACTGACGGATCGGCTCGTCCGCCGGCTTTCCGTCGCCGCCCCAGATGCCGTAGATGATCGTCGGGTCGGACTGCAGCCGCATTCCCTTGCGCAGCCGGTTGATGAAGACCGATGCGACGTGCGGGCGCTCCTCGGGAACGCCCGTTTCCTTCTCGACGATGGAGGCCAGCGTGACGAACTGGTTCTCGTCCTTCAGCGGCAGGTCGGGCGCCCGTTGCTTCCAGATCTCGTCGACGAGGCTCGCCTGAGCCGACTTCATCTGCGCCACGAGATCGGCTCGGCTGAGGCCCCGCGTGAACTTGTAGGTTTCCGGCCGCAGCGATCCCTCGGACGGCATCGCCGGCAGATTGCCGGTGAGCGTTTCCTCGCTCGACAGCCGGTCGAAGACCTGCTTGACCGTCCAGCCCTCGGGGATCGTGACGCTGTGCAGGATCGAGTTGCCACTGCGGATGGTGTCCATCACCTCGCGCATGCTGACGCCCGGCTGGAAGCCGTATTCGCCGGCCTTCAGGTCGCCGGCCGCACCGGCCAGCTGCACGCCCTTGGTGAAGATCCAGCTGTTGGAGACGATGCCCGCGCTCTCGAGGCCGGCAGCGATCGATTGCAGGCCGGCGCTCTTCGGAACCAGATAGGTCGTCTCTTCCGTCAAGGGACCGCGGCCCTCGAAGGTGCTCTTGCTCCAGTAGGCCACCGCGCCGGCGCCGAGCACCGCCACGAAGGCCAAGGTGAAGAGGAAGTTGATGAAGACGATGACGAAGCTGCGGGCACTGCGCGAGCGTCTTGTCGGCTGCGGCACCGCCTTGGGGCGCAACGCCTCGCGGGCCGACTGCGGCGCCATCCGGTGCTGCGACCGGTCGTCGTCCGTCTCAGGATCCGTCACGCTTCACCCCTCGTGCGTTCGAGCCTGAACAAACAAGCAGAGCCCCGGCAGAACCCACGCCTGCGCCGCTGACACAGCGACGACGATCGTCTGCCATGGCCTCCCGGCGCTCGACGAAGCACCACGCTTTTGTGGCGAAATCGGTTCGTACGGCGCCTGCGACCTAGGCGTCCACCCGCCGCAACACCAGCGAGGCATTGGTGCCGCCGAAGCCGAACGAGTTCGACAGCGCCACGTCGATCCGCTTCTCGCGCTTGACGTGCGGGACGAGATCGATCGGCGTCTCCACCGACGGGTTGTCGAGATTGAGCGTCGGCGGCGCGACGTTGTCGCGGATGGCGAGCGTGGAGAAGATCGCCTCGACCGCGCCCGCAGCGCCGAGGAGGTGGCCCGTCGCCGACTTGGTGGAGGACATCGTGATGCCGGACGCCGCCTCGCCCACGAGGCGCTCGATCGCCCGCAGTTCGATCTCGTCACCAAGCGGCGTCGAGGTGCCGTGCGCGTTGATGTAGTCGATCTCCTCCGGCCGGATGCCGGCCCGCTTCAACGCCGCCGTCATGCAGCGATAGGCGCCGTCGCCGTCCTCGGCCGGAGCGGTGATGTGATAGGCGTCGCCCGACAGGCCGTAGCCGATGATCTCGGCATAGATCTTGGCGCCGCGTCGGAGTGCATGCTCGTAGTCCTCGAGCACGACGATGCCCGCACCCTCACCCATGACGAAGCCGTCGCGATCGCGGTCGTAGGGCCGCGAGGCGCGCTGCGGCGCGTCGTTGAAGTGGGTCGAAAGGGCCTTGCAGGCCGCAAAGCCTGCCAGCGACAGGCGGCACACCGGCGACTCGGCGCCGCCGGCGACCATCACGTCGGCATCGCCGAGCGCGATCAGCCGCGCCGCGTCCCCGATGGCGTGCGCACCGGTCGAGCAGGCCGTCACCACCGAATGGTTCGGGCCCTTCAGGCCGTTGCGGATCGAGACGTGGCCGGAGGCAAGATTGATCAGGCTGCCCGGGATGAAGAACGGGCTGACGCGGCGCGGCCCCTTCTCGGCGAGGATGAGGGAGGTGCGCTCGATGCCCTGCAGGCCGCCGATGCCCGAGCCGATCAGAACGCCCGAGGCGATCTGGTCCTCGTAGCTCTCCGGATGCCAGTTTGCGTCGTCGAGCGCCTCGGCCGCAGCCGCGACCGCATAGATGATGAAGTCGTCGACCTTGCGCTGCTCCTTCGGCTCCATCCAGAGGTCCGGATCGAAGGTGCCGTCGCTGCCGTCGCCGCGCGGGATCTGGCAGGCGACCTGACAGGCCAGGTCCGAGGTCTCGAAGCTCTCGACCTTGCCGGCGCCGCTGACGCCGGCGATGAGGCGCTGCCAACTCGTATCGGCGCCGACCCCGAGGGGGCTGACCATGCCGATGCCGGTGATCACAACTCGTCTCATGCCATACTCTTCTGGGCATTGCCCCGCGCCGTTCGAAGGCGACGGGCGGGATCGATGCGTCTCCTGAAACGGTCAGCGCGGATCGTCACCGCGCGCCGTGAGGCCCGGCTGCCGCCCGAAAGCGGCGCGCCGGCGCCGGATCAGGACTGGTTCTTCTCGATGAAGCGGACAGCGTCGCCGACCGTCAGGATGGTCTCGGCGGCATCGTCCGGAATCTCGACGCCGAATTCCTCTTCGAACGCCATCACGAGCTCGACCGTGTCCAGGCTGTCGGCGCCGAGATCGTCGATGAAGCTGGCGTTCTCGGTGACCTTCTCCTGCTCGACGCCGAGATGCTCGACGACGATCTTCTTCACCCGTTCAGCGGTATCGCTCATTGTTTGTCCTCTACCGGATTGGCTTCGTCGCTCTCGTTAGACGCGCGAAGACGTTTGATCAAGCTGTCGTGGCATTGCGCCTCCCGCAAGCCGTTCCCCGCGCCGCGTCTTTTCCACCGCTTTCGGGGCGGCGGAAGGCGCGGCCCGCGGGTCAGATCATGGCCATGCCGCCATTGACGTGCAGCGTCTGGCCGGTCACGTACGCCGCCTCCTCCGACGCCAGATAGACGGCAGCGGCGGCGATATCCTCCACGCCGCCCATGCGCTTCATCGGGATCGCCCCCATGATCGTCTCCTTCTGCTTATCGTTGAGCTTGTCGGTCATCGCCGTCGCGATGAAGCCCGGTGCGATGCAGTTCACGGTGACGTTGCGCGAGGCGATCTCCTGCGCCAGTGACTTGGAAAAGCCGATGATGCCGGCCTTGGCCGCGCAGTAGTTGGTCTGGCCGGGATTGCCGGTGACGCCGACGATCGAGGTGATGTTGACGATGCGGCCATAGCGGCGGCGCATCATCTGATGGGTGAAGGCGCGCGTCAGGCGGAAGACCGCCGTCAGATCGACCTCCAGCACCGCATCCCAATCCTCGTCGGACATCCGCACGAACAGGCCGTCGCGGGTGATGCCCGCGTTGTTGACGAGGATGTCGACGCCGCCGAGCGCCGCGTCCGCGGCTGCGGCGAGCGCGCTCTGGTCCTCGCGCAAGGACAGATTGGCCGGCAGCACATGGGCCCGTTCGCCCAGCGAAGCGGCCACAGCCTCCAGCGCGTCGCGCCGGGTCCCGTGCAGGCCGACGATGGCGCCCCGCGCGTGCAGCGCGCGGGCGATGCCCTCGCCGATGCCGCCACTGGCGCCGGTCACGAGGGCCTTGCGGCCGGTGAGGTCGAACATGGGTCTGGTCTCCAACAACACGAAGGGCGGCCGATCGGCTGCCGGCCGCCGATTGCGGTCACCCGTTCCAGGGCGCCGCGTCGAGATCGGCAGGCGTGCCGAGCGAGTGCGTCTTCAGGTTGCGGTCGATCCGCCTGGCCAGGCCCGCCAGCACCTTGCCGCTGCCGACCTCGATCAGCGTGTCGACGCCGGCGGCGGCGAGGAACTCCACGGTTTCGCGCCAGCGCACCTGGCCCGTCACCTGCTCGACCAGGCGGCGGCGAATCTCGTCCGGCGCGGTTACCGGCTGCGCCAGCACGTTGGCGACGAGCGGCACCTCCGGCGCACGGATCTCGGCTCCGGCGAGCGCCTCGGCCATCCGCTCGGCCGCCGGCTGCATCAGCGAGGAGTGGAACGGCGCCGACACCGGCAGCGGGATCGCCCGCTTGGCGCCGCGATCGCCAGCGAGCGCCATCGCACGGGCGACCGCCGGCGCGGTGCCGGAGATCACCAGCTGGCCACCGCCATTGTCGTTGGCGATCTCGCAGACGCCGTCGCCAGCGGCTTCCGCGCAGAGCGCCGCCACCGCATCCGTCTCGAGCCCGATGAGCGCGGCCATCGCGCCCTCGCCCGGCGGGACCGCCGCCTGCATCGCGTCGCCGCGGGTGCGCAAAAGCCGGGCCGCATCGCGCACCGTAAGCGCGCCGGCAGCGGCCAACGCGGAATATTCGCCGAGCGAGTGCCCTGCGACATAGGCCGCGGCAGACAGCTGGAACCCACGCTCCTGCATCGCGCGGATCGTCGCCAGCGACACCGCCATCAGCGCCGGCTGCGCGTTCGAAGTCAGTGTCAGCCGATCCTCGGGCCCGTCCCAGATCAGCGTCGAGAGCGGCTCGCCGAGCGCCTCGTCGACCTCCTCGAAGACGCGCCGCGCAGCGGCGGAGGCCGCGGCGAGTTCGCGGCCCATGCCGACGGCCTGGCTGCCCTGGCCCGGAAACATCAATGCGAAGGTCATTCCACCTCGGTTCGTGCGTTCGATCGCCGCAGAACGCTGCAATGGTTGTCGCGGTCGCGAGTGTCAAGGGCGGCTGCAGGACAAGGAGGCATCGCTCGGCGGGTGAATATCTGCATTGCGTTTTGTTGGCCGCGCTTAAGGAGAGCGAAAGATCATAGATGCTAGAGGTTGCAGAGGCACAGCTGCGCAATGCAGGAGTTCGGCGGGCAACGGAGCCCCGGAAATGGACAGCATGACCATGACCTTGCCGTCGCCGGACCTGCGCTCCCTCCTCGACGGCTCGACCAAGGCGCAATTCGCAGTCGGGCGCGACGGCACGCTCCTCTACGCCAATCGCAAGGCGGCCGGTCTGCTCGGACCCGACAGCCCGGACGGCGGGACGCCGCTGGCCATCGAGTCGCTTCTGAAGCGGATCGCGGCCAGCGTCTTCGGCCACAGTCCGGACCGGATCTGGGCCGACGAGGTGCGGCGGGTCGCCAGCGGCGTCGCCGTCGGCTCCGGCGACTTCGACCTGCGCATGGGCCGCGAGCTCGCGCGCATCCGCGTCTTCGAACTCGGCAGCCAGCAGCGCCTGATGGAGATCGAGCTCCTGCCGCTCATCGGCGGCACAGGGCGCGACGACGAGGGCCACGACCTGCTGCTCGAGACGCTCGAGCATGTCGAGGAGGGCGTCGTCCTCTACGACAGGGACGCCAATGGCGAGGACGTCGTTCGCCTCTGCAACGGCAAGGCGGCGCGCCTGCTGGAGCTGCCCGACGACTTCCTGCGCCCCGGGCGGCGGCGGCGCGAGGTCATCCAGCTGTGCCAGGAGCGCGGCGACCATCCGGAGCGCTTCGATCCGGACGACTACATGGAACGGGCGGCCGACGGGCGGCGCGTGCAGGTGCTGGCGCGCCGACCGTCCGGGCGCTGGGTGATGCACTCGTCCTACCCGCGGCCGGGCAGTTCCGGCTCGCTCGCCTTCTATGTCGACATGAGCGAGACCATCGCCTTCCAGCAGTCGCTCGAGGACAGCCGCGCGGAATACGAAGCGCTGGTCGAGACCGCGCCGACCGGCATCGCGAAGATCGACCAGAGCGGCCGCGTCGTCTTTGCCAACGCCGCCACCACGATCCTTTTCGATCGCCGGGCCCAGACGATCGACCTTCTTGCACAGGTGGTGCCGCTGGACGGCCGGCCGCTCGCCTTTCACCTCGAAAGCAGCGGCCGCTTCGAGGCCGAGATCCGCCGCAGTCACGGCGACCGCCAGGTCATCGTCTCGGTCTCGGAACCGGTCGGCCGCGGCGACAGCCTGACCCGCATCCTGACCTTTGCCGACGTGACCGCGCTGAACGAAGCGCGCAGCCGGATCGAGCATCTCGCCCGGCACGATCCGCTGACCGGGCTCGGCAACCGGTCGCTCTTCGCCATGACCTGGGAGGAGATCGAGAAGGCCGCCGAGGCCAACCCGAGCCAAGTTCACCTCGTTGCGCTCGATCTCGACCACTTCAAGGGGATCAACGACGAGCACGGCCATGCGGTCGGCGACGCGCTGCTGCGCGAGGTGGCCGCACGGCTGCGCGCCACCGCCGAAACACCGGACATCTTCCGCCTCGGCGGCGACGAGTTCGCGGTGATCCTGCGCAACGGCTCGCGCCGCGACGCAATCGAGACGGCGCGCCGCATCGTCGCCCGCCTCTGCGACATCTTCGAAGTCGACGAAGACGCCCTGTCCATCGGTTGCTCCGCCGGCATCGCCTCCATGCCGCTCGACGGCTCGACCGGTGAACAGCTTCAGCGCGCCGCCGACATCGCGCTTTACCAGGTCAAGCGCAACGGACGGCGCGGCGTCGCCTGCTTCGATCCGGAGCAGGAAAGCGAACTCGTCGAACGCCGCCGGCTGCAGACCGACCTCGCGATCGCCGTCGCGCGCGGCGACTTCAGCCTCGCCTACCAGCCGGAGATCGACCTCAACCGCGACAGCACGATCGGCTGGGAGGCGCTCCTGCGCTGGCACAACAAGCGTCTCGGTCGCGAGGTGCCGCCGGCGGTCCTGATCCCGCTCGCCGAGGCGAGCGGCCTCATCGGCTTGATCGATCTCTGGGTCATCCGGAACGCCGTCGCCCAGATCGCCGCCTTCCGCGAGGCCGGCTGCGAGGAGACGCGCATCTCGATCAACCTGTCGGCGATGACGCTCGCGGGCGGCGACGTCGTCGGGTGGCTGCGGGATGTGCTCGCCGAACACGGCGTGCCGGGCAACCTCCTGCAGGTCGAGATCAGCGAGCGAACGACGGCGGGCCAGATCGCCGACATCGTGCGCGCGCTGCGCGAAATTCACACCCTCGGCGTACGGATCGCCATCGACGACTACGGGAGCGGACAGAGCAGCCTCGTCTACATCCAGGAACTTCCGATCAGCCGCCTGAAGATCGACCGGGCGCTGACCGCGACCCTCGGCCGGGAAGAGAGCGCGCAGGCGATCGTTGCCTCGATCTGGCACCTGTGCGGCCGGCTCGGCCTCAGCATGACCGTCAAGGGCGTGGAGACCGCCGAGCAGTGGAAGCAATTGCACGCGATCGGCCGCATCGACGCCCAGGGCTATTACGCCGGCGCGCCGGACACGGCCGAGATCGCCCTCGGCCGGCTGCGCAGCGAGGGCCGCATCCAGGCCGCTCGCCGGCTCCTGCGGGCGCGCGACATCGCCTGAGCGGTCGAGGGCACGCCACCAGCCGCCTCGGCACGACGGCGCCAAGCGAAAGCGGAAGTCTCTGTGCCAGGTGAAACACCGCTGCGACATCGAGCGACACGGATTACAAGAGCGGCATGAACCCGCGCTTTCTGAGAACCTTCCTGCATGTCGCAAACTGCCGGAGCTTCACCCGGGCAGCGCGTGAGCTTCACCTTGCCCAGTCCAGCGTCAGCGACCAGATGCAGTGTCTGGAGGATGAACTCGGGACAGCCCTTTTCCTGCGTTCGAGGCAGGGCCTGCAGTTGACGGCCGCCGGGGAGGCGTTGGTCGCGCCCGCGCAGCAGGTTCTCGCGGCCCTCGATGCCGCCCGCGACGGCGTTGCCCTCGCTCGCCGCTCGCTCGAGCAGCACGTGACCATCGGTGCCCTCGAAACGATCGCGTCCGAGCTTCTCCCGTCGCCGCTCGCCAGCCTCAGACGCGAGCATCCGGAGCTTCGATTGCGGGTCGAGGTCGCGGGCAGCGCGGACTTGCTGCAGCGCCTGCGCGACGGCAGGATCGACGTGGCCTTCTGCTTTCGCCGCGGCGCCTTGGACGGACAGCTGCTTCGCCGCGTCTACGCCACCGAGCCGCTGATCCTGATCGGCCCGCCTGCGACGGAGGACGCGGCAGCGCTTCCGCATCCCGGCGCGCTGGCCACCATGCCCTTCGTTGCGACCGAACCGGGCTGCGTCTACCGCCACCTCTTCGACGAGGCGTGGCGGCAGGCCGGCTCGGAGCCCCCGCGACCCGTCGCCGAACTCGGCAGCATCGGTGCCATCGTGCGGCTCGTCGAAGCGGGCAGCGGCTACGCCCTCGTCCCGCGACTGGCCGCCAGCCGGAAGCTGGAGTCCGGTGCGCTCACCCAGCACCGATGGCCCCGCCACGAGACCGTGGCGACGCTCGACATGATCTGGCGCCGGCGCCGCGTCCAGCCGCCGGGTCTCGCGCTCTTCCTGGCCCTCATGTCCGATGCCCGGAACTCTCTCAAACGAGGCGGTGTCCGCCCTCCACGTGCAGCACCGTGCCCGTCGTGAAGCCGTTGCCGATGACGAAGGCGAGCGCGTCCGCAATGTCCTCCGGCCGCCCCACCCGCCCGACCGGCAGCCGCGCCGCCATCCCGTCCAGGACCTCCGCCTTTCCCTCGCCCGCGACCACCTGCCAGATGGGGGTGTCGACCCAACCCGGCGAAACCGCATTCACGCGGATCGGCGCCAGTTCCACCGCCAGCGCCCGCACGAGACCCTCAAGCGCCGCGTTGATGGTCGCGACCACTGTGCCCCGCGGCATCGGCCGGTAGGCGGCGATCCCGGACACGAAGGTCAGTGATCCACCGGTGGCGAGGGTCGGAGCACCGTGCTTGGCGATGTGGATGGGGCCGACAATCTTGCTCTCGATGGCCCGTCTGGCGGCGGCGAGATCGAGTGCGGGAAGACGCGCGTAGGCGCCGGTGAACTCGGCTGCCGTGCAGACGATGTGATCGAGCTGGCTGCAACGCGCGAACAACGCCTCGACCTCCTGCTCGATCGTGATGTCGGTGACGATCGTCGCGGGCCGGTCCGGCCCCGCGCAGTCCGCCCGCACGCGCTGAAGCTTCTCCGGATCACGCCCGACGACGGTGACGTGATCGCCGGCCCGGCTCAGCTTTTGCGCCAGCGCGAGCCCCATGCCGGAGCTGCCGCCAATGATGAGGACGCGCCGGCCGTTTCATGTTCGCCCATCGTCTTTCGCTCCTTCGAGACGCCCGCACGTTCGCAGGAGTGCCGGCGCGGCGAAAACGGAAGCAACCGATGCCGCCATCGGAAGCGCCGATGAGGCCTGACGCTGCGGGGAGGCACCGCACCTGTCACCCTGCGACCGCTACCGGAGCGGCACTCCGACCGCGGAGCGCGCCGAGGGCCCAGCCGGCAGCGCTTGCCTCGCCGATAGGTCCGGCTCGCGCGCCTTGTGCCGGCGAGCGAAATCGTCTATGTGGCGCCCTCATTGTCCGGTCCTGCTGGGGGCTGAACGGAAGGCGGCCGGTTCTCCGGCGCATGATGCGGCAGCGCATCTGCTTCCCGTGTTCCCGCTCTCGACCGTCTCTAGGACGCGCCTTTCCATCGACGGCCCGCTCGGGCCACCGGAGAGTCGCAGAGGCTTAGCCGCTGGGCCGGACGATGCGAAGTGAAACGGAAAGGCGAACTCTATGGCTCTCTACGAGCACGTGTTTCTCGCCCGCCAGGACATCAGCGGCCAGCAGGTCGATCAGCTCGTGGACCAGTACCGCGAGCTGCTCGAAGCCAATGGCGGCAGTGTCGGCCGGGTCGAGAACTGGGGTCTGAAGACCCTCAGCTACCGCATCAAGAAGAACCGCAAGGCGCACTACGCGCTGATGAACATCTCGGCGCCGGCCGCGGCGATCCAGGAGATGGAGCGGCAGATGCGCTTCAACGAAGACATCCTGCGCTACATCACGATCCGCGTCGAGGAGCACGAAGAGACGCCCTCGGTGATGATGCAGAAGCGTGACGATCGTCCGCGGCGCGGCCGTGACGACGAAGGCCGCGGCGACCGCCCGCGCCGTCCGCGCGATTCGGAGTAAGCCGCCATGGTCGATGTCGCCCAGCTCCCCACCCGCCGGCCGTTCCACCGCCGCCGCAAGTCCGACCCGTTCTCCAGCGGTGAATCGCCGAAGATCGACTACAAGGACACGCGCCTCCTGCAGCGCTACATCTCCGAGCGCGGCAAGATCGTGCCGTCCCGCATCACCGCCGTGTCGCAGAAGAACCAGCGCGAGCTCGCGCGCGCCATCAAGCGCGCCCGCTTCCTCGGCCTCCTGCCCTACGTCGTGAAGTGACACGCCTGCGGCGGGCCCCGGCCCGCCGCATCGCCCCTCCGATCGGGTCGGAGCCGGCATCGAACAGACTTCCGAGTTGGGGCGAGCCCGCCTCTAACTGCCCCCGTGCAGGACAGCGAATGATCAGACCCTCCGCCCTTCTGGTGGCGCTCGTGGCGGGCGTCACGTCCGCCCTGCTCTTCGCCGGGCTCGTTGTCGAGTCGGCGACGGCCATCGGGCTGGCGCTGGTCGCGCCGATGCCGATCGTGATCGCCAGTCTCGGATGGGGCAGCGTCGCGGGCTTCGCCGCCGCCGCGCTCGCGGGGCTGACCATCGCCGCTCTCTTCGGGGATGCCGCGAGCGGCCTGTCGATCATCGCCACCATCGCGCTGCCCGCCGCCGTCGCCGGCCATTTCTGCGGCCTTGCGCGTCCGGCCGCAGCGCAGCCGGCAAACGACATGCCGTCGCCCCGGCTCGACTGGTACCCGCTCCCCGGTATCCTCTTCGCCGTCATCGCCTCCGTGACGCTCGGGTGTCTCTTCTACGGCTGGCTGGCAGATTTCGACCCGGCGGCGCTGAACGACGCCCTGTCCGATGCCCTCCGCCAGCAGGCGGGCATGCAGGCCGAGCTGACGGATGCCCAGCTGCAGCAGCTCAGCCAGCTCGTCGTGCGGCTGGTGCCCTTCGCCCAGCCGGCCCTGCTGGTGCTGGTGCATGTCGTCAACCTCTATGTCGGCGCCGCGGTGACACGCGCCTCCGGTCGCCTGCCGCGTCCGAAGGACGACGTGCCGGCATCGGCCGGCCTGCCCTGGATCGCGATCGTCCTGCTGGCCGTCGCCGCGCTTCTGTGCCTGGAGGGCGGTCTCATCGGCGCCGTGGCGGCGGCGGTCGCCGGTGCACTGACCGCCGGCTTCACGCTCGTCGGGCTCGCCGCAATGCACCGGCGCACGCGCGGTCGTGCCGGTCGGGGGCTCGTCCTCTTCGCTGCCTACGCGGCGATCCTCCTTCTCACCTTTCCGATCCTCGTCTTCACGGTGATCGGGATCATGGAAACCGCACGCGTCCGGCGAGCCGGCAAGCGGCACTGAATTATCGTCAAGGAAAGGAAGAACGTCATGGAAGTCATTCTTTTGGAACGCGTCTCCAAGCTCGGCCAGATGGGCGAGACGGTGCGGGTGCGCGACGGCTACGCCCGCAACTACCTGCTGCCGACCGGTCGCGCGCTGCGCGCCAACGAGGCCAACCGCGCCCGCTTCGAGGCCCAGAAGGCGCAGCTCCTCGCCCGCAACGAGGAGCGCCGCACGCAGGCCCAGGGCGTCGCCGAGACGCTGAACGGCAGGACCTTCGTGGTCATCCGCTCGGCCGGCGAGACCGGTCAGCTCTACGGCTCGGTGTCCACCCGGGACATCTCCGAGATCCTGAAGGGCGAAGGCTTCAAGGTCGGTCGCAACGAGATCGAGCTGAACCAGCCGATCAAGACCATCGGCCTGCACACGGTCGTCGTGGCGCTGCATGCCGAGGTCGAGGTCGAGATCGCGTTCAACATCGCCCGCTCGCCGGACGAGGCCGAGCGCCAGGCGCGCGGCGAGGACCTGACCTCGGCCGACGCGATCTACGGCGTCGACGAGGAGGAGGCGGAGGACGTCGCGGATGAGGGCGAGGCGGATGCGGAGGCCGCCGGCGAGGCCGAACCGGCAGCCGCGACCGAATAACACACCCCGCTCGTACGCTCGCGCGGATTTTTGGAGCCCCGGCCTCGGCCGGGGCTCTTTTCGTTTTGACCGGGGCTCTTAAACTTGCCTTAGTTTCGCCTCTTGCGTCCGCAGTCCGGAGTTCGCGTCATGAATGCCCTTCTGAAGTTCTACGTCACCCGTCTCATCACCAAGGGAACGATGATCATCACGGACGCGGCGGGGCAGACGACGGAATTCGGTGACGGCGGCGGTGAGCCCGTCCACATCCACATCAAGACCAAATCGGCCGAGCGTCGCATCGCCACCAATCCGGCGCTGCAGTTCGGCGAGCGCTACATGGACGGTGAGGTCGACCTGCTGAAGGGATCGATCTACGACGTCCTCGCCCTCGTCTTCGAGAATGCCGGCAACGACGCCGCCACCGAAAGCTGGATGCGCGCGATCGAGCGGCTGCGCCTGCTCTATCGCCGGCACATCCAGAACAACACGCCGATGCGCGCGCGCAGCAACGTGCAGCACCACTACGACCTGTCGTCGGAGCTCTACGACCTCTTCCTCGACATCGACCGGCAGTATTCCTGCGCCTATTTCGAAACGCCGGACGCGACGCTCGACGAGGCGCAGCTCGCCAAGAAGCGGCACATCGCCGCCAAGCTCTACATGGACCGGCCGGCGCTGAAGACGCTCGACATCGGCTGCGGCTGGGGCGGGCTCGGGCTTTACCTGGCCGACCATTGCGAGGCCGACGTGACCGGCATCACGCTGTCGGACGAGCAGTTCAAGCTGGCCAACCAGCGGGCCGCCGACGCCGGGCTCGCGGACCGCGCAACCTTCAAGATCGAGGACTACCGCAAGACGGAGGGGCCCTTCGACCGCATCGTCTCGGTCGGGATGTTCGAGCATGTCGGGCGCGAGTTCTACCGCGACTTCTTCCGCCAGGCGGCTCGGCTCCTCGACCGCAACGGGGTCATGGTGCTGCACTCGATCGGGCGCTTCGGCCCGCCGGCCAACACCAATGCCTTCATCGCCAAGTACATCTTCCCCGGCGGTTACATCCCGTCGCTGTCGGAGGTGACGCCGATCATCGAGGAGTCGGGCCTGATGATGACCGACATCGAGATCCTGCGCCTGCACTACGCGGAGACGCTCAAGAACTGGCGCGAGCGTTTCGAGGCAAGACGGGACGAAGCGAAGGCCATCTACGACGAGCGCTTCTGCCGGATGTGGGAGTTCTACCTCGCGGCATCGGAGACCTCCTTCCGCTGGCAGGAAATGATGGTCTTCCAGATCCAGCTCACCAAGCGCAACGACGTCCTGCCGCTCACCCGCGACTACATGATCGAGGCCGAGGCGAAGCTGCGCGAGGCCGAGCAGCGTTCGCCGGCTCTGGAGCTGTGTCACGCCGCCGAGTGAAGCGGGCCGGCGAACTTATCCCCGCAGTCCCCGCTCGCGGCTGTGGACAAGCTGTGGACGGCCGAGCCCGCAGCCCGGCTGTCGTCATCGCGCTTTGATCGACTCGCCTGCTCCTGTATAAGGTATATTCACCTTTTGTTCCAGGAGACGGCATGGCCGAGGCGGCGCGCAAGTTCGAGGAGGAGCAGCAGCTCTATCGCGAGGCCCCGAGCAACATCGAGGCCGAGCAGGCGCTGCTCGGCGCGATGCTCGTCAACAACGACGCCTACTACGTCGTCCACGACTTCCTGAAGCCCGACCACTTCTTCGATCCGCTGCACCGGGAGATCTTCGCCAAGACCTCCGAGATGATCCGGATGGGCAAGATCGCCAACCCGGTCACGATCAAGACCTTCCTGCCGGCGAAGGACCGGGTCGGCGACCTGACGGTCGCGCAGTATCTCGCGCGCCTCGCGGCCGAGGCGACGACGATCATCAACTCGGCCGACTACGGCCGCGCGATCTACGACCTCGCGCTGCGTCGTTCGCTGATCCGCATCGGCGAGGACATGGTCAACGTCGCCTTCGACGCGCCGCTCGACATGGAGCCGAAGCAGCAGATCGAGGAAGCCGAGCGCTCGCTCTTCGCGCTCGCCGAGACCGGCCGCTACGACGGCGGATTTCAGTCCTTCACCGACGCCGTGACGCTGGCGGTGCAGATGGCGACCGCCGCCAAGGATCGCGACGGCGGCCTGTCCGGCACCTCCACCGGCATCATGGAGATGGACCGGCGGCTCGGCGGTCTGCAGTCCTCCGACCTCATCATCCTCGCGGGCCGACCGGCGATGGGCAAGACCTCGCTGGCCACCAACATCGCCTTCAACATCGCCGCCGCCTACGAGCCGGCCGAGCAGGCGGACGGCAGCTACAAGGCACGCAATGGCGGCGTCGTCGCCTTCTTCAGCCTCGAAATGTCGGCCGAGCAGCTCGCCACCCGCATCATCTCGGAGCAGACCGAGATCTCCTCCTCGAAGATCCGGCGCGGTAACATCAACGATCAGGAGCTCGTCAAGCTCGTCGCCTGCTCGGAGACCATGCAGCGGCTGCCGCTCTACATCGACCAGACCGGCGGCATCTCGATCGCCCAGCTCGCCGCGCGCGCCCGGCGCCTGAAGCGCCAGCGCGGCCTCGACGTGATGGTGATCGACTACGTTCAGCTGATGCAGGGCTCGTCCAAAGCCTCGGCCCAGAACCGCGTGCAGGAGATCACCGAGATCACCACGGGCCTGAAGGCGCTGGCGAAGGAGCTGAACGTCCCGATCATCGCGCTGTCCCAGCTGTCGCGCCAGGTCGAGGCGCGCGAGGACAAGCGTCCGCAGCTCGCCGACCTGCGCGAGTCCGGCTCGATCGAGCAGGACGCCGACGTCGTGCTCTTCGTCTATCGCGACGAGTACTACCTCTCCAACCGCGAGCCGAAGCCCGGCACCGACGAGCACCTGAAGTGGGAGCAGGCGATGAACGAGGCGCGCGGCAAGGCCGAGGTGATCATCGCCAAGCAGCGGCACGGACCGACCGGGACGATCCCCCTCGCCTTCCAGGCCGAGTACACGCGCTTCAGCGACCTCGCCGACGACAGCTACCTGCCCGAGCGCTTCGAGTAGCGGTGATGTCGAGCCTTTTCGTGCCGGCCCGGGTGCGCTCCGACCGCCAGTCCGTCGTCACGATCGACCGCGGCGCGCTGGAGGCGAACTGGCGCGCCCTCGCCGCTTTGCAGCCGCAGGCCCGAACCGGCGCCGCGGTCAAGGCCGACGGCTACGGCCTTGGCGCCGCCGAGGTGGCGCGTTCGCTCGCCGCCGCCGGCTGCCGCGACTTCTTCACCGCCTGGGCCTCGGAGGGCGCAGCGGTGCGCGAGGCGCTCGCCTCCGCGCATGAAGGCTCGCACGCGCGCAGCGGAATTCGCATCTTCGTCCTGCAGGGCCTCGACGCGCCGGCCGTGCCGACACTGCTCGAATTCGGTCTGACGCCGGTGCTCTCGACGCCGGAGGATGTCGCGGTATGGCGCGAGGGCCTGCGCGAGGCCGGCACGCGCGCGCCGGCGGCGCTGCAGGTGGAATCCGGCATGAACCGGCTCGGCCTCGACCGCCGCGATGCCGAAGCCGCCGCGGCATTGGTCACCGACGGGTCGCTCGAGCTGTCGCTGGTGATGAGCCACCTCGCCTCGGCCGACGAGCCGACGGGCCAGAGCGAGGCTCAGCGGCGGCGGTTTCTCGAGCTGGCGGCGCTGTTCCCCGACGTGCCGCGCTCGCTGGCGAATTCCGCTGGCGCCTTCCGCGGCGCGGACTACGGCTTCGACCTCACCCGGCCCGGCATCGCGCTCTATGGCGGCCATGCCGGCCCGGCGTCCGACGGCCGGCTGCGCCCGGTCGCGACGCTGACGGCCACCGTCCTGCAGGTGCGCACCGCAAACGCCGGCGAGGCCGCCGGCTACGGCGCGGCCGCGCCGCTCGATCGCGACACCCGCATCGCCACGATCGGCATCGGCTATGCCGACGGCTACCCGCGCGCGGCCTCGGGCGCCGGCGTGCCGATGCGAGAGTCGAGGCCTGGCGCGATGGCCTTCGTGGCCGGCCGGCACGTTCCGGTGCTGGGGCGCGTGTCGATGGACCTGACGCTGATCGACGTGACCGACCTGCCGCCTGGCGCGGTGACGCCCGGCGATAGCGTCGAGCTGTTTGGGGCGAACGTCCCGGTCGACGCGGTCGCGGCGAGCGCCGGCACCATTGCATACGAGCTGCTGACCGGGCTGGGGCCGCGCGTGCGCCGGCAGTGGAACTGACAGTGGCCAAAACGAAGACCTCCTTCATCTGCCAGAACTGCGGAGCGGTCTACACGCGCTGGCAGGGCAAGTGCGACGCCTGCGGCGAGTGGAACACCATCGTCGAGGAGAACGCCGCGGGCGGCATCGGCGGCGGGCCGGCCCGCGCCCGGCGCAAGGGCCGCGTCGCCTCGCTGCTGCCGCTGTCGGGCGAGCTCGAGGAGGCACCGCGCATCGTGTCGGGAATCGGCGAGCTCGACCGGGCGACGGGCGGCGGCATCGTGCGCGGCTCGGCACTGCTGGTCGGCGGCGACCCCGGCATCGGCAAGTCGACGCTCCTGATGCAGGCCGCGGCCGCGCTCGACCGCAACGGCCACCGCGTCGTCTACGTCTCCGGCGAGGAGGCGGTGGCGCAGGTGCGGCTGCGGGCGCAGCGGCTCGGTGCCGCCTCCAGCGGCGTCCTCCTGATGGCCGAGACCAACGTCGAGGACATCCTCGCCACCCTCGCGGAGGATCGCCGGCCGGATCTCGTCATCATCGACTCGATCCAGACCCTCTGGTCGGATCTCGCCGACTCGGCGCCCGGCACGGTGACGCAGGTGCGCAGCGGCGTGCAGATGCTCATCCGCTACGCCAAGGCGAGCGGCGCGGCGGTGATCCTCGTCGGCCACGTGACCAAGGAAGGGCAGATCGCCGGCCCGCGCGTCGTCGAGCACATGGTCGACGGCGTCCTCTACTTCGAGGGCGAAGGCGGCCATCACTATCGCATCCTCCGAACCGTGAAGAACCGCTTCGGGCCGACCGACGAGATCGGCGTCTTCGAGATGAGCGACATCGGCCTGCGCGAGGTGCAGAACCCGTCCGAGCTCTTCCTCGGCGAGCGCAACGACAAGGCGCCGGGTGCCGCGGTCTTTGCCGGCATGGAGGGCACGCGGCCGGTGCTGGTGGAGATCCAGGCGCTGGTCGCGCCGACCGCGCTCGGCACGCCGCGCCGCGCGGTGATCGGCTGGGACGGGGCGCGCCTGGCAATGGTGCTCGCCGTCCTGGAGGCGCATTGTGGCGTACGCCTCGGCCAGCACGACGTCTATCTCAATGTCGCCGGCGGGTTTCGCATCAGCGAGCCGGCGGCCGACCTTGCGGTCGCGGCAGCCCTCGTCTCGTCCCTCAGCGGCCTTGCCCTGCCTCCCGATTGCGTCTATTTCGGCGAAATCAGCCTGTCCGGCGCCGTCCGGCCGGTCGCGCATGCTGCACAGCGCCTGAAGGAGGCGGTGAAGCTCGGGTTCCAGCGGGCGGTTCTGCCGTCGGCGGGCAGCGATCTTCCCAAGAGCCGCGATGTCCTCACCCACGAGATCGAGACCTTGCCGCATCTCGTCGCGGCGGTCGCCGGCGGCGAGGGCCGCTCTTGATTTCGCCGCGCCGGACGGGTGTAGATCGCAGGCAGACGAACGGTCCGCAGGCAGCGTCGGTAAAAGGGTTCGAGTGCGATGACCATCACGCTTCTTGACGCGATCCTCATCGGCATCATGCTGATCTCGGCGCTGCTGGCGATGGTGCGCGGCTTTTCGCGCGAGGTGCTGTCGGTGGTCTCGTGGGTGGCGGCCGCAGCCGCGGCGTACCTCTTCTACGCGCCGCTGACGCCGTACGTTCAGCCCTATATCCACAACGAGAAGGTCGCGATGGCCGCTGCGGCGCTGGCGATCTTCGTCGTCACGCTGATCGTCGTCTCCTTCATCACCCTGCGGATCGCGGACTTCATCATCGACAGCCGTGTCGGCGCGCTCGACCGGACGCTCGGCTTCATCTTCGGCGCGGCGCGTGGCCTGCTCCTCGTGGTCGTCGCGATGCTGTTCTTCAACTGGCTGGCGCCGCAGAACCAGCCGGCCTGGATCGCCCAGTCGCGCTCCAAGCCGCTGCTCGACGATCTCGGCCAGAAGCTCGTCGCCGCGCTCCCGGACAACCCCGAGGAGGCGATCCTCGATCGATTCCGCGAGCCGGGGAGCGAGACGGCCTCGCCGCCCGCCGAGACCGGCGACGCGCCGGCGGCGAGTGCGCCGTCCAGCATCGAGGACGCCATCCAGGGTTCGGAAGATCCCGACGAGGCGCCGGCCGATTGAGGCCTCCGGCCGGTCGCCCGCGGCTGGCGCTTGACGGTGGATTTGACCGAGTTTCTTCGTGATTTCGGCAGCATTGCGGTATATTGAATGCGGACCTTGCCGTCCGTATGTGCACCGACGGTATTCCTGCCGACGCAACCGAGTGACCTGATGGACGAAACGCCTTTCGGCGCAGCGGACGACGACACGCTTCATGAAGAGTGCGGCGTCTTCGGGATCTTCAAGCGGGCGGATGCCGCCGCGCTCGTGACGCTGGGGCTGCACTCGCTCCAGCACCGGGGTCAGGAGGCGGCGGGTATCGTCTCCTACGACGGCGCGCAATTTCACGTCGAGCGCCATTCGGGCCTCATCGGCGACACCTTCACCAAGCAGGCGGTGCTCGAGCGTCTCCCCGGCGAGGTCGCCATCGGCCACACCCGCTACGCCACCACCGGCGGCGGCGGTCTGCGCAACGTCCAGCCCTTCTTCGCCGAGTTGTCGGCCGGCGGGTTTGCCGTCGCCCACAACGGCAACATCACCAACGCGCTGACCGTGCAGCGCGAGTTGCAGCGGCGCGGCTCGATCTTCTCGTCGACCTCCGACACCGAGACGATCCTGCACCTCGTCGCCACCAGTGCGGCCCGCCACTTCAACGACAAGCTGATCGACGCGCTATCGCGCCTCGAGGGTGCCTTCTCGCTGGTCGGCATGACGCCGAAGAAGATGATCGGCGTGCGCGATCCGCTCGGCATCCGCCCGCTGGTGATCGGCGAGTTCGAGGGCGCCACGATCCTCGCCTCGGAGACCTGCGCCCTCGACATCATCGGCGCCAGCTTCGTGCGCGACGTCCAGCCAGGCGAGATGGTCGTCGTCACCGAGGACGGCATCGAGAGCCTGTTCCCCTTCCAGAAGCGCCGCCCGCGCTTCTGCATCTTCGAGTATGTCTATTTCGCGCGGCCGGATTCGAGCGTCGAAGGGCGCAACGTCTACGAGATCCGCAAGCGGATCGGCGCCGAGCTCGCCCGCGAGAGCCAGGAGACGGCCGACATCGTGGTGCCCGTGCCGGATTCCGGCGTTCCGGCGGCGATCGGCTACGCCCAGGAGGCGGGCCTGCCCTTCGAGCTCGGCATCATCCGCAACCACTATGTCGGCCGCACCTTCATCCAGCCGACCGACTCGATCCGCCACATGGGCGTGAAGCTGAAGCACAACGCCAACCGCGACGTGATCGAGGGCAAGCGGGTGATCCTCGTCGACGATTCCATCGTGCGCGGCACCACCTCGCAGAAGATCGTGCAGATGGTGCGCGACGCCGGCGCCAAGGAGGTGCACATGCGCATCGCCTCCCCGCCGACGCGCGCCTCCTGCTTCTACGGGGTCGACACGCCCGAAAAGACCAAGCTCCTCGCCTCGCGCATGTCGATCGAGGAGATGGCCGAGTTCATCCAGGTCGATTCGCTCGGCTTCCTGTCGATCGACGGGCTCTATCGTGCCGTCAATGAGCCGGGCCGCAACCCGGTCGCGCCGCAGTTCTGCGACGCCTGCTTCACCGGCGACTACCCGACCGCCCTCACCGATCTCGACGGCGCAGACAACGTGCGCCCGCTCTCGGTGCTCGGAGGCGCTTTGTGACGGGCCGCCTCGACGGTCGCGTCGCGCTCGTCACCGGCGCCTCGCGCGGCATCGGCTACCAGATCGCCCGGCAGCTGGCGGCCGAAGGCGCGCATGTCGTCGCCGTCGCGCGCACCGTCGGCGGGCTCGAGGAACTGGACGACGCCATCCGCGCAGGCGGCGCCGGCAGCGCCACACTGGTGCCGCTCGACCTCACCGACATGGCCGGCATCGACCGGCTCGGCGGCGCCATCGCGGAGCGCTGGGAAAAGCTCGACATCCTCGTCGCCAATGCCGGCCTGCTCGGCGTGCTGGCGCCGATCGGCCACATCGAGGCGAAGACCTTCGAGAAGACCATGACGGTCAACGTCACCTCCACCTGGCGGCTGATCCGTTCGGTCGACCCGCTGCTGCGCCGCTCCGACGCCGGACGGGCGATCGTCATGTCCTCGGGCGCCGCCCACAGCGCCCGGGCCTTCTGGTCGCTCTATGCCGCGTCGAAGGCTGCGGTGGAGGCGCTGGTGCGCTCCTGGGCGAACGAGACGCAGAGCCTGCCGCTGCGGGTGAACTCGGTGAACCCCGGAGCCACCCGCACCGCCATGCGGGCACAGGCAATGCCCGGCGAGGATCCGAAGACGCTGCCGACCGCCAAGGAGGTCGCGGCCAGGATCCTCCCCCTCGCCTATCCCGAGCTGACCGAGACCGGCCAGCTCTTCGACGTGCGCGAGAACCGCTTCCGGACGTATCGCGAGCCGGAGTGAGGTCGAGCCGGCCGAGGCCGGTCGCAACGGCCGCCGACACCATCGCCCGAAGGTCGATGCCGATCCCGGTATCCGCAGGATGGCCTCGGCTTCGTCGCTTGCTCAGGCCACCGCGCCGCCGTCCACCGTGAGGATGGTTCCCGTGATCTGCCGGGCCGCCGGAGTCGCGAGGAAGGCGACGGCCGCCGCGACGTCGGCTGGCTCGCCGTAGCGCCCGAGCGGGATGAGGCTGCGCTGGAAGTCCGCGAACTCGCCGTTGGCCGGGTTCATGTCGGTGTCGGTGGAACCCGGCTGCACGAGGTTGACCGTGATGTCGCGCGGTCCCAGTTCCCGGGCCAGCCCGCGGGTGAACGACTGCAGCGCCGACTTCGTCATGAAGTACACCGTGCCGGTCACCCCGACGATGCGATCGGCGCCCGCCGACCCGATGCTGACGATGCGCCCGCCCGCCGGCAGATGCGGGATCGCCGCCTGCGCGGCGAGGATCGGCGAGCGCACGTTCACCGCCAGCAGCGCGTCGATATCCTCTGCCTTGAACTCGGCGATGGTGTCGTAGAGCGCGATGGCGGCGTTGTTGACGAGAATGTTGAGCCCGCCGAGCAGCCGAGCCGCCTCGTCGACCGAACGTTTGATCGCCGCGGGATCGACGCTGTTCGCCTGCAAGGCGAAGCCCCTGCGCCCCATCGCCTCGATCGCCCGAACAACCGCCGCCGCGCGATCCGCCGACCGGTCGAAGGTAATCGCAACGTCAGCACCCTTCTCAGCCAGCGCCAACGCGATGGCCGCCCCGATGCCGCGCGAGCCACCCGTAACGAGAGCCCGCCTACCATCCAGCTCAAGCATTCCATCACCCCATATCTGTATCGAACGATACACATATCGTCGACTTGCTCGCGGCCGTCAACGGCTTATGTAGTGACCGATGCAAAAAGATGATGAGAGTGACCGGGAGCCCAGCAGGCCGGCTCGTGCGCGCGGTCGGCCGCGCGCGTTCGACCGTCAGGCCGCGCTGGACCAGGCCATGCGCCTGTTCTGGGAAAAGGGCTACGAGGCAACTTCGATCGCCGACCTCACCGGGAGGATGGGTATCGGTGGACCGAGCCTATACGCTGCGTTCGGTTCGAAGGAGGCGCTCTACGCCGAGGCGTTGGGGCACTACCAGACGACGAACGAGCATCATGTCTGGGAGCGGTTCTCCGCTGCGCCGACCGCGCGAGGGGCCATCGAAGCTTTCCTCATGGATTCGGCCGCCGTGTTGACGGGCTGCGTGATCGACGCGCCGCTTGGCTGCATGGTCACGCTGTCGACCGTCGCCAGCGAGGGCTATGCCGAACTTGGAGAGCTGGTGCGCGCCAGTCGCGCCGTGACGCTCGAACGGCTGACCGTGCGGATAGACCGGGCCGTGGCGGACGGCGAAGTGCCCGCGTCGACCGACGTCCACTCCCTCGCCCGTTTCGTCCAGACCGTCCAGAACGGCATGTCGATTCTCGCCCGCGACGGGGCGAGCCGAGCAGAGCTGGAGGCTGTGAGCGAGCTTGCCCTTGTCGGCTGGGACGCCCGGACGCGCCGGCAATAGATGCGGCGTCCCTGCTCCCGTCAGTCGCCGTCGAGCGCCATCGCCTCCTTGCGCGCTCGCCGGCGATAGGACCGCACCGAGAAGCCGATCGACACGAGATAGGCCAATCCGGTGAAGACCAGCGTCTGCCAGAGGTAGCTCGACAGCAGCGCGACATAGGCGACAAGCACCAGGATCACCGGCGCGACGTAGTCCCGGCGAACCCGCACCGCGATCGTCTTGCCCGACCAGGTCGGGATCTGGCTCGCCATCAGCCCGCCGATGACCACGAGATAGACTGCGGAGAAGCCGGCGCTGAGCTGGGGATAGCCGGTGTCCGGGCCGACGAAGCCGAGATAGGCGGGAAACAGCGCAAGGCCGGCGCCGGCGGGTGCCGGCACGCCGACGAAGTAGGCCGTCTGCCACTTCGGCCGGTTCGGGTCGTCCAGCATCGTGTTGAAGCGGGCGAGGCGCAGCGCGCAGGTGGTGGCGTAGAGGAGCGCGGCGATCCAGCCGAAGGCGCCCGCCTCGTGCAGCGTGTAGGCGTAGAGCACGAGCCCCGGCGCAACGCCGAAGTTGACGATGTCGGCGAGCGAATCCATCTCGGCGCCGAAGCGGCTCTGGCCCTTCAGCATCCGCGCGATGCGCCCGTCGATCCCGTCGAGGAAGGCGGCGCCGAGAATCATCAGGACGGCGAGCTCGAACCGTCCCTCGAAGGCGAGCCGAATCCCGGTCATCCCCGCGCAGATGGCGAGGATCGTGATGAGGTTCGGCACGATCTGGCGGAACGGGATCCAGGCGCGCGGCTGGACACTGGCGTCCTGCGCCGTCTCGTCCTCCTCCGGCTCCGGCTGGACGATCGGCCCGCCCATCAGTCGCGCCGCGCCGGCCACGTGGCCAGGCTTTCGCCGAACTCGGCGATCACGGTTTCGCCGGCAATGGCCATCTGGCCCTCGGAAACGCGCGGCTTGCAGCCATCGGGCAGGTAGACGTCGAGGCGCGATCCGAAGCGGATCAGGCCGATGCGCTCGCCCGCCTCGATCCGGTCACCGCGTGCCACGAACGGCACGATCCGCCGCGCGACGAGCCCGGCGATCTGGACGACGCCGAATTCGCCCTTCGGCCCGTCGATGACGATGGAGTTGCGCTCGTTCACCTCGCTCGCCTTGTCGAGCTCGGCATTCTTGAACTCGCCCTCGCGGTAGGCCATGCGCGCGATCCGGCCGCGCATCGGAGCGCGGTTCACATGGCAGCTGAAGACGTCCATGAAGACCGAGATGCGCAGCATCGGCTCGAAGCCGAGTTCGAGCTCCTTCGGCGGCACGACGTGGCCGACCAGCGACACGCGGCCGTCGGCCGGGCTGACGACGAGATGGTCGGCCATCGGCGTGACGCGCTCGGGATCGCGGAAGAAATAGGCGCACCAGCCGGTGAGGATCAACAGGATCCAGAACAGCGGCTGCCAGAGGAAGCCGAGGACGACGGCGGCGACGAAGAACGCCGCGACGAAGGGCCAGCCGGCGCGGTGCACCGGGACGAGAACGTTGCGGATCGACTGGAAGATATGCATGTCCGCGAAAACGTCTCCGATGGTTCTGGTTCCCGATCGGGTCGGCTTAGGACGTGAGCGCGTCCGTCACAAGCCGTGCCGTCAGGTGACGTTCTCCGGCCGCCGCCGTTCGATGACGCCGAGCGCGTCGGACTGGCGGGCGCGGCGCAGCGCCTCCTCCGCCTCGCTCGCCTCGCGCTGCATCGCCCACATCTCGGCGTAGAGTCCACCCTTGGCGAGGAGCTCGGCATGCGCCCCGCGCTCGACGATCTCGCCGGCGCGCAGGACGATGATCTCGTCGGCGCCGATGATGGTGGACAACCGGTGGGCGATCGTCAGCGTCGTGCGGTTCTTCGACACCTGGTCGAGCGCCGACTGGATCTCCTGCTCGGTGTGGGTGTCGAGCGCCGAGGTCGCCTCGTCGAGGACGAGGATCGGCGGCGCCTTCAGGATGGTGCGCGCAATGGCGACGCGCTGCTTCTCGCCGCCCGACAGCTTCAGGCCGCGCTCGCCGACCATCGTATCGAAGCCTTCGGGCAGCTGTTCGATGAACGGGCCGATCTGCGCCAGTTCCGCCGCCGCCCGCACGTCCCCGTCCGCCGCGTCCACCCGCCCGTAGCGGATGTTGTAGGCGATCGTGTCGTTGAACAGCACCGTATCCTGCGGCACGATGCCGATCGCCGCGCGCACGCTCTCCTGCCGGCGTTCGGCGATGTCCTGGCCATCGATGGTGATGCGACCCGAGGTCACGTCGTAGAAGCGGAACAGGAGCCGCGAGATGGTCGACTTGCCGGCGCCGGACGGTCCGACGATCGCCACCGACTTGCCGGGCGGCACCTCGAAGCTGATCCCCTTCAGGATCTGCCGGTTCGCCTCATAGGCGAAGCGCACATCCTCGAAGCGGATGGCGCCGTCAGTGACGACGAGGTCCGTCGCGTCCGGCCGGTCCTGCACCTCCTGCGGCACCTCGAGGATGTCGAACATCTGCTCGAGGTCGGTCAGGCCCTGGCGGATCTCGCGGTAGACGAAGCCGATGAAGTTCAGCGGCACCGAGAGCTGCATCAGCATGGCGTTGATGAAGACGAAGTCGCCGAGCGTCTGCGTGCCGGCCCGCACCTCGAGCGCCGACATCACCATGGCGAGCGCCATGCCGGCGGAGAAGATGACGCCCTGGCCGAAGTTCAGCCAGCCGAGCGAGGTCCAGATCCGCGTCGCCGCCACCTCGTAGCGCGCCATCGAGCGGTCGAAGCGCTCGGCCTCCATGCCCTCGTTGCCGAAATACTTCACGGTCTCGAAGTTGAGGAGCGAATCGATCGCCTTGGTGTTCGCCTCGTTGTCCGAATCGTTCATCTCGCGGCGGATGCCGATGCGCCAGTCGCTCGCCCGGATGGTGAACCAGCCGTAGAGCCACACCGTCACGGCCACGACGACGAGGTACCAGATGCCGTAGGAGACGCCGAGGATCACCGCCGTCAGGGCGAATTCGAGGATCGTCGGCACGGTGTTGAGGATGGTGAACCGGACGATCGTCTCGATGCCCTTGGTGCCGCGCTCGATGATGCGCGACAGGCCGCCGGTGCGCCGCTCCAGGTGATAGCGCAGCGACAGGACGTGCATGTGGACGAAGGTGCGGAAGGCGAGCCTGCGCACCGCATACTGCCCGACGCTCGCAAACAGCGCGTCGCGCAGCTGGTTGAGCGCCACCGAGACGATGCGGGCGATGTTGTAGGCGACGACGAGCGTCACCGCGCCGGTGATGATCAGCGGCAGCACGTCGCGCGCGCTGTTGGCGCCATCGAGCGCGTCCGTCGCCCATTTGAAGAAGTACGGGATCGCGACGGTGAGGAGCTTGGCGAGCACCAGGAAGAGGCTCGCCCAGAGCACCCGCATCCTGAGGTCCGGCCGGTCGGCCGGCCACATGTAGGGCCACAGGTTCGCGAGGGTCGAGACGGTCGCGCCGCTCTCGCCCGATACGGTCTTCTTCGGTGTCTTGGCCAAGCCGTCCTGCCGTCGTCTTCGATCCCGCCGCAGCCGCAGCCGCAGCCCCCGGCGGGAGTCGTTCGAGCGGAGGCTTACAGGGGAATGGCGCTCTATTCCACCGCAACCGCGCCATCGGCGCCGCTTTCCGCACCCCCGCTGGCCGGCATGCGGAACACCTGGCCGGGATAGATCCAGTGCGGATCGCGGATCTGGTCGCCATTGGCAAGGTAGATCACCGTGTAGCGGCGGCCGAGGCCGTAGGTGTCGCGCGAGATGCGCCAGAGCGTGTCGCCCTTGCGGATGATGACGCGCCCGCCGCCCGGCACCAGGGCCGGCTGCTCCAGCGTTGCAACGCCGCCGGATTCGCCGAGGGAGTTGTCCTGGCCGGACACCACGGCTCCCGCCCCGTCGGGCGGCGCACCGGCTAGGCCGGGCGCGGCCTCGCCGTCGGGTGTCGCACGTTCCGGCGCGGGAGCCTCAGCGCCGCTCGGCTTCCGGCCGTCGGGCACACCCTCCCCTGCACCGCGCCCGTCATAGGCGGCGGTCGCCAGACGATCGAGCTCCGGCCGGGCGGGCGGCGGTGGAGTCGCGGCGGGTGCCTCAGACTGCTCGGCAGCCGTTGGTGGGGCGGACGCAGCCGCAGCGGCAGCGGCAGCGGCAGAGGCGGACGCCGGCGCGGCCGGATCACCGCCCGCCGCAGGCTGCCCCGCTGCGGCCCGCTGCGGCGGCGTCGCCTCCGTCCCTGCCGCGGGCGTGCGCGGCAGCGCCTTGGCCGTCTCGTCCTGCGGCTCGGGCTTGGAGGCTGCGGCGTCGGGCGTCGCCGGCAATGCGAGGGTCTTCGGCGCGGGTGCGATCGCCGACATGCGCTCGCCCTCCGGCCGCATGAACGGCACCTCCGCACGGGCGAGCACCGTGCCACCGGCACCGATCGCGTCGGCCCGGATGCGGTGGCGCCCGACGGTCAGCGGCAGCGTTCGGCTGATCAGGAAGCGCGAGGCGTCAGTGGCCGGCGTCTCGGCGAGATAGACGTCGTCGACATAGATGCGCACCTTGGCGGACGCGGGCGCGCGGCCGGCGATATAGACCGTGTCGTTCTCGATCTCGACGGCCTCCACCGCGACGTCCGCCGCCCGTGGCAGCGTCTGCGCGTCCGACGCGGCACCGGCCGGGCCGGTCTTGGTGCGCGGCAGGGCCGCATCCGGCGGCGTCGCCTCGGCATTCGCGGCGGGCGGCGCGGCGGGCGCCAGTTCCGCCGCCTGCGGGTTGGCGTTGCCGCGCGCTGCGTCCTTCAAGGAGGCTGACGAACCCGCGCCCGCCCGTATGTCGGCCGGCCGGTCCGGGGAAGCCGCGGACGGCGTCCCCTGATCGCGCTGCTCGGGCAGTGTGATCAGGCGGGAGGGCTGGTTCGGTGCCTCGATCATCGCGAGGAGATCCGCTTCGTGGCCGCGCGCCGGCACGTCCACCACCGCCGTCTCCTCGGAGCGCGTCCGGCGCCCCTCCGGTGTCGTTGCCTCCAACTGAAGGGAGTGCGTCCCGGCCGGCAGACGATCGCCGAGCACCACCACGAACTCGCCGCTGGCGTTGGCCGTGTCGCTGCCGAGTTCGCGCGTGCCATCGGTGAGAGCGATGCGGGCATGGGCCGGACCGCGACCCGCGAGCACCGTCGAGCCGTCGGGCTCGACGCGCAGGAGGTCGAAATGCGGCCGTTGCGGGTCGGCACCGGCTTTGCCAGGCGTGCGTGGCAGTTCGCGGGCGGCGGTCTCGTCGTGGGCGTCCCCCGGCCCCGGTGCGGTGCGCCCCGCTTCCGGCGTCGCGGGCGCCTCACGCCGAGCCACCATCGCCGGGCGGTCGGGCGACGTGGCCTCGGCCGGAGTGGCGGCGTCTGCGGGCCGCGGCGGGTGATCCGGCAGAGCCGCGCCCGCAGCGGTTTCGCGCGCGCCCGTGGCGCCGGCGCCGGCCTCGCCGTCCGCTTCCGCGCGCGGCAGCCTCTCGTGCGCGTCGGCACCGGCCCCGGCAGCCTCCGGCTGCGGCGCTGCCGCCAGATCCTCGGTCGCGGGCCCGCCGCCCGCATCGGCTGCGGAGTCCGACGCCGCCGAAGCGTCAGGCGCGGCGGCCACAGCGCTCGGGTCCGAAGAGGACCCAGCGGCCGGTTGCGACCCGGAGGCGGTCGACTGTGCCGGCGCGGGCGACTGGCCCGCGGATGCGGTCGGTGCCGGCTCGACCGAGGTCGATGCCTGCCGCTCGCCGGGCGGGGACGCGGGTGCGGCGGTCGGCGCGGATGCGCCCTTCGCATCGGCCGCGGTGCGCGAGACCACCGCACCGCCATCCGCTTCGTCCTTCCGCAGAACCTTCATGCGTTCGGAGCTGAGCATGTCCCAGTAACCGGCCAGGATCGCGCCGAAGAGGGCGATGCAGACGGCGAGGGTCAGGAGAGCGCGGCGCTTCATCGAGGTCCAATCCAGTCCGGTGCGCGGACGACGTCACAATTCGCTTGACAGGCTTTTGCGACATTTAACGAAGGGTTAACCCGGTCACAAGCACACGTGCCGAACCTTGCGGAGGATTGGTAAATCCATCGTGGCGATGGCCCGCCGCCGACCCCCACGCCATTCGTGGTCGCTCCGCCGTCCGTTGCGCGCCCTTACGCCGAACGGCTTGAAATCCGCCCTTCTTCTGGTAGGAAGGCCCGACCGGAGAGGTGGCCGAGTGGTCGAAGGCGCTCCCCTGCTAAGGGAGTATACGTCAAAAGCGTATCGTGGGTTCGAATCCCATCCTCTCCGCCATTCCGAAAGCGACGCTTCATCTCTGCCCTGCTGAACGGAACGCCGCGCGGCGGGACGCGGCTTGAACACAGCTGGTCGATCAGGGAGAAAGGGGGCCGGTGGAGCCTCGCCGTTCCTCTGCTGTGCAAGACGCCGAACTCCCCGCGCCTGCGTCCACCAGAGCCGGCAGGACTGCAGAGACCGGCAGCGCCCCGATGGCCGTTCGCAAGCAGGCTTCAAACCGGCGCAAGGCGATGACCGAGCGGCGCCCACGCGGCCCTCCGGTGGTCTTGGTGCGAACGTCTCGGACAGCCGACGCCAATCCGACCCCGTACCGGCCACGGTTCATCGGCGGATCTCGTGGCGGATCGAGGCGACCGGCGGCCCTGTCAGTTCCCTTGCCTGCGGACCGCCCTCGCATCGACATCCGCTATGCGTCTTTTCCGATCGCCCCGGAGCGCAGCGGTTGCAGACCGCCCGAGGTCGATTTAAGCCTAAGGATGACTGGGGGTTCGGGGAGGTGGAGCATGGGGTTCGGCGGTGACTTGCTCACGAAGCTCAAGCGCTTCGGCGTGGCGCCCGGCGCGCGGCTCGGCGACTGCGGATCGCAGGACTTCGCCGCCAGCCAGATGGGGCAGATCAACGCCAGCCTGCGGGATGAATACCAGAGCACCGCGCGCTTCGATGGCATCACCCCGGCCGCAGAAGTTCTGCGAGCGGCGGGCTTCGACTACACCTGCTTCGACGTGGATTATCGGGAGGACACGGTCTATGTCGACTTCCACGCCTTCGAGTTCCCGCGCGCGCTCTACGGCACCTTCGACGTCACCTTCAACAGCGGCACCAGCGAGCACCTGATCGCGCCGCACGGTCTGATGTGCTTCGCGCACCAAGTCACGAAGGTGGGCGGCCTGATCTGGCATGCCGTCCCGATCTTCGGCTACGAGAACCACGGCCTCAACAACCTCACGCCGAAGTTCTGGCACCAGCTGGCTGCCTACAACGGCTACGAGATCGTCCACGCCGAGATCGTCCCGACGGACAAGTCACTGCACGACCCGAACAACTTCTTCGGCTCGCACCTCTCTTTCATCAAGGGCCTCGAGTCCTACGACGCGCCGTCGGCCCTGATCTTCATCGTCTTCCGGAAGGTGATCGACCGCTGCTTCATCCCGCCGTTCGACATCGTCGATCCAAGCCCGTCGCCTCGCACCGAGAAGCTGATGCGCGATGCGCTCGAGCCCTTCGTCGCGGCCGGATCGCTGACGCATGAAGAAGTCGGGCACGCGATGGATTCGCTGTTTGCCCGCACCCAACCCGCCGACCGGGTCGTCCACACGAAAGATGGACGGGCGCCGATTCAGGAGGTGTGCGACCGCGCTCTCGCACTCAGTCAGGCGGGCGATCATGTCGCGTCCGCTGCGTTGTGGGAGACGATCGTCGAGCAGCATCCGGACCATGCAGAAGCCCGATTCCAGCTGGCGCAGGAACTCACGATAGTGGCTCGCGATCGCGCCAGCGACCTCGTACGGCAGGCTGCGGATCTCGATCCAGGCAATGGCGCGTATCGACAGGTCAGGGACACGGCGACCATCCCGTCTCAGCGGCAAGGCATCGTCCGAAGGATCGCGCGGTCCATCACCGGCTGAAGCCGGACTGCCCGGCAGTTCCTCGCTTGCCGGTGCCTGGACGCGCTACCCAATGAGGCAGCGCCACCTCAAGGCCGACGCTTCACCGCACCTCGTCCCACCGCCCTTGTACCGCGCCTCGACCGTGGCGTTCACGCCCCTGGCCGCGCGGCGCTCGCCGCCGATGGTTCAGGCCTGAGCCGAACGGAACAATGCCCCGCCCCGCCGGCAACGCCTCGCCCGGACAGCCTGTTTTCGACGACGTCAGACGTATTGCGCGATGCCGTTGCCGAAGGACCAGTTCTCCTTCTTCACCTCGACGAGGTTGATCATGAGGTCTTCGCGCCGGAGGCCGATCCGGTCGTGCAGATTGTCGGCGAGCGTCTTGTAGAAGGCCTGCTTGAGCTCGACGCTGCGTCCCTCGCTCAGCGTGATCTGCACGATCAGCGCGTCCGCGCTGCGCTCGATGCCGAGATAGGTCGGGTCGATGATGAGCCCATCCCCGACCTGATGCTGCGAAACGATCTGGAAGCGGTCGTTCTCGGGCACGTTCAGGACGGCGCGCAGCGTCTCGTAGACGACATCCGCAACCGTCCTGCCATAGGCTGCGGGCTTGCCGTGGGGAATGTCGATGCGTGCGATCGGCATGACCGGTCCCCAAATTCGAGGCGGACGCTCTCGCCGGACGGCGGCCGTCATCGAGCGGCTCATCGCCCGTCGCGGCAACGGACCATCCGGCCGGTATCGGTGACGCCTCAGCCAAAGCCAAAGCCAAAGCCAAGCCGTCGCCTCCAGACGGGCATATCCGAAAGTCTGGTGACACGCCACGGGTTTGCCGATCTCCGGCTTCTCCCCGCACCCTCGGTGGTCTCGATGGCGGCCACCGTCAGCTCCATCGTCGGGCCCGCGCGAGCGGCAGCTCGGCTTCGCCCGATCCCGGCGGTTCGCGGACAGGCCATCGCGGTCGGTCGCCAGCGGAGGGGCATGACGGCGCCGGTTCCGGCGCTGCGGCGGACCGAGGATCGCCTGCCCGGCGAGCACGAGGACGAGGGCGCGCATCATCCCGTCGGCTGCGCCCTCGTCCGGAGATCGGGGGCGTTGGCTGGACGGCGATGCCCTCGCGGCACCTGCGCCGGTGGGGCGCCAGTCCGACGCCCGATGCGCGGGACCAGCCCGAGCAAGACGCAGGCGTGGATCCGCATGGTGCACCGCCGCGGCCCGGCCCGACGGCCTCAGTCGGACTTGACGAGGTCCTTGAAGATCAGCCGGCCCCAGCTGTTGCCGCGGCCCTGCACCAGTGCACCGCCCTCATCGAGCTTGCCGAGCTTGATGGCCGCAAAGCCGAGCCGCTCGACCAGCGCGCAGACCGTGTCCGCGGCAGCCTCGTCGTCGCTCGTCACGAAGATGACCCGGCGCCCGCCGTCGCGCGAGGGATCCTGCGCAAGCAACCGGGCGGGGAGATGATTGAACGCCTTGACCAGTTGCGCGCCAGAAAAAGCCTGTGCGACGACGGAGGCAGGCGACGCACCGCCGAGCTCCTCCTCCGGCACGCCATAGCCGTTGGTCACGTCGATGACCGTCTTGCCCCGCCAATCGCACGCGGCCGCGGCGACTTCGACGTGGCCGCGGAACGGTACGGCGAGCAGGATTGTGTCGGCCGCGAGCGCCTCCTCCAGCGTCACCGCGCGCACGCCTGGTCCGATCGACCGCGCCTCGGCCGCATGTGTCTCCGGCGGCCGGCGGGTGGCGACCATGACGTCGATACCCTTGCGGGCGAACATTGCGGCGAGCGCTTTTCCGATGGCGCCGAATCCGATGATGGCATCACTCATGACGTGTCTCCGATGCTGATCCACTGCCTCGCGGTCCCGCGCCGTATCTCGTCCCGGAGATGCGGAGCGTCCCGACGCTGAGGCAGATGGGGGCCACACCGCCCCACTGGGACGGGCAACGTTTCGACATCGGCTGTGCATATTTGCACCGGGGTGAGCCGGTCCGCGCTGCCGACCGGGCAACGGCCGAGCGCAGGCCGCGCCGGCGACGACAATCGGGCGCCCCGAGCCGCGCGCGGCGCAGAGCAGCGGCCGCAGGCCCGCGCGGAGCCGCCAGGATCGGCCGCCCGGCGCTGGCTCAGCGGGTCGTGCTGTCGTCGTTCACCAGTGCCGGGTCGGTCGTCAGGTTCAGTCGGATGCGGGTCAGCACATCGAGAGCTGTGTCGAGATCCGCGTCGTCGATGCCAGCAACCATGCGCTCGTACATCGCCAGCACCACGGGCCGGATCTCGTCGAAGATGACCGCCGCCTGCTGGGTGACGACGACGATCTTCGCGCGGCGGTCGGATGGGTCGACCTGGCGCTCCACCAGCCCCTTCATCTCAAGCTTGTCGAGGAAGGCCGAGACGGTCATCGGCTCGATCCCCATGCGCTCGGCAAGCGCCGCCTGGCGCGATCCGCGATAGCGCGCCGCGTGCGCCAGCGTGCGGATCTCGCCATAGGTCAGCTGCAGGTTGGCCTCGCTGAAGCAGCGCTCGCTTTCCTGCCGCGCCAGCCGGCTCGCGTCGGTGAGAAGGAAGCCGAGAGAGTTACCTGGTAGCAGCTGCGGCATCGTTTGCCTCCCTTTAATTATGATCTTGAATGCGAAGTCCTTACGGGATCTAGGCGATGTTCCGCTTGATTGCATCACTGAGCCTTACACGAAGCTGATCCTTGGTATCCGCCAGCTTGCGGCCCTCGTGCGGATGGTCAGGACACCCGGCTTTTGCCGAGCTTGCGCGCGAGCGTGCGCCGATGCATCCCGAGACGGCGCGCGGCCTCCGAAATGTTGAACTCGCATTCGGCGAGCACCTCGTGGATCCGCTCCCATTCCAGCGTCTTGATCGAGGTCGATCGCGTCGCCAGCGGGATCGCGGTATCGCCCTCCCCCTTGGCGAAGGCCGCCTCGATGTCGTCGGTGTTGGACGGCTTGGCGAGGTAGTGGCAGGCGCCGAGCTTGATCGCCTCGACAGCCGTCGCGATGCTCGCATAGCCGGTGAGGACGACGATCTTCATGTCCGGATCGTGCGCGTGCAGCGCCTTGACGCATTCCAGCCCGGAGCCGTCGGCGAGCTTGAGGTCGACCACCGCGAAGTCGGGCGTATCGCGCGCGAGCGCCGCGCTGGCTTCCGCCACGCCGGCCGATACGGTGACGACGTAGCCACGCCGCTCCAGCGACTTGCGCAGCGTGCGTGCGAAGGTCGGATCGTCCTCGACGATCAGCAGCGACGGCTCAAGATCCATGCGTCCCCTCCACCGAAAGGCGCCGCAGCGGCAGCGTCAGCGTCACCTCGGCGCCGCCCTCCGCGCGATTGCCGGCCGCCACGGCACCGCCGAGCTTGCGCATCACGTTCACGACGAGGAAGAGGCCGAGACCGCTTCCGGCGCGATTCTTGCTCGATCGATAGGGTTTGCCGAATTCGGAGAGCATGATCTCGGAGAAGCCTGGGCCACGATCGCGCACGGTCAAGACCAGCTGCTCGTCCTGCCGCCGCGCGGTGATGCCGATCCACCGCGGCGAGGCCTCGAAGGCGTTGTCGAACAGGCTCTGGATCACCTGCTTCAGGGCCAGATCGGACCAGATCGGCTGGTCCGGCACGAAGCCGTTGTCGTAGACGACGTGACTGGGCGCGCGCCGAAGGCGCCACTCCGAGACGAGATCGTCGAGGAAGGCGCGCACCGTCGTGCGCACCACCTGCTCGCCGCGTGCCTCGCCCGAGGACAGGAGGATGCCGGTGACGATCGCCTTGCAGCGATCGAGCTCGCCCTGCATGTCGGCCATCTCCTGCGCGATGTCGGGGTCGCTCCGGAAGCTCGGCATCTGGCGCCAGTCGTTGAGGATCACCGAGAGGGTCGCCAGCGGCGTGCCGAGCTCATGCGCAGCGCCGGAGGCGAGCAGACCCATGCGAACGATGTGCTCCTCCTCGCTCGCCTGCTGGCGAAGATCGGCGAGACGCCGGTCGCGCAGGCGCAGGTTGCCGTTGATCTTGTTGATGAAGAACACGAGCAGTCCAGCCGCCAGCGCAAAGCAGATGAACATGCCCTCGATCTGAAGGTGCGAGCCGCCGATCGTTTGCCCAGGCGGTCGGTCGAGCGGAAAGGTCTCGCCCATGAGCGCCAGGAAGCACAGGCTGGTGATGCCGACGAGCACCCAGGCCGACCACGCCTCGAGCAGCACCGCGCTGAGGATGATCTGGAGCAGAAACAGGGAGATGAAGGGGTTGGTCGCACCGCCGCTGAGATAGAGTTGTGCCGTCAGCGCCGCGACGTCCATGAGAAACTGCGCGAGCAGCTCGTTGTTGGACACCGGCCAGTCCTGCCGCCAGCGCCAGAGGCTGAGAAGGTTCAGACCGAGCAGGAGCAGGATCACGAGGCCCATCCAGCCGAGCGGCAGCGGGATCCTGAGGACGACGTGCACGAACAGGATCGTCGCCACCTGGCCGCCGGCGGCGATCCAGCGCAGCTGCGTCAGCAGGAGGAGGTTCTGCCGGCTGGCCGCCTCGCTGACGGGTGCGCCGCGCTCGGGCCTGTCTCTCACATCCATCGGCCGGTTCCTTCGCCTGCGCCATCGCCGACGAAGGCGGCTGCGGGCGCCGCGCGCCGCAGTCGCAGTTCGTGGCGGATGAACACCACCGTCGCGGCGAGAAGTCCGAGCGCAAGGCCGAACCAGGTCAGCGCGTAGGTGAGATGGCTGTTGCGGAAGGCGACCACCGTCAGCCCGCCGACGGGGTCGCCCGGCCGCGGATCGGGCGCCGCCTCCGCATCGACGAAGAACGGCGCCACCCGGCCGAGGCCGAGCGCGGCGGCGATGGCGCCGACGTCGCGCGAGTACCAGCGGCCGGCCGCCGCATCGTTGCTGCGCAGGAATGCACCGCCCGGCTCGGTGAGTCGCAACAGGCCGGTCACGGTGGCGTCTCCGGACGGCGGTCGGCGTGCCGCGGCTTCGTCCCGTGCCTCGCTCGGCACGAAGCCGCGGTCGACGAGCACGGTGAAGCCGTCATCGGTGACGAAGGGGGCCATCACCCACCAGCCCGGACCGAGGGCCGTCACCGCCTTCACCAGCGCCTCGCCTTCGCCGAAGCGGCCGCGCAGCCGGACGTGGCGATACTCGACGTCGGCGGGCTCCAGCGTCGGCCAGGCCGACGGCGGCGGCACGGGGACCGGCGCAGCGGCGACCCGCCCGTCGACGCGGGCGATGAGGTCGAGCTTCCAGACCCGGCGCTCGAGCTGCCAGACGCCGAGCGTCACGAAGATGGCGACGCCGAGCAGCATCAGGCCGCTGAAGATGGGGAACAGGCCGGGTCGCAGCGCCTGCCCGTCCCCGGCTCGTCTCACAGACCGTCGCTCATCGAATGAACGGGCATCATGTTGGCGTTGAGGTGATACATGACCCAGAGGGTGCCGCTCAGCGTGATCACCACGACGATCAGCGTGAACACCAGCGCCAGCGCGGTCCAGCCGCCTTCCGAGCGCGGGTTCATGTGCAGGAAGAAGATCATGTGGACCACCACCTGCACCGCCGCGAGCGCGACGATGAGGAAGCCGACGAGGCGGGCCGACAGGCCGGTATCGGCCATCACCAGCGCGAAGGGGATCGCCGTCAGCAGCACCGACAGGCCGAAGCCCCAGAGGTAGCTGCCAAGCGTGCCGTGCGCCGGCTCGTCGTGTCCGTGGTTTGCGTGCTCTCCGTGCCCCGGGTGGTCGTGACGGCCGCCCTGGTTAGCCTCGTGCGTCGTGGCGGCGCTCATCGCAGCACTCCCAGCAGATAGACGAAGGTGAAGACGCCGATCCAGATCACGTCGAGGAAGTGCCAGAACATCGACAGGCACATCAGGCGGCGGCGGTTCGCCTCGATCAGCCCGTGGCGCGACACCTGCACCATCAGCGTCACCAGCCAGATCGTGCCGAAGGTGACGTGCAGGCCGTGGGTGCCGACGAGCGTGAAGAAGGCCGACAGGAAGCCGCTGCGCTGGGGCGTCGCGCCCTCGGCGATGAGATGGGCGAACTCGTAGAGCTCGATCGACAGGAAGCCGAGGCCGAAGAGGCCGGTCACGGCGAGCCAGGCGAGCGTCGCGCCCTGGCGGTTGCGGGCCATCTCCAGCATCGCGAAGCCGTAGGTGATCGACGACAGGAGCAGGAAGCTCGTGTTGACCGCCACCAGCGGCAGCTCGAACAGGTCCTTCGGCGCCGGTCCGGCGGCGTAGTTGCCGCCGATGACGCCGTAGCTGGCGAACAGGATCGCGAAGATGAGGCAGTCGCTCATCAGGTAGATCCAGAAGCCGAGCATCGTCGAGCCACCATCGGGATGGTGCGGCTCCTCGGCGAGATGGAAGCGGACCGGGTCGGCCACCCCGTGCGTCACCGCGCTCATGCCGGAACTCCCGCGGCCAGCCGGGCGGTGCGCTCGGCCTCGGTGCGCGAGACCTCGTCCGCCGGAATGTGGAAGTCCCGGTGATAGTTGAAGGTATGGGCGATCGACACGGCGAGGATGCCGAGGAAGCTGAGGCCCGCAAGCCACCAGATGTACCAGATCAGGCCGAAGGCGAGGCCGATGCTGAGCCCCGACAGGATCACGCCGGTGCCGGTGTTGGCCGGCATGTGGATCGGCCGGAAGCCGGTGAGCGGACGCTCGTAGCCGCGCTTCTTCATGTCCGCCCAGGCGTCGTTGTCGTGGATCACAGGGGTGAAGGCGAAGTTGTAGTCCGGCGGCGGCGAGGAGGTCGCCCACTCGAGCGTGCGCCCGCCCCACGGATCGCCGGTCTCGTCGCGCAGGCTGTCGCGCCGCAGGATGCTGACGGCGATCTGGATCAGGAAGGCGGCGATGCCGCAGGCGATCAGCACCGCACCGAAAGCGGCGATGACGAACCAGATCTGCAGCGACGGGTCGTCGAACACCCGCATCCGCCGCGTCACGCCCATCAGCCCGAGCACGTAGAGCGGCGCGAAGGCGAACCAGAAGCCGACCACCCAGCACCAGAACGAGACGTGGCCCCAGAACGGATCGAGCTTGAAGCCGAAGGCCTTCGGCCACCAGTAGGCGATGGCCGCGAAGAGGCCGAACAGCACGCCGCCGATGATCACGTTGTGGAAGTGCGCGATCAGGAACAGCGAGTTGTGGAGCACGAAGTCGGCCGGCGGCACGGCGAGCAGCACGCCGGTCATCCCGCCGATCACGAAGGTCAGCATGAAGGCGACCGTCCACATCATCGGCAGCTCGAAGCGGATGCGACCGCGATACATCGTGAACAGCCAGTTGAAGATCTTGGCGCCCGTCGGGATCGAGATGATCATCGTCGTGATGCCGAAGAAGGAGTTCACGCTCGCGCCCGACCCCATCGTGAAGAAGTGGTGCAGCCAGACGAGATAGGACAGGATGGTGATCACCACCGTGGCGTAGACCATCGAGGTGTAGCCGAAGAGCTTCTTGCCCGAGAAGGTGGCGGTGACCTCCGAGAAGACGCCGAACAGCGGCAGGATCAGGATGTAGACCTCCGGGTGACCCCAGATCCAGATGAGGTTCACGTACATCATCGGGTTGCCGCCGAAGTCGTTCGTGAAGAAGTTGGTGCCGACGTAGCGGTCGAGCCCGAGCAGCGCGAGCACCGCCGTCAGCACCGGGAAGGATGCGACGATCAGGATGTTGGTGCAGAGCGAGGTCCAGGTGAAGACCGGCATCTTCATCAGGCTCATGCCGGGCGCACGCATCTTGATGATGGTGCAGACGAGGTTGATGCCCGACAGCGTCGTGCCGACGCCGGCGACCTGCAGCGCCCAGATGTAGTAGTCGACCCCGACATAGGGGCTGGCGCCGAGGCCGGAGAGTGGTGGGAAGGCCAGCCATCCGGTCTGTGCGAACTCGCCGATGAACAGCGACATCATGACGATGATGGCGCCCGCGGTCGTCATCCAGAAGGAGAAGTTGTTGAGGAAGGGGAAGGAGACGTCGCGCGCCCCGATCTGCAGCGGCACGACGTAGTTCATCAGGCCCGTGACGAAAGGCATCGCCACGAAGAAGATCATGATCACGCCGTGCGCGGTGAAGACCTGGTCGTAGTGATGGGCCGGCAGATAGCCGTCCGAGCCGCCGAAGGCGATCGCCTGCTGCAGGCGCATCATCAGCGCGTCGGAAAAGCCGCGCAGCAGCATGACCAGGCCGAGCACCATGTACATGATGCCGATCTTCTTGTGGTCGACGCTGGTGAACCACTCCCGCCAGAGATAGCCCCAGAGGCGGAAATAGGTGAGCGCGCCGACGACGGCCGCTCCGCCCAGCGCGACCGCGATGAAGGTCACGACGAGGATCGGCTCGTGCAGCGGCAGCGCTGCGAGGGTCAGACGCCCGAAGATCGGGCTGATCGGGATCGATGGTTCGGTCATGGACGGTTCAGAGCGCATCGAGGTCGAGGGGGGTGGCAGAAGACAGCGTCATCGCGGTCGACGGCGGATCGGCGAAGGGGCGCGGCAGGCCGTGGCCGATCAGCGGGGTCGACGCGTCGCGCAGCGGCGGATCCTTGCGGTCGGCGGAGGCGATCGCCTCTGCGCGCGAACAGATGCCGGCGACCATCCGCGGCTCCGGCCCGAGCACCGAGCCGCGGCGGGCATACTTGTCGTAGGTCAGCGGCAGCGTGTTGCGGATGCCCTCGAGGCCGAGGCCACCCTTGGCGTCGATCGCCATCATCTCGCCCATGCACATCTTGCCGGGCTCCGGGCACATGTTGACCACCGCGTCGAAGAGCTCGGGGTCGACGCCCGAGAAGTGGCGCACCGGATCGCCTTCGCTCGGCTGCTCGAGCTTCAGGTAGGTGGCACGGTCGAGCATCCCGTCGGCCTGCTTCACCTCGTTCACCCACTGGTCGAAGCCGGCCTGGTCGAGCCCGTGGAAGCGGAAGCGCATCTTGGAGAAGCCGTGTCCGCTGTACTGGGCGGAGAAGCCGACGAAGTCGCCGGGCTCGTTGATCACCGCGTGCAGCTTCGTCTCCATGCCCGGCATGGCGTAGATCTGGCCGGCCAGCGCCGGGATGTAGAACGAGTTCATCACCGAGGACGAGGTGATGCGGAAGCGCAGCGGCCGGTCCACCGGCGCGGCGAGCTCGTTCACCGTGGCGATGCCGTATTCGGGCAGGATGAACAGCCACTTCCAGTCGAGCGCCACGACGTCGACCTCGAGCGGCGAGTGATCGGCCGCCACGGGCTTGCCGGAGGCGACGCGGCCGATCGGGCGGTAGGGGTCGAGGAGATGGGTGCCCATCCAGGTGAAGGCGCCGAGCGCGATGATGATCAGGAGCGGCACGGCCCAGATCACCAGCTCGAGCTTGGTCGAGTGGTCCCAGTCCGGATCGTAGGTGGCCTGCGTGTTCGACTGGCGGTAGCGCCAGGCGAAGAGCACCGTCAGCGCCATCACCGGCAGGATGACGAGCAGCATCAGTCCGGTGGAGATGAGGACGAGGTCGCGCTGCTGCATGGCGACGTCGCCGGAGGGATTGAGCACGACCATGTTGCAGCCGGCGAGCGGCGCGAGCAGGATGGCGGTCAGGGCGAGGCGAAGGCGTTTCATCGATCTCGAGCGTGGCGCTGTCATAGCCGCAGCCGCTACATCCGACGGCTCGGAGAGGACATTGGACAATTTGCCCAATGCCCCCGCCGGCCGTTGCCGGGCATTAGGCGAGCATCTTGCCGCACCGCACGCCATGCCCTCAGACGCAGCGCGCGCGTGGCTGCGGCGCCCCACCGGGAAGAGCCATGCCGAGCGAAACCACGGCCGAGCACGATGCCAGGGTCGTCAACAGCGGCCCGCACGACCACGTCAATCCGTCCGACATCGCGGTCGGCGTGATCATCGGGCGCACCTCCGAGTTCTTCGACTTCTTCGTCTACGCCATCGCCTCGGTGATCGTGTTCCCGAAGCTGGTCTTCCCCTACGCCGACCCGCTCACCGGTACGCTCTACTCCTTCGGCATCTTCGCCCTCGCCTTCGCCGCCCGGCCGTTTGGCTCGGCGATCTTCATGGCGATCGACCGCGCCTACGGCAAAGGCACCAAGCTGACGCTCGCGCTGTTCCTGCTCGGCTCCTCGACAGTGGCGATGGGGTTCCTGCCGAGCTACGAGTCGATCGGCGACTGGGCGGCCGTCGTGCTGATGGCGCTGCGGATCATGCAGGGGCTGGCGCTCGCCGGCGCCTGGGACGGGCTCGCCTCGCTGCTCGCGCTCAACGTGCCGGACAACCGGCGGGGCTGGTACGCGATGATCCCGCAGCTCGGCGCGCCGATCGGCCTCCTCGTCGCGAGCGCCCTCTTCGCCTTCTTCGTTTCCAACCTGTCGACGGACGACTTCTACGACTGGGGCTGGCGCTATCCCTTCTACGTCGCCTTCGCGATCAACGTCGTGGCGCTGTTCGCCCGGCTGCGCATCGTGGTGACTCCGGAGTACGAACGGCTCTTCCAGGCCAAGGAGCTGCAGCCGGCGACCATCGGTGCGACGCTGCGCGAAGAAGGCCGGCACGTTGCCGTCGGCGCCTTCGCCCCGCTCGCGAGCTTCGCGCTGTTCCACATGGTGACGGTGTTCCCGCTTTCCTGGATCTTTCTCTACACGCGCGATCAGCCGGCGCGCTTCCTGACCGTGGAGGCGCTCGGCGCGGTGGCCTTCGCCGGCGCCGTGCTCCTGTCGGGCGTCCTCGCCGACCGGATCGGCCGCCGCACGCTGCTGATGGGCTGCGCCGTGGCGATCGCCGTGTTCAGCGGCTTCGCGCCGCAGCTCCTCGATGGCGGCCTCGCCGGCGAGACCCTGTTCATGCTGACCGGCTTCGTGCTGCTCGGCCTGTCCTTCGGCCAGTCCTCCGGCGCGGTGGCCGCAAGCTTCTCGATGGCCTTCCGATACACCGGCTCGGCCGTGACGTCCGATCTTGCCTGGCTGTTCGGCGCCGGCTTCGCGCCGCTCGCCGCGCTGCTGCTGGCCACCCATTTCGGCCTGATCGCCGCCGGCGCCTATCTCCTGTCCGGCGCTGTCGCGACGCTCCTCGCCCTGCGTCTCAACGCGCACTGGGACCTTCGGAACGGCTGAGCGGCCGGCGGCCGGCGCGGTGGCGGCCGCTTCTTAACAAAGTCTAAATGCTTGCGCGGCATGGTCGCCGGCGACCGCCGCTCTCGCTTCGGACCGTCGCCATGGACGCGCTCACCGCCACGTTCGCCCACGCCGCCGCCGCGCTGTCCGACGCGGTCCTGATGCTCGTCATCCCCACCGTCGTCTTCGGCGGCGTGGCGCTCCTCGCCAAACGTCGGCGGGCGGTCGCCGACGCCTTTCGCGCCGCCGACGAGGTCCGGCTCAACCTTCTCATCCACTTCTTCGATGCGCTGCTGGTCGGGCCGATCCTCGCCCTCCTCGCGGTGGCGATGACCGAAACGATGCAGGCGCACGGACTGCAGCTGATCGGCACGGAGGCCTGGGGCGGCGTGCCGGCGGTGCTCGTCGGCTTCGCCGCCGTCTTCGCCGGCGACTTCGTCGGCTACTGGCGCCACCGGCTGGAGCACACGCGCTATCTCTGGCCGTCGCACGCCGTCCACCACAGCGACACCGAGATGACCTGGACGACTCTGTCGCGCTTCCATCCCATCAACCGGCTGTCGACCACGATCCTCGACGGCGCCTTTCTGGCGCTGCTCGGCCTGCCGCCCTACGCCATCGTCGTCAACGCGCTGGTGCGGCACTATTACGGCTATTTCGTCCATGCTGACCTGCCCTGGACCTACGGGCCGGTGCGCTGGATCTTCGTCTCGCCGGCCATGCATCGCTGGCATCACGCGCTCGACCGGCGGGCCTTCGACACGAACTACGCGACGGTCTTCTCCTGCTTCGACATCGCCTTCGGCACCTTCCGCGTGCCCGGGCCCTGCGACGCGCCGCTCGGCGTCACCGACGACATGGGCAAGGGCCTCCTCGACCAGCTGACCTACGCGCTGAAGCCGCGCGCCTATCGCAAGTGGTGGCGCAAGAAGAAGCCGGCTGTCGCCGCCGCGGCGCTGCCCGTCACGACGCCCGCGGAGTAGCGCTTGGCGGAAATGGACAGCGTCCGTCGCGAGGCTTAGGAAGCGCTGCGGTGCGGCATCAGCCGGCGCCGGAGCACTGTCGGGCGTATCGGATGCTGTCGCAGTTCTTTGCCTATTACCGGCCTTATCGAGGCCTGTTCCTGCTCGACTTCGGCTGCGCGGTGCTCGCCGGCCTGCTCGAGCTCGGCTTCCCGATGGCCGTCGCCGGGTTCGTCGATCATCTCCTGCCGAGCCGCGAATGGGGGTTGATCCTCCTCGCCTGCGCCGGGCTCCTGGCGCTCTATCTCCTGAACACCGGGCTGATGGTGGTGGTGAACTACTGGGGCCACATGCTCGGCATCAACATCGAGACCGAGATGCGGCGGCGCGCCTTCGACCACGTCCAGAAGCTCTCCTTCGCCTATTTCGACGAGCACAAGACCGGCCACCTCGTCGCCCGGCTGACCAAGGATCTGGAAGAGATCGGCGAGGTCGCCCACCACGGGCCGGAAGATCTGTTCATCGCGATCATGACCTTTGCCGGCGCGTTCCTGCTGATGCTCTCGGTCAACGTGCCGCTGGCGCTGATCACCGGTGCGATCGTGCCGCTCGGCACCTTCCTCACCGCGCGCTACGGCAACCGGATGACGCGCACCTGGCACGCGATCTACGGCAGCATCGGGGAGTTCAACGCCCGGATCGAGGAGAGCGTCGGCGGCATCCGAGTGGTCAAGGCCTTCGCCAACGAGGACCACGAGCGCAGGCTGTTCGCGGAGAACAACCGGCTCTACCGGCTGCGCAAGCTCGACGCCTACCGCATCATGTCGGCGAGCCTGTCGCTCAACTACCTCTCGATGCGCCTGACCCAGGTCGTGGTGATGGTGGCGGGCACCTTCTTCGTGCTCGAGGGCACGCTGACCAACGGCGGCTTCATCGGCTTCCTGCTGCTCGTCGGCGTCTTTTTCCGGCCGGTGGAGAAGATCGCATCGGTGATCGAGAGCTATCCGAAAGGGATCGCCGGCTTCCGCCGCTACGTCGACTTCCTGGCGAGCGAGCCCGACATCGTCGACCGCCCGGCGGCCAAGTCCGTCGACCACCTCGCCGGCGATATCCGCTTCGATCGGGTCGACTTCGCCTACCAGCCGGGCAAGCCGGTGCTGCAGGGCGTGTCGCTCACTGTTCGCGCCGGCGAGACGGTGGCCTTTGTTGGCCCCTCGGGCGCCGGCAAGACCACGATCTGCTCGCTGATCCCGCGCTTCTACGACGTCGATGCAGGGTCGATCACCATCGACGGAATCGACATCCGCGACATGACGCTCGCCTCGCTGCGCCGGCACATCGGCATCGTGCAGCAGGACGTCTTCCTGTTCGGCGGCACGCTGCGCGACAACATCGCCTATGGCCGGCTCGGCGCGAGCGAGGCGGAAATCGTGGAGGCGGCGCGCCGGGCCCATCTCGAGGACACCATCGCCCGACTTCCGGACGGGCTCGACACGCTGATCGGCGAGCGCGGCGTCAAGCTCTCCGGCGGCCAGAAGCAGCGCGTGTCGATCGCGCGGATGTTCCTGAAGAACCCGCCGATCCTCATCCTCGACGAGGCAACCTCGGCGCTTGACGTCGAGACCGAGCGGGCGATCCAGGCGGCGCTCGCCGAGCTTTCACGGGGGCGCACGACGCTGGTCATCGCCCATCGCCTCTCGACCATCCGCAACGCCGATCGCATCGTCGTCGTCGGCCACGAGGGCATCGTCGAGGAAGGCAGCCACGGCGAGCTGATCCGCACCGGCGGCGTCTACCGCCGCCTGCACGACGCGCAGTTTGCCTGAGCGAGCAGCGGAGCTGCGGTGCTGCTGCTGCTGCTGCTGAGCATGGATCTCGGTGTCGGCGGCGATCGTCTCTTGATTCAGGCTCTTCGGCGCGGCTTGCCGACAACACCCCCTCTCTGCCTTGCCAGGCATCTCCCCCCTCGAGGGGGAGATCAGCGGGGAGGACGGCCGGCTTTTTTCCGCGGTCGATCAGGGGTTTTGAACCACGGGTCATGCGCCAGACCCATCGTATCCGCTCGAGTGGCGGTTTCCGAACACGCAGTGTCTTTCGACCCGCGTGATCTCCCTCCTCGAGGGGGAGACGCCGGGAGGCAGAGGGGGGTTCGGATCCGAGACGAGGACGAGAGACGAGAGACGAGAAAGCCCGTATCAGCACCGCGACGCCAGACCGCACCGGCATTTCCGCTTGTGCGGCTGCACACGGACGGTAAGCTCGCCTGATCGACCCTGCCCGTGGCCGGCTCCGCCGGCGCCGCGCGCCGAAAAGGCCCCGCCATGCAGCATCACCTCCCCGCCTCGCCTGACACCTGTGCCTGGGGCTTCTTCGACCCGAAGCGTGAGCCCGTGCTGACCATCGCCAGCGGCGACACGGTCACCATCGACACCGTTTCTGGCGGCCCGGACATGCTGCCCGGCGAGGGCTTCCACGTTCCGCCGGAGCTCCACGAGATCCACCGCCATCTGAAGCAGGAGATGCCGGGCCACCTCCTCACCGGCCCCGTCGCGGTAGACGGGGCGCAGCCGGGCGAGGTGCTGGAGGTGCGGATCGACGCGGTCGAACTGCGGCAGGACTGGGGCTACAACGTCATCCGTCCGCTCGCCGGCACCCTGCCCTACGACTTCGACGCCATGCGCAAGCTGAATATCCCGCTCGACCGGCAGACGAATGTCGGCAAGATGCCCTGGGGCCTCGACCTGCCGCTCGCGCCCTTCTTCGGCGTCATGGGCCTCGCGCCGCCTCCGCATTGGGGTCGGATTTCCTCGATCCAGCCGCGCGCCCATGCCGGCAACATCGACAACAAGGAGCTCGTCGCCGGCACCACGCTCTACCTGCCGATCTTCAACGAGGGCGCGCTGTTTTCCTGCGGCGACGGCCACGGCGCCCAAGGCGACGGCGAGGTCTGCATCACCGCGATCGAGACGGCGCTGGCGGGCACCTTCACCCTGACGGTGCGCGACGACATGCAGCTGACCTATCCGCAGGCCGAGACGCCGACGCACTACATCACGATGGGCATGGACCCCGACCTCGACCAGTGCGCGGTGATGGCGCTGCGCGACATGATCGAGCTTCTCGTCGCCAAGGCCGGGCTGTCGCGCGAGGACGCCTACACGCTGTGCAGCCTCGCTGGCGACCTGCACGTCACGCAGACGGTGAACGGCAACAAGGGCATTCACATGATGATGGCGAAGACGCTGGTCGACGGCACGAAAGAATAGGATTCGGGCGGTAAGTCACCTTCGAGCCTTCGCAGCGTTAGCCGGTGATGCAGATCGTTTCTCCGCCGCCTGGCCGCAGGCGCTCCCTCACCCGACGCGTCGCGACTGTAACCCTTGCCCTCGCCTATCTCGCCGCCGGGATCATCCATCTCGGCTGGCCGGACGTGTTCCTGCCGATCATGCCGGGCTGGGTGCCACTGCCGCGCGAGATGATCCTCGTCACCGGCGCCTGCGAGATCGCCGGCGCGATCGGCCTCATGCTTCCGCGAACCCGAAGGCTCACAGGGATCATGCTCGCGCTCTACGCCGTCTGCGTCTTTCCCGCCAACGTCACCCACGCGATGAACGACCTGTCGACGGGGACGGGCCTCGGCTGGTGGTATCACGGCCCGCGCCTCCTGGCGCAGCCGCTGATCGTCTGGTGGGCGCTTTATGCCGGCGGCATCGTCGACGGGTTCGGGCGGCGCGGGGGCGTGATCAAGCCGCCGACCTGAAGACCGCACCCGCGCAGGCCCAAGAGGTCAGTTCTCCCCGCGCGCGACGAAGGTCGCGACGGCGTCGCGCAGCGCCCGCACGTCCTCGTTCAGGCGCTGCAGGCGCTCGGGCGGCATGCCGGAACTCCGCACCAGCCGTTCGCCGAGGCAGGCGCTGGCGCGACGCATCGCCTCGCCCTCCCCGGTCAGCGCCACGACCACCTGTCGCTCGTCCGCAGGATTGCGCTGCCGCGTGACCAAGCCCGCGGTTTCGAGCCGCTTCACGAGCGGCGTCACCGTGCTCGGCTCGAGCCCGAGGCGCTCGGCTATGGTCCCGATCGTGCGCTCGCCCTCCTCCCAGAGCACCGAGAGCACGAGATATTGCGGATAGGTGATGCCGAGTTCGTCGAGAACGGGCTTGTAGGCACGGCCGACGGCCATCGAGGCCCCGTAGAGCGCAAAGCACAGGTGCTGATCGAGCGGGAACAACATGGCGCAGCCTTCTTCAAACCGACGAGATCACGGCATTGTTTATCACGATAAGGGATTGCGTGCGAGCGGCGCTGGGGATACAGGATTGTTTATCGCGATAAACATCGCGCCCACTCTGATGAAGGAGGCTCACATGCCTGTCGACGTGATCTACAAGACGAATGCAACGGCCACCGGCGGACGCGACGGCGCGGCCCGTTCGGACGACGGCTCGGTCGACGTGAAGCTGGTGGTGCCGAAGGAGATGGGCGGCCCCGGCGGCGTCGGCGCCAATCCGGAGAAGCTCTTTGCCGCGGGCTATTCCGCCTGCTTCCTCGGCGCGATGAAGGCGGTGTCGGGCAAGGTCGGCGTGAAGGTGCCGGCCGATGCGACGGTGACGGCCGAGGTCGGCTTCGGCCCGCGCTCGGAGGGCGGCTACGGCATCACCGCCGCGCTGACGGCGAACCTCCCGGGCGTCGAGCGCGAGGCCGGCGAGAGGCTGATGGCGGCCGCGCACGAGGTCTGCCCCTACTCCAACGCGACGCGCGGCAATGTCGACGTCGCCCTGACGCTCGCCTGAGCAGGTCGGACGGGCCCCTCGCTCAGAAGCAGGGGGCCGCTCCCTCCTGATTACCCGCGGGTGGCGACAAGTGCCGCCGCCCGCTATCTTCCGGGGGAGAGGCCTTCCTCCTGCCGGAGACGAAGATGAGCATGGCGCGCGAGCATGGCTGGACGCTGTCGGACTTCCTCGCCTGGGAGGCCGGACAGGAACGCCGCCACGCCTTCATCGATGGCGAAGTCGTCATGATGACCGGCGGCACACAGGCGCACGCGCTGATCGCGGCCAATCTGCTCGCGTTCCTTCGGCCAGCCCTCAGGGGATCGCTTTGCCGGCCGTTCGGCTCCGATATGCGCCTGCCGATTCCGGACACCGGGAATTCGCGATATCCTGACGTCATGATCGATTGCGGTCGCTTCCAGCAGCCCGAGATCAATGCTTCCGAGCCCACCGTCATCTTCGAGGTGCTGTCGAGCTCGACCGCTTGGTACGACCAGACGCGCAAGCTTCGAGACGACGAAAGCCTGCCCTCGCTTCGCCAGTATGTCTGCGTCTCGCAATCCGAGCGGCGCGTCAGCGTCTGGACCCGCGACGCGACCGGACGGCTCGTGCCGGAGCCGGACCTGACGGGGGAAGACGACGCGCTGCTCCTCGCGATTGCCGACATCCGGCTGCCGCTCGCGGCGATCTACGAGGACATCGGCTTCTAGGATCGGGCGCACTCGGCGCCCGATCCTCTTCAATCTGCATCATCCCTTCGTCACGCCCTTCAGGCTGATCAGCCCGGTCGGCAGCGGCGTGAAGCCGTGCACGTCCTTGGCCAGCACGAAGGGCCAGGGCTGGTGATAGACGTAGATCAGCGGCAGCTCGTCCTGCAGGATCGCCTGCGCCTGATCGTAGAGATCCTTGCGCGCCTCGACGTCCGGCGTCACCTTGGCCTTGTTGAGAAGGTCGTCGACCGCCTGGCTGCAGTAGCCGGCATAGTTGAGGCCGGCGCCACAGGTGACGAACTGGTGCAGGTTGCCGTCCGGGTCGTAGCGGCCGGACCAGCCGACCTGGACGACGTCGTAGTCGCCGATCTTGGTCGCCTGCAGCATGGACGCGAACTCGGTCGCCTTCAGCGTCACGTCGAACCCGGCCTCGGCAACCATCGCCTGGATCAATTCGGCAATCTGCTGGCCGGTGGTCGAGTTGGCGAAGATGAGCTCGAAGGGCACCCGGTCGTAGCCGGCCTCCTTCAACAGGGCTTTCGACTTCTCGACGTCCCGCCCGGTCACCGGGAAGGCATCGTCGTGATAGGGGCTGTCCGGGCCGAAGGGCTGCTGCGCCGGCTGGAAGGTGCCGGCGCCCACGACCTCGTTGATGACGTCGCGGTCGATCGCATATTGCAGCGCCTGACGCACCCGCTTGTCCTTCAACGGGCCGTCGGCCCGCACGCCGTTGCCGACATTGATCGTCAGGCCCTGATAGCCGACGCTCGTCACCAGCGCGAGCTGCAGGTTGGGATCGTCCCGCACCGCCGGGATGTCGGCCGGGGCGAGGCGCTCCAGCATATCGAGATCGCCCGAGCGCAGGTTGGCAAGGCGCACTGTCGTGTCTGGGATCGGCAGGAAGACGACGCGGTCGAAGTGGTAGTCGCCAGCGTTGCGGTACTGGTCGAACTTCTCCAGCACGATCTGGTAGTTCTGCTGGCGCGAGACGAACTTGTAGGGACCGGAGCAGACCGGCGCCTGGCTGAAGTCCTTGCCCTCGGCGAAGGCCGCCGGCGAGGCAATCATGCCGGCCCGGTTGGAAAGCTGCGGCAGCAGCGTCGGGTCGGGTTGCTTAAGCGAGATCTTGAAGGTCAGGTCGTCGACGACGTCGATATGGTCGACCGACTGCAGCTCGGTCTTGCGCATCGAGTCCTGCAGCGTGCGGGCGCGATCGAGATTGGCCTTCACCGCCTCCGCCGTGATCGGATTGCCGTCATGGAAGACCATGCCGGGGATCAGCGACATGGTGAGGACGGTATGGTCGTCGTTCCACGACCAGTCCCTGGCGAGTTCCGGCGTCGCCTTCAGGTCAGCCCCGACGGCGACGAGGCTGTCGCAGAGCGACTCGAACACCACCTCGCCCACGAAGGTGCGCGAGCGGGCGGGATCGAGCAGGTCGATGTCGTCCTGCAGGCCGATCCTGAAGTCGGCGGCAAAGGCGCTGGTCGCACTCAAGGCGGCCAGCGTCGCAACGATAAGCGGGTAACGCATGCCAGAACTCCTGTCGCGCCGGTGGCGCTGGGGTGGCGGGCGTCCCTTTCCCTTTGAGCGCCAGCCGGTCGCTGCCGGCTGGTCCTTGAACGCGTGTGCGAACCGGTCCCTCGCGCCGCCTCAGCGGGCGATGGCGTAGGCCTGCATCAGGCGCGGCGTTGCCGCCGCGCGCAGGAGGCCATCGGCCTCGCGCGCCACGGCCACGAGCCGCCCCACCGTCCACTCCGGCGCAACCTCGAGGTCATGCCCGCGGCGACGCAGCTCCTCCAGCACCGCGGGCGCAAAGTTCGCCTCGGCGATGAGGTGCCCCGGCACGCGGTTGCGCGGATAGAAGGAGGTCGGGAAGTGTGTCGTATGGCTCATCGGCAGGTCGATCGCCTCCTGCAGGTTGAGCTTGTGGTGGACCTTGCGCAGGAAGAGCAGCAGCTGCCACTGCTCCTGCTGGTCGCCGCCCGGCGAGCCGAAGGCCATGTGGGGCTTGCCGTCGCGCGTCGTCAGCGTCGGCGTCAGCGTCGTGCGCGGCCGCTTGCCCGGCTCCAGCGAAGTCGGCAGGTCCGGCTCCAGCCAGAACATCTGGGCGCGCGAATTCAGCATGAAGCCAAGCTCGGGGATCATCGGCGAGGACTGCAGCCAGCCGCCCGACGGCATCGCCGCCATGACGTTGCCCCAGCGGTCGGCGGCGTCCACGTGCACGGTGTCGCCGCGCCGCGCGGACTGCATGGCAGCCGTCGTCGGTTCGTTGCTCTGACCGGCGCTGCCCTTGGCCGACAGGCGCTCCAGGACGGCCATCACGCGGTCGACCTGCGCCTCGTAGCCGGCGATGCGGCCCGGCCGAAGGTCGAAGGACGCCGTCTCGGCGATCAGCTTGCGCCGCTCGTCATTGTAGGCATCCGACAGCAGCGTCTCGAGCGGCACGTCGACGAAGGCGGGATCGCCGTAATAGGCCTCGCGGTCGGCGAAGGCGAGCTTCATCGCTTCGGTCACGAGATGGATGAACTCGGCCCCGGAGGGGTCGGTCGCGTCGAGATCGAAGCCCTTGAGCAGCGCCAGCGTCTGCAGGAAGACCGGCCCCTGCCCCCACGGCCCGATCTTGTTCACCGTCTGGCCGCCATAGTCATAGGTCAGCGGCGCCTCGTAGCCCGCCTGCCAGCCGGCAAGGTCGGCGGCGGTGAGCACGCCCTTGTGGCGCGAGCCGCTCTCGTCCATGGCCTCGTTCTTGCGCACGAAGCCGTCGATCGCCTCGGCGACGAAGCCCTTGTAGAAGGCGTTGCGGGCCGCCTCGATCTGCCGCTCGCGATCGCCGCCGGCCGACTCGGCCTCGACGATGACGCGGGTCCAGGTTGCCGCGAGCGCCGGGTTCTTGAACAGCGACCAGGGCTCCGGGGCCGCGCCGTTCGGCAGGAAGGCGGCGGCCGAGGTCGGCCACTCCGTCTCGAAGAAGGTCTTGAGGCCATGGATGGTGGCCGACACGCGCGGCAGCACCGGATGGCCCTTCTCGGCGTAGTAGATCGCCGGCTCGAGCACGTCGCGCACGCTCATCGTGCCGTGGTCGCGCAGGAGCAGCATCCAGGCGTCGAAGGAGCCCGGGATCACGGTCGCAAGGAGACCGTTGCCCGGGATCAGCGTCAGTCCCTCGCGCTTGTAGTGCTCGATGGTGGCGCCGGCCGGCGCCGGCGCCTGGCCGGTGATCACCTCGGTGCGGCCGGTCTTGGCGGAGTGGAAGATGATCGGCACGTCGCCGCCGGGACCGACGAGATGCGGCTCGACCACCTGCAGGACGAAGGCGGTGGCGATGCCGGCATCGAAGGCGTTGCCGCCGCGCTCCAGCATCGACATGCCGACCGCCGTCGCCAGCCAATGAGTCGACGCGACGGCACCGAAGGTGCCGAGCAGTTCGGGACGGGTGGTAAACATCGTCATGCCTTTCAGACAGATGGAAGCGTCAGTTCTCGCGCGGGTCGAGCGCGTCGCGCAGGCCGTCGCCAAGGAGGTTGAAGCCGAGGACGAGAAGGAAGATCGCGATGCCGGGGAAGATCGACATCCACGGCGCCTGCTCCATGAAGTTCTTGGCGGTGTTCAGCATCGAACCCCAGGAGGGTGCGGGCGGCTGCTGCCCGAGGCCGAGGAAGGAGAGGCTCGCCTCGGCGATGATCGCGGTCGCCACCGTCAGCGTGCCCTGCACGATCAGCGGCGGCAGGATGTTGGGGAAGACGTAGCGGATCAGGATCCAGCGGTCCGGCAGGCCGATCGCCCGCGCGCCCTCGACGTAGTCCTCCGCCTTGACGCTCAACGTCTGGCCGCGGGCGAGGCGAATGAAGATCGGCGTACCGGAGAGGCCGATCGCGATCATCGCATTGGTCAGGCTCGGACCGAGGAAGGAGGCGAGCGCGATCGCGAGGATCAGGAACGGGATCGCCAGCAGCGCGTCGGCAACGCGCGAGATCACCATGTCCACCCAGCCGCCGAAGAAGCCGGCAAGCAGGCCGAGCGGCACGCCGACCGCAACCGCGATCGCCACCGACACGACGCCGGCGAGCAGCGAGGCGCGTGCACCGAAGGCCATGCGGCTGAGGATGTCGCGGCCGAGCTCGTCGGTGCCGAACCAGTGCGCCGCCGACGGCGCCTTGCGGATCGCGGTGAAGCTCGTGGCGAGCGGATCATAGCCGGTGAGCAAGGGCGCGAGGATGGCGACCAGGATGAAGAACAACACCGCGCCGCCGCCGACGATCGCCGGCTTGTTGGCGAGGAACTTGCGCAGGGCGCGATTGCGCTTCGGCGGCACGACCTCGCTCGCCGCGTCCGCCGCGGCGACCTTGACGTCGACCGGTCTCGCCTCGGCGTCGAGCCCGGCGGGCGCGTCACGGGTGTCGTCGAGGGTGGTCGCGGCCATCAGGCGCCCCTCAGTCGCGGGTTGATCAGGATGTAGAGCACGTCGGCCAGAAGGTTCATGGCGATGAAGCCGATCGCCGTGCACAGGACGATCCCCTGCACCACGGCATAGTCACGGGTGAAGACGGCGTCGACGACGAGCTTGCCGAAGCCGGGGATGGTGAAGATCTGCTCGGTCAAGACGGCGCCGCCGAGAAGCTCGCCGAAGAGCAGCGTCAGGAGCGTCACGATCGGCACCAGCGCGTTGCGCAGCGCGTGCTTGTAGACGACCTTGCCCTGCCGCAGGCCCTTGGCCCGGGCGGTGCGGATGTAGTCCGAGCGCAGGACGCCGATCATCGCCGAGCGGGTGTGGCGCATCAGCGTCGCGGCGAGCGCCGTGCCGAGCACGAAGGACGGCATCAGCATGGTCTTGATCGACAGCCAGAGGTCCTCGCCGGGCGGGACATAGCCCGAGGCCGGCAGCCAGCCGAGCTTCACCGAGACGAGGAAGATCAGGAGAATGCCGAGCCAGAAGTTCGGGATGGAGAGTCCCGAGAGCGCCACGACGTTGGCGCCGTAGTCGACGAGCGTTCCCTTCCGCACGGCGGAGAGAATGCCGGTCGGCACGCCGATTACAACGGCGACGATCATCGCCATGATGGCCAGTTGGATCGTGACCGGCAGCTTCTGGGCGACCAGCGTCGTCACCGGCGTGTCCGTCCGAAGCGAGATCCCGAAATCGCCCTGCAGCACGTGCGCGACCCAGTAGCCGTACTGCACCGGCAGCGGGTCGTTCAGGTGATACTTCTCGCGCAGGAACTCGATCACCTGCGGATCGCGCTCCTCGCCCGCCATGACGAGCACGGGATCGCCCGGCAGGAGCTTCTGCAGCGAGAAGACCAGCATCGAGACGATGATGATGGTCGGGATGGCGACGAGCAGGCGCCGGAGGATCAGCTGAGCCATGACGGTCCTTGTAGCGGAAGAGCCGGGCGACCACTGGGCCGCCCGGCGGAAGCGACCTCAGTCGCCGAGGCTCATGCCCTTCAGGCGGATCATGCCGTCCGGATAGGCTTCGAACCCCTTCACCTTCTGGGACAGCACGAAGGGCCAGGGCTGGTAGTAGGTGTAGACCAGAGGCAGGTCGTCCTGAAGGATCGTCTGCGCCTCGTCGTAGAGCGCCTTGCGCTCTTCGACATCGCTGGTGCGGCGCGCCGCGTTGAGAGCCTTGTCGACCTCCTCGTTGCAGTACTTGGAGTCGTTGAGGTTGCCCTTGCAGGTGGCGAACTGGTGGATGTTGCCGTCGGGGTCGACGCGCCCGGACCAGCCGATCAGTGCCGCGTCGAAGTTCCCCTGCTCCATCTCCTTCTGCATGGCCGCAAATTCGGTGGCCCGCAGCTTGATGTCGAAGCCGGCTTCGGCCGCCATCGCCTGCACCAGTTCAGCGAACTGCTGGTTGGCGCTGCCGGTGCCGAAGTCGAGCTCGAAGCTCGGATGCTCGACGCCGGCCTCCTTGAGCAGCGCCTTGGCCTTTTCGACGTCGCGCGTGACCGGCGGGAACTTGTCCGAATGATACGGGCTCGACGGCGGGAACGGCTGCTGCGCCGGCGGGAAGATGCCGTTGCCGATGATCTCGTTGATGACGTCGCGGTCGACGGCGAGCTGGAAGGCCTGCCGCACCCGCTTGTCCTTGCCGATCGGGTTCTCGGCGCGCGACCCGTTGTTGGTGTTGAAGCGGATCGAGCTGTAGCCGAGGCCGGTGACCGGCACGAACTGCAGCGCGGCGTCGCCCTTGACCGAGGGCACGTCGTTCGGCGCGAGCCGCTCGAGCATGTCGATGTCGCCGGAGCGCAGATTGGCGAGCTTCACCGTCGAGTCGACGATCGGAAGGAACGTCACCCCCTCGATCGGATAATCCTTGGCGTCCCAATAGCCGTCATACTTGGTCAGCTCGATCCGGTCGTTCTGAACGCGCCTGACGAACTTGTAGGGGCCGGAACAGATCGGGTTCTGCGAGAACTCCTTGCCCTCGGCGAAGGCTGTGGGCGCGAGCATCATGCCGGCGCGGTCCGAGAGAGTCGCGAGCAGCGTCGCGTCCGGCTGCTTCAGCACGAACTTGACCGTCGAGGGATCGACGACCTCGACGTGGTCGACCGAGGACAGCTCGCTCCGGCGGTTGGAGTCGGGCAGCGTCATCGCCCGCTCGATGTTCGCCTTGACCGCGTCGCCGTCGAACTTGGATCCGTCCTGAAAGGTGACACCGTCGCGCAGCTTGAAGGTCAGCTCGGTCTGGTCGTCGTTGTAGGACCATTCGGTCGCCAGTTGCGGCACGAAGTCCAGCTTCGGCGAGATGTCGACCAGCTTGTCGCAGAGCGAGGTGAAGACGATGCGCCCGACATAGGTCCGCGCCTTGTGCGGATCGAGCGCATCCGGATCTTCGGCGAGGCCGACGCGCAGCGTCTGGGCGGAGGCGGCGGCCGTCGTGGCGAGAAGGCCGGCGGCGAGGACTGCGAGCTTGAGACTGTTCATCGTGACTCCTTCGACAGGGAGGAACAGAGCGGGATCGACGGTGAGACAGAGGATGCGGCGCCGCGGACGGCGCCGCATGGAGCGTTACTGGCTGAGGGTCATGCCCTTGAGGCGGATCATGCCGTCCGGATAGGCCTTGAAGCCCTTGACCTTGTCGGACACGACGAAGGGCCACGGGAGGTAGTAGGAGTAGAGCCAGGGCAGATCGTCCTGCAGGATCGTCTGCGCCTCGTCGTAGAGCGCCTTGCGCTTCTCCGGATCGCTCGTCTGGCGGGCCGCATTCAGGGCCTTGTCGACATCGGCATTGCAGTACTTACCATCGTTGAGGTTGCCCTTGCAGGTGACGAACTGGTGGATGTTGCCGTCGGGATCGACGCGGCCCGACCAGCCCTGGATCGAGACCTCGAACTTGCCCTGCTGGAGATCGGCCTGCAGCGCCGCGAACTCCTGCGGCTGCAGGTTGATGGTGAAGCCCGCCTCGGCGGCCATCGCCTGCATCAGCTCGGCGACCTGCTGGGTCGTCGTGTTGTTGGCGTAGCCGAGCGTGAAGGTCGGGTTCTCGACGCCCGCTTCCTTGAGCAGTGCCTTCGCCTTGTCGACGTCACGCTCGACCACCGGGAACTTGTCCGAGTGGTAGGGGCTCGACGGCGGGAACGGCTGCTGCGCCGGCGGGAACGTGCCGTTGCCGACGACTTGGTCGATGATGTCGCGCCCGACCGCATACTGCAGCGCCTCGCGCACGCGCTTATCAGCGTTGATCGGCAGCTTGGACGGCTCGCCGTTGGCGACGTTGAACTCGATGCCCATGTAGCCGAGCCCGGTCACCGGAACGAGCGTCAGCTTGCTATCCTGCTTCACCGACGGAATGTCGGACGGGGCGACCCGCTCGATCATGTCGACGTCGCCGGAGCGCAGGTTGGCGAGCTTCACCGTGTTGTCGGGGATCGCCACGAAGGTGACCGCCTCGATGGGATAGTCCTTCGCGTTCCAGTAGCCGTCATACTTGGTCAGCTCGATCCGGTCGTTCTGGACACGGTTGACGTACTTGTAGGGGCCCGAGCAGACCGGGTTCTGCGAGAACTCCTTGCCGTCGGCGAACGCGTCCGGCGCGAGCATCATGCCGGCACGGTCCGAAAGCGTCGCGAGCAGCGTCGCGTCCGGCTGCTTCAGCACGAACTTGACGGTCGAGGGATCGACCACCTCGACGTGGTCGACCGAGGACAGCTCGCTCTTGCGGTTCGAGTCCTTCAGCGTCATCGCGCGCTCGATGTTCGCCTTCACCGCGTCGGCATCGAACGTCGAGCCGTCCTGGAAGGTGACGCCATCGCGCAGCTTGAACGTCAGCTCCGTCTGGGCCTCGTTCCACGACCACTCCGTCGCCAGCTGCGGCACGAAGTTCAGGTCGGGCGAGATGTCGACCAGCTTGTCGCAGAGCGAGGTGAAGACGATGCGGCCGACGAAGGTGCGCGCCTTGTGCGGATCCAGCATGTCCGGATCGTCCTGCAGGGCGATCCGCAGCGTCTGCGCCGATGCGGTGCTGCTGGCGAGCAGCCCGAAGGCCAGTGCTATCCATCTCAACTTGGTCATTCCAACTCCCTCTTGGTTGTGTCTCAAGGTTGCTTCAGCGGCGCAGCGCCGCCGCTCTGCCGGGCGCGGTAGAGCGCCAGGCGTGTCTCGAAGTTCGCGCTCGCCGCGATCGGTGCGCGGGCACTCGACCCCGCCGCCTGGATCTCCCGCCAGAAGTGGCAGGCGACCTGCCGCCCGCCTTCGTCGGCCCGCTCCAGCACCGGGCGCACCTCGGAGCAGATCGGCTGCGCGTGCGGGCAGCGGGTGTGGAAGCGGCAGGCCTTGGGCGGGTTGGTCGGGCTCGGCACGTCGCCGCGCACCGGCGCCTGCGCGCTGCGGGCGCGTGGACTCGGCACCGGGATCGCGTCCAGCAGCGCCTGGCTGTAGGGATGAAGCGGCGTCTCGAAGAGGTCGTCCGTCTCGGCGAGCTCGACCACCTCGCCAAGATACATCACGGCGACCCGGTCGCTCATGTGCCGGATGACGGCGAGATCGTGCGCGACGATGATCAGCGTGAGGTCCAGCCGCTCCTTCAGCTCCTCGAGCAGGTTCACGATCTGCGCCTGGATCGAGACGTCGAGCGCCGAGACCGGTTCGTCGCCGAGGATCAGCTTCGGCTCGCCGGCGAGCGCCCGGGCGATGCCGATGCGCTGGCGCTGGCCGCCGGAGAATTCGTGCGGGAAGCGGTCGGCCATGTCGGGCCGCAGCCCGACGGTGCGGAAGATGTCGAGCACCTTCTCGCGCCGCTCCTTCTTGCCCGCCGTCTCGTGCAGCCAGATCGGCTCGCCGACGATGTCGGCGACGCTCATGCGCGGGTTGAGCGAGGCGAACGGGTCCTGGAACACGATCTGCAGCTCGCGCCGCAGCCTGCGCATCTCGGTCGCCGACAGGCTCGCAAGATTGCGGCCCTTGTAGATGACGTCGCCGCCGGTCGGGTCGAGCAGGCGGATCAGGAGCCGCCCGAGGGTCGACTTGCCGCAGCCGGATTCGCCGACGATGGCGAAGGTCTCGCCGTCCCGCACCCGCAGCGAGACGTCGTTGACGGCGTGGACGACGGGCGAGCGGCTGAGAAGCTGCCGCCGGCCGCCGAACTGCTTGACGAGACCGACGGTCTCGATGATGGGGCGAGCGTCCTTCACGCGACCTCCGCGAAATGCTTCTCGAGCGGCGCATACCAGCAGGCGGCGCGGTGGACGCCGTCCCCCACCGGGGCGAGCGGCGGCACCGCCTCGGCGCACTTGTTCTGCGCAAAGGGACAGCGCGGCATGAAGCGGCAGGCATCCGGCATCCGTTCGATCGGCGGAACGGTGCCGCGGATGGTGGCGAGCTTGCCGGACCGCCGGCCGAGTGAGGGCATCGCCCCCATCAGCCCGATCGTATAGGGGTGCTGCGGATCGTCGAAGATCGCCTCGACCGGACCGGCTTCGACGACGTGGCCGGCGTACATCACCGCGACGTGGTCGGCGACCTCCGCGACGACGCCGAGATCGTGGGTGATCATGATGACCGCCGTCCCCGTCTCCTCCTGCAACTGAGCGATCAGCTGCAGGATCTGCGCCTGGATGGTCACGTCGAGCGCGGTCGTCGGCTCGTCGGCGATCAGGAGCTTCGGGGCGTTGGCGAGTGCCATCGCGATCATCACGCGCTGGCGCATGCCGCCCGACATCTGGTGCGGATAGTCGGTCATCCGCTTCTCCGGCGCCGGGATCCGCACCTTCTTCAGCATGTCGAGCGCGACTGCACTCGCCTCGGCGGCAGGCAGGCGCCGATGACGCCGCACCGTTTCGGTCAGCTGGTCGCCAACGGTGAAGGCCGGGTTCAGCGAGGTCATCGGCTCCTGGAAGATCATCGAGATGCGGTTGCCGCGCAGATCCGAGAGTTCGGCCTCCGACAAGCGGAAGAGGTCCCGCCCCTCGAACAGCGCGGTGCCGCTGACGATGTCAGCTGGCGGAACCGGCAGGAGCCCCATCAGCGCCAGAGCGGTGACACTCTTGCCGCAGCCGGACTCGCCGACGATGCAGAGCGTTTCTCCCGCCCGCACTTCGAAGCCGACGCCGTCCACGAGATTCTTGCCGGGCGCGAACCGCAGCGAGAAATCCGACAGCGCCAGCACCGGATCCGATTCCATGCCGCTCAACGCCGGCGCTCCCGCAGAGACGCCTTCGCACCGCTTGTTGCGAAGCGACGCCGGAAAAAACATTCAGAGCGCGATCTGGCGCAATTCCCAAACCCGTTCGCCATCGGCATTCCCCGCCCCTCATCCTCTCGCGCCCGCCCGTCCTCTGGCGGAGCTTGGAACGCACCGCGCCTGCCGATGCCCTCACGCCACCGGGATGCAAAGCATGTGCCAGCCGCAGGATGTCCGCGGAAGACGTGTATTGCAAGGTGGGACCACATGGCGCGATTGTACACAGACTAACCAGCGCCTCCGCCGGGTGTGTGCTTTTTAGGCGAAGGCTTCGAACGGCTATGGCGGATACGCCCGTTCCCGGATAAATCATCCCGACAGCCCAAGCAGGAGTGTCATGGAGCAGCACAGCAAGCCGAAGCGCCAGCGGGCGGTCCGCAGCGAGGCCATCGCCGACCAGCTCGAGTCCGATATCGTCGAGGGGCTCCTGCCGGCGGGTGCCAAGCTTGACGAGACTGCGATTGCGGCTCGGTTCGGCGTCTCCCGCACTCCGGTGCGCGAGGCCTTCCTGACGCTCACCTCGCGCGCGCTCGCCGAGCGCGTTCCCTACCGTGGCGTCATCGTCTGCGATCTCTCGATGGAGCGGGTCGACGCGATGTTCGAAGCGATGGGCGAGATCGAGGCGCTCTGCGGCCGCCTCGCAGCCGGCCGGATGACCACCGCCGAACGCGCTCACCTGCAGGAACTGCTCGCCCGGATGGACACGCTGACCGACGACGGCGACTTCGCGGGCTACGAGCGAGCCAACACCGAGCTGCACGACGCGATCTACAACGGCACCCACAACAGCGACCTGATCGACATTGCCGCAGCCATGCGCCTGAAGCTCGCGCCCTTCCGCCGCTCGCAGCTGCAGAACCGCGCCCGGATGGAGCAGTCGCGCCGCGAGCATCGCGAGATCATCGACGCGATCCTGGAACGCGACGGCAGCTCGGCCGAGCGGCACCTGCGGCGCCATCTCCTCGGCTCGGCCAAAGCCTTCCTCGCGGGTCGCAGAGCCGCCGCGGAATAGCTTCGCACGTCGCATCGGCGCCCGGGCTGGCGGAGTCCTGAGGCGGGCATGGCTAAGGCGCCGCGTGTCCGACCAGCGCCAAGGCCAGCGGCAACGTGAAGAAGGCCGCCAGCGTCGCAAGCAGCATCGCTGCGGCGCACAGTCGTCCGAGACCCACCGCGGCACCGAAGATCGGATAGACGCTCAGCATCGGCACGCTCGCCATCAGGATCGCGGCGGTGACGAGCTCGGGCGGGACCGCTCCGCCCGACAGGCCGAGCGCGCCGGCGACCAAAAGCGGGTGCATGACCAGCTTGCCCACCACGATGATCGCGACGTCCGCGCCGATCGCGCGGCGGCCGAGGCCGTAGAGCGTGCCGCCGATGACGAACAGCGCGACCGGCGCGGACGCCGCCGCCGTCATGCTGAGCGCCTTGCCGAGCGGCGCCGGCAGCGCCAGACCGGTGAGCGACAGCACCAGGCCGAGCAGGATGGCGATCACGATCGGGTTCCTGGCAAGGCGCGAGACGAGGTTGCGCATGAGGACGCCCGGCCGCGCGCCCTCCTGACGGCCGACCTCGGACAGCGCCAGTGCCAGCGGCAGCATCATCAGGTTCTCGACCAGCATGTTCAACGACATCGCGACCGCGGCAACCTGGCCGAGCACGAGCACCAGCAGCGGGTAGCCGATGAAGCCGCTGTTGGACGCCGCCGTTCCCAGCGCCAGGATCGAAGCCTGCGGCAGGGGGTGCCGGCGCAGGCCCAGCATGACCGAAAGGGTGACGAGGAAGGCGACGAGCGAACCGGCGCCGTAGCAGAGGAGATAGACGAGGTCGGAGCCCTCGCTCAGCGAGCGCTGGGACACCACCGTGACGATCAGTGCCGGCAGCGCGAAGCGGATGACGTAGCGCCCCAGGCCCCCGACGTCCTCCGGCGACAGAAGACGAAATGCCACCGCCGCATAGCCCGCGCCGATCAGAAGGAAGATGGGCGCGGTGACGACGAAGAGTTCGAACACGAAACACTCTTGCAAGGTGCGGCGGACAGCGCGGTCCGGCAATCACGGCGGCGGGCGATCGGATTGCGCCGCAGGCTTATCAGGCGGCGGCGCGATCCTGCAACGCCGGGCGAATCTCCGCGAAGGCCTCCTGCAGCACCTCCGGCCCGGCTCCGGCACGCGCAGCGGCGTCCGAAAGACGCTGCCGCCAGCGGCGGGCGCCGCCAAGACCGGCGAACAGCCCGACCATATGACGGGTCACATGGCCGAGCCGACCGCCGGCGGCCATGTGGCGCTCGGCGTAGGCGGCCATCGTCTCGATCACATGGGCATAATCGACGGACGCGTTGGCAACGCCGTAGAACCGCGCGTCGACCTCCGTCAGCTGCCCCGGCGTCTGATAGGCCGCCCGCCCGAGCATCACCCCGTCGAGATCGCCGCATTCCCGCGCCGCCGCCTCGATCGATCCCAGGCCGCCGTTCAGACCGATGAACACGTCCGGAAGCCGCGCCTTCAGCCGTCGCACCCGGTCGTAGTCGAGCGGCGGGATGTCCCGGTTCTCCTTCGGGCTCAGCCCCTTCAGCCACGCCTTGCGGGCATGCACCCAGATCGCCGAGACACCGGCCTCGATCGCCGCGTCGGCCACGGCGTCGAGCGCCGGTTCAGGATCCTGGTCGTCGACGCCGATCCGGCACTTCACGGTGACCGGCACGTCGACCGCCGCGCGCATCGCCGACAGGCATCGCCCCACCAGACCGGGATCGCGCATCAGGCAGGCCCCGAAGGTGCCTGACTGGACCCGGTCCGACGGGCAGCCGACATTGAGGTTGATCTCGTCGTAGCCGAACGCGGCGCCGATTTCGGCGGCACCGGCGAGCTTGTCGGGATCGGAGCCGCCGATCTGCAGCGCCACCGGATGCTCTACCGGGTCAAAGGAAAGCAGCCGCTGCCGATCGCCGTGAAGAATCGCGTCGGCGACCACCATCTCGGTGTAGAGGAGCGCCCGCCGGCTGAGCTGGCGATGGAAGAACCGACAGTGGCGGTCGGTCCAATCGATCATCGGCGCAACCGCGAAAACACGATCGCTCAAGAGGCCCGTATAGCCAAGCTTTTCAGGCATTGCGGAGCTGAGACGGTTCGTAGTCAAGTCGTGCGTGTCCTCGAAAAGTCCTGCGGCAGTACGAGCGATGCCGCACCACCTTCCCTGTCCCGTCCCGTCCCGTCCCGTCCCGGGGAAACTATAGGCACCATCATAGCGAGGCAGCGGCGCGATGCACTACGGCGCGAGGACGACGCACCGATCAGCGACCGGAGCGTCCCGAATACCTCTTACGCGGGCGCCATAGAAAAAGGCCGGGGTGCGGTTGCACCCCAGCCTCCTGAGTAACGCTGAGCTCTTGCGCTGAAGCCAGCCCGAGCCGCTGCTTACTTGACGACGTTCGACGTGCCGACCGTGCCCGAGCTTCCCTCGCAGGCGCCGGTGGCGCTGCCCGGTACCGTCGAGTCGCAGCGGGCCGTCTTGCCGCCCTGCTGGGTTTCACCTGTCGCGCCGTTGCCGGAAGCGGCCTGACTGGTGCTTCCGCCGCCCTCGACGTCCGATGCGCTGCTCTCGGAGCTCTGGGACGAGGCCTCCGGACCACCGGATGGCGTACCACCGGTGTTGCCGCCGGTGTCGGAGGCGTTGCTGCCGCTGCCGGAGCTGCCGCCGCTGCTGCTGCCGGCCTGCGCGAAGGCGAGACCGGACACCGTCATTCCAGCAGCAAGCACTGAAGCCACCAGGACGCCGCGGATGATTTTCGTCTGACTTTCAAGAACCGGCATGATCCATACTCCCTGTGAGCAAAGAAGCTCCGGCACAAAGCGCGACGAGGGCAGTTGCGTTCCCGAGCTTATAATCGCGTTGTCGTGATCGTGCCCTGAGCAGCGGCGGACGTACGAGCCGGCTGCTCGCCATTTGTCACGACGCCCAAGGCGACGGTGCACCCCCTCAGGCGTGCGATTCGGCACTCGCTCAAATCTTAAGCGACCGTGAAGGAGACATGCTCCGGGCGCATACCCCCCTTGAAAGCGATTGCACTACAAATAAGCAGCGACTGACGATAAATGAGGCACCAGATCAAACACTGGAAACAGACCGATGTTCTCCGCCTTCGCCAGCCGCTTCCGCCGTTACCAGCAGATGCGCGACACCATGCGCCAGCTCCAGTCCATGGATGACCATCAGCTCGCCGATATCGGCGTGCAGCGTGGCAACATCCATCACGCCCTGCGTTTCGGTCGGTTCTGACCAGAAGCCGCGGACGGCTCGATCAGGCGCTCGCCTGGTGAGCGGCGGGAGCCAAAGCTCCTCGCACTGTTGAAATGAGAGGCGTCCGTGAGGGCGCCTTTTGCGTTCGTCCGGCGCCCGATCCCTTTGCCCCGCCCTTGGTCGCGTCGTGCAATCGGGCCAAGGCGAGCACGGCTCGTGGATAGCCGGCGCCGGCAAGCGGCGGGTCGTGGCAGCGTGGAAGCCGCACGCCACCGGCGTCACGGCCCCTGCCGCCAGACGTCTGCGACGAGCGTCAAGGATACGGACGCGCCGCCCCGTCCTCGGCGGGCGGCGAGACGGCCAGCGCAGCGCGCAGGCCGGGCTGCATCGGCCCCACGGCCTCGACCTCCGCGACCCCGAGCCAGTCGGCCATCCGGCGCAGTTCGACCGCCAGGTGCTCCAGCGTGTCCGCCGGGGCGCCGTCCTCCATGCCGGTCGCCAGCACGAGGAGACGGCCGCTCCGGCGGTCGGTCTTCAGGTCGACGCGAGCGACCAGCCGGTCGTTCAGCAGGAACGGCAGGACGTAGTAGCCGTGCTGGCGCTTGTCAGCCGGTGTGTAGATTTCCAGCCGATAGCGGAAGCCGAACAGGCGTTCGGTGCGCGAGCGCTCCCAGATCAACGGATCGAAGGGCGCCAGAAGCGCCCGTGCGTGCACCCTCCGAGGGCGCCGCGCGGAGGCGTACAGGAACGCGGGCTGCGACCATCCGGGAACGCTGACCGGTAGCAGGTCCCCGCTTTCGACAAGCTCCGGCAGGCGCGGCTTCACCTGGTCGGGCGCGAGCCTGAAATAGTCGCGCAGATCGCTGGCCGTCGCGATCCCGTGCGCTCGGGCAGCGATACGGATCAGTTCGCGATGAGCATCCTGCGGCTGCGGCGTCGGCTGCGCCAGCACCGCCTCCGGCAGCACCCGCTCCGGCAGGTCATAGACGCGCTCGAAGCTGCCGCGCCGGGTGGCGGTCGTCAGTCGGCCGGCCCAGAACAGCCATTCCACTGCGCGCTTGGCATCGCTCCAGCCCCACCAACCGCCTTCGCCCGGATCCCCCTCGAGATCCGAGGCCGCCAGCGGACCGTCCGCCTCCACCCGCCGCAGCACCGTCTCTACGAAGTCGCGCCGCTCGACGCCGAAGCGGGCGAGTCCGGAATAGATGCCGTGGCCGTCCGCCGCCCGCGCCATACGCCAGCGCAGCAGCGGCTGCGTCTCCACCGGCAGCAGCGAGGCCTCGTGCGCCCAGTACTCGAAGAGGCGCGGCCTCGGGCCCCAGGCCGCCTGATCGAGCAGCCGGCGCGGATAGGCGCCGAGACGCGAGTAGAGCGGCAGATAGTGAGCGCGCGCCAGCACGCTGACCGAGTCGATCTGAAGGAGCCCGATGCGGCCGAGGACACGCTGCAGGTGGCGACGGTCGACAGCGCCGGAGGGCGCCGGGTCGACGAAGCCCTGGGCAGCGAGCGCGATGCGGCGGGCCGTCGCGAGAGGTATGGTTTCGGTCATGCTGCCGGCGTGCCGCAAATCGGCGTTCGCCGCAATCGTGCGACGCCCAAGCGCGGCAACCGCGCTCAGTCGCGTGCGTCGAAGCTGCGCAGCAGGCCGAGGAGACCCAGACAGAGGTTTCGCCTCTCCTCCTCGGTCAACCGGGCCAGCACCGATTCCTCCACGTCACGCACGTGTGGTACCAGCGTCGCGTAAGCCCCCTCGCCGTCCGGCGTCAGCGACAGGAACTCGTAGCGACGGTCGGTCTCGGCGCGCACCCGCTGCAGCCAGCCCCGTGCGGCGAGTGAGGCCACGGCACGACTCACCTTGGTCTTGTCCATGGTCGTGGCGGCCACGATCTCGCTCGACGTCGCCCGTCGCGACGCAGCGGCGCCCAGGATCTGTATGACCGCAAATTCCGGACCCGAGAGCCCTGCTTCGCCCCTGTAGACCTGCGCGACGGCACGTCCGAACGCCGTGGCGGCCCGCGCGAGCGCAAACGAGATCAGCGGCTCGCCATCGAGATTTCGCGCATCGTCCACACCACGCTCCCGGGATCGTCTTGCCCTTGCTCCACGCCGAACCAGATCTGCAAGCAATGCTTAGTGTTCTGTGATATCCCATTGATCCGAGAGGCTGAAGGTCTCCGGCAGGCGATTAAACGTGGGTCGGCTAAGGAGCCCGGCCGATCGGGATCACGGGGGCGTGCGCCGGCTCGCTTTGCTTTCGCCGATGAATTCCCTATAGCGTTTCGCCAGTGCAGCAGTTTCGAACGACCACGGGGACCGCATTGTCTTCAACTTTCGACCGGGTGGCGGATATCATCGCCGAGACCAGCGAGATCGAGCGCGACCGGATCACGCCGGACAGCCACACGATCGACGATCTGGGCATCGACTCGCTCGACTTCCTTGATATCGTCTTCGCCATCGACAAGGAGTTCGGGATCAAGATCCCGCTCGAGAAGTGGACGCAGGAGGTCAACGAGGGCAAGGCTCCGACGGAGGAGTACTTCGTGCTGAAGAACCTGTGCGCCAAGATCGACGAGTTGCGCGCCGCCAAGGGCGCCTGACCGCCGCCGCAGGCCGGCCGCGCCGCAGCTGTTGCCGGCGCCCGGTCGACTGGGCCATGGAAGCCGTATGAAGAAGACCGCACAGGACGTGCTGATCACCGGGATCGGGTTGGTGTCCTCGCTCGGCGAGGGCATCGAGGCCCATCTCGATCGTCTCGGCCGCGAAGCCCTGCCCCAGCCGGTGATCGAGACGGACGCCTATGCGCCCTACTTCGTTCACCCTCTCCCGCCGATCGACTGGACGGCGCAGATCCCCAAGAAGGGCGATCAGCGGCAGATGGAAACCTGGCAGAAGCTCGGCACCTTCGCGGCCGGCCTCGCCCTCGCGGATGCGGAGATTCCAGCCGACGAGACCGTGCGTTCGCGCATCGACATGATCGTGGCGGCGGGCGGCGGCGAACGCGACCCCGCGGTCGACGCGCTGGTGATGCAGCGAGCGCGTGGACTTGCAAGTCCGCAGGCCGTGGTCAACGAAACGCTCGCGAACGAGCTGCGCCCCACCCTCTTCCTGGCGCAGCTCTCCAATCTTCTGGCCGGCAACATCTCCATCGTCCACAAGGTGACGGGCTCGTCGCGCACCTTCATGGGCGAGGAAGGCGCCGGCATCTCGGCGGTCGCGACCGCTGCCGCGCGCATTGCCGCCGGCCAGAGCCGCATCTGCCTCGTCGGCGGCGCGTTCTCTGCCGAGCGCAAGGATCTCCTGCTGAATTTCGAGCTCGGCGGCTTCCTGCTGCGCGACGAGTGGCGCCCGGTCTTCGCCCGCACCCCCGGCCACGACGGCTTCGCCCCCGGCAGCGTCGGCGCCTTCCTCGTGCTGGAGGCGGCCGACCATGCCGCCGAACGCGGTGCCACCGCCTACGCCCGTCTTGCCGGCACACACGGCGACAGAGGTCCGCGCGAGGAAGGCGCGACGCGCGCCCGGCTGGCCGAGATGCTCGATCGCACCGGCCTGCGCGACGAGGACCTCCTGATCCTCTCCGGCGCGGCGGGTCTCGCCGAGCCGACGGGATGGGAGCGGGCGCTCCTGCGCGAGCGTTATCCGGAGGCGACGCAGCGTGCCTATGGCACCCTCTTCGGTCACGCCTTCGAAGCGCATTTCACCGCCGGCATCGCACTCGCGGCCGGAACCCTGTCGCGGCGTCTCTCGCTGCCACCCTTCGATCGAGGCGAAGAGCGTGCGGCCCGCGGCGAGCCGTCGCGCGCGCTCGTGACCACCGTCGGCCACAGCCAGTCCGAGGGCCTGTGCGTGCTCGAGCGGCTGGGCGGACGATGATGGAGGCTCGGCTCACATGAGCACCGACACCGATTTTCTCGGACGGCCGCTGGTCGCCATCACCGGTATCGGCGTCGTGTCCTCGCTCGGCCGCGGCGTCGAGGCGAACTGGGACGCCCTGACGGCCGGTCGCTCCGGCATCCATGCCATCACCCGCTTCTCCACCGAGAACCTGCGCACCACCATCGCCGGGACGGTGGACTTCATGCCGGTGGAGCCGCTCACCTCGAGCGACCTTTCGCATGCTCTCGCCGAAGCGGCCGGCCTTGAGGCGCTGGCAATGGCGGGCACGAAAGCCGGCGCGTTCGGCGGCCCGCTCTTCCTGGCCGCGCCGCCGATCGAGCTGGAATGGCAGCACCGCTTCGCGCTCGACCGGGCCGACGGCGCCATCGATGAGCCCGGCTACGACCGGCTGCTGGAGATCGCCCGCCGCAACCACTCGGCCGACATCTACGCCTTGACGCTGTTCAACCGCATTTCCGAGCGCCTTGCCGACCGCTTCGGCACGCGCGGACTGCCGGTGACGCTGTCGACCGCCTGCGCTTCCGGTGCGACCGCGATCCAGCTCGGCGTCGAGGCGATCCGGCGCGGCGACTGCGAGCGCGCGATCGCCATCGGAACGGACGGGTCGGTGACGCCCGAGGCGCTGATCCGCTTCTCGCTCCTCTCGGCCCTGTCCACCCAGAACGACGAGCCCGCCAAAGCCTCCAAGCCCTTCTCAAGGGATCGCGACGGCTTCGTCATGGCCGAGGGCGCCGGCGCGCTCGTGCTGGAATCGCTGGCCTCGGCGCGGGCGCGCGGCGCCGAGGTGCTCGCGGTCCTCGCCGGCTGCGGCGAGAAGGCCGACGACTTCCATCGCACGCGCTCCAAGCCCGACGCCTCGCCCATCATCGCCACGATCCGCGCGGGCCTCGACGACGCCGGCCTCGATGCGGGGGCCATCGACTACATCAACGCACATGGGACCTCGACGCCGGAGAACGACCGGATGGAGTTCACCGGCCTGTCCGCCGTCTTCGGCGATCGGCTCGCCGAGACCCCGATCTCCTCCAACAAATCGATGATCGGCCACACGCTGACGGCGGCCGGCGCAATCGAGGCCGTCTTCTCGGTGCTGACGCTGCGCACAGGCGTGCTGCCGCCGACGATCAACTACGCCAACCCCGACCCCGCGATCCCGCTGGACACCGTGCCGAACACGGCGCGCCGCCAGCCGGTCCGGGCCGTCCTGTCGAACTCCTTCGGCTTCGGCGGGCAGAATGTCAGCCTGGTGATCGCTGCCCCTCCGCAGTGAGGCGCCGGCGCACCCCAATCGACCTCCGTCGCCCGGCGTGACTTGCGGGCGCCGGCGACATCGGCCACAAGCACCCGCTCCCGCGATCCCAACGCCTCAAGGACCTCCATGCGTGCACTCCAACTCGTCGGCGACCGCGACCTGCGGCTGACCGAGGTCGAAGCGCCGGGTGCGCCCGGCCCTGGCGAGGCAACCGTGGCGATCCGTGTCGTCGCGCTCAACCACATCGACGTCTGGGGCTGGCGCGGCATGGCCTTCGCCAAGCGCAAGCTGCCACTGACCATCGGCGCGGAAGCGGCCGGCGTGGTCGAGGCGATCGGACCGGGCGTGTCGAGCGTCCTTCCCGGCCAACTCGTGTCGATCTACGGCGCACGCACCTGCGGGCTCTGCCGCCCGTGCCGGGAAGGCCGGGACAACCTGTGCGAACACGTCGCCGGCGTCCACGGCTTCCATCTCGACGGCTTCGCCTGCGAGCGGATCAACCTGCCGGCCCGCCAGCTGGTGCCCGCACCGCCCGGCTGCGACGCCCTCGGCGCGGGGCTGGCGCCGGTGACCTTCGGCACGGTCGAACACATGCTGTTCGACAATGCCCGCCTCGAACCCGGCGAGACGGTGCTCGTCCATGCCGGCGGATCGGGAATCGGATCGGCCGCCATCCAGCTCGCCAAGCGCCACGGCGCGACGGTGATCACCACGGTCGGCTCGGACGAGAAGGCGGACCGGGCCCGCGCGCTCGGCGCCGATCACGTCATCAACTACCGCGAGGAGCGCTTCGAGGGAGCGGTGCGCAAGCTCACGAAGAAGCGCGGCGTCGACGTCGTGTTCGAGCATGTCGGGGCCGACACCTGGGCCGGCTCGATGCTCAGCCTCAAGCGCGGCGGCCGGCTCGTCACCTGCGGCTCGACCTCCGGCGTCTCGGCGCCGACCAATCTCATGATGCTCTTCCAGCAGCAGCTCAAGCTGCTCGGCTCCTTCGGCTGCACCATGGGCAACATGCGCGACGCCATGCAGAAGATGGCGCGCGGCCTCGTCGCTCCGGTGATCGACACCGAGATCGGCTTCGACGACATCGCGGTCGCGCTCGACCGGATGGAGAGCCGCCGGGTCTTCGGCAAGATCGTCCTCAAGATCGAAGACGCAAGGACCCGATGAACCCGAGGATCGCGCGGCTGTGGAAGCGCTGGCGCAAGGCGCAGCAATGGCTGGTGGCGCAGGCGATGTTCACCATCCTGCGGGTGCTGCGGCTGCTGCCCGCGCGGGCGGGGCTGGCAGCGGCCGAGGCCCTGGCGCGTACGCTCGGTCCGCTCAGCCCGCGCCACGGCCTCGCCCTGCAGAACCTTCGTCACGCTTATCCCGAGAAGCCCGAGATCTGGGTCCGTCGGATCGCGCGCGCCAACTGGGGCCAGATGGGGCGGCTCGCCGCCGAATACGTCTTTCTGGACGAGATCTTCGACTACGATCCCACCCGGACAGAGCCTGGGATCGTGGAGGTCGAAGGCGTCGAGATCTTCGAGGAGCTGCGCGAGCGCAAGGGACCGTTCATCTTCTTCACGGCCCATCTCGGCTGCTTCGAACTGTTGCCGATCTGCGCGGCGACCTTCGGGCTGGAGGTCACCGCCCTCTTCCGCCCGCCCAACAACCGCTACATCGCCCGCGAAGTGCTCTCGACGCGCCGGACACGCGGCGGCCATCTCGTGCCGTCCAAGGCAGGCGCCGCCTGGTCTCTGGTCGGCGCGCTCGACAGCGACGGATCGGTCGGGATGCTGGTCGACCAGAAGTTCGCCAAGGGTGTGCCGACGACCTTCTTCGGACGCGACTGCCGCACCAACCCGCTGCTGGCCAAGCTGGCACGCCAGTTCGACTGCGAGGTCTATCCGGCGCGTGCCCTGCGGCTTCCCAACGGACGCTACCGCCTCGAGCTGATGCCGCGGCTCGACCTGCCGCGCGATGCCACCGGAGCGGTCGACGTCGCGGCGACGTGCCAGGCCCTCAACGACGTCGTCGAAAGCTGGGTGCGCGACTACCCAGACCAGTGGATGTGGTTCCACCGGCGCTGGCAGACCTGAGGCGCCTGCACGATCCAAGGGCCGCCCTCCCCATCGAGGCGACATTGCGATCGCGCGTCAGCGGGTGATGACGATGCGCGCGTTGCTCGGACCGACCCGCTTGACGTAGTCGAAGAGGACCGCCGCGTTGCGGGGATCCAGCCGGACACAGCCATGCGAGGCCGGGCGGCCGAGATTGCGCAGCGCATCGGTCCCGTGCACGGCATAGCCGCCGCGGAAGAAGATCGAGTAGGGCATCGGCGAGTTGTCGTATTTGCGCGAATACCACATCCGGTGCATGCGCGTCGGCCGGTACGTGCCGACCGGCGTGACGTAGCCCCTGCGTGCGGTGGACACGGCCCAGCGGTGCACGAGTTCGCCGTCATAGGAAACGGTCATCGTCTGCGAAGACAGATCGACCCGTGCAACCAGACGAGGTGCCGCCGCCCCGGCGGACCCGACGGCAAGACCCAGGGCGCAGACGGCGAGAGCGAACAGCTTTGAAAGGTGCGTCATCGTATTTCCCCCTCAATATCGGCTCTTTTTTGCCACATATTGCTACCTGTAGCCGGCTCAGTGGTCAAATGCCGTGCGAGTGATGATCGGGGAAGCGGACGATCGCGGTTAATGCCCCGCAGCAGGAAAAGGACCGCCGGCCCAAATCGAGGCGGTGGTCAGACGCTTTGTTTACCTTCGGTTGCTAGGGTCGAGCCGTGAAGTGAGCATTGAGCATGCTGCGAAAGCTAAAGCGATATGGCGGGACCATCCTCGGCGGTGTGCTGCTCGCGAGCGTGGTCGCGTTGGCGGTCATCACACTTGCGTCTTTCACCGTCGGCAGCCTGGTCGAGACGGCGATGCGCGAGAAGGGCCGCCAGCTCACCGACCTGCTGATCGCCAATCCCGACACGCTCGACGCGCTGCTCACCGGCATCGCGCGCGACAGCGACGCCGAAACCACGATCCGCAAGGTGGCGGGTCTCGCCGACATCCGCAGCTTCGCTGTCTTCGATCGCACCGGCAACGAGGTCTTCCGCTCGCGCTCGGAGCGCTACAAATGGTTGTTGCGCGATCGACCCGGCGGCATCAGCTCCGGCGACAAGCTGTCGACGGCAATCATGCAGCAGCCCGGCTTCTGGCAGGTCGTCTACGATGACGGCCGATCCAATCCGTCGGTCCTCACGCCGCTGATCCGCGGCGGCACGGTCGTCGGTTACGTTTCGGTCGTCGCCGACATGATCGATGATCGTGCGGCTTACGTGCGCACGCTGACCAGCGCCTCGGGGCTGCTTCTCGCCATCATCCTGTTCGCCACCGGGACGCCCGCGCTGCTGTTCTTCCTGCGCCAGCGCAACGTCGCCGAGGCCAACGACCGGATCTACTTCCTCGCCAACCACGACCCGCTGACCCAGCTCCTCAACCGCACGCGCATGCAGGAGGAGATGGACAAGATCCTGGCCCAGGTCCGCGCGACGCGCGAGGCCCTCGCCTATTTCTTCATCGACATCGACGGGTTGGCGGCGGTCAACGACACGCTGGGGCAGGCGTGCGGCGACGAACTGCTGCGCGTGGTGGCGAGCCGCATGGCGAGCGTCGTCGACAAGGCCGATCTCCTCGCCCGCATCGCAGCGGACGACTTCGTGCTCGTGCACCGACGTCTCGGCGGGCGCGAGGAGATCGCGGAGATCGCCCGCCGGATCACCGAGGCGGTGAGCGAGCCGGTCAAGATCGGCGATCAGGTCATCCGGCCGCGCGTCTCGATCGGAGTGGCGACACTGCCGGAGGACGGCCGCACCCGCGACGAGCTGATCAAGCACGCCGAACTCGCCCTTCTCTATCACAAGCAGGAAAAGGTCGGGGAGTACGTCCTCTTCCAGCCCTTCATGGACGAGGAAACGCATCGCCGTCGCGAGATCGAGGCGAAGGTGCGCGAGGCGGTCGAGGCCGACGGTTTCAGCCTCTTCTACCAGCCGATCGTCAACGGCGACGGATCGCGCCTGCTCGGCTTCGAGGCGCTGCTGCGCCTGCAGGTCCCGACGGGCGAATTCATCTCGCCCGCCGAGTTCATTCCGATCGCCGAGGCGCGGGGCTACATCAAGGCCATCGGCACCTGGGCCATCCGGGAGGCGGCACGCCAGATCGCCGCCTGGCCCGATCCTCTCTTCGTTTCGGTCAACCTGTCGGCCGTGCAGTTCCGCGACGGCGATCTCGTCGGCATCGTCCGCGAGGCGCTGGACGCGGCCGGCGTGAGTGGGCGGCGTCTCGAAATCGAAGTCGTCGAGTCGCTGCTTCTTGACCGTTCCGATGAGATCCTCGGCCAGTTGAACGAGTTGAAGGCGCTCGGCGTGTCGATCGACATGGACGACTTCGGCACCGGCTATTCCTCGCTCGGCTATCTCTGGCGCTTCCCGTTCGACAAGCTGAAGATCGACCAGTCTTTCATGTTCGCCTTCGAGAATGGCGAGCCAAACGTGTCCGAGATCATCGCCACGATCGTCTCCCTCGCCCACCACATGCACATGAAGGTCACGGCAGAGGGCGTCGAAACCCAGCAGCAGCTCGATCTTCTTCGGTCGGTGGGATGCGACCAGATCCAGGGCTACCTCTTCGGCAAGCCGATGCCGGCCGACAAGGTGGCGAGCGAAGTGCTGAACCGGTTCCGCAGCCGGACCGGCGCACCGGGCAACGAGAGCGGCACCCGCCTCCGCCCGGCGGCTGAAGTTAAACCGGCACGGGACGCCCTCGCCCTCGGCTGACGGCTTTTTGCCAAGCCGGCCGGCTAATGCAGCCGGCAGATGGCACTCCCGATCGACGGCGACCTCCGACGCGGCTGGTGCCGTTGAATATGGCTCAACGGACACAGGCACTTACACACCGCAGTGCAACCACAGCCGCAATGTGATCACAAACTTTGACAGCCACCTAAACATCATAGTTTACAAGGCGTTACAACTAAATTTTGCGGATAATCCACATCATGCGGTGCAACTCCTCGCTGGTCCGCGCATTGCTTGCCAGACTGAAGGGACATCGCCATGCGCATCTTAATTCTTGAAGACGAACCGATCATCGCGTTCGATCTCGAGGACATCGTCAGCAGCAACCTCGATGCCGAATGCCTGTTGGCATCCAATCTCGACGAGGGACTGGAACTCATCGACTCGGGCATCGACTTCGCGCTGCTCGACGTCTCCCTCGGGGACAGTGGTGAAACGTCGCTGCCGATCGCGGCGCAGCTCATCCAGCGCCGGATCCCGTTCTGCTTCGTTTCGGCAAGCCTCGGCTCGCTGCCGGCCAGCTACCGGCACGTGCCGCAGGTGAGCAAGCCCTTTCGGCCGAACGAGGTGACGCGGGTGCTGCCTCTCGCCGCCTGACCCGGCGGCACGCCGAGGTCGCGCGAGTTGAGCCGATATGACAGCGGCAAGGCTGTCATATCGCCCTCGCCTCTACTCCACCGGCCTAGAGAAACTGGAATTTCGGGCGAAGAGCCTGCCCGGTACGCAGTACCTGTCCGGGACTTTGCGACGGCTCTTCGTCACACCCAGACTGTAGCGCGCACTCGTTACCGGACGGCTAACGCAGCTCCGCATGAATGGCGTCTTCGACTGAAGCGTGGTGCTCGCATATCCGCTGGAACCCCTCCGGCGAAATCGTGATCTTCATCGTTCGCGATTTGTGCTAACGACGGCGCGTCGTGAGACGGACGGCGGATTCGCTCCGCCTGTCCGCTTCCGGCTGTCAGCTGCAGCTTCGGCGTTCCGGACGTCGACTGGCCACGGAGACCGTCTTGGACTGGGTGCTCGAGTTTCCGCAGATCGACGGCACGACTCTGCGTGCGCTCGCGCGGACAATCGACCAGCAGTACCGGGCCTTTTCGAGGGCCTGGGGTGATGCCATCGAGGCGGCGTTTCGGCCTCTCCTCGAGTTTCTCTTGTGGTTCGAAAAGCTCCTGATCGCGACGCCTTGGTGGGTGGTGCTCGGCGTGGTGGTCGGCGTCGTCTGGCTCGCCAGTCGGTCGCGGACGATCACGCTCGGAACGGCCGTCGCGCTTGTCTTGATCGGTGTCTTCGGGATGTGGGAGGACACCATGCGCACGCTGGCGATCATCGCGGTGTGCACCCTCCTCTCCGTGCTGCTGGGTCTGCCGATCGGCATCGCGATGTCGCGCTCGGACCGCCTGCAGGCCACGATCAATCCCATCCTCGACGTGATGCAGACGATGCCGTCCTTCGTCTACCTGATCCCGATCGTCATGCTGCTCGGCATCGGCCTGGTGCCCGGCCTTCTCGTGGTGGTGATCTACTCGATGCCGCCGATCATCCGCCTGACCAATCTGGGGATCCGGCTGGTCGACGCGGAGGTTCTCGAGGCGGCCGACGCGTTCGGCTCCAGCGGCTGGCAGAAGCTCCTCGACGTCCAGCTGCCTCTGTCGCTGCCGACCATCATGGCGGGGCTCAACCAGACGATCATGGCGGCGCTCGCGATGGTCGTCGTCGCCTCGCTGATCGGGGTGCGCGGTCTCGGCCAGCCGGTGCTGCAGGCGATCAACAACCAGTACTTCACGCAAGGCGTGCTGAACGGTCTCGCGATCGTTGCGATCGCGATCATCTTTGATCGCACGAGCCAGGCCTTCGGCAAGCGGCTGCAGCGGCACCGGGACGCCGAGCATGGCTGATCCGGCGATCCGCATCCGCAACCTCTTCAAGATCTTCGGCCCCCGCGACAAGGCGCTGATCGAGCGCGTCATGGCCGGCATGACCAAGGCGGAGCTCCAGTCCGACCCTGCACATACGCTCGGCCTGCGCGACATCAACATCGACATGCGCAAAGGCACGATCCAGGTGGTCATGGGCCTTTCCGGCTCCGGCAAGTCCACCCTCGTGCGGCACATCAACCGCCTGATCGAGCCGACGGCCGGCGAGATCCTGATCGAGGGCGAGGACGTGACCGCGATGACACCCGACCGCCTTCGCGCATTCCGGCGGCGCCAGGTCTCGATGGTCTTCCAGCGCTTCGCGCTCCTTCCGCACAAGACGGTTCTCGACAACGTCACCTACGGCTTGCGCATCGCCGGCGTGGGGCGGTCCGATCGGGAGCGCGCTGCGGGCGAATGGGTCGAACGGGTCGGCCTCTCCGGCTACGAGAACAGCTTTCCGGCGCAGCTCTCCGGCGGCATGCAGCAGCGGGTCGGGCTCGCCCGGGCCCTTGCCACCGATGCCGACATCCTCCTCATGGACGAGCCCTTTTCGGCGCTCGATCCGCTGATCCGCAGCGACATGCAGGCGATCCTGCTCGAGTTGCAGAAGGATCTGAAGAAGACCGTCGTCTTCATCACCCACGACCTCGACGAGGCGCTTCGGCTCGGCGACCGGATCGCGATCTTGCGGGACGGCGCGATCGTCCAGCAGGGCAACCCGCAGGACATCGTGATGAGTCCGGCTGACGATTACGTCGCCGCCTTCGTCGCCGAGGTCAATCGGGGCAAGGTCGTCAAGGTCGAGACGATCATGCGGCCGCTGTCGCCGGACTCATCCGCGCTGAGCGCGCGCTCCGCGCTTGTCGAAGGCACGTCGCTCGAGGCCGCCGCAAGGAGCATGACCGAGGCGGAAGCGACGGAGGCGGTGGTGCTCGACAGCGGCGGCCACCCCGTCGGCACCGTCACGATGCGCGATGTGATCGGCGCGATGGTGCCCTCGGGCGACGAGGGGCGCGGCCACCGCGGCGCGGCGGCTCTGGCGGCAGAGGCCATCGGGTGAAGCGGACCGGGTGCACGCGACCTGTCGGCGCGGGCCCTTCCCGGCTCAGGCTGCTTGCCGGTGCTGCGGGTTCGCCTGGAAGCAATCCGACAGGAGATCGAGGTCGACCGGCCTCAGATTGATCAGCAGGCGTTCGATGGCAGCGCGGTCGAGGGCCTGCGCGAGCATCATGTCGACCACGGCACGCAGAAGCGCCGGGTCGTCAAGCCGGTTGGGCAGTCGTTCCAAGTCAGCGGGATCCGGCACCACATCCTCCCGAAAGAGATCTTCAGCAATTTGAAACCGGATGGTTAATGCGCGGTAAACGGGACCGGCACGTGCGGTCGACAGGTGCGGGTCGGACGGTCGCTTCGGTGACTTACGCCGCGCAGAGGGCTGCTTCCGGACGGCGGCGGCGCAGGAGGATGTGCCGGAAGTCGGCGGCCTCCAGCGGCGGCGCGATGAAGAAGCCTTGCACGCTGGCGATCTCCTCGTCGAGCAACCGCAGCCGCGCCATGCATTCGGCGGTCTCGACGCCCTCCACCACGACCTCGCGGCCCGAAGCATGGATCATCCGGACCGCATGCTCCAGGAGCAGGGACTTCAGGCTGCCTTCCGGTGCCATGGCGAAAGCCCGATCGAGCTTGACCCCGTCGACGGCGAGGTCACCCAGGAGGTTGATCGTGGAATAACCCGTGCCGAAATCATCGATGAAGGTGCGAAAGCCGAGGCGGCCGAGCGCCTCGATCTCGCTCTGCGCGTTGGCGAGGAGCGCCTCGTGCTCGATGATCTCGATCACGATGTCGAACCGCGGATCGACGAGGAAGTCACGAAAGACCTCTGCGAGGAAGGTACTGTCGAGATCGCGCGGGAAGATGTTGAAGGCAACGCTGAGCCGATCTCCCGCCGGCACGATCTCCGACAACTCGTCATAGGCGCGCACGGCCACGAACCGTGTCAGGTCCCGGGTCAGCTCGAAGCGCTCGATGACCGGCAGGAAAGCCGCCGGCGGCACGATGCTGCCGTCGACATCGCGCCAGCGCGCCAGCACCTCGCAGCCCTCGATCTGGCCGCTCGTGAGTTCCATGACGGGTTGATACCTGCAGGCGATCGTGTCCTGCGAGAGGCGACGCAGAAGGCGACGCTCGAACGACCAATATGACACGGCCGTCCGGTCGAGGCGCATGGCGGCCGAGGCCGCGATCGCAAGCGAAAGGACGAAGCTTGCAAGAACGACCGGCGACCAGCGCCCGGCCAGGGCGAAAAGGTCGGCCTCGGCGATGACGCAGACGAAGCCTTCCGCCGCACAGCGCATCCGCGTCAACGTTCCCGCCAGGACCGAGGTCGCGGACTGGGCGGGGTGTTTGAGATGATGGAACAAGCCGATGGTGCCGCTTCGATGCGCCCAGCCACCCTTTCGATCGACCAGCACCGTCTCGCTCGCCAGCCACCACGGCACCTCGACCGTCGTCTCCGCCGGTGGCACCACGACGACGAAGGGGTGCTCGTAGACGAGCGTCGCGGATCGGCCCGCAAGACCGATGAAGGACAGGTCCCGATCCAGCCAGATCGAGGCGTCGGGCAGTTCGAAGTCCGGAGTCCCCAGTTGGACCTGCTGCACGGCAAGACCGCCTGTGGAGCACAGCGGCACACGATCCGGCGCGTAGATGAATTCGCTGAGACCGTCCGGAAGGTAGGCGATCTCGTGCAGTTGCCTCTTGAACTCGTCACTGCACGGCAAAGCGGTCACGTCCGACTTCAGCTTGGCGAATACCGACTGCAGCGTCTTGGCGATGGACGACGATCCGGCAAGGCGACTGTCGAGATAGGTCTGGGCCGCAAGATCGACTGCGTGGATCTGCATCCAGAGGGTGGCGCAGAAGATCAACGCGAAGACGAGCAGTCCCATGCCGTAGCGGGTTGCAGGGCGGTGCCGATCAGCGATGAAGATCTTGGCCAGTCTGCTCACGCGTCACCCCTCCGACGCTTTGCCTAGCAGATAAACTTCAACCAGAACTTAAGCTGGCTATCGACAGTCGAGCCGCGGATCCTTCCTGTGGGGCCGCCGCGCGAGACACATGAAGCTGACGCGCACAGGCGGCAGTCGAGCTGCCGCATCCTCTTGCCGCTGTTCGATCCGGAGAAGAACCTGGAGACACGATCCTTGAAGGGAGCCGCATCACGCCCTTGGGTAGAGCGCCCTACACCCCGACAGTTGCTGCCAAGCGCCAAGACGCACGTCAGGAACGCTGATCCTATGCTCGCCTGACCTGCGGCATTTGCTTTGGCCTTTTTGCGATGCTGTGAGGCGTTCCGTATATCCTTCTTCATACGCCTCGGCAGCGCCAGGATCCGAACAGCGAAGCGTTGGCCATAAGCGAATTGCTTGGCCGCCAACATGGGTCCGGTGCCCGGCTCCGAGCACGGCTGCTGAAAGCCGGGCAATGCAAAGGAGATGTGAATGGACACGGCCATCATCTTCGACAGGGTCGAGGATCCCTCGACCCCTCAAGCCGTCACCTTGACGATCCGCAGACGCGGCGCCCTCGTGCTAGCACAGGCGACGTGGCCCGCGGTCGAGCTCGGCGGCCTCCATCAGGAGCCCGGGCTGGAGCCGGAACGCCCTGTCCCGGACGCTCTGCGCAGCGCGATCGAAGTGGTCAACCGCTTTCGGTTCGACCGCATCGTGGTCGACATCGAGGATGCCGGATTGTGGGATGAACGGTGGGGGGTGCTTCGCGACTGAGGCGAAGCGAATGGCGGGCACCCGGACATGGCCCGGATGCCCACACGTTTTTACTGCACGGAGTCCTGCACCGCATCAGCAGTCGAATTCACGTCCCGGCCGACGCCGCGAACCGTGTTGGCGCATGCGGAGAGGAGCAGCGCGGTGGCCAGAGTGAGCGTTAGGACGGCAAAGCGGCGTGGCATGACGGTCTCCGTATCGGATGATGTGTCGAAAAAACGGCAGCCTTCCAAACGAGTTCCTTAGCCGATCAAATTTCGCCCGCAGAACCCCCGCCTCGGCCGCCCTCGCCTGCGCCACCTCGCGCAGTCGTCACGCAATCCTCAATCTCTTATGGGAAAGAGGATGCTGCAGCACTCACCGTCCGAAAGTACCGCGTGTCCTCCTCGCCTGAAGTCTCCCCTCCTCGCCGTGCACTTCGTCGCGGCCGGCCGCAGCTTCGGATTTCCGCCATCCTGCGGGCGCTTTCGGTCAGCCGCCGGCCCGGCATCCCGGTCGAGGACTTTTCCGAGGCTTTCGGCTCGCGTGCCTTCGGCGCGTTCTTGATCCTGTTCGGCGGGATCAACGCGATCCCGTTGCCGCCTGGCGTGCCTGTGGTTCTCGGCAGCGGCCTCATGTTGGTGGCGTTCCAGATGGCGATCGGCCGCCGGCGGCTCTGGCTTCCAAATCGTGTCCGCCGGCTCAGCCTCAGCCCGCAAACGCTCCGACGGCTGATGGAACGCCTGGGCGGCCCGCTGCGACGCGTCGAACGGCTGGCACGGCCGCGCTACTGGCCGACCGCGGACTTCGTCGCTCCGGCGATCGGATGGATGGCGCTGATCCTGTCGTTCCTGGTGATGCTGCCCTTCCCCTTCACCAACATGATTCCCGGCCTCGCCATCGCCCTCTTCGGCGTCGCGGTGACCGCGCGCGACGGGCTCTGGCTGCTTGCGGCGATCCTGCTCGGCCTCGGGGCGGTGATCTTTCTCGCCATCCTCTATGGCGGCGCCGTCCTGGCCCTCCTCGCGGTTCTCGGCTGAATCTCCCATTCCGTCCCGGCCCTCTGGCGGCGTGCGGTCGCGCCGCCATATGCTGCGGTACAGCATTTTCCTCCGCCCCCACAGGAGCTCCTCATGTCCGGCAGAACACGCAGTGGAGCATTTCCCGCCGCATCCGCCAGCGCGACCCAGTTGACGGCGCTGATGATCGGCGTGCCCTTCGTCGTCACCGCGCGCCTCGGGCGTCTGTGGTTCGACGCGGCAGCTCCGGGGACACCCGACCCTGTCGAACTTGCGCGCATGGTGACCGAGAAGGCTCAGGCAATGGTGGAGAGCGCCATAGCGGTCAACTTGGCGGTGACGCGGATCACAATAGACGCGGCCGCGGCCGCCGTGCGGGGCCGTATCAGAAACTCGCAGCGCGATGCGGATGTGCTGCTGTCGGCCGCGCTGAGGCCCTACGCGACGCGCGTGACGGCGAACCGCAAGCGCCTGTCGCACTGAACGCGTCGAGGACCCTGCTCTTGATGACGCCATAGTTTCGAGCGACAACCAACGTGTCGGTTACGGCGCCGAGGGTGCCTGGGAGGCGGTTTTGCAAGTGACAGGGGGTTCGGTCCGGGCGAAGGTGCTGGTGGTGGACGACGACGCCCTCGTCGCGATGAGCATCGTCGACATGCTCGAGGACTTCGGTCACGAGGTGTTCGAGGCCAATTCGGGGGCGCGCGCGCTCGAGATCCTCGACTCCGGGCAGCCACTCGACCTGATCATCACCGACCAGTCGATGCCCGGAATGACTGGAACGGAGCTCGCTCTGGCCGTTCGCCAGAAGCAGGCGGACCTCCCGGTGTTGCTGGCGACCGGCTATGCCGATCTTCCGGAGGGAGATGCCTTGCAGTTGCCGCGGCTGGCCAAACCCTATGACCACGTCGAACTCGCCGCCCAGCTCGCACAGCTGCTGAACGTCTGAACGAGACGCCGGCCAATCACCGGCAGCAGACCGTCTGGCTGGGGGCGACGACGCCCTCGGTCCACGCGTGCGCGCAGGCCGCCGATGGTCCGGCGCCTCACGCCGATCGGAAGGCATCCGGCGCCGAGCCCGACGCAGAGCCGCCACCTGTCCGGTGCACCGCTGCATCGGGCGCCGCGCGGTCGCTGTTGGTGCTCGGACGCAAGAGCCGTCTGCCGCCGCCAGCCCGAGGTCGTCGCATCGACCGCGGTGCCGATGTCCTGCAAGCTTCGAGCAATTTGCGCCAGCCACGCTGATCTCGCGTTCGACTGCGGGACTGCGACACATGATGAAGTTCAAGGTGATCGAGGGCGGTCTTGCCGATGGGCCCGCGGGCGGCCCGGAGGCGGCGGCTGGGGGGCCGGTGCGACCCGATCAGGTCGCTTACGAAGCGGCCCGGCGCATCCGGGCGATTGGCTTCGACGCCTGGCGTATCCGCGAATTTGCCACCGGCCGGCCGATGCCACGGGAGATCCGGTATCTTCAGCTGCAGATCAGCTTCGTTGGCGAAGCCTTGGCCCGTCTCGATCCGATCCCCGAAGACTACCGCGCCGACCGGTATTGGCCAAAGCTGCACTGACCCGGACCGCCATCGGGCGCGGGAGACGCGAGGGGCGAGGACAAGACGCTTCGCCCGGCAAGACAGTCACTGAGCCTAGTCGGTTGATTCGTCGTCTGTTTACATGTTCATGGTGAAACCTGCGGTCGGCGCTCTCCTCTGGAGGCCTGCGGCGCAGGGGGATTGGTCAGGCCAGTTGCGGAACAGCCGGGACACGCCATAGTCACGGCGTGCAGGCGCCTCGACGGGCTCTGCGGCGGGAGGGGTCGGTGGCGTCCCCACCTCCGAGCCATGCACCAGAGAGGCATCAGATGAGCATCGCGCAGCCCTTCGAGATGTCCTGGACCGAGGAAGAGCGCTACCGACTGCTCGTCCATGCGATCACGGACTACGCCATCTACATGCTCGACACCGATGGCGTCGTGACGACATGGAACCCTGGGGCCCAGCGGCTGAAGGGCTACAGGACGCGCGATATCGTCGGTCGGAACTTCTCCCAGTTCTACAGCGAGGAGGACCGCCTGCGGGGCGAGCCGCAGCGGGCGCTCGCCACAGCGGCGCGCGAGGGCCGCTTCGAGAGCGAAGGCTGGCGCTACAGGAAATCCGGCGAGCGATTCTGGGCGAACGGCGTGATCGACCCGATCCGCGACAAGCGCGGCATGCTCATCGGTTTCGCGAAGGTGACGCGCGACATGACGGAGCGGCGGGAGGCGCAGCTCGCTCTCGAACGCGCCCGCGAGGCGCTGTTCCAGGCGCAGAAGATGGAAGCGGTGGGCCAGCTCAGCGGCGGCATCGCGCACGACTTCAACAACCTGCTCATGGCGATCTCCGGCAGCCTCGAGCTTCTCGGCAAGCGGCTGCCGCCCGATCCGCGTTATGCGACCCTCCTCGAAAATGCGAGGAAGGGCACGGAGCGTGGCGCCGCGCTGACCAAGCGGATGCTGGCCTTCGCCGAGCAGCAGCCTGTCGAGCCGCGATCCCTCGACCTCCAGAAGATGGTCGAGGGAATGGCCAGCCTGCTGCAGCGTTCGCTGGGCCCGATGATCTCGATTTCGCTCGACATGCCGGCCGGGCTGGACTTCGTCCACGCCGACCTCAACCAGCTCGAGCTTGCGTTGCTCAACCTTGCCGTGAACGCCCGGGACAGCATGATCGAGGGCGGGGTGCTCCACATTGCGGCGCGGCAGGTGGAGCATGCCTCTGCCGATCTCCGGCGCACCCTTCCGCCCGGGCGCTACATCCGTCTCGTCGTGCGCGAAACCGGTGCCAGTCCCGCGACGTCGCAGCCGCCGCTGCTGGCGAGCGGCCCCTTCTTCGCGAGCAAAGGGGCAGGACAGCCCAGCGGCATCGGCCTCTCGATGGTTCATGGCATTGCCGAACAGGCCGGCGGACGGCTGTTTCTCGACAGCCGACAGGGACAGGGCACGACCGCCGAGCTCTGGCTGCCGGCGGTTCCCCGTGTCGCGGCGGCGAGCGAGGCGCTGCGTCTCGTCCCCGACCCGGCGGCGCGAGGCGCGCAGCCGCTGACGGTGCTCGCGGTGGACGACGACAGTCTGGTGCTCACCAACACCGCAGCCATGCTGGAGGATCTTGGCCATCGGGCGATCGAGGCGACGAGCGGCGTGGAAGCCCTCGCGGTGCTGCAGCGCGAAACCGCCGTCGATCTCGTGATCACCGATTACGCCATGCCGCGCATGACCGGCCTGCAGCTCGCCACCACGATCAGCGCGCGATGGCCAAACCTGCCCATCATCATCGCGACAGGCTATGCCGAGTTCGGATCGGGTGGCGCGAGCATGCATCCCGTCCTGTCGAAGCCGTTTCTGCAGCGCGAGTTGGCCGACGCGATCTCGAACGCGATCGAGTCCGTGTGAGGCAGGACGCGGCGGCCGCGGCGCGCGATCGGGCACGACCTGCTCGCGCGTGAGACGAACGCAGCGGGGCCCTTGCTCAGACCGCGGCCCGCAGGCTCACCTTCACGCCACCCGCGGCGTGCTCATAAGCCACCTCGGTGCGCAGGCTCGACGCCATCGCGCGCACGAGCTTGGCACCGAGGCCGGTTCCCCGCGCTTGAACGTTCGTGGCGAAGCCGGCGCCGTCGTCCTCGACCCGCAGCACGAAATGCTCTTCGCCGTCGCGGCACAGACTCACCCGAACCTCGCCGCCCGCCGGGGTGTCGTAGGCGTACTTGCAGGCGTTGCTCACCAGCTCGTTGACGATCACCCCGAGCGACACCGCCTTGTCGGTCTTCAGCCGGATCGGATCGACGAGGAGCCGCAGGGTCCGCGGCGACCCCGGTGTCGACCAGGTGTCCTCGAGCTCGCGCACCAGCGAACTCAGGTAATCGGCCATGTCGACCGAGGCGACGTCGCTGCCGGCGTAGAGCTTGCGGTGAACCTGCGCGATGGCGGTGATGCGACGCTGCGTATCGGCGAGCGCGGCGCGCGCAGCCTGATCCGTCAGCGAATTGGACTGCATCTGGACGAAGGCGAGGACGAGCTGCAGCGAGTTCGCCACGCGGTGATTCACTTCGCGCAGCAGCGCCTCGAGGTGCGCGTTGCTCGCCCGCAGCGCCTCCTCGGCCTCGCGCTTCGCGCGCCGCAGCTGCACGCGCTCGAGAGCCTGGCCGAAGGCCGTCTCGAGGAGGTTGAAGAAGTCGTCGCCGATGACCTTCACGACATAGTCGGCCGCACCGGCCTTCAGCGCCGCGACGGCGACGCGGCTCTCCTCCGAACCGGTGACGTAGATCACCGGCGGCGGATCGGGCAGCGCACGCAGACGCGCCAGTGTTTCAAGCCCGTCCTGCCCGGGCATGTAGTGGTCGACCACGATCAGGTCGAAGCGTTCGGCAGCGGCGCGCGCGACGCCCTCGATCCCATCCGCGGCGGTCGTCACCGTGAAGTTGCGGCGCGTCAGAGCGCGCTCGGCCAGTGTGCGCAATCCCTCGTCGTCATCGATGTAGAGAACCCGGGGCGGGTTGCTCATCGCGCATCCTCGGCCTGCTCCGGCAGCTGGATCACCGACAGGAAGAGCCCGAGCTGGCGGATCGCGGTGGCAAAGGACTCGTAGTTCACCGGCTTGGTGATGTAGACGTTGGCGCCCAGGTCGTAGCACCGCTGGATCTCGACCTTGTCGTCGGTGGTGGTGAGAACGACGATCGGCGTGCGACGCAGCGGGCTGTCCTCCGCCTTCATCCGCATCAGGATCTCGGTGCCGCTCATGTCCGGCAGGTTCAGGTCGAGCAGCACCAGAGCCGGGCCGTTCATGGCCGGACCCTGCGGCGACTCATAGAGAAACGCGAGCGCCGAGGTGCCGTCGGTGAAGTGGATGATCTCGTTGGAGACGCCTGCGCGACGGATATTCTTCTCGATGAGGCGCGCATGCCCCTCATCGTCCTCGATCATCACGATGTTAACCGGCCGGTGCTGGTTCACGGGCGTTGTCCTTATGATCAGCGAAGCTGAGAGGAAGTGAAAGTCGGAAGACGGCGCCGCGGTCAAGCTCGGAGTCGCAGCCGACGATCCCGCCGAGGCGGTATGCGAGTGCGCGCACATGGGCAAGGCCAATTCCCTCGCCCGGCTGATCCTGGGTGCCGGAGCGCCGGAAAAGGTCGAAGATGCGCTCATGGTCGCGCGGGTCGATGCCGCGGCCGTTGTCCTCGACCTCGATGACGGCACGCTCTCCGGTGCGGCGCCCACGCACCACGACGCGGCCGGGCCGTCCGGGCTTGAGATACTTCACCGCATTCTCGACGAGATTGGACACGATCTGCTCGAGCGCCAGCCGATCGCTGACGAGGTTTGGCAGCGGAGTTTCGACGCGAACCTCGGCGCCGATCTCGTCCAGCCGATGGCGCAGGCTGTCGACGATGCCGGCGACCATCGCATCCATGTCGAGCCGTTCGGGCGTGATCGTCCGCCGCCCCTCCCGGGACAACCGCAGGATCGCATTGATCAGCCGATCCATCTTCTGTGTCGACGAGCGGATGAAGCCGATCGCTTCGGGAAGATCCTCGCGCACGGCGGTGGCGGCGTCTTCGCTCGCCAGCCCGGGGGCCTGCGCCTCGACCTTGTCGAGCAGGCCCTGCAGCGGGACGAGCGAGGCGCTGAGCTCGCTGGTGAAGCCCATGACGTTGACGAGGGGCGAGCGCAGGTCGTGCGAGACGATATAGGCGAAGCGCTGGATCTCCTCGTTGGCGCGCTGCAGGTCGGACGTGCGTTCGCGCACCGCGCCTTCGAGGTTCTCGTTCAGCCGTGCCAGGGCGTTGCGTGAAGCCGTCAGTTCACGCGTGTTGCGCATGGTGATCCAGATCGTGCCCGCCGCGACGATCACCAGGAGCAGGCCCGCGCCGATCAACACGGCGTTGGAGCTGCGGATGCTCTCGTCCTGGAGGGCATCGCGCTCGGCGAGGAGACCGCGCTCGACGCGCGCCATCTCCTGCGTGGTCTCACGCGTTGCCTGAAGCAGCGCATCGCTCCGCTCCCGCTCGCCAGACGAGATGGGGGGATTTCCGTTGCGGCCTGCATCCGCGAGGCGGCGCAGCAGGCCCATGCGCTCGTTCAGCACCTCATGGAGGCGCGTCAGCCGGATCACCTGATCCGGATTGTCGGCGACCAGCGCACTCAGACTGTCCAGCGTCGCCGGCAACTGCTGGATGTTGGCTTCGAACACCTGACGGAGGCGCGGGTCCTCGGCCTCGAGGAGACCACGATACGCCGCCTCGGTGCGTTCGGACTGGATCGTGAACCGCGCAAGGCCGAGCTCGACCTGATAGGTGTGCTCAACCCAGCCGGAGTGGTCCCGGGTGCGGCTGATCAGATAGCCGCCGGCCAGCGAGGCCGTGATCAAGGCCAGAAAGCCGACGACAACCGCTCCGAGCACCAGGCGCCCGAAGGACTTCTGCACGATCGTCATTCAGCCTTGGCGCTCCGCCGCACGATCTGCAGGCCATACTCCAAGGCGGAGCAACTTGCCACAGGCGGGACAGGAGCCGAGGCGGCCTTCTCGACAGCAGACTTAAGAGGGTATGGCCGAGCTTCGCACGAGCATGTCACCTCGCTTAAAACTTGACGTGGATGGTCACCTTTTGTAGCACACGTGCGACGCTTCGAGCTCCCGAAGGATCCGCCGATGCCGGCACAGCCTGCGATCGACTTTGTCCGCGACACCACCGCCGTCCTGCCCTTCCCCGCCGGAAAAATGAGGCGTCAGGACGAGGCCGACGACCTCGACGAGCGCGCGCGACGGGATCTCGACCGGCTGCGCTGGCTCGCGATGAAAAGCCGGCTCGTACCCAAGCCGGATCTGGAGCGCGCCTGCTACCTGCTCGCCGGAGAGCCCGCGGCTTCCCTCGACCGTTACGCCGCCGCCTTCTTCCGCGGGCTCGACCTCAAGTCGCACCAACGCATGGCGTTGTACCGGCCGGGCAGCCGCACCGCGAGCGAGGACGAGATCTGGCTGCTGCGCCTTGTCGGCGCCTGGCGGTCCGACGATGCGGCGGGCGCCGCTGCCCTCGTCGCGTTCCGCATCCCGCCCGAAAGCCGTCGCTGGCTCCGGTTTCTATCGCGCGGGCTGCAGCAGGCGCTCGACGCGGCGCTGACTTGAAGTCTGTTTAGAACCCTTCTAAATCATTCTGAAGCCACGTCGCGGCAAACCGCCGCAGAGGAGAACGAGATGGGACTTATCGCTGCCAAGATCGATCCGACTGCCAAGGAGGAACTCGTGGGCGGGCTGACGCAGGCACTGTCGGAGACGGCAGTCGAGACGACGAAGGCCCAGAACTTCCACTGGAACGTCGAGGGCGCGAGCTTCGGTCCGCTTCATGCGCTGTTCCAGGAGATCTACGAGGATCACTTCGAGGCGCAGGACACGCTCGCCGAGCGGATCAAGGCGCTCGACGCGCATGCCGAGGGCCGCTACTCCGCCTTCCTCGAGCGCAGCGCCGTCACTGAGCACGACGGCCACGCGAGCGCCGGGCAGATGGTGCGGATGCTGCTCGAGGATCAGGAGACCCTGTCCTCGACCCTTTCGGCGCTGGCGCAGGTCGCGGAGAAGTGCGGCGACTGGGCGACCAACGACATGGCGACCGGCCGCGTCGAGACGCACGACAAGTTCGCGTGGATGCTGCGTGCCCATCTTCGCGGCGCCGATCCGCTGAGCTGATCGCCGGTCCGCGGTTCGATTGTCGCGCGTCCTGCTCTCGCAGGACGCCGATCCATCCTCGCCGCCTTGATGTGAACGCGCCCATCACCGGGTTTCGGCGATGGGTCTGCCCAGCACCGCAGCGCAGTCCGGACGGCGGCGGATGACTACCACATATCAGGAGGCGGGCTCCTCCGCCGCCTCCAGCTTGTCCAGCGGACAAGGCACGTCCCGCCGCTCGCACTTCTTGCGATAGGCCGTCGCCCAGAACGCGAGTCCGCCCTGCTCTTCAAGCCGTGACACGAGCATCCGGAAGAAGGCCTTCTTGTCGGCCTTCTCCTCCAGGCGAACGAACGCCTTCTTCTCGTCCTTCGTCATCGAGCAGCCGATGCAGCGGCCCTGGCGCTTGTACTTGCACACGTCGATGCAGGGCGACGGCGCGTCTCTCCACGTCTTGGCCAACCGAATCCTCGTTGAAGTGTCTTGGAGCGCCCGACCGTCTGCGCACACGCGCGGCGCCGCAGGGCGGAGCGCAAGGATGCGCTGCATGTCGGTTTTGCCGCCAGGATGTCAATGCGCCGGGAGCCGGGGCGAGACAAATCGGACGTGACGCCGGGTCGGCGAGCGCTCAGTTGCCCCAGCGGTCCTGCTGCTGGTTCCACATGGATTCGCCGATCATGCAGTTGACGTCGGGCTCGGCCTGCGCGCTGAGCACCGGAGGAGCCGCCGACCTCGGCGCGGGCCACCCGCCGGCAAGTTCCAGCACCAGCTTGCGCCGGACGGCTTCCGGAAACTGCTCCCAGTCGTTGACCGGGATCATGAAGGCGCCGGGCCCGCCGATCACGCACTTGCTGTAGTAGCGGTCGAGGTCGCGGATGCTGCCCCAGGAGGCGTAGCCGTAGCTGTTGCCGGAGGTCATCAGCGGCAGGCCGTTGATGGTGATGCCCTTCGCCGCGGCGTCGTCGCGCGCGTCCGCCACTGGCCGGCCCTGGTTGTTCGGGCCGTCACCCGAAATGTCGATGACCCGTCGCAACCCGTTGAAACCGTTGTTGTCGAACATTGGCACCACGAAGTCGATGGCGGCGGCGATCGAGGTTCTCCGCTCGCGCTCCGGCTCCTCCGTCACCAGCTGGTAGGCAAAGGCGTCGGCGCTCTCCTTGGAATCGATCAGCGTCCAGGGAATGACGATCGTCTGCGAGAAGGTGCCCGCCCATTCGACGTAGGCAACGGCCACCTTGCCATAGCCGCCTTCGAGGATCGCCCGCTGCACCGGCTCGCTGCGAAAGGCCGCGGCATAACCGGCTCGCTGGATCTCCTGCTCGCTCTGGTCCATCGACCACGACACGTCAACGGCCAGCACCAGTTCGACGTCCACGCGCTGCCCGTCGTCCTTCGCCGGCGCGCAGTCCGCACCTTCAACCCCAGCCGGAACGAGAGCGAGACCAAGCGCGATCACGCGCGACCATGAGTCGGAGCGGTTCATTTACTGAGACTGCATTGGTCGTGCCTGCCCAGGCAATGCATAAAGTCATTAGCGGACCAATCACCTTCGGTTTACCAAGACGGTCGTAAGCATATCTTCATGACCGATGCTTGTCGCAAGAGATGATGTTGCCACCGCCGGCAACCCAGACGCTAAATTCATTCATCGTGCGAAGAACCCGTGAAGATGCGAGGATGCCGCCGGGCGCGGATCTTCGGGTGCGATGGCCCTCAGCCTTTCTTAACAACGCGACCCTACAGTCGGCGGCCGACTCCCCTTTCGGGACATCGCCGCAGCGTCACCATCGGAGACGACATGTCATTTTCGACCGAGCGTCTCGATCGCACCGCGCTCAATGCACGCGGTCTTGCACACCCGCTGGTTGTTCTCGTGCTGGCACTCGCCGCGCTGACCGTTGCGGTGATGCTGACGCGGACGCTGCCGCTCGGACCGATGTACTGGGATCTCTTCATCTATTTTGACGGTGCGAACCGCATCTTCGACGGCCAGGTGCCGAACGTCGACTTCTTCGCTCCGGTCGGCGCGCTCGGCTACTGGCTCTTCGCCTTTGCCCTGAGGCTGTTCCCGCACGCTCAGCCCCTGCTGCTCAGCCAGTGGTCGTTGTTCCCGGTGACGGCGCCGCTCATGGCGCTCGTCCTGTGGGACGTTTCGCGACGCTCGCAGCCGGTCGCCCTCGCCCTGCTCGTGCCCTTCCTGTTCTTCGCCATCGTGCCGATGAACGTCGAGGAGTTCTATTCCTATCCCGGCTTCGACGGCTTCGGCATCTACAACCGCCAGGTCGTCCACGTGCTCTACGTGCTGACGGCGGGTTTGGTCTTCATGCGCAGCCAGCGCCTGCTCGCCCTCCTCGTGGGCGGGTCGATGAGCGCACTGTTCCTGCTGAAGATCACCGGCTTCGTCTGCGCCGCGCCGCTCTGCATTTTCGCCTTCCTGGCGGGGCGCGTCGCATTGCGGAGCGCCATCGGCGCCCTCGGTCTCTTCGCCGCGGTCCTCGCCGGCCTGGAGATCGCCTTCGGGCTCATCAGCGGCTACGTCGGCCAGATCGGCCAGCTGGTCGGGATGAACGAAGGCGAGTTGCTGCCTCGGCTGGTGCAGTCCGCCTCCATCCACTTCGCCACCTTCGCGACCGGCTGCGCGCTGGCGCTGCTGCTTCTCCTCGTCGACCGCAAGGCGCTCCTCGGCGCGGTGCGGGCGCTCGCCGCCGATCGCAGCCCTGCCCGTCTGGCGCAGTTCCTCGACCGGGACGCGGTGTGGCTCGCGCTCGTGCTGGCGGTGGGCCTCGTCTTCGAAAGCCAGAACACCGGAGGCCAGGCGTTCGTCTTCATCTGGCCGGTCCTGTTGCGTGCCCTCCTGTCGAACCGCCGCAGCACTGCGCCGCGCACCTCGCTCGTCGTCGCGGTGCTGATCGCCGCGACGGCGCTCCCCCCGGCCGTCAACATCCTCCACCGCACGGCCCGGGCGCTGGTCGGGCAGTTGAACTACGTCGATCTGCCGAACGCCAACCTGAAGAGCCTCGGCCAGGTCTCGCAGCGCACCGAGATGATGGAGCGCGCCGGCCAGATGCTCGAAACCTACGCGCGGTTTCCCGAGACCTATCGCTTCCTCGCGGACCATGGACAGCTGCCGAGCTTCACCCTCTACACCGAGCCGGACTTCCAGCTGGCCTGGCTGGAGTCGATCGATCGCGGCGTCGACGCCATCCGCGCCTGGGAAACGAGCCACGGCACCCGCTTCGACACCATCATGAGCCTCAACTTCGTCAACCCGTTCCCGTGGCTGATGCAGCGCCACGCGCCGCTGCACATCGCCATCGGTGCAGATCCGTTCCGGGCGGTTCCGCCGCCGGACGCAGCGGTGCTCGACGCGGTTCGCGCAGCCGACCTCGTGCTCTACCCGAAATGTCCGGTCACCACCGCCAACGAGGCGCTCCTTGCGCTCTATCGGCCGGCGCTGGCGGGACGCACCCGCGTCGAGCTCTCCCCCTGCTGGGACGGCTTCCTGCGCTGACGTCCGTGGGCGTTAGCCTCGCACCAGTTAAGCGCCGTACCGTCAGCTCCGGATCGTCGCGTCGCGCGAGAAGTGGAGAGGGTGGGATGGGGATGGTCGCGAGGCCACTGCTGCCGCTGGCAGTCTGCGGCATCATCTGGCTGGGCGCGCCCGGCGCCGCCGAGGCCGGCTCCTTCGGCATTCGCGAACAAGGCGCCCGCGCCCAGGGCATGGCCTTCGCCGGCGTCGCCGCGGGCACCGGCGGGCTCGCCTCCATCTACTTCAACCCGGCGACCCTCACCGCCTTCGACGGCAACACCGTCAGCCTCAACGCCAGCGGCATCTTCCCCACCAGCGAGGTGCGCGTCGAGACGCCGACGCCGACGCTGCCCTTCGGCAGCGCCGGGGACATCGCCGAATGGGGCGTCACGCCCGCGGGCTATGCCGCCCATCAGATCGACGACCGCCTGTGGATCGGCGCCGCGCTCTCGGTCCCCTATGCCGCATCGAGCTCGGCTCCGAAAAACTGGGCCGGCCAGGTCTATTCACGCGATTCCGAAATCACCGGCTTCGCCCTCGACGCGATCCTCGGCTGGAAGATCAACGACCAGTGGTCCGTCGCGATCGGCCCCTCGTTCCAGTACTTCGACGTCGACCTCGAGCGCGCTCTGTCGCCGCTGCCCGGCGCCCCATCGGCGCGCATGACGGGCGACGACACCGGTGTCGGCCTGGTGGCCGGCGTCACGTGGCAGCCGCTGACCGGCACCGAGATCGGCGTCGGCTACCGTTCGCCGGTGAAGTTCGGCCTGTCAGGCGACCTTGAGACGCCGCTGGCGAGGCTGCCGGTGCGTGCCGACATGACGATGCCGGAGACGGTCAGCCTCGGCGTCAGCCAGGCGGTGACACCGGACCTGACGCTCGCCGCCACCGTCGAGTGGACCAACTGGAGCCGGCTGCAGGACACCCCGGTGCTCGATCCCTACGGCAATCCGGCCACCAGCATCGAACTGGACTATCGCGACGGCTGGTATTACGGCCTCGGCGCATCCTATCGCTGGAACGACGCGCTGACGCTGCGGGCGGGCATTGCCTACGAGCAGTCGCCGATCGATGACGGCAACCGCACGACCGAGCTGCCGGACGGCGACCGAGTGCATCTCGCCGCGGGCTTCGGCTATGCGGTCAACGACCATCTCACCTTCGACTTCGCCTACGCCCACATCTTCATCGGCGACGTCGACCTGAAGATCGACCCGGGCCATCCGAGCTACGCGGGCCTGCCCTTCTACGGCGAGGCGACGACGTCGGTGGACACGGCCTCGGCCGCCATCCAGTACCGCTTCTGACGCCGCGCCCTCCCCGGGGCCTTGGAATGCAGAAGGCCGGAACGAGCCCGGCCTCCGGCGTCTCCCGTGAGCGATCGCTCAGCCCAGCTTGGACGCGACGAAGTCCTTGACGATGCCGGTGATGCCGCGTCCGAGCAGCGCGTCGAGCGCGTCGCAGAAGCGGTCGACATGGGCGGGCTCGCAGATCAGCGGCGGCTCGAGCCGGATGACGTTGCGATTGTACTCGGTGAAGGCGACGAGGACGTCGTAGTCCTTCAGGAGCAGCGCGCCGACGAAGCCGGCGGTCGACCCCTTCAGCTTGTCGTCGAGGAGCGAGATCATCGGGCGCACCGCGAAGGGGAGCGCCCGCGAGATGTCCTGGAACTCGAGGCCGACCATCAGGCCGAGGCCACGGACCTCCTTGATGATCGACGGATACTTCGCCTGGAGCCCCTGCAGGCGCTCGAGGAGATAGGTGCCCGTCTCGGCCGAGTTGCCGATGAGATCCTCGTCATAGAGCGTGTTCAGCGCCTCGATGGCGGTGACGCAGGCCTCGCCGATGCCGCCGAAGGTGGCATGGGCGTGGATCATCGCCGTCTGCTTGCTGCCATAGGCCTTCATGTAGACCTCGCGCCGCGCGACCATCGCGCCGATCGCCGCCTTGCCGCCGCCGAAGCTCTTGGCGAGCGCCGTGACGTCGGGGATCACGCCGTAGTGCTCGAAGGCGTAGAAGCGGCCGGTCCGGCCGTAGCCGCACTGCACCTCGTCGGCGACCCACAGCACCTTGTGCTGGTCGCAGAGCGCGCGCACGCCGCGCCAGTAGTCGGCCGTCGCCTGGATGATGCCGCCGCCGCCCTGCACGGTCTCCAGCACCACGACGCCGATCTCCGGATCGGAACGCAGCACCGCGGCCAGCGCGTCGAGATCGCCGAACGGCACCTTGTAGGTGTTCTCGACCAGCTTGAACTCGCCCTTGTAGAGCGGCGAGTCGGTCAGCGACAGGACGCCCTTGGTCTTGCCGTGGAACGAGTTCTCGGCATGGACGATCTTGCAGTTCTTGCGGCCCGAGGCGCGTTCGGCGACCTTCACCGCCGCCTCCATGGCCTCCGAGCCGGAGGAGCCGAGGAAGACCATGTCGAGGTCGCCCGGCGAGCACAGCGCCAGATCCTTCGCCAGCGCCGAGGCGTATTGGGAGAGGAAGGCGATGGCGATCTCGTGCCGCATCTCCTCCTGGAAGCGGCGGCGCGCCTCGAGGATGCGCGGGTGGTTGTGGCCGAAGGCGAGCGAACCGAAACCGCCGAAGAAGTCGAGGATCTTCCGGCCGTTCTGGTCGATGTAGTACATCCCTTCGGCACGCTCGACCTTCACCTTGTGGAAGCCGAGCAGCTTCATGAAATGCAGCTGGCCGGGGTTCACATGGTCGCGGAAGAGGTCGGCCATCGTCGCGACGTCCATCGCCTTGGCGTCCTCGACGGTGAGGAGCTTCGGCTTGGCCGGGCCGCGGCGCGGCGTGCGTTCGAATTCCGGCGTGTCGAGAACGGGCGCCTCGAGGGTCGGCAAATCAGGCATGGGGGCGGTCCTCATTCGGCCGGTTGCGCGTAGGGCGCAGTGCCGGCGGCCGTGCCGGTGCGCTTGGCCCGATATTCGGAATAGGCGGCGATCAGCATGTCCTCGTCGCGGTACTGCGGCACCCAGCCGAGGTCGCGTGCACCCTTGGAGACGTCGAGCACGCACTCCTCGTCAGCGATGAGGTACTGCTCCGGGTCCATCAGCGGCCTGTTCAGGAGGTCGAGGACGTCGAGTGTGCGCTTGACGGCCCAGCCCGGCGTCGGGACCAGGATCGACTTCGACCCGGCATGGCGCACGAGGTCGCCGAGCAGCTTCTTCACAGGAGGGGGATTGAGCGAGCCGAGATTGTACGCCTCGTTCGGCACCCCCGCCTTCCAGGCGAGACGGGCGGCTTCGGCGCAGTCGAACACCGAGATGAACTGGTAGGGGTTCCGCCCCGAACCGATCATCGGCACCGGCAGGTTGGCGTCGATCAGCTTGAACAGCTTCTCCAGGATGCCGAGCCGCCCGGGACCGATGATCAGGCGCGGCCGGAACAAGGAAATCCTCATGCCGCGCTCGCGCCACTCGGCGGCGAGATGCTCGGTGTCGAGCTTGGACTGGCCGTACTCGCCGAGGGGGGCCACAGGGTGATCCTCGGTCATCGGCGTGGTCACCGTGTGGCCGTAGATCATGTCGGTCGTGAAATGCACGAGACGGGGCGCGCCGACGGCGTCCATGGCCTCGATGATGTGTTTGGTGCCGTGGTAGTTCACGGGATAGAAGAAGTCGTGGCGCTTCGCGCGCACCTGGATCGGCGACAGCATCTTGGCCGACAGGTTGTAGACCATGTCGTCGGCCGTCATCGGCACCCGGCGCACGGCCGCGGGATCGGTGACGTCGGTCGCAACATGGGTGCAGCGGGCGTAGTGCGCGAGATCGCTCCTGGCGATGTCGGCGACGATCACCTCCTCGCCGTCGTCGACGAGCTTCTGGGCCAGGTGGCGACCGACGAAGCCGTCGCCGCCGAACAGGATGTGTTTCATCGGGTCACCTCGTTCGATGCCTTGGTCGCGAGTGCGGCAACATCGCCCTCGCCGTGAATCTTGGAGCCGCTCTGGGCGATGAAGACCGTGCCGAGGCAGATCAGCGCGATGCCGGCGATCCGCAGCACACCGATCTCCTCGCGAAACAGCAGGAAGGCGAAGAACGCCACCGCCACATAGGCGAGCGACAGGAAGGGATAGGCGAAGGACAGCTCGACCTTCGACAGCACGAAGAGATGGGAGGCCATCGACAGCACGAAGGTGCACAAGCCGAAGAAGACCCACGGGCTGAAGACGATCTGCAGGATCTTCAGCACGGGGTTCACGCCCGCGAAGGACAGCGGCCCGAGCTGCATCATGCCGTATTTCAACATCAGCTGCGCCGCCGCGTTGGTGAACACGGTGAACAGGATGAAGGGTATGAATTTCATCATCACGTCGCCTCGCAGGCTGCCCGCCGAACGTTCGCGGATCGAAATCTACAAGCCAGCCATAGGATATGGGTTAAGCGTCGGGCATTCAGTGGACACGAAGCGGTCGCTCATGCAGGCACGGTGAATGCCGGGTTAATGCCGCGGCGCATCAGACATAGGCGGACACCAGCAGCATCAGCGCACCGAGCGCGATCATGATCTGGCTGCGCCAGTCGCGCAGGATGAACACCACGGGGTCGTCGTGCATCTGGTCGCGCCGGGCGAGGATCCAGATCCGGACGATGATGTAGAGGACCAGCGGGCAGAGCAGCCACATCATGCGCGGCTCGCCGTAGAGGTGACGAACCTCGGAGCTGTCGACATAGAGCGCGAGCACCGTCACCGCAGCGAAGCCGGACGCCATGCCGGCCTGGCCGATGGTCTCCAGATCGACGTCGACATAGCCGCGGCCCGTCTTGGAGCGATGCGCCCCGCCGCCGAAGTCCTGCAGCTCGGTGAAGCGCTTCACCAGCGCCAGCGACAGGAAGAAGAAGATCGAGAAGGCGAGCAGCCAGAACGACACCTCCACGTCGGCCGCCATCGCGCCGGCGATGATGCGCACGGTGTAGAGCGCGGCGAGCACGATCACGTCGATGAGCAGCATGCGCTTGATGAAGACCGAGTAGGCCGTCGTCATCACGAGGTAGCTGCACAGCATGGCCAGAAACGCGACCGGCAGCAGCGCGGCGATGGCGAAGGAGGAGCAGAGCAGGCCCGCCGCGAGGGCCAGACCGCCTGGAATGGGGACAGCGCCCGATGCGAAGGGCCGGTTGCGCTTGGTCTTGTGGCGCCGGTCGGCCGTCAGGTCGAGGAGATCGTTCACCAGATAGACCGACGAGGCGGCAGCCGAGAAGCTGACGAAGGCGAGCAGCCCGTCCAGCACCATCGGCAGGTTGAGGAATTCGTGCGCCATCACCAGCGGCACGAAGATCAGCAGGTTCTTCATCCACTGGTGCGGACGCATCGCCTTGAGGTACGGGCGCAACCCGCCCCCATCCCTGGCGATCACCGGCGCGCCGGAGCCGCGCTGCCACTGCGCCACCTGCCGATCCGGCGCGACGACGACCGGTGCGGCCGCCGCATCGAGCAGACAGACGTCGTCGTGTGAATTGCCGTAGTAGCCGAAACCGTCCGGATGCTCGATCGACGCGATGCGCTCGAGCTTGCGCTCAGCCGTCAGGTTGACCGCATCGTCGCTCGCCATCACCGCATCGAAAAGGTCGAGATGTTCGGCGACCGCATGCGCCAGAACCTCGTTCGCCCCCGTGGCAAGGACGATCCTGCGGCCGTCCGCCCGCGCTCGGCGGAGCTCCTCGACCACCTCCTGGCGATAGGGCAACAGGCTCGCGTCGAACTCGATGCAACGCGCCAGTTCGGCCTTCAGGACGGCCTTGCCCTTCATGGCCCACAGCGGCAGGCGCCAGAGCGAGAGGGGATTCTGGCGGGCGAGGAGGAACACCGACTCCCAGAGAAGGTCCGTCCTGATCAGCGTCCCGTCGAGGTCGACATAGATCGGCTGATCGGTGCGAACGACGCGAACGTCCATTCGGCTGGTCCTCCAGTCGCATGCAGAAGCGGGGTTTCGTGAAGCCACCCTGCCGCCGCCGATGTTTCGCTTGAGTGAACAAATGCCCCGCTTGCCGTGCCGGCGAGCGGAATCGGACCGCAGGGTTAAGCAGGCGCTTCCAGAACCGGTGCAATCCACCCTTCATCCACGCGCCGTCGCGGCTCGTGCCGCCGTGCCCCCGCCGGTGCGTTGCGGAAAGATGCCGCCTCCCCCTCGCGGAATGGGGTGGACAGCTCGTCACGGTCTCGTTATAGAGGCGCCGGTCAACGCCGCAGTGCGTTGCGGACGCCTCGGCGTCGTGGGTGTGTAGCTCAGTTGGTAGAGCAGCTGACTCTTAATCAGCGGGTCCACAGTTCGATCCTGTGCACACCCACCACTCTCCTTTCGATCACGGGGACGAGACGGATCGGCGCGGTGGCGGACCGCTCTATAGGCGGCGCTCCGCTCAATCAAACAGTGACGGCTGCGATGGCGCGGCGGCCGGCGCCGCGTAGCCCTCCAGTTCGAGCATCCTTGCCTTCGCGCCCGTCCCACCTGGTGCCGAGAAGCCGCCGATGCGGTTGCCGGCGGCCAGAACCCGATGGCAGGGGATGAGGAGCGGCATCGGGTTTTTCGCCATCGCGACGCCGACCTCGCGCGCCCGCTCCGGCCCGGCGCCGACCGCTCGGGCCAGCGCGCCGTAGGTCGTCGTCGATCCCCAGCCGACCCCACGCAGCTCTCCATAGATGCGCCGGAAGAACTCGGGCTGACCGCCGAGGCCGATCGCCAGGTCGCCGAAGTCGATGCGCTCGCCCTCGAAGTAGGCCCGCGCCCGAGCGAGCGCGCCGGCCACCAGATCCCGAGGTTCCCCTTCACGCCCGCCGGGCATGCGCGTCAGCATCAGCCGCGTCGCCGCGTCCTCGCGATCCGCGGGGAGCAGAAATCGGGTGATCAGGGTCCCGGACCAACCGATGCCGCAATAGCCGGCTCTGGTGACGAAGACGTGGAAGAGTCCCGGTGCGGGCAACATGGCGGCGATCCTTGCAGACACTCTCTCTAGCAGCCCGCAGGCGACGTGGCAGTCCAAGCGGAAGACGCGGCGTCCGTCACGTCGGCAGTCGAGGCGCGGCCACCGGGAGCCGCAGACGCCGGAACGAGCCGCTGGACGGCACGGCCAAGCTTCTGCCAAAAGCCGGCCCGATGCCCCCTTCAACGCCCGGCGAGCGTGCCCTCCGCACGAGCGCCGACCGGCAGGCGAGGTCCGCGTATGACAATGCGTATCCCACAGTTGAGAGACGGATCGGCGGAGGCAGACGGTCCAGGCGCGCTCTCCACCCTTCCTCCGCGACTTCGCCGCAGCGCCGCGCCGCCGGCTTGCACGCATCGGCGCAGCGGTGCGACTTCCGCCGTCCGATCCGTCGGCTCGGGGCGCCTTCACCGGCTACACAGGCTGGGCGCTCTTTCAATGGCCCTTACGTAATGGTTGTATCGGCATCAGCCCGTCCGTGTGCAGCATGAGGTCCCTGATGCATCTTCCGCACTACAACATGCGGACCCTCTCCCTGCGCGGCATCGCTCTCAGCCATGACGTCCTGATGGGATCGGCGGCATTCCTGCTCGCACTCCTGTTGCGGCTCGAACCGGAATTCGTGCTCGCCAACATCCAGGCCTACGCCCTGGCGACCATCGGGTTCGGCGTCGTGGTCGGCGTCGTCGGCCTGGTGATCGGCATGAACCGCGGCGTCTGGCGCTATGCCTCGCTGCCCGATCTCATCGCCATCCTGCAGACGGCGTCGATCGCCGTCCTCATCTTCACGGCGACGCACTTCCTGGTTGCGCGGCTCGAGGACATTCCCCGCTCGACCCTCGGCATCGCCTGGGCGTTTCTCGTCGTCTTTCTCGCCTCACCCCGCGCGTTCTATCGCATGTATCGAAACCAGCGCGACCTGCGCCGGCGCCTGACCGACGATTCCGACCTCAAGCGCGTGCTGCTGGTCGGCGCCGGCGACAACGCCGAGACGTTCATCAAGGTGCTGGGCGAGCGCGGCGGGCCGTCCTTCGCCATCCTCGGCATCATCGACGAGCGCGGACGCCGGATCGGCCGCTTCATCCGGGGCGTGCCGATCCTCGGCACGCTGGACGACCTGCCGCAGATCATCGACCGCTTCGCCGAACGCGACAAGCGGCCGCATGCGGTCATCCTCACGCGCGATCGCGACGACTACGAGAAGCATGCGCGCCTGCCCGATCTCGTCGAGGCGGTGCGCTCGCAGCAGCTCGAACTCATGCGCCTGCCGAGCGTCCTCGACGCGGAAGACTTCGTCTCCGGCACTCCGGTCCGGCCCCTGCAGCTGAAAGACCTGCTGCAGCGAAAGCCGCTCGAACTCGACATGCCGCGCATGGCATCGCTGATCGGGGGCAAGGTGGTGATGATCACCGGCGCGGGCGGGTCGATCGGCAGCGAACTCGCGCGCCGGATCGCGGCTCTGAAGCCGCAGCGGCTGGTGCTGCTCGATGCCAGCGAGGCCAATCTCTACAACATCGACATCGAGCTGCAGTCGTCCCATCCGCAGGTGACGGTCGTTTCGATCATCGGCAATGTCCGCGAGAAAGCGCCGATCACCCGGATCGTCGACCACCACAAGCCGGACATCCTGTTCCACGCCGCTGCGCTGAAGCACGTGCCGATCGTCGAGGCGCAGCCGCTCGAGGGTCTGCACACAAACGCGATCGGCACGCGCAACGTCGTCCAGGCGGCCGTCGCGGCGGGCGTCGGGGCGATGGTGATGATCTCGACCGACAAGGCGGTGAATCCGGTCAGCGTCATGGGCGCCAGCAAGCGGCTCGCCGAGATGTACTGCCAGGCAATGGACTTCAACTCCCCCACGCGCTTCGTCACGGTCCGCTTCGGCAACGTCCTCGGCTCGGTCGGATCGGTGGTGCCCCGCTTCGAGCGGCAGCTGAAGGACGGCGGCCCGCTCACCGTGACCCACCCCGAGGTGGAGCGCTTCTTCATGACGATCCAGGAGGCCTGCCTGCTGGTGCTTCAGGCGGCAGCGCATGGCGTCGTGGCAGAGATCGGTCGCGGCCGGATCTTCATTCTCGACATGGGCGCGCCGGTGAAGATCGCCGATCTGGCGCGCAACATGATCCGGCTCTCCGGCCTGCGCCCCGATCACGACGTGCGGATCGTCTACACCGGTCTGCGCCCGGGGGAGAAGCTGTTCGAGGAGCTGGCGGACGTGCGCGAACAGCTCAATCCGACCTCGGCCCCCGGCATCCTGTCGGCCTTCCCCCGGCCCGTCGAACTCGGCGTGATCTCGCGCATCTTCGACGAGATCAAGAAGGCGATCGACGCCGATGACAGGTCGGCGGCGCTTCGGCTGCTCGGCTCCACCGTCGCCGGCTACAAGCCGGCGGACCTGGCCGGGCCACAGGCGGCACCGGCGCTCGAAGTCGTCAGCCTCAGCGAGGACGTCTGACTGCGGCGCACCGGCCACACGCCGCGCAACCCGGGCGCGGCGGACGGCCGTGCGCAACCGGACCCCAAAAACCCCGCGCTCAAGCCGACGCGTGCGGACACGACGCGCTGCGCACGAACCTGTCGATCGCCGACCCGCCGATCGTCGACTGAGGCGGCTATTCCACCGTCACCGACTTGGCGAGGTTGCGCGGCTGGTCGACGTCGGTGCCCATGTGGACCGCCGTGTAGTAGGCCAGCAGCTGCAGCGGGATCGCGTAGACGATCGGCGTCAGGATCTCCGGCATCTCCGGCAGCACCAGCGTCTCCGAGGCAATGCCCTTGGCGTTCGCCGCGCCCCTCTCGTCGGTGACGAGGATGATCCGCCCGCCCCGCGCCGCGACCTCCTGCATGTTCGAGAAGGTCTTTTCGAACACGCGATCATAAGGTGCGATGACGAGGACCGGCATTGTCTCGTCGATCAGCGCGATCGGCCCGTGCTTGAGTTCGCCCGCGGCGTAACCTTCGGCATGGATGTAACTGATTTCCTTCAGCTTCAGCGCGCCTTCGAGAGCCAGCGGGTAGCTGAAGCCGCGCCCGAGGAAGAGCGCGTGGCGATAACCCGTCATCTCGCGCGCCAGCGCCTCGATGCGATCCTCGAGCCGGATCGCGAGGTTGGCGAGCCGCGGCGCCTCTGCGAGCGCCCGCGTAAATTCGAGCTCCTGCCGGGCGTCGATAGTGCCGCGATCGACACCGGCACGGATGCTGAGGGCCGCGAGCGCCATCAACTGGCAGGTGAAGGCCTTGGTCGAGGCAACGCCGATCTCCGGTCCCGCCAGCGTCGGCAGCAGGATGTCGGACTCGCGTGCGATGGTCGATTCCTGCACGTTCACGACGGCCGCCGTCTTCAACCCCTCGGCCTTGGCGTAGCGCAGCGAGGCGAGCGTGTCGGCCGTTTCGCCCGACTGTGAGACGAACAAGGCGAGGTCGATGTCGCCGAGCGGGCTTTCGCGGTAGCGGAACTCGGAGGCGACGTCGATGTCGCAGGCGAGGCGCGCGAAGCGCTCGAGATAGTAGCGCCCGGTGAGCCCGGCGAGATAGCCGGTGCCGCAGGCCGAGATGGCGACGCGGCGAACCGTCGAGAATTCCAGCGCCTGGCGGTCGGGGATGCGGCTGCGGCCGCTGGTCATGTCGACATAGGCGCCGAGCGTGTGGCCCAGCACCTCGGGCTGCTCGTAGATCTCCTTCTGCATGAAATGGCGATGGTTGCCCTTGTCGACGTAGAAGGCCTTGCCCTTGCTGCGCCGGACAGGCCGCTCAACGGTATGACCCTCGGCGTCGAAGATGGTGGCGCCGGCATGGGTGACGACGGTCCAGTCGCCGTCTTCCAGATAGGTGACCGCGTCGGTGAAGGGCGACAGCGCGATGGCGTCCGAGCCGAGGAACATCTCGCCCGATCCGTGGCCGATCGCGAGCGGCGAGCCCCGGCGCGCGCCAATGAGGAGGCTCTCGTCGCCGGCAAAGAGGAAGGCGAGCGAGAAGGCGCCCTCAAGCTTGGCAAGCGTCGCCGCGACGGCATCCTGCGGGCCGGCGCCCCGGTCGATCTCGCGGGTGACGTAGACCGCGACGGTCTCGGTGTCGGTCTCGCTCTCGAAGCCGTAGCCGTCCGCCTCGAGCTCGGCGCGCAGTTCGCGGAAGTTCTCGATGATGCCGTTGTGGACCACCGCCAGCCGCGCTGTCGCATGCGGATGGGCATTGGCCTCGGACGGAACGCCGTGGGTCGCCCAGCGGGTGTGACCGATGCCGATGGTGCCGGCGAGCGGCTCGGCCTTCAGCCGCGCTTCGAGATTGGCAAGCTTGCCCTCCGCGCGGCGGCGGCGCAACGTCCCGCCCTGGAGCGTCGCGACGCCGGCCGAATCATAGCCGCGATATTCCAGGCGCTTCAGCGCATCCACCAGCCGGTCGGCGACCGGCTCGCGGCTGATGATCCCGACGATGCCGCACATGTGGTCCTCCAACCTTCAAAGGTTCTGCCCGCCGCGGCTGGTGCGCCGCCGTCTCGTCCTTGCCGTGCCGTGCCGTGCCGTGCCGTGCCGTGCCGTGCCGTGAACGATACCGCAGCGCCGCTGAACGAATGTTTCACTTCTGATTGCAGCGCGTGACCGCTGCCTCACTCGCCCGCCGCGCGCCTTTGCGCCTTGGCCGCCTTGCCGCGTTCCCGAATCGATCGCGCTCGCTCCGGCTTGTTGACTTGGCGGGCACGAGCGATCGCCAGCGCATCGGCCGGCACGTCCTCGGTCAGCGTCGATCCGGATCCGACATAGGCGCCATCGCCGACCCGGATCGGTGCGACCAGCGCCGTGTCCGATCCGATGAAGGCGTCGGCCCCGATCTCGGTGCGGTGCTTGAGGAAGCCGTCGTAGTTGCAGGTGATCGTGCCGGCGCCGACATTGGTGCGCGCACCGACCGAGGCGTCGCCGATATAGCTGAGGTGGTTGATCTTGGCGCCTTCGCCCACCACCGCGTTCTTGACCTCGCAGAAATTGCCGACCTTGGCGCCGTCGGCGAGGCGCGTCCCCGGCCGCAGGCGGGCGAACGGGCCGATCGAAGCGCCGGGCCCCACCTCGGCCCCTTCGAGATGGCTGAAGGCGTGGATCACCGCGCCCTCGCCCACCGTGACGCCCGGCCCGAAGAAGACGTTCGGCTCGACCAGCACATCCCGCCCGAGCACCGTGTCGTAGGCGAAGGTGACGGTGTCCGGCGCGATCAGCGTCGCGCCGGCGCGCATCGCCTCCATCCGCCGGTCCGCCTGCCAGACCGCTTCGGCCCGCGCCAGCTTCACCCGGTCGTCGACGCCGAGGACCTCCTTCTCCGCCGCCTCGATGGCCCTCACGGACAGCCCGTCGGCGCACGCGATCTCCACGATGTCGGTCAGGTAGTATTCCCCCTTCGCGTTGGCATTGCCGATCCGGCCGATCAGGTCGAGCGCGCGCCGCCCGTCGATCGCCATCACGCCGCCGTTGCAGAAGCCGATCGCCTTTTCCTCGGCGCTCGCGTCCTTCTCCTCGCGGATCGCCTTGAGCGTGCCGCCCTCCTCGATCAGCCGCCCGTAGCCGGTGGGGTCGGCGGGCCGGAAGCCGATGACGCAGATGGCGGCGCCCTCCGCCAGCACCGCGCGCGCCGCAAGCAGCGTCTCGGGCCGGATCAGCGGCGTGTCGCCGTAGAGGATCAGCAGATCGTCGTAGCCGGCGCCGATCGCCTCGCGGGCGGCGAGCACCGCATGGGCGGTGCCGAGCCGCTCGCTCTGCAGGTGGACGCTCGCCGCATGGCCGGCTCCGGCCACGGCCGCAGCCACCGCCTCGGCATCGCGCCCGACCACCAGCGCGCTCGCCTGCGCCCCCGCCGCCGCGGCCGTGGCCGCGACATGGGCCACCAGCGGCCGGCCGCCGATCGGGTGCAGCACCTTGGTCACGGACGACTTCATCCGGCTGCCTTCGCCGGCCGCGAGGATGATGGAGAGACAGGTACGGCTCATGAGGGGTCGCTCGCTCTTCGCACGGTCCGTCGGCGACGGTCACGTTGCTCCGGCTCTTACCCGAAGGGAGGCACTCCGGCAAAAGCCCGGCCGTGCGCTGCTGCGGCATCGCCCGAAGCCGACGCCTGCGGGCGGTTCGGCATCATCCTTGCTTGGGAGAAACCGCGCTCGCATCCGCCGCATTTGATGCTAGCACTATATCGATCATGCGGGTGCGGAGGGCATCGTGACTGCTTTTGATGAAATGCTGCTCGGGACGGAGGGGGTGCGCCCCCCTTACGAGAAATTCCAGGCGTGGTTTCGAAAGCAGGATCCGGGGACGCTGATCGACAAGTCCGGCGAGGCCGAAAGCTTGTTCCACAGGACCGGCATCACCTTCGCCGTCTATGGCGACGAGGCTGCGGCGGAGCGGCTGATCCCCTTCGATCTCGTGCCGCGCATCCTCGCGCGCGCCGAATGGGACCGGCTGGCCGAGGGCATCGAGCAGCGGGTGCGCGCCCTCAATGCCTTCCTCGACGACATCTACCATGACCAGGAGATCGTGAAGGCCGGCAAGGTGCCGGCGCGGCTGATCGAGGGCAACGAGGCCTTCCTGCCGCAGATGGTCGGCTTCCGGCCGCCCGCCGGCGTCTACACCCACATCATCGGCACCGACATCGTGCGTGTCGGCGAAGGCGAGTTCTACGTGCTCGAGGACAATGCCCGGACCCCGTCCGGCGTGTCCTACATGATCGAGAACCGCGAAACGATGATGCAGATGTTCCCGGAGCTGTTCGCGCAGAACCGGGTGCGGCCGGTGGAAACCTATCCGACCGACCTGCGGCGCTCACTCGCGGCCGTGGCGCCGCCCGCCTGCAAGGGCGAGCCGACGATCGCGGTGCTGACGCCGGGCATCCACAACTCGGCCTTCTACGAGCACGCATTCCTCGCCGACCAGATGGGCGTCGAGCTGGTGGAGGGCTCCGATCTCAAGCTCGTCGACGGACGCATCGTGATGCGCACCACGCAGGGCTACCAGCCGATCGACGTTCTTTACCGAAGGGTCGACGACGCCTTCCTCGACCCCCTCGCCTTCCGCCCCGAATCGGTGCTCGGCGTCGCCGGCATCTTCGAGGTCTACAAGAACGGCGGCATCACCATCGCCAATGCGCCTGGCACGGGCATCGCCGACGACAAGGCGATCTACTCCTACATGCCGGACATCGTCGAGTTCTACACGGGCAAGCCGGCAATGCTGCAGAACGTTCCGACGTGGCGCTGCGCCGAGGAGGACAGCCTCGCCTACGTGCTCGACCATCTCGAAGAGCTGGTGGTCAAGGAGGTGCACGGCTCCGGCGGTTACGGGATGCTGGTCGGCCCGACCGCCTCGAGGGCCGAGCGCGAGGCGTTCGCGGTCAAGCTCCGCCAGCGCCCGACGAACTACATCGCGCAGCCGACGCTCGCCCTCTCGACCGTACCGATCCTCGTCGACGGCGGGCTCGCGCCGCGCCACGTCGACCTGCGCCCTTTCGTGCTGGTGTCCGACCAGGTCCGCATTACGCCGGGCGGCCTCACCCGCGTGGCGCTGAAGGAGGGGTCGCTCGTCGTCAACTCCAGCCAGGGTGGCGGCACCAAGGACACCTGGGTGCTGGAGGTCTGACGATGGCGCTTCTCGGACGCACCGCCAACGGCCTCTTCTGGATGCACCGCTACATCGAGCGGGCGGAGAACATGGCCCGCCTCATCGATGCGGGCCTCAGGATCTCGCTGACGAACCTGTCGGCGGGGCCGGAAGAGTGGCACTCCGTGCTCACCTCCGCCGGTGTCGAGGCCGGCTACAGGGCGAAATACGCCGCCTTCGAACCAAGTTCGATCATCGACTTCCTGCTGCGCGACCCGGACAATCCGTCGAGCGTCGTCTCCTCGATCGACACCGCCCGCATGAACGGACGCATGGTGCGCACGGCCCTCACCCGCGAGGTCTGGGAGGCGCTGAACGAGGGCTGGATCCACCTGAAGCGCCGGCTCGGGCGGCCGGTGAGCGAGACCGAACTGCCGGGCGTGCTCGACCTCGTGAAGCGCCAGACAGCCTATGTGCGCGGCGCCTTCCACGGCACCATGCTGCGCAACGAGATCTTCGACTTCGCCAATCTCGGCACCTTCATCGAGCGCGCCGACAACACCGCCCGCATCCTCGACGTGAAGTACTGGGTGCTGCTGCCAAAGCACTCCTCGATCGGCTCGCCGCTCGACCACTTCCAGTGGATCTCGATCCTGCGCTCCGTGTCGGCCCACCGGGCCTACACGTGGGAATACGGCGCAGACTTCCGTGCCCCCGACATCATCGATTTCCTGGTGCTGAACCGGCGCATGCCGCGTTCGCTCGCCTACAGCTACGGCATGATCGAAGAGAGCCTCGGCTATCTCGCCCGCACCTATGGCGTCGAGCACGAGTGCCACCAGATCGCACGGGCGCGCACCGCGCAATTCAGCCGCTGCCAGAGCATCAACGACATCATCGAGGGCGGCCTGCACGAGTTCCTGGAGAGCTTCATCATCGAGACCAACGGCCTCGCCAACGAAATCGCCCGGAACTACAGCTTCTACCCGATCTGAGATCGGGAGCCCTTGTTCCGTCTCAGCTCGAGCCGTTCACCTCGACCAGCGATCGCCGCTTCTCGGCGGCGATCAGCCAGAGATTGCGCACGTAGATGAACAGTCCGGCGCCCTGGCCGAGGATGAAGACCGGGTCGCGCCGCTGAATCGCATAGACCAGGAGCAAGGCGCCGCCGCCGAGCGAGAACACCCAGAAGGTGACGGGCACGACGCTGCGCCGGGCGCGCTCCGAAGCGATCCACTGCACCAGGAAGCGGGCGGTGAAGAGCAGCTGCGCGACGAAGCCGAGGGCGATCCAGAAGTCGAACTGCTCGACGAAGACGTGGTGCAACCAGGTCACGAGATGATCCACGTCAGTCCCTCAGAGCGATTTCTTGAACGGCCGGCAGGACGCGGCAGCGCTTGCGCAGCCACCACACGCCGTAAAGATCGAGGATGCCGCGCAGCCCCCGGTCGAGGATTCCATAGTTGGAAGCGCCGAAACGGCGCTTTCGGTCGGCGACGTCGATGTGGACGACGTCGTAGCCCTCGCGCAGCACCAGCGCCGGCAGGTAGCGGTGCCAGCCGTCGAAGAAGGGCAGCCGGCGGAACAGCGCAGTCGGCATCGCCTTCAACCCGCAGCCGGTGTCGCGAGTCCTGTCCTTCAGGACGGCGGTGCGCAGGTTGTTGGCGAAGCGCGAAGACAGCTGCTTCAGCCGCGTGTCGGTGCGGCGCGTGCGCTGGCCTGCGGCGATGCCGGTGCCCGGGCCGGCGGCCTCAAGGGCGGCGACGAGCGGCGGGATGAAGGCCGGATCGTTCTGGCCGTCGCCATCGATGGTCACCACCAGATCGCCGGACGCGGCCATCACGCCGCTGCGGATCGCAGCGCTCTGCCCGGCGGACCGGTCATGGCGCACGTGGCGCACGGGGAGACCTTCGGATGCGAGCCGGGCGAGGACGTCGGCGGTGCTGTCGGTCGAGCCGTCGTCCACCACGAGCACCTCGTAGCGACGCCCGTCGAGCGCCACGCCGATCTCCCGTACGAGCACGTTGAGGTTCTCGGCTTCGTTGCGCGCCGGGATGACGACGGTGAGGAAGTTGAAGGTCATAGGGCGATTTCGTGGATGCCGGCTCGTAATGCGCGGGGCCGTCGTTGGCAAGGGCCGGCTCACGGCGGCGGTATGCGGTCGGCGGTCGGCACGGGCCCCCGTGAAGAGGTCGCGCTCGCGCGAACGCTCGACGATTGATCGGTGCTCGATCTCCGGCGACCAGGGCAGGCGCAACGCCAGCCGGTCGGGCAGGTCGAGCAGGAAGAAGCGGTCGATCGCGGCGGCGCGCGGCAGAATGGCCTTGCGCAGCGTGAAGATCACGATGAGGACGATCAGCCAGGACAGGAGGACGTCCGACAGGAAGTGGCCACCGAAGGCGATGCGGTTGAACGAGAAGATCGCAACCAGCGCGAAGATCGCGAGGCCACCCGAGAGGCGCAGCCGCTTCGGCAGGACGAAGGTCACCGCCATCAGCGCCATCGCCGAGGCCGCCTCACCGGAGGTGAAGGAGCAGTTGCGGGCGCAGGCGTCCGAGAAGATCCAGACGGCGCTAAAATCGAAGCTGCCACCGAAGTCGAGCACGTCGCGTGGCCGGGCCCGGCCGAAGGTGTTCTTGAAGATGGCGTTGACGATCAGTCCCGGCCCGAGGGCATAGACTGCGATCAGGAAGACCGCCTGGCTCGGCCACAACAGCACGCGGCGATAGAACGACAGCGGCAGGAGCAGCGAGAGGGCGGCCACCGCCAGCACCGTCACGGTCAGCCAGCCGTTCGCGGCGCGGATCGCGAGGAGCAGCGGCGCCTTCTCGGAGGGAAATCCGATGCCGTCGCGGTAGAACAGGCGACTCGTGGCGATGTCGGTGCCGGGCAGGATCGTAAAGAGCAGGCTGAGAAGGATGAGCGCCCCGATGAGAAAGCGCCCGGGGCGCCGGGCCGCCGCAGCTTCCGCTCGGCGCAGCAGCGCCTTCGGTGTCCAAACCTCAGCCACTCTCGTCTCGACCCGCCGCTTTACCGTCTCCACAGGATGCCCGCCGCGCGGGCGGGCGGTGCTTCTCTTAAGCGGCAAATGTGCCTATGGGTAGCCCGCCCGCGCCGGACCCGACACGAGATACAAGACGCCACCATGACGCTGCCGACCACCACAAGCCTCGGGCCCGCCATCCGGTGGGAGGCACGGGGGGCGGAGCGGCGGCTCGGTCTGCCGCTGTTGACGGTCCTGCTGCTCGCGCTGACCGCCCTGCGCGTCGGCGCGCTGTTCCTGTCGCCGAGCGAACTCGGCTTCGACGAGGCGCAGTACTGGGCCTGGTCGCGCCACCTCGCCTTCGGCTACTTCACCAAGCCGCCGCTCACCGCCTGGGTGATCGCCGCCGAAACCGCCGTCTGCGGTGATGGTGCCGCCTGCGTGCGCGCGGCCTCGCCGATCGTCCACATGGCGAGCGCGCTCCTGCTCTACGGTTTGGGCACCCGACTCTACGACCGCACCACCGGCTTCTGGAGCGCGCTCTTCTATGCGCTGATGCCCGGCGTCGCAGTCTCGTCGGTGCTGATGACGACGGACGTGTTCCTGCTGTTCTTCTGGAGCGCGGCGCTGCTCGTCCTTGCGGCCGACCTGCGCGCGCCTCGAGCCGCGACCGCGCTCGGCTTCGGTCTCCTCGTCGGCATCGGGCTCTATGCCAAATATGCGATGATCTACCTGCCGGTCCTGGCGATGCTCTACGGACTGGCGACGCCGGGCGCCCGGCGCGTCGTCTTCCGGCCGGCCTTCCTCGGCGGCCTGCTTGTGGCTGTCGCCATCGCCGTCCCGAATCTATGGTGGAACGCCACGCACCACTTCGCCACCTTCGAGCACACCGGCGACAACATCGGCTGGAGCCTGTCGCGCCTGAACTGGCGCAAGGGGTTCGAGTTTCTCGGATCCCAGTTCGGCGTCGCCGGACCGATCGTCTTCGGCGCGATGGTCAATGCCTTCCTGTTCCGGGCGCGCACCGAGGCGACCGGTGCCGACCGCCTCCTGCTGTGGTTCTCGGTGCCGATCGTGCTCGCGATCACCATCCAGGGGTTCCTGTCCCAGGCGAACGCCAACTGGGCGGCCACCGCCTACCCCGCCGGCGTCGTCCTCGCGACGGCGCTGATGCTCCGCTCGCCCACCCGCTTCTTCGCCGTCGCCAACCTGGCGATCGGCCTCCTCGTGGCCGCCATCCTCGTCGTCGGCACGGCCGTCTACGATCCGGCCGGAGCGTCCGGCCCGCTGGTGCAGTTGCGCCAGCTGAGCGGCTGGAAGACCACAGCCGCAAACCTCGAGCGGGTCGCGCGGCAGGTCGGTGCGCGCAGGCTGGTGCTGCAGGGCCGTGCGCTCACTGCGGGGCTCCTCCATCCGCTGCGCCGCTCGCATCTCGACATCCGCGCCTACCTGGCGCCAGGCGACCAGCCGACCGACCAGTTCCAGCTCGATCGGCCCTGGCGCGATGGAGACTCGTCGCAGGACACGCTGATCTTCGGCATCGGCAGGGATACGGCGGAGCGGCTGAACGCCGTGCCGATCGCCACGATCGATGCGCCGATCTACTCCGCTCGCGACGGCCGGATGACGGTCTACCGTCTTTCCGAGGATGCTTCTGCTCCTGCGGCACCGGGCGGCTGAGGCAAGAAAGCGACAGCGCCTGGGGAAAGCCTGTGGACAACGCGCGGCCTCTTGCCCGCGCGACCGATATTGGCGCCAGTAAAGCTTCGTAACAGCGTGCCGCCTTAGTCTTTGCTGCCTGAGATCAGCCGGAAGCGGCGCCTTCGAGGACACGGATCATGACCTATTGCGTCGGCCTCTCCGTCGACCGCGGCCTGGTGTTCATGTCGGACACGCGCACCAATGCGGGCGTCGACAACATCTCCGTCGTCCAGAAGATGCGGACCTGGGAGGTGCCGGGCGAGCGCTTCCTCTGCCTGATGAGCGCCGGCAACCTCGCCACCACCCAGGCCACCATCTCGCTGCTGGAGGAGCGGGTGCTCGATCCGGCCAACCGCGAGCCTGCGCTTCTGAAGCAACCCTCGATGTTCCAGACGGCGAAGCTGATCGGCGACACGTTGAAGGAGGTGATCGCCGAGACGTCTCCGACGGGACAGTCGGCGGATGCGCGCTTTGCCGCGTCCTTCATCCTCGGCGGCCAGGTGAAGGGCTTCAAGCCCTGCCTGTTCATGATCTATCCGGAGGGCAACTTCATCGAGGCCGGCCTCGACAACCCGTTCTTCCAGATCGGCGAGCACAAATACGGCCGTCCCATCATCGTGCGGACCTACGACCCCCGAATGTCGCTGGAGGAGGTCGCAAAGCTGCTGCTCGTCTCCTTCGATTCGACCATCCGCTCGAACCTTTCGGTCGGGCTGCCGATCGACATGCAGTTCTACGAGACCGACAGCTTCAAGGCCGGCTACCGTCGCCGCTTCGATCGCACCGACCCCTACTACAACCTCATTTCGGAAGGCTGGTCCGAGGCGCTGAAGAAGGCCTTCGACGACCTGCCGCCCTTTGTGGCCGCCTAGGTCAAGGGACACCGTATCGCCTTACCGTAGGCACCCGGATCGAGACCGCGGCACCGGGTCCGTTTCCGCGGACTCCGCGCAGAGCCGTTCGGATTCGTCGGACCTGAGGCATCGTATTTTCGCCGGCGGCGGCGGCCTCGCGCCCCGGAGACTGCGCCTCCCCGGCATCCCCTTTTTTTGCAGGCGCACGCTGGCCCTCCTCGGGCTCCGACCTCTCGCCGCACCTGCAATGCTTCAGGCTGCAGCCGCCCGAAGGAAGGGTCTTGGCACGCGCTGTCGTTAACCATGTAAATCTTTAGACGAGTTTTCTGTTAATCGATCGCTTGCCAGCCGATTAACTTGGGTTAAAACTTATAGTCAACGAGGCGTTAACAGTAAAATTTTACCGATGCTGCGAGATGCGGCGGCTCGAGCGTCCGAGGCCGGAGGGCCGAAGACGCGCGCCGGCAGCAGGAGCCAAGCGAGAGCCGACATGAGCACCACGCCCGCCTTCCTCGAAAACTCCGTCATCATCGCCGCCCATCCCGATGACGAGATGCTCTGGTTCACCTCAATCGTCGGCAAGGTCGACCGGGTCGTCATCGTGTTTCGCGACTTCTGGGCGTCGCCCGAACTCGGCAAGGCGCGCGAGAACGCGATCGCACATCTGCCGCTGCGCGACGTCACCTGCCTCGACCTGCCCGAGCCGGGCACCTACGGCTGCGCCGACTGGCGGCACCCGCGCCCCAGCGCCTACGGCTTGCGGCTCGGCCTGGAGGAGACACGCCGCGAGGCCATCCGGCTCGGCCGCAGGGTGGCCGGCGCGATCCGGCGCTCCACGCGGGCCGTCGGTCCGCAGCGCGTCGATCGGCACTACCGGGCGAATTTCGATCGCATCTGCGCCACGCTGGAGCCCATGCTGAAGCCGGACATGAACGTCTTCACGCACAATCCGTGGGGCGAGTACGGCCACGAGGATCACGTGCAGGTCTTCCGGGCGCTCGACCATCTGCGCCGGAAGATCGGCTTCAGGCTGTGGATCTCGAACTACTGTTCCGAGCGCTCGCTGCCGCTCGCCATGCGCTATCTCAGCAAGACGCCGGACGCCTACATCCGGCTGCCGTCGGACACGGCGTTGGCCCGCGAGATCGCCGACGTCTATCGCCGCTTCGGCTGCTGGACCTGGGCCGAGGACTGGGCCTGGTTCGAGGACGAGTGCTTCATGGAGGCGCCGCGCGAGGAGGCCGGCGGGGCGCAGGCGCGCTTGATGCCGCTGAACTTCTTCAGCATCGAGAACGCCGTGCGGCGCGCGTGGCCGAAGCTGCCGCTGATGGCTTCCTCGGCCGTCGGTGCCTCGGTGCTGGCGGTGGCGCTTCTGAGAGGGTTCCTCTGAACCAGGCTCGGACCGCCGCAGGGGCGCGCCCGCCGCCTGCCGGTTTCATCGTGCGACAGGCGCGACCTAGCGCTCGCGCTTCAGGCCCTTGGCCTCGAGTTCGGCGAGATAGGCGTGCCAGCGCTCGTCCTTGTGCTGGCCGAGCTCGGCAAGATAGCGCCAGGTGAAGAGTCCGGTGTCGTGCCCGTCATCGAAGACGATGCGGATCGCATAGTGCCCGACCGGCAGGATGTCGCGGATCGCGACGTCCCGCTTGCCGCCGACGGTGACGCGCTGATCCGGGGCATGGCCCTGAACCTCGGCGGACGGCGACATCACCCGGAGCATCTCGGCGGTGAAGCTGTCGGCCGCACCGCCCTTGAGGCGGACCGTCAGGGTGCGGCGGTCGGACGAGACGCGGATCTCTTCGGGAGCGGTCTGGGGTTCGGACACGTGAAAAGGCTCGCAACGGGTTCGGGTCGCAGGCACGGGTCGGTTGACCCGCGGCGGTGCCGCTTCCACATTGTCAGGGAACGAGAGCAGGAGATGCGGCTTCGGCCGCACTGTCATGAGTTTGGCTTCCGATATCAAGATCCCCGCAGCGGCCTCCACCGACGTAGCCCCCGCCGGCCGCATGATCGACCCGTTCGGGCGGCGCATCTCCTACCTGCGCGTGTCCGTCACCGACCGCTGTGACTTTCGCTGCGTGTACTGCATGGCCGAGGACATGCAGTTTCTGCCCAAGCGCGACCTCCTGACGCTGGAAGAGCTCGACCGCCTGTCCAGCGCCTTCGTCGCCAAGGGCGTGCGCAAGCTTCGCCTCACTGGCGGCGAGCCGCTGGTGCGCAAGAACATCATGTACCTGATCCGCTCGCTGTCGCGGCACCTCGACTCGGGCGCGCTCGAGGAGCTGACGCTGACCACCAACGGCTCGCAGCTGAAGCGGTTCGCAGGCGAACTCGCCGACTACGGCGTGAAGCGGCTCAACGTGTCGCTGGACACCCTCGATGCGGACAAGTTCAAGGCGATCACGCGCTGGGGCGATCTCGCGCGGGTCATGGAGGGTATCCGCGCCGCGCAGGCGGCCGGCATCCACGTGAAGTTGAACGCCGTCGCGCTGAAGGGCTTCAACGACGCCGAGATCCCCTCGATGATGGAGTGGGCGCACGGCGAGGGCATGGACCTGACCCTGATCGAGACCATGCCGATGGGCGAGATCGACGAGGATCGAACCGACCGCTACCTGCCGCTCAGCCAGGTCAAGCGCGATCTGGCGGAGCGCTACACGCTGACGGATCTCGCATTCCGGACCGGCGGCCCCGCCCGCTATGTCGAGGTGGCGGAGACCGGCGGTCGGCTCGGCTTCATCACCCCGATGACGCATAACTTCTGCGAGAGCTGCAATCGCGTGCGCGTCACCTGCACCGGCACGCTCTACATGTGTCTCGGGCAGGAGGATGCTGCCGATCTGCGAACGCCGCTGCGCGCCTCCGAAGGCGACGAGGCGCTCGCCCGGGCGATCGACGATGCGATCGCCCGCAAGCCGAAGGGGCATGACTTCATCATCGACCGCGCCACGCGCAAGCCAGCCGTGGGACGGCATATGAGTGTGACCGGAGGATAAGCCATGGCACGTTCCAGTGCAGTCATCGCAGCGGCGGGTCTCGCCGCCCTTCTGATCGGCGCCGCCGGATCCGCGTCGGCGGAGGATCTGACCTATCGCAACGAGCGCTTCGGCACGTCGGCGACCTTCCCGCACGAGGCGTTTCCGACGGCCCTTCCTGCGCCGACCAGCGGCGACGGCCGCGCCTGGGTCTCCGACAATGGCGCCGAGCTCTACATCTACGCCCGGCACAACACGGACGGCGAGACGCCCGCCAGCATCATCAAGTGGCGCGCCGGCGACGACACCGTGACCTACGCCAAGCACGGCAACAGCTGGGCGGTGGTGTCCGGCTACCGCGACGGCAAGATCTTCTACGAGCGTTACATCTTTCGCGGCGACACGATCCATTCGGTGGCGATCCGCTACCCCGAGCGTCTGCGCTCCCGCTACGATGACCTGGTCGGTCCGGTGACCATGACGCTGCGCGGCGGCAGCTCGTCCTGAGCTCCCTCACGCGGTGCGCCTGCTGCCCGGCCGGAACGCTGCGGGACTTCGGCCGTTGACTGCCCGCTCCGTCAAAGGAGCTGACCGTCACTTCTACCGGAGACCCCGCATGCGCGCCGTCCTCACCACCCTCTCGATCCTCACCCTCGCAGGGCTGGCGACGGCCGGCTGCACGCACGACCAGAAGACCCTCGGCGGCGCCGCGGTCGGCGCCGGCGGCGGCGCGCTCATCGGAAGTGCCGTCGGCGGAACCGGCGGTGCGGTCATCGGCGGCGTCGGTGGCGGCGTCGCGGGCGCGGTCGTCGGCAGCCGCCTCTGAGGGCGACGCAGCGCCCGTCGACTCTCGCCGATGTCGCCCTGAGCGCTGTTCGTGAACAAACGGCTCGCCTTGCACAGGCGGGCCGATTAAGGATCGGGCGCAATGTCCCGGTTCTACTCCCGATTCACCCGTCGCTTCGCCGTTCTCGGCGACAACCTCCGCGGCAGCCTGCTGATGATGCTGGCGATGGGTGCCTTCGTCGTCAACGACACCTTCGTCAAGCTCGCCTCGGACGACATGCACCCCGCCCAGATCATGGCGGTGCGCGGTGTCATGGCGACCGGCCTCCTGTATCTGCTCGCCCGTTCGCGCAAGGCGCAGCGGCCGCTGCGCGACATGCTGCAGCCGAGCGTGATGCTGCGCGCCGGTGCCGACATCCTGGCGACCATCACCTACATCCTCGGCCTCGCAAACCTGCCGATCGCCAACGCGTCGGCGATCTTCCAGGCCCTGCCGCTCACCGTGACGCTCGGCGCCGCCCTCTTTCTGCGCGAACCGGTCGGCTGGCGGCGCTGGCTTGCGATCATGATCGGCTTTGCCGGGGTCCTTATCGTCGTGCAGCCCGGGGCCGACGGCTTCAACGTCTACGCGCTCTGCGTCCTCGCCTCGGTGGTGTTCGCCGGCACCCGCGACCTCGTCACCCGCACCATGCCGAGAACCCTCTCCGCCCTGTTCGTCTCGACCACCACTTCGCTGCTGGTCACCCTCACCGGCTGGGTCATCCTGCCCTTCGTCGGCTGGTCGGACATGCACGTGACGGACTGGGCCCATCTGTGCTGCGCCGCCGTCGCCATCATCATCGGCTACATCGCGATCGTCGAGGCGATGCGCATCGGCGACATGGGCGTTGTCGCGCCCTTCCGCTACTCCGTGCTGATCTACGCGCTGCTGATCGGGTTCGTCGTGTTCGGCGACGTGCCGGGCCTTACGGTCCTCTTCGGCGCGTCGATCATCGTCGGGAGCGGCTTCTACACGCTCTACCGCGAACGGGTCCGGGGCGGCAGCATCGCGGCCAAGGCCTCCGTCCACACCAAGACCGTCTGATGAGCGTCTCGCGCCTTCCCCCGATCGCGGCGGTGATCCTGGCCGGCGGGCGTGGCTCGCGCATGGGCGGCCCCCTGCCGAAACCGCTCGTGCCGCTCGCCGGGCAGCCGCTGATCGCGCGTGTGCTGGCAAGGCTCGGACCAAGCCTGCGCCCGGTGCTGATCAGCGCCAACGAGCCGCAGCTCTACGCGGGTTTCGGCCATCCGGTGCTGGCCGATACGGTGGAGGGCTTTGCGGGACCGCTCGCCGGTCTCGACGCGGCGGCGGCATGGCTGGCCGCGCGCGCGCCCGGCGTGGAGGCCGTCCTGACCCTGCCGGCCGACACGCCCTTCCTGCCCGCCGATCTGGTGCCAGAACTGTGCGCTGGGCCGCCCGGGCGGGTGTGCGTCGCCAGCTTCGAGGGCCACCTGCAGCCGACGATCGCCGTGTGGCCACTTGCGAAGCTGCGCGGGCTGCGGGCGCTTCTCCGCCAGGCCGGGAACCGGTCGATCCGTACGCTGCTGGAGCGCACCGGCTTCGAGACGGTGACGTTTCCACCGGACCCGGCGGCACCGGGCGGCGACCCGTTCTTCAACGTCAACACGCCGGAGGAGCTTGAGGTCGCGGCGGCGTGCCTGTCGAAATAGCCGCGGTCAGGCGGCGGCGCGCGGCTGGATCGCGACGCGGTTTCGCCCCGCACGCTTGGCGGCGTAAAGGGCGCGGTCGGCGGCCGCGAAACCCGACAAGAGAGGCACGTCCGGCGCCCACGCCGCAATGCCGACGCTGATCGTGACCTGCGACCCATCCGCGAGACGCAGTTCCATCGCCCTCGCGACGTCGATGCGGATCGCGTCCGCCCGGGCGCGCGCCTCCGCCAGGTTGCATCCGACCAGAAGCGCTGCGAACTCCTCGCCGCCGACGCGGCCATAGACGTCCCGCTGGTCCATGAAGAGGCCGAGATGCCGCGCGACGGCGCCGATGACGTCGTCACCGGCGAGATGGCCGTACCGGTCGTTGATGCGCTTGAAGTGATCGATGTCGATCAGCAGGAGGACGGACGACTCGGCCTCTCCCCGCCGCGCCTGCGCCGTCTCGAAGAAGCCGCGGCGGTTGAGGATGCCGGTCTGCAGGTCGGTGCGACTGAGGCGCTCCATCTCGCTCTTCAGCTTGTAGAGCCGGAAATTGGCCCGGCAGATCGCCGTGATGAAGATCAGCGAGATAACCCCGGCGGTAAAGCTCGTCTGCACCATCGAGGGCCAGAGCCGAGCCGGCTGGGTGAGGAGATTGATCGTCGCATCGGTCACGTCCGCCGCCAAGACCGCGAGAAGGGTCAGCACCCCGACGCGTCGCAGCAAGGCGCGGCGGTCGCGGATTTCGGTGAACCAGTCGAAGATCTTCGACCATTGGAACGGGGGTGCGCTCATCTCAAGCGCTCAGTAAACCCAAAAACTCTCCAGATCCGTCACCGCCTGCACATCATTTTGTCTCAACTCCTTAGCAGCCGCTCGGTGCGCCGCAGCGGCCCCCGGTTTTGCCCCACACGCATCCTCCGCTACCTTCTTCGCAACAGGGAGATTCTGCGACATGGCGAAGACGGCATTCATCGGCCTTGGGGTAATGGGCTATCCGATGGCGGGGCATCTGTCCGGCCGCGGCGGGCACGCGGTGACCGTGTACAATCGCACCGCCGGAAAAGCCGAGCGCTGGGCCGAGCAACATGGCGGCAAGGCGGCCGGGACGCCGCGCGAAGCGGCCGGAGGCGCCGACTTCGTCTTCGTCTGTGTCGGCAACGACGATGACGTCCGCTCGGTCGTCTACGGCGAGGACGGCATATTCGCCGGCATGCAGGCGGGCGCCACGCTGATCGACAACACCACCGCTTCGGCGGAGCTTGCCCGCGAGCTGGATGGCGCTGCGCGCGAGAAGGGCTTCGGCTTCCTCGACGCGCCGGTCTCGGGGGGACAGGCCGGCGCCGAGAACGGCGCGCTCACGGTGATGGTCGGCGGCGACGAAGCGACCTTCGAGACGGCCAAGCCGGTGATCGCGGCCTATGCCAAGATGGTCGGCCGCATGGGCGAGGCCGGCGCGGGCCAGCTCGCCAAGATGATGAACCAGATCTGCATCGCCGGCCTCGTCCAGGGTCTGTCGGAGGCGATCCACTTCGGCAAGCGCGCCGGCATGGACATCGAAACGGTGGTGGATGTCATCTCGAAGGGTGCCGCCGGCTCCTGGCAGATGGAGAACCGGCACAAGACGATGGACAGCGGCCACTACGAGCATGGGTTCGCGGTCGAATGGATGCGCAAGGACCTGTCGATCTGCCTTGCCGAAGCGCGTCGGAACGGGGCGACCCTGCCGGTCGCCGCGCTTGTCGATCAGTTCTATGCCGAGGTCGAGGCGATGGGCGGCCGGCGCTGGGATACGTCGAGCCTGCTGGCGCGGCTGCAGCGCTGACGCCCGCCCCGCCGCGGCGCGCGCTCACGCCTCGCCGCGCGGCTCCTTTTCGAGGATGATGTAGTCGAGGGGCAGCTCGGTCGTGTACTTGATCTGCTCCATCGCGAAGGACGAGGACACGTCGCGGATCTCGATCTTGGCGATCAGGCGCTTGTAGAAGGCGTCATAGGCGGCGATGTCCGGCACGACCACCCGCAGGAGGTAGTCGACGTCGCCGCTCATGCGGTAGAACTCGACCACCTCCGGAAACTCGCCGACGACCTCCGAAAACCGCTTCAGCCATTCGACGGAGTGCGAGGCGGTGCGGATCGACACGAAGACGGTGACGCGCACATTGATCCGGCCGGGGTCGAGCACGGCGACCCGGCGGCGGATCACCCCCTCCTCCTCCAGCTTCTGGATGCGGCGCCAGCAGGGTGTCGTCGACAGGCCGACACGCTTGGCGACGTCCGCGACCGCCAGGGTCGCATCCTCCTGCAGGAGCCTCAAGATCTTCTTGTCCAACCGGTCCATGTGCCCATCCCCTTCGCAGGACCGTTAGCATCTTTCCCGACGCCCTGCGACGGAGCGGCGCCGCGCTATCGGGCGCACGGACGGGTATTGCCCGCATTGTCCGTTTCTTAAGCCAAATATTTAAACATTCCGAAAGAGGATGCGCCTGTCTGGTCCCCGTGCGTTGAAGGCAGCCCTGTCGCGATGTCCGCCGTGCTTCCGTCCACATACGACAAGAACGTCGTCGACCGGCGTCGCAAGCCGCGCGATGCCGATCTGTCGAAGACGCTGCGGGCGGCGCGCGAGCGGCTGGTGTCGCGCAACGGCCTGCCGCCGCGCTTCGACCGCGAGCTCCTGACGCAGCACGCAGCGGCCTTAAAGGGCGTCGCCCTCTTCATGCCAGTGCCGATCATCGCGACGGCGCTCGCCGCCGCGTCCTTCGTCGGCCCCCTTCCCGTCGTCTTCTGGTCGCTCCTGACCTTCTTCGTCTATGCGGTGCTCGTTGCGGTGGCGCACCGGTTCCAGACGCTGCCGACCGAGAAGGTCGACCCGAAGCGGTGGCGACAGCTCTTCCTTCTGGCGCATCTGTTCGCTGGCTCGACCTGGGCCTACTACGCCAGCATCGAATGCGCCGACTGCGCCGGGCCGAGCTTTCAGTTGCTCCAGTTCGCGGTTCTGCTCCTGATGATCGCTCTGACGGCGATGATCTCCTCCACGCTGAAGGGCGTCACGCTGGTCGCCTTCCTGCCGCTCGGAGTGGTGCTCCTGCGCAATGCGGCTCTGGCGCCCGACACGGTGGCGGCGGCCATGCACGGCATGCTGCTCGGCGCCATCGCGCTGTTCGCGCTGATCGCCGAGCGGCTGCGCCGCATCGCCGTGGAGCGGCTGCACCACCAGGCCGAGAAGGACGAGCTCATCGCCGAGCTCGAGACCGCACGGGTGATGTCGGACGAGGCGCGGCACCGGGCCGAGGAGGCCAACCTCGCCAAGTCGCGCTTCCTCGCCACCATGAGCCATGAGCTGCGCACGCCGCTGAACGCCATTCTCGGCTTTTCCGAGATCATCCAGCACCAGATCCTCGGACCGGTCGGCAACCCTACCTACATCGAGTACGTCAACGACATCCACACGTCCGGCCAGCACCTCCTGGACGTGATCAACGAGATCCTCGACCTGTCCCGCGTCGAGGCGGGGCGCTACTCCCTGCACGAGGAGGCGGTCGATCTCGTCACGATCGCACGCGATGCGCTCTCGTTGATCCGCATCAAGGCCGAGACCAAGAACATCGACGTCGTCCAGCAGTTCGAGATGCACCTGCCCCTGCTCTGGGCGGACGAACGATCGATCCGCCAGATCATCCTCAATCTTCTGTCGAACGCGGTGAAGTTCACTCCGAGCGGGGGCCAGATCCTGGTGCGCGTCGGCTGGACGGCCGGCGGCGGGCAGTACGTGTCGGTCAAGGACAACGGGCCCGGCATTCCCGAGGAGGAGCTGCCGATCGTCCTGTCCGCCTTCGGGCAGGGCTCGATCGCCATCCGCGGCGCCGAACAGGGCACCGGACTCGGCCTGTCGATCGTGCAGGCGCTGGTGCAGCTGCATCGCGGCTCCTTCCAGCTGAAGTCCAAGCTGCGCGAAGGCACCGAGGCGATCGCCGTCTTCCCGCACTCGCGCGTCCTCGAGGTCATGCCGGCGGTCGGCGAGAGCTACGCGCGCTGAGGCTGGTTGCGCCTCGTCCCGTCCGGCATACCTATGCGAGGCGTCCGCTCCGGGCGCGGCGAGGAAAAGAGTCCGGATGGCGATCGACAGTCCCTGCACCCGCGTCTGCGTGATCGACCCCGCATCGGGGCTCTGCAGGGGTTGCCGGCGCACGATCGAGGAGATCGCGAGCTGGACGCGGCTGACCGAAGCCGGGCGCCGCGCCGTGCTGGCCGACCTGCCGAACCGGCTGGTCCGGCCGAAGGCGGAGGGCTGAAAGAATGCGCGCGCTCGCCATCCTCATCGGGCTCATCGCGATCTGCGCCGTCGCTGCACTGCTGATGACCTCGCCGGATGCCGACGGCGTGTTCGCCGGGCTGCAGCAGCAGGACAATGCGCGGCTGGTCTATTACGGCATCTGGGCCGCGGTGCTCGGCGGCGGAGTGATCGCCGCGGCCCGAGCGAACCTCGGCGCCGCCCTGCGCAACCTCCTGATCTGGACCCTCGCCTTCCTCGTCCTGATCGGTTTCTACGCGTTCAAAGACGACCTGCAGTTCGTCGGAAACCGAATGCTGGCCGTCCTTGTGCCCGGGCGGGCGGTCGAGACCGCCGGAGGCGACGGGCGCGAACTGATGGTGACGCGCGGCCGCGACGGCCACTTCCATCTCGACGCGAAGGTCGACGGGCGGAGCGTGACGTTTCTGGTCGACACCGGCGCCAGCACCGTCGCGCTCGACCGGAACGTCGCCGAACAGATCGGCATCGACACGGCTCAGTTGCGCTTCGTCGATCGGGTGATGACCGCGAACGGCGTGGCGCGCGCCGCACGGCTCCGGCTGGACAGCATCGCCATCGGCGGGATCGAGCGGCGGGACGTCGAGGCGACGGTGATGGAGAACAACGCGCTCGGCGAGAGCCTCCTCGGAATGAGCTTCCTGTCGCAGCTATCCGGCTTCGAGTTCAGCGGCGATCGGCTGATCCTGAAGGATTGAGCGCAGGCCTGGGTGTGCCCTCTGGCTCGGCATCCATCCGGAGTGGCTCGCGCTGCATGACCGGCGACCCTCGCGCCGCGCGGCCGGTGTCGGAGCGTCGCCGGTCGCAAGCGGCCGCGCATCGATCGCGTCAGGACGCGGCGGCGCACGGCCGCCGCGTCGACGCTCGATCAGAACCAGGCGAAGTTGCGCCGCAGGGCGGCCGGCAGCACGCGATGCTGGATCCGGACGATCTCGGAGGGAGCGAACTCGACCGAGGGCGCCGCCGCAGGGCCAGGCGAGGCAGCCGGCTGCGAAGGGCCGGCCTCCTCGTCGATGTCGGTGAAGCGGATGCCCGCGAACATGCCCCGGCGGTAGACGAGCTTGGCCGGTCGATGGTCCTTCTCCTCGCCGACGCGCACGTCGAAGGCCTTCGGGAGGTGCACCGACTCGTCCAGGGTCAAGAGGGCGCCGGTGTCGGAGATGTTGCGGACGATGCAGTCGATCGTCGAGAAGTGATTGTTGAACAGGATCTTGGCGCGCTTGAGCGTGCGCGTGCGCAGGGCGGTGCGACGCTCGGCACCGTCGGGCTCCATGCTGGGTAGAGCGGTCATGGTCGACCTCCGCGTGGTATCAGATCGGAAGTGTGAGCCGAATTGGTTGCGAAAGCGGTAACGCTATCGGATGGATCGAAAGCAATATCAGGTTGCACGGCGGTCGGCGGCATCGGCCAACGGAGGCGGCTAACCCGGACGTGAACGATCGCCGCTCGGGAGGGTGCCGCCCCTCGCAGGTCGAACGAAAAAGAGCCGGCGCGGGACGCCGGCTCTCTCACCTCGACCCGTCGGTGAAGACCTCAGTTGCGGGCCTTGTCGACCAGGGCGTTGGACTTGATCCAGGGCATCATGGCGCGCAGCTTCTCGCCGACCTCCTCGATCTGGTGCGCGTCGTTGACCCGGCGGATGCCCTTGAAGCGCGCGGCGCCCGAGCGGTACTCCTGCATCCACTCGGAGGTGAACTTGCCGGTCTGGATGTCCTTGAGGACGCGCTTCATCTCGGCCTTGGTCTCGGCGGTGATGATGCGCGGGCCGGAGACGTACTCGCCCCACTCGGCCGTGTTGGAGATCGAGTAGTTCATGTTGGCGATGCCGCCCTCGTAGATCAGGTCGACGATCAGCTTCACCTCGTGCAGGCACTCGAAATAGGCCATTTCCGGCGCATAGCCGGCCTCGACCAGGGTCTCGAAGCCGGCGCGGATCAGCTCGACGAGGCCGCCGCAGAGCACCACCTGCTCGCCGAAGAGGTCGGTCTCGCACTCTTCCTTGAAGTTGGTCTCGATGATGCCCGAGCGGCCGCCGCCGACGCCGCAGGCATAGGAGAGCGCGAGCTCGAGCGCGTTGCCCGAGGCGTCCTGGTGGACCGCCACGAGGCAGGGCACGCCGCCGCCCTTCTGGTACTCGCCACGCACCGTGTGGCCCGGGCCCTTCGGCGCGATCATCACGACGTCGACCGAGGCCTTCGGCTCGATCAGGCCGAAATGCACGTTGAGGCCGTGCGCGAAGGCGATCGCCGCGCCGTCGCGGATGTTGGGCGCGATTTCGTTCTTATAGATGTCGGCCTGCAGCTCGTCCGGCGTCGCCATCATCATGAGGTCGGCCCAGGCGGCGGCCTCGGCGACGGTCATCAGCTTCAGGCCGTCGGCTTCCACCTTCTTGCCGGTCGCCGAGCCGGACTTCAGGCCGACAGCGATCTCGCCGGCGCCCGAGTCCTTCAGGTTGAGCGCATGCGCCCGCCCCTGGCTGCCATAGCCGATGATGGCGACCTTCTTGCCCTTGATCAGATTGAGATCGGCGTCGCGATCGTAATAGACGCGCATCAGCGTGTTCCTTCCTGCTGCAAGTGATGGGCGTTCTGCCCGGTGCCCGCCCCGTAGAGGGCGAGGAACTGTTGCGTGGCCCGCATGGCCTCGCGCCGGATTTCCGTCTCGCCCGGCGCCAGCCGGTCGCCGAGGAGGAGGCGGATCTGGAGGTCGCGCACGACGAGCCCGAAGAAGGTCCGGAAGGCCGTCTCGACGTCGTCGCAGGCGATCAGCCCAGCCGCCTGCCCGGCCTCCAGCACCGGCCGCAGGCGTCGCCCCATGGCGACCGGCCCGTTCTCCAGCACGATGCGGCCGAGATCGCCGCGCAGCGTCTGCGCCTGTCCAATCGCCAGCCGGTTCAGGGCGACCGAGGTCGTGCCTGAGAGAACGCGCAGCCAGTCGGCGGCGAACTGCTCCAGCGCGCCAGCCAGCGCCGTGCGGTCGAGCCCGGCTTGCGGAAGCTGGACGGCGCGGACCTTTGCTGCCTGCCACTGGACGGTCGCGGTCAGAAGGCCGTCGCGGTCGCCGAACCACTTGTAGAGCGTTTCCTTCGAGCAACTGGCGCGCCGCGCGACGCTGGTCATCGTCAGGGTCTCGTTTGGATCGACGAGAAGGGCCAGCGCCGCATCGAGGACCGCGCGCTGACGCTCCGTCGGCGCTTCCAGCCCCTCTTGCGCTATCGTCTGCGCCGCCTGCATCCGTTCAAACACCCTCCAGCCGTACCGTAACGTACGGTACGCTCCTTTATCGGCATCGAGATCAAGCTGCAAGTCTCGGCGCAAGATCGGGTGCGCAGCCGAGACGGGCGCGGTCGAGGCGGCTCACGTTGGGGATGCTCGGCTTGCGGCCAACTCGGAGGGCCAGGCCATCCCGACGGGATGATCCCGGTTGGCTCCCAAGCGCTCCGGAAGCGAAGCGTGGAACCGCCGGACGGACACGGGAGGTCTCAGCCGGCGTGTCCGCAGGCCTCGAGAAAGCGCCGCACGGTTCCGGCCATGCCATGCTCCAAGGCATCGGCGATCAGCCCATGGCCGATCGACACCTCGGCGAGATCGGGAATGCGGCGCACCAGGGCCGGCAGATTGGCAACCGTCAGATCGTGCCCGGCATTGACGCCGAGCCCCTCGGCTACAGCCGCATCGGCGGCAAGACCCAGCCGCTGCACCTCACGCGCCGCGGCCTCGGGATCATCGAAGGTGCCGCCATAGGGGCCGGTGTAGAGCTCGATGCGGTCGGCGCCCGTCGCGGCGGCCGCCGGCATCTGCGCGGCATCCGCGTCGGCAAAGAGCGAGACGCGCGCCCCTCTCCCCTTCAGCCGCTCGACGATCGGCTTCAGCTGCTCGCCCTGCTCGGCGAAGTTCCAGCCGTGGTCGGAGGTCGCCTGGCGCGGATCGTCCGGGACGAGGGTCACCTGTTCCGGCCGGATCGGTTCGATCAAGGCCAGGAACTCGGCCGACGGGTAGCCTTCGATGTTGAACTCGGCGTCAGGAAATTCGGCATCGATCAGCTGGCGCAGATCCGCGAGATCGGAGAAGCGGATGTGGCGCTGGTCGGGCCGCGGATGCACCGTCAGGCCGTGGGCACCGGCTTCGAGCGCGATGCGGCCCATGCCGGTGACGCTCGGCCATGGCAGGTCGCGACGGTTGCGCAGCATGGCGACGGCGTTGAGGTTGACGGACAGCTCGGTCGGCATGCGGTGCATCCTGGGAACGGGTGCGGCGGAGATAGCGCGCCGCGCGCGCTCCCGCCAGCGCCCGCGAGGCCATGGCCGTGCCGTGTGCCGCTGCTGCCGAAAGATCGCTTGCCGCGCCTCCGGCTCCTGACGCACTCTTGCGGCGAAGGCCGGGCCAACCGGCCCGCACGGGAGAGAGGCACCATGACTGCAACGCGGTTCATTCCGTTTCTGATCGCCGGCTTCGTCGGCTTCCTCATCGGCTGGATGCTCGGACCGGACGTCGCGGACGTCGAAGCCAGCCTGTCGCAGCGCATCGACGCGGTCGGCACCCGGGTCGGAGGGCTGGAGGCGCCGCTCGCCGATCTCAAGTCGCAGGTGACCGCGATCGGCGATCAGACCAAGTCGCTGGCCGACCATGTCGGCACCCTGCCCGACCCCTCCGAGGGGCTTGCGGCCCTCAACGGAAAGCTCGACCAGCTGGCGCAGAATCTCGGCAAACGCGGCGACGCACTAGAGGCTTCGGCGGAACAGCAGCAGCAGGCACTGCAGCCGGTGACCCAGCAGCTGACGGCGCTGGGCGAGGCGGTGAAACAGCTCGGCCAGCGGCTCGACACGGTCGACCAGAGGCTTGCCTCGCTTGGCTCCGGATCGCAGTCGCCCGCCTCGCCGTCCGCCGGTACGGCCGGGCGCGCATCATCTCCCGAGCCGGCGAGCGGGCAGCCGGCAGCCACCGGCCAGAGCGCCAGTCCCGGGACCGGGACACAGGCGAGCGCAGCGACGGGCAGCGTGGCCGCCTTGGGATCGACCCGCGTCTTCGTCTCGGGCCTCGACGCAAACGGCGCTTGGCTGGTGCCGAGCGGCGGCAGCCGGCAGCGTGTCGCCGTCGGTTCGGCGATCGATGCCGGCAACGGCTGCAGGGTGACGCTGACGGCGATCGAGACCGGCGCAGCCGAGCTCACAGGCGCCGGATGCGACGGGGGCCAGCACGGCAATACGGGCGCAGATCAGGCGCAGCCGGCGGACCAGCCCTCGTCCACACAGCCGGCAGCCCAGCAGAGCGATCCGCGCGCAGGAGGAGACACCGGCGCCACCGCGGCGGGTCAGGCAGCAGCCGCGCAGCCGGCGCCGGGCGATGGCGGTCAGACCCCTGACAAGGGCGCGGCCGCGGTCGACGCGTCGGGCGGCGATGGCCTGCAGACGGGCCAGACCCGCAGCTTCGGCTCGCAGAAGGTCTTCGTCTCGGCCACCCACGACAATGGCGCGACCCTCTTCGTCGTCGGCAGCGGACGGCGTGAGCTCGTCGCCGGAGACACCGCCAAGATCGACGGCAGCTGCTCGATCAAGCTCGATCGGGTCGAGAACCGGCGGGCCTACCTGTCGGCGCAGGGCTGCTGAGCGGTCCCAGCCGCAGCATGCCGGCGCGCACGGATCTCCCGCCGCGCCGGCATCACTTCACGATCGTCAGCCGCTCGGCGGCGCGGGTGATCGCGGTGTAGAGCCAGCGCTCGCGGGTGTCGCGGAAGGCGAAGCTCTCGTCGAACAGCATCACGTCGTTCCACTGCGAGCCCTGCGCCTTGTGCACGGTCAGCGCATAGCCGTAGTCGAAGTCGTCGAAGCGCTTCTTCGTCGCCCAGGGGATGTCCGCGTCCGGATCCTCGAAGGCGGCCTTCAGGAGCTTGATCTTGGCCGCGCCCTTGTCGATGTCGTCGTCGTCGGGCTTCACGATGAGGTTCGTGCCGGGCTTGGTCGTCTCGGGCGAAGCGGTCATCACCTGCCAGAGCGAACCGTTGAGGAGGCCCTTGGCGGGGTCGTTGCGCAGGCACACCAGCTTGTCGCCGGGCAGCGGCAGCGGCCCCTGGAAGCCCTTCAGCTCGCGCAGCCGCGCGTTGTAGCGCCGGCGCGTGCGGTTGGTGCCGACCAGCACCTGGTCGGCCGCCATGACCGCGTCGCGGTCGACGTCGCGCTTGGAGATCACGCGGGCGCCGGTGCCGTAGTCGCCATACATGATCTCCTTGCCCTCGCGCACCTGGAGCGCGAGATCGATGATCGGGTTGTCGCGCGCCTGACGATGGATCTCGGTCAGGAGAAAGTCCGGCTCGGCCTCGGTGAAGAAGCCGCCGCCGGAGACCGGCGGCAGCTGCCCGGGATCGCCGAGCACCAGCACCGGCGTGCCGAAGGACAGGAGGTCGCGCCCGAGCGCCTCGTCGACCATCGAGCACTCGTCGACGACGATGAGCTTGGCCTTGGCGACCGGGCTCTGGCGGTTGAGCGAGAAGGTCGGCGAGACACGGGAGGTGCCGGCCGTCTCGTCCTCGACCGTCTCCTCGCCGCGCGGCCGGTAGATCAGCGAATGCAGCGTGCGGGCGCTCTTGGCGCCCTTCGAGCGCAGCACCTGTGCCGCCTTGCCGGTGAACGCGGCGAACTGCACGGCGCCGTCGATCCCCTCGGCGAAGTGACGAGCGAGCGTCGTCTTGCCCGTGCCGGCATAGCCGAACAGCCGGAAGATCGGCTTGTCCGGCGCCTCGAGCCACTGCGCGACGGCCTTCAGCGCCTCGTCCTGCTGCGGGGAGAGCTTCACCGGGCCGGGCCTGCATTGCGATTCTTCATGGGAGCATGAATGGCAGGTGGCGGCAGCGAAGGCAAAGGCGGCATCCGACCGGATGAGTCGAGCGCCTTACCAGCGCGCGCTCCGTTGCTAGATGCTGTCGCAAGTCGCCAATGCGGCATGCCGAAGACGATCGACGGAGATCCATCATGGACATCAAGCGCAGCGGCTTTGCGGCTTCCAAGCCGGGGCCGGCCGACTGGTTCACGGGGACGGTGCGCCTCGACTCGCCGTTCAGCGGCAGTGGCGCGCTGAGCGGCACCACGGTCACCTTCGAGCCGGGCGCGCGCACTGCCTGGCACACCCACCCGCTCGGTCAGACGCTGCTCGTCGTCTCCGGCCTCGGCCGGGTGCAGAGCGAGGGCGGCCCGGTGCAGGAGATCCGGCCCGGCGACGTCGTCTGGTTCGCGCCAGGCGAGAAGCACTGGCACGGCGCATCGCCGGACTGCGCGATGTCGCATGTCGCCATCGCCGAAATGAAGGACGGCTCTGCCGTCACCTGGATGGAGAAGGTCAGCGACGCCGACTACGGCGGTGAGGTCGGCTGACGATCCGGCCAAGGCTCGAGGCAACTGCGGCGCCGCACCCGACGAAGCCTCCCGTCGTCACCCATCCCGCACCACCTGGCGCTCGCCGAACGACCGGACGGCTCAGGCCGCATCGACCGGAGGTCCTCATGAAGCCGCACGTCATCTGCCACATGATCGTCTCGCTCGACGGGCGCATCCACCCGAGCCGCTGGACCTCCAGCCCGGACGGCGCGAGCAAGGCGTGGTCGGAGGTTTACGAGGCGATCCACGAAGAATTCGGCGCCGATGCCTGGCTGGTGGGCCGGGTGACCATGGCAGAGATGACCAAGGCCAAGGCCAACCCGCCGGGCGCCGGCACGCAGCCGCCGCGACCGCGGCACATCGCCCGGCGCGATGCCGGCAGCTATGCCGTGACGATCGACCGCTCGGGCAAGCTGCAGTTCGACAAGCCCGACATCGGCGGCGACCACGTTGTCGTCCTTCTCGGCCGCGACGTGCCCGACAGCCACCTCGCCGGGCTCGTTGCCGCTGGCGTCTCGTACATCCTCGCGGAGGACGAAGCGATGTCGATCGACCCGTTGCTCGAAGTGTTGGAGCGAGATTTCGGCATCCGAACGCTGCTGCTCGAGGGCGGCGGGGCCACCAACGGCCGGCTGATGGCTGCAGGTCTCGTCGACGAGATCAGTCTCCTGATCGCGCCCGCCATCGATGGCGCCGACGGAGTGGAGGGCGTCTTCGACGCCGGCGAGCGGCTGGCGGGCAAGGCCGAACTGAGCCTTCTCTCCACCGCGACTCGGCCGCATGGCCTGGTGCATCTGCGCTACGCGGTCGCGCGGTAACGTGACACCCGCGCGCGGTCGGCGGGGCGCGACATCGGATCGCGGGACGCCTTCGGGCCTCCAGTCGATCCCGCGGCTATCGGGGGAGGCGTTCCGCCACCGTCACAGCAGCAGCGGAATCAGCGTCAGCGCCAGAAGGACCCCCATCGCGATGTTGAACCACTTCAGCCGGACCGGATCGGACAGAAACTGCCGCAGCATCAGCCCGAAGCCTGCCCAGGTGGAGACGGAGGTGGCGCTTGCGATCAGGCAGACGGCGACGACGACGGCAATCGAGGCGACCGGCTGCAGCGGGTCGGCGTAGAGCGCCACGATGGTGATGGCGAAGACCCAGGCCTTCGGATTGACCCACTGGAAGGCCGCCGCCTGCAGCAGCGTCATCGGCCGCTCGCCGTTCGGGCCGGCGGTCGAGAGCGTCCGTGCCGTGCCGATCTTCCAGGCGAGGTAGAGGAGGTAGGCGCCGCCGGCGACCTTGAGCGCGAGATGCAGCGCGGGAAAGGCGGCCAGCAAGGCCCCGAGGCCGGCCCCCACGGCGACGAGCAGAACCGAGAAGCCGATGGCGATGCCGAGCATGTGCGGAATCGTCCGGCGGAAGCCGAAATTGACGCCGGAGGCCAGCAGCATGACGTTGTTCGGCCCCGGCGTCAGCGACGCGACGAGGGCGAAGCCGAGAGCGGCGAGAGAGGTGTCGGCGGTCACGGGAGAGAAGCTCCGGCGGTGAGGAGGTCGTCCGGCCGCCGGACGGCGGCGGGTCGAGGACAGGCTGGGAGCCCGCGGCCGGTGCAACGGCCGACGGGCGATCGGCGACGGAGAGGCGGCTACATGCCGTCCTTGCCGCGGGTGAGCGCGGCCACGCCGGTGCGGCAGATCTCGACCAGCCCGAGCGGCGCGACGATGGCGATGAACTGGTCGATCTTGGAGACGCGGCCGGTGATCTGGAAGATGAAGTGCTCGGTCGTCGCGTCCACCACCTCGGCCTTGAAGGCATCGGCGAGGCGCAGGGCCTCGAGCCGCTGCTCGCCCTTGCCCGCGACCTTGACGATGGCGAGCTCCCGCTCGATTGCGCCGTCCTGGCCGTGCGCGCGCGCCGTCAGCGTCAGGTCGACGACCCGGTGCACCGGCACGATGCGCTCCAGCTGGCTCTTGATCTGGCCGAAGATGTGCGGGGCGCCGCTGGTCACGATCGTGATGCGCGACAGATGCTTCTCGTGCTCGGTCTCCGACACCGTCAGGCTCTCGATGTTGTAGCCGCGGCCGGAGAACAGCCCGATGACGCGGGCGAGCACGCCCGGCTCGTTGTCGACGAGGACGGCGAGCGTCCGCGTTTCGCTCGGCTCCTTCTCCTCGGTGATGAAGTAGGCCGAGGCGGGCGGCTGCAGGGGCTGGTTCATCGGGTCGTCCTTCCGGGCGCTCATCGCGTGGGCATGAAGAGGTTGAGTGTCGATCGAGAGTCAGCGAATGGGCGGCATCGTCATATGCCTCCCATCATCGACTGCCAAACTTCGCGGCGACAGGGGATGATGTCGCGCGGACCCCGCAACAGCAAAGGGATGACGATCATGACGGGTACGCGACTGTTGATGATGTCGGGCCTCGCGCTCGCCGGCGTGGCGGCCGGAACAGCCGGTGCGCAGGCCGCGCGCTGCACGCCGGCGACCAGTGAGGCCGGCTTCGACCTGGTGATCCAGGTGCAGGGCCAGGAGGGCGACTACCGCCTCGCCTGCATCGAGGGCGAGCTGACGGCCGTGCCGCTCGGCGCCGACTCGACCACGGCCGAGATCGCCGCGCCCCGCCCGGACGCGGGCAACGAGGCAGCCGGCAGCGACGCGCCGGGCGAGGCCGCGCAGGTGCCCGCCGAGCCCGCGCTCGGCACGACGCCGGAGGCCGGCGCGGCCGTGGCCGAGGCGCCTGCGACGGGCGAGAGCGGAACGGACGACGGCGCGACCGTCGCCGAGCAGATGCAGACCGCGGCAGGTGCCGACGGCACCCCAGGCACGACGAAGCCCGCCACGCCCGCAGCCGAAGCGGCGAGCCCGGTTGCACCGGGAGTCGATGCCACGGCTCCAACCGATCAGGGCCATGCCGGCACGAGCGCTGAACCGGCTCCGCCGGCCGAAAGCGCCGAGGTAGCGGGGACTGCGCCCTTGCCGCCCACCGAGGCCGCCGCTGCGACAGCGCCGGCGGAGCCCGCGCCCGGAGCCGTCGCCGAAACGCTCAGCGCTACGACGGAGCAGGGCGAACCCCCGCAGGTTGCGGCCGAGCCTGCTACGGGGAGCACGCCGGCTGAAGGCGAGGCGAGCGCGAGCCCTTCGGCCGCCGGCGAGCCGACGCCCGCAGCAGCCGGTGCCACCGTCGCCGAGCAGTTGCAGACCGCTGCCCCAGAGAACGGCGCCGAGAGTGGTGCTCCAGAGACCACCGAGGCGGTCCCCTCGACTGGAACGCCGGAGCAGCCGGCGACCGAGCCCGACGCCGGCGACAAGGCGCCCGTCGCGGCCGAGGCGGCCGCGCCGGAGGGTGCCGCGCGCGTCACCGGCGCGCCGAAGAGCGGTGAACGGATCGAGGGCGAGACGGCGGCCAACGCCGGGTCCGACATGGTGCCGGTGCCGGTCGCGGCCCTCACCGCGGCCCGGCTCGCCGTGCCCGAGGCACGCTTTGCCTCCGTCGCCGTGTCCGGTGAAGGCGAGACCGAGGTCTACGGTCTCGCCGGAGCGACCGATGAGGGCGACGCGGTGCGCGTCGACGTCGAGCGCGATGGCCGGATCGTGCAGATCGACCGCGAGATCGCAGCCGACGCCGTGCCGCAGCGCGTTACCCGGATCGCCGACGCGCTCCTCGCGGGCTTCGACGTCGAGCGGGTGACGCTGTCGATCCGCGACAACTATCGCGGCTACTACGTGTTCTGCGGCACCGACGACCGGCAGCAGCGCTTCGAGCTCGAGATCCGGTCGGACGGCCGGGACGTGCGCTTCGACCGCTGACCGGGGCCGAACCTTCGGGCGCCGGCCGAATGCCGGCGACCCGATCGCAAGCCGCGATGCGTCAGACAAGCGCCCTGCCCTTGGCGTCGATGGCGGTGGCGACGGCTTCGTCCGTCGCCTCGTCCGGCAACAGGATCTCGTTGTGCGCCTTGCCCGACGGGATCATCGGGAAGCAGTTGGCGAGATTGGCGACGCGGCAGTCGAAGAGCACCGGCCGGCGCACGTCGATCATCTCCTGGATGGCGTCGTCGAGGTCGCCCGGCTTCTGGCAGCGCAGGCCGACGCAGCCATAGGCCTCGGCCAGCTTGACGAAGTCCGGCAGCGCCTCGGTGTAGGAGTTCGACAGGCGGTTGCCGTGCAGCAGCTGCTGCCACTGGCGCACCATCCCCATGTACTGGTTGTTGAGGATGAAGATCTTGATCGGCGCGTCGTGCTGCACCGCCGCCGACATCTCCTGCATCGTCATCAGCACCGAGGCATCACCGGCGATATCGACGACAAGCGCGTCCGGATGGGCGATCTGCACCCCGAGCGCGGCCGGCAGGCCGTAGCCCATGGTGCCGAGCCCGCCCGACGTCATCCAGCGGTTGGGCTCTTCGAAGCCGTAGAACTGCGCGGCCCACATCTGGTGCTGGCCGACCTCGGTGGTGATGTAGGTCTCGCGGTCGCGGGTCAGCTCGTAGAGCCGCTGGACCGCGTATTGCGGCATGATGACGTCGGCATTCGGCTTGTAGTTCAGGCAGTTGCGCCCGCGCCAGAGCGCGATCTGGCGCCACCAGTCGGCGAGCCGCGCCGGCTTGGCATCGCCCGCCATCTGGCGCCACGCGCCGACGATGTCGGCCAGAACGGCGCCGACGTCGCCGATGATTGGCAGATCGACATGCACCGTCTTGTTGATCGAGGACGGATCGATGTCGATGTGGATCTTGCGCGATCCCGGCGAGAAGGCATCGAGCCGGCCGGTGATACGGTCGTCGAAGCGTGCGCCGATGCAGACCATCAGGTCGCAGTCGTGCATCGCCATGTTGGCTTCGTAGGTGCCGTGCATGCCGAGCATGCCGAGCCAGTTGTCCCCGGACGCCGGGTAGGCGCCGAGACCCATGAGGGTCGAGGTGATCGGGAAGCCGGTCAGGCTGACGAGCTCGCGCAGCAGCTGGCTCGCCTGCGGGCCCGAATTGATCACGCCGCCGCCGGTGTAGAGGATCGGGCGCTTCGCGGCGGCCATCAGCTCGATCGCGGCGCGAATGCGCTCGATCTCCGGGCTGCGCTTCGGCTGGTAGGTCTTGTGCGCGTCGGTCGGTGCCGGCGGCGTATAGGTGCCGGTCGCGAACTGCACGTCCTTCGGGATGTCGACCACGACCGGGCCCGGGCGGCCGGAGGTCGCGACATAGAAGGCCTCGTGCAGGATGCGCGGCAGGTCGGCGACCGACTTCACCAGCCAGTTGTGCTTGGTGCAGGGCCGGGTGATGCCCACCGTGTCGCACTCCTGGAACGCGTCCGAGCCGATCAGCGTCGTCGGCACTTGGCCGGTGATGCAGACCAGCGGAATCGAGTCCATCAGCGCGTCCTGCAGCGGCGTCACAGCGTTGGTGGCACCGGGGCCGGAGGTCACCAGCATGACGCCGGGCTTGCCGGTCGACCGGGCATAGCCCTCGGCCGCGTGGCCAGCGCCCTGCTCGTGCCGGACCAGGATGTGCCGGACGTCCTCCTGCTGGAACAGCGCGTCGTAGATCGGCAGCACGGCGCCGCCGGGATAGCCGAACAGGTGTTCGACACCATGATCCTTGAGGGCCTGCACGACCATTTCGGCGCCGGTCATCTGCCGTTGGCTGTCGGTCATTGCGTCTCGTCCGTCTTCTGGTCTGAGGGGGCTGCTCGGCGGCCTCGGCACGCTGTCGCAGGAATTTGAGCAATAAAAAAGGCCCTCTCGGGGGCCTTTGGATCGCGCACACGTGGCTATAGCCGGGCGGTCAGTCGACCGCCACGCGTGTGCGCCTTCTTACGAGGAGAATGATTCCGCTCATGCCGGAGAGGTTAAGCGCAGGAGGACCATCGCGTCAACGTCAAAACGCGATGGGCGGGACGGCGAGGAACCTAGGGCGACCGCAGCAGCTCGGCGGTCGCAAGCTCCCACGCGTCGCCCAGCCGCCGCCACGAGGCGTCGAGCTGGTGCCGGAACCAGGTCTCCTGGCGCTTGGCATATTGCCGGGTGCGGGTGATCGAACGTTCGAGCGCATCCCGAAGTCCGATTTGGCCGTCGAGATGAGCGCCGAGCTCAGCGAGGCCGATCGCCCGGCTCGCGCCGCCGGTCGTCGCGCCCGGCCGCTTGCGAAATTCGGCGACCTCTTCCAGTGCGCCAGCCGCCACCATCGCGGCGAAGCGCTCGGCGATACGCCGACGCAGCACCGCCCGGTCGGGCGCCAGCACGAGCTTGAGCGCCCGTTCGCCGTCGATGAGCGGCGTGCCGGCGCCGGTCTGAACGCGCGAAAGCGGCTCGCCGGTGGCCTCGATGAGTTCGAGCGCGCGCAGGATGCGCTGTGCGTCGCTCGGCCCGATGCGGGTCGCCGCTTGCGCATCGCGGTTCGCAAGGACCGCGTGGAGCGCTGCGCTCCCCTCCACCTCGTGCCGCGCCCGCCAGCGCGCCCGGACCTCGTCCGGGACCACGGGCATCGGGTCGAGCCCGCCGGCGACCGCGCGGAAATAGAGCCCGGTACCGCCGCACAGGATCGGCAGACGGCCCGCGGCGCGGACCTCGGCGACCACCGGCTCCAGATCGCGCAGCCAGGCCCCGGCGGAATACACCGACGCGGGGTCGACATGGCCATAGAGGCGGTGTGGCGCGGCCGACAGATCCGCCTCATCCGGCCGCGCGGTCAGGATCGACAGCCCGTCATAGACCTGCATGGAATCGGCATTGATCACCGTGCCGGCGAAGCGCTGCGCCAGCTCGAGCGCGAGGCGCGACTTGCCGCTCGCGGTGGGCCCGGCTAGGAGGATCGCGCTCCACCTCTCGCTCACCGCAATCGCTCCATGCCCGTCGTCACCCTCGTCTCCGCCCGTGCCCGCGCCGACCTTGCCGATGACCTTGCCGCCATGGCCGCTCGGCTCGTCGGCGGTGCGGTGGACTGGCTGGAGCCGGCGGTCGCCTGCGATCTGCACCTCGAGGCAGCGCCGGACGCGGCGGTGCTGGCCGAGCTGCGCGCGCGCTGCGGCGAGGTCGCGATCGACTGCGTGGTGCAAGAGGTGGCGACGCGGCGCAAGCGGATTCTCCTTGCCGACATGGATTCCACCATGATTGAGCAGGAGTGCATCGACGAGTTGGCCGCCGAGGTGGGGATCAAGGACCGCGTCGCGGCGATCACCGCTCGGGCGATGAACGGCGAAATCGCCTTCGAGCCCGCGCTCCGGGAGCGGGTGGCGCTGTTGAAGGGCCTGTCCGAAGGCGTCGTCGACGCGGTCATCAAGGGCCGCATCACGCTGGCGCCGGGCGGCCGTGAGCTGGTCGCAACGATGCGGGCGAACCGCGCGCATACGGCGCTGATCTCCGGCGGCTTCACCGTGTTCACGACCCGCATCGCGGCGATGCTCGGCTTCGACGAGAACCGGGCCAACCGGCTGCGGATCGCGGCGGGCACCCTCACCGGTGAGGTGGAGGAGCCGATCCTCGGCCGCGAGGCGAAGCTCGCCGCACTTCTCGAGATCGCCGAACTGCGCGGCTTGACGCCGGCCGACGCGATCGTGGTCGGCGACGGCGCCAACGACCTCGCGATGATCGAGGCGGCCGGCACCGGCGTCGCGCTGCACGCCAAGCCGGCGGTCGCCGCCGCCGCGCCGCACCGCATCGATCACGCCGACCTGACGGCGCTGCTGTTCATGCAAGGCTATCGCGGGAGCGAGATCACCGGCTGAGCCGTCGGACCTCCGGGAACCCATTCGGCCGCCGTTGCCCATCGGCGAAATACCGAATGCCCTCGCCGCCTGCAGGGATCGCGAGGCGGCCCGGGACCTTAGGGGAGCCCCGGCAGCCGGTACTCGAGCGTCGCAGGCTTCAGTCCAGCCAGACCGGGTTCGACCAGGCGTGCTTGCCGGCGGCATCGCGCACCACGACGCGGAACCAGTCGCCGGCAAAGCGCTCGAGCGGCAGCCGCGCGCGGCTCGTCTGGCGCGCCTGCACCGTCTCGGCCCGCGTGCCGCGGCCGAGGATGGCGACGCTTGCCGCCGGGGAGCACTCGACCTCGACGTCGTCGCCATCGACCGCGATCGAATGGATGAGCGGTCCGGTGCTGGAGTAGAACGCGCCCTCGCGCATCGCGGCGAGGATCGCCTCCGGCTCGTTCGCCCCGGCTTTGACCATCATCCAGCCGCCGCAGGCGTCGGCCCATCTGAAGTGCGCGTCGTCGGCCGCATAGGCGTTGAGCCGATGGCCCTCGTTGAGGAGCTGATCGAGCAGATAGGTGCCGTCCGGGCGGGCGCACTCGATGTCGCAGGTGTAGTTGTAGATCTCGACGGCGTGGGCGATCGCGGCGAGCGCGCGTCCGTCCTCGATCGTCAGGCCCGACCACTGCGGATGCGCGATGCCGACGAAGGCGCCGGCCTCGGCGCAGCGCCGTGCGAGCTCGACGCCGCTCTCGCCCTCGCCCGTCGGCTCGAAATCGAGCGGCAGGCCGGCCGCCAGGATGTGCCAGGCCTCGCCGTGACTGTTCGCCGGCGCATGCACCTCGGCGCCCATGATCGTGGTGAAGCGGTTGGTGCGGTAGGGCGTCGTGTCGACGATCGGGAAGCCGTAGGCCGGCAGGAAGTGGTCGGACAGGCAGAGAAAGTCGTACCCGGCCTCCGCGTAGGTCTGCGCCACCTCGTCCGGCGAAAGGGCGCCGTCCGAACGGGTCGAATGCGTATGGATATTGCCGCGCAGAAACCGCCCGTCGCGCGTGAAGGCTGCCAGGGTCATATCGTTCTCCTCAAATCAGCGGCAGCGCTTAGCCGCGGAGCATTGCAGGCAGATGACGCGTCTCACGCCTCGAAGGACAGTTCCACCCGTTCGGCGAGAAAGCGCGTCTGCGAGGCCTGAATGGGGCGTTCGTCGAGATCATAGTTGACCGTTTCGGCGATCATCACGATCGCGTCGGTGGCGCATGCGAGGTGGCGGGCATCCTGCGGCGCCACCCGATCCGCTCGAAGCTTGGTGTGGTGCCGGCGATAGTCGGTGACGCCGCAGAGCCGCAGCGCCTTTGTGATGGAGCCGGTTTCGGCATAGGCGGCCACGATGGTCGGAAAGCGCTCCTGCGAGAACCAGTTGCTCGACAGCGAGAGCGGCACGCCGTCCGCGACGCCCATCACGTCGAGGCGCTGCAGCGGGGCGCCGGGGCGCAGGCCGAGCGCCGCGCCGCGCGCCGCGTCCGCGAGTTCGCGGGTGGACTGGATCAGCCGGCCGGAGGGCTGGCGGTGCTCGCGCGAGATGTTCTCGGTGAAGCGCGTGCGCGCGCCGACGGGATAGACGAGCCGCGCCGGCATCGGCTCGACGAAGGTCCCGCGGCCGCGCTCCGACCGTACCAGCCCTTCGGCCGCGAGCGCGGCGATGGCACGGCGCACGGTGTGGCGATTGACCCCGAAGCGGGCCGCCAGCTCGCTCTCGACGGGCAGCTTCTCCACGCCCGTCGCAGCGAGGTCGCGCAGCTGGTCCGCCACTCGCCGCCAGACGGCGACCCCGTCGGATGCCTGGCTCAAGATTTCCCTCCCGAATGCGCCGCAGCGTCATTCCGCTGTCATGCGCAAGGGTGTAGATAGCATTGGTAGATCGAGTTGTCTAATCAACTAGACAACAAGGAGACGCCGATGTCGAGTTCGACCGAGACAGCACCGAACGCCGCTCGCCGCCGCGCCATGGAGGCCTTCGCTGCCGCCGATACACAGGCTCTGCTTGCCGCCTGGCAGCGGATCGCCGGGCGTTTGGAAGCCAGCGCACTGCGGGGTCCCGAGGCTGGGCTCATCATGCTGCGGGGACGGATCGGCGGCGGCGGTGCACCGTTCAACCTCGGGGAGGCGAGCGTCGCGCGCGCTTCGGTGCGGCTGGCGTCCGGCGAGGTCGGCCACGCGATGGTGCTCGGCCGAGACGCCGAGCACGCCCGGCTCGCGGCGCTGTTCGATGCCGGCTGGCAGCGCGCCGACTGGCGCGGGCGGATCGAGACGGAAGTGATCGCGCCGACACTCGTTGCCCTGGCCGAAGCCGATCGTCTGTCGGCCGAGGAGACCGAAGCGACGCGGGTCGATTTCTTCACCATGCTGCGGGGGGAGGACGACTGATGGTCGCTGCCCCGATGCAGGACGCCGCTCTTCTGGACGGCGGGTTCGCCGATCCGGTCTTCGACGCACAGGCCGCCTTCGTGCGGATCATGAACGCCTTCGCCCGTCCCGGCACGATCGCCGAACTCGGCGGCCTTGCCCGCCCGCCACGGCCGGTTTCGCCAGCCGCCGGCGCGGCCCTCGCGACGCTCGCCGACTACGACACGCCGGTCTGGCTGGATGCGGCAGCGCGGCAGGCGGGCATGGCGGACTGGCTCGCCTTCCACACCGGCGCAGGGGTCGTGGACGTGCCGGACGCGGCGCGGTTTGCCTTGTGCTGCGACCCAGCTGCGCTGCCCGCCCTCGGGCAGTTCGCGCAGGGGATCGACGCCTACCCCGACCGCTCGACCACCATCCTTCTGACCGTCGACGCGCTCGACGGCGGCCTGCCGCTGCGGCTCGCCGGCCCCGGCATCGAGGCCGAGACGCGGGTCGAGGTCGCCGGACTGCCCGCGGACTTCGCCGCGCAGTGGCACGAAAATGCCCGGCGCTTTCCCCGCGGCGTCGATCTTCTCCTCGTCTGCGAGGACCGGGCGATGGCCCTGCCCCGCACCACCCGCGTGATGGAGGGCTGACGATGTACGTGGCCGTCAAGGGTGGCGAGGCTGCCATCGCGAACGCCCATCGCCTGCTCGCCGACCGCCGGCGCGGCGACGCATCGGTGCCGGCGCTGACGCTGGAGCAGATCGCCGGGCAGCTGGCGCTCGCCGTCGACCGGGCGATGGCCGAAGGCTCGCTCTACGACCCGGAGCTCGCGGCCATGGCCGTGCGCCAGGCCCGCGGCGACCTGATCGAGGCGATCTTCCTGATCCGCGCCTACCGTACCACCCTGCCCCGCTTCGGCAATGCCGTGCCGGTGGACACCGGGCGGATGCGGATCGAGCGGCGCGTCTCGGCCACCTACAAGGACCTGCCCGGTGGCCAGCTGCTCGGTCCGACCTTCGACTACACGCACCGGCTGATCGATCCGTCGATGACGGGCGACGTGCCGGTCGAGCCGCCGCTGCGGCGCGCGCGAACCGACGCGGGCTGCCCGCGCGTGACTGACATCCTCGGCCAGGACGGGCTGATCGAACCGGACCAACCGGACGACCGGGAACCGGGCGACCTGACGCGCGAGCCGCTGGAGTTTCCGGCGGGTCGCGACCTGCGCCTGCAGGCGCTGGCGCGCGGCGACGAAGGCTTCCTGCTGGCGCTCGGCTATTCGACCCAGCGCGGCTTTGCGCGCACCCATCCCTTCGTGGGCGAGATCCGCATCGGCCTCGTCGACGTCGAGGTCGAGATGCCGGAGGTGGGCTTCCCCGTCACCATCGGCCGCGTGCGTCTGACCGAATGCCAGATGGTCGCCCAGTTCAAGGGCTCGGCGAAGGAGCCGCCGCAGTTCACCCGGGGCTACGGTCTCGTCTTCGGCCAGTCCGAGCGCAAGGCGATGGCGATGAGCCTCGTCGACCGGGCGCTCAGGGCCGACGAGTTCGGCGAGGAGCGCAACGCCCCGGCGCAGGACGAGGAGTTTGTCCTCGCCCACTCCGACAACGTCCAGGCGACCGGCTTCGTCGAGCACCTGAAGCTGCCGCACTACGTCGACTTCCAAGCCGAACTCGACCTCGTGCGCCGGATGCGCCGGGCGCAGGCGACGCAGGCCGCGGCGAGCGACGAGAGCGCGTCCGGCGACGACCGCGAGGCCGCAGAATGAGCGCCCTTCCCACCTACAACTTCGCCTATCTCGACGAGCAGACCAAGCGCATGATCCGCCGCGCGATCCTGAAGGCGATCGCGATCCCCGGCTACCAGGTGCCCTTTGCCAGCCGCGAGATGCCGATGCCCTACGGCTGGGGCACCGGCGGTGTGCAGGTCACCGCCGCGATCATCGGGCCGCACGACATCCTCAAGGTCATCGACCAGGGCGCCGACGACACCACCAACGCCGTCTCGATCCGCGCCTTCTTCGAGAAGACCGCGAAGGTCGCGGTGACGACGCGCACCCGCGAGGCGACGATCATCCAGACCCGCCACCGGATGCCGGAGACGCCGCTCGCCGAAGCCCAGACCATCGTCTTCCAGGTGCCGATCCCCGAGCCGCTGCGCTACCTCGAACCGCGCGAGACCGAGACGCGGGTGATGCATGCGCTCGAGGAATACGGGCTGATGCACGTCAAGCTCTACGAGGACATCGCCCGGCACGGCCACATCGCCACCACCTACGCCTATCCGGTGAAGGTCGAGGGGCGCTACGTGATGGACCCCTCGCCGATCCCGAAATTCGACAATCCGAAGATGCACCGCTCGCCGGCGCTGCAGCTCTTCGGCGCCGGGCGAGAGAAGCGCATCTACGCGCTGCCGCCCTACACCGACGTCGTCAGCCTCGACTTCGAAGATCATCCCTTCGCGGTGCAGCACTTCGAGCAACCCTGCGCGCTCTGCAGCGCGAAAGGCGTCTACCTCGACGAGGTGGTGACCGACGACCGGGGCGGCCGGATCTTCGTGTGTTCGGATACCGACCATTGCGAGGAGCGGCGCGCGGCCGGGTTCACGGGCCCGCAGGATGGCTCCGGCAAGGCCGATAGCCCGAACGGGCCGGCGGCGAGCGAGGGAGACGCCTCGTGAGCAAACTCTCCTTCCGCAGCGATGGGAAGGCGAACATGCCGACCATTCTCGCACTGATCGGCCAGCCGGGCTGCAATGGCGCAGCGATGGACGTGACCGGGGCACGCGGCATCCTCGCAGCCACCGACGAGCCCAGGGTCGGCCATCCGGGTCTCACCATAGGCGTATCAGCGATCGGCGTAGACGAATGCCGTGTCGAGCTCGAAGATGCGCCTCTTCGACATCCAGCCACGCTAGGCCGGCTCGAAACGTCTCGCCAGCACCTCGCATCGGTGTTTTGCCCGACCCGGCCGAGCCTGCGGAGGGCCCGCCCATGACCTCCCCTCTCCTCTCCGTCCGCGACCTGACCAAGCGCTACGGCGACCGCATCGGCTGCAAGGCCGTTTCCCTCGACGTCTGGCCGGGCGAGGTGCTGGCCATCGTCGGTGAGTCCGGCTCGGGCAAGACAACGCTCCTCAACTGCATGGCGACGCGCCTCGAGCCGACGAGCGGCAGCGTGTCCTACCGCATGCGCGACGGTGCGATGCGCGACCTCGCGAGTCTCGGCGAGGCCGAACGGCGGCTCCTGATGCGCACCGACTGGGGCTTCGTCCACCAGCATGCGGCGGACGGCCTCAGGATGCGCGTCTCGGCCGGCGCCAATGTCGGAGAACGCCTGATGGCGGTCGGCGAGCGCCATTACGGCCAGATCCGCGACACCGCACTCGACTGGCTCGGCCGGGTCGAGATCGCCGCGGACCGCATTGACGACCGGCCCGTCGCCTTCTCCGGCGGCATGCGCCAGCGGCTGCAGATCGCCCGCAACCTCGTCACCGCACCCCGCCTCGTCTTCATGGACGAGCCGACCGGCGGCCTCGACGTCTCGGTGCAGGCGCGCCTGCTCGACCTGATCCGGACCCTCGTCGCCGAGATGGGCCTCGCGGTGGTGATCGTCACGCACGACCTCGCCGTCGCCCGCCTCCTGTCGCAGCGCATGATCGTCATGCAGCGCGGCCGGGTGATCGAGACCGGCCTCACCGATCGCGTCCTCGACGACCCGCAGCACGCCTACACGCAGCTGCTCGTCGCCTCGATCCCGGAGAGCTGAGATGACCGTGCCCCTCCTCTCCGTCCGCGGCGTTCGCAAGTCGTTCACGATGCACCTGCGCGGCGGCGTCCACCTGCCTGTCGTCGACGACGCCCGCTTCGACGTCCTCTCCGGCGAGTGCGTCGTGCTCGGCGGCCCATCCGGCGTCGGCAAGTCGTCGATCCTGCGCATGGTCTACGGCAACTACGCCGTCGATGGCGGAGCGATTCTCGTCCGCCACCCGGACGCGAGCGAGCCGGTCGACCTTGCGAGCGCCGAGCCGCGCGCCATCATCGAGTTGCGTCGCTCGACGATCGGCTATGTCAGTCAGTTCCTGCGGGCGATCCCGCGCGTCGCGGCACTCGACGTTGTCGCGGCACCGCTGATCGAGCGCGGCAGGCCGATGGCGGCGGCGCGTGACGAGGCGCGACGCCTTCTCGTCCAGCTGAACCTGCCGGAGACGCTGTTCGGTCTGCCGCCGGCGACCTTCTCGGGCGGCGAGAAGCAGCGGGTGAACATCGCTCGCGGCTTCATCACCGACCACCCGGTGCTCCTTCTCGACGAGCCGACGGCTTCGCTCGATGCCTACAACCGCGACGTGGTCTCCGGCATGATCGAGGACAAGCTCGCGAAGGGCACGGCGATCCTCGGCATCTTCCACGACGAAGTCGTGCGCGAGCGGGTGGCGACCCGCATCGTCGACGTCTCCGCCTTCTCGGCGCGGCGGGCGGCATGACCACGAAGCTGTCCGACACGCCCCTCATCCACCCGACCGCGTCGGTCGAGCAGTCCGTGCTCGGCCGCTACACGGAAGTCGCCGAGCGCTCGCGCCTCTCCGAAACGACGCTCGGCGACTATTCCTACGTGATGCAGGACTGCAGCCTCTGGTGCGTCGAGGTCGGCAAGTTCGTCAACATCGCCGCGGCGGTGCGCATCAACGCCACCAACCATCCGACCTGGCGGGCGAGCCTCCACCACTTCACCTACCGCGCCGGCGACTATTTCGAGGGTGAAGCCAACGAGGCGAGCTTCTTCGACTGGCGGCGCGAGAACCGCGTCACCATCGGCCACGACGTGTGGATCGGCCATGGCGCGACGCTGCTGCCGGGCGTGTCGGTGGGCAACGGCGCGGTGATCGGCGCCGGTGCGGTCGTCTCCAGGGATGTCGCCCCGTACACGATCGTCGGCGGCGTGCCGGCGCGCCTGATCCGCGCACGCTTCGCCGACGGGATCGGCGAACGCATGGACGCCCTCGCCTGGTGGGACTGGCCGCACGAGCGACTGCATTCGGCCCTCGCCGATTTCCGGGCGCTCGACGCGGGCGCATTCCTCGACCGCTACGACGCGTCCTAGCGGATCCGTCGGACGCGGCGATTGTCATGGCAGCGTCATCCGCACGTCATCGCACGCACATCTGATGCTCCTAGAACCCTGATAATCCACGAACTGAGGAGGCCTGCGATGACGGCCGTCGACGTCAAGGATCTCTCCAAACGCTTCAACCGCAAGCAGGCGCTCCGGGGCGTCAGCCTGAGGATCGCGGCCGGGGAGATGGTGGCGCTGATCGGCGCCTCCGGGTCGGGCAAGTCGACATTGATCCGCCATCTCGCCGGGCTCGAGCGGGGCGAGGCCGAGGGCTCGGCGATCGAGATCTTCGGCCGGCCGTTGCAGGCGAACGGTCGTCTCGCCGCAGACGCGCGGCAGATGCGACGCGAGATCGGCGTCATCTTCCAGCAGTTCAACCTCGTCGGGCGCCTCCCGGTGATCACCAATGTGCTCGTCGGCCATCTCGGCCGCATCCCGGACTGGCGCGGCACGCTCGGCGCCTTCACCCGTGAGGAGAAACTCGAGGCGCTTGCCGCTCTCGCCCGGGTCGGCATCCCCGACGTCGCTTGGCAGCGCGCCTCGACCCTGTCCGGTGGCCAGCAGCAGCGCGCGGCCATCGCCCGCTGCCTCGTCCAGCAGTCGCGTCTGCTTCTCGCCGACGAGCCGATCGCCTCGCTCGATCCCGCCTCGGCCCGCCGCGTCATGGACGTCCTTGCCGACATCAACCGGCGCGACGGGATCACCGCCGTCGTCTCGCTCCACCAGGTCGAATATGCACGGCGCTACTGCGCGCGCACCATCGCGCTGCGCGCCGGATCGATCGTCTATGACGGCCCCTCGGCAGCGCTGACCAACGACTTTCTCACCGAGCTCTACGGAGCCGACTCGGAAGAACTCGTGCTGCCGGACCAGCGTCCGGCCGGCGGGCTCCGGCTCGACCCGTCGAGGGCGCCGTGGATGGGCGAACCCAGTCCCGTTCCGGCGTAACCCGCCTCCCCACGACCCCAACAGGGAAGACCCCAGAATGAACGCGTTCCTGAAGACCATCGCGGCCCTGACGCTTGCGTCCGGCCTGACCAGCTCGGCCTTCGCCGAGGACCTGAAGGAGATCAATTTCGGCATCATCTCGACCGAGAGCCAGCAGAACCTCAGGCCGAAGTGGGAGCCGTTCCTGGCCGACATGGAGAAGGAGACCGGCCTCACGGTGAAGGCCTTCTACGCCTCCGACTATGCGGGCGTCATCGAAGGCATGCGCTTCGACAAGGTGCAGGTCGCCTGGTTCGGCAACAAGTCGGCCATGGAGGCGGTCGACCGCGCCAACGGCCAGATCTTCGCCCAGTCCGTCGACGTCTCGGGCAACCCCGGCTACTGGTCGCTGATCCTGGTGCCGAAGGACTCCAAGCTCCAGAGCATCGACGACCTCCTGACCTGCGACAAGTCGCTGAACTTCGGCCTCGGCGACCCGAACTCGACCTCCGGCTATCTCGTGCCGATGACGTTCGTCTTCGGCGCCAACGGCGTCGACCCGAAGCAGTGCTTCAAGAACGTCACCAACGCCAACCACGAGACAAACGCGATGGCGGTCGCCAACGAGCAGGTCGACGCGGCGTCGAACAACACCGAGAACCTCGCGCTGATCGAGAAGAACCAGCCGGAGGCCTTCAAGAACATCCGCATCCTGTGGAAGTCGCCGCTGATCCCGTCCGATCCGATCGTCTGGTCGAAGGACCTGCCGGATGCGGCCAAGGAGAAGATCAAGACCTTCTTCCTGACCTACGGCACGGACCAGTCCAAGGGCGACGTGCAGCACGAGAAGGACGTCCTCGCCGGCCTGCAGTGGGCTCCTTTCAAGGCCTCGAGCGACGACCAGCTGCTGCCGATCCGCGTGATGGAGGCTTCCAAGAGCATCGCGCTCATCCAGGCCGACCCGAACAAGTCGGACGAGCAGAAGAAGGCCGAGATCGAGCCGCTGCAGAAGCAGAAGAGCGAGTACGAGGCCAAGCTGAAGGCTGCCGGCCAGAGCTGAGCCCGCCGCCCGATCCGGACGCACCGACGTCCGAGCCGGTCGCCGCTCCGGCGGCCGGCACCGACTGCCCCCTGCCCTTCGCCGCCCGTTTCTCGCTGGATGCTCCGCCATGACCGAGACCTCCCAGTCGCTGCCCGCCGCCGCGCCGAGCCTCAATGCCGGCCGCGACTGGTCGCGCTCGATCGGCAACGGCGCGATCCTCCTCGGCCTCGCCGTGGCGCTCGTCCTCAGCTGGGGTCCGGCCGACATGGCGAGCTGGACGCATCTCTTCACCGATGCCGGCAACATGGCGAAGTATGCCAGCGGCTTCCTGCACCCGAAATTCGACGACTGGCGCTTCTATGTCGAGGAGATGATCGTCACGCTCCAGATCGCGCTCTGGGGCACCTTCCTGTCGCTGATCGTCTCGATCCCGCTCGGCATCCTGGCCGCCCACAACATGGCGCCCGCCTGGATCGTCCATCCCTGCCGCTGGCTGCTGAACGTCTTCCGCGCCATCCACGAGGTGGTCTGGGCGGTGCTCTTCGTCGTCGCCGTCGGCCTCGGCCCCTTCGCCGGCGTGATGGCGCTCTTCGTCCACAACACCGGCATCATGGCCAAGCTCTTCTCCGAGGCGGTCGAGGCGATCGACGCGCGGCCCGTCGAGGGCATCCGCGCCACCGGGGCCACCCGCGTGCAGGAGGTGATCTTCGGCGTCATTCCGCAGGTGATGCCGCTCTGGGTGTCCTACTTCCTCTACCGCTTCGAAACCAACGTCCGTTCGGCGACCATCCTCGGCGTCATCGGCGCCGGCGGCATCGGCCAGGTGCTGTTCGAATCCATCCGCGGCTTCTACTATCCGGAATCGGCGGCAATCCTCATTGTCGTCGTCGTCACCGTCAGCCTCACCGACATCCTGTCGCAGCAGCTGCGGAAGTTCTTCCTGTAAGAGACCTGATGCGCGTCGCCATCTACTTCACGCCGCCCGCCGGGGCGCCGCTCACCCGCGCCGCCGCCGAATGGCTCGGCCGGAGTGCCTTCGACGGCGAGCCGACCCGTGCACCCGAGCCCGTGCTCGACGCGCTGGTGGCCGAGCCGGCCCGCTACGGCTTCCACGCCACGATGAAGGCGCCATTCCGCCTTCGCCACGGCGTCCAGCTCGAGCAGCTCGACGAGGCGCTCGCCGCCTTCGCATCGACGCGGCAGACCTTCGCGATCGACGAACTCACAATCGCCGCGCTCGGTTCGTTCTTCGCCTTCGTGCCGAAGGCACCGCCTGCCGCCCTCTCGGATCTCGAAGCGGCCATCGTCACCGCCTTCGAGCCGTTCCGCGCGCCCCTCACCGAGGCCGAGGTCGCGCGCCGCCGACCGGAGCGGCTGACCGAACGACAGCGCGACCACCTCGAGCGCTTCGGCTATCCCCACGTCCTCGACGACTTCCGCTTCCACATGACCCTGACCGGAGCGGTGGACGAGGCGCGCCGCAGCGAGGTCCGTGCCCGGCTCGGCGCGCAGTTCGGAGCGCTGGACGGCCAAGCCTTGCTGATCGACCAGCTGGCGCTCGTCCTCGAGCCGGCGCCGGGCGAGCCCTTCCGCGTGCATTCGCTGCACCCCTTCGAACCCGCAGAGACCCAATGACCGAAACCGTACTGACCAATGCCCGCATCGTCCTGCCCGATATCGAGATCGAGGGGCACCTGGTGCTGCGCGAGGGGCGCATCGCCGCGATCGGAGACGGTCCGGCAGCCGGCGAGGACATGGCCGGCGATACGCTGATCCCCGGCCTGGTGGAGCTCCACACCGACCACATCGAAGGACACTACATTCCGCGCCCGAAGGTCCTGTGGAACAAGATGGCGGCCATCCAGGCCCACGACGCACAGATCGCCGGCTCCGGCATCACCACCGTCTTCGACGCCTTGCGCGTCGGCACCGATGAAAACGCCACGCTCACCTCCGCCGACATGGCCGAGATGGGCCGGATGATCGGGCGCGCCGTGGACGAGAACCGGCTGCGGGCCGACCACTTCATCCACTTGCGCTGCGAAGTTTCCGCCGGCGACGTGGTCGACGGCTTTCGCCGGATCGAGGACAATCCGCGGCTGAAGCTCGTCTCGCTGATGGATCACGCTCCGGGCCAGCGGCAGTTTGCCGATCTCGGCGCATACCGCACGTACTACCAGAAGAAGCTGGCGCTTTCCGACGCCGAGTTCGAGGCCTTCAGCAACAAACGGCTGGCCGACTCCGCAGCCTTCGCTCCGATGAGCCGCAAGGAGATTTCCGAGGCCTGCCGGGCGCGCGGCATCGCCGTCGCGAGCCACGACGACGCGACGCCAGAACACGTCGCCGAAGCGATCGAGCTCGGAACCTCGGTCGCCGAGTTCCCGACGACGATGGCCGCTGCCGAGGCCTCGCGCCAGGCCGGCCTGCACGTCCTGATGGGCGCGCCGAACATCGTGCGCGGCGGGTCCCACTCGGGCAACATCTCGGCGATCGAGCTCCTGCGCCGCGGCGTCCTCGACATCCTGTCATCGGACTACGTGCCCTTCAGCATGGTGCAGGCGGCGTTCCTGCTGGCCGAGAGCGGCGAAGTCGCGCTGCCTGAGGCGATCCGGCTCGTCAGCACCAATTCGGCCGAGGCCGTGGGCCTGACCGACCGCGGCGCGATCGAGACCGGCCGGCGTGCCGATCTCGTCCGCGTCCATGCGGTGGACGGCGAGCCGCCGGTGGTGCGCTCGGTCTGGCGCGAGGGTCGGCGTGTCGCCTGACGCACCGCCCGCGATCGGCCGGACGGGCTGCTTCGTGGCCGTCGTCGGCCCGAGCGGCGCCGGGAAGGACACGCTGCTGCGCCTGGCCGGGCGCGCATTGGCCGGACGGGACGACGTCGTCTTCGCCCGCCGCACGGTGACGCGCGAGGCGGTCGTCGACGTCGAGGATCACGACGTGCTCGACCCCGAAGCCTTCGAAGCCGCCGAGCGGGCGGGCGCCTTCTGCCTCTCCTGGCGGGCGCATGGCCTCGCCTACGGCATCCCGCACGAGGTCGATGTCGCACTGGATGCAGGAGCAACCGTCGTCGCCAATCTCTCCCGGCGCGCGCTGGCGGAGGCCGCCAGCCGTTTCCCCCGCTTCGCCGTGGTCGAGATCAGCGCACCCAAAGCCGTGCTCGTCGCACGCATCGCCGCCCGGGGCCGCGAAAGCCCGGAGGAGATCGAAGCGCGCCTCACCCGCGCGGTCGCTCTCGAGGTGCCCGCGACGGCCGAGCGCTTCTGCCGCATCGACAACGACGGATCGCCGGACGACGGCGCCGCACGTCTGGTGGCATTCCTGACGAGCTGACGCAGCGGCTTCAGGCTCGGGCGGAGGGTCCGCAGTTCTCCCTCACCCGCCCATGATCTCGCGCGCCTCGCGCTCGGCCGCCTGGAGGCGCTCGAAAACGGCAAACTTGCGGGCGTGAAACGCCTCGACCTCGCCACCCTGCGGCTTGATCGCCGGACCCGTGCGGCCCATCGCGGCGGCGGCGGCCTTGATATCCGGATAGGCGCCGCCCGCCACCGCGCCGACGATCGCGCTGCCGAGGAGCACCGGCTCCGGCGTTGCCGGCAGTGCCACGTCGATCCCGGTCGCATCGGCGAGGATGCGCCGCAGCAGAGGCGACCGGGCGGCGCCCCCCGCCGCGACAATGGTACCGAAGGTCACGCCCTTCGCCCGGTTTGCCGCCACGATCTGGCGGGTGCCGTAGCACAGGCCGCAGAGACCAGCGACGAAGAGGCGTGCGAGGCCGTCGAGGCCGGTGTCGAGCGTCAGGCCGGCGATCGCTGCCGTCGCCTTGGGATCGGCCGCCGGGGAGCGGTTGCCGAGAAAGTCCGGCACGACGTGAAGCCCGACGGCCAGATGCGCTGCCGCCTCCGCCGTGCCGGCCATTGCGATCGCCCGGCGCTCCAGGAGATCGAGCACCGAGCATCCTGCCGCGGCTGCCCGCTCGGATGCCTCGGCATGGGCCGGATGGGACTGCACCAGGTGGTCCAGCGCGGCACCGAAGGCCGACTGGCCGCCCTCGAGCAGCCAGTAGCCCGGCATCATCGCGCCGCAGTACGGTCCCCAGACGCCCTCGACGAAGACCGCGTCGTGCGTCAGCGACATCGTGCAGGACGACGTGCCCATGATGAAGGCGAGCTGCGCCAGCGGATCGGCGACGCGGCCCGATCCGTCCCGCCCGCCGAGCGTGCCGACACCGCCGGCGTGGGCGTCGATCAACGAGGCGCCGACCGGGGTGCCGGGCGAGAGGCCGAGTTCGGCCGCGGCCGCCTCACTCAGTCCCGCACCGAGGGGCGTCGCGATGTCGAGAACCTCGGGCCCGATCCGCGCAAAATCCTCCGCGACGAAGTCGCCGAGCCCGACCGTGCGGAAGAAGCTCGCATCCCAGCGCCGCTGATGGGCCAGATAGGTCCACTTGCAGGTGGTCGTGCAGACCGAGCGGGTGGTCGATCCGGTCGCCCGAAAGGAGAGCCAGTCGGCGAGGTCGAAGAAGTGCCCGGCGCGGGCAAACGTGTCCGGCAGCTTCTCTTTCAGCCAAAGCAGCTTCGGTGCCTGCATCTCCGGCGACATGCGACCGCCGACATAGCGCAGCACCGGATGGCCCGAGGCGTTGATGCGCGCCGTCTGGTCCAGCGCGCGGTGGTCCATCCAGACGACGACGTTGCGGTTCGGATCGCCCGATGGCCCGACCGGCAGCGGCGCGCCATCGGCATCGACGACGACGAGCGAGCACGTTGCGTCGAAGCCGATCCCCCTCACCGCGCCGGGTGCAAGCCCGGCCGTCGCCATGGCTTCATGCACGGCGGCGGCGACGGCCCGCCAGATGTCGTGGGAGGACTGCTCGACGATCTCGCCGGGCTCCCGCCAGATCCGGATCGGCCGCCGGGCGCTCGCGAGCAGCGTGCCGTCCGGCGCAAACAGGCCGGCGCGCGCGCTGCCCGTGCCGACGTCCACTCCCAGAAACGCGCTCGCCATCGCCGCTCCCGATCCCGATCCCCTCGGAAGCGACCTAGCCGATTTCAGGGGCGGAGGGGAAGCTCACCCCGCCATTGCTTGACCTGCGGTGGCAGGATTCAGCCCTCGCCGAGGTAGCTCTTCAGCGTCTCGGCCGTGCCCTTCTCGGCCAGCATCTTCAGCCAGGCGGCGAAGGGCTCGGCGAAGCGCGGTTCGCTGGCGAGATTGCCATAGACGTCGGTCATCGACAGCCAGGCCGACGGGTCGGTTTCAGCCGCCTTCGCCCGCTCGACGAGGCGGTCCCAGTTCGGGTCGTTCGGCTCGATCACCGCGCCGGAGTCGGTGACGCCCCGGCAGTAGCGGCACCACAGCGCGCTCTCGAGCGCCAGGCCGACAGGCTCACGCCCGGCCTTCAGGTTGTCGAGGATCGAGGGCACGATGAACTTCGGCTGGCGGTTGGAGCCGTCGAGGCAGAGCCGGCGCACGGTGTCGCCGATCTTCGGATTGGCGAAGCGGTGCTTGATCAGCTGGAAGTAGTCGCCGAGGTCCGTGTCCGGCACCGGCGGCACGATCGGCAGGATCTCCTCGGTCTCGACCTTCTCCAGGAAGCGCGCGACGAGATCGGTCTCCATCGCCTCGTGGACGAAATGGACGTCCATGAGGCCCGCCGGATAGGCGATCACCGCGTGGCCGCCGTTGAGGATCCGGATCTTCATGTGCTCGTACGGCGTCACGTCCGGCACGAACTCGACGCCGACGGTCTCCAGCGCCGGACGGCCGGAGGGGAACTTGTCCTCCAGCACCCACTGCTTGAACTCCTCGCAATAGACCGGCCAGGCGTCCTCGATGCCGAAGGTCTCGCGGCAATGATCGATCTCGCGCTGGCTCGTCGCCGGGGTGATGCGGTCGACCATTGCGTTGGGAAACGCCACCGTCTCGGCGATCCAGTCGGCAAAGGCCGGATCGGAGAGGCGGGCGGTCCCGACCACCGCGGCTTTCGTGACGTGGCCGTTGTGGGGGATGTTGTCGCAGGACATCACGGTGAAGGCCGGAATGCCGGCCGTGCGCCGCGCTTTCAGGCCGGCGACGATGAGGCCGAAGACGGTCTTCGGTGCGCCCGGGTTCGCTCCGTCCGCGGCGATCGCGGGGTGGGTGGGATCGAACACGCCGGCGGAGTCGATGAAGTAGCCACCTTCGGTGATCGTCAGCGACACGATGCGGATGGCCGGGTCGGTGAGCTTCTCGATGATCGCCGCGGCATCGCCCGCCGGCAGCATGTCGATCATCGGTCCGGTCACGCGCGCGGCGGTGCGGTCATTGTCCTGCTCGACCACGGTCGTCAGGAAGTCCTGCGCGGCCAATCGCTCGCGCATTACCGCGTCGGACGGCAGCATTCCGGCACCGACGAGGGCCCAGTCGTGTCCCTCGCCGGTGTTGAACAGGTCGTCGAGGTAGACCGCCTGGTGCGCCCGATGGAAGTTGCCGACGCCGAAATGCAGGATGCCGGCCTTGAGCTTGGCGCGGTCGTAGCCCGGCACCGTGGCGCCTTCGAGCTTGGGAAGGGTGGCAGCGGACAGCTTGACGCTCATGATGGAGACTCCTCGAAGTCGAATCGTTGTCGCCGCGCGGACCGGACACAAGCGGTCCGGCCTTTTGGCGCGGGGTCTTTCGGGCCTGCGATGGGATGAGCCGGAGCTCCCGTCAGCTCATCCAGTTGCCGCCGTCGACGTTGTAGGTCTGGGCGACGACGTAGTCGCTGTCGGCCGAGGCCAGGAACACGGCCATGCCGGTCAGGTCCTCTGCGGTGCCCATCCTCCCGAAGGGCACGGCCTCGCCGACGAGACGCTTCTTCTCGCCGATCGGTCGATTTTCGTACCTGGCGAACAGCGCGTCGACGCCGTCCCAGTGCTCGCCGTCGACGACGCCCGGCGCGATGGCGTTGACGTTGATGCCATGCTGGATCAGCGCCAGGCCCGCCGACTGGGTCAGGGAGATCATCGCCGCCTTGGTGGCGCAGTAGACGGTGACGAGCGCCTCGCCGCGCCGGCCGGCCTGGCTCGCCATGTTGATGATCTTGCCGCGCGTGCCCGCCGCGATCATCGCGTTGGCCGCCGCCTTCATCACGAAGAGCGGTCCCTTCACGTTGACGGCGAAGAGCTTGTCATAGGAGGCCTCGGTCACCTCGGTCACCGGCGCCATGTCGAACAGCGCGGCATTGTTGACGAGGATGTCGATCGGCCCTTCGGCGGCGAGCGCGGCGATGACCGCTTCGATGCCGTCAAGATCCGTGACGTCCAATTGCCGTGCGCTCGCCCGCGGCCCGATCTCGCGCGCCGTCGCCTCGGCACGCTCGAGATCGCGGTCGAGGATGACGACCGAGGCTCCCTCGCGGACATAGGCCTCGGCGAAGGCGCGGCCGATGCCGCGCGCCGCGCCGGTGATCAGCGCGCGCTTGCCCGCAAGGCGGGTCATCAGAGGCCGGATCCTGCGGCGCGCAGCTTCGGTGCGGCTTCGCGCATCGCAAGGCCCTTCTCGTCGAAGCGGTGCAGGCGGCCGTCCTCCGGCGTCAGCCACACCGTGTCGCCGTGGCGCACGGCCATCTCGCCGGCGCAGCGCGCGGTCACCTGCGTGCCGTCCTCGAGCTTGACGTGGACGAAGGTGTCCGAGCCGAGATGCTCCGACACGCCCGCAACGCCCTTGATCGCCCCGCTCTCCTTCGACAGCGTCGTGTGCTCCGGGCGGAAGCCGACCGTCGCCGCGCCGTGCTCCTTGGCGTAGGCGCCCTTGATGAAGTTCATCTTGGGCGAGCCGATGAAGCCGGCGACGAAGAGGTTGTCCGGGTGGTTGTAGAGGTCGAGCGGCGAGCCGACCTGCTCGACCCGCCCGCGATTGAGGACGACGATCTTGTCGGCCATCGTCATCGCCTCGACCTGGTCGTGGGTGACGTAGATCATCGTCGTCTTCAGCTGGGCGTGCAGCTCCGACAATTCGAGGCGCATGTTGACGCGCAGCGCCGCGTCGAGGTTCGACAGCGGCTCGTCGAACAGGAAGCCTTCGGGCTCGCGCACGATGGCGCGGCCGATCGCGACGCGCTGGCGCTGGCCGCCTGAGAGCTCGCGCGGCTTGCGGGCGAGATAGTCGGTGAGGTTCAGCGTCGCGGCCGCGGCCTTGACCTTCTGGTCGATCGCCGCCTTGGACTGGCCGGCCATCTTCAGCGGGAAGCCGATGTTGGCCGCGACGCTCATGTGCGGATAGAGCGCGTAGGACTGGAACACCATCGCCAGGCCCCGCCGGGCCGGCGCCGCATCGGTGACGTCCTTGCCGCCGATCGAAATGGTGCCGCCGCTCACGTCCTCGAGCCCGGCGATCAGGCGAAGCAGCGTGGACTTGCCGCAGCCCGACGGGCCGACGAAGACCACGAACTCGCCGTCCTGGATGTCGAGGTCGATGCCGGGGATGACCTCGGCGTCGCCGAAGCGCTTGGCGACGTTGCGCAGCTGGATCCCGCTCATGCGAAGGCTCCCTTGAGAGTTCGTGTCATTTCACAGCACCGAAGGTCAGGCCGCGCACCAGCTGCTTCTGCGAGAACCAGCCGAGCACCAGGATCGGCGCGATGGCGAGGGTCGAGGCGGCGGAGAGCTTGGCCCAGAACAGGCCTTCCGGGCTCGAGTAGGAGGCGATGAAGACGGTGAGCGGGGCGGCGTCGTGCGTCGTCAGGTTCAGCGTCCAGAACGCCTCGTTCCAGGCGAGGATGATGTTGAGGAGCACCGTCGAGGCGATCCCCGGCACCGCCATCGGCGTCAGCACGTAGAGGATCTCCTTGCGCAGGTTCGCCCCGTCCATGCGTGCCGCTTCGAGGATCTCGCCCGGGATCTCCTTGAAGTAGGTGTAGAGCATCCAGACGATGATCGGCAGGTTGATCAGGAACAGGACGACGATCAGGCCGAGCCGCGTGTCGAGCAGGCCGAGCTTCTGGAAGATCAGGTAGATCGGGATCAGCACGCCGACGGCCGGCAGCATCTTGGTCGACAGCATCCAGAGCAGGATGCCGCGGGTGCGCTTGGTCGGCGAAAAGGCCATCGCCCAGGCCGCCGGAACCGCGACGAGGAGGCCGAGCAGCGTCGAGCCGAAGGACAGCCAGACCGAGTTCATCATGTAGAGGAAGTAGTTCGAGCGCGCCTGCACCTCGTGGTAGCCCTCGAGCGTCCAGTCGAAGAACAGGAAGTGCGGCGGCGTCATGATCGCCTCGCCCTCCGACTTGAACGAAGTCAGGATCGTCCAGAGGATCGGGAAGAAGATCAGGAGACCCACGGTCCAGGCAAGCACCGTGAAGAACACCTTGCGCCTTGTGGAAACGGCACGGGCCATGGCTCAGGTCTCCAGGTTCTTGCCGACGAGGCGGACGAGAAAGAAGGCGACGATGTTGGCGAGGATCACCGCGACGATGCCGCCGGCCGAGGCGCCGCCGACGTCGAACTGCAGGAGCGCCTGCGCGTAGACGAGATAGGGGATGTTGGTGGTGGCGTTGCCCGGTCCGCCGCCGGTCGTCACGTAGATCTCGGCGAAGATCGACAGGAGGAAGATCGTCTCGATCAGGATCACCACGGTGATCGCGCGGGCGATGTGCGGCAGGGTGATGTACCAGAAGATCGACAGGAAGCCGGCCCCGTCCATCTCGGCCGCCTCCTTCTGGTCCTCCGACAGCGACTGCAGCGCCGTCAGGAGGATCAGGACGGCGAAAGGCAGCCATTCCCAGGACACGATGATGATGATCGACAGGAGCGGCACCTGCGACAGCCAGTCGACCGTGCCGAGGCCGAGCGCGCGGGTGAACTGCCCGATCAGCCCGTAGACCGGGTTCATCATCATGTTCTTCCAGACCAGCGCCGACACGGTCGGCATGACGAAGAACGGGGCGATGACGAGCAGGCGCACGATGCCGGCACCCCACATGGCCTGGTCGAGCAGGAGCGCCAGGAGGATGCCGCCGATCACGGTGATCGCGAGCACGCCGAGAACGAGGATCAGCGTGTTGGTCAGCGCCGTCAGGAAGGCCGGATCGGTGAGGAAGTACTCGTAGTTGAGGAAGCCGATGAACGGCGTCTCGGCCGGGTTGAACAGGTTGTAGTTCAGCGTCGAGAAATAGATCGTCATCGCCAGCGGCACGATCATCCACAGAAGCAGGATGATCACGGACGGCGCCATCATCACGCGCGCGGTCGCCTGGGTGTTCGTTGTGGCCATGACGCTGGTTCCCCGACGGACGATCGCTCCCGCCGCACCCGCGACGAGAGAAGAAAACGCCCGACGCTCGAGAGCGCCGGGCGTTGCGGCTTGGGAGGCCTTACTTGATGTAGCCGGCCTTGGTCATCTCGCGCGTGGCGGTGGCCTGGGCGCCCTGGAGGGCCTGGTCGGCGCTCATCTGGCCGGAAACGGCGGCAGCGAAGATCTGGCCGACGGCGGTGCCAAGGCCCTGGAACTCCGGAATGGCCGCGTACTGGAGGCCGTTATACGGCTTGTCCGGGCCGGAGGACGGATCGGCGGCGTTGATCGCGGCAAGCGTCTGCTTCGCGAACGGCGCGGCCTTCTGGTAGTCCGGGTTGTCGTAAAGCGAGGTGCGGGTGCCCGGAGGCACGTTGGCCCAGCCCTCCTTGCCGGCGACGAGCTCGGCATAGTGCTTGGACGTCGCCCAGGCGATGAACTTCTCGGCCGCATCCTGCTTCTGCGAGCCGGCCGGAATGGCGAGCGACCAGGCCCAGAGCCAGTTCGCACCGTCGTTCGGGCAGTTCTCCTCGCCGCACGGCGCCTTGGCGAAGCCGACCTTGTCGGCCACCTGGCTCTGCTTCGGGTCCGTCACGAAGGAAGCCGCGACGGTCGCATCCATCCACATGCCGCACTTGCCCGAGCCGAACAGCGCGAGGTTCTCGTTGAAGCCGTTCGAGGCGGCGCCCGGAGGACCGTAGTTCTTCATCAGGTCGACGTAGAACTCGATCGCCTTCTTCCAGCCTTCGCTCTCGAACTGAGGCTTCCAGTTGGCGTCGAAGTAGTTGGCGCCGTAGTCGCGCGCGAGGTTGCCGAGGAAGGCCATGTTCTCGCCCCAGCCCGGCTTGCCGCGCAGGCAGATGCCGTAGACGCCGGCGTTCTTGTCGGTGATCTTGGAGGCGGCGTCCTTGATGAAGTCCCAGGTCGGCTTCTCCGGCATCGTGACGCCGGCCTTGTCGAACAGGTCCTTGCGGTAGAGCGTCATGACGCTCTCGCCGTAGAACGGCGCGGCGTAGAGCGTGCCGTCGGCCGACAGGGCGTTGCGGATCGGCGGCAAGAGATCGTCGACGTCGTAGTCGTCGCCGAGATCGCCGAGCGACACCAGCCAGCCGTTCTTCGCCCAGATCGGAACCTCGTAGGTGCCGATGGTCATGACGTCGTACTGGCCGCCCTTGGTGGCGATGTCCGTGGTCACCTTCTGGCGCAGGACGTTCTCTTCAAGCGTCACCCAGTTCAGCTGAATGTCCGGGTTCGCCTTGGTGAAGTCGTCGGTCAGGCCCTGCATGCGGATCATGTCGCCGTTGTTGACGGTCGCGATCGTCAGGGTCTCGGCCTTGGCATAGGCCGTAAGCGCGAGGAGCGACGCCGCCCCCGCGAGAATCGTCTTCGCTTTCATATAAAGCCTCCCAGCTCGTGTATGAGCAAATGATCATTACACGGGCAAATACTCATCCCCTGACAGCGGGCGTGTCAACGAAATATCGTGACGCACTGCAGCATTTTTGAGCGATGCCTGAAGCACTCTGCACGCATCGGGAGCAACTGCCAAGCCGATGCGCGCGCCGGAGCCACGACCGGCTCACGCTTCCAGCAGCGCCTTCGCCGTCGTCTCGTCGGTGATCAGGCCGTTGACGAGCCGCCCTTCAAGCGCCGCGAGCATGCCTGGACGCTTGGCCTCGCCCATGGCGACGGCAACGACTTCGCTGCCGGCCGTCGGGGGCAGCGGAGCGCTGGCGACGCGGTCGTTGTGGGCGCAGTCGATGATCCGCCCGGTCTCGTCGAACACCCAGCCGACGATCTCGCCGATGCCGCCCGACTGCATCAGCCCGTCGAGTTCGGCGGGCGTGATGAACCCATCGGCCAGCAGCGGCGCGTTGTGGCCGAGTTCGCCGATGCCGACGAAGGTAACGTTCGCCTGGGCGGCCAGCGCAAGGGTACTCTGGACGACCTTCTGGTCGTGCAGGAGCAGCCGCTCCTCGGGCGAGGACACGACCACCGGCAGCGGCATCGGGTAATGCCGAGCCTGCACCGCGTCGGCCATCGAGAAGATGACGTTGTAGACCGAGGCCGAGCCGTCGGGCGAGATGTTGCCGGTCAGCGAGACGATGCGATGCTGCGGGCAGACCATCGGCGGCAGGTTCTCGACCGCCGCCTTCAGGGTCCGCCCGGTGCCGACGGCGATGACCAGACCGTCCGGCTGCGACAGCCGCTGCTCCATCTCGGCCGCGCAGGCCTCCGCGATGCCGAGCGTCGTCGAGGCCGAGCCCGGATCGGCCGGCACGACCTCCGCGAGGCGCACGCCGAAGCGCTCCCGCAGCCGCGCACCAAGCTCGAGACAGGCGGCGATCGGGTGCTCCAGGCGCACGCGCACGAGCCCGGCGCTGACCGACAGCGACACCAGCCGCTGCGCCGCCTGGCGCGAGATCTTCAACTTGGCGGCGATCTCTTCCTGGGTGTTGCCGGCGACATAGTAGAGCCAGCCGGCCCGCGCCGCGTCGTCGAGACGCGATCCTTCATTGCGCGCCGATGCCATGCCTTCCTCCCGTCCGGCGGGAGAACGACCTCACACGCCTGCGGCGGCGGCACGCCGCAGCCTGCCCTCCGCCTCCTCCCGCGGACGCCCGTTGTCGCCGATCCACGGCGCGCTTGGCAACCGCCGCCGCTCTTGCCCCAGAGATGCGCTCCGGCCACCATGGAACTGCGGCCTTGCCGGCGCACCTGCGCGAATCGAAGATGATATGAGCGAGATGATCTCGCTGCTCCTTGCGCTCATCCTTGGACTTGCCGCCGCGGCCATCGTGCTCCGGGACGCCAAGCGGCATCCGCCTCGCCGGGTTTCAGGCGACGTCGAGCATGCCAAGAGCGCCGGGTAGCCTCAGGCGCGCGCGCGCCGCTCCGCCGTCACCGACAGCGCGAACACCCCGAGCCCGCACACCGACAGTGCCGCGCCGACCCAGCCGGTGGCGGCATAGCCGAAGCCCCAGGTGATGGTCAGGCCGCCGAGCCAGGCGCCGAGCGCGTTGGCGATGTTGAAGGCGGAGTGGTTCAGCGCCGCGGCCAGCGTCTGCGCGTCGCCGGCAACGTCCATCAGCCGGATCTGCAGCGCCGGGCCGATGGCGACGCCGCAGCCGATCAGGAACACGCAGAAGGTCAGCATCGCCGGGCTCGCCGCCGTCAGCGAGAAGAGGCAGAGGACGAGCGCATTCGCCGCCAGCACCGAACCGATGGTTCGCATCAGGCCCTTGTCGGCGATCCAGGCGCCGACGAGGTTGCCGGTGACCATCCCGAGACCGAAGGCCGTCATCAGCACCGGGGCATAGGCTTCGGACAGGCCCGCCACCTGCACCGCCGTCGGTACGATGTAGCTGAACACGCAGAACATGCCGCCGAAGCCGATGCCGGCGATGCCGAGCGTCAGCCAGACCTGCTTGCGCCGGAAGGCACCGAGCTCGCGCAGCGCTCCGGCCCCTTCGAGGACGCGGTCGCGCTCGAGATAGAGGGCGAGCAGCCCGATGGTGATCGCGCCGATGGCGCCGACGAAGACGAAGAGCGAGCGCCAGCCGAAGTACTGGCCGAGCACAGTCGTCAGCGGCGTGCCGACGAGGGTGGCGACGGTGAGGCCGAGCATCACTCGCCCGACCGCCTGCGTGCGCTTGTTCGGCGCCACCATCGCCGCTGCGACGAGTGCCGCGACGCCGAAATACGCGCCATGCGGAAGCCCCGAGAGGAAGCGGAAGAGCACGAACACGCCGTAGGTCGGTGCCATCGCGCTGGCGAAGTTGGCCAGCATGAACACCGCCATCAGCCCGAGCAGCAGCGTGCGGCGCGACAGCTTTGCCGCCAGGACGGCAATCGTGGGGGCGCCCACCACCACGCCGAGCGCATAGGCGCTGATCGCGTGACCCGCCTCCGGCGTCGTCACCTGAAGTCCGCGTGCCACGTCGGGCAAGAGGCCCATGATCGCGAACTCGCCGGTGCCGATGGCGAAGCTGCCGACCGCAAGCGACAGCTCGATCAGCGCGGCGTGGCGGCGAGGGCGCTGCGTGAGGCTCGCCCGCTCCCGGTCGGCGATGTCGAGGCTGGCCATGTCAAGCTCCAAAGCGCGGCATGATGCTGCGCTGCATTCTAAGGCCTGCATAGGTCCGGCGGAGGTGCCTGCCAAGCCGGTCCGGCGAATGGAAGGCATGCACCGCGTGGGCTTCTCGCACCCTTTTCGCGCCAGCGGCGTCAGAGCGGTTCGTTGCCGACGTCGATGCAGAGATATTTGAGGTCGAGATAATCGTCGATACCGTAAAGCGAGCCCTCGCGGCCGAGGCCCGACTGCTTCACCCCGCCAAAGGGTGCGACTTCCGTCGAGATCAGGCCGGTGTTGATGCCGACCATGCCGACCTCCAGCGCCTCGGCCACCCGCCAGACGCGGCTGGCGTCGCGCGTGTAGAGGTAGGCCGCGAGGCCGTATTCGGTGGCGTTCGCCTGCTCGACGACGTCCGCTTCGCGCTCGAAGCGGAAGAGCGGCGCGACGGGGCCGAAGGTCTCCTCCCGTGCAACCGCCATGTCGCGGGTGACGCCGGTCAGGATCGTCGGCTCAAAGAAGGTGCCGCCCTTCGCGTGCCGCTTGCCGCCGAGAAGCACCGCAGCGCCCTTGGCGCTCGCATCGGCGACATGCGCTTCCACCTTTTCCACCGCTTCCGGCGTGATCAGCGGGCCGATGGCGGTTCCGGCCTCGAAGCCGTCGCCGACCTTCAAGGCGCGCACCCGCTCGGCCAGCTTCGCCGCAAAAGCGTCGTAGATGCCCGACTGGATGTAGAGCCGGTTGGCGCAGACGCAGGTCTGGCCGGCCGCCCGGTACTTTGAGGCGATCGCGCCCTCCACCGCCTTGTCGAGATCGGCGTCGTCGAAGACGAGGAAGGGCGCATTGCCGCCGAGTTCGAGGCTGATCTTCTTGATGCCCTCCGCGCTCTGGCGCATCAGGATGCGTCCCACTTCGGTCGAGCCGGTGAAGCTGATCTTGCGCACCTTCGGGTCGGCGCAGAACGCCTCTCCGACCGCTGCAGAGTTCTGCGAGGTCAGCACCGACAGGACACCGGCCGGCACGCCCGCCCGCTCCGCGAGCACCGCCATCGCCAGCGCCGACAGCGGCGTCTCGGCCGCCGGCTTGACGACGAAGGCACAGCCCGCGGCGAGCGCCGGCGCGACCTTGCGGGCGATCATGGCATTCGGGAAGTTCCAGGGGGTGATCGCGGCGACGACGCCGACCGGCTGCTTGACGACAACGATGCGCTTGTCGCGCTGGTGCCCGGGGATGACGTCGCCATAGACGCGCTTGGCCTCCTCGCCGAACCACTCGATGAAGCTCGCGCCGTAAAGCACCTCGCCCTTCGCCTCGGCGAGCGGCTTGCCCATCTCCGCCGTCAGGATCGCCGCGAGGTCGTCGGCGTTGTCGACCATCAGCCGGTGCCAGTCCTTCAGCACCGCGGCGCGCTCCTTGCCGGTGCGGGCGGCCCAGTCCTTCTGCGCGGCATAGGCGCGATCGATCGCCTCGCGGGCGTCGGACGGACCGAGATCGGGCACGCAGGCGACCAGTTCGCCGGTCGAGGGGTTGCGCACCTCGAAGACCTCCGCCGAGTCGATCCAGCGGCCGGCGATGAACGCGGCCTGCTTGAGAAGGGTCGGATCGTTCAGTTGCATGGCTCTCTCCCCGCGCACTCTGCGTTTCGGTACGATCTAGACGCGGAGCCGGCGGAGTTAAAGCCGATAGGTCACGGCTGCGTGCGCCGAGGAGGCAGCGTGATGCCTTGACTATCGGCGCACGCGAGGCGCGCCTGCGGCCGTTGCGCCTCGCGCGTGACATCGGCCGGAGCTCCCCGTCTTCGATGAGATCGGCGACCTCAGGGGGCCGGCGCCGGCTTCCGCGAGGCAGCGAGTCGGGCCGCCAGGCGAAGCGCAGCCGTCAACGCGCCGGGATCGGCCACGCCCTGTCCCACGATGTCGAAGGCCGTGCCATGGGCTGGCGTGGTGAAGATCGTAGGCAGCCCTGCCGTCACCGTGACGCCGCGGTTGAAGCCCTTGAGTTTGGTCGCGATCTGGCCCTGGTCGTGATACATCGAGAGCACGCCGTCATAGGCGCCCGAGAACGCCTTGAGGTAGAGCGTATCGGCCGGAAACGGGCCTTCGCAGGGGTAGCCCTTGGCTGCCATCGCCTCGACGGCGGGGCGGATGATCTCGATTTCCTCCCTGCCGAACAGGCCGTTTTCGCCCCCGTGCGGGTTGAGCGCCGCAACGGCGAGCTTTGGGCTCAAGATGCCGGCGCTGCGCATCGTCGCGACCGCGAGGTCGACCGCCTCGCAAATGCGCTCATGGGTGATCTGGTCGAGCGCTTCGCGCAGGGAGACGTGCGACGTGACGCGCGACATCCACTGCTCGCCGAGGACGTTCATCTCGCTGAAATAGGTGCGATGCCCGAGCAGGTGCGCGAACATCTTGTGCTCGTCGGGGAACTTCCAGCCCCCATCGTACATCGCGCGCTTGTTCAGCGGCGCGAAGCTCACCGCATCGACCTCCCCCGCCATGGCGAACTCGATGGCGGCGGCGAGCGTCGCACCGGTCAGCCGCCCCGAATCCGCGCTGACGGCACCCGCCGGGTAGAGGTCGGGGTCGGTGTTGCCGAGGTCGACCAAGGGGACGGCCCCATCGGTCCAGTCGATCCCGGCCGGGCTTTCGTAGGCGCGGACCTCAAGCGTGCAGCCCGCCTGCCGCATCCCGAGCTCGAGGACGCGCCGGTCGCCGACCACGACGACGCGGCCGACATCGGCGAGTTCCCCGGCAGCCAGGACCTTGGCCACGAGTTCCGGCCCGATGCCCGTGCAGTCGCCGGGCGTCAGCGCGAGGATCGGTCGGGGGTCGATCATGATCGTATTCCTTGTTCTGACGGAAGGGACCGCTCGTTGCATGGTCGATCCGCTTCCCGCAGTGCCGCCCACCTGGCGCCGAGGCTGCACCATAGACCACATCCTAACCCGATATTGTCAATTACAGACTGTTGACAATTTGTTTGAACGGGTGACCATTGCCGTCGGGCGAAGCTCTGGGAGGAGCAGATGAACTCGATATCGGGATCCGGCTCACAGGCCGGCGCACCGAGGCGCGGCACCATCATCGAAGGGTTCCGCGTCGAACGCGTTGCGACCGCCGGCGCGGAGATCCACGTTGCGATCGGCGGCAGCGGTCCGCCGCTCCTGCTCCTCCACGGCAACCCGCTCACCCATGCGAGCTGGCACAAGATCGCGCCGGACCTCGCACGTGACTACACGGTCGTCGCTCCGGACCTGCGCGGCTATGGCGACAGCTCGAAGCCCGAGAGCGGTGACGACCACGCCGCCTATTCCTTCCGCGCCATGGGCGAGGACAATTTCGAGTTGATGCGGCACTTCGGCTTCGACCGTTTTCCGGTAGCGGGTCACGACCGCGGCGCTCGTGTCGCGTTCCGGATGGCGCTGGACAGGCCTGAGGCGGTCGAGAAGCTGTGCGCCCTCGACATCATCCCGACCTACAACCTCCTGTCGAAGATCAGTCTCGGCTGGGCGCTCGAGAGCTATCACTGGTTCTTCATGGCGCAGAAGGCGCCGTTTCCGGAGCGGCTCATCTGCGCCGATCTCGATTATTACATCAACTACAAGCTGAACAAGAAGGGCGTGGGGCTGTCGATCTTCGCGCCGGAGGCCTTCGCCGAATATGTCCGCTGCACCACGCCGGAGCAGATCCATGCCGTGTGCGAGGACTACCGTGCCACGACGAGCCTCGATTTCGCGTTCGATCAGGCGGATCGCGAGGCCGGTCGGACGATCGCCTGCCCCGTTCTGACGCTGTGGGGCGACAACAGCCATGTCGGCCGTCATCTCCGGCCGATGGAGAACTGGCGCGAGTGGGCCTCGGACCTCACCGGTTTTGCGCTCCCCACCGGCCACTATCCCGCCGAGCAGCGGCCCGACCTCGTCTACCAGGCCCTCAGCTCTTTCCTGAGGGGCGAGACGGTCCAACCGCCGGCAGCGTGACCGTGCCGGGCCCTCTCTCGCCAGACGCCGCAAAGGCCCTCGCCCACTCGGCGGGCGAAGTGGCGATGCTCGACGTGCGCGAACATGGGCAGTATGGCGAAGGCCATCCGTTCCTCGCCGTACCCTGCCCGTTCAGCCGGCTCGAACTCGTCGCACCGGCGCTGGTGCCGCGTCTCGACGTGCCGATCCTTCTCGTCGACGACGGCGACGGCATCGCCCAGCGGTCGGCCGCTGCACTGGGTCGGCTCGGCTACGCCGACGTCTCCTGGATCGAAGGGGGCGCCCGGGCCTGGCAGGCCTCGGGCTACACGCTGTTTCAAGGGGTCAACCTTCCCAGCAAGACGCTCGGCGAACTCTTGGAGGAGCGCTGGCACGTGCCGCAGATCGACGGCGACACGCTCGAGCGATGGCAGCGCGACGGCCGGCCTCATCATCTGTTCGACGGACGGCCGGCGTCCGAATTCGCCAAAATGACCATTCCCGGCGCGCGGTCCATGCCGAACGGAGAGCTGCCGCACCGCTTCGCGGCGCTCGTCAGGGACGGCACGACACCTGTGGTCGTCCACTGCGCCGGGCGGACGCGCAGCCTGGTCGGGGCGGCCGGACTTGCGCTCGCCGGCATAGCCAACCCGATCTACGCGCTCGAGAACGGCACGCAGGGATGGACCCTGTCCGGCCGAGCGCTGCGCCATGGCCAGAGTGCACCGCCGCTGGCGCGGCTGGACGAAGCGGCCTTCGCCGCCAGCGCAGCCCGCGCCGCGAACGCTTTGGAGCGCCACGCGATTCCACGCATCGACCGGGCCGAGCTTCTCCGCCTCGTCGAGGATCGGACGCGCACGCTCTACCTCCTTGACGTGCGCAGCGCCGAGGAGCATCGCCGCGAGACGCTCGCGGACGCGGTGCATGCGCCGGCCGTGCAACTCGTTCAGGCCACCGACCAGTGGATCGGCGTGCGCCGGGCCCGGGTCGTGCTTCTCGACGACACGGGATTGCGCGGCGCGCTGACGGCAATCTTCCTGCGCGCGCTCGGCTACGAGACGCACGTGCTCCGGATCGCCGATGCCGGCGACCTGTCGCAGGCGGTGCCCGGCCTCGGCGTGAGACAGCCGGAGCCATCAAGCGTTCCGCAGATCGATGCCGGCGCCGCAGTGGCGCTCGCTCTTGAAGGCGCACCGCTCATCGACCTGCGTTCCTCCGCCGACTATCGCTCGGCCCATCTCGAAGCGGCCATCTGGTCGATCCGCCCGAGGCTGACGGACGCCGTCGGACCAGCGACCGGTGCGCTGATGCTCATCGGCGACGCCGGCACCGTGGCGCTCGCCGCGTCGGATCTGACGGCTGCGGGTCTGACCGACCTGTACCGTGTCGCCGGCGACGTGGCGGACTGGCGACGGGCCGCACTGCCGCTCGTATCGACGCCGGATCAGCCGTCCGACGGCGAGGCGATCGACTACCTCTTCTTCGTCCACGATCGCCATGACGGCAATCTGGAGGCAGCACGACGCTATCTCGCCTGGGAAAAGGGCCTGGTTGCGCGGCTCGACGAGGCCGAAGCCGCCGAATACCGGATCGGGCCGAGCCCGTTTCCGCCGCAGGCCGCCTGAGTTCGATCAGGCGGCCTCGATGGCCGCCACGATCCCGCGCGTCATGTCGTTCGTCCCGCCGGTGCCGCGGATGTCGCGGGTCCGCGTCGCCGGATCGGCCAGTGCCTTCTCGATGCCGCCCTTCATCAGACGAGCGGCCTCGACCGCCGGGGCGATGCCACGATTGTGGCCCAGCCATTCGATCATCATCCGCGCCGACTCGATCATCGCGAAGGGATTGGCGATCCCCTGCCCCGCGATGTCGGGCGCCGAACCGTGCGTCGCCTGCGCCATCGCGAGCGCGCCGTCGCCGATGCACAGGCCCGGCGCCATCCCGAGGCCGCCGACCAGGCCCGCCGCCTCGTCGGTGAGGATGTCGCCGAACATGTTCGTCGTCACCACCGTGTCGAAGCTCTGCGGGTCGCGGATCAGGCGCATCGCCATCGTGTCGACGATCACCTCGTCCACCGTCACGTCCGGAAACTCCTCGGCCACCTTGCGGCACTCCTCGACGAACATGCCGCAGCCGAGCTTGAACACCGTGTTCTTGTGCACCAGCGTCAGCCGCTTGCGGCGCTGCTGCGCGATCTCGAAGGCGGCGCGCGCGACCCGCGACGACCCGGTGCGGGTGATGACACGCACCGAGATCGTGACCTCCTCGGTGGGGCGGAATTCGCCCGATCCGGCGACGACGTTGCGGTCCGGCTGGAAGCCCTCGTTGTTCTCGCGCACGATCACGAGGTCAATCCCCTCGTGGACGGCTCCAAGGCCTGGAAATGACCGCGTCGGGCGGACGTTGGCGAAGAGGTTGAAGTGTTTGCGCATGATCGGGTGCGGATTGATCGCGCCCGGCTGCTTCGGATAGGCCTGATGGCCGATCGGCCCGAGGATGAAGCCGTCCATCGTCGACAGGGTCTCGAGCGTTCCGGCCGGCAGCGTGGTTCCGAGCTCGTCGAGCGCCTTGCGTCCGATCGGCATCGGGCGCCAGTCGATCTCCAGGCCGGTGCGGGCCGCGGCCGCACGGGTCACCTCGACGGCCGCCGGCACGATCTCATGGCCGATGTCGTCGCCATTGAGGATCCCGACAACAAGATGCTTCTGCATGGTTCTGATCCGTCCTTGCTGGCGCGTCAGGCGGCCGCCGCCGCCGCGACCGGGGCGGCCGCATCGGCCGTGTCGATGGCCCAGGCGAGATCGGCGAGCCGCTGCGCGGTCTCGCGGCCGATCACCGGCTCCGACTGGTTGACGAACTTCGTGGTGATCGCCGCGTCGGACAACGGGTGCTCGAGGCTGCCGATGGCATGGTCGACGCGGCGCTCGATGCGGCTGCCGTCGTCGAGGGTCAGCACGATCACCACGGCGTCCTCGTCGATCCCGGCGTCGCTGCGGGCGCTGACGCGGTCGCGCAGGTCGATGATCTCGGGGGCGCGGACCATCTCGTCGGTGAACGCCGTGGGCGAGCCGTCACCGCGCAACAGGGCCGCGGCCGCCGCGTGATAGACGCTGAACTTGCCCTCGAGGCCAGTGCGCGGCGTCTTCTTGCCGGTGAGCTCGAGCACCAGCGGATGGGTGACGAGGTCCACCGAGCGGATCGCAGCGACGCGGTCGCCCAGCTCCTCGCGGAGCTGCTGGCAGCCGTCGATCGCCGGATGGATGACGATGCCGCAGGCAAAGGGCTTGTAGGTGTTGAGGCCGGCCTCCCAGCGCTCGCCGAGGCCATCGACGATCTCAGCGTAGTCCTGCTTGGTGGAGAGGACGTTGGCAAAGCCCCGGGGCGCCTCGATCGCCCGCTCCGAGCTGTCGAAACCGGCCTTGGCCAGGAACGCCGCCATGGCCCCGTTCTGCGCGGCCCGACCCGGATGGAAGCTCTTGCACATGGTGCCGAACATCTCGCGCAGGCCCGAGGCCTGGGTGGCCGCGATGCCGAGCGCATAGGTCATCTGCCGCGCGTCGAGACCCAGCAGCTTGCCGGTCGCGGCCGCCGCGCCGAAGACGCCGGCGGTGCCCGTGATGTGCCAGCCGCGGTCGTAGTGGTCCGGATAGACGGAGTTGCCGATCCGGCACTCGGCCTCGACGCCGGCAATCAGCGCGGTGATGAAGTCTCGCCCGCTGACCGGGTGGGATTCGGCGACGGCGAGGATTGCGGATGCCACGGGCCCGGCCGGATGGATGATCGTCTTCAGGTGCGTGTCGTCATAATCGAGCACGTGCGAGGAGATGCCGTTGATCAGCGCGGCATGCAGTTCGTCCAGGCGCTCGCTGCGACCGATGACGTGCGCCCGGGCCGGCCCGGAAAAGGGCGCGACGGCGGCAATGGCGCAATCGACCGTCTCGTGCCGGGCGCCGCCGACCGCGCATCCGAGCCAGTTGACGAAGGTGCGGACCCCCTCGGCGCGGACACTCGGCGGGATCGCTTCGCCCGTCAGGCCGACGATCCAGGTCGCAAGGCGCTTGGTGATGTCGTGTTGGGTCATGGTCTCAGTCATCCAAGAAAAAGGCCCGGAGCCGACCGCCGCGGCGGCCCCGGGCGGAAATCGGAGCCTCAGGCGACGATCAGCAGCTCGGCGAGTTCATCCAGCGAGGCGAGGCGGTCGACGCCGTGCACGAGCTCGACGATGCGGCTCGCCTTGTCGGCGGCCATGCCGGCGAACTCGGCGTTCTCGCGGAACTTGCCGGCCACCTCGTCGTAGCTCATCGGGAAGGCGGGGCTGCCCTTGCCGAAGTCGGCGCGCCCGGAAATGGTCCGCCCGTCCTTCAGCGTGATGTCGATGATCGTCGTCATCAGGTGGTAGCCGGCCGCTTCCGCTACGTCGTCGATCACGAAGTCCACCTTCTCGATCATCGCCTTGACGTCCTCGCGCTCGACCGCGGCGTCGGTGAATTCCGCGAGGCCGGCCCGGTGGTCGAGCAGCAGGATCGCCATGCAGAATTCCATCGAGAACTTGGCCTGGAGCTCGTCCTTCGGGCGATGGTGGATCAGCGCGTTCGGCATGTTGGAGTTGGTGCCGACCCGCACCCGCACGACATCCTCCGCCCGGATGTCGTTGGCCTTGATCAGCCGCAGCATCTCGGTCATGCCCGGATGCGTCAGCGAACCCGACGGGTGCGGCTTGATCGAGATGCCGGGCTCGACGAAGGTCCACGGCGCCCCGAGCTTGCCGTAGATGGCGTTGACGTCGTAGCCGCCGCCCGCGGCGTTGAAGAAGCCCCGCGGCGCCTCCAGGATGCGTCCGGCCGCCGTCCAGCCGTAGGAGGCGAACTGCGCCGCCGCCACGCCGCTCTCCGACGAGCGCCCGGCATGGAACGGCTTGGTCATCGTGCCGAAGTTCTCGCGCAGGCCGGCCGACTGGCTGCCGGCGATGGACAGCGCGCGGCGCGTCGCGTCGACGTCGAGGCCGAGGAGCTTGGCCGTGGCGGCCGCCGCCGCGAAGGTGCCGCAGGTCGCCGTCGCGTGGAAACCCGTCTGGTAGTGGCGCGGCGCGATCGCCTCGGCGATCTTGCACTCGACCTCCACGCCGAGATGATAGGCGAGCATGAAGCTCCGCCCGTCCGCACCGAGCGTCTCGGCCATCGCGAACGCGGCGGGAAGCGCCGGCGCCGTCGGATGGGTCAGAAGGCCGTAGACGCGGTCCGGCGCCACGGCGAGCTGGGTGTCGTCGTAATCGTCCGCATGGATGCCGACGCCATTGGCGAAGGCGGCGAAGCGCGGGGCGACCTTGCGGCCGCCGCCGATCACCGTCGCCGAACCCTCGGCCAGCCCGAGATCGTCGAGATGACGGCGCACCAACTCGCCGCTGCGGGCCACCGAGCCCGAGAGCGCCAGGCCGAGACCGTCGAGGATGTGCTTCTTGCCGAGCTCGACCACTGCGTCGGGCAGGTCGCCCGCCTGCGTGCCGACGACGAAGTCAGCGACGGACCGTGTGAGTTCGACGTCGCTCGAGCCGCTCGATGCCATGCAAAATCTCCTCCCCGTGCCCATGACGGCACAAGCAGGAAATGACGAATCGATTGTCGATTGTCAACAATTATCTGCCGACCGACCGAGGGTCGATCTTCGCTTTCGCCGGCACTGAGTCGCCCGGCTGCCCGGCCTCCCACGTTCGCTTGATTCCATTGAGGATATGGCCCCGCGCGGCGACCAGCGAGACGAGCGGATCACGGGCCTCCAGCGCGTCGACAAGGGCCCGGTGCTCCTTGTTCGACACGTGCAGCGTGTCACCGGTCGAGAGTGCCCGATATCGCTGGATGTGCAGCTCGCGCACGAAGCTCTGATAGAGCGATGCTAGGCGCTGGTTGCCCGCGGCCTGGCTTATCTGGCGGTGGAACTCGAGATTGATCGGGTAGTACTCGTGCACGTCGCCGACGTCGGCGAAGGCCTCCATCTTCTCCAGGAGACCCCGCAGCATCGCGATCGTCTCGTCGGTGACGGTCTCGGCGAGCATCATGGCGAGCGAGCCGAAGATCGCGGCCCTCGCTTTAGAAAGATCCAGCGCCTCGTCGTTGGACAGCGCGCGGATGAAGAAGCCGCGATTCGGGATGATCTCGATCAGCCCCATGGCGCCGAGGGCGCTGCAGGCTTCGCGGATCGGCCCGCGGCTGACTCCGAGGCGCTGCGACAGAGCGTTCTCGTTCACCCGCTCGTTCGGCTTCAGCTCCCCCTCGATGATCATCCGCTCGATCTCGGCCTGCACGACGTTCGCCAGCGAGCGGGTTCGCAGGAAATCGATCGCGGAAACGCCCTCGGGCTCTTTCATCGTCGTCGTCGCCTTTTCAGCCGGTGAAGCGCACCTCGCACCTGCGGATCGTCGGCTTCACGGGGGATCATCGAAGGATCCTTGATACAAGTCGCTGTTCAAAAGGCAAGATTCCGGCCAGCCTACCCCCTTGTCGTCGACACGCTTCCCCCGCCCCCGAGGACCGGCATCCGGTTGACGGCGAAGACGACGAGGAACGAGACCACGAGAAGGATCAGGCCGAGCACACAGATCGCGCCCATGTCGCCGCTTTCGTTCAGGTCGTAGATGATGACCGACACGAGCTTGGTGTTCGCGGTCGTCAGGAGGATCGTCGCCGACAGCTCGCGGATGGTGCCGACGAAGACGAAGCACCACGCCGCCACCACGCTCGTGCGCAGCATCGGGCTGGTGATCAGCCACAGGGTCTTCAGCCGCGAGGCGCCCAGGATCCGGCTCGCCTCCTCCAGCTCCGGATGGACGCCGTGAAAGGCCGAGGAGATCTGCTGGTAGCCCGCCGGCAACTCGATGGTGACGAAGGCGATGAGCAGGATCCAGATCGTTCCGTAGAGCTGGAAGGTCGGGTTGGCGTAGCTGAGGAACAGACCGACGCCGAGGACGATGCCGGGGATGGCGACCGGCGCCGTCGCGAGCATGCCGAGAATGCCGGCGCCGCGCACCAGCTTGCGGGTTGCGATGTAGGCGACGATCATTGCCACCACCGCCACCGTCGTCGCCGACAGAAACCCGAGAACGAAGGTGTTGTAGAGCGCCAGCCGCGTCGCCGAGAAGTCGAAGAGCACGAAGTGGAAATGGCTGAGCGTGATGGTCGACGGCGTCAGCGCATCGCCGGCATTGGGAACCAGGGCCGTCTTCAACAGCGCCAGATAGGGAAAGATCACGGTCAGGCAGAGCACGAACAGGGCAAAGGCGAAGGCCGGCCAGCGCCACGCGCCGAGCGCCACGATCCGCGGCGCGCCGCTTTTCCCGCCGAGCACGGTGTAGCCACGCCGTCCGAGGATCGCCTTCTGTCCGCGCAGGAGGAGAACCGTGATCACGAGGAGCGGCATCGCCGCCGCCGCCGCAAGGCCGAGTTGCGGGGGGAACTGGAAGAGGCTCCAGATCTTGGTCGTGATGACGTGGAAGCCGGCCGGCAGGGCGAGGATCGCCGGCGATCCGAACATCGTCAGCGCCTGCAGCACCGCGATCAGCGTGCCGGCCAGCATCGACGGCAGCACCAGCGGCAGGGTCACGCGCCACAGCGTCGTCGCGGCGCGGCCACCGAGGATGGCGGAGGCGTCCTCCAGATCGCCGGGCACCCGGTCGAAGGCGTTGGCGACAAGGGTGAAGACGAAGGGGTAGGTGAAGCAGCCGATGACGAAGACGAGGCCGGGAAAGGTGTAGATGTTGAAGAGGCTGTCCGATCGCGGCAGTCCGAACAAGGTGCGGTAGAGGACGTTGATGATGCCGCTGTTCGGAGCCGCCAGCAGTTCCCAGGCGATCGCGCCGAGGAAGGGCGGCGTCACGAAGGACGCCGTCACGAGCGCGCGGATTGCCCGGCGCCCGGGCAGATCGGTGCGTGCCACCAGCCAGGCGAGCGGTGTCGCCAGCAGGCAGGACAGGACACCGACGCCCGCCGCCATCGCGATGGCGATGCCATAGGCCCGCAGCATGGTGTCGTCGGTGACCAGCTGCACGAAGTTGCCGAGGGTGAAGCCCCCGGCATCCTCATGCACGCTGTACCAGACCAGCCAGAAGAGGGGCAGGATGACCAACACGCCCAGGCCGAGAGCGAGCAGGACGAAGACGGGAACGGACACGTCGATGCGTCGCACCCGTTCCGGCATGAGAACCGCGTCGGTCATCGCCTAGCCTCAGGTTCCGAAGTACTGCTCGTACTTCTGCTTGATGGTCTGCACCTGCTTGATCAGCTCGCTCGGATCGGACTCGAGCAACTTGATCTGCGACAGCGGGGTGCGGCCTTCCTTCTCCTGCACATCCGGATTGAATGAGCGGAGGCCGCCGAAATCGCTGTTCAGCTGCTGCGCCTTGGTCGAATACAGGTAGGCGTAGTAGAGCTTGGCGGCGTCGGGGTGCGGGGCATCCTTCAGGATGCCGGCGTTGCCGATGGCGATCGGCGTGCCCTCCGGCGGGTAGACGATCTGAACCGGAACGCCCTGATCCTGCAGCCGGAAGATGTTGTACTCGTTGCCGTCGACCTGGATGGCCCGCTCGCCTTCGGCCAGCTTCTTCGGCGGCTCGGTCGAGGACTGCACCTGCATCACGTCCTGCTGGCCGAGCTTCTCGAACCACTCCCAGCCGAGCAGGTTCGACAGGACGCCGGTGGCCGTCATGATCGTGCCGCTGTAGCCGGGATGCGCCTTGACCATCCTGCCCTTGTACTCGGGCTTCAGGAGGTCTTCCCAGGTCTTCGGCGGCTCGACGTCCTTCAGGAGGTCGGTGCGGTAGGCCATCACGGAGAGATGCGCACGATAGGCCGCGAACTGGCCGTCCGGATCCTTCTGATCGTCCGGCCATTCGTCGGCGACGATCTTCGGCACGGCCGGCTCGAGCCAGCCCTGCTGCTTGAAGTAGATGAAGTTCACCGCATCCGAGGTCTCGATGATGTCGGCATTGTGGATGCCGCTCATCTGCTCCTGCCCGATCCGCTGGAAGACGCGCTCGGAACCGGACCGCTCGACCTGCACCTTGACGCCGGGATACTCCGCCTCGAACTCGGCCGCGAGCTTCTCGGCCACGGTGAGGTCGGTGGCGGTGTACCAGACGACCGTACCGTCCTTCTTGGCCGCGGCGATCAGGTCGGGGGTGATGTCGTAGGCGGCCGGCGCCGCAGCCCAGGCCGCGCCTCCGGACAGGAGTGCAACCGCGATGGTCGTCGCGGCAAGTGTCGTCTTCCACGTCATAGGTTTCCTCCCTTTAGTGCGTGAGCGCCCGGCAGTGCTCGGGCGGGAAGTGCAGCCAGACCTGCTGCCCCACCGGGATCGCCACGTTGACGGGCGCGACGGCGCGCACCCTCTCCCCGCCCGAAAGCTTGACGAGATAATCCCGGTGCGAGCCGAGATAGATCTGTCGCTCGACCACGCCGGACGCCTGGTTGCTGCCGTCACCGGCCGGCGGGGTCGTGCCGATCCGGATGTCGTGGTGCCGGATCGACACGGCCGTCTCGCCGCCCGGCGAGACGCGGCCGCTGCCGCAGCGCAGCACCACGCCGTCGGCGCAGACGACCGTGTCGCTCCCGTCCGAGCGGCCCTTCAGGATGTTCGTGCCGCCGATGAAGCGCGCGACGAACTCGGTCTCGGGACGCTCGTAGATGTCCTCCGGCGTGCCGCACTGTTCGATGCGGCCGGCGTTCATGACCACGATCAGGTCGGCCGTCGTCATCGCTTCCGACTGGTCATGGGTGACGTAGACGGTGGTGTAGCGGAACTGGTCGTGCAGACGACGGATCTCGAAGCGCATCTCCTCGCGCAGGTTGGCGTCGAGGTTGGACAGCGGTTCGTCGAGCAGCAGGATCTGCGGCTCGACCACCAGCGCGCGCGCCAGCGAAACGCGCTGCTGCTGGCCGCCGGACAGTTCGCTGGGGTACCGGCCGGCGAGCGGCCCGAGATGTGTGGATTCAAGGATGCGGCCGACGCGCTCCTTGATCTCGGTGGCCGGGAGCCGGCGCAGCTTCAGCCCATAGGCGACGTTCTGAAACACCGTCATGTGCGGCCACAGCGCGTAGCTCTGGAAGATCATCGACATGTTGCGATCTTCGGGAGGCACGTTGCGGCTGGCCGAGGAGACCACTTCGCCGCCCACCCTCACCTCGCCGCCGCTCGCGTTGGCGAAGCCGGCGATCAGGCGGAGCGTGGTGGTCTTGCCGCAGCCGGACGGACCGAGCAGGCAGACCAGAGTGCCCCGGTCCACGGCGAGGTCGACGCCCTTGACGACCGTGAGGGCGCCATAGGCCTTGACGAGCCCGTCAAGTTCGAGAAACGACATTGCTCCTCCCAAAGCAATAACATCCAAAAGCGTAAGACCTGATGACGTTTTCTGTCAACGGAAGATTGTCGACAATTTGAGCCGCGCTGCTCCTTCCCGTCGTTCATTTGCCGCTTCGACGACTCCACCTTGGCCTGCGCCCTCCTTTTTTCCGCCGTTCAGGCGAGAAAGAGCCCGCCATTGGCGTGGATTGTCTGTCCCGTGAGATATCGGGCAGATGGCCCGGCGAGGTACCGGACGAGCCGCGCCACGTCCTCCGGCTGGCCGCGCCGTCCGACGGGCGGCTGATGGTCCTTGTGATGGGCAGGTTCCCCTCCGGTCGTCGCGGCAAGGCGTGCCGTGGCGATCATGCCTGGCGCGACGCAATTCACCGTGATGGCGCGATCGGCGAACTCGATCGCGAGCGCGCGCGTCAGTCCGACGAGACCGGCCTTCGCCGCCACGACGTGCGCTCGCCCAGCTGCGCCAGTGTGCGCCGACAGGCCGCCGATGTTGACCACCGCTCCGGCGCCCGACCGCGCCAGCATCGGAAGCGCGGCCCTCGTCAGGAGGTAGGCGCCATCGAGAATGATCGCCATCACCTCGCGCCATTCCGCGTAGGCGAGATCGGCGAACGCCGTCTCGCGCCGGATCGCGGCGTTGTTCACGAGGATGTCGAGGCCGCCGAGCGCATCGCAGGCGGCGGCCACGATCGCGTCGACCGCCTGCGGATCGGCCACATCACCGCGCACCAGCACGGCCCTGCGGCCGGCGGCCTCGATCTCGGCTACGACCGCCGCACCGGCCTCCACGGAGTCGCGCACGTGGACGGCGACGGCGGCGCCCGCTTGCGCCAGTTCAAGCGCGATGGCGCGCCCGATGTTGCGGCTGCTGCCGCTGACGAGCGCGACGCGCCCTTCGAGGTCTCGATCGCTGGTCATGCACAGACCTTTCGCATCGCGTTCAATCCATCCGGCTCGAACAGCCCGGCGGCTGCGTCGAGGAGGTGCTGGCCCCGGTCGGATGACCAGCCGCCGAAGGCGGCGTTGTCGAGAAACTTCCGCTCAATCTCGCCGGCGGTCAGCGGTGCGTGGGCGCCGCCGCGCATATGCGGCTGGCGCGCCTCCTCGACCGCGCCGTCCTTCAGTCGCACGCGGATGAAGCCGGTGAAGTTTCGTGGATATTCGTCGTCCGGATCGACCTCGTAGCGAACCTTGCCGGCGAGGGAGAGAATGGCCGGGTCGGCGATCATCGCATCGGTGAACTCGGCGAGCCCCGCCCTGCCCCGCAGGAAGCCGACCGCCACGCAATAGGGCGTCGAAAACTTCGCGGCGTAGGCCGTGGGCGGGCGCCGCTTGAGCGCCAGAGGCTCCCACAGCCGGTGAACCGTGCCCTCGCCGACGCTGCAGACCATTTCGGCGACGTCCTCGGCAGCGATGCCGCGCGCCGCGAGCGCCACGGCACAGTCGATGAAGGGCTGTGTCATCGTTCCGCAGGCATAGGGCTTGAAGGCGATCGTCTCCATCACCCAGCGCGTGCCCAGCTGGTCGAACAGCGGGACGAAGTCGGGATCTCGGGAGGGTGCGAAGGCCTTGAAGAAGCCGTGCGTGCCCTCGAGCACCGTGCGCGGACCGACGAAACCGCCGCGCGCCATCAGCGCCGCCCGGATCCCCGATTGCGCCGCCCAGCCGGCATGCATGCGCTTGGTCCAGCTGCCGTCGGCGAGATACTCGATGATGCCCGCCGACATGCTGCCGGCGATGCCGAGCGCCGACGCCGTCTGCGCCGCATCGAGGCGGAGCGCGGCGGCGACGCCGCCCGCAGCCGCCAGCGCGCCGAGCGTCGCCGTCGGGTGGAAGCCCGCCTTGTGGATCGCCTTCGGCGCCACGAGCGCCAGCCGGCACATCAGCTCGACGCCGACCGCAATGCCGGCGAGCAGCCGATCGCCGCCGAGCCCCTCCCGTTCGCAGGCGGCGAGAACGGCGGGGATGACGACGGCGCCGGAATGGACCGGACCGCCCTCGAAGGTGTCGTCGTAATCCTCGCCGTGGGCGGCCGTGCCGTTGACGAGCGCGGCACCGAAGGCGTCGAAGCCGGCACCGTGACCGAGCGCGGTGCACACGCCGCCGCGGTCCACGGCCGCCAGCGTCGCCGCGACGTAATCCGCCTCGCGCGCTGCCAGGCAGAGGCCGGCGACGTCGACGAAGAGCTTGCGTGCCGTCTGCACGGTGTCGTGCGGGAGCTCTGCCGGGACAACGGTCGAGAGCCACTTGGCCAGCCGCTCGCTGACGGAGGCCTCCGGGACATCGTGAAGGGTCAAGTCGTCACCTTTCCTGAAACCGAGGCGCGCTTGCGGAAGCGGCCGACGGCGGAGCTGAGAATGAAGAGCGCCGAAACGGACAGCAGTCCCGCCGAGATCGGATCGTGGACGAAGGCCGTCAGATCGCCGCCGGACAGGACCAGCGCGCGGCGGAAGTTCGACTCGACCATGAAGCCGAGCACGACACCGAGCACCATCGGCAGCACCGGCATGCGCAGGTACTTCATGACGAAGCCGAGGGCGCCGAAGGCGAGCACCAGCGACACCTGGAACAGGCTGTTGCCGATCGCGTAGGCGCCGGACAGCACCAGCGCGTAGATCGCCGCCGAGAGGTAGGGCTTCGGGCGGTTCACCAGCCAGATGCAGGGCGGCATGATGAGGTAGCCGACGATGAGCAGCGCGACGATGCTGACGGCGAGGCCGACATAGAGATCGAACACGATGTTGGCGTGCTGCACGAACAGCATCGGACCCGGGATCAGTCCCTGGATCAGGAAGCCGCCCAACAGGATGGCTGCCGAGTTCGACCCGGGGATGCCGAGGCTCAGCATCGGGATCAGCGCCGTCTTCGAGGTGGCGGTGTTGGCGGCCTCCGGCGCGGCGACGCCCTCGGGCGAGCCGTGGCCGAACTCCTCCTTGCGCCGCGACCAGCGCCGCGCCTCGCTGTAGGCCAGAAAGGCCGCGACCGTGCCGCCGGCGCCCGGCGTGCAGCCCTCGACTAGGCCGACCACGGAGCCGATCGCCTGCGGCATGGCGATCCGCTTCCACATCGCGGCGTTCGGGAAGACGATACGCGCCTTCGACTGGTCCGCCCGCTCCTGCACGCCCGTGCCGCGATCGGTGATCAGTTCGGTCACCGCATAGAGGCCGACCATCACGATGATCGGCGGGATGCCCGACAGGAGGTCGGCATTGCCGAAGATGAAGCGCCCGCCGCCGGTGACCGGATCGCTGCCGATCGTGGCGATCATCAGCCCGAGCACGCCGGCCATCAGCCCCTTGAGGAGCGAGTCGCCGGCCAGCGACGCGATGACGCTGAGGCCGAGGATTCCGAGGGCGAAATAGGAGGAGGGTCGGAAGGCCAGCGCGACCTGCGACAGCGGCTCGGTGAGCGCCACCAGCATGACGAGGCCGACGGTGCCGCCGACAATGCCGGACATCAGCGAGATGCCCAGAGCTTCGCCGGCGCGCCCCTGCTGGTTCATCGCATAGCCGTCGATCAGCGTCGCCGCGGCCGAGTTGGTGCCCGGGGTGCGGATCAGGATCGCCGGGATCGAGCCGCCGTACTCCGCCCCGAAATAGGTGGCCCCGAGCAGCACCACGGCCGCGGACGGATGCATGCCGTAGGTGAAGGGCAAGAGCAGCGCCATGCTGATCGAGGGCGAGATGCCGGGAAGCGCACCGCCGAGGATGCCCCAGACGATGCCGCCGAAGGCGGCGGGCACGACCGGCGTCGTCAACAGCAGTTGCGTAAGATAGGAGAGGTCCATGTCGCGCGCCGCCGATCAGCCGCCGAGGCCGGTGAAGACACCCATCGGCTGGGGTATCTGCAGGATGTAGACGAAGACGAGCCAGAGCACGGCTCCCGCGCCGACGGCGACCGCGGCCACCGCGGCCGGCCTGCGGCCGCCACGAAACACGATCGTGGCACCGACGAGGAGGGCGATCGCGACGGGATAGCCAACCCACGAGACGACGGCGAGATAGACCGCGCCGATCGCCAGCATCACAAGCGCCGGCAGGAAGGCTCGCCCGCCGTCCTCTGGTCCGGCATCGTCTGGCTCTTCCACCGCCTCGCTCGGACGCGGCGCACCATCGACGGCGGCATTGCGGCCCGCAAGAAGCGTGCGGGCGATCAGCAGCACCGACAGTCCGCCAAGGACCAGTCCGTAGGCTTGGGGCAGTCCGCCCGGGCCGACGCTGTCGGCGAGCCGGCTGACCGGGATCGCCGCCGCCGCCAAGGTGTAGGCAACGGCGAGGACGAGCATGACGACCCCGCAGATCAGGTCACGCGACATGGGGACTCCTCCAGACGGCGAGGTTTACTTGACGACCCCGCTCTCCTTCAGGAAGCCCTCGGTCTTCTGCGCGAAGTCGTCGATGAACTTCACGTACCGGTCGTGCGCGATGTAACCGGGTTGAAGGTTGTTCGCCTCGTAGATCTTCTTGTAGTCCGGATCCGCGACGAGCTCCTGCGCCGCCTTCTCCCAGGCCGAGATGACCTCCGGCGGCAGGTTCTTCGGCCCGGCAAGGCCGCGGAACTTGACGACCGACACGTCGACGCCCTCCTCCTTGGCGGTCGGCACGTCGGGCAGAAGGTCGAGACGGTTGTCGCCGATCACCGCCAGCACCCGGAGCTTCTTCGCGTCGAGCTGCGAACGGATCTCCTCGACCTCCCCGACGCCGATGTCGAGGCTGCCGTTGAGGACGTTGAGCAGCATATCGCCGCCACCCTCGAAGGTGACGATCGATGCATTCGCGCCGGTCGCAGCCTTGATCTCCTCGAGCGCCTCGCGCTCGAGCGAGGCCGGGTTGGCCGCGCCCCACTTGCCGCGGCCGGACTTGGCTTCGGCGATCACCGACTTCAGGTCGCTGAACTTGGAATTGGCCGCGGTGTAGATGACCTCGGGGTCGTAGAAGAGGTTCACCAGCGGCTCGAGATCCTTGTAGGTCTTGGTCGGATTGGCGAGCAGCGAGGTGTAGATGTAGGTCGGCGTCGTGGCGTAGAACATCGAGCCGTCGGGCGTCGCGTCGGCGACCGTCGCGACCGCCTTGGCGCCACTGCCCCCGGTGACGTTCTGCACGATGAGCTTGCCGCCGAGATGCGGCTGGAGATGCGGAATCATCTCCCGCCAGAAGACGTCGCTGCCGCCGCCGGGACTGGAGTGGGTCACGACCGTGACGACGCCGCTCGGATAGGTCTCCGCCGCGTTGGCAGCCGCGACCGTGGCGCCTGCCATGCCGGTCGCAAGAGCGATGCTCCCGAACGATATCCACTGCGATATCAGCCGCTCAGCCATGTCCGATCCTCCCAGTTCAGCTCTCGGCGACGCTCCAGCCGCTCCGACGCGGAGTGCATGGATTCGGTGCCGCCTCCTCCCGAGCCAGCATCCGAGCGCTTTTCACCGTAACCGGAAGCCTCATCCATTTACTGCATATTGTCAACAGATTACAGATTACAGATTGTTCGAGGACCCTGCCATGCCCGATCCCTCCCCTTCTTCACTGCCGCCGCCGCGGCCCCGCCCATCGTTAGGCGAGCTCTTCCTCACGCTCGCCAGGCTTGGTCTCACCAGCTTCGGCGGCGGCGTCAGCGGCCTCCTCCATGCCGAGTTCGTGCGGCGCCGCCGCTGGATCGACGAGGACGAGTTCATCGCCGGCCTGTCGGTGTCGCAGGCCCTGCCCGGCGTGAACGTCGCCAATCTGGCGATCTGGCTCGGCTATCGCTGCCAGGGATTGGCCGGCGCGATCGTCGGTCTCGGCGCGGTCGTGGTGCCGCCGGCGATCCTGATCGTGCTGATCGGATCGCTGATCCTGCAGCTCAGCGCCAACCCGGCTGTCGGGACGTTTCTGGCGGGCATCGCCGCCGCGGCGATCGGGCTGTCGCTGTCGGTCGGCCTGCGCGCGGCGCGGCACGCGATGCGGCACGTCGTGCCGATCGTCATCTTCGTGCTGACGCTCGTGGGGTCGCTGGTCCTGCATCTGTCCGCGCCGGTCCTGGTCGCGACGTTCGGCCCCATCGGCATCGCGCTCGCCTGGCGGAGGTACAGTCGTGAACAAGGATAGCCTCCTCCTTGCGCTGATCGCCACCTTCGCGCCGCTGTCGCTGATGACCATCGGCGGCGGCGTCACCGTGCTGGCGGATATCCAGCGGGCGGTCGTCGGCCACTACCACTGGTTCACCGATGCCGGCTTCCTCCAGATCTTCGCGGTGTCCCGCGTGGCGCCCGGTCCCGGCACGCTGCTGGTGACGCTGATCGGCTGGCACATCGCCGGTCTCGCAGGCGCCCTCGTGGCGACGCTCGCGATCTTCATCCCGTCGTCCCTGCTGGTCCTCGCCGTCGCCTATGTCTGGCACCGCTATCCCGGCCTCGTGTGGCAGAAGGCCGTGGCCACCGGGCTCGCTCCGATCGCCGCCGGTCTCATCATTGCCAGCGTCGTCTCGCTGCTCGCCTCGGCCCGCGGCGGCTGGATCGCCTGGCTCGCGGCCGGGGGTGTCGCGGCGGCGACCTTTCAGGCGCGCATCGGGCCGATCGCGCTGCTGGTGCTCGGCGCGAGTGCCTACTGCCTCCTGAGCGTCGCGACCATCTGGCTCGGGTGAAGCGACGAGGCACGCGGCCCGCCCTGCTCCCGACGCGGATCGACGGCGCGCGGAAAGGCATTCGCCGCGCGCCGACACGTCCCGACCGGGCCCGCTGACGGACGTCAGATGTTCGAGCTGCGGATCGCCTCGCAGACCGCCTCGGTCACCTCCATGGTCGTGGCGCTGCCGCCGACGTCCGGCGTCTTGATCCCCTCGCCCGACACCTTCTCGACCGCCGCCATCAGCCGCGCGGCCGCTGCCGGCTCGCCGAGATGCTCGAGCATCTGGGCAGCCGTCCAGAAGGTCGCGACCGGATTGGCGATGCCCTTGCCGGTGATGTCGAAGGCCGAGCCGTGGATCGGCTCGAACATCGAGGGAAAGCGCCGCTCCGGATCGATGTTGGCGGTGGGTGCGACGCCGAGGCTGCCGGCCAGGGCGCCGGCGAGATCGGACAGGATGTCGGCGTGCAGGTTGGTCGCGACGATGGTGTCGAGGCTCTGCGGTTTCAGCGTCATGCGGACCGTCATGGCGTCGACCAGCACCTTGTCCCAGGTGACGTCCGGATACTCCTTCGAGACCTCGGCCGCGATCTCGTCCCACATCACCATGCCGTGCCGCTGGGCGTTGGACTTGGTCACCACGGTCAAAAGCTTGCGCGGGCGGGCCTGCGCCAAGGCGAAGGCGTAGCGCATGATGCGGGTGACGCCGACGCGGGTGAAGATGGCCGTCTCGGTCGCCACCTCCTCCGGCAGTCCGCGATGCGCCCGGCCGCCGTGCCCGGCATACTCGCCCTCCGAGTTCTCGCGCACGATGACCCAGTCGAGGTCGCCGGGCCCGACATTGGCGAGCGGCGAGGAGATGCCCGGGAGGATCTTGGTCGGCCGCACGTTGGCATACTGGTCGAAGCCCTGGCAGATCGGCAGGCGAAGCCCCCACAGGGTGATGTGATCCGGCACGTCCGGCGCCCCGACGGCTCCGAAGAAGATGGCGTCGAAGGGCTTCAGCTGGTCGGTGCCGTCGGCCGGCATCATCACGCCAGTCCTGCGGTAGTAGTCCGAGCCCCAGTCGAACTGCGTGACCGAGAGACGGAAACCGCCGTCCCGCCGCTCCAGGGTCTCCAGCGCCTGGAGCCCGGCGGCGATGACCTCCGGTCCGATCCCGTCTGCCGGAATGGCGGCAATTCTGTACTCGCGCATGATGCTGATGTCCTTTTCGATGCCGAGGATGCGTGCCCGAGGCAAAGCGTCGCCGCGGCGCGATCGGGCGCGCATTCCGTCCGCGGTGGCGTCGCCCGGCGGCATCGGCCGGGCGCTGGAAGATCAGTCGACGAGCTTGCGCAGCGTCGCGTAGAGAGCGCTCTTGGCCTCGAAGCCGACGCCCGGCAGGTCCGGCAACCCGACATAACCGTCCTCGACCGGCACGCCGTCGGCAAAGCCGCCGAAGGGCTGGAAGACGTCCGGATAGGACTCGTTGCCGCCAAGTTGCAGGCCGGCCGCGATGTTGAGGGACATCTGGTGCCCGCCATGCGGCACGATGCGCCGCGCCGACCAGCCCTGATCCGCCACGACGTCGAGCGTGCGCATGTACTCGACGAGGCCGTAGGACAGCGCGCAGTCGAACTGCAGGTAGTCCCGGTCGGGCCGCATGCCGCCATAGCGCAGGAGGTTGCGTGCATCCTGATGCGAGAAGAGGTTCTCGCCGGTCGCCATCGGCCTGTCATAGTGCTCGGCGAGCGCCGCCTGCAGCGCGTAGTCGAGCGGGTCGCCCGCCTCCTCGTACCAGAACAGCCCGTAGGGCTTCAGCGCCTTCGCATAGGCGATGGCGGTGTCGAGGTCGAAGCGCCCGTTCGCGTCGACCGCGAGCCGGTCGCCGGAGCCGACGACATCGAGCACCGCCTCGACCCGCTTCAGGTCTTCGGCGAGCGGGACCGCGCCGATCTTCATCTTCACCACGCGGTAGCCGCGGTCGAGATAGGAGCGCATCTCGTCCTGCAGCTGGGTGTAGTCCTTGCCCGGGTAGTAGTAGCCGCCGGCCGCGTAGACCCAGACCTTCTCGTCCGCGACGCCGCCGCGGAACCGGTCGGCGAGCAGCCGGTAGAGCGGCACGCCCGCGATCTTGGCGACGGCGTCCCAGACGGCCATGTCGATCGTCCCGACCGCCACCGAGCGTTCCCCGTGCCCGCCCGGCTTCTCGTTCGACATCAGCGCCTTGTGGATGGCGAAGGGGTCGAGGTTGTCGTAGGCCTCGTCGACGAAGGTCAACGGGTCGGCCTCCAGCACGCGGGGCAGGATCCGCTCGCGCATCAGCGCGCCGGCGCCGTAGCGCCCGTTCGAGTTGAAGCCGAACCCGACGACCGGCTTGCCGTCGCGAATGACGTCCGTCACCACGGCGACCGTGGAGCAGGTCATCTTGGAGAAATCGATGTAGGCGTTGGCGATCGGCGAAGCGATCGACACCGTCCGCTCGCGGATGTCGACGATGCGCATGGGTCTGTCTCCTCGATGAACGTCAGATGGCGGCTGCGATCGTCCGGCCGCAGCTCTGCGTGTCGGCCGTGCCGCCGAGGTCACGCGTGCGGCTGGCCGGATCGGTGAGCGAGCGCTCGATCGCCTCGATCATCGACGCGGCCGCCTCCCGATGGCCGAGATGGTCAAGCATCATCGCGCCCGCCCAGATCTGACCGATCGGGTTGGCGACGCCCTTGCCGGCAATGTCGGGCGCCGAACCGTGGACGGGCTCGAACAGCGACGGGAAGCGACGCTCGGGATTGATGTTGCCGGACGGGGCGATGCCGATCGTGCCGGTGCAGGCCGGACCGAGATCCGACAGGATGTCGCCGAAAAGGTTGGACGCCACCACGACGTCGAAGCGGTCCGGGTTGAGGACGAAGTGCGCGGTGAGGATGTCGATGTGGTACTTGTCCGTCGCGACCTCGGGATAGGACTTCGCCATCTCCGCGAAGCGCCCGTCCCACCAGGGCATGGTGATGGCGATGCCGTTGGACTTGGTCGCCGAGGTCACCTTGCGACGCGGCCGCTTCATCGCAAGCTCGAAGGCATAGCGCAGGATGCGGTCCGTGCCGGTGCGGCTCATCACCGTCTCCTGGATGACGATCTCACGCTCCGTCCCCGGATACATGACGCCGCCGACAGAGGAATATTCGCCCTCGGTGTTCTCCCGCACGATGTACATGTCGATGTCGCCGGGCTTGCGATTGGCCAGCGGCGACGGCACGCCCGGCATCAGCCGGGCCGGCCGAAGATTGACGTATTGGTCGAAGTCGCGCCGGAACAGGAGCAGCGAGCCCCAGAGCGACACGTGGTCCGGCACGGTGTCCGGCCAGCCGACGGCGCCGAAGAACAGGGCGTCGTGGTCGCCGACCTGCGCCTTCCAGTCTTCCGGCATCATCTTGCCGTGCTTGGCGTAATAGTCGCAGCTGGCGAAGTCGAAGTGGTCAAAGTGCAGGTCCAGATCGTGCTTGGCGGCGACCGCCCGGAGCACGCGCACGCCCTCCGGCACCACCTCCTTGCCGATGCCGTCGCCGGGAATGACGGCGATGCGGTGGGAGCGATTGGCCATGGTCTTACCCTTCTTCGGTCGAGCACGAGACGCGGACCGAACCGAGCGGTCCGCGAAGATTGCAGAGGCCTTCGGCCTCAGAACAGCGCGCCGGGCGGCATGCGCAGCAGGAGCACCTTCGCCATCAGCAGATAGAAGCCGGCGACGAGCACGAGCGTGGCGATGGCGTAGCCGAGGAGCGTCTGCGCCTGCGGGCGATCCCAGCTGGCGGCGGCGATCATCAGGATGAAGCCGAGCAGTCCGGCCGTCGCGAAGCCGGTGACCGGAATGGCGAGGATCCAGACGGCCATCGCGAGGGCCGCGGCGATCCGGCGCCAGCCCACGGCTTCTCGAGCCGGTGCCAGGGCGGCGCCGGCGACAGGACTCGGCCGGCCGGGGCGGCGCAGGTGCATCGCCACGAGCACCAGCGAGAGCACGATCAGCGCGGCCGAGATCGTCGTCGGGAATACGGAGCCCATCGCCGTCATTCCGGCGGTCTCGAGATAGGCGAAGACGCCGAGCACGATGAACAGGGCCGCCATCACGAGGCTCGCCGGATCGCGGTAGCGGCCGGCCTCGGGTGCTGCATCCTCGACCGCGTCGAGCGGAACGGCCGCACGGCTTCGGCGCTTGGCAAGATAGGTCGACACGAGCGGATAGAGCAGCGTGAAGGCCGCCGCCACGATGATGGCAAGGCTGATCGGCCGGCCGAAGAACATGCCGAGCACGGCCTTCTGGGCGTTGCCGATGAGGTAGCTCTGCACGAAGCCCTGCTCGGCGATCTGGCCGAGCACGAGGCCGAGCACGATCGGCGACGGCGCGAAGCCGAAGCGGTTCAGGATCCAGGCGAGGATCCCGAGCACGAACATCATCTGCGTGTCGTGGATGTTGCTGTGGATCGCGAAGCTGCCGATGATCGTCAGGAAGGCGACCGTCGGGACGAGCACGGGCTTGGGGATCGAGATGATCGAGCGATAGGCGTACTTGCCGATCAGAAGCCCGGCCGGCAGCATCAGGACCGTGGCGATCAGCAGCCCGAAGATGAAGGTGTAGACGATGTTGCCCTGCGCGCTGAACAGCGTCGGGCCGATCTTGATGCCCTGCACCAGCAGGGCGCCGAGGATGATGGCGTCCGGCGGCGTGCCGGGAATGCCGAGCACCAGCGTCGGAATGAAGCCGCCGCCCACCGTGGCGTTGTTCGCCGCCTCGGTGGCGATGACGCCGTCCGGCTCGCCCTTGCCGAAGCGCTCGGGATGGCGCGAGGCGCGCCGCGCCTCCGAATAGGACACGAGCCCGGCGATGGAGCCGCCGGCGCCCGGCAGGATGCCGATCACCGTCCCGATGACCGAGCTGCGGATGACGTTGAACTTGCGCGCCCAGCTGATCGACAGGGCCTCGCCGAGGCGGATGCCCTTGAGGTCGTCCTCGACCGTCAGATGCTGCGCGCGGGTGGCGACGAGGTCGATGACGACCGGCACGCAGTAGAGGCCGATCAGGGCGGAGGTGATGTCGATGCCGCCGAGGAGCACCTGGGTGTCGAGCGTGTAGCGGATGTCGCCGCCGACGACGGCCACGCCGACCATCGACATCAAGAGGCCGAGGCAGGCGCCGATCAGGCCCTTCACCGTGTTGCCGACCGACAGTGCCGAGATCAGGGTCAGGCCGAAGATCGCGAGCCAGAAGTACTCGGGCGGGCCGAAGGCCAGCGCGACGCGTGCGAGCGGGGGCGACAGGAACAGGAGGAACAGCCCCCCGACCAGCCCCCCGACCACGGAGGACAAGGTCGCGAGGGTGACGGCGAGCCCGCCGTCCCCGCGCTTGGCCATCGGGTAGCCGTCGAAGGTTGTGGCGATCGACGACGGCGTGCCCGGCGTATTGACGAGGATGGCCGCGTAGGCGCCGCCATAGATGGCGCCGGTGTAGATGGCGCCGAGGGCGATCAGCCCCGACGCCGGGTCCATCGTGAAGGTGAAGGGGACGAGGACGGCCACGGCCATGGTCGCCGAGAGGCCGGGCAGCGCGCCGATGACCGTTCCCAGGACGACGCCCACCAGGGCGAGCAGGAGGTTCAACGGCGTCAGCGCGCCGAGGAAAGACTCGAGAAGCACCATGTCCGTGATCCGTCGGTGCCGCTTACTTGGCCGCGATGCCGAGCTTGGCGGCGCCGGCCTCGTATTCCTTCTGCTTCTCGGCCATGAACGTGCCCATCTTCTCGTAGGGCAGGTCGGTCAGCACGAAGCCGGCATCCTCCATCTTCTTCTTGAAGTCCGGGTCGGCATTGACCTTGCTGACCGCGTCCGACACCGCCTTGCGGACCTCTTCCGAGGCAGACTTCGGCACTGCGACGCCGCGATAGGCGCCGCCGACGAGGTCGTAGCCGAGCTCCTTGAAGGTCGGCACGTCCGGGAAGGCCGGCAGCCGCTCATCGGCCGCGACCGCCAGCATCTTCAGCGCGTCACCCTGGCTCACGCCCGACGTGACGTAGTTGAAACCCGCGATGGTCTGGCCGCCGAGCACTGCCGTGATGGCCGGGCTGGTGCCCGAGAAGGGAATATAGGTGGTGGTGATGCCGGCGAGGTCGTCGAGGCGCGCCTGCGCGAGGTTGTTCGAGGAGTTCGAACCCGAACCGCTGAAGGTCACGAGCCCCGGATTCTGCTTGGCGTAGTCGACGAGATCCTTCAGCGTCTGGAACTGGCTGTCCTTGCCGACGAAGATCGCATCCGGCGTGTAGTGGAAGTAGTTCACCGGGGTCAGGTCTTCGGTCTTGTAGCCGACGTCCTTCTCCATCGGCTGCAGGACGGTGTGGGGCAGGTTGATGCCCATGATGGTGTAGCCGTCGTCCGGCAGCGAGTTCAGCTGCGACCAGGCCTGGGCACCGCCCGCGCCCGCCATGTACTGTATGACCAGCTGCTGGCCGAACATCTTCTCCCAGGTCGCCTGCTGGAACCGGGCCGAAACGTCGGATTCACCCCCGGCGTTGAACGGGATGATGTATTCGACCGACTTGGTCGGATAGCCATCTGCGGCTTGCGCCGTCGCCGCCGGAACGACGCCGGCGAGAAAAGCGACGGTGATCGCGGTCAGTTTCAAGGACATGGTGTTACCTCCCGTGTGTTGGCGCCGCCCGGCGCCTGAAGCACCGACGACACTGCGCGGACGACTGCACGACTGCAGCCTCGACGCCTGCTGAGGGACGAAGGGCGCGCCGATCGCGCCTCCGGCCGGATGTCCTCCAACATTCGAACCGGTCCTCCCGACGAGCCCCGCGCATGTCGAGTGCGCGCGGCATCGCCGCCATGCCGTCGCCGGCTGGCAGAACCGACTATAATTCGTGATCAAAAGGAGAGAATATCGAATTCGGCAAATCATCATGTCCCGAGGAGACACAAAGATGGTGGACAGCGACCTGGCGTTCTTCGCGCTGCTGGCCCGCAAGGGCAGCCTGTCCGAGACGGCTCTCGAGCTCGGCCTGACCACCTCCGGCGTGAGCAAGCGTTTGGCAAAGCTCGAGAACCGCCTCGGCGTCCGGCTGCTGAACAGGACCACCCGACGCGTCAGCCTGACGAGCGAGGGGGAGGCCTACCGCGAGCATGGCCAGGCGATCCTCGCCTCGATCGCGGACTTGGAGCAGATGCTGCGCAAGGCGGGGGAGCGTCCGCAAGGGCTCCTGCGGATCAACTCGACCTTCGGCTTCGGCCGGGAATACATCGCGCCGATCGTCTCGGAATTTGCCCGTCTCCACCCGGAGATCTCGGCACAGCTCGTCCTCACCGACGCGCCGATCAATCTGGTGGAAGCCGGCTACGACATCGCGATCCGCTTCGGCAGCCCGCCGAACTCCCGGCTGATCGGGAGGCGTCTCCTGCGCAATCGCCGTTACCTGTGCGCGGCGCCCAGCTACATCGAGCGCCACGGCCAGCCGCACCGGCTTCGCGACCTCGCCGATCACGAATGCATCGTGCTTCGGCAGGACAACCAGACCTATGACGTCTGGCGGCTGCAGCGCAATCAGGCGACGGAATCGATCAAGGTGCAGGGGCGTCTGAGCAGCAACGACGGCGAGATCGCCCTGCGATGGGTCCTCGAAGGACATGGCATCATGTTGCGGTCCGAGTGGGACATCCGCCGTCACATCGAGGCCGGCCGGCTCTCGATCGTGCTGCCGCGATACGCCCAGATCGACGCCGACATCTATGGCGTCTACCCGGAGCGCGACAACGTCTCCGCCAAGATCCGCGCGTTCATGACCTTCGTGTCCGACAGGTTGCGCTCGCTCGGCGGGTCGGACAGCGACCTGCTCGAGGCCTGAGCGGCAGGACCCGTACTCCGACTGCCGCGTCGCCCGGGCGCAGGACGGGTGGCCGGCTGCGAAGGGATGACCTCAGGATGCTGTACGGGCTGCCGCCACGAGCCTTTCCTCAAGGTAGGCTTTCGCCGTGCGGCATGCGTCGGGAAGCCCAGCGCCCCTCGCCAGTTCCACCGCGATCGCCGTCGCCAGCGTGCAGCCGGTGCCGCGCATCGAGACGGCCAGCCGCGGCGCCTCGAACGCGGCGCACGCGACGGCGTGATGGACGGCGGCGCGTTCCGCGCCATCAGACGGCCGGAACAGCCGGTCACGCGCTACGGCTCCTTCGGCATGGCCACCCTTGACCAGGACGGCCCCGGCGCCGGCCGAGAGCAGACCCGCCGCGATGTCCTCCTGCCCGGCGGCGGAAACGTCGAAGCCAAGAGCGGCACCGAGGATCGCGAGTTCCGGCAGGTTCGGCGTCAGGAGGGTGGCGCGGGGAAGGAGTCGCAGCAGGAGGAGCGCGAGTCCGTCCGCGTCGAGCAGACGCCCGCCCGATGTCGCGGCGAGCACCGGGTCGAGCACGACCGGCACGAGCGTACCGGCGAGAGCGTCGGCGACGGCCGCCACGGCTTCGGCGGTGCCGAGCATCCCGATCTTCACCGCGCCGACGTGCTTGTCGAGAAGCGCCGTTGCGACCTGTTCGGCAAGGATGTCCGGCGGCACCGGCAGGACCGATCGCACCGACCGCTCGGACTGGACGGTGACGGCGGTGAGCGCCAGCCGGAGATCGGCACCGAGGTCGTGGGCGGCACGGATGTCGGCGGCGATGCCGGCGCCGCCGCTGGAATCGGACCCGCCGATGGCAAGCACCAGCGGGCGCATCGACGCCGCCGCTCGCGCGTCCACGGATGCCGATGCGGCCCCTGTCACCGCGCCCGGATCAGGCGGCATCACCGGCGCGGGGCGAGGCAGGCGTCGGTTGCCGATACGGCGCGGTCGCCGCCAGCCACTCCCGGGTGCGCCCTTCCGGGTCGGCGTGGCGCGTGATGTCGGTGACGACGGCTGCCACGTCGGCCCCGTTGGCGAAGACCTCCGGCAGGCGCTCGACGGTGATGCCGCCGATCGCCACCAGCGGCAGGTCGCCGACGCGCCGACGCCAGTCGCCGAGGCGCTCCGGCGTCTGCGGCGCCCACTTCATCGCCTTCAGGATGGTCGGCCAGATCGGGCCGAGCGCGAGATAGTCCGGATCGGCGGCGAGCGCGGTGTCGAGCTCGACGTCGTCATGAGTGCTGAGGCCGAGCTTCAGCCCGGCGCGGCGGATGGCGCCGCGATCGGCTTCGGCGAGATCCTCCTGCCCGAGATGGACGCAGTCGCAGCCCTCCTCGATCGCCAGACGCCAGTGGTCGTTGACGACGAGCTGCGCGCCGTGGGCGGCACAGACGACCCGCCCCCGGCGGATCTCCTCGCGCAGGACGGCCGCCGGGCGGTCCTTCACCCGCAGCTGGACGAGCCTGACGCCAAGCGGCACCAGCCGCTCGATCCAGGCGGCGTTGTCGACGATGAGGTAGAACGGGTCGAGCCTCATGCGAGCGCCGCCTTGCCGAACACCGGCGTCGACGGCGCGGCCATGTCGCGCGCCTCCATCGGCCCCGCCTCGAAGCCGAGCCGGCCGGCCTCGATCGCCTGCGCGAACGCCCTGGCCATCGCGGCGGGATCGCCGGCCCTGGCGACGGCGGTGTTGAGGAGTATGCCGTCATAGCCGAGCTCCATCGCGGCGGCGGCGTGCGACGGCAGCCCGATCCCCGCATCGACGATCAGCGGCACGTCCGGGAAGTGGGCGCGCATCGCTCGGAGCCCGTAGACGTTGTTGAGCCCGCGGGCCGAGCCGATCGGCGCGCCCCAGGGCATCAGCACCCGGCATCCGGCCTCGAGCAGCCGCTCGGCGGCGACGAGGTCCTCGGTCGTGTAGGGCAGCACATCGAAGCCGTCCTCGGTGAGGATCCGGGCGGCCTCGACGAGGCCGAAGAGGTCGGGCTGCAGGGTGTCCGCCTCGCCGATCACCTCGAGCTTGATCCAGGACGTGCCGAACACCTCGCGCGCCATCTTCGCGGTGGTGACCGCCTCGCGCACCGAGTGGCAGCCGGCGGTGTTCGGCAGTACGGCGACGCCGAGGTCACGGATCAGGCTCCAGAAGGCCTCGCCCGCGCGCTCGATCCCTGCCTCGCGGCGCAGCGAGACGGTGACGATCCCGGCGCCCGACGCCGTCACCGCCTCGGCGAGGATCGCCGGCGACGGGTACTGCGCCGTGCCGAGCATCAGGCGCGAAGCGAAGCTGCGACCGTAGAGCTCCATCTCAGCCTCCCTGCATCGGCGACAGGACCTCGATCCGGTCGCCCTCGTTGAGGATGGTGGCCGCGCGCTCGTCGGCCGGCACGAAGTCGCGGTTGAGCGCGGTGGCGACGAGCCGGTCGTCATAGCCGAGTTCGGCGAGTGCCATGGCGAGCGTCGCCGCCTCGATCTCGGCGGCCTTGCCGTTCAATAAGATCCTCATGCGGCCGATCGCCTGTGATGCTGGCTGCCCTCGACCAGCGCCGCCGCCTCGCCCGCGAGCGCCGGCGACAGCAGGAAGCCGTGGCGGTGGAGCCCGTTGATCGAGATGACCCGCCCCGCCCCGGTGACGCGGGGCAAGTTGTCCGGAAAGGATGGGCGCAGCCCCGCCCGCATCTCGACGATCTCCGCCTCGGCGAAACCCGGATGCAGCGCATGGGCGGCGTTCATCAGCTCGACGGCAGAGCGCAGGCGCATCCCCCCGGTCTCGCCGCTCTCGATCATCGTCGCGCCGACCATGAAGCGGCCCTCCCCGCGCGGCACGACGTAGAGCGGACTGCGCGGATGCAGGAGCCGCACCGGACGGGAGAGCGTCACCTCCGGCGCGTGCAGGATCAGCATCTCGCCGCGCACCGGGCGCAGGCCGGAAGCATCGGAAGCGATGCCCCGTGCGTCGATCGCGACGTCCCCGGGCGCCGAGACCGGATCGGCCTCGCGGCCGAGTTGGATTGTTCCGCCGAGCCCGCGCAGCCGATCCGCCAGCGCGGCAAGCGCCCGCCGGGGATCGAGATGCGCCTCGTCGCGGAAGAACAGTCCGCGCCGGAATCGGCCGGCAAGGTCGGGTTCCAGCGCCCCGACCCCGCTCTCGTCCACGGTTTCGCCGCCCTCGGTCAGGCGGGCGAACCGCTTCACGTCGGCAGCATCGCGCGGCGGCGCGACCACGAGGGTGCCGCGCCGCTCGACCGGCACGCGCGCCGCCCACCAGTCGATCCCGGCGAGACCCGGAGCGACGATCGAGGCGTCGGCGCTCTCGGCCTCGCAGCGCGGCGCGAGCATGCCGCCGGCAAGCCAGGAGGCCGCGCCGCCGCCGAGCTCGGCCGCCCGCTCGTACACCGTGACGACATGGCCGCGTTCGGCGAGCGTCACCGCCGCCACGAGGCCGGCGACGCCGGCGCCAAGGACGCAGACCTGCATCGCCCTACTCCGCCGGCTCCGCCGCGCCGGCCTCGGCGGCCGGGACGTAGAGATCGCCGCCGGCGCGGTACTTCGCCGCCATCGCCGCCATGCCCTCCTTCTGCGCCTCGGCACGGATGTCGTGAGAGATCCGCATCGAGCAGAATTTCGGGCCGCACATGGAGCAGAAATGCGCGACCTTGTGCGCCTCCTTCGGCAGCGTCTCGTCGTGCAGGGCGCAGGCCGTCTCCGGGTCGAGCGAGAGGTTGAACTGGTCCTCCCAGCGGAACTCGAAGCGGGCGCGGCTGAGGGCATCGTCGCGCAGCTGCGCCGCCGGGTGGCCCTTGGCGAGATCGGCGGCATGGGCGGCGATCTTGTAGGTGATGACGCCGACCTTCACGTCGTCGCGGTCGGGCAGCCCGAGATGCTCCTTCGGCGTGACGTAGCAGAGCATCGCTGTGCCGAACCAGCCGATCATCGCCGCGCCGATGCCGGACGTGATGTGATCGTAGCCCGGCGCGATGTCCGTGACGAGCGGCCCCAGCGTGTAGAACGGCGCGTCGCCGCACAGCTTCTGCTGCTTCGTCACGTTCACCTTGATCTTGTGCATCGGCACGTGGCCGGGGCCCTCGATCATCACCTGGCAGTCCTTCGCCCAGGCGATCCTGGTCAGCTCGCCCAGCGTCTCCAGTTCGGCGAACTGCGCGGCGTCGTTGGCGTCGGCGATCGAGCCCGGCCGCAGGCCGTCGCCGAGCGAGAAGGAGACGTCATAGGCGCGGCAGATGTCGCAGATCTCCTCGAAATGCTCGTAGAGGAAGCTCTCCCTGTGGTGATGCAGGCACCACTTGGCCATGATCGAGCCGCCGCGCGAGACGATGCCGGTCACCCGGTCGACGGTGAGCGGGATGTGCGCGAGCCGCAGGCCGGCATGGATCGTGAAGTAGTCGACGCCCTGCTCGGCCTGCTCGATCAGCGTGTCGCGATAGACCTCCCAAGTGAGGTTCTCGGCGATGCCGTCGACCTTCTCCAGCGCCTGGTAGAGCGGCACCGTGCCGATCGGCACCGGCGCGTTGCGGATGATCCAGTCGCGGATGTTGTGGATGTTGCGCCCGGTGGAGAGGTCCATGACGGTGTCGGCGCCCCAGCGGATCGCCCAGACCATCTTGTCGACCTCCTCGGCCATCGAGGAGGTGACGGCCGAGTTGCCGATATTGGCGTTGATCTTGACGAGGAAGTTGCGCCCGATCGCCATCGGCTCGAGCTCGGGGTGGTTGATGTTGGCGGGGATGATGGCGCGGCCGGAGGCGACCTCCTCCCTCACCCACTCGGCGGTGATGACGTCGGGGATCTCCGCCTCGAAGGGTTCGCCGTCGCGGGCAAGCGCGGCCTTCGCCGCCTGCCGCCCGAGATTCTCGCGGATCGCCACGAACTCCATCTCCGGGGTGACGATGCCGGCCCGGGCATAGGCGAGCTGCGTCACCGGCTGTCCGGCTCTTGCCCGCAGCGGCGGGTGCTGGACCGGGAAGGCCGGCGTCAGCTTCTCCGCCGGCAGGTTGCCGTTGTCCTCCGGCTTCACCGCCCGGCCCTCATAGGCCTCGACGTCGCCGCGGGCGAGCGTCAGTGCCGCGCGAGACCGTGGCAGGCCGCGAGCGATGTCGGTCTCGACGGTCGGATCGGTGTAGGGACCGGACGCGTCGTAAACCGTGACCGGCGGCTCGCCGGCGGTCGGGTGCACGGCGATCTCGCGCAAGGGGACACGGATGTCCGGATGGGCGGTGCCGCTGAGATAGATCTTGCGGGAGGCCGGCAGCGGGCCCGCGGTGACGATGGGTGTGTGCGCGTTCATTCGGAACTCCCCGCTTCGACAGCGTTGGAGATCCAGTCCGTGCATCGGTGATCAGAAGTGGGCCGCGGGACTCCGACTCGGGGATCGGCCGGCGGCTCTTTCCATCCCTACGCCAGTCTGAACTGGATCAGGTTCGAAGGGTCGCCGCGCGCTAGCGGCCTCTCAGTTCCTTCACCGGAACTCCCCTTGGACGAGCGCGAGGGTACGCCAGCGACGGGTGCTGTCAAGCGCCTCGTACACAAAGCCGGCCGCCGCGCGTCATCTTGTCCGGAAATCCAGCGCCGAGAACGCCTTAGCGAAAACTCTCCACATCCGTCTCAAGCGGGCTGTTGGCATTCGCGGCCGCCGTGCTATGAAAATCACCATGCCTTAAGCTCAGGCGGATGCGAACCGCGTGCGCTTCGGCCGGGTGTGCAGTGCGAAGGGGCGTAATGGAATATTTTCTCCAGCAGCTGATCAACGGGATCACGCTCGGATCGATCTACGGGCTCATCGCCATCGGCTACACGATGGTCTACGGCATCATCGGCATGATCAACTTCGCCCACGGCGAAATCTTCATGATCGGCTCGTTCATCGCGCTCACCACCTTCGTCGCCCTCGCCCTTCTCGGCATCACCTTCCTGCCCGTCGTCCTCCTGATCATGCTGATCGTCGCGATGGGCTTCACCGCGCTGTGGGGCTGGGCGGTCGAGCGGGTCGCCTACCGGCCGCTGCGCGGCTCCTTCCGCCTGGCGCCGCTGATCACCGCGATCGGCATGTCGATCTTCCTGCAGAACTTCGTCCAGGTGACGCAGGGCGCGCGCGTCAAGCCGCTGCCGCCGCAGATCCAGGGTGGCATCACGCTGATGCAGGGCGAGTTCGTCAACGTGCAGCTCTCCTACGTGCAGATCCTGATCGTCGTGACGACCGTCGTGCTGATGGCGGGCTTCACGCTCCTGATCTCGCGCACCTCGCTCGGCCGGGCGCAGCGCGCCTGCGAGCAGGACGCCAAGATGGCCTCGCTGCTCGGTGTCAACGTCGACCGGACGATCTCGCTGACCTTCGTCATGGGCGCCGGCCTCGCTTCCGTCGCAGGCCTCATGTTCCTGCTCTATTACGGCGTGATCGACTTCTACATCGGCTTCCTCGCCGGCGTGAAAGCCTTCACCGCGGCGGTGCTCGGCGGCATCGGCTCGCTGCCCGGCGCCATGCTCGGGGGCCTTGCCATCGGCCTGATCGAGACCTTCTGGTCCGGCTACTTCTCGGTCGAGTACAAGGACGTCGCGGCCTTCTCGATCCTCGCGATCGTCCTGATCTTCATGCCCTCGGGCCTGCTCGGCCGTCCCGAAGTCGAGAAGGTCTGAGCCGATGTCCGCGATCGATCCGACCGCCGTCGAGGCGCGCCCGGAGGGTGCCCAGCTGAAGAACGAGGAGCTGCGGGAGACCGCCCGCGGCGAGCCGCCCTTCGCGCCCGAGCCGATCCTCGAAAGCCGCCTGCAGCGCTCGCTGCGCGAGGCTGCGCTGACGGCGGCCGTCGTCGCCGGCCTGACGCTGTTCTTCTTCGCCTTCCGCACCGACATCGGCATCGGCGGCCTCGATCTCATCCTGCAGTGGCCGCTGTGGTTCGTCTGGATCGCGATCGCCTTCGCCGCGCGCTTCGTGCTGAGCTATTTCGTCTACGTGCCGGGCCGCAAGCTCAGCGACATCGTCAAGCGGGACAAGACCGCCACCAGCCCCGGCGCTGCGACCGGCGCCCGCTGGCTCGGCAGGGCCGTCGGCGTCGTCATGCTCCTGATCGCGGCCACCTTCCCGTTCCTGATCGAGACGCTGCTGCCCTCGCAGGACCGTTACCTGATCGACCTCGCGATCCTGATCCTGACCTATGTGATGCTCGGCTGGGGCCTCAACATCGTGGTCGGCCTCGCCGGTCTGCTCGACCTCGGCTATGTCGCCTTCTATGCGGTCGGGGCCTATTCCTTCGCGCTGCTCGCCACCAATTTCGACCTCGGCTTCTGGGTCTGCCTGCCGATGGCCGGGCTCTTCGCCGCCGGCTGGGGCATCGTGCTCGGCTTTCCGGTGCTGCGGCTGCGCGGCGACTACCTCGCCATCGTCACGCTCGCCTTCGGCGAGATCATCCGGGTCATCCTGATCAACTGGGGCAACATCACCGGCGGTCCGAACGGCGTCCTCGGAATCCCCAAGCCGACCCTGTTCGGTCTCGACTTCGGCCGAGGCGAAGGCTCGTTTTCCGATTTCTTCGGGATTCCATACAGTTCGATCCACCGCTTCATCTTTCTCTATTACATCATCCTGCTGCTGGCACTCCTGACCAACTTCGTGACGCTGCGGCTGCGCAAGCTGCCGATCGGCCGCGCCTGGGAGGCGCTGCGCGAGGACGAGATCGCCTGCCGGGCGCTCGGGCTGAACACCACCAACGTCAAGCTGACGGCGTTCGCCACCGGCGCGATGTTCGGCGGCTTCGCCGGCTCCTTCTTCGCCACGCGTCAGGGCTTCATCTCGCCGGAGAGCTTCACCTTCATCGAATCGGCGATCATCCTCGCGATCGTCGTCCTCGGCGGCCTCGGCTCGCAGCTCGGCGTCGTCTTCGCCTCGGTGGTGATGATCGGCGGCATCGAGCTCCTGCGTCACCTGACGATCCTGCAGGCAGTGTTCGGATCCGACTTCGATCCGACCCAGTATCGCATGCTGATCTTCGGCCTCGCGATGGTCGGGATCATGGTCTGGAAGCCGCGCGGCCTGATCTCGTCGCGCTCGCCCTCCGCCATCTACAAGGAGAAAAAGGTCATCGGCGCCGATCTCGTCGCGCAGGGAGAGGGCCACTGATGAGCCAGACCCCGAGCAACCTGGCGGCCGGCCCCGCGGCCAGCGCCGCCGCCCTCGACCGCTGGCACGACGACCCGGTGCTGTCGGTCGAGCACCTGACGATGCGCTTCGGCGGCCTCACCGCCATCGACGATCTGTCGTTCTCGGTCGGGCGCGGCGACATCACCGCGCTGATCGGCCCGAACGGCGCGGGCAAGACGACGGTCTTCAACTGCGTGACCGGCTTCTACAAGCCGACCGAGGGGCGGATCGCGCTGCGGCGCGGGCGCGGCATCGCCGACGAGACCATCCGCGACCTGACGGCGAGCGGCGCCCAGCACGGGCGCGACGCCAATGGCGAGGTCTTCCTCCTGGAGCGGATGAGCGACTTCCGCATCACCGCGACCGCAGGCGTCGCCCGCACCTTCCAGAACATCCGCCTGTTCGGCGGCATGACGGCGTTCGAGAACCTTCTCGTCGCCCAGCACAACGTCCTGATGCGCGCGTCCGGCTACACCATCGGCGGCCTGCTCGGCCTGCCCGGCTACCGCCGCGCGCGGGAGGCGGCGCGTGAGCGGGCGATCTACTGGCTGGAGCGCACCCGGCTGATCGAGCGCGCCGACGACCCGGCCGCCGACCTGCCCTATGGCGCGCAGCGGCGGCTGGAGATCGCCCGGGCGATGTGCACGGGGCCGGCGCTGCTCTGCCTCGACGAGCCGGCCGCCGGCCTCAATCCGCGCGAGTCGGCCGAGCTCAACGACCTCCTGAAATACATCCGCGCCGAGCACGACGTCTCGGTGCTCCTGATCGAGCACGACATGGGCGTCGTCATGGAGATCTCGGACCACATCATCGTGCTGGACTACGGCAAGAAGATCTCCGACGGCACCGCCGAGCAGGTGCGCACCGATCCGCGCGTCATCGCAGCCTATCTCGGCGTCGACGACGAAGAGGTCGACCAGGTCGAGGAGGATCTCGACCACGAAGAGGACGAGGCGGCGGCTCGCAGCGCCACGGGAGGCGCCCGATGAGCGCCCTGCCCGCCTCCACCCCCTCGGCGCCGGCCCCGGCGCGCGTCCCGCTGCTCACCGTGCGCGGCCTCGACACCTTCTACGGCAAGATCCAGGCGCTGCGCGGCGTCGACATCGACGTCAACGAAGGCGAGATCGTCACCATCATCGGCGCCAACGGCGCCGGCAAGTCGACGCTGATGATGACGATCTGCGGCAATCCGCGGGCGGCGAAGGGCCAGATCACCTACCGCGGCGAAGACATCACCCGCCTGCCGACCCACGACATCATGTCGAAGGACATCGCCCAGTCGCCGGAGGGCCGTCGCGTCTTTCCGCGCATGACGGTGATGGAAAACCTGCAGATGGGCGCGGTGCTGACCGACCCGGTTCATTTCGACGACGACCTGAAGCGCGTCTTCTCGCTGTTCCCGCGCCTCAAGGAGCGCGCCGGCCAGCGCGGCGGGACGCTCTCGGGCGGCGAGCAGCAGATGCTGGCGATCGGCCGCGCGCTGATGAGCCGGCCGCGCCTCCTGCTGCTCGACGAGCCGTCGCTCGGCCTCGCACCGCTGATCGTCAAGCAGATCTTCGACGTCATCCGCGAGCTCAACCGAAACGAGGGACTGACGGTGTTCCTCGTCGAACAGAACGCGTTCCATGCCCTCCGCCTCGCTCATCGCGGCTACGTCATGGTCAACGGCGTCATCACCATGACCGGCACCGGGCGCGAACTCCTCGCCCGCAAGGAGGTGCGCAGCGCCTATCTCGAGGGAGGAGCGCACTGATGCAGCCGGAGATGGGGCTTCTTTGGGAAGTATCGGTGGTCGAGTTCCTGATCGTCACCGTCGTCCTGGGCGGTGCGGCGGCCTGGATGATCGGCCGCTCGACGGCGATCACCTGGGGCGGATGGGGAACCTGCGTGTTCTATGTCCTGCTGCTGACGGTGGCCGTCCGCTTCATCCACTTCAGTCTGTTCGGCGGCAGCTTCTTCCTGCCACCGGCGACCTTCGGCACCGCGCTTCACTACGCGGTCGTCGACTTCGTCGTCCTGATGGCCCTCGCGGCCGGCGGACGGCACGTGACGCGCTCCGGGCAGATGGCCCGGCAGTACGGTTTCCTGCACCGCTCCGCCTGACGATCGTGCATCGTCAGGGTTTCATGCGGTCAGGGCCGCTGCCGGACTTCCGTTCGGGCTCCACCTGGTCTTTACTTCGGCAGGCGTGAGGGTCTCCTCGCCGGCCGCGGTCAACGACGGTTCAACCAGTGTATCAAGAGGGAAGGTTGTCATGAAGAAAGCACTTCTTGCCGGCGTGGCGCTGAATTTCGCCTTTGCCGGAATGGCGTTCGCGGACATCACGATCGGCGTCGCCGGTCCGATGACGGGCCAGTATGCGACCTTCGGCCAGCAGCTGAAGATCGGCGCCGAACAGGCGGTCGAGGACATCAACGCCAAGGGCGGCGTCAACGGCGAGATGCTGAAGCTGTCGGTCGGCGACGACGCCTGCGACCCGAAGCAGGCGGTCGCGGTCGCCAACCAGTTCGCCGGCGAGGGCGTGCCCTTCGTCGCCGGTCACTTCTGCTCGGGCTCCTCGATCCCGGCCAGCCAGGTCTATGCCGAAGAGGGCATCGTCGAGATCTCGCCGGCCTCGACCAACCCGAAGTTCACCGACGAGCGCCCGGGCGACGGCATCTACCGCGTCTGCGGCCGCGACGACCAGCAGGGCCAGGTGGCCGGCAAGTACATCTTCGACAACTTCAAGGACGCGAAGGTCGCGATCCTGAACGACAAGTCCGCCTACGGCAAGGGCCTCGCCGACGAGACGCAGAAGGCGCTCGAGGCGGCCGGCAAGAAGGCCGATGTCGTCGAGTCCTACACGGCTGGCGAGAAGGACTACACCGCCCTCGTCACCAAGCTGAAGCAGGCCGGCATCTCGCTCGTCTACATCGGCGGCTACCACACCGAGGCCGGCCTGATCGCCCGCCAGATGAAGGAGCAGGGCATGAGCGCGACGCTGATGTCCGGCGACGCGCTCGTGACCGACGAGTACTGGTCGATCACCGGCGATGCCGGTCAGGGCACGCTGATGACCTTCTCGCCCGACCCGCGCAAGAACCCGGCCGCCAAGCCGGTCGTCGACGAGCTCGACAAGAAGGGCGAGACCGCCGAGGGCTACGTGCTCTACACCTACGCCGCGATCCAGGCCTGGGCCGACGCCGTCAAGACCGCCGGCTCGACCGAGCCGGACGCAGTGACCAAGGCGCTGAACGACGGCACCTTCTCGACCGTCATCGGCGACCTGTCCTTCGACGACAAGGGCGACGTCACGCTGCCGGGCTACGTCATGTACGAGTGGAAGGACGGCAAGTACGCCGAGAAGGAGTAAGCTCCTCTCTTCACGATAGGCTTTGCCTGATCTGAGGGGGCCCCGGCGCGTGCGCCGGGGCCCTTTTCGCATCCGGACTTCAGATCCCCCGCAGCCGCGCCATGATGAGCGCGTCGCAGTAGGTGCCGTTGCGCATGCCATAGCCGCGCAGGCGCCCCTCCTCCTCGAAGCCGAAGCGCCGGTAGAGGCCGATGGCGACGGCATTGTCGGCAAAGACGGTCAGCTCCAGACGCCGGACGTCCAGCCAGTTGTCGGCGGCATCGATGACGGCGGTCAGGAGCGTCGTGCCGATGCCCCGGCCGACATGCGCATCGGCGACCGCGATGTGGAGCGACGCGCAGTGGCGCCGCCGACCGGTCAGCCTGTGCAGGCCCGCCTGGCCGAGCATCGTGTCGCCGCTGACCGCGACGATGGTGAGATCATCGTCACTCAACGCTTCAATGTATCGCCGTGTCTGTGACGTCCTCTGAAATGGAGGACGCAGCGTGCCTTGCCGCGTACCAGGCTGGTTGAGCAACGCGCACAATGCGTCCGCATCCTCGACGCGCAACGGACGGAGTAGGACATGGGGTTCGTCGGGGTCTGCCGGGTCTTCGCTCATGCGCTCTCTTCCTGGTCTGTTGCCGGTCGGAAGAGGCTGTCGCAGACCCACCGCCGGCGGGTCTGCGTGGTGATCGCGGCACGCTAGCCCGTGACGCCACCCGCACACCCGGCATTGCCGAGCATGGTGCACGTATTCGCGAGGAGGCCGAACGCGATCATGGGCGGATTTTGAAGAAGCGCTGCCCTGCCGTCAACGCCGGACGACAGGCGGCCAGCGCGACAGTCGGCAGCGGCTGACGGTCAGGCGGCCGAGAGGGCGCCCTTCACCGCCGGATACAGCGCCCGGTACCGCCGGTATGCCGCCTCGAACTCGGCCTTGAACTCCGGCTGCGGGGCGAAGCTCTCGGCGAGCGGTGGGACGGTGATGACCTCCTTCGGATCCGCGCCCGCCGCGGCGCAGATGCCGAGCCGGGCGGCACCAAAGGCCGCGCCGAAATCGCCGGCCGCCGGCAGGGCGATCTCGGTGTCGAGCACGGTCGCCATCAGCCTCAGCCAGTAATGCGAGCGCGAGCCGGCGCCGACCGCGATCAGCCGGTCGACCGTGTGCGTGCCGCCGCCGGCCTCCAGGCAGTCGCGCATCGAGAAGGCGACGCCCTCCAGCACCGCCTTGACCATGTCCGCGCGATCGGTGTCGGCTTCGAGGCCGGCGAAGACGCCGCGCATCGCGGCGTCGTTGTGCGGGGTCCGCTCGCCCGAGAGATAGGGCAGGAACAGGAGCCGCCCCGGTCCCTGCAGGTCGTCGCCGAGTCTCGCGGTGAGCTCGCCCGGCTTCTCCTGGAGGAGCTTGGACAGCCATTCGAGCGACCCCGCGGCCGAGAGCGTCACGCCCATCTGGTGCCAGAGGCCCGGCAGGGCGTGGCAGAAGGTGTGGAGCGCCGTCTCCGGCGCGGGCGTGTAGCCGGCCGTCGCAGTGAAGACGACGCCCGAGGTGCCGAGCGACAGGAAGCCGGTGCCCGGCGCGACGACGCCGACGCCACAGGCCGAGGCGGCGTTGTCGCCGCCGCCGCCCGCCACGACGATGCCCGCCGGCAGGCCCCAGCGGGCCGCGAGTTCGGCCCGCAGCGTGCCGCTCGCCTCGGATCCCTCGACGAGGCGCGGCATGGTGTCGATCGATAGATGCGTGCGCTCAAGCATGGTCGCCGACCAGTCGCGCTTGCCGGTGTCGAGCCAGGCGGTGCCGGCCGCGTCCGACATCTCGGACACGGCCTCGCCGGTCAGCCAGAGCCGCAGGTAGTCCTTCGGCAAGAGGACGCGCCGGACCTTGGCGAAGATCTCCGGCTCGTGCCGCTCGACCCAGACGAGCTTCGGCGCGGTGAAGCCGGGGAAGACGATGTTGCCGGTGATCGCGCGCGACTCCGCGTCGTCGAGCTCGGCGGCCTCGGCATGCGAACGGGTGTCGTTCCACAGGATGCAGGGACGCAGCACCGCATCGCCTTCGCCGAGGAGCGTCGCGCCGTGCATGTGGCCGGACAGCCCGATGCCGGCAAGCGCAGCCATGGCCTGCGGCTGCTCGGCCTTCAGCTGGTCGAGCGCCTTTTCGCAGGCGGCGATCCAGCTGGCGGGGTCCTGCTCCGACCAGCCGAAGTCCGGCCGTTCGACCGTCAGCGGCAAGCTGACGCTGGCGATCGGCGACTGGGTTTCGTCGATGAGGAGCGCCTTCAGCGAGGAGGTGCCGAGGTCGAGGCCAAGAAAAGTGGGCATTGGTGAGCCTTTCGGATCAGGCGGTGTGGCTTGGACCGATGCCTCACGGAACAAGGCTCGGTCGCAGTTGCAGGTCTACCAGCCGCGACGATCGAGGCGCGGCTCTTCGTCAGTGTCGTCATCCCGGCCTTGAGCCGGGATCCATGCCAAGCCTTTGCCGCCGTCGCCGCCGCTTGATCATACCGGCAAGCCGCCTTCCAGCATCGAGAAGAGCCGGGACGCCGACAAATGAACCCGGCTCAGGGCGGGATGACGACCGCATCAGCGCGATAGCACCTACCGCTGAAGCATCTCGCGCCGATAGTTGCGCAACGGGCCCCTAGTCCCAGCAGCATTGAGCCAGCGGAAGGCGAACAGCTCTCGAAGAGGAAGCGGGGACGGCAGCCGGGGGGAACGTCTAGTGCTCGACTTGCCCCGCTTCGGAGTGCGCCCTCCCCCGCTTCAAGCGGCTCAGACGTATCGGTTGAGGACACCCTCCAGGTATTCCTGCCGGCCCGAGCGCGGCTGCGGGTCGAGCCCTGCCATCGCCTTGGCCGCGATGGTCTCGAGATCGCTCTCGCCACGCAGGATCGCCTGGTTGTCAGGGCTCGCCCAGCCGGAATAGCGCGCGGCGAGCGGACCCTCGAGCGCCTTGTCGGCGATCATCGCCTCGGCGGCGAGGAGCGCGCGGGCGCACGCATCCATCGAGGCCACGTGGGCGATCAGGAGGTCCTGCGGGTCAATCGACTGGCGCCGGATCTTGGCGTCGAAGTTGAGACCCCCGGTGGTGAAGCCCCCCTGCTTGAGCATCTCGTGGAAGAGCAGCGTCAGTTCGGAGACGTTCATTGCGAACTGGTCGGTGTCCCAGCCGAGGAGATCGTCGCCGCGATTGATGTCGAGCGAGCCGAAGACGCCCAGGGCGTAGGCGAGCCGCACCTCGTGGTCGAAGGAGTGGCCGGCGAGGATCGCGTGGTTCTGCTCGATGTTGACCTTCACGTCGGCAAGGAGGTCATACTTCTGCAGGAAGCCGAAGACGGTCGCGACGTCGAAGTCGTACTGGTGCTTGGAGGGCTCGCGCGGCTTCGGCTCGATCAGGATCGGGCCGGAGAAGCCGATCTTGTGCTTGTAGTCGACGAGCATCGACATGAAGCGTCCGAGCTGGTCGAGCTCCTTCTTCATGTCGGTGTTCAGCAGCGTCTCGTAGCCCTCGCGCCCGCCCCAGCAGACATAGTTCTCGCCGTTCAGCTTCTTCGTGGCATCGATCGCCGCCTTCACCTGGCCGACGGCGTAGGCAAAAACGTCCGGATCGGGATTGGTGGCGGCGCCGGCCATATAGCGGCGATGCGAGAACAGGTTGGCGGTGCCCCAGAGGAGCCTGGTGCCGGTCTGCCCCATCTTCTCGGCGAAGATGTCGGTGATCGTCTCGAGGTTCTTCACCGACTCGGCGAGCGAAGCCCCTTCCGGTGCGACGTCGACGTCATGGAAGGTGAAGAAGGGCACGTCGAGCAGCTTGAACATGTCGAAGGCGACGTCGGCCTTGTCGCGCGCCATCTGCAGCGGATCGCTGCCGTGCATCCACGGGCGCAGGAAGGTCTCGCCGCCGAACGGGTCGCCGCCCGGCCAGGTGAAGGAATGCCAGTAGCAGGCGGAGAAGCGGAGGTGATCCTCCATCCGCTTGCCCATCACCTGCTTGTTCTTGTCGTAGAATCGGTAGGCGAGCGGATCCTTCGAATCCGGCCCGGCGTAACGGATCGGCGCGTCGAGGCCAAAGAACGACATGATGTTTTCCTCCCGGATGCGAGCTGCCCATGAACTGGACAATCTGCCTATGAGGTACGTACCTCATCATCGCCCTGCGCAGCAAGCGGTGGCGGTGGACGCGGCAGGTTGTCGGCAAGAAGAATTTCGATCCTGATGTCTTCCTCGTCCTCGAACAGCGGCGCCGTGCCGAGGGCCGAGACGAGGATCCGCAATGCCGAACGCGCTTCGTGCCCCGGGCTCTGCGCGATCAGCGCGTCCAGCTTGCCGGACAGGAGCAGCGGCCGGGTTTCGTCGGTCAGCTCGTGGCCGATGACGATCGGCCGCCGGAACCCTTCTCCGAGTGCGGCCGCGACGCCGGTATTGGCGGCGCCTGCGTTGTAGATCCCGACGATGTCGTTGCGCTCCGAGACAAGCCCCGCGACCACCTCCCGCGTCGCCTCCACGTCGTCGCGCCCCTCCACCAGCGAGACGATGGCGACGTGCGGGAACCGCTCGGACAGCACCTGCTGGAAGCCGGTGAGGCGGTCGAGATGGTCGCTGAGGCCGAGCGAGCCGACGAGCACCGCGATGCTCTGGTGACCGGGTGGAATGAAGCGGGCCATCAGCGAGCCGGCGACCCGGCCGGCGGCCTTGTTGTCGATGCCGACATAGCGCAGGCGCCGCGAATCCGGCACGTCGGACACCAGCGTCACGACCGGCAGGCCGGCTTCGCTCACGGTGTTCACCGCCTCGCGCACCAGCGGATGGTCGAAGCCGACCATCGCCAGGCCGTCGAAGCGGCCGGGCAGGTCGAGGAGGCTTTCGGAGAGGAGCCGCGGCGAGAAGACGTCCGCCTCCACGACCTCGACGGCGACGCGGCGCTGGCGGAACTGGCCGGCCGCCTTGTGCGCCGCTGCGGCCAGTTGGCGCATGAACGGGTTCTCGCCGCGCGGCAGGACGACGCCGAGCCGCAGCGCCGCGTTGCCGCCCTTGGCCAGCGCCGCCGCGCTGTGATTGCGCTGGAAGCCGAGCCGTTCGATCGCGGCGTCGATGCGCGCCCGCGTCAGCGCCGAAACCCCGGCGCGGCCGTTGATCGCGCGGTCGACGGTGGCGAGACTGACGCCGGCCTCGCGGGCGACGTCGGACAGGGTCGGGAACTGCGCCTCGCTCATTGCACCTGCGCTCCCTCGCGCCTGCTTCCTTCGGCGGCCACGGCCGTCGCGCCCTCCGCCGCCGACTGCCGCTCGCCCGTCGTCAGCGCGGCCGCCGGCTGCCCGGGAGGCTGCGTTTCGGGCTGAGCCGGATACCAGTAGCGCGCCTGCGGCTTGTCCCGCTCGATCAGCACGAAATTGTTGGCAAAGACCCGGTAGGGATGGCTCCAGTCGCCGTCCGGCCACTGGATGCGGATCTCCGCCCGCTCGGCCGTGCCGACGCCGACATGCACGAAGCCGGCCTCGCCCGATGCGTGCCCGCCGCCGACATGAATGGTGCGGTTGAGGGTGCGCGTGCCGATCTTGACGTTGACCCGCGCGCCGATCGCATCCGGGTTGGGGCCCTTCTGCGACACCGCGATCTCGATGAAGTTGCCGAGCGGACGGTGGCCCCAGTCGGTCGCCGCGCCGAGATTGCGGAACAGGCTCGCCGGCTGGCCGCGGTTGACGACGAGAAGGTCGAGCGCGCCGTCCATGTTGAAGTCGGCGACGACCGCGCCCCGCCCCTTGGTCGGCAGGGCGATGCCCGCTGCCTCGCCGCGCTCGACGAAGTGACCGTCGAAGCGGCCCATCAGGAGGTTGTCGGGGTCGTAGGAGGCAAAATCCGGCATCGCCTCGACATTGCCCTTGGCGATGAAGAGGTCGAGCGCGCCGTCATTGTTGAAGTCGGCGAACTCCGAATGCCAGCCGGTGGACGGTCGGCCCTCGTCGTGGACGTAAGGGCGGTGCGCCGTCGCGCCGCGCTGATAGGCTTCGTCGCGATAGGTCGGCTCGTCCTCGAACTCCCGGTCGAGGAACTGCAGCTTGGTGTCGCCCATCGAGGTCAAGGCGTATTCCGGATAGCCGTCGCCGTCGATGTCGCCCTCGGCGATGCCCATGCCCCAGATCGTCAGATGTTGCCAGCCATCGGCCTTGCGATAGGGTCGCGGCGCCTCTCCGGGATCCAGCCGCCAGAGCTGCTCCTCGCCGCCGCGGTAATACTGCCGGTCGTTGGCGACGCGCAGCGCCCACTGCCCTGACTTGTTCCAGTCGGTGAACAGCATGGAGAGGGCGCAGAAGCCCGGCCGAAGCGCGGTCGTCTCGCCATAGTCCGGCGTCCCGCCCTCCTTCGGGCGCAGGAGGTCGTTGTCGGCGCAGGTGCCCCAGGGCGAACCGGGCGCGGCCCGATCGACATAGTTGCCGAAGGCGAGCGTCGGAAAGCGCTTGCCGGCCTCGAAGATCGCCGAGAAGGCCGTCGTCCAGGCCCGCCCGCCCTCGTAGTTCCAGAGCGTGTTGGCCTTGGTGAAGCTGCATCCGGGTCCGCCCTTGAGCAGCAGATTGCGCCCGACGCGCAGGAGCACGAGGTCCTTCCAGCCGTCGCCGTCGATGTCGAGCGGATAGGCACCGGTGACGTCCACGAGGTCGCGCGCCTCGACGTCGATGGCTTTTGCGGCAAAGCGCAGCGGTCCGCCGATCGCGCTCGCGTTGACGTAGAGCGTCGCCGGCGACTTGCCGCCGGCAAGGAACACGTCGGGCAGCCGATCGCCGTTGCAGTCGAAGCTCGCGGCGCCGCCGCCGACGAAGAACTCCCACGGGCCGGTGTACTGGTGGTCGATGCCGGCCGCGACCGCCTCCTCATGGAAGTTCGGCGTGTCCATCGGGAAATCGGCAGGCGCCGCATCCTCGGCCCGAGCGGCGGCGGGCGCGAGCAGGAGGAGCAGCAGGAGCACGGCGGCGCGGTGTCTCATGGCTCGATCCTCAGCGTCTTCAGCCAGGCGATCAGGGCCGAGCGGTCGTCGTCAGGAAGCGCCGCATAGGCCTTGGCGCTGTCCGCCGCGTCGCCGCCATGCGCCCGGATCACCTCGTCCAGCGTCGTCAGGTCGCCGCGATGGCCGTAGGGCGCCGTGTCCGCGACGCCCCACAGTTCGGCGGTCATGAACACGTCGCGCTCGACGAAGCGCTGCGCCAGCGTCTCGTTGCCGAGCGCGGCGACGCGCTGGTCGGCGATGCGGTGGCGCTTGAGATCGCCGAACAGCGGCACGAGCACGCGGCCCTCGGCGTCGCGCGGCAGGCTCTTCGCCCAGTCGAGGCTGGCGAGATCGAGCGTCGGCGGCTCGGCGACGTCGCCGCGCCGGAGCGTCCCGGCCATGTCCACCGGGCCGGGATCCTGGAAGGCGAGGCTGTCGAGCGGCAGCGCCGGCTTATGGCAGCCGGTGCAGCCGGCCTCTGCGAAGACCGCCTCGCCCCGCAGCGCCGCGGCCTGCCAGCGCGCATCGTCCGGGACCTGCTGCCGGGGCGGCGGCAGCGTCGCTTGGAAGGCGACGAGGGCGGACACGTCGCCCTCCTCGATCTCGTCCGGCTTGCCGTCGCGGTCGTGGTCGCTGGTGCCGGTCCAGCGCCCGCCGAAGCGCTCGTCCGCCTGCATCCCGTGATGCTGGTTGAGCGCGTTGTCGGTGAACTGGCGCAGCGAGGTCATCACGCCCTTCTGCGTGAAGGGGCGCACGACGAGATCGTCGTCGACGCCGTCGAGCTTTGCCAGGTCGACCGAACCGTCCGGCAGGGCGGTGATGCTGCCGAAGGCGACGCCCTTGCTCGACAGGGGCCGCGTCACCGGCGCGCCGCCGGCGCGCGCCTCCCGCAGGGCGGCCGCACGGATGCCGGCGAGATCGGCGGACATTTCCCGCGCCAGGAGTTCGATCAGCCCGGAGCCGAAGAGATGGACGGTGCCGCGCTCGTTCGAGAACTGCGGGTCGAGGCTGTCGAAGTCGGCGCTCTCGAAGCCTTCGGTGACGAAGGCATTGACCACGAAGCCGCCGGCCCCGCCGCTGACCGGCTCGTTGTGGCAGGAGGAGCAGGCATTGGCGTCCGGTCCGGCCAGCCGCTGGAACGGGAACTCGACCGGGCGCTTCCGCTCCGTCGGGACGATGGCCATCGTGGCGAACGGCCGTCCCGCTCCATCGTTGACGGTGAAGCGCGCGTCGAACAGCGCCCGCCCCTGCAGCGCGAAGGCTCTCAGATCCTCGCCGGACAGCGTGCCGTGCAGGCGGGACTGATCGATGTGGCCGCGAACCGCATGCTCGCTCCAGGGCACGTCGTCCTGCGCGCCCGCCGATGACGCGAAGCTGAGGAACAGCGCGAAGGTCGGGATGAAACGTCTCATTCGGCCGCCTCCTCGACGGGTCCGCTCGCGGCGGTCGAGAAGGCCTCGTCGAGCGCGGCGAGCGCCAGCGTCGTGGAGGCTTCCAGCGTCACCTTGTCGACGTCGGACATCACGACGAACGGCGTGTCGGCGCCGATGCCGTCGATGGCGCTCGCCTTGATCGCCCGGCGGATCGAGACCTCCAGGAGGTCCATCGCCTCCGCGCCGGAGCCGATAAAGACCACCGGCAGCGGATCCATCAGCGTGAACAGCCGGCCGAGGCCGTAGCCGATCGCCTCGCCCGCCCGCTCGAAGGCAAGGACGGCCGCCGTCTCGCCCTCGCGCGCGGCGTCGGCGAGGTCCTTCATCGCCGCGTCCGGCACGCGCTTCTCGAACAGCGAGGGTGAGGCGCCCTTGGCCGCGCGCCAGATCGCATAGTCGCCGGCGTAGGCCTCGATGCAGCCGCGGTTGCCGCAGCGGCAGAGATCGCCGCCGGGAATGTGGTTCAGATGCCCGAACTCGACCGCCGAGGACTGGGCGCCGCGAAAGGTGCGGCCGGACAGGCGCAGGCCCATGCCGACGCCGAAGCCGATGAACAGCACCGCGAAATCGGGCGACCCGATTTCGTTGCCCCATCGGAACCGCTCCGGCATCACCCCGCAGTCGTTGAGCACCCGCACGCGGGCGCCGGTCAGCGCCTCGAGCGGGGTGGCGAGATCGATGCCCCTGGGCTTGAGGATCGGCGACCAGATGATCCGCCGCTCCGCGCCGTCGGTGACGCCCTGGACGGTGGCGACGACCTGCCGCAAAGGGCCATGCTGCGGCGACAGCGTCTCCAGCCCGTCCGACAGCACGGACCGGGCGAGTGCCACGAAGGCGTCGGCCGACAGCGCCGACAAGTCGACGTCGCGGCGCAGCGCGGCCAGCACCTGCCCCTGGTAGTCGGCGAGGCTGACGGCGATCTCGCCGACGCTGATCTTCAGCACGGCGACACTCGCGGCCGCGCCGCGCAGGTGCAGCCCCACCTCGGGCCGGCCGCGGCTGCGCTGGCGATCGACCGGCTCGCTCTCCGACAGGATCCCGACCCGCACCAGATCGCTCGCGATCGATGACGCCGCCGACAGCGACAGACCGGTGACGGCGCTCATGCGCCGGCGCGTCGACACGGGCTGGTGGCGGAAATGATCGATGACGAGACGCCGGTTCTGTGCCCGCACAGCCTCGGCATCGGCCTTGGACAGCATGTCGTTCCTCCCACGCCGCGCGTTGCCCGCTCCCACAGGCCGCGACGCCATTTGCAGCCACGTTGACACGGATCGGAGAACCTGTCACGATTTTTTCCGAGGCTTGGAATAAGTCTCCTCGTCCGGATGGGAGAGTTCGGATCCATTTTATCGAGGCGCTGCCTCTGGGAGGATTTGCGATGAACGTTCTGAAGACTGCGCTTGCGGGCGCGGTGTTTTCGCTCGCCATGATCGGCGCCGTGCAGGCGCAGGACGGCAAGGTGGTCGGCGTGTCCTGGTCGAACTTCCAGGAAGAGCGCTGGAAGACCGACGAAGCGGCGATCAAGAAGGCCCTCGAGGCCGCCGGCGCCAAGTACATCTCGGCCGACGCCCAGTCGTCCGCCGCCAAGCAGCTGACCGACGTCGAGGCGCTGATCAACCAGGGCGCCGACGCTCTCATCATCCTGGCGCAGGACTCGACGGCCATCGGCCCGGCGGTGCAGACCGCCGTCAACAACGGCATCCCGGTGATCGGCTACGACCGCCTCATCGACAACAAGGACGCCTTCTACATCACCTTCGACAACAAGGAAGTCGGCCGCATCCAGGCGCGTGAGGTGATGAAGGCCCAGCCGGAAGGCAACTACGCCTTCATCAAGGGCTCCTCGGCCGATCCGAACGCGGACTTCCTGTTCTCGGGCCAGATGGAGATCCTCAAGGACGCCATCGATTCCGGCAAGATCAAGAATGTCGGCGAGGCCTACACCGATGGCTGGCTTCCTGCCAACGCGCAGCGGAACATGGAGCAGATCCTGACCGCCAACAACAACGAGGTCGACGCGGTCGTCGCCTCCAACGACGGCACCGCCGGCGGCGCGATCGCGGCGCTCGAGGCGCAGGGTCTGGCCGGAACGGTGCCGGTGTCCGGCCAGGACGCCGACTTCGCCGCGCTGAACCGGATCGCCAAGGGCACGCAGACCGTGTCGGTCTGGAAGGACTCGCGCGAGCTCGGCAAGCGCGCCGCCGAGATCGCGCTGCAGCTCGCCGACGGCAAGACGATGGATCAGGTCGAGGGCGCCAAGACCTGGGACAGCCCGAGCGGCCAGTCGCTCGAGTCGATCTTCCTGACCCCGGTGGCGATCACCAAGGACAACCTCGGCACCGTCATCGACGCGGGCTGGGTGAAGAAGGACGTCGTCTGCCAGGGCGTCGAGGCCGGCAAGGTTTCGGCCTGCAACTGACGCAGGAGAACACGGGCGGCCGCGCATCCCGCGCGGCCGCCCGCGCCGTTTCCAAATGGCCGCTGCGCAGCGGCCATGTGCAAGACGAGCCTCGACCGGCCGGGGCCATTTCCGCTCGCCACCCTGCGTGCGGCAACGAGGAGCGGACGGGAGCGCCCGACCCGCACCGAAAGACCCGCCAGGGAGGCGGCCATGACTGAAATGACCTCCGAAGCGCCGGTCCGCACCAAGACGGTGAAGGGCGAGAGCGGCTTCAAGCGCGCCCTGCGCGCCACCGAGATCGACACGCGCATGCTCGGCATGATCGGCGCGCTGCTGGTGATCTGGATCGGCTTCCACGTCCTGTCGAACGGCAACTTCCTGACGCCGCGCAACCTGTGGAACCTGTCGGTGCAGACCGCCTCGGTCGGCGTGATGGCGACCGGCATGGTGCTCGTCATCGTCACCCGCAACATCGACCTGTCGGTCGGCTCGATCCTCGGCGTCACCGGCATGGTGATGGCGGTCGCGCAGACCCAGTATCTCACGCCGATGCTCGGCTTCAACAACCCGGCCGTCTGGATCCTGACGCTGATCGTCGGCCTCGTCTGCGGCCTCCTGATCGGCGGGCTGCAGGGCTTCATCATCGCCTATCTCGGCGTGCCCGCCTTCATCGTCACGCTCGGCGGCCTCCTGATCTGGCGCGGCGCGGCCTGGTGGGTCGCCTCGGGCAAGACGATCCCGCTCACCGACGACAACTTCAAGCTCCTCGGCGGCGGCAGCGACGGCTCGATCGGCGAGACCTGGAGCTGGATCTTCGCCGCCGTCGCGCTCGTGGTGGTGCTGTTCGGCGCCTGGAACGCGCGCCGGCAGCGCCAGCGCTTCCAATTTCCGGTGAAGCCGGTCTGGGCCGAGGTGACGACGCTCGTCGTCTCCGCCGTCGCCATCATCGGCGCCACGATGGTCGTCAACGCCTATATGCTGCCGGGTCCCCTCGCCCGCCGTTACGCCCAGGCGAACGGCATCACCATCCCCGAGGGTGGCCTCGACATCGCCTTCGGCTGGGCGGTGCCGGTGCTCCTCTTCATCGGCGTCGGCATCGCGATGACCTTCGTCGCGCGGCGCACCCGCTTCGGCCGCTACGTCTTTGCCATCGGCGGCAATCCTGAGGCCGCCGAGCTCGCCGGCGTCAACACCCGCCGCGTCACCATGATGGTGTTCATGCTGATGGGCATGCTCGCCGCCGTGGGCGCGGCGATCTCGACCGCGCGCCTCTCCTCGGCGACCAACGCCCAGGGCACGCTCGACGAGCTCTACACCATCGCCGCGGCGGTCATCGGCGGCACCTCGCTCGCCGGTGGCGCCGGCACCATTGCCGGCGCCATGCTCGGCGCACTGGTGATGCAGAGCCTGCAGTCGGGCATGGTGCTGCTCGGCCTCGACACGCCGCTGCAGAACATCGTCGTCGGCGCCGTCCTGGTGGTCGCCGTCTGGCTCGACACCGTCTACCGCAGGAGGGCCGCATGACCGAAGCATCGATGGCGGAAATCGCCGATCACGGCCCGGGCCATGCCTCGGTGGTCGACCGCTCCGGTCCGGCGCTGGTCGAGATGCAGGACATCTCGATCTCCTTCGGCGGCATCCACGCCGTCGACGGGGCCTCGATCGACCTTTATCCCGGCGAGGTCGTCGCCCTGCTCGGCCACAACGGCGCCGGCAAGTCGACGCTGATCAAGATCCTGTCGGGCGCCTACAAGCGCGACAACGGCGAGATCCGGGTGAAGGGCGAGACGGCCACGATCACCAACCCACGCGACGCCAAGGCCTATGGCATCGAGACGATCTACCAGACGCTGGCGCTGGCGGACAACGTGGACGCCGCGGCCAACCTCTTCCTCGGGCGCGAGATCATGACCGCCTGGGGCACGCTCGACGATGCGGCGATGGAGGCCGAGGCGCGCAAGGTGATGGGCCGCCTCAATCCGAACTTCCGCCGCTTCAAGGAGCCGGTGAAGGCGCTCTCCGGTGGCCAGCGGCAGTCGGTGGCGATCGCCCGTGCGATCCTCTTCAACGCCCGCATCCTGATCATGGACGAGCCGACCGCCGCGCTCGGCCCGCAGGAGACCGCGCAGGTCGGCGAGCTGATCAAGCAGCTGAAGGCCGACGGCATCGGCATCTTCCTGATCAGCCACGACATCCACGACGTGTTCGACCTCGCCGACCGCGTGGTGGTGATGAAGAACGGCCAGGTGGTCGGCAGCGCGATGACCTCGGACGTGACGAAGGACGAGGTGCTCGGCATGATCATCATCGGCAAGGTGCCGCCCGGCGCGACGCCGGGGCCGGGTGCAAGCCGCGACTGACACGCCCGCCGGCCGCCTGCGCAGGCGGCCGACCGGGGCTGAGCCGACGCGGCCGCTGTGCTGGAAACGGCGCCTCCGGCCGGGCGGTGACCGGCGGAAAGCAGCGCAGGAGGCCTGTGTGGATCACGAACATCTCGGCCGGCTGATCGACCACATCCACGTTCGCTGCCGGGACTTCGCAGCGGCGAGCCGCTTCTACGCCGCGATCCTCGCCGCGCTCGGCCGCGACCTTACGGTCGAGGGCGACCACGCCTTCTGCGACGAGTTCTTCCTTGATGCCGGCCCGACGCCAAGCCGCATCCACCTCGCCTTCCAGGCAGGGAGTGAAGCACAAGTCTCCGCCTTCCACGCCGCAGGACTCGCCGCAGGCGGGCGCGACAACGGTGCGCCGGGGCCGCGCGACTATCATCCCGGCTACTACGCCGCCTTCCTGCTCGATCCCGACGGCAACAACATCGAGGCCGTCTGGCACGGTCCGCGCCGGCGCTCGGCAGAGGCCGTTACGGTGACGCGGAGCTGAGCCAGCCGGCGCACGGTCGGCAAGACGGCCGTGTGTCTGCGGCTGCGTCGCCTCCTCATTGCCTGCCGGTGTCTCCCACAAACAAAAATGGCTTCTCCCTCCGGCAATGACGTGCATCGGGCGTCGCGTGCCGGCTCGCTGTAGTCTTGCCAGACACGGCCACTCCTCTCCCCGCGAGGCGAAGGACCGGCGACTGCGGAGTTGGGGACGTGAACCAGCGCGCGCGCCGCCCGCGTAGCCGCGGCTGTTGATTGCGAGCGGTCGAACGCGCTAGTGCTCGCGCCGAAGGGCCGGAACGCTGCGATCATCGAAGCCCCGGCGCATGCGAGGGCTGAGCCATGAGCCGCACCGTCTACGTCAACGGGCAGTACCTGCCGGAAGGCGACGCCAAGATCTCGATCTTCGACCGCGGCTTCCTCTTCGCCGACGGCGTCTACGAGGTCACCTCCGTGGTCGGCGGCAAGCTGATCGACTTCTCCGGCCACATGAAGCGGCTGCGCCGTTCGCTCGGCGAACTCGAACTGACCTCGCCCGCGACCGACGAGGAACTGCTCGTCATTCACCGCGAGCTGGTGGCGCGCAACGCCGTCGACGAGGGCATGATCTACATGCAGGTGACGCGCGGCGCCGCCGACCGCGACTTCGCCTTCCCGCCCGAGGGCACCCGCCCCTCGCTCGTCCTGTTCACCCAGGCCAAACCGGTGCTGCAGAGCGCCTCCGCGACCCGTGGCTTGAAGGTCGTCTCGGTGCCCGACCTGCGCTGGGCGCGGCGCGACATCAAGACCGTGCAGCTCCTCTACCCCTCGATCGCCAAGATGGAGGCCAAGCGCCGCGAGGCGGACGACGCCTGGATGGTCGAGGACGGCTTCGTCACCGAGGGCTCGTCCAACAACGCCTACATCGTGACCGAGGACGACGTCATCGTGACCCGGGCGCTGTCTCAGTCGATCCTCCACGGCATCACCCGCGCAGCCGTCCTGAAATATGCTGCGGAGGCCGGGATGCGTGTCGAAGAGCGCGCCTTCACGATCGAGGAGGCGAAGGCCGCCAAGGAAGCGTTCGTGACTTCCGCGTCCGCCTTCGTCACCCCGGTGATCGAGATCGACGGCGCGCGCGTCGGCGGCGGCCAGCCCGGCCCGGTCGCGCGGCGGCTGCGCGACATCTACATCGCCGAGAGCCTCGAGCGCGCCGAATAGGGCGCCGTTCCCGATCTGGAGTGTCGAGCGTATGACCACCCGGGACATCGTCCACATCGCCCTGTTCGCCGCGCTGACGGCGATGCTCGGCATCTTCCCCCCGCTGACGATCCCCGTACTCGCCGTGCCGATCACGGCGCAGTCGCTCGGACCGATGCTGGCGGGCGGCGTTCTCGGCGCCAAGCGCGGCACGCTTTCGACGCTGCTTTTCCTGGTGCTCGTCGCGGTCGGCCTGCCGCTCCTGTCGGGCGGGCGCGGCGGGATCGGCGTCTTTGCCGGACCCACGGCCGGCTTCCTCGTCGGCTGGGTCTTCACCGCCCTCACGGTCGGCTTCCTGACCGAGCGCTTCTGGAGCCGCCTCACCTTCGTGCTCGCCTTTCTGTTCAGCGTCGTCGGCGGGATCCTGGTGCTCTACCTGATCGGCCTCAACTGGGTGGCAATGGTCGCCGGCATCCCGCTCGGCCGCGCCTTCCTCGCCTCCGCCGCCTTCATTCCCGGCGACGTGATCAAGGCCGGCATCGCTGCAGCCGTCATCGTCACGGTGCGGCGGGCCTATCCGATGATCCAGCCGGCCGCGGCCCTCGGACGCCGCTGACCCTGTCGAGCGCAGGCACACTCATCGAGCCGAGCGATCCCGCCTCAGCCATCGTCATGGAGACGGTCGCGCTCGAGCGCGGCGGCCGGCCGGTTCTCGCTCGCCTCGACCTCTGCCTGACCGAGCGGCGCATCGGCGTCATCGGCGCCAACGGCTCGGGCAAGAGCAGCTTCGCGCGGCTGCTCAACGGCCTGCTGGCGCCGACCGGGGGGCGCGTCACCGTCGACGGGCTCGACACGGTCAAGGACGCCAAGGCGGTGCGGCGGCGCGTCGGTTTCGTCTTCCAGAACCCCGACAGCCAGATCGTCTATCCGACGGTCGGCGAGGACCTCGCCTTCGGCCTCAAACCGCTGAAGCTTGAAAAGGCCGAGGAAGCCCGGCGCATCCGGCTAATCCTCGAACGCTACGGCCTCGCCGGAGCCGAGGATCGCCTGGTCCACGAGCTCAGCGGCGGCGAGCGGCAGCTGGTCGCGTTGGCCGGTGTGCTCATCATGCGCCCGTCGATCCTCGTCCTCGACGAGCCGACGACGCTGCTCGACCTGCGCAACACCCGGCGGCTGATGGCCGCGATCGATGCCCTGTCGGAGCGGGTGGTGATGGTGACGCATGATCTCGATCTCCTCGCCGGCTTCGACCGTGTCCTGCTCTTCGACGAAGGGCGTCTCGTCGCCGACGGCGCGCCGGCGACGGTGATCGAGCGCTACCGCGCGCTCCTTGCATGATCGGCAGTCTGTATCTGCCGGGACGGAGCCCGCTGCATCGCCTTCCAGCCGGGCTGAAGGCCGCGGCCCTGCCGGTCTTCGGCACGGTCCTCTTCCTGGTCGAGCGGATCGTGCCGCTCGCCGCGGCGCTCGCGCTGGTCATCGCCCTCCACGCGCTCGCCCGCGTTCCGCCGCGCCTCGTGCTGCGCCAGCTGCGGCCGGCCGCGGGAATTCTCCTCGTCTTGTTCCTCAGCCAACTCTGGCTCGCAGACCTCTCCGAAGCCACCGTTCTCGTCCTGCGCTTCGTCGTGCTGATTCTCGCCGCGGCGCTCGTGACGTTGACGACGCGCAGCGCCGATCTCGTCGCCGCGCTCGAGCGGGCCCTCAGACCGCTCGGCATGCTCGGCGCCGACCCGCGCAAGTTCGGCCTCGCGATCGCCCTCACGCTGCGCTTCATCCCGGTGCTCGCCGTGGTCGCCGAGGAGGTGCGCGAGGCGCAGCGCGCCCGGGGCCGCGATCGCTCCATTCTCGCGCTCGCCGTTCCCCTGATCGTGCGCACGCTCAAGCTCGCCGACGAGGTCGCCGAGGCGATCGACGCCCGGGGCGGGTGACGGCGCCCGTTCGTTCGTCTGCCTGACGAGGTGACGCCGGCGACGGAAGAGCATAAGCTTCTCGCGGTGGGCACGGCATGACGTTCAGGGAGGATCGTCATGATGCGCCTGCTTTTGGCCGCTCTCGTCGCGGCCGTCACGACGATGGCGTCACCGCCTTCAGCCGGTGCCGCCGACACCACCATCCGGGTGGGTGTTCTGAAATTCGGCACGGTCAACTGGGAGCTCGACGCGATGAAGCGCGCCGGGCTCGACGAGAAGCACGGCATCGACGTGGATATCGTGCCCTTCGCCGGCGAGGACGCGACGGCGGTGGCGCTCCAGGCCGGCGCGGTCGACGTCATCGTCACCGACTGGCTCTGGGTCTCGCGACAGCGCTCGGAGGGCTCAGACCTCACCTTCGCCCCCTATTCGACCTCCGTCGGCTCGATCATGGTGCCGCCCGACGGCGCCGTGAAGACGCTGGCCGACCTCAAGGGGAAGCGGATCGGCGTCGCCGGCGGCCCGCTCGACAAGAACTGGCTGCTGATCCAGGCGCTCGCCAAGCGCGAGACCGGGCTCGATCTGTCGCGCGAGGCGGACGTCGTCTACGGCGCGCCACCGCTTCTCGCGGAGAAGATCCGGCAGGGCGAGCTCGACGCGGTGCTCGACTTCTGGAACTACGCGGCGCGGCTGGAGGCCGAGGGCTACCGCACGCTGATCAGCGGCGAGGATGCCGCCGAGGCGCTCGGTACCACCGGTCCGGTGGCGGCCATCGGCTATGTGTTCCACGAGGGCTGGGCAAAGGAGCATCCGGACCTTGCGCGCGGCTTCGTCGCGGCTTCGCGCGAAACCAAGGCGCTGCTGAAGACGTCGGACGCGGAGTGGGATGCGCTGGCGCCGCTGGTGAAGCCCGACAACGACAGGACGCTGGCGGTGATGCGCGATCGCTATCGCGAGGGTATTCCGGAGCGGCCGATCGGCGAGGAGACGGCCGACGCCGACCGGCTCTACGCGATCCTGCGCAAGATCGGCGGCGAGCGACTGGTCGGCAAGGGCGAAACGCTCGCCCCGGGCACCTACTGGTCCGGCCTCGACAACGGCAGCTGAGGCGATCGGGTGCCGCTCGTGATGCCCCGCTCGCGACAGCAGCGGCATGGATCTTCTGCGCCGCTGACGCTCCTGTCGCTCGCCGCACTGGTTCTGGTGTGGTGGGCGGCGGCGGCGATCGCGCACAGCCGCGTGTTGCCGCCGCCGTCGGCGGTGCTCGAGGTCGCGCTCGCCGACCTGCGCAGCGGCGAGCTGCCGTTCCATCTCGCCATGACGCTGATGCGCGTCGGCCTCGCCTTCGCCGTCGCCATGACCGTCGGCTCCGCCGCCGGCATCGCGCTCGGCCTCAACCGCACCGCCGATCGGATCTTCGACCCGTGGCTGATCCTGTTTCTCAACGTCCCGGCGCTGGTGATCGTGGTGCTCGCCTACATCTGGTTCGGGCTGAACGAGGCGGCTGCGATCGGCGCGATCGCCGTCAACAAGATCCCGAACGTCATCGTCACGCTGCGCGAGGGCGCCCGCGCGCTCGACCCCGCCCTGTCGGAGATGGCGCGTGTCTACCGCTTCGGCCGGATGAAGATGCTGCGCCACGTCGTCCTGCCGCAGCTGCAGCCCTATGTCGCCGCCGCGTCGCGATCCGGCCTCGCGCTCCTCTGGAAGATCGCGCTGGTGGTCGAACTGCTCGGCCGCTCCAACGGCGTCGGCTTCCAGATCAACCTCTACTTCCAGCTCTTCGACGTGGCCGGCATCCTTGCCTATACCCTCGCCTTCGTCGGCATCATGCTTCTGATCGAGTTCCTGCTTGTCCAACCCCTCGAAGCCCGTGCCACGCGCTGGCGCCTCCGGCCCGCTTGACGTCCGCATCGACAGCAAGGTCTATCGCGCCGCCGACGGCACCCGGCTGACGGCAATCGACGCGCTCGCCTTCACGGCGGCGGCCGGCAGCTTCACGGCCCTGATCGGCCCCTCGGGCAGCGGCAAGACGACGACGTTGCGGATCATCCTCGGCCTCGACGCCGACTATGCCGGCCATGTCGTCCTGCCGCGGCCGGATGCGCGTGTTGCGGCGGTCTTCCAGGAGCCGCGGCTCCTGCCCTGGCGGAGCGTCGAGGAGAACGTCCGGCTGGCGTTGCCCCCGGATCGCATCGGCGCCGAGCTCGGGCCCCTGTTCGACACGCTCGGCCTTGCGGACCACCGCACCCGCTATCCGGGCGAGCTCTCGCTCGGCCTTGCCCGCCGCGCGGCGCTGGCGCGGGCCTTCGCAGTCGAGCCGGACGTCCTCCTTCTCGACGAACCCTTCGTCTCGCTCGACGAGATGACGGCCGGACGGCTCCGGGTTCTCCTGGCTGAGGTCTGGGCGGCCCGCCCGACGACGGCGCTGATGGTGACCCACAATCTGCGCGAGGCGGTGGAGCTCGCCGACCGCATCCTCTTCTTGACCGAGCGGCCGGCTCGGCTGCGCGGGTCGGTCGAGCTTGCGACGCCGCGGTCCGGGCGTGACGCGGCATGGCGCGAGGCGCGCCTGCGGGAGATCGACGCGGCCTTCCCCGGCATCCTGTGAGCTTCGGTCAGCCCGCCGGCTCGGCGGCGAAACGCCGATAGCCTTCGGCCCTCAGCGCGCAGGCCGGGCAGGCGCCGCAGCCGTAGCCCCAGTCGTGCCGGTGCGCGCGGTCGCCGAGGTAGCACGTGTGCGTCGCCTCACGGATCAGGTCGACCAGTGCCGCTCCGCCCAACTGCTCGGCCATCCGCCAGGTCTCGGCCTTGTCGATCCACATCAGCGGCGTGTCGATGACGAGCCGCGTCTCCATGCCGAGGTTGAGCGTCGCCTGCAGGGCCTTCATGGTGTCGTCGCGGCAGTCGGGATAGCCGGAGAAGTCCGTCTCGCAGACGCCGGTGACGAGATGCTTCAGGCCGCGTCGGTAGGCGAGCGTCGCGGCGAAGGTCAGGAACAGGAGGTTGCGGCCGGGCACGAAGGTGTTCGGCAGGCCGTTCGCCTGCATGGCGATGGCGACGTCCTGCGTCAGCGCGGTGGCGCTGACCTGGCCGAGCACGGAAAGATCGAGCAGCGTGTCCTCGCCGAGCCGCGCGCTCCACGCCGGAAACTCCTCGCGCAACCGGCCGAGCACGACCTGCCGCGCCTGAAGCTCGACCCGGTGGCGCTGCCCGTAGTCGAAGCCGAGCGTCTCGACGCGGTCGAAGCGCTGGAGCGCCCAGGCGAGGCAGGTCGTCGAATCCTGGCCACCGGAAAACAGCACCAGCGCACCCTGTCCATCATCTGTCATCGTCGCTTCTCCAGTCGCCCGAGATCCTGGGCCGTCCCAGCCGTTTTGCCTTGACCGCGCCGCGCGCACAGCCGAGGTTCCGGCGATGAACACGATTCGCTCGATCTGCGTCTATTGCGGCTCTTCGCCCGGGCGTCACCCCGACTACCTCAAGGCCGCCGAGATCCTCGGCACGGCGATGGGCGAGGCCGGCATCCGGCTCGTCTATGGCGGCGGCACCAAGGGGCTGATGGGCGCGGTGTCCGACGCGGTCAAGGCGGCGGGCGGATCGGTCACCGGTATCATCCCGCGCTTCCTGATGGCCAAGGAGGCGACCGAGCGCGAGCTGCAGCGGCTCGACGAGCTGATCATCACCGAGGACATGCACGAGCGAAAGCACATCATGTTCGAGCGCGCGGACGCCTTCGTTGCGCTGCCGGGCGGCATCGGCACGCTGGAGGAGCTGATCGAGATCATGACCTGGGGGCAGCTCGGCCGGCATCGCAAGCCGATCGCGATCGCCGACGTCGGCGGCTTCTGGCGACCGCTCGCCGGCCTCCTCGATCACATGCACGGCGAAGGCTTCATCCACACCGCGCATCAGGTGCGGCCGCTGGTGATCGAGCGCGCCGAGGAGATCGTGCCGGCGATCCTCAAGGCGGCGCCGCCGCCGCCCGCCGAGGGCGACGAACGGGTGATCGAGAAGCTGTAGCGCGCGCTCCGCGTGCTTCTCGGGGCGCCACCTTCAGGACGGTAAAGGTCGCAAGGCCGCCCGGCGCCGCTCGCGGCGCAGCGCGAGCAGCGACCAGATGTAGAAGCCGACGCCGGTCCAGATCAGCGCGAAGGCCGCGAGCTGCCAGGCCGAGAACGGCTCGCCGAAGACGAACACCGCCATCACGAACAGGAGCGTCGGCACCAGATATTGCAGGATGCCGAGCGTCGAGAAGGACAGGCGGCGGGCGCCGGCGGCGAACAGGATCAGCGGCACCGCGGTCAGCGGGCCGGCGCCGACGAGCAGCGCGGTGCGGCTGGTTTCGCCGAGGAAGTGGCCGTTGCCGGCAGTGCCGAGCCAGAGGACGTAGAGCCCGGCCGGGACGGACAGCAGCACCACCTCGACGAAGAACCCTTCGGTCGCGCCGACCGGGAGCAGCTTGCGCAAAAGGCCGTAGCTGCCGAAGGTCAGCGCCAGGACGAGCGAGATCCAGGGCAGGCCGCCCGCCTTCACCGTGAGCATGATCACCGCCAGCGTCGCGAGGCCGACGGCCACCCATTGCAGGCGCGACGGCCGCTCGCGCAGGAAGACGGCGGCGATGACGACGTTCAGCAGCGGATTGATGTAATAGCCGAGCGCCGCCTCCAGGCCCTGATTGGAAACGATGGCGTAGACGTAGACGCCCCAGTTCAGGGTGATCAGCGTGGCCGTCAGCGCGGCGAGCGCCACCCGGCGCGGCGAGCGGAACAGCCGGAGGGCGTCCCCCAGCTTGCCCGCGACGAGCAGGATGAGCGCGGCGAACGGGACGGCCCAGAGGATGCGGTGGGATACGATCTCCGGCGCCGGCACCCGGTCGAGCAGCTTCATGTAGAGCGGAAAGACCGCGCCCCAGATCGCATAGGAGCCCGCCGCGAAGGCGAAGCCCTCGGCGCTGTCTTCGGTTGGGGTGGACATCGGAGAACTCGCCGCTGCAGGGCCGCGCAGGATTGGGCGCGGGAGAGCGCTTGAACGCTTCGGCAGCGGGCGTGTCAACCCGCGAACCGCCCCTCACCCGGCCGCTGCGCATCTCATCCTCACCCGGCCGCTGCGCCGCCGCCCTCTCCCGACGGGAGAGGAATGGCGCCTCGTCTGGGAATCGGAGGAGCACGGCGCCTCAGCGATCCCGCGGCGGCCACTCCTCGGTGTCGTGGTCCGGGTGCTGGTACGAGACCAGCGTCAGCAGCAGCGGGTCGGGATCCTGATCGGTCGGGCGCGCCGGCAGAGCGGCCAGCCGGTCGACGTAAGCGAGCTTCGCCTCCGTGCCGAACTGGATCACCGGCGGCAATGCTTCCGGCGTGTCGAAGGCACCAAGGGCGAGCGCCGGGCCATCGGGCGTTTCGTAAGTCAGCGGCGTGCCGCACTCGGCGCAGAAGCCGCGCCTGACGTGGTTCGACGACTGGAATCGCTTCGGCTCCGCGCGCGTCCAGACGAGATCGGCCGAGCGAACCGACACCAGCGGGGCGAAGTAGTTGCCGAAGGCCTTCTGGCACATCCGGCAGTGACAGATCGACGGCTCGCTCAGCGCGCCGCGGATGCGAAAGCGGACCGCGCCGCACTGGCAGCCGCCGGTCCACAGCGGTGTGTCGTCGAGCGTCATCGTCATCTCCCGTCATGTGTTCCGCACTCAGCGTAAGCTGCCCATCGCAGCGCCGCCAGACCCCGCTCGACAGGCCCCTGCCGGGCCGCTTGCCGATCCCGCGCCGGGAGCCTCTAGTGGCCGCCATGGCTCACGCGCATTTCGCGGCGCGGCCACGCGCGAGGATCTTCAGATGCCACCGCCGCACGTCACGCTCTGCACCCCTCGCCTGACGCTCCGCCCGTGGCGGCCGGATGATCGCGCGCCCTTCTTCGCCATCAACAGCGAGCCTGCCGTCCAGCGCTTCCTCACGCCACTGACTGCCGCGGGATCGGACGCGATGCTCGACCGGATCGACGAGCACTTCAACCGCCATGGCTGGGGGTTTTGGGCGGTTGAGCAGCGCGGGGGCGGACGGCTGATCGGGCTCTGCGGCCTCAAGCACGTCGCCTTGGACCTGCCCTTCGCGCCGGCGGTGGAGATCGGCTGGCGCCTGACCACCGACTGCCAGGGCAAGGGCTATGCCCGCGAAGCCGCGGAGGCATGCCTTGTCTTCGGGCTCGAGATCATGGCGCTCGAGCGGATCGTTGCCTTCACGACGCCGGCCAACGCCGCCTCCTGGGGTCTGATGCGCCGTCTCGGCATGCGCGAGGCCGGCGACTTCGACCATCCGGGCCTCCCGGGTGGACACCCATTGAAGCAACACGTCCTCTACGCGATCGACCGGCGTGAGCCGAAGCCCGCGTGACGTCGTGGGGTCTCAGCCGGCGAACCGGTCGGTGGCAGCGATCAGCTCTTGCAGGACCCCCGGTTCGGAGAAGGCGTGCCCCGCCCCTTCCACCATCCGATAGTCCGCTTCCGGCCATGCCTTCGAGAGCGCCCAGGAGTTCACGGCCGGGGTGACGACGTCATAGCGGCCCTGAACGATCACCGCCGGGATGTGGCGGATGCGGCCGACGTCGCGCAGGAGCTGCTCCTCCGCCAGCCAGGCGTCGTGGACGAAGTAGTGGTTCTCGATCCGGGCGAAGGCGATGGTGGTGTCGGAGACGCTGGGCGTCCCCGGCTGGTCCGCCTTGGTGCGCAGGGCGACCGTCTGCCCCTCCCAACCGGTCCAGGCCTGCGCCGCCTTCAGACGCACGGCCCGGTCCGGGTCGGTCAGCTGGCGGCGATAGGCGGCGACGAGGTCGCCGCGCTCGGCCTCGGGAATCGGCGCGAGGAAGGCCTCCCACTTGTCGGGAAAGAGATTGGCCGCGCCGCCGCGATAGAACCAGTCGATCTCCGAGCGCCGCGCCATGAACACGCCGCGCAGCACCAGTTCGGTCACCCGCTCGGGATGCGTCTCGGCGTAAGCGAGCGCCAGCGTCGCGCCCCAGGAGCCGCCGAACACCTGCCAGCGCTCGACTTCCAGCATCGCGCGCAGCCGCTCGATGTCGGCGACGAGGTCCCAGGTGGTGTTGCCTTCCAGTTCGCCGGTCGGGCGCGAGCGGCCGCAGCCGCGCTGATCGAAGAGGAGCACGTTGTAGCGCTGCGGGTCGAACAGACGGCGGTGGTGCGGGCTGCAACCGCTGCCCGGTCCGCCGTGCAGGAACACCACAGGCTTGCCCTTGGGATTGCCGCAGAGCTCCCAGTAGATCTCGTGGCCATCGCCGACCGCGAGATGGCCGGAGCGATAGGGCTCGATCGACGGATAGGCGCGTGTGGTCTCACTCACCGCTTCAGCTCCCATGTGGTGATCCGCTCGCCGGTAGCGGGATCCTTGCCGTCCTTGAGGAGAATGCCCTCCTCCGCAAGCTCGTCGCGGATGCGGTCAGCGTCCGCCCAGTTCTTCGCCTTGATGAGGTCGAGCCGCGCGTCGATCCGCCGATGGACGTCATCGCCCACGTCCGCTGCGCGTCGGGGATCGAGCCCCAGCAGTTGCAGCGCCGCGAGCGCGGCCTCGGCGCGGCCCTCGTCGTAGGCGCGATGGATCGCCGCGAAGGCCTCCGACACCGCGAGATCATCGGTCAGCGCCTCCAGGACGGCGGCGTCCGCCTGAGCGGGATCGATGCTGCCGGACGGGGAGAGCCGCGCCCAGCGGTCGAGTTCGCGCGCCGCCTCCTCGAGCTTTGCCACCGTGAAGTCGATCGGCTCGCGGTAATGGGTCTTGAGGAGGGCGAGACGCAGGACCTCGCCCGGCCACTTGCGTCCGCCGAAGACCTCGCTCTCCAAGAGGTCGTGGATGGTGACGAAGTTGCCCTCCGACTTCGCCATCTTGCGGCCCTCGACCTGGACGAAGCCGTTGTGCATCCAGACCTGCGCCATAGCCTCGGTGCCATGGGCGCAGCGCGACTGGGCGATCTCGTTCTCGTGGTGCGGGAAGATGAGGTCGAGCCCGCCGCCGTGGATGTCGAAGACCGGGCCGAGATGCACCTCGCTCATCGCCGAGCACTCGATGTGCCAGCCCGGCCGACCGAGCGCATCGATGCCGGCCGGCGACGGCCAGCCCGGCTGCCCATCGCGCGACGGCTTCCACAGCACGAAATCGGTCGGATCCTTCTTGTAGCTCGCGACCTCCACCCGGGCGCCGGCGACCATGTCGTCGAGCGAGCGCCGCGACAGCCGGCCGTAGTCCGGCATCGACGGCGTGTGGAACAGGACGTGATCGTCGGCGACATAGGCGTTGCCGCGGGCGACGAGGCGATCGATCATCGCCCGCATCGCGTCGATGTGCTCGGTCGCGCGCGGCTCGACGGTCGGCGGCAGCGCCCCGAGCGCGGCGATGTCCCGGTGGAACTGCTCGGCCGTGCCCGCGGTCACCCTGGCGATCGCCTCGTTCAGCGCCAGCTCGGGAAAGTCGCGCGCGGCGCGTTCGTTGATCTTGTCGTCGACGTCGGTGATGTTGCGGGCATAGACGACGCGATCGGCGCCGTAGAGATGGCGCAGCAGCCGGAACAGGACGTCGAACACGACGATCGGCCGGGCATTGCCGATATGGGCATAGTCGTAGACGGTCGGGCCGCAGACATACATGCGCACGCGCCGGTCGGCGTCCGCGATAGCGCCATCCTGCCAGTCGAGCGGCCGGAACGCCTCCTTCTGCCGCGTCATCGTGTTGGTCAGCCGCAGCCCGCGGTATCCCTCGTCCATCACCCTCTCCTGGCGCACGTGAGGGACCTGCCCTGCCCTTGCGCATCGCCGACGCCTCGGTCCCGGCTGGCTAGCCGCAAACGCCTCGGAACTCAAATGGAGCAATCGTGCACATCGCGGCGGCAGCTCCCGCACCAGATTGACGCAGCCTTCGGCAGCGACGACTTTTTCTTCCATGCGGCGGAACCATGCCGCTTCGGCACCTTTGACCTCAAGCGATCCAGAGGGCACGCGACGTTACACCGTGATGATGAACGTGTTCGCGCAAGACGCTGGTTCGGCCCCCAAAGCGTCCCAATCGTCGGGATGTTATGGAGACACAAACGCCAGAGGAAACAAGACCATGAAGAGCGACGAGGGCTTCCGTTCCAAGACCGAACGTGATCGGGAGGTCGACCTGCAGCGCAACTACGGGAAGATCGGGATCGCGGCGATCCAGGCGGCCGGCGACGCATGCCGGACGAAGCGGGAGCAGTCGGAGGCCGAGGCCAGGCGGCAGTCGATGGCCGTTTCAGCGCATACCGACTAGGAGGCTCGTCGCGAGCCCGCCCATCACGGCGGCGATGACGAGGTCGAGAATGCGCCAGGCCACCGGCCTGGCGAAGAGCGGGGCGAGCAGGCGCGCCCCGTAGCCGAGCGCGAAGAACCAGACGATCGACGCGGCCGTGGCGCCCGCGCCATAAGAGAACTTCGCTGCGGGGCTGGTGTAGCGCGCCGAGAGGCTGCCGAGCAGCACCACCGTATCCAGATAGACGTGCGGGTTGAGGAAGGTCAGCGCAAGACAGGTCGCGACGGCCGCGTTCAAGCTGACGTCGACCGGCTTTGCCACCGTGAGAGCCTCGCTCTGGACCGCGCGTCGCAACGCCAGTGCGGCATAGACGTAGAGAAAGCCCGCCCCGGCGAGGCTGATCGGGCGGATCAGCCAGGCCTGCGCGGTGATGAAGGCGCCGAGGCCGGCCACTCCCGCGGCAATCAGCGCCGCGTCGGAGAGCGAGCAGACAAGGCAGAGCGCCAGGACGTGGCGACGCACCAGGCCTTGCCTCAGGACAAAGGCATTCTGCGCACCGATGGCGACGATCAGGCTGAGCCCCAGCAGGAAGCCCGCAAGGGCGGCGGCGGACATCGGTCTGAAGCTCCCTGCAGGCACTCAAGGCGGCGAGACTTCGCCCGGCACCCTCATCATTGCAAGCCGTCACCGAGGCCTCGCCGCATCCAATCGCCGGCGGGAGCCGTTGACCCTGCGAACGGCCGGCGCCGGCATCTCAGGCGTCCGGCATCCACCCGCAAAGGAGAACCCGACATGCAGATCCCGAACGGTGCCACGATCGCGGTCGCGGACGGCGCCAAGCTCAGTCTCTTCCGCAACTCCGGCAACGAAGGCCATCCGCGCCTGACGGAACTGCCGGTGCATTCCATCGACACCCACAACAAGAGCGGCGGCGTCGGCCACTCGAGCAGCGCAGCCAACCCCGACGACCGCCAGGTCGACGAGGATGCCTTCGCCGCAGGCGCCGCCGAGCTGCTGAACAGTCAGGCGATGACCGGCAAGATCGGGGACGTGATCATCATCGCAGCGCCGCGCACGCTGGGTGAGCTGCGCAAGCACTATCACACGAAGCTCAAGCAGGGACTCCTGGCCGAGATCGCGAAGGACCTCACCGGCCAGAGCAGCGACGACATCCTGAAGGCGATCGCAGCCGCCTGACGCAGGGGCGGCCACCCCGCATCAGCTTGACGCAAGACTCACGCTGTATTTAATTGTCCTCAGTGCTGCCGGTACCGCAGGGTGCCGCAGCAATATCGGACCCGGCATCTTGCCCGACCACGGATGTACTGGCGGGATCAAGTGCCGGGACCGATACCCCGGCGGATGGGACGGCACGGATGTCGCCGCGCCGCAGGTCCCACCGGTCCTTCACTCAGCGCCTCATGTCTCCACGGCCGCCCCAGTCGGTTCGGCAGGCTTCCAACCGCGGGTTTCGCCGGCACAGTTCGCGGCGCGCTGCATCGTCGCCGTCGCGCCTGTCATACCGGTCGGACCCGCCGTGATGGTCGCGGTCGCGTCCGTCGTGTCGATCGGGCGGAGACCGGCGGTCGTCGCCGCGATGGTCGCCGCGCCGGTCGTGATCCGTCCGTCGATCCGTCCGATCCCAGTCGTGTCCGCTGCGACCGCCCGGGCCGCGTGCCCGGTACGGGTCGACATGGGCGGGTCCAGCCTGGTTCGGCGCAATCGGGCGCGGCCCCTCGGCAACGCAGCCGGCGAGGGCCACCAGGGCGACGCCGACGGCGGCGAAGCGAAGTGCGGGGGATTGGGGCATGGAAGTCCTCCTCTCGTGTAGAAGCAGCAAGCCGCCAGAACGGCGAACGAGCCGTCAGCTCGTTCGCCGTCGCGGTGCGGTGGTCGTCCGGCGTCAGTGCGCGGCGATGATGGCCGTCAGGATCTCGCGCGCCGCTTCCAGATCGCGCTTGTCGATCATCTCGGCGACTGTGTGGATGTAGCGGGTGCCGACGACGATGCCGACCGCCCGGGCGCCGGCCGCCGCCTGCTGCACCGCCGCGCCGTCCTGGCCGCCGCGGGCAAGGATCGTCCGCTGGTGGGGGATCGACTTCTCCTTCGCCAACGCCTCGATCTCACGCACGAGGTCGATGTCGGCGATGAAGGATCCGTCCTTCATGTGCAGGCCGAAGCCCTTGCCCTGCAGCGTCGTGCGATCCTTGTCGGGCACCCCCGGCGTGTCGCAGGCGAGCGTCGTGTCGACGCCGATGCCGATGTCCGGCTGGATGCCGTAGGCGGCCGTTTTGGCGCCGCGCAGCCCGACCTCCTCCTGCGCGGTGAAGGCGACGGTCAGCTCGCAGTCGTGGGTCAGCCCCTCCTCCACCAGCTTGCGCACGGCCTCGAGCCCGAGCCAGCAGGCGATGCGGTTGTCGAGCGCCTTGGAGACGATCTTCTCGCCCATCTCCTCGAAGGGCTCGTTCATGACGACATAGTCGCCGACCTGCACCATCTCCTTGGTCTTGGCGCCGAACCCGATGTCGACGAAGAACTCGTTCGGCTCCGGCATCTTCTTGCGATCCTCGGCCGACTGGATGTGGATCGGCTTGCCCTCGGCGTTCATCACGCCCTTGAAGTCGCCGTTCTCGGTGCAGACGAGCACCCGGCGCGAGAACAGGTTGCGCGGGTCGAAGCCGCCGACCGGATCGATGTTGATGAAGCCTGCGTCGGTGACGTGGCTGACGAGGAAGCCGATCTCGTCCATGTGACACAGGAGCATCAGCTTCAGCGGCTTGTCGCCCTTGCCCCTGCGGGTGCAGATCAGCGAGCCGAGCGTGTCGGTGCGGATCTCGTCGAAAAGATCCTTCGCCTCCGCAGTGATCAGGTCGCGCACGCGCCGCTCGCGACCGGGCACCCCGGGTGTCTCGCACAGACGCTTCAAAAGTTCGGTGTTCAAGAGCTCATCCTTCCTCTGGGTTCAGAACAGTTCGCGCTGTGCCGGCGCCACGTCCGACGCGGCGTCGGGCGCTGCGGCCAATGGTTCGAGTGGCGCTTCATCCGGATTCAGCGGCGTCTGCAGGTCCGGCCCCATGTTGGCGACCTTGTTGACCTTGTCGGAGACGGGAATCGCCTCGAAGAAGGTGTCGTTCGCCGGCACGAGCAGGTCGAGGACGTCGGCCGCAGGATAGGCGCGGGTGTCGAGCCAGCGCTCGTAGCTCTCCGGCTGGATCACCACCGGCATCCGGCTGTGGATCGGCGCAAGCGTGGCGTTGGCGTCGGTCGTCACGATTGCGGCCGAGTCGAGCTCGCTGCCCTCCGGCGACTGCCAGCTTTCCCAGAGCCCCGCAAAGGCAAAGGGCCGAGCGTCGCGCGGCTTGAGGTAGAAGGGCTTCGGCTTGGCCTTGCCCACCCGCCGCCACTCGTAGAAGCCACTCGCCGGCACCAGGCAGCGGCGATACTTCATCGCCGCGCGGAACGCCGCCTTGTCGGCGACGCTGTCGGCCCGGGCGTTGAACAGGAGCGGAAACGCCTTGAGATCCTTCACCCAGGACGGCACCAGCCCCCAGCGGACCAAGGCGGCGACGCGGCCCGAACGGTTGCCCGCGCGCTCGCCCGCCTTGACGATCAGGATCGGCTGGGTCGGCGCGATGTTGTAGCGCGGCGGAAACCCGTCGAGCTCGAGCAGCGCGAGGATCTCGGCGATCTCGTCCGGCGAGGCGGTCAGGGCGAAGCGTCCGCACATCCTTGCGTTTCCACCCGAGGCGCACGGCGCTGTCAAGCGGACGCCTTGCGGTCATGCCGCGCTGCACCAGCTTTGCGGCATGACCGTTCCCTGCCCCACGCTCGGCGTGTCCATCTGCATCTTCCAGGGCGACGACGTCCTCCTGGCAGAGCGCGGCAAGCCGCCCTTCGAGGGGTGTTTCAGCCTTCCCGGCGGGCGGGTCGAGTTCGGCGAGACCCTGGAGGCGGCCGCCCGGCGCGAGCTGCGCGAGGAGACCGGCGTCGTGCCGCAGGCGCTGGCCTTCCTGCAGCTGCATGAGATCGTCGATGCGAAAGCCGGCACGCATGTCGTTATCGCCGTGCATGTCGGCGAGCTCCCGGCGGGCTCGGCGCCTTCGGCCGGCGACGACGCGCGCAGCCTTCGGCTGGCCTCGCCGGAGGCTCTCGCGGAGCTGGAGGCCGCCGGCAGACTGACGCCTGGGCTCGTGCCAATCGTGGTGGCGGCGCGTGGCAAGTTGCGGCATTCCGCGACGACTGTTGCCGCGGATCATCAAAGTGTTGCCGGAAAGGCGCAGTACGCCTGATAGCGTGCAGCGCAGCGAGCGAGACCTTGCAAATCCCCTAACGAGGGCCGAGACCATTTCCATGTCGGCACGTCGTGCATTCCGCTCCCGCCCCGTCCGTGCCTTGCTGGCCGGGATGCTGGTGCTCACGTCCGGCGCACCCGCACTCGCGGCCGAGGAAGGCGCGCAGCCATCCGCCGAGGCGCAGGAGGCGGCCATATCGCCCTCCGGCGCGTCCTTTCTCAAGCCGCTCGACCGGCTCGCTTCGATTCTCGGTTCGGTGCACTTCCTGCGCACGCTCTGCGGCGACCCGAACGCGCAGATCTGGCGCAACAAGATGTCGGAGCTCATCGACGCCCAGGCGCCGAACGAGGCGGATCGACGCCGGCTGGTGGCAAGCTTCAATGGCGGCTACAGGGCGTTCGAATCCACCTATCAGCAATGCACGCCAGCGGCGCGGCTGGCGGTCGACAGGTATCTCGCGGAGGGCGCGACGCTGTCGAGGGAGATCAGCGCAAGGTACGGGAATTAATCTGGCGTTAACGCTCGTGCGAGACCGCCCCACAGTGCGGGCCGCATCGATGATAAGGAAAACTTTACGTTACGCCGTTCTGTAAGATTGGGGGATATGGATGATTGATCTGCACACCGCGGGCCTGGACGACATGATCCTCGCCGAGAAGAAGCAGGTTGCCGTCTCGTACCACAACGAGGCGTGGGCCGACGGCATCTCCGACGGCATCGAGGCCGAGATTCTGGCTGAGACCGCTATCTCGACGGCGCTGTCCGAGCTCGTCCGGCTGCATGGCGAAGACGAGGCGCTCGACCTGCTGGCCGAGCTGCGCCAGCGCATCGAGCATGGCGAATTCCGCTCCGACCAGACGCTCCAGTAGGACGGTCCGTCTTCCAAGAGAAACGCAGGCGCAAGCCCCGGCACGACCTGCCGGCGCATCCGGAGTGATTGGATGTCGACGCAGCATGGCGTCCTGACGCGGCACTTGCCGCTCGCCCTTGTCACCTTCTTGCTGTGCGCCGGGCCGGCCATGGCCTTCTCCCAGATCGAATCCGAAACCGGCGAGAGCACCACGCGCGAGGGCATCATCTCGGTGCCGCTGCCGCCGATCCAGGCACCGGCCGCACAAGCCGCGCCGGATGTGGCCGCTCCAGCCGCCGGGGAGCGTGCCGCGCCGGCCGACGGTGGCGCGACACCCCCGCATGGTCCGGCCGCCGGCGAAACGACCCCTGCCGTGCCGGGCGTGACCCCGCTTCCGGATGCGACGGCGCCTGCGGACGTGCAGGACGGTTCCGGGGACGCGGGCGACGAGGGCGGCATGAACGTCGCGCCCGACGCCGACCCGGAGGTCAGCGAGGCGGCGCCGCCCGAAATCCTCTACGGCGAGGCCGGTCTGCCGCAGCCCGTGCGCGACCTACGCCAGCGGCTGATCGACATCGCCAGGTCCGGCGACATCGAGAAGCTGCGGCCGTATATCGAGACGGGCGAGGACGGGACGGTGCTGTCGCTCGCCGGGCTCGATGGCGATCCCATCGCCTTCCTGAAGAACGCATCGGGTGACGGCGACGGCGTCGAGATCCTGTCCATCCTCCTGGAGACGCTGCAGGCCGGCTATGTCCACGACGACGCCGGCACCGACTCGGACATCTATGTCTGGCCCTACTTCACCCGGGTCGACATCAACGCGCTGACGAAGCCGCAGCTGGTCGAGCTGTTCGAGCTCGTCACCGCGGGCGACTGGCAGGACATGAAGGGCTTCGGCGCCTACAACTTCTACCGCGTCGGGATCAGCCCCGACGGCAAGCTGCAGTTCTTCGTCGCCGGCGACTGAACGGGGCCGCCTCGCGCTGCCATCGGGCTTCCACTGGAGTCCTGCGTTCAGTCCTTGTCGGGTCCGTCCTCGTCGGCGCCCGCCTCGCCCGTCCAGTAGGGAACGTTCGCGCCCTCCTGCTGCATCAGGTCGAACCCGTCCGGCATCGTCGGGCGGGGCTGGGAGGACACCAGGATCTTGCCGGAGTCAGGGTATTCGCAGATGTCGGTGCGGCCGACCGACGAAATCGCGAGATAGCGCAAAACGCCCGTTCCTGTGTTGATCAGGTGGTGGGCGGTGCGCTGGTCGCCGGCCGGGGCGCCGAGCACGTCGCCCGCCTTCACCGCATGGCGCGCGCTGCCGAAGCGATAGGTCCCCTCGCCTTCGAGGATGACGAAGAGCTCGTCCTCGACATGGTGGTTGTGAAAGGGACAGGCCGACTTGCCGGGCGGGACCTCGCAATAGCGCGCCCCGAGGTCGGTCAGTCCGAGGCGCTGGCCGAGGGGCGCCTGCCCGGCTGCATAGAGCGCGCCGCGCGTCCAGTGTTCGAGGTCGAGAGCGCCCAGGCTGACGACGGGATCCGCTTCACTCATCTCTTCACCCTTTCCGCATGTGCGGCCACCGGCCACCGGTCGCCCACGCGACTCTAGCTTGAGGCCGCCGGGAGCGCCTCGATGAACCGCGCCGGCTCGCCGCCGGACGTCTCGATCAGGTCGCCCTCCCACATCACCCGTCGCCCGCGCACGACGGTGCCGACCGGCCAGCCGGTGACGACCTTGCCGTCATAGGGGGTCCACTGCGAACGCGAGCCGATCCAGTCGTTGCGGATCGTCTCCTGCCGCTTGAGATCGACGACGGTTAGGTCGGCGTCGTAGCCGACGGCGATGCGGCCCTTTCCGGACAGGCCGAAGATCCGCTGCGGGCCGGCTGAAGTGAGATCGACGAAACGGGCGAGCGACAGCCGGCCGTTGGCGACGTGGTCGAGCATGATCGGCACCAGCGTCTGCACGCCCGTCATGCCGGACGGCGACTGCGGATAGGGCTTGCTCTTCTCCTCCAGCGTGTGCGGCGCGTGGTCCGAGCCGAGGACGTCGACGATGCCCTGCGAAATGCCGTGCCAGACGCCGTCGCGGTGGCGCGGGTGGCGCACCGGCGGGTTCATCTGGATCAGCGTGCCGAGCCGGTCATAATCGTCGGCGGTCAGCGTCAGGTGGTGCGGCGTCGCCTCGCAGGTGGCGTTCGCCTTGTGCTGCGCGAGGAACAGGATTTCCTCGGCGGTGGAGATGTGGAGGACGTGGATGCGCGCGCCGGTCGCCTCGGCGATCCGCACCAGCCGCTCCGTGCACTGCATCGCCGCCGTTTCGTCGCGCCAGACCGGATGCGAAGAGGGATCGTCGGCCACGCGCTCGCCGAGCCGCTCGCGCAGGCGGAACTCGTCCTCGGAGTGGAAGGCCGCGCGCCGGCGCGTGCGCTTGAGGATCTCGGTCACGCCCGCGTCGTCCTCGACGAGGAGGCTGCCGGTGGAGGAGCCCATGAAGACCTTGATGCCGGCCGCGCCCGGAAGCCGCTCGAGTTCGGCGACGTCGGCCGCGTTCTCGCGCGTGCCGCCGACCCAGAAGGCGAAGTCGCAATGCATCCTGTGACGGCCGCGGGAAACCTTGTCGGCGAGCGCCGCCTCGCTGGTCGTCAAGGGATCGGTGTTCGGCATCTCGAAGACCGTCGTCACCCCGCCGAGCACGGCTGCGCGCGACCCCGTCTCCAGATCCTCCTTGTGGGTCGGACCAGGCTCGCGGAAGTGCACCTGGCTGTCGATGACGCCCGGCAGGAGGTGCAGGCCGGTGCAGTCGATCACCTCGCCGGCATCCTGCGGTGCGATCGAGCCGATATGGGCGATGCGTCCGCCGCAGACACCGACGTCACGGATGCCCTCGCCGTCCTGGTTGACCACCGTGCCGCCCTTGAAGACGCGATCATAGGTCGGCATCGTTCGCCCCCCGCTTGCCCCATACAGGTCCCGGGCTTACGTAACCGGCTCTGCCGATGCAAGCCGAGTCGCCATGCCCTTCGCTCGCCTTCCCGACCGGGCGGTGCTGACCGTCACCGGTCCTGCCGCCGCGGATTTCCTGCAGAACCTCGTGACCGCCGATCTCGACGGACTGGGCGCGGACGAAGCGCGGCCGGCGGCGCTTCTGACTCCGCAAGGCAAGATCCTCTTCGACTTTCTCGCCAGCCGCATCGCCGACGGTTTCCGGCTCGACGTCGCCGCCGGCGCGCGGTCCGACCTTGCCAAGCGGCTGACGCTCTACAAGCTTCGCGCCAAGGTGGAGATCGCGGCGGTCGATGCGCCGGTCGTCGCGCTGTGGGGTGGCTCAGAGCTGCCGGCGGAGGCCCTTGTCGACACGCGCTTTGCCGAACGAAGCACCGCCCGCCTCTATGGCGCTCCGCCGGAGGGGATGGCCGAGGCGGCGCCCGCGGCCTTCGCCGCGCATCGCATCCGGGCCGGCATCGCCGAGGCCGAAGCCGATTTTCCGGCATCCGATGTCTTTCCGCACGACGTGCTCCTCGACCAGAACGGCGGCGTCTCGTTCAGGAAGGGCTGCTTCGTCGGCCAGGAGGTCGTCTCGCGCATGCAGCATCGCGGCACCGCGCGCCGACGCCTGATGCTGATCGAGGCCGAGGGCCACATCACCCGGGGCGTCGAGATCAGCGCGGGTGGCAAGACGATCGGCACGATCATCGCCGCAGCCGGCAGCGAAGGGATGGCCCTGGTGCGGCTCGACCGGCTGGCCGAGGCGCTTGCCGCAGACGCGGTGCTCGCAGCCGATGGCGTTCCGGTGGTGGCGACCATCCCGCCCTGGGCCGGCTACACCTTGCCGCAGGCGGGGTCTTCACCGGCCGAGGGCGAGGCGTGAAGGGCAAGACGCCGCGGGCCTGGCAGCGCATGCTTTCGGGCCGGCGGCTCGACCTTCTGGAGCCCTCGCCGCTCGACGTCGAGATCGGCGACATCGCCCACGGCCTCGCCCGCGTCGCGCGCTGGAACGGCCAGACGCACGGCGACCACGCCTTTTCCGTCGCGCAACATTCGCTGATCGTCGAGGAGATCGTCGCGGCGCAGGACGAGGACCCGCGCTGGCGGCTCGCCGCGCTCCTCCACGATGCGCCCGAATACGTCATCGGGGACATGATCTCGCCCTTCAAGAGTGTCATGGGTGGCGACTACAAGGCGGTGGAGGCGCGGTTGCAGGCGGCGGTTCATCTGAGGTTCGGCCTGCCGCGCGACCTCCCGCCGAAGGTCGCAAAGTGCATCAAGACGGCCGACCGGCTGTCGGCCTACTACGAGGCGACGCTGCTTGCCGGCTTCGACGAGGCCGAGGCGGCGAAGTTCTTCGGCACGCCGACGATGAGCCTCGCCGCAGAGCTCTTCGCGCCCCGCCCGGCCCGGGACGTGGGCGCGGCGTATCTCGCGCGGTTCGACGCTCTCGACCGGCTCGCTCGTGCGCCGCATGCGTGCGCCCCCCTCCCTCTGTCACGGATCGACTGACCGTCATGTCCTATCTCGTCGTCTCCTCGCTTGCCGACCTTCCCGTCGCCGTCTCCTCCCACGGCGCCCTCGACGTCGTCACGCTGATCAACGCCGACACGGTCGTCGACAGGCCGATCTCCATCGCCGCCGACCGCCATCTCTTCATCGGCATGAACGACATCATCGAACCGATGGACGGCATGATCCTGCCGGGCGTCGAGCACATCGACCAGCTGCTGGAGTTCGGCCGACGCTGGGACCGCGCGAAGCCGCTCGCGGTCCACTGCTTTGCGGGGATCAGCCGCTCGACGGCCGCCGCCTACATCCTCGCCTGCGCGATCAATCCGGACCTCGACGAGCAGGCGCTTGCCGAGGAGCTGCGCCGACGCTCCCCCTCGGCGACGCCGAACTCGCTGATGGTCGAGATCGCCGACGCCAAGCTCGGCCGCGACGGCCGCATGGTCAGGGCCATCGAGTCGATCGGGCGCGGCGAGATCGCCTTTTCCGGCACGCCCTTCGTCCTGCCGCTGGAGCTGTGAACGGCGAACGGCGCGCTCCGCCGCTCAGATGCCCTGACCGCCGGAGACCTCGATCCGCTGAGCGTTGACCCAGCGATTGTCCGGCGACAGCAGGCTGGCGATCATCGGGCCGACATCGTCGGGGACGCCGACGCGCCCGAGCGCGGTGATGTCGGCGAAGAACCTGTTGAACTCCGGCGTGTCGCGCACCGCGCCGCCGAAGAAGTCGGTCTCGATCGCGCCGGGCGCCACCGTGTTGACGGCGATGCCGCGGCCGCCGAGTTCCTTGGCCATGTACAGCGTCAGGACCTCGACCGCGCCCTTGACCGCCGAATAGGCGCTCCAACCGGGCGCCGAGACGCGGGTGAGTCCGGAGGAGAGGTTCACGATGCGCCCGCCGTCGGCGAGAAGCGGCAGCAAGGCCTGCGTGAGGAAGAAGATGCCCTTGAAGTGGACGTCCACCAGCCGGTCGAACTGCGCCTCGGTCGTGTCCGCGATGAGGGCGTAGTCGCCATGGCCGGCATTGTTGACCAGATGGTCGAAGGTTTCGCGCTGCCAGGTCGCGCGCAGGACGGTGCGCAGCGCGTCCGCAAAGGCGGCGAAGCCCGCCACGGCGCCGGCCTCGAGCTGGAGCGCGACGGCCCTGCGGCCGAGCGCGGCGATCTCGGCGACGACGGCCTCCGCCTCCTCGCGGCGGCTGTGATAGGTGATGACGACGTCGCCCCCGTTGCGGGCGATGGCGATTGCGGCGTTGCGGCCGAGGCCGCGGCTGGCGCCGGTGACGAGTGAGATGGTGGCCATGACGGGCTCCTGTGTAAGGACCGCTCCGATATCGCCCCTCGACGCCGGCCGATCTTGCCGGATGCTCGCAGGTTCTTGCCCAATCCTACGAACTCCTGTGCGCCGGCCGGCCGAATGCACTAGAATGGGCGCATGATCACGCTGCTCGACGCCGTCCGCCGCCACGCCGACGCCCATGCGGATGCCGACGGGATCGGCCACACGCCCGTCCGAGGCCTCTTCACGGTCCGGGCCTCCGCCGCGAGCGACCTCGTCTTCGCGATCTCGCGCCCGCTGGTGTGTCTGGTCGTCCAGGGCAGCAAGCGTGTGACGATGGGCGGTGACGTCTTCGCCTTCAGTGCGGGTGACTCGCTGATGATAGCCGCCGACGTTCCGACGATCAGCCAGATCACCGAAGCGAGCGTCGGCGCCCCCTACCTTTCGCTGGTGCTCGAACTCGATCCGGCGCTCATCGCCGAGCTCGCGGTCGAGATCGAGGTCGCCGCCGCCCCGGATCTCAAGCCGGTGCACGTCGAGCCGACCGAGGCGGACGTCGCCGGAACGGCGCTGCGCCTGATGCAGCTGCTGGACCGGCCCGCCGCCGTGCCCGTGCTCGCTCGCGACCTCCTGCGGGAGATGCACTACTGGCTGCTCGCCGGCCGGCACGGTGCGGCGATCCGCCGGCTCGGCTGGCCGGACGGGCAAGTTGAGCGCCTCGCGCGGGCCGTCGCGGTCCTGCGGGCCGAATTCTCCCGGCCCCTGCCCGTCGAGCGGCTCGCTGCGGTGGCAGGCATGAGCCCGTCCTCCTTCTACGAGCATTTCCGGGCCGTCACCTCGCTCTCGCCCCTTCAGTTCCAGAAGCAGCTGCGGCTGATCGAGGCACGTCGGCTCATGGTCGCGGAGGGCGCCACGGCGACTTCCGCCGCCTTTGCGGTCGGCTACCAGAGCGTGACGCAGTTTACGCGCGAATATGGCCGGCTCTTCGGTCGCCCGCCCGTGACGGACGTCCGGGCGGCCCGGCAAACGGCGAGTTCGGCCGCCTGAGGCCGCGCGGCGCAGGACACTCGCATCGCTCGCCCGAAAGCGTTGCTGCGACACATCTTCCCGGCCGAATGTCGCGACCGGTTCTGGACAATCTCCCCGCGGGAGCAATCTCGCTGCTCGGACATGCTCGCACGAACGCGAGCAAAACGCGGAGGCTCTCATGCCTGACGATATGCTGAACGCGATGGCGAAACCGACGGTGCGTGTCGACGGCGCGGCCAAGGTCACGGGTGTCGCCTGCTTCCCGTCTGACGAGCCGGTCGAGAATCCGGCCTATGCCTATCTCGTGACGAGCACCGTGGCGCGCGCCGAGATCACCAGCTTCGATCTCGCCGCCGCCACGGCGGTTCCGGGCGTCCTCGATATCCTGACGCATGAGAACGTCGGCCGGGACATCAAGCCGAATCGCGGCTTCGGCATGAGCGCCAACACGACGACCCTCGAGGGTACCCGGGTCTGGCATCAGGGCCAGACGGTCGCCGTGGTGATCGCCGAGACATTCGAGGCCGCGCGCGACGCGGCGGCGCGCGTGGTGGTGCATTACGAGACGCAGGAGCCGAGCGCCGGCTTCGGCTCGCCCGGTGCGCACGAAGAGCCGGCGACGCCGATGTTCGGGCCCTTGCCGCAGAAGGGCGACTTTGACGCGGCCTTCGCCGCGGCACCGGTGAGGGTCGAGGCCGAGTACGAGACGCCAACCCAGCACCACAACGCGATCGAGCTGTTCACGACCACCTGCTTCTGGGAGGGCGACACCCTCACCGTCTACGAGCCGTCGCAGTACATCTACGGCTCGCGCGCCGCGCTGGCGGAGCAGTTCGAGATGGCGCAGGGGAACGTGCGCTACGTCTCGCGCTTCATCGGCGGCGGCTTCGGCTCGAAGGGGCCGAGCGCGCGCACCGGCTGGATCGCACTCGCGGCCAAGCGCCTCGGGCGGCCCGTGAAGCTCGTCACGAGTCGCCAGCAGGGTTTCACCACCGAGACCTACCGGGCCGAGACGCGCCAGACGATCAAGCTCGGCGCCACGCGCGACGGCCGGCTGACCGGGCTGCGCCACGAGGGCTGGGAGCTGACCTCGCGGCCCTCCGGCTACAATGTCGCGGGCGTCGGGGCCACGGCGACGATGTACGCCTGCGACAACATCCAGACGGCCGTCAACGTCGTCCATGCCGACCGCAACACGCCGGGCTTCATGCGCGCCCCGCCCGAGGTGCCCTACATGTTCGCGCTCGAGAGCGCGATGGACGAGCTCGCGTTCGCCCTCAAGATGGACCCGATCGAGCTGCGGCGTATCAATGACACGCAGGTCGATCCGGCGCATGGTCATCCCTACTCGTCGCGCTCGCTGATGCAGTGCTACGACCAGGCGGCCGAACGCTTCGGCTGGTCAGAGCGCAACCCCGAGCCGCGCTCGATGAGCGACGGCGACTGGCTGGTCGGCTACGGCTGCGCCACCGCCACCTATCCGGCCAATGTCGGCCCCGCCTCGATCCGGCTGACGCTGTCGAAGGCCGGCACCGTCATCGCCGAACTTGCCGGCCACGAGTTGGGCACCGGCGCCTACACGGTCGTCGCCATCACGGTGGCGAGGCAGCTTGGCCTCGAAGTGGCCGACGTCACCGTGCACATGGGGGACAGCACCCTGCCGCCGGTGGCGCTCGCGGGCGGCTCGAACAACGCCGCGACGATCTCGAACGTTTCGGCGATCGGCTGCGAGTCCGTCCGCCGGCGGCTTGCCGAGGCCGCCGTCGCCGACATGGCGAGCCCGTTCGGCGGCAAGGATGCGGCGGTGCTGCGCCTGGAAGGCGGCAATCTCGTCGGCCCCGGCAACCTCACCGAGCCCCTCGTCCAATCGATCGAACGCGTCGGCGGCACTCTGACGGTGGAGGCCGACTACGTGCCGGAGGGCCTGCCGCCCGAGGTGATGGATGCGCTGCGCCAGGGCCAGGCGGTGATGCTGCCGGGTCACGGACGACAGGACGCGACGACCGCCGCCTTCGGTGCCCACCTGGTCGAGATCCGGGTCAACCGCCACACTCGCGAGATCCGCGTGCCGCGCATCGTTTCGGCATTCGCGGCCGGCACGATCATCAACCCGATGGCCGCGCGCAGCCAGTATCTCGGCGGCGCGATCTGGGGCGTCTCGTCGGCGCTGCACGAGGCGACCGAGATCGACCGGCGCAGTGCCCGCTACGTCAACCACGATCTCGGCGAGTACCTGGTGCCGGTCAATGCCGACATCCCGTCGATCGAGATCATCATGGTGCCGGAGACGGACACCATCGTGAACCCGCTCGGCATCAAAGGCATCGGGGAGGTCGGCATCGTCGGCATGAACGCGGCGGTCGCCAACGCCGTGTTCCACGCCACGGGCCAGCGCATCCGCAAGCTGCCGATCCGGCTGGAGAAGCTGCTCTGACGGGCGCACGAGGGGCGGCACCCGGCGGTGCCCCCCTCGTCAGGCCGCGTCGCGAAACGGGCCGATGATCCGCTCGTACTCGCTTTCGGCCAGACCATAGCAGCCGTCGGCGATGCCGAGCAGCGCCTCGCGGTCGAGGATCTTGATCAGGCCGCGCGACGCGCGGATCAGCCCTGAGCCCTCGAGCATGTGCGTGGCCAGTGTAACGCTGGAGCGGCGCACCGACAGCATGACTCCCAGGAAATCGTGCGTGAGGGCGATCTCGTCGGTGCCGAGACGGTCCTGACACATCAGGATCCAGCGCGCGAGGCGCTCCTCGATGTTGTAGTTGCCGTTGGCAAGTGCCGTCTGCGCCGTCTGGATCGACATCATGTAGAGCCAGCGGCCGATCAGCACGCGCAGCGCCGGTCGCTCGTCGGCGACTTCGGCCAGGACGCGAGCGGATATGCGCAAGGCAGAGCCCGGAACCTGCACGAAACTGTGGTGCGGCACGCGGTCGATGCCGGCGATGATCGAACCGTCGCTCATCCCCTCGCGCCCGAAGATTCCCACCTCCGTCTGGCGCTGATCGGAGGCGGTCAAAACGACCGAGAAGATGCCGCTCTCGGGAAACACCACGCTCTCGATGGGTTCGCCGGACAAGACGACCTTGTCGCCGCGGTCGAAGGTCAGACGTTCGAGATGCGCGGCGACGGCGGCGAGATCCTCCTTGCCGAGATGCCGCAGGAGCAGGTTCCTGGAGGTGGACTTGGTGATGTCGAGCATCGTCTGCCCCTTCTATCAGGGGCGCGAACATGAGGCTCGCTGCCGCGTGCGCCCGATGCCATCTGCACGCGATCAACCGCACGTGGCCTGCCCTTCCGCAAAGTCAACTTGGGGGAGGGTATCCAAGGCTGCTTTGAGGAAGAGGACGGATGCGCCTCAAAAGACTCCAAGGGTACGGTGCCTGACGCAAGGTCGATCCTTCGACGTCGCGACCCATGTCCGACGTGTCGGTGTCATTTTCAACGTCCGGCTCGATCCCCCGCCATCCGTATCTTGCCGGATGGCGGGGTAACGGTCGTTCATATCTTCACCATCCTGCGTTCATCTCGCTCACTGGAGCGATCAACTGTGCGGTGTCTGACGCACTGGAGCGGCCCTCTTTCCGGCATGCGTGGCGAGGTCGATAGATAATCAAATGAGACGATAGAACGCCTTTCCACACGAGACAGCATTGGCGCCCGGCAATGATCACTTCTCTTTCGCAGCGTAGCCTGGAAGTCCGGCGGGGCGGCACCATCCTCGACAGCGGAAGCCGAAGGGACACGTTCAGCGTGCTGACTGCTGGACTGGCTGCGCGCACGCGGATCCGGGAGAATGGCGCGCGGCAGATCACCGCGATCCTCGTTCCGGGCGACGTCTGCGACTTCTCCGTCCTCTTCTCGGAGCCCTCTCTGCATCGCGTCGAAGCCTTGACGGATTGCGAGATCGCCAGCGATCGGATCGAAGCGGTTCAGGCGCTGATGATCCTCGATCCGTTCCTGACCTGGACAACCTGCCGATCGGCGGCGGCCGAACTCGGGCGCCGCGAGGCGTGGGTGCTGAACGCCCGGCAACGCACGCCGACGCGGCGCGTGGCGCATGTCCTGTGCGAGATCTTCGACCGGACGCGCGGCACCACCTTCGCCGATCGCGACGTGTGCAGTCTGCCGCTCGGTCTGGATGATCTGGCATCGGCGACCGACAGTGCCGAGGAGGACGTCGAGATCGCGATGCGGCTCCTGCGCCAGGACGGCGTTATCGAAGTCGACGCACAGATCCTTGCGGTGCGGGATTGGCCGGAACTGTGCGACATCGGCCAATACGAACCGCTTCGCGCGTCACAGCTGCAGGCATTTCCGGTCAACAAGCAGCAACGGTCTCGCCAAGTCTAAGGCCCCCGCTCGCGGATCAGCCGGCCGCAGGGCCTAGAGCACGTCCGGTGAATACTGGATCGCTCTGTTTGACGGCTCGCCGAGGTGGACCGCGCGAAGGCTGACGAAGGTCGTAGCGGGGCTACGGCCGAGGCGGGCCGACAAAGCGGGCGCCCGGCGACCGCAAACCCGAAGGGCCGGGTGCATTCGGCCCGATATCATCGGCCCTGGTCTGCGGTCGTAGCCCCACTACGACCTTGCCCGGCCCCTCGATCTCGAATCGAATGCCCTCCGGCAGAGCGGTCCGGTATTCACCGGACGTGCTCTAGGATCCGAACGGACCCTTGAAGACGAAGAACACGCCGAGGCAGATGAAGGCGAAGCCGATGCCGTGGTTGAGCGTCAGGCGTTCGCCGAGATAGGTCGTCGAGAACACGGCGAAGACGACCAGCGTGATCACCTCCTGCATCACCTTCAGCTCGGCCGGGTCGTAGACCCGCACACCGTAACGGTTCGCCGGCACGGCCAGACAGTACTCGAAGAAGGCGATCGACCAGCTCGCGACGACGACCAGCCAGAGCGGTCGGTTCTCGAACTTCAAGTGACCGTACCAGGCAAAGGTCATGAACACGTTGGAGCAGGTCAGGAGCAGGATCGGCAGGAGCCAGGACGGGACGAAGGACGACACGGGACGGAGCCTCGACGCAACGGGAACCGCCGCTTCTACGCCTCTCCAGCGAGCGGCGCGAGGCGCTTGGACGGGCAAGACGCCCCGTCCGGTCGCCTGCAGACCAGTGACGCAATGCCGCAGGTTATCTGAACAGTCAATCTTTGCAGTTTAGCTTCATATCTCCTATCTAGGCGACATGACCCGCGTTGCCGACGATGCTTCCCTCACAGCCCTTGCCGCCGAACTCCACGGACTGGTCGGCCGCCTGCGCCGTCGCCTGCGCGAAGAGGCGACGGCCGGCGACCTGACACCTTCGCAGTTTGCCGTGATGCGGCGGCTGGAGAGCGACGGTCCGGCGACGGTCAGTGAGCTGGCCCGGGCGGAGAACATGCGCCCGCAGTCGATGAGCGGGCTGATTGCGGCGCTTCAGGCGCTTGGCATGGTCGAGGGCGCACCGCACCCGACCGACGGCCGGCAGACCCTCCTGTCCCTGACCGACGACACGCGAACGCGGCTGACCAGCGGCCGGGAAATCCGGAAGGACTGGCTCGCCCGCACCCTCGGTGCGGAATTTTCGGCCAGCGAGCAGGCACAGATCGCAGCAGCCGTCGAGCTTCTGAAGCGCATCGTCGACAGCTGATCCGATCCCGCCACCCCACGGCAACACCAACCCTCGACGGCACCGTCGCGGCCGAACGTCCGACGCGCAACGCGACGGGCAGAAAGGTTCTATCGTCATGACGCTCTCCACCCTCGACCCCCGATCCGCACTGATCCTCATCGACCTGCAGAAGGGCATCCTCGGCCTGCCGACGGCCCATCCGGCCGATCGCGTCGCCGCCAATGCCTCCCGACTTGCCGCGGCATTCCGCCAGAAGGGACTGCCGGTGGTGGTCGTCAACGTCGCCGGCTCCCCTCCGGGCCGGGCCGAACGCAGCTTCCGCGCCGACCAGATGCCGGCCGACTGGACCGAGCTCGATCCACGGTTCGGCCTCGAGCCGACGGACCACCGGATCACCAAGCGCACCTGGGGTGCCTTCACGGGCACCGGGCTCGAAGCCTTTCTGCGGAAGGAGGCGGTAACGCAGGTGGTGCTCGCCGGCGTCGCCACCACCGGCGGCGTCGAATCGACCGGACGCTTCGCCCAGGAGCTCGGCTTCAACGTGACCTATGCCGTCGACGCGATGACCGACATGAGCCTCGAGGCGCACGAGAACAGCGTCACGCGCATCTTCCCGCGCATCGGCGAGACCGGCACGACGCACGAGATCGTCACGCTTCTCGATCGGCCGGCCGCATGAGTGCGCGCGGCGGGTCGCCCGCGCGCTCCATCCCGCGACGCTCGCCCGCCGCCGTCTTCCGCAACACCTTCCGCTCGCTCGCCAACCCGAACTACCGGCTCTGGGCGGCGGGCGCCCTGGTGTCGAACATCGGCACATGGATGCAGCGCACGGCCCAGGACTGGCTCGTGCTGACCGAACTGACCGACCACAACGCGGCGGCCGTCGGCCTCGTGATGTCGCTGCAGTTCGGACCGCAGCTTCTGCTCCTGCCGCTGACCGGTTTCGCCGCCGACTATTTCGACAAGCGCAAGCTGATGATGGTGACGCAGGCGGTGATGGGCGTGCTCGCGACGGCACTCGGCGTCCTGACCGTCAGCGGCCAGGCCGAGCTCTGGCAGGTCTACGTCTTCGCCTTTCTCCTCGGCTGCGCCGCCGCCTTCGACGCGCCGGCCCGCCATTCCTTCGTCTCCGAACTCGTCGAGGAAAAGGACCTCGTCAACGCCGTCGGCCTCAACTCGACGAGCTTCAACGGCGCGCGCATGGTCGGCCCGGCGGTCGCCGGGGTCGTGATCGCCTGGGTGGGCTCGGGGTGGGCCTTCCTGATCAACGGCGTGTCCTTCGCCGCAGTGCTGATCTCGCTGTTCTTCCTGCGGGTCGATCTCCTGCACCGGGGCAAGCGGGCGTCGCGGGGCCGCGGCAGCCTGATGCAGGGCTTTCGCTACGTCTGGGGCCGCCCGGATCTCGCTGCGATCTGCGTGATGCTCTTCGTCTTCGCGACCTTCGGGCTGAACTTCCCGATCTTCATTTCGACGATGGCCGCCACGGTCTTCCATACCGGTCCCTCGGGCTACGGCCTCCTGACCTCCGCGCTCGCCGTCGGCACGGTCGCCGGCGCACTCTTCGCGGCAGGCCGGGAGGAGACCGGGTTCCGCCACCTCGTCGGCGGGGCGACGGTGTTCGGCTTCGGCTGCGCCGCGGCCGCGGTGATGCCGAACGAGTTCTTCTTCGCTCTGGCGCTGATGGTGATCGGCGTCGCGGCGCTGACCTTCAACAACGGCACCAACAGCCTGATGCAGCTGTCGAGCGCGCCGGAGATGCGCGGCCGGGTGATGGCGATCCGCCTCGCGATCGCGATGGGATGCACGCCGCTGGGCTCGCCGCTGGTCGGCTGGATCGCCGACCGCTTCGGGCCGCGCTGGGCGCTCGGGCTCGGCGCCCTCGCCGGCCTCGGCGCGGCGGTGATCGGGCTCTGGTACATGCGGGGCGCCGGCCGGCCGCCGGCCGTGCGCGAGCCGGCGATGCAGACGACCGACGCGACCGCGAGCGCGATCTGAGGCGCGATTGCCGGTGCCCGCCGGCGACTCCATATCGGTGTGCGCCGGCGAGGCGGAAGAGCTGTGTCCGTCCGCCTGGAGACTGCCGGGACGGTCCATCGTCTTCCCCGGTGCGCCGGCGATCCTCGAGACGCGTCGTCGACCACGCCGGCGGGACCCTTACAGTCGGGGTCGGTCCTGAGCGGCGCAGGTTTTGGCAGAAGAGCCATAAGCGTTCGCGATCGCTCGCATCAGCCGAAATCGATATTCCTGATCCTGCCCGAGGCGTAGAACGGATGCGTCATTCTGTCAGGAGACGCCTCGTGACCGCCGCCACGCCCGCCGCACCGCGTGATTTTCCCTGGTCCGTGATCCTTGCCGGCTGTGCCATCGCCATGCTGACCTTCGGGCCGCGCTCGGCGATGGGCTTCTTCCAGCTGCCGATGCTGGCGGATACGCACTGGAGTCGCGAGAGCTTCGCCTTCGCCATCGCGATCCAGAACCTCCTCTGGGGTGCCGGCCAGCCGATCTTCGGCGCCGTCGCCGACCGCTGGGGCACGGCGCGCGTGCTCATCCTCTCCGGGCTCCTCTATGCCGCGGGCCTCCTGATCACCGCCTGGGCCGGATCGCCCCTCTGGCTGACCATCGGCGCCGGCATCCTCGTCGGGCTCGGCATCGCCGCCGGCTCCTTCGGCATCGTGCTCGCCGCCTTCGCACGGCGCGTGTCGGCGGAGCAGCGCTCCTTCGTCTTCGGCCTCGGAACGGCGGCGGGCTCGCTCGGCATGTTCGTCTTTGCCCCGCTCAGCCAGAGTCTGATCGGGCGCTTCGGCTGGTCGGACTCGCTGGTCATCCTCGCCGCGGTCATGCTGCTCGTCCCGGCGCTCGCCTTCGTGCTGAAGGGCAACGGCCGCACCGCGGGCCGTGCCGTCGCGGCCGAACTCGATCAGACGATGGGCGCCGCGCTGCGCGAGGCCTTCGCCACGAGGAGCTATCTCCTCCTCACCTCCGGCTTCTTCGTCTGCGGCTTCCAGGTCGCCTTCATCACCGCGCACTTCCCGGCCTACATCGCCGATCTCGGCATCGCGCCGGTCTGGGCGGTGACGGCGATCGCGCTGATCGGCTTCTTCAACGTCATCGGCTCGATCGCCTCGGGGGTCATCGGCCAGCGGTATTCCAAGCCGTATTTCCTGGCGCTGATCTATGTCGGCCGCTCGATCCTGGTGACGGCCTTCCTGCTGGTCCCGGCCTCGCCGCTGACGGTGGTCGTCTTCTCGGTGCTGATGGGCCTGCTCTGGCTGTCCACCGTGCCGCCGACCAACGCGCTCGTCGCGATCATGTTCGGCACGCGCTATCTCGGCCTGCTCGGCGGCCTCGTCTTCTTCTCGCACCAGATCGGCTCGTTTCTCGGCGTCTGGCTCGGCGGCTATCTGCGCGAGACGACGGGCTCCTACGACGGCGTCTGGTGGCTCGGCGTGGCGCTCGGGCTCTTCGCAGCCATCGTCCACTGGCCGATCGCCGAGGCGCCGGTGGCGCGACCGGCGATGATGCCGGCGGAATAGGTCATCCCCGCGCCAGCGCCGCGAGCACGCCGAACCGGGCGTCCGGCTCGGGTATCCCGCGCGGCTCCCAGACGTGGCGCGCGAGGAAGTAGCCGGTCAGCCGGAAGCCGGCGGCGAGCGCGGCGGGATCCGCGTCGCAGGCCGGCTGCGGCGCGAGAAAGCCCGGCAGCGGCAGCAGCTTGTCGGCCCAGGGCGCGCCGGCTTCGCGGCTGACCGCCCGGCCGGTCTTCGGCGAGACGTAGACTAGTTCTTCCCGTCTGCCGGTGGCCGCGCAGCGCTCGAGGTCGAGCCCGTAGCCAAGCTCCTCGAGGAGCGCGATCTCGAAGCGCAGGATCAGCTCGGCCGCGCCGGCCTTGCCGTCGAGATGGTCGAGGATCACGCCGAGCCCGTCATAGAGGCGCGGATGCGGGTCGCGCTCCGGCAGGAGGCGCAGATGCGCGGCGAGGAGCTGCACGCCGTTGAGGCCGAGCGCCGTCTCCATCAGCCGCGCCGCCCGGAAGGCCAGCGGCTCCAGCGTGAAGGCGCCCATGTGTTCGTGCAGGCGTGCGCGCCAGGTGACCTCCACCTGGTTGCCGGGCTGCAGCACCGGCTGCTGCCGGCGCGAGCGCCCGCCGCGCACGATGCCGAGATGGCGGCCGCGCTCGCGCGTCATCACCTCGGCGATGACGCTCGTCTCGCCATGGCGCTTCACGCCGAGGATGATCGCCTCTTCACGCCACTCCATGGCTCAGGCCGTCTTCGCTTCGCCGGGCAGCGCCTCAGCTCGAATAGTCGAGCCCCATCTCGCGGTAGCGCTCGGGGTCGTCGCCCCAGTTCTCGCGCACCTTCACGAACAGGAACAGGTGGACCTTCTGGTCGGCCGCCTCGGTGATGTCCTTGCGCGCCGCCTCGCCGATGGCCCGGATCGTCTCACCCTTGTGGCCGATCACGATCTTCTTCTGGCTCTCGCGCTCGACGTAGATCACCTGCTGCACCTTGGCCGAGCCGTCCTTGCGCTGCTCCCAGCCTTCGGTCTCGACGTGGCTCGAATAGGGCAGCTCCTGGTGCAGGCGCAGGAACAGCTTCTCGCGGGTGATCTCGGCGGCGAGCTGGCGCAGCGGCAGGTCGGAGATCTGATCCTCCGGGTAGTACCAGGGCCCCTCGGGCAGCGCCCGCACGAGATAGTCCATCAGGTCCTTGCAGCCAGAACCGTTGAGCGCCGAGATCATGAAGACGCGCTCGAACTCGACGCCGCGCTCGGTGATCTCCTTCGTCAGCGCCAGCAGCCGCTCGCGCTTGATCCGGTCGACCTTGTTGAGGAGCAGGACCTTCGGCTGACGGATTTCCTTCAGCCGTTCCAGGATCGCCTCGACGTCCTCCGTCAGGCCGCGCTCGGCATCGATGATCGGCAGCACGATGTCGGCGTCCTTGGCGCCGCCCCAGGCGGTGCGCACCATTGCCCGGTCGAGCCGGCGCTTCGGCTCGAACACGCCGGGCGTGTCGACGAAGACGATCTGCGCGTCGTCGTGGACGGCGATGCCGCGCACCAGCGCGCGCGTCGTCTGCACCTTGTGGGTGACGATCGAGACCTTGGTGCCGACGAGCTGGTTGACCAGCGTCGACTTGCCGGCATTGGGCGCGCCGAGGAGGGCCACGAAGCCGGACCGCGTGCCGCTCCCCAGCCCGATCCCGTCGGCTGCGCTTTCCGGCCCCGGCGCGTCCGGCCGGACCGCTGCCTGCGCGTCCGCCTCCAGGTTCCGGTCGTCTTCGATCTCGTCGCTCACTCTGCCTCTTTCCAGATGCCCTCACGCCGGAGGATGTGGGTCGCCGCAGCCTGCTCCGCCAGACGCTTCGAGCGTCCTTTGCCCTCCGCCGGCTCGACGCCCTCGATGGTCGCCCGCACGGTGAAGACCGGATCGTGGTCCGGCCCGTCGCGATCCACCATCACGTAGCGCGGCGTCGTGGCCGCCTTGGCGTGCGCCCATTCCTGCAGCTCGGTCTTCGGGTCGCGCCGGGCGGTGACGGACTCGGCGAGCCGCTCCTTCCAGAAGCGAAGGATGAAGCGGCGCGCGGCCTCCATGCCCTCGCCGAGATAGATGGCGGCGATCAGCGCCTCGACCACGTCGGCCCGCACGTTCTTGGTGTGCACGCCCTTCACCCGCTTCAGGTCGCCGCCGTGGCGGATGAAGTCGGCGAGGCCGATGGCGTCGGCCGTGACCGCGCAGGCGTCGGCACTGACGAGCGCGTTGAAGCGCAGCGAGAGGTCACCCTCCTGCGCGCGCGGGAACATCTCGAACAGCCGTTCGGCGACGACCAGTCCGAGCACCCGGTCGCCGAGAAACTCGAGCCGCTCGTAATTGCTCTCGCCGGCCCCGCCGCGCAGGCTGGAATGGGTCAGGGCCCGCTCCAGCCGATCCTTGTCGACGATCGGCTGGCCGATGCGTTCTTCCAGCTCGTCCAGCGGGCGATCGGGCGCCCTCACCCGAGCCATGTCAGGATGCGGCTCGGGCGCAGCTCGGTCGGCCACTTCCAGACCTCGAGCGGCGAGGAATCGTTCTCGATCGAGAAGAAGATCATCCGAGCCTTGCCGACGAAGTTCTCGAACGGCACGTAGCCGACGTCGAAGCGGCTATCGAGCGAGTTGTCGCGGTTGTCGCCCATCATGAAGTAGTGGCCCGGCGGGACCACGAACTCGCGGGTGTTGTCGCCGGCCGAGTGGGTGCTGAGGTCGAGCGTGATGTAGGACACTCCGTTCGGCAGCGTCTCGCGGAACTGTGGCACGCGCGTGCCGTCGTCGGCGACGTAGTCGCCGGCCGCCTCGCGCGGCACCGCCTTGCCGTTGATGTAGAGGATGTCGTCCTTCACCTGGATGTGGTCGCCCGGCAGGCCGATCAGCCGCTTGATGTAGTCGACGTCCTCCTCGTTCGGCTTGCGGAAGACGACGACGTCGCCGCGCTGCGGCTCGGAGGCGAGGATGCGGCCGGAAAAGAGGTTGGGCGACAACGGGAACGAGTACTTGCTGAAGCCGTAGCTCCACTTCGTCACGAACAGGTAGTCGCCGACCAGCAGCGTCGGCATCATCGATCCCGATGGGATCGAGAAGGGCTGGAACAGGAAGGTGCGGATCACCAGCGCGAGCAGCAGCGCCTGCACCACCACCTTGACGGTTTCGCCGAAGCCGCCCTTCTCTTTCTGCTCGGCCTGATCGACCATCATCGTTCCTTCGGTGTGCGTCAGGCGACGCCTGTCTGGATTGTCCGGCCTTCTAGCCGCTCGCAAGATACGGGGCAATGCGGCGTGTCCTACACCGTCCCGCCATGGTTTTCGCAGGTCAGGTCTTCGGCCGGGCCTCGATGACGACGAAGGCCTGGGCCAGCGGAAAGTCGTCGGTGATGGTCACGTGCACCAGCCCCTCGTGGCCCTGCGGCAGGAGCGCCGCCAGCCGCGCGGCGGCGCCGCCGGTCAACGCCATGGTCGGCGCCCCGCCCGGCAGGTTGACGACGCCCATGTCGCGCCAGAAGACGCCGCGCGCCAGCCCGGTGCCGAGCGCCTTGGCGCAGGCCTCCTTGGCGGCGAACCGCTTGGCGTAGGAGGCGGCGCGCTGCGCCCGTCGATCGGATTTCGACCGCTCGACCGCGGTGAAGACGCGGTGGGTGAACCGCTCCCCATGCCGCTCCAGCGTCTTCTCGACACGGCGGATGTCGATGAGGTCGCTGCCGATGCCGATGATCATCGAGCGGTCACAGGCTGCGGCTGCCGGGCTTGACCGCCGGCAGCGCCGCAAGCTCGGGCGGCAGCGCGTCGGCCGGATAGGCCGGGACCTCGTATTCGGCGAGCGCGATCAGTGGCACGCCCACGTCGGCCTTGCCCGCCGAGCGGTCGATGATGCAGGCCGCCGCGAGCACCTCGGCGCCGAGCTTCTGCATGCAGGCCACCGTCTCGCGGATGGAGAGGCCGGTGGTCACGATGTCTTCGACGATGACCACCCGTGCGCCCGGCTCGATCTCGAAGCGGCGAAGCTTGAACTCGCCGCCCTCGCGCTCGACCCAGATCGCCGGCGCATCGAGGTGGCGGGAGGTCTCGTAGGCGGGGATGATGCCCCCGACCGCCGGCCCGACGAGATAGGCGACGTCGTCGCCGAAGCGGGCCTCGATCTTCTCCGCCAGGGAGCGGCACAGCGCCTCGGTCAGATCCGCATGCATGAAGACGCGTGCCTTCTGCAGGAAGACCGGGCTGCGCAGGCCGGAGGTCAGGATGAAGTGGCCTTCGAGATAGGCCCCGGCGCGGCGGAAGATCTCGATGACGTCGTCGCTTGTCATGGAATTCGGCCTGTCCTTCTGTCGTCGGGCGGTCTGCGGGTCAGCCGTTGAGGCGCGTCACGTCGGAGACGCAGGGCTTGATCCGGAGCTGGTTGATGGTTCGGTTGAGGTGCTGCAGGTCCCAGACCTCGAGGTCGATGACCATCGAGGTGACGTCCGGCGCGGTGCGCTGCATCGAGAGGTCGTGGATGTTGGCGTCGTTGGCGGCGATCGTCTCGGCCACCTCCGCAAGCGAGCCGGGCTCGTTGATGACGGACACGGCGACGCGAGCGGGAAACCGTGCGCTCATCTGCGCGTCGAGATCCCAGCGCACGTCGATCCAGCGCTCCATCTCGTCCTCGTAGGCGGCGAGCGCCGGCGATTGGATCGGGTAGATGGTGATCCAGCGACCCGGCTCCAGGATGCCGACGATGCGATCGCCCGGCACGGCCCCGTCGGGCGCGATGCGGACCGGCAGGTCGCCCGGCGCGCCGCGGATCGGCAGGATCGGACCCTCGGCGGACTCGCCCTGCCCCGGCATGCGGAACACCATGCCGACCGCCGAGGGCAGGTTGAACCAACCGCCCTCGTCCACCCGCAGCGGCGTCTTCGTCGCACGACTGTCCTGGAAGTCCGGGAACGCGGCGCGCAGGACGTCGATCGACGACAGCTCCTGGCGGCCGACGGCGGCGAGCGCGTCCTCGACGTCGCGCTGGCCGAGCTTGGCGAGCAGCGGCTTGAGGCTGTCCTTGCTGAAGGTCTTGCCGGAGCGGGCGAAGCTGCGCTCCAGGATCTGCTGGCCAAGCCCCGAATATTGCCGGCGGATGGCGAGCCGCGTCGCGCGCCGGATCGCCGCGCGCGCCTTGCCGGTGACGGCGATGCTCTCCCAGGCGGGCTGCGGCGTCGAGGCCTTGGAGCGGGTGATCTCCACCTCGTCGCCGTTGTGGAGCTCGGTGACGAGCGGCATGATGCGTCCGTCGATCTTGCAGCCGACGCAGGTGTCGCCGATGTCGGTGTGAACGGCATAGGCGAAGTCGATCGGCGTCGCTCCGCGCGGCAGCGCGATCAGCATCCCCTTCGGCGTGAAGCAGAAGACCTGGTCCTGGAACAGCTCGAGCTTGGTGTGCTCGAGAAATTCCTCCGGATTGTCACCGACCGCGAGCTGCTCGACCGTGCGCCGCAGCCAGGCATAGGCGTTGGATTCCCGCGACAGCCCGTGCGCCTCCGACGCGGCGCCGTCCTTGTAGACCGCATGCGCGGCGATGCCGTATTCGGCGATCTCGTGCATCGGCTGGGTGCGGATCTGCAGCTCGACGCGCTGGCGGGACGGGCCGACGATGGTGGTGTGCAGCGAGCGGTAGTCGTTCTGCTTGGGCAGCGAGATGTAGTCCTTGAAGCGTCCGGGCACCATGCGCCAGCTGCGATGGACGATACCAAGCGCGCGGTAGCAGTCCTCTTCCTCGCCGACGATGACGCGGAAGCCGAAGATGTCGGAGAGCTGCTCGAGCGAGATCGCCTTGCGCTGCATCTTCGAGAACACCGAGTAGGGCTTCTTCTGCCGGCTGGTGACTTTCGCTTCGATGCCCTTCTGGCCGAGCTTCTCGGTGAGATCCGTCTCGATCCGGGCGATGGTGGCGGCATGGCGCTCGCGCAGCTCGGCGAGGCGGGCGGTGATGGTCTCGTAGGCTTCGAGGTTGATGTGGCGGAAGGCGAGGTTCTCCAGTTCCTCGCGCATGCCCTGCATGCCCATGCGCCCGGCGAGCGGGGCGTAGATGTCCATCGTCTCCTGGGCGATGCGGGCCCGCTTGTCCGGCCGCATCGGCCCGAGCGTGCGCATGTTGTGCAGCCGGTCGGCGAGCTTGACGAGGAGGACACGCACGTCGTCGGCGATGGCGAGGAGCAGCTTGCGCAGGTTCTCCGCCTGCTCGGCCTTCTTCGACACGAGATCGAGCCGCTTCAGCTTGGTCAGGCCCTCGACGAGCTGGCCGATCTTCTGCCCGAAGATCTGGTCGATCTCCTTGCGGGTGGCGTCGGTGTCCTCGATCGTGTCGTGCAGGAGGGCGACGGCGATCGTCGCCTCGTCGAGGCGCATGTCGGTCAGGATCGCCGCGACCTCGAGCGGATGGGAGAAGTACGGGTCGCCGCTGGCGCGCATCTGCGAGCCATGCTTCTTCATGGCGTAGACATAGGCGCGGTTGAGGAGCCCCTCGTCGAGGTCCGGCTTGTAGGCCGCGACGCGTTCGACGAGTTCGTACTGGCGCATCATGCTGGTCTGCGATCGCCTCCGACAGAAAAGGGGTGCTCCGCCGCAGCGCAACACCCCTTCATATAGTTACACCCCCGGCCAAGCCGGAAGCCGGGAGAGCGGCGATCAGTAGTCTTCGTTCTTTTCCGGCGGAATGAGGCCCTCGATGCCGGCCAGGAGATCCTCCTCCGACATGCGATCGAAGGCGATGTTGTCCTCCGGCTCGTCGGAGCCGGCCCCGGCGCTCGCGGCCGGCGCGGCCTCCTCGTTCTGCGTGAGCGGCGCAGCCGGCGGAGCCTGCGGCTCCGGCTCGTCCACCTCCACGTGCTTCTGCAGCGAGTGGATCAGATCTTCCTTCAGATCGTCCGGCGTGAGCGTCGGTTCGGCGATCTCGCGCAGCGCAACGACGGGGTTCTTGTCGTTGTCGCGGTCGACGGTGATCTGTTGACCTTGAGAAATTTGTCGCGCACGGTGGCTGGCGAGAAGCACCAGTTCGAACCGGTTCTCGACCTTGTCGACGCAATCTTCGACGGTGACGCGGGCCATGCCCCAGCCTCCTAAACAGCGAATTCGGCGTGTGAAGGGGCTGACTTAACGGGTCCGGCGCACCATAGCAAGGGCGCCCGTCGCGAGTCCCGGGTTTTGATGAACGTTTGGCGCGAGCCGGGGCCGATCCGGCCGCAGCCTTTGATCAGTTGGCAGTAGGACGCCCGGCTCCTAATCATGACCGACTTCCAGCTCGGCGGCAGTGATTCGCCCTGAGCCCGGCGCACCGCGACTGCGCTTCGACCGATTGCCCAGCGAAAGATATTTCAATGTTCGACGCACGCGAGAAGATCGCACTTTTCATCGACGGGGCGAACCTCTACGCCACCTCCCGCAGCCTCGGCTTCGACATCGACTACAAGAAGATGCTCGCCGCCTTCCAGCAGCGTGGCTATCTCCTGCGCGCCTACTACTACACCGCGCTGATCGAGGATCAGGAGTATTCGTCGATCCGCCCGCTGATCGACTGGCTCGACTACAACGGCTACCGGATCGTCACCAAGCCCGCGAAGGAATTCACCGATCAGACCGGCCGTCGCAAGATCAAGGGCAACATGGACATCGAGCTGGCGGTGGATGCCATGCAGCTCGCCGAGACGGTCGACCATTTCGTCCTGTTCTCGGGCGACGGCGACTTCCGCTATCTGGTCGAGACGCTGCAGCGCAAGGGCCGCAAGGTGTCGGTGGTCTCCACCCTCGCCACGCAGCCGCCGATGATCTCGGACGATCTGCGCCGCCAGGCGGACCACTTCATCGACCTGCAGTCGCTGAAGGGCGAGATCGGTCGCAACCCGGCCGAACGCGAAGCGCGACTGGCCCGCCGGGCCGAACCCGACGAGGATGCCTACGCGGACGACGACTACTGAGCGTGCCGGCGATGACCGTGCGTGCCGACGCAGCGGCCCCCGCCGCGCTGCCGGTCGAGCCCGATCGCGACTGCCCGCTGTGCCCGCGGCTGGTCGACTTCCGCGAGAGCTGGCGGACAAAGGAGCCCGCCTGGCACAATGCGCCGGTGCAGAGCTTTCTGCCTGCGGAAGGCCCGGATGCCGTAAGGCTGCTGATCGCCGGGCTGGCGCCGGGGCTGCGCGGCGCCAACCGGACCGGCCGCCCCTTCACCGGCGACTATGCCGGGGATCTCCTCTACGCGACGCTGCACAAGTTCGGCTTTGCCAATGGCCGCTTCGACGCCCGTCCCGACGACGGGCTGGCCCTCTACGGGACCGCGATCGTCAATTCGGTGCGGTGCGTGCCGCCGGAGAACAAGCCGACGCCAGCCGAGATCAACACCTGCCGCCAGTTCCTCGCGCCGAACATCCGCGCGTTCGCGAACCTGCAGGTGATCGTCACGCTCGGCCGCATCGCGCATGACTCGACGTTGCGTGCCCTCGGCGTCCGGCTCAAGGATGCGGCCTTCGGGCATGGCGCGGAACACGAGGTCGCCGGCTTTTCGCTAATCGCCAGCTATCACTGCTCGCGCTACAACACCAACACCGGGGTGCTGACGACCGCGATGTTCGAGGCGGTGTTCGCCCGCGCCGCCGAACGGCTGCAGACCCCGCGATAGGCGGAGCCGGTGACCCAGCCGCTTCAGCGGCTCTCTTTGAGGAGCCGCTGCTTCTGCCGGTTCCAGTCGCGCTCCTTGATCGTCTCGCGCTTGTCCGGTGCGTTCTTGCCGCGCGCCAGCGCGAGCTCGAGCTTGGCGATGCCGCTGTCGTTGAAATAGATCTTCAGCGGCACGAGCGTCATGCCGTCGCGCTGCACGGCGCCGGCCAGCCGGTTCAGCTGCTTCTTGTGCACGAGCAGCTTCCGGCGCCGCGTCGGCGTGTGGTTGAAGCGGTTGGCCTGCAGGTATTCCGGGACGTTGGAGTTGATCAGCCAGATCTCGCCGTCCTCCTCGGTCGCATAGGACTCGGCGATCGTCGCCTTGCCGGTGCGCAGCGACTTGACCTCGGTGCCCGTCAGCACGAGCCCGGCCTCGAGCGTGTCGATGATCTCGTAGTTGAAGCGCGCGCGCCGGTTCTCGGCGACGACGTTCGACTTCGGTTTTGCGGATTTGGCCATCGATCTTCAGCTGCTGCGCGCCGGCGGGAGCGGCGTCGGGCCCCTTGAGATAGGCCCGAGCCGACCTTGCTTCAATTCAGAAGGCCGGCGTGGCGGAGCGCGGCGTCGATCTTCGCCTCCGTCGCGGCCTCCAGGGGCACCATCGGCGAGCGCACCGTCGCGCCCATCTTGCCGAGCCGCGACAGCGCATATTTCGGCCCGGCCGGATTCGGCTCGAGGAAGATCGCCTTGTGCAGCGGCATCAGCCGGTCCTGCAGCTCCAGCGCAGCGCGATAGTCCTGCCCCATGCAGGCGGTCTGGAACTCGGCGCAGAGCCGCGGCGCGACGTTGGCGGTGACCGAGATGCAGCCATGGCCGCCCTGCGCCATGAAGCCGAGCGCCGTCGCATCCTCGCCGGACAGCTGGATGAAGTCGGGGCCGCAGGCCAGCCGCTGCTCGGACACGCGGTCGAGCTTGGCGGTCGCATCCTTGACGCCGACGATGTTCGAGAAGTCGGCCGCCAGCCGTGCCATGGTCTCCGGCATCATGTCGATCACCGACCGCGGCGGGATGTTGTAGATGATGATCGGCAGGCTCACCGCCTGCGCGATCCGCGCATAGTGCTCGTAGAGACCGCGCTGGCTCGGCTTGTTGTAGTAGGGCGTGACGACGAGCAGCCCGTCGGCACCGGCTCGTTCGGCGAACCTGGCGAGGTCGACGGCCTCGGCGGTGTTGTTCGAGCCGGCACCCGCGATGACCGGGACGCGGCCGCGGGCGACCTCCACGCAGAGCTCGACGACGCGCTTGTGCTCGTCATGGGTCAGGGTGGGGCTCTCGCCGGTGGTTCCGACCGGCACGAGGCCGTGGCTTCCCTCCCCGATCTGCCACTCGGCAAAGGCGCGGAACGCCGCTTCGTCCAGGCAGCCGTCCGCGGCAAACGGCGTCACCAGCGCCGGCATCGAACCCTTGAACATGCTTCTCGGCACTCCTCCGGCCTTTCGGCATCGCACGGAGGCCAAGGCTCTGTTATCGCTTATCGTCCGCTGGCGTCATCCCGGCGACCGCAAACCGGCTGCGGTGACCGCGCCCTGAAAACGGCCGCTTTCCCGGCGACTGGCTGGGCACAATAGTGAAGCGTCCGAACGGAAACAAGCCGAGGCGCGCGCCGGGCGCGTCGCGGCCGCCGAGACGGATCGTATTTTACGACTTCTTCACCTCGCCCGTGAGAGATTTGGCAACCATCGCCAAACCTGTTCAGAACGGCACGGCGCCGCGACGGTTGGACCAGAGGACACCATGGCAGCAGCAGCGACCCTCACCCGTGCGATCGGCAGCGCCGTCCTCTCGAGCCTCCTTGCCACCGCGGCTCTCGCGGACTCGATGCTGCCGCCGGTCGGGCCGATGCCGCGCCTGCGGCCGGGCATCACCGGCAGCGGCGTGCAGATCGACCCGTCGCGCTTCGGCGGTCCCGTGCCGACGCAGAACCCGCTGCTGCCGAAGGCACCCTCCGTCGACTCCACGCCGAGCCCTTACACCGCCGCCATCACGGCCTCGACCGCCCGCCTCGCCGACATCCGACCGATCGACGGCAAGCTGAAGGACGGCCTGGATGCCCTGACCCGCGGCGACGTCGACAAGGCCCGGGCGATCCGCGAGGGCATGCTGCCGGGTTCGCTCGACCGGCACATCCTCGCCTGGGCCGTCGCGCTGCACGGCGGCAAGGACGTGCCGTCCTTCGAGATCGCGCAGACGGCGAGTGAACTTCGCGCGTGGCCGGGCATGAAGACGCTGCGCGCCAACTCCGAACGCGCGCTCTACCGCGAGCAGCCGCCGGCGCGCGCGGTGCTCGCCGCCTTCGGCCAGAGCCAGCCCGAGACCGCGGAGGGCGCCATGGTTCTCGCCCGCGCGATGATCGAGGCCGGCGACGTCGGCCATGCCAAGGCGCTGATCCAGAAGGTCTGGCGGACCGACACGCTGGACAGCGGGATGGAGGCCAAGATCCTCGACCAGTTCGGCACGCTCCTGACGCGCGCCGACCACAAGTATCGCATGGACTGGCTGCTCTATCGCGACCGGGTCGCCGACGCCAAGCGCTCGGCCGGCCGGGCCGGCGCCGAAGCCCTGTTTGCGGCCCGCGCCGCGGCGATCCGCGGCGAGAAGACGACGCCGCAGCTGCTGGCCGCCGTTCCGTCCGCACAGCGCTCCGACCCGGGCTACCTGCTGGCGCAGGTCGAATACGCCCGCAAGGTCGGCAATGTCGACGACGCCGCCGCAATCCTGCTCAAGGCGCCGCGCGACCGCACGACGCTGATCGACCCGGACGCCTGGTGGAACGAGCGCCGCATCATCTCGCGCGATCTCATCGACCAGGGCGAGCCGAAGCTCGCCTACAAGGTCGCTGCGGCGCACAGCGCCGAAACGCCGAGCGACGCCGCCGAGGCCGAGTTCCACGCCGGCTGGTACGCGCTGCGCTTCCTGAACGACCCGTCGACCGCCGCCAAGCACTTCTCCCGGATCGCCGAGTTCTCCTCGCGCCCGATGTCGGCCTCCCGCGCCTATTACTGGCTCGGCCGCGCCGCGGAGGCCGGCGGCCCGGGCAACGCCCGCAGCTATTACGGCCGCGCCGCCTCCTATGGCACCACCTATTACGGCCAGCTCGCCGCCGCGCGCCTCGGGGCCCGTCCGGGCGACATCGAATATCCCAAGCCCACCGATGCCGAGCGCCGACGCTTCGAGCAGCGCGAGGCCGTTCGCGCCATCAAGCGGCTGCAGGACATCGACTACGACAGCCGCGCCAACATCATCTACCGCGACCTCGCCGACGAGCTCGACAGCCCGGGTGAGCTCGCGCTGCTGGCGGTGATGGCCGAGCAGAACGACAACCACTACATGGCGCTGAAGGTCGGCAAGCAGGCGGCGTATCGCGGCGTCGACGCCCCTGCCCTCGCCTTCCCGATCGGCGTCATTCCGGCCGACGCCCGCATTTCGGCCGCCGGCAAGGCTCTCGCCTATGCGATCGCCCGCCAGGAGAGCGAGTTCAACCCCGGCGCCCGGTCGCCGGTGGGCGCGCTCGGACTGCTGCAGCTGATGCCGGGCACCGCCAAGAACGTCGCCAGCAAGGCGGGCATGCCCTACTCGCTCGCCCGCCTGACCAGCGACCCCGGCTACAACGCCACGCTCGGCAGCCACTATCTCGGCCAGCAGATCGACGACTTCGACGGCTCCTACATCCTGACCTTCATCGCCTACAATGCCGGTCCGCGCCGCGCGCGCGAATGGGTGGAGCGCTTCGGCGACCCGCGCGGCAAGTCGCTCGACGAGGTGGTGGACTGGGTCGAGCGGATCCCCTTCACCGAGACCCGCAACTACGTGCAGCGGGTGATGGAGAACTACCAGGTCTACAAGATCCGGCTCGGGGCGCCGTTCAGCATCGAGCAGGACCTGCGCTTCGGCCGCCGCAGCTGACGGAACCGCCCGCAGCCGGCGCAGGAGACGCCGGCGCAATACCCCTCGAGGCCGGGCAGACGCCCGGCCTTTCTTTTTGTGCGGTCGTTCCCTGCGAAAGGCCATCGAACCCGGCCACACGGTTCGGACACGGGCCCGGCTCGCGCATCGTCGCTCTCCTCGGACGGCCACGGCCGACCTCGGCGGCGGTCCGGCGCATTTGTGGGACGGTAGGGTCGCGCCGCGCACCGGGCACCGCGGGCACCGGACGGTCTAGAGGCGAGGCGTCAGGTCATCACCACGCGGTCGGGTGTCACGAGGCAGCCATCGCACGTGAAGGCTGACAGACCCGCACTGTGCCGTCGGGATCCCATCGGTCACCGAGAGCCGGATCCCCGTCACTTGCGTCGCCGACATTCAAGCCGTCAGCCGCTGGGCGTCACCGCATATGACGTGGGTCGAAGGGGTGCTGTGAGCCGCAGAATCAGACGGACTGCCTTCCGTTTGAGAGAGGGCGGGTCCGACTCGCCTGCAAAAGGACCTCGCGGCCGCACCCCGTCACAAGGTTTCGCCTCACACGCAAATCGGGGCGGCGATGACGCAGCGGAGCCGTCACAGGAAGCGCCGCCGTCGACGATCGATTGGACTGGATCAGCCGCCAGGCCCGGATTCGCACGAACCACGGCGGACGCATGCGGCCGGCCCAAACAAAAAGGCCCGGCGCTGTGCGCCGGGCCCCGATTTCCGATCGGAGTGATCCGATTAGAAGTTGCGCTGGAAGCGGAGGAAGCCAGCGGTCTGGTCGGCGTCGAAGTCGCCGGCAGCGCGGTCGCCGTCCAGGTAGGTGTAGCGAACCTCGGCCAGGACGTCGAAGTTCTTGGTCAGCTCGTAACCGACGTCGACCGCACCGCGGTAGATGTCGAGCTCGGTGTTGCTGCCGGCGTACGTGAAGTCGAAGGTCTTCAGGTACTGGGCGGCAACCGCCACGCCGACGCGGCCGAAGCCCTGGGCGTAGCCGGCACCGATGCTCCACTCGAGCGGGAGCGGGTCGAAGCTCTGGTTCTCGATGCCGAACTCGGAGATGTCGAACGTGCCGAGGCCGTCATCGGTGTTGTAGACGTTCGGATCGAAGGCATAGGTGCCCTCAACCTTGAACTGCGAGTCGGCGACGAAGAGATCCTTGAGGAGGATGCCGGCCTTCAGAGCGAAGGAGCCGTCGTCGTCGTCAGCGGTGCCGAAGAGGCCATCGACCTGCTCGTCGTAGGCGCCGGTGATGTAAGCCTCACCCCAGCCGCCGGCATAGCCGAGCTGAGCCAGGACGTCCGGGGTCCAGTCGCCCGAGCCATCGTCTTCGAGCGAGATCGTGGCATCGAAGCCGCCGCCGAAGGTGAAGGTGTACGAAGCGCGGTTCGCGGTGTAGTCGCCGACCGCGTAGTCTTCGTCGATCAGCAGGCCGTCACGGGTGGTCCACAGCGAGTCGAGGTAGCCCATGGTGAGGCCGCCGAGCTGGATGTAGGCCTGCGGCATGACGTAGCTGGCGTCGCCACCGAAACGGTTGGTCGCCTGGACGCGGGCATAGGCGCGCAGGGTGCCGAGCTCGGTCTCTTCACGAACGTCGAAGTTCAGACGGGTGCGGACGCGGCTGCTGACACGGTAGTCGCCCGTGCCATCCGGATCGTCCTGCAGGTCCGTGTTGTCGATGTTCGTCGCGGCCTCGACCTGATAGCGGACGTAGCCGCCGATCTTCATGCAGGTCTCGGTGCCCGGGATGTAGAAGAAGCCAGCGCCGTAGACGTCGCAAACGCGGACGTACTCAACCGGCTCCGGCTCGGCCATGACGACCGCGTCAGCAGCGCGGGCGCCGGAAACTGCGACGAGAGCCGCAGCGGAGCCGAGAAGAAGGCTCTTGATGTTCATGGTCCTGACCTCCAGTCAATTTTATAGGTTAGGGTTGGGCCTTGTTTGAAGGACAGCCTTCCCTGCCCCATCCCCTCTTCGAAAGCCCGAAGCGACTTGCCCCGCGTTCTTTCCAAGGTGACCATTATTCAGCTCTCGCCCCGATGCAATCGCACAAATGGGCGTTCGGCGGGGATGGGACGCTTTGAACACACCCCTGTTGCGTGAATGCCACTTTTTCATTAGCGGTCTGTTCATCAAGCTGACCTGAAGCTTAACAAAACCGGACTTTTGCTGGTGAGGCAGACTTGCCGGCCGCTCGAATCAAAGCCGGAAGATCGGAGCGCCGAGACCGCGGAAGTCCCGCTCACGGCAGGTCAGGACGATGATCTGCAGGCCTTCCGCCGCCCTCTGCAGCACCAGATGCATCCGCTCGAGCCGCTTCTCGTCCGTATTGACCAGGGCGTCGTCGAGGATGACCGCCGCAGGATGGCCGCCGCGCTTGAGCACGTCGGCGAGGGCCAGGCGCGTCACCACCGCGACCTGTTCGCGCGCGCCGGCCGACAGGCGCCGGAAGTCCTCCTCGACGCCGCCGCGCTGCAGCCCGCGGATCTCGAGTGTGGTTTCGTCGAACTCGACATCGGTGTCGGGATGGATCAGGCGGAGATAGGGCGCGACGCGGCTCTTGATCGGACCGAGCCAGTGCTCCTTCGCCTCGCGCTGCGCGGCCACGAGGCTGCCGTACAGAAGCCGGGAGGCGTTGGCTTCCAGACGCAGCCGCTCCAGCCGCCGCCCGCCGGCTTCGAGCTCGCCTTCCAGCCGCGCGATCTCCTCGCCGACAGCGCTCGCGCCCTGTCCTTCGAGTTCGCCCTCCAGGCGTTGCACCTCGCCGCGCAGATCGGCGAGCGTGCGGCGGATTTCTGCAAGCGCCTGGCGGCGGGCCCGCAAGGTGAGAGCGACCGCTTCGGGATCGGCCGCAGCGAGGTCCTGCCGACGCAGCTCGACCACCGCAGCCTTGGACGCGCGATCCATCTCGGCCGCGCCGAGATCGGCCGACAAGGCGGCCCGGTTGCGTTCGGCCTCGGCTTCGGCGCGCGCGCGATCGAGCCGGGACGCCTCCTCGCTCCGGTACCGGCGCTCGGCCTCGACCGCCGCCCTGCGGGTCTCCTGCTCGGCCGCCCGCCGCCGCGCCCGCTCGAGCGCCTGCGTCGCCTCATCCAGCCGCCGACGCGCCGCCGTCCGCGCCGCCCGGGCAGCGGCCGGATCCTCGGCGACGTGCGCCACGTCTCCCCCACCCGCCGCCGCGATCGCCTGCATCTCCGCCCGCAACCGCTCCAGCTCGTTCCGTGTGGCCTCCTCGCCGTCCGGCAGGAGCGCCTCCAGTCGGGCGCCGAGCGTGCCGATCTCGATGCGCCGCTCGGCCGCGGCGGCGAGTCTGGTGCGGGCATCGTCGAGCGAGGCGACCTGATACCGAGCGAGCAGAGCCGCGAAATCCTGGTCCGCCGCCTCGCTCTCGCGCCGCAGGGCCTCGGCGTCGCCGCCGGGCTCGATGGTGATCCGGCCGAAACCTTCGAGCACGAACACCGTCCGGGTGGTGACCCGGAGCGGCGCCGTCACATCCACCGGCGCACCCGCCGCGTCGCGCACCCGTGCCGGATCCACCGGTTCGAAACCGATCACGGGCGCGGCCACCGACAGGCGAGCGGCGACGTCGCGGCGTCTGCGCTCGGCAGCTTCGAGAGCCTTGATCGCGGCACCGTCCGGAACGGGCGCGGCCGTCTCGGCCGCGCGCAGCGGACCCAGCGCTGCCCGCACGGCCGAAGCCTCCGCGAGCCGCCGCTGCAGCGTCTCGATCGACCGGTGAAGACGCTCGCGATCGCTGCGGCCGCGCACCGCCTCGTCCGCGGCTTCCGCCCGCTCGGCCGCGGCCCGAGCCGTTGTCTGCGCCGCGTCCGCCTCCGCCACTGCCGCGGCGAGCAGCCGGGCCTCCCGCGTTAGCAGCTCCGCCTCTTCGGCGATGCGCCGCATCGCCTCGTCGGCCTTGGCTGCATCGGCGATCAGCGCATCGCGCCGACGCAGCCGCTCCACGGCGCCCTCGCGCATCGCCTCGACATGGCGCAGGTCCCGTTCCGCGTCCTGACGCAGCGCCTCCAGCCCGGCGGTGCGCCGCGACTGCTCCTCGGCCGCCTCGAAGGCCGCCTCCGCCTTGGCCAAAGCCTCGTCCCGCTCATAGGAAGCGAGCGTCGCACGGCGGCTCTCCAGCCGCTGCAGCTTGTCCTCGAAGGCCTGCCTCAGCTGACGCCGGGTGCCGAGCTCGGCGCCGAGGCTTTCGATCTCCTGCTCCGCCAGCTTGACCGGCGAACTCTTCGCCTCCCGACCGGTGTCGGTGAAGAAGCGGTCCTGCAGGGTCTTGGCCGCGACGATCAGCGCTCGGCCCCGGTCGCCGCCGAGGATCCGGCCGACCTCGCCCTCGAGCGAGGCCGTCACCGCGTCGCGCCCCTCGCCGATGTCGAGGCCGGCGGTCGAGCGCCCCTGCTCGACCCAGAGGAGGCCGAAGGCGCCGGCGAAGTCGCCGTCCTTCGGCTTGCGCGCGGCGCTGTGGGTGAAGCGGAAGAGTTCGGCGAGGCGTTCCTCCACGGCATCGCCGGAGAGGCGTCCGCCGGGCCAGGAGAGCTCGGCTTCCGGCTTCTGGAGGAAGGTCTTGCGCAGCGTGTAGGGCGTGTCGGCGAGGTCGAAGCCGACCTCCACCTCCGGCCGTGCGCTCCGATTGTAGGGCGCCAGCGCGCGAACGGTCTCGCCGCTCGCCCGGTGCTTCTGGAAGAAGGCGGCTCGCAGCGCGGTCAGAAGCGTCGACTTGCCGGCCTCGTTGTCGCCGACGATGACGTTGAGGCCGGGCTCGAGCAACTCCATCTCGGTGGCCGCGACGCCGGCGAAGTCGACGAGCTTCAGCGAGCGCAGATACATCAGGCGCCCTCCTGGCCGAGACGGCGATGCTCGGCATAGGCCAGGCGCAACGCCAGCGCCGCGGCCTTGCGTTCGGGATCGGCGGGATCGGCCGCCTTCGCCCGCAGCGTCTCGACCGCCGCCCGCACGAAGCCGCCGATGTCGATCCGGTCGAGATCCTCCTCGTCCGGTGCATCGAACAGCTCCCGCTCGTCCACCCGCAGATCGAACAGCCGGGCCGCCCAATGCGCGAGCGCCTCGTCTAGGCGAACCCGCTCGCGCAGCGACAGGCTGCCCGCGAGCACGAGGTCGAGCAGCGTGTCGCCCGGGCGCGGCAACCCTCCCAACGCTTCGCCCACCGCCTCGATCCCGCCGTCGACGCGCAGCTCGAGCCGGCGCCAGTCGAAGCGGCCGGTCTCGACACGCTCGACCCGCGGCGCGGCGCCCGGTGCGTCGATCTCCACCAGCGCAACGTGGCCGGGGCGATTGGCGGGATAGCGGTCCGGTTCTGGCGTGCCACTATAGAAGGTGCGTGGGGCGATCTCGACGAAGCCGTGCCAGTCGCCGAGCGCGAGATAGTCGAGCCGCGCCCGGTCGGCGCGATCGTCGGCGATCGGGTTGCCGCTCTCAGCCTTCTCCGGGAGCCTGTTGGCCACCGATCCGTGGGCAAGACCGATCCGGATCGCCGCCGACGGCGTCTGCGCGCCATCGAACCATGCCGTGAGATCGGCTCCCTCGTGGCGCCGGGTCAGCGGCGCCGGCAGCACGGCGGCTTCGCCGTCCTTCAGGAGGATGGGCTCCGGCCGGTCGGCGACACGGATGGCGGCGGCGGCGGTCGCGCGCTGGCGCAGCCGCGTCCAGACGCTGACGCCGAGCGCGGCATCGTGGTTGCCCGGCAGCAGGATCCACGGACCTTGGAAACCGGCCATCGCGTCGAGCGTCCGGTTGAGCTCCCTGTCCGTGATCTGGTTGTCGTCGAAGGCGTCACCGGCGACGAGCACCGCGTCACAGGCGCGCGACGCGGCCAAGGCAGCGATCCGCTCCACGGCGCGGAAGCGCTCGGCCTTCAGCTCGCCGCGCCGGTCCGGCTCGTAGCCGCCGAACGGCTTGCCGATCTGCCAGTCGGCGGTGTGCAGGAAACGGATCACGGGCGCGCAGCATTGACGAGGGGACGGAGGGACCGGGTCAAGGAGACGCCGGAACGGCTCGGCTGTGCAAGCCCTTAGGAGACAAGTCTCGGAAACATCAACAGATTTTAGACGGTCGTTCCGCTGGCGAATCAATTTGATTCGGGAGCGGAACGTCCCGTGGGGGATGACGTTGAGTCAGCGCTCCTTCGCGGCCGGAGCACCTGTGCATGGAGTTCTCGTCATGGCGCCCCGTCCCGTCTGGAAAGGCCAGATCCGCCTCTCCCTCGTCTCGATCCCGGTGGAGATGTACTCGGCAACGAGTTCGGGTTCCGCGATCAGCTTCCGCCAGATCGACCGCAACAGCGGCAAGCGCATCCATTACGAGAAGGTGGTGCCCGGCATCGGTCCGATCGACGCCAAGGACATCGTCAAGGGCTACGAGTACGCCAAGGACGAGTACGTCATCCTGACCGACGACGAGATCGACGCGGTCAAGCTCGACACCAAGAAGACGCTGGAGTTGATCCAGTTCGTCGACTCGTGCGCGATCCCGCCACTCTATTTCGACAAGCCCTACTACATCGTGCCGCAGGACGAGCTCGCGGAGGATGCGTTTCGCGTGGTGCGCGATGCGCTGCGCCAAGCCGGCAAGACCGGCATCGGGCAGCTGGCCCTGCGCGGCAAGGAGTATCTCGTCGCGGTCCGGCCCTGTGGCACCGGGCTCTTGCTCGAGACGCTGCACTACGAGGAGGAGATCCGCAAGTCGGACTCGGTCTTCTCCGAAATCTCGGCCGACGAGGCCGAGGAGGATCTGCTGGCCGTCGCGAGCGAGCTCATCAAGCGCAAGACAGGACCGTTCGATGCCTCGGTCTACAAGGATCACTACATCGACAGCCTCAAGGCGCTGATCGCCGAGAAGCGCAAGAACGGCGGCAAGGCCAAGCTCCACGTGGACGACGAGGACGACGCACCGCCAAGGAAGACCTCGAACGTCGTCGACCTGATGGCGAGCCTCAAGCGCAGCCTCGAGACCGACCGGAGCGTCAAGGGCAAGGCCGCCGACGCCAAGGCCTCTGACGGTACTCCGGCAGCGGACGGAAAGACTGCGGCGAAGTCGACGTCGACCAAGCGCCGCGCGCCGGCCAAGAAGCCGGCGGAGAAGCCCGCTCCGGCCGCCAAGACGGCGGCAGCGCGCAAGCGCAAGTCCGCTTGACCCGCCATGCCTGCCGCCGCCGATGCGCTGCTGAAGCCCTACCGGGAGAAGCGCGACTTTTCCCAGACGGCCGAACCGGACGGCCGCAAGCGCCGCACCAAGGCGAAGACGCTGTTCTTCTGCATCCAGAAGCACGACGCGACGCGCCTGCATTACGACTTTCGCATCGAGTGGGGCGGCGTCCTGAAGAGCTGGGCTGTGACCAAGGGCCCGAGCCTCGATCCGGCCGACAAGCGGCTGGCGGTGCGCACCGAAGATCACCCGATCGACTACGGCGACTTCGAGGGCACGATCCCGAAGGGCCAGTACGGCGGCGGGACGGTGATGCTGTGGGATCGCGGCTCGTGGGAGCCGGTCGGCGACGCGGAGGCGGGCCTTGCCGACGGCAATCTCAAGATGCTGATCCACGGCGAAAAGCTGACGGGCCACTGGGCGCTGATCCGCATGAAGCCGCGCAAGGGCGAGAAGGGTGAGAACTGGCTCCTGATCAAGGAGAAGGACGAGGTCGCCACGAGCGGACGAGACCTGCTCACGGAATTTCCGGACAGCGTGAAGACCGGGCGGGACCTCAAGGCGATCGCTGACGGCAACGGTGCGGTCTGGCAGTCCGACCGTGCTGCCGCGGAGGCGGACGTTCCCGCAAAGGGGACCGGCAAGGCTCGAACGGGTGGCGCGCAGCCGAAGTCCGCTACTTCGACAGGCAAAGCCGCCACGGGCAAGACGTCCGGAACCCCGACCAAGCGCCGGGCGGCGGCCGGCAAGCCGCTGGCCTTGCCGGACTTCCGGCCCGTCCAGCTCGCGACCCTCGTCGACGAGGCGCCGGCCGGCGACGACTGGCTGCATGAGATGAAGTATGACGGCTACCGCGTTCTCATCGCCGTGGCCGGGGAGAAGCATGCGCTCTACACGCGCAACCAGCACGACTGGACCGAGAAGTTCGCCGGCCTCGTTCCCGCCGTCGAGGGCCTGCCCTGCCGCAGCGCGCTGATCGACGGCGAGGTGGTTGCCTTCGACGAGGGCGGGCGCACCGACTTCTCGACGCTGCAGTTGCATCTCTCAGAAGGCGGCGACATCGCCTGCTTCTGCTTCGACCTTCTCGAATTAGACGGAGAGGATCTGACCGGTCTGCCGCTCACCGCGCGCAAGGAGAGGCTGGACGCACTCCTGAAGGCGGCCAACCAGCCGCTGCTCCTCTACAGCGAGCACATCCGCGGCCGGGGCCCGAGCGTCTATCGCAGCATTTGTGCTTCGGACCACGAGGGCATCGTCTCGAAGCGTGCGGATGATCCCTATCGCGGCAGCCGCACCAAGAGCTGGCTGAAGGTGAAGTGCAAGAGGCGCCAGGAGTTCGTGATCGGCGGCTTCGCCCCATCCGACAAGAAGTCGCGGCCCTTCTCCTCCATCCTCCTCGGCGTCAACGAGGGCGGCAAGCTGCTCTATCGCGGACGCGTCGGCTCCGGCTTCGACCAGGACATGCTGGTCGACCTGAAGAAGCGCTTCGAAGCGATCGCCCGCAAGACCTCGCCCTTCGACGCGCTCGATCGCACGGTCGCGCGTTCGTCGAGATTCGTCGAGCCGAGCCTCGTCGCCGAGATCGAGTTCGCCGAGATCACCGCCGACGGCAGCGTGCGGCACGGCGTCTTCAAGGGCCTGCGCGAGGACAAGGAGGCGCAAGAGGTGGTGGACGAGACGCCGGCTGATCCGGGTGACACCGCGAAGACGAAGCAGGCCGCCCGCTCCGGTGGACGCGCCCCCGCCGCGACCGCGAAGGGCGGCCACCCCTCCGCCGCACCCAGGGCCGCGCGCGGCAAGAGCGGCGACGCCGTCGTCGCCGGCGTCAAGCTGAGCCATCCCGACCGGGTGCTCTACGAGGCGCACGGCGTCACCAAGCTCGACCTCGCCCGGTATTACGAGGCGGCGGCGGAGCGGATGCTCACGTATGCCGGCGACCGCCCCGTCTCGCTCGTGCGATGCCCGGCGGGCGGCAAGCAGTGCTTCTTCCAGAAGCACGATACCGGCGGCTTCCCGGACACGATCAAGAAGGTGCCGGTGGCCGAGAAGGAGGGCGGCACCGAGGACTACCTCTACTTCGACTCGGCCGCAGGCCTCGTCGCGGCCATCCAGATGAACACGATGGAGTTCCACCTCTGGGGCGCCCGGAACGATCGCCTCGAGAAGCCCGACCGGCTCGTCTTCGACCTCGATCCGGACGAGGGCCTCGGGTTCGCCGACGTCAAACGGGCCGCCATCGACATCCGCGACGTCCTCGCCGAGATCGGGTTGCAGACCTTCCCGATGGTGACCGGCGGCAAGGGTGTCCACATCGTTGCCCCCCTCGACCGCCGGGCGGACTGGCCGGCGGTGAAAGCCTTCGCGCGCGGCTTTGCGACCACACTGGTCGAGCACGAGCCGAAGCGCTTCATCGCCACGATGTCGAAGGCCAAGCGGAAGGGACTGATCTTCGTCGACTGGCTGCGCAACGAGCGTGGCTCGACCGCGATCGCGCCCTACTCCACCCGCTCGCGCGAGGGCGCGCCGGTGGCAACGCCGGTGTCCTGGGAGGAGTTCGAGACGCTCGACCGCGCCAACGGCTTCGATTTCGAGGCGGTGCTGGAACGGCTGGGCAAGCCCGATCCGTGGGACGGCTATGCGACCGTGAAGCAGGGGATCACCAAGGCGCGGCTGAGGGCGGTCGGCGCCGAGGCCTGAGCCCCGGCTGAAGCGCCGGACCTTTGGCCGACGATGCCGGATCCGCCCGGACCTCGCTCAGAGGTCCAGGATGATCTGCTCGCCGATCACATGGCGCAGCCACCAGTCGCGCGGCGCCACCGGGTTGCCGAGGCGATCGATGATGGTCAACGCGGGTGCGCTGTCGGCCTGGCCGGTGATGGTGATGCGGTCGCCATCGAAGCTCGTGAAGGTCGACTGGATCGGGTCGCCATAGGTCGGCGCCTGTTCGAGCAGGATACCCACCGCCACCCGCTCGCCGAGCCGCAGGCTGTCGTAATAGTCGGAGTAGTAGTGAACGCCAGCCATGTTGCGACCGATGGCGATGTTCGCCGCCAGCTTGTCGAGTTCGCCCTGGATCGTGAGCACGCCCGCGCTGGCCGGATCGTCGATCAGCGCGCTGCCATCGTCCTTCGGGACATAGGCGATCCGCTTGCCTTTCCAGCAGAGCGGCCGCTCGAGGCTGCCGTCGCAGTCTTCGAACATCTCGAAGAACGCCTTGATCATGGTCACGCAACCGCCGGCGACCGTCGCGTGCCCCGCACCATAGGCCGGGTGCATGGGCGAGCCCTCCGGAAAAGCCATGGGCAGGAGCAGGTTGCAGTCTTCGTGCGGTTGGAAGTCGGGTTTGGCAGGCGGCGTGCAGAGGACATGGCGAAGCGCCGGGTCGAGGCCGTTCTGCGCCTTGTTGTGGTCGGTGACCGCCGCTCTCAGCTTCTCCGGCAGTTCGTTGAGGAGATGGCGGAAATCCCGCTCGGCGCAGCCGAGCCGTCCCCCTTCCTTGCAATTCAGCAGCGTCAGCCGGCCGCCGATCGCTTCCGGCCGGCAGCGGCGATGGAAGTTGAACTTCTGCCGGCGCACGGCCTTCAGGCAGCGCGTCGCGACCTCGGTCACGAGCGACAGGATGTGCGGTCCGCCGAAGGTCGCGAAACCGGTGCGTCGGCCGGCGAAGTCGCCGGCGGCGAAGCTCGGCTCGGGGAAGCCCCTGGACGTCGGGATCTTCATCGAATCGAGGATGAGGACGGCGTTAAGATAGGCTTCGTAGAGGGCATCGAAGTGCACGTAGCTGGCGAGGTCGCGCGGCGTCGTGATGAAGCGTCGGTGCGGCACCAGCCAGAGATCCTGGTCGCGGAAGTCGGCGCCGTTCTGCGCGTCCCGCCAGGACCACCACTCCGTCAGATGATCGAGGCAGGGCCGATGCGCCTGCGCCCGTTGGTCGATCACCAGCGTTCCGTAGCGGACATAGCCGTCGGCGATTCCGTAGGTCGTGCTGGGGTGAGCAGCCAAGGTCGCGCCGGCCAGCGAGGGTGAGCCGATCAGCATGAATTGCGACAGGTACGGGCCTCGCAACGCTCCGGGCGTCGAGCCGCGAAACACGGTCTGCGTCGTCAGCGGGGCGGTGAGTTCCGCTGTCGGATCTTGGGTGCGAGCGAAGCGGCGATTGCGCTCGAAGCGGTTGAGGCCTGTCGCGCCCGCCGTGGTCGCCGTCGAGGAGCGCACGCCGACACCTGTGTAGAAGGGCATCGTGTTCAGGAGATCGACGATCTCCTGCCCGGAGAAGATCGCCTCGTCGCCGCCGTCGCAGAGCTTCGTCTTGTCGCCGCCCGCCACGATGGCGGTGAACGGAACGTCGCGCAGCAGCGCCAGCGCATAGAGTTCGGCCACCTCGGCGGCGAGTTCGGACGAGCCGATGCGCGGTGCCGGGGCCATGCCGACCGAGCCGGCATCCGGCCCCTCCAGCTCGTAGACATGTCCGGCCCTCGGGCTTTCCCACCCGCGCCACTTCGGCGGGACCCGATCGGCCGGCTTCGGCGCCTCGGTTTCGCTACAGCCGCCGGGCTCCCGGGTCTTCTTGGGGTCGTGCGGGATGGTACAGTCATAGGTGGCAATCGGCAGCGTGGGATGGCCCTGGAAGCCGATCTTGCCACTGACGAACAGGTTGTTGTTGTCGGAGTTTATCGCCTCGACGAAGGCCGCATAGTCCTGCCCATCCGCCAGGAGTCCGAAGTGATCGTGCAGCAAGCCCTTCGTGAAATTCGAGGGAAACCCGGCGCTCGAATAGTTGATCTCCTCGCCGTTCGCCTGCGTCTCGACATGCGGCCGTGTCCTCGAGATCTCGGTGGCGAGATCACGAAGCCGCTTTGCCCGGTTCGCTTGATCCGTTCCGTTAGGGCATGGGACAGCATGTGGCAGGCGCATCGCGGACCTCCTCTCCTGGATGAACCGCCTAATCTTAGATTGTATTATTTTAAATAACAACCAGAGCGTCTTGAACGGGAGTCTCATCCCGAGTGCGTTGCGTCGCGCGAACGCGGCGACACGCCGGGCACCAGGCTTGCGCAGCGTGTCGAGCTCCGCCAAGAGTCGGCCACCCGTCACGGACGCTCCTGCGATGACCCTCTTCACCCCCCTCGCCCGCTCGCTCCCCGCCACCGTCCCCTTCGTCGGACCCGAGGCGATCGAGCGCCGCACCGGCGCCCGCTTCCGCGCGCGGCTCGGGGCGAACGAGAGCGTCTTCGGACCGTCGCCACGGGCGCTGGAGGCAATGCGGGCCGCTGCGGCGGACAGCTGGTCCTATGGCGACCCGGAGGTGCACGATCTCAGGCAGGCGATCGCCGCCCATCACGGGCTCGATGCCGCGCAGGTGACGGTCGGCGAAGGCATCGACGGTCTGCTCGGGCTGCTGGTGCGCCTGACGCTGGAGCCCGGCGACCGGGTGGTGACCTCGCACGGCGCCTATCCGACCTTCAACTTCCACGTCGCCGGCCATGGTGGCGTGCTGGAGATGGTGCCCTACAGGGACGATCGAGAGGACATTGGCGCGCTGATCGACAGGACGCTCTCGGTGCGGCCGAAGCTTCTCTACTTCGCCAATCCCGACAATCCGACCGGCAGCTGGCACGAGCGGGAGGCGGTGGAAGAACTGGTCGATGCCGTGCCGGAGGAGACGATCCTGGTTCTCGACGAGGCTTATCTCGATCTGGCGCCGGCTTCCGCGGCGCCGCCGATGACCCTGACGCGACCGAACCTCTTGCGCTTCCGGACCTTCTCGAAGGCATACGGGATGGCGGGCGTGCGTGTCGGATATGCGGTGGGCGAGCCGGAGGCGATCCTCCAGTTCGACAAGGTGCGCAACCATTTCGGCGTGTCGCGCATCGCGCAGGCCGGGGCGCTGGCGGCGCTCGCCGACCAGACCTATCTCGCGGCGACCGTCGAACGGATCTCGGCGGCGCGAGAGGCGCTGCAGAAGATTGCGGCGGTGCACGGGCTTCATGCCCTGCCCTCGGCCACCAACTTCGTCGCGATCGACTGCGGCCGCGACGGTGAGTACGCCCGCGCCGTCCTGGCGGGGGTGCTCGATCAGGGGGTGTTCATCCGCATGCCCGGCGTTGCGCCGCTCGACCGGATGATCCGGGTCACCGTCGGACGCGACGAAGACCTCGCACTGTTCGCCGACGCCCTGCCCGTCGCGCTCGATCGCGCGGCACGGCTCGCCGGATGATCGCGATTCAGTGCAGCGTCAGCCACTGGCGGGCGGCGCGCAGCGCCTTGCCGATCTCGGTCTTCGACATCTGCTCGGCCACTTCCTGCCGATAGAACGAGGCGCGCTCGGCACCCTTCTGGTCGGCGAGGTTGAAGTACATGTGAGCGGCGACGAGATCGACCGCGCCGTCGCGGCCCGAGGCGCAGCGCATCCCGAGTTCGAAGAGGATGTCGGCGCCCGGGGCAACGACGCCGCCGGCGGCGGCCATGCTCGGGTCGAGAAGTTCAAAGCGTGCCATGTCTTCATTCCCTGTTGCTCGCCGGCGCCTGGTTTTGCTTGCCGGTCTATGGGAAGAAGAATGCCCTCAGTCTTTGAAAGGCTCGCTAAAAAGCGTGCCTAATTTGAGTTAAAGGCCCCGGTAAGAAGCGCGAAAGACTTGCCGCACGCGCGTGGCGAAAGCCCTGAGAAACCGGCTTTCTCTGAAATTCGGAAAGACCTCTTTAAGGCTGGCGGGCAAGCAAGCGTTCAGCATGCGGCGCGTTCGGGATCGCCAGCCGTTTCCCGTCGCCGGCCGCTTCAGCGGGCCGATCCCGCGTCTCTCGAGGAATTGCCAGCCGATGCCGCACGCCGCGACACGAGGCGATCCGCCACACGTCCCGAGCCCGAGCCCGAGACGTGTGACGTTCCGATCGAGTGACCCGGCTCAGCGGGCCTTCTGGCCGAACAGGACGCTCTGGGCGTTCTTGTCGGTGGCAAGGTTCATCTTCGCGCGCTCGGCCTCGCCGACCTTGACGCCCCGCTCGACCGCCGGACGCGCGAGGATCGCGTCGAACCAGCGCTTGAGGTGCGGGAAGTCCTCGATCTCCTGGCCCTGGTTCTTGTAGGGCCGGACCCAGCCGATGCAGGCCATGTCGGCGATCGAATAGTCGCCGGCAAGGTACTCGACCTTCTCGAGGCGCTTGTTCATCACGCCGTAAAGCCGGTTCACCTCGTTGGTGTAGCGGTCGATGCCATACTGGATCTTCTCCGGCGCATAGTTGCGGAAGTGGTGTGCCTGACCGGCCATCGGGCCGAGGCCGCCGACCTGCCAGAACAGCCACTCCTCGCAGGCGACCCGGGCCCGCTCCTCGGTCGGGTAGAACTTGCCGAACTTGCGGCCGAGATATTGCAGGATCGCACCCGATTCGAACACCGAGATCGGCTCGCCGCCAGGACCCTCGGGATCGACGATCGCCGGCATGCGGTTGTTGGGCGAGATCGCCAGGAAGTCGGGCTTGAACTGGTCGCCGGCACCGATGTTCACGTACTCGACGTCGTAGGGAACGCCGAGTTCCTCGAGCATGATCGACACCTTGAAGCCGTTTGGCGTCGGCCAGTAATAGAGCTTGATTGGACTGGACTGCGTCGTCATGGCGACCTCCTGGCATGCCCGTTGCAATGTCGGGGAAGCTAGCGGCAACCGCCGATGACGCAATCGGGCGGTTTGCGCACGCTTCGTTCAGCTTTATGAACGGGAGCTGAAAATCAGGGTCAGCGCCAGTTCAGCCACAATCGGCGATAAAGGTGGCGCACGAGGAGAGCGAGATGATACTCAGACTGACGATCCTGACGACGCTGATCGCCCTGTTCGCCCTGTCCTTCGCGGCGGTGGTCGGCAACGGCGTCCACGGCACCCGTTCGGCCTGGTCGGGCAGCGACTGCGGCAGCGGCGGCTACGGCACGGCGTGCCGGCATATGTCCGACAACGGCTTGTTCTGACGTTCGTGCGTACGGGCGGCTGCCAGTGCGGCCGGTTGCGCTGCGAGAGCGCCGGCGAACCCCTCGCCCTGCACGTCTGCCACTGCCGGGAGTGCCAGAAGCAGTCGGCCTCCGCCTTCGGCATGTCCCTCACCGTGCCTCGCAGCAGCTTCAGCCTCACGGCCGGCGAGCCAAACGTCTGGTCGCGACCGACCGACAACGGCGGCCGCTCCGAGGCAGCCTTCTGCCCGGCCTGCGGCTCACGCGTCTGGCGTCAGGCGTCGGCGACGTCGGAGACGCTGAACGTGAAGGCCGGCTCGCTGGACAAACTGATCGACCTTGCTTCGGCCGTGCACATCTGGGTGAGCCGCAAGCTCAGGGGCGTCGTCATCCCCGAAGGGCTCGAGCAGCATCCCCGGGAGCCGCCCGCCGGTTGAAGGGCGACGGACGCGCCCGGTGCGGGTTCCCCTCGGGCGCGGTCGAGCCGTTCATGCCTTTCGCGCTTCCTGCGCGCGGACTATCAAGGGTCATGACGCAACCTTCGCCGAGCCACCCCGATCCGAGCTTCGTGATGCCCGAACCGGCCAACGACCGGCTCTTCCACGATGCCGAGGCGGCCGTTGCCGAACTGACCCGCCTGTACGGGCGGGCATCGCGCTTTCTCGCCGAGCATTTCGCCACGGTGCTGGAAAGCGGCGATGCGAGCCGGCGCTATCGCGCGTTCTACCCGGAGATCGCGCTGTCGACGCACAGCCATGTCCGGGTCGATTCGCGTCTCGCCTACGGCCACGTTCCCGGACCTGGGCGCTATTCCACGACGGTGACGCGGCCGGACCTCTTCAGCGACTACCTGACGCAGCAGATCGCGCTCCTCATCCGCAACCACGGCCAGCCCGTGCGCGTCGGCGATTCCGCGACCCCCATTCCGCTGCATTTCGCCTTGCCGGAAGGCAGCTACATCGACGGCGCCCAGGCCGAGCGATTGGCCAAGCCACTGCGCGACATCTTCGACGTGCCGGATCTCGCTGCCACCGACGACCGGATCGTCAACGGCAACTTCACGCCGCAGGCGGGCGAGGCGATGCCGCTCGCGCCCTTCACCGCCCAGCGGGTCGACTACTCGCTGCACCGGCTGCAGCACTACACGGCGACGAGCCCGACCCACTTCCAGAACTTCGTGATCTTCACGAACTACCAGTTCTACGTCGACGAGTTCCGGGCGATGGCGCACGCCCTGATGGCCGGCGGCGGGGCCGGCTACACCGCCTTCGTGGAGCCGGGCAACCGGATCGTTCAGGCCGGCGAGAAACCGGCGACGGGGGGGGCCGAGCCCTCGCGCCTGCCGCAGATGCCGGCCTACCACCTCACCCGTCCGGGCGCGGGGGGCATCACGCTCGTCAACATCGGGGTCGGTCCGTCCAACGCCAAGACGATCACCGACCACGTCGCCGTCCTGCGCCCGCACGCCTGGCTGATGCTCGGCCACTGCGCGGGCCTGCGCAACACGCAGACCCTCGGCGACTACGTGCTCGCCCACGCCTACGTGCGCGAGGACCACGTGCTCGACGCGGACCTGCCGATCTGGGTGCCGATCCCGGCGCTGGCCGAGGTGCAGGTGGCACTCGAGCAGGCCGTCGCCGAGACGACGGGGCTTGAGGGCTACGACCTCAAGCGGATCATGCGCACCGGCACGGTCGCCACGATCGACAACCGGAACTGGGAGTTGCGCGACCAGACCGAACCGGTGGAGCGGCTGTCGCAGTCGCGGGCGATCGCGCTCGACATGGAGTCGGCGACGATCGCCGCCAACGGCTTCCGCTTCCGCGTGCCCTACGGGACGCTCCTGTGCGTATCCGACAAGCCGCTGCACGGCGAGTTGAAGCTGCCGGGCATGGCGACGGACTTCTATCGCACCCAGGTCTCGCAGCACCTCCAGATCGGCATCCGCGCCATGCAGAAGCTCGCCGAGATGCCGCCGGAACGCCTGCATTCGCGCAAGCTCCGGTCCTTCTTCGAGACGGCGTTCCAGTAAGGGGGCCGGCGTTGCGTCATCTGCCGCGTCTGGCCGGCCCTGCCGCCCTGGTCGCCGCCATGCTCGTCGCGGTGGCCGTCCTCTGCGGCTTCTTCGGCAGTCGCCACGCCGCTTTCGATGCGCTGGGGCAGTTGCGCGCCCAACTGGCCGTCCTGCTGGTCTTCCTGTCCCTCGCCAGCCTCGTCGCGCGCTTCTGGGCCGCCGGGATCGCGACGCTCTGCGTTGCCGCCCTGGCGCTGTGGAGCATCGTTCCCTTCATGCTGCCCCCCGGCACTGCGCCGCCGCTGCCCGAGGGCCGCGCCGCCTACACGCTGCTGCAGATGAACCTGCGCTACGATGCGACGGATCCGGCCGAGGCGATCCGCCGGATCGGCGAAAGCGCCGCCGACGTGGTCACGCTCGAGGAGGTCACCTTGGCATGGCGCGCGCGGCTGCAGGCCCTGGCCGACCGCTATCCGAGCCAGACCTTCTGCGGCATCGACGGACTCAAGGGCGGTGTCGCGCTCCTGTCGCGCCGGCCGCTGGCGGCCGACGACGTGGCCGACTGTCAGGCGCGCGAAGGGTATCTCGCCGGCCGCTTCGACCTCAACGGCACATCCCTCACCGTGGTGGCGCTGCACCTGCAATGGCCCTGGCCGTGGCACCAGCCCGCGCAGGCGAGCTATCTGCTGCCGCGCTTTGCCGCCCTGCCGCATCCCTTCGTCGTCGCCGGCGACTTCAACGCCGCGCCCTGGAGCGCCACGGTGCGCAGGATCGCGGCCGCCGCGCGGGCGAAGATCGTCGGCGGGATCGGGCCGAGCTGGATCGCCGCCCCCTTGCCGCCGGCGATCGGCCGCTATGCCGGGCTGCCGATCGACAATCTGCTGGTGTCGAGCGAGGTCGAGGTCGCCGCCGTGACCCGCATGACGGCGACCAGCTCCGACCATCTGCCGGTGATGCTCGGCTTCACCCTGCCGCCGGCCACGCCGCGCCCGACACCGCCCTCGATCGACTATGTCGAGCGGCATCCCGAAGGTGTTTCGCAGTCCGGCCGCCTCAGCCGGCGCTGATCACCACGCGGATCGGGTTCGAGGCCTCCGCTGCAATCAGGCTCCGGAAGCCGTCGAGCGCGGTCGGGCGGCCGAGATGGTAGCCCTGGGCCCACTCGACCCGGAGAGACTTCAGCAGCGCCAGGTGACGCTCGGTCTCCACCCCTTCCACGACGAGACGCTGACCGTGATTGCGGATCAGCCGCACCATGTCCTCGAGCAGCATGTGGCCGGCGCCCAGCGTCGCGCCGTGCAGGAACGAGCGATCGATCTTGACGGTGTCGAAGGCGATGGTGCGCAGGCAGGAGAGGCCCGCAAAACCGGTGCCGAAGTCATCGAGCCAGAGCTGGATGCCAAGCTGTCGGAGCTCGTTGATGCAGCGCAGGACGTCGGCGTTGCCCTCGATCTCGCGCCCTTCGGTGATCTCGAAGGCGAGGCGCTGCGGGTCGATGCCGGTCTCCGAGAGGACCCCGGCGACCATGATGGCAAAGCCCGGCGTCTTCAGCTGGATCGCCGAGACGTTGACGCTGACCACCGGCGCGAGATCGGCGGCGATGAGCTCGAGGCAGGCGGTCTCGAGCGCCCAGCGGCCGAGTTCGACGATCGCCCCGGTGCGCTCGGCGACGGGGATGAAGATATTGGGCGGGATCATCCGTCCGTCGCGGCCGCGCAGGCGCATCAGCGCCTCGGCAGCCTCGATGCGCCCGGTCGAGACCCGGCGGATCGGCTGGTAGACGAGCGAGACGAGATCATCCGCGATCGCGGACTTCAACAGCGTCGCGATGTCCTCGTTCTCTTCGCCGAGACTGCCGTCGTTCTGATCGAACACCCAGGCGCAGTTCCGGCCGCTGCCCTTCGCCCGGTAGAGCGCCGTGTCGGCCTCGCTGATCAGCCGCTCCACTCGCTTGGCGCTGGAATTCGCCGTGCTGGCGGCGCCGATGCTGACGGTCACGACGCCCTCTCCGTCGGGACGACGTTCGTGCGGCAGACGCAGATCCTCGACGGTGCGCCGGATCGATTCGGCGAAATGGGCGATGCCGGCATCGTCCGACACGGCGGCGAGCACGATGAACTCCTCGCCGCCGAACCGTCCGACGGTGCCGTCCCAGCCCTGCGCGAGATCGGCCAGGGCATTGGCGACCAGGGCGAGGCAGCTGTCGCCCTCCTGGTGGCCGTAGTGATCGTTGAAGTTCTTGAAGTAGTCGATGTCGATGAGCACCGCGGCGAAGCTGCGGCGTTCGTCCTGCCAGGCCTGCCAGTAGGCGGCCAGGTCCTCCTCGATCGCGCGGCGGTTCTTCAGCCCGGTCAGCGGGTCGGTGTTCGAGAGGCGCAGCAGCTCCTTGCCGCGCTCGACCACCTCGTCCTCGCGCAGCTTCGCCTTCAAGGCGTTCAGGAAGACGTGGTAGCGCTCGACGTTGAGCTTCCAGTTGACGAGAAGCGTCAGCGTGAAGCTCGAGACGTAGAGAACGAGGCTCGAAACGTAGTACTCCGCCGGCATCGGGAACGACAGCAGCATGGCCGTCAGAAACGCGACCATGATCCCGCACGACAACAGGATGGCTAACCTGATCCTGAAGTTGAACAGGAGGTTGGCGACCATCATGAAGATCACGCCATAGGCCATGTAGTAGGAGACGTTGAAGGCGTATCCACTGGATGTCGCGAAGGCGAGCCAGCTCCCGTAGGCCAGCAGGACGATCGAAGCGCAGGTCGTGTCGATCCAGTCGGCGGCGACACCACGGCGGTACTGCCAGCCCACGACCATGACGAAGATCGCGCTGAGGATCAGGCGCGTGGCCACCAGAGGCGGGGCGACGTCGGGGATGAGGTAGAGGTCGACCAGGCCGAAGGCGCTGTAGGTCGCGCTCGCGAACCACATGGTGAAGTGGCCGTCCTTCTTGCGCGCCGCTTCCCGGCTCGTCCGGAAGCGCGTGGTGAGTTCGGCCGAGCGGGCGGCCCACCAGCGTTTGGCGAGTTCGATCTCCACGATGTCGCAGAGAGGCATGGTCATATCGGCACTCTCTTCACCTGCGCGGTGCCGACGGATCGCCGACAGAACAAGGGCCTTCGCTCCGATCATACCCGCGGCAACCACAAAATCCGCTTAAATGGATGCCGCGATTATGAGTAAAACCCGTGAACGCCGCTGCGACACCTCTCACCACTTCACTACAAGCTCAGTGACTTACTAGGCCGTCCTTTAACTGTGTTTTGCATTTTCTGAAAATTTTACGCACCATCCGTTCATGCTTCGCTAATCTTCTGCGGAGTGGGGCGCTCGGGGGTTCGACGTGAATACACAGTTTGCATTCGACGGTGAGAGTCTGATCACGCCGGAGCAGATCGCAGCACAGACCGAGACCGCGAAGCAGCGGCCGGCCGGCGCCGCCATCGGCGAGGGCGAAGCGGAGCTCATGCTGGTGCTGCAGCGCGCGCAGCAGCGCTTCGAAAACGGCGCAGCGCCGGCTGGCGTCCTGCACGACATCTTCCTCCAGCTCAACCGCCTTCGCCGGACGCTGCCGGCGGACGTCTGGCGCGATCTCGTGCCGCTGGCGCAGGCCCACCCGGTCGCGACCTTCATCCACGAGGATCCGTTCACCCGGTGGTCCTTCGAGAAGCCGCGCGGCTACTCCGGCGATGCGGGGCTGCTCGACTTCATCTACGGCCACGAGACGGCGGCCCCGGCGATCGCCGAGACCTCGGCCAACGGTCGGACCCTTTATGACTACACCAGCAGCGCGCCTGCAGCGGCGGCCGTCAGGGAGCGCCGCGAGCTGCTCGCCCGCCACGTGGACTCCATCGCGTCGAGCCGCGAGACGCCGATCGAGGTGCTGACGATCGCCGCCGGCCACCTGCGCGAGGCAGAACTGTCGCAGGCGCTCGCCAAAGGCCGGATCGAGCGGTGGGTGGCGCTCGACCAGGATCCGCACAGCGTCGGCACCATGACGCGGGACCATGCCGGCACGGTCATCGACCCGATGAACGGCTCGGTGAAGGGGCTTCTCACCGACGCCTATCCGCTCGGCACGTTCGACTTCGTCTACGCGGCCGGCCTCTACGACTACCTCCCGGAGGCGGTCGCCGTCCGCCTGACACGCAAGTGCCTGTCGCTCCTGAAGCCCGGCGGCACGTTCCTGTTCGCCAACTTCTTCGACGACATCCGGGACGACGGCTTCATGGAAACCTTCATGAACTGGCCGCTGATCCTGCGCTCCGAAGCGGAGATGTGGGGCATCGTCAACCGCAGCGTCGACCGCAACCAGGTCGACAGCCGCGTCGAGTTCGGGGCGAACCGCAACATCCTCTACGGGATCATCGAGACGCGCTGAGCGACGACGAAGCGGGACGGCCGGACCTCGGCCGTCTTCGCTGGATCGACCGAGGATCGCAGCCGCCGATCGACGGCCTCACATCACCTGGTAGACCGGTCCCTCACCGCCCTGCGGCGGCACCCACTCGATGTTCTGGTTCGGGTCCTTGATGTCGCAGGTCTTGCAGTGGACGCAGTTCTGCGCGTTGATCACGAAGCGCGGCTCGGCCCCCGCCTCTTCCACCCATTCGTAGACCGCCGCCGGGCAGTAGCGCTGCGACGGCCCCGCATAGACGTCGTGTTCCGACCGCTTCTGCAGCGCCATGTCCTTGACCACGAGATGGACCGGCTGGTCCTCCTCGTGGTTGGTGTTGGACAGGAACACCGAGGACAGGCGGTCGAAGGTGAGAACGCCGTCGGGTTTGTCGTAGGGAATGGGCTGGTGCCGTGCCGCCGGCTCGGTCGCCGCGTGATCGGGCTTGCCGTGGCCGAGCGTGCCGAACAGCGACACGCCGAACAGGCTGTTGGTCCACATGTCGATCCCGCCGAGGAGGACGCCGAGACCGGTGCCCCACCGCGACCAGAGCGGCTTCACGTTTCGCACGGGATAGAGGTCGCGGCCGATGGAGGAGCTGCGCCAGCCCGCTTCATAGGCTTCGAGTGTGTCGTGCGACCGCCCCGCGGCGATCGCCGCCGCCGCCGCCTCGGCCGCCTGCATGCCCGATTCCATGGCGTTGTGGACGCCCTTGATGCGCGGCACGTTGACGAATCCGGCCGAACAGCCGATCAGCGCGCCGCCGGGGAAGGCGAGCTTCGGCACCGACTGCCAGCCGCCCTCGGTGATGGCGCGGGCCCCGTAGGCGATGCGTTTGCCGCCGGCGAGCAGCGGCGCGACGTCCGGATGGGTCTTGAAACGCTGGAACTCCTCGAACGGCGAGAGATACGGGTTCCGGTAGTTCAAGTGAACCACGAACCCGACGTAAACCTGATTGTTCTCAAGATGATACAGGAAGGAGCCGCCACCGGTGGCGAGATCCAGCGGCCAGCCGAAGGAGTGCTGCACCCGTCCCGGCTGGTGCCTGGCCGGATCGATCTCCCACAACTCCTTGATCCCGATGCCGAACTTCGGCGGCTCTCGCCCTGCGTCAAGGCCATGCCCAGCGATCAGCCGCTTGGCGAGCGATCCGCGCACGCCCTCCCCGATCAGCACGTACTTGCCGAGGAGCGCCATGCCTCGCTGGTACATCGGACCGGGCGTGCCGTCGCGCTGGACGCCCATGTCGCCGGTGGCGACGCCGAGCAAGGTGCCGCTCGCATCGGTGAGAAGCTCGCTTGCCGCAAACCCCGGATAGATCTCGACGCCGAGCGCTTCCGCCTTCTCGGCAAGCCACTTGCAGACGAGGCCGAGCGAGACGACGAAGTTGCCGTGATTGCCCATCAGCTTCGGCATCAGCGCGTTGGGCAGGCGAACCGACCCCCCGGCGCCATAGAGGTAGAAGCGGTCGTCGGTGACCGGCGTCTGGATCGGCGTCTCCTCGGTCCGCCACTCCGGCAGCAGCCAGTCGAGCGCCGACGGATCGAGCACGCAGCCCGACAGGACATGGGCGCCCACTTCGGCCGCCTTCTCCAGCACCACCACCGACAGCTCCGGGTCGAGCTGCTTCAACCGGATCGCCGCCGCCAGTCCAGCCGGCCCCGCGCCGACGATGACGACGTCGAACTCCATCGCTTCGCGTTCGGGGAGGTTCGTCGTCTGGCTCATCATTCCTCGCTGGGGTTCGATAGGAGGGTCAGCGTGTGGGAACCGCGGCGCGGCGGCATGACGGCCGCGGCCCTGCCAAGGGTTCTAGACGGATCTGCCGGCGGAGCAACCACGGGCCGGCGGCGGCGGCTTGACCGTCTGGCCGTCGACCCGCGATAGAGCCCCTCGACGCCCTGGGAGCCCGCCGTGAATGCCATCATCCTCCTCGTCGCCATCCTCTGCGAGATCGTCGGCACCACGGCGCTGAAGTCGTCTGCCGGCTTCACCCGGCTGACGCCGTCGCTGCTGACGGTGGTGGCCTATGCCCTCGCCTTCTACTTCCTGGCGCAGCCGCTGCGCACGATGCCGGTCGGCCTTGTCTATGCCATCTGGTCCGGCGCCGGGATCGTCATTCTGGCGACGATCGACCGTCTGTGGTTCCGCCAGCCGATCGACGCGGCCGGACTCGTCGGGATCGGGTTGATCCTCGCCGGCGTCCTCGTCATCAACCTCCTGTCACGCAGCGTCGGCCACTGATGGAGGATCGCCTCGGAGCGACAAAGGCGCTACACCAAGTCCCGATGCACGCCGAGACGTCCCCGCTCTCCCCTCAGGCCGCTGCGGCCCTCATCGCTTGGTTCCGCGACGCCGGCATCGATGCCCTGGTGTCCGAGGCGCCGCGCGACCGGTTCGCCGAGACCGCAGCAGAGGCCGCGGAGCGAGCCGAACGACCCGCCCATCCACCCACTCCGGAAGGCCGGGCGGCGGTGGCGGTGCCTGCGGGCAGCCCGGCGCAGCCTGCGGAGCGGGCGCTGCCACAGGGCGAGGCCGAGGCGGGTGGCGCCTTTCCCGCGACGGCCGTTGCCGTGCCGGACGAGATCGCCATCGCAGACGCGCGCGAGCGCGCCGCATCGGCTGCGACGCTCGATGAGCTGCGCGAGACGCTCGCGGGGTTCACGAGCTGCAATCTCAGGCTCACCGCCTCCAGCCTCGTCTTCGGCGATGGCGACCCCCAGGCCGACCTGATGCTGATCGGCGAGGCGCCGGGCCGCGAGGAGGACCTCGCCGGCCACCCCTTCGTCGGCCGCTCCGGGCAGTTCCTCAACCGGATGCTGGAAGCGATCGGACTCGAGCGCGACAGGGTGCGTGTCACCAACACCGTGCCCTGGCGGCCGCCCGGCAACCGCGCACCGACCCCGGCCGAAACCGAGATCTGCCGCCCGTTCCTGACGCGCCACATCCAGCTCGTGCGGCCCAAGGTGCTGATCTGCCTCGGCTCGCCGTCCGCCAAGATGGTGCTGCAGACGCAGGAGGGCATTCTGCGCCTGCGGGGCCGCTGGACGAGCTACAGCTTCGGCCTCGGTCCGGGCGAGACGATCCCGGCCATGGCCATGCTGCATCCGGCCTATCTCCTGCGCCAGCCGGCGCAGAAGCGGCATGCCTGGCGCGATCTCCTCAGCCTCAAGGAGAAGCTCGACGCACTCGCCGCAGGCTCTGCGTAAGCTTCGACACGCCGCAACCGAATTCCTGTCGGAAACACGACACAACCCGTCTCTATGACGCCAGCCGAACGGTGACAGCTCGCGTACATCCCGGCCTTCGGCGATTCGCTTCGGGATGCGGTCGCCGACGCTTCCAAGGCTTCTTCATCATGTCCGTGCCCATTCTTCCGATCTTCTCGCTCCTGACCTCGACGCTGTTCCTGATGGCGGGCGCCGGGCTGGAAGGCATCCTTCTGCCGGTGCGCGGCTCGATCGAGGGCTGGTCGCCCTACGAGATCGGCCTCATCGGCACGGGCTACGCCGTCGCCTTCACGCTCGGCTGCATCTTCGTGCCGCCGCTGGTGCGCCGCGCCGGACATGTGCGCACCTTCACGAGCCTCGCCGCGCTTCTGGCAATCGCCGTCCTCCTCCACGCGCTGAACGTCCATCCGATCGCCTGGATCTTCATCCGCGGCCTGTCCGGCTTCGCGCTCGCCGGCTGCTACATGATCGTCGAGAGCTGGCTGAACGAGCGCGTGACCAACGAGACCCGCGGCACCGTCTTCTCGCTCTACATGGTCGTGACGATGGTGGGCATGATGGGCGGGCAGTACATCATGCCGCTCAGCCGGCCGGAGCTGACCAATCCCTTCATGATCTGCGCCATCCTGTTCGCCTTCGCCGTGCTGCCGACGGCGCTGTCGAAGGCGCCGGCGCCGAAGGACCTGACCACGGCGACGATGGACCTGCCGCTGATCTATCGCAATTCGCCGGCGGCGGCGGTCGGCGTCTTCCTCGCCGGCATCAACGCCGGCGCCTGGAACTCGATGTCGCCGGTCTTCGGCAACAAGCTCGGCTTCTCGACGGCCGAGATCGCGACGCTGCTCGTCGCCACCATGGCCGGCGGCATCGTCTGCCAGTTCCCGCTCGGCCGCTTGTCCGACCGCTTCGACCGGCGGTACGTGATGGCGCTCGCCGGCACGATCGGCTTTGCCGTCTCGATCCTGACGCTGGTGTCGGGCCTGAACACGCCACTGCCGCTCTTCGGCGCGGCCTTCGTACTGGGCGCCGTCCTCTATCCCGCCTACTCGCTCGCGGTGGCGCACGCCAACGACTATGCCGCCGACCAGGATTTCCTGAAGATCTCGAGCGGCCTCCTGATCCTCTATGGCTTCGGCACGATGGGCGGCCCGATGGTCGCCGCGAGCCTGATGGACGGCTACGGCCCGAGCGGCATCTTCCTCGCCGTCGGCGCGGGCAACGCGGCCTTCGCGCTCTATGCCTTCTACCGCACCTTCCGCCGCAGCGCGCCGCCGGTGGAGGAGAAGTCGGACGTGCCGGTTATTCCGGTCACCCGGCCGCAGACCCCGACGACGCTCGCGCTCGACCCGCGTGCCGAGCAGGTGGCGGCGGAGTAGCACCGGCGCCACAGCCGCCGCCGCGGCGCTCAGCTCTGCGGCGGCGTGACCTGCTTGGCCTTCGACCGGGAAATGCCGAGGCGGCCCTCGCGGAAGATGATGAAGACGCCGGCGCCGATGACGATGGCGCCGCCGAGCAGCGTGGTGATCTGCACCGTCTCGTCGAACAGGAAGAAGCCGATGCCGATCGCGAAGATCAGCGAAGTGTATTCGAGCGGCGCCACCGTCGAGGTGTCCGCATAGCGGTAGGCGGACGTCAGAAGCAGCTGGCCGACACCGCCGCACAGGCCCGACAGCACCAGGAAGAGACATTGCTGCGGCGACGGCATCACCCAGCCGAAGGCGATCGTCAGAAGCGCGATCCCCGTCGAGGTCAGCGAGAAATAGGCGACGATGGTCGCCGTCGTCTCGGTGTGCACCAGCTTGCGCACCTGCACCATGGCGACGGCCGAGACGGCCGCACCGGCCAGCGCGGCCAGCAGGCCGGCCGACTCCGCCGTCCCGAGATCGCCGAGGCCGATGCTGAGATCGGGCACGGTGACGACCAGGATGCCGAGCAGGCCGACGACGACCGCGCTCCAGCGGTAGAGCCGGACGATCTCCTTCAGCAGGAGCGCTGCGAGGATGACCGAAAGCAGCGGCGAGGCATAGCTGATCGCGATGAACTCCGGATAGGGCAGCCGGGTCAGCGCGAAGAAGCCGAGCCCCATCGAGGTGACGCCGATGAGGCCGCGGAAGAGATGACCGATGAAGTCATCGGTCTTCAGCGCCCCTTTCAGGTCGCCGAGCCAGACGAGATAGGCGAAGACGGGGATCAGCGCGAAGAAGGATCGGAAGAAGACGATTTCGCCGGCCGGAATGTCCTCGCCTGCGAGCTTGATGGAGGTCTGCATCCCGACGAAGACGAGAACCGACACGACCTTGAAGGCGATCCCGAGGGTCGGTCGCGCCACGGACCGACCGACCGCCTGATGCTTCTTCATGTCCCCGCCCTTAAGTCAAGCTTAGGTCTCATCCGCCGCACGGCTTGCCCGGGGCTGACCCCGACGCATCCGGCCCTTGCGCACGCGCGATGCGCCGGCGGCGCCTCCAAGCCGCCGCCACCCGCTTATTTGGCAAAGGCAGGCGCGAGGTCTATTGCGAAAGCTCGATCGAGCGACTGCGGACAGGGAAAACAGCAATGCGCACGGACCAGGGCCAGCCGATCCGACTGGAGGACTACCAGCCGGCCGACTTCCTCATCCACCACGTCGACATGACGGTGCAGCTGTTCGATGGCCGCGTGGAGATCGACAGCGTGCTCGAGATGGAGCGTCGGCCCGGCCGCGGCACCGCGGCGCTCCTCGAACTCGAAGGCGACGAGCTCGAGCTCGCCTCGCTGGCGCTCGACGGCAGCCCCCTGTCGACCGACCGCTACCATGCGACGCCGGACCGGCTCCGCGTGGAGGGACTGCCCGCGAGCGGCCGCTTCCGGCTTGCGATCGGAACGCGCCTTGCGCCGGAGGACAACACCAAGCTGATGGGCCTCTATCGCTCCAGCGGCATCTGGTGCACGCAGTGCGAGGCCGAGGGCTTTCGCCGCATCACCTATTTCCTCGATCGGCCGGACGTCCTCTCCACCTACCGGGTGCGGCTCGAGGCCGACCGGTCGCAGGCGCCGGTGCTCCTGTCGAACGGCAATCCTGCAGAGGCCGGCGATCTGCCCGACGGCCGCCACTTCGCGGTCTGGGACGATCCGTTCCCGAAGCCATCCTACCTCTTCGCCCTCGTCGCCGGCGACCTCGACGTCCTCTCCGACAGCTTCCGCACCCTGAGCGGGCGCGACGTCGCGCTCGCCATCTACACCGAGAAGGGCCAGGCCGGGCGCGCGGCCTATGCGATGGACGCGCTGAAGCGCTCGATGCGCTGGGACGAGACGCGCTTCGGCCGCGAATACGACCTCGACGTGTTCTCCGTGGTGGCGATCTCCGACTTCAACATGGGGGCGATGGAGAACAAGGGCCTCAACATCTTCAACCACAAGTACGTTCTGCTCGATCCCGACGCGGCGACCGACGGCGACTATGCCGGCGTCGAAACGGTGATCGCCCACGAATACTTCCACAACTGGACGGGCAACCGGATCACCTGTCGTGACTGGTTCCAGCTCTGCCTCAAGGAAGGCCTCACCGTCTACCGCGACCAGGAATTCTCGGCCGACGAGCGGTCCCGCGCGGTGAAGCGGATCACCACCACGCGCAACCTGAAGGCGCACCAGTTTCCGGAGGACCAGGGTCCGCTGCAGCATCCGGTGCGGCCGGAGCAGTATCGCGAGATCAACAACTTCTACACCTCGACGGTCTACGACAAGGGCGCCGAAGTCGTGCGGATGCTGGAGACCATCCTCGGCCGCGACGGCTTCCGCGCCGGGATGGACCTGTATTTCGAGCGGCACGACGGCGACGCGGCGACGATCGAGGACTTCCTGCGCTGCTTCGAGGACGCCACCGGCAAGGACCTTGCCCAGTTCGCGCTCTGGTACCACCAGGCCGGCACCCCGACGCTCACGGTGGAGGACGACTTCGACCCGGCGCGCGGTCGGCTGACCCTGACCTTGCGCCAGAGCCTCCAGCCCGGCGCCGCCCGCACCGGGACCGAGCCGATGTACCTGCCCGTGCGCTTCGGCCTCGTCGGACACAATGGCGGAGACCTGGAGGCTCGGCCGACCGGAACGGCGGAGGTCGTCGACGACGTCATCCATCTGCGCGAGCGCGAGGCGACGCTCGTCTTCGAGGGCCTCAGCGCGCGGCCCTACCTTTCGATCCTGCGCGACTTCTCGGCGCCGGTGACGCTGCGGATGGACGAGCGGCGCGAGGATCGGCTGGCGCTGGCAAGGCTCGACCCGGCTCCGTTCAATCGCTGGCGGGCGCTCTCCGACCTCCTTGGAGAGACCCTGCGCGACGGCGCACGCGCTATGCAGGCCGGGCGGCCGGCGGCCTTCGGTCCCGACGTCGCCTCGATCATCGCGGCGACCGCGGCGGACGAAGCCCTGGATCCGGCACTGCGGGCCGAGGCAATCGCACTTCCCAGCGAGACGGAGATCGCGCGGCTGATCGAGCGCGACGTCGATCCCGATGCCGTGCATGCGGCCCGCACCGCCCTCCTCGGCGAAATCGGAACACACGACGCACGCCTCTTCTCCGACCTGCGCGAGCGTCTTTCCCATGCGGGTGCTTTTTCTCCCGACGCGGCGAGCGCCGGCCGCCGCGCGCTGCGCAACGTCGCCCTCGGCTATCTCTCCGCAGCCGAAGGCCGCCCGGACGTGGCGGCGCGGCAGCTCGAGACGGCCGACAACATGACCGATCGCTTCGCCGCGCTCGCCGTCCTGTGCCAGCAGTTTCCAGGCCAGCCCGAGACGGAAGCGGCACTTGCCGCCTTCTACACGCGTCACCGGCACGATCCGCTCGTCATCGACAAGTGGTTCGCCATCCAGGCGGTGTCACCGCACGCCGGGACGCTCGACCGGGTGGCGGCGCTCGCAGGCCATGCGGACTTCACGCTGCGCAATCCCAACCGTGCCCGCTCGCTCGTCGGCAGCTTCGCGGCGGGCAACCCGGTCGCCTTCAACCGGGCGGACGGCGAAGGCTACCGCTGGGTGGCCGATCGCCTCCTTGCCATCGACAAGTTGAACCCGCAGCTCGCCGCCCGTCTCGCCACCAGTTTCCGCTCCTGGCAGAGCCTGGAGCCCGCCCGCCGAGAACAAGCCAAGAACATCCTCAAGACACTCTCTGAATCCAATGGAATTTCAGTCGATCTTCGCGATATTGTGGACCGCTCGCGCACCTAGCTTGTTTGTCATCGCTAGATGAGTCCGTGCGATTTCAAGCTCTGGACAAGCTGATTCGCGTCTGATTGATTGCGGATGATTCGGATGTGCGGCGTTTCGAATCACTGCGGCGGCGGATTCCAGAGGAACTGAAACATATGAGCGTGGACGCTTCGAGCGTGCCCGCAGCAGGGAGACGTTTGTCTCGGTTCGAGGACCTGCTGAAGGCACGCGCTGAGGTTGTGGGCAATGCCCGCCTCATCGCCCAACCTGCGTATCAACGTCTCCTGGAAGCGGAGCCAGCCATCCGCCGCACCATCCCCGTCCTCATCGCCCTGTTCCTCATCTTCCTTGCCTGTGCCCGCGGCGCCGCGCTGCTGGACTACCGGCAACGCCTCGAAACAGCGGCCACGGCAACCCTGAAGGTCGCCTCCGCCCTCCTCAAGGCCGAGAGCGCCGCAGTCGACCGGGGCACCATGCCCGTCGCCGATGCCGTGAACGCCCTGCTGACCAGCGGCGTGCCGCCGGAACTGGCCACCAACGGCCGCTTTGCCCTGGTCGTCGACGAAAGCGGCCGGGTGATCGCCTCGCTCCCCGGCTACGAGATCTTCATCGGCAAGAACATCAACGACGTCCTGTCGGGTGCCCAGCCGTTGCTGGTGTTCGGCGAACGCGCCGGCGTGCTCGAGACGACGCTCGACGGCGACCCGGCGCTCGTCGCCGGCGCGACGCTGGCGGCCCCGCTCGGCACGATCGTCTTCATCCAGCCGCAGGCGCAACTGCTGGCGCCCTGGCGCCAGTCGGTGTCGCTGAACGTCAGCCTGTTTGCCGGAACCAGCCTGCTGATGCTGGTGATCCTGTTCGCCTACTTCCGGCAGTCGGCGCGGGCCCGGGAAGCGGACGCGATCTACCTGGAAGCGCACCAGCGGGTCGACACGGCCCTGTCGCGTGGCCATTGCGGCCTGTGGGACTGGGATCTTGCGCGCGGCCGCATGTACTGGTCGCGCTCGATGTACGAAATGCTGGGAATGACGCCGCGCGAGGGCGTGCTGTCCTTCGGCGACGTCGCCCCGCTGCTGCATCCGGACGATGGCAGCCTCTACGACGTGGCGCGCGCGGTGGCCGCGGGCAAGATCAAGTTCCTCGACCGCAGCTTCCGCATGATGCGCGCCGACGGCAGCTTCGTCTGGCTGCGCGCCCGTGCCGAGGTGATGCGCAGCGCCGAGAACGAGCTCCACCTCATCGGCATCGCCGTCGACGTCAGCGAGCAGCAGGCGCTCGCCCGCAGCACCGACGAAGCCAACGATCGTCTGCAGCACGCGGTCGAGAACATCTCCGAAACCTTCGTTCTCCTGGACAGCCGCAACCAGCTCGTCCTGTGCAACTCGAAGTATCAGGAGGTCTTCGGGCTGGCCCCGGAGAACGTGCGCCCCGGCACTCCCTACGACGAGCTGATGGCGACGGCGCGCAAGCCGATCGAGATGCGCACGCTCACCAATCCGAGCTTCGTCGAGGGCCAGCGGGTCAGCGAGGCGCTGCTGCCGGACGGCCGCTGGCTGCAGATCTCCGAGCGGCGCACGATCGATGGCGGCCTCGTCTCGATCGGCACCGACATCACCCAGCTCAAGGTCCACCAGGAGCGGCTGAGCGATTCGGAGCGACGCCTCACGGCCACCATCAGCGACCTGTCGATCTCGCGCCGGGACGCCGAAGCCAAGGCCTTCCAGCTGTCGCAGATGAACGACAGCTACATCCTCGAGAAGGAACGGGCCGAAAGCGCCAACCGGGCCAAGACGACCTTCCTCGCCAACATGTCGCACGAACTGCGCACGCCGCTGAACGCCATCATCGGCTTCTCGGAGATCATGCGCGAGGCAAGCTTCGGCCCGCTCGGCTGCGACAAGTACACCGAATATGCCGACGACATCCATCAGAGCGGCCACTACCTCCTGAAGCTGATCAACGACATTCTCGACATGTCGAAGATCGAGGCCGGCCGACTGATCCTGTCGCCGGAAGACCTGGATCTCGGCGAGATCCTGGGCGAAGCGCTGAAGATCGTCGAGATCGCGGCCGAGCAGAAGGATCTGACGCTGCGCTGCGACTGTGCGCCGACGCTTCGCGCCGTCGCCGACCGTCGCGCCACCAAGCAGATCCTGCTCAACCTCCTCGCCAACGCGGTGAAGTTCACCGATGCCGGCGGCAGCGTGGTGATCCGGGCGAAGACCGTCGGGAGCGCTGCGGTGTTCACCGTCGCCGACACCGGCATCGGCATCCCGAAGGCGTCGCTGAAGACGCTCGGGCGGCCGTTCGAGCAGGTCGAGAACGAACTGACCCGTACAAACAAGGGCACCGGGCTCGGCCTTGCCATCGCCCGCTCGCTGGTGGAACTGCATGGCGGCGCGATCCGCATCGCCTCAGAGGTCGACAAGGGCACCATCGTGTCGCTGCGCATGCCGCTCGCCCGGCCCAAGAGCGAGCCGAACCGGATCCACGAAGCGGCCTGAGACTCCGCAGGACCGCTCCGAAGCGCCGCCGCCGCTCACCGCTCCGCCGGCCGTCGCGGATCCCCGTCGGCGCTCTCGGCACCCAGCGGGAGCAGTGCAGCGAAGGCTGCCCGCACTCGCCCGGCGACAGCATCGAGCGTCGCTTCGAGCCCGTCTGCAGAGGGCAGATCCAGAGCGGTGGCGACCCGTTCCGCCAGACGCGGCGGAAGATCCGCAACGTGCCGCGCCTGTTCCGGCCCGAGCCGCACCAGCTGGACCAGCCGGGTGTAGGTCCGCGCCGCCGCAGCGAGATCCGCCGACGGCACGAGCCGCGCAAATTCCGCCGTTCCCTGCGCCGCAGCGAGCACCTCCGCCGTGGCGCGGCCGACGGCATCGAGGGGCACGACGCCGGCCAGCACCGCCCACTGCGCAAGAAACTCCAGATCGATCACCCCGCCGGCCCGCAGCTTGAGGTCGAGCGGGCCCGACGGCGGCTTGTCGCGGTCGATGCGCTGTCGCATGGCCGCGACGTCACGCCGGAGCGTCTGCGGATCGCGCCGCGCGGCCAGAAGGTCGCGGATCGCAGCCTCCGCCTCCGCCCTCAGATCCGGATCGCCGGCAATGCAGCGCGAGCGGGTCAGCGCCATGCGCTCCCAGGTCCAAGCCTCGTTGGCCTGGTAGCGGCTGAAGGCGTCGATGTGGGTCGCGAGCGGCCCCTTGTTGCCGGACGGGCGCAGGCGGAAATCGACCTCGTAGAGCACCCCCTCGCCCATGCGCGCCGTCAGCGCCGCGATCAGCCGCTGCGTCAGCCGGGTGTAGTAGACGCTCGGCGGCAGCGGCTTCTCGCCGTCGGACTGCTCGGCGTCCGGGTCGTGGTCGTAGAGCAGGATCAGGTCGAGGTCGGAGCCGGCCGTCATCTCGCGGCTGCCGAGCTTGCCCATGGCGAGGAGCGCGATGCGGCCGCCCGCCACGTGGCCGTGCCGCTCGGCGAACTCGGCCTCGGCGGCCTGCAGCGCCGTGTCGACGACGAGTTCGGCGAGCGTGGTGTAGGCGGGCGCCGCAGTCTCGCCCTCGATGCTGCCGCCGAGAAGCCGCGCGCCGATCAGGAAGCGCTGCTCGGACGCGAAGATGCGCAGCCGCGCGAGCGTGTCCTCGTAGCCGGTCGAGACGGCGACGAACGCCTCCAGCCGCGCACCGAGAACCGCCGGGCTCGGCACCTCGCGGAAGAAGGCGGGGTCGATCAGCGCGTCGAAGACATGCGGGCGGGCGGCGATGGTCTGCGAGAGGCGGGGCGCCGCCGTGATGACGAGGGCAAGGAGATCCAGCAGCGGCGGATGCGAGGCGAGCAGCGAGAACAGCTGCAGTCCGGCGGGCAGGCCCTTCAGGAACTCGTCGAAGGCCGCCACCGCCGCGTCCGGATCCCGCCCGGCCGCAAGGGCCGCGAGCAGCGGCCCCAGCACCCGCGACAAGTGCCGTCGTGCGGCTTCCGAGCGCGTCGCGCGGTAGCGACCCGCGCGCCAGGTCTCGACGATGCGCAGAATGTCGGCCGGGCGCTGGAAGCCGAGGCCGGCGAGCCGATCCAGCGCGTCTGGATCGTCGTCGCCGCCGAAGCGCTCGCCGAGTTCGCCGCCCCGCTCGCCGTGTCGCGAGTCGGAGAACATTCCGCCGAAGCAGGAGTCGACGAACCGCATGTGGCCGAGAAGCTGGTCCGCCAGGGCCTCGATGGTCGGCAGGCCGAGCAGCCGGGCGATCCGCAGCAGATCGTCCTCGCGGGCCGGCAGCGTGTGGCTCTGCTCGTCCGCCAGCATCTGCACCGCATGCTCGGCCCGGCGGAGCGCCCAGTAGGCATCGGTCAGACGGGTTGCGGTCGCCGGCTCCACCCATCCGCCGTCCGCGAGCAGCCGCAGCGCCTCCTCGGTGCGCAGGACGCGCAGCTGCGGCGCCCGTCCGCCGGCGATCAGCTGCTGGGTCTGGGCAAAGAACTCGATCTCCCGGATGCCGCCACGACCGAGCTTCAGATCGTGCCCGGCGATGCCGATCGCGTCGAAGCCGCGATGGCTGTCGATCCGCTGCTTCATCGCGCGGATCTCCTCAATGGCCGTGAAATCGAGGTGGCGCCGCCAGACGAAGGGCACGATCTCGCCGAGAAACTCTTCGCCCGCGGGCCTGTCGCCGGCGATCGCGCGCGCCTTGATCATCGCGGCCCGCTCCCAGCCGCGACCGGCGCTCTCGTAGTAGTGCAAGGCGGCCGGCACCGGCACCGCGAGCGGCATCGCGCTCGGATCGGGCCTCAGCCGCAGGTCGGTGCGGAAGACATAGCCGTCGCCGGTGCGCTCGTTCAGCATCCGGACGACCCGCCGCACGATGCGCGAGAATGTCTCGACGCTCTCGAGCCGGTCGATGACGGCGGGCGCATCGGGATCGAACAGGCAGATCAGGTCGATGTCGCTCGAATAGTTCAGCTCGCCGCCGCCGAGCTTGCCCATCGCGAGGACGAACAGGCCGCAGCCGGCTTCCGGCTGTGCGGGATCCGGCAGGCGGATGCGGCCGCGCTGGTGCGCCTCGACGAGGCAGAAGCGGAGCGCAGCGCCCGTCGCCGCTTCAGCGAGATCGGACAGGTCGCGGGTCGTCTCACGGCAGTGCGCCGCGCCGAACAGATCGCGCAGCGCGATGAGAAGTGCCGCCTCGAGCTTGTCCCGGCGCAGCCGGCGCATCATCGTGCCGTCGCTCTCGCCCGGTTCCGGCTGCCCCTCGAGGCCTGCCACGATCGCCCGGATGCGCTCGTCGGCGCCGATGTCGATGAGCTGGTCGAGCCACTGCGGAAACCGCAGGATCGTGCTGCGCAGATAGGGAGAGAGCTGCATCGCCGCACCGAGGCGCGCCCGGTCTCCGTGCCCGTCTCGCTGCAGCAGCCGGGCCAGCCGCGGGAGGCCGGCCCCGTTCGCCGCGTGCTCGAGATCGCGCAGAGCGTCGTCGGCGGCTGCCACGTCGACCGGCCGCAGATCGGCCGCTCCGCCGATCCTCAGGTGCAGTTCGCCGTCATTCGCCATCGCTCTCGTCGTCCCGCGGCAGGTCGAGACAGACCTTAAGCCCCGGCGCGGCATCCTCAAGCCGCAACCGCCCGCCGTGCAGCTGCGCGACCGCCTGCACCAGCGACAGACCGAGGCCGGAACCGGGCTTCGAGCGGCTTTCATCGAGCCGATAGAAGCGCTCCAGCACCCGGCCGCGCTTTTCGGCGGGGATGCCGGGACCGTCGTCGGCGACCCAGAGCACGCAGCGCTCCGCGCTCGCCTCGACGCCGACCCGCACCGTCGCCTGGCGTCCGTCGGCGGTCGCGTATTTCAGTGCGTTCTCAAGGAGGTTCGACAAGGCCTGCGCGATCAGTTCGCGGCTGATCTTCAGCTGGACCGGCGGCGACGGCTCGACCCGCAACGCCGCACCGGCTTCTTCGGCGAGCGGCTCGTACAACTCGGCGACGTCGGCGACGATGGCCGAGATGTCGGCCGGCTCCTTCGCCGCAGGATGAAAACCCGCCTCCACCCGCGCGATCATCAACAGCGCATCGAACGTGCGGATCATCTGATCCGCCTCGCCGATCATCCCTTCCAGCGCCGGCCGGGACGCATCGGCCGGCTCGGCATCGTGAAGCGCGTTTTCGGCCCTGTTGCGCAACCGCGTCAGCGGCGTCTTGAGATCGTGCGCGATGTTGTCGGACACCTGCCGCAGGCCCTCCTGCAGGAGCGCGATCCGCCCGAGCAGCGTGTTGAGGTTGTCCGACAGACGATCGAACTCGTCGCCGGCACCGGTCACCGGCAGCCGCTCGTGCAGGTCGCCGGCGAGAATCCGGGCGCTGGCGAAGGACATTCGGTCGAGCCGCTGCAGGGCCCGGCGCCCGACCACGAACCAGACGAGCAGCCCGATGATGCCCATCAGTCCGAGCGCCAGGATCAGCGCCCGCCGGACGAGGAAGCGGAAGCTCTCGACCTCGGTCTGGTCGCGTCCGACGAGGATGCGCATCCCGTTCGGCAGGCTCATCACCTCGGCGACAGCCAGGTGCAGGCGCCCGTCGCGCTCGCTGCCGGTGAAGCGGCGATAGGCGAAGGCCTCGTCGGTGAAGCCGGTATCGTCGAGCGTGCCGGGCTGCAGGCTCTCGACGTTGCCGGCGAGGATGCGCCCGCTCGGGTCGGTCATCAGGTAGAGCGAGGCGCCCGGCTGGCGGGCCCGGCGGTCGATCGTCCGCACGAGGCCGACGATGCCGCCGCTGCGATAGACGCGCGACAGCTGGTCGATCTCCTCGTCGATGGTGTCGCGGGTCTGCTGTTCGAGAAGACTGGTCGCCGTCCCGGTGACATAGAAGACGAGGATCACCGCGAAGACGGCAAAGAGGCCGAGATAGAGCGCCGACAGCCGGACGGCCGTCATGCGCATCAGCGCCCTCAGACGCTGCATCGGCTATTCGCCCGGGCGCAGGATATAGCCGGCGCCGCGCACGGTGTGCAGCAGCGGCGGGCCGAAGTCGCGCTCGATCTTGGAGCGCAGGCGCGAGATGTGGACGTCGATGACGTTGGTCTGCGGGTCGAAATGGTAGTCCCAGACGTTTTCGAGCAGCATCGTGCGGGTCACCACCTGACCGGCGTGCTGCATCATGTATTCGAGGAGCCTGAATTCGCGCGGCTGCAGGGTGATCGCCTTCCCGGCGCGCTTGACCTCGTGCGACAGGCGGTCGAGTTCGAGATCGCCGACCTTGTAGGCGGTCTCCACATCGCTGCCACCGCCCCGGCGGCCGAGCACTTCGACGCGGGCGAGGAGCTCGGCGAAGGCATAGGGCTTCGGCAGGTAGTCGTCGCCCCCGGCGCGCAGACCGGTGACGCGGTCGTCGACCTGGCCGAGCGCCGAGAGGATCAGCACCGGCACGCGGCTGCCCTTGTCGCGCAACGCCGAGATCAGGGACAGACCGTCGCGCTGCGGCAGCATGCGATCGACCACGAGGACGTCGTAGTCGCGGCTGTCGGCGAGATGAAAACCCTCCTCCCCGTCGGCCGCGAGATCGGCGACGTGGCCGGCTTCCCTCAGAGCCTTCAGGAGATAGGCGGCAGCCTCACGGTCATCCTCGACGATCAGAATGCGCATGGGCTTGGATGTAGCGGAAAGAGCGGACACGGTCATCTCTCCTTGCGGCGAGTACGCTGCGCGACACGGAAACTACAGGCGGCGGCAGGGCAGAACCCCGCCGCGCGCCCCACTTCGAGCGGATGAAGCTCAGCCCTTCTGGACGGGCAGCGCCACGAACCGGTTCTGGTCGTTGTTGCGCAGCTGGAAGAGAGCCGCCTTGCGACCGGAAGTCCCGGCATCGCGCAGGGCCTTCTCGACGTCACCCTGCGAGGCGACCGCCTTGCCGTTGACCGAGACGATCACGTCGCCGGCCTCCACGCCTTTGTCGGCAGCGGTCGAGGACGGATCGACGTCGGTGACGACGACACCCTGGCCGTTCTCGGACGGCGTCAGCGTCAGGCCGTAGCCGGAGAGCGAGGACGGATCGGCCGGAACGCCGCCGGAGTTGTTCTCGGCCGAAGCCGACTCGTCCAGCGTCGAGAGATCACCAAGCTCGACCGAGATGGTCTTGGCGGCATTGTCGCGCCACACCGTCACGTCGATCTTCGTGCCCGGACGATAGTCCGCCACCTTGCGGGCAAGCTCGCGCGGACCCGACACCGTCTCGCCGTTCACCGCAGTGATGACGTCGCCGGTCTGGATGCCGGCTTTCGCGGCCGGGGTGTCCGTCTGCGGCAGCGTGACGATGGCGCCGTCCGTGCCCTTCAGGCCGACCGCCTCCGAGATGTCCTCGGTGACCGGCGCGATCTGTACGCCGAGCCAGCCGCGCTGGACGTTGCCGTGCTCGCGCAGCGACTGAACCACCGACTTGGCGGTCGAGGCCGGGATGGCAAAGGCGATGCCGACATTGCCGCCGGAGGGCGAGAAGATCGCCGTGTTGACGCCAATCACCTGGCCCTGCTGGTTGAAGGCCGGGCCACCCGAGTTGCCGCGATTGACCGCCGCGTCGATCTGCAGGAAGTCGTCATAGGGTCCGGCGCCGATGTCGCGGCCGCGGGCCGAGATGATGCCGGCGGTCACCGAGCCGCCAAGGCCGAACGGATTGCCGACCGCGACCACCCAGTCGCCGACGCGCGCCGCGTTGTCGTCGCCGAACTCGACATAGGTGAACTTGCGGCCCTTGGGATCGACCTTGAGGACGGCGAGATCGGTGCGCTTGTCGGTGCCGATCAGCTTGGCCGGCAGTTCGGTGCCGTCGTCGAGCACGACGGTGAAGTCCGAGCCGTTCTCGACCACGTGATTGTTGGTGACCAGATAGCCGTCATCGGAGATGAAGAAGCCCGATCCCTGCGCCATCGCCTGGCGCGGCGCCTGGCGATGCGGGGTGGCGCCGCGCGGCATGTTGGGGTTGCCGAACTGGAAGAAGCGGCGGAGCGGATGATCCTTCGGCAGGTCGTCGAAGGGCGAGCCCATGTCGCCATCGTCGCCGTCGTCGGCGGTCGGGGTGACCGTCTCCTTCACCCGCACCGAGACGACGGCCGGCGAGACCTTCTGCACGACGTCGGCAAAGCCGGTGTTCTGGACGGGCGTCTGTACGGACACGGGCTCGGCGAAGACCGACGAGGTGTTGGTCATCACGCCGCCGGTGAAGGCGAGGCCGGCGACGCCGGCCGCGAGGGCGCCTGCAATGATGCGGTTGCGCTTGGGGGACTTGGAGCCGAAGTCGGGCATGGTCTTCCTCTCTGTTCGACGAAAGCTTGGTGCGGCGCACATGGGGCATCGCCGCCGTCGAGACAGGAGATAGGGGGTCGCGGCTTACGGGACCTTTGCGGCGGGATGAAACTTTCGTAAGGGCAGCCGCGCTCGGCGTTTCCTAGTCGCCACTGCGCAGGAGGGCTTCGACCCGCGCCGCCTCCTCCGGGCTGAGGCTGCTTGGACCGGCCTGCCGGCGTCGGCCGCGCCAGGACAGGAACGCGAAGCCCGCGCCAGCACACAGCACCACCACCGGCGTGCCCCACAGCGCCAGCGTCTGCCAGTCGAAGCGGGGTCGCAGAAGCACGAACTCGCCGTAGCGCGCGACCATGTAGTCGACCACCTCCTGGTCGCTGTCGCCGGCGACGAGCCGCTTCCGCACGAGCAGGCGGAGGTCTCGCGCGAGATCGGCCTCGGAGGCGTCGATCGACTCGTTCTGGCAGACCAGGCAGCGCAGGCCGGCGGAGATGTCCCGGGCACGCGCCTCCAGCGCCGGATCGGCGAGCATCTCGTCCGGCTGCACCGCATGGGCGGGCGCGGCGGACAGGACCACGGCGAGCGCGGCGACGGCGAGACAAAGTCCTGCGAGATGCCGCAAGAGCCACAGCCTCATTCGGCCGGCTCCGGCTGCAGGAGTGCGCGCCGACGGCTCCTCGCCGGCGCGCCGACGCGCAGCCGCCGGTCGGACAGCGAAGCGATGCCGCCGAGCGCCATCACCACGGCGCCCAGCCAGACGAGCGTCACCAGCGGCTTCCACCAGACCCGCACCACGGTCGCGCCGCCATTCGCCCCGGCGTCGCCGAGCGCGATGTAGAGCTGCGAGAACAGTTCCGTTCGGATGCCGGCCTCGGTCGTCGGCTGCTGCCGGGCCGTGTAGAGCCGCCGCGCGCTCTCCATCGTGTCGACGCGGTCGGTGCCGCGCATCAGCGTGAAGCGCGCCGCGTCCTCCGAATAGTTCGGCCCCTGGCGTTTCTCGGTCCCCTCGTAGCGGATCGCATAGCCACCCGCCTCGACCACCTGGCCCGGTGTCATCGTGGTGATGAGTTCGGTCTGGAAGGTAACGACCGAGACGATGCCGAGGAGTGTGATGCCGAGACCGAGATGGGCAAGTGCGGTTCCGAACGCCGAGCGCGGCAGGCCGGCGAGGCGGCGGAGCGCGACGCCGCGCGCCACCCGTCCGAAGCCCGCACGGCCGGCGAGGTCGGTCAGGCTGCCGAGGATCAGCCAGGCGGCAAGGCCGATGCCGAGGGCTGCGAGGATCTTGCCGCCCCGCGTATAGGCGAGCACGGCGATCACCACCACCAGCGCAAGTCCTGCGGCCGCCCAGAGCCGCTGCGCCGCGGCCATCAGGTCGCCGCGCTTCCAGGCAAGCAGCGGGCCGAACGGCACGACGGCCAGGAGCGGCAGCATCAGCGGCCCGAAGGTCATGTTGAAGAACGGGGCGCCGACCGAGATCTTGGTGCCGGCGAGGACGTCGAGCACCAACGGGTAGAGCGTGCCGACCAGCACCGTCGCGGCCGCCGTCGTCAGGAACAGGTTGTTGAGGACCAGCGCGCCCTCGCGCGAGATCGGCGCGAACAGGCCGCCCGCCTCGAGCGCCGCGGCGCGGAATGCAAAGAGCGCCAGCGAGCCGCCGACGAAGATCGCGAGGATCGCGAGGATGAAGACGCCGCGGGTCGGGTCGGTGGCGAAGGCGTGCACCGAGGTGAGGACGCCCGAGCGGACGAGGAATGTGCCGAGCAGCGACAGCGAGAAGGTCAGGATGGCGAGCAGCACCGTCCAGATCTTCAGCGCCGAGCGCTTCTCCATCACCAGTGCCGAGTGGAGCAGCGCGGTCCCGGACAGCCAGGGCATGAAGGAGGCGTTCTCGACCGGATCCCAGAACCACCAGCCGCCCCAGCCCAGCTCGTAATAGGCCCAGTACGAGCCCATCGCGATGCCGAGGGTGAGGAAGATCCAGGCGACCAGCGTCCAGGGCCGGACCCAGCGCGCCCAGGCCGCGTCGATGCGCCCGTCGATCAGCGCGGCGACGGCGAAGGAGAAGGCGATCGAGAAGCCGACATAGCCGAGATAGAGGAGCGGCGGGTGGATCGCGAGGCCGACATCCTGCAGCACCGGGTTGAGGTCCTGGCCCTCGAAGGGGGCCGGAGACAGGCGCTGGAACGGGTTGGACGTCGCCAGGATGAACAGGAGGAAGGCGGTGGTGATCCAGGCCTGCACCGACAGGACGTTGGCCTTCAGGCTCGCGGGCAGGTCGCGGCCGAAGCCGGCGACGAGCGCGCCGAACAGCCCGAGGATCAGCACCCACAGGAGCATCGAGCCCTCGTGGTTTCCCCACACGCCGGTCACCTTGTAGAGCATCGGCTTGGCGGAGTTGGAGTTCTCGAAGACGTTGAGCACCGAGAAGTCCGACTGGACGTGCGCCGTCACCAGGCAGGCGAAGGACAGCGCCAGCAGGAGGAAGCCGAGGATTGCCGTGTTGGTGCCGGTCTGCATCAGCCGGCCGTCGCCGAGCCGGGCGCCGGCGAGCGGCAGCACCGACTGCACCAGCGCCACCGCCAGCGCAAGGACGAGCGCGTAGTGGCCGGTCTCGACGATCACGTGCCGGCTCCTGCGGCCGCAGGCTCGGCCTGGGCCTTGATCTTGCCGTCCTCCCAGAGGCCGCGCTTCTTCAGATCGTCGACCACTTCCTTCGGCATATAGGTCTCGTCGTGCTTGGCGAGCACGCTGTCGGCGACGAAGACGCGGTCGGAACCGAGCGTGCCCTCGGCGATCACCCCCTGGCCTTCCCGGAACAGGTCGGGCAGCAGCCCGGTATAGGTGACGGGGACGCTGTCGACAGTGTCCGTCACGCGGAAATGCACCGTGTCCGTGCCGTCCCGCTGCACCGAATTCGTTTCGACCAGCCCGCCCAATCGGATCCGCTGGGCGCTGCCCGGCATTTCGGCGAGAAGCTCGGTCGGCGACTTGAAATAGGCCATGCCGCTCGACAGCCCCCACAGCACGAGGCCGACGGCGGTGCCGATCACCGCAAGCCCGCCGGCAATCAGCGACAGGCGCTTCTGCTTGCGCGTCATGGTGTGCGTGTCTCCCCGGCGCCCGTCACGCCAAGATCGCGGGCAAATGTGGCGATGTCGGTGCCTTCCGGCGACTCCGGCGGAAACGTCGCCTGCGCGTCGCGGAGCGCAGCGTTGGCGGCGTCCGGCTGGCCGAGCACGTTGTAGGAGCGGATCAACTTCTTCCAGCCTTCGGCATCCTTCGGGTCGCTCTTCAGCCGCTCGGCGAGCTGCGCCACCATGCCCTCGATCATCGCCTGCCGGTCGCCGGACGACAGCTGCGAGGCCGCCGCGACCTGGTCCGCATCAGGGCCGGGCGAGGTCGGCGGCTCGATCGCACCGGGGCGGGGATCCGGCGCGGCCTCGGCGAGAGCCGGCGCGCCCGTGCGCTGCGCTGCGTCTGCGACGGCGGCCTTGGCCATCGCCATCCACGGCGCGTTGGGCGGGCTGTCGGCGACGACCTGCCGCCAGGCCGGCAAAGCTTCGGCGTAGCGCGCCTCCTGCGAGAGGTCGAGGGCCAGGAAGAAGCGGGCCTGCAGGAGCGTCGGATCGAGCGCAAGGGCCCGTTCAAAGGCGGACTTGGCCTCCTGCGTCACCTCGCCGCCGGCGATCTCGGTCGCGGCCTGCCCGAGCCCTGCTTCGCGCGCGGCGGAGCTGCCAAGCAGGCGGATGGCGTTGCGGTAAGCCTTGGCGGCGTCCTCGTAGCGGCTGAGCCGCAGATAGATCGGCGCCAGCACGTCCCAGCCGCGCCCGTCGTCGGGCGCCTGTTTCAGACGCTCTTCGGCCTGCGCGATCAAGGCGGTCATGCCGCCGGCGGAGGGATCGCTGCCTGCGCGCGCCTCGAGCGGCAGGTCCGGCATCGCCGGAGAGCCGAGCGTGCCGTAGACCGCCAGCGACAGAGCCGGCACCGCCACAGCGACGACCACTGCGACGGCGATCAGCCCACCGCGCCGTGCGCCGGGGCGTGCACGCGCGCCCTCTGCCTGCTCGGCCGCCCGCAGGAGCCGGCGGCCGATCTCCGCACGCGCCGTCTGCGCGTCCTCCGATCGAAGGGCGCCACGCGCAACGTCACCATCCAGTTCGCCGAGCTGGGCGCGATAGACTTCGAGATCGTGTTCGGCGCGCACCGGTGAGGCGCCGGTGCGGGGCCGCAGCACGGGCCACACCGCCGCCAGCGTGACGATCGCGGTCAAACTCGCGGCGACGACCCAGAACAGCATGGGGCTCCTATAGCGGATGCCGAAGCGCACGGAAACTCCGCACCGCACCGGTGCGGCCGGCTGCGCGCATCGGCCGCCACCCGGCCCGTATCAGGCGACGAGCGTCCACTGCCCACCCTCCGTCCGGCAGGCCGTGCCCATCACCTTGCTCTCGGTGCCGCCGGCGACCACCGACTGCACGTAGCCTCGACATTCCTGCGAGCCCACCCGGTAGAGCTGGGTCGGCGTCACGGTGCCGCGCAGACCACCGGCCGACCAAGCGACCACCTGCCCCGCCGTCCCGAACTGCAGCGCCTGGTATTCGGCAAGCAGCGCCTGGCCGCGTGCATTGGTCGGCACCCTCACCCCGGCCACGCGCCCGATCAGTCCGTCGCCGAGACCTGCCGCGCCCTCGGCCGACGCACCCGATGCGGTCAAGGAGCCGCTGGTCTGGCAGCCGGCGACCGCGAGCGTCGCGGTCGCGAGGAGAAGAAACCTGAAAAGTCTTGCCATCGATAAGCCCGGAGCTCGAAGCGCGCGACCCCCGTCGCCACGCGCCGACCCCGTCATACATGACGGCTGCCGCGGCGTGGGCTACAGGCGGTGCAAACTCCGCCATCGACCACAAGACTCAGCTCGCCTGTGGCAGACGCACCACAGCCCGCAGACCGCCGAGCGGCGAGCGGTCGAGGCTGAGGCCACCGCGATACTCGCGCACCGTGTCGAGCACGATCGACAGTCCGAGCCCCGTGCCCGGCTGCGCTTCGTCGAGCCGCTGGCCGCGCTTGGTCGCCACTGCGATCTCGGCATCCGACAATCCGGGGCCATCGTCCTCCACGGTGAGGATCAGCCAGGATCCCGCCTCCGAGGCGGCCGACAGGGCAATGCGGCTCTTCGTCCATTTCGAAGCGTTCTCGAGGAGGTTCCCGACGACCTCCTCGAGATCCTGCTGTTCCCCGGCGAAAACGATGCCGTCCGGCGCGACGAAGTCGATCGTAAGCTCCGGGTTCAGCTTGCCGATCACCCGGACCAGCCGCTCGAGCGTTGCGGCGACCGGCGTGCGGAACACCACGCCCTCCCCTTGCGCCGCGAGCCGCGCGCGCTCGAGATAGTGCTGGACCTGCACCCGCATGTGCTCGGTCTGGTCGGTGACGACCTTGCCCCTCTCGCCGCCGATCGCGGCCGCTTCGTTGCGCAGGACGGCGAGCGGCGTCTTCAGCGAATGCGCGAGGTTGCCGACCTGAGTGCGCGCCCGCTCGACGATGCGTCGATTGTTGTCGATCATTGCGTTGAGTTCGACGGCAAGCGGTTCGATTTCGGCCGCGAAGGGTCCGCGCAGGCGATCGCTGCGACCGGCTCCGACCTCGGCGAGTGCCCGGCGCACCGCCACCAGCGGCCGCAGCCCGAACAGGATCGCTAGGGCGTTGATGAGGATCGAACCGAGACCGAACGCACCGAGATAGAGGCCCAGCGAGCGGTTGAACTGTCTGACGTCCGCCGCCACAAGTCCCGCGTCCCCCATCACGCGGAAGCGGGCGATGTGGTTCTGATTGTCGAGGACGACTTCCGTCTCGACGACGCTCAGCGACTGGCCGTTCAGGCCGTCCACCTCGTATTCGCGGCGATAGTTCTCGTCGAACGGCACCGTCTGCTGCGGGGGCGACGGCACATCGGCAGGCCCGAGCGAAATCGAGGCGAGGCGACCGCTGGTGTTCGCGCTGGCCGGCGTCACTTCCCAGTACCAGCCGGACAGAGGCTGCGAATACCGCAGGTCGCCGAGGTCCGGCGAACCGGTGATCGTCCCGTCCTCGGCGACGGCGACGCTGTTCACGACGTTGTAGAGCTGCGCGACGAGGAGATCTTCGAAGCCGCGCGAGGCGGTCTGGCCATACAGCGTCGAAATGACACCGGCGACGACCACGAAGGCCGCGATGGCCCACAGGGTCGACAGGCCGATGACGCGGACGGCGACGGAATCGAGCCGGAGGGCCGCCATGATCGGGTCAGCCCTGCGGTGGCGTCGAGCGCATCCGGTAGCCGAGGCCGCGCACCGTCTCGATCATGTCGATGCCGATCTTCTTGCGCAGTCGCCCGACAAAGACCTCGACGGTATTGGAGTCGCGGTCGAAGTCCTGGTCGTAGAGATGCTCGACGAGTTCGGTCCGCGATACGATCTCGTCGCGGTGGTGCATGAGGTAGGACAAGAGCCGGTACTCGTGCGAGGTCAGCTTCAGGGGCGCCCCCTCGAGCGTCGCCTTCGAGGCCTTGGTGTCGAGCCGCAGCGGCCCGCACAGAATCTCCGAAGAGGCGTGGCCGGCGGCCCGGCGGATGAGCGCGCGCACCCGCGCCAGCACCTCTTCCACGTGGAATGGCTTGGTGACGTAGTCGTCCGCGCCGGCGTCGATGCCCGACACCTTGTCGCTCCAGCGGTCGCGCGCCGTGAGGATCAGCACCGGCATGCGCCGCTCGTTACGCCGCCAGCGTTCCAGAACGCTGATGCCGTCCAGCACGGGCAGGCCGATATCGAGGATCGCCGCGTCATAGGGCTCCGTATCGCCGAGAAAGTGGCCCTCCTCGCCGTCGAAGGCACGGTCGACGACGTAGCCGGCGCCGATCAGCGCTTCGGTCAGCTGGCGATTGAGATTCTGATCGTCCTCGACCACGAGAATGCGCATGAGCCAACCTGCTGTCGCGGCGCGCGGAACGCGAGCCGCTGCGATCGCGGTCTTATGCCATGTGCCGTCGCCGCACGTCACCCCGGCCTGCGGGGCAACGCCGAAGACGTCACCGACGCAGCGTCACCGTCGTCTTCCGCGGCCGGCCGCCATCCCGTCCGGGCACCAGCACCGTCACCACGCAGACGGTGCCGCCGTCCTGCTGGCGGCTCGACACCGACAGCACCTGCCCTCCCGTCTGCGCGGCCGCCTGCTCGGCGGCACTGGCGCAGTCGGCGTCGGCGACGCGGAAGGGGGCGATCTGGAACGGCGTGATGGCGAGAGGATCGCCGCTCGGCAAGCGGCGGAGCCGCTGGTACGGCCGGCCGCCGCGGTCCGGTGCACGATGATCGTCCCATCCGCCGCGGTCCCGGCGAGTTTCGCCCGGCCCGCCCCGCCAGAACATGTCGGCCGTCGCCGGCATCACGCTGCGCCAGAGCAGCGCGATGCCGAGACCGATGATCGTCAGGCGGGAAGGGGTCGTCATGATGCTTCCGATTGCACGTCGAGGAAAAACTCTATCGCCCGTGGCCTGAATGTCGAATGAATGTCGTGGTTGCCTCTCTCAACCCTTCCGTATCGCGGTGTCGGCGGTCACGCGGCCGATGATGGCCAGCACTGCTCCGACCGCGGTTGCCGCGCTGGTCAGCGCGAGCACCAGGGCGTCGCCGCTGGCGGCATCGACCTTGACGCCCCAGTTGCCGGCCGCTGCCGAGCCGAGGGCGACGATGCCGCCCCAGATGGTCTTCGACTGATACCACGGTTTCTCGTCGATCATCCGCCTGCTCCCTTGCTGAACCATGCTGCTAGTCCTCCCGGCGGAACGCCGCCGACCGGATGGTTCCGGTGCCGAAGGCGAGGCTGACCTGCCCGACATGGGCGACGATCATCGCCGGACCGTCATCGATCAGCCCGCCCACCTCGCTTGCGGTGAGCGCAAGCTGCGGCAGCATCGTCTCGCGCTGCAGCTTTCGTCCATCGGATCCCTCGAGCGTGATCGCATAACGCTCCACGTCCTCGCCGATCGGCACATCGATACCCTCCCAGCCATCGCCGCCGATGCGGGTGCGACGGGTCCACCCGAGCGTGAAACCGCCGTCCGAAGTGAAGCGGCCCCGGAGATGCACGGGAGACAGAGGTCGAACGGCGCGACCGCCGAGACTGGCGGTCAAGGTCACGACAGCCGGATCGTCGAGCGCTCGACCCGTCGGTACGATCCGCCAGCTGAGGTCTCGCCCGATCTCTGCCGCCTTCAGCCCCACCGGCGCGACGGCATCGTCGAGCAAGACGAGGGGTGCACCCTTCGCCGCACCCGACTGCATGGCATCCTCGGTGCCGCCTTGCGCGCGCAGCAGGCTCGAAAGCCGGAAGCGGCCCTCTGCCACCTCTTCGGCCGTTTCGAACTGCAGCACCTCCCAGATGCCGACGCGGCTCATCAGGGCGCATAGGTTCCCGCCGGCCAGAAGCGCTGCGTGCGACTGGCTGAAGAGCGCGCCGCGAGTCATCGCGACCTCGATGACGTTCCCTCGGTCGAGCCGTCCCTCCGGCCCCGACGCGAGGTCCTGCACCAGGCGTCCGAGGGTCGCCGGCCGTGACGCAATCATGCGCGTGGCGAAGTTCGAGCCGGAGGCCGAGGCCTGCAGCACGTGGGGCAGCCATGGCTTGGCGAAGATCGCCGCCCTGGCGCTTTCCTCGGAGGGTTGCCCATCGACTGCGGGAAGGTCGAGGAGATGCACGAGCGGAGTCGAGGCAAGGACCGGTCGGCGTCCCGTCGACGCGGGCAGCGGCTCGCCCCCCGCGCCGGCCCGGCCCCCCGTAGGCGCCTGCCGCGCCTCGACCCGACGTGCCGCGCCGCTCTCGATCCGCGTCACCAGCCACTGCCCGGGCACGCCCGGCAAACGCACGAGGTCGCCCGGTTCGACCTCGATCGCCGTCGGCGACAGAGCGAAGGCGGCATGCTCGCGCGTCGCAAGCCGCAGCGCGAGCAGTTCGGCAGCCAGTCGTCCGGCTTCGCCTTCCTCCAGCGTCACCGGCAGCTCGAGCGTTTCCTTGCGCGGCGTTTCGGCAAAGGCCAGCGCCGCGCTCGCCGTCGCCGGCTGGTGGTCCCGCAGGGGATCGGCGTAGCCGAGCACCACCTCCTGGGGAATTTCGCCCGCCTGCATGCGCCGCAGCTCCAGCTGCGCCGCCTCGTCCGGATCGACCAGATCCTCCCGCGCCGAGACGCTTCGCGCACCGCGCAGCGAACGGAAGACGAAGCGCCGGTCGCTCGCCAAGCCGACGAGACCGCACAGCGTCAGGAGATCCTCAAGGTCCTCGCGCGCCGTCGTGATGCCCGATGTCACGAAGCCGCCGATCTGCGCATCCACGGCCTCGACGTCGACCTCGTCGCTGAAGCCGCGATCGGCGAGCATCGCCCGGATCAGCCGGTCGAGCGGCGCCTGACCGAGCCGGCCGCTGAGCCAGTGCCCCCGCAGCCAGTTGTCGCCATCGCTCCAGACGTCGCGACGCGTCGGGAAAGCCGGAAAGGGCCGGGCGTCCCACGTCCACAGATGCACCGTCCCAGGATCGACCATGCGCCCGCCGTAGACCGGCGAGATCGGGTTGTCGGCCTCCTCGAAGGCCGGGTCGTCCGGATCGAACACCGCAAGCTGGGTCTCGAGCGCGCGGCGCTGGACGAGATCGTCACGCCCGCCGGACGAGAAGTAGGGCAGCCCGCTCTCGGCCGATTTCGGATCGACGAAAAGGTTTGGCTGGTTCGGCCCCTTGTCTATCGCGGGACACCCGAGTTCGGTGAACCAGATCGGCTTGCCGCTCGGCACGTAGGTCGTCGGCGTCGCCAGCTCGACGCCGCCGCGACGTTCGTGATGAGGATTCGACCACCAGTTCCACAGGTCCTTGGCGCGGAAGACCCAAGGCTTGCCGGCCGCCCCGTCGGTGATCGGACGGCGCGCGCCGGCCCGCCGCGCATCGGCGTCGGGATAGGACCAGTCGTAATACTCGCCGCCGCGTACGCCTCTTCGCAGCGCCGCCCGATCATAGGGGGAGCGGGCGCCGTCCGCGCCGAGGTCGGACCAGTCGGCCTCGCGCCAGTCGGCGAGCGGCAGATAGTTGTCGATGCCGATCGCCCCGATCGCCGGATGCGCCCAGAGCGGATCGAGGTTGAAGAAGACGTCGCCCGAGCCGTCCGCCGGCTGAAAGCCCGAATACTCGCTCCAGTCGGCCGCATAGGTGATCACCGCGTCCGGCAGGACGCGTTTCGCATCGGCGGCGAGCCGTGCCAGGGCCGCGACGAAGGGGAAGGCACCGGTCTCGTCGCGAAGGCGCGTCAGCCCCCTCAACTCCGACCCGACGATGAAGGCATCGACACCGCCCGCCGCCTTGGCGAGGTGCGCCTGATGCAGGATCATGCGGCGCAACGACCATTCGGCCGGACCGCTATAGACGACACGCCCGCCGGACAGAGCGAAGTCCTCGACGGCCGCAGTCCCGACGAAGGCGTCGATCGCTATCCCCGCGGCAGCCGTTCGGTCCGGCGAGCCGCCGCGCTCGGGCGCACGGTCGAGGGTGATGCGCCCGCGCCAGGGATAGGCGGCCTGCTCAAGGCCACCATACGGGTCGGGAAGGCCATTGCCCGCCGGCACATCCATAAGGATGAACGGGTACATCGTCACCTTCAGCCCGCGGGCCTTGAGGTCGGCGATCGCGCGGACGACGCCGGCATCCGAGGGCGTGCCGCCGAAGGCCGGGCCGCCGTCGTTGCGGCTGACCAGCCGGGCATCCGCGCGGGTCATTCCGGCGACCTGCCAGCGCTCGCTCTCGTCGCGACGTGCGACCTCGACGCCGGGATGGATCTCGCAGTGGCCGGCCCGCAGGTCGGTGCCGAACCAGGACACCACCAGCGCCGCACGCTCGAGCTTCGGACACAGCGCCTGCAGTTCGTCGAGCGAGGCATCCCAGTCGCTCGTGCCATGCAGGACGTTGCGATTGACCAGCCGGTCTTCGCCCTCGCCGAGCCGCTCGCGCACCGGTTTCGGGTCAAGCCCGTGCTCGCTCGCCCCGGGGATGACCGTCACGCCACGCAGCCGCGCCTCGAGCTCGCCGACCGGACGGATCACCTCGCAGCTGAGCTGCGGGATGCGGTTCCCCCAGCTCTCCAACGGCAGCCGCTCGAACACGATATAGGCAAGCCCGCGATAGGCCGGCGCGTTGCCCGCACCCTGCTTCGCCTCGATCAGCGGGTCGGGCAGCTGGCTGTCGTCGCCGCGGTGAAGGCGCCAGGTGACGCGGGAAAGGTCGAGCTCCTCGCCATCCGCCCAGACGCGGCGGATGCCTGCGACAGGTCCTTCGCAGAGGCCGATCGCGACATTGCCGTAATAGCTGTAGCTGGTGACTTCGACCCCGCCCCCGCCGCCCTTGCCACCCTGCCGATCCGTATCGCTCGCTTCCTCGAGACGAGTCGTCCAGATGATTTCGCCAGCGATACGGGCCGTGCCGTAGAGTCTCGCTATACCCGCGCCCTCGTCGGCCCCGATGATGCGCGAGGCGCCGAGGCGGGCGCCGTCCACCTTCCGCGTCGGCGTGAAGAGACGGCTGTCGAGCGCATAGCCGCCGAGGGCGCCGAGCGCCCGCCCGGCAACTGCGCCGAACGGACCGCCGAGAAGACCTCCGACGAGCCCTCCCGCCGCCTGCAGAACGATCGTGGCCATCGGCTACTCCGGAAAGCGGAAGGTCGCGGCGATGCGCCGCCGCCAGCTCGGCACGAGGGCGGACGACACCACCGCGCTTCCCGCGTAGGCATGGATGACGCGGCCGTCCTCGTCGAGGATGCCGCAATGCTTGGCGAGCGCGTCACGGCGCCAGCGGAACAGCACGACGTCGCCGGGCAATGCAGCGTCCCGGTCGATCGCAGTCAGGTGCCGCCGCGCGGCCAGAAGCAGGCGGTCCGCCCCGTCAGACTCCGCCCAGTCCGGCGCGTAGGGACCCGGCATTTCGGGTTCGCGCTCGTGCAGGATGCGATACACCCCGCGCACGAGCCCGAGACAGTCGCAGCCGATCGCGGCGCGGCTGCCCTGGTGACGGTAGGGCGTACCGAGGAAGCTGCGCGCCGCCGCGAGCGCGCGCTGCGGGATCGTCTCGCTCACGGCACCACCGGCGAGCCGTCATGAAGGCCATCCGTCTTGGCGATGCCGAGCGCCGCGTCGGAGCCTGGAAGATGCGGAAAACCACGGAAGTTCAGGCCGTTGTCGAAGCGCATGCGGCAGGTGGCGAAGCTCTTGTCGCAGCCGGCCGTCAGCTGAAGCCGCTCGCCAGCACCGATCGGGATCTCCGGCATCGCCCGCAGCACCAGGCGCGTGTCGCCCGTCGCGGATCCCTCCTGGAGGTCGACGATCTCGGCGACGACTCCTCGGCCCGCCCCGTCGAGCCAGGTCGCCGTACCCTGCCGGAACAGGGGCCGCCGTGCCGGATCGAGACCGCTCACGAGCACGGTGCCGCCCGCCTCGCCGCGGACCGTGGCGACCTGCGCGCGATGCGCCGGCGCCGTCAGGTCCACCCGGCAGCGTCCATCTCCGAGGACGGCGTCGCAGCGGCGCTGATAGATGCGGCCGTGTCGTTGGTCGAGTTTGGCGGCAAGGCCCCGCAGCTCGCCGGTGAAGGCGCCGGCGCTTCGCCGCACCTCGCCGATTTCCGCCGCCGCGACGAGCAGCGGCACCTCGGGCTGGGTCCAGTCGACGAGGAAGGTCTCCACCGTCGCGCCGTCGTAGCGTCCGGCCCGGATGTCCGCCTCGTCGAGGCTGAGGGAGGACAGCGCGCCCTCCACCTCCTGCGTCGTCGCGGCAAGCCCGAGTTCGGCCTCGGCCTCGCTGGCCGAGAGGCCGCTCGCGGCCTCGCAGCGCAGCCCCTGGACGACGAGCGCCTCGTCGTGGTCGGTGAAGCCGAGCACGGTGCCGTCCGTGCGCGTCAGCCGCCAGCACCAGGCGAGCGTCGTCGCCGGACCGGCGAGGCCGGCGCGCAGCGCGTCCGGGATGGCCTTCATGGCCGCACCTCCACCAGGGGAATCGAAGGAATCTCGCCGGACCGGAAGCCGGCAATGCTGAAGGCGAGCCGGTCGACGTCAAAGCGCACCGGCACGTCGAAGAGGAAGCCCGCTGTCACCGATGCGCCAGCCGCCGGCGGCTGCGCGAGCGTCACCGCGCCCGTCACGCCGTCCACCGCGAAGGCGCCGGCAGCGAGCTCCTCACCGTCGACCGCCACTCGGACACTGCCCGCATCGGGCTTTGCGATCGGCCGGATGTAGCCGTCCTCGCCAGGGCCATAGCGCTTCACCAGCTGCCAGCAGGTGCTCGTCCCGTCGCCTGACCCGAGGCTCTGATCGAACGGGCCCGGTGCCCGCCCGAAGCCGGCCGAGCTTGCGTCCAGCGGATCACGGAAGCGGAAGCCCACCAGCTTGCCGCGCCGCGCCTCGAAGAAATCGACGACAGCCGCCAGGTCTTCGAGGCTCTTGACCCCAGACCCCGCATCATAGCGCCGCACGGCGTGGCGATGGCGCTGGTTGCGGCTCTCGTAGCCGGTGGACAGCCGCACCACGTCGATTCGCCGCTCCGGCCCGCCGGTGGTGCCGAAGGCGAGCCGCAGCGGAAAGCGTTCCTCGCTGAAGGCGGCGACCGGCATGTCAGAGCCCCCGTCGGCCGCGGCCGACGGCCCGGGCCAGCATCGTCTGGATCTGCGTCTCCGCCCGTCTGAAGCTTGGGGCGTCCGGCGTCGTCACGTTGACGACGATGCTGGGGCCGGCACCCGTCACGCCGCGTTCGGCGGCAACGCCGAGCGACCCGTCGGCGCCCCGGCGCAGCGGCAGGATCGCCTCGCCGCCCGCCTCGCCCATCAGCCCGAGCTGCCGCCCGGCAGGGAAGTAGCTGGGACTGGCGACGATGCCACCCTTGGCGAAGGGGATGACGCCCGAACCGTTGCCGCTGAGCCCCCCCGCGATGCCCGGCAGCACCTGCTGCAGGGCCGCGCCGGCCAGCGATTGGAGCGGCTTCAGCGCGGCGTCGAGCGCGAGCGTCGAGATGCGCAGCGCCAGCTGGCTCAGCACCGTGTCGAGCGAGCGTCCGCCCGTCACCGCGCCGCGCAGCGCGCTCGTCAGCGCCGAGCCGAAGCCGTTGGCCCGCTGGGTCAGGTCGTCGAGGGCGCGCGTCAGCCCGCCGGTGTCGGCTGTGACGGCGATCTCTACGGTCTCGTCGGGGTTCATGCTCACCTCATGTCACCGGGTGATCCGGAAAGTGGCGCATCAATGCGTCCAGCGCGCTGCGCTCCGGCGGCCCCGCCACCGGCGGGGTGAAGGCCGAGGCGGCGCTGGCGAGCTCGCGTGGGGTCAGCTGCCAGAAGGATGCCGTGGTATGGCCGAGGAGGCCGAAGCCGAGCGCCATCGCCGCATCCCAGGGAAAGGCCGCCGCATCGCCTCCGGACGTCGCGGCCATCGGCGATGCGGCTCTTAAGGGTTTGCCGTAGCGTCTCCATCGCCGAAGGCCGCACCCAGCAGAGCCGCGGTCAGCGCCGCCGCACCGCTGGCGCCGCCCTCGATGCGCATCGCCGCGACCTCCGCGTCGCTCACCGCCTCGCCGGCGCCGCGCAGACCCGCGGCGATGACCCGGATCAGGTCGCGCGCCGACAGGCTGCCGGTGCCGAAGCGCCGTGCCAGTGCCCCGATGTCCTCGCTCGCGAAGGCGTCCTCGAGTTCGGCGAGCGCCCCGAGCGTCAGGCAGAGCACCCGCTCGCGCCCGTCGATGATCGCGGCCACCTCGCCGCGCCTGCGGTTGACGGCCATCGTCAGAGTGCCGCGAACTGGAGCGCGCCGGCCGATTCCAGCGTCGCCTCGAACGCCACCTCGCCGTTGTGCTCGCCCGAATACTCGAGCGCCGTCACCTGGAACGGTCCGGTCACCCGGCCGAAGTCCGGGATCACCGCCTGGAAGCTCGCCACCTGCCCCTCGAAGAAGAGCTGGCGCAGCTGCGCGTCGGAGGCCGCGTCCTTGAAGATCCCGGTGCCCGCCAGCGCCGCCCGCTGCACCCCGGCGCCGCCGAGGAGCTCGCGCCAGCGCCCGGCGCTCTCGGCATCGGTGACGTCGACCGTCTCCGCGTTGAAGGCGATGCGCGTGGTGCGCAGCCCTGCGACGGTGATGAAGTTGCCGTTGCCGGCGGGGTCGAGCTTGAGCAGCAGGTCCTTGCCGCGTTGCGCCACCATGTCCGTGTCCTCTCGTCGGCGTTTGAAACGAAAAGGGGCGGCCCAAGCGGACCGCCCCTCATGCGTCGATCGATCTTTGTCTTCGCAGGCCGCGCCGCGTGTCTCGGGGCTACGCCGGTTCCGGCCTCACGCGAGCGGCTCGGTCACCGCGCGGAAGCGCAGGATGCCGTGATAGGTGGTGGCGTCGGGCTCGCGCCGCGCCTCGGCATACTGCAGCTGCAGGTTCACGAGCTCGTGGCCGTCCAGCGGCAAATGCTTGTTGTGCAGCTTGGCCGAGACTTCGTCCATGATCGTATAGGTCTCCTGCTTGCCGCCGCCGCGCGCCCAGACGTGCAACGTCAGGATGTGCTCGGCACCGTCCTCTGTCCCGGTCGACCAGTCGACGACCGCAGTGCGGCCGAGCGTCAGATAGGGGTAGCTCGTGCGCTCCGGTGCGCGATCGAACACCTTCGGACCGCCTAGCAGGCGAAGCACCGCCGGGTCGGACGTCAGCGTGTTGAAGATGGTGCTCTGCAGTTCGAGACTCGGATGCGTCATGCGATCGTTCCTCCGACGGCATCGGCTCACGCTTCTTATCGTAACATAATGCCCCGCGAGGCCTGCGTGTAGCTGCCGGCGTGCCTAATCTTTTCGTAACGACCCGATCACCCCCCATCTACCGCGCCGCGGCTGCCGGGCGGAAACCTCCCTGCCGGCGTGCGGGAATTGTGAGGTGCGGGGCAGGCCGGCCTCGAGCGCCGGGTGCTCCTCGTCGACGCTCCGCAAGATCAAGCGGTCGAGCGCCGCGTTCGCCTTGCGGATCACCGCCCGCCGCAACCGCGCTGTCCGCTCGGCGGTGATGGTGATCCTCACGTCGCCTCCTCGCAGCGGCAGACGAGATAGCGGCCGGTCTCGTCCGGGTCGTGCACCGAGCGGATCACCAGGCGCCGCACGCCGATCCGGAACGCCATGCCTCGGTCGACGTCGCTCCGGTGCCGGCAGACGACGCGATGGGTGATCGTCGCCTCCCGCTGTTCGAACCGCTCGCGCGACTCCACCGACAGCGGTTCGACATGCACCGACAGCTCCGCAATCTCCCGCCACGCGTCGCTCGCGTCGCCGGTACAGTCCGCAGCAGGATCGCAGGTCTCCAGCACCGCCCGTCGGCGCAGCAGACCGGGGTCGAGGAACAGCGGCGCCATCAGAGCCGCATCCGGCGGTGCGGCCGCGTGAGGTCCTGCGCCGAAGGCGGCAGGACCGCGGGCCGCCAGCCCTCGCCGGTGGCGCCGCGCACCTCGTAGGACGCGGCGATCGTGCGCTTCAGCGCCAGGAGCAGGTCGCCAGGCGCCTCGCCCGGGGCATATCCGGCCTCGAAATCGACATCGACGCCGTTCGCCGCGACGGCCCGCACTGCCGGCGAGAGGCGGATCGCCTCGATCCCGAGCGCGCGCTCGATGATGGCATCGGCCTCGCCGAACACGATGGGCGCGCCGTCCGAGCCGTAGGCGGTGACACCGACCATCACCTGCAGCGGCCGCCGCGCCACCTCGATCCAGCCGCCGGGAGGCACCGGGTCGAGCGCCAGCCGAAAGGCCCGACGCACCAGCACGAGGCCCGTCTCGGTCTCGACGGCCTGCCGCGCCGCTCGGACCAGGCTCGCGACGAGTTCGTCCTCGTCGTCCCGCTCGATCCGGCACCAGCTCCTGGCCTCCGCCACGGTGACGGGCTCGATCACCGTTTCGGCCAGTTCGATCAGCGTCATGTCCCGCTCCCTTCGAAAAACCACCGGCGGGCCGACATCGCGGCCCGCCGTCTTTTCCGTCCGCCCGTCGCGGCTCAGGCCGCGAAGGCGAGGAACTTGGCGGCATCGAAGTCCTGGATGCCGCCGCCGACGCGTTTGGTCGTATAGAAAAGGACGTAGGGCTTGGCCGAATACGGGTCGCGCAGCACCCGCACGCCCTGCCGATCGACGATCAGGTAGAAGCGGGCGAAATCGCCGAAGGCGATCGCGTTCGCATCGACCGCGATGTCCGGCATGTCCTCGGCCTCCACCATGGGGAAGCCCATCAGCGTCGCGCGGGCCCCCGCGCTCGCCGGCGGCTGCCACAGGTAGTTGCCGTCGGCGTCCTTCAGCTTGCGCACCGCCGCCTGCGAGCGCCGGTTCATCACGAAGCTGGCGTTCTGACGGTAGCCCGCCTTCAGGGCATAGACGAGGTCGATCAGGCTGTCGGCCGCGCCGCCGGCGAGAAAGGCGCCGTCGGCCCCGGTCGGGACCGTCCCGACCTTGCCCCAGATCCAGGCGGTCTCATCCACCGTGTCGTAGGTCATGAAGCCTTTCGGCTTGCTCACCCCGTCGCCGACGACGAAGGCGGCGCTTTCCTGCGCGGCGAACGCCTGCTCCACCTCCTCGCCGAGCCAGCGGTCGATGTCGACGGCCGCGTCGTCGAGGAGCGCGTTCGTGGCCGCCGGCATTGCGTAGAGCTCCATCGTCGGAAAGCTCAGCTCGGCCAGCTGCGGCGCCGCCGTCTCGGGGCGCGCGGCGGTCTCGCCAACCCAGCCGGTCTGGGCGCCGGAGACGGCGAACGGCTTCTTCAGCAGCGACGATGAAACGGTCCGCACGGTGGCGATCGAGCGGATCGGCGAGATCGCCGCCAACCGCCGGCCGATCTCGGTCTCCGTCTCCTCCGGCACCAGGAAGCCGCCGTCGGTGCCGGCAAGGCCCGACATTGCCTTTGCCTCCATCCGCCGCAGCCGGCCTTCGTCGCCGCCGCGCACATAGGCTTCGAAGGCCTGCCGGTGCTCGCTCGGGCGCGCCGCGGCCATCTCGCCGCCACCGCCGAGCGCCGGACGCATCTGCTTCAGCACCAGCTGCTCGAGCCGGCGCTCCTGCGCGTCCACCGCCTGGTTCAGCCGCTCGACCTTCTCCTCCGACAGGACGTCGGCGCTCATCCGCCGCTCCAGCTGGCGCAGGCGCTCGTCGTTCGCTTCGCGGAACCCCTCGAAGGCGTGCATGAAGTCGCCGAAGGCGAGCGCCACCTCCCCGGTCGGCGACCCGCCCGACGGCATCTGCGCCTTGGTCTCCGGCGCTGCATTGATCTCCGGCATGTCCTCTCCTTTCGTGAAGTTGTCTCGTGCGATGTCAGGCGGCGCCGAGCCGTGCGGCCTCGGTGCGCAGCCGGGCAGCGAGCCCGTCCGCGCCTTGTGCCGATGCGGGCCTGGCGATGCGTGCGCCCTCCTGCATCGGGAAGGTCACCACCGAGATCTCCCAGAGGTCGATCTCGACGAGGCGCCGCCCGCCGCCGGCGTCCCGCCGGGCCCGGCGGGTCTTGAAGCCGATGGACAGCCCGTCGACCGCACCGGCGCGGATCAGGGCGTCCACCTCGCGGCCCTTCTGCGTGTCGAGCGCCAGCTGCCCTTCGGCCACCAGCCCGGCGGCATCCTCGTAGACCCGCGTCCACGCGCCGATGGGCTGTCCGGGATCGTGCTGCCACAGCATCTTCAGGCCGCTCGCACCGCGCCGGACGAGCGACGCGGCGAAGGCGCCCGGCTCGATCCTGTCGCCCGCCAGATCCGGCCGGCCGAACAGGCCGGCATAGCCGCGCAGCCGCCCGGCGCCTGTGGCATCGGCGCGCATGACGGCGCTCACGGGGCATCTCCCGGCTTCGGCCCGGCGGCCGGACGGAACAGCTGGTCGGCGAAGCGCGACAGGACGCCGAGCGCCCACCAGGCGCAGAGGCTCGCCGCGGCCGATCCCATCACCGCCAGCTCCGGCGGCTCCAGGATCTTGTCGATCCCGAGCCGGGCCGCCAGCATCAGGCCGGCCGGCACGCCGAAGGTGAGGCCGGTCACCACACCGATCAGGAAGCGCAGCGCCGCCTCGCGCCGCCCGCGCGGCAGGAGGTAGGCAACCGAGATCGCCGATCCCGCCACCGCCCCCGCGAGCTTGGCGCCCCAAAGCGCCAGCACTGAAACCGTCCCGTCCGTCACGCTCGGCCTCCCGCTTCTGCTTGCCGCGGTTGACAATGCCGGTCGCAGCCGACATCCTGCGGCTGGTCCTGAGATTTTCGATTTTGTCGGTATTCCTCGAGGCGGTGCTGCTGGACGGCGCCGCTTCTTTTTTGGTGCATCAGGCGGCATCCCCGCCATCATCCCGCTCCGGCAGATCGCGCGCCGGCCGGCGCCCGTAGCCGACGGCCGACCGCTTCTCGTCCTCGCTCAGGAACGTCGCCGCGCCGACCCGCGCCCACAGGGCTTCGCGTTCCGCGCTGAGCGCCTCGATCCCGTCCGCATCGTACCCCAGCCGCAGCCGTGGCTCGCCGGTCAGGCCGCCCAGCCAGTCGCCGATCGCGCCGGTCAGCCGCGCCTTCAGCGGCAGCACCGCGAGGCGGAAGAAGGCGCGGTTCGCCTCCGCATAGTTGGCATAGGTGTTGTCGCCCGGCAGGCCGAGCAGCATCGGCGGCACGCCGAAGGCGAGCGCGATTTCCCGGGCCGCCTGGTTCTTCGCTTCGATGAAGTCCATCTCCTTCGGCGTCAGCGCCATCGCCTTCCAGTCGAGGCCGCCCTCCAGCAGCATCGGCCGCCCCGCACCCGCTGCGCCGGTGTAGCCGCCGTCGAGTTCGGCCTTCAGCCTGTCGAACTGGTCGGGCGACAGATTGCCGCCGTCGCGCGGCTGGTAGACGAGCGCCCCGGAGGGCCGCGCCGAATTGTCGAGCAGCGCCTTGTTCCACCGCGCCGCCTCGTTGTGGAGGTCGAGTGCGGTCTGCGCCGCCGACAGCGGCGACAGGCCGTCGAGGTCGGAGAGCGGGTGGAACAGCTTGAGGTGCAGCAGCGGCCCGGGCCGCCCGTCCGCGCCGTCGACCGGCAGCCGCCGCAAGCTCGCCCCAACCTGGTATTCGTAGGTCTCCGGCCAGCCGTCGCGTCCCTCCACGATCCGCACCCGGTCGGGTCGCAGAACGTGCAGTTCGCGCGGCTCCGCCTCCGGCCCGACCGCCTCCAGGAAGGCGTTGCCCGACAGGAGCAGGTGGCCGCACAGCGTCTCGGTCAGCGCCGCGCCGTCCACCCCCGGATGCGGCCGGCGCAGGAGATCGAGGAGCCGGTGCTCGGTCAGTTCCCGCTCGCCCTCCATCAGGACAGGCGGGATCGCCGCCACGCTTTCCGACAGGAGCCGGACGCAGCGATAGACGATCGGGTTGCGCAGGAAGCCGGCGCGCGCCAGCCCGCCATAGGAGCGCTCGCTCCAGCGCGCGGCCTCGGCGGCGAGGAGGAAGGCGCCGCCGAGCCCGCTCGATTTCCGTTCGTCGGGCCTTGCCGCCAAGGCTCCGGCCGGTTGAGCCGGTCGGGCGGAGGGCGCGCCGATCCATTCCGCGAGTGCCGTTCGCAGTCCCATTCGATCCCCGCAGCCTGATTGAGAAAACCCTGGCTCGTCCGGCGCCGCCGGGAGTCAGAGCCGCCGCACGCGCGGCTCGCCGCCCCGTCCGGTCAGCGCCGTCACCGCCCAGACGAGCGCGTCGAGCCGGTCCGGCGAACGGCCGCCCGACAGCCCGTCGGGCCCGAAGTCGCTCATCTCGTCCTCCAGCGCCGGAAACAGGCCGGCATGCCGCACCCGTCCCTGCGCATAGAGCGCGGCCACCGGCTCGGCCCGCAGCCACTTGCCGCGGCTCGCCCGCACGCTCGTGACCGGCACCTCGGCATCGATGGTGCGGATCACCGCCTCCACCATGTCGCCGCCCTGGTTCACCTCGGCAACGATCCGGTCGGCCTCGAGCCGCGCGTGGAGCGCCACCGCAGCCCGCGCCCAGTCGGCAGGCTTTGCCGCCGTCCGGCTCTCGTCGGCCAGCACGTAGATCGTCCCGTCTGCCGCGCGGCCCGCCGCGACGATGCCGCAGGCGTCGGAGCGCTGCGTCGCGCTTGCCGGCGGATCCACCGCCACCACGATCCGGCCGAGCTCCGGCGCGACCGCGACCCGCTGCCGCTCGATCGCCGCGCGGCTGAACAACGCATCCTCGCGGTCCTCGATCAGCTCGCCGTCGAGCTCCTGCCGCCCTAGGCGCGTGCCGCCGTATCGCGCCTCGATCGCCGTGACGAAGCCCGGCGCGAGATGCGCCGTATTGTCGGCCGTGCGCATCCGCGTCACCACGCTCTCGCGGTCGGCGATCAGCCGCTTGAGGAGCGGCAGCGGCCGCGGCGTCGTCGTGAACAGCCCGCGCGGCGCTTCGCCGAGCCGCAGCGCCATCTGCAGGTTGTCGAAACAGGACTCGGCGTTGCGCCACTTCGCGAGCTCGTCGCCCCAGGCCGCGTCGAACTGGTAGCCGCGCAGCGCGTCCGGGTCCTCGCTCGAAAAGATCTGCGCCACCGCGCCATTGCCGAAGACCAGGCGCCGGCGCGAGGGCTCGAACACCGGTTTCACCCCGTATTCGACCCGCTTCAGCCCACTTTCGCCCTCGATCATCACCTCGCGCGCATCACCCAGCGTCTCGGCCACCAGCGCGATGCGCCCATGCGCCCGTTCGGCCAGCGGCGCCAGCCCAAGCGCCTGCGCCCGGATCCACTCCGCGCCGGCCCGCGTCTTGCCGGAGCCGCGCCCGCCGACGATCAGCCAGTGCCGCCAGTCGCCGGATGGCGGCAGCTGCTCGGGCCGGGCGAACTCAGCCCAGCCCGGCATCGCCGCGCGCAGCACCCGCGCCGGCACGCCCTCCAGCGCCGCAAGCATCGCGGCGCGTCGCGCGGCCGGGAGATCGTCCTGCGTCAACTCCGCCCTCCCCTGCTCCTCCGATGGCGGCTATCCTGCTTTTGCTCCTATATCGGCGCCGATCCGGGACCGTCCGACTCCGGGCAGTCACCGTCCATCGCGCCGCTCGCTGTCGAGCCATCCGACGGACCCTCGGCTGCCGCTCTGCGAACACCCGGCGTCGCCCCGTTCCGCAAAGCGACAGCGTGAAGTCGAAGAAGCAGCTCGTCGCGCAGCGCCTGCGTCTCGGCCTCGTCATAGGCCCGGGCTGCGAGCAGGGCCTCCGTCTGCTTCAGTTCGATCAGATCCTCGAGCAGCTTGGTCAGCTGCGCCGCCGTCTTCAGCCGTGCCTCGCCGCCGACTGCCGCGCCCTTCGCGGCGACGCGCGTGGGTTTCTGTGCGCCTGTCGCCCCCGTCTTCTCCACACCGTTCGTCTCCCCCGCCGCATCGTTCGCCGCGGCAGGCTCTCCGGCAGGCTGGCGGCTCCGCGAACCCCGCTTCGGCTCGTCCACGGCGAGCGCCGCTTCGAGCACGCGCAATTCGCGTTCCAGGATCGCGATGAGGCGGGCGGCGTAGGAACGGCTCGTCGCCTTCCCCTTGCGCTTCGGCTTCGCCGCCGGCACGCTCTCGGGCTCGCCCGTCATCCGCGCCGCACCCCGCCCAAGCAAAAGGCGGCCGACGCTTTCGCGCCGCCGCCTCGCAGATTTCCGACTGTGCCTGAACCCTACAGGATCACCGTGACGCCGTCAAGGAATATTTTCTTATGGCGCCGAAGTGCCGGATCGCGCCGGCGCTCGGCCCGCCGTTCCGAACGGATCGGCTATCCGGATGCCGACAGCGTCGAGATCCGCCTTCTCCGCCGCCCACCGGGACAGCCGGCTCTCCAGCGCAGCCTGACCCGCTCATGGCTGGAGCGGCGGGCGGGTCAGTCCTCCATCGGGTTCTCGCCCGGCCAGTCCACCAGGTGATCCTCGAGGTCTTCCGGCTCCATGCCCTCCTCGCTGATCGTGCGTCCGCGCACCGAGATGCCGGCCTGGTGCACGGTGTCCGGGTCGCCGGACACGAGATGGTGCCACCAATAGAGATCGTGGCCCTCACCGAGCAGCCGGTAGGCGCAGGTCGGCGGCAGCCAGGACAGGGTGCGGGCCGCATGCGCGTCGAGCGGCACGCAGTCGGGCACGCTCGCCTGCCGGTTCGGATAGTCCCGGCAGCGGCAGCTGCCGTCGTCGAGCAGCCGGCAGGCGACGTTCGTCCAGTAGATCTCGCCCGTGTCCCAGTCCTCGAGCTTGTTCAGGCAGCAGCGCCCGCAGCCGTCGCACAGCGACTCCCACTCGGCGGGCGACATGTCCTCCAGCCGCTTGGTCTGCCAGAATGCGTTGTTGCCCGAATCACTCATGCGCGAAAACTCTGCGTCCTTAAGGGAGTTCTTCTTGTTGCTGCCGTATAGCGGAAGCACCTATGTGGTCGAAGGGCCGACCGAACGACAGGGGTGCAGCGTCTCGTACGCTTGCCTCGCAGCAAAATGATGAGTCGAACTTGCGCGATCCGTTGACCGAAAAGCCGCGACGCAAGATCCCCTCCCGCCTGATCGAGGTCGATGCCTGGATCGACAGCAGCCTCTGGCGCTTCGGCCACGGCTTCTCCCGATTCTGGGAGAGCGTGACGATTTTCTCGCGGCGGTTTCGCGCCCGCGGCCTGAACAAGCTTGCGGTCGAGGTCGCCTGCGAGGGCCTGACCCTCGGCGTTGCCGGCCTGATCGTGATGCTGGCGCTCGCCCAGCCTGCGATGAAGCTCACCGCCAACGGCCTGCCGCAGCAGACCGACTACTCGGTCCTCTTCCTCGACCGGCACGGCAACGAGATCGGCCGGCGCGGCGTCATGCGCGCCGATGCGATCCCGATCGACGAGATGCCGGATCACTTCATCAAGGCGGTGCTGGCGACCGAGGACCGGCGCTTCTTCGAGCATTGGGGCATCGACTTCTTCGGCCTCGCCCGCGCGCTCAGCGAGAACGCGCGCGCCGGCGGCGTCGTCCAGGGCGGCTCGACCCTCACCCAGCAGCTCGCCAAGAACCTCTTCCTGTCGAACGAGCGCAACATCGAGCGCAAGATCAAGGAAGCCTTCATCGCCCTCTGGCTGGAATCGCATTACAGCAAGCGCGAAATCCTCTCGATGTATCTCGACCGCGCCTACATGGGCGGCGGCAGCTTCGGCGCGGCGGCGGCAGCCGAGTTCTACTTCGACAAGGACATCCGCGACGTGTCGCTCGCGGAAGGCGCGATGCTGGCGGGCCTGTTCAAGGCGCCGGCGAAATATGCGCCGCACATCAACCTGCCTGCCGCCCGCGCCCGCGCCAACGAGGTGCTGACCAACATGGTGCAGGGCGGCTTCATGACCGAGGGCCAGGTCGTCGCCGCCCGCCGCCAGCCGGCGACCGCCGTCGACCGCTCGACCACCACGTCACCCGACTACTTCCTCGACTGGGCCTTCGGCGAGGTGCAGAAAATCGCGGGCGACATGCCGCATCGCAACTTCGTCGCGCGCACCAGCATCGACATGGGCCTGCAGCAACTCGCCGACGAATCGGTCGAGTATCACCTGCGCCAGTTCGGCAAGACCTACGATGTCGGTGAGGCGGCAATGGTCGTTCTGGATGACGACGGCGGCGTGCGCGCCATGGTCGGCGGGCGCGACTACGGCGAGTCGCAATTCAATCGCGCCACGAAGGCGCTGCGCCAGCCGGGTTCGTCCTTCAAGGGCTATGTCTACGCCGCCGCCATGGAGGCGGGCTTCAAGCCGGACGACAAGATCTCCGACGCCCCGATCACCATCGGCCGGTGGTCGCCGCAGAACTACGGCCGCAGCTATGCCGGCACGGTGACGCTGCAGACCGCCATCGCCAAATCGATCAACACCGTTCCGGTGCGCCTCAGTCAGAAGATCGGCATGGACAAGGTGGCCGCGCTCGCCAAGGCCATGGGCGTCGAGTCGAACCTGCGCGGCGACAAGACCATGGCCCTTGGCACCTCGGAGGTGACGGTCCTGGACCAGGCGACCGGCTATGCCTGCTTTGCCGCCGGCGGCATGACCTCCAACCGGCACGGCATCCTCCAGCTGTTCGACACCAACGGCAACCTTCTCTGGGATTCAAAGCGCGACATGCCGCCCCGCCGCCGTGTGCTGTCGGAGACGGCGTCGGCCGAGATGAACCAGATGCTCTCGCAGATCCCGATCATCGGCACCGCCCGCAAGGCGCAGCTGTCGATGACCCGCGCCGCCGGCAAGACGGGCACCACGCAGGGCTATCGCGACGGCTGGTTCGTCGGCTTCACCGGCAACTTCACCGCCGCGGTCTGGTTCGGCAATGACAGCTTCCGACCGACCAACAAGGTATCGGGCGGTGGCCTGCCGACGATGACCTGGCAGCGCTTCATGGAGGCCGCGCATCAAGGCATCGAGCTGAAGCCGATCCCGTACATCGACAACACGATGCCCGAGCGCAAGGCACCGAAGGTCGCCGAGGAGGGAGACGCGCCGCCACCGGTCCGCCCCGCGAGCCTGACCACCGCCGCGCAGAAGGTGCTCGCGCAGATCGGCATGCTGATGTCGAGCGCGCCTCCGCTCGAAAAGCCGGAGAAGCTCGCGGCGGCGGCGGGCGATGACAATGCGGTGGGACGGCGGTAGAGCGTATCATCCTCACTCGCTCGCGTTCCGCCCGATGCTGTATCTCGTATCCCTCGCCCTGGCGCTCGCGATTGCGCTCGGCTTCGGCGGCTGGTCCGCCCGCTACGCCCTCGACCGGTCGGAGGATGTCGGCACCGAATCGGTCGGCCCTTGGGAGGCCAATCCCACCGCCGGTTCGGTCGACGCCGACCCCTATTCGAAGGCGCGGCTCGCCCGCGACGGCAACCTGACGCTCGGCATTGGCGAGGGGATCGCCTTCCGCGCCACGCGCGATTCGGCGGGCGCCCCCCTCCTGCGCCAGTGCAGCTACCGGCTGGAAGGCCCGACGCCGCCGGCCCGCGTCTGGACGCTGGCGCCGTTCACGCTGGAAGGGCGGTTGGTGCAGGCGCGGCAGGGACAGCCGGGCTGGCTCGTCTCGACCAACCTGATGCGGCGCGAGGACAACGGCGCCGACATCGCCGTCGGACCGCTCGCCGCCCCGGGGAACTGGCTCTCCGTCTCCGGCACCGGCGCCTACGCGCTGTCCCTGACGCTCTACGACACGCCCGCGAGCTCCAGCAGCGGCCTCGGAGAACTCGAAATGCCCCGGATCGTCGCGACGGGCTGCAACCATGCTTAGGCTCGCACTCGCCGTCCTGATGGGCCTCGTCGGGGCCGCGATCGTGCACATCGCAGTCATCTTCACGATGCCGCAGGTGGCTGAGAACGATGCCTGGGGGCGTCTCCAGCGTCTCGGCTCGATGTTCGAGGTGGTGCGCATCGATGCCTTGCGATCGCGCGCGAATGGGCCCGTCGCACAGGCCGAAGGGTCGGCGCTGCATGACTTCGCCTTCGTCGACCCCGCCTTCGTGACCGTAGGCTGCCGCTTCTCGGTCGCCGAAGGCCCGGTCCGGCTGACCGCCGATGGCGCCGTGGATTTCTGGTCGGCCTCCGTCTACAGCCGCCGCGGCGACAACGTGTACAGCATCAACGACCGCTCTGCGGTCGCAGGTCAGTTCGATCTCCTCGTCGGCACGCCCGAGCAGTTGGTGGATGCCCAGGCGGCCTCGACCGACCCGGGCGAAACCGTGATCCCCGTCGAGGTCGACATCGACGAGGGCTATCTCACGCTGCGTGCGCTGGTCGACGAGGAGAGTGAGCGGCCATCCGTGGACGCCTTCATGCGATCGGTCACCTGCGCGACGGCCGATCCCGCCGCCGGCTGACGCGGGGCATCACCGGCCGGTGGTGCTGCGTCCGTCCAGATACTCCCGCCGAACGCAGGGCAGAATGTGGATCTCGGCCGTCTGCGACGGCTCGCGCACCGGTGCGGGCGCCTCATCGGGGATCGCCGGAGAGCGATCCGGTAGTCTCAGAACGACTGCCATCTCAACCACTCGATTTCATTCCCACCGACGAGGACACTGGTCAGACCGAAGCCCTCACAGAGCAAATAGACGGCGCACAGTTAACAGCTTGCTAAGAATTCCGGCTTAATCCTCCTTTCCATGGAAACCCTTGCGTAAACCTTTCGGAACCTCATGACCGCAGCGCCGCGCCTCTTCCGGTCGCTTGAAAAGCGCCACCTCGACGGCTTCGATGCGATCGTCGATGCGGCGGCGGCCAACTACGGATCGTTGCGCTATCCGAGCTTTCGCCAGGCTGCACAGTTCGGCGAACTGGTCGCCCCCGTGTGGGATAGCCTGTCGGCCGCGACCCGCCGCAATGTGGCGGAGTCGCTCGCAGCGATGCGGGTGGTGCCGCGCTCGGTGACCGAGAAGCTTCTGGCGTCGTCCGCCGAGATCGCCGGCCCCTTCCTCTGCGCCAGCCCGCTGCTGACCGAGGAGGATGTCGAGATCCTGTCGCTGTCGCCCGATCCGGAGCTGCGGCGGATCGCCGATCTGCGCCGTCCCGACTTTCTCCTGCATCCCGAGCCGGAGCAGCCCGCAAAGCCCGGCGACGGCGCACCCGCAGCGGTCGCCCCCGTCGGCGCAGCCCTCGGCCCATCCGACACTGCCGCAATGGACCTTGATGTGGCGGGCGGCGAGCTTGCCGAGCGCCTGCGCGAGATCGAGCCGCCTCCGCTGGCTCCCGAACTCGTCGACCCAGCCGCAGACGCACCCGCCCCCACGCCTGCGAAGCCCTCTGCGGCCGGTGTGCGGGAGGCGCTTCGACGCCTGGCTCAGCCGGGTGGGCGTCAGGCCGTTCTGGACGAACGTGCGGCCGACATCCGCCAGTTGCGCCAGCTTGCGGCCGACGGCAACACCGAGCGCTTCTATCGCCGTCTCGCCGACCTCTTCTCCCTTTCGGACGAGCGGCTCGCGAAGCTCGTGGCCGATCCGGCCGGCGAGGATCTGGCGGTGGCGATGAAGGCGCTGAATTTCGGCGCCACCGACGCGCTGACGATCATGATGATGGTCAAGCCGCAGATCGGGCTCGACATCGCGCAGTTCGACCGCACCAAGCGGCTCTACCGGGCCCTGCGCTGCGAGGAGTGCCGCGAGCTTCTGCGGGAGGCTGCCGAGCCGGCGCGACGCGTCAAGCGTCACCAGCCGCAGGCGCTCGGCCTCGACCGGCCGCAGGCGGCTTCCTTCGGCCGCCGCGCCACCCGTCCGTCCACCTCTCCCGCCTCGACCACACGCCGCACCACGGGCTGACGAAAGCCGCGGGCCGAGGCTCAGACGGCAACGATGTCGAGATAACGCTCCGGCGTTGCGGTCTCGATCTCCACCAGCCAGTAATCCGGATCGAACCGGGCCTCGCGCTCCATTCTCGCGCCCAGCGCGGCCTCGTCCTCGACCTGTTCGGCCATGAAGCGGCGCTCGCCGTCCTCGGCCACATGCGTCTGGCTGGCCGGGCCGTAGAGTTGGATCGTTCCGTCGCGCATGCGGGTCACGACGTAGACGGCACCGGCCGCCTCCGCGCCGCTGCGCAGCACGCTTGCAAATCCACCGTCCGAAAACAGGCGCCGCGTCAGCTGCGAGACGAAGAAGGCGCTGGTGAGCCGGGCGCTCACTCGGCCGCGCCGACCGAGATCAGGCGCTTCAGGATGCGCGGCCTCGGGGCCCCGGTGACGTCCATGCCCTCCAGCGCCTCGAAGGTCGCGATCGCCGTGCGCGTCTCGCGGCCCGCGATGCCGTCGGCTTTCAGCGGCGCAACGCCGGCCGACGCCAGCGCTTCCTGGATGCGGCGCACGAGTTCGTCCTGCGGCAGACCGTCGACCTCGGCGCCGATCGCCGGATCCAGCGTGTCGCTGGCGGCGGACGTGGCGCCGCCGCGGATGGCGCCGGTCCGGTCGTCCGCGACGCCGGTCTCGGCGCTGGCATACTGCGTCCCGCTCGCGGTGGGGACCAGCGCCGCCTGAAGCGTCGATAGCAGCCGCGGCGTCGCCTGCCCGTCGACGGGCAGGGCGTTGGCGGTCTGGAAGCGGCTGATCGCGGCGCTGGTGCGCGGTCCCGGCCGGCCGTCGATCGGCGCGTCGTAAAGCCCGAGGCGGGCGAGCGCCGTCTGCGTCTCCACCACGATCGGCACGGGCGCGCCATCGTCCGCAGGCTGAGCGGTCGCCGTCTGCGTGGTGCCAGCTTGTGCTGCGTCGAGCCGCGTCACGAGCATCGGCTTCGGATGCCGCCCCGGCTGGGCGAAGAACGCATTGCCGGTGATGGCGGCCGCCATCAAGGCAAAGGCGGCCATGCCGCCCGACAGGGCCGGGCGCGCGGCCACGGCACCGCCAGCCACGCCGGCGATGCGCCAGGCGCCTCCCCCGATCCGGGAGAGCAGGCTACGCGATGCGGCGCGTGGACGAAGAGTGCGTGCTGGCATTGGCTGTCTTGCGGGCATGGGTCAGGGCTACGACATTTTCGGTCGGATTGCGAAGATCCTCGCCACCTGTCGAGGCATTGAGCGGCAGGCGCACGGCGACCATCGTGCCGAGCCCCTGCTCGCTGGTGATCTGCATCGAGCCGTGATGCAGCTCGCTCAGGCCCTTGACCAGCGACAGGCCGAGGCCGGTGCCTTCGTACTGGCGCGACAGGCCGCTCGAGATCTGCACGAAGGGCCGGCCGAGCCGGCCGATCGCGTCTTGGGGAATGCCGATCCCGGTGTCGGCGACCGCGAACACGAAGCTGTCTGCCTCGACGCGGCTTTCCAGCGTCACGATCCCGGTCTCGGTGAACTTGATGGCGTTGGCGAGGAGGTTGATCAGCATCTGCTGGCAGGCGCGCCGGTCGGCGACGAGGGTGGCGTCGCCGCACTCGGCCCGCACGTCCAGCGTCAGGCCCTTCTTCTCCGCTTCCGCCCGCATCATGTCCGCCGCGGCGGTGATCAGTTCGGCCCCCCGGAAGGGCTCGAGGAACAGCTCGTAGCGCCCGGCCTCGATCTTGGACATGTCCAGCAGGCTGTTGACCACCGAGAGGAGGTGCTGGCCCGACTGGCGGATCAGGCCGACATACTCCTTCTGCTGGCTGCTCTCGAAGCCGCCGAAGAATTCCATGTCGAGAAGGTCGGCAAAGCCGATGATGGCGTTCAGTGGCGTGCGCAACTCGTGGCTTACCGTCGCCAGGAAGGAGCTCTTCGATTCGGATGCGCTGCGGGCCTGCTCGAGCGCCTCCTGCAGCTGCGAGAGCTCTGCCTGCGCCACTTCGCTCTCGCGCAGCACCGCATGGATGGCCGCCGGAACGCCGGCCGCGCCTCGCGCGGCTGCGAAATCCAGCGTCACGCGCCGCCACTGCCCGGCATCCGCTCCGGCGCGCACACGCACCTCGCAGTGGGCACGCGGCGTACCGGACCGCACGCCGTCGACGGTCTGCAGGAGCACCACGCGATCGGTCACGTGGACGCGCTCGAGCAGCACCTCGATGCGGCGGCGGCCGGCCGATATGGACAGGTGTCCGCCCGCTTCGCTCGACACCAGAACGTCCGTGCCGCCAGGCAGGAGTGTCAGGGTGGCAGGCTTCAGCGCGTGGGCGATCAGGTCCGACAGGCTGGTGTCGGCGGCGGGCGCCTCGTTCCGTGCCGGCGCCGGCGCGGTCCTTCGGACGCTCGCGCCGCCCAGAGCGGCGTAGGCGATGAGGAGCGCCATGGCGATGGGCGCAGTCGCCCCGGGATCGATGACCTGCGCGCAGAAGCCTGCAAGGCTCGCCGCGGCAACCCCGGCCAGCGCGAGGCAGGCCCCGGCAGCGGCAGTAAGGGCGCGGCGGCGGCGGCCGGCAATCGAGGCCTGCAGCGGGCCGATCGCCAGCAGAAAGAGAAGCGGCGAGGCGATGCCGCCGTCGATCATCGCGAGGCCTGCGACGAGCGCCGTCGCACAGGCCATGGTGAAGCCGACGACCGTCTCGAGCCGCCCGCTGGCGGCGAGCGCCGCTGCCGCGACGAAGAACAGACCCGCGACCACGGCAAGGCTCGCCCCGGCGGGAAGTCCGCCGGCCGTCATCGCCACCAGCGGACACGCAAGCGCAGCCGCCAGCCCTGACAGGAGGAAGACCCCGACGGCCCCGGCCTGCTGCCAGCGCTCGCCCTCATCCTCGACACAGGGCGACACCAGCGCCTCGCAGCGGCTGAGCCCGTATGTGAGGGCGGCGACGGCGCGGCTGTCGCTCGGCTCCATCCGCGTGTTGTGCCCGCTCGTCATACGCACCTGCAACTCGATCGACACCGGCGGCCGTCGGCCTTCCAAGCGGAGGCCGCAACCGTCTGTCCCTCATGATGCGGCGAACCATTTAAGGAAGGCATAAACCAAAGCCTTGCAACGGATCGGCTGCGGTATTCCGGCTTCAGCCCCTGCAAACACGGGCGCAGCAGGCGATCGTTCGATTTTGAATTAAATTCCGGGGGCCGGCTCAACGCGGCCTTCGATCCTCCTGTGCAATTGATGGTCTCGGGAACAGGAAGCGGCCGAAGCGACTTTCGGAACCGCAACGGGGATCACGGGGCAACGGGATGCGGTTCATCCTCAAATCAGCGTTTTGGCTCGGTCTCATCGCCTTCATGCTGCCGGGCACCGGCAGCGACGGCAAGAGCACCATGTCGTTCGCAACGGCGCTTGTCGGTGCCGAGGAAGCGCTGCAGGATCTCGGCGGCTTCTGCGACCGCTCGCCCCAGGCCTGCACCGCCGGTCGCGAGTTTGCCGGGTTCGCCGGCGAACGCATCGGCGACGGCCTCGCCATCGCCTATCAGGTCGTCGGCGACCGCATGGCCACTCCCGGCGCCGCACCCGTCGATCTCATGGCCACCGGCGCGGTTCAGCCCGTGATCGATGTCGCAACGGACCCCTCGGCGTCCGTGGCCGCCATGTCCGCCGCTCCGGCCCGTGCGCTGCCGCGCGCCTACACGCCGCCGCAGCCGGACGCCACGCTCGTCGCGGATCGCCCCTCGATGCGTCTGCCGGTCGAGGCGAGCTCCCGTGTCCCCGTTCCGACGCCGGCGCCCCGCGCCTGACGTGACGGCCTGACAAGCCGCCGAGGACCGCCTATATCCGGGCCGTCTTGCGGGCTCCGCCCGCGCCGCGAGCTTCGGATGCCATGCCCCCGATCGAGACCATCATCGAAGATTTCGAACTGCTCGACGACTGGGAAGATCGCTACCGCTACCTGATCGAGCTTGGCCGCCAGTTGCCGCAACTGCCGCCGGAAGCCCTCACCGACGCGAACAAGGTGCAGGGCTGCGTCAGCCAGGTCTGGCTCGTCGGGCGCACCGACACCGCCGCCCCGCCGCATCTGTTCTACGAGGGCGAATCGGACGCCCACATCGTGCGCGGGCTCGTCGCCATCACCCTTGCCCTCTTCTCGGGACGCGACGCGGCTGCGATCCTTGCCACCGATGCCGAGGCCGTTTTCGCCCGCCTCGGCCTGGAGGAGCACCTGACGCCGCAGCGATCCAACGGGTTGCGATCCATGGTCACCCGCATCAAGACCGACGCCCGTCGCGCCATCGATGCTCCCGCCTGAACGCCAGCGTCAGGACACCTTGCCAGCCACTGACGGCCGGTAATCGGCCGCGCCCCACCGCCGAAGGCGCGCCCCTCGGTCGGCCGTTGGCGCAGCCGTGAAGCCGTAATGGCGCGCGAGCGCCGCCAGTCCGGCCTTCAGCAGCAGCTTGGCCGAGCGCACGGGCCATTGCCGCTCGCGCTCCACCGTCTCCAGCCCCTTGAGGAAGCAGCAGACATCGAGGAGCACGCCGGCGAGCTCGGGGCCCGCCGCCTCCACCGCCGCCTCGACCCGCCGGCGCGCGTCGAGGGCGGCCTCGGTGAGATCGCCCGCGCCTCGTGCCCCGCCGTTTCCCCGCGGCGTCGCCTCCCAGCGCTGCGTGATCGCCGGCGTCAGCCCGGCGCGGGTGAAAACACTGCGCAGCCTCTCCCCCGCCGCGAACTCCTCCGCACTCACGAAAGGCTCGCCCGTGCGGCCCTTGCGCATCGCCAGCCGCGCCAGTGGCGATTCGGCGTCGTTGAACCCCGGATGCGCCATCTCAGATCTCCTCGTCCTCGATCTCGCCGCCCTTCGCGAGCGCGCCGCACGCCGCAGCCAGGCGCTCGAGCCGGCAGAGCCTAGCGTCGAAGTCCGGCTCGTCCCGCTGGTCCTCGACCCGGCGCACGGCATGGGCGACTGTCGTGCGATCGCGGCCGAAATCCTGCGCGATCACCATCAACGGCGCCTGGAACGCCACGTGCGCCAGATACATCGCGATGTGACGCGCCCGGCAGATCGGCACCGGCGAGCGGCTCGGCCGCACGATCTCCTCCATCGCGACGTTCTCCGCCAAGCTGACGATCTCGCGCGCCAGCCGACAGCAACGCTCGGCGTAGCGGTCCGGGGCCCTGGGATCGGCTGGCGAGCGGTGGGGCGCCGGACGGGCAGGCGCGACCGGAATGTTGATCTCTCGATGCACGGGTAATCCTCCTGACTGGTCTTCCCTGCTTATCGCTCCCACGGTCATGTGTGAATAAGTTCCTAAATCGCTTTCCAGTTCGTCTTGTTGGCAATCCGCGATTCCGCAACTCTGCCGACAGCCGGAAGGGAAATTATTCCCGCCTTCGCGCCTTGTCCCACCCTTCGGCACGATGAGGACCGGGGACGAGCGATGACGGCGGGCCAGAGCGAACTTGGGCGGTTGGAGGATCGGCTGCGGCAGGCGGCGAAGCGCCATGCGGCGTGCCTGCGTGAGGCGGAGGCGGCCAGCCGTTCCGCCGCACAGCTGTCGAGCGCCTTCCTGCGCCTCGGGCTGAACATCGGTGAAATCGGCCGCCTGGACCTGCGGCAGGGACCCGATCGCGTGCCGGCTGCCCTGCGGGAGGAGTTGCAGACCCGCGCCGCGGCGGACCTGCGCCGTCTCCTCCGGCTGGCACGTGCCGGCCACCCCGCCTACGACCTCAACCGCCACATCGCCGCCCGGCGCCTCCTCGCGTGGCTCGCCGGCGGCACGGACACCGCGAATGGGAAGGCGACTTCGGCGCCGCGGTCGCAGGACGGTTTGGCTTCCGGACACCGCCGCGTCGCCGAAGGCGCGGCGAAGGGTTGGTCGCAGGCTTCAAACACGGCAAGATCGCTTCAAAATGAAAAGCGTAGCTCGCGCGCTGCGGCGTTCGATCCCGGAGGAAACGCGATATGACGATCCGCAATCTCGACGCCCTGTTCCGACCGAGAACCATCGCCCTGGTCGGCGCCGGCAACCAGCCGGGCTCGGTTGGCGCCGTCGTCGCGCGCAATCTCTTCGCCGCAGGGTTCAGCGGGCCCATCATGCCGGTCAATCCGCATGAGCGGGCGATCCGATCGAGCATCTGCTATTCCTCGGTTGCCCAGTTGCCGCTGGACCCCGATCTGGCGGTGGTCGCCTCGCCGGCTCCGGCCGTGCCGGGCCTCCTCGCGGAGCTCGCCGCTCGCGGATGCCGTGCCGCCGTCGTTCTCACCGCCGGCCTCGGCGCCTCGACCGCGCGGGAGGCGATGCTCGATGCCGCCCGGCCATCGACCATGCGGCTCGTCGGCCCGAACTCTATCGGCTTCATCTCGCCGGGCCTCGGCATCAATGCGAGCTTTGCCCATCTGACGCCCCCGCAAGGCGACATCGCCTTCGTGAGCCAGTCCGGCGCGATCGTCACCGCCATGCTCGACTGGGCCGCGGACCGGCGGATCGGCTTCAGCCATGTGGTGTCGGTCGGCGACATGCTGGATGTCGATTTCGGCGACCTCCTCGATCAGCTGGCGGTCGACGCGCACACCAAGGCGATCCTGCTCTACGTCGAGTCGATCACCAATGCGCGCAAGTTCATGTCGGCTGCGCGACTCGCCGCGCGAACCAAGCCGGTGGTGGTGATCAAGGCGGGACGCAGCGAGGCCGGTGCGCGGGCCGCCACCTCCCACACCGGCGCCCTCGCCGGCTCCGATGCCGTCTACGACGCCGCCTTCCGGCGCGCCGGGATGTTGCGGGTGGGTTCGCTTCGCGAGCTGTTCGAGGCCGTCGGGACGCTGGCGACGGGCCTGCGCCCCGCCGGCTCGCGCCTCGCCATCCTCTCCAATGGCGGCGGCGTCGGGGTTCTCGCCACCGATGCGCTGGCCGATTACGGCGGCGAGCCGGCGGTGCTGCAGCCGGAGACGCTGGAGATCCTGGCCAGGGTCATCCCCGGCGGATCGATCGGCACTCCGGTCGACCTCGGGGGCGACGCGGACGGAAGCCGCTACGGCGCCGCTCTCGACGCGGTTCTCGCCGATCCCGGCAAGGACGCGGTGCTGGTGCTGAACTGCCCGACGGCAGTCGCCGACGGTCTCGACTGTGCCGAGGCGACGCTGGCGAGGCTCCAGCGCGACCGGCGCTCCGCGGCCCTGACCTGCTGGCTCGGCGCCGAAGGAGCCCGCGCGTCGCGGCGCCTGTTCTCGGCCAGCGGCTTTCCCACCTACGAGACGCCGGACGAGGCGATCCGCGCCTTCATGCATCTCGTGGACTATCGCCGCAACCAGACGCTGTTGATGGAAACGCCGCCCGCCGTCGACGTCGAGGGCGTCGACAAGGCCGCGGCGCGCGCCATCATCGATGCCGTGCTGGCGGACGGGCGCAGCTTTCTGTCCGCACCGGAGGCGACAGCGCTTCTGGCGGCGTACGCCGTGCCGGTGGTGCCGATCGACGTCGCATCGACGCCGGACGAGGCGGCCGCGGTGGCCGGCCGTCTCGGCGGGCCGGTCGCGCTGAAGATCCTGTCGCCCGATCTGCCCCCCCGGTCGGACCCTGTCGGCGTGCGTCTCGATCTGGTGGGCGAGACGGCCGTGCGCGAAGCGGGCGAGACCCTGCTGGCGGGGCTTGCTGCGGCACGACCGGGCGCGCGCATCGACGGCTTCACCGTACAGCCGATGATCCAGCGGCCACAGGCGCACGAGTTGACCCTCGGCGCGACCGAGGACGCGACCTTCGGCCCGGTGCTCCTCTTCGGCCAGGGTGGCACGGCCGTCGAGGTCGTGGCGGACCGGGCGTTCGGCCTGCCGCCGCTCAATCTCGTGCTCGCGCGGGCGATGATCGATCGCACCCGCGTCGCCCGGCTCCTCGGCGGCTATCGCGACCGCCCCGCTGCCGATCGCGAGGCGATCGCCACGACGCTCGTCAAGCTGTCCCAGATGCTGGCGGACCTGCCGGAGATCTTCGAGCTCGACATCAATCCGCTGCTCGCCGATGCCGACGGCGTGCTGGCGCTCGACGCGCGCGTGGAGGTCAAGGCCCGCACCGAGCGCACCCGAATTCCCTTCGCCATTCGCGCCTATCCGACGATGCTCGAGCGAACGCTCTCCACCCGCGACGGCGCCCGCTATTTCTGCCGCCCGATCCGGCCGGAGGACGAGCCGGCTCTGATCGGCATGCTGCAGAGCTCCGATCCCGACGACATCCGCCTGCGCTTCTTCGCGCCGATCAAGACCATCGGACACGGCTTCGCGGCCCGCCTCACCCAGATCGACTACGACCGCGAGATGGCGCTCGTGCTCCAGCCCGCGGAGGGGCGCACCGGTGCGATCCTTGGCGTGGCACGGCTGATCTCCGACCCCGATGGCGTCGCCGCCGAGTTCGGGGTGATGGTCCGCTCGGACCAGAAGGGCCGAGGCCTCGGCTATGCGCTGATGCAGGAGATTCTCGATTACGCCCGGCACCGCGGCATCCACCGCGTCTATGGCGACGTTCTTGCCGAAAACCGCAGCATGTTGGAGATGGCGCGCCAGCTCGGCTTCGCCCTCAGGCGCGATCCGCACGACCCGCGCCTCGAGCGGATCGAGATCGAGCTGTCCGCCGTCGGCGCCCTGCCCTCGGTCGCGAGCGAACCCCGGAGCTGAAGCGCCCTCAGCTGGACTCGGTCCGCCTCTCGGCGCCGGCAGTCCGCGCGCGCGCTTGCCGCCGCTCTGAGAAGTGCATCAGCAGGCTCGGAATGTCCGAGAACGGCCGCGGCTTGGAGAAGAGGTAGCCCTGCATCTCCTCGCACCCTTCCGCCTTCAGCGCGGCGTACTGGGCCGGCGTCTCCACGCCCTCCGCGATGACGGAGATCCCCATGGCGCGGCTGAGCCCGATCACCGCGCGCACGACCGCAAGGTTCTCCGGCTTGTCCATGTCGCGCACGAAGGACTGGTCGATCTTGATCTTGTCGAAGGGGAAGCGGCTGAGGTAGGCGAGCGAGGAGTAGCCGGTGCCGAAATCGTCCATGGAGACGCGGATGCCCATCGCGCGGAAGGCCTCGAGCACCGCGAGCGTCCCATCGGTGTCCTTCAGCATCAGTGACTCCGTCACCTCCAGCTGCAGTCGGCTGGCTTCGAGCCCGGTCCGCCGGAGAACGTCGCGCACGTCTTCGAGCAGAGTGCCGCCGCGGAACTGGTGCGGCGACAGGTTGACCGAAACACCAAGATCGCGCGGCCAGTGCACCGCGGCGCGGCATGCCGTCTTGAGGGCCCAGACGCCGAGGGGCTCGATCAGGCCGACATCCTCCGCCAGCGGGATGAACTCGCCGGGCGAGACGAAGCCGCGTGTCGGATGGCGCCAGCGCATCAGCGCCTCGAAGCCGGAAATCGCCTGCCGCTCGACGTCGAAGAACGGCTGGTAGAAGAGCTCCAGCTCGTCGTTCTCCATCGCGCGGCGCAGGTCGAGTTCGGTCTGGCGGCGATGCTGCATGTGCTCGCCCATCTCGCTCCGGAAGAAGCGGAACGTGCTGCGGCCTTCCGCCTTCGCCGAATAGAGCGCGAGATCGCCGTTCTTGAGGAGCACGTCGGCGGGTGTGCCCGCGTCGCTCTCCGTCAGCGGTTGCGCACCGAGCACGACGCCGATGCTGACGCCGATCGAGAACTGATGGTGCTCGATCTCGAAGGGACGCGCGATGGCCTTGATGATGCGTGAGGCGAGATCTTCGGCCGCGCGTGGCTGATTGGCGGAGTTCTGGATAATCGCGAACTCGTCGCCGCCGATGCGGGCCACGAGATCGTTGTCGCTGACGCACTCGCGCAGCCGCTCGGCCACCGCCTGCAAGAGGACGTCGCCGACCGGATGGCCGAGCGTGTCGTTGACCGTCTTGAAGTCGTCGAGGTCGAGGCAGAGGACCGCGGTGTTCTCCTGGAGGATCGCCGCCTCGAGCCGCTCGCGGAACTCGGTGCGATTGGCAAGGTCGGTCAGGGCGTCGTGGCGCGCCAGATATTTCAGCTTCTGCTCGGCGTCGTGGCGCTCGGTGATGTCCTCGAAGGTCACGACCAGGCCACCGCCCTCGATCCACTGGCGCGCGATCGCGATCATCCGCCCGTCCGGCATCTCCGAGGTGAAGTAAGGCCCGCCGCTCGGCGCCAGGATGTGGCGCAGGCGTCGGTCGAGCAGGATCTCGCGCGAGGAGACCTTCATGTTGACGTCGCCGAACATCTCGCCGAAGCGCTTGTTGGTGACGACGAGCTTGAGGTTCTCGTCGAACATGCACAGGCCCTGCGTCATGTTCTGCAGGGCCGCCTCGAAGCGCACCTTCTGCACGGCGATCTGCTCGTCGTAGCTCGTCGCCTGCGTCGCCATCAGCTGCTCGATGCGGCGGATCTGCTTGGAGATGCTCTCCTGCATGGTGGCGAGCGCGCCGAGCAGCACGGACGTCTCGCTGCGGCCGCGGCTCTTGATCTCGTTGTCGAGCTTGCCGTCGGCGATCGCCTTGGCGATCTTCATCGCGTTGCGCAGCGGCGGCACGATCGACTGCGCCAGCAGGAAGGAGATCACGAAGGCGAGCGCGACCGCGCCGGCGATCGCCTGCCAGGTGTTGCGGGCGGAATCGGTGATGACGCTTTCGACCTCGTCGCGCATTCCGAGGGCGCCGGTCTCCACCAGGCCCACGGCCGAGCGCATCCGCTCGTCGAGCCCCTGCAGCTCGCGCAACAGCATGCGCGGCGTCAGGACACCGTTGGTCGCCTGCAGCCGGCTCAGACTCTGGCGGATCTCCATGGTCAGCTGCTTGGCCGCTTCCGAGGTCGTCCCGTCGGCGGCGATGTCGACCGCCCGGCTCGCCTCGGCGAGCACGGTCTCCAGCTGCGCGACCCGCTCCGGCGGCAGCGGCGCCGAGGGCTCCATCGCCGTCTCGCGATTTCCCTCCTGTTTCAGGTAGTCCGCTTCGAGCCCGACGAGCGCGTTCTGCGCCTTGCGCAGGTAGCTGACCGGGATCAGACCCTGATCGTAGATGCGGCTCGAGAGCAGCTCCACCCGGCGCTGCGACTGAACCGCAAAGGCGCCGATGAAGACGGTGATCAGGGTCAGGCCCAGGCAGCCGAGCAGGAGCTTCAGTTTGATGGACATCGGCGGCGGCCTCGATCGCTCACGACTGCATCGGACGAAAAGCTTCGGTTCGTTGTCGAGCGGGCCGAGCTCCGCGTACGGCCCCTCGGGAATTTGTATGCAGTGAACTGGTAATTTTGGCTTAAAGGACTCCCTCGCCCTGTTGAGACCCCTGCTTTTGCCGCTTCATGGGGTGGTGCCTTCAGGCACGATGCCGGTTCAAGAATGCGGCCGAGGGCGCACAGGTCGTGAGGCAGGCCTCGAGCCGCTCTCGGTGCCAGGCATTGCTCGACGTCTCAGCCGTTTCCACGACAGAGCCTCGCCGTCGCCCCGCGGCTCATTCCGCCGCGATGGCAAGCTCCGGCGGCGTATGCTCGAGCACCTGCACGTCCGCGGGGGCGAAGTGGATCGTGACGATGTCGCCGCGACCCGGCGGCGGGTTGCCGGGGTTGTTGAACATGTCGACCAGGACGCCGGCCCCGGCAACGGCGACGCGCAGGCGCACCAGCGAACCGAGAAAGTTCACCTCGTCGATCCTGCCGGTCAGCTGGTTCGTCCTGTCCGCCGAGGCTTGCAGCGAAGCCGCTTCCGGTCGAAGCCCGAGGATCACCCTGCCGCGCGCCGGGAACGGCAGGATCACCTCGTCGCCCGCCAGGATGGCCCGTGCGTCGCCTGTGCCCTCGCCTTCCAGAAGACTGAGATTGCCCACGAAACTGGCCACGAAGCGGGTCTTCGGCCGGTTGTAGATCTCGAACGGGGTGCCGATCTGGTCGGCGCGCCCCTCGTTCATCACAACGATGCGATCCGACATCGACAGCGCTTCTTCCTGATCATGCGTCACGAAGATGGTGGTGATGCCGAGCTTGCGCTGCAGCGCTCGGATTTCCTCGCGCAGCGACACGCGGATCTTGGCGTCGAGCGCCGAAAGCGGCTCGTCGAGCAGGAGCACCCGCGGGCTCGGCGCCAGCGCCCTCGCGAGCGCCACGCGCTGCTGCTGGCCTCCGGACAGCTGGTAGGGGTAGCGGTCGGCCAGGTGGCGCAGGCCGATCAGCGTCAGCATCTCGGCGACCCGCTCGCGGATCTGCGCGGCCGGCATCCCGGCGATCTTCAGGCCGAAGGCGACGTTGTCGGCGACGCTCATGTTCGGGAACAGCGCGTAGGCCTGGAACACCATGCCGATCCGCCGACGGTTCGGCGGCTGGGCCGTGACGTCCTGCCCGTCGATCGAAATCGTGCCCGCGGTCGGCGTCTCGAAGCCGGCGACCATGCGCAGCATCGTCGTCTTGCCGCAGCCGGAGGGCCCGAGGAAGGAGATGAATTCGCCCTTCTCCACCGAAAGGTCGAAGCCGCGCACGACCGTGTTGCCGCCGAAGCTCTTCTTGACGCCTTCGATCCTCAGAAAGCTCATGGCGTGACGCTCCTTGCTGACGGACGGATCAGGCGCGGCAGGATGCGCCCGCCCGGTTTGCGCGCCGCAAAGAGCTGCATCAGCACCATGCACGCCCAGATGAGCGCGAAGGACATGATGGCCAGCGCCGCCGGCTCGTAGGCGCGGTCCTGCCCGATCTGGACGAGGTAGGGGCCGAAGGCCGGCCGGTTGAGGAGGCTGGCGATGACGAACTCGCCGAAGGAGATCGAAAAGCTGAGGAATGCGCCGGAGACGATCGCCGAGCGCACGTTCGGGAAAATCACCGCCGCGATGGTGCGAAAGCGCGAGGCGCCGAGGATCTCGGCCGCCTCCGTCAGCGTCTTGATGTCGATCGCCGCCATGCCGTTGTCGACCGCCCGGTACATGTAGGGGAGCGACAGGACGACGTAGCCGGCGACGAGGAGCGTGTTGGTGCCGGCATTGCTCAGCGTCAGCGGCAGATAGGACGTCGAGCCGAACAGCCGGACATAGCCGAAGACGAGCACCACCGGCGGAATGATCAGGGGCATCAGGCTGACGAACTCCACCACCGGCCGCCAGCGCGGCAGCCTCAGCCGGACCCAGTAGGCGGTCGGCACCACGATGAGCACGCCGACGAGGATCGCCGCCAGCGACGCGATGGTCGAAAAGGTGACGGTGGCAGCGAAGACGTCGCTGTTGAACACCGACCTGTAGGCTTCGAAGCTCCACTGGCCGCGCACCATCTGCAGCGAGAACTGGAAGGTCGCGTAGAGCGGGATCAGGAAATAGGACGCCGCCAGGAGGACGATCAGCGTCGAGACGATGGGGAGGGACCTCCTCACGTCCGCCACCGCTCGGCGCGGGTGCGCAGCACGAGATAGATCGTGTTCGACACCGCCATGATGACCACCATTCCGACGGCAAGCGCGTAGCCGAGATTGGGATTGTAGAGCACGTTGCCCTGGATCTGCTGGTACAGCACGATCGGCACCACCGCGAAGCGCGAGCCGGTCAACGCGTAGACCGTCGCTAGCGTGCCGAAGGCGTTCGCGAACAGCAGCAGGAAGCAGCCGAGGATCGACGGCATCAGGATCGGCAGCGCCACGCGCAGCCAGTACTGCCTCCGGCTCGCTCCGAGGATTTCCGCCGCCTCGCGCCACTCGGTCTTCAGCCCGTCCAGCGCCGGCGCGACGATCAGGAGCATCAGCGGCATCTGGAAGTAGAGATAGGTCAGCGCGACGCCCCAGAACGAGAACAGGTTGAAGCCCGCGCCGTAGAGGTTGAAGCCGAAGACGTCGCGCAGCACCATCGTCAGGAGACCGATGCGGCCGAGCGTGGCGATGAAGGCGAAGGCGAGCGGGATGCCGGCGAAGTTCGACGCGACGCCCGAGAAGGTCATGAACACCGGTCGCACCCAGCGCGGCAGGCCGCCGAGGATCACCGCATAGCCGAGCAGCACGCCGGTGATGGTGCCGAGCGCTGCCGAAACCAGGCTCAGCCGCACCGACAGCGAGTAGGCTGCGCGCAGGTTCGGCGTCGCGAGCTCGGCGAAGTTGGCGAGGGTGAACTCGCCGGCGGCGTTCTGGAAGGCGCCGGTCGCCAGATAGAGGATCGGCAGGAACAGGAACAGGAGCGCGAAGGCAAAGAACGGCACGAGCCCCAGCCAGCTGCCGCCGAGCCGCAGGCCGAGCCGCCGGGTGGCCCCCTCAGACGTCGCGCGCATCGGCGCTGGCCCCAGCGTTTCCTCGGCGCTCATCCAACGACGCTCCATCGAACCGGAACAGGAGAACGGATGCCGGCGCTGCCGGCATCCGTCCCGACGCTTTGACGATGCGACTTACTGCGCGCCCATCTGCTGGCCCCAGGTCTCGGCGACCACGGCCTTGGCGGCCGACTGCTCGTCGAGGCTCGGGAACACGGCCTTGGCGTAGCCCTCGGGCGCCGGCATCTTGTCGATCAGCTCCTGCGGGACCTTGCCGTTGGCGGCCAGGTCGTTGAAGCGGATCGGGTGGCAGTAGCCCTTGAGCCAGCCGATCTGACCCTCGTCCGAGTAAAGGTACTCCATCCACAGCTTGGCGGCGTCCGGATGCGGCGCAAAGGCGGAGATCGCCTGCACGTAGACGCCGGCGATCACGGCGTCGGACGGCACCACGACGTCCATCGGCGGGTTGCCGGCCAGCTTGTCGCGCATCGCGAGGATGTTGTAGTCCCAGTCGAACAGGATCGGTGTCGTGCCCTGCGCCATGTTCTGCGCCGAGCCGTTCACCGGCACGAAGTTGCCGTTGTCCTTCAGGTCCTTGAAGAAGGAGATGCCGGCCGTGGCCGCATCCGCGCCGGCCTTGCCGGCGGCCGCGACGCCCGCCCCGTAGACCGTCATCATGGTCGAGTTGCCGGTGCGCGGGTCACCCGGGATGGCGACCGAGTTGGCGTACTTGGAGTCCTTGAGGTCGGCGAAGCTCGTCGGCGACTCCTGGACGAGATCCTTGTTCACGCCCATCGCCAGCACGCCGTAATAGTCGCCGTACCAGTAGCCCTCCGGGTCCTTGGCGCTGTCCGGGATCGAATCCCAGGTCGACACCTTGTAAGGGGCGAGCAGGCCATCCTTCTTGGCCGCCGGGCCGAAGGAGAGGCCGACGTCGATGACATCAGGAGCCTGCGGGCCGGTGTTGCCCTTGTTGGCCTTGATCGCCTCGATCTCGTCGCCCGAACCGGCGTTCGGATTCAGCTCGTTGACGGTGAGGCCGTACTTCGCCTTGAAGCCCTCGATGACGTCGCCGTAGCCGCACCAGTCATGCGGCAGCGCGATCGTCGTCAGCTGGCCTTCCTTCTTGGCGGCCGCGACGAGCTCGTCCATCGACTGGGCCGAAGCCATCGCGGTCGACATCGACAACAGCACGGCGACCGACGCCGCGCGCGCAACGAAATTGTTCATCAGATACCCCCTCGGGAGGCCGCTGCACTGCCGTGCAGGCAGCGGTTCGTAACGCTCTTTCCGCGTCGGAGGGTGACGTAGCACTGCGGCGTGACAGCCACGTGTCGCGTAAAGTCATTGATTCTTCTGATGCCCCACCCACAGGGTCGGAGGCCGTCGGTCGCCGGCACCGACGCCGCCGTCGTGGTGGGTCAGTGACCCGCCACCCAGTGGCCCGGCTGTACCTCGCCAAGCGTCAGCCGCTCCGGCGGCTGCCCGATCGGGCGGACCGGGCTCGGGATCTCGCCGGCCTGCCGGGGAAAGGCGTCGCGCCGCCGTGCGGGATCGGGCACCGGCACCGCCTCGATCAGGCGCCGCGTGTAGGGATGCCGCGGGTCGGCGAAGATCTGGTCGCGCGTGCCGGTCTCCACGATCTGGCCGAGATACATCACCGCCACGCGGTCGGAGATGTTCTCCACCACGGCCATGTCGTGCGAGATGAAGAGATAAGCGATGCCGAACTCGGCCTGCAGTTCGCGCAGGAGTTCGAGCACCCGGGCCTGCACCGAGACGTCGAGCGCCGACACGCTCTCGTCGGCAACGATCAGCTTCGGCCGCAGGGCCAGCGCCCGGGCGATACAGATACGCTGGCGCTGGCCGCCCGAGAACTCGTGCGGATAGCGGCCGGCCTCCCCGGGTGACAGGCCCACCCGCTCGAACAGGGCCGCGACCCGCTCGCGCCGTTCCACGGCCGTCGCGGTCCGGTGGATCGCCATCGGTTCGGCCACCAGCTCGCCAACGGTCATCCGCGGATCGAGCGAGGCGAAGGGGTCCTGGAAGATCATCTGGATGTCGCGCCGCACGGCCTTCGTCTGCGCGCGCGGCAACCCGCCGACGTTGCGCCCGTCAAGCACGATGTCACCGGCATAGGGCACCAGCCCTGCCAGCGCCTTGGCGGTCGTCGACTTGCCACAGCCGGATTCGCCGACCAGCGACAGCGTCTCCCCGGCCCGCAGGTCGAAGGAGATGCCCTCGACAGCGTGGACCCGGCGCTGCACCCGGCCGAGGAGCCCGCCCTTGAGGTCGAAGCCGACCGTGAGATCGTTCACCTCGACCAGCGGCCTCGTCGCCGCCGCCATGCGGGAGGCCACCCGCCCGGCGCCCTCGCCGATCCGCGGCACGGCGGCGAGAAGCTCACGCGTGTAGCCTTCGCGCGGGACGGCAAAGATCGGCCCGACCGCGCCCTCCTCCACCTGCCGCCCATGGCGCAGGATCACCACCCGGTCGGCCACCTCCGCGACGACGCCCATGTCGTGGGTGATCAGGATGATCGCCGTGCCGAGCTCGGCCTGCAGGTCGCGCAGGAGCTGCAGGATCTGCGCCTGCACGGTCACGTCGAGGGCGGTCGTCGGCTCGTCCGCGATCAGAACGTCCGGCTTGAGCGCCAGCGCCATCGCGATCATCACCCGCTGGCGCATGCCGCCGGACAGCTCGTGCGGATACTGGCCGAGCCGGCGTTCGGCCTCCGAGATCCGCACCGCCTCGAGCGCGGCGACCGCCTGCCGGCGCGCCTCTGCAAGCCCGACCGGCTGGTGGGCCCGGATCGCCTCGGTCAGCTGCCGTCCGATCGTCAGCACCGGGTTCAGCGAGGTCATCGGCTCCTGGAAGATCATCGCGATACGGTCGCCGCGCACCCGGCGCAGGCCGCCCTCGCCGAGCGTGGTCAGCTCCGTTTCGCCGAGCCGGATGGAGCCCGCCGCGATGCCGGCGCCCGGCTTCGGCAACAGGCCCATGATGGCCAGCGCGGTCATCGACTTGCCCGAGCCGGATTCGCCCGCGATACACAGCGTCTCGCCCCGGCCGAGCGTGAAGGAGAGGTCCGAGACCACCGGCCGCGGGCCAGCCTCGCCGCCGACGACGATCGTCAGCCCCTCGATGGTGAGGACCGGCTCGCGCGCCGGATCCCTGGCCGGCTCGTCTCGCGTGAGCATGGCCGCCTCGTTCATGGCAGCACGAGGTGGCCGACACCCCTCCCTAGCCCTCTCAGCCCCGGTCGAGGGGCGGACACCTCGGGGGACATCTGGCGCGTCAAGGCCTGCGCTCGCTGCATGAAGTCGACAAAGCAGCGACAATCTCTGCTCAGCACCACGCCCAGCGACTCGCTGATCTCCCCCCTTGAGGGGGAGATGCCCGGCAGGGCAGAGGGGGGTGAAACGCGCCCGCCATGGCGGCAACCCGTTGCCCCTAGCGAGCCGCATTCAGCCGAAGCTCGACCCACGCCCACCGCCATCACTCGAAGACGCAGCGCGGGAAGTAGAACGACACCACCCAGTTCGGCATGTCGACGATTTCCGAGATCCGGAGGTCGCCGCAGGTCGAGACCAGCATGTAGGCGTCGACCGGGTCGAGGTTGTACCGGCTGGCCAGGAGCTCGACCATCTCGCCGACGGCAATCCTTGCGCCCTCCATCAGGTCGGGCCCGACGCCCGTCGTCACCTCGTAGCCCTTGGCGTCGAGATGGCGGGTCACCGGGCCGGCCGTCGTGAAGCGCGGCATCTTCAGGTTGGCGCCCTTCACGAGATCGAGCTTGAGCACGACGTTCATCGGGCTTTCGATCGCCGTGCCGCAGACCTCGCCATCGCCCTGCGCGGCATGGGTGTCGCCGACCGAGAAGAGCGCGCCCGCCACCTCCACCGGCAGATAGAGCACCGTGCCGGCCGACAGGTCGCGGATGTCGAGATTGCCGCCGACGCGGCGCGGCGGCACCACGGAGTGATGCCCCGGCTCGGCCGGCGCGACGCCGATCGTGCCGGCGAAGGGCTTCAGCGGCACGCGGCCATGACTGCCGAAGGCCGAGGGCTCGAGCGAGGACGGATCATAGGACCAGATCGTCAGCGCCGGGTCCTTGAACTGGTCGGCCAGGAGACCGAAGCCGGGGATGTTCGCCGTCCAGCCGAAGCCGGACGGCTTGAACGCCTCGATCGTCACCTTCAGCGCATCGCCCGGCTCGGCGCCCTCGACGAAGATCGGACCCGTCACCGGGTTGATCTTGCCGAAGTCGAGCGCCGGAACGTCGGCGACGGTCGACGTTCGGGTCAGCTGGCCACCCGAGGAATCGAGGCACTCGAACTCGATCGTCGAGCCCGGTGCAGCGTGCTGCACCGGTGCGAAGCTTTTGTCCCAGCCGAAGTGGTGGCTGCGGCCGTGGATCGTGTAGTCGCAGTTACTGCACATCGTCGACCGTCACGTAGCGGTAGTTCATCGGGGTCGCGACCGGATCGACATAGAGCGCATCGCCGCCGCCCATCCGGGCCGAGTGCAGCGTGAAGCGCTGCTCGTTGAAGACCGGCGCCCAAGGCGCGTCCTTCATGATGTCGGTGAAGATGCCGCCCCACACCTTGGCCCGCTCGTCCGCCTTGGCCGGATCGACCATGGCGTCGGCCGCCGCGGCGCGCTTGTCCATGTCCGCGTTGCAGTACCAGGACCAGTTCCAGCCGCCCGGCACGGCGCCGGCGCAGCCGAGGATCGGACCATAGAAGTTCGACGGGTCCGGGAAGTCGGCGATCCAGGCCATGCCGCCCGACCAGATCATCGGCGCCTGGTCCTCGGCGCCGCCGGCGGCAATGACGTTCGCCTGCGCGAGCGACTGGATCGAAGCCTTGATGCCGATCGCGGCGAGATCCTGCTGGATCGCCTGCGCGATGCGCGGCTGCGGATCGACGTTGGCGACGAAGAGCTCGGTCTCGAAGCCGTCCGGATGGCCGGCCTCGGCGAGCAGCGCCTTGGCCTTCTCCGGATCGTAGGCATAGCCTTCGTAGCTCTTGTCGTAGCCCGGCATGGCCGGCGGCAGCGGCTGGTTCGCCGGCACCGCGCGGTTGTTGATGATCTGGACGATGCGCGCCTTGTTGATCGCCATGTTGACCGCCTGGCGCACCCGCACGTCGTCGAACGGCGCCATCTTGACGTTCATGGTGACGTAGCCGGTGTGCAGCTGGCCACCCTCGATGACGAGCTTCTTCAGGTCGGGATTGTTCATCACCTCGACGAACTTGGCCGGCGGAATGCCGTCGCCGGGTACGTCGATCTCCCCGTTCTGGAAGCGCAGCAGCGAGACGATCGGCTCCTGCCCGATCTCGAAGTTGATCTCGTCGAGCTTCGGCGCGCCCTCGCGGTAGTAGTCGGGGTTGCGATCGAAGGTCAGGTGCTGGCCGATCGTCCAGTCGGTCAGCTTGAAGGCGCCGGTGCCGACCGGGTGGTGGCCGAAGTCGGCGCCCCACTTCTCGACCTCCTCCTTCGGCACGACGAAGGAGAAGTTCAGCGCCATCACCGACAGGAAGGTCGCATCCGGGCGCGACAGGGTGATCTCGACGGTCTTCGGGTCGACGACCTTGACGCCCGACAGACTGTCGGCCGTGCCGCCGCTCATCTCGTCATAGCCCTTGATCGAGCCGAGGAAGCCGGCGCCCGGGCTCTGGGTCTTCGGGTTGACGGTGCGCTCCAGCGAATACTTCACGTCGTCGGCCGTCATCGCGCGGCCGTTGTGGAACTTGACGCCGTCGCGCAGGTGGAAGGTGAAGACCGTCCCGTCCTCGGAAATGTCGTAGCTCTCGGCAAGGCCCGGCCGCAGCTTCGCCGTGCCGGGCTCGTAGTCCATCAGCCCGTCGAACAGCGCCTTGATCATCGAGAAGTTCTGCCAGTCGTAGCCGATCGCCGGATCGAGCGTCGACACGTCGTCCTTGTAGGTGACGGTGATCGAGCCGCCCTGACCGTCGGCGGCGAGCGCGGGCGCGGCGGCGGCGAGCGCGATGCCGAGGGCGGCGGCGGCCGTGGTGGTCTTCAGCCAGTGCATCATGGAGGGGTCCTTTCCTTGCGTCGTCGATGGATTGGGTGGTGCGGTCAGCGCAGTCTGATGCGGGGGTCGATGAAGGGCGAGACGATGTCGGCGAGGAGATTGCCGAGGACGATGGCGCAGGCCGAGACCAGCGTGACGCCCATGATGATCGGGATGTCGATCCGCTGGATCGCCTGCCAGGCGAGCTGGCCGATGCCCGGCCAGCCATAGACGCTCTCCACGACCACGATGCCGCTCATGAACAGGCCGATGTCGATGCCGATCATCGCGATCACCGGCAGCAGCGCGTTCGGCAGCGCGTGGCGCAGCAGCACCGTCAGCCGCGGCAGCCCCTTGGCGCGGGCGGTGCGGATGTAGTCCTGGCGCAGCACGTCGATCATCGAGGAGCGCATCATGCGCGAGTACCAGCCGGCGCCGAGGATCCCGAGGGTCAGCGACGGCAGGACGAGATGCCGGAACGTGCCGTAGCCGCCGATCGGGAACCAGCCGAGTCGCACCGCGAAGACGTAGAGGAGCAGGAGGCCGACCACGAACTGCGGCGCCGAGACGGTGACGAAGGAGCCGACCATCAGCGTCTGGTCGGTGGCGCTGCCGCGCTTGACCGCCGCGACCAGCCCCATCGTCAGGCCGATGGCGAGCTCGCAGACGATCGCTCCGGCCATCAGGAGCAGGCTGGCCGGCAGCCGCGCCGCGATGAGGTCGGAGACCTCGGAGCGCTGCAGATAGGAGCGACCGAGATCGCCCTGCACGAGGCCGAGGAGGTAGCGGCCGTACTGGACGAGGAAGGGCTGGTCGAGGCCGAGCTGGCGGCGGATGTTCTCGACCGTCTGCGCCGTCGCCGAGCGGCCGGCGATCTGCCGCACCGGGTCGGCCGGCAGGAGGTAGAGGAGCGCGAAGGTCACGACCGAGACGCCGAGGAGGATCAGCACCGCCTGGACGAGGCGGCGGGCGAGATAGCCGAGCATCACAGCCGTCCCCGCTGCGTCGGGTCGAGGACGTCGCGCAGCGCGTCGCCGACGAGGTTGAAGGCGAGCGCGAGCGCGAGGATCGCCGCGCCCGGCAGGAAGACCAGCCAGGGCGCAGCCTGGAAGTAGGTCTGGTTCTCGAAGATGATGTTGCCCCAGGAGGGCGTCGGCGGCTGCACGCCGACGCCGAGATAGGAGAGCGTCGCCTCGAGCAGCACGGTCGTCGAGATGCCGAGCGTGCCGTAGACGATGATCGACGAATAGAGATGCGGCAGGATGTGGCGGAACAGGATCCGCCCGCTGCCGGCGCCGATCGAGCGCTCCGCCTCGATGAACTCGCGCGCGGTGAGCGAGCTCGTCTCGGTGTAGATGACGCGCGCGACCTGCACCCAGTTCACCAGCGCGATCACCAGCGCCACGATCCAGAGGCTCGGCTGGAACACCGCCGCGAGGCAGATCGCCAGGAGCAGCGCGGGGAAGGCCATCATCAGGTCGGTGAAGCGCATCAGCACGTTGCCGAAGAAGCCCCGGAAGAAGCCGGCGAGGACGCCGACCAGCGTGCCGATCGTCAGAGACACGCCGTTGGCGAGGATGCCGATGATCAGCGAGGTGCGCGCGCCGTAGAGGATGCGGGCGAGGAGGTCGCGGCCGAGAAGGTCGGTGCCGAGCAGGAACTGCCCACCAGGCGGCAGCGGCGCGCCCTCGATCGTCAGCCCTTCGAAAAGCTGTTCGTCGGGTGAATGGGCGACGAGATGCGGCGCGAAGACGGCGCCGAGCACCGTCAGCAGGATGATGGCGAGGCCGAGCAGCGCCAGCGGCCGGCGGAGCAGGCGGGCGAGCACGCCCCGCTCGCGGTGAACCGCGACGGGTGCGGCGGTCGCGGCCTCAGGCACGGTGCGATCGGTCATCGCGGCCCTCCCCCTCGCCCGCTCCCAGCGCGACGACGCGTCCGGCCGCCGCCTCGAGCGTCATCTGCCAGCTCATGGCGAGCGCGCGCAGTTGCGCATAGGCCTGCGCCTCGCCGATTCCGTCTCGCGCCAGCGCCATCACGGCCCGCACGATCGTCTGCCGCTCGCCGATGCGTTCTGTCAGCGCCGCCACCTCGCGCGCCAGCCGATGGCGCTCCTCGAAGCTGCGCTTGGCAATCAGGAGCGCGCTGTAGACGCCGGCGCTGACCGTGCCCTTGACGAGATGGGAGTCGGCGCGATGCGACATCGCCCACTCCACCCGGCCCGGCGCCTCCGAGCCGATGAGCGCAACCAGCGGCATCGGCGCCTCGCCCGGCGTCCAGGGAAACTGCTCGTCGAAGCCGAGATCGGCGTCGAAGAAGACGAAGTCGGCGCCGAGCGCCTCGGCCGGAAGCTCCGGCCAGACGTCGCAGAAGACGAGACCGATCGCCGCGAGCTGGCGGGTGATCGCCGCCACGACCGGATGCGGCCGGTGCAGGATCACGGCGCGTGCGCCGCCGAGGTTTGGGATGCGCCGGCGCTGCCTCATGGCACCACCCGCAAGGCGGGCCGCGTGACGAGCGCATGCGGGTCGTAGCGCGACAGGTAGGGATCGGGAGCGACCGGGGCGTCCGAAACCTGCAGCACCTCGAAACCGGCCCCCCGGATCTGGCCGATGCGGACGGGCAGGCTCGCATGCTGCGTCTGCGGGTCGATCGCGATCGGGCCCATCGGCGTGTCGTAGCGTCGTGCCGTTGCGCAACGGGCGACCGCGTCGGGACTTGCATCCCCGATGCTCCGCACGGCGTCTGCAAAGATGCGCACGGCACTGAAGGCGGCGGCGTAGTAGGAGGAACGGCAGATCGCTCCGCCGAGGGACGGCGCATGCGCTCCGGCGTCACGGAAATAGGGGCCGACCGAAAGGTGCCCCTCGCCGGCCCCGTCCAGCGCGGAGAGCTCGGCCTCGGTCAGGTTGCAGCTGAGGATCGGCCGGCGCTCGGCCCGGAAGTCCGGATCGCCTGCGCCGAGCGCGGCATAGGCCCGGATGAAGGCATAAGAGGACGGGCCAATCAGGTTGTTGAGGACGAAGTCGGGCCGCGTGGCACGCACCTCGGCGATCAGGCGCCCGACGTCGACGTCGCCGATCGGCAGGTAGCGCTCGCCCAGCACCTCGCCGCTGGCGTCCGACACGATGTCGCGGGCGAGGCGATTCACCTCCCAGCCCCAGATGTAGTTCGAGCCGACGAGAAAGGCGCGCCGGCCGAAGCGCGGCAACGCATAGGCCAGCAGCGGCACCAGGTGCTGGTTCGGGCAGGCGTGCAGGTAGACGACGCGGTCGTTCGCCTCGAACCCTTCGTAGGGCGCGGTGTACCAGAGCATTGCGCCGCGCCGCTCCAGCACGGGGATCACCTCCTTGCGGCTCCACGAGGTCGTACAGCCGAAGATGTGGCGTGCGCCCGAGTTCCTGAGGATGTCCTCGCATCGTGCGGCGTAGGCGTCGGCCCGCCCTTCCGGGTCCCGCTCGATCGCCCGCAGTTCCACGTCGAGCGCGGGATCTTCGTTCACCGATGCGATACCGGCCATCACACCCGCATGCGCCTCGTCCGCCAGCAGCGTATAACCGCCGGATCGGGAGAAGAGAACGCCGATATCGAGAGGATCGGACACGGAGCAACTCGCAACAAAAAGCCCCGCGGCCTGCACTCGCGGGAGGAAACGAGGCGGCCTGCGGGGCGTGAATGCCATCCGGCTCTACGAGGCCGGTATGTGAGGCGAGCCTATCACCAGCGACCCGCGAGTCAAGCGACGATGCTGCGAAAGACAGCATGTCTAGAACATAGGCAGTAGTGCTTATTTTGTCGGCGTTCGGACGCTCTAGGCGACGACGCTCCGGCGCGCGATGACGAGATGACCGGGGACAGGCTCGCCCATTTCGTGACGGACGGTGATCTCCTCGAGGCTCAGGACGTCGAAGCCGTGGGACGTCAGATGATCCCGAAGATAGCGCTCCTGGTGCGCAAAGCGCTGATGCGGCCCGACAATGAACGGAGCCTGCGACGCGTCGGCCTCGATCCGCTCGCTCGAGACTCCGAGAAGGCCGTGCGAGGTCAAACAGCGCGCAGCGCCTGCGAAGAAACCGTCGAGATCGCCCAGATACGGCAGCACGTCCGTCGCCACCACGAGGTCCCAACGCTCGTCCGCCTGTTCGAGGAAATTCACGACCTCGCCAACATACAGCTGGTCGTAGATCTCCTTCTCGTGCGCGACTTCGATCATGCCTTCGGCCAGATCGACACCGGTCAGATGCTCGGCGCGCTCGCGCAGCACCTCGCCGGACAAGCCTGTGCCGCAGCCGAGATCGAGCACCCGGCCGAACCTGTCCAAGCCCAACCCGGCCAGCCGCTCGCCGAGGAGTTCCGGCACGTCGTAGCCGAGCTGGTCGACCAGGATCGCCTCGAACATCTCGGCCTGCTGGTGGAACAGCGTCGCCACATACGCATCGGAGGCCTTGGTCGGCGTCGGGCCCTCGTTCATCGCCGCGAGACGGACGGCGGCACCGCCGTGGTCCTGCGGGTCGAGCGCCAGGCATTCCCGGTACAGGGCTGCAGCAGCCTGATGCTTTCCCGACTTCTCGAGCTTCAGAGCGCGGTTGTAGGCCCGCGCGAGTTTCACCTCGTCGATCATGTTGATGCCACCCTCACTGGCAGAGCTCGGAGAGCCGCCAGCCATTGCCTTCGACGTCCGCGACCTTCCAGTCGCCGCTCACCTGACGGAGCGTCCAGACGACCTCCTGCTGGGTGTCGAAGTTCGAAAAGGAGGCCGTCACCCGCGCCTCGCCGGAGCCGGCAGGCTCTTCCGCCAGCCTCAGTGTCCGCGTGATTTCCTCATCGTCGTAATCTTGGCCGTCGATGGCGATGGAGAAGTCGAGACAGCTGCCCTCACCCTCGGTGTTGCCGTCATGAGCCGTCTGGATCACCGCCAGTGCCGGATCGGTATAGCGCGAAGCGTCCAATTCGGCCTCGAACGGTGGCTTGTAGAAGGCGCGCACCGCCTCGACCGGATCGTCGGCCCATGCCAGCGCTGGCATCCATGCGGCAAGGAAAAGGGCAGCGAAGATCTGGCGCATGATCCGTGTCGAACCGTGGGGACTGTCGATGCGACCAGTCATGAGCGCCGTCCCGCCACTTGTCCAGCCGTCCGCGCGGTCTGGTCCGAAGGCTCAGGGCGTCGGCGAGGCCTCCGGCGGCGCGGGATTGAGCTCGGCCAGAAGCGGCGCAACGACGGGCTGGACGGCGTCCGCCGCCTCATAGCGCGCGACGCAGAGGGCGACGTGCAGGCGTCCGTCCACCGCCCACAGATAGACCGGCACCGAGAACGCCGCGCGCGAGGCACGGAAGGTGAACGGCTTCAGGACGAAAGCACGACCCTGCGCATTGATCGCGCGGGCATCGTCGCTCAAGGTCCAGCGACCGCCGCCGAGGATCGGATCCGCCGCGAGTTCAGGGCGAATCATCGTGAGCTTCGCCTGCGCCCACCCCTGGACGCTCGGCCAATCCATGATGTCGGGATCGAGCAGCGCCTTGAGGTCGAGCCGCCGGGAGCCGGGCGGCCGCGGCGGCGCAACTGCGTAAAGGCAGGTCAGCCCGCCTTGCGGGCACCCCGATCCCTTGCACACGAAACGCTGCCCGCGATCCATGGTGGCGTCGGAACTCGCCCCACGAACCCAACTCACCGCCTCCGCCCAAACGCTTCCCGTCATCGACAGGACGATGAGCACGGTCAGAGAGAGCAGTCGGCGCGTCGCAAACGTCTTTTTGCGCATTATCGGTTGGATAGGGTCCTGAGCAGCTGACGTCAACAAAAAGGCCGCCTGCCTTGCGGCAGACGGCCTCGCATCGGATCGGTAGCCCGATATCACTTCGGGTTCTGACCCGGGACGTCGCCCTGCGACGGCGTGTTCATCATCTGCGGGTCGGTCGAGCCGCTCGAGAGCGTGTTGGAGTTCGCCTCCTCGGTGGTCGAAGCGCCCGGGATCTTCGGCAGCGCCGACGTGGTATCGTTGTCGACATCCGTGTTCGGAGCGGAGGTGTAGCTCTTGCCGGTCTGGGCGGCATCGTCGGAAGAGGTCGCGCCCGGAACGATCTGCGAGTTGGTCGCAGCAGCATCGGTCGTGGTCTGCGACTGGGCGAACGCCGGGGCAGCGATGAAGGCAACGAGTGCCGTCGCGGTCAGAAGCTTCTTCATGATCATTCTCCTTGTCATGGTGTCAGTTGCGTGACGGGTTCGGGCAGACAACGGGGCTAGGACGCGAAGGGTTGCGTTAGCCGAGCAACAAATTTGTGAACCCGAAGTTGAGGCGTCCCGTGCAACCCCTGCCGGAGATCCCGGTCAGCGGACCGGAGCCGGCGGTTCGGAGATCGGGACGCCGATGCCGGAGTCGCCGTCACTGGTCGGCTCGAAAGGGACAGGGTTGGAACTCGACGTGTCGGGCGCCAGCGTGCCGACCGCACCGACCCCGTTCTGAAGCCCGCCTGGCCCGCGGGCGGCGTCGGTTTCGGTGTCGGGCTGCGTCGCGGTCCCGACGCCGGGGAGCGCGGGATCGGTCGGAGCGACCTTTTGCGTTGCAGGTACACGGGTCTGGGCGATGGCCGGTGCGGTGCCGATCAGCACCAGCGGCAGAAGGAACAGGGCTCTCACGGATATATCCTCGCGAATTTTCGCCTATGGGCGATCGTAGAGGAAAACTGCCCCGGGAGCGGCGCGTTCCGTGGCCGGCAGCAGGTGTGGCGCGGGCGCCGCCGTAGCGACCTCGGGCCTTCCTGCGCGCCCGTCCTACAGAACTTCGATCAAGGCGCGGGCAGCGCTGCGCAGGCGATCCGCCGCAAGCGTCGTGCAGGGCGACGGCAGCACGCCGGCGGTATTCCAGGCGTCGACGAGATCGTCCGTGAGCGGCACGTGCAGGAAGCCGAAGCGTTCCACGGCGAGCCGGTCGGCGTTCATGGCGAGCTTGTAGAAGGTGTCGTTGCCGAGATACCGGCCGGCATCGCCGGACCAGTCGAACGGCTCCCTTGCGGCTCGCAGCGCCGTTGCGGCATCCGTGAGGGGAAGTCGAACCGCAAAGCGCTCGGGACCGTCGGCCACCGCCGGGCCTGATGGAAATGCACCGACGGCGTCTGGACGCCCGAGCTCGCGTCGGTTGCGCGCCGTCAGCTCGACGCGGAGCCCGGTCAGGCCGGCCTGCAGGGCGAACATCAGGACCACGCGCGGCGCACTCGCCTCGATCGCGGCGCGCAGACGCGGCCACGAGCCCTCCCATTCCACCGGAAGAACCACGCCACGGACGGCCTCGCCCCCTGCGGTCGAGCCGCCGTCGAAGCTTGCCGCGAGGTCCGCCGTCGGATTGATGGGCGCTCCGGGAAAGGCGGAGAACCCGGTGACGAGAATGGTCATGCGCGCCCGGCCTGCCGCCCCCTTCGACCCTGCCGCAGGGGAAGGAGAATAGAAAGTTTCACTTGCATTGCGTTCGGCGCGATAGCATTGAATCGAGGTATCGGCAAAACTGCGTCCGGTCGGCCTGGAGCAGCACGGCGGAACGCAAGCCCGCCGCCTCATCCGGCGAGGCCGGTCGCCGCTTGCCAGGCGCCGCTTGTCCACGCTGGCTGGCGCAGCCGATGATGCGACAGGGAAGCACGTGCATGGCCCAGACTGGTATCGTGAAGTTCTTCAACACGGAAAAGGGTTTCGGCTTCATCAAGCCGGATGACGGCGGTCCGGATGTCTTCGTGCACATCTCTGCGGTTCAGGCCTCCGGTCTGCCGGGCCTGACCGAGAACCAGAAGATCGCCTTCGACACCGAACCGGATCGGCGCGGGAAAGGCCCGAAGGCGGTGAACCTGCAGTTCGCGTCTTAGAGCGCCGAGGCGCCTCCGGCCACACTCGGCGCCGCGTGCTGCCGGGCGCTTTGTCGAACTGACGATCGATTCGAGGATCATCGATCTGGTCGTGGCTGTCGTCCTGCGTTAACATCGGGTTAACAGAAGGACGAAGCCCATGCGCTGCCCGACCTCGCGCCCTGACGATCGAAGCCTCTTGGTTCTGGCGATCCTCGCCGGCACGCTCACCCTCGCTCCCGGCGTGAGCCACGCGCAGGATCCGCACCGAGGCCGGTCCGCCATATGGAGTGGCAGCCACGGCGGCGACCGCTGGCAGGCCGGCCACAGCGACGGGCAGCGGCGTCGCGGGACGCAGGTCGGTCGCGCCGGCGGCCATGCGACCTATGGCATCAGCGCGCCCCACGTGTACGACTGGGACGAGGATCGCGGTCACCGGCATTTCGAGCGCCGCCACCACCGGGATGGCGGTGACGAGCGGTACCTCGACGTCGGAACCGGCTACCCCTCGGGTCTCGGAGGCATTGCCATCGTCGGCGTCGATCCGGGGGGCGTCTCTGGCGGTGGCCCGGGCTACGAGCCGAGGCCGCAGCCGCGTGCGCTGCCCCAGATGAAGGTCATCGACGTGTCGGCGAGCCGCATCGATCGGCGGCCCGTTGCGCCCGACGGCATCGAGATCATCGAGGCCGGCCCGGCTAAGCTGATCCGCATCGGACCGCACTACCGGCTCACCGCAAACGATTGAGCCGGGCGTTGCGGCGCGGCCCCGCCGTCGGCACGGCATCGGAAAGCGAAGTCCGTCTCAGCCGCGCGCCGCCAGAGCCTTATGCCGACGATGCGCCAACGAGGAAGGGATTGCTGCGGCGTTCCTCCCCCAGCCGGCCGCCCGGTCCGTGGCCGCAGATGAAGCCGTAGTCGTCGCCGAGCGGCAGCAGCTTCATCTTGATCGAGGCGATCAGCGCGGCATGGTCGCCACCCGGCAGATCGGTGCGGCCGACCGATCCGGCAAAGAGCACGTCGCCGACATGCACGAAGCGTGCGTCGGGATCGACGAAGACCACATGGCCCGGCGAATGCCCGGGGCAGTGCAGGACGGTGAAGCGATGCGAGCCGAAGCCGAGTTCGTCCCCCTCTTCGAGCCAGCGGTCCGGCGTCGCATTGGCATACGTGCCGGGGACGCCGAACATCTTGGCCTGCTCCTCGATCCGCTCGAGCAGCATCCTGTCGGCCTGGTGCGGCCCGATGATCGCCACACCGCCGAGCGCCTGCTTCAGGGCCATCGCGCCGCCGGCATGGTCGATATGGCCATGCGTCAGCCAGATCGCCTCGATCGACAGACCGAGACGATCGATGGCCGCGACGATCCGGTCGACGTCGCCGCCCGGATCGACCACCACGCCGACACGAGTTTCGTCATCGAACAACAGGCAGCAATTCTGCTGGAAGGGCGTGACCGGAACGATCTCGGCCGTCAGCTGTCCCACGGTCGGCCCTCCTCGCGCCTCACTCGGCTGCCGCGCGCCTCGGCTGCACCGCGTCGGCATAGTCCGAGACGAGCTGGCGGCTGATGTCGCCCGGCGTGAAGCGGTACTCGCCGATCTCCGAAACGGGGGTCACCTCGGCAGCCGTACCGGTCAGGAAGCACTCCGAGAAGCCGGACAGTTCCTCCGGCAGGATCGTGCGCTCCCGCACCTCGTAGCCGCGCCGCCTGGCGAGGTCGATGACCGTGCGACGGGTGATGCCGTTGAGGAAGCAGTCGGCGTTCGGCGTATGGATCACGCCATCCTTGACGAAGAAGACGTTCGCGCCCGTCGCCTCGGCGACGTGGCCGCGCCAGTCGAGCATCAGCGCGTCGGCATAGCCCTTGGCCTCGGCCGCATGCTTGGAGATCGTGCAGATCATGTAGAGGCCCGTCGCCTTGGCCTTGGAGGGCGCGGTGCGCGGATCGGGCCGGCGATACTCGGCCATGTCGAGCCGGATGCCCTTCATCCGCTGCTCCGGGTCGAAATAGCTCGGCCACTGCCAGATCGCGATGGCGAGGTTGATCCGGTTCTGCTGCGCCGACACGCCGAGCGACTCGCTGCCGCGCCAGGCAATCGGCCGGACATAGGCGTCGCTGAAGCCCTGCCGCGCGAGCAGTTCGACACAGGCCGCGTCGATCGCCTCGGCGCTGTAGGGGATCTGGAAGCCGAGCAGCCGGCCGGATTCGACGAGCCGCTCGGTGTGCTCGCGCAGCTTGAAGATTTCGCCGCCATAGGCGCGCTCGCCCTCGAACACGGCGCTGGCGTAGTGCAGGCCGTGGGTCAGCACGTGGATCTTGGCCTCCTTCCACGGCACGAAGTCGCCATTGATCCAGATCTGCCCGTCGCGTTGATCAAACGGCACTGACGTCATCTCGTCTCCACGCCTTCGGCGCGCTCCCTCTCGTGTGCCGACCCGCCGCGATGTCGATCGCCGGAGGTCGATCCTCTTCGGCAGTGTCGGCCTCGACAGTCGCGGATCGCGGGGCGGCGCACCGGCCTCGTGCCTTCACTCGTCTGCAGGGGCGGGCCGATAGCTGCCAATTGTGTTCCATCGGCCCGGCAGTGGTGTAACAATGGGAGAGAGATACGTCAACAGTGCTGACCTTTTTCATGGATCATTCCGCCGAAGACCTCGACCTCGTCACTGACTGTGCCGACCGCATCGTCCGCGACGCCCTGCCGACGCGAGGCGACCTCGACTTCAGGATGATCGAACTCCTGTTCTTCGCCTATCGCGAGTTCACCGCCGACGCGGATTCGATCCTGGAGCGCTACGGGTTCGGACGGGCGCATCATCGGGTGTTGCACTTCGTCAATCGCAATCCCGGCATGACCATCGCTGAATTGCTGGATCTCCTGCGCATCACCAAGCAGTCCCTGGCGCGGGTGCTGAGGCAGCTGGTGGAGAGTGATTTCGTCTGCCAGGTCGCGGGCGAGACCGATCGCCGCCAGCGGCGGCTCTACCCGACCGAAGCCGGGCGTCGCTTGACTCTCGAACTGTCGCGGGCGCAGGTCCGCCGCATCGATGCCGCATTGACCGCCGACTGCGAGGACGCGCGGGACGTCGCCGGCTTTCTCTACCGCATGGCGCACGACCGCAAGTCCGCCCGCGACTGGTTCATGCGGCAGGGCATCAACGGAGGCGCGAGTGGCGGATCCCGATAACGGCGTGGCGCGGCGCGCCTCGCCCGGCGACGACGCGCCGCATCTGCTGGTGGTCGACGACGACCGGCGCATCCGCAGCCTCCTGTCGCGCTTTCTGAGCGAGCAGGGTTTTCGGGTATCGGTTGCGGCCGACGCGGCCGAGGCCCGCAAGATCCTCTGCGGCCTCGATTTCGACCTCATGGTGGTCGACGTGATGATGCCGGGCGAAAGCGGCCTGGATCTCGTGCGCACGATGAACGGCAAGCGCGAAATCCCGATCCTGATGCTGACCGCCCGCTCGGAAACCGAGGATCGCATCTCCGGCCTCGAGGCAGGCGCCGACGACTATCTCGCCAAGCCCTTCGATCCGCGCGAGCTCCTCCTGCGCATCACCAACGTCCTGAAGCGCGGCGTCCCCGCGCCGATCCAGAAGCTCGAGCACGTGCGCTTCGGCCCCTTCACCTTCTCGCTGTCGCGCAAGGAGCTGAAGCGCGGGCCGGACATCATCCGCCTGACCGAACGCGAGCAGGAGATCATGGTCCAGTTCGCCGAGAAGGCGGGCGAGACGATCCAGCGGCTCGATCTCCTCGGCGACGAGGCGGAGGTCGGCGAGCGGACGGTCGACGTGCAGATCAACCGCCTGCGCCGCAAGATCGAGCCGGACCCGGCCAACCCGCTGTGGCTGCAGACCGTGCGGGGCATCGGCTACCGCCTCAACACCGACTGACGGAGGACGTGCGGCATGGCGCTGGTCGACCTGATCCGCACCCGCGCGCCGCGCCGCCTGCCCCGGATCGACCCGTGGCGCGGCCCGCTGCGGCACATTCCGCGCTGGTTCGCCCGCTACATGCCGAAAGGCCTGTATCCGCGGTCGCTGATCATCATCATCGCGCCGATGGTGCTCCTGCAGTCGGTCGTCGCCGGCGTCTTCATGGAGCGGCACTGGCAGATGGTGACCCAGCGCCTGTCGAACGCCGTCGTGCAGGACATCGCCGCGGTCATCGACGTCATCGACACCTATCCGCAGGACGCCGATTACGCGCAGATCGTGCGCATCGCCCGCGACAAGCTCGATCTCAACATCGCCATCCTGCCGCCCGAGCCCCTGCCGGCGCCCGCCGCCAAGCCGTTCTTCAACATCCTCGACGGCATCCTGTCGGAAGAGATCACCAAGCAGATCAACCGGCCCTTCTGGATCGACACGGTCGGCAACTCGCGCATCGTCGAGATCCGCATCCAGCTTCAGCGGGGAATCCTGCGCGTCTTCGCCCGCCGCAATTCGGCCTATGCCTCCAACACCCACATCTTCCTCGTCTGGATGGTCGGCACCGCGCTCGTGCTCCTGCTGATCGCCATCCTCTTCCTGCGCAATCAGATCCGCCCCATCCAGACGCTCGCGGAAGCCGCCGAAGGGTTCGGGCGCGGCCAGCCGATGCCGCAGGATTTCAGGCCGCGCGGCGCTTCCGAAGTGCGCCGGGCCTCGCTTGCCTTCATTCAGATGCGCGACCGCATCGAGCGGCAGATGGAGCAGCGCACCGCCATGCTCACCGGCGTCAGCCATGACCTGCGCACGGTTCTCACCCGCTTCCGGCTGCAGCTCGCCCTGATCGGCGACGTGGAGGATCGCGAGGAGCTGAACCAGGACGTCGACGAGATGCAGCGGATGCTGGAGGGCTACCTCGCCTTCGCGCGCGGGGAGTCGGGAGAGGATGTCGGCGAGCTCGACCTCGAGCCGGTCTTCGCCAAGTTCCGTGGCGAAGCACGCCTGAAAGACAAGCGGCTCGACACCGACATCGTCGGCGATCCGCGGCTGATGGTTCGGCCGGACTCCTTCATCCGGCTCCTGACCAACCTCGTCTCCAACGCCCTGCGCCACGCCGAGCGCGTCCGCCTGACCGCCCGGCACGAGGGGCGCTGGCTGACCGTCAGCGTCGAGGATGACGGGCCGGGAATCGCGCCGGAGCAGCGCGAGGAGGTCTTCAAGCCCTTCGTGCGCCTCGACCCGGCGCGCAACATCGATGCCGGCGGCACCGGGCTGGGGCTCGCCATCGCCCGCGACATCGCTCGCAGCCACGGCGGTGACATCCTGCTGTCGACCAGCGATCTCGGCGGCCTGCGCGCGATGGTTCGGATCCCGGCGTAAGGGTAGACGGCGCGGTCGGAGTCACCGCGCTTCAGGACATCACTAATCCGTCTCAGGCTCAGAACATCCGCCCGCCGTTCGGGACCGCGAGGCTCGGCTGCAGCAGCACCACGGCGCCGTTGGCGTCCGGCACGCCGAGCGTCAGGACCTCGGACATCATCGGGCCGATCTGGCGCGGCGGGAAATTGACCACCGCCACCACCTGACGGCCGACGAGATCCTCCGGCCGGTAGTGCACGGTGATCTGCGCCGAGGACTTCCTGATCCCGATCGGGTCGCCGAAATCGATCGCGAGCCTGATCGCCGGCTTGCGCGCCTCCGGAAAGGGCTCGGCGGACACCACCGTGCCGACCCGGATGTCGACCTTCATGAACTCGTCGAAGCCGATCTCGGCCGCCCGTTCTCCGCTCGCCGCGCCCATCCCGCCCCCCGCTCAGCTTAGCCCTGCGACAGCTCTTCCGCCCGGCGCTTGGCCGCCGCCACCGCCTCGCGCATCAGCGGAGCAAGCCCACCCTCCGCCGCCCTCAGCACGCCGAGCGCCGCCGCCGTCGTGCCGTTCGGCGAAGTGACGTTCTGGCGCAGCCGTGCCGGCGTCTCGTCCGACTGGCGCATCAGCTCGCCGGCGCCGGACACGGTCGCCCGCGCAAGGCGCATCGCCAGGTCCGGGTCGAGCCCTGCGGCGGCTCCGGCCTCCGCCAGCGCCTCGGTCAGGTAGAAGACATAGGCCGGCCCGCTGCCCGAGACCGCGGTGACCGCGTCGATCAGCGCCTCGCTGCCGACCCACTCGACCGGCCCGCAGCCGGCGAGCAACTGCTCGGTCACCGCCTGCTCGGCTTCGCCGACGCGCGCATTGCCGAAGCAGCCGGTGATGCCGCGGCCGATCAGCGCCGGGGTGTTCGGCATCGCTCGCACCACCGCCACCTCGCCGAGATGCCGCTCGATGGCGGCAATCGGTGTGCCTGCCGCGATGGAGACAACCAGGGTGGAGGATCCGATGGCCGGCTTCAGCGCCGGCAGCGCCGCATCCATCATCTGCGGCTTCACCGCGACGACCACGACGTCGGCCGTCTCTGCAGGAACCGCCTGTGCATGGCGCACCGAGCCAGCCTCGACGAGCGGCCGGATCGCATCGCCGAGCTTCGGATCGACGAGCGTCACGTCCAGCGCCTCGCCGCCGCCCGCGAACCAGCCCCGGGCGAGCGCACCGCCCATGTTGCCGCCGCCGAGAAGCAGGATGCGCAACGCGCTCATGCGTGGCCCACCGTCTCGAACACCGCGCAGGCCAGCGCCTCCTCGGCATCCTTGTTCGCCCAGACGACGAACTGGAACGCCTGATAGTACCGCTCGCAGCACTCGAGCGCGCAAGTCAGGAGCTGCTCGGCCTGCTGGCTCGTCGGTTCGGCACCGCCGGACAGGAGCAGCGCGTGCCGGAACATCACGGCGCCCTCCTGCGGCCACAGATCGAAATGGCCGATCAGGAGTTGCTCGTTGATGCGCGACAGGAGCTTGAGAACCTCGGCCTCGCGATGCGCCGGGATCTTCATGTCGAAGGCGCAGCCGAGATGCAGCGCCTCGTAGTCCTCCAGCCAGGAGAAGGAGACCTGATAGCTCGTCCAGACGCCGGCGACCGACACCGCGATCTCGTCGTCGCCGGATCGTTCGAACGACCAGTCGCGGGCCGATGCCACCACCTCGATCAGATCGACGGGATTGGAGTCGCGCTCGACCCCGACCTCTCCCAGATTCATTTCGCCACTCCTCGTTTCCGCCTGATGGGCGGATGCCGCCGGCCGCATCCGGCATCGACCCGCACGACGTGGCGCAGGTCCTGCATCCGCTTCGGGCCGTGTCGCCGCCGCCGACGAATCACCCTTATGAATCAATGTATCGAAGGGGAGTCTGCGAGCTAAGTGGTGAAAGGAATTTATTAAGAACTTCACGTCGCGCCGGATGTGGCGGCTTCTGGGCAAGGCCCGCTAACCGACTCCGGCGCAACGACATTCGTCTTCGCCCTCGGGCGCCTCGGCTGTTGAAAACCCGGTGGAGCGCCTGTGGAAAAGCCCGTCAGGCGGTAGGGGACGCGGCCTGCATCCGGGCTTCGAGCTCGCTCAGGCGCTTCTTCAGCGCCTCGTTCTCGACGCGGGCCTTCACCGCCATCTCGCGCACCGCCTCGAACTCCTCGCGCTGCACGAGGTCGAGTTGGTTCAGCAGGCGCTCGCCCTGGGCACGGAAGGCGGTCTCCATCTCCCGCCGCACGCCCTGCGCAGCGCCGGCCGCGTCGGTCATCATCCGCGCGAACTCGTCCAGAAGTCGGTTCGGGGCCCGGTTGCTGCTCATGCGTCACTCCGTATCTGTGGCCGCCGCGGCGGATCCGCACGGGGCGCTGGCTCGGGCGGTGCTCGCCGTCGTGGAGAGGAGGTATGTCCACAGCGGGTGCTTGGCAATGCCGCCGGCGGTGCTTGACGCCTGCACGGGCGGGGGCCAAGAGTCCGCGCGCCCGCCGAAGGCCGCGGCGGCGATCCCTCGGACGGAGCGACGAACGGCATGTCCAGCCTCTCCCTGATGGCGATCCTGAGCTATCCCAACATCGATCCGGTGCTCCTCCAGCTCGGGCCCGTGAGGCTGCACTGGTACGGGCTCGCCTATGTCGCGGGCATCCTGTGCGGCTGGCTCTATGCCCGCAGCCTGGCGGGCAACCCGCGGCTCTGGGCAAACGGCGTCTCGCCGATCAGCAAGACCGACATCGACGACTTCATCCTCTGGGTGACGCTCGGGATCGTCGTCGGTGGCCGGCTCGGCTCGATCCTGTTCTACGACTTCGGCCGCTATCTGGAGGATCCGCTCGCGGCCTTCGCGATCTGGGAGGGCGGCATGTCCTTCCATGGCGGCCTCGTCGGCGTCGTCCTCGCGCTGATCCTGTTCACCCGTTCGCGTCGACTGCCCCTGTTCAGCCTGATCGACGTGGTCGCCGCCGTCGTGCCGTTCGGGCTGTTCTTCGGCCGCATCGCCAACTTCATCAACGGGGAGCTGTGGGGCGCCCCGTCCGACGTGCCCTGGGCGATGGTGTTCCCGACCGGCGGCGACGTGCCGCGCCATCCGAGCCAGCTCTACGAGGCCGGACTGGAGGGGATCGCGCTGTTTCTCCTCCTGCGGCTCCTCACCCATCACTTCAAGATGCTGCGCAAGCCGCGCTTCGTCGGCAGCGCCTTCCTCGGCTTCTATGCGTGTTCGCGCATCTTCGTCGAGTTCTTCCGCATGCCGGACGTCCAGCTCGGCTATCTCTATGGCGGCTGGCTGACGATGGGCATGGTCCTGTCGGTGCCGATGCTCTTCGTCGCCGCATGGGGCCTCCTGACGGCGCGCGAGCGTACGTATGCTCCGCGGCTCGAGCCGGGCGCCGCGCCGGCAGCCGAATGACGCCTCTCGGCCGGCGCATCGCCGAGGCCATCCGGCGCGACGGGCCGATGCGGCTCGACCGCTTCTGGAACCTCGCGCTGTTCGACCGCGAGCACGGTTACTACAGCCGCCAGATGCCGTTCGGGCGGAGCGGCGACTTCGTCACCGCGCCGGACATCAGTCAGATCTTCGGCGAACTCGTCGCCGTCTGGCTGATCGCCGCCTGGCGCGGGCTCGGGACCCCAGCCTCGGTCACGCTCGCCGAGATCGGTCCCGGGCGCGGCACGCTCATGGCCGACATTCTGCGGACGCTGCGACGGGTGGCTCCCGATCTTCTGCGGGCTGCCCGCATCCGCCTCGTGGAGGTCAGCGACAGGCTGGCGGCGCTGCAGGCCGAGACGCTGGCGCCCTTCGACCTTCCGGTCCGGCGCCTGCGCCGGCTGGAAGACGTCGAGCCGGGCCCATTGCTCCTCGTCGGCAACGAGCTGTTCGACGCCGTCGCCATCCGGCAGTTCGTGTTCGACGGCACCGCCTGGCGTGAGCGCTGCATCGATGCCAGCGCAGGCGGCCGCCTCTCCTTCGTGCTCTGCCCGCAGGCGCTCCAGCCGCCGGGCGACCTCATGGCGCGTCTGCCGCCGCCGGCCGCCGGGGCGGTACTCGAGGTCTCGCCCGAGCGCGAAGCGCTTGCCGGCCATCTCGCAGCCCGGCTCGCGCGCGACGGCGGGGCTGCCCTGTTCTTCGACTACGGTCATGCCCTCACGGAATTCGGCGACACCCTGCAGGCGATCGGCGGCCACGCTTATGCCGACCCGCTGACGCGCCCGGGCGAGATCGACATCACCAGCCACGTCGACTTCGCCCGCCTGGCGGCGAGGTTCGAAGCGGCGCGGCTCACGGTCTCCGCGGTCGCTGAACAGGGCGACACGCTTCTGGCGCTTGGTCTCCTGGAGCGCGCCGGCGCGCTCGGCGCCGATGGGAGCGCGGCGGCCCGCGCGGTCATCACGGCCGCCGTCGAACGGCTCGCCGGCACCGGCCCCGGGCAGATGGGCCGGCTCTTCAAGGTCCTCGCCGTCGCCTCTGCGCCGCTCGCGCTGCCACCCTTCGCGCCGTCACAGGCCGATTGACTTCCCCTCGCCCCTCAACCACGATCCCGCGCAATGTCCGACCCGAGCCCGACCCCCTATCCGTCGCTGACCGAGGCCGATGTCGTGACGGCCGACGCCCTGGCCTTTCCCGGCATCCGGCATGGCTTCTTCACCCGGCGCGGCGGCATTTCGACTGGCCTCTATGCCGGCCTCAACACCGGCATCGGCTCCCAGGATGAACCTGACGCGGTGGCCGAAAACCGCCACCGAGCTCTCGCCTTCCTTGGCTCCGATGCGGAGCGGCTGGCGACGCCCTGGCAGGTCCATTCGGCTGAAGCGATCGCCGTCACCGAACCCTTTGCCGCCGGCGCGCGGCCGAAGGTCGATGCCGTCGTCACCGCGACGCCCGGCCTTGCCGTCGGCGTCGTCACCGCCGACTGCGGCCCTGTCCTGTTCGCCGATCCCGAAGCACGGGTGATCGGCGCGGCGCATGCCGGCTGGCGCGGGGCCACCGGCGGCGTGCTGGAGGCGACCCTCGACGCCATGGTGTCGCTCGGTGCATCGCGCTCGGGCATCACCGCCATCCTCGGCCCGACCATCACCCAGCCGAACTACGAGGTCGGCGCCGACATGGCCGAGCGCATCGGCGCGGCTGAGCCGGAGGCGGCCCGCTTCTTCGCGCCCGGCCACGCATCCGACAAGCGCCAGTTCGATCTCCCGGGCTACATCGTCGCCCGGCTCGGCCGCTCGGGCGTCGCGGCCGGCTTCGTCGGCGCCTGCACCTACGCGAACGAAGGCCACTTCTATTCCTATCGGCGGACGACGCATCGCAGCGAGCCCGATTACGGCCGCCAGCTCTCCGCGATCATCCTGGAGAGCTGAAAATGCTCCACTTCACGCGTGACGAATTCGCCGCCCGGCGCGACCGGTTGATGCTGGAGATGACCGAGCGCAAGCTCGACGCGATGCTCCTGTTTGCGCAGGAGTCGATGTACTGGCTGAGCGGCTACGATTCCTTCGGCTTCGTCTTCTTCCAGTGCCTCGTGGTGAAGGCCGATGGCGAGATGCGCCTGCTCACCCGCTCCGCCGACCTCAGGCAGGCCCGGCAGACTTCGATCATCGACACGATCGTCCTGTGGCGCGACCGGGGCGCAGCCGACCCGGCGATCGACCTGCGCGACATGCTCGACGACATGGGCCTGCTCGGCGCCCGCATCGGGGTCGAATGGGCGACCCATGGGCTGACTGCGGCTGCGGGCAAGCAGCTCGAGGAGCGGCTCGGGTCGTTCGCCACGCTGCGCGACGCCTCCGACCTCGTGCCGAAGCTGCGCGTGGTGAAGTCGCCGGCCGAGATCGACTACGTCCGCCAAGCCGCCAGCCTCGCCGACGACGCCTTCGACGCCGCGATGCCCTTGATCAAGCCAGGCGCGGACGAGGCCGCCATCCTGCATGCCCTGCAGGGCAGCATCCTGGCGGCGGGCGGCGACTACCCGGCGAACCCCTTCATCATCGGCTCCGGCCGCGAGGCGCTGCTGTGCCGCTACAAGTCGGGCCGGCGCGCACTCGACGAGACCGACCAGCTGACGCTCGAATGGGCGGGGGTGAAGGCACAGTACCACGCCGCCCTCATGCGCACCGTCGTCATCGGCAAACCCCTGATGCGTCAGGAGGAGCTTTACGCCGCGGCCCGCGAGGCGCTCGACGCGGTCGAAGCCATGATGCGGCCGGAGCACACCTTCGGGGACGTCTTCGACGCCCATGCCGCCGTCATGGAAAAGCACGATCTCGTGCGGCACCGGCTGAGCGCCTGCGGCTATTCGCTCGGCGCCACCTACGCCCCGTCCTGGATGGACCGGCCGATGTTCATGTCGGGCAATGCCGAGCCGATCCTGCCGAACATGACGCTGTTCGCGCACATGATCATCATGGACTCCGACACCGACACCGCCATGACGCTCGGCCGCACCTACCTCACCACGGACGGCGACCCCGAGCCGCTGTCGCGCCTGCCGCTGGATCTTCCGGTCGTCGCCTGACGAGGCGCCGTTAAGCTTTCGTTTTGCCTGCCGGGCTAGTCAGCCCCCTCAACCTTCGTCGAACCGGTCCAGGGAGCCGCACATGCCGTCGACCGCTTCACGCCTGCTGCTCGCCGTCGGCGGTCTTGTCCTTGTCGGTCTCTGCGGCTGCACGAGCACGGATCCCGGTCTTGGCGTCAAGCCGCGCGCCGCGATCGCCGGAAGCGGCGCTTCGGCATCCTCCGTTGCGGCCGCCGCGGCGCCGGGCGCGACCGGAGCCCTGGCCGAGACCGCACCCGGCGCCGCCGCCCGGGCCGAGGTGCAGTTTCTGCCGGTGATCGGCGCCCCGCCGGAAAAGGTGGCCGCGCTCTCGCGTGCGCTCGCCGCCAATGCCGGAGCGAACGGGGTTGCGATCCTGCCCTCGACCGCGCCGACGCCCCCGCTGCGGCTGAAGGGCTACTTCTCGGCTGTGTCCGAGGGATCGAACACGGTCGTCATCTATGTCTGGGACGTGCTCGATCCGCGGGACGAGCGGGTGCATCGCATCCAGGGGCAGGAGCGCGTCGCGGGGACGGCGGCCGATCCGTGGTCGCTCGTCAGCGACTCCACGCTTGCATCGATCGCCGCCGCAACGCTGCGGCAGGTCGGCGGTCTCACCTCGGCTCGCACCGGATGAAAGGCGCACAGAGCGCGTTAGGCACGTGCCGGGAAACACCCGAGGATCGCTTGAATCTTTTTGTCATATTGCTAAGAGCCCAGCCGTGACGGCCGCTGCCCGATCGACCTTCCCCGTGAGCGAGACGCGATGAAACTCTTTGTCGGAAACTCCAATCGCGTGCTGGCCGAGGCGATCGCCAGATATCTGGAGCTGCCCCTCGGGCAGGCCTCGGTGAAGCGTTTCGCCGACCAGGAGATCTTCCTGGAGATCCAGGAGAACGTGCGCGGCGAAGACGTCTTCGTCATCCAGTCGACCTCCTATCCGGCGAACGATCACCTGATGGAGCTTCTGATCATGATCGACGCGCTGCGCCGCGCGTCGGCCAGGCGCGTCACCGCCGTGATCCCCTACTTCGGCTATGCCCGCCAAGACCGCAAGGCCGGCGGCCGCACGCCGATCTCGGCCAAGCTGGTCGCCAACCTGATCACCGAGGCCGGCGCCAACCGCGTGATGACGCTCGACCTGCATGCCGGGCAGATCCAGGGCTTCTTCGACATCCCAACCGACAACCTGTTCTCGATCCCGCTGATGGCGCGCGACCTCAAGGAACATCAGGACCTGTCGAACCTGATGATCGTTTCGCCCGACGTCGGCGGCGTGGTGCGCGCCCGCTCGCTCGCCAAGCGGCTCGATTCGCAGCTCGCCATCGTGGACAAGCGGCGCGAGCGGCCGGGTGAGTCGGAGGTGATGAACGTCATCGGCGACGTCGACGGGCGCAACTGCATTCTGATCGACGATATCGTCGATTCCGGCGGCACGCTCTGCAACGCTGCCGACGCCCTCCTCGCCAAGGGCGCGCGCAGCGTGCGCGCCTATATCACCCACGGCGTCCTGTCCGGCGGCGCGGTGGCCCGCATCACCAACTCGCGGCTGGAGGAGCTGGTGATCAGCGACTCGATCCAGCCGACGACGGCCGTCTCCAGCGCGCCCAACATCCGTGTCATCACCACCGCCAACCTCCTCGGCGAAGCGATTGCCCGCACTGCGTCGGAAGAGTCGGTGTCGAGCCTCTTCGACTGAGGCGAGATCGGGCTTGCATCTGCACCTACCTGTAGGTAGGCAAGCGGGGTGAGCAGTCCCTCCAGCACCGCCGACGCCATCCTTGCCAGCGCCCGCGATCTCGTCGTCGCCGGCGGGTACAACGGCTTCAGCTATGCCGACATCGCCGCGGTCGTCGGCATCCGCAAGGCCAGCATCCATCACCATTTCCCGGCCAAGGCCGATCTGGTCGAGGCTCTCGTCGCGCGGTACCGCGCGGAGACGCGGGCGGCGCTCGAGTCCCTCGAAAGTCAGATCGCCGGTCCGGCAGAGCTCCTCGGCAGCTATGTCAGCTACTGGCAGGCCTGCATTGCTCGGAGCGATCCGCCGTTCTGCGTCTGCGCCCAGCTGGCGAGCGAGTTGCCCCGGCTGCCCGAAGGTGTCGCCCGGGAGGTGCGGGCCCACTTCCGGGGCCTCGCCGACTGGCTCTCCGCAGTCATCGCGCGGGGCGGACGTGAGGGCGTTCTCGACGCCGCCGACCCCGTCGCCGAAGGCGAGATCGTGATGGCGACCGTGCACGGCGCGATGCTCTCGGCGCGAGCCTATGGAACGCCAGAGGTCTTCGGCGTGATCACGGCGCCACTCCTCGATCGTCTTTCACGCCGGGACTGAACGCCACGCGCCCCGCAGGCACTGCAGTGGCAGCAATGAAGCCGGCGCGCGCCAAACAACACCAGCGTGCGGCAGCCGGTCGCCCCGGACGGATCAGCGGGTAGCCCGGATCACGGCTTCCGGAAACTGAACGGCAGACACTTCACGTTGAAGCGAGGCGTCAAAAGAATTGCCGATGCCCACTTTCGGCTGCGTTCTCTACCTTCTAGTAGGTAGTTACTTACCTGGAGATATCCCGATGTCCCGACGCATTCGCTCAACCATCATCCGCCGGCCGCAGCTGGCTCAAGAGCTACTATTTCATCCGAGCCGCCGTCTCCGTCGCGTGGGTGGCGGCGGCCTTTTCGGTCGGCCATGCCGATCCCGCCGTGGCCGCCGCACTGCTTGTCGCCTACCCGGCCTGGGACGCTGTCGCCAACTACCTCGACGCGCGTCAGAGCGGCGGCCTCGCGCGCAACGGCAGCCAGCGGCTGAACCTCATCGTCAGCATCGTCACCACGGTCGCGATCGCGGTGGCTCTGGGCTGGAGCATGAACGCCGTCCTCGGCGTCTTCGGCGTCTGGGCCTCCCTGTCCGGACTGTTCCAGCTCGTCACGGGCGTACGGCGCTGGAAGCGCTTCGGGGCGCAATGGGCCATGATCCTCAGCGGCGGGCAGTCGGCCATCGCCGGTTGCCTGTTCGTCGCGCGCGCCGCCACAGCCGGCATGCCCGGCGTGACGGACGTCGCGCCCTACGCCGCCTTCGGCGCCTTCTACTTCCTCGTCTCCGCCGTCTGGTTGACCGTGCAGGACCGGCGGGAAGGCGCCCACGCGGCCTGAGTGCCCTGGTCGCGGCACGTCGAGACGACCGCTCCGCAACTGCTGCCGGGCCGATCGCTTGGCGGCGCCACAGCGCCGCCGCTTTCGGCGATCACCAAGCCGAGACGATCCGCCTTCAGCTTGGAGCCCGACGGCGATGTTGTTCTCCGCCGATCGCATCCGTTCCATCGTGTTCGCCTGCGCGGCGCTCGTGGCAGGCGCGCTCTGCGCCGCTCCCGCCTCGGCGGACGCGACGGCGACGCTGACCATTGCCGGCATCCAGCGCTCCTACCGCCTGCACGTTCCGGATCGACCGCCACCGAAGGCGGGGTTCCCGGTGCTCCTCGTGTTCCACGGCCGGGGCGGCACCGGCGAGCGGATGCAGCGGCTGAGCGGCTTCGACGAGATCGCCGACCGGCGCGGCTTCATCGTCCTCTATCCCGACGGCATCGATCGCGGCTGGAACGATGGCCGCACGACGATCCCCCACCCGCAGGACGACGTCGGCTTCGTGTCCGCGCTGCTCGACCGGATCGAGACGACCGAGCCCGTCGACGCGGCTCGAATCTACGCCGCAGGCCTCTCCAACGGCGCGCTCTTCGCACACCGTCTCGCCTGCCAGCTCTCGGAGCGCATCTTCGCCATTGCGGCCGTCGCCGGCACCCTGCCGGCCGACATCGAAGCCGGTTGCCGCCCGCCGCAGCCGGTCGCCGTGCTGCAGATCGACGGCACCGCCGATCGCATCATGCCGTACGACGGCGGCGCGGTGCGCCAGCTCGGCGGGCGTGGCGTCGGTGGGACCGTGCTGCCGGTGGATGACAGCGCCGCCTTCTGGGCACGGCACAATGGCTGCGGCGAGCCCGCCGCGGACGAGCCGCTGCCGCCCGTCGCTCCGGGGGACATCACCCACGTCGTCCGCACGTCCTATACCGGCTGCCCGCCTGGGGGCGGCGTGACGGTGCTGAAGGTGGAAGGCGGCGGCCATGCCTGGCCCGGCGACCGGCGCCGCGCCACCCGCTTCCTGCGCCGCACCAGCCGGCAGATCGACGCGAGCGAGGCCATCGCCGACTTTGTTCTCGCGCTGCCGCCGCGCTGACTCCCGCGGCGATCCGGGTGCGCCCGTCGCGCTTGCCCTCCCCTTCCGCTGCCGCTATAAGCCCGCGATCCGCGTAGACACCCTTGGAGGCAACGCGGAGGAAAGCGGCCGAGGCCGCTTTTCGTCGTTTCCGGACCACTTCGGCCCCGGCTGCGACTCTCCGTTACGATAAAGGACGACAGCCATGTCTCAGACCTTCACGGTCAAGGCCGAGGCGCGCGAGACGGTCGGCAAGGGGGCCGCCAGACATCTCCGCCGCAACGGCATGATCCCTGCGGTGATCTACGGCGGCAAGCAGCCGCCGCTCTCGATCGCCATCCCCTACAAGGAAACCTTCCTGCGTCTGCACGCCGGCGGGTTCATGACGAACGTCGCCGAGATCGAGCTCGCCGGTGAGACCATCAAGGTCCTGCCGAAGGATTATCAGCTCGACCCGGTCCGCGACTTCCTCATCCATGTCGATTTCCTGCGCGTCGGCGAAGGCACCTCGGTGTCGGTCGAGGTGCCGGTGCACTTCGAGAAGCAGGATGCCTCCCCGGGCCTCAAGCGCGGCGGCACGCTGAACATCGTGCGCCACGAGGTCGAGGTGCATTGCCCGGCGACCGCGATCCCCGAGTTCATCACGGTCGACCTCACCGACACCGACATCGGTGACTCGATCCACGCGTCGGCGGTCAAGCTGCCGGCCGGCGTGAGCTTTGCGATCACCGACCGCGACTTCACCATCGCCACCATCGCCGGCACGGCGGCGGGCATGTCCGAAGCCTCCGAGAGCGACGAGGCCGGCGACGAGGGCGAGACCGAAGCGTAAGTCGCCATCGGCGCACGCAACGACACCGGAGGCCGGGACATGCTCATCGTCGCAGGATTGGGCAATCCCGGCCCCCAGTATGCTGGCAACCGGCACAATATCGGCTTCATGGCGGTCGATGCGATCGCCCGCCGCCACGGCTTCTCGCCGTGGGCGCGCAAGTTCAAGGGCGAGATCGCCGAAGGCCAGATCGGTGGCGAGAAGGTCCTGCTGCTGAAGCCGCTGACCTTCATGAACGTCTCCGGCGAGTCTGTCGGCGAGGCCGTCCGCTTCTTCAAGCTCGAGCCGAAGGACGTCGTCGTCGTCCACGACGAGCTCGACCTGCCGCCCGGCAAGGTCCGGATCAAGACCGGCGGCGGTCATGGCGGCCACAACGGCCTGAAGTCCATCGACGCGCATCTCGGACGCGACTATCGGCGCCTGCGCCTCGGCATCGGCCATCCCGGCACCAAGGAAGCCGTCAATCCGCACGTGCTCGGCGACTTCGCCAAGGTCGACCGGCCCTGGCTCGACGACCTTCTCGAGGCGGTCGCGGGGCAGTTCGAACTGGTGGTGAAGGGCGAGGACGCGCAGTTCCTCAACCGCGTCACGCTCGCGACGACCGGCTCCGAGGAGCCGAGTTCGGCCAAAGGCTCGGCCGGCGGCGCAGCCATGCGCGCGGGTGCCCCGGGCGGCGGCGCGACAAAGGGCCAGAGCCACATCCGCCAGGCCCGTTCGGGCGTCCCGCAGGTGAAGATCCCCGAAAAGGGCCCGATGGCCGACATGCTGAAGAAGCTGTTCGGCAAGGAGTAGGGCGAACGGCACGGCTGTTGACCCTCCGCCCTCGAAACGTCACATACCGGCTCTGATCGGCGTGATCGCTCGCGCCTCGAATTCCAAAGGACAGTCATGGGTTTTCGCTGCGGCATCGTCGGCCTGCCGAACGTCGGCAAGTCCACCCTCTTCAACGCCCTCACCAAGACGGCGGCGGCGCAGGCGGCGAACTATCCCTTCTGCACGATCGAGCCGAACACCGGCGACGTCGCGGTGCCCGATCCCCGGCTGAAGGACATCGCCCGGATCGCCAAGTCGGCGCAGGTCGTGCCGACCCGCATCACCTTCGTCGACATCGCCGGCCTGGTGCGCGGCGCCTCGAAGGGCGAAGGGCTCGGCAACCAGTTCCTCGCCAACATCCGTGAGGTCGATGCGATCGTCCACGTGCTGCGCTGCTTCGAGAACGACGACATCACCCATGTCGAGGGCCGCATCGACCCGGTCGCCGACGCCGAGACGGTCGAGACGGAGCTGATGCTGTCCGACCTCGAGAGCCTTGAGCGCCGCGTCACCGCCACCCGCAAGAAGGCGACCGGCAAGGACAAGGAGGCGATGGCCGTGCTGCCGGTGATGGAGGCGGCGCTGGGCAAGCTGCAGAACGGCGAGCCCGTCCGCGTCCTCCTCAAGGACTACGACCCGGAGGAGCGCGCGATCCTGCGCGGCCTCAATCTCCTCACCTCCAAGCCCGTCCTCTATGTCTGCAACGTCGAGGAGGCAGATGCCGCCACCGGCAACGCCTACTCCGAGGCGGTGGAGGCGATGGCGAAGAACCAGGGCGCGGCCAGCGTCGTCATTTCTGCCGCGATCGAGGCAGAGATCGCGCAGTTGCCGGAGGAGGAGGTCGGCGATTACCTGGAGGCGATGGGCCTCACCGAGCCCGGCCTCGACCGGCTGATCCGCGCCGGCTACCAGCTTCTCGACCTCATCACCTACTTCACCGCCGGCCCGAAGGAGGCCCGCGCCTGGACCGTCAAGGCGGGCTCGAAGGCGCCACAGGCGGCCGGCGTCATCCACACCGACTTCGAGAAGGGCTTCATCCGCGCCCAGACCATCGGCTACCAGGACTTCGTCAGCCTCGGCGGCGAGGTGGCGGCCAAGGAGGCCGGCAAGGCGCGCGACGAGGGTAAGGAATACGTCGTCGCCGACGGCGACGTGATGATGTTCAAGTTCAACGTATAGGCGGCGCGCGTCGCATGGCCGTTCAACCCGCCGTCCGCAGCTTCGAGGACTTCCCGCCAGGCGCCAGCTTCCCGCTGGGCCCCTACCCGGTGACGCGCGACGAGATCGTCGCATTCGCGAGCGAGTTCGACCCGCAGCCTTTCCATCTCGACGAGGAGGCCGCCAAGGCCAGCCTCCTCGGCGGACTTGCGGCCTCCGGCTGGCACACCTGTGCGATGATGATGCGGATGATGTGCGACGCTTTCATCCTCGGCTCGACCTCGCAGGGCTCGCCGGGGGTCGACTTCGTTCGCTGGCTGCGGCCGGTCCGCCCCGGGGACACGCTGTCGGGCACCGCGACTGTCCTGGACGCGCGGCGTTCCGCGAGCCGGCCGGGGCTCGGCATCGTCAAGCTGCGCAACGCGCTGTCGACCGCCAGTGGACCCGTGCTCGAGGCGGAGTATACGGTCATGATGCTGACCCGGGAGGGAGCGGCGGAATGAGCTTCTGGAATCTCGTCGTGGTCGGCGAACGCTTCGAGCTCGGCGCGCATCACTTCACCGCTGAGGACATCAAGCGCTTCGCGGCGAAGTTCGACCCGCAGCCCTTCCACCTCGACGAAGCCGCCGCCGAGCGCTCGCTGTTCGGCGGGCTCTGCGCCTCGGGCTGGCACACGGCCTCCGTCTACATGCGGCTGAATGCCGAGCTGCGCGCCGCACTCGCCCGCCGCCACGTCGAGGCCGGCAACCCGGAGCCGAACTTCGGCCCCTCACCCGGCATCCGCAATCTGCGGTGGCTGAAGCCGGTCTTCGCCGGCGATACCGTCACCTTCCGGCAGACCGTGACAGCCAAGCGGGTCTCGAACAGCCGGCCGGGCTGGGGCATCGCCGAGACCCACAGCGAGGGAGTCAACCAGGACGGCACCACGGTTTTCGAGCTCGACGGTTCGTTCTTCGTGCCGGTGGATTGAGGCCGCCTCTGGGCCAGGCAATGCCGGCCCCTGTGGGCCGGCCGCATGACCGTTCGATCGGTTACTTACTGCGCCGCCTTCGGCGTCCACGGCTCCAGCGCGTCCTGCTTCATCGCGCGCTTCTGGTCCGCCGACAGCTTGTAGTCGTTGCCGAAGGCGGTCGACTCCCATGAGCCGTAGGTCGGGTTGGCCAACATGAACCAGTCCGTCGTGAAGTGCGCCTGGTCCTTCTCGAAGGCCGCCATCCGCTCCGGCGCCGTGCCGCCGGCGGCCTTGGTGAAGTCGCCGTAGTTGTCGCCGACCATCGCGACGACGCGGTACTCGTTCGCCACGAACTGTCGGCGTGCCTCCTTGTCGGAGCCCCAGCCGTCCTTCTCCTTGTTCATCAGGAAGGTGTCGACGTTGCCGCCCATCGGAAAGCCGAGCGCCTGCATGTTGGCCCGCGTCGCCTCTTCCTGGTCCGCCGTGCGGTTGCTGACATAGAAGATCTTCACGCCCTTGCCGTCGGCATAACCGAGGTAATCGAGAACGCCAGGCACCGCCTTCGCCTGCTTGGCATCGACCCACTCCGCCCAGGTCTTGGAGCTGTAGTCGGCATTGGTGGTGACGAGCCCGGACTCGTAAGCCGAGTTGTCGATCGCCGTTTCGTCGAGATCGATGATGATCGCGGGCGGCTTGTCCCCGGCGTCGCTCTGGTCGAGGGCGCTCGCGCCTTTGTCCGTCAGAGCGGCGTCCAGCCTTGCTTTGGCGAAAGCGAAGATCCCGACGGCGTTCGCCTTGTACTCGACCGATTCCTGCATCCACAGCGCCGCGTTCAGAAGATCGTTCGGCTTCGCCTCGGTCGAGGGGGCGGCCGCATCCTGCGCGACGGCAGTCAGCGGCGACAGCAGGGCAGCGGCGGCAAGTGTGACGGCAACGGGTGCGCGGCGGCTCATGACAGGCTCCTCTCGGCGTTCAAGCGGCCCGGACTGTCCGCGGCCGGTTGCTAAGGCCGAGGTAGAAGGCTGTCGGGCCCCGTCAATGTCCGGCGAATTCCACCAGCGTTCGGACCGTCACGCCCATCGCCTCCAGCCGCTTGCGACCGCCGAGTTCCGGCAGGTCGATCACGAAACAGGCCGCCACGATGTCGGCGCCGAGCTCGCGCAGGAGCTTCACCGCCGCCTCGGCCGTGCCGCCCGTCGCAATCAGATCGTCGGTCAGCACCACCCGCTCGCCGGGTCGCACCGCGTCCTTGTGCATCTCCATCTCGTCGATGCCGTATTCCAGCGAATAGGCGACGCGTACGGTTTCGTGCGGCAGCTTGCCGCGCTTGCGGATCGGCACGAAGCCAGCGGCGAGCTGGTGCGCCATCGCGCCCCCGAGAATGAAGCCTCGCGCCTCGATCCCGGCGATCTTCTCGACCGTCTCGCCCTTGTAGGGCTGCACCAGGAGATCCACCGCCGTCCGGAAGGCATCCGGATCCGCGAGCAGCGTGGTGATGTCGCGGAACTGGATCCCAGGCAGCGGGTAGTCGGCGATCGTCCGGATGATCGACGCGAAGTCGAAGGCGGTCTGGGTCATGGGCTGTACTCAACTCAAAGAAAAAGGGGCCGTCCAGGCCCCTTCTCGTTCACGCTGCAGGGAGGCTCAATGCGCGCCGGCCCAGACCCGCTTCTTCACCGTGTAGACCAGCCCGGCGAAGACCAGGAGGAAGATGATCACCACGAAGCCGGTCGCCTTGCGCTCGACGAGATGCGGCTCGGCGGCCCACATCAGGAAGGCGCCGACGTCCCGCGCATATTGGTCGGTCGTCTCCGGCGAGCCGTCGTCGTAGGTCACCTGTCCGTCCGACAGCGGCGGCGGCATAGCCAGCGCCGGCCCGGAGATGAAGTACGGGTTGTAGTGGGTGCCCGGCTGGATCGTGATCCCGGCCGGGGCATCCTGGCCATAGCCCGTCAGGAGGGCGTGCACGTAGTCCGGGCCGCCTTCGTTGTACTGGGTGAAGATGTCGAACAGGAAGGTCGGGAAGCCGCGCTCGACCTCCCGTGCTTTCGCGATGAGCGAAAGATCCGGCGGCGCGGCACCGTTGTTGGCGGCCGCGGCCGCTTCCGGGTTCGGGAACGGATGCGGGAAGTGGTCGGAGCCGATCGCCGGTCGATCGAACATGTCGCCGTCGCCGTTCGGTCCGTCCTGCACCGTGTATTCGGCGGCGATCGCCTTGATCTGCCCTTCTTCGTAGCCGAGCGCAGACAGGTTGCGGAAGGCGACGAGATCCATCGAATGGCAGCTCGAGCAGACCTCCTTGTAGACCTTGTAGCCGCGCTGCAGCTGGGCGATGTCCCAGTGGCCGAAGGGTCCTGCAAAGGTCCAGGAGAGTTCCGGCGGATGCTTCAGCGGATAGTGCACCGTGCCGTGCTCACCGCTCGCCGCGGCGTCGCCGGCGCCATGATCGGCCGCCTCGCCGCCAGCCGGGCCGGCCTCGCCGCTCGGGGTCGTCGTCGCCGCGTCCGGCGACGGCGCCGGGGTGACATTGTCCTGCTGCGCGAAGGCCGCCGGCGCAAGCACCACGCCTGCCGCGAGGAGGGCTGCGAAAAGTCGGTTCATGATGGTCCCCCTCGAACTCGCGTCAGGCCACGTTGTGCGGCGCGGCACCGGCGCGCGCCGGCGGGGCGCCCTTGCCGGTTCCGGTTCCGACCCCGAGATCGGGACCGAGAACCGCCTCGGAGATCGAGGCCGGCAGGCGGCGCGGCGTCTCGATCAGCCCGACCACCGGCAGGATGATCAGCCAGTGCGCGAAGTAGTAGATCGTGCCGATCAGCGCGAGCGTCGGATAGATGCCCTCCGCCGGGCGCGATCCGAGCCAGCCGAGGATGATGACGTCGACGATCATGATCCAGAAGAAGATCTTGTAGATCGGACGGAAGGCGGTCGAGCGCACCCGCGAGGTGTCGAGCCACGGCAGGAAGAACAGCACGATGATCGAGCCGAACATCACCAGGACGCCGCCGAGCTTGGAGTCGATCGGGCCGATGTTGAAGGTGATGGCGCGCAGCATCGCGTAGAACGGCAGGAAGTACCATTCCGGCACGATGTGCGCGGGCGTCTTCAGCGCGTTCGCCGGGACGTAGTTGTCCGCGTGGCCGAGGAAATTCGGCATGTAGAAGATGAAGTAGGCGAAGACGAGCAGGAACACGACCATCGCCAGGCCGTCCTTGACCGTCGCATGTGGGGTGAAGGGCACGGTGTCCCTGTCCGACTTGATCTCGACGCCCGTCGGGTTGGTCTGGCCGGTGACGTGCAGCGCCCAGATGTGCAGGATCACGACGCCGGCGATCATGAAGGGCAGCAGGTAGTGCAGCGCGAAGAAGCGGTTCAGCGTCGCGTTGTCCACCGCGAAGCCGCCGAGCAGCAGCTGCTGGATCGGGTCGCCGATAAAGGGGAAGGCGGTGAAGAAGCCGGTGATCACCGTCGCACCCCAGAACGACATCTGGCCCCAGGGCAGGACGTAGCCCATGAAGGCGGTCGCCATCATCAGGAGGAAGATCACCACGCCGAGGATGTACAGCACTTCGCGCGGCGCCTTGTAGGAGCCGTAGTAGAAGTTGCGGAACATGTGCAGGTAGACGGCGATGAAGAAGAACGAGGCGCCGTTGGCGTGCATGTAGCGCAGCAGCCAGCCCCAGTTCACGTCGCGCATGATCGACTCGACCGAGTTGAACGCGAGCGAGGCGTTGGCGGCATAGTGCATCGCGAGCACGACGCCGGAGATGATCTGCACCGCCAGCATCAGCGCGAGAATGCCGCCGAAGGTGTAGGCGTAATTCAGGTTGCGCGGCACCGGGAAGGCGACGAAGGAATCGTAGAGGAGACGCGGCAGCGGCAGGCGCGCGTCGAGCCAGCGCATGGGGCCCTGCGACGGGACATAGGAGGAGTGACCAGCGGACATTGTTCTGAGAGTCTCCCTGTCGTCAGCCGATGCGCACGGTCGTGTCGGAGGTGAATTCGAAGGCCGGAACGGCCATGTTCTCGGGCGCCGGGCCCTGCCGGATGCGGCCGGCCGTATCGTATTCCGAGCCGTGGCACGGGCAGAACCAGCCGCCGAAGTCGCCGGACTCGCCGAGCGGGATGCAGCCGAGATGGGTGCAGACGCCCACCATCACGAGCCACTTTTCCTTGCCGGGCGCCGAGCGGTTCTCGTCGGTCGCCGGGGCGTCGCTCGGCAGATTGGCGTTGCGTGCGACCGGGTCCTTCAGCTCGTCGAGCTTGACCTCCTTGGCCGACTGCACCTCCTCGTCCGTGCGCTGGCGGATGAAGACCGGCTTGCCGCGCCACTTGGCGGTGATCGACTGACCCTCCGCCACCTGGCTGACGTCGACGTCGATGGAGGCGAGCGCCAGCGTCGCGGCGTCCGGGTTCATCTGGTCGATGAACGGCCAGAGCGCCGAAACGGCGCCGACCGCTCCGACCGCCCCGGTGGCAATGTAGAGGAAGTCCCGGCGGGTCGGCTCTGCGGTCTCGTTGACGCTCACGGAATGGCGCTCCTTCCCCATCTGGATCGGACGCGGCGCTGCGCGTCGTCCTCCACCCGCCGAAGCGTGGCGATGCTGGCGCATCGCCGGGCGCACGGCTCCTCATCGGCGCGATTTCTTAGGCGTGCGAGACCTTGTTGTCCAGCCGATGCAAGGGAATCGGGGCAAGATGCCGCTCGAACTGTGGCACTGCGGTGGCGCAGGGCCGAGGATCGCTCGGGTTTCAGCCTTCTGCGACCGCCCCTCATTGAAAGCGTTCGGCTTTCCCGGAAGCTCTGGAACGAATCAAAACTAAGCGTCGGCCGATTGTTCGGCCGCCTTTGCGCCGATGAAGCCGCCCGACTGTCGGCCCCAGAGTTCGGCGTAGAGCCCGCCCCGCGCCACGAGTTCGGCATGGGTGCCCTCTTCGACGATCCGGCCCGCATCCAGCACGATCAGGCGGTCGAGCGCGGCGATGGTCGACAGACGGTGGGCGATGGCGATCACCGTCTTGCCGCGCATCATCGTCGTCAGATTGTCCTGGATCGCGGCCTCGACCTCCGAATCGAGTGCGGAGGTCGCCTCGTCGAGGACGAGGATCGGCGCGTTCTTCAGGAGGACGCGGGCGATGGCGATGCGCTGGCGCTGGCCGCCCGAGAGCTTGATGCCGCGTTCGCCGACATGCGCGTCGAAGCCGCTGCGTCCGTTCGGATCGCGCAGCGCGGGGATGAAGCCTTCGGCGCTCGCCTGCCGCGCCGCCGCCGCGATCTCCGCCTCGCCGGCGCCGAGCCGGCCATAGGCGATGTTGTCGCGGATCGAGCGGTGCAGCAGCGAGGTGTCCTGCGTCACGACACCGATCTGCGAGCGCAGCGAGGTCTGCGTGACGCCGGCAATGTCCTGCCCGTCGATCAGGATCCGTCCGCCCTCCACCTCGTAGAGGCGCAGCAGCAGGTTGACGATCGTGGTCTTGCCGGCGCCGGAGCGCCCGACCAGACCGACCTTCTCGCCGGGACGCACGTGGAGGGACAGGTTCTCGATGACGCCGCCGCCCTTGCCGTAGTGGAAGGTGACGTTGTCGAACCGCACGTCGCCCGCGACCCGTCCGAGAGGCGCAGCGTCGGCGCGGTCGATCAGCGTCGGCGGTACGGAAATCGTCGCGACCGCATCCTGCACCGTGCCGTAGTTGCGCACCAGGCCGTTGATGTTGAACATCATCTGACCGGACATCTGGTTCAGCCGCAGGACGAGGGCGAGCGCGGTCGCCACGCCGCCTGTCGTCACACCGCCGTCGAGCCACCCGTCGATGGCGATCGCGCCGATGCCGGTCATCATCAGCCCGTTCACGGCCGCCACCGCGAACCGAACCGTGGTGATTTCGCGCGTCAGCCGGCGCACCGCCTCGACGTAGCGCGAAAAGCCGTCCTTCACGAAGGCGTCCTCGTGCCGGCTGGAGTCGAAGAGCTTCACCGAGAGGATGTTGGTGAAGCTGTCGACGACCCGCCCGGTCCAGACCGAGTTGGCGTTCGCCCGCTGGCGCCCGTATTCGCGGATGCGCGGCAGGAGGTTGCGCACGATCCACCAGTAGCCGAGCGCCCAGGCCGCCAGCACCGCCAGCATCCAGAGGTTCAGTGCCGCGAGGATGCCGGCGGCGAGCAGGATGAAGGTGATGAAGGACCAGAAGGTCTGCAGGACGGTCGTGACGAAGTCGCCCACCGCCTGCCCCACCTGCTGCACCTTCTGCGCCAGCCGACCGGCGAAGTCGTTCTGGAAGAAGGTGTAGGACTGGTCCATCAGCCGGCGGTAGCTCTGCCACCGGATGAGGTTGTAGAAGCTCGGCTCGATGACCTGCTCTTCCAGGATCGAGGCGGCGAAAACCACGGCCACGCGGCCGATCAGCGCCACGAAGGCGAGCCCCGCGAGCAGCCAGAACTGGTCGGTGAGGAGCGTTTCGCGGCTGTCGCGGCCAAGCGCGTCCACCACCCAACCGACACCGGTGAAGAGGATCGCCTCGACGCCGCCAGAGAGCCCGCCGGTGATCAGGAGGCCGATCAGCGGCCACTTCGCCTGCCGCGCGAAATGCCAGATGAAGCGGTTCGTGTCGGCCGGCAGGGGCGCGATGTGGCCTGTGAGGTCGGCCCGGGCAGCGGTCGCGGGCTCCTCGCCGCCGAACGGATCGACGATCCCCTCGAAGCGCTTCAGCAAGCGGCGGATCATCGCCGCACCGTTCGCCGGCGGAATGCGATGCTTCCGAAGCCGGTCGAGCCGCATCCGCTTCGTTTGGAAGACGATCTGGCAGCGGATGCGCGGGACGACAGGCCGACCCGGTTCACTGCGCCGCCTCCAGCGCGCCGTCTTCGCTGGCGTCGATGAAGCCGCCGGCCTGCCGCGCCCAGAGCTGGGCATAGAGCCCGCCAGCCGCGATCAGCTCGGCATGGCTGCCCTCCTCCACGATCCGGCCTTCGTCCAGCACCACCAGCCGGTCGAGCGCGGCAATGGTCGACAGCCGGTGCGCGACGGCGATCACCGTCTTGCCCTCCATCAGGGCGTAGAGGTTCTGCGCGATCGCTGCCTCGACCTCGGAATCCAGCGCCGAGGTCGCCTCGTCGAGAAGCAGGATCGGTGCATCCTTCAGCATCACCCGGGAAATGGCGATCCGCTGGCGCTGCCCCCCCGACAGCTTGACGCCGCGCTCGCCGACCTCGGCATCGAGCCCCTGCCGCCCGTCGATGTCGCTGAGCGCGTCGATGAAGTCGGCCGCCTGCGCCCGCTCGAGCGCGCGCCGCACGTCGGCTTCGTTCGCATCGGGCCGGCCGTAGAGCACGTTCTCGCGGATCGAGCGATGCAAGAGCGAGGTGTCCTGCGTGACGACGCCGATCTGCCGGCGCAGCGAGTCCTGCGTCACCGCCGCGATGTCCTGGCCGTCGATCCGGATACGCCCGCCTTCGACGTCGTAGAAGCGCAGGAGGAGGTTGAGCAGCGTCGACTTGCCGGCACCAGAGCGACCGACGAGCCCGACCTTCTCGCCCGGCTTGATGTCGAGCGAAAAGTCGCGCAGCACCCGGCCCTTGCGACCGTAGGCGAAGGTCACGCGTTCGAAGCGGATGCCGCCCTCCTGCACGACGAGTTCGCGCGCATCGGCCGGGTCGGTGACGGCGACGGTCTTGGCGAAGGTGCCCATCCCGTCCTGCACCGTGCCGATGTTCTCAAACAGCGCCGCAACCTCCCACATCACCCACTGCGACATGCCGTGCAGGCGCAGGACGAGCGCGACCGAGGCCGCGACCGCGCCGATCGTTGCGGCATTCGATACCCACAGGCCGATGCCGAGGGCGGCGACGGAGAAGAGCAACAGCGAGTTGAGGAGGTAGAGGCAGAGGTAGAAGCCGCTGACATAGCGCATCTGCTTGTGCACGGTGCCAAGGAACTCGGTCATCGACGTGCGCGCATGCTCCGCCTCGCGCTGCGTGTGCGCGAAGAGCTTCACCGTTGCGATGTTGGCATAGGCGTCGACGATGCGCCCGGTCATCACCGAACGGGCGTTGGCCTGCTCGCCGCCGACCCGGCCGAGCCGCGGCAGGAACCAGCGCAGCATCACGACGTAGAGCGCCAGCCAGCCGATGAAGGGCAGCGCCAGCACCCAGTCCGCGGCCGCCACCATCACCACCACGCCGGTGAAGTAGACCGCGACGTAGAGCATCACCTCGATGCACTTCAAAAGGCCCTCGCGCAGCGCGAGCGCCGTCTGCATCAGCTTGGTGGCGATGCGCCCCGCGAACTCGTCCTGGAAGAAGCCGAGCGACTGGCCGAGCATCCAGTTGTGCATCCGCCAGCGCACCTGCATCGGGAAGTTGCCGGCGAGCGCCTGGAACTGGTTGAAGCCCTGGATCAGCACGGTACCCGGCAGGAGGATGAGGATCACCGCGGCGAGCCCCGCGAGCATCCATCCCTTGTCGGCGAGGAGCGTCTCGCGCGGCGTCGCCGCGAGCCAGTCGACGATCCGGCCGAGGAAGCCGAACAGCGACACCTCGATCACCGAAATCAGCGCCGTGGTCAGCGCGAGCAGCGCCAGCATGCGCCACATCGGCCGGGCATAGTGCCAGACGAAGGCGAAGAAGGTGGCAGGCGGGCGGCCGGGCCGCTCCTTGGGGAACGGGTCGACCAGCCTCTCGAAGAAGGCGAACATGGCGGCTCAGGCACTAGCAGGTATGGGTCGGACGAGGCACCACGCGAGCCCGCTCATTCCCAGTCGAGAGCCGCATATAGGGAGGGCGCCGACCGGAGTCAGGGGCCCGCCTGGCTTTGCCGCCAGCGCCCCCGGACTTGGATCCCGCCCGCCGGCATGCGATGGCGGTCACATGTCGCTCGCCATCGCCCTCTACCAGCCGGACATCGCCGGCAACACCGGCACGATCCTGCGCCTCGGCGCCTGCCTCGGCCTTGACGTCCACGTCATCGAACCAGCCGGCTTCGACATCTCCGACCGGGCGCTGAAGCGCGCCGGCATGGACTATCTCGAAACGGCACGCCTGGTACGGCACGTCAGCTGGACGGCCTTCCTCGCCTGGCGGGAGGCCGAGACGCGCCGCCTCGTCCTCTTCACCACGCAGGCGACGACCGGCTACACCGCGTTCGCCTATCGCGACGACGACGTGCTCCTGTTCGGCCGCGAGAGCGCCGGTGTGCCGGAGCACGTCCACGCGACAGCGGATGCGCGCGTGCGAATTGGCATGATCGAGGGCGCACGCTCGCTCAACCTCGCCGTCTCTGCCGGCATGGCGGCCGGCGAGGCGATCCGGCAGGTGAACGGACATCCCGCGACAAGCCGTTGAACGTCGAGCGCCGCAATCACGTCGGCTCGTGGATCGGGCAGCCGTTGAAGCGCTGCCGAAATCCCGCCGAATGCTGGTAGGGCGCGCGTCGGGCACGGTTGATGTTGCCGAGCGGCTGGTGCGCGGCAAGGCCGGTCCAGACCGAGAAGCGCATCGCCTCGTCCACCGCCTTAACGCGCTCGGCATCCCAGCTGTCCTGCGGCTCCACCGTGATCGTCGCGACCGTCGCAAACGGCGCCTCGTCCTCCGACCACTCCACCGTCGGATCCTCGACCGGCTGCTTGTCGAGGTCGCGGCAGAGCTGGACCCGGAACTCCCAGACGGCCGTCGCCTTCGCCATCTCGGCCTGCACCGTCTCCCGGATGGCGTCCGGCCGGCCGCTGGCGTCGATCACGTGGCCGCCGCGCGCGGTCAGATCGGGTGACGCCGGCCTGAGGCTGAACTTCGCGATGAAGTCGCCGTAGCGGAACGGTGTCACGCTGTAATAGGTCTCGCCGAGCGGATCGACGTTCGGCGCACCACCAAGGGCGTTCAAGGCCGGACTTTCGATGCCAACCGTCTTCAGCGCGGAGGAGACGCCGCGCAGCACCCCCGACATCACCGTCTTGGTGCCTTCGAGCCGGTCCGTGGTCTTCGCCAGCAGTTTCAGATTGCCGAGGAACTGCTCTGCGGTCTTGGCCTGGAACACGGTGCCGTTGACCATGACGAAGTCCTGGCTCGTGCCCTCGGCGCCCATCAGCCGCTCCCCCGGCACGCCCTCGACCTTCAGCGCCAGGCCGCGCGGCAACGAGATCGCATCCGGCAGGATATCGCCGGCATTGGTCGAAAGCCGCAGGTCCACCCGGTATTCGCCCGGCGCCGCGAACAGGCCCTGCGCCAGTTCGCTCGGCAGCCCCTCCTTCACCGTCATCACGCCCTGCAGGACGCCATGCGCCTTGGCATGCACCGCCCGCACCGCATGACCGTAGTCCTGCGCGGTCGTCTCGAGGATCGTGTCGAACGCCTCGTTCAACTGCTGGATCGTTACCGCCTCGTCGGGCCGATGCTGCTCGACGTCAGGGGAAAAGGGGATGGGAGGTGGCAGGGACATGGATCGGCTCCTGAGCGTTCAGGAGGCTAAGCACGCCGGTGGGCGCCGGTTCCACGTTCGCATGCGCACAACGCGTCGCGACACGGAAAGGCCGCTGGCGCGAGCCTCTCAGTCGGCGCTCGGCAGGCGGCGCATCGTGAACTCGACCGCGTCGCCCTCGATCACCCGCCAGCTCTCCACCGAGGTCCAGTACGCCGCCTTCGGATAGCGCTCGAACCACTCGCGCGCCTTCACACGCGCCGCCTCGCGCGGCAGCGTGAAGGTCTCGCGCACGAAGCTGTCGCGCCCGGCGAGGCGGCCCTCCCGGCCGTCCTTCAGCCGGCGGCGGAGCCCTTCGAGCGGTGGGGCGGGAAAGCGGGTCATCGGCAACCCCGGTCGAACTCCAACATGGCGGTCTTAGATAGCGTTCTGGCCTCGCATTTGCGAATCCGGGTTACGGTCATGGCCTGTCGTCATCGGCGGACGGCTGGTAAACCGTCGCAGGACGGCGCCCTTCAAAGCCCCTGCCGATACGAGTGAGAGAGTACCCCATGCAGCGTCCCGAGTTACCCGAAGGCCTTCCCGCGGATATCGGGACCAAGAAGGAGACGGCGCGGCTCTGGTTCGAGGCGCTGCGCGACCGCATCTGCAAGAGCTTCGAGGATCTCGAGGACGCCTATGGCGATCCTGACGCGTCCGCCGGTCGCTTCGTGCGCGAGACCTGGACGCGCGAGGCCGGTGGAGGCGGTGTGATGTCGATGATGCACGGCCGCGTGTTCGAGAAGGTCGGCGTCCACACCTCCACCGTGCACGGCGAGTTCTCTCCGGAGTTCCGCAAGCAGATCCCCGGCGCGGAGGAGGATCCGAGCTTCTGGGCCTCGGGCATCTCGCTGATCGCCCACACGCTGAACCCGCATGTTCCGGCCGTGCACATGAACACCCGCATGGTGGTGACCTCGCGCCAGTGGTTCGGCGGCGGTGCCGACCTGACGCCGATGCTCGAGCGCCGCCGCGGGGCCGACGACCAGGACACCCTCGCCTTCCACCGCGCGCTGAAGTTCGTGTGCGACCGCCACGCCGGCGTCGCCGACCACGACAAGTTCAAGGCTTGGTGCGACGAGTACTTCTACCTGCCGCATCGCGGCGAGGCACGCGGCGTCGGCGGCATCTTCTACGACTGGCTGCACTCGGCCGACGAGGCCGGCGGCTGGGAGACCGACTTCGCCTTCACCCAGGACGTCGGCAAGGCGTTCCTCGTGGTCTACCCGCACCTCGTGAAACAGAACGCCGCGACGCCGTGGACGGACGAGGACCGTGAGGAGCAGCTCGTGCGACGCGGCCGCTACGTCGAGTACAATCTCCTCTATGACCGCGGCACGCTGTTCGGGCTGAAGACCGGCGGCAACGTCGCCTCGATCCTCTCCTCGATGCCGCCGCTGGTTCGCTGGCCCTGAAGGCACTGAGGGACCGCCTGCGTCTGCGATTGCCCGAGGCGGTTCGCCTGAACCCGCTAAAGAACCGATGCTCGGCCGACGGTTGTTAACAGCTCACGAACGCGTTATCCGGGAATCGGAACATTGGACTTTCGTATGGGTTGAAGTAGGCTGCTCGTGAAGAACCCATTGGGAGGCAAAGGGTCATGTACGAACTCGATTGTGCGACGGTCATTCCCGGGTGCCAGCGTGTGATCCGGGCGGAGAGCCAGGCGGAGGTCATCCGCCGCGCGGTGGCGCAGGCTCGGCAGTTCGGCGTGGAGAGAATCACGCCGTCGATGATGGACTCGTTCAGGTCCAAGACCACCGAAACCACCAACGCGACTTCGCACTGATCATTGTCGGTGCGGCGCGAACGAGGCGGGCCCCAGCGGCCCGCTTTTTTGTTGGCCGAACGCGCCTTCGCATCGAACCTCCTCGTCTGCGCGCGTTTGCCGGCACACGCGTCTCTCAAAGCTTTTCGAGCAATCTCTCCTTCGAGAGGACGAAGCCGCTGTCGACCCACGCTCGCTCGAGCCTCGCGAGGGTGTTGCCAAGCTCGGGCCCCGGCTGTGCGCCCGCTGCGATGAGATCGCGCCCGGACAGCGGAAAGGCCGGTGGCTCGAACCGCTCGGCGACCGTCAGCTGGCGCCGCAGAGCCGCCACCGTTCCAAGCGCTTCCGCATCCGACGGGTCTTTCGCCGCCGCGGCAGCGAAGCCGAGCCGCAGCCGGTCGACGAGCCCCTGCGGCTCACCGAAGTAGAGGCGCGAACGCAGGCCGAGGTCGCTCTCGCCCAGACCCGGCATCTCCGCCGTCGCCCAGGCGAGCAGCCGCTCGCGCTCGCCGTTCGAGAGCTTCAGCCGGCGCGCCAACTCGTCCATGCGCGCCGCGTCCGGCGGCACGATCGCCATCAGCCGCAGCATCGGGTCCGCCGGCCAGCCGTGCAGCCCTTCGGCCGCGGTCAAGCCGTGGATCGCATCGATCCCCCAGCGCTCGCTCTCCGGCAGCACCGCCGTGAGCACACCGGTCTGACGCATCCAGAGGAGCGCCCGGGACGGGTCGGGCGCACCGAGGAGCTTGCGCAGCTCGGCCCAGACGCGCTCGACCGAAAGCTGCGCCAGTCCGTCCTTCAGGCGCGTCGCGGCCCGCAGTCCCGCCGCATCCGGCCGGCCTGTGCCGTACCAGGCGAAGAAGCGGAAGAAGCGCAGCACCCGCAGATAATCCTCGCGGATGCGCGTCTCGGCATCGCCGATGAAGCGGACCGCGCGCGCCTCGACGTCGGCAAGGCCTCCGACGAGGTCGATCACCGTCCCGTCCGCCTCGGCATAGAGCGCGTTGATGGTGAAGTCCCGCCGCTCGGCGTCCGCCTGCCAGTCCCGGCCGAAGACGACCCGGGCGTGCCGCCCGTCGGTCTCCACATCGCGGCGCAGCGTCGTCACCTCGAACGGCCGGCCTCTGGCGACGACGGTGACGGTGCCGTGCGCGATCCCGGTCGGCACCGGCTTCATTCCGGCCTGCGTGACCCGCTCGATCACCGTCTCCGGCACGGCGGTGGTCGCGACGTCGATGTCGCTCACCGCCCGGTCCATCAGGCCGTTGCGCACCGCGCCGCCGACGATGCGTGCCGTCTCGCCGTCGGCGTTCAGCACGGCCAGCAGGTGCTGCAGCTGCGGATCGGCGATCCAGTCGGCGGTGATGCGCACCGTCATCGGTAAAGCCTTTCGTAAAGCGTGCGAATGATGCCGGCGGTGATGCCCCAGATCATGCGTGTCTCGTAGGGCATCGTATAGAAGAAGCGCTCGCGTCCCTTGAAGATGCGGCTCTCGCACCGGTGGTTCGCCGGATTCATCAGGAAGCCCAGCGGCACCTCGAAGCTGTCGGCCACCTCGTCCGGGTTTGGAATGAGGGTGAAGCCCGGCGTGACGACCGCCAGGATCGGCGTGATGCGAAAGCCGGTCGTGGTGAGATAGCGCGGCAACCGACCGACCGTCTCGACATGCTCGGCAGGCAGCGCGATCTCTTCGAAGCTTTCGCGCAGGGCAGCCGCCTCCGGTGAAACGTCGTCGGGATCGATCGAGCCGCCGGGAAAGGCGATCTGGCCGGAATGCTTGCGCAAGGTCGCCGTGCGTGTGGTCAGAAGCACGCTCGCCCCCTCCGGCCGGTCGACGACGGGCACCAGCACCGCAGCCTCCCGGGCGCCGGCACGGTCGATGAGCGCGTCCATGTCGGGATTGAGGAGGTGATCGCCGATCTCGACCTCGAGGTCCGTGGCGCCCCGCAGCGCCACGCGGCGGCGGAAGTCGGCGGCGGTGAAGCCGCTGAGATCAAGGGTCATGACGCTTCTATGTCAGCCGATTGCTTCGGGAGGCAGGACGAAGCGCGCACCGCCAGAGCGGATCACCCAGTCCTCGCCGTCCGCCTCGATGCGGTCCGCGAGCTCGAAGGTCAAGCCGCGCGACAGCCGCGCCTCCAGCCGGCCGCGCACGGTGACGTACGGCTTGAGGCCTCCATTTGCGGGGTCCAGCACGAACCGCAGGGGGTGGTCTGCATCGGCCGCCACGACCTCGCCGAGGCTTGTAGCGAACGCGAGGGTGGCGTCATCGCCGCTGCCGCGCACCTGCATGTCGACCGCGACGAACGGCGCATCGACGACCTCGATCCGCAGCTTTTCGACGGGCGTGACGAGATAGGTTTCGCCATCCGCATCCTTGCGCAGGATCGAGGCGAAGAGCCGCACCAGCGGCGCGCGATAGATCGGACGTCCCTCGTGCAGCCACCGCCCGTCGGCCTCGATGCGGATGTCGATCGCACCGCAGGACGACGGGTTCCAGCGCTCCACCGGCCGGGCGGCGAGCGATCCACCGCCGAGCTGGGCCGCAAGCTGGTCGAGGCTCGATTTCGAGGCGCCCACAAGGGGTTGGGTCGTCATTGCGCAAGCCTCGCTCGAAGGATCGAAAGGCCGCTCGGTCTTATTTTGGCCGGCCTTCGCAGTCACGAAATAGTGGTTGCAGGCGCGCTTGCCAGCATCGACCACTTGTTGCTGACCTCGCAGATGCTAACCATGCCCGGATGCACGCTCGGCTCCCTCATCGGGTGAGCTACGTTTCTCGACGGAGAACAGTCATGACCCTGCTCGCGCCCCAGGATCCGCTTCTGGACGCCGATGCGATCATTGCCGAGGCGGAGAGCGCGCTCGCCGATATCGCAAAGGTGAAGCACTCCGTCGGCCGCGTCATCTTCGGTCAGGAAAGCGTGGTCGAACAGAGCCTTGTCGCAATCCTTTCAGGCGGACACGCGGTGCTCGTCGGGGTGCCGGGCCTTGCCAAGACCAAGCTCGTCGACACCCTCGGCACGGCCCTCGGCCTCGACGCGCGGCGCGTCCAGTTCACGCCCGACCTGATGCCGTCCGACATCGTCGGCACCGAGGTGATGGACACCGACGAGAATGGTCGGCGGTCCTTCCGATTCGTCCGCGGCCCGGTGTTCGCGCAGCTTCTGATGGCCGACGAAATCAATCGCGCCTCGCCGCGCACCCAGTCCGCCCTCCTGCAGTCGATGCAGGAGTACCACGTGACCGTCGCCGGCGAGCGTCACGACCTGCCGGCGCCGTTCCACGTGCTCGCCACGCAGAACCCGCTCGAGCAGGAGGGCACCTATCCGCTGCCCGAGGCGCAGCTCGATCGCTTCCTGATGCAGATCGACGTGTTCTATCCCGATCTCGAGGCCGAACGCCGCATCGTGATGGAGACGACGAGCGGCGGCGAGCAGCACGCCGAGGCGGTGGTGACCGCCGAGCGGCTGCGCGAGATCCAGCGGCTGGTGCGGCGCATGCCGGTGCCGGAGACGGTGGTGGAGACGATCCTGTCGCTGGTCCGCTCGGCGCGGCCCGGCAGCGGCCATGCGGAGGCCGACGCCCACATCTCGTGGGGCCCGGGCCCCCGGGCCTCGCAGGCGCTGATGACCTGCGTTCGCGCCCGCGCGCTCTACGAGGGCCGCCTCGCGCCGTCGGTCGACGACGTGATGGCGCTCGCCGAGCCGATCCTGCAGCACCGCATGGCGTTGAACTTCGCTGCACGGGCCGAAGGCAAGAGCGTGCGCGACGTCATCGCCGTTCTCAAACGAGACGCGGCGTAAGGGGCGGCCGCATGGCGCCGATCGGCTCGACGGTCGAACTCACCGCAAGCTCCGATGCGCTGGTGCGCGCGCGCCAGCGCGCGGCGCTGATGCCCGATCTCCTGATCGAGGCGCGGCGCGTCGTCACCACGGTGATCGCCGGATGGCATGGCCGGCGCCGCCGCGGCACGGGCGAGAACTTCTGGCAGTTCCGCCCCTTCGTCGACGGCGAGCAGGTCGCCCGCATCGACTGGCGGCGCTCGGCCCGCGACGACAGCATCTATCTGCGTGACCGGGAATGGGAGGCGGCGCAGACGGTCTGGCTCTGGGCCGACCCCTCGCCGTCGATGCTCTACCGCTCGTCCTATGCCCAGGTCTCGAAGGACTCGCGCGCCCTCGTCATCGTCCTCGCGCTGGCCGAGCTCCTGTCGCGCTCGGGCGAGCGCGTGGGGTATCCCGGCGTCATCGAGCCGGTCTCGGCGCGCAACGCCGCCGAGCGCATTGCCGCCGCCCTCCTCACCCGTCGCCCGGAGGTCAGCTTTCCGCCGGACGACCGGCTGAAGCGCTTCAGCGAGGTGGTGATCGTCAGCGATTTCCTCGATCCGGTGGAGGAGCTCGTGGAGAAGGTAGACCGCATCGGGCGGCGCGGCATCCGCGGTCACCTGATCCAGATCGCCGATCCCGCCGAGGAAAGCTTCCCCTACAGCGGCCGGACCGAGTTCCGCGATCCGGAGACCGGCGGCAAGCTGACGGCCGGCCGCGCGGAAGCGCTCGCCGACGAGTATCGCCGCCTCTACGCCGCGCGGCGGGAGTATCTCGGCGAGCACTGCCGGCGCCTCGGCTGGAGCTTCATCCTGCATCGGACCGACCACCTCGCCTCGGAAGTCCTCGTCGCCGCCCATGCCCGGCTCAGCGGCGCGCCACAGTTGGCGAGGACACGCGCATGATCGGCGGCCTCGCACTCTCTTTCGGCACCCCGCTGGTGCTTCTCGGCCTGTTGTCGCTGCCGGCGATCTGGTGGCTCCTCCGCCTGACGCCGCCGCGGCCGCAGACCGAAGCCTTCCCGCCGCTGCGCATCCTGCAGCGCGTGATCAAGCCCGAGGAGACCCCGTCGAAGAGCCCCTGGTGGCTGACGCTGCTGCGCCTGCTCCTCGCGGCGCTGGTCATCCTTGCGCTCGCTGCGCCCGTCCTGAATCCGCGTCAGACCCTTCTGTCGGGCGACGGGCCGCTCGGGATCCTCGTCGACAATGGCTGGGCCAGCGGTCGCGACTGGGACACCCGCCGCGCCACCGCCGAAACACTGATCCGCGAGGCCGGCGATGCCGGCCGCCCTGTCGCGCTCGCCTTCACGGCCGAGGGTGCCGGCGACGACGCGACGCCGGTGGAGGCGAACACGGCACTCGAGCACCTCGCAGCCGCCCGGCCCCGTCCCGTCCCGCCGGACCGCGACGCCGCCGTGGCGCGCCTCTCGACGGCTCTTTCGGGCACGACACCCAGCCTCGCGCTCCTCACCGACGGTCTCGACGACGGCGACGGCGCGGCGTTCGACCGCCTGTCGGCCCTGCGGCCCCAGCAGGCCCTTCTCTACCGCCCCGGTGTCGACCGCGTCGTCGGCCTCACCGGCGCCGACAATTCCACCGAGTCGCTGGCGGTGCGCGCCGTGCGGCCAGAAGGCGTCGCCGGCCCCGACTCCTATGAGCTGCGCGCGCTCGACCCGCAGAGCCGGGAGATCGGGCGCGCCGCGCTGGAGTTCGCTGCGGGATCGTCGACCGCCGAGGCGGCGTTTCCCATCCCGGTCGAGTTGCGCAACGACATCGCGCGGCTGGAGGTCGAGGGCGGCGAGAGCGCCGCGGCGGTGCGTCTCGTCGACGACAGCTTCCGCCGACGCCGCGTCGGCCTGATCTCCGGCGAGGCGGCCGACCTCGCCCAGCCGCTGCTGTCGCCGCTCTATTACATCACGCGTGCGCTGCAACCCTTTGCCGATCTGGTGCGGGCCGAGAACCGGGATCTCGCGACGGCGATCCCGAACCTCATCAAGCAGAAGCCGTCGGTGATCGTGATGGCCGACATCGGCGTGGTGCCGCCTGCGGCCGAACAGGCGCTGCAGGCCTTCGTCGAGCAAGGGGGCTTCCTCGTGCGCTTTGCCGGCCCGCGCCTAGCCGCGACCACCGGCGAGGACCGGCTTGTTCCGGTGCGCCTGCGCAGCGGCGAGCGCCAGCTCGGCGGCGCGATGTCCTGGTCGACCCCGCAGGCGGTCGCCCCGATCGCGGCGACCAGCCCGTTCGCCGGCATCGCCATGCCGGACGACATCACCGTCTCGCGGCAGATCCTCGCCGAGCCGTCCTCGGATCTTCCGGAGAAGACCTGGGCGAGCCTCGCCGACGGCACGCCGCTCGTCACCGCCGGGCGCCTCGGCGCCGGCACGATCGTCCTGTTCCACGTTACCGCCGAGGCGACCTGGTCGAACCTGCCGATCTCCGGCGCCTTCGTCGACATGCTGCGGCGCATCGTGTCGCTGTCGCGGGCCGCAGTCGGAAGCGCGGTGGAAAGCGGCGCCACGGCAGCCAACGTCGAGAGCCTGCCGCCCTACCGCGTGCTCGATGGTCTCGGTCGGCTGACCGTACCAGGTCCCGAGGTTCAGCCGCTGGCCGTGGCCGCCGGCCGGACGCCGCCGATCGCGCTCGCCAATCCCCCGGGGCTCTACGGCACCGAAGACGGCTACGCCGCCCTCAACCTTCTCGACGCGAAGACGGTGCTGCGCCCGCTGCCGGCGCTGGATCTCGGGGCACCCGTCACGGCACTCGGCTATGGGCGGAGCGACATCCTCGATCTTTCGCCCTGGCTGTTCGCAGCTGCGCTCCTGCTCTTTGCCCTCGACGCGCTCGCGATGCTCTGGCTGAACGGCGGCCTGCGCCAGCTCCGCCGGCGGCTGCGACCGGCGGCGACCGCGCTTCCCGCCCTGCTCCTGGCGCTCGCCTTGCCGCTACTCATGGCAATGCCTGCCCGCGCGCAGGCACCGACACCGCCGCAGGATCCCGTCGATCTCCAGCGCGCGATCGAGGCGACGGACACCACCCGCCTCGCCTATGTCGAGACCGGCGACGCGGCGACGGACGAGAATTCGCGGCGTGGCCTCGACGGGCTCTCGCAGTTCCTGGCGCTGAAGACGGCGCTCGAGCCGGGCGAGCCGCTCGGCGTCGACATCGCCCATGACGAACTCGCCTACTTCCCGCTGCTCTACTGGCCGGTCGACGCAGCCGACCCGATGCCGAGCGACGACGCGATCAGCCGGGTCGACGCCTACATGAAGGAAGGCGGCACGGTCCTGTTCGACGTCCATGACGGCGATCCGCTGTCGGGCCTCGGCACCGGGTCGGTGTCTCCCGGTCAGCGCCGGCTGCGCGACATCCTCGCCGATCTCGACATACCGCCGCTGGAGCCGGTGCCGCCGGACCACGTCCTCACCAAGGCCTTCTACATCATGAAGGACTTCCCCGGCCGCCACACCGGCTCCGACCTGTGGGTCGAGGCCCTCCCGCGCGAGGGCCAGTCGGCCGACCGGCCGGCCCGGGCCGGCGATGGCGTCTCCTCGATCCTGATCACCTCGAACGACTTCGCCGGGGCCTGGGCGGTCGATGCCGGCGGAATGTTCGTCTATCCCACCGACAGCTCCGATCCGGCGCAGCGCGAGCATGCGTACCGGGCCGGGGTGAACATCGTGATGTACGTCCTCACCGGCAACTACAAGGCCGACCAGGTGCACGTCCCGGCCCTCCTGGAGAGGCTCGGCCAATGAGCTGGTCGCTCGACGTCGCCCCCTTCTTCTCCTGGCCGGTGCTGGCGCTCGTCGCGGCGCCCGCGGTCATCCTCGCCGCGCTCCTGCTGCTTTCCGGCACCCGCGGCGCTGCGCTGCGCGTGGTGGCGATCGCCGCCCTCCTCCTGGCACTGATCAATCCGGTGGTGCTGCGCGAGGAGCGCGACCCCTTGAAGAGCGTCGTCGCCCTCGTCGTCGACGGCAGCCAGAGCCAGTCGATCGGCGAGCGCAAGGCGCAGGCCGCCGCGGCCGAGGCGCAGCTGAAGGAGAGCCTCGCCCGCTTCCCGCAGTTCGAGGTCCGCACGGTCGAGACCACGCCGACAGTCAGTCCCGACAGCGATGCCACGACCGCTCTGTTCGGCGCCTTGTCCACCGCGCTGAAGGACGTCTCGCCGGCCCGCGTCGGCGGGGCGATCTTCGTCACCGACGGTGAGGTCCACGACATTCCCGCCGATGCTCAGAGCCTCGGCTTCGACGCGCCGGTGCATGCGCTCGTCACCGGCCGACCCGACGAGTTCGACCGGCGCATCGAGATCACCAGCGCCCCGCGCTTCGGGCTCGTCGACCAGGACCAGCAGCTGAGCTACCGCGTTCTGGAGGACGGAAAGGGCACCGGCGCGCCGGTCGACGTGCGCGTCTTCCTGAACGGCGACCTCGTCACCCGGCAGCGGGCCGAGATCGGCGGCACCGGCACGGTGACCTTCCAGCTGCCGCGCGCCGGCAAGAACATCCTCGAGCTGTCGGTCGCGCAGGACCCGAAGGAAATCACTGTCGTCAACAACCGGGCGATCGCGGTGGTCGACGGCATCCGCGAGAACCTGCGCGTGCTCCTCGTCTCCGGCGAGCCGCACGCCGGCGAGCGCACCTGGCGCAACCTCCTGAAATCCGATGCGGCCGTGGACCTCGTCCACTTCACCATCCTGCGACCGCCGGAAAAGCAGGACGGCACGCCGATCGACGAGCTGTCGCTCATCGCCTTCCCGACGCGCGAGCTGTTCGTCGAGAAGATCGACGATTTCGACCTCATCATCTTCGACCGCTATCAGCGGCGTGGCGTGCTGCCGACGCTCTACTTCGACTACATGGCGCAATACGTCGAGAAGGGCGGCGCCATCCTCATCGCCTCCGGACCGGAATACGCCGGCAACGATTCGGTCGCGACGACGCCGCTCGCTTCGATTCTGCCGGCGATGCCGACCGGCCAGGTCGAAGAGACGCCATTCCGCCCGGAAATCTCCGAACTCGGCCGCAAGCACCCGGTGACACGCGACCTGCCGGGATCGGAAACCGAGCCGCCGCAATGGAGCCAGTGGTTCCGCTCGATCGATGTCGGCACGCCGCGCGGCGAGACGGTGATGACCGGCCCGGACGGCAAGCCGCTCCTGGTGCTCAACCGCGCCGGTGAAGGCCGCGTGGCGCTGCTCCTCTCCGACCAGGGCTGGCTCTGGTCGCGCGGCTTCGAGGGCGGCGGCCCGCACGTCGCGCTGTTCCGGCGCCTGGCGCACTGGCTGATGAAGGAGCCGGAGCTCGAGGAAGAGGCGCTGGATGCCGAGGCTCGCGGCTCCGACCTCGTGATCACCCGCCAGACCGTCGGCGACGACCCGGGACCGGCGACGGTGATCACACCCTCCGGCTCGGCGGTGCAGCTGCCGTTGAAGCAGACGGTGCCCGGCCGGTGGGAAGGCGTTCTGAAGACCGAGGAGCTCGGCCTGTTCCAGGCCGCGAACGGTGATCTGAGGGCGCTGGCCAATGTGGGGCCGGTCAACCCGCGCGAGTTCCGTGAGGCCGTCTCGACCACCGAGAAGCTGCGGCCCGTCGCCGAGGCCTCGCGCGGCTCGGTGCGCCGTCTCGCCGGAGCGGAGGGCGACATCACCGTGCCCCGGATCGTGCCGGTCAACGGGCGCGCGGACGCGGATGGACGCGACTGGATCGGCCTGAAGACCACTGACGAAACGGTGCTGCGCGGCGTCGACCGCACCCCGCTCTTTGCCGGCTTCCTGGGCTTGGCGCTTCTGCTTCTGGCCCTGTCGGCGACCTGGTGGCGCGAAGGTCGCTGACCCGTCCTCGACTGTGCTCCGGATCGATCTGCTGAAGCAGAGAGCGCTGAGTGCGTCGCCGAGCCGCGTCTCCGCTACGGCAGAATCGCAGCAGGGCTTTCGAGTCGAAGAGATCAGAGCGTGATGATATGGTCGCGTTATTGGTTTGGCAACGAATAGTCGCCCAAGGATGAAGATGTTCCCCGTGTCCCTTCCGTTTCGGAAGGGTCGCAACTGCGGCGCCGCCCGTCCCTTGGACGCGCGGCGCCGTTTTTACGCCGAAACCTGCCGTCGCGGTTGCACCGCGCCTGCAAGTTCTGCCTCTGCACCCTCGACCAGCGGCAGCACCAGCACGCGCCGCTGATCCACCGGACCCGGCATCACGATCGTTCCAGGCGGCACCGGGCGATAGCCGAGCGGCTCGTAGTACGGGGGATCGCCGACGAGGAAGATCAGCCGCTCGCCCGCAGCGCGTGCCGCCCGCTCTGCGAGCCGCATCAGCGCCTTCCCCGCGCCCCGGTTCTTGAAGGAGGGGCGTACCGCGAGCGGTCCCAGCATCAGCGCGGGAACGTTGCCGATCGCGACCGGCGTCAGCCGCACCGAACCGATCACGGTGCCCTCGAACAGGGCGACGAAGGACAATGCAGCCGCGTGCGGCGCCATCTCACGCACGCGCTCGGCCGCGCGGGCGAAGCGCCCCGGCCCGAAGGCCTCGTCGGCGATCGCCTCGATCGCGGCAGAATGTTCGGGCGCCTCCGGCAGGAAGCGGACGTCGGACAGGAGAAACATGGGTGGATCCGAAGCGGCGGGCCGCCGCAGATCCCCGTAAAGATCAGCCGGCGACGGCAGTGGATGACAGGGTGGTCGCGAAGCGCCGCGGTCGTCGTCGGTCGTCGGACATCGCGCGCCTCCCAATCTCGTCGCAGATGATCGCTGTGCCCATAGCATTGCGAGGCTGTGCCGTCCATCCGCTCCGGTTGGGTGATTGGACGCGCGCCCCTCGTTGACGCAGCGTTCGCAGTTCCCGAGGCTGGAACGGCGGCGGTGGCATACGATGTTGTGGGCACTCCGGAACGGAAAGGCGGCGGCGATGGGACTTCTGGTCGATGGCAAGTGGCAGGACCAATGGTACGACACCAAGTCGACCGGCGGCAGCTTCAAGCGGACGACGACCGCCTTCCGGCGTTGGATCACGGCGGACGGCTCGCCCGGGCCCGAGGGGCAGGAGGCCGTCGCGGCGAGCCCGGACCGCTTTCACCTCTACGTGTCGCTCGCCTGCCCCTGGGCGCATCGCACGCTGATCGCGCGCAAGCTGAAGGCGCTGGACGCCGTCATCCCAGTGACGGTCGTCGACTACCTGATGGGCGACGAAGGCTGGATCTTCTCCGACCGCGAGGGAGCGACGCCTGACCCGCTCCTCGGTGCCGAGCGCCTCTACGAGGTCTATCTCAGAGCCGATCCGCACTTCACCGGCCGCGTCACCGTGCCCGTTCTCTGGGACAAGGCGGAAGGCACGATCGTCAACAACGAGTCCGCCGAAATCATCCGGATCTTCAACACGGCGTTCGACGCGTGGGGCGATCCGGCCGTCGATCTCTATCCTGAGCCGCAGCGCGAGGCGATCGATGCGATCAACGCGCGCATCTACGACGCGGTGAACAACGGCGTCTACAAATGCGGTTTCGCCACGACGCAAGAGGCCTATGAAGCGCCCTTCGAAGCGCTCTTCGCCATGCTGGACGAGTTGGAAGACCGGCTGTCGCGTCAGCGCTGGCTCGTTCCCGGCACAGCACCCACCGAGGCGGACTGGCGCCTCTTCACCACGCTGATCCGCTTCGACGCCGTCTATGTCGGCCACTTCAAGTGCAACCGCCGGCGGATCGCCGACTACCCCAACCTCTTCAATTACATGCTGGAGCTCTACCAGACGCCGGGCGTCGCGGAGACCGTGAACTTCCGGCATATCAAGGGCCACTATTACCAGAGCCACCGGATGATCAACCCGACCGGCATCGTGCCGCTCGGCCCGGAGCAGGACCTCGAGCAGCCGCACGACCGTGGCGGTCTTCCAGCCTGAAGGCCATGGCGGCGCTGGACCGGCGCCGCGCGGCGTCAAATTCGCCGCCGGCTGGACGGCGACCGTGTGTCGTCGGCCCAGCACGGTCTGTCGCCGCGCCGCTCAGGCCTCGGGAGCATCGTCCTTCAGAAACGGCTCCACCGGGCCCTTCAGCTTCAGCGTCAAGGGTCGGCCCTTGCGGTCGAGCGTCTTGCCCGCCGCGACGCGGATCCAGCCCTCGCTGACGCAGTACTCCTCGACGTTGGTCTTCTCGACACCCTTGAAGCGGATGCCGATGCCCCGCTCCAGCAGCTCCGCGTCGTGGAAGGGGCTGGTCGGGTCGGTCGACAGTCGATCCGGCAGATCGTCATGCATGGCAGGCTCCGATTGTCTGGTCGAGGCTTCTTAAATGGGGGCGCCAGACCTGCCAAGCCGCACACGCTTCGTTCACTCCCACGCACGATGTGCGTGCGTCTTAACAATTCCGAAGCTGTCGAAGGCCCATCACTGAGCCTATCGGGCACACGATGCGACACGGACTTCAAATGACGACCGTCCTGCCGGAACATCGACCGGAACTGCTGAAGGCGCAGGCAGTCGCGTTCACGCGGCAAGTGCCGCTGATGTACTTCATTCTCGTCGCCAGCACGCTCGGCGTCGCCGTCACGCACTTCAACACGGCGCCGATCGCGCTGACGCTGATCTTTCCGTCGGTTTTGTGTGCGCTGTGTCTCTTTCGCCTGTTCGGCTGGCACCGCCGCCGCAACCAGCCGGACGGCGATGCCGAAGCGGTGCGGCTGCTGCAACGCACGATGCCTCTCGCCGTCGTCTTCGGCGTCGGCTTCACCGGCTGGGCGCTCAGCCTCTATCCCTACGGGAACGCCTACGCCCAGGCGCACGTCGCCTTCTACATGGCGATCACCATCATCGGATGCATCTTCTGTCTGATGCATCACCGCGAGGCGGCGCTGATCCTGACCGTGGTGTCGGTGCTGCCGATGGCCATCTTCTTCGCCAGCACCGGCAATCCGGTCTTCATCGCCATCTCGGTGAACACGCTCCTCGTCGCGGTGGCGATCGTCTACGTCGTCCTCCAGCAGTTTCGCGATTTCCAGGCCCTCGTTTCCTCCCGCCTGACGCTCGAGGCGCGGCAGGCCGAAACCGAGCGCCTCAGCGGAGAGAATTTCCGCCTCGCCAACCTGGATGGCCTGACCGGCCTGCCGAATCGTCGCCACTTCTTCGCCCATCTCGAAAAGGTCACCGCCAGGGCGCAGGCGTCCGGCACCCGCTTCGCGGTCGGCGTGTTCGACCTCGACGGCTTCAAGCCGGTGAACGACGCCTATGGCCACGTTGCGGGTGACCGCGTCCTGGTGGAAACCGGACGACGGCTGAGCGGCGCCGGCGGAGACGGCATCTTCGTCGCCCGCCTCGGCGGCGACGAGTACGGCATCGTGATCGAGCGCGACATCTGCGACGCCGACCTCGCCGCGCTGGGGGCCTCGCTCTGCGACTCCCTGCGCGAGCCCTATGTGATGCCCGGCTTTGCCGCCCGTGTGTCCGGATCGCTCGGGCTCGCGACCTTTCCCGAAGCCGCGCCGACCGCCGAGCTTCTCTACGAGCGGGCCGACTACGCCCTCTACTTTGCCAAGGAAAACGGCCGCGGCGCACCGGCGATCTTCTCGCAGGAGCACGAGAACAAGATCCGCCAGTCGAGCCGCATCGAGCAGGCCCTGCGCCACGCCGATCTCGAGCGCGAGCTCGAACTCGCCTTCCAGCCGATCGTCGACACCGAAACCGGCAACACCATCAGCTTCGAGGCGCTCGCACGATGGACGAGCCCGACGCTGGGGCGGGTGTCGCCGGCCGACTTCATTCCCGTGGCCGAGCGCTCCGGGCTCGTCACCCAGCTGACGCCGATGCTGTTGAAGCAGGCTCTGGCGACTGCGCAGCAATGGCCGGAGCCGATCCACCTCTCGTTCAACCTCTCCACGATGGATCTGGCGTCGGACGACCAGGTGAGCACGCTCATCGCCATCATCCAGGAGGGCGGCTTCCCGCCCGCGCGGATCGACCTGGAGATCACCGAAACCGCGGTCATGCGCGACTTCGAGCAGGCCACACGCTCGTTGCGCCGGCTGAAGGAGCTCGGCGTCGGGCTCGCGCTCGACGACTTCGGCACTGGCCAGTCGAGTCTCAGCTACGTCCACCGCCTGCCGCTGCAGAAGCTGAAGATCGACCGCAGCTTCGTCATCGGCCTCGCCCAGCACGGCACCAGCCGCGACGTCGTCAAGACGATCGTCGATCTCTGCCGAAACCTCGCGCTGAACTGCGTGGTGGAGGGCGTCGAGAGCCCGGAGCAGCTCCTGATGCTCCGCGCCCTCGGCTGCCGGGCCGTGCAGGGCTATCTCTTCGCCCGACCGATGCCGTCGAACGAGATCGCAGGCTACCTTGCCGGAGCGCGCGACCACCATGCCGCGGGCCCCGTTCCGACGGCTGTCGCACCGGACGAGGCGGCGATGCCCCTGGCCTCCCGCGCCGTCTGGTGATCGGGTTCACCAGAAGAGCGGCCGGCCGTCGGTGACGTCGAGCTCGCTCAGCCGTCGCCGCGTGGCCGGCGTCGTGCCCTCCGGCAGGGCGTCGCGCGAGAAGAACCCGCTTTCGGCGATCTCCCTGTCGGGACGCTTCGGCTCTCCCTGCCGAAAAGCGCCGCAGCGGTAGAGCAGCACGTGATCGCGCCGCGAGGCGTTGCGGTTCAGGTAGACCCCCAGGAGTCGAGGCGGCTCCACAAGCTCGATGTTGCCCTCCTCCTCGAGCTCGCGCCGGAGCGCCGTCTCCGCCGGTTCGTCCGGCTCGACACCGCCGCCCGGTAGATACCAGCCGTCGACATAGGTGTGGCGCACGAGGAAGATCCGGCCATCGCCGTGGGTGACAATCCCCCGCACGCCGAGCGTCAGCGGCCGGCTGAGAAGATGATAGAGATGCAGCGCGCGCAACAGCGGCGACGGCTTGCGGCCCCCCGGCGTGGTCGAAGCCTCAAAACGCCTCTCTCTGCCGCCTCCGCTGCCCGACCACCGCACGCTCACGCGTCGTCACCCGGCCGATGCGGTTCCATGTCACTGCAAAGCGCCCTACCATTCACAGGATGTTCAAGCTCGCTCATCTCTCCGATATCCATCTCGGCCCGCTTCCGGACCTCTCGCTGCGCGAGCTTGCCTCAAAGCGCGTCACCGGCTTCGTCAACTGGCACCGCAACCGCAGCCGGACGATGTTCGGCGACGTTCTCACGCGCCTCGTCAACGACATGAAGGGTCAGTGCCCCGACCATGTCGCCGTCACGGGCGACCTCGTCAACCTGGCGACCCGCCAGGAGATCACCGCGGCCAGGCTCTGGCTCGAAAGCCTCGGATCGGCGCAGGACGTGTCGCTCGTTCCGGGCAACCACGACGCCTATGTGCCCGGCGCGCTCAAGCGGGTCAGCCACGAGTGGCACGCCTACATGATCGGCGACAATCCGCTGACGGCGATCGAACGCGCCTTCCCCTACCTGCGGGTGCGCGGCAACGTCGCGCTCTTCGGTGTCTCGAGTGCCGAGGCGACCGCGCCCTTCCTTGCGACGGGAACGTTCCGGCGCGGCCAGGCGATCGCACTCGCCCGCCTGCTCGAAAGCTGCCGCTCGACCGGCCACTTCCGCGTCGTGATGATCCACCACCCGCCGGTGATCGGGGCGGCGGCCTGGAGCAAGCGCCTGATCGGCAAGCAGCTCTTCTCCAAGCTGATCCGCGAGATCGGCGCCGATCTCGTCCTGCACGGTCACACCCATCTCGACACGCTGCACTGGCTGCCGGGGCCGGACGGGACCATGGTACCGGTCGTCGGCGTGCCCTCCGCCAGCCAGAGCGCCGGTGCCGAGAAGCCGGCGGCACGCTACAATCTCTTCGAGATCGAGGGCGAGCCGCACCGCTGGACGCTCACCCAGCGCGAGCGCGGCGAGCGGCCGGACGGCTCCGGCATCGACTGGATCCGCGAGCGGGTGATCGAACGAGCGGGGCGACTGATCGACATCCGCCCGCATGTCGATGCGCCACAGGCGCAAATGGAGACATGAGGGGCGCGCGTCTGCCCCGCCGCCGCATCAGTTGAGCGTGAAGCCCCGCCAGGCCGCGATCGCGAACAGGGCGCCTGCGCCGACCACGACGCCGATCATCAGCCAGGTCAATGCGACCACGAACTCCGAGGCTCGCGCAGCGCCGGCCTTGCGGCGCAGCGGCGCGTCGTCGCTGACGACCGCGTGTCGCTCGCGATCGGCGATCCGGGTGGAGATGCCGTCGGTCACGGCATAGGCACGGTCGCGCTCCACGATCCGCTCGGCGACGTAGTCCGTCACGCGGTCGGCGATGATGCGCACGTCGTCCGACTCGGCGAGCACCACACGCCCGATGCGCGTCTCGCGCAACAGGCGATAGGTCCGCCGGTCACGGGCCATCGAGACATGCGCCGTACCGTCCACCCAGTACCGCGGCTGCGGGCCGCGCGCGAGCATGAAGTCGAAGAGGTCGTCCTCGCTCGGCACCTCCTCGGTGACCGGCTGGAGCACTTCCGCGAGGATTTCCAGACGCGCGAGGTCGGCTTCCCGGATGTCGATGACCACGTCGGAGCGATGCGCCGCCGAAATCTTGGCGGCGCGAACCGCATCGGTCAGCCGACGGGCGCCGCCGAGCGACGCGATGTTGTGGCTCCCCTCGCCCATGACGGCCTCGGATTCACTGAACTTAACAAGACGTTAAATTATAGACCCGACCAGGCGGTGTCGGCCAGACCCTTCCAGGCGCCGTCAACAGCGATGTTGCGCCGATGCTCAGTCCAGCCGGCGGGCCGGCGTGATCTGACGCGGATCGGTCTTCAGGTGCAGGACCGCAGGGCGTCCGCTCGCAAGCGCCGCCGCAAAGGCGGCGGGAAAGTCGCTGCTGCGGGAGACCGTCGCGGCAAAGGCGCCGTAGCTCGCAGCCAGCGCGGCGAAATCGGGATTGACGAGCCCGGTCGACGAGACGCGTCCGGGATAGCGCTGCTCCTGATGCATGCGGATGGTGCCGTACTGGCCGTTGTCGGCGATCAGCACGACGACGGCGGCCCCCGTCTGGCACGCAGTGCCCAGTTCCTGCCCGGTCATCTGGAAGCAGCCGTCGCCGGCAAAGCAGATCACCGGCCGGTCGGGATGCCGCAATTTGGCGGCGATCGCCGCCGGCAGGCCGTAGCCCATCGAGCCGGAGGTCGGCGCGAGCTGCGTGCCGTAGCCGCCGAAGCGGTGGAAGCGGTGCAGCCAGCTCGCATAGTTGCCGGCGCCGTTGGTGAGGATCGCCGCGTCCGCCGGAAGTGCGCCCCGCAGATGCGCCATCACCGCGCTCATGTCGGCGAAGTCCGGAGTTTCCGCGGGGCGCGGCTCCGACCACTCCAGGTAGTCGCGGTGCGCCGCGTTGGTCTCGGCCGCCCACCGCGGTGTGGCCGAGGGTGCAAGATCCGCTGCGGCCGCCGCGAAGCTCACGGGATCGGCTTGGATGGCAAGCCTCGGGGTGTAGACGCGGCCGAGTTCACCTGCGTTGACCAGGACCTGGACCAGCCTCTGGCGCGGCTCCGGCACGTCGAACAGCGTGTAGCCCTGGCTCGGCACTTCGCCGAGCCGCGCGCCGACCGCCAACACCAGATCGGCCTCGGCGATGCGCGTCTTCAGCTTCGGCGAAATGCCGAGGCCGACGTCGCCGGCATAGTTCCGATGGTCATGCGCAAACAGCATCTGCCGCCGGAACGAGCAGGCGACCGGCAGGCTCCAGCGCTCGGCGAAGGCGCGGATGTCGGCGACCGCCGCAGACGTCCAGCGCGAGCCGCCGAGAATGACGACCGGCCGCTCCGCGGCCTCAAGCAGCCGCCGGAGCTCGTCCATCGCGTGCGGTGACGGCGGCACCGGCGCCGGCTCCATCCGGACGGGCACGTCGCAATCGACTTCGCCGGACAGGGCGTTCTCCGGCAGCGCCACCACCACCGGGCCTGATGCGCCCTCCATCGCGATGGCGAAGGCCTGCTCGATCAGGTCCGGCAGCTCGGCCGCTTCCGCGGCTTCGAACACCGCCTTGGCCATGCCGCCGAACAACCGGTCGTAGTCAACCTCCTGGAACGCCCCGCGGCCACGGAAGCGGGTCGGAACCTGCCCGACGAAGAGGATCATCGGCGTCTGGTCGTGGCTCGCGACATGAATGCCGGACGCGGCGTTCGTCGCACCCGGCCCGCGCGTGACGAACGCGATGCCCGGCCGGCCGGTGAGTTTGCCGTCCGCCTCCGCCATCATCGCGGCGCCGCCCTCCTGCCGGCAGACGACCGTCTCGATCGCGCTGCCGAGCAACGCGTCGAGAACCGGCAGGTAGCTCTCGCCGGGCGTGCAGAAGACGCGATCGACGCCCTGCGCCTCGAGCGCCTTCACCACGATCTCGCCGCCCGCCAGCCTCACTTGGAGAGGATCCGGTTGGCGGCCGAGACGATGCCCTGCAGCGAAGCCGTCACGATGTTCTTGTTGATCCCGACGCCGAAGATCCGCCCGCCCGCATGCTCCATCTCGACGTAGGACACGGCGCTCGCGTTCGATCCCCGCTGGAGGGAGTGCTCGGAGTAGTCGGCGACGGCCATCTCGAGTCCGAGATGGCGCGACAGGGCATCGACGAAGCCGTCGATCGGGCCGGTGCCGGTGCCGGCGATCTTGGTCTCGACGCCGTTGTCGATGATCGTCGCTTCGATGATCCGCTCGCCCCGCACGTCGGGGTTGGGCAGGGTGTGGTGATCGAAGAAGCGCAGCCGGCCCTGCGGCTGGTCGACATAGGTCTCGAGAAAGCGCTCGTGGATGCGCTTGACCGGCATCTCGGTCCCCTCCTCGTCGGTGATCCGCTGGATCTCCTCGCGGAACTCGATCTGCAGGTTGCGCGGCAGGTTCAGCCCGTAGTCCTGCTGGAGGACGTAGGCGATGCCGCCCTTGCCGGACTGCGAGTTGATGCGGATGATCGCCTCGTAGGTTCGCCCGACGTCCTGCGGGTCGATCGGCAGGTAGGGCACCTCCCAGGTCTCGGCGTTGGCGCTGCGCCGCGCCTTCATGCCCTTGTTGATGGCGTCCTGGTGCGAGCCGGAGAAGGCGGTGTAGACGAGCTCGCCGACATAGGGGTGGCGCTCGGGGATGCGCAGCTGGTTGCAGTACTCGTAGACGTCCTTGATCTTCGTGATGTCGGAGACGTCGAGCTGCGGATCCACCCCTTGGGTGAACATGTTGAGCGCCAGCGTGACGATGTCGACGTTGCCGGTCCGCTCGCCGTTGCCGAACAGCGTGCCCTCGACACGGTCGGCGCCCGCCAGAAGGCCGAGTTCGGTCGCCGCGATCGCCGTGCCGCGGTCGTTGTGCGGATGCAGCGACAGGATGATGTTGTCGCGGTCGTCGAGGTTGCGGCTCATCCATTCGATCTGGTCGGCATGGATGTTCGGCGTCGACATCTCGACGGTCGCCGGCAGGTTGAGGATCAGCTTGTTGTCGGGCGTCGGCCGGACGATCTCGGTGACCGCGTTGCAGATCTCCAGCGCGAAGTCGAGCTCGGTGCCGGTGAAGCTCTCGGGTGAATACTCGAACCGATAGCCGCCGCCGGCCTTGGCCGCCATGTCGGTGATCATCCTGGCCGCGTCGACCGCGATCTGCTTGATCCCGGCCCGGTCCTTCTGGAACACCACCCGGCGCTGCAGCTCGCTGGTCGAGTTGTAGAAGTGGACGATCGGCCGGTGCGCGCCCTCGAGCGATTCGAAGGTCCGCGCGATCAGCTCGGGCCGGCACTGCACCAGCACCTGCAGCGACACGTCGGCCGGCACCTCGCCCTCTTCCACGCACCAGCGGGCGAAGTCGAAGTCGGTCTGGGAGGCCGACGGAAAGCCGATCTCGATCTCCTTGAAACCCATCGCCTTGATGAGCCGGAACATGCGCGCCTTGCGGTCGTGCCCCATCGGATCGACGAGCGCCTGATTGCCGTCGCGCAGATCGACCGAGCACCAGATCGGTGCGGTCTCGATGCGCTTCGACGGCCAGGTGCGATCGCCGAGATCGACCGCCGGGTAGGGCTGGTACTTGCGCGGCGCCTGGGCCATGCCACTGGCGGCCGTCTGCGCGGACGTGGGACTTGCGGACATCGGAAAAACCTTCGCAACTCGCCTGGAGCGGCCCGTCCAGTCTCGGATCAGGCCCGCGTCATCCAGGATTTGTGGATCGGAGTAAAGCGAAAGGGGCTTCGGGCGTGGCAAGGCGACCGGCTCGACCGCCAGACGCCCCTCGTGTCAACGGGTCCGACGGCCGCCGCTAAGGCTGAGAAGCAGGCCGAGGCCGAGAAGCGCGCAGGGAGACGCGGCCGCATCGCGCGGCGCGATCATCGACATCCGGGGGTCGTGGCGCGTCATCATGGGCGCCACAATACCCGAACCGGATCAAGGTTCAAGCCGGCGTCGGTGCGGAATCCTCATCCGGCAGCACGAAGCGGACCACCGCCACCGCGCCACCCTCGTTCCGCAGCGCGACGTCGCCGCGCAGCTGCTGGGTGAGCGAGGCGATGATGCGCATGCCGAGATTGCCGGTGTTCTCCACCGAAAACCCGTCCGGCCAGCCCGGCCCGTCGTCCGAGACGGAAAAGCGGATCGGCGTCCCCTCCACCTCGGCCACGCCGTCCGCCGCATCGCGCCGCAGGTCCACCCTGAGGACCCCGCGCCGCGCCCCGGCAAAGCCGTGCTCGACGGCATTGGCGATGAGCTCGGTCGCGATCAGCCCCAGAGGCACCGCCAGATGCGCCGGCACCCGCACCGGCTCGGCCTCGACCCTGTAGGTCACGTGCCCCGCGTCGGAGGCGCGCAGCAGGTCCGCCCCAAGGCTCTCCAGATAAGGACCGAACTCGACGCTCTGGCGCGAGGGATCGTAGAGCTGGCGCTGGATCTTGGCGACGAGGTTGACGCGCGCGGCGGCCTGGGCAAGCGCGGCCGCAGCCTCGCCGCCGAGGCCGCGGGCCTGCGCCGAGAGCATGGAGGAGATGACCGCGAGATTGTTCGAGACGCGGTGCTGCATCTCCTTAAACAGCGTGTCGCGCTCGGCAGCGAAGCGCGCCGCCGTCTCGCGCTCCTCGCGCAGCCGGTCGGTCACCTGGTGCATCCAGTGGATCAGCGACACGTCGACCGTGACGATCACCACGTAGAAGACGAGCGCCGTCGCCGCGCCGGGGTTGAGTCCGAAAGAGTCGAAGGGCGGGATGAAGAAGTACCAGGCGCACAGGCCGCTCGCCGCGGCGACGACGACGCCCGGTGCGCGTCCGCCGAAGAAGGCGGTGAGAATGACCGCAGGAAAGAAGGTCAGGTACGGGAAGCCGGCCGGCAGGAGATCGTCGGTCCAGAACCGCAGCGACAGGCCAAGTGCGAAGGCGACGGCAGCCAGGCTCCAGCGCCGCCGCGGGCAGTTGCGGATGCGGTCCGTGCTGGCGAACAGCTTGTAGGCGACCCAGAGCGGGCGAGACTGCGCTGCGCCGTCCGGCTTGAAGCTGTTCTGCATCGACCCCTTTCACTCGGCCCCGGGCTTCCGCACGAACAGACCCGACCCTTCCCCAACATCCCGCGCGGTGCGGCAGCTTTTCGCACCTGCCTAACGATCTTAACCGAATTAAGGAGAGCCGGTAGCGGAACGGTGTGTCGTTTCGGATACCCTCAAGGAGTGTTCGCCAACCGAATGCGGGTCGGAGGGCTCTACAGCACCGGGACGCCGACCTGCTTGGCTTCGTCCTCCGGCTCGACATGGATGGTCACGCGTGAACTCTCGAAGGCGGCGTGCAGGGCGTCCTCGATCCGGTCGCAGATGGCATGGGATATTCCGACCGTCATCGCGCTCGGCACCACGAGATGGAATTCGATGAACATCGCGCGGCCGGCGAGCCGGGTCTTCAGATCGTGCACCTCGATCGCCCCATCGGCATTGGCCGAGATCACCTCGCGAACCCGCACCTCCTCCTGCGGGTCGATCGCCTGATCCATCAGGCTGCTCAGCGAGGTCGTCACCACCAGCCAGCCCTCGCGCAGGATGTTGACGGCGACGAGGGCCGCGAGGAGCGGGTCGAGGATCGCCCAGCCGGTCAACGCCGCGATCAGCAGGCCCACGAGGACGCCCACCGAAGTCACCACGTCCGCCAGGATGTGCCGCCCGTCGGCGGTCAGCGCCGGCGAGCGTCGGCTCGCACCGGTGCGCAGCAGAAAGAGCGCCCAGCCGAAGTTCAGGATGGTGGCGACGCCGTTGATCGCGAGCCCCGCCAGAGGCGTGTCGAGGCCGCGCGGGTTCTCGATCGCACTCCACGCCTCGCGCAGGATCAGGAGCGCGGCGACGACGATCAGAACGCCTTCAACGACTGCCGAAAAGTACTCCGCCTTGTGATGCCCGAAGGGGTGATCCTTGTCTGCCGGCTTGTAGCTGACGGTGATCGCCCAGAGCGCGATCACCCCGGTGATGACGTTGACGATCGACTCCAGCGCATCCGACAGGAGCGCGATCGAACCGGTCTCGAGATAGGCGGCGTACTTCAGTCCCATGACGAGGAGCGCCACGGCGATGCTCGCCATGGCGATCCGCTGCATCAGCGCGGCCTTCCCGTGCGGCTTTGACGACAGCTTGCTCACGCGGCCTTTTCGCGCGCACGGCGCGCCAGATGCGCGACGATGTTCTCGATCATCCTGAGGCCGGCCTGGCCGCCGAGGCTCATGATGGACTCCGGATGGAACTGCACGGCCGCCACCGGCTCGCTGCGGTGCTCGAACGCCATGACGACGCCGTCCTCGGTCTCGGCCGTCACCTCGAAGTCCTTCGGCAGGCGCACCGGGTCGGCGAAGATCGAATGATAGCGCCCGACCGTGACCTCGTTCGGCAGGCCCGAGAAGATGATGCCGGGATTGCTGACGCGGATGCGCGACGGCTTGCCGTGCACCGGCACGTGCAGCTGGCGCAGCGTGCCGCCATAGGCCTCGGCGAGCGCCTGCAGGCCGAGGCAGACGCCGAAGATCGGCGTGCCGCGCTTGCGCGCCACTGCGATCGTGCCCTTGCAGTCGAAGTCGGACGGGTTGCCCGGCCCCGGCGACAGCACCACGAGATCCGGCGCGACGCGATCGAAGATCTCGGCCGGCACCGGCGTGCGCACGGTCGAAACCTCCGCGCCGGTCTGGCGGAAGTAGTTGGCGAGCGTGTGCACGAAGGAGTCCTCATGGTCGACGAGGAGGATCTTCAGCCCCTCGCCCACATTGGCGCCCGTCCGCTCGCGCTCGCCCGCGTTGGGCGTGCCCGCCTCGCGGATCGCCGAGCGCATGGCCGAGGCCTTGAGTTCGGTCTCGGCCTCCTCCTCCTCCGGATTGGAGTCGTAGAGCAGGGTGGCGCCGGCCCGCACCTCGGCGATCCCGTCCTTGAGGCGGATGGTCCGCAACGTCAGGCCGGTGTTCATGTCGCCGTTGAAGTGGATCATGCCGACCGCGCCGCCATACCAGGCGCGCGGGCTCTTCTCGTTCTTTTCGATGAAGCGCATCGCCCAGAGCTTCGGCGCACCGGTCACCGTGACCGCCCAGGCGTGGCTGAGAAAGGCGTCGAAGGCGTCCATCCCCTCGCGCAGCCGGCCCTCGATGTGGTCGACCGTATGGATCAGGCGCGAATACATCTCGATCTGCCGCCGGCCGATCACCCGCACCGAGCCCGGCTCGCAGACCCGGCTCTTGTCGTTGCGGTCGACGTCGGAGCACATCGTCAGCTCCGACTCGTCCTTCTTGGAGTTGAGCAGCTTCAGGATCTGCTCGGAGTCGGAGATGGCATCGTCGCCGCGCTTGATCGTGCCGGAAATCGGGCAGGTCTCCACCCGCCGGCCGTTGACCCGCACGAACATCTCGGGCGAGGCGCCGATCAGGAACTCGTTGCCGCCGAGATTGATGAAGAACGAGTAGGGCGAGGGATTGATTGCCTTCAGCCGCTTGGAAATCTCCGATGGCCGCCCCTCCGCGCGCTCGTAGAAGGTCTGGCCGGGGACGACCTCGAAGAGGTCGCCGCGCATGAACTTCTCCTTGGCCCGGCGTACCAGCTCGGCGTATTCGCCGGGCTTGTGGTCGCCGCGCGGCGGGATACGGTCGGCATGAACGAACGGCGCGTCGCTGCCGCCGCCGGCAAGCCCCGCGGTCGTCCGGCCGCCTCTGGCAAAGTCGAAGCGCTCGACATAGGCGGTCGCCGTATAGTGGTCGACCATCAGCACCTCGTCCGGCAGGAACAGGACGAGATCGCGCTGATCGCCGGGACGTGGCAGCGTCTCCTCGACCGGATCGAACTGGAAGGCGAGGTCGTAGCCGAAGGCGCCGTAGAGGCCGAGCACCTCGTCCTCGGCCGCCTTGAAGAGGGCGGTGATTGCGCGCAGCACCGAGAACACCGTGGGAACCCGCGAGCGCTCCTCTTCGGTGAAGGCGCGGTCGGGCCGTTTGACCGTCAGCTCGAGGCGCTGAGCGGCAACGCTCATTTCCGCAACGTCCTCGTGTCCGTCCAGCGCCTCGGAGACGAAGCCGAGCAGCACCTCGCCGCGCGGGTTCTGGGCCTCGATGGTCACGCTGCGCGCCGCCGAGGTCAGCACCAGCGGCGGATCGACGATCGCCGTGTCCCAGCGGGTGTAGCGACCGGGGTATTCGTAGTTGGAGGAAAACACCGCACCGAGCCGGGTGTTCAGCCGCTCGACATAGGGATCGATGGCGCCTGCATAAGGCACCGGATCCCGTCGCCGGGTCACGGCGATGCCGCCTGCCGTCACGTAGCACTCGGCGCCGCTATCGAGCCGTTCCAAAGCCATGGTTCCGCTTCCTCCGAACATCCGCCCGGACCGACCGGCGCCGCAAACGAAAAAGGCCGCCGGAGGTGATCCGTAGCGGCCCTTTCACTCGAACGCGCGCGTCAGTGCGAGGCCGCTACAAGCGGACCCACCACCAGCCATTCAGGTTGCGCGCGATCGACATGGTGAAAGCGATACCCCGACTTGACGGGAAGGGCAATGGCCTTCGACGAACGACCTGAGGCTCAGGCGACGGAGGGTGGTTGCGTCGCCTCCGCGATCAGCGCCTCGTCGATGGCAGTCGCGCGCCCGTAGGCGGGCCGCTCCGTCAGCCGACTTACGTAGCGCTCGAAGCTCGGCCGCTTGTCCATGATGCCGAAGGCCATGGTCCAGTTGAGCAGGGCGCCCAGGCAGAGGTCGGCGGCCGTGAAGCGGTTGCCGGCGACGTAGTCCGTGCCCGAGAGCAGCTGGTCGAGCGTCTCGACCATGTCCTCGTAGCAGCCATAGCCGACCATGCCGCGGCGCTCGCTCGGAACGCTGACGCCGAGCGCCTTGTCGATCAGCGCATACTCGACCGGCCCGGCGCTGAAGAACAGCCAGCGGTAATAGGGACCGCGCGCCGGATCGCTCGCGGTTGGCGCAAGGCCCGCCTCCGGAAAGGCGTCGGCGAGATAGGCGCAGATCGCCGCAACCTCGGTCACGACCGTAGCGCCGTGCCGGATCGCCGGCACCTTGCCCATCGGGTTCACCGCTCGGTATTGCGCCGTCTTCATCGGCGGGCCGAAGTCGAGCACCTCCGCCCGATAGGGCTGCCCGACCTCCTCCAGCATCCAGCGCACCGTCCGCGCGCGCGACTTCGGATTGGTGTAGAAAACGATCTCCTCGGCCATGACCCGGTCCTCCTCCGCTACGCGCTCGGACCTAGCACGGCGCCGCGCGGCGGCGAAGCTCCGGGAGAGTAGCTTCGATCAATGAGGCTGCCCCTAGCGATGCTCCAGGAACGCAAATCCCTCATCGCCCTGAGCGGGAGAATTCCGTTCCTTGGAAACGCCGAGAGTCCGGCCGATCTAGGCGGCAACGATCACCACTCGAAGGCTCTCGCCATGACCCGTCTCCTCGCCGCCCTCACCCTCGCCCTTCTCGCCAGCGCACCCGCCCTCGCCGGCAGCCTCGCCGACGTCAAGGCGGCGGGCACCCTGCGTATCGGCACCGAGGGCACCTATGCCCCCTTCACCTTTCACGACCAGAGCGGCAAGCTCGTCGGCTTCGACGTCGAGATCGGCGAGGCGATCGCCAAGCGGCTTGGCGTCAAGGCAGAGTTCGTCGAGGGCAAGTGGGACGGCCTGATCGCCGGCCTCGGCGCCGACCGCTACGACGCAGTGATCAACCAGGTCGGGATCACCGCCGAGCGCAAGCAGCGCTTCGACTTCTCCGACCCCTACATCACCTCCAAGGCCGTGCTGGTCGTCAAGAACGACGACGCCGCCATCACGAGCTTCGACGACCTGAAGGGCAAGCGGGCCGCCCAGTCGCTGACCTCGAACTACGGCCGCATGGCCGAGGCGGCCGGCGCCTCGCTCGTCGCCACCGAGGGCTTCGACCAGTCGATCCAGCTCGTCCTCACCGGACGCGCCGACGCCACCATCAACGACAGTCTCTCCTTCCTCGACTTCAAGAAGCACCAGCCGAATGCGCCGGTGAAGGTCGTGGCGAGCCGCGAGGACGGCGCGCCGTCGGGCGTCATCGTCCAGAAGGACAACCCCGAGCTCGTCGCCGCGATCAACGCGGCGCTGAAGGACATCAAGTCCGACGGCACCTACCAGAAGATCGCCGACGCCTATTTCGGCGAGGACGTCTCGCAGTAAGCGGCAGAACGCCTAGTTCGATCCTGACCGCGGGCGGCGCGCATGGTGCCGCCCGCGGAAAATCCGTGTTCCGCGTCGCGAGAGATCTGCCGTGCCCGACTGGCTGCAACTGATGCTGACCTCGCTCTGGCCGCTGGTCCGCGCCGGTCTGATCTTCACCGTGCCGCTGGCGATCCTGTCCTTCGTGTTCGGACTTCTGGTCGGCCTCCTGACGGCCGTCACGCGCCTGTTCGCGCCGGGGCCGCTCGCCGCGATCGCGATCTTCTATGTCTGGATCATCCGCGGCACGCCGCTGCTGGTACAGCTCTTCGTCATCTTCTACGGCCTGCCGAGCGCCGGCATCCTGATCGACGCCTTCCCGGCGGCGTTGATCGGCTTCACCCTCTCGGTCGGCGCCTACACCTCTGAGATCATCCGCGCCGCGCTGACCTCCATCAACAAAGGTCAGTGGGAGGCGGCCTACTCGATCGGCATGACGACCCGCCAGGCGATGACCCGCACGATCCTGCCGCAGGCGACGCGCGTCGCCGTGCCGCCGCTCGGCAACTCGTTCATCTCGCTCGTGAAGGACACCTCGCTCGCCGCGGCGATCACCGTGCCGGAGCTGTTCCAGCAGGCGCAGCGCATCGTCGCCGTCACCTACGAGCCGCTGATCCTCTACATCGAGGCGGCGCTCATCTACCTCGTCTTCTCTTCGGTGCTCTCGGTGCTGCAGAGCCGGCTGGAGCAGACCTTCGGCCGCTATGGCGGCTTCATGGAGCGCGCCCGATGATCCGTCTCTCCGGCATCGAGAAGCGATTCTCCGGCAACACCGTTCTGAAGGGCGTCGACCTCGTCGTCGCCAAGGGCGCGGTGACGGCGCTCATCGGCCCGTCCGGCAGCGGCAAGTCGACCCTCCTGCGCTGCGCCAACCTGCTCGAGATCCCAGAGCGCGGCACGGTCGAACTCGGCGACGTCAGCCTGACCTTCGGCGAGACCCGCCGCCCGTCACAGACCGACATCCTGAAGCTGCGCCGGCGCACCGGCATGATCTTCCAGAACTTCCAGCTCTTCCCGCACCGCCGCGTGGTGGAAAACGTGATGGAAGGTCTCGTCACCGTGCAGAAGTGGCCGAAGGAGCGCGCCCGTGCGCGGGCGATGGAGCTCCTGACCAAGGTCGGCATGGCCGAGAAGGCCGAGGCATGGCCGGCGACGCTGTCCGGCGGGCAGCAGCAGCGCGTCGCGATCGCCCGCGCGCTCGCGCCCTCGCCGGCGCTGATCCTCTGCGACGAACCGACCTCCGCGCTCGATCCGGAACTCGCGACGGAGGTGGTCGACACGCTGCGCAGCCTCGCCGCCGAAGGCGCGACCATGCTGATGGCGACGCACGATCTCCGGCTCGCGCGCAGCGTCGCGCAGCACGTCGCCTTCCTCGAGGGCGGCGAGATCGTCGAGCACGGCGCGCCCGATCAGCTGTTCGGCGCGCCGCAGGAGCCGCGCACGCAGCGCTTCATCCAGAGCCTCGGGGCGTAAGCTACTTATCCACCCAAGGCGGTAGTAGCACCGCCTATCAGGCCGCCGACGAAAGCGCCAATTCTGCCATACGCTTCGCTGGATAGATTGCCTCGTTCAACTTCTGATCTAACGGTCTTGCAATTCTCAAACTTTTGACTTTCTACGGCTGCGATACCTGCTCCAGTAAGCTGCACAAATACATAATCACCCGACACTAATTCCGCACCAACCCGAATCAAGCCTTCATCTTTGAGAAATGACATGACGTCGCGAAATAGAATTCTGTCTACTTCTTGCTCGAAATCATGGGCGTGTAGCGGGATCTTCCGCAATCCAGCCTTGATCAGCTTCTCAAAGACTCTACCGATCAGCTCAAACGAAGCATCTAATTCTGATGCCATGCCATTTCTCCATGAAGAGATTGAGCCTCTACATCAGAACAGCCCTTCGATCTGCCCGTCCTCGTTGAGGTAGATCCGCTCTGCCGATGGGCGGCGCGGCAGGCCGGGCATCGTCAGCGTGTCGCCGCAGATCGCAACGACGAAGCCGGCACCGGCCGAGAGGCGGACCTCGCGCACCGGCACGGTGTGGCCGCTCGGCGCCCCGAGCAGCGTCGGGTCGGCCGAGAAGGAGTATTGGGTCTTCGCCATGCAGACCGGCAGGTCGCCGTAGCCCTCCGCCTCCCAGGTCTGCAGCTGGTCGAGCACCGCCGGCCCGATCGAAACGCCGGCCGCGCCATAGATCTCGCGCGCCACGGTCTCGATTTTTTCGGCGAGCGGCATCCGGTCCGGATAGAGCGGCGCGAACGCGGCCTCGCCGGCATCGGCGAGTTCGGCCACGCGGCGCGCCAGCTGTTCGATGCCTGCCGACCCCTCGGCCCAGTGCCGGCACAGGAAGACCTCCGCGCCGAGGCCGGCGACATAGGCCTGCACCGCCTCGATCTCGGCCGGAGTGTCGGAGACGAAGTGATTGATCGCCACCACCACCGGCACGCCGAACTTGCGGATGTTGCCGATGTGGCGGCCGAGATTGACGCAGCCGGCCGTGACCGCCGCGACGTCCTCGCGGCCGAGCTCGCTCTTGGCGACGCCCCCGTTCATCTTCAGCGCGCGCACGGTCGCCACGAGCACGGTCGCCGCCGGCCTCAGCCCGGCCTTGCGGCACTTGATGTCGAAGAACTTCTCGGCCCCGAGATCGGCGCCGAAGCCCGCCTCGGTGACGACGTAGTCGGCCAGCTTCAGCCCCGCCTTCGTGGCGACGACCGAGTTGCAGCCATGCGCGATGTTGGCGAAGGGGCCGCCATGCACGAGCACCGGGGTGTTCTCGATGGTCTGCACGAGATTCGGCAGCATCGCGTCCTTGAGAAGCACGGCCATCGCTCCGTCCGCCTCGATATCCTTGGCGAAGACCGGCGTCTTGTCCCGGCGATAGGCGACGATCATGTCGCCGAGTCGCCGCTGCAGGTCGGCAAGGTCGGTGGCGAGGCAGAGGCACGCCATCACCTCGGAGGCGACGGTGATGTCGAAGCCGCCCTGACGCGGGAAGCCGTTGCCGACCCCGCCGAGAGAGAGGACGACGTCGCGCAGCGCCCGGTCGTTCATGTCGACGACCCGCCGCCAGACGAAGCGCCTGACGTCGATACCCTGCTCGTTGCCCCAATGGATGTGATTGTCCACCATGGCGGCCAGGAGATTGTGCGCGGCCGTGATGGCGTGGAAATCGCCGGTGAAGTGGAGGTTCAGGTCCTCCATCGGCACGACCTGCGCATGTCCGCCGCCGGCCGCGCCGCCCTTCACGCCGAAGCAGGGTCCAAGCGACGGCTCGCGCAGGCAGATCGCGACCTTGCGGCCGATGCGGCTGAGGCCGTCGCCGAGCCCGACGGTCGTCGTCGTCTTGCCCTCGCCGGCCGGCGTCGGGTTGATCGCGGTGACGAGGATGAGCTTGCCGTTCGCGCGCTCGCCGAGCGAGCGGATGAACCCGGCGTCGAGCTTGGCCTTGTCGCGGCCGTAAGGGATCAGCGCGTCGTCCGGAATGCCGAGCATCGCGCCGACCTCCCCGATCGGCCGCTTCTGCGCCGCGCGCGCAATCTCGATGTCCGACTTGATCCCCGTCATTCCGCGCCCTTCGCTCCCGATCTGCGACCGGCGGGACCATAGCGGTTTGCCCAATCGACGCCAAACGGTGCGCGTCGAATAGCCGTGAATGAACGGAAAGACCCGGGCGTGGGAGAGCGCCCGGGTCTCATGTCGAACATCTGCGACGCTTGGGAGGACACATCGACCGTTTCGACCGCAGGCATCGCGAGAAGGGTCAGGGAGGAAGGACCCATGTCCACGTCGGCCTGCAGGAACACTCCCGCACCGAGGGCTGTCGCGAGGCTTGTGAGCTCATTGCGCGCAGTTGTGCGGGCTCACGGCGCCGGCCCGGGAGCCATCCTGTTCACCTCACGCATCGTCGGCCGGTGCGCCTCCGCCGCGCCCGCCCGCAGCCTGCGGTTCGGCGCCTGCAATTTGGTCGAGATTGGCGATCACCCGCTGCAGCATCGCCACGAACTGCGCCGCCTCGGCGTCGCTGAAGCCGGCCAGCGCCTCACGGTTGCCGGCGAGCAGCGCCGCGATGGCGTCCGGCAGGCGGTCTTCGGCGGTCTCGGCCAGCGCGACGCGGCTGCTTCGCCGGTCGGCGGGATCGGGCGTGCGTCGGATGAGGCCGTCGCGCTCCATCCGAGCCAGCATCTGCGCCATCGGCGGCTGCTCGGTCCGCGCGAAGCGGGCAAGATCGCGCTGCGTGTTCGCCACACCCTCCCGCAGGGCCACCAGCACCGGCAGATGCCCGATCCCGAAGCCGAGCGGCTTCAGCCTCGCCTCGCTCAGCCGGGCGAACCCCCGCTGCGCCAACGTGATCAGATGTCCCGGCGTTGCCAGCACCACGAGATCCATGGGTCCCCCTTGTAAGCCGCCTCGGCATAATACATATGCACATATGTAACTTCTGGTCCGCCGACGCAAATGCGGACACAGCCGGAGACCCTATCATGGATGCCGAAACCGATCTCCTCAACCGCCTCTACCGGCGCTTCAACGCGCGCGACATCGACGGCGTCCTGGCCGACCTCGCCGACGACGTCGCCTGGGCCAACGGCATGGACGGCGGCCACGTCCAGGGCCACGAAGGGATCCGGGACTACTGGACCCGGCAGTGGTCGATGGTCGATCCGCACGTCGAGCCCGTCGGCTTCACCCGCCGCGCCGACGACGTCGTCGTGGCCGAGGTCCTGCAGACGATCCGCGACCTCGAGGGCAATCCGCTGGAGGGTCAGACGCACGGGCTGAAGGACAAGACCGTCCTGCACGTCTTCCGCTTCAGGAACGGCAAGGTCGCGCGCTTCGACATCGAGGAGACCGCCTGAGGCAGGCCTCTCGCCGAGCCACCCAGGATCGGGGATGGCGGCGACCGCCGCCATCCGCCGCTCGTCAGCCCGCGTCCATCGCGATGAGGCTGGCATTGCCGCCCGCCGCCGCGGTGTTCACCGAGATCACCTGCTCGCGGGCGAACCGCGCGACATAGTTCGGGCCGCCGGCCTTCGGTCCGGTGCCGGAGAGGCCCGAGCCGCCGAAGGGCTGCGAGCCGACGATGGCGCCGATCATGTTGCGGTTGACGTAGATGTTCCCGACGGTGAGCCGCTCGGTCACCTGGCGGATCGTCTCGTCGATGCGGCTGTGAACGCCGAGCGTCAGCCCGTAGCCGGTGCGCTCGATCGCCTCGCAGACCTTGTCGAGTTCGCCCGCCTTCCAGCGCACGATGTGGAGGATCGGCCCGAACACCTCCTCGCCGAGGTCCTCCGGCTTCTTGATCTCGACGATGTGCGGCGCGATCCAGTGCCCGTCCTGCGGCAGGCCGGCCGGCAACGTGCCGGCGAAGGTGACACGCTGCTCGCGCCGCATTCGCTGAAGATGGGCTTCCAGCATCGCCTTCTGCTCGCCGTCGATCACCGGCCCGATGTCGGTCGCAGGATCGGCCGGATCGCCGACCGTCAGCTCCGCCGCCGCGCCCGCGATCATCGCGCCGATGCGATCGGCGACGTCCTCCTGCAGGAACAGGAGCCGCAGCGCCGAGCAGCGCTGACCGGCGGAACGGAACGCCGACAGGATCACGTCGTCCGCGACCTGCTCGGGCAGTGCCGTGGCGTCGGCGATGAGGGCGTTGATGCCGCCGGTCTCTGCGACCAGCGGCGCGATCGCGCTCGGCCGGGCGGCGAGCGCGCGGTTGATGGAAAATGCCGTCTCGGTCGAGCCGGTGAAGGCGACCGCCGACGTCGCGGGGTGGCCGACGAGCGCCGCGCCGGTCGCCCCGTCGCCGGGCGCCAGATGCAGCACCTCCCGGCCGAAGCCAGCCTCGTGCAGGATGTCCACGGCGGCGGCGGCGGTCAGCGGTGTCTGTTCGGCGGGCTTGGCGACGACGACGTTGCCGGCGGCGAGCGCCGCGCCGACCTGCCCCATGAAGATCGCCAGGGGAAAGTTCCAGGGCGAGATCGCCACGACGACCCCGCGCGAGCGATAGATCAGGCGGTTGTCCTCGCCCGTCGGTCCCGGAAGGGCGACGCCCTGCGCGAACAGCCGCTCGGCCTCGTCGGCGTAGAAGCGGCAGAAATCCACGGCCTCCCGAATTTCGGCGACGGCATCGTCGATCGTCTTGCCGGCCTCGCGGGCGAGAAGCGCCAGCAGCCGACCGCGCTGAGCCTCCATCGCGTCGGCGGCCTGGCGCAGGGCGCTCGCCCGCTCGGCTGCCGGCACCCGTCCCGCCGCAGCCACGGCCTTGGCGGCACGCGCCATCACGGCGGACGCGGCGGATGCGTCGAGCCCGCGGCTCGTGCCGACCTTCGATCCGTCGGCCGGCGAGCGGATCTCCGTCGCCGTGCCGTCGCCCTCGCCGACCGCGAGGTCACGAAGGCGCGCCTGGTCCCGCTCCGACAGGAGCGCCGCCAGCGCCCGCCGGTCGCCGAACTCGACGCCGCGCGAGTTCGTGCGACCGCCGAAGAGCTGCAGCGGCAGCTTGATCGCGGGATGGCGCACCGGCGCCTTCTTCAGGAGATCGCGCGGATGTTCGAGCAGCGCCTCCACAGGCACGTCGGAGTCGCCGACGCGTGCCACGAAGGAGGAGTTGGCGCCGTTCTCGAGGAGCCGCCGCACCAGATAGGCGAGAAGGTCACGGTAGCCGCCGACCGGCGCGTAGATGCGGCAGGCGACCTCGCCCTTGATGCTTTCCCGCACCGCCTCGTAGAGCGCCTCCCCCATGCCGTGCAGGCGCTGGAACTCGAAGCCGGACGGCTTGGCGCCGGCCATTTCGAGAATGGTCGCGACGGTCAGCGCGTTGTGGGTGGCGAACTGCGGATAGAGCCGCGGCCGCTTGTCGAGCAGCGCCTCGGCGCAGGCGAGATAGGAGAGATCGGTCGCCGCCTTGCGGGTGTAGACCGGAAAGTCGTCGAGCCCGCGCTCCTGCGCGTGCTTGACCTCGGAGTCCCAGTAGGCGCCCTTGACGAGGCGCACCATCATGCGAATGCCGGCGCTGGCGGCCAGCGCGTCCACATGGTCGATCACGGCGAGCGCGCGCTTGCCATAGGCCTGGATGGCGAGCCCGAAACCGTCCCAGTCGCGGAAGTCCGCGCGTCGCACCACCGCGTCGATGACGTCGAGTGACAGCTCCAGCCGGTCGGCCTCCTCGGCGTCGACCGTGAGGTTCAACTGGTAGGACTTCGCCTTCTCGGCGAGCTCGGCGAGCTTCGGCACCAGTTCCGCCAGGACGCGCTCGCGCTTCACCGCCGAATAGCGCGGATGCAGCGCCGAGAGCTTGACCGAGATGCCCGGCCGGTCGGGCAGTGCCTTGTTGCCGGCCTTGCGCCCGATCGTCTCGATCGCGTCGGCATAGCTTTTGAAGTAGCGCTCCGCGTCGGCGGCGGTGCGGGCGCCCTCGCCCAGCATGTCGTAGGAGTGGCGGTAGCCCTTCTTCTCGAAGCCGCGGGCCCGCTCCAGCGCGTCCTCGATAGTCTCGCCGAGCACGAAGTGCCGGCCGAGAAAGCGCATCGCCTGCTTCGTGGCGGTGCGCACCGCCGGCGCGCCGATCCGCTTGACGAGGCCGCGCATGACGCCGGACGGCGTCTCGCCCGGCCGGATGATGCGGGCCGAGACGCCGAGCGCCCAGGCCGAGGCGGCGGTCAGCATGCGGTCCTCGGCGCCCTCGCGCGTGTCCCAGCCGCCGGCGCCGATCTTGTCCTCGATCAGGCGGTCCTGCGTATGCGGGTCGGGCACGCGCAGGAGCGCCTCGGCCAGCACCATCAGCGCCAGGCCCTCACGGGTCGACAGGCCGAACTCGCGCAGGAAGTCCTCGACGCCGCCGATCCCGCCGGCCCCCTTGCGGATGGTCTCGATGAAGCCGCGCGCCCGCCGCTCGACCTTCGCCTCGTCGGTGTCCCATCGCTGTGTCCGCTGCAGGAGGTCGGCGACGACCTTGGCTTCGTCGGGCGCGTAAGGGGCGGCAAAGGGCAGCGGTGCGGACATGGCAGGCTCCGGTTCGTCAGGCGCAGATGTAGCAAAAACCGCAGCGGTTGATCTCGCCAATGAAACGGGCTTCAACCGTCGAAATCACCACTAGCACCCCGTTGGGCGAAGAAATTCACGATGCTCGACCCGAAGGACCGCCAGATCCTCCGCCAGCTGCAGGCCGATGGCCGGCTGACCACCCTGCAGCTCGCCGAGCGCATCCACCTCTCGCCGACGGCCACCGCCGAGCGGGTCAAGCGGCTGACCCGTGAGGGCTTTATCCTCGGCTACGGCGCGCGCCTCTCGCCCGAGAAGCTCGGGCGCGGCCTCATCGTCTTCGTCGAGGTCAAGCTCGACCGCACCAGCGACGACGTCTTCGGACAGTTCGCCGAAGCGGCCAAGGCCAATCCGGACATCATGGAGTGCCACATGGTCGCCGGCGGCTTCGACTACCTGATCAAGGCCCGGGTCGCCGACATGAGCGCCTATCGCAGCTTCCTCTCCGAGGCGATCCTCAACCTGCCGGGCGTGCGCGAGACCCACACCTACGCCGTCATGGAGGAGATCAAGAACACCGGCAGCATCAGCCTCTGACGGCAGCGACGTGCACGATACGGGGCCGTATACGCGGCCGCTTCAGCGAAGCTCCGGCGCAGATGTCGGGTGGACAATCGATGATGTCGCCATCATACAAGCGCGGTGGCGACTCCCCGCCAAGACTGCTGCGATCCTGGGCTTGCCCAATCGCACCGCAGCAGCGCGCTCCATTCATGCGGCCTGGCACGCCGCCTGCCCAAAGCCAGCAACGGAGGATCACATGCAGATCAGCAAGACCATTCTGGCGGCCGCCGCCGCCCTCGCTCTTTCGACCGGCGCCAGCATCGCCGACGACGCCTCCTGCTCGCCGGTGCGCTTTTCGGATGTCGGCTGGACCGACATCACCGCGACGACGGCGCTCGCCAGCGAGATCCTGCAAGGGCTCGGCTATGAGACCAACACCAAGATCCTGTCGGTGCCGGTCACGTTCGCATCCTTGAAAAACAAGGACATCGACGTCTTCCTCGGCACCTGGATGCCGTCCATGGAAGCCGACGTTCGGAAATATCTCGACGACGGCTCGGTCGAGGACATCAACACCAACCTCACCGGCGCCAAGTACACGCTCGCCGTGCCGCAATATCTCTACGACGAGGGCCTGCACGACTTTTCCGACATCGCCAAGTTCAAGGACAAGCTCGACGACAAGATCTACGGCATCGAGCCCGGCAATGACGGCAACCGCCTGATCCTCGACATGATCAAGGACGACAAGTTCGGGCTGAAGGGCTTCGATCTCGTCGAGTCGTCCGAGCAGGGCATGCTCGCGCAGGTCGCCCGCGCCAACCGCTCGAAGCAGCCGATCGTCTTCCTCGGCTGGGCGCCGCATCCGATGAACAAGAACTTCGAGCTCGCCTATCTGTCCGGCGGCGACGACGTCTTCGGCCCGGACTTCGGCGGCGCCACCGTCCACACCGCCGTGCGCAAAGGCTACGAGACCGCCTGTCCGAACGTCTTCAAGCTCCTCAAGAACCTCACCTTCTCGCTCGACATCGAGAACGCGGTGATGGCCACCATCCTCGACGACGGCAATCAGCCGGACGCCGCCGCCAAGGCCTGGCTCGGCGAGCATCCGGATCAGCTCTCGACCTGGCTCGATGGCGTCACGACGCTCGACGGCAAGGACGGGCTCGCCGCCGTGAAGGCCCATCTCGGGCAGTCCTGAGCCTCACCCTCTCCTCAAAGCTCAGGCGGCGGCCGTTCCGGCCGCCGCCTGTCCGGTGACACACGCGGAAGGCGCGCTTCCCCTTGCAATGGCTTGAAGACCATCACCTGCCGATCGGCACCTACGCGGCCGCCTTCGTCGACTGGCTGACGCTCAACTTCACCTTTGTCTTCGACGCGCTGCAACGGGCGCTGTCGACCTTCATCGACGGCATCCTGTTCGTGCTGCAGTGGCCGCATCCCTTCGTGGTGGTCGCCGCTTTCGCGCTGATCGCCTTCGCGATGCGGCGCTCGTTCGCGGTCGCCGCCTTCACCGCCGCCGGCTTCCTGCTGATCATCAATCTCGGCTACTGGAAGGAGACGACCGAGACGCTGGCTCTCGTCATCGCCGCCACCGCCGTCTGCATGATCATCGGCGTGCCGCTCGGGGTCGCAGCGGCGCGGCGCGACTGGGTCTACAAGATCCTGCGGCCGATCCTCGACCTGATGCAGACGATCCCGACCTTCGTCTACCTCATCCCGGCGCTGATCCTGTTCGGGCTCGGCATGGTGCCCGGCCTCGTCGCCACCGTCATCTTCGCCCTGCCCGCCCCGATCCGCCTGACGCGGCTCGGCATCGCCTCGACGCCGACCCAGCTTCTCGAAGCCGGGGAGTCCTTCGGCGCGACCTCGATGCAGCGGCTCCTCAAGATCGAGATCCCCTACGCCCTGCCGCAGATCATGGCCGGCCTGACCCAGACCATCATGCTGTCGCTGTCGATGGTGGTGATCTCGGCGCTCGTCGGCGCCGACGGGCTCGGCAAGCCGGTGGTGCGCGCGCTGAACACGATCAACATCGGCATGGGCTTCGAGTCGGGCCTCGCCATCGTGCTTCTCGCCATCATCCTCGACCGCTTCTTCCGCATCGAGGAGAACCGATGAGCGCCCCCGCCGTCCGCTTCGACAACGTCTCGATCATCTTCGGCAAGAAGCCGCAGAGCGCCCTGCCCTACGTCGATCAAGGACTCAGCCGCGAGGCGGTGCGCGAGAAGAGCGACTGTCTGATCGGCGTCGCCGATGCGACGCTCGACGTCGCGGCCGGCGAGATCGCCGTGCTGATGGGTCTGTCCGGGTCGGGCAAGTCGACGCTGCTGCGCGCCGTCAACGGGCTCAACGCGGTCACCCGCGGTCGTGTTCTCGTCGACACCGGCAAGGGGGCAGTGGATCTCGCGCAGTGCGGCCGGCAGCGGCTGCGCGAGTTGCGACGCCACGAGGTGGCGATGGTGTTCCAGCACTTCGCGCTGCTGCCCTGGCGCACGGTCGCCGAGAATGTCGGCCTCGGGCTCGAGCTCGCCGGCATGAGCAAGCGCGATCGGCGCGCCCGCGTGATGGATCAGCTCGAGACGGTCGGCCTCGCCGACCGCGCCGACAGCCGCGTCGGCGAACTCTCCGGCGGCATGCAGCAGCGCGTCGGCCTTGCCCGCGCCTTCGCCACCGACGCGCCGATCCTCCTGATGGACGAGCCTTTCTCCGCGCTCGACCCGCTGATCCGCGCGCGGCTGCAGGACGAGCTGCTGGAGATCCAGGCCAAGCTCCGGAAGACCATCGTCTTCGTCAGCCACGACCTCGACGAGGCGTTCAAGATCGGCAACCGGATCGCGATCATGCAAGGCGGGCGCATCGTCCAGCACGGCACCGCGCAGGACATAGTGCTGCGGCCGGCGAACGACTACGTGTCCGAGTTCGTCGCCCACATGAACCCGCTCAACGTCCTCACCGCCGGCGACGTGATGCGTCCGATCGCCGACGGCGCCGGGCCCTCGCGGGTGGCTCGTGTCGCCGAACCAGGGACGCCGCTGCGCCTCGTCATGGCGGCGATCGGCGACGATCGCGGCGACGTCGTGGTGTCGAAGGGCGGGCGGATCCTCGGCAAGATCGGCCCTGCCGAGATCGTCGGCGCGCTGAACCGGCATGGGCCGGGCGGCTGAGCACGCGCGCAGCACCGGCCTCTTCTCCCGTCCACGGACGTCAGGCGGCGTAGCGGCGGTCCATGATGTCCCAGAGATCCGCGGCCGGCCTCGGCCTGCTGTAGAGGAAGCCTTGGAACTCGTCGCAGCCGGTGATGCGGAGCTGTTGGGCCTGCTCGGCGGTCTCGACGCCCTCGGCGGTGACCGTCATGCCGAGGCCGACGGCGATGTCGTGGATCGCCCGGACGATCACCTGGCTGTCCGGCCGGCTGTCGAGATCGCTGACGAAGCAGCGGTCGATCTTAATCTTGTCGAAGGGGAAACGACGCAGGTAGCTGAGCGAGGAGTAGCCGGTTCCGAAGTCGTCGAGCGCCACGCGCACGCCGAGCGCGCGGATGCGCCGGAGGCTGTCGAGCGCGGCATCGGCATCGTCGATCAGGATCGTCTCGGTCACCTCGAGTTCGAGGCGGCTCGGCGAGAGACCCGACAGCGTCAGCGCCGCAAGGATCCGCTCGGGCAGGTCCCGGTCCTTGAACTGCACCGGCGAGATGTTCAGCGACACCCGCTGCCCGCCCTGCCAGGTCGCCGCCTGCCGGCATGCCTCCTCGATCACCCACGCGCCGATCGGAACGATCAGACCGCTTTCCTCGGCAAGCGGTATGAAGTCGGCCGGCGGAACCAGGCCGCGCGTCGGGTGCTGCCAGCGGATCAGGGCCTCGCAGCCGGTCACGACGCCGGTCCTGGCGTCGATGAAGGGCTGGAAGTAGAGCCGGAGTTCCTCGCGTGCCACGGCGACGCGCAGCGCCTGTACGAGGCGCTGGCGCTCCTGGAGCTGCTGGTCCATCTCCGCTGCGAAGAAGCGAAAGGTTCCGCGCCCGCCCTGCTTGGCGCGGTAGAGCGCGGCGTCGGCGCTCTTGGTGATCTCCTCGCGGCTGGCGCCGTCCACCGGCGCGATGGCGACGCCGACACTGGCGCCGACGGCGACGGTGTAGCCATCGATCGTCAGCGGCTCGGCGATCACCTCGAGGATGCGCCGGCAGAAGCTCTCCACCGACTCCTGGTCGTGCCGGAGGGTCTTGATCGCGAACTCGTCGCCTCCCAGCCGCGCGATGAAGTCGTTGGCGCCGAGCAGTCGGCGCAGCCGCCGCGCCACCTCCATCAGGAGCGCGTCGCCGACCGGATGCCCATAGCAGTCGTTCACCGGCTTGAAGCCGTCGAGATCGAGGCTGATCAGGGCAAAGGCGCGGTTCGCCGCGAAGGCGCGGTCGAGCACCGCCGCGAACTGCGCGCGGTTCGGCAGATCGGTCAGCGGATCGTGGTGGGCGAGGTGGATGACGCGCGCCTCGGCACGCTTGGCGGCGGTCACGTCGGCCATCACGCCGCGATAGCCGATGAAGCGGCCCTCGACGAAGACCGGCCGCCCGGACAGGTTGAACCAGCGTTCCTCGCCCGCCGATCCGCAGCACACCACCATGTCGCGGAACGACTGGCGGGCGACGACCGCGTCGCGCAGCCGCACCTGTCCTACCGCAGCCTCGCCTCCGGACGAGCCGGCGAGCAGCACCTCCAGACTCGAGGCGCGAAGCGCGGCATCGCTCATGGCGAAGGCATCCTGGAACCGTCGCGAGGGCTCGACGAAGCGCATGGCGGCATCGGTCTGCCAGAGCCAGTCGCTCGACTGGTCCTCGTGCTCACGCAGCAGCAGGCCGATGACCTCGGTGTTCTGCTCCAGATCGAGCTGCTGGACGACGGAATGCCGGAACAGCTCCGAGTGCTGGCGGATGATGTGGATCGCACCGCCGACGCCGCAGGCAAACAGCGCCATCAGCATGCCGCGCTGCCAGTCGAGCCCGGCATAGAACCCGGCGGCGACGGCCAGCACCAATTCGACCAGCATGAAGGCGATGGCCGCGCCGAACACCGGGGCGAAGACGAAGCAGCCGCTCCAGAACGTGCCGAGCGCGAGCGCCAGCATGAACGCGAAGCTGAGGCCTTCGCTCTGCATCGACACGAAGACCGGAAGGCTCGTCATCACCAGCGAGGACAGGGCGGCCCAGGCGATCAGCTGGCGCTCGGCTGCCCTCCCCATCGGGCTTGGCGTACGGCCGATGGTCCGGCGCATTACCGCGAAGCGGATGGCACAGAAGCCCAGCACGCAGAGATACCAGGCGAGGATCGTCCCGCCCCACTCGCGGTGGAACAACACCGTGGCGAAGGTGGCGGCGACGCCGAACGAAACGAGGCCCCGCTCGGTGTTCTGCTCGACGGCAAAGATCTGCCGGCCGCGCAGAAGGTCGTCGTGCCCCTGGCCTGCATCGGCCGCAGACCGCTCGTTCACCGGCGCTGGCATGCCGTTTGCAAGGTCCAATGGAGCGCCTCCGGTGACGCATTCGCGCCGGACTGGGCGGGGAAATTGACCTGCAATCTAGATGGCGGGAGCTAATAAAGTGCTCACTTACCAATGAGAATGGTGGGCAAACCACCCGGCCTGTACGAAGGCGTTCTCCAGTCGCCTCGTCAGGAGCGCGAGCGGCCATCCGCGGCGTAGTCGGGCCTGGATTGGATCTGCCGCGCTCGGGCGCCGGACGATCAGAACAGCATCCGGCCGCCCATCCAGAGCGCCATCGCGACCATCATCACGTTCTCGGTCAGCGACACGAAGCCGAGCGGCACGTTGCTGTCGCCGCCGACGCAGGCGCATTTCAGTTCGCGCTTCTGGACGTAGACTGCATAGAACACCGACACCGCACCCACAGCGCCGATGAACAGCGCCACGGGGGCCGCAAGCCAGGTCAGCGCACCGGCGATCATCAGCACACCGGCCAACCCTTCCGCATAGGGATAGACCCGACCGTAGGGCACCCATCGCTGCGCCAGGAGATCGTAGCCGAGGAACATCGTGGCGAAGCTCTCGACGTCCTTCAGCTTCTGCAGTGCCAGCAGGCACATCGAGATGGCGATGAACCACTCGGCCGCGCGCACCGTCAGAAGCGTCCCGAAGGCCGCCCAGCTGGCCGCCAGCGCCATAAGCGCCGCCATCGCGAACAGCGCGATCACCGGCCGATAGGTCACCGCCTTCGGATCGCGCACCGGCTTGCCGAAATGTTGGCGCAGGTCGTCATAGCCACCGACCCGCTGCCCCCCGATGAAGGTCTGCGGCGTCGTCCGGACGTCGTGCTCGGCCTTGAACGCGTCGGTCTCGGCGCGCGTCGTCAGCCAATGGTCCTCGACCGCGTAGCCCTGGCGCTTCAGCAGGTCGAGCGACTTCAGCCCATACGGGCAGGTGTGCTTCTCCATCACCATGCGGTAGAGCACCGCCGTCTTGGCAGCACCCGGCTTTTCCAACGTCTGCAGCATGCCTCGGCCTTTCTGTCTATCCACCGACAGATGGGGCTTCCAGCGGCTGGAAGGTCAAGGGCAAGGCCGTGAGTGCGGTGCTCCGGATCTAGGCTTCGGCATGCTCGCGCGGCGACGGCGGCGGCAGGCGTCCCTCCTCCACCGCGAAGCAGGCGACCATCGTCTTGCCGTGGCGCTTCAGCGTCGGCCGCTCGGTGCGGGTGCGCTCGTCGGCGAACGGGCAGCGCGGGTTGAAGGCGCATCCCTTGGGCGGATTGAAGGGGGACGGCAGTTCGCCCACCAGCTTCGCGCGCTCGCCGCGCTGGCCCGGCCGCGCCGCTGGCGTCGCCGCGAGCAGCGCGCGGGTGTAGGGATGCTGCGGGTCGGTGTAGAGCGTCTCGACGGGGGCGATCTCGATCGGCCGGCCGAGATACATCACCATCACCCGGTCGGCGACGTGCCGGACCACCGACAGGTCGTGGCTGATGAAGATGTAGGTGAGCCCCAGCCGCTCCTGCAGGTCGGCGAGGAGGTTCAGGATCTGCGCCTGGATCGAGACGTCGAGCGCCGAGACCGGCTCGTCGAGGACGAGGATCTTCGGCTCCAGCGCGATGGCGCGTGCGACCGCGATGCGCTGGCGCTGGCCGCCGGAGAACATGTGCGGGTAGCGGTTGTAGTGCTCGGGGCGCAGGCCCACCTCGGCCAGCAGCTTCTCGGCCTTCGCCCGTCGTTCGGCGGCCGACAGGTCGGTGTTGATCTTCAGCGGCTCCTCGATGATCGCGCCGACCTTCTGGCGCGGGTTGAGCGAGCCGTAAGGGTTCTGGAAGACGATCTGCACCGTCGAGCGCAGCCGCTTCAGCTCAGCCGCCCCGGCGGTCGCGACATCGATGCCGTCGATGGTGAGCGTGCCGCTCGTCGGCGTCTCGATCATCGTCAGCATGCGCGCCAGGGTCGACTTGCCGCAGCCCGACTCGCCGACGATCGCCAGCGTCTCGCCGGCCGAGACCTCGAAGCTCGCCTCCTGCACCGCCTTGAGATCGGCCGTCGGGCGGAAGGCACCGCGGGAGATGGAATAGGTTTGGCCGACCTTGTCGGCGATGACGATGGGGCTCATCGAGCCGCTCCCCTCATGTCGGGCGTGATGTCGGACGGGCGGGCGCCGCCTTCGAATCCGGCGAGACCGTCCGGTCCGAAGCCCGGCGGGATGTCCTCTGGCCGACGCGGGTCGGCGCCGAGCGGATAGTGGCAGAGCGCTTCGCCGAGTTCGCGCGGCTGGCGCGGCGGCTGCACCGTGCGGCAGCGCTCGTCGGCCTTCGGACAGCGCGGGTTGAACAGACAACCGGTCGGCCGGTCGCCCTGCCCCGGCACCACCCCCGGGATCGTCGGCAGCCGGCCGCCGCGCGCCCGCTCTGGCATCGCGGCGAGCAACGCCGCCGTATAGGGGTGCCGCGGCTCGTCGAAGAGATCGACCACCTGCTGCCGCTCGACCTGAGTGCCGGCATACTGGACCACGACGCGGTTGGCGGTCTCGGCGATCACGCCCATGTCGTGGGTGATCAGGATCATCGCCATGCCGCGCTCGCGCTGCAGGTCGAGCAGCAGGTCGAGGATCTGCGCCTGGATCGTCACGTCGAGCGCCGTCGTCGGCTCGTCGGCGATCAGCAGCTTCGGCTCGCAGGCGATCGCCATCGCGATCATCACGCGCTGGCTCATGCCGCCGGACAACTGGTGCGGAAAGGCCCGCATGCGCCGCTCCGGCTCCGGGATGCCGACCTTGCGCAGCAGCTCGAGGGTCCGCTCGCGCCGCGCCGCCTTGTCGAGACCGAGATGCTCGCGCAGCGTCTCGCCAATCTGCTGGCCGACGGTGAAGCACGGGTTGAGGCTGGCGATCGGCTCCTGAAAGATCATCGCCATGTCCTTGCCGATGATCTTGCGCCGCTCGCGCCGCGACAGGCCGCGCAGGTCGCGGCCCTGGAAAGCGATCTCGTCGGCGGTGACGGTGGCGGTGGGCGGCAGGAGGCCCATCAGGCCGAGCATCGCCACCGACTTGCCGGAGCCGGACTCGCCGACGATGCCGAGCACCTCGCCGGGCTCGACCGATATGTCGACACCATCGACGGCCTTGAACGGGCCGGAGGCCGTCCGGAACGTGACGGAGAGGTTGCGGATGGAGAGAAGGGACATCGCTCTTACATCACAGACTTGGAGGGCATATATTGGCGACGAACGGAAAGATGCGTCATGACCTCGACGAAGCCTCAACGTCCGAAGCCGATTGCTGGGCCGACGGGTCCGCGGCCGATCTACTAGCCAGCGCGCTGGACCGCGGGTCCAGGGCGAGCATCGCATCGCGCCCCAACGCGGCGGCGTAGCCTCGCAGGGCGAGGTAGTCCTCGATCATCGCAAGCTTCTGCTCCGCCTTGAGCTGCTGGAACCGCTCCGAGCGGAGATCCTCGGCAAATTGCGCGATGACGTTCTGTTGCCGGTAGAACAGGACGACCGGATCGATCACCGCGTTCGGCAAGATCGAGATCTCCTTCACGACGGCCTCATAGAGCGGCGCACCCGGCTCGCGCGGCACGAAAGGCGTGTGTGCGGGATCGGCGGACAGCTGAGACCTCGCGCCGACCATCACCTGCGCCGGATCGTACTGCCCGAGATGGAAGACCATGGAGCGGATCTCGGCGAGCAGCGCCGTCTGGACGTCGCGCACCCGTTCCCGCCGGCGCCGGCGCTCGAGTCCGTTCGCCGTGCGCCAGCTCACATACCAGCCGATCGCGGCGATCAGCGACGAGATGACGGCTGCCGTGACGGCGGGTCCGAGCCATTCGCCCACCTCAACTCCGCTTGAGCTTCGGGTCGAGCGCGTCGCGCAGGCCGTCGCCGACGAGGTTGATCGCGAGCACCGTGATCAGGATCGCCAGCCCCGGGAAGGTCACGACCCACCAAGCGCGCAGGATGAACTCGCGCGCCTCGGCGAGCATCGTGCCCCATTCGGGCGTCGGCGGCTGTGCGCCCATGCCGAGGAAGCCGAGTGCCGCCGCATCGAGGATGGCGTTCGAGAAGGACAGCGTCGCCTGCACGATCAGCGGCCCGAGGCAGTTGGGCAGGATCGTCACGAGCATCAGCCGCAGCGGGCTCGCGCCGACGACGCGCGCCGCCGTGACGTAGTCGCGCTGTTTCTCGGCCATCACCGAGGCGCGGGTCAGCCGGACGAAATGCGGCTGCAGGACGAGGGCGATCGCGATCATCGCGTTGACCAGGCCTGGCCCGAGCACCGCCACCAGCACCAGCGCCAGGAGCAGCGAGGGGAAGGCGAGGATCACGTCCATGACGCGCATGATCGCGGTGTCGAGCCAGCCGCCGACATAGCCGGCGATGAGGCCGACGGCGATGCCGACGGTGACGGCGATCACCACCACGAGAACGCCGATGAACAGCGAATATTGCGAGCCGTAGATCAGCCGCGAGAGGATGTCGCGCCCGACCGCGTCGGTCCCGAGTAGATAGGCCGTGCTGCCGCCATCCTGCCAGAAGGGCGGCACCAGCAGCGCGTCGCGGTTCTGCGCGATCGGCGAGTGCGGCGCGATCAGCGGCGCGGCAAAGGCGATCAGCACGACGAGGCCGAACACCACGAGGCCGACCAGCGCCCCGCGATTCTCGCTGAAATAGGACCAGAACTCGGCCAGCATCTGCCGGCGCACGCTGCGCTTCGCTCGCCTGGTCGGGATGTCGGCCCCGACCCCTTCGGCCGCTTCCTGGGCTTCGATATGGCTCATTTGGACCTCCTCAGCGTGCGCGCACGCGCGGATTGATCACCCCGTAAAGGAGATCCACCACCAGGTTGACGATCATGATCATCATCGCGATCAGCAGGAGCCCGCCCTGCACCACCGGATAGTCGCGGCGGAACACCGAATCGACCATCCACTTGCCGATCCCGGGCCAGGAGAAGATCGATTCCGTCAGGATCGCGCCGGCGAGCAGCACGCCGACCTGCAGGCCGATCGTGGTGACGACGGGAATGAGCGCGTTGCGCAGCGCATGCAGGCCGATGACGCGGTAGGTCGAGAGGCCCTTGGCCCGCGCCGTGCGGACATAGTCCTCGCCGAGCACCTCCAGCATCGCCGAACGCGTCTGCCGGGCGATCACCGCGAGCGGGATCGTCGCCAGCACCACCGAGGGCAGGATGAGATGCGAAACGGCGGAAGCGAAGGCGCCCTTTTGACCGGAGGCGAGCGCGTCGATCAGCATGAAGCCGGTGCCGTTGGTGAAGAAGAATTCGTAGCCGATGCGGCCCGAGACCGGCGTCAGCTTCAGGACGCTGGAGAACAGGATGATCAGCAGCAGGCCCCACCAGAAGATCGGCATCGAATAGCCGACCAGCGCCGCCCCCATGACGCCCTGGTCGAACCACGAGCCACGCTTGGCGGCCGCGATGACGCCTGCGGGAATGCCGAGCGCGACGGCGATCACGATCGCGCAGAGCGACAGCTCGACGGTCGCCGGAAACAGCGTGAAGAACTCGCCGACGACGCCGCGCTTGGTCACGATCGAGGTGCCGAAGTCACCGTGCAGCAGGCCCCACAGGTAATCCAGGTACTGGATCACGATCGGCCGATCGTAGCCGAGCTGGTGCATGATCGCGGCGTGCCGCTCCGGCGCCATCACGCGCTCGCCCGACATCAGCTGCACCGGATCGCCGGGCAACAGCCGGATGAAGGAGAAGGCGACGATGGAAACCCCGATGAAGGTCGGGATCAGCACCGCAATGCGGGAGAGAAGAAAGCGCTGCATCGGTCCTGTCTGACGGCGTCCGGCTCCCCTTCGGGAGAACGTATCGAGCGGTTCGGGAAACGGATCCCAAGGCCGCCCGATCGGGCGGCTGCGGGCGAAGGCCGCTTGAAAGCAGATTTCAGCACGGATTTAAAGCGATTCAAAAGACCGCTTCCGCAGGCGGTCGCATCTGATCCGCAGATTTTTCTCCGGCCGGAACGAGAATGGGGCGGCAAAGGCCGCCCCATCCGGTGATCGTCGCGGAGCCCGCGCTTACTCGGCGATGTCGACGCCGTCGAAGCGGTGGTAGCCGAGCGGGTCCTGCACGAAGCCGGTGACCTGCTTGCGCATCGGCATGAAGACCTTGGAGTGGTCGATCGTCAGCCAGGGCGCCTTTTCCTTGAACACGACCTGAGCCTGCTCGTAGAACTTCGCGCGCTGCTCCTGGTCGGAGGCCTGCTTGGCCTTCTTCACCAGATCGTCGAACTCCTTGTCGCACCACTGCGCGCGGTTGTTGCCGCCGACCGCGTCGCAGCCGAGCAGGGTGTCGAGGAAGTTGTCCGGATCGCCGTTGTCGCCGGTCCAGCCGAGCATGACGGCGCCGTCGCGGTCCTCCGCCTTCGACTTCGAGAGATACTCGCCCCACTCGTAGGAGACGATCTCGGCGTTGACGCCGATCTTCTGCAGGTCGGCCTGCATCAGCTCGGCCGCACGCCGGGCGTTCAGCATGTAGGGGCGGCTGACCGGCATCGCCCAGATCTTCATCGACAGGTTCTCGACGCCGGCGTCGCTCAGCATCTTCTTGGCCGCGTCCGGATCGTAGGCGTCGTCCTTCACCGCGTCGTTGTAGGACCACATCGTCGGCGGGATCGGGTTCTTCGCGACGGTGGCCGCGCCCTGGAACACCGCGTCGACGATCGCCTGCTTGTTGATCGCCATGTTCAACGCCTTGCGCACCTCGACCTTATCGAAGGGCGCGATCTTGGTGTTGTAGGCGAGATAGGCGACGTTCAGGCCTTCCTGCGACAGGACGGTCAGATCGGAGTTCTGCTGCATCGAGGCGACGTCGGCCGCGTTCGGATACGGCATGATCTGGCACTCGCCGGCCTGCAGCTTCTGCGCGCGCACCGACGCATCCGTCGTGATCGCGAAGATCAGGTTGTCGAGCTTCTCCTTGCCGGCCCAGTAGTCGGGATTGGCCTGGTAGCGGATCACCGCGTCCGGCTGGTAGGCGACGAACTGGAAGGGGCCGGTGCCGAGCGGCTGCTGGTTGAGGAGCTCGGTCTTGCCGTCCGCCTCGAGCTTGTCGGCATACTCCTTCGACATGATCGACGCGAAGTCCATCGCGAGGTCGGCCATGAACGGCGCCTCGGGTCGGCTGAGGGTGAACTTCACCGTCAGGTCATCGACCTTCTCGATCGAGGTGATCAGGTCCGGGAAGCCCATGCCGTCGGCATACTCCCAGCTCGCGCCGTTGACGTACTTGTTCCAGGGGTTGTCCGACTTCAGCTGGCGTTCGAACGAGAAAATGACGTCGTCGGCGTTCAGCTCACGGGTCGGGGTAAAGAAGTCGGTGGTCTGGAACTTGACGCCCGGCCGCAGCTTGAACGTGTAGGTCTTGCCATCGTCCGAGATGTCCCAGGATTCGGCGAGGCCCGGCTCGATCTCCGTCGATCCGTGCTTGAACTCGACCAGCCGGTTGTAGACCGTGCGCGAGGCGGCGTCGAAGGTGGTGCCGGCGGTGTAGAGCGCCGGATCGAAGCCTTCGGGAGAAGCCTCGGAGCAGTAGACCAGCGTCTTCGCGGAGGCGGCCGACCCGAGCGTCAGCGCGATCGCCGAGGCCGCAAGCAGCTTCGTCATCATCTTCATGGTGGGTAACTCCCTGGAATAGGCGCGGGAGCTCTGGCTCCCTGCGCGCGCATCCCACAAAATTTGCAGTTGGGATGCAAGCCTAATCGTTTTGCATTCACTCGAATACGATGCGCGGAGCCGCGGCGTGGTTAAGACCCTCGATGCCGGCGAGCGTCTTCGCGGCGATATCGGCGAAGACCTTCGCATGCGGCCCTTCGGGCTCGCACGCGACGATGGGCGAGCCGGCGTCCGACGTCTCGCGGATGCGCATGTCGAGCGGCACCTCGCCGAGGAACGGCACGCCGAGGCGGTCCGCCTCGCGCCGCGCGCCGCCATGCCCGAAGACGTCGTGGCTGGTGCCGCAGTTCGGACAGACGAAATAGCTCATGTTCTCGACGATCCCGAGCACCGGCACATCCACCTTGCGGAACATCGCGAGACCCTTGCGCGCGTCGAGGAGCGCCAGGTCCTGCGGCGTCGACACGATGACGGCGCCCGCGAGCGGCACCTGCTGGGCCATCGTCAGCTGCGCGTCGCCGGTCCCGGGCGGCATGTCGACGACCAGAAGGTCGAGCGTGCCCCATTCGACCTCGCGCAGCATCTGCGTCAGCGCCGACATCACCATCGGCCCGCGCCAGATCATCGGCGTCTCCTCGTCGACGAGGAAGCCCATGGACATCGCCTTCAGACCGTAGGCCTCCAGCGGCAGCATGGTCCGTCCGCCCGCGCTCTTTGGCTTGTCGCGGATGTCGAGGAGGCGTGGCACCGAAGGCCCGTAGATGTCGGCGTCGAGGATACCGACCTTCAGGCCGAGCGCTGCGAAGGCGAGCGCGAGATTGACTGCCGTGGTCGACTTGCCGACGCCGCCTTTGCCGGATGCCACCGCCACGATCTTGTCGATGCCTGGCACGCCGGGCTTGCCCGCCGCAGGCCGCGCCGCGGCCGGAGGAGCGCCCGAGGCGGGCGCCGGACGACCGCCCGGCGCGGCGGGACGAACCGGCGGACGCGGCGGCGGCGCAGTGCGTCCCGCTCCGCCGCCGGCGCGTTCGGCCGTCAGCGCCACCATGGCCGAAGCGATGCCCGCGATGCCGGCCACCCGCTGCTCGATCTCGCGCCGGAACGGCTCGAATCGCTCGGCCTCGTCGCTCGCGACCGACAGCGAGAAAAACGCCTTGCCGTCGGCGATGAAGATGTCGGACACCATGCCGCGCGAGACGACGTCGCCCTTGCCGTCCGGCGGCTGCAGGCCGCGCAGCATCTCGATGATCTCGGTCTTCTGCGCCTCGCTCATGCGCTGTCTCCTTCGGCGTCGGATGCGAGGGCATAGAACCTTTTGCCCCGGGCCGAAAGCGGCCGCCCGACTTTGCCCTGCGGCCGCACGGCCGGTTGTCTTGCGCGGCGACTTCTTGCCAGATGGAACTGACGCGCCTCGTAGCAGGTCAGTGATGAGCGATCCCGAGCTTCGACAAGTCCCAGACGAAACGGTGCGGCGACAGGTTCGCAGCCTCCTGCGGACCGCCAGGGCGGCGACCCTCGCCTCGCTGGAAGCGGGCACCGGCCATCCGCAGGCGACACGCGTCGCCCTCGCGACTGACTTCGACGGCAGTCCGCTGCTCCTCGTTTCGCGGCTGTCCGCTCATACGTCGGCGCTTCTCGCCGAGACGCGCTGTTCGCTGCTCGTCGGCGAGCCCGGTAAAGGCGATCCTTTGGCTCATCCACGCCTGACGGTCTTCGGGCGAGCCCTCCCCGTCGAGCGCGACGACCCGCTGCATGCCAGGGCGCGCCGGCGGTTTCTGGCCCGGCAGCCGAAGGCCGAGCTGTATGTCGACTTTCCCGACTTCCTGTTCTTTCACCTCACCGTCACCCGTGGCGCTCTGAACGGCGGTTTCGGCCGGGCGTCGGACCTGGCCTCCGGCGATATCGTCGACGAGGGCGCGAACGACCTTGTGGACGCGGAGAACGCGGTTTCGGCGCACATGAACGGCGACCATGCCGATGCCGTGGACGCGATCGCTGCGCATCGCGTCGGCATGGCGGAGGCGGGCTGGCGGCTGGCAACGCTGGACATGCGAGGTTTCGAGCTTCTTCGCGGCGACCGGCTGGCGCGCGTGGAGTTTCTGACACCGGTGCGCACCCTCGACGACGTTCGCGCCGCCTTCGTGGGATTGACTGCAGAGGCCAGGGAAACAAAGCGCTCGTGACGAGAGCAGCAGCTCAAACGAAAAGAGGGCCGCCAACCGGCAGCCCTCCGAGCTAGGCAATGAACCGTTATTCGTTCAACGATAGCCTGACGGGCAGTCCGCGACGTACCGACGGCCGCGACGGTCACGATAGACGCACTGGCCCGGATTGCCTGCCGAGGCACCGATCAGAGCGCCAGCAGCGGCGCCGATACCTGCACCCACCAGGGCGCCCGAACCGCGACCCGTCACACCGCCGCCGATTGCGGCGCCGGCAAGCCCGCCGATCGCGGCCCCGGTTCCGGTATTGCGCTCCTGCGTCGTGCAGCCCGCGGCGCCAAGGGTCAATGCCGCCGTTGCGGCGATCATTAGCTTCTTCATCATCGAATGCCTTTCACTCGGTACCGAAGTGTCCCTGGCGTCAAACTTCTGCGTCCGGCGGTTGGTTCCATTGCCGACCAAAGAGTTCGATCACCGGGAGGCGACGACCTGAGGGGCTGCATCGAAGCTGACGAGGAGTTGTCCCGACTTGCTGATCGCCCAGTCGATCGTCGAGGCCCGCTGGAACATGTCCTCGTCGACAGCCTTGCAGGTACCGAACACCTTGTTGTCCGATGCCCCGCTGATCCGGATCTGCATGTTCAGGTCCTGCGTGCACTCGGCCACGCTCTCGTAGGCCGGCACCGAGACAGGAATTTCCTGACAGACAGAAAGATCGCCGTTGCATCCGACGAGCAACATGAACGCTGCCACGTGTTCCATGATGTTCTCCTTCGGGTAGGAAACTGCCGAAGGGGAAGACGGTTCCGCGAGGTCCGCAACTCTTGCTGTGCGGGAGCTTAAGCGATGCTTGTGCAGGGTGGCGTCAGAGAACGCTGTCGCGGGCAGGCCTGGCCGGCGCACCCGGCCGGCCCCCACACAGTCGGGCAGCGGCGGGCGATGCTCGACTCAGCCGTGCAGCGTGCCGCCCGAAATCGACTCGAACTGCGAGTCGGGGATCAGCAGCGTGTAGCGGATGCCGTCGGCGTGATAGTCGAGGCGCGCCTCACCGCCGACGGAGTTCGGGACGATCCGCTCGAGCGTCGAGGTGCCGAAGCGGCTGTCGCGCTCGCCTTTCACCCGTGGGCCCGCCGTCTCCAGCCAAGTCAGTTGAAGATAGACCTCGCTGTCCTTTTCCACCAACCCGGCCGAAATGCTGACGCGACCGCCCGGGACTGACAATGAGCCATAGGACGCCGCATTGACGGCGAGTTCGTGCAGGGCGAGCCCGACATGCAGCGAGGCGGTCGGAGAAAGATAGACATCCGTTCCGGCGAAACCGACCTGCTCCATGCCGTCGGGGGCGTAACGCTCCACCTGGGTGCGCACCAGGCTCATCAGGTCCGCCCCGCGCCAGTCGGCGTCGGTGACGATATCCTGCGAATAGGCCAGCGACTGGATGCGGCCACGGAACCGCACCAGGAACTCCGGCACGGTGATCGAGTGGCGGGCCGTCTGGCTGGCCAGGCTCTGGATGATGGCGAGGAGGTTCTTGGAGCGATGCGAAAGTTCGCGCAGGAGCGTCTTCAGCGTCTCCTCGCGGCGCTTCTGGTCGGTGATCTCAATCGACGTGCCGAGGATCCCGCTGACCGTCCCATCGTTGTCGCGGTCGACGTCCACGCGAATGTCAAACCACCGGGTGCTGGAGCCGGAAATCGTGGAGAGCTCGAACCGCGCTGGCCGCTGCGTGCGCAGAACCTCGCGCTTCAGCACGGTGGCACGCTCGGCAGCAACCCCCGATAGAATGTCGGCGTCTTGCCGTCCTTCCGCATCGGAGGGCAGCCAGGACTCATCAGCGTTGAACACCCAAGTGTATCGCAAATCGCGATCTTGGGCGAACAATGCCAATTCAGTGCCGGCAAGCGCCTTCAACGCCTTCAACGCAACCATCTTGCGACGCTCGGAGCCCTCGTCTGCGGCGCTTGACCTGAAGATGTCCTCCGAGCCGCCCAGTGGCTGCGCGAGGGGCATCTTCACGTCGAACGCCGACGCATCAGGATCGATTGCCATGACGACCGGGGATCGGCGGGGTTGCCACGACGCCCCCCACGCTACGAGAAGGGTGCATGGTGGACTGCAGCACGGCGCTCTCCCGAAGCGGTGATCGGTCGGATGTCGTCACGGCGACATCCGCACTAACGGCCCGACCATCGAGGGGTTCCGCCCTGCCGGGGCGAAAAGCGGTTAACCTGCAACTGCATAGGAGAGGGAAAGCCGTTCGGACGCGCGCCGCTCGGCGCGGCGCGCGTCGACGTGAGCCTGGACTCAGGCCGCGGCCCGCTTATCGACCTCGAAGAACAGCGCCTGGCTGATCAGCGCCTTCACCATGTCGGGGTTGAAGGGCTTCGTCACCAGGAAGGTCGGCTCGGGCCGCTCGCCGGTCAGAAGACGCTCGGGAAACGCGGTGATGAAGATCACCGGGACAGACACCTGGGCGAGGATGTCGTTCACCGCATCGATGCCGGAGCTGCCGTCGGCGAGCTGAATGTCCGCCAGCACCATACCGGGCTTCTGCTGGCCGAACAGCGCGATCGCCTCCTTATGCGTGCGCGCGATGCCGGTCACGCGGTGCCCGAGGCTCTCCACCATCTGCTCGATATCCATCGCGATCAGCGGTTCGTCCTCGATGATCATGATGTCGGTGGAGACCTGACGGCCGATGTCCGCACTGGCCTGGTCGATGAGCTTCGAGAAGCCCTCCTCGTCGACCTGCAGGATGTTGCCCGCCTCGCCCGTGGTGAAGCCTTCGACGGCGACGAGCAGGAAGGCTTGGCGCGGCAGCGGCGAGATCGCCTTCAGATTGCGCGACGTCCGCTCCTCCCAGGCCGAGACGGGAGCATCCTCGCGGATGTTGACGTCGAGGGACTGCCACAGCGACGAGAACAGCCGGTAGAGTGCAATTCGCGGGCTCTCGTTGGTGTCGAACAGGCTGGGATCGGCAATCAGGGCTTCCAGAACGGCAGCGACATAGGCGTCGCCGCTCGCCTGCGAGCCGGTCAGGGCACGGGCATAGCGCCGCAGAAACGGAATATGCGGCGCAATGCGAGATGACATCGACATGAAAACTCCCCTCGTGTCGACCTTACCAAAGGCTGCGGCAGTCGGGAGCCGCATTGGGCTCCAAACGCACTACGGCTTATTTAGTTCCTGCGGCTGGAACCAGAAGGGGGAGCAGGCTGTTTCAATACCTTGCGTCCCACGGTCGCGGTTCGGCATTTCGTAGCGTACGCGATGCCAAGGCTTGCTGCCGCGCCCCATATGTACATCTAGAGGCAACGGACGCGATGGAGGCGGGCCTCCGCCGCGGGGTTGGCAAGGTGTGGCGCAGGCCTGCGTGAGAGGGCGAATGAGCGAACGTAAAACCGAGGATGAGACCTTGCAGAGTACCGTTGCAGACCATCAGTCGCGACAGCCCCAGGAACTGGGCCCGAACTCCGTGATCGGCCGGCGTCTCAAGGCATACTACGACGACGTCGCGAGCGAGCCGGTTCCCGATCGGTTTCTCCTCCTCCTCGACGCTCTCGACCAGGCCGAGAGTGGCTCGTCGAGCGATCGCGGGTAAGCGCCATGACCCAGGACCTCGAGTTCCGGCGCGAACTGATCTCCATTATCCCGAACCTGCGTGCCTTTGCGGCGTCGCTCGCCGGCTCGTTCGATCGGGCCGACGATCTGGTCCAGGAGACCCTGGTGAAGGCGTGGGACAAGCAGCACACCTTCCAGCCGGGCACCAACCTGAAGGCGTGGCTGTTCACGATCCTGCGCAACGAGTTCTACACGCAGATGCGCAAGAAGGGCCGCGAGGTGCAGGATGTCGATGGCATCCATGCCATGCAGATGGCCGGCCATCCCGAGCAGCAAGGCCACCTCGACCTGCAGGATTTCCGCAAGGCACTGGACCAGCTGCCGGACGATCAGCGCGAGGCCTTGATCCTGATCGGTGCCTCCGGCTTCTCCTACGAGGAGGCTGCGGAGATCTGCCAGTGCGCAGTCGGTACGATCAAGAGCCGCGTGTCGCGCGCCAGAACCCGCATCGCCGACCTCCTCGGCATCCAGGGCGACGGCGAGTATGGCCCGGACTCGATCTCCTCGCAGATCATCGGCGTCGCGCCCGCTGCATAAACTCTCCCCACGGCACGCTCACTGGCGTGTCGTGTAATCAGGCAGTGGTTGCGTAGTCGGCTATTTTTCGGCATCCGCTGGAACCGTATCTGTTCCCGGCTATTTCCCTGCCGAACCGTCCGAGCGACTTGCGTGCCGAGCCCCGGACCCTTCCTCCAGTGCAGGATTACATCATGCCGTCCGATCTTCCTCAGAACGATGTCGAAGCGAAGCTGCGCAAGACCCAGGCCGACGCTGAGGTCGCCGGTTCTGATCTGGAGCAGCAGGTCTCGCGGCTGCGCGAGGACGTCGCTGGCGTCGCCGACGCGCTGAAGGCGCTGGCGTCGGAGCGGGCCGAAGATGCCCGCAGTCAGGCCTACGCCCTCCGGGATGAAGTGCGCGAGCGCGGCGAGCGCTACGTCCGCCAGGCGCAGGACGCTGCTTCCGAACTCGAGGCCCAGCTGAGCGAGCGGATCCGTGCCGAGCCGATCAAGAGCGTCCTGATCGCGGCGGCATCGGGCTATCTCTACGCCCGCCTGTTCCGTCGCTGACGCCCGGCGAGGCAGGCGGAGGCACGATGATATCGGTCATTCTCACAAAGGTGCTGACGGGCGAGATCGGGGTCTTCCTCGCTCGGCTCAAGCGCGTGGCGTTCCTCTACGCCGTCATGGCGATCTTCGCCCTGCTGATGCTCGGGTACCTGCTTGCGGCGCTGTTCATCTTCATCGCGAGCTATCTGGGCGGCCTCTATACGGCGCTCGCCTTCGCAGGCGGCTGTCTCGTCATCATACTGTTCACCTACATTCTGCTCGTTCTGGCAAGACGCCCGGCGAAGCGGCGTGCGGATGACCGCCTGCAGCGCGACATCGCGTCCGTTGCCGGCGTCGCGGCCTTGTCCAACGCGCCGCAGATCCTGCGGAGCATGGGAGGCCGGAAGGGCATGATCCTCGTACCGGCCGCTGCCGTCGGAGGCTTCGCGCTGTACTCGGTGATGTCGATGCTGCGCCGCGATCCGGACGAAGACTGAGCATCGCTGGATCGAACGGACAGCCGGTGCGTTCATCGACACTGGCATGGAGTTTCATATGACGCCTCCCCACCTCAACGAAGACGAGGCCCGCCAAGGCGAGCGCGGCACCCCGGTGTTGCGCGTCCTCATTGCGGCGATGGTCATCGCTGCCATCGTCTTCCTCGGCCTGATCCTGTACTACAATTACGCGTTGCCGGACGATACGATTCCCTCGCCGACGACCGGAAGCGACGTCGAGACGGTATCGCCGCAACCTTCGACTCCTGCGGAGAACGGGCAGACGACGGTGACGCCCGACCAGTCGAATGCCGAGCCGGGCGCTGCGCCCGCGACGGCTAACTGATCGGTCCCGCCCCCGCCCGCCCGCTCGGGCGCGTCTTTCCGTCGACAGGAGCATGGTTGATGACGATCGATGACAGCGACCCCGCCGGAAGGCGCGAACCGCATCTGGACGCGGCGACTGCGGCGGAGATCGAGGCGATCGTCGACGATCCGCTCCTGCCCCCGCTGGAGCGGCACGCTCGGCTGCAGGCGATCGCCGACCGCCTCGGCGAAGCGGCAGGAGACGATGTGCAGTACGCGCCGCTGCAGCTGCAGCTCGAGCGTGCATTCGCACTCCTGGCCGAGGGTGGCCATGACTACTCCGGCGCCGCCGGCGCTGAGGCCGAAGCCGAAGCGGACGCAGAGGCACTCCTGCCTACTCCGAACCGGTAAGGTTCTGCGGTCGATGCGGCATCCGCAGCAGGCGTGCCCGCTGCGTTATCGCGCGGAGGCAAATCGCCCCGTTGCAGATGTGCCGGATGCTTGGTCGCGGTTGAGATAGGTCGCGTCCGCCGGCACCACGACGCGAAGGGCTCCCGCTTCAAGCCGGATGCGGGTCACGCGGTAGAGGTTTTCGATCTCCCCGTCCTTGATCATGCGCTTGTGCAGACGCTTGCCGTTGTAGGTGAGCGTCACCTCGCGGCTCTCGTAGACCGTCAGGCACGGGTTGCGCCGCCACGATCCCATCGCAATGTCGAAGGTGAGCCGGGCGATCGACCGCGGGTCATGGCTCTCGCAGACATAGATGCCGAGCGCCCCGCCCTGTGGATCGTCGGCAAACGGCAGGTGCCCATCTCCATACACGTTGTTGGAGATCGCCACGCCGGGTGTGCGCAGCCGTCTCACCTGCCCGTCCACCTCCAGTTCGACGTCGAAGCTCGGCGGGCGACGAATGGCGAGCAGGACGGCGCGGGTCGTCGCCAAAATCTTGCCCAGCCGCGTTCCGTAGTGAAACCGCTCGCGGAACCGCACCATCCGAGCGTGCAGTCCAACGGCCAGCTGATGAACGAAGGGCGCACCATTGGCGGTTGCATGGTCCACCCTCGCCAGCCGACCGCCTGCAAGCGCTGCGACGGCCCGCCGAAGATCCATCGGGATCTGCAGGCTCCGGGCAAAGAGGTTCATGGTTCCCGCCGGCAGGATCGCGAGCGCGATGGGCGTCCCGGCCGTCAAGCTTGCGGCAAACGACACGGTCCCGTCCCCGCCCCCCACGAGAAGACAATCGATATCCTCCCGATCGGCCACCTCGCGCAGTGTTCGGGGCAGCTCGGCCCCGGCGACGACCTTGATCTCGACCGTGTGACCGTGCAGCGAGAACTCGTCCCTGATGAGTTGCTGGAGCCAGTCGAGATCGGTGGTGCGCAGCGTTCCTCCGTCACGGTTGAGGATCGTCACCACCTTCATCACCAACTCCAGTCACCGCCTGCAGGAAGCCGCAACTGCGGCCGCTCCACCGGATATAGGGCATCGACCGGCGAACTTCGCGCCCTCCTTTGACGCGGCACGAAGTCGGGAGGCCATCCTCTGCCCGGCCGGGAACTGGAGGCGCGCCTTGTCCGTTCGTGGATGGCTAAGCAACCTCGCTCCGACGAACGCCAAGGGAGAACTCGTAAAGTGCTGAAATGGATCATCATTCTGCTGATCGTCGCGGCGATCGCCAGCCTTCTCGGCTTCCGTGGCGTCGCCGGCGCGTCGGCAGGCATCGCGAAGATCTTGATCTTCATCGTACTTCTCGGACTGCTGCTGCTCTTCATCTTCGGCGTGATCATCGTCTGAGGAGTGCTGCAGGGCGACTTCGAGCGCGCCGATCGTTCGCCGGCTCGGAACCTTCCGGACCGCCGCGAATTTTACCCACCGTGTAGCCGTCGAATGCTCCGCCCGTTCATCGGAGCGTTCAGGTCGGCGTCTGTTGAACGCAATAGACAAGGAACCCCACTATGATCCGTACGCTTCTTGCCACCACCGCCGTCGCGAGCCTCATCGCCAGCGGCGCCCTGGCTCAGGACACCACGCAGCCGGCTGCGCAGACCCCTGCTGCGACCGATGCCGGGACTGCCAACGACATGGCTCCGGCCGACTCCAGCGCGATGACGCCCAGCAGCGGCAACCAGCAGGCTGCGCCGCAGGGTGATCAGCAGGCTTCTGCGATGCAGGGCGATTACCTTCAGTCGCTGTCGCAGGGCCAGTACCTGGCGACCGATCTCGAGGGCAGCACCGTCTACGCCAGCGACCAGCAGGATGCGGCCGAAGTCGGTGAGCTCACCAAGTTTCTGATCGACGGCGACGGCAAGATCGTCGCGGCGATCATCGACGCCAATGGCGACTTCCTGGGTGGCGACGACAAGACGGTCGCCGTGCCGGCCGACCAGCTCGCCTGGTCGCAGGATCCGAACGATCAGGACGAGCCCCGTGCGGTCCTGAAGGCCTCCAAGGATCAGCTGGCCCAGGCCCCGGCCTTCCAGGAGCCCGAGCAGCAGCAGGCCGCCGCGACCGGCACCGGCATGGCGCCCGCGACCGGCGATGCGACCGGCTCGGCCGGCACCGACATGGCTGCGGCACCCGCGGCTGACGCCACCGCCGGCAGCGCGGCCAACACGAGCACCGCGGCGAATACGTCGACCATGCCGTCGACCGACGCGACTCAGACGGCCCAGGCCGGCGCAGACATGGCGCAGGGCGGCTATCCGGCGACCGTCGCGGTCAACCAGTATCTCAGCGACGACCTGATCGGCACGTCGGTCTACTCCGGTCCGGGCGATGATGCCGAGAACATCGGCGACATCAGCGACCTCGTCGTCGCCTCGTCCGGCACTGTCGATGCGGCCGTGATCGGCGTCGGCGGCTTCCTCGGCATCGGCGAGAAGAGTGTTGCGGTGCCGTTCAAGGAGCTGGCCTTCAACAAGGACCAGAGCGGCGAGCTGCATCCATCGATCTCGGCGAGCTCGGATCAGCTGAAGCAGGCGCCTGAGTTCGACGCCGACGGCGACGACACCAACATGGCCGCCAACACCGCGGACACGTCGACCATGGCTCCGGCCGACACCGCGTCCAGCACGATGGCGCCCGCTCCGGCGACCACCGACACCGCGGCGACCACCCCGGCTCCGGCTTCGACCGACATGGCGGCCAACAACAACACGATGGCAACTGCGCCGGCGGCCGACACCTCGGCAACCACGGCCTCCACGGGCAGCTCTCGTCCGGAGGGCCTCACTCAGGCTCAGCCGAACCAGCTGACGGCCGAAAACCTGACAGGCACCACCGTCTATGGGCCGAACGATGAAGACATCGGCAGCATCAGCGACCTCGCGCTGTCGACTGACGGCAAGGTGGACGCGGTGATCGTCGACGTCGGCGGCTTCCTCGGCATCGGCGCCAAGCCAGTCGCGCTTGCCATGGACAACCTCAGCTTCATGCAGGACGGCAACGGCTCGCTGTATCTCTACACGCAGTTCACCCAGGATCAGCTGGAGAACGCGCCGGAGTACAACCGCGATACCTACGCCCAGAACCGCGACACCATGCGGATCCAGTCGGCTCCGGGTGCGGAGCAGCCGAAGACCGCGCAGTAACAACGGTATCCGAGTGATCGAAGGGCCCGCCATCGGCGGGCCCTTTTTCGTTGAGGCAGATCATCGATATGGGCAGACCGACGGCGCTGATCGATTGTCGACGCGGAGGTCATATTAAAGCCGCCTGACGGAGTACATCTTGCGCTTGCGATGAGAACGGGTGGACATGGCAGTCTTCAAGCAGCTTCTGGTGACGGTGGTCGTCTTGGCGGTCGCGGGTGCCGTCTGGATGAGATACGATCCTCGTCCGGGGCAATACCTCCTGACGTCCTCGCATCTGCCGGATCCTCTGCGCGCGGGCGTTGCCTGGCTCTCGGCGAGTGAAGACAGCGGCACGGCGGACAGGGCTACTCCTCCTGCATCGAACGGTCCCCGGTCATCGACAGCGGCCGTCGCAGGTGCCGCTCGCCGTGGTGGACGCGCTGCACCGCTGGTGGTCGTCGACGCGGTCGTGGCGACCGTCACGCGCAACCGGCTCAAGGCGATCGGCACGGGCGAGGCCGTCCGGTCGGTCGTGGTGCATCCCGAGGCCACCGGCATCGTTCGTGAGGTTCGCTTCAAGTCCGGCGACGAGGTCGAGGCGGGCACCGTGCTCGCGACGCTCGAGAACGACACCGAGGCGCTGGCGGTCGACCGGGCGAAGATCGCCGTGGAAGCCGCCGAGGCCAAGCTGCAGCGCTACCGCCGGCTTCAGAACGCGCGCACCGTGGCGGCGGTCGAGCTGGAGGACGTGCAGCGCGAGGTCGACAACGCCAAGCTCGACGTGCGGGGTGCCGAGCTGGCCCTCGCCAAGCGGAACATCGCGGCGCCGATCGCCGGCCGGGTCGGCATCGTCACGGTCGACACCGGCGACCTCGTCAGCAACGACACCACCATCGCCACCATTGATGACAGGTCCAGCCTGCGGGTGGTCTTCTACGTGCCGGAAGGCTTCGTGCCGGAGGTCGACATCGGCCATCCGGTGGAGGCGACCAGCGTCGCCAACCCGAGCGAGATCTACCGCGGCACGGTCACCGCCGTCGACAGCCGCCTCGACGAGGCGAGTCGAACGCTGAAGGTCGAGGCCTCGATCGAAAACCCGAGCGACACGCTGCGCCCGGGCATGTCGTTCAGCCTCAATCTCGGCTTCGAGGGCGATCGCTATCTGTCGGTCGATCCACTCTCGGTGCAATGGGAACGGGCTGGCCCGTTCGTCTGGAAGGTCGCAGGCGACGAGGGCGCCAAGGTGCCGGTGCGGATCATCGAGCGCAATGTCGACCGCGTGCTCGTGTCTGCGGACGACCTCGCGCTCGGCGATCCCGTCGTTGTCGAGGGCCAGCAGGCGATCCGACCCGGCGTGAAGCTGCGCATCGAGCCGCGGCCGAAGACGGAAGCGCCCGCGCCCGCCGGGACGACGGGCGTGCCGCAGGCCAGCCGCGAGACCCCGCGCGAGGACGGCAGCCTCGGCCGCCTGATCGGATCGGACGCGGCGGCCGCCGAACTCCCCTCCGATGCCGCTGCCGCGCCGGGCGCTCGATGAGCGGCGGCGTGTCGTCCGGCGTCACCGCCTTCACGAGCCTCTTCATCCGTCGTCCGGTCCTGACGATCGTCCTCAACCTCCTGATCGTCGTCGCCGGCCTTGCTGCATTCAACGCGGTCGAGATCCGCGAGCTGCCCAATGTCGACCGGCCGGTCATCACCGTCTCGACCGACCTCGACGGCGCCTCGCCGGAGGCGGTCGACCGGCAGCTGACGAGCCCGGTCGAAAGCGCGGTGTCGCGCGTCTCCGGCATCGCCTCCATCTCGTCGCGCTCGTCCTTCGGCGAGAGCCGCGTGACCGCAGAGTTCTCCGGCTCGACCGACCTCAACGTCGCGGCAAGCGACATGCGGGACGCGGTCGGGCGCATCGCCAACCAGCTGCCCGACGAGGCCGAGAGCCCGCGGATCGTCAAGGCCGACGCCGACGCACAGGCCGTGATGCGCCTTGCGGTCGCGGCGCCCTCGATGCCGATCGAGGCGCTGACCGAGCTCGTGAACGACCGGATCGCCGATCGCCTCGCGGCCGTGGAGGGCGTCGCCGACGTGCAGGTCTACGGCGACCGCGAGCGGCTGATCTATGTCGACGTCGATCCGGACCGTCTGGCGACCCGCGGCCTGACGCTCGCCGACGTCGCAGCCGCGCTCGACAACGTGGCGCTCGACGTGCCCGCCGGCTCGCTGACGAGCCCGTCGCAGGATCTCGTCGTGCGCGCCGACGCCAACGTGACGACGCCGGAGGGCTTCGAGGCGATCGCCCTCAACGACCGCACCCGCCTGCGGGACGTCGCGAGCGTGCGCTTCGGCCCGGACGAGGCGGCCTCGCAGCTGCGCGCCAACGGCCAGACCGGCATCGGCCTCGGCATCATCCGCCAGGCCGGATCGAGCACGCTCGACATTTCCGACGACGTGCGCGCCGCGGTCGACGAGCTCAACGCCTCGCTGCCGGAGGGCGTGACGATGCGCGTCACCAGCGACGACGCCGTCTTCATCCGCGGCTCGATCCACGAGGTCGAGCTGACGCTCGGGCTTGCCGTGCTCATCGTCGTCGCGGTGATCTACGTGTTTCTGCTGAACGTCAGGGCGACGCTGATCCCGGCCGTGACGATGCCCGTCGCGTTGATCGGCGTCATCGCCTTCGTCTATCTGGCTGGCTTCTCCATCAACATCCTGACGCTGCTGGCGCTGGTGCTCGCCACCGGGCTCGTCGTCGACGACGCGATCATCGTGCTGGAGAACATCGTGCGTCGCCGCGATCTCGGCGCCAAGCCCCAGGCGGCCGCCGTGCTCGGCACACGCGAGATGGTCTTCGCGGTCATCGCGACCACGGCGACGCTCGCCGCCGTCTTCGTGCCGATCTCGTTCATGCCCGGCACGGCCGGCGGCCTCTTCCGCGAGTTCGGTTTCGTGCTGGCGATGGCGGTCGGCATCTCCTCCTTCATCGCGCTGACGCTGTGCCCGATGATGGCGGCCGCGCTCCTGAAGGAGCGCGAGGCGATGCGCCGGCCGGGCATCGTCGAGCGCGGGCTGCACCGGATCGGCGGCGCCCTCGCCGGCCTCTATGCACGGCTGCTCCGGCTCTGCCTCGCCTTTCCGCTGCTCGTCGTCGTCGGCTGCGGCATCTTCGCCTTCTCCGCCTGGATCGCCTTCCAGTCGCTGCCGCAGGAGCTGACACCGAGCGAGGATCGCGGCGTCATCCTGCTGCGCATCAGTGCGCCGCAGAGCGCCAGCCTCGACTACACCAGCGCCCAGGTGCGCCGGGTCGAGGACATCCTCCTGCCCTATGTGGACAGCGGCGAGGCGCAGAGCACCTTCGCCATCGTCGGACGCGGCGACGCCAACTCGGCCTTCATGGTGATGTCGCTCGCCGACTGGTCGCAGCGCGAGCGGAGCCAGCAGGAGATCGCCGCCGAGATCAACGGCAAGCTCGCCGACGTGCCGGGCGTGCGCGCCTTTGCCATCCAGCCGAACTCGCTCGGCATCCGCGGCGGCGGCCAGGGCCTGCAGTGGGCGATCGCCGGCACCAACTACGACCGCCTGTCGGATGCAGCGCAGAAGCTGAAGGATGCCATGCAGGCCGACGGGCGCTGGGGCCGCGTGGAGCTCTCCTACGACACCACGCAGCCGCAGCTCTCGATCGTCATCGACCGCACCCGGGCCTCCGATCTCGGAATCGACATCGACGGACTGGCGACCGCCATGCAGGCGCTGCTCGACGGGCGGCAGATCGGCACGACCTACATCGACGACGAGTCGCTGCCGATCCGCCTCGTCTCGACCAGCGACCCCGTCAACGATCCTGGCGACCTCGCCAACATCTTCCTCAAGACCCGCGACGGCCGCTTCGTGCCGATGTCGACGGTCGCGACCACCCAGGAGCGGGCGATCGCGCCCTCGCTGTCGCGGGAGAACCAGTCGCGCGCCGTCTCGCTCTCGGCCGACCTGCCCGAGGGCTACGCGATCGCGCAGGGCTGGGCCGACCTCCAGAGCTTCGCGCGCACCGTGCTGCCGCCGGGCATGCGCCTCGTCCCGCTCGCCGAGGCGGCGACGCTGAACGAGACGTCGAACGGCCTCGCCGTCACCTTCGGCTTTGCCATCATCGTCATCCTCCTGGTGCTCGCCGCGCAGTTCGAGAGCTTCGTCTCGGCCTTCATCATCATCGTGACGGTGCCGCTCGGCCTCGCCTGCGCGGTCTTCGCGTTGCAGATCTTCGGCCTCAGCCTCAACCTCTACAGCCAGATCGGCCTCGTGCTCCTCGTCGGCATCATGGCCAAGAACGGCATCCTCGTCGTCGAATTCGCCAACCAGCTCCGCGACGGCGGTCTCGGCGTGCGCGAGGCGGTGGAGCAGGCCGCAGTGCTGCGGCTTCGCCCGGTGATGATGACGATGATCGCCACCATCGTCGGCGGCTACCCGCTGACCATCTCGGAGGGCGCCGGCGCGGAAGCGCGCCAGGCGCTCGGCTATGTCATCGTCGGGGGCCTCGGCCTGTCGACGCTCGTCACCCTGTTCGTGACGCCCGTCGCCTACCTGGCGCTCGCCCGCTTCTCCAAGCCGCAGGCCGAGAAGCACGCGCGGCTCGAGCGCGAGCTCGCCGAGGCCGAACGCGTCGGGGCGGCGCTCGACGGCGAGACCGCCACGGCGACGCCGGATCGCAACGATCCCCCGCCGCTTCCGGCGCAGTAGCCGCCGGGGGCCCTCCCGCTGCCGCGGCTTTGCCGCTACAAGCCGCGCATGGCTCTCCCTCCCCTTCTGCGCCTCGACGGCGTCAAGCTCACCTTCGGCGGCACGCCGCTCCTGACCGGCGTCGAGCTCGGCGTCCTGCCCGGCGACCGCATCGCCCTCGTCGGCCGCAACGGCTCGGGCAAGTCGACGCTGCTCAAGATCGCCGCCGGCCTCGTCGAGCCGGACGGCGGCGAAGTCTTTCGCCAGCCGCAGGCGACCATCCGCTATCTGCCGCAGGAGCCCGACTTCGGCGATCACGAGACCGTCGGTGCCTACGTGGCGGCTGGGCTCGGCCCGGCCGACGACGCCTATCGCGTCCAGCTCTGCATCGATGCGCTGGGCCTGACCGAAGACGCCCGCACCGCCGACCTGTCCGGCGGCGAGGCCCGGCGGGCGGCGCTGGCCCGCGTGCTGGCACCGGAGCCGGACATCATCCTCCTCGACGAGCCGACCAACCATCTCGACCTGCCGACGATCGAATGGCTGGAAGAGGAGCTGCGGGGCCTCAAGAGCGCGATCGTCGTCATCAGCCACGACCGACGCTTCCTCGAGCAGGTCACCGGCGCGACGGTCTGGCTCGACCGCGGCACCGCCCGCCGCCTGAACGAGGGCTTCGGCGGCTTCGAGGCGTGGCGGGACAAGCTGCTGGAGGAAGAGGAGCGCGACTTCCAGAAGCTCGGGCGCAAGATCGCACGCGAGGAGCACTGGCTGCGCTACGGCGTCTCGGCCCGGCGCACCCGCAACCAGCGCCGCCTCGGCGAACTCCACGCCCTGCGCGCCGAGCGCAGGAACACCCGCCGCGCCGTCGGCACGGTGGAGATGGCGGCCGGCGAGACGCGCGAGAGCGGCAAGCTGGTCATCGAAGCCGAGCGGATCGCCAAGCGCTACGGCGACCGGGTTCTGGTCGAGGACTTCTCCACCCGCATCCTGCGCGGCGACCGGATCGGCCTCGTCGGGCCGAACGGCGCCGGCAAGACGACCCTCCTGAAGATGCTGATCGGCGAACTCGCTCCCGACGCGGGCCGCGTGCGCCTCGGCACCAATCTCGACCTTGCCTTCCTCGACCAGAAGCGCGCCGCGCTGAACGACGCGCTCTCGGTGTCGGACGCGCTCACCGACGGGCGCGGCGACCAGGTGACGGTCAACGGCGAGGCGCGCCATGTCGCCGGCTATCTCAAGGACTTCCTGTTCCAGCCCGAGCAGATCCGCACCCCGGTCGGCAACCTGTCGGGCGGCGAGCGGGCCCGCCTGCTGCTCGCCAAGGTGCTGGCGAGTCCGGCCAACCTCCTCGTCCTCGACGAGCCGACCAACGACCTCGACATCGAGACGCTGGACCTCCTCCAGGAGTTGGTCGCGAACTACCCCGGCACCGTGCTCCTCGTCAGCCATGACCGCGACTTCCTCGACCGCACCGTGACGAGCACCGTCACGCCGGGCGAGGCCGGTCGCTGGATCGAATATGCCGGCGGCTATTCCGACATGCTGGCGCAGCGGCGCGCGGAGGCGAAGGCCGCGCCGCGACCGGTCAAGCTGTCGCCCGCCGCCGAGACCGGCGCGAAAGTGACGACGGCGGCTCCGGCGTCCTCGGGCAGCGGCAAGCTCTCCTACAAGCAGAAGTTCGCGCTGGAGACGCTGCCGAAGCGGATCGCCGAGCTTGAAGGCGCCGTCGCGGCTCTGGAAGGCGAACTTGCCGATCCGCAGCTCTTCAGCCGCAAGCCCGATCGCTTCGCCAAGGCGAGCGCCGAGCTGGACGCCCAGCGAAGCGCTCTTGCTGCGGCCGAGGACGAATGGCTGGAGCTCGAAATGCTGAAGGCCGAGATCGAGGGGTGATGCCCCGATCCCGGCCTTCGGTCCTGTCGTAGCGGCGCGGTGCCGGGCGTCTCAGCCGTGCTGGACCTTGTCCTTCTCGATGTAGTCGAACTGCTCGATCAGGACGTCCTCGACGATGTCCTTCTTGTAGCGCGCGTTCACCGCCTTCTTGATGTCCTCGGTCAGCTTGGCGACGTCGTAGCGCTCCGGCCGGTCGAAATCGAAGCCCTTGGCCGAGTAGATCACCCGGTAGGCCTCGTCGAGCATGAACGGATCGGGCGGCACCGCGAGGCCTGCGACCGTCTTGCCGTCGATCGTGTAGACAAAGCGCGCGAGGATATAGCCGCGGATCTTGTCCTCGTAGATCACCGGCACGGTGATCGGATCGGTCTTCCGGTAATCGAGGCCCTCGAAATAGCTCGGCTCCTGCTTCTCGGTCGGCGTCGACTTGCTCGCGAACAGCGCCATGCCGTAGCTCGAGCCGAGCGAGACGACGCAGACCCAGACCCCGATGGCGATGATCTTGATCATGCGCCGCGCCGCACGCCCTGGATGCCGTCACCATAGGTGCCGTCCGACTCGGCGGCCTCGATGGCGCGGGCGATGAGGTTGGCGATCTCTTCGCTCGCCCCGACATGCAGGCGAAGCGCGGACTGGTTCTCCTCGATGCGAAGCCGCAGGCTGCCGAGCCGGCCGCGCAGCTCCGGACCGATGACGTCCGGCTTGAGGTTGCGGGAGATGCGCGAGAGCTCGAGCAGGCTCTGGTTCTTGCGACCGGTGGTGTCGGCGAGGCCGCTGAGCGAGCCCGACTTCAACGCGGCGGTCTCCTGCACCAGCACCGCTTCCAGCCTTCCGATCGCCTGCATCAGAACGGGTTCCACGATCATCTCCTGTCTAAGATTACAGCTTGACGCGGCTGGTGAGAGCGGCCGCGTCGGCCTCGCCCGCGGCGAGCGCCTTGCGCGCATCGGCCGCTCCGGACGTCGCCGCGTCATGCCCCTTCGTGCCGGGTAGTTCGGCGCGCGACTTTTCCAGCATGTCGGCGATGCCGATGCCGCCGGAGCGCGCGAGTTCGTCACCCATCTGCTCGGCCAGCATCGAACGCCAGATGTTGCCGGCGGTGCCGGTGCCGAAGAAGCTGGACGTCTCGGAGGACGGCAGCATGTCCTCGATGAAGGTGCGCAGAACGAAGCCCTCGAACTTCTGGTAGGGCGAAACCGTCCGGCTCTCGTGCTTGACCACCTGCAGCGACTGGCCGAGCGGCAGCGCGGCGGCGTCGGTGCCGCCCTGCGCGTCCGCGCCCTGGCTCTTCAGCGTCGCCTCGAAGCCGGTCGAGGCAGCCTTCGCCGCGTTCGGCGCCATCAGCTTCAGCGTCGAGGACAGCCGTTCGGCAGCGTCCGGGCCAGCGGCCTTCAACGCTTCGATCGCGAAATTTGCAGGCGGGCTGCTCGCCATGGGCACGGGCCTCGTTCAGTGTTGGTAAAGGTCTTAGCCGGACCGACTTATTCGAAGCTTGCGTCGGTGGTCTGCAGATAGCTCTCGAGCGCTGATTCGAGGCTCACGCGGCTTCCGTGAGCGTCCTGGCTGCGGGCGGCGTCGTGACGTGCCCTCTCGACCTGCTTCTCCTTGCGCCGCTCGGCGTCGAGGCGATTCGAGGCGTCCGTCTGAGCGACGCGGTTGCGCTGCTTCTCGACGTCGTTGCGCTTCAGGCTCTTGACCTTGGCGTCGAGGAACAGGCCCTGCAGCCCGGACTGGTCGCCGAGGCTGGCGATGATCGCCTCCTCCCGGGTCTGCAGTTCCGCCCCCTCCTGGCGCAGATGCGCGAGCCGCCACTCCTGCAGCGCGCGCTTCTGCTGCTGCACCTTCAGGAGTCGTTCGAGGCGCCCGAGGCGCTTGGGGTCGTGCGTCATCCGTTCGCCACCCAGCGCGAGAAGTCCTGCATGAACAGGGTGAGGAAGTCGCCGATCGTGTAGGTGAAGATGAACAGGCCGCCTGCGAGCACGAAGGGCAGCGAGATGAAGTAGATCGGGATCTGGGGCGTCAGCTTGTTGGCGAGGCCGATCGCGAAGTTGACGATGACCGCGTAGAGCACGAAGGGGCTCGAGATGCGAAGGCAGAGAAGGAAGGCCTCGTCGAGGTTGTCGGTCATGGCGACGAGGCTCGGGCGGACCGAGAAGCCGGCCAGCGGGGGCATGGCCGAGTAGGAGGCGACGAGCGCGCGGGCGATCTCGGCGTGCAGGTTGAGGATGAAGATCAGCGTCGTCGCCGTCATGGTGACGAGTGTCACCAGCGCCGGCGCGGGATCGGAATCCTCCATCGGCGTGCCGATCAGCTGGCCCATGCCGATCGCCTGGGCGATGACATGGCCGGCGAACTGCAGCGCAATCATGAAGATCCGGCCGAGCAGGCCGATGAAGAGCCCGTTCAGCACCTCGGTCAGGATCAGCGACAGCTTGGTCGCGTCGTCCGCCGTGCGCACCAGCGGCAGCAGGATCTCGAGCAGTGCCGGCGACAGAGCCAGCGAGATGGCGAAGGCCAGGAACAGGCGGACCTGCAGCGGAATGCGCGCCGAGGACAGGCCGGGCAGCAGCATCAGGCACGAGCCCACCCGGCAGAAGATCAGGAAGACGCCCAGAACCTGGTCGGACATCTCCGGGGTCATGATATCGATCCGAGCGCCTTGATCTCGACGCCGCGCGCGATCTCCAGGTGCGAGAGCACCGGCAGGTTGACGAAGATGCGCTCGATCATCATGCGGACATACGGGCGGGCTTCCGGCGCCGCGACGAGGACGAAGGTCTCGCCCTGATCCATCTTGGAGCGGATCACCCTGCTCGCGTCGGCTGCGAACTCCTCGACGAGGCGTGGGTCGATGTCGAACTCCACGACGTCGCCCTTGGCGTCGCGCTTCAACGACTGGTGGAAGGCGAGATCCCAGCGGTTGCCGAGGCGCAGCACGCTGAGCGCGCCGTTCTGCAGAAGGTCGCCGCAGATCTGCTGCGCCATGCGCATGCGCACGTGCTCCACGATCGGCTCGGACCGGCGCACATGCGGCGCAATTTCCGCGATCGCCTCCAGGATCAGGTTCAGGTTGCGGATCGACACGCGCTCGGCGAGCAGCAGCTTCAGCACCGCCTGCAGCCCGGAGTAGGACATGTGGGTCGGGATGACCTCCTCGATCAGCCGCTTGTATTCGGCGTCGAGGCGATCGATCAGCGAGCGCATGTCCTTGTAGGACAGGAGCTGCGCGAGGTTGTTGCGAATCACTTCCGACAGGTGGGTCAGGAGGATCGACAGGGTGTCCACCGGCTCAAAGCCGGAGCGGCGGACCTCGGAGGCGAAGCTCTGCGAAACCCAGGCCGAACGCAGGCCGAAGGCCGGCTCCTTGGTGAGCTCGTGCGGGACGTCCGGCGCCTTGGCTTCGCCGAGCACGACCAGCAGGTCGCCGAGGCGAAGCTGCTGCGAGGCCACCATCGTGCCGTGGATCTTGATCTCGTAGGACTTGGTGTCGATGGCGAGGTCGTCCGACAGCTTGATCTCCGGCACCACGAAGCCGTAGCGGGCGGCAAAGCGGCGGCGCATCTTCTGGACGCGGTGGGCGAGTTCGTCGCGCTGCATCATCAGGTGCGCCGACATCTGCTTGCCGAGCACCAGCTCGATCTCCACGATGCGCAGCGACTCCTTCACCGAGACGCGCTCGGCCTCCTTGGTCTTCTCCTCCTCGGCGGCCTGCTTGATCTCGCGCTGGCGCTCCGCCTCGGCCCGCTGGCGCGGCACCGTGTAGGCGACGAAGGAAAACAGGATCGCCAGCATCACGAAGGGCAGCATCGGCAGCCCCGGCAGCAGCGACAGGATCGCCATCAGCGCCGCGGCGACCCAGAGGGCGCGCGGGAAGCTGCCGAGCTGGCCCATGACGGCCGACTGGGCGGCACCGCGCGTGCCGCCCTTGGAGACGAGGAGGCCGGCGGCCAGCGAGACGATCAGCGCCGGGATCTGCGTGACGAGACCGTCGCCGACCGAGAGCTTGACGAACACGTCGGCGGCCTTGGACGGGTCCATGCCGTGCCGGGTGATGCCGATGATGATGCCGCCGAAGATGTTGACGGCGGTGATGATCAGGCCGGCGATCGCGTCGCCGCGGACGAACTTCGACGCACCGTCCATCGAGCCGAAGAAGGAGCTCTCCTCCTCCAGCTCGGCGCGGCGGGCCTGAGCCTGGCGCTCGTCGATGAGGCCGGCCGACAGGTCGGCGTCGATCGCCATCTGCTTGCCCGGGATGGCATCGAGGGTGAAGCGGGCGCCGACCTCGGCGATACGCGTCGCACCCTTGGTGATGACGAGGAAGTTGACGGTGATGAGGATGACGAAGACGACGAGGCCGATGACGAAGTCGCCACCCATCACGAACTGCGAGAAGCCGCCGATCACGTGGCCCGCCGCGTTGTGCCCCTCGTTGCCGTTCGCAAGGATGACGCGGGTCGTGGCGATGTTCAGCGACAGGCGCAGCATGGTCGCCAGCAGCAGCACCGTCGGAAAGGCCGAGAACTGCAGCGGCTTCTCGATCCAGAGCGAGACCATCAGGATCAGCACGGACAGCGAGATCGACAGCGCGAGGCCCATGTCGATCAGGAAGGACGGGATCGGGACGAAGAGGACGCAGAGAATGCCCACCACCGCGACGGCGAACCCGATGTCGCGGCTGCTCCGTGCGGCGGGTGCCGTGGGCGGAGCGAGCTTCAGCGTGTCGACGGTCATTCGGCATCTCCCGGGACGTCATGTCCGTTGGCCGGTCGCCGCCCTCCCCGCTTGCCGCTTCGCCCATGGCGACGCGGCCGGACGGCGGGACCGTTCCTGCGCTTGATCGCAGGCGAAGATTGCGCCTGGCTTTCGCCTCGAACGCGAACGGCCGGAACGCTTGCGCGTCCCGGCCGCCGATCGGTGCCGCGTGGCGACCCGTATGGGGATCAGAAGCCCTTCTCGATGCGGGCGTAGGATTCCTGGGTGAAGGCCCAGACCTGCGCGCCGGTGAAGGACGCGGTGAGGCCGATGACCACGAAGATCGCGAGGATCTTGGGGACGAAGGTCAGCGTGACCTCCTGGATCTGCGTCAGCGCCTGGAACAGCGCGATCAGGATACCGACCAGCATGGCGGCGCCGACAGCCGGACCGCTGGCGGCGACGATCGTCCAGATCGCCTTCTGGACGATGTCGATGGCATCAGCCTGGTTCATCTCGGTCAGCTCGCGGTGGTCGGGTAGGCGATCTCGACGCCGCTGTCGAGAACGAGCGTCTTGCCGTTGTTGAGGATGGCCGTCGCGCCGTCGCTGGTGATCTTCACCGCCGTCACCGTGCCGGTGACGCTGCCGTCGCCGGAGGTCGCGGTCAGGCCGATCACCGAGCCGGCCTGCGTCAACGCCGAGACGTTGAGGAGCGAATCGAGCTTGGTGTTGGTCTTGATCGCCTGCTCGACGTTCGAGAAGGTCGCGAACTGCGACATGTACTCCGAGGAGTCCATGGGGTTCAGCGGATCCTGATACTTCATCTGCGCGACGAGCAGGTTCAGGAAGGCGTCGTAGTCGAGCGAGGCGCTGGCCGCGTCGGACTTCGTCGCTGATGTGGGATTGGTGTTCGTGGTCGGCGTGCTGCCGTTGACGGAATCGACGGACATCAGCGTGCTCCTTGCGCTGCGATGCGTGGCGTTTCGAGTTCGATCGCCGTCTCGTGCCGATCGGGCACGCTGCCCATGATGGCGTCCTCGAGCGGGATCAGGCTGCGAAGGCGCTTGAGGGCGTCGAAGGGCCGGTTGCGGCCCACCATGTCGTCGATGTCCTCAAGGCCCGCGAGGATCTCGGGGGTCTTGAACGAGCCGAGGAGAAGCTCCCTGGAGCGTGCGAACATCTCCTTGGCCACCGCCGCATTGGCGGGGTCGATCAGGATCATCTGCACGATGAAGTAGAGCTGGCGCAGCGGCGTCTTGGCTTCGGAGGCCTGCAGGACGTGGCCCTCCAGCAGGAAGGCGACGTCGTTCAGGAACTCGATCGACGTCTTTCGGTCGACGCGCATCACCGCCCCGTTGACGAAGATCCGTTCGCCGGCTCGCAGCGATATGCGAAGCGTGGACATGGTCAGTTCAACCCGTCGCGGACGGCCGTGCAGATGTCGATGACGGCGCGCCAGTTGCTCGATTTGCCGATCCGGATGGCTTCCACTTCCTTCAGCGTCCACACCCCGATCGAGATGAGATCGGCGCGCAGCTTCTCCGGCAGACTGTTCTCCGTGTTCCCGAGGTCGTCGATGAAGAAGGTCCACAGCTGACGGGTCAGGTGGACCGCCTCGATGGTGTCGCGCGAGCGGGGACCGCTCCGCTCGGCCCGCTGCATCAGCTCGATGCAGCGGTCGAGAGCCTGCCGTTCACGCTCGCGGGCGTCGAGGCAGTTGTCGTGCAGTACTTCCGAGTAGGAGAATTGATACATATTGTTTTTTCATCCGAGCGTCTGGGCGGAAGGCGACGGGTGTCGGCGGAAAGATCAGAGATAGTTGAGGAGACTGAGATCCTTGAGCTGCGAGGTCATCGAATACGCGGCTTCGAGCTGCGTGGTCAGCATGGTCACACGTGTCGAAGCCTCGTAGGGATCGACGTCTTCGAGGCTCGAGATCGACGCCTTGATCACCGTCTGCTTGCTTTGCAGACGAGTGTTCGCCGAATCGACCCGGTCCTGTCGCAGACCAATATCGGTCTGCAGGCTTGTGACAGCCTGTTGTCCCGCATTGAGCTCGTTGATCGCCGTCTTGTAGAGCGTCGACCGCTCGTCGGTGCTCAGCGTCGTGTCGGTCGCCAGCGTGCTCAGCATCGAATAGGCGCGTGCGAGGCGCTGGAAGCCGTCGCTGTTGGCGCTCGAGGACACGGTGATGGTCTCGCTCGGCGTGATGCGGTTCTCGACCGTGGCGTCGTTGGCCGACGAGACGTTGCCGCGCCAGACCGTGTCGAAGTTGGCCGCCAGGATCGCCTGGAAGTCGTCGTTGGCCGGGTCGGCGTCCAGCTTGTTGGCACGCCAGGTGTCGAGGGCGTCCGTCGCGTTGTCCGCCAGCGCCGTCTTCGCCGCCGCCGAGGTGTCGATGGGCGAGGTGTCGGTGTTCGTGCCGGAGAACAGCGCGATGCCGTTGACGGTGGTGTTGAGCGCCCCGCTCATCTGCTCCAGCGCCGCCTTCGCCTGGGTGGCGATGGTGTCCGCGGTGGTCTTGTCGCCGCCGGCCTGGATCAGCGCGTTCACCAGGTCCTGCGCCGAGGAGGACAGCGTGCCGAGCACGTCCTGCATCGAGCTGAGCCGCTGCGTGACGAGCGTGTTGGAGGTCAGCTGCGCCTTGATGCTAGTGCTCTCGGCATAGAGCGTGACCGAATGGCCGGTGGTGGCGCCGAGGGTCGTGCCGACATCGGCGTAGCGGCCGCTCGACACCTCGACCTCGGCCTTGCGAAGCTGCTCCTGCGCCCGAAGGATGGTCGAGCGCTGAGCCGAGATCAGCGAAAGGGAGGAGATGGACATCGCGCGTTACCTCACCGAGTTGAGCAGGTTGTCGAGCATCTCGCCGACCGTGCTCATGAGCTTGGCGGACGCCTGGTAGGAGTGTTCGAGTTCGAGGAGCTTGGTCAGTTCCTCATCGAGATTGATGCCTGTCGCGTCCGAGAGCGCTTCCTGCGTGCGCGTCAGGACGGTGGACTGATAATCCGCCTGGTCGCTGGCGTTCGAGCGCTGGGCCTGGAGCCAGCCGACGGACGAAGCGGCAAAGTTGGACAGTGAGGCCGAGGTCTCGATGCCGGCGGCGCCGTCATAGGTGCGCGTCTGGCCGAGCGCGTCGAGGATCGAGTTGATGCGGTCCGCAAAGCCTGCGGCATTGTCGGTGTTGTACTGACCGTTGACGCCGTCACGCAGCGGCGTCGGATTGCTGAACAGGCTCTGGGGCACCATGATGCGCCCGGCGAGCCCGGTGACGCTGTAGTTGGCGGCCGTCTCGCCGGCGAGATTGGAGGCAAACAGGCCGCTGATCGTGTTGCCGGAGGCGTCGACCTCGCTGGTCGCATCGATCAGCCCGGCGGCGATCTGGTCGATCTGGCTCTGGTACGTGGTGGCGATGTCGTCGCGCACCTGCATCAGGCCGAAGATCGAGCCGCTCTGGATGGGCATCGTCGCCTGCGCGCCTGTCACCTGGACGCCGTCGATGGTCACCGCGTTGCCGTCCTGGCCGGGCACGAGCGGGGCCGTCTTGGTGAAGCTGACACCGCGCGGCACCGTCTCGAACAGCGTCACGCCGCTGTCGGTGTAGAGCACCGCGTCGTTGTTCCCGCGCGTCTTCATCGACACGCCGACATACTGCGACAGCTGGGAGGCGACCTGATCGCGCTGGTCGACATAGTCGGTCACGTCGAGCCCGGCGGTGGTGCCGTTCACCACCTTGTCGTTGAGGCTCTTGAACTGGGCGAGCAGCGAATTCATCTGGTCGACGGCATTGGAGATGCCGGTGTCCGCGTCCTGTCGCACGGTCTGGACGACCGCCGACGCCTCGTTCAGGCTGGTGCTGAGGTTCTGCGCCGCCTGCACGGCCGCGCGGGCCAGATCGCTGCTGCCCGGGCTGACGGCATAGGCCGTCAGCGCGTCCTTGAGGGAGCCGAGCCTGGCCGCCGGCGAGGCCTCGTCCGCGGTGTCCCCGACGGTCTGCTGCAACTGCGTCAGGGCGTCGTTGATGGACGTCCAGGCGTTCGAGGCCGACGTGGCGTTCAGCTGGTTGCGGAACAGGGCCTGGTTCTGCGAACGGGCAACCGAGTTGACCTGGACGCCACCATAGGCCGTCGAGGTGACCTGCGCGTACTTGCGTGTGGTCCCCGGCGTGTTGACGTTCTGGACGTTGCGCGAAACGATGGCCGTCTGCGCCGCACTGGCCGCAAGGGACGACTTCGCGCTGTCGAGAGCGGAAGTGAGCGACATGTTGAACCCCTATTGCGTGATGCGGCGCCGGATCAGCGCTTCAGGTTGACGAGCACGTCGAGGATGTCGGCGCCCGTCTGGAACGCCTTGGAGTTTGCGGTGTAGCCGCGCTGCGCCTCGATCATCTCGGTGAGTTCGGAGGCGAGATCGACGGTGGAGAGTTCCACCGCGCCCGACACCAGCGAGCCCATGCCGCCCTCGCCGCCGAAGCCCATCATCACCGCACCCGACTCGGTCGTGGCCTGGAAGACGTTGCCCGAGATCGTGCGCATGAGGTCGGGGCTCTCGACCATGGCGAGCGGGATTTTGAACAGGTTCAGCGTCGAGCCGTTCGCGAAGACCGCGCTGACGATGCCGTCGGACGAGACCTGGACCCGGTCGATGTCGCTCGGCGGATTGCCGTTGGCGCCTGCGTCCATGACCGTGAAGTCGGCACCGAGCTGGGTGATCGACGAGATGTCGAGGGTCGTCTCCTGGCCACCTGGTACCGTGAAGGCGAGGACGCCGCCGGAGGTCAGCTTTCCAGCCGAATCGAAGGTGAGCGTCTGCGTCGTCAGCGCCGGGTTCGAATAGGGGAACTCGCCCGTTCCACCGTCGGCATCGGCGCGGTTGTAGGCGGTCATCTCCCACTGGTTGTCGCCGACCTTCGTCATGTAGACGTCGATGGTGACCGGGCTGCCGTAGTCGTCGTAGGTCACCAGCGAGGTCTTGTTGGTGTAGGTCGAGGCGGCGGTGTTCGCCGAGGGCGGCACGCGGTCTGCGCCGGTCGACAGGGCGGCCGTCGTCAGGCCCAGCGCCGAGGTGGCCGTTCCGTCGCCGTCGGCCGCGACGATGGTGCCGAGCCCGATGGTTCTGTTCGTGGCGCCGTCGGAGGCCGTGCCGAGCGAGATGCGGAAGTCGTTGCCGGACAGGCCGACCTTCACGTCCGTAAGGCCGGAGGTGGCGGTGATCGCACTCTGCAGCGCCGACTTGAAGGCGGAGGCCGAGGCGGTGTTGGCGGCGGTCAGCGTCACGGTGACGTTGATGGCAGCAGCGCCGTCGATGGAGATCGGGAAGGTGAGCCTGTCGCCGATGCTCTTGGAGGAAGGATCGAACGTGCCGATCGAGACACTGGCGAAGTCGCCGGAAGCCGCCGTGGCGCTCGTTGCCGCGCCGAGTCCGAGCTTGCTGGTCGTGACGCCGTCACCGTCGGTGTGGGTGATGCCCGAGAGCTGGATCGAGGCCTGCGAGCCGGTGTCGCCGGTCTTGAAGCTGATCGCCTTGCTGCCGGTGTCGACACCGGCGACGACGGCGTTGGTGCCGAAGGTCGAGTCGAGCGACTTCTGCAGGAGCGTCTGGAAGGCCGACGGGCTGGCGACGGCGCTGTCGCTCAGAACGACGGAGACGGTCTTCGCCGCAGCGCCGTTCAGCGAGATGTCGAAGGTGACGGTGTCGCCGGCGCTGGCGCTCGACGGGTCGAAGACGCCGGCGCTGATCGAGGCCGCGGTTCCACCGGTGGTGGCGCCGCGGGGCAGGTTCACCGACAGCGTACCTTCCGTCGTCGGCTTGGCGACCAGCTGGGTGGTCGACAGGTTGACAGGCTGCAGGCCGGCGAAGCCGTTCGCGACGCCGACGGTGTCGCCGTAAGGCAGCGGGTAGCCCATCAGCGTATAGCCGCCGGCGTTCACGAGGTTGCCGTTCGCATCCTTCACGAAGGAGCCGGCGCGGGTCATGTAGGTGCCGCCGTTGGAGTCGGACACGACCATGAAGCCGTTGCCGTTGATCGCCAGGTCGGTGGTTGAGGTCGTGTAGGAAAGGCCACCCTGCTGGGTGATCAGGTTCCGGGTCTGCGTTTCGACGACGCCGGAATTGTAGGCGCCGCTGCCCGACGGGAGCACCATCGTTGAGAACTCGGTCTGCGCCCGCTTGTAGCCATCCGTATTGGAGTTGGCGATGTTGTCCGAAACGGCGCTGAGCCGGTTGGCCTGCGCGTTCATTCCAGACACGCTGGTCCGCATGATACCGTAGATGCTCATCGATGACCTCAATTTCCATGACAGCGAGGAAGCCGTGCGGGGAAATTAGGTGTCGAGCCTTGCGCGTACCTGATTGAATTAGGCGCAGGAAGATAAAGCGGCAGTCGAGATCAAAAAGACCCGCCCTTCTATCTTAAAGGGCGGGTCTTTTACTTATTATTAACCTTTAGCGGATCGCCGCTCAGGCGACGCCGATTCCGTAGCCCAGGTAGCGCTTGGAGGAGACCGGGTCGTAGCCGAGGCGCATCTTCAGCTTCTTGCGCAGCTTCGAGATGTGGCTCTCGATGACGTTCTCTTCGACGTTCTCGTCGAAGATGCCGTAGATCGCGCTGAACAGCTGCTGCTTGGTGACGCGGCGGCCGCGGTTGGCAACCAGGTATTCGAGGATCCGGCGCTCGCGGCGCGGCAGCGGCATCGTCTCGCCGCCGATCTCGGCGTCGCGGCCATCGGAATAGACGCTGATCTCGCCGACGGTGGTGCGTCCGGTGTCCGGGGTCTCGCGGCGGCGGATGGCGCCGATGCGGGCGAGGATTTCCTTGACGTGCACCGGCTTGGCGACGACGTCGTCGACGCCGGCGGCGAAGAGATCGAGCGTACCGTCGAGGTTGCGGCCTTCGCTCAGAGCGATCATCGGCGCCTTGGTGCGGCTGCGGATCAGACGAGGAGCCACGGCACGCTCGTCGAAGTCACCGAGAAGGAACGCCTCGACGGCAGAGATGTCGCTCTCCGGCGCAGTCTCGACCCAAGAACGGAACTCTTCTGCTCCAAATCCAGCAGCAGACACGCCCTCACGACCAAACAGAGACTGATAACCACTGGTAACCAGCTCACGATTATCAACAACAACGATCATAACACCCCTCCGGACCCGCTTTTTATTTATGGTTAATACCTACAGGCGTCGGATTCCGGTGGATATCCTCAATTTTAGTGAAACGTTAAATTCCGTGGCCGACGTGCTCAACGTGATGAAAATCATGGAAGATTCGTCGATCTGGTCAGGCACGCACCGGCTTCGCGACAGCTAGGCGACACCCACGGGCTTGTCCGTACTCATTTTGTTCCGGCGAATCGCGATTCGCCGGTGGTCCGACACGCGCCGGACCTGTTCGCCGAGTGCGGCAGGCGGGACCCTATAACGACTGGAATACAGTCCTGAAGATGAAGACACCTCGCCGGCGGCTTGCCGCGAAGACGCGACGGTGGCGTTGGCCGGAGCGATGCGCGGCCGCACGAACGGCTTCCGCGTCAGGATGCAGGTGGGCGATCGGAGGATGGGGCGGCGCAGGTCGTTCCCGGGTCCGGGCGGCGCCGCGGCACCCCTGCCGCATCGCTCGACGCTACGGAGCCTGCGCTGCTTATTCCCATGCAGGCGTGGGGCGCGGCACGACGGCCGCGCCGAAGGTCAAAGGAAGACGGATCCGGACGGGGTCGACCGATCGTCGGCGGTGCGTGAGGCCGACTGCGGGCTCTGCTGGCGGGACTGCCCGGACGAGCGGCCCTGCGAGCTCTCCGGGTGCGAGGAGAACTGCGGGTCGCCGCCGCCGTTCGAGCCGGACTGTGCTTGGCCGCCGCCGTCGCTTGCCGTCGATGCGGCGGTGCGCATCTGGCTCGCGTCACGCGCAACGACCGTCACGGCCGCGTCGTCGAGATGGAAGCCTGCGTGCGACAGAAGCTTGCGCAGCCCTTCCTTGTCTGCCGCAAGCTTGCTCGCGGTCTCGGCGACGCTCGCAGAGAGCTCGACGGAGAGGTTGCCGTCCACGAGGCGCATCGACACGTCGACGGTGCCGAGGTTTTCCGGCTGGAGCTGGATGGTCATCGTCTTCAGGGCCGCGCCGCCTGCACGCAGGGTGAAGTTCGCTCCGGCCTGCGTCTGCTGCGGCTGCTGGCTCGGGGCCGCGTCGCCGAGAGCGGCGATGATCTTGCCGGCAACCTGGCCCGTCACGGCACCCGGCTGCGGTGCGGGATCCGGCACGTCACCCGCGGTGGCCGACTTCGGCTTGTCGCCCGCGGCAAGACGCTCGGTGCCTGAGGGTCCGCCGTCGAGCGGCCGCTGGAAGCGCTCGCCGCGACTGCGCTCACCATCGTTCGATCCCGCGTCCTTGCCGGCGGCATTCTGCACCGGCCCGTCCACTCCCGGCGTTTCGACGCCGGTCGCGCCGGCGAGGGACCCGGTCGCCTTCGCGTGGCCCGCCGGCAGCGCGTCCTTCGAGCCGCGGCCGGCGACGCCGTCGCGCGACAGCGATGCCAGAACCTTCTGCATCGCGTTCGTCTCGGGATCGGAGACGGCCGACGTCGGATCGCCGAGCGCGTCCCGTCGGTTCGACCCGGCGTTCTCGAGCACCACCGCCTGGTCGGCCGTCGGCTCGAAATGCGTCGTCATCCGTACGACGTCGACCCGCAGACGCGCCGCCGACTGTGCGTCGGGCTCCGCGTTCTGCATGAGGCGGGCGAGTCGGTCGGCCGGGATCGCGAGATCGTCGAGCGCCTCGCTCGGAAGCGGCATCGCGCCGCTGGGCTCAACCTCGCCCGTCGACGCCCCTTGTGCAGCGCCGAGTTGCTTCGCCTGCTCGGCCGCGGCGGCCGCCGCTGCATCGAGCGAGACAGCGGCCATCGGAACGACGACGCCGGCCGAGGTAGGGTCCGTTGCCGGCGTCTCCTCCTTCTGATCCGCCGGAGAAGACTGCGCATGATCGATAAGTTGCGCCAGGCGATGGCGGAAGGACTTCGACTGCGTGCCCTCGGAGGCCGTGTCGTCCGCGTGGCCTTCGCCCGGCTTCTGCCGCTTGGACTTCAGCTCGCCGGCCTCCCGCAGGGTGTCGCCATAGGCGGAATCGAAGGCATGGGAGATCGCCTGCCTGTTGTGCTTGGCGCTCCGCGCATCGACGGGCTCTGCCGCGTCCAGGCCCGGGGCCGCCGCTCCAACCGCTACGTTCATTGAGAAGCCGCCTTGAGATCGTTCGATACTTCGTTCAGCAACTGCTGGGCGCGGGAGGCGACGGGATCGGAGGCGATCTTGCTGGAGATCGCGCTTCCCCGCCCGTCGTCGTTCACCGCGAGTTCGGCAGGCCGGCGCATCTCGTCCAGGATGGAGTAGGCTGCGCTGCGCAGTTGTAGATCGGCAGGGTGGAGCAGGGCTGGATCGATGGCGTTCAGGGTCGCGCTGGCATCGGCGAAGCTGCGTGAGGTCAGGGTCGAGGCGACCGAGTAGAGCAGCGCGCGCTGGCGATCCTCGGGCGACGCGACGTCGTAGGTCAGCGCCTGCGCGGCCGTCTCGCCAGACAGCTGAAGGTTGCCCATCACCAGCGCCCGGCGGGAGACGGCGAGGAACAGCGACAGCTGTTCTTCGCGCGTCAGGCCCGCCGTCAGGTCCATCATCTTGGCCACGACGTCCTTCTCGGTGCCCTGTGGCCGGCCGGCATAGACGGCGGCGAAGCGGGCCCGGAAATTGGCTGCGTAGGCCGAGCGGGCGTAGCGGTCGAAGTACTGCCGGGCGAGGTCGTCGGCCTTGTCGGTGTCGCCGACCTTTTCGGCGATCAGCACCTCCAGGCGCAGCGCCGCCTCTTCGATCAGCCCGCCCGGCGCCAGAAGCCGCGCGCGGTCGAGATGGGTCATCGCCGACTTCGGGTCGTCGTTCTGGTCGATCTGGCCGAGCACCAGGCTGAGCTGGGCGGCCAGGAGCGGCTCGGTGTCGCGCAGGTCGAGATGACCGAGCTTATCCTTGGCCTGCGCCGTGCGGTTCTCGACATAGGCGAGTGCACCTTCCAGGAGCGTGCGGTCGTGATCGTGCACGACCGTCCCGCCGAGGATGCCACGCAGCACGGCGGGCGGTCCGCCGCTGAGGACGAACATGGCCGCGGCCCGGACATTGCGCGGATCGTGCCAGGTTTCCGGGGGCGCGGCCATCAGCACCGGCGCGAACCGGCGCAGCAGGCCCGCCTGGACCCGGATCGCCTGGCCATTGCCGCGCGCCACCTGGTCCTGCAGGAATTCGATCGAGCGGACGATCTCGAACGGCATCGGCGAACGCGTCGTCGGCCACTGGGCCGCGTCATGCGCACCGGCGTCGCCCCCGTGGTCCGTCGCGCCGGCGTCAGCCGCGCCATGCCCGTCGGCCGCGCCTTCGGCATGCCCGCCATCGTGCGGAGCGTCGCCATGCCCGTCGGCGGCCGGAAGCCCCGGGGGAGTGTTTGACGGCGCGATGTCGATCGGATGGACGTCGATGGTGCGCTGCTCGCTCGTCTCGATCGATGCGGCGCCATCATGGGCGCTGGCGCCCTCGCCGGCCACCGGCGCCGCGGCATGGGGTTCGCCTCCCGGCGTCGTCGCAGACGGTTCGGGTTCGGGGTTGACCAGATCCTCGGGTCCGGCGCTCCATGCGGCATTCACCTGATCGGCATCGACCGCCATGTCCGGAGCGGGCTCGGCCCCGGCACCCGCGTGCGGATCCGTCGACGCCTCGGCCGGCGGAGTCTCTGCCAGCGAGGGCTGATCGTGCGAGGCCGCCGCGTCTGCCTCGCCATGAGGCTCCGTCGCGGTTTGCGCGGCATGGCCCGCCGACGGCACGTGATCCTCCGACGCCGCCGTGGGCGCGTGACCGGCGACGGGCGCCTCGGCGCGCGCGCCAACGGCGGGGAGCGCCAGAACGACGCTCGTCAGCAGCCAGAACTTCAGACGTGTCATGCCTTTGGCTCGGTGAGGAAGATCTCGATACGACGGTTGGCGGCGGCTTCCGGATCGCTCTTGTCGAGCGGATCGCGGTCCGCCATGCCCTCGATCGCCTTGACCCGCGTCTCGTCGAGGCCGCCGCGCACCAGCATGTAGAAGGCCATGTGCGCACGGGCGGTCGACAGCTGCCAGTTGTCGTACTCCTCGCCGCGATAGGGACGTGCGTCGGTATGGCCGCGGATGGTGATTTCGCCCGTGCGCTCGGCCAGGACCCCGGCGATGCGTTGCATCATCTCGATGGCCTCCTTGGTCGGCTTGGACGAGCCGATCTGGAACATGCCAGAGGTCAGGTTGTCGGCGAGCGAGATGCTCACTCCGCCGTCCCCGGCCTTCACCTGGACCTGCGAGGGCAGGTTGGGCGCGAGCGAGGCGATCTTCTGGTCGATCTCCTGCTTCAGCTTTTCGGCGTCGCTCATCGCCTTCTCGGCGCTCTTTCCGTCACCCTTGCCGGCGTCGGCACTCTTCCCCTCGCCCTTCCCGGCATCAGGGGTCTTGCCGTCGCCCTTGCCGGCGTCGGCCGTCGTGCCGTCGCCGCGGTCAGGCTTGTCGCCGGAACCGTCGACGATCTTCTGGACGGTGGTCTTGAACTCCGGCGGGGCCGAGTTGTCGATCTTGCCACCGCTTTCGACGGCGTTCGGCGCGAGCTGCCAGGACGTCGGGTCGAACGGGTCGCGATAGGCTTCGCCGCCGTTGAGGCCGGGAAGACCGCTGCCGTCCGGAACGCCCGGCTGCTTGCGTTCGTCGTCGATTCCCGGTCCGCCTTCCGCGGCGATCTCGGCCAGCACGGCGTAGGGGTCGGTGAAGACGGCCTCCTGCTCGCCGCCGCTTTCCGGACCGGCGATCGGCTTGCCGCCAGGCACGCCGTCGGTCTTCACCTTGCCCTGGTCGCGGTCCGGGATCGGCAGGCTCGCACCGGAATTGCCGTCGTTCAGACCGCGCGCCGAGGGGGTCGAATCGTTCAGCTTGATCGGGTTGAAGTACTGCGCGATCTGCTTCTTGGTCGCGTCGTCCGACGAGTTGGTCAGCCACATCACCAGGAAGAAGGCCATCATCGCCGTCATGAAGTCGGCGAAGGCGATCTTCCAGACGCCACCGTGGTGCGCCTCTTCGTGGTCACCGTGGCGCTTGACGATGATGATCTCTTGCCGATCGTGCGGATCTGCGCTCACGACAGGGCCTCTTCAAGCGCGCGGCGCCAAGCCGACAGGCGGGTTTCGATGACGGTCTTGTCGGCGGCGATGCGGATTTCGTCGCCGCCATCTTCGGTTTCGAACGTCACCAATTCCTTGCGATCACCGAGCTTTTCGGCGAAGTCCGCGAGGAAGTCCTGCGGTCCGCGGGCGACGATGCGGAAGGCCTTGCCGTCGAGCGTCATCGTGCCGACGGCGTCGACGAGTTCGCTGACAGTCTGGCGGCGCCGGGCTCCCGTGGCGACCGGCCGAAGCACGGTCGAGACGGCCGCCTTCACGCTGTCCTCCAGCTGGCTGAGCCCCTGGCTGAAGACCTCGGCGAGATGGGCCGTCTCGTCGCTCACCCACGTCTGCCGCGCAGCCGCGACGGCCGCTTCGATGGCGGCCGCCTGCTTGGCCTGCTCGGCCGCCAGCGTCTCCTTGAAGACCGCCTCCATCTCGGCGCGCATCGACTCGCGCCCGTCGCAGAATGCCGCTTCGCGCACCGCCTCGAGATCGACGGCAGGCTCGGGCGGCGTGATCTCCTCGGCCATCTCGACCGTCAGGAGTTCGGCCGCAAAGCCGTCCTCATCCTCGTCGGCCGCCAGATCGAACGGCGGCGTCCATTCCGGCTCGGCCGACACCAGGCGCTCGAAGACCGGCTGCTCGGCCTTTGCAGGCCGGTGCCTGCCATCGCGCTGGGCCTTGACCTTGCGGTCGTCGAACTCGGACAGGTACTGGGCGAGAGGAATCGCGCTCATGCCGCTTCCTTCTGGTGAATCCACTGCTTCAGGATCTGGGCCGCTTGCTGCTCATCGAAGTCGATGAGCTTCTCGAGGCGCGCCTGCGGCGAGTTCGACTTGCTGCGGTTGAGTTCGTCGAGGAGATCGTCGGTCTGCGGCTCGCCGAAGGCGTCCCCGACCACGTTCGGCCCGTCGAAGTTGAGGCCCGCCAGGAGGTTGGCCGCAAGATCGTTGGACAGTTCCGGATCGCCCTCCCCGGCCTCGCCATCGCCCTCGCCGAAGCCGGCATTGGCGAGCTCGATCGGATCGTCGGAGCCGAAGCCGGCCATCGCGCTCTCGGCCGGGGCTGCGGTGATCGCCCGGATCGCCGGCTTCAGGCCGAACCAGATCAGGAGGACCGCGACCACGAGGGCGGTCAGCGCGTTGATCAGCGTGCCGGACTGGCGCATGAACATCTCGCCGAAGCCGGCCGACGGGACGGGCTCGAGGTCCGTGGCACTGGTGGCGAAGTCGACCGCCGTGACCTGCAGCTGGTCGCCGCGGTCGGGCTGATATCCGGCGGCCGAGGCGACCAGCGCCTGGATCTTCTGCATCGCCTCGTCGATCTGCGCCTCCGTGGCGTTGTCGCCGATGGTCTGCGCGACCCGCTCGCGGTTGACGACCACGGCGACGCTCAGGCGCTCCACCTGATAGCCGTTGCTGACCGTCTGGACCGTCTTCTCGTTGATCTCGTAGTTGGTCAGCTCCTCGCGGCGCTCGCTCTCCTGGTTCTCGTTCTTGCCGGAACCGTTGTTGTTCGCCTCCTGAGGAATGTTCTGGTTGACGGTGGTCGCGTCCTGCGTCGTCGAGTTCGCCGACTTCTGGTTCTCCTTCACCGTGCGCGTGGAGCGCTCCACCCGGCCGTCCGGATCGAAGATCTTCTCGTCGATCTGCTTGCGGTCGGTGTTGAGCTTGGCGATGACGCTGGTCTGGAAGTTGCCGACGCCGAGATAAGGCGCAAGGGTGCGCCGGATCGAATCCTCGATGCCGCTCGAGACCGTCTTCTCGATGCCGAACACCTTGGTCGGCGCGGCCGCGACGGAATCGTCGCCGGAGGCCAGCAGCGTGCCGTCAGAGGACAGGATCGTCACCTCGTCCGGCGTCATGTCGGGAATGGCGGCGGCAACGAGATGGCGAATCGCCTGCGCCTCGGAGGCGCCGTCGGTGCCGTTGTCGGTGCGGATGACGACGCTGGCCGACGGCTTCTGGCGCTCGCGCCGGAAGGAACCCTCGTCGGCGAGCACGATGTGGACGCGCGCCGCGCGGATGCCCTGCATGCTCTGGATCGTGCGCGCGATCTCGCCCTCGAGAGCGCGCACCCGCGTCACCTCCTGCATGAAGGAGGTGAGGCCGATCGAGCCGAGCTCGTCGAACAGCTCGTACCCCGCCTTCTCCGACCGCGGCAGGCCGTTTTCGGCGAGCAGCGCCCGGGCGTTGGCGGTCTGCGAGAAGGGCGTCAGCACCGAGGCGCCGTCGGAGGAGACGTCGAACGGGATGCCCGCTTCGGTCAGTGCCGCGCCGATCTGCGTCACGTCCGCCCGCTCGAGGCCGGAATAGAGCGTCTCCATGTCCGGCCGGCTGAGATAGTAGGCACCGAGGCCGATGATCGCCACGACGAGCGCGCCGATGATCCCGAGCGCGGCCAGCTTCCGCGGCCCGAGCGCGCTCAGGTTTGCCATGATCTGTTGCGCCTGTTCGCGCCCGACGACGACCATAGAGGACCCCTAACCTCATGAGACTTCGGCCGGACTATCGCGGGACAAGCTTGTGCGGGGGTTAAGGGTTTTTAAACCGTAAGGCGGGCGTGGCAGCGGCGGGCGCCCGGCCGGGCCATGGATGGCCGCGGAGGGCGGTCGTACCGGCGGCGCCTCCGGCATAGGAGCGCCGGGTCACCAGGCCTCAGAAAAGCGAACGCCCCCGGAACGCGAGGTTCCGGGGGCAGAGGTCAGGCCGTGCCAGGTTGGTTTGGACTCACCCGGCTAAGCCGGTTGTACTTCCGGCGAGCTCAGGCCTACTGGAAAAGGCGCAGGACGTTCTGAGCCGAGGAGTTGGCGATCGACAGAGCCTGGACGCCCAGCTGCTGCTGGACCTGCAGGGCCTGAAGCTTCGTCGACTCTTCGTTCATGTCCGCGTCCACCAGGCCGGAGACGCCCTGGTCGATGGTGTCCATCAGGTCGGTGACGAAGTTCTGCTGCAGCTCGATGCGGCTGGCGACCGCGCCGAGAGCCGAAGCACCCGCCGTGACGTTGGTGATCGCCTGGCTCACGACCGAGATGTAGGCCGACACCACGTCCTTGCGGTTGGTGCCGTCGACGCCGAGCGCGGACAGGGCCGAGTCGGAGATGTCGATGTTGGCGACCGACATCGTGCTCGCACCGGTGGTGGTGGTGAAGCCCGACAGCGCCACGCTGCCCGCACCGGCGGTCGTCTTGGCGATCGTGACGTTGCCGCCGCTCTGGCTGACCGTCAGACCGGAGACGCTGGCGTCGGACAGCGCCTGGGTCAGCACGCTGGCCCACTTGGCGGCCGTGTCGACGAGACCATCGGAGGTGCCGAGAGCGGCGTCAACGGTGGCCTTGTTGATCGTCACCTTGGTCGGGCTGCCACCGTCAACCGCGAGGTTGAAGGTGACCGCGTCCTGATCGTCCCAGGTCTCGGAGCCGGTCCAGGTGCCGGTGACCGAAGCCGCGACCGCCGGGTTGTTGCCGTTGCCCGCGGCCGTCGCCGTGGTCGACAGACCGAGGAGCGAGGTGGCCGAGCCGTTGCCGTCCTGAGCCGTGATGGCCGAGACCGCGATGCCGGCATTGGCGCTCTGCTCGACCGTGTCGATCGAGATCGCACCGGCCGCGTTGTTGACCGTCAGCACGCCCGCACCGAAGGTGGCGTTGACCGCCGCCTGCAGGTTGGCCTGGAAGGTGGTCGCGTCCGGCGCCGAGGCGATGGTGATCGTCTGACGGTTGGCGACCTGTGCACCCGCCACCGTCGAGTAGACGGTCATGTCGAAGCTCAGGCGGTCATTGGCGTCGTAGCCGGTGTTGCTGTAGGTGCCGAGGGCGAACGTGCCGTTGGTGCCGCTGCCGTAGGCCACAGAGGCCGCGCTCGTGATGCCGAGCGAGGTGGCCGCAGCAGCCGTGCCGCCGGTGCCTTCGACCGCGGTGATGTCGAACATCGACACGTCGGTGCCCGGGCCGCCGACCGTGGTGGCGATCGAGAACGTACCGGCGGTGTTCGACACGGTGACCGCGTCGCCGGCGGCGAGGTTGGTCGAAAGCGCCGTGCCGTCGGTGACCTTGGTCGCAGACTGCAGGGCGAGCGTCAGACGAGCCGCGAATTCATCGCCCGTCGGAGCCGTCGGATCGGCGTAGCCAGTGGCGGTGAAGGTGTACGAACCCTGGTAGACGTCACCGTTGTACTGCACCTTGAAGGAGATCTTGTCCCCGTCGGCGATGCTGTTGGTGAGGTTGGCCGCAGCGAACGTGCCGCCGAGGTTGACCGAGGTCGGGTTGTTGGTGCCGAAGGCCGGGATGCCGCCGGTCGTGAAGCCCAGGACCGAGGTCGTCGTGCCGTCGCCGTCATGCGCGGTGACGCCGGCGACGTTGATCGCCGAGGCACCGCCGGTGGTGGCGGAGGTCAGCTTGATCGCGCCGGTGCCGGCATCGAAGCTGGCGGTGGCGACGGCGCTGCCGAAGGCGTTGGTGATGCCGGTGTTGATCGCGGCGGCGAGGTTGGCACCGGTCGCAACGCCCGTCAGGTCGACGCGGACATAGGTCGACGATCCACCATCAACCGTGAGGTTGAGGCTGATGTAGTCGGCGGTGTCGATGCCGGCGGCGTTGAACGTGCCGAGCGTGGCGACGGCGGGCGAAGCGGTCGTCATGCCCGAGCCGGGGGTGACCGACGCGCTGTCCAGGCCCTGGTAGGCCGGGGCCGCATCCGCCTGGGCGGTGCCACCGACGGTGAGCGCCGTGCCGTCAGCCTTGGTCAGCTGCTTGGCGCCGTCGAGGATGCCCGACTGGTCGTTGCTGTCGTAGAGCTTCAGGCTGGCGGTGTTGACGTCGATCGTGCCGATCGAGATCGAGTTGTTGGCGTCGCGGGTGAAGGAAGCGACGACGTTCTTGGTGGCGCTGTAGCCGCCGACGCCGGAGTTCACCGACAGCCAGTTCTCGCCCGAGAAGGTCGAGGACGAGGCGATCGACTTCAGCTGGTTCTGGAGGGCCGAGATCTCGTCCTGCACGGCCTGGGCGTCGACGCCGTCCTGCGTGGCGGAGGTCAGCTTCTCCTTGATCTGGTTCAGGACGTCGAGGGCGTTGTTCATGCCCGTGTAGGCCGTGTCGACGGTCGCGGCGCCGAGGCCGAGCGCGTCCTTCACGGACGACATCGCCGAGTTGTCGGACTTCAGCGTGGTGGAGATCGACCAGTAGGCGGCGTTGTCCTTGGCTTCGCCGATCTTCAGGCCGGTGGAAATGCGGTTCTGGACGGCGTCGAGCTTGGTGTTGGTGCTCTGGAGGACGCGGAGCGCGGTCGTTGCCGCGGCATTGTAGAGAACGGAGGTCATGTGATCTGTCCCGATTGATTGTTTGGATCTGGGGGACATTCCGGGTCGTGCCGGGATGGCGGCGCGGCATCATGCCTGTGAGCGACGTATGACCGTCGATCGACCCACCATGGGATCGCAATCTAGGCGCGACTGCTTAACGAGGGGTAAACGGGACGGCTCAACTTTGCCCGAAACTTGCAAGGCGGCCCGCCTCGTCGGCAAAGACCGCCGCGAGCGTACGACTGAAGGCACACAGACGCGGGGCATGCGAGACCGGCTGCACTCTTATATATAGAGCGGGCGAGCCGTGGTTAATGTACTGTATCCACATCCCGTAAAATCCGAATATAGATTATCTCGAATTTAAACATAGAATTCTGGGACAAACCAAAACGACATTTCGCTAAAATTGTCGGCTCTCCTGAAGCCAGATCTTGGATGGTTCGACCGTAAGTTCTTCCGTGTTGAAGCACAGCCAACACGGGGAACAACAATGACTGGCATCACCACCAACTACTCGCAGCTTTCCGCTCTTCGCAACCTGCAGTCCGTCAACAAGCAGCTCGACCAGACGCAGAACCGCATCTCCACCGGCCTGAAGATCAACTCGGCCAAGGACGGCGCCTCGCAGTGGAGCGCGGCGACGAAGATGCGCGCGGACATCTCGAGCTACCGGGCGCTGAGCGACGGGCTCGACTACTACAAGTCCACCGCCGACGTCGTCTCCGGCGCTGCCGAGAGCATCGTCAACTCGCTCAACGACATGAAGTCGCTGATCACCCAGTACGCCAATACGAGCGATGCCACCGAGCAGGCGACGATCTACGCCAGCATCCAGTCCGCTGAGGCTCAGATCAAGTCCGCGCTCGCTGCCGGCCAGGTCAAGGGCGCGACCGACTGGCTGAGCGCGACGACCACCGTCACCGCCAATATCGGCTACGACAGCACCGGCGCGGCCGTCACCGATACGCTGACCAAAGTCGACGTCGACACCGCGGTGACCGCGACGGCCATTGGCGGCGGCGCCGCCGGCATCACGAGCATCACCACCGCCGACATCGACACCTCGGCTGAAGTGACCGCCACGCAGACGGCGATCGACACCGCGATCACCACGGTGACCGCTTACGCAGCCAAGCTTGGCAGCTTCGCCGACCGTCTCGGCGACTCGCAGGCCTTCCTCGACAAGATCGCCGACGTGAAGCAGAGCTCTCTGTCCGACATGGTCGATGCCGATCTCGAGGAAGAGTCGGCCAAGCTCTCGGCCCTGCAGGTCCAGCAGCAGCTCGCCATCCAGGCGCTGCAGATCTCGAACGCGAGCGCCCAGAACATCCTGCGTCTCTTCCAGTAAGACGCAAGTCCCCATCAGCAGGCGGCCGGGCGGACGATCTGTTCCCCGTACGCACGCTCGGCAAGCCTGCTGAGCCGCGCCCCCGGCGATCCGTCGCCGGGGGTCTGCGTTTCCGGTCCACCCGGACAGCTAAAAATCGAGACAAATCGCAGCCGGTTCCTTCAGCCGCGGCTGCTAGGGTCACAGACATAGAGCCGGACGCACCGGCCTGGGCCTCGAGCCCCCCGCGACAAGGAGCCGACCATGACCCGCTTTGCTGCCGCGCCCCTGCCCCGCCGCCCGCGCCCCTCCGCGCCGAGCCTGCCCCTGCCGGTGCCGAGCCCGGAGGCTGCGGCGATCCTCGCCCTGATGCGCTGAGGCTCGAGAACCCTCGTCAGAAGAAGGATCGCACCAGCGATCCGACCAGCATGTTCCAGCCGTCGATCAGGATGAAGAACAGGATCTTGAACGGCAGCGAGATGATCGTCGGCGGCAGCATCATCATGCCCATCGACATCGTCAGCGTCGCGACGATCATGTCGATCACCAGGAACGGCAGCACGATCAGGAAGCCGATCTCGAAGCCCCGCCGGAGCTCGGAGATCATGAAGGCCGGGATCAGCACGCGGAAGTCCGGCACGCCGGCATCGCCCTGCTCGGGCGGCTCGACGCGCGTCCGGCTCGTCGACGTCGCGATGTCGCCGAAGAGCTTCAGGTCCTCGTCGCGCACCTGCGTCAGCATGAAGTCGCGGAACGGCTCCGAAATCCTCTGAAACGCCTCCTGCTCGCCGATCTGGTTGTCCAGCATCGGCTTCAGGCCGTCGTTCCAGGCGCGGTCGAAGGTCGGGGCCATGACGAAGAAGGTCATGAACAGCGACAGCGAGATCAGGATCAGGTTCGCCGGCGTCGTCTGCAGACCGATGCCCGAGCGCAGGATCGACAGCGCGATCACGATCCGGGTGAAGGAGGTGACCATCACCAGGAGGCCCGGCGCGATCGACAGCACCGTGACGATGCCGAAGAGCTGCACGATGCGGCCCGAGGCGGCCGCGTCGCCGGACGGGATCAGCGAGGCGAGCGCGCCGGCCGCGTCCTGCGCGAAAGCGGTCCCCGGCACGAGCAGCAGCGCCAGGACGAGGAGGAGCCGCCGGTTCATTCGGTCACCATGGTCTGGATGACGTAGTCGAGGACGGCGGGCGAGCGCAGCTTCGCCCGTTCCTCGAGATCTTCCTTCAGATGCAGGAGGCCGCGCCCGCCCTCGATCTGGGCGAGCTGCACGGTGCGCAGGAAGGCGAGCGTGTCGGCCTGGATCTGCGTCGCCAGCAGCTCCGGCTCCTCGACCTGCTTCTGACGGATGACGACGGCGGCCTGGAGGCGCAGCCAGACGTCGGCCGGCGCATAGAGGTTGGTGATGACCGGTGGCAGCGGCAGCAGCACCGCAGGGCCGACCTCCTCGACGTTGCCGCCATACATGTCGAGATGGGCTTCGGGCGCCGCGGCCTTGCCGTGCGCCTCGGCGCCTGCCTCGGCCGATGCGGCTGCGCCCGGCGTCGCGGGGGCCGCGGCGGCGACGGGCTCGGTCGGCGCGGGGCTGGCCAGCAGCATGCCGATCGCAGCGCCGCCGGCGCATCCGATGACGGTCAGGATCGCCACCGGCAGGATCGTCGCCATCAAGCCGCTCTTCTTCGGCTTGTTCTCGTTGAGAATGGCGTTCAACGCGTCGAGACCGTCAGCGCTCGTGTCGGTCATTCGTCGGACCCCCTGCTCTGTGCATCGTGCCTTTGGAGCCGAGGGGGTCGGGCGCGCATTCGTCGCCGATTTCGCCGCCAGGCTCGTGTCCAGCACTAGCCGGTCAGGCTGTTCCGAGACTTGCTTAACAAAAGGTTACCGGCCCTGCCTCGCGCCCGTCGCCCAAACGCGAACCGGCCGCACGCGGGAAGCGTACGGCCGGCTCTGTCGCGCTCTTCCTGGACGGGTCAGTAAGGCGCGATCACGTCGAAGATCTGCTGGCCCCAGCCCGGCTGCTGCACCTCAGTCAGACGGCCGCGGCCGCCATAGGAGATCCGGGCCTCGGCAATCTTGTCGTAGTCGATGGTGTTGTCGGGCAGGATGTCGCGCGGCCGGATGAGGCCGGCGATCGTGAGCACGCGCAGCTCGAAGTTCACCCGCACCTCCTGCTGGCCGGAGATGAACAGGTTGCCGTTCGGCATCACCTGGGTGACGACGGCCGCGACCGACAGGTCGATCGATTCGGACCGGGTGACGCTACCCTTGCCCTTCGATTCGGACTTGTCGTTGGCGCCGAGCGTGCCGCCGAGGGTGCCGACCGAGACGCCGTTGAGGCTGGCGTCGAAGTCGAGACCGCCGGCGATGTTGGAATCGCGCGAGCGGTTGGTGTTGTTGGCCAGAGACGCCGAGTCCTTGATCCGGATCTTCACCGTGACGATGTCGCCGACGTTCATCGCCCGCGGGTCGCGGTAGAACTCGGCGCCGCGATCGGTCCACAGCGAGTGTCCGACCGCAGCGGGCGCGGCCGGAAACGAGGCGGGCTGCACTGCGGGCTGATACTGGTAGACGCCGGATCCGACCGGCGACAGGCTCGGCTCGGCGAACAGCTCCGGCGGCCGGCTGTTGCAGCCGGCGAGCGCCGTCGCGAGGCCGATCGCGATTGCGGTGCGGGCTGGAATCACGACGGGTTCTCCGGTGTGGCGGCCGCCGTCTTGGCGTTGCCGTTCATGGTCTTCTGGACGATCAGGGCGGCGAGTGCGCCGGCCGTCTCGGCCGGCATTTCGGACAGGATCGCGCTCGAGGTGCGCGACTTCAGCTTCACCAGCACCGCGGCGGCCGATTCGCGGTCGAGAACCGCGAGCTGGGCCGCAGCTGCGTCCGGCTTCATCTTGGCGTAGATGTCGACCACGACCGAGCTCGCGCCGTCGATGAAGGCCTGCCGCTGCGCGAGCCAGTCCTTGTATTCCGCGCGCTTGGCCTCGAGATCCTGGATGCGCTGGTTGATCTGCGTCTCCAGGTTCTTCAGCTGCTCCGACTGGGCGGCATAGCGCGCGTCCTGGGCCTTGTCGGCGATGTTGAGGCAGTAGCGCTCGACCTCGGAGCGATCCCGCTCGACCGACTCGTTGGTGCCGTCCGACCCGACCTTGCGCACCTTCTGCGGCGGCACGGCGGGTTCGTCCTTGGCGGCGGCGGCTTCGGCGACCAGCACCGCCTGCGGCGGCGCATCGACCTGCGCCGGCTTTGCCTCGTCCAGCGGCACCGGCAAGGCGATGGCAGCCCGGCGCGCGTCCTCGTGCGTCGCCAGCATCGGACCGGCCACCGCCGGAACGAGACCCGCGATCGCCACGGCGGCGGCCGAACCGAGCAGGCTGGGGTGGATCCGACGGAGACGGCGGACGGCGGCGAGAGCAGAAGCGATCATGTCATTGCACCACGAGGTCGGCCTGCAGAGCGCCGGCGGTCTTGATGGCCTGGAGGATGGCGATGATGCCGGTCGGCTTCAGACCGATGCGGTTGAGACCGCGCACCACCGTCTCGAGGTCGGCGCCGCCGACGATGGCGAGCGTGCCGCCATCCTGCTGGGCGTCGATGACGGTCTCCGAGGTCACCGTCGTCTGACCGTTCGAAAGCGGCGCCGGCTGCGAGACCGCCGGCTGTTCGGTGATGCGGACCGTGAGGTTGCCGTGGGTGACGGCGACCGTCGAGATCTGGACGTCGGCGCCGATGACGACCGTGCCGGTGCGCTCGTCGATGACGACCTTGGCGGCCTGGTCCGGCGCCACCTTCAGCATGCCGATCTCGGCGATGAAGCGGGTGCTCGAGATCTTTGCGGGCCGCGCCAGCTGAATGGTGCGCCAGTCGGCCTCGCGCGCCACCGGCTTGCCCCACCGGCCACGCGAGTACGCATTGATCGTGTCGACGATGCGGATCGTCGTGGCGAAATCCGGATTGCGCAGCTCGATCGCCATGTTCTGGTCGTTGAACGTGCCGGGCACCTCGCGCTCGACGAGCGCGCCGTTGGCGATGCGGCCGGTTGTCGGCACGCCCTGGGTGAGCTTCTCGGTCTCGCCCGCGCTGGTGAAGCCGGTGACCGCGAGCGGTCCCTGCGCGACCGCGTAGATCTCGCCATCGGCGCCATAGAGCGGGGTCATGACCAGCGTGCCGCCCATCAGCGAGGATGCGTCGCCGAGCGAGGAAACCGTGACGTCGACGCGCGAGCCCGTGCCGATGAAGGCCGGCAGCTCGGCGGTGACCATCACCGCGGCGACGTTGCGGCTGCGCGGCTTGCCGTCGCGCACGTTGACGCCCATGCGGTCGAGCATCGACTGCAGCGACTGTTCGGTGAAGGGCGCGTTGCGCAGGCTGTCGCCGGTACCCTGCAGGCCGATCACCAGGCCGTAGCCGACCAGCTGGTTGGCGCGCACGCCCTTGACGTCGGTGATGTCCTTGATGCGCACATTGCCGGACAGGGCGTAGCCTTGGCCCGCACCGGCGACGGCACCGCCGTCGCCGTAGTCGGAGCCGTCGAGCGAGGCCATGTCCGCTGCGAGCGCGGTGTGCGCGCCGAGAACCAGGGCAAGAAGCGTCGAGAGGATCGCTCTCATCGGGTGGAAACCTCGATGCTGCCGTCTTCGGCGACGGTACCGGTGATGATCACGCCGCTGTCGTCGTTGCGCACCCGCACGACCTCGCCGGCTCCGGCCGAGCGCAACGGCGTGCCGACGCTGGTGATGGTGAGCACGGTGTCGCGGTAGACGATGGCGGTGGCGACGCCTGCCTTGACGAGATCGGGCATCTTCAGGTCGGCGAGGAGGATCGGCTCGCCCGGCAGCAGCGTGCGGCGGGCGAGCTTGCCCTCGAGCATCCGGTCCTCGACGACGTAGGCCGAGAGGCGGTCGCCGGGGACGCGGAACTTGCGCTGCTCGACACCGCGGTCGAGCACCGCCTGGCCGGGATAGATGATCGCGGTCGGGACGGGCAGTTCGATGTCGGCCGCCAGGACGCGACCCGGCGCCAGCATGAGGGCGAGCGCCAGAAGCAGCGCCGCCAGATGCGCCATGCGCTCCATCGGGGCAGTTCCGCGCGAGCCGGCCATGATCAGCGGATGCCCTTCGACACGACGCTCGACATGTCGTCGGCGGCCTGGATGACCTTGGAGTTCATCTCGTAGGCGCGCTGCGCCGAGATCAGCTCGGAGATCTCCTTCACCGGATCGACGTTTGAATCCTCGACATAGCCCTGGTGGATCGTGCCGTAGCCCGGATCGCCCGGCACGCCCGCCACCGGCGCGCCGGAGGCCGCGGTCTCCATGAACAGGTTGCCGCCCTGTGCGGCGAGGCCGGCATCGTTGGCGAAGGTCACGAGGGTCAGCTGGCCGAGCTCCTGCTCGGCGCCGTTCACCGTGGCGTAGACCTGGCCCGACTGATTGACCGTCACCTTGGTGGAGTCGATCGGGACCGTGATCGCCGGCTCGACGAGATAGCCGTCGAGATTGACGAGCTGGCCCTGGTCGTTGGTGTTGAAGGCGCCGTCGCGGGTGTACATCACCTCGCCGCCGGGGCCGGTGATCTGGAACCAGCCGAGGCCGTTGATCGCCATGTCGAGCTGATTGCCGGTCTGGTCGAGCGTGCCCTGGATGTGCACGGTGCGGATCGCCGCGGTGCGCACGCCGAGGCCGAGCTGGGCCCCCTCGGGCACCACGGCCTCGCCGCCGCGCGCCGGCACGCCGGCGGTGCGCTCGACCTGATAGAGCAGGTCGGTGAATTCGGCGCGCGAGCGCTTGAAGCCCGTCGTGTTGATGTTCGCGATGTTGTTCGCGATCACCTCGACATTGGTCTGCTGCGCATTCATGCCGGTGGCGGCGATGGCGAGTGCTCTCATGATGCGGTCCTCGAAACGGTCGGTTCTGGAGCGGCGGCCTCAAGGCCGCCAGGCAGGCGGTCAGGCCCGGTCAGATGGCCATGCGGGAAAGGTCGAGATAGGCGGCGACGACCTTGTCGCGCACCGCGACCGCGGTCTGCAGCGTGCGCTCCGCCGACATCACCGCATCCACCACGGCCTGCGTCGAAGCCTGGCCCTTGACGCCCTGGATGGAGACGGCCTCGGCGTTCTTCAGGCTGCCGATCGCGTCCGACGCGACCTGCTTCATGACGTCGGAGAACTGCGGGGCCTCCACGGTCTGCGCCGCGGACGCCCCGGACAGCGGCCGGGTGCCGAAGTCGCCGGAGACTTTGGAGAGATCGAGGGACGGCAGGCTCGAGCCGATTGCGGGAACCATAGGGCTTAGCTCCTCAGGAGATCGATGGTCATGGAGATCAGGTCGCGCGATTGCTTCACGACCTGCAGGTTGGCCTCGTAGGACCGGTTCGCCTCGCGCATGTCGGCCATCTCGACCAGCATGTTGACGTTCGGCATCTTCACGTAGCCGTCGGCGTTGGCGGCCGGGTTGCCCGGGTCGTGCTCGACGCGAAACGGGGTGCGATCGCCGTCGATGCCGTCGATCTGGACCATCTCGCTGCCTGACACGGCGTCGAGCACGCTGCCGAAGGTCACGATCTTGCGCCGATACGGGTCGCTTCCCGCCGTTTGACCGGTGGATTGGGCGTTGGCGATGTTTTCCGAGACGACCCGCAGGCGCGTCGACTGGGCCTGGAGACCGCTCGCGGCGATCTTCAGTGAGGAGATGATCGGATCAATCATGGCTCTAGCTCTTCACGCTCGACAGAAGCATGCGGTGGAAGGACTTCACGATGGAGGTCGTCAGCTGATAGTCGCGCTGGACCTCGCCGGCCTTGAGCATCTCCTGCTCCAGGCTCACCGAGTTGCCGGAATGGAGAACCTCCCAGCTGTCGCCTTCCGTCGTTTCGACGTTGGCGTCGCCTCGGCCACCGGCGCTCACGAGGTGCATCGGGCTGGTACCGGCCATCTGCAGGCTGGTCGCCTGCATGACCTCGGAGAAATCCTTGACGTCCTTGGCCTGGTAGGCGGGCGTGTTGGCGTTGGCGACGTTCTCGGCGACCACCGACTGGCGCACCGAGAGCCATTCCGACCGGCGCGAGGCGACACCCATGAGGTAGATCTGATCCATTACGTCATCGACGCCCTGTTAACCATGTCCGGAGAAGTACGCGGAGGCGCTTGTCTGAAACTTACGGGCGAGGCCCCTCTCCCGGTGAGCGACGTCAGGCTCCGGTGGCGTCGACGACATGACGCAGCGGCCGCCGCACAGGCCGCGTCGGCAATGCGGAAGCCGGATCGCCGGGGGTCTGAGGCGTCTGAGAGAGTCCCGACCGCTCACCGGAGGGCGCGCGGCTGGAGATCGCGGCGTCGGGCAGGGTCGTGGCGGGAACGGTCCGGGGCGCGGCACCGCGGTCGCGATCGCGGCACGCGTCCGTCGGGCTTCAGATCAGCGGAGAGTCACGAGCAGTCCGCCTTGAGCCGTCGCCTCGCGGCGAGCTGCGCAAGGCAACGGGCGGTTCGTCCCGGCAGGGCGCCCGGAGAGCGATCCGGCGTTCGCCGCAGATGCTCTAGTTCGAGACGGCCGGCCGCAGCGGCACGAGACGCGCCGCGTCGATCGCCATGCGCAGCCGCTCGGTGTTGACGTCCGGATTGGGATCGGGATCGTCGATGGCGAGATATTCGAGATCGACCGCCGCGTTGGCGGCGCCGAGCTCCAGCCGGAAGTGCGCCGAGACGGGCTCGTACTGGAACTCCATGTCGAGCGTGATCAGGGGGCTCGAACTCCAGGTCAGCTCGACGTCGCCGCCGAAGCCGAAGCGCAGTGCGCCCGGTTTCAGGTGCAGCTCGCTCGACGACCGGATGAGGTCGGCGATGTTGGCGAAGCGCTCGAGCCGGATGAAGGCGATGTAGTCGGTGACGTCGACGAGCCGCAGCTCGGCGACCACTTCCTTGATGCCGTCGGCGAGGGCGCGTTCGCGCGCAGCCGTGTGTCGGTTTCTGATATCGAGCATGGGCTAGACCGCGGCGGCTCCCACCTTCGTCCCGGACTGGGAATAGAGATAGTATATGATTTCAGCCACCGCTTTGAAGAACTGCGGCGGAATCATCTGGTCAATCTGGACATGGTCGTACATGGACCTTGCCAACAGCTTGTCTTCGATCACCGGCACGCCGTTTTCCTCGGCGATCTCGCGAATCTTCAGGGCGATGAGGTCGGTCCCCTTGGCCACAACCACCGGCGCCCCGCCCTCCTCGCGGTGATAGCGCAGCGCGATGGCGTAGTGGGTCGGGTTGGCGATCACCAGGGTCGCCCCCGGCACCGCCGCCATCATCCGCTTGCGGGTGCGCTCCCGCGCGATCTGGCGCTGGCGCGCCTTGACCATCGGATCGCCCTCGGCCTGCTTCATCTCCTCCTTGATTTCCTGCTTGGTCATCTTCAGGTCGCGCCGCCAGTGCAGGCGCGAGAGCAGGAGATCGGCCGCCACCAGGAGGATCGTCGCGATCGAGACGCCCGACAACAGCTGCATCGACAGACTGAGGATGGTCTCGGGCAGGAGAAGCGGATCGGAGAACATCGCCTTTACCAGCGCCTCGTACTGCGAGGCGAGCAGCAGGCCGACGACGCCGCCGATGGTGAGGAACTTGAACAGCGCCTTGCCGAACTCGGTGAGGCCGCGCACGCCGAAGGTCCGGCTCCAGCCGCTCGTGATCGAGATGTTGGACAGCTTCGGGCGAATGCGCTCGAGATTGATCTGCGGCGGGTTCTGGATGAGGGAGCTGACGACGCCGCCGAAGATGAACAGCGCTGCGGCCGGCAGCAGGAAGCGCCCGCACTCCAGCCCGAGCATGGAGATGAGATGGAGTGCATCGGCACCATTCTTGAGATCCCACTGCGTCGGGTTTTCGTAGGTGGTCTCCAGTGTGACGAACAGCCGACCTGCGCCCTGGCGAGCCTGAAAGGCGATGAAGGCCATGGTCGCGAGCAGCGAGGCCAGGATCGGAGCTTCGCGCGAGAACGGCAGGTTGCCCTTCTCGATGGTGTCGCGAATCTTCTTTTCTGTAGGCTGCTCAGTTTTGCTGTCTCTGTCAGATGCCTCCGACACGGTATGCCCCACTCCAGGTTAACATCCGGCCCCACGACGCAGCAGAGCGCTAGGAGGCGGGTGGTGAGGCCGCGGAGGATCAAACCCCCGCGGTCGGCATCGACGCACCGCCGGTGGCGGGCGGACTAGGCGTCCTCCTGCTCGCGCAGCTGGATCTTGCCTTCGCCGGCAAGCCGAAGGGCACTCTGCGAGATCAGGCGGCGCGCGGCCGCGATGTCCGCCGCCGGACGTCCGTTCGGCTGCGCGAGCTCGGCTTCCACCATGCGCCGGGCACGGGCGCCGAGCGAGGCGAGCACCGCCTCGCGGATATCCTCCGAGGCGCCCTGCAGAGCCATGATCACCTGCTCGGTCTGCAGCTCGTCGAACAGCACGAACCGCGACTTCAGCGGCAGGTAGACGACATCCTCGAAGGCGAACAGCAGGTTGCGCAGCGCCAGGGCGTCTTCCGGCTTGACCGCCGAGAGCGACTCCAGGAGCTCGTCCGTGTGCCGCTTGTCCATGCGGTTGGCGATGTCGGCGAGCGTGGCGTGCCGGCCGCCGCCCGTCTTCTCGGACGAGGACAGGAAGCCCTGGCGGATGTGCATCTCGAACAGGCGCTGCACCGGACCTGCCAGCGGCTTGACCGACAGCATCCGCCGCATGACCTCGATGCGGAAGGCCGCCTCGAACTTCGACACGATGGAGGCCGCGAGATCGGCGTCGAGGCGGGCCAGCATGACCGCGACGACCTGAGGATGCTCCCGGGCCAGGCCCGGTCCGAGAACGTCGTGGTCGAGTTGGTCGACCTCGGTCCAGACCGCACCGGTGTCGATCTCGAAGGCGTCGTCCTCGGTGTCGCCGTTGCCCTCGACCAGGGCCGCGAGCTGCTCCGGCGTCAGCGAACTCTGCAGGAGCTCGTGCATCTGCTGCGCCGGACCGCTGAGCCCGGGCCCGACCTTGAAGGCCTCCTGGAACTCCTCGACCAGGAGATCGAGCTGCTCGCGCGACACCGGTTCGAGATCGGTGGCGCTCTGACGCAGGGTGCGGATCTCATCCGGCGTCAGATGCTTCAAAACCCGCGAAGCGCCGGGCGATCCCATCGCCAGCAGGAGGATGGCGGCGCGCGCCGCCCCTCCGTGCGGGAGCTCGCCGAGGCGGGTGTCGGTGAGGTAGGCGATCGCCATTCTGGTCTCAGGCCGCCAGACCCTTGGCGCGCGTCTGCTTGGCGCCGGGGGTCACGATCTCGGTAAGGGTGATGCCGAAGCGCGAATCCTCGCGCTCCAGGACGACGATCTCGCCGCGGGCGACGATCCGGCCGTTGACCACGATATCGACCGGCTCGCCGACCTTGGAGTCGAGCTTGACGACGGCGCCGCGGCCGAGCTTCACGAGCTCGCCGACCGGCATGACGGCCGAGCCGAGCACCACCTGCATGGTCACCGGAATGTCCATGATGATGTTGAGGTCGGGCTTGCCTTCGGCAGCGGCCGCGACGGGGGTCTCGCCCGGCAGATCCATCATGCCTTCCGGCATCACCATCGCGTCTTCGTCCTCGTCCGCCTCGCCGCCGATGGCGGCGTCGTCGAACTCGAAGGTCTGGTTCAGGGAGATCTCGTCGTCTTCTTCCATAGCGCTGTTCTCGCCTTAAGCCTGAATTGCCGAAGCGCGGTGAAGCACCCGCACGTCCTGACCTAGCGGCCGGGGCTGGTGCGAAACCGACGCGTGGCGATCGTGGCGATCGCGTCCCACAACCTTCATCGCGGTCGGCTCGGGCGCGACGTCCACGTCCACGTCCGCCGCCGCGCCGCCGCGGCAGTGCCAGTCGGCACGTGCGACCAGCGTCTCGAGACGTGACAGGATCGCCCTTGCTTCGTCGCTGCGGTCCTCGAGCGCACGCAGGGTATGCACGCCCTCGTACTTCAGCGTCACGACCGCATGCGCGGCCTTGTTGATCGCCTGCTCCGAGGCTTCCAGCGCCCCGCCGAAGCCGGCGCTTTCGTCGCGCAGGCGGCGCAGCTCGCGATACATCACGATGGTGCGCCAGCTGGTGAAGCAGAGCGCCGCGACGAGAACGCCGTCAATCAGCAAGGATGTCATCGATGAACTCCTCCGTCGGATCGACCCGCTCCTCCACCTGCACGACGTAGAAGTCGCGCGAGCGGCCGACACGGCCGCGGAACAGGCGCTGGTCCTCGCATTCGATGTCGATCAGGCTGTCCATCGTCTCGTCGAGCACGATGGTGTGGCCGACGGCGAAGCGGGACACCTCGTCGAGCCGCAGCTGTTTCTTGCCCAGCACCGCGCGCACCTTGAGCTCGGAGTGGTTGAAGCCCTTCTGGAACTTCTTCACCCAGCTCTCGTCCGGCGGCGCCTTGACCTCCGGCACGTGGCTGAGGTGGCGGCGGTTGGCGGCGATGAAGCTCTCGGGGATCGCGTAGCGCAGCGAGGAGCGCAGCGCGCCGAGCTTGATGTCGAACGTGACCGACACGTAGCGGGTCTTTTCGCCCGGCAGAACTGCGGCGAGCGCCTCGCCGATGTCGCGCTGGATCAGATCCTTCGCCACCATCTGGATCGGCTCGATGTCGCGGAACGCGGCATTGCCCGCCCTGTTGATGGTCTTCAGCGCGAGCTCGACGACACCCCTGTCGAGATCGGTGAGCACGCGGTCCTTCGTCTCGGCAGTGCCGCCGTCGCCGCCGAAGAAGGCCTCGAGGAGGACGTCGTCGAAGCTCGCGTCGACCAGCACGAAGCCGGGCTCGGACCAGCCGCTCGAATTGACCACCGCCGCCAGCGACGCCTGCTGGTAGTCCTTGGACTGCTTGAGGAAGGTCATCGCCGACATCGAGACCAGCTCGACGATCACCGGCGACACCGACAGTCCGGCCATCGACTCGCCGGCCGCTTCGGCCCACTTCTGGACGATCACCTTGAGACGCGGCAGGCGGCTCGGCTCGACTTCGCTCGCTGAGCGCAGCCTGGCGCCGATGTTGCCGGACGCCACGGTTTCCTGGGGAAGCGCGCTCATCGGATCAGGCCGCCTGGGCGGCGCTGCCGCCACCGATGGTCTCGGTCTCGACCTGGTCGATCGTCGGCCGGTCGTAGGCGGAGATCGTCTTGCGGCCGTATTCGAGCGCCACCTGCGGCATCGCGCCGTTCATGTAGGCGATCAGGGCCTGCTTGATGATGACGTAGAGGCGGACCCGCTTCTCGCGCACCGACTTCACCTTGGTGGCGATCGGGCCGATCACGCCGTAGGAGAAGAAGATGCCGGCGAAGGTGCCGACGAGCGCGGCGCCGATCAGGTGGCCGAGCACTTCCGGCGACTGGTCGAGCGCGCCCATGGCCTTGATGACGCCGAGCACGGCCGCCACGATGCCGAGCGCGGGAAGGCCGTCGGCCATGTCCTGCAGCGCGGCCTTGGGCTTCAGCGTGTCGCGGCTGATGGTGTTGATCTCTTCCTCCATCAGCGCCTCGATCTCGTGCGGCCGGGCGTTGCCGATGATGATGAGTCGGCAGTAGTCGCAGATGAAGTTCATCATCATGGTGTTCTTCATGATCTTCGGGAAGGCCTGGAAGATCTCCGACTCGGTCGGGTTGTCGACATGTGCCTCGACCTCCGAACGCGACTTCGACCGCATCTCGCGCATCAGCTGATGCAGGATGCCGAGGACGTCGAGATAGTCGCGCTGGGTGGGCGCGGCGTTCTTGAACCCTTCCATCACCGCCTTGCCGGTGTCCTTCACGACCTTCATCGGGTTGGCGACGAGGAAGGTGCCGACCGAGGAGCCGAGAATGATGACGTATTCGAAGGGCTGCACGAGCACCTCGAGATGACCGCCCATGGCGACGAAGCCGCCGAGCAAACATCCGAGCGTTACGACAAGTCCAATCAGGATGCCCATGGGTTCCCCTTCAGGTGCGATGCCTCTCCGGTCTGACTAGAAAGGAGTGCTTGTGCGAGCCTGACTGGGTCCGGAACAGGCTGGCGCAAGCTGACTTCTAGATTTTCCGGTCGAGCGGCTGGCCCCGCCCGGAGAGAGTTCATGCTGAGTGCCTCGGCGACCGTCGTCACCCCTTCGCGCCGTCCGGGTTCGGGCGGCGGCAAGGGTGCGCGCACGCCGCAGGCCGCCGCTGTCAGCTCAGTAGACACCGGCAGTGTCGTCCGAGGGGTTAAGAGCATCCGCCGAAATCGACATGATCCCGCCCGCGCCGCGCCGTTTCGGCCGGTGGATCGTGCCGGTCGCCTGAACGCCAACACCATCCGCATCGAGGAATAACCCGCCCATGCAATCCGCGCTGCCCGTCGCACTCTCCGCCCAGCTCGCCACCGAGAAGCGGCTCGAGACGATCGCGAACAACATCGCGAACGCCCGCACAGTCGGATTCCGCGCCGAAGAGGTGAAGTTCGAGCAGCTGCTGTCGGAGGCCGGCAGCACCCCCGTCGCGTTCGCCTCGAAGGGCGAGACCTTCATCTCCACCCGCACGGGCGAGCTGAGCCAGACCGGCAATACGCTCGACATGGCGGTCAACGGCGACGCCTGGTTCGGCATCCAGGGTGCCAACGGCACCGTCTACACCCGGGATGGGCGCATGCGCGTCAGCGAGGCCGGCGAGTTGCAGACCCTGAACGGCGAGGCCATCCTCGACGCCGGCGGCGCGCCGATGCTGATCGACCCGAACGGCGGGCCGCTCAACGTCGCCCGTGACGGCATGATCACCCAGGGCGGGCAGCAGCTCGGTGCCGTCGGCCTCTTCACCATTCCGGCCAACGCCAAGCTGTCGCGCGCCGGCACCTCCGGCGTCGTGCCGGACATCGCCGCCGTGCCGCTCCTCGACTTCGCCCAGGCCGGTGTGATGCAGGGCTATGTCGAAGGCTCCAACGTCAACCCGGTGCTCGAGATGACCCGGCTGATCACCGTGCAGCGCGCCTTCGAGAGCGCCGCCAAGCTGCTGCAGGATAGCGAGGGCTCGCTCAACGACGCCGTCAAGTCGCTCGGAGCGACTTCGTGACGACCGGAGCGGCGATCGGCGCTCTCTCCATGCTCGACGAGCCCTGTCTCGACATCGGCGGCCACATCGTCGACGTCTCGCCCCAGGCGTTCCGCGTCGCCGGGCTCTCGCCCTTCGTCAAGCTCGGCGACTGCGTCGTCTGTCCGGGCGAAGACGGCGACGAGCTTGGCGAAGTGGTTCGGATCGAGGAGGCCACCCTCACGGTCAAGCCTTACTCCACCCGCTTCAACCGCGGCGTAAAGGCGCCGGCGCGGCGCGCCGGGCCGCTCACCGTCGCGCCCGCAGAAAGCTGGAAGGGCCGCGCCATCGACGCCTTCGGCCGGCCTTGCGACGGGCTGGGACCGCTCGAGCGCGGCGACCGGGAGTGCCTGACCGACGCGATGGCCCCGCCGGCGATGCGGCGCGCACGCATCAAGCAGCCGGTGCCGACGGGCGTGAAGGTGATCGACCTCTTCACCCCGCTGATCAAGGGCCAGCGCATCGGCATCTTCGCCGGCTCGGGCGTCGGCAAGTCGACCCTGATGGGGATGCTCGCCCGCGCCAAGGGCTTCGACACCGTGGTGGTGGCGCTCGTCGGCGAGCGCGGCCGCGAGGTGCGCGAGTTCCTCGAGGAGACCATGCACGGCCAGCTCGCCAATGTCGTCACCGTGGTGGCGACCGGCGACGAGAGCCCGATGATGCGCCGCCTTGCGCCGAAGACGGCGACGACGGTGGCCGAGTATTTCCGCGACAGGGGCGAGCACGTGCTCCTGATCGTCGACAGCGTCACCCGCCTCGCCCACGCCGCGCGCGACGTGGCGCTGGCGGCCGGCGAGCCACCGGTGGCGCGCGGCTATCCGCCGAGCGTCTTCTCCGAGCTGCCCCGGCTTCTGGAGCGCGCCGGACCCGGCCTCGACGGATCGGGCACCATCACCGGCATCTTCTCCGTGCTGGTCGACGGCGACGACCACAACGATCCGATCGCCGACGCCATCCGCGGCACGCTCGACGGCCACATCGTGCTCGACCGCGCCATCGGCGAGCAGGGCCGCTTCCCGGCGGTCGACGTCCTGAAGTCGATCTCGCGTCTCGCGGACCTGTCCTGGAGCCCGCAGGAGCGCGAGCTGGTGACGCGCCTGAAGTCGATGATCGCCCGCTTCGAGGACACCAGCGACCTGCGCCTGCTCGGCGGCTACCAGCGCGGCGCCGATACGGCGCTCGATCAGGCTGTCGACCTCGTGCCCGTCATCTATGACGGCCTCATCCAGAAGCCCGGCGACAGGATCTCGACGACCCCGTTCGACGATCTCAGCCGGCAGCTGAAGCAGGGCATGGCCAAGGGCTGACAGCGCAACCGCGGCGCCGGCAACGCAAGGCTTGCCCGCCCTAAGCGCGGGCAAGCCCCTCCCTGAGCCGTTCGGCCTGTTGCCGTCCGCTCACACTCTCAAGCCGATACGATGAACATTCCGGCGATCGCCAGCACCTGTTCCTTCGTCAGCGGCTCGTCGAAGGCTTCGCTGACTGCGGAGGCAGGGACACCGCTCGGCGTTATCCCGAGCTCCACCGTCTTTCCTTCTCCGGCGTAGACCGGCTGCGCCGCAGCTGGCAGGCTGCCGCGAGATGATCCCGTGATCCAGGGCTTCTCGCCGCGCAGCCGCCGAACCTCGGCGGCATGTCGGGCCTCCACCGAGTGGATCTTTAGCGCCGTCGTCAGGATGAAGTCGGCACCCATTAGCTTGGTCGCCTGACCCTTGTAGGCGCGCACGCCGGTGTCTTCGAAAGCCTGCGACAGCGCAACGAAGGTGCGATAGTTCGTGAACACATCGCCAAAGGTGCCGCCAGCGGTGAAGTCGAATTTCGGCTTCTGGACCGCATCGAGGCCAAGCACCGTCTTGAGCAGCGCTACGTGCTCGCTCTCGTGCTTGGATATCTGCTCGAAGACCGGACGAACGCGCGTCGGGATGAGACCCGGTTTGCCCAGCGCGGTCGTGTAAAAGTCGTCCTCCAGGTACTCCAGGGTGAGAGCGAAATTCAGGACCTCAACGACCGTCTTGGGCATGCCGCCGCTGACGAGGCGTGCGGCACAGGCGCCGAGCAGTACCGGCACCGATGCCAGCACCCCCAGGCGAAGCGCGTTTGTCACGATGAGGTCGCGGCGCGAGGCGACTTTGGTTGCGAATGCGGGCTCGATCCCGCCGAGAAGCGTTTGATAGGTCACGAGACTCTCTCTTGCTTGGGCTGGGATCAGGACAGTTGCGGCGCGGTCACAGGCGTACGAATGAAGGGCCTGGCCGCAGATAGGACCTCCGACGGGCTCTTGGCTTCATCGAGGCCGCCGATGCCGACGACGTCGTCACCCGCGAAGGCGGAACTAAAGGGAGCGATCAGGTCGCGTATCGTTGCTGCATGCCGCGCTTCCACGGAAACGATTTTTCCTGCAAGCAGCAGATATTCCGGCTTCTTCAAATACTGCCCGCCGCCATTGTATGCGGCGACGCCAAGGTCTTCGAAGGTGCGAGCAGTCGTGAGGACACTGTCGCGGCTTCCGAAGTCAACCTTGGAGAAGTCCACGGTCAAGGCGGGGATCGCATTTCGTCCGAGTGCGGCACGGAAGAAGTCCCGATGCGCGATCTCGTGATCTCGGATATCCCTCAGTATGTGCCGTTCAGCTGAGCTCATGCGGCGATACGGAGTGCGCGTCACCTGTGTATAGAAGGCGGCCTCGAGCTGCTCGAGCGCGTAGGCGTAATTGAGGATTCCGACATCGCCCATCCCGAGGTCGATGCTGCCGTCTGCCGCCATACGCGACCCTCCCGGGGCCGCCGCCAGAGCATCACCCAGGCTGAGATCCGATATATCAAGCCCAGCGGCGAGCATTCCCACCACTGCCGCGCTCGAAAGTTTCAAAAACTTTCGCCTCTCACTCACGGCTTCTTGACTTGACTGCTGATGGTAATCTTGCATCGGGCGTCTCCTCTTTTCCCCGATCTTCGATCCCTTCATCAGACATGGTCACTGAATAAACGACAGTGCAATCCGGCAACACTTTTTCCCGTTAGCCGAATACATACATCTCGTCTTTGATGATCGCCTGGGACCCTTAGGCAAGCGCTACAGAGCATGTGGCAACCTGAACCTGCGGGAGCGGTGTTACCGACCGAGAGCTGCGGTGTATAACCGCAGCTCTGGTGAGTGGACGAGGAGGATCAGCAAACATGACCACACCGCCTTTCAAGGCCGACCACGTCGGCAGCTATCTGCGGCCGCAGCGTCTGCAGGAGAAGCGCACCGCCTTCGCCGACGGCAAGCTCGAGGCTGAGGAACTGCGCGCGGTCGAGGACGAATGCATCCGCGAGGTGGTGCAGAAGCAGGAATCGGTCGGCCTCAAGGGCATCACCGACGGCGAGTTCCGCCGCACCTTCTTCCACGTCGACTTCCTGGAGCGTCTCGACGGGGTCGAGGTCACCTATGGGGAGTTCAAGACGCACTTCCGCAAGGACGACGGCACCGAGGTGGGATTCGCCCCGCCGACGATGCACGTGCGCGACAAGCTCAAGCATTCGAGCCCGATCCAGGGCGCCGACTTCGACTTCCTGAAGTCGGTCGTCCGCGAGACGCCGAAGGTTTCGATCCCGGCCCCGTCGATGCTGCACTTCCGCGGCGGACGGAAGGTCATCTCCGAGACGGCCTATCCCGATCTGGAGGAGTTCTACGACGACCTGACGGCGGCCTATCGCGAAGAGATCGCCGACCTCGCCGGGCGCGGCTGCCGCTACCTGCAGCTCGACGACACCAACCTCGCCTATCTCTGCGATCCGAAGATCCGGGCCGAGACCGCCGCCCGCGGCGACGATCCGGACACGCTGACCCGCCTCTACTGCCGGCTGGTCAACGATGCGATCAAGGACCGCCCGTCGGACATGGTGATCTCGGTGCATCTGTGCCGGGGCAACTTCAAGAGCGCCTGGGTGGCGCAGGGCGGCTACGAGCCGGTGGCCGAGATCCTGTTCAACGAGATGGCGATCGACGGCTTCTTCCTCGAGTACGACGACGAGCGCTCGGGCGACTTCGCCCCGCTCCGCCACATGCCCAAGGGCAAGACCGTGGTGCTGGGGCTGATGTCGTCGAAGTCGCGCGAGGTCGAGCCCGCCGACCTCGTCAAGAAGCGCATCGACGAGGCGTCCAAGTTCGTCGATCTCGACCAGTGCGCGCTGTCGCACCAGTGCGGCTTCTCCTCCACCGCGCACGGCAACGACCTCACCGAGGACGACCAGTGGCGCAAGCTGGAGCGCTGCGTGGCGGTGGCGCACGACGTCTGGGGCTACTGAGGCGACGGACCCGGCCGGCCGGACGGCCGGGTCCGTCCTCGACGACGCGCGGCGGCGCCCCCGTTGCCGGAAGAGGTCTAAGGGAACCGTTAAGGCGTCGTGGGTAGGCTCAGTGACCCTCGGAGCCGCCGATGTCCCTTCGCAGCCGCCTCGCCTGTATCTTCGCAGCCCTCGCCATCGCCTCGATCGCCGTCACGAGCTTCTTCGCGCGCGAGATGGCAATGGATGCCCTGCACAACGCCGCGCAGCGACAGCTGTCGCAGGCCGCGCAGCTGATGAGCGAGCGGCTGGCGATCCACATGTCGGAGCGGCTGAACGACATCGTCATGACGAGTGCGCTGTGGGAACGGCTTCCCGCCGCGGATCAGACGGTCCGGCGATCCTATCTCGACGATCTCAAGGCAACGACGGCCAACTATGCGTGGATCGGCCTCGCCGACCTGACCGGTCATGTCGTCGTCGCCTCCGGCGGCATTCTGGAAGGCGCCGACGTATCGGCGCGGCCATGGTTCGACGCAGGCCAGCGTGGCCCCGCAGCCCTCGACGTTCACGAGGCCAAGCTGCTGGCGCGATACGTGCCGTCGACCGACGGGGAGCCCGTCCGCTTCGTCGACGTGACCGCGCCCGTGCACGGTGCGTCGGGCGCGGTTGACGGCGTCCTCGCCGCTCATCTCAGCTGGAACTGGGCCGCGGAGGTCCGCCACGACATCCTGTCGACGCTGGCCGACCTCGCTCAGTCGGACCTGATGGTGGTGTCCGCGAACGGCGAGGTTCTTCTCGGACCGCACTCGCTCCTCGGCAAGACGTTCGTCACGCCGGATCCGGCCCTCGAGCTGTCCGCCACCGCACACGTCCCGTCGATGGGCGCCTTCGGCGGTCTCGGCTGGACGGTCGTCGCGCGTCAGCCCGTGGATGCAGCGCTGGCGCCGATGGCCTGGCTCGACCACGCGCTCCTCGGTGCGGTCCTCGTTCTGACGCTGCTGGCCGCGCTCGCCGGCTGGCGAATCGCCGGCTGGATCGCCCGGCCGCTGACGCTTCTCGCCGCCAGCGCCGAGGCGGTGCGTGCCGGAGCGGCCATCGAGAGCCTGCCGACGGGCCGCTTCCGGGAGGCCCGGCAACTGTCGAATGCGGTCGCCTCCGCCTTCTGCCGCCTGCGGCAGAGCGAGGCCGAACTGCGCTCCGTCAACGCCACGCTGGAGGACCGCGTCGCCCAGCGCACGCGCGAGCTGGAGGCGGCCCGCGCCCGCGCCGAGGCGGCCGCCACTGCCAAGAGCGACTTCCTGGCGACCATGAGCCATGAGCTGCGCAGCCCGCTGAACAGCATCATCGGCTTTGCCGACGTCATGCTGGACGCCGCGAATTTGCCGGCCGAGGCCGAACGGCGGCTGCGCCTGATCCGCACCTCCGGCGACGCGCTGAAGACCGTGGTGGACGACGTCCTCGACTGGTCCAAGGTCGAGGCCGGCAAGCTGCAGTTGCAGCCGCAGCCCTTCGACCTGCGCCGGCTGGCCGAGACCTCCCTCGCCATCGTCGGGGTGCAGGCCCAGGCCAAGGGCCTCACGCTGTCGGCCGACATCGATCCGGGCCTGCCGCTGCACGTGGCCGGCGACGAGGGACGGCTGCGTCAGGTGCTGCTCAACCTCCTCAACAACGCCGTGAAGTTCACGCCCGGCGGCAGCGTCACCCTCAGCCTGCGGCAAGGCGCGGGCGATGCGATCGTGGTGGCGGTCGTGGACACCGGCATCGGCATGACGGCCGAGCAGCGCGGCCGCCTGTTCCAGCGCTTTGCCCAGGCCGACGGCTCGATCGAGCGCCGCTTCGGCGGCACCGGCCTCGGCCTCGCCATCTCGCAGAAGCTGGTCAACCTGATGGGCGGCGAGATCACCGTGGCGAGCGAGCCGGACCGCGGCTCGTGCTTCTCCTTCGTGGTGGCGCTGCCCGCTGCCGCGCCGGCCGACGCGACGCCGGCGGCCGATGCACCGCCGGCCGCCGATGCCGCCAGCGCCGCGTCGCGCCACGGTCGCATCCTCGTGGTCGATGATCTTGCGGTGAACCGCGAGATTGCCGCGGCGATGCTCGAGATGGCGGGACACGACGTGGTCACCTGCGCCGGTGGCGCCGAGGCGCTGGAGCTGTTGCCCGCCGGGCGCTTCGACCTCGTCCTGATGGACGTGCAGATGCCGGAGATGGACGGGATCGAGGCGACGCGGCGGGTGCGCCAGCTGCCTGGCGCGGTGGCCCGGACCCCCGTGGTGGCCCTGACCGCCAACGTCATCCCGGAAGAGATCACCCGGTTCCGCGCGGGCGGCATGAACGATCACGTCGGCAAGCCGATCCAGCGCGAGGCCCTGCTTGCGGTGGTCGACCGCTGGCTCGGCCGCAACACCCCGGCGGTGCCAGAGGCGCCGGTGGATGCCGCCGCCTTCGACCGCAGGATCTTCTCCAATCTCCTCGCGCTGCTGGGTTCGGCGCGGGCGCTGCAGGCGCTCACGACGCTGGAGGCCAAGCTGACCGCGCTGACGGTGCCCGATGCGGCGCTCGCCGACCTCCGTCGTCTCGCCCACACGGTGGTGTCGCTCGCGGGCATTCTCGGCTTCAACAGCCTCTCGGCTGCCGCGCGACGGCTCGACGCCGCCGATGATGCGGCCGACGCCGATGCCGCGCTCCAGGCGCTGCGCGGAAGTGGGGTGGAGGCAGCGGCACAGATCGCAGCCCTCATCGCCGAACTGCGCGAGGCGGCGGGAGCCGGTGACGTGCCGGCGAAGCGCGTGGCCTGAGTCCTGAGTCTCGCTGCGGGCGTCTCGCGCGCAGCACTGCGGCGCCGCGCGCCCCGGCTCGCCAGGCCGGTCGGACGCCTGACGACCGCCTTCCCATCGCGCTCCAAAGATCCTACGGAACGGCCGAGGAGGCCGGCCGCACGTCCGACGCTGCGACCGATGCGATCCGCAGGAAGGATCAGGGGAGATGCGCGTTCTTCTTACCGGCTCGTCCGGCTGGCTCGGTCGGCACCTCGCGCCGATGCTGCGCGAGGCCGGCCACGGCGTCGCCGGCCTCGACGTCGCACCGGGACAGGAGACGCAGGAGATCGGCAGCGTCGCCGATCGCGGCGTCGTCGACGCCGTCTTCGCCCGGCACGGCATCGAGGCCGTCATCCATGCCGGCGCGCTGCACAAGCCCGACATCGCCCGGTTCCCGCGCCAGGCCTTCGTCGACGTCAACGTCACCGGCACGCTGAACCTCCTGGAGGCGGCAACCGCGGCCGGCCACGACCGCTTCGTCTTCACCTCGACGACCTCGCTGATGATCACCCAGACCATCCGCGATGAGACCGCGGAGGCGGCCGTCTGGCTCGACGAAGAGTCCGGCCCGCTCGAGCCGCGCAACATCTACGGCGCGACCAAGCTCGCGGCCGAGCATCTCTGCCGGCTGTTTGCTGCTGACACGTCGCTTGCCTGCCTCGTGCTGCGCACCGCTCGCTTCTTCCCGGAGGAGGACGACACCGACCGCCGCCTGCCCGGCCTGAACCGCAAGGCCAACGAGTTCCTCAACCGCCGGCTGACGGTGGAGGACGCCGCGCGGGCGCACGTCCTTGCGCTGGAGAAGGCGCCGGCGCTCGGCTTCGACTGCTTCGTCCTCTCGGCGCCGACGCCGTTGCGGCGCGAGGAGGCCGCCGAACTGAGGCGCGATGCGCCTGCGGTGATCGCGCGGCACTTCCCGGACGCGCCAGCGCTCTACGCGCGCGCCGGCTGGTCGCTGCCGTCGAGCATCGGGCGGGTCTATGACGCGAGCCGTGCCGAGCGGGTGCTCGGCTTCCGCTGCGCGACAGATTATGCCGCCGTGCTCGGCGCCTTGCGGGACGGCTGCGCCCTGCCCTTTGCGCACGACGCGGACTACGCCTCGCCGGTGCTGGCAGGGATGGCCCGGTAGGCCGTCAGGACCACACGCAGGCGCGCCGACCGCGGGCCTACGCGCGAGGCATGACGACTGCGAGGGAGGGCGGAGGCGTCGGAGGAAGCAATCGAGCTTCTCCCCAATTCGTCATCCCGGCCTCCGAGCCGGGATCCATGCCAAGCCGCCGAAGCCGCCGACGCGACGGAGGGCGCGAGCGATGGCCATATACGGCACGTCTCATGGCCATATACGGCACGTCTCATCGACTGAACCGCAGAGGCATGGATCCCGGGTCAGGCCCGGGATGACGAGTGCTGAGGGCTGGGAGTCTGTGACTCATGCGCCAGACACGACAACTGCGAGGGAGAGCGGAGGCGTCGGAGGAAGCAATCGAGCTTCTCCCCAATTCGTCATTCCGGCCTCCGAGCCGGGATCCATGCCAAACCGCTGAAGCCGCCGATGCGCTGAAGGGAGAGCGTAACGTCAGATCTCCGGCACCGTACCACCAGCCGAACCGCAGAGGCATGGATCCCGGTTCAAGCCCGGGATGACGAGTGAGGTCCGCGAACACGCGGGTCTTCCGCCAGACATGACGCCTTCGGAAGCGCTGGCGTCGGAGGACGCCGAACCATCGCCCCCCAATTCGTCCTCCCGGCCCCTCCTCCCGTCGCAGGGCGGGAGGAGGCAGGCTCGGCCTCAGTCCAGCGTCTTCGCCTTGTCGGTGACCGCCGTCGTGTAGGCACCCTCCGGCGCCTTGGAGATGATCTTCTGCTCGGTCAGCATCGAGACGGTGCTGTCGTAGGTCTTGGGGTCCAGCGCGCCATCGCCGCCTTCGGTCAGCTTGTTGACCTCGGCCATCATGTGCTCCTCGTGCTCCTGGCTGATGGCGCCGGCGGTGTCGTTGTCCATGACGATCCCGACCGCCTCGTCGGGGTTCTCCCGGGCGTAGTCCCAGCCCTTCATCGAGGCCTTCACGAAGCGCGCCATCTTGTCGACGAAGGCCGGATCCTTGAGGTTCGGCTCCAGCGCGTAGAGCCCGTCCTCCAGCATCGCGGCACCCTCGTCGCTGTACTTGAAGACGGTGAGGTCCTCCGGCTTCACGCCGGCCTCCAGCACCTGCCAGTACTCGTTGTAGCTCATGGTGGAGATGCAGTCGGCCTGCTTCTGCAGGAGCGGATCGACATTGAAGGCCTGCTTCAGGACGGTGACGTCGCCGCCCTCCTGCGCATTGAGGCCGTTCTTCGACATGAAGGCGAAGAAGGGATACTCGTTGCCGTAGTACCAGACGCCGAGCGTCTTGCCCTTCATGTCGGCCGGCGTCGTGATGCCCGTGTCCTTGCGGCAGGTGAGCTGCAGGCCGCCCTTGACGAAGGGCTGGGCGATGTTGACGAGCGGCACCCCCTTTTCGCGCGCGACCAGCGCGGCGGCCATCCAGTCGACGATGACGTCGGCGCCGCCGCCGGCGATCACCTGCTCGGGCGCGATGTCCGGGCCGCCCGGCTTGATCGTGACGTCGAGCCCCTCGTCCTCGTAGAAGCCCTTGTCCTTGGCGACGAAGTAGCCGGCGAACTGGGCGTCGGCCACCCATTTCAGCTGCAGCGTCACGGAGTCGGCGGCGAGCGCCGGCGCCGTCATGGCGGTGGCGGCGGCGAGCGCGGCGGCAGCGAACAGACCTGTCTTCATCCCCTGAACTCCTTGTTGCGAACGAGCCGGCCTCACCGCTTGCGGTAGGACGGATGCCAGAAGGTCGAGAGCCGCTCGACCACGGATAGGAGGCCGTAGGAGAGCGAGCCGGCGAGCGCCGCGACCCAGATCTCCGCCCAGACCATGTCGGTGTTCATCCGGCCCATCTCGACCGAGATGCGAAACCCCATGCCGACGATCGGCGTGCCGAAGAATTCGGCCACGATCGCCCCGATCAGCGCAAGGGTGGAATTGATCTTCAGCGCGTTGAACACGAAGGGCAGCGCCGCCGGCAGCCGCAGCTTGACGAGCGTCGCGCCGTGGCCGGCGGCATAGGTGCGCATCAGGTCGCGCTCCATCGCGCCCGCCGCGTCGAGGCCGGCCAGCGTGTTCACCAGCATCGGGAAGAAGGTCATCACCACGACGACCGCCGCCTTGGACGGCCAGTCGAAGCCGAACCACATCACCATCACGGGTGCGATGCCCACCACCGGCAAGGCGGAGACGAGGTTGCCGATCGGCAGGAGGCCGCGCTTCAGGAAGGGCGAGCGGTCGACGAGGAGCGCGACGAGGAAGCCGGCGCCACAGCCGAGGACGTAACCGGCGAGCACCGCCTTCAGGAAGGTCTGGGCGAAGTCGGCCCAGAGGATCGGCAGCGAGGCGGCGAAGGTCGCGGCGATCTCGGACGGCGGCGGCAGCAGGATGCGCGGGACGGCGAGGCCGCGGGTGAGAAGTTCCCAGAGGAGGAGCAGCGTCAGGCCGAACAGCAGGGGAACGGCGACGTCGCGAATGCGCGCGGCGCTCCTCGCGCGAAGCGGCATCTCCGCAAGCTGCGCCGCGAGACGCCAGGCGGCCAGCCAGACGAGGAGGGTCAGCACCCAGAAGGCGGCGCCGAGCGCCCCGTTGCCGAGCCAGCCGAGCAGCACCGCCGCGCCGCCGACCGCGACCGCCGCGCTCAGCCAGGGTCTCCGGCGAACCGACAAAGCCGGCCCCGTCATGCCCGGCCTCCCGTCCGCCGCAGCACAATCTGCTCCGCTCGTCCGACGATCCAGACGAGCAGGCCCGCCATCACCGAGGCCGCGACCAGCGCCGCCCAGATCATCGCCGTCTGGCCGTAATAGGACCCGGCGAGGAGCCGCGCTCCGAGCCCTGCGACGGCGCCGGTCGGCAGCTCCGCCACGATGGCGCCGACCAGCGCGGCGGCAATCGCCACCTTCATCGAGGCGAAAAGGAAGGGCAGCGCCGCCGGCAGTCTGAGCTTGCCGAGGATCTGCGCGCGGCTGGCGCTGTAGGTGTGCATCAGGTCGAGATGCATGACGTCCGGCGAGCGCAGGCCCTTCAACATGCCGACGGTGACCGGGAAGAAGGACAGGTAGGTCGAGATCACCGCCTTCGGCAGCAGCCCGGTGATCTGCAGGTTACCGAGCACCACGATCACCATCGGCGCGACGGCGAGGATCGGCACGGTCTGCGAGGCGATGATCCAGGGCATCAGGCTCTTGTCGAGGACGCGCGAGTGGACGATGCCGACCGCCAGCAGGATGCCGAGTCCCGTGCCGATGGCAAAGCCGACAAGCGTCGAGGAGAGCGTCACCCAGGCGTGGAACAGCAGCGAGCGCGGCGAGGTCGGGCGGACGGTGGCGATCGAGGTCCAGAGCTCGACGGCGATCTGGTGCGGCGCCGGCAGCACCGGGCGCTTGGCCGACCAGGTGGCGAGGACGTGGTCGAGCCCCGTGTAGGGCGCGCCGGCCGAGACGAGCCGATCGCCCTCGGTCTGCCAGTTGAGGAGCACCGCCCCGGCGTACCAGACGAGGATCAGCACGGCGACGACGGCGAGGATCGGGAGCGCGCTGCTCTCGCCGAGGCGGCGCAGGACGCTGCGGCCGACGCCGCTGCCGGGCGCAGCGAGGGGCGGGTTCAGGGTCGCCAAGGTGGTGCCGCTCCCCTCATCCGGCCCTCCGGGCCATCGCTTCCCCGTCGGGGAGAAGACGCAGCCTGCGGTTCAGGCGCCCCTCCGTCGAGTGACAGATCTCTCGAAGTGCCCGAGCCGGCCTGGCAATCCGGCATCGCAGAACGGGGCGTCCTTCCTCTCCCCTCCGGAGAGAGGGTGGCGGCGGAGCCGCCGGGCGAAGGACTGTCCCGCCACGCCTCACTCATAGCTGTGCCCGGCCCGCAGGCCCTCGCGGACGCGGTGTGCGATGGCCAGGAACTCCGGCGTCTCGCGGATCTCCAGCGGCCGGTCGGGGCCGAGGTCGCAGTCGATGATCTCGTGGATGCGGCCCGGCCGCGGACTCATCACCACGATGCGCGTCGACAGGAACACCGCCTCCGGGATCGAGTGGGTGACGAAGATCACGGTCTTCTTCGTCTTCGCCCAGAGCTTCAGAAGTTCCGCGTTGAGATGGTCGCGCACGATCTCGTCGAGCGCGCCGAAGGGCTCGTCCATCAGCAGGAGGTCCGGGTCGAAGGCGAGCGCTCGGGCGATCGAAGCGCGCTGCTGCATGCCGCCGGACAGCTGCCAGGGATACTTCCTGCCGAAACCCGACAATCCGACGAGGTCGAGGAACGCCGCCACCCGCTCGCGCTGCTGGGCGCGCGGGTAGTCCATCACCTCCAGCGGCAGCGCGACGTTCTTCTCGATGGTGCGCCAGGGGTAGAGCGCCGCCGCCTGGAACACGTAGCCATAGGCCCGCGCCCGCCGTGCCTCGTCGGGGGTCATGCCGTTGACCGAGATGGTGCCGGAGGTCGGTGTCTCGAGGTCCGCTATGACGCGCAGGAGCGTGGTCTTGCCGCAGCCGGACGGGCCGATGAAGGAGACGAACTCGCCGCGCGAGACGGTGAGGTCGATGTCCTTCAGCGCCTGCACCGGCGCATCGCCGGTCTGGAAGATCAGGTTGAGGGCCGATGCGGAGATGACGGGAGACGGAGCAAGCGCACTCATTTGCATCGCGTAAGCGGACCCCACGTCGTGCCATCGGCAAAGTGGAGCGTGACCGTGCGCCCGGAGCGTTTCGCGCTCGCATGATCCTCCGTTGCGTCCTCCCCTTCGGCTTCACAGCTGAGCTTCAGGTCGAACGTGTCGGCACCCGTCGATTTCACGCCCTTGAGCTCGCAGTAGGAGGCCGCAGTGGTCACCCCCTCCCGGTCGAGCAGGAAAAACGTGTCGGAGCCGGACGATTCGCCCGTTTTCGCGTAAGCACAGCCGTCCTTGTCGCCGTAGGCGGCATCGGGGAAGGCCGGCGCAGCTGCGGCGGTCCCCGCCATCAAGCCGAGCAACGGAGCGGCGAGCGCCGCGCGCAGCAGGCTCACGTCAGACCCCGCTCGCCGGAATGCCAGAGCGCTCGACCTTGCGCGGCGCGACGAGCTCCTTCCACGTCGAGAGCGCCCGGTTGACCGGCGGGTTCGCCGGCCGCTCGACGAAGCGCCCGGTGCCGGTCTCGCTGAGCACCTCGCCGTCGCGATAGGCGACCTTGCCGCGCGACAGGGTGATCGCCGGCAGACCGGTGACCTCGATGCCCTCGAAGACGTTGTAGTCGATCGCCGACTTCTGGCTCTGCGCGGAGATGGTCTTCGTCGCCGACGGGTCGAAGATCACGAGGTCGGCGTCGGCGCCGGGCAGGATCGCGCCCTTCTTCGGGTAGACGTTGAGGATCTTGGCGATGTTGGTCGAGGTGACCGCGACGAACTCGTTCATGGTCAATCGGCCGGTGCGCACCCCTTTCGTCCAGAGGACCGGCAGACGGTCCTCGAGGCCACCGGTGCCGTTCGGGATCTTCCTGAAGTCGCCGATGCCGGTGCGCTTCTGCGCGGTGGTGAAGGCGCAGTGATCGGTCGCCACCACCTGCAGCGAGCCGGAGGCGAGGCCGGCCCAGAGCGAATCCTGGTGCGCCCGGTTGCGGAAGGGCGGGCTCATCACCCGGCGGGCCGAATAGTCCCAGTCGGGGTTGAAGTACTCGCTCTCGTCGAGCGTCAGGTGCTGCACCAGCGGCTCGCCGAAGACGCGCATCCCCTTCTGCCGCGCCCGGCGGATCGCCTCGTGCGCCTGCTCGCAGGAGACGTGGACGACGTAGAGCGGCACGCCGGCCTGGTCGGCGATCATGATCGCCCGGTTGGTCGCTTCGCCCTCCACCTCGGGCGGGCGCGAATAGGCGTGCCCTTCCGGACCGTCATTGCCCTCGGCCATCAGCTTGGCCTGCATCGCCGCGACGACGTCGCCGTTCTCGGCATGGACGAGCGGCAGGGCGCCGAGCTCCGCGCAGCGGTTGAACGAGGCGAACATCTCGTCGTCGTTCACCATCAGCGCGCCCTTGTAGGCCATGAAGTGCTTGAACGAGTTGATGCCGCGCTCGACCACGGTCTTCATCTCGTCGAACACCTGCTCGCCCCACCAGGTGATCGCCATGTGGAAGGAGTAGTCGGTGCGCGCCTTGCCGGCCTTCTGGTACCAGGTCTGCAGCGCATCGATCAGGCCCTGCCCCGGCGCCGGCAGGCAGAAGTCGACGGTCGTCGTGGTGCCGCCGGCCAGGGCTGCCGCGGTGCCGGTGTCGAAGTCGTCGGCCGAGAAGGTGCCCATGAAGGGCATCTCCATGTGGGTGTGCGGGTCGATGCCACCGGGCATCACGTAGGCGCCGGAGGCGTCGATGACCGCGTCGCCGGCAAGGTCCGGCCCGATCGCCGCGATGGTCTCGCCGTCGATCAGGATATCGGCCTTGTAGGTGAGGTCGGCGGTGACGATCGTGCCGCCTTTGATGACGAGGGTCATCGGAGGTTTCCTATGGCAGACAGTATGGCAGCGGCTTGCGTCAGCCCGAGAATGTTGATGATCCCGACCTCGACGCGATCGCGGTCAGACCGGTCGAGGCGACCGATGTGCGTCCCGATCTCCTTCGGCAAGGCAGCGCCCAACCGTTCCAGCATCGCCTCAGAGACCGCCCGCAACCCGTTCTCGGTCGTCGGTTCGATGCGAACCCGCAGCAGGGCCGCGTCGCGCAGGTCGCTCGTCAACGGGCAAACAATGATCGGGAGATCCGAGCGGATGAACTCGTCGGCTTTCAAAACGACCGCCGGACGTGGCTTCGCAACGTCGCCTCGGGTCGAGATCGTGTAGACGTCGCCGCGCTTCATGGCGCCTCGTCGTCCCAAAGATCTCCACGAACGTGTAGGGTCCAGTCGTCGATATCGGGATCGCGGCTGTCTGCATCGGCGGCGGCGGCCAGCTGCCGGGCCACTTCCGCCTTATAGGCTTCGCTCTCGCGATCGATGACCCACACCTCAAGCGCCCGCCAGCCCTTGGCCAGAAGATCCTGGCGCTGCTCCTCGGTCAGTTCGTTCGGCCGTCCCATGTCAGCCTCCTCGCGCGCCCTCGCTGCGTCAGAACCTTAAGCCACCACGCCCGCCGTCTCCACCACGGCGTGCAGCAGTACGTTGGCGCCGGCCGCAGCCCATTCGCGCGTGATCTCCTCGGCCTCGTTGTGGCTGAGGCCGTCGACGCAAGGGCACATCACCATCGCGGTCGGCGCGATGCGGTTGATCCAGCAGGCGTCGTGCCCCGCGCCGGAGACGACGTCGGTGTGCGTGTAGCCAAGCGTCTGGGCGGCCTTGCGCACGGCCGCCACGCAGCCGGGGTCGAAGGTCACGGGGTCGAAATGGCCGACCTCGTCGACCGAGGCGTCGATGTCGAGCGCTTCGGCGATGACGTCGATCCCGTCCTCGATGCGCTCGCGCATCGCGTCGAGGATCGCCTTGTCCGGCGAGCGGATGTCGATGGTGAAGACGCAGCGGCCCGGGATGATGTTGCGCGAGTTCGGGTAGACCTCGACATGGCCGATCGCGCCGACCGCGCTCGGCTGGAAGTCCATCGCCACCTCGTGCACCAGCTCGGTCACCCGCGCCATTCCGAGCCCGGCGTTGCGCCGCTTGTACATCGGGGTCGAGCCGGTGTGGCTCTCCTTGCCGGCGAGCGTCACCTGAAGCCAGTAGAGCCCCTGCCCGTGCGTGACGACGCCGATGTCGATCCCCTCGTCCTCGAGGATCGGCCCCTGCTCGATGTGCAGTTCGAACAGCGCCTTGATCGGCCGGTCGCGCCCGACCGGCTCGTCGCCCTCCCAGCCGATCCGCTTCAGCTCGTCGCCGAAGCGCTTGCCCTGCGCATCGACCTTGTCCTTCGCCCAGCCCTCCTCGTGGACGCCCGCGAAGACGCCGGAGGCGAGCATTGCCGGCGCGAAGCGAGTGCCCTCCTCGTTGGTCCAGTTCACGACCACGATCGGGTGCCGCGTCCTGACGTCGAGGTCGTTCAGCGTGCGCACGAGCTCCAGCCCGCCAAGGACGCCAAGCACGCCGTCATACTTGCCGCCGGTCGGCTGGGTATCGAGATGGCTGCCGACATAGACCGGCGGCAGGTCCGGCTCGGTGCCCTCGCGGCGGGCGAACATGTTGCCCATCGTGTCGACGGCCATCGTCAGGCCCGCCGCCTCGCACCAGCGCTTGAAGAGGTGGCGGCCCTCGCCGTCGGCATCGGTCAGCGTCTGGCGGTTGTTGCCGCCCGCGACGCCCGGGCCGATCTCGGCCATCTCCATCAGCGCGTCCCACAGCCGGTCGCCGTTGATCTGGAGGTTCGTGTCGAGGGGCATGCGAAAGTCCTTGGCTGGGTTCGTCTGGCTGCCGAGCGATGCGAATGCCGCGTGCGCCTGCGCTCAGCAACCGGGTCGGATCATTGCAAGGCCCTCAGAACGCCGCGCAGCGTGTCGACGATCTCGCCGATCTGGTCCTGCGAGATGATCAGCGGCGGCGACAGCGCGATGATGTCGCCGGTGGTGCGGATCAGGAGGCCGGCCTCGTAGGCCTTCAGGAAGGCCGAGAAGGCGCGCCTCGTCGGCTGGCCCGCCACCGGGTCGAGCTCGACCGCGCCGATCAGGCCGATGGTCCGGATGTCGATGACGTGCGGCTCGCCCTTCAGCGAATGGATCGCCTCCGCCCAGACGGGCTCCAGCGCCTTCGCCCGCTCGAACAGCCCTTCCTCCTTGTAGGTCTCGAGCGTCGCGAGACCTGCGGCCGCCGCGATCGGATTGCCGGAATAGGTGTAGCCGTGGGCGAACTCGATCAGGTGCTCCGGCCCGGTCATGAAGGCCTCGTAGATCGTGTCCTTCACGAACACCGCGCCCATCGGGATGACGCCGTTGGTCAGACCCTTGGCGGTGACGATGATGTCCGGCGTCACGCCGAAATAGTCGGCCGCGAAGGCCGCGCCCATGCGCCCGTAGCCGGTGATCACCTCGTCGAAGATCAGGAGGATGCCGTGCTGGTCGCAGATCTCGCGCAGGCGCTTGAGATAGCCCTTCGGCGGCGGCAGCACGCCGGTCGAACCCGCGACCGGCTCGACGATGACCGCGGCGATGGTCGAGGGGTCGTGCAACGTCGCGATGCGCAGGAGGTCGTCGGCGAGTTCGACGCCGTGCTCGGTCTCGCCCTGCGTATAGCCGTTGCGGACCGGGTCGTGCGTGTGGCGCATGTGGTCGACGCCGGTGAGGAGCGTCCCGAACATCTTGCGGTTGCCGACGATGCCACCGACCGAGATGCCGCCGAAATTGACGCCGTGATAGCCGCGCTCGCGCCCGATCAGCCGGAAGCGCGAGCCCTCGCCCTTCACCCGCTGGTAGGCGAGCGCGATCTTCAGCGCAGTCTCGACCGATTCCGAGCCGGAGTTGGTGAAGAAGACGTGGTCGAGCCCGGACGGCGCCAGCGCGGCGAGCTTTGCCGCCAGCTCGAAGGCCTTCGGGTGGCCCATCTGGAAGGCCGGCGCATAGTCGAGCTCTCCGGCCTGCTGCGCGATCGCCTCCGTGATCTTCGGCCGGCAGTGCCCGGCATTGACGCACCAGAGGCCCGCCGTCCCGTCGAGCACGTCGCGACCGTCAGCGGTGCGGTAGTGCATGTCCTTGGCGCCGACGAACATGCGCGGCGCCTGCTTGAACTGCCGGTTCGCCGAGAACGGCATCCAGAAGGCGTCGAGGTTGTTGGCGATGGGTGTCGTGACGTTCATGAAGGTCCGCCGCTGGCGTGTCCGGCTCAAGCCGGACCACTGGCCCGAACGCTATGGGCTGGCCCGTAAGCGGTCAAGCAGAGCTGCCGAACATTCGCGCAGCTACCGTGGGCGCGCAGGGGATAGGCATGAACCGCGGGCCGTTCGACTTCGACCACGTCGGCAGAGGCTGCATCCTCCGGCAGCGCGTGCTCTTGTTCTCGAAGGACACCCGAATTGTCGCGGGCGTCTGCATTGCGAGAAGCCGAAGGGCGGCGCCCGCTCCGGCAGAACGATCTGGGGTGGCCACGTCCCGCGCTAGTTCGCGCGCTTCGGATAGATCTGGCGCGGCGGTATCCGGTGATGGATCGCCGCGACCGCCACCAGCAGGACACCGCCGGCAAGAACGGCTTCGACGAGGGTCGTCGGTGGCATGGCCGTCGTCACTGCCACGATGGGCACGGCACCCGCCGGTGGATGGGTGAGCCGCAGCAGCGACATCAGCGCGATCGCCGCACCGACGCCGATGGCGGCCGCCCACCAGACGGGTGGAAACACGAGCGCCACCGCAAGCCCTGCCGCCAGCCCGACGCAGTAGCCGCCGATCGTGTTCGCCGGCTGCGCCAGCGGACTCTGAGGCTGCGCGAACAGCAGGACGGCGGAGGCCCCGAAGGGCGCGAGAAGAAACGGCATGCCCGTGGCCGCAGCCAGTCCGCCGGCAGAACCGATGCCGAGGAGACCGCCGACCCCCGCCTTCAAACTGACGGCGAGGTCGATGGCTTCCGGCTCGTGGCGGATGATGAAGTGGCGGATGTGACGGAGCATGACTGATCAAAGAGAAGGCTGAACGCCCAATTATTGATCATCAAGCCCGCTCCCGCAACGAACGAGGATCTCGCGCCTCGCCTTCACGGAGATGGTTATTCCTCCGCGACCCTCTCCGGCCGGACTGCTGCGCCTCCGCGCCATCAATCCCTCGCCGGATTGCCTCGCCGGCCGCGCTGCGCCAGTTTGCACCCGGGCGCCGCAACGGTCGCGATGCGACCCGGGAGGGAACCGATGGCCAAGCTGCTCGTGCTCTACAAGACGCCGACCGACGCGTCGGCGTTCGACGCCTACTACACCGAGACGCATATCCCGCTCGCCAAGGCCATCCCCGGCCTGCGCAGCTACGAGGTCAGCCGCGGTGCCGTGGCGAGCCCGGCCGGTGAAAGCGGCGTTCACCTCGTCGCCATCCTCACCTTCGACAGCCTGTCCGATCTCGAGGCCGGACTGGGCTCGCCGCAAGGCCAGGCGGCGGCCGGCGACCTGCCCAAGTTCGCGACGGGCGGCGCCGAGTTGCTGATGTTCGAGACGCAGGACGCCTGAGGTCGGCCATCCAGCGAACGCCGGCGCCCGAAGTGGCCCGTCTCGCCTTACTCCGCCGCGTCGGGCAGCGTCACCGGCTCGGGCGCGAATTGCTGCTTCTCACGCGCCATCGGGTTGTTCGGGTGGGCCGTCCAGTTGCCGTAGCCATCCGGGATCGGCTTGCCGGTGCGCGGATCGACGCCGGCGATCCGCTCCATCGTGATGCAGTCCTCCACGGGGCAGACATTGACGCAGAGATTGCAGCCGACGCACTCTTCGTCGATCACCTCGAAGCGGCGGACGCCGTTCACCTCACGGGTGATCGCCTGATGCGAGGTGTCCTCGCAGGCGATGTGGCAGCGCCCGCAGGAAATGCACGTCTCCTGGTCGATCCGCGCCTTGGTGACGTAATTGAGGTTGAGGTACTGCCAGTCGGTGACGTTCGGCGCCGCCCGGCCGCGGAAGTCCTCGATCGTGCGATACCCCTTTTCGTCCATCCAGTCGGAGAGGCCGGAGGCCATCTCCCGCACGATCTTGAAGCCGTAGGTCATCGCCGCGGTGCAGACCTGCACGGTGCCGCAGCCGAGCGCGATGAACTCGGCTGCGTCGCGCCAGGTGGTGATGCCGCCGATGCCGGAGATCGGGATGCCGCGCGTCTCGGCGTCACGGGCGATCTCGGCAACCATGTTCAAGGCGATCGGCTTCACCGCCGGGCCGCAATAGCCGCCGTGGCTGCCCTTGCCGTCGATGGTCGGCGTCGGTGCGAAGCTGTCGAGGTCGATCGACATGATGGAGGAGATGGTGTTGATCAGCGACACCGCGTCGGCGCCCCCGCGCTTCGCCGCCCGCGCGGGATAGCGGATGTCGGTGATGTTGGGCGTCAGCTTGACGATCACCGGCAGGCGCGCGTGCTGCTTGCACCAGCGCGCGACCATCTCGATGTATTCCGGCACCTGTCCGACGGCCGAGCCCATGCCGCGCTCGCTCATGCCGTGCGGGCAGCCGAAGTTCAGTTCCACGCCGTCAGCGCCGGTCTCCTCGACGAGCGTCAGGATCTTCTGCCAGGGTGCCTCCTCGCATGGCACCATCAGCGAGACGATCATCGCCCGGTCCGGCCAGTTGCGCTTGACCCGCGCGATCTCCTCGAGGTTCGTGTCCAGCGCCCGATCGGTGATCAGCTCGATGTTGTTGAGGCCGATGAGCCGGCGGTCCGGCCCGTGGATCGCCCCGTAGCGCGGGCCGTTGACGTTGACGACGGGCGGATCCTCGCCGAGCGTCTTCCACACGACACCGCCCCAGCCGGCCTCGAAGGCCCGCTGGACGTTGTATTCCTTGTCGGTCGGCGGCGCCGAGGCGAGCCAGAACGGGTTCGGCGAGGCTATACCGAGGAAGCTTGTGGTGAGGTCGGCCATTCGTCTGTCTTCCTCTTCAACACGTCATTGGAGCCTACGCCGGGCGATGCTATGCCTCCACGGTCGATCGACCGAAGAAAGGTGGCCGAAATGTCGCGCGAATTCCGGTTCCTGATCACCTTGCAACCCGAGCCCGAAGGCGGCTTCACGGTGCGGGTCCCGGCGCTGCCCGAGGTCGTCACGTGCGGCGACACGTATGACGAGGCATTGGCCAATGCGCGCGAGGCCATCGAAGGGGTTCTCGAACTCTACAAAGAGCAGGGCTGGACTATTCCATCCGATCAGGAGACCCGTGTCGATCACCTGACGGTCGCGGCCTGAACGGTGTCGCCGCGCGTGCTGCCTGCAGTCTCGGGCCGCAGGACGGTGCGAGCCCTTGAGAAGGCCGGCTTCGTTGTCGACCGCATCAAGGGCAGTCATCATATTCTGCTCCATCCCGGCAGGGCCAAAAGCGCGGTCAGCGTGCCCGTGCATGGCAACAGAGAACTGCCACGGGGCACACTGTCCGGGATCATGGAGCAAGCGGGGCTCTCCATCGACGAGTTCATCCAGTTGCTTCGGTAGCCATACACCCGGGGCGCAATCACGCCCGGAAGGTCACTACCGGCCCGCCACGCCCCGTACCGCCGCTATGGCCTCACCGACCAACTCTCCCGCCGTCGCCAGCACGCCCTTCGGCGCGGTCAGCGCCGCGTGGATGCTGAGCGCCGCGATCTTGCCGTCCTCGACAGCGACCACCGTCAGGTCGTCGCCCACCGAGATGCAGTCGCCGCCGGCCCACACGCCCCTGAGGCTGGTGCGGCGCTCGGCATCGACCCGGATCCGCCCGCGCTCGAAATCGATGCCCTCGCCCTCGCCCGACACGCCGTCGGCAAGGAAGCTCTGGCCGATCGCCTTGAACACCTGGTCGGCCTCGATCAGCACGATCTCGCCGGTGCCGGCGAGCCGGCCGTCCGCGCCGGTCGCCGTGCGCTCCAGCTCGATGCCCGTGACCTGTCCGGAATGGGCAAGGACGCGCTTCGGCTGCAGGTGCGTGCGGATCGCGACGCCGCGCGACAGCGCCAGGTCCTGCTCGTAGGCCGAGGCGTTCATCGCCTCGCGGCCGCGCCGGTAGGCGATCGTCACCTCCTCGGCCCCGAGTGCTTTGGCCTGCACCGCGGCATCCACCGCGGTCATGCCGCCGCCGATCACCACCACCCGCCGGCCAACGGGCAGAGCCCCCAGCTCCATCGTCTGGCGCAGCTCGGCAATCCAGGCGACCGCGTCGCGGCTGCCGCCGTGCTGCTCGCCCTCGGCGCCCAGCGCATTCACCCCGGCGAGCCCCAGCCCGAGGAAGACCGCGTCGTAGTCGGCCCGGAGATCATCGAGATGGATGTCGCGCCCGAGCGCCTTGCCGGTCTCGAGCGCGATGCCGCCGATCTTCAGGATCCAGTCCACCTCGCGCGCCGCGAAACGCTCGGTCGCCTTGTAGGCGGCGATGCCGTACTCGTTGAGGCCGCCGGCCTTGTCGCGCGCATCGTAGAGCGTCACCTCGTGGCCGAGCATCGCCAGACGATGGGCGCAGGCGAGGCCCGCCGGTCCGGCCCCGACGACGGCGACGCTCTTGCCGGTCGGCGCGGCGCGGGTGAAGGGGTGGATCCCGGGCTCGATCAGCCGATCCGTGGCATAGCGCTGCAGGAGGCCGATCTTCACGGGCTTGCCCTCGGCGGCCTCGCGCACGCAGGCCTCCTCGCAGAGCACCTCGGTTGGGCAGACGCGGGCGCACATGCCGCCCAGAATGTTCGCCTGGAAGATGGTCTTGGCCGCGCCCTTCGGGTTGCCGGCCTGGATCTCGCGGATGAAGAGCGGGATGTCGATCGAGGTCGGGCAGGCCTGCATGCACGGCGCGTCGAAGCAGAAGTAGCAGCGGTCGGCCTCGACCAGCGCCTCGTGCGGCTCAAGCGGCGGATGAATGTCGGAGAAGTTCTTGGCGAGGAGATCCGGGTCGAGCCGCGCGGCCGCGATGTCGGGCTGGTGCGGGCGGATCTCGTTCATGCGGACGACCTCCATGTCCGATCCGGACAGAGGCTAACGAACGGCCCGGATCACCTGTTTAGAATGATCCGAGTTTCCGACGATCGTCAAATGGGTGCGCGCGATCGATCCAATCGGCGCGAGGCACTGCACGCGTCGGTCCGGCGGCCGGCGGCGTGAACGCCAATGGCGACCCGGCCGGCGCTGAGGGGATCAGCGGGACGCCATGTTGCGCGGCAGGTCTTCCGGGAAGAACACGGGCCCGACGATGCGATAGCCCTGTGCCGTGCGCCGGATCGGCTCGCCCGGCTGGACAGGTGCGGCTGCTGCCATGCCGAGATCGCTCGGGCGCGGCGTCGGCACCGGCACCGCGGCCTGTCCGCGCGTCACGCCGAGGGACGCGAGCGCCGACGGCGCCGCCGGCGACAGCTCCGCGACCACCATGGATGCGCCGCTGGCCGCCGCGTCCTGCGCCTGCACCGGGATTGCCGTGAGCGCGAGCAAAGCCGCGCCCGCGAGGACTTTCGCCGCAAAAGCCATCATTCTCTCCGCCGAGATCTTGAATTTGCTTCAAGAAGTCAGGAGCGGCCGATGAGTTCCACAGACGCACCGATCGTTTGCCTGGCCGCGTCTGCCCATCGTGAACGAGACGTCGACGCGACGCCGGCAATTCAACGCGACGTGGAGGTGGCGAAGGCCCGGTTCCAGGCGTCGAGGCTGGCGATCTTGTAGGCCTCGGCGAGCGTCGGATAGTTGAAGGTGTTCTCCATGAAATAGTCGATCGTGCCCTTCAGGTTCAGCACGGCTTGGCCGATGTGGATCAGCTCGGTCGCCCCCTCCCCGACGATGTGGACGCCGAGCAGGCGGGCGGTCTTCTTGGAGAAGATCATCTTCATCATGCCGGTCTCGAGCCCCATGATGTGGCCGCGCGAGGTCTCGCGGAAGCGGGCGATGCCGCACTCGTAGGGAATGCCGCGCTTCTTCACCTCCTCCTCGCTCATCCCGACCGTGGAGATCTCCGGCACCGAGTAGATGCCATAGGGAAAATATTCCGGCGGCGGCACCGGCTGCAGTCCGAAGGCGTGGCAGGCGGCGAGCCGGCCCTGCTCCATCGAGGTCGAGGCCAGACTCGGGAAGCCGATGACGTCGCCGGCGGCGTAGATGTGCGGGACCTTGGTCTGCAGCGTCTGCGGGTCGACCTCGACGCGGCCGCGCTTGTCGGCCTCCAGGCCCGCCGCGGCGAGGTTCAGCGTGTCGGTCTCGCCGACGCGGCCGGCCGCGAACATCAGCACCTCGCTGACGACGTCCCGGCCGCTGGCGATGCGGCAGACGGGCCGGCCGTGATCGTCGAACTCGATGCCGGTCACCTCCGAGCCGAGCCGCAGCGACATGTTGCGGTCGCGCAGCTCGTGGGTGAACTCCTCGATCAGCTCCCGGTCGACGAAGTCGAGGAAGGTCGGGCGCGGCTCGACCAGCGTCACCGACACGTCGAGCGCCGAAAAGATCGTGGCGTATTCGACGCCGATGACGCCCGCGCCGATCACCGTCAGGCTGCGCGGCAGCTTCGGCATCGCCAGGATCTCGTCGCTGTCGAAGACATTGGTGCCGTTGAAGGGGATGTGCGCCGGGCGGTAGGGCCGCGTTCCGCAGGCGATCAGCACGAAGCGGGCACTGTGCACCTGCTCCTCGCCGCCCTCGGCCTCGATGCGGACATGGGTCGGATCGACGAAGGACGCCTGTCCGACCGCCGTGCGCACGCGGTTGCGGGCGAACTGGTGGTCGAGCACGTCGACCTCGTGGTCGAGCGTCTTGGTCATCCGCTCCTGAAGGTCGGCGGCCGAGATGTCCTGCTTGACCCGGTAGGCCCGGCCGTAGAAGCCGCGCTCGCGCCAGCCCGAGAGGTTGAGCACCGTCTCGCGCATGGTCTTCGACGGGATCGTGCCGGTGTGGACCGACACGCCGCCGACCCGGTGGCGCTTGTCGACGACGAGCACCTTCTTGTCGAGCTTGGCGGCCTGAATGGCGGCCCGCCGGCCCGACGGACCGCTGCCGATGACGATGAGATCGAAGTCAGCCACGACGCTTCCCCGCGAGATGATCGTCCCGCTTTAGCGGGGGGAGATTGTGCGAGGCAGACCAGGGGGATGGGTTCGAGGAGCGAAGGCCTTAGGCTCAAGGCCTGATCAGGTGGATTGTGCTGCGGCTACAGCCGGCGGAAGATCATTATCGAACTCCCGCCATAACGCAGTTCATTTCGCGCTCAAGTCCGTACGCGCTCAGCTCCGTAATCAAGGAAACAATCATCCACTCCGGTTTGCGAGCTCCAAATTTCTGCACACGGCCGGAGAAGATTGCTTGCGTTCAATTCCAACGCAGCACCCCTCCATGCGGCAAGACGCTCGTCAACTAGACCGGGAATTTGAGGATGACATTGTCTACAAGGTCCTCGATAGCATCGATTACCTTCGACTTGTTAATGGTCACGCCGGACGGGTGAGCACACGAGTTCCGCGTGCCTAGTTTCTGATCAAGAATCTTCCGCACGTCATTTGAGATGATACCCGCGGATCGGCACAGCTCGATAAACTTAGTTTCCTTGATTCCGGTGAAATCGTCGCGCTGCGACACTGACGTGATTTTTAATCCCTTGTCCTTGGATACGGCCACATTAAATTCTGTCAGCTTGTGCGCGAGGATGTACGCGAACAGGTGGTCCATCGCCAACATCCAGGTCATGATGATCGCCGCGCGATTCGCTCCGATCTCGAAGCAGTCTATCGCCTCCTTCAAGAACTCTTTGTCAGCTCCAGCGGGCAGCTTGTGTTCGAGACCCCGAAGCGTGGCACTCGTCTGAGCGGTCACAGTTTCGGCGCCGAGCTTCTTCGACAATGCTTCTCGTGTATGGCGTTGGAGCTTATACGCGCCCTTTGTCTTGATGTACTTGGGTGGCTTGACTTTCAATCCCTCGGACAGCCGCGCGCTGACGTTCGCTGGCGCCGCAAGGTCACACGCCTCAAAACAGTCGGCGATCTGCCTAGGTGTGGCAGTTTCCTGCCCTAGCTCCGCAGTCAGGAAATAGAGGAACAGCTCCACCATGCCGTTCTGGCTCTGGCTGGCTGCACCTTCGATGGAATTGTAGAATCGATTGACTGCGTCGTTCATTCAGCAGCCTTCTGCTTCATCGAATGGTTAAAGTGATTGTCGCCCGAGATGGTGATAGAGATATCGGTTGACGACATAAAATCAATGTAACCGAGCCTGCTGCTGGTATCATAAAATGCCTGAGCGAATGCCTTAGGTATCTTCTCACCCATAGCCTTGAAGCAGGTATAAACCTGATCCGTATTAGGGCGTTCTATCTGTAGCGAATCGGTCAAGAATTTCAAGAAGATAAGAATCTTCTCCGAGTTGTTCTTCGGCTTGAACTGGCCATAGAAGGCGCCAAGGGCAGACGTGTCCAAATTCTTGTCCAGTTTGGGTGAATCTGCGAGTACACCGCTGCCGCTCTCGTCGCCGTTTGTCTTCTTCTTAACAGGGGGACGGCGCTTCGCCCTAGACTTGGATACGGGTGGGGGCTGCTCATCTTTGTCAGCCCCAGCAGCCGCGCCTGACTGAGCTGGAGGCGCTGGCCGAGCGTAATTTACGCCTAAGAGGTGGGTCTTGAAGTCGGCGTAGATTTCTCGAACCAGTTCGGGATCGCCCTCAATGTCGATAAGACCTTGGGAAATATCAATACGCAACTTCGTGGTCACAGGTTCTTCCTTATTCGACGTTTGCTCGAATTGCCCTGTCCGGCATTACTTCAAGCCAAGATATTGCGTCCAAGCAAGTCGTTCAAGAGAAGCGCCAAGAAATGGCTGAGGTGGCGTAATAATTAGCCACCAAGCTTCGCGCGCCGATGCGAATGGAGAGGACAGCCTGGCCCAAGCATCAAAACCCTCTCATCGCTGAGGCTCGTACGCCATGCTGCGCAACGGCTGCTTTCTCCCAGTCGTCCAAAGCCGGCGGGCCTGGAAAACGGCCCGGGCGGGATAAAGTACGGCCTTAGAGTCGGAAAGCCTGCGACCAGCGGCCGCCCGCGCACCGCCCCCTCACCCCGCCACACCCGTCAAAAACCGCACCGCCGCCTGCACCTCCACCGGGCGGATTTCGTGGCCGCCGTCGTGCCAGACCATCTCCACCGCGCTGCCCTGCCGCCCGAAATAGTCGGCGAGGGCCTGGCTGAGCGCCGGCGGGCAGAGCGGATCGCGCCGGCCCGCCGTGATCAGCACGTCGCGGCCGGCGAGGTCGTCGCGCGGCGCCGGTTCCCACGGGATCAGCGGGTGCATCAGCACCGCGGCGTCGAACAGGGTGCCCCGCTCCAGCATCACCGAGGCGAGGATGTTCGCCCCGTTGGAGAAGCCGAGGCCGAGGACGCGGGAGGGCTGCAGGTCCGCGACGCGCTCCCGCACGAACGCCGCCATCGTCGCCGTGCGCTGGGCGAGATCCTCCATGTCATAGACGCCCTCGCCGGTGCGCCGGAAGAACCGCAGCGCGCCGTGCTCCGAGACGTCGCCGCGCGGCGAGACGATGCTCGCCTGCGGCAGCGCCTGCCGGCCGAAGTCGAAGAACTGGGTCTCGTCGCCGCCGGTCCCGTGAAACACGAAGAGCAGCGGCGCACCGGGCGTCGCGGCCCGGTGCTCGCGGTAGACATAGTCGCTCATGGCGGACCTCAGAGGGGTTTCAGGCCGGCTTCGATCTCGGCGCGGCGGCTTTCGAGGAAGGGCGGCAGCGACAGGCTCTCGCCCAGCGTCTCCAGCGGCTCGTCGGTGGCAAAGCCCGGGCCGTCGGTGGCGATCTCGAACAGGATGCCGTTCGGCTCGCGAAAATAGAGGCTCTCGAAATAGAACCGGTCGACCGGCCCGCTCGACGGCAGGCGCACGCTCCGCAGCCGTTCGGCGCAGGCCCTGTAGGTGTCCTTGTCCGGCGTGCGGAAGGCGACGTGGTGGACGCCGCCGGCGCCCGGCCGCGCCGGCGCAAGGCCGGGCTCGACCCGCAGGTGCAGCTCGGCCGCCGGACCGCCCTCACCCATTTCGTAGACGAGCACGGTGCGGCCGCTCGCCTCGAACGTGCGCGCCTTGCGCATGTCCATCACCTGCGTCAGCACCGCCTCGGTCGGCCTCGGGTCGGGCACCGACAGGGTGATCGGGCCGAGGCCGCGGATCTGGTGCTCGGCCGGCACCGGGCTCCTCTCCCAAACATGGCCGTCGCCAGCGCCGCCGTCGTCGACGAGGCCGAGGCGCTGGCCTTCCGGGTCCTCGAAGTCGAGCCAGAGCCGGCCGTCGCGCCGGGTGACGCCGTGATGCTCGACGCCCTCGGCGGTGAGGCGCTCGGCCCACCAGTCGAGCGTCGCCTCGCCGGTGACGCGCAGCGCGGTCTGGACGATCGAGTGCGTGCCGCGGACCTCCGGCCCGACCGGCCAGTCGAAGAAGGTCAGGTCGCTGCCGGGCGCCGCGACCCCATCGGCATAGAACAGGTGATAGGCCGAGACGTCGTCCTGGTTGACCGTCTTCTTGACCAGCCGCATGCCGAGGACCTGCGTATAAAAGCGGTGGTTGCCGGGCGCGTCGGCGGTGACCGCGGTCAGATGATGGATGCCGGTGAGCTTCATGGTGGTCCCTCGCAAGGCTCGGCGGGCGAAGTGCTGCGCCGTCTCGCCGCACCAGATAGGCGTGATCGGCAAGCGGCGGCACAGCCTGACGGTGCACGCACCGTTGCGCAATCATGCGACAGTCCGGTGCAGCAGGCGAACCACGATACGCAGCGGTTTCCTGGTCGCTGGACCGCGTCAGGCGCCGCGACGTGCCGCGGCCACCGCGCCGGCGACGATCGCCAGCCATCCGAGGATCAGGAGCGTTCCGCCGGTCGGCGCGGCATTCAGGAACAGCCGCTCGCCGGTGACGCTGCGGGTGCCGAGGTCGCCGGAGAAGAGCAGCACGCCGGCTGCGAGCAGCGCCGCGGGCAACCAGGCGAAGCGCAGCCTGTCGGCGGGCGCCAGCGCGAGCGCCAGAAGCGCCGGCGCGTGGGCCAGCGCCATCGCCGCGGCCAGCATCGTGAACTCGCCGCCGAGCCCGTGCGCCGCAGCCGCGGCACCCGCGACGCCGAACGCCCCGTAGAGGCCGGCGAGGATCAGGAAGAACGTGGCGGTGCGACGGGTCATGGTGAAGGGCAGGCGTTCCCCATGTCGCACCTCGCGCGAAGCGACGTCCTCACGTCGCGCCGAGGTCGGTCGCCGACTGGCTGACTTTGGCACCCTGCAGGTCCGGCCCGTAGTGCTTCTTGCGGGCGGTATCCGGCATTTCGTCGAGCACCGAGCCCTTCCACATCGGGTAGCCGACGAGGTAGGCGGCGCGGGCAAGGAGATGGGCCGAGATCGGCGCCGTCAGCAGGAAGAAGATGATCGCCCCGATCGCCCGCAGCACCTCGCTCGGCTGGTCCGTCGCGAGCATCAGCGCGATCAGCATGATCGAGGAGCCGACCGCCCCGGCCTTGGAGGCGGCGTGCATGCGGCTGTAGAGGTCCGGCAGGCGCAGCACGCCGAGCGCCGCGACGGCGGCGAAGGCCGAACCGCAGAGGATCAGGAGGCCGACGAGGATCTGGAAGACGGCGGTCATCGGGCCTCGTTCTCCTCGAAGGGTCCGTCGGAGCCCGGCAGGTCACCGGCCAGCGGCAGCGCATCGCCGCGGTGTTCCTCCGCCTCGCCCTGCGTCAGGATGAAGCGCGCGAAGGCGACGGTCGCAAGAAAGCCGACGAGGCCGAGCGCGATGGCGATATCGACATAGAGCGTGAAGCCGGTGTCGATCGCCACCACCGCGATGAAGCCGATCGCGATGGAGGTCAGGACGTCGAGCCCGAGCACCCGGTCGGCGAGCGTCGGCCCCTTCCAGATCCGAAGCACCGTCATCAGGAAGGCGGCACCGAGCAGCACCAGCGAGAGGCGCAGCGACAGCTCGAGGAACAGCGACGCGAGATCCTCGACGCTCATCCGAACGCCTCCATGATCTTGCGCTCGAAGCCGTTGGCGATGTCGCGTCGGGTGCCGTCGGGGTCGGAGCAGTCGAGCGCATGGACGTAGAGGGTGGAGCGGTCCTCCGACACGTCGACCGAAAGCGTGCCTGGCGTCAGCGTGATCAGGTTGGCCAGCAGCGAGATCTCGAAGTCGCTCTGCACCTTCAGCGGATAGGCGAAGATGCCGGGCTTCACGTCGATCCTGCGCCGCGTGACGATCTTGGCGACGGTGAAGGCCGACTTCAGCAGTTCCCAGAAGAACAGCAGCGCCAGCGCCACGAGGCGCCGGGCGCGCTCGACATAGCCGGCGGTGCCGACCTGCTCGCGGATCAGGAACAGCGAGAAGGCGCTGAGCACGAAGCCCAGCGCAAGATTGGACAGCGAGAAGGATCCGGTGACGATCGCCCAGATCAGCGTCAGCACGAGGTTGATCGCAAACAGCGTCATGGCGCGGCTCCGAACACCGAGTGGAGATAGGCGCCGGGGTCGAGGATGCCCGCGGCGGCCGTACGGGTCAGCCCCGCCAGCCATTGCGGCCACAGCCCGGCGGCGAGAACGAGGCAGACGAGGCCGAGGATCGGCAGCATCGCGTCGGCCCCGCGTGGCTTCGGGCCGTCCAGGTGCTCATAGCGCGCAGGCTCGACCACCATCGCCTCATGCTCGGGCTTGCTGCGCCAGAAGGCGAGCGCGAAGACGCGCGCACTGGCGATCGTGACGAGGAAGCCGGACGCGAGCACCGCCGCGCCGAGCCACGGCATGCCCGCCGCGAAGCTGGCACGCACCAGCATCAGCTTCGGCCAGAAGCCGGAAAAGGGCGGCAGTCCCGAGACGGCGAAGAGCAGCACCAGCATCATTGCGGCGAAGCCGACATGGCCGCGCCAGAGCCCGCCCATGTCGTGCAGGGAGGACGAGCCGGCGCGGTCGGTCGCGACGCCGGCGGCGAGGTACAGGCCGGTCATCACCACGATCGAATGCAGCGCGTAGAACAGCGCGCCGCTGAGGCCCACGGCCCCGTCGCCGCCCGCCCCGAGCGCCCCCGGCGCCGCGATGCCGACGAAGATCGTGCCGATGCCGGAGATCACCACGTAGTTGAGGAGCCGCCGCAGGTCGGTCTGCGCCAGCGCGCCGAGAGCGCCGACCATCATCGTCAGTCCGGCCACCCAGGCAAGGATGAAGGCGAGGTCCTGCTGCTGCGGCGCGAGCAGCATCAGGAGCACCCGGATCAGCGCATAGACGCCGACCTTGGTCAGAAGTCCCGCGAACAGCGCCGACACCACGAAGCGCGGCGTATGGTAGGAGGCCGGCAACCAGGCGTTCAGCGGGAAACCGGCGGCCTTCATCCCGAAGGCGACGAGATACAGCGCGGCGATGGTGTAGAGCCCCCCGCCCGCCGGCTGGTCCGCCGCCTTGCGGGCGATGTCGGCCATGTTGAGCGTGCCGAACCAGCCGTAGAGATAGCCCGTCGCGATCAGGAACAGCGTCGTGCCGACGAGGTTCAGGAAGCAGTACTTGATCGCCCCGTCGAGCTGCTGGTGCCGCGAGCCGAGGATCAGGAGGCCGAAGGAGCCGATCAGCAGCACCTCGAACCAGACGTAGAGGTTGAAGATGTCGCCGGTGAGGAATGCACCGGAGACGCCGCCCATCATCAGGAACAGGAAGGGGAAGAAGCCGTAGCGCCGCTCTTCCGCGCTGATCGAGACGAGCGCGAAGAGCCCGCAGGCGAGCGCCACCATCGCTCCGACGGTGGCGAACAGCGTGCCGGCGAGGTCCGCGGTGAAAGCGATGCCGAAGGGCGCGCGCCAGCCGCCCATCATCATCGTCTGCGGCCCTTCGCCCGCCACCCGGCGCAGCAGCAGGAGATCGGTCAGCGTCAGAAGGCAGAGCGCCGGGATCGCGATCCAGCCGTGCCATGCGGTCCGTTTGCGCAGGATGAGCATCACCGCGCCGGCGAGGAAGCAGATCACCACCGGCAGGATCGGCAGGTAGTCGGCGGCCGCAAGCGCCCCGGGCAGCTGCGCCGCGCTCGCGTCGATCGCGGCATGGGTGTCGGAAACGGCCATCGCTCAGTAGCCGAGGGGCGGCAGCCCCTGCTCCTCGGGTTCGGCGACGCGCATCTCGTCCGAGTCGTCGGTTCCGAGGTCCTGGTAGGCCCGGTAGGCCAGCACCAGCAGGAAGGCGAAGAAGGAAAAGGAGATCACGATGGCGGTCAGGATCAGCGCCTGCGGCAGGGGATTGGCGGTGACGGCCTCCAGATGGTCGGCGCCGTCGGGGATGATCGGCGGCGTGATCGCGGGCACGCGGCCGGCGGTGAAGATCAGGAGGTTGACCCCGTTGCCGAGCAGCACCGTCCCGAGCAGCATCCGGATGATGTGCTTGGACAGGAGCATGTAGATCGCGACCGAGAACAGGATCGCGACGACGAGCGAGAGCGCGGCTTCCATCAGTCGTCCCCCTCCTCGAGCGCCAGCGCGATCGAGGTGATCGCGCCGACCACGACGAGATAGACGCCGATGTCGAACATCACGGGGGTCGACAGGCCGATGCCGCCGAGGACGTCGGGAAAGGTCCAGAGGCCGGTGAGGAAACGCCGACCGAGGAGGATCGAGATGCAGCCGGCCGAGACCGAGACGAGGAGACCGGTCGCGGCGATCGCCATCGGGTGGAAGTAGAGCGCCCTGCGCACCGGCGCGACGCCGCAGGCAATGCCGTAGATGGCGAAGGCGGAGGCGGCGATCAGGCCGCCGATGAAGCCGCCGCCGGGCTCGTTGTGCCCGCGCAGGAGCACGAAGATCGAGAACAGCACCATCAGGCTGGTCAGGTACGGCGCAGTGAAGCGGAAGATCACGGTTCTCATTCCGGCGCCTCCGCCATGTCGGGGTGCGGCTCGCCGCGACGCCCGACCCGGATGCGGATCAGCGCTAGGATGGCGAGGCCGGTGGTCATGACGACCGCGATCTCGCCCATCGTGTCGAGGCCGCGGAAGTCGACGATGATGACGTTGACGACGTTGCGGCCGTGCGCGATCGTCCGGCTGTACTCGCCGAAGAAGGCCGTCAGCGCGTTGTCGAAGGGCGTCTGCGTGACCTTCAGGAGGAAGAGACCGAAACCGGAGCCGGCCGCGAGCGCCACCGCCATGTCCGGCAGCACCTCGCGCCACGGCCGGTGATCGGCCCGCTGCAGGCGCAGCCGCGTCATCACCAGCGCCAGCACGACGACCGACAGCGTCTCGACCATGAACTGGGTGAAGGAGAGGTCCGGTGCACCGAGCAGAATGAACAGGAGCGCGATGGCGAAGCCCTGGATGCCGAGCGAGACGATGGCCGTCAGACGGTTCTTGGCGATCAGCACCAGGACGACGCCGACGACGAGGATCGCCAGCACCGTCCACTCGTAGAAGAAGAGGTGCGGGAAGGCCGGCAGCACCGGCAGGCCGCCGCCTGCGGCCATCGAGCCGAGCAGCGCCACCGCGATCACCGCGAAGGTGGTCGTCATGTAGTAGTCGAGCCGCCCCGACTGCAGGCGGTGGGTCAGCAGGAACGCGCCGCGCAGCAGCCCGCGCATCGCCTGGTCGAAGCCCCGGTCCGGTCCCCAGCCGATGGCGGTGAAGCCTCCGTGGAGCACGTCGTGGACGCGGCGCGCGCCGAGATAGAGCGCCACGCCGATCGCGACCGTCAGAAGCGACAGCGCCAGTGGCGCGCCCCAGTGGAATTCGACTGCGGCATGGATTTCGGCCGGCGAACCGAGCGCCGCGGACGCCATCGGATTGGCGAAGGCGAAGTGCGCGAGCGTCGGCTTCAGGCCGGCGAAGAGAGCCGCGAGACCGAGGAGCAGCGGGCCGATCCACAGGCCCGGGGCGCCCTCGTGGGCATGCGCCAGCCCGTCGTGCCGGCGCCCGAGGAACGGCTTCAAGCCGACGAGGAACGCGGCGGAGAACATCAGGGCGTTGCCGGCGACGGCCGCGGCGGTCAGGAGCAGCGCCCGGACGTCGAGCCCGGCGGTGGCCGCGTAGATCTCCTCCTTGGCGAGGAAGCCGTAGAGCGGCGGCAGGCCGCCCATCGACAGCGCCCCGAGGAGACCCGCGGCAAAGGTCACGGGCATTGCGCCGGCGAGACCGCGCAGCGAGGCGATGTCGCGCGTGCCGGCGCCGTGGTCGAGCGAGCCCGCGACCATGAACAAGCCGCCCTTGAACATGGAGTGGGCGATCAGATAGAGCACCGCGCCCTCGATCGCGGCATGGCTGCCGGCGCCGATCAGCATCACCAGGAGGCCGAGCGAGGCCATGGTGGTGTAGGCGAGGACGAGCTTGAGGTCGCGCTGCTTCAGCGCCAACAGCGCGCCCGTGATCAGCGTCACCCCGCCGAACGCCGGCAGGATCGTCTCCCACAGCGCCGTATGGCCGAGCACCGGGTTCAGCCGCAGGAGCAGGTAGACGCCGGCCTTCACCATGGTGGCCGAGTGCAGATAGGCCGAGACCGGCGTCGGCGCTTCCATTGCGTTGGGCAGCCAGACATGGAACGGCACCTGCGCCGACTTGGTGAAGGCGCCGCCGAGCACGAGCAGCAGGATCGGCATGTAGAGGTCGCTGTCACGCAGCACGTCGCCCGCCCCGAGCAGCGCAGAAAGGGATCCGAGCCCGCTCGTCTCGCGGATCAGGATCAGGCCTGCGAGCAGCAGGAGACCGCCGCCGCCGGTGATCACCAGCGCCTGGATCGCCCCCCGGCGCGCCGCCTCGCGCTCGTGATCGAAGCCGATCAGCAGGAAGGAGGTGATCGAGGTCAGCTCCCAGTAGACGAAGAGCGTGATCAGGTCGTCGGCAAGGACCAGCCCGAGCATCGCGCCCATGAACAGGAAGATGAAGCTGAGGAAGCGCCCCTGATGCGGGTGTCCCGCCATGTAGGCGCCGGCATAGAGCACGATCAGCGTGCCGATGCCGCTGATCAGCAGCGCGAAGGCGAAGGACAGACCGTCGAGGCGAAAGGCGAAGCGGATCGAAAGATCGGGAATCCAGTCGAAGCCGAACAACACCGGCTGGGCGAACAGCACCGGGTCGGCGAAGCCCGCCACGATCGCGAAGATGGCGGCCGGAAACAGCGCCAGGATCCAGGCGGCGTGATGACGCAGAAGGCGCGTCAGCGCAGGCGCCAGGAGGGCTGCCACGAACGGAAGCGCAAGCGCGATGAAGCCGGCCTGATGCGCCCCGTCACCCATCCCCTCGTACACCCTCCTTCGACCGCAAGGCGTCGCGATCGGCGCCCGGTCCCCTGTTAAGGAGACCTTGCCCTTACCGCAAGCCGAAGCATTGACAGTTCCGTGAGCTTTCCGCACGTGCATGCCCGGCAAAGCATATTGCGGTCGCGCCCGCCAGTTCCTAGCTGTCGGCTGCCAATCCGTCCTTCGCCGCGGGACTTCAAGACCTCAACGCCTGCTCGAGAGCCCATGTCGAACCCGACTCTTCTGCCAAGCCCGCCCATGCCCGAGCGACGGGAGGTCTCCGATCGTCGGCACGGACGCGAACGCATCGATCCCTTTGCCTGGCTTCGGGCCGAGAACTGGCAGGACGTGTTCAAGGATCCGGCGAGCCTCGACCCCGCGATCCGGGCTCATCTCGCCGCAGAGAACGCCTATCAGGAGGCGGTGATGGCGGGTCTTGGCCCGCTCAGAGCCGACCTGATCGCCGAGATGCGCGGGCGGATCAAGGAGGACGATTCCTCGGTTCCGGCGCCCGATGGTGCCTATGCCTACGGTGTCGCCTATCGGGAGGGGGCGGAATATCCTCGCTATGTCCGCCGGCTGCGCGACGGCGGCGACGGCACCGAGACGGTGCTGCTCGACGGCGAGGTCGAGGCCGCCGAGCGCGCCTACTTCTCGCTTGGCAGCGTCGGCCATTCGCCAGACCACGCGTGGCTCGCCTGGTCGCACGACGACAAAGGGTCGGAGTTCTACGCCATCTCGATCCGCGACCTGTCGACCGGCGAGGATCTGCCGTACCGGATCGAGGACACGTCGGGCGGCGTCGCCTGGAGCGCCCGCTCGCGCGGCTTCTTCTACACCCGGCTCGACGCCAACCACCGACCGAGCCGCGTCTACTACCACAAGCTCGGCAGCGACCCGGCTACCGATGCCCTGATCTACGAAGAGACCGATTCCGGCTTCTTCATGGACGTCGACAAGACGCAGTCGGGCGAGTTCGTGGTGATCGACATCCACGAGCACGAGACGTCGGAGACCTGGCTGATCCCGGCCGGCAATCCCGCGGCCGAGCCGCGGCTTGTCGCCGAGCGCGAGCGCGGCGTCGAGTATTATGTCGACGAGGCCGACGGCACCCTCTACATCCTGACCAACGCCGACGGCGCGCGCGACTTCAAGATCGCCACCGCCTCGACCGGTTCCTCGCGGCGCAGCGAGTGGACCGACTACGTGCCGCACGAGGACGGGCGGCTGATCCTCAGCCACATGGTGCTGAAGCGCCACCTGATCTGGCTGGAGCGGCGCGAGGGACTGCCGCGCATCGTGGTCAAGCGCCTCGCCGATGGCGCCGAACACGTCATCGCCTTCGACGAGGAAGCGTATTCGCTCGGGCTCGGCGGCACCTACGAGTTCGACACCACCACCATCCGTTTCAGCTATTCGTCGTTGACGACGCCGGCGCAGACCTTCGAGTACGATGTCGAGACGCGCGAGCGCCGCCTCCTGAAGACGCAGGAGGTGCCGTCCGGGCACGATCCCGACGCCTACGTCACCCGCCGCATCTTCGCCCCGGCCACCGACGGCGAGACAGTCCCCGTCTCGCTCCTCTACCGCAGGGACACGCCCCTCGACGGGTCGGCGCCCTGCATGCTCTACGGCTACGGCTCCTACGGCATCACCATTCCCGCCGCATTCAACGCCAACTGCCTGTCGCTGGTCGATCGCGGCTTTGTCTGGGCGATCGCCCACATTCGCGGCGGCAAGGACAAGGGCTTCCGCTGGTACGAGGCCGGGCGGCGCGAGCACAAGCGCAACACCTTCACCGACTTCATCGCGGTCGCCGACCATCTCGTCGCCGAAGGCTTCACCCGGCACGAGCGGATCGTCGCGCAGGGCGGCTCGGCCGGCGGCATGCTGATGGGCGCGATCGCCAACATCGCGCCGGAGAAGTTTGGCGCGATCGTCGCGGTCGTGCCGTTCGTCGACGTCCTCAACACGATGCTCGACGACACCCTGCCGCTGACCCCGCCGGAATGGCCCGAATGGGGCAATCCGCTGCAGTCGGAAGCGGATTTCGCGGTCATCGCCGGCTACAGCCCGTACGACAACGTCCAGGCCCAGGCCTATCCGCCGATGCTGGTGCTCGCCGGCCTCACCGACCCCCGGGTGACCTACTGGGAGCCGGCGAAGTGGGTGGCGCGGCTGCGCGAGACGAAGACCGACGACAACCCGATCCTCCTGCGCGTCAACATGGACGCCGGCCATGGTGGCGCCTCCGGCCGCTTCGCCCGGCTGGAGGAGGTCGCCTACATCTACTCCTTCTCACTGAAGGTGATGGGCACGGCCGGCTGACACGGCACGGCGGATGGCGGCGGACCTCTCGGTCGCCTGACGCTGCTACGAGCCCCGTCCGGGCCTGCCCGTCAGGCCGCCATCGGCGCGTTCTGCCGATAGCCGTCCATCTGCTCGGCGAGCGCCCGCTGAAATGCCGGCCTCGCCTCGCATCGCGTCTGGTAGACCTCGAGCACCGGGATGCGCGTCACCAGATCCGTGTGCCGGATGAGACGGAGCACGGTCGTCATCAGGATGTCGGCAGCCGTGAACCGGCCGAGGAGGAAGTCGCGCGGTTCCAGCCATGCCGCCAATGCGTCCAGCCTCACCTGCACCGCCTCGACCGCTCCCGGCCGCCGAAGCTTCGCCCACTCCTCGCCGGGGTGCTGAAGATCCAGCACCGACAGGGCGTCGAGCGGTGGTTCGACCGTGTTGAGCGCGGCGAACATCCAGGCAAGCGTGTTGGCCCGTCCGGCCGCGTCCGTCGGCATCAGTTCCGGCGACACCTCCGCGATCCGGTGCAGGATGGCGCCGGATTCGAACACGTCGTGCCCGTCCGCCTCGAAGGCAGGGATCAGGCCGAAGGGATGCCTGCGGCGATAGCTCTCCGAATGCCGTTCGCCGAGATCGATCAGATCGACGTCGTACGCCAGGCCAGCCTCCTGCAGCGCCCAGCGGACGCGCAGGTCGCGTGCGAGACCCTGTGCGAAGGTCGGAACCCACCGGAACCCGGTGACGGTAATGCGCTCCATCTCAGTCCTCCTCTCCGGCGAACTCGCCGATCCGGCGGATGACCTTCGGCCATCCATTGCTCATGTTGCGGAATGCGAACTCGTTGCGCGGCAGGCGGAAGCCGGAATGGACGACACGAACCAGGGTGCCGCCCTCCGTCTGCGCCAGCGTCCAGGTCACGACCGTGTCGAGCAGCGAGCCGTACCCGCTGTTCGCCGCGCTGCCGCCCCGCCAGGAGTGGACGAGGCGCTTCAACGGAACGACGTCGAGCACCTCGCAGTGGATGGTGCCGTCCCACGGACCGGACGGCGTGGTCCGGTAGGTGAAGCGATTGCCGACCACCGGCTCGAAGCCGGTCGGCTCCATCAGCCATCGCGCCATCAGCTCGGGCGTGGTGAGCGCCTTCCACATCGCCGCCGCCGAATGCGGATAGCTCTGCTCGAGTGTGATGGCTTCAGTCTGTGCGTCTGCGTCCGACACGCTCATGGGTCGATCTCCTTCATGAGGTCGCTGAGACTGTCGAGGCGGCCACGCCAGAATGCGGCGTAGCGGTCCATCCAGTCGGCCACCGGCTTCAGTCCGTCCGGCCGCGCCCGATAGAACACCCGCCGACCCTCCGGTCGCTCGGCGACGAGGCCGGCCTGCTTCAGAAGCTTGAGATGCTGCGAGATGGCACCCTGCGTCACGCCGCTGCCGCGTGTGAGTTCGACCACCGTGATCTCCTCGGCATCGACGATGCGCTCCAGCACGGCGCGCCGTGTGGGGTCGGCAAGGGCCCGCAGGGCGGCGGTGACGGCAGCGGCTTGATCCATGCGAGATAGATTAGGCTCTGCTAATCCATTAGTCAAAGCTCATCATTTCATCGAGCTTCGAACTACGGTTCGAGGCCAAGCCGATGCTGCCGTCAGAGTGTCGTGCCGAACGGCAGCGGCACCTCGCGCGGCCGGCGGCGCTCGCGTAACGCGTCGACGAACGCGCGCAGCACCGGACGCATCTGTTCGCGCGACGAATAGTAAAGGTGGAAGCCCGGGAACGGCGGCGTCCAGTCGTCGAGCAGCCGCACCAGCCGACCCGCCTCGATATGGGCCGAGACCTCGTGGTCGAGGAGATAGCCGACGCCGAAACCGTCCAGCGCGGCCTGCAGCATGAGCTCCGGCTCGTTGAAGGTCAGCGGCCCGGTGACACGCACCTCCAGCGCCTGCCCGTCGCGCTCGAACTCCCAGGCGTAGATCGTGTCGGCGCTGATCATCCGGTAGTTGATGCAGCGCTGCCGCGTGAGATCGCGCGGATGTTCGATCGGCGCGGCCTGCGCGAGATAGCCGGGGCTCGCGACGACGGCCATGCGCAGATCCGGCCCGACCCTCAGCGCGATCATGTCGCGTTCGATCTTCTCGCCGAGCCGGATGCCGGCATCCAGTCGATCGGCGATGATGTCGCGATAGGCGTAGTCGATCAGCACCTCGACGATGGCTTCGGGATGGGCCGCGGCGAAGTCCGCCAACACCGGCCGCACGACCGCTTCGTAGGCCTGCCGTGTCGCCGTCAGCCGCAGCGTCCCGGACACCTGATCGCGTGCCTGGTCCAGCGCCATCAGGGCCGCGTCGATCCGTTCGAGCGTGGGATCCAGCGTCGCCAGCAACGTCGCCCCGGCTTCGGTGGGCGCGACGCTGCGGCTGTTGCGCTGGAGCAGCCTGTGGCCGAGCCGCCCCTCGAGCCGCCGGATGGTGTGGCTGAGATTGGAGGTCGATGTTCCCAGCGCCGCGGCGGCGCGGGTGAAGCTGCCGGACCGGGCGACCAAGGCGAAGGCGGCGAGATCATCGAGGCTGGCGGATCTCGGCATCATGCAATCTCGTTCAACGACCCTTGCGATAGATGAGATCTAATCGAACGACTGTCTGATCGCCACTTTCGCTTCATCAACCGATGGAGACTGATCCCATGATCGAGAAGAATGCCGTTTGGCTCATCACAGGCTGTTCCAAGGGGTTTGGCCGCGCCCTGGCTGAGGAGGCGCTCGCCGCCGGCTACCGGGTCGTCGTCACGGCACGCCGCCTTTCGGACGTCGAGGGACTCGTCGCCGCACACGCGGACGCCGCGCTTGGCGTTGCGCTCGACGTCACGGATCAAGCCGCCGTCGCCGCCGCGGTCGCGCAGGCCGAGGCACGCTTCGGCGCGGTCGACGTCCTCGTCAACAATGCCGGCTACGGCTACCTCGGTGCGATCGAGGAGGGCGACGACGCCGACATGCGCGCCCTGTTCGAGACCGACCTCTTCGCCCCGGTCAACCTCATCAAGGCCGTCCTGCCGGGCATGCGCGGCCGGCGGCACGGCCACATCGTCAATGTCAGCTCGATCGGCGGCCTCGTCACCTATCCTGGCGTCGGCTACTACAACATGGTCAAGGCGGGCGTGGAGGCCCTGTCGGATGCGCTGGCCAAGGAGGTCGGCCCCCTCGGCATCGGCGTGACGGTCGTGGCGCCCGGCGCCTTCCGCACCGACTTCCGCGGCCCCGACTCGATCAAGCAGTCGGCGACCCGCATCGACGATTACGCCGACACCGCCGGCCGGGCACGATCCGGCACGCAGGCCGGGCACGGCAAGCAGGCCGGTGATCCCGCGCGCGGCGCACGGGCCATCATCATGGCCGTCGAAGCGGAGCGCCCGCCGGTTCATCTCCTGATCGGCGGCGACGCCCTGGATCAGCTGCGGGCGAAGCTCGATGCGATGCGGAGCGAAACCGATGCCTGGGAGGCTGTGACGCGCGGCACGGACTTCGCCTGACCACCGATAGAGACTGCAGCGCCGCCGGCCCCGAGAGGGACCGGCGCGTTCGCTGGACACCCGGCGGATCACGGCGGCTGCCGCCGATGCGGCGGGAGCCTCTTGCGCTTTGCGATTGGTGACCTGAATAGCGCAGGGACATCCTCCTGTCCGGGACAAGCCTTTGACCGTCTCTCCTTCGCCGGCGGCCGAGCCGCATCCGCGGCGGTGGCTCGTGCTCGCCACCCTGCTTCTGGCCGGCTTCATGAACCTGATCGACGTGACCATCGTGAACGTCGCGATCCCGAGCCTGAAGGCGGATCTCGGCGCAAGCGACGCCGACGTCGAATGGGTGGTCGCCGCTTATATCCTCGCCTTCGCGCTCGGCCTCCTGCCGCTCGGCCGGCTCGGCGACATCGTCGGGCGCAAGCGCATGTTCCTCTGGGGCGTCGGCGCCTTCACCCTGGGCTCGGCACTGTGCGGCCTTGCGCCGAGCATCGGCACGCTCGTCGCAGCGCGGTTCTTCCAGGGCCTGTCCGGCGCAATGATGATGCCGCAGGTGCTGGCGCTGGTGCAGGTGACGTTTCCGCCGCACGAGCGCGGCTTCGCCTTCTCGTTCTTCGGCGTCACCGCGGGCCTGGCCTCGGTCGCAGGACCGCTCGCCGGCGGCGCGCTGATCTCGGCCGACATCTATGCGCTGGCCTGGCGCCCGATCTTCCTGGTCAACATACCCATCGGCATCTTCGCCGTCGCCGTCGGCAGTCTGCTGATCCCGCCGACGGAGCGCGCGCGCGGCACGGCCATCGACCTCGTCGGCGTCCTACTGGCGACCCTCGCCGTCTTTGCCGTCGTGTTTCCGCTGGTGGAGGGGCGCGAACTCAGCTGGCCGCTCTGGAGCTTCGTCATGCTCGGCGCGGCGCTGCCCCTCGCGGCCCTGTTCATCCTGTGGCAGAGGCGTCAGGCCGAGCGCGATGCACCCCAGCTGCTGCCGATCAGCCTGATCCGCAACCGCCACTTCGTCCTCGGCCTCGGCATGGTGACGGCCCTGTTCTCCGGCCTGCCCGGCTTCTTCTTCGTCATCGCGATCTTCCTGCAGATCGGCTTCGGCTTCACCCCGCTCCAGTCGGGTGTCGCCACGATTCCCTTCCCCGCCGGCGTCTTCATCGCCTCGCTGATCTCCGGCCGCTTCGGCAGCCGCCACGCCAAGCAGCGCCTCGTCGTCGGGCCGCTGATCCTGGCGAGCGGGATGGCGATCTTCTACGCCACGGTACTCGGCCTCGACGATACGCTGACGCATTGGGATCTCGTGCTGCCGCTCGGCGTCTCCGGCCTCGGCATGGGCGTGACCATCGCGCCGCTCTTCGCCACAATCCTGACGGTGGTGGGGCCGCGCGATGCCGGCTCCGGCGCGGGCGCGCTGCAGGCGTTTCAGCAGGCGGGCGGCGCCCTTGGCGTCGCCCTCGGCGGCCAGATCTTCTTCGGCATGCTCGGCGATGCGGACACCAGGGACGCCTATCGCGCCAGCCTGCAGATGTCGCTGATCTACGAGATGGCGGTGTTCCTGCTGCTGGCTCTCCTGGCAAGCCGGCTGCGGATCGGCACACCGGCCGGCGCGGCCGGTGCGGATCCTGCGTCCGTTCCTGCCGAGGCCTGACCGGCGCCCTCCGCGGAACTCAGTCGGACACTGGCGCGATCGCCTTCAGATAGGCGGCGATCGCCGTGCGGTCCTCGTCGGGCAGCCTGGCGAGGTTCTGCTGCACCTCGACCATCGCCCCGCCGACCGAGTCGAACTCCGGCGTGAAGCCGCTGGTCAGATACTCGACGATGTCGCTCTGCGACCAGGCGCTGATCTCGCTGCCGCCCGGCGTGATATTCGGCACCCGCCCCTTGCCTTCCGGGTTCGGTGCGCCGCCGAGCCAGTGCGTCAGATCGAGCCCGCCGGCGCCGGCGAGGGTGCGCGGCGTATGGCACTGGCCGCAATGGCCCGGCCCTTCGACGAGATACTGGCCGGCCTTGACAGCGCTCGAGGCGTCCGCCGGCAACGCGGCGATCGGACCCGGCCCGTCCATGAAGGCGCGCTTCCAGAGCCCCAGCCCGCGCCGGATGTTGAACGGGAAGGCGAGCTCGTTGTCGGGCGCCCTGCCCCCGACGGGCGGCAGCGTCTTCAGGTAGGCGAAAAGATCGGCGATGTCGCCCGGCCGCATGTGCGCGTAGGAGGTGTAGGGAAAGGCGGGGTAAAGATGTCGCCCCTCCGGGTCCACCCCGCGCTGCATGGCGTTGGCGAAGTCGGCAAGGCTCCACGCGCCGATCCCGTCCTTCGGGTCCGGCGAGATGTTCGGCGCGTGAAAGGTGCCGAAGTCGGTGACCAGCGGATCGCCGCCGGTGAGTTTCAGCCGGTCATCGCCCTTCGCGCTCGACGGCGCGTGGCAGGAGACGCAGCCGCCGGCCCAGAACAGTCGCTCGCCGCGCGCGGCGTCGCCCGAGCCTTCTGCCGGAAGCGCCGCGGCGTCGAGCCGCTGCGGCGCGCTGAGCAGCCAGAAGGCGCCGGCCGTGATCACGACCAGCGCGAGAAGCCCGATGAGCCCGCGCTTCAGCATCGCAGGTCACCGATCGTCAGAAGGGGCGGCATCCGAGATCCGATCCGGCCGCGGGCGAACCCTCAGCGCTCGACGCGGAAGTCCTGGTGGCAGCCCTTGCAGTTCTGCGCCACCATGCCGAAGGCCTGCTTGAAGGCGTCGACGTCCTGGGGCTTCTTGGCCATTGCCGCCTCGGTGTCCGACTGGAACTTCGCAAGCGCCGCCTTGAAGGCGTCCGGCTTGTCCCAGATCGCCGGCGCGGCCTCGGTCTTGCCGCCGGTCTTGCTGTCCTCGGGGAAATAGTCGCCGAACTTCACCGCCGTCTCGTGCAGGGTGGCGAACACCTCGTCCGCCTTGGCGGGATCATAGGCGACGTCGCCCTTGATCATCTGCGCCGCCGTCTTGGCGGCGCGGCCGTTGTCCTTCATCAGCTGCTGGCGGGCCGAAATGGCATCGAGGTTCTGCGCGAGCGCGGGTGCGAAGCTGCAGGCGACGGCAAGCGCGGCGACGAGGAAGCGGGAACGGGACGCGGGCATTCGGAAGTCTCCATGCTCGTGCCGAGAGGTCACCCGACCTCGCCGGCTGGCGCGGCACTTGAACCCGGCTGCGGCGCCTGCGCAACGCCCAATCGTCGCGGCCGCCTCACGTTGGCTTGAACACGCTGTCAAAGAAAAGGCCCCGCGCGTCGCGCAGGGCCCCGTTCACTGATCGGGGCGAGTGACCGTCAGCCGACAGCCTTCTCGTACATCTCCAGCACATGATCCCAGTTGATCAGGCTGTCGACGAAGGCCTCGAGGTACTTCGGCCGGGCGTTGCGGTAGTCGATGTAGTAGGAGTGCTCCCAGACGTCGACGCCGAGGATCGGCGAGGCGCCGTGCACCAGCGGGTTCTCGCCGTTCGGCGTCTTCATGATCTGGAGCTTGCCGTCCTTGACCGCGACCCAAGCCCAGCCGGAGCCGAACTGCGTCTTGCCGGCGTCGGTGAAGTCCGCACGGAACTTGTCGTAACCGCCGAGGTCGGAATCGAATGCCGTCTGCAGCTTGCCCGGGAGGCTCTTGCCGCCGCCATTCGGCTTCATCCACTGCCAGAAGTGGATGTGGTTGTAGTGCTGGCCGGCATTGTTGAAGAGGCCCTGGTTCTTGCCGAAGGACTGCTTCACCACCTCTTCCACCGGGAGGTCGCCCATGCCGGCGTCGGCCGCGAGCTTGTTGCCCGTCTCGACATAGGCGTTGTGGTGCTTGTCGTGATGGTACTCGAGGGTTTCCTTCGACATGTAGGGCTGCAGCGCGTCGTAGGCGTAAGGCAGCTCGGGCAGCGTGAAGGCCATGGTTCGTCTCCTTCTGGTCCTGAAATTCCGCTAGGGGCGAGCCCGCGGCCGGAACCCGGGCACCCGCTGGCGCGGTATGTAGTTCGAACGGGCGCGAAGGAAATGCAAGCCGCCCTTGCGGTCGCCGAGGGGTACGGCGTCGACGCGAAGCTCGCGCGGCCGCCGAAGGCCGCGCCTGTCGCATTCGACCGAGAAAGGATCAACGATGCGCCGCCTGTTGACCGCCATCCTGCTCGTCCTGCCGGGCGCCGCAAGCGCACAAGGCGCCTCGGTCGTGGACGAGGCGTTTTCCCGCGCCGGCTGCTACGCCCGCGTCTGGGACCGGTCCTGGCTGGTCGCCCATCCCGACCATGAGGCCGCCATGCTCGCGCTTGGTGCTGCCGCGGGTTCGACCGGAGGACCGGACCGCAATCTGAGGCTGACAATCCGCACCCGCGAGGGCGAGCGCTTCGACACTCCCGTCGCCTGCACGCCGAGCCCGGCCTTCGCCACGTGCGCCATTGCGGCGGGCGCCGGTCGCTTCACGCTCGGCGCGCTCGGCAGCGGACTTCGCCTGCAGCTGTCGGGGCCGCTGCGCGTCCAAGCGTCGGACGGCGCCATGCGGGACCTCGGCCTCACCGAGCCGCAGATCCACCTGCAGCCGGTGATCGCGGGCCTTTGCCGGTGAGGAACGCCCTCAGGCGTACTGTTCGGCAAGGCTGCGCGTGAGCGGGGTCGTCTCGTCGCCGGTGTGCCTGGTGGACTCCGGCTCGATCAGGAGGATCCAGCACTCCTCCTCGGCGACCGGATTGTGCCGCACGCCCTTCGGCACCGTCAGGAAGTCGCCTTCAGCGAGCTCGACGACGTGGTCCTCGAACTCGATCCGCATCCGCCCTCGGACGATGTAGAAGAGCTCGTCCTCGTCCTGATGCGCGTGCCAGACCAGTTCGCCCTTCACCTTGGCGACCTTCAGGAGCTGGTTGTTCACCCGGCCGACGATCTTTGGCGACCAGTGTTCGGTCACGCGCTCGAAGGCGGCGAAAAGGTTCTGTACCGGCAGCATCCCGTCCTCCGTCAGTTGCCAGCGCCGGCGCGGGCGCGGGCGAACCGCCAGTAGAGTTCGCGCGCCCGCTGGTACAGCGGCCCCGGCTGATACTCCCGCTCGTCGACCCGCGTCACCGGCACGACCTTGGAGTGGTTGCCGGTCGAGAAGACCTCGTCGGCTTCGAGGAAGTCGGCATGGGTCAGGCTCTTCTCGACCACCTCGGCGCCGTCCTCGCGCAGGAGCGCGATGACGCGCTGACGGGTGATGCCATTCAGGAAGGAGCCGTTCGGCACGGGCGTGAAGACCGCACCGTCCCTTGCCATGAAGACGTTGGAGGTGCCGGTCTCGGCGATGTTGCCGACGACGTCGCGCACCAGGGCGTTGTCGAAGCCGCGCGCGCGAGCCTCCATGATGGCGCGGGCGTTGTTGGGATAGAGGCAGCCCGCCTTGGCCAGCGTCGGCATGGTCTCGGGCGTCGGCCGGCGGAACGGCGAGAGCGCCAGCGAGAAGCCGGTGGCGGGGATCATCGGCGCCTCGTAGAGGCAGAGGAGGAAGCGGGTCGAGGCGGGATCGGCTGAGACGCCCATGTAGCCGCCGCTCTCGGCCCAGTACATCGGCCGGATGTAGACCGCCGTGTCGCCGTCGAACTTGCCGAGGCCCTCGTGCGTCAGTCGGGCGATCTCCGACGCCTCTAGCGTCGGCTGCAGGCCGAGGCCGGTGGCCGACCGGTTGACGCGCTCGCAGTGGCGGTCGAGATCGGGGGCGACACCCTCGAACCAGCGCGCGCCGTCGAACACGCTCGAGGCCATCCAGAAGCCGTGGGTGCGCGGACCGAACAGCGCCGGGTTGCCCTCCAGCCACTCACCGTCGACGAATGTCAGCGTGCGATCCTGCGCCATGCCGGCTCTCCTGTAGTCTGGAAGCGGCAGAGCTGCGGCCGCTGATTGGAAGCGGCAGCTTTAGAGCCTTTCGCCCGGCGATTGAAGGGCAACGCGGCGCGGATCACCCTGGCCCCCGGCCGCGGCCGCGTGGGGGCGCCTCCCAGGCGCCGAATCAGCAGCGCGTCCGCCGAGCGCTCGGCTCTTGCTCGGCTCTTGCGACCCGGGGGAGCGATCGCTCCGGCAAGCCGGACGAACACACACCGGGCACCCGTCGGGATCGTGGCGATCGTACGGCGCTTGCACCCCGCTTCGTCCTCGCCAGCACCCGGTGCCCGGTGCTCAGTGCTCAGTGCCCGATGAGGAGTGCCCGGCGGTGCCGCGGCTTCGGTCTGCGACCGTGCAGTCGTGGCGCAATCCTTCCAGCTGCCGTATACTGAGTCGTGTTCCGGCGGGCGTCTGCGTTCTGCCGCCTTGCCGTGCGACAGGAGAGGCCATGGCGATGACCTCGGATGCCCCTGCGTCGCTGCCCCTGAGACGCCGCCGCCTGCAGATCCGCCTCGGGCGATTGCTCCGCAGGCCGCCGCTGCTCGTCTATCTCGCCGGCTTCGCGCTCGTCGTGCTCCTCCCCGCCTTGATGTTCAGCGCGGTTCTGATCCTGCAATTCTCCCGCCAGCAGCAGTTGATTGCCGCGGCGCAAGTCGACGACACGGCGGAGATCGTGTCGAACGCGATCGACCGCGAGACCTTCGCGATGATCACCGCCGGGCGGGTTCTCGCCACTTCGCCGCTGCTCGACCAGGACGATCTCGAGACGTTCCACGAGCGCACGCTCGCCGCCCTGTCCAGCTCCAACACCTTCGCCGCGCTGGTCGACCCCAACCTCAACGTCGTGGTCAACACGCGCTCGGCCTTCCCCTCGCCGCTCGTGCCGCTGTCGCACACGGAGCAGGCCGAGAAGGTCTTCGCCACCGGACAGAGCCAGATCTCCGGCGTCTTCTACGGCAACAAGGCACGCGAACTCGTCTTCCACGTCGCGATCCCGGTCTTCCGGCAGGGCCGCGTGGTCTACGTCCTCGTCATCAACAAGACGACCGACTCGCTCGGCTCGGTGATCACCGACCAGAACCTGCCTTCGGCCTGGTCGGCCGTGGTGACCGACGCGACGGGCAAACGAATCTTCGCCGCGCTCGCCTCGAACGGCAAATATCAGAAGCAGCCGCAGGACGCGGCCTCCCAGACGACGGCCGACCAGCTCCTCGGCAACGCGTCGTCCGGCCGTCTCCTTGAAGCGAACTACGTCTCGCCGCTGACCGGGTGGACGACCACGGTCGCGGTGCCGCGCGCGGTCGTCGGGCAGGCGGTGCAGCGCTCCTGGCAGCTGCTCGCCACGGGCGGCATCCTTCTGATCGTCTTCTGCGTGGCGCTCGCGGTCTATGTCGGCAAGCGCATCGCGACGCCGATCCTGCGCCTCAAGGACCAGGCCGAGGCGATCGCCAAGGGCGAGCCGGCCCCGGCGATCAAGGCCGACATCGACGAGATCGGCGAAGTGTCGAAGGTGCTCGCGCAGGCTTCGCGCGAGCGGCTGGAGGCCGAGGAGCAGAACCGCTTCCTGATGCGCGAGATGACCCACCGCGCCAAGAACCAGTATGCCCTGATCGCCGCGATCGCCCGCCGGGCGGCCAAGGACAGTGCCGACACCAAGGAGTTCCTCGACACCCTGTCGCAGGCGCTCAACTCGCTGGCCCGCTCCGCCGACCTCCTGGCCGGCCACGAATGGGAGGGCGCCGCCCTCGCCGATCTGGTGGCGATGCAGCTCAACGCCTTCGGCGGTCGCCGCAACGAACAGGTGGTCATGTCCGGTCCGGCCCTGTGCATCAGCCCGGCCGCGGCGCAGACCATCGGCCTTGCCCTGCACGAGCTCGCCACCAACGCCGCCAAGTACGGCGCGCTGTCGGTGGAAGGCGGTCACGTGAGCGTGGAATGGTCGCTCGCGGAGAACTTCCGCCTCGTCTGGCGGGAGACGAACGGGCCGCCGGTGACGCCGCCCAAGCGGTCCGGCTTCGGGACGCTCGTCACCCAGCGGATGACCGCCCGGGGCCTCGGCGGCACGGTCGACATGGACTATGCGGCGAGCGGTGTCGTCTGGACGCTGACCGCACCGCTCGATGCGGTCGTGGCCGAAGCGGCGTGATCAAGATCGTCCCGCTGGCGCCGCTCTCAGGCGCTGCCGGCCGTGGCAGGCTGTTCCATCCGACACCGGCGCGTTCTAGGCTCGCGCTCGGGAGGAGATGCGGCCGGTGACAGACAGATCGGAAGACGTTCCCCTCGTCTCGGAGGCGGATTGGCGGGCGCTGGTGGAGCGCCAGTTGCATGGCGCGCCGTTCGAAACGCTGGAGACGCTTGCCGAGGATGGCTTCCGCTACGGGCCGATCCATGCCCGCCGGGGGGCGGAGCCCATCCTGCGGGAGGGCGCCGGTCGACCCTGGTCGGTCGTGCAGCGGGTGGACGACCCCGATCTTGGCCGCGCAACGCGCCAGGCAGACGACGACGTTAAGGGCGGCGCGACTGGCGTTGCCTTCTGCTTTGCCGGATCGCCGGCGGCGCGCGGCTTCGGAGTGCCGCTCGACGCCGACGCGCTCGCGCCGCTCATCCTGCACGACGCGGGCGACCGGGATGTCGCGCGGATCCGCCTCGAGCCGCACGCCGATCTCGCGGCCCTCGCGACCTTTGCCGGCCGTCTGACCCAGCTCGGCCGCCGAGGGGTGGATGTCGGTCTCGACCCCGTCGGCCCTCTTGCCGGAGTTGGACCGCGTCCGCACGATGCAGCCGACCTTGCGGCACGTTTTGCCGATGCGGTCCGGCAGGCCCATGAGGCCGGCGTCGTCGGGCGTTTGGTGGAGGCCGATGGACGCGTGTTCCACGATGCGGGCGCCACGCCGGCGCAGGAACTCGCGGCGGTCCTGGCGGTGGCGGTTCAAGCCCTGCGCACCCTCGATGGCGCCGGCATCACGGTCGGCGAGGCTGCCGACCGGCTGGGTCTGACCGTCGCCCTCGACCAGCGCGCCTTCATCGGAATTGCCAAGCTGCGCGCATTGCGCCTGCTCTGGGCCCGGCTGATGGAGCTTCTCGCCGGACCGGCGGCGCCGGCGCGCGTTCACGCCGAAACCTCGTTCCGCATGACCACGGTCCACGACGCGGAAACCGGGATCCTGCGCAACACGGTGGCCGCGTTCGCCGCAGGAGTCGGCGGCGCCGACAGCCTCACGGTCCTGCCGCACACGATCGCCGCCGGCCTGCCCGAAGCGAAGGCGCGTCGGCTCGCCCGCAATCTCCAGCTGCTGCTGATCGAGGAGAGCGGGCTGCACCACCTCGCCGACCCCGCGGCGGGCGCCGGCGGCCTCGAGGTCCTGACCGACCGCCTGTGCGAGGCGGCCTGGGCCGAACTGCAGCGGATCGAGGCGGAGGGCGGCATCCTGCGCAGCCTCGGCACCGGCCAACTTCAGACGCGCATCGCCGCCGCCGCGGCCGATCGGGAGGCGAAGATCGCCGCAGGCGAGGAGGTGATCGTCGGCATCAACCGCTATCGTGCGCCGAGCGAGGCTCCTGCCCCGGTCCTCACGATACGAGGCGACACGGAACAGGCTGCGACAGCAGTTCCGGGAGCTCTGACGCCGCGGCGGCTGGAAGCCAGGGCCGGAAGCGCCGCATGACGCTCCTCGATCTCAGCCGCATCGCCTGGCAGCGGCCCGCGCTCCCGCCCCGGGATGGCGGCGCGTCGCAGCCCGCTTCCGGCACCGCGGACCGCGCCGGGCTGCCCGAGCTCGACACCTGGCCGGGCCTGCCGCCATTCCTGCGCGGGCCCTACCCGACGATGTACGTCCAGAAGCCGTGGACGATCCGGCAATATGCGGGCTTCTCGACGGCGGAGGACTCGAACGCCTTCTATCGCCGCAACCTCGCGGCCGGGCAGAAGGGCCTGTCGGTCGCCTTCGACCTCGCCACCCATCGCGGCTACGATTCGGATCATCCGCGGGTTGCAGGCGACGTCGGCATGGCCGGCGTCGCGATCGATTCCATCCTCGACATGCGCCAGCTCTTCGACGGCATTCCGCTCGGCGAGATGAGCGTGTCGATGACGATGAACGGCGCCGTCCTGCCGGTGCTTGCGCTCTACGTCGTCGCAGCCGAGGAGCAGGGCGTGCCGCAGGCCGCCCTCACCGGGACCATCCAGAACGACATCCTCAAGGAGTTCATGGTCCGCAACACCTACATCTACCCGCCGGCGGCCTCGATGCGGATCGTCTCCGACATCTTCGCCCACACCTCGCGCGAAATGCCGCGCTACAACTCGATCTCGATCTCCGGCTATCACATGCAGGAGGCCGGAGCGACGGCCGACCTTGAACTCGCCTACACCCTCGCCGACGGGCTCGATTACGTGCGGGCGGGCGTCGCAGCGGGCCTCGATGTCGACCGTTTCGCGCCCCGGCTGTCCTTCTTCTGGGGCATCGGCATGCCGGTCTTCGCCGAGATCGCCAAGCTGCGGGCCGCGCGCCTCCTCTGGTCGCGCCTGATGCAGCGGCACTTCGCGCCGAAGGACCCGCGCTCCCTTGCGCTGCGCGCGCACTGCCAGACCTCAGGCTGGTCCCTGACCGCGCAGGACGTGATGAACAACGTCGTGCGCACCTGCGTCGAGGCGCTGGCGGCGACGCAGGGGCACACCCAGTCGCTCCACACCAACGCCTATGACGAGGCGCTGGCGCTGCCGAGCGAGGCCTCGGCCCGCATCGCCCGCAACACCCAGCTCGTCCTGGCGCTGGAAACGCAGACGACGGCCCTCATCGACCCCTGGGGCGGCTCGGCCCCTGTCGAGCGGCTGACGCACGACCTCGCGGCCGAGGCGATGGCGCACATCGACGAAGTCGAGGCGCTCGGCGGCATGGCCCGCGCCATCGAGGACGGCCTGCCGAAGCGGCGGATCGAGGCGGCGGCGGCGCGCACGCAGGCGCGCATCGATTCCGGCGAGCAGGCGGTGATCGGCGTCAACCGGCATTCACCGCAGGAGCCAGAACGCATCGACGTGCTGCGGATCGACAACGCCGACGTGCGCCGACGCCAGCTGGACAAGCTCGCCCGGCTGAAGGCCGAACGCGACCCCGCGCGCGTAGAGGCCTCCCTCGATGCGCTCACGGCCGCGGCCCGCGGCAGTGGCAATCTCCTCGCGCACGCGATCGAGGCGGCGCGTGCCCATGCCACCGTCGGCGAGATGTCGGCTGCGCTGGAGGCGGTCTTCGGCCGGCACGCCGCCGACACCAGGCCGGTCACCGGCGTCTATCTGAGCGAGGCGGGACCCATGCGCGACAGGGTGCTCGAGGTGCAGGCGCTGACGCGGAGCTTCGCCGAGGCCGAAGGACGTCGACCGCGCATCCTCGTCGCCAAGATGGGCCAGGACGGGCACGACCGCGGCCAGAAGGTGATCGCCTCCGCCTTTGCCGATCTCGGCTTCGACGTCGATGTCGGGCCGCTGTTCCAGACCCCCGAGGAGGCGGCCCGGCAGGCGATGGAGAACGACGTCCACGTCGTCGGCGTCTCCTCGCTCGCCGCCGGGCACCTGACGCTGGTGCCGCAGCTGATCGAGGCGCTTGCGGCCGAAGGACGCGGCGACGCGATGGTGGTCGTCGGCGGCGTCGTGCCGCCGCAGGACTTCGAGGCGCTGCGCCGGGCCGGCGTCGCCGCGATCTACCCGCCCGGAACGGTCATCGCCGAGGCCGCCGTGTCGCTCCTCGCCGAGCTCTCGGCACGGCTCGGACACGCCTACGCGTAGCGCTCAGCGCCATAGCGGCGCACGGCCGGCTTTCCGAGCGCGGCGCGATCGGCTAGAGGCTTGCCCGGCTCCTCGGGCCGCCCGTCCTCCTCAGCCCCAGCGGGGCGTCCCGGAGATCGCTGATGATCATCGTCTACCGCCATGCGGCCGGCCGGACCTATGCCGAGAAGGCGACGCCGCAGAACGTTCCCACCGACGCGATCTGGATCGATCTCCTCGATCCCTCCGCCGAAGAGGAGCGCGCGGTGGAGGCAGCCTGCGGACTGGAGGTGCCGACCCGCGAGGAGATGCGCGAGATCGAGGCGTCGAGCCGCCTCTACTCCGAGGGCAATGCCGACTTCATGACGGCGTCGATCGTCTATGGCCTCGAGAAGGGGATGCCGTCCTTCGCGCCCGTCACCTTCATTCTCGATGGCGTGCGGCTGATCACGCTCCGCTACACCGAGCCGAAGTCCTTCGTCCTCTATGCCTCCAAGCTCTGCAAGGCGTCGCCGCAGGAGCCCGGGCAGGCGCCGGATCTTTCCACCGCCGGCGAAGCGAACGCGGCGATCCGCAAGATCGTCGAGAAGGCGCCCTCGGGCGACTCGATCATGATCGGACTGATCGAGACGGTGATCGACCGGCTCGCCGACATGCTGGAGATGATCGCCGCCGATCTCGACCAGATCGGCACCGACATCTTCGCCGCCTCGAAGAACCGCAAGCCGACCGGGACGGCCGAATTCAAGGAAATCCTGGCCCGCATCGGCGCCGCCGGCGACTTCCACTCGCGCGCTCGCGAGAGCCTGGCGACGCTCGACCGCCTCCTGCCCTTCCTGCAGATGGCGCTCGACCGCCACAAGCCGGGCAAGGACACCAAGGCGCGGGTGAAGGCGATGGCGCGCGACATCCATTCGCTCAACGACTTCGTCGCCTTCCTGTCGCAGAAGACGAACTTCCTGCTCGACACGACCGTCGGGATGATCTCGATCGAGCAGAACGCGATCATCAAGATCTTCTCGGTGGCCGCCGTCGGGTTCATGCCGCCGACCCTCGTGGCGTCGATCTACGGCATGAACTTCAAGCACATGCCCGAGCTGAGCTGGCCCCTCGGCTACCCGATGGCGATCGGGTTGATGATCCTCTCGGCCGTGCTGCCGCTGGTCTATTTCCGCCACAAGAAGTGGCTGTAGGGCGGCAGCGCGTCGCGCTCGTCCCTCACACCGCCGCCGGCCGAGCCCGCAGCGCCACCGCCACGAGGAAGCCGACACCGGCCGCGAGTCCGCCGACGAGGAACACGCTGCCATAGCCGGCCCGGTCGGCAAGGAGACCCGCCAGTGGCCCGGTCAGACCATAGGCGAGATCCTGAAACGCCGAGAAGCCGCCGAGCGCCGTGCCGCGCAGATGCGGCTCGACGAGGCCGACCACTTCGCGTCCCATCGCCGGAAAGATCATCGAGCAGCCGAGGCCGGTGAGGAAGGCGCCGGTGAGCGCCGCGACCGGGTGCGGAACGCCCCAGATCAGGAATTGGCCGACCGTCTCCACCGCCAGCGAGCCGATCGCCACCGGCAGGCCGCCGATCCGGTCGGGCAGGTGGCCGAAGAGGACTCGCATGAGCACGAAGCCGGCGCCGAAGGCGGTCAGCCCGAGCCCGACATGGCTCCAGTCCCGCGCGATGAAGTAGAGCGCGAAGAAGGCGCCGATGGCGGCGAAGCCGATGCCCTGCAGGCAGATGACGAGGCCGTGCGGCCAGATCCGCCCGATCACCGCCCAGAACGGCGGACGGATCGCGGCGGGCTGCGGTGGCACGCCGGCAAGACCTGCGATCGCCATCAGGCCGAGGCCGGGAAGCACGGCCGCCGCGAGCATCGCGCCGACGAAGCCGACCTGGTCGAGGAGAAGGAGGCCGAGCGGTCCGCCGACGCCGAGGGCGCCGTAGAGCGCGGCCCCGACGAGGGCGAGCACCCGGCCCGAGCGGGCCGGACCGACGAGCCCGATGCCCCAGCCGATGACGCCGACGGCGACGAGGCTCTCGCCGACCCCGATCACCAGCCGCCCGGCAAGGAGGATCAGGAAGGCGGGGAGCGGCGGCAGCGCCGCAATGCCCGCGAGCGCCGAGGCGAACGCGCCGGCGACGTAGAAGCCGAGACCTGCGGAGACCGCGGTCCTCGCGCCGAGCCGGTCGGTGATGCCGCCGGCTCGACCGCGGCTGACGATGGTCGACAGGAATGCGATGCCGACCGCGAGCCCCGCGGCGACATTGCCGAAGCCGAGCCGGCCGGTGACGAAGACCGGCACGATCGGCAGCGCCATCGCGACGCAGAGATAGGATACGAAGAGAATGAGGATCAGAAGGTAGAGGCGGGCCGAGGTCGGGCCGCCCTTGTCCTGGGACGCCATGAAGGATCTCCTGGCTGATCCCGCCGGACGAAGCGCAAAAAAAGACGCACTCCGACCGGCAGGGTCGTGAAGTGCGTTGCATGACGTTAGACGCTTACGGTCAGCAGGGCTGACGGCGGTGCGTTAGGCCGCGGCGCCCGGGGTGTCAAGCCGGTGCCCGCGCCTCGCGAGGCTCGCGGCAGCGCACGACTTGCGGCTATCCTGCCGCAGGCGGAATCGTCCGCCCCGCCGGCCCTCGACGAACGCAGGAGCCCGATGCCAGAGCTCGACCTCGCAGACCTTGCCGGACGGATTTTTGCCGGTGAGCGTGCGGCCCTCGCTCGGGGGATCACCCTCGTCGAGTCGACGCGCCAAGATCACCGCCGCGCGGCGGCCGCCCTGCTGGAGCGGCTCGTCGCCTCTTCCGAAGCCGCGCTGCGCATCGGCGTTTCGGGCGTACCCGGCGTCGGCAAGTCGACCTTCATCGAGCGCTTCGGCTCGATGCTCACCGGCGCAGGGCGCCGCGTCGCCGTGCTCGCCGTCGATCCGAGTTCGGCCCGCAGCGGCGGCTCCATCCTCGGCGACAAGACGCGCATGGCGCATCTCGCGGCCGACCCGAATGCCTTCGTCCGCCCCTCTCCGACCAGCGGCACGCTGGGCGGCGTCGCCGGCCGCACGCGCGAGACGATCCGTCTGTGCGAGGCCGCCGGCTACGATGTCGTCATCGTCGAGACCGTCGGTGTCGGCCAGTCCGAAACCGCCGTCGCCGAGATGACCGACCTGTTCCTCCTGCTGATGCTGGCGGGCGGCGGCGATCAGTTGCAGGGGCTGAAGAAGGGCGTCCTGGAGCTCGCCGACATCGTCGCCGTCAACAAGGCAGACGGGGAGAACGTCGCGCGCGCCGGGACCGCGGCGGCCGAGCTTGCCGGAGCCTTCCGGATCCTTGGCGGCGAGAGCGCGCGCGTGCCGGTGCGCTGTGTATCCGGCCTGACGGGCACGGGCCTGCCGGAGCTATGGCGCGAGATCGAGGAACAGCGCGACGCGAGGACGGAGGGCGGCGCCTTCGAGGCACGCCGACGGGCGCAGGACGTCCGCTGGCTGCACGCCCTGCTGGAGGAAGGCCTCCGACGCCGCTTCCTCGCCGACCCCACCCTGCGCGCGGCGCTGTCGCAGGCCGAGCAGGACATCGCTGCAGGTTCCCGCTCCGCCCCGGCGGCGGCGGAGGCGCTGCTGCGCAGCGACGACGACTCCAGTCCCTCGTCGTGACCCTGACGAAGGGCAGAGGGCCCACGCCTCCCCGCGTCTGAAGTCCGATCAGGCGATCTTCGCCCGGATCGTGCCGACCTCGATCTTGTTCCAGTTGCGCAACGTCTTGTGCGCGAGCGCGCTATACGCCTCCGCCAGCTGCGGATCGGCCTTGGCGAAGATGAAGGCGAGCGTCGCCGCCGCGGCGACCTCCGAGGCCCGTCCGGCGCCGTCGTCGATCTTGAGCGCAAAGCCGAGGCCGAGCTCGGGCACGCCGCCGCAGAAGACGCCCTCGGCGCCGGTCTTCACGTAGACGCGGCCGGGCGCGGCCTGCATCAGCGCCACGCAGGCCCGGCCCGTGCCCGACATGTACCAGGGCTCGGCCATGGCCGCCTGCATCAGCCGGCGACCGGCCGTCGCCCGCTCGGCCGACACCCCGGTGCCGCCCGCGAGCTTGGCAAAGCCGAGCGCGAAGCCGGCGAGCGGCGCCGCATAGTTCGGAATGGAGCAGCCGTCGGTGCCGCGAACGTCCTCGCCGAGCGTGGCGCCGGTCAGATCCTCCATCGCCGCGCGGGCCCGCCGCTGCACCGGATGGTCCTTGCCCACATAGCCCGTCGGGTCCTCGCCGAGATGGACCGCGGTGCAGAGAAAGCCGGAGTGCTTGCCCGAGCAGTTGTTGTGCAGCTGACCGGGCTCTTCGCCGCGCTGGACCATCGCACGGGCGACGTCGAAGTTGGACGGCCAGTGGCAGCCGCATTCCAGCCGGCCCTCGTCGAGGCCGGCTCGTGCCAGGATGTCGCCGGCGAGGCGCACATGCTCCGGCTCGCCCGAATGCGAGGCGGTGGCGAGCGACAGCTCCTTCTCGCCGAAGCCGTAGGCATCGGCCGCGCCACTCTCGACCAGAGGCAGGCCCTGAAAGACCTTCACGGCCGAACGGGGAAACACCGGCCGCTCGACGTCGCCATGGGCGAGCAGCGCCGCGCCCGCGGCATCGACCACGGCGATGGCGCCGCGATGCAGGCTTTCCACACGCGGTCCGCGCGTCACTTCGACGAGTACGGGATTGCTCATGACTGTCCTTAAATGCGCCGGAGGCGGGATAGGGTCGTCGCCCTTGCTAGTCGTCCTTGCCGCCCGGCGCCAGCGACAGATGGGCGAGCACCTCGCCCGCAACACGCGTGGCCGCGCCGGTCGCCGTCGCCATCTGCGGCAGCAGCATCCACTCCAGGGTCCAGGCCGCGCCCGACCGCTCGTTCTCGTGCACCAGCGACTGATGCAGGCCGGCCAGAAGCGTGGCGTTGAACCGCGCGAGCGTGACGAGCACCTCCGGCCCGACCGGATTGCTCTTGTGCGGCATCGCCGAGGAACCGCCGCCGCCGGCAAGCTTCAACTCGCCGACCTCGTTCTGCAGCGAGAGCGCCGCATCCTGGCCGAACTTGCCGAGCACGCCCGTGACGAGCGACAGCCAGCTGGCAAACTCGGCGATCCCGTCGCGCTCCGAATGGAGCGAAGTGGCGGACGAGGCGAGCCCGAGTTCCGCCGCCACGTGGTCGGCCACCGCCTGATCCCGTTCGCCGAGGTCGGCGCGGTCGCCGACGGCGCCGCCGAAGCGCAGCACGAAGGCTCGGTCGGAGAGTTCCGATAGCCGCCCTCGGCACCGGGCCAAGGGATCGCGCCATGCGGCGAGCTTGCGCGCGAAGACCGTCGGCTTGGCGGCCTGCATCCGGGTGTGCGCCATGACGGTCGTCGCGCCGGCTTTGGCCTCCCACTCGTCGAAGCGCCCGATCAGATCCGCCAGACGACCGTCGATGATCGACGCCGCCCGCTTCAGGCGGATCGCCGCGCTCGCATCGATGACGTCCTGGCTGGTCGCGCCCTTGTGCAGCGCCTTGGCGGCCTGCGGCGAGAGCCGCGTGCGAAGCTGCTTCAGCAGCGCCGGCACGACGACGCCATCGCGCGCCGTGCCTTCGGCAAGGGCGTCGTAGTCGGCTTCGAACCTGGCAAGATCCATCGCAATCGACTCGGCCGCGGCGGGCTCGATCAGTCCCTCCGCCGCCTCGGCTCGAGCCAGCGCGCGCTCGAAGTCGAGCATCGCCTCGACGTCCGCAGCGGCATCGAAACAGGCGGCGAGTGCGTCGTCGCCGAGAAGCCGGCCGAGGATCGGATGCTGGAACGGCCCGACGCTCATCGGCCGCCCAGGTGCCGGTCGACGAAGCGGCGGATCAGGGCCGTCGTCGCCTCGGGCTGCTCGACGCAGGGGATGTGTCCGGCGTCCTTGATCACCTCCAGCGGGACACCGATCAGCTCGGCCATGGCGCGCACGAGATCGGGCGGTGTCGAGCCGTCCTGATCCCCGACGATGCAGAGCACCGGCTGGGCCAGCGCGCGGGTCGCCTCGGTCAGGTCGGCGTCGCGAATGCCCATGATCGTGCCGACGTAGCCCTGCTCGGGCGTCCGGGTCAGCATGGCGGTGTAGCCCGTATAGTCAGGGTTTTCCGACCGGCGATACGGCGGGGTGAACCAGCGCTCGAGGACGCTCTCGGCAATGCCGCCGAGACCCTTCTCCTCGATCGCCGCGATCCGCGCATTCCACATCTCGGCCGTGCCGATCTTCGGCGCCGTGTCGCACAGGACGACCGCCCGCACCCGGTCCGGCTCGGCACTCGCCAGGCCCTGCGCGATCATCCCGCCGACCGACAGCCCCACCATCACGAGGGCGTCGATCCCGACATGATCGAGCAGCGCCCGCAGGTCGGCGACGTGGTCGGCGATCGCATACGGCGGCTGCGGCGCCTCGGACAGGCCATGGCCGCGCTTGTCGTAGCGCAGGATCCGATACTCGGTCCCGAGCGCCGCGGCCACCGCGTCCCAGATTCGCAGGTCGGTGCCGAGCGAATTGGAGAACACGATCGCCGGAGCATCCTGCCGCCCCTCGTCGCGGTAGTGCAGCACCACCCCGTTCACCCGCGCGAATGCCATCGACGCCTCCCTGCGTTCGCCCCGTGCCCACCGAGCGGCGGGATTTTCCTGCGGCGGGTTTCCTGCTAGCGGCACAGCTATGGTGCGGCAAGGCCCGGTCCAGGGGCGCGGCCGAGGGAGGCTTTCGATGTTCTTGAGCTGCGGCGATTCGCTGTTCGACCTCTTCGCTGCGCAAGGCGGCGACATCGCCGAGGTCAGCCTCGCCGGCCGGGTCGGTGGCGCTCCACTCAACGTCGCGCTCGGGCTCGCCCGGCTCGGCCACCCCGTCGGCTTCTTCAGCAAGGTGTCGAGCGACCTGTTCGGACGCCAGATTCGCGGCTTCATGGCGCGCGAAGGCATCGACCAGCAGTTCCTGATCGCGACCGAGCGCAACACCACCCTTGCGATCGTCTCGCTCGATGCCGCGGGCGTGCCGACCTACAGCTTCGTGCTCGAAGGCACCGCCGATCGCTCGATCGAGCCGGGCGAGGTGCCGCGGAGCCTGCCCGACGCCGTGGAGGTCATCCACTTCACGTCCTATTCGACCGTCACCGAGCCGACCGCCTCGTCCCTGCTGCAGCTGGCACGGCAGGAGGCTGGCCGGCGCATCATCTCCTACGATCCCAACATCCGCGCCTCGGTGGAGCCCGATCTCGACCGCTGGCGGCAGAAGGTGTCCGAGATGGTGCCGCTGGCGACGCTGGTGAAGGCGAGCGACGAGGATCTCGCGCTGCTCTACCCGGGCCGCGCGGTCGAGAGCGTGCTGGCCGACTGGCTGGCGAGCGGCGTCGCACTCGCGGTGGTGACGCGCGGCGCCGAGGGCGCGACGGCCGTCACCGCCTCAGGGCGCAGCGCTTCGGCAAGGGGGCACGCGGTGAGCGTTGTCGACACGGTCGGCGCCGGCGACACCTTCCAGGCAGCCCTTTTCGCCGGCCTGAAGGAGAGCGGCCGGATGTCGCGGGATGGTATCGCAACGATCGACGAGGCCGGTCTCGCGGGTCTTCTCGATTTCGCCGTGCGGGCCGCGGCCGTCACCTGCGGGCGACGGGGCGCCGACCTGCCGACCCGCGCCGACCTCGGCCTGCCGCCCTTGCCGACCGCCTGACCCGCCTCGGCCCGTCGGACACATCGAAGAAAAAAGGGCCCGCCGGACCGAAGTCCGGCGAGCCCTTCTGCATGTTCTGGCTGAGCCGACCGCTTAGTTGAAGCGGTAGGACGCCTTCGCCCACACGGTGTGGAAGTCGAAGTCGTCGTCCGAACGGGCGTCGACCGTGGCGCCGCCGGTGCCCGGCAGATCCTCGAACTCGACCTTGTTGGAGCCGAGGTTGGTGTAGAGGTACTCCGCACCGATCGAGATGTTCGGCGTCACCAGGTAGTCGATGCCGCCGCCGACCGCGTAGCCGAAGTCGTTGTCGTCGTCATGGACATCCGCACCGGCCGGAACGTCCGAGTGCTTGGTGTCGAGGCTGGCATAGGCGAGACCGCCGGTGCCGTAGACCAGCAGGTTGCTGAAGGCGACGCCGGCGCGCAGACGAGCGGTGCCGAGGAAGTCGATCTCCTGCTGCGTGTTGTAGGTGGCGCCACCGGTGGTGAAGCCCTGGTTGCGCTCGGCGTCGATGTAGTTGGCATCGACCACCGCACCGATCACGAAGTTGTTGATCTGGTAGTCGTAGCCGGCGTGCACGCCGCCGATGAAGCCCGCGTCGTCACCGCCGCCGAACGCGTCGTCGACCACGCCAGCGCCGCCGAAGTCGAAGTTGTTGCTGTTGTCGCCGTTGAAGGCGACGCCAGCCTGGCCACCGACGTAGAAGCCGCTCCACATCGGCGAAGCAGGCGCGACCATCTCCACCGACGGCGCCGGCGGCTCGTCGTAGACGACGTCCGCGGCGAGGGCCGGGGTGACGAAGGCGGTGGACGCCAGGAGAAGGGCAAAGCGATTCATGACTGATACTCCAAAATGCCGTCCGAGGACGGCTCAGGTTCGATCGGCGTTCCGCATCAGGGCCGCTCGAAGGTTCGCAAAGTCCGGTCTGTGCCGGGCTCGCGGTGATTTATGGTTCGGCTGTTTGCCCGAACAATGGCAGGGATGTGTCTTCCTAAGTCACTGTTGCGATTGGGCAACTCTTAGCGCGCAGCCCGGAACGTCGAAGGACAGTCCTAAACCCGATGCGTTGCAGTCGATTTAACGAAGAGGGTTAATCGCAGGGGTTCGTTAGCCCTCCACCGATTAAAGGCGCGCTTGCGTCGCACCCTCCGCCCCGGCCGGTGCGACGCATGCGGCTGTCCTTCGCCGGCGCGCCGATCTACATTCGCGCCCGGGCACCTCGTATCGGTGTGGAGGATGAATGCGTAGAACTGCTCCCGTCATCGCCGCGGCACTGCTCGTGGCGAGCGGCGTGTCCGTCGCGGCGCAGACCGTCGGCGACGCAGATGCCGGCAAGAAGGTCTTCAACAAGTGCCGTGCCTGCCACGACATCGGGCCGGCCGCCAAGAACAAGATCGGACCGGAGCTGAACGGCATCGTCGGCGAGAAGATCGCGTCGGTCGAGAATTACAGCTTTTCCGACGATCTGAAGAAGTGGGGCGACGGCAAGTCCTGGAACGAGGAGCTGCTGACGACCTGGCTCACCAATCCGAAAGCCGTCGCGCCGAAGACCAAGATGGTGTTCCCGGGCCTGAAGAAGCCGGAGGAGATCACCAACGTGATCGCCTACCTCGCGAGCTTCGACGAAAGCGGCCAGCCGGCCGACCCCGCCGCTCAGCTCAAGGCTGCGGCCGGGCAGTAGGTCTCACGCAGGCGCAGGCAAAACCGGCGGCCGGCGCAGAACCGGCCGCCGCGGATCCGCGATCCGCCTTCAGGCGTAGACGTCGAGGACGTCCTTGAGGAGGGCCAGCGCTTCCGGCTTGGAGCGCTGGAAGGAATTGCGGCCGATGATCGAGCCGTTGCCGCCGCCGTCGCGGATGCCGCGAACCTCGTCCATCAGGGCGTCGCGGTCCTTCGAAGCGCCGCCGGAGAAGACCACCAGCCGCTTGCCGCCGAACGAGGACTGCATGATGTGGCGCACGCGCTCCGCGATGCTGCCCCTGGCGATGCCCTCGTAGCTTGCCCTGGCGTCCTTCAGATCGATCATGTCGGTCGGCAGCTTCACCTTGATGATGTTGGCGCCGATCAGCGCGGCCATATGCGCGGCATAGGCGACGATGTCGAGCGCCGTCTCCCCGTCCTTGGAGATCTTGCCGCCCCGCGGATAGGACCAGACGACGGTCATCAGCCCACAGGCCTTCGCCTCGAGCGAGATCTCCTGCAGCTCCTCCATCATCTCGTAGAAGTCGTCCGACCCGGGATAGATGGTGAAGCCGACGCCGACGCACCCGAGGCGCAGCGCGTCCTCCACCGACGCGGTGACCGCCTGATCCTGAATGGCGGACGCGGTCAGCGAGTTGGCGCTGTTCATCTTGAGGATCAGCGGCAGCTCCCCGGCGAAGGTGTCGGCGCCCTGCTGCAGCGAGCCGAGCGGCGCGGCATAGCCGTTGACGCCGGCTTCGATCGCGAGCTCGTAGAGGTAATGCGGGTCGTAGGCGGCCGGGTTCGGCCCGAAGCTGCGCGCCGGCCCGTGCTCGAAGCCCTGGTCGACCGGCAGGATCACCAGCCGCCCCGTGCCGGCAAGGCGCCCATGCATCAGGAGGCGCGCGATGTTGGTCTTCACACCGGGATTCTCGCCCTCGTACCAGGAAAGAATCTCACGCACCGCGTCGGTTCTGTACATTCGCCCGCTCCCGTCACTGTCGGCCTGATGGCCCCCGGCCTTCATCTATCGAAGATCGGCGTCCTGTCCATGCCTTCATGTATGACACCGGCGTCCGGTCCGCCGCACATGTCGAACTTGCCTTTACCTTTTGTGAACGATTCGGCCTCGTCCGGAGTTACTCCGCCACATCGGTTCACGGAGCCCAAGGCCATGCAGGTCGAGCACCCCCTTCCCGCCGGGTTCGGCGTCGACCCTTCGATGCTGATACCGGGAAGCGGCCTGAAGATGCCGCAGGTCGCCGACGGCCTCGTCGGGAGCGGTCATGCCGATGCACCGTGCCGTCTGGCGATACAGCCGATGCCGGCCCCATTCAGCGGAGCGCAGCGTCAGATCTTCGAGCCTGCCCGTCAGCAGGTGTCGCTCGATCCGGACAGCTTCTATCTCGGCGGCGGGCGGCATGACGAACCCGAACCCGAGCCGGCCGTATCCGAGCCGGGTGGCGTCATTCTCACCACGGCGATCGTCGGCGCGGTCCTCGCACTGATGGGTTATTTCCTCGATTTCGGCTGATCGACGGAAAACCCTCAACCCTGAGCGGTGACCAGCTTTCGGGGCGCACCAAGGAGACCGCCGACAGCGCCGGCAATCAGTCCCGCGAGCAGAACCACGAATGCAGCCAGCGCTGCCCGCGACATCCGCCGGGCTGTACGCGCCTCCGCTTCCTCTGCCTGTCGACGCACGGCCTGCAGACGGCTCGCGAAGGCTTCCAGGCGTGCGCTCGCGTCAGCCTGCGGGATACCGGCAGCGTCCGCGACCGCGACGACCGCAGCATGGCGCGTCTGCGCGTCGGCCTCCGAGGCGATGCCCGCAAGCACCACTTCACGCCGCGCGTCGGCGTCGAGCGGCGCGGCCGTATCGGCCTCGCGAGGCGCGGTCGGATCGGGGGCCGGTGCCGGAAGGGGGATCGCTGCAACCGGCTGGAACAGGTTGGTGTAAGCGTCTCCCGCCGCTGACGGGATGGCTGTCGTCGGATCGCCGTCCGGACTGGATCGCCTCAAGGCTTCGATGCCCGCGGCAAGGTCGCCCAGAGGCTCGCCGAGAAGGACGGCTCGGCCGTCGCCGAGGACCGCAAGAAGCACCAACGTCGCCACGATCCACGCGACGAGGCCGTGCAGCAGTCCGTCGCGGCGGCTCGCAAACCCGGCGAACCGGCCGGCGGCATAGGCGCCGATGAGCGTCGAGACGAGAATCGACCCGAGCGACCAGAGCCCGGCCGGCGAGGCGAGCATCCGCAGGCCTGCGGCGCGCACGTCGGAGGCGGCGGAGCCACCGGACTGCAGGCCGAGTCCGAGACCGAGCAGCGATGCCATCGCGTGCAGCATGAGGATCAGCAACGCACCGGCAAGTATCGCGCCCCACGAAATGCGGCGTATGCTGCCCATGACGATCCCGTTGCTCTTATCCACGCACACGCTCCCAGCCGGGCTGCACGCCGGCTTCACACTCCATCCAGATCTCCGCGGCAGCCGACGGTCCTGCGACCCTGACGTGCATCCGTCGCCACCCAAAGGATCGAAGCTGCATATCATCCCCGGTCCCGCGGTCCAACCGCACCCGGCACTTCGAAACGGCGCGACCGGCGGGCGGTCCGCAGCGGCGCATCCCTCTCCTTTCTGGCAGTCTCGGCGGAGCGGTCGCAGCCGATTCGAGTTTACCTTCCCATGACGTCCTCGCTCTCGATCCCGGCAGATCACGGCTCATCGCCGTTCGCGCGGCTGCGCTCATGGATCGCCGGCGACGATCCCGGGTTGACGCGGCTGCGCATGGCGACCCGCGTGACCCTGACGCTGCTGATCACAACCGGCCTTCTGATCCTCGTGCACGCGCTGATGCCCCTGCCGGCGACGGCGTACGGCATCGCGCTGATCACCGGGATGCAGGGTGCGCTCGTGGTGCGCGAGGCGCGGATCCGCGATCGCCTGGTCACCCGTCTCTACGCCGCCGGCGCCAGCTTCCTCTCGACCCTGTGCGTCGCGTTCACCGACACGAGCCCGCGCCTCACCGACGGTCTGTTCCTCGTGATGATCTTCGTCGCGGTCTATGCGCGCCGGTTCGGCGCACGCTGGAACGCCGTCGGGATGTTCGCCTTCATGTGCTACTTCCTCGGCGTCTATCTGCGTCCGTCGCCGGGCGATCTGCCGGGCGTCGCCCTCGCGTTGCTGCTGTCCGGGATCGTCGCCCATCTCGTGCGCAATCACCTTCTGCCGGAGCATCGGGCGCGGGATTTCCACCGCACCCTGATCGCGGTCGAGCACCGGATCGATCTGCTCGTCGAGGCGACGCGTGCGCTGAGCGACGGTGACACGTCGGCCCGCGCCCGCGCGGTCGCCGCGGAGATCCGCCTGAAGGAGGCGGTCCTGGGGGCCGAAGGCCTGCTGCCGGCCACAGCTCTGGCGGTCGCACGGGACGATGACGGTGGCGAAGGCGCGCTGGCGACCGCACTCTTCGACGTGCATCTGGCCGCCGAGGCGGTGCTTCTCGCGGCGCTTGCGGCGCCGGACGCGGCGGCGCGCCGTGATCCGAGACCGCCGTCCGCCGTCGCGCTGGCGTCGGAGCGCCTGCAGGCGGCGCGCCTCGATCTGCGGGCCGCGACGACACGGGTCGACGACGAGGCCTTCGACGCACCGCCGCCGACCCCGACGCAAGGCGGTGGCGGGATGGGCACGGGATGGCGCGACCCGTCCCTGCGCCTCGCGATCCAGGTGACGCTCGCCTCCGCCATCGCGATGGTGGCCGGCCAGGCGGTTTCGGAGACCCGGTGGACCTGGGCGATCCTGACGGCCTTCCTCGTCTTCACCAACACGCAGTCGCGTGGCGATACGCTGGTGCGCGCGTCGGCCCGCGCAGCCGGCACACTGATCGGCATCGTGGCCGGAATAGCAGTGGCGGTCTTGCTCGACGGTCAGACCACCGTGTCGCTCGTGCTGATCGTCGGCCTGATCTTCGCCGCCTTCTACTGGCTTCAGCTCTCCTATTCGGTGATGACCTTCTGCATCACCGTCGCAGTTTCGTTGCTGTACGGCCTGCTCGGGGAGTTCACCGCCGGCCTCCTCGTGCTCCGCCTGGAGGAGACGGTGATCGGCGCGCTCGCCGGGATCGGCATCGCCTTCCTCGTCTTTCCCCGCCGCACCGGCCACGTCGCGCACGCGGCTGCGGACGCCTTCCTCGCCGCACTCGACGACCTGCTTTCGGCGGCCACGGCCGGCAGCGGCGCGATGGATCTCCTGTCGCTGTCCCGCGTCGTGGACCAGCGCTACGCGGCTCTTGCCCTCGCGGCCCGACCGCTCGGCAGCAACTGGCAGATCGTGCGGCGGCCGGGACCCGTCCGGCGCGCGCTGCTGCGCTTCCTCGCCTGCACCTACTGGGCCCGCCGTCTCGCCCGGACCCTCGGCGAGACGCAGCCAGGCGAGGAGTCGCACACGCTGCCAGAGCCGGTCGTCGCGCGCATCAACGCGCTGCGGACGCAAGTCGCCGGGCTGCGCGAGCAACGCCGGGGCATCTTCGTCAGCGCCGAGACGGCGGCGCCTGCCCCGCGCGCGGCAGGCGAGGTCGACGCCTTGCCGCAGGCGCCCGACGCCATCGAGGCCCTCGACATGCTGGCGGCACTGCTCGCACGAATCGCGGGCGTCGCGCCCCCTGTCGCAGCCGCTGTGAGCGGCCGGTCATCCGACACCTGAACCTTGCGGCAGGTCTCGACATGGAGACGTCGGCCTGCTATCAGGCACGCCACTTGCGGGGCGCTGCCTCGCGAGAGGGTACGGTTGTTCAATCCTCTCCGCCATTCAACTTCGAGATGGAACGTTTCGTGCAGGTACTCGTACGCGACAACAATGTTGACCAGGCTCTCCGCGCGCTGAAGAAGAAGATGCAGCGCGAAGGCATCTTCCGCGAGATGAAGATGCGCAATTTCTACGAGAAGCCGTCGGAGAAGCGGGCACGCGAGAAGGCCGAGGCCGTGCGGCGCGCGCGCAAGCTCGCCCGCAAGCGGGCGCAGCGCGAGGGCCTGATGACGGGCGGCCGGGCGGCTCGCTGAGCGCCGCGACCTCTTTCGAACGGTAGCGGCTATCGACGGGTGGCGGGCGAAAGCTCCGCTGCCCTTTCTGCGTTTTCGGTCACAGGCGAGACGAGACCGTCCACCGCCGTCTTGAAGTCGCCGCATCAGCGGACACATGCGAAGGCATGGCTGTTTCAATTCGTCGGCGATGCCGGCCAGTCGAGGTTTGAGGAACTGAGCGCTTGACACAAACGATGGACCGCACTGCCCGCTCGTCCTCCTTCACGCGACCCCTGCCCCGGCGGTGCCGGCCGGTCCTCGCGGCACTCGGGGCGGCACTGCTGCTCGCCGCCTGCCAGACCGCCGGACCCGGCGCCCAGGCGATCCGGCTCGATCAGGCGCAGGGCTCGGCCGAGAACATCGACTCGCTGACCCGCACGATCGAAGCCAATCCACGCGACCCGGAGGCCTACAACGTGCGCGGCACCGCCTATGGCCGCGCCGGCGACTACAATAAGGCGGTCGCCGACTTCACCACCGCCCTGCAGCTCGATCCGAAGTTCTACCAGGCCTACGCCAACCGCGCGCTGGTCTACCGGCAGATGAGCGATCCGGCCAAGGCCGTTGCCGACTACAATGCCGCGCTGCAGATCAACCCGAACTACGACACGGCCTATATCGGTCGCGGCAACATCTACCGGCAGGCGAACCGCAATCGCGACGCGCTGCGCGACTTCCAGCGGGCGATCGATCTCAACACCACCGATCCGCGCGCCTATCACAATCGCGGCCTGCTCTATCAGCTGGACGGTCAGCACAAGCAGGCGATCGAGGACTTCTCGACGGCGATCTCGCTGCAGGCCGACGCGCCCGAGCCCTATTCGGGCCGCGGCGTCTCCTACCTGGCGCTCGGCGACGACGAGAACGCGCTGAACGACTTCAACATGGCGCTGCGGCTCGATCCCAACAAAGCCGAGTACTGGGCCAACCAGGCGCTCGTCTACGAGCGCAAGGGCGACCGCTCGCGCGCCTTCAAGTCCTACGCCAAGGCGGCCCAGCTCGACCCGAGCTACCGCCCCGCCAAGGACGGCATGTCGCGCACCAGCGGCTCCTGACGCCGCGGAGCAGCGCACGCAAGGCGGCAGCTGCAGTCGCAGCGCTGAAGGCCGTCCTGCGACGAACGCTGACGGCGCCTTCACGACTTGCGGCGGAACCCAGGCGGCACGCTCTGCATTTGGCTGGCAAACCTTCACCAGTCAGAGGAATTCATCATGCGTCTCCGCTCCGCCGCCCTGGCCCTTGCCGCCGGCGCCGCCGCCCTCGCGCCGATGTCCGCCTTCGCCGACGCCAAGCTCGGCACCCTCACCTGCCACAGCGACGGCCACACGGGCTTCATCATCGGCTCGTCGGACAACGTCGTCTGCGCCTTCACGCCGGCCAATGACGCGATAGGCGAAGAGGTCTATGCCGGCACGATCAGCAACATCGGCCTCGACGTCGGCATCACCGGCGAGACGCTGATGACCTGGACGGTGCTCGCGGCCAGCCTCGACACCTATGAGCCGGGCTCGCTCGCCGGCACATATGTCGGCGCCAGCGCCGACGCGTCCTTCGCCGCGGGCGGCGGCGCCAAGGTGCTGGTCGGCGGCCCGAGCGACGGCTTCACCCTGCAGCCGCTCAGCCTGCAGGCGCAGGAGGGTGTCAACGCGGCGCTCGGCGTCACGAACTTCACCCTGAAGGCGGCGCATCCGGTCGCGGTCGCCCCGGCGGCCACCACGACCACCACCGTCGTCGTGCCGAAGTAAGCTCCACACTTCGCCCGAAAGCGGAAGGCCCGCCGTCTCGCGACGGCGGGCCCTTTGCGTTTCCAATCCGACGCGCAGGGCGATCAGTCGGCCATCGCCTTGTTGATCTCCTCCACCATCTTCTTGGCGTCGGCGAAGAGCATCATCGTGTTGGGCTTGTAGAACAGGGTGTTGTCGATGCCGGCATAGCCCGAGCCGAGCGAACGCTTGACGAAGAGGCAGGTCGCGGCCTGGTCGACGTTCAGGATCGGCATGCCGTAGATCGGCGAACTCTTGTCGTCGCGCGCCGCCGGATTGGTCACGTCGTTGGCGCCGATGACGAAGGCGACATCGGCCTGGGCGAACTCCGAATTGATGTCCTCGAGCTCGAACACCTCGTCGTAGGGCACGTTGGCTTCGGCCAAGAGCACGTTCATGTGGCCGGGCATGCGCCCCGCCACCGGATGGATCGCGTACTTCACCTCGACGCCGGCCTGCTTCAGCTGGTCGGCCATTTCGCGCAGCGCATGCTGGGCCTGCGCCACCGCCATGCCGTAGCCCGGCACGATGATGACCTTGGCGGCGTTCTTCATGAGGTAGGCCGCGTCCTCGGCCGAACCCTGCTTCACGGTGCGGTCGCCGAGATCCTCCTGCCCGGCCGGCCCGGCGTCGCCGCCGAAGCCGCCGAGGATCACCGAGATGAAGGACCGGTTCATGCCCCGGCACATGATGTAGGACAGGATCGCGCCGGACGAGCCGACGAGCGCGCCGGTGATGATCAGCGCGAGGTTCTGCAGCGTGAAGCCGATGCCGGCTGCCGCCCAGCCGGAATAGCTGTTCAGCATCGAGACCACGACCGGCATGTCGGCGCCGCCGATCGGCACGATCAGAAGGCCACCCAGCGCCAGCGACAGAAGGATGATCAGCCAGAACAGGCCGTGGCTCTCGCTGGTGGCGAAGCCCACGATGCACAGCACCAGGACGACGGCGAGCGCGATGTTGATGAGGTGGCGCTGCGGCAGGAGGATCGGCTTGCCGCTCATCCGTCCGTCGAGCTTGAGGAAGGCGATGATCGAGCCGGTGAAGGTGATCGCGCCAATGGCGACGCCGATCGACATCTCCACCAGCGCCTCGCCGTGGATCGCTCCGACCGTGCCGATGCCGAGCGCCTCCGGCGCATAGAGCGCCGCGGCCGCGACCATCACCGCGGCGAGACCGACGAGGCTGTGGAAGGCGGCGACGAGCTGCGGCATCGCGGTCATGGCGATGCGCCGTGCGATCACCGCGCCGGTGCCGCCGCCGATGGCGATGCCGAGGACGATCAGCACCAGCCCGCCGAAGGAGGGTCGGGCGAGGAACAGCGTCGTCAGGATGGCGACGGCCATGCCGACCATGCCGAAGACGTTGCCCTGGCGGCTCGTCGTCGGATGCGACAGGCCGCGCAGCGCCAGGATGAACAGGACGCCTGATACGAGATACAGGAACGCGGCGAGGGTCTCGGACATCCGGCGTCCCTTACTTCTCTTTCTTGCGGTACATCGCCAGCATGCGCTGGGTGACGAGGAAGCCGCCGAAGATGTTGACGCTGGCGAGCACCAGCCCGACGAAGCCGAAGGTCGTGGCAAGACCGGAGGCGGAGATGCCGACCGCAAGCAGCGCGCCGACCACGATCACCGAGGAGATCGCGTTCGTCACCGACATCAGCGGCGTGTGCAGCGCCGGGGTGACCGACCACACGACGTAGTAGCCGACGAAGATCGCGAGCACGAAGATCGCGAAGTGGAAGACGAAGGGATCGACACCCGTGGCAGCGTGGACCGCCGTCGCCACCGGCTCGTGCAGCTGAACGATGCTGGCCCGCGCATCGCCGATCGCGACGCTCGCCCGGTCGAGCCCGTCAAGCGCGTTCTGGACGGTTTGATGTTCCATCAGGCAACGCCCTCCTCGGCGGCCACGGCCGGCGCCGGCGCAAAGCGCGGATGCACCACGCGGCCGTCCCGGGTCAGCATCGTCGCCTTCACCAGCTCGTCCTCGGGATCGATCCGGAGCGCCTTCGTCTCCTTGTCGATCAGGGTCTCGAGGAAGGCGAAGAGGTTCCTGGCGTAAAGCAGCGAGGCCGTGGCGGCGATCCGGCCGGGGACATTGACATGGCCGACCACCTTGGCCGGACCGACGCTCGCGACCGCGTCCGGTTCGACGCCTTCGACGTTGCCGCCGCGCTCAACCGCCAGATCGACCAGCACGGAGCCCGGCTTCATCGCGTCGATCATCGCCCGCGTCACCAGACGCGGCGCGGGACGGCCGGGGATCAACGCGGTGGTGATCACGACGTCCTGCTTGGCGATGTGGGCGGCGACGAGCTCGGCCTGCTTGGCCCGGTAGTCGGCCGACATCTCCTTGGCGTAGCCACCGGCGGTCTCGGCCTGGCGGAACTCGTCGTCCTCGACGGCGACGAACTTCGCGCCGAGCGATTCGACCTGCTCCTTGGCCGCCGGCCGTACGTCGGTGGCGGTGACCACGGCGCCGAGGCGCCGGGCGGTCGCGATCGCCTGCAGGCCGGCCACGCCGGCGCCCATGACGAAGACGCGTGCCGCCGGCACCGTGCCCGCCGCCGTCATCATCATCGGGAAGGCGCGATCGAAGACAGCCGCCGCGTCGACCACCGCCTGATAGCCGGCGAGGTTCGCCTGGCTCGACAGGACGTCCATCACCTGCGCCCGGGTGATGCGCGGCATCAACTCCATGGCGAAGGCGGTGACGCCGGCCTCGGCGAGCGCAGCGATCTCGCCGTCGTTGCCGAAGGGGTCGAGGATGCCGATGACGGCGGCGCCCGGCTTGTAGCCGCGGGCCTCGTCCACGCTCGGCCGGCGCACCTTGAGCACGACATCGGCGGCCGCAGCGTCCGGCGCTTCGCCGAGCGTCGCGCCGGCAGCCGCAAAGGCGTCGTCCGGGATCCGCGATCCCTCGCCTGCACCGCGCTCGACGACGACCTCGGCGCCCACGCCGACCAGCCGCTTCACCGTATCCGGCGAGGCCGCGACGCGCGGCTCTGCCGGGTCAATCTCTCTGGCAACGAAAACTCTCAAGCGACGCCTCCCCTCGCGCTTGCAGACGCCAAGGGCGTCCGGGATCAGGCGGAGCGGTCAGCGCGCCAGGACATACGCCACGACGAGGGCGACGATGAAGGTGAAGAGACCGCCGAAGATGCCGCCGGAGCCGACGAGGCCGACCGCCATCCCGAGCATGAGCGCGATGACGAAGATCGCGCCCCATTTGAAGGTGGCGAGGAAGAGCTCGTAGGTCGCCTCATGCTGCGGGTAGTCCATCTCAGCCGGCTTGCTGAAATCGTAGCCGTGGTCGGCGCTGTGCTCGGCCATGGTCGGCCCTCCCCTCGCGATGCCTCGTTCTGGCCACATACACGAAGCGGGACGGCGGTGGCAATCGGTATGCGCGGACGCTACCGCCACGCGGGGCCCTGCTGGCCCCGTGACACCCGACCATTCCTGATGCCCTGCACCGCGAGCCGGCGCCGCACCCCCGACTCCGAGGAGCGCCCCCGCCAGGTCTCTTGTATCTAGAAGTTATAAGATATATCTTGAGCCGATCGAAAGCGTTGAAAAGGATTTTGGAAATGCGATTTGGAATGGGACATCATCACCGGCGTGAAGATCACGGCTGCGGCCAGGACTGGCGCGCCATGCAAGCGGCCCGCTTCGGCCGCGACAGCATGGACTTCGGCGACATGCGCGGCGGCGGCCGCTTCGGCGGACGCCGGCGCATGTTCGACGGAAACGAGCTGCGGCTGGTGCTGCTGAAGCTGATCGCCGACGAGCCGCGGCACGGCTACGACCTGATCCGGGCGATCGAGGAGCGGACGGGCGGCGTCTATGCGCCGAGCCCGGGCGTCGTCTATCCGACGCTGACCTTGCTCAGCGACATGGGCCTGATCGCCGAGCAGGCGACCGAGCAGCCGCGCAAGCTGTTTGCGGTGACGGAAGACGGTACGCGCCATCTGGAGGAGCACGCCGACGAGGTGGTCGCCGTGCTCGCCCGCCTTGACGCGCTGCGCGACCAGCAGGATCGAGGCGGCGCGATGCCGCTGCGCCGTGCGATGATGAACCTCTGGACGGTCGTCGGCAATCGCATGCGCGAGCGGGTCGATCGGGAGAAGGTCAACGAGGCGGTGCGGCTGATCGACGAGGTGGCACGCAAGATCGAGCAGCTCTGACGCTGACCCGGCGTTCACGCAAAAAGAATGGCCGGCGCCCCGGGCGCCGGCCATTCTTCTACAATGCAGCGGGGGTCAGGCCGCCTGACGCTGCTGGTGCGGACCCTCCTGCACCTCCTCGACGATCTTGGCGACGAACGCCTCCAGATCGCCCGGGTTGCGCGAGGTGATCAGGCCCTTGTCGACCACGACCTCCTTGTCCATCCAGTTGCCGCCGGCGTTTTTCACGTCGGTCTTGATCGAATTGTAGGAGGTTACGTCGCGGCCCTCGATGACGCCGGCCTCGATCAGAAGCCACGGAGCATGACAGATCGCGGCGAGCGGCTTCTTGGAGTTGAAGAACTCACGCACGAACGTGACCGCCGAGTCTTCGGCACGCAGCTTGTCCGGGTTGATCTGGCCGCCGGGCAGGACGAGCGCGTCGTAGTCGGCCACCTTCACGTCGGACAGGACGCGATCGACGGGCACGGTGTCGCCCCAGTGATCCTTGTCCCAGCCCTTGATGGTGCCGGCCTCGAGTGAGACGACGTGCACGTCGGCGCCTGCCTGCTTGAGCTTGGCGAGCGGCACGGTCAGCTCCGCCTGCTCGAAACCGTCGGTGGCGAGGATCGCGATCTTGGCTTCGGTGATCTTCGGCATGATGTGCCTCCTTACGGTGGGACGCGCCGCGCAGATCCAGGGTCGTGGATGCCGGCAGCGTCGCGATGATCGGGGTTCGTGAAGTCAACGGCTGGCGGCCATCCGGGTTCCGCAGCACGGCGTGACGCACCCTTGAAGTCTTTGCCCGACCACATGAATTGGGCGTGGCGAGACCTCAGCCGTCACTCTGTTCGGCATCGACGGCCGCCACGGCATCGGCATAGGAGAACCCGGCGCGCATGACCGCCGCAATGTCCTTCTCCCGCCGTGCCTCCCGATCCCGGGTGCGATACGGCCCGAAGCGTCGCCGCTTGACGAAGGCGAACGCCGCCTCCCGATCGCTCGTCTCGTCGGCGGCGAGCACCGCCTCGACCATCCCCCGCTCGACGCCCTTCTGCGCAAGCTTGGCGGCCGCCATGCGCGTGGAGGCGCCGCGACGGCGCAGCGTCGCGAGCTTGGCGTCGGCAAAGCTGCGGTCGTCGAGAAGGCCGAGTTCGACGAAGCGCGCGACCGTCGCGGCGACGAGCGCGCCGTGATCTGCCGCCGCAGGCTCCACATCCGCCGTCGCGGCGGTGGCCGTGCGCCGGGCGACCTTGCGCTCGAGCACGCGCTGCAGGTTGGCCGCCGTCGAGCTGTAGCGCTCGAGATAGTGCGCCGCCGCCTTGAACAGCCACTCCGACGTCACCGGCCTCGCCTTCTGCTGTCGTGCTCCCCGTTGGCTCATGCGGCTCAAATGGACTTGCACCCGATTCGGAATCTAACTAACCAGCCCGAACGGGTTCGGACATCGTCATCCGGCTGGTCTAAAGCGTCCTTCAGTCCTCCGGCAACGAAGAAGTGGCTGCCTTCGAGGCAGCCGCCGTGCGACTTCGGCCGGCGTGTCGACGCGGGCCGAGAGCGCATGGATGCCGGTGATGGCCCGCGCGGACTTGCTTGGAGGAGATCATGACGGCGCTGCTTACGCTCTCGCGCGGCATCGATGCGGTGACCCGCTGGATCGGTCGGGGCGTGTCCTGGATGGTGCTCGTCGCGGTTCTGGTGAGTGCCGGCAACGCCATCGTGCGCAAGGCCTTCGACCTTTCATCCAACGCCTGGCTTGAACTGCAGTGGTACCTGTTCGGCGCAGTGTTCATGCTGGCCGCTGCCTGGACGCTGCAGAACAACGAGCACATCCGCGTCGACATCGTCTCCGGCCGGCTGAAGAAGCGCACGCGCGACTGGATCGACCTGATCGGCCACATCGTCATGCTGCTGCCCTTCCTGATCCTCATGGTCTGGCTGCTGATCCCCTATGTCTCGCTGTCCTACCGGTCTGGCGAGTACTCGCCGAATGCCGGCGGCCTGATCGTCTGGCCGGCCAAGGCGCTGCTGCTCGCGGGATTCATCCTCCTGCTGGCGCAGGCCTTCTCCGAGATCATCAAGCGCGCCGGCGTGCTCTTCGCCGGCATTCCGGATCCGACCCCGCAGCAGCACCCCGACCCCGCGGCCGATGAAATGCTGGCGACCGCTCCGGGCGAAGGCGCCGGCGAGCCGGCGACGGTGCACCAGGAGCACGTCCGATGATCGAGCTCATCGCGCACAACCTCGCGCCGATCATGTTCGCCTCGCTGGTGATCTTTCTCCTGCTGGGCTACCCCGTCGCCTTCTCGCTCGCCGCCAACGGCCTCCTGTTCTTCGTCATCGGCGTCGAGCTGACCCCTTATTCCGGCGGCGAGATCAACCTCTTCTGGCCGCTCCTCAACGCCCTGCCGGACAATTTCTACGGCAGCCGCGTGATGTCCAACGACACGCTGCTGGCGATCCCGTTCTTCACCTTCATGGGCCTGATCCTCGAACGCTCCGGCATGGCCGAGGATCTCCTCGACACCATCGGCCAGCTGTTTGGGCCGGTGCGCGGCGGCCTCGCCTATGCCGTCGTCTTCGTCGGCGCGCTGCTTGCCGCGACGACCGGCGTCGTCGCCGCATCGGTGATCGCCATGGGCCTGATCTCGCTGCCGATCATGCTGCGCTACGGTTACGACCGGCGGGTGGCGACCGGCATCATCGCCGCCTCCGGCACCCTGGCGCAGATCATTCCGCCCTCGCTGGTGCTGATCGTGCTCGCCGACCAGCTCGGCCGCTCGGTCGGCGACATGTACTCGGCTGCGATCGTGCCGGGCATCGTCCTGACCAGCCTCTATGTGGGCTACATCTTCCTCGTCTCGATGTTCAGAAAGGACAGTGCGCCGGCGATCCCGGTCGCGGCGCGCACGCTCGGCTCCGGCGTCCTGTCGCTGTTCGTGGCGCTCGCCGTCGCGGTCGGCCTGTCCTATGCGGCGACGCTGTGGTTCGAGCCGCGGGTGCCGCAGGCCGCCGGCATCTGGGGCGCCGTCTTCGGCGTCCTCGTGGTCTATGCCGCAGCGGTCGCGAACCGCGTCTTCAACCTGAAGATCATGTCCTATCTCGCCCAGCAGGTGATCATCGTGATGATCCCGCCGCTGGCGCTGATCTTCCTCGTCCTCGGCACGATCTTCCTCGGCGTCGCGACACCGACCGAGGGCGGTGCGATGGGCGCGGTCGGCGCGCTGATCCTCGCCTTCGCCAAGCGCCGCTTCTCCTATGACCTGCTGGTGCAGGCGATGGAGGCGACGACGAAGCTCTCGGCCTTCGTGATCTTCATCCTGATCGGTGCGCGGGTCTTCTCGCTCACCTTCTACGGCGTCAACGGCCATCTCTGGGTCGAGGAGCTTCTGACCTCGGTGCCGGGCGGGGAGACCGGCTTCCTGATCGTCGTCAACATCCTCGTCTTCGTCCTCGCCTTCTTCCTCGACTTCTTCGAGCTGGCCTTCATCATCGTGCCGCTGCTCGGCCCGATCGCCGACAAGCTCGGCATCGACTTGGTCTGGTTCGGCATCCTGCTCGCCATCAACATGCAGACGAGCTTCATGCACCCGCCCTTCGGCTTTGCACTGTTCTACCTGCGCTCGGTGGCGCCGCGCGGCAGCTACATCGACAAGGTCACGGGCAAGCGCACCGAAGGGATCACCACCGGGCAGATCTACTGGGGCTCGGTGCCCTTCGTGATCATCCAGGTGATCATGGTCGGGCTCACCATCCTCTTCCCCGGCATGGCGCTGCGCTACAAGTCGCCGGCTCCGGTGACACCGCCCTCGCAGCAGCTGGTGCTGCCGCCGCTGGGCGGCGGCGGCCAGGGAGGCGCCGGGAGCAACCAGTTCGGCCTGCCGCCGCTCGGCTTCCCGCAGCAGGGCGGAGGCAGCGGTGCCGGTGGCAACAATCCGCTCGGCCTGCCGCCGCTCGGACTGCCGCAGCAGCAACCGCCGGCGTCGTCGGCCGGCGCGTCGTCTGCCGCGCCGCAGGAGAACAATCCGCTCGGCCTGCCGCCCCTCGGCCTGCCGCCGGCGAGCCCGAACCCGATTGCGACGCCGCTGCCGAATTTCGGCGGCACCGACGCGGGGCCGCAGACGACGCCGGGCAATGGGTCGACACCGACCCCCGATCCGGCGACGGACCTGTCGCAGCCGCCGAAGTTCAACTGAGGCGAGAGCCGCCGCAGAACAGCAAGGCCCGCACCGATGGCGCGGGCCTTTCCATTTGCAGCGGTCTTGCGGACATCAGGCCGCCTGGGCGACCTCCGCCAGGGCCGACGCGGTCTGCGTGGTGCCGAGCACCCCGACCTCGAAGGCGAAGCTCGCCGCCTCCGCGCGGGCCCGGTCGAGACCGGGCGCGATCTCGTCGGCGAGGGTGAAGATGGTGCCGCCATGCAGGAAGGGCGCCTCGTAGGCCGCGCGCTGGACGAGGCCGATGTCGAGCTTGCGCGTCGGGCTCTGGTCGATGATCGCCTCGAGCGTGCGGGCGATGCGGCTGGGGATCGCCGTCATGCCGCAGGCGGCAAAGCAGCGGTCGCGGCCGGGACGCCCGCCGTCGACGTCGGCGGCGAGGATCCGGTCGGTGGCGACAGCCGCGTGGGCCGAGAGCGGCGAGAAGCGCACCGGCACGATCGCCCGGTCTGCCAGGCGAGCCCCGGCGGTGATCGCGGCGGCGGTGTCCCCGCAGTCGATGACGACGAAGTCGCCGCGGCGCCGGGCCGCACGCACGCAGCGCTCGAGTGCGGTGTCGTCTTCCACCCGTTCGACGCTGATGCGGGGCGGGCGCCCCGCCATGCGCGACCAGTTGCCGAGATCGGCATCCCTGGCGGCGTCCACGATGACGGTCGGGATTTCGGCCGCAGCAGCGACGCTGGCAAGGGTCAGCGACAGGGTCGTGGTGCCGGAGGTCTTCAGGGTACCGATCGAGATGACAGGGATCATGAGGTTGCTTCTTTCGCGAGAGCCTGTTGTCCGCTCGGCGCCGGTCAGACCGCCACCGCGGGCGACGTCTTGCGACATGAAAGAAGCTCGAAGCTGGATCACGGCCGGGCGAGGCCGGCGATCTTGGGCAGTTGCGCGCGTGAAGCTGCGCCGCCCGGAGGGTTCAGGCTTTGTTAACCTGCATTGACAAGGGCTTAACCTTGATCAACCGGCTGAATTATCAGGGGCTGGAAGCGCCAGTCCCGCGCAAGCCGAGGCAGAACGCGAGCGGCCCCGGCGCGGTGCCGGGGCCGCAATAGCGACACGACGAGAGGCTGGATCAGCCCTGCGGGTTCAAGGCGCCGGAGCGCTGCTTGATCATCATGAAGGTGTCGAAGGTGTATTCGGCGACCTGCTGCCAAAGATAGGTGTCGGCCCGGAAGCCGGTCATCGAGTCGTAGATCTTCTTGAAGGCCGGGTTCTTGCCGTTGATCTCGGCGTAGACCTGCTGGGCCGCGTCGAAGGCCGCGTTCATCACGTCCTGCGGGAAGGGGCGCAGCTGCGCGCCGGCGCCGACGAGACGCTTCAGCGCCGCCGGGTTCTTGTAGTCGTACTCCGACAGCATCTCGAGCGTCGCGGCGCGGCTCGCCGTGCCGAGCAGACTCTTGTAGGTGTCCGGCAGCTTGTCCCACTCGCCCTTGTTGATGAAGAAGCAGAGCGACAGGCAGCCCTCCCACCAGCCGGGATAGTAGTAGAACGGCGCGACCTTCTGGAACCCGAGCTTCTCGTCGTCATAGGGGCCGATCCACTCGGCCGCGTCGATGGTGCCGCGCTCGAGCGAGGGGTAGATGTCGCCACCGGCGATCTGCTGCGGGATCACGCCGAGCTTGCCCATCACCTGGCCGGCGAGACCGGCGATTCGCATCTTCAGGCCGTTCAGGTCCTGCACCGAGTTGATCTCGCGCCGGAACCAGCCGCCCATCTGCGTGCCGGTGTTGCCGCCCGGAAGGTAGTGGAGGCCCTGGCCCTCGAAGAACTCGTTCAGGAGGTCGTTGCCGCCGCCGTAGTAGAGCCAGGCATGCATGCCGCGGGCGTTCAGCGCGAACGGCACGGCGCCGCCGAGCGCCCAGGTCGGGTCCTTGCCGACATAGTAGTACGAGGCCGTATGGCACATCTGCACGGTGCCGCCGGTGACCGCGTCGGCCGCCTGCAGGCCGGGGACGATCTCGCCCGCGGCGAAGGTCTGGATGTCGAAATTGCCGTCGGTCGCCTCGCGCACGTACTTTGCGAGGTCTTCCGCGCCGCCGTAGATCGTGTCGAGCGACTTCGGGAAGGACGACGTGCAGCGCCACTGCACCTTCGGCATCGTCTGCGCGATCGCCGGAGCGGCAAGCGTGGCGGCGGCGGCCGTGCCGATCGCACCGCTGGTCAGAAACTTACGACGGTCCATGAAACTCTTCCTCCTCTGCCGCGCCCGCCTTCGCAGGCGCGTCTGCGCATCAGTATGGCAACCTCCCGATACGTTATCAAACCGCGCGGGGCCACAGGATTATCGAGGCTCGCGCGGTGGTGACCCACGGGCGAGTCGATCGCGTCCAAGGTCCTCTCCCATGACACTCGTCGGAGAGACCGGCCGCATTGGAGAAGTGTCGTGTGGCGGCAGCGACATCATCGTCCACGTCGAGCCAGCGGGCATCGGTCACGACAGCACCAGTCCCGTTGCGACGCGCGCGACGAAGCTTGGCCGCGAAGTTCGCGCATCGTGGAGATCGACCGGCAGATCCGCCGATGCGGCCGCATCCTCCGCGATCCGCCACGCCTCGCCGGTCCGCTCCGGGGGGAAGTCGAGGAGGATGTCCAGGTCGCTGTCGAAGCGCATTGCATCGACCACGTAGGATCCGAAGACGACGTATCGGCCCCCGAGCGGCGCCGCAGCAGAGTGCAGGTTTGTGACGATCCGACCAGCCGCAGCCTTGCGCCGGGCGGCTTCAGCGGCCTTGCGTTCGTTCAGCGTCGTGACCGCGACGGGCACCTTGTCCGGCGCATCGATTGTCGCTCTCCCGAGAGGACCATTCATCCGACAGGCGATGCCGGCCCAGCTCCCTATAGCCGGCAGACGCGCGCTCTGCGAGGTATCCGCCCGTGTCCCAGCGAAAACGGGCGGCCCGAAGGCCGCCCGCCGATCATGTCGAAGGCGCGTCGCTCGTCAGAGCGTGCCGTTGCGCTGCTGGATCATCATGAAGGTGTCGAAGCTGTACTCGGCCATCTGCAGCCACAGGTACGAATCACGCTTGAAGGCCTGCTGGCTCTCGTAGAGCGTCTTGAAGGCCTCGTTCTTCGCCATGATCCCCTCGAAGGTCTCCTTGGCGGCGTCATAGGAGGCCTGCATGATCTCCTGGCTGAAGCCGCGCAGCTGCGCGCCCTCGGCCAGGAGCCGCTTGATCGCCGGCGGGTTCTTCTGGTCGTAGGAGGCGAGCATGTCGCAGTTCGCCGCCTGGCAGGCGGCGGTGAGGATCGCCTGGTAGGTCTTCGGCAGCTCGTTCCAGCGGTCCATGTTGACGAGCGCGTGCAGCGCGGCGCCGCCTTCCCACCAGGCCGGGTAGTAGTAGTACTTGGCCACCTTGTAGAAGCCGAGCTTCTCGTCGTCGTAGGGACCGACGAATTCGACTGCGTCGAGCGTGCCGCGCTCCAGCGCGGGGTAGATGTCGGCGGCCGGGATCTGCTGCGGCACGACGCCGAGCTTCTCGGCGACCGTTCCGGCCAGGCCGCTGATGCGCAGCTTCAGCCCCTTCAGATCGTCGACCGTGTTGATCTCCTTGCGGTACCAGCCGCCCATCTGGGCGCCGGTGTTGCCGCAGGGCAGGCCGTAAAGGCCGTTCTTGCCGAGGAAGTCGTTCATCAGGTCGTTGCCGCCGCCATAGTAGAACCAGGCGTTCATCTGGCGGGCGTTGAGGCCGAACGGCACGGCGGTGCCGAGCGCGTAGGCCGGATCCTTTCCGACATAGTAGTAGGTCGCCGTGTGCGCGAGCTCGACGGTGTTCGACTGCACCGAGTCGAGCGCCTGCAGGCCGGGAACGATTTCGCCGGCCGCGAACACCTGAATGTCGAAATTGCCGTCCGTCGCATCGCGCACGTACTGTGCCATCTTCACCGAGGTGCCGAAGATCGTCTCCAGCGACTTCGGAAACGACGAGGTCATGCGCCAGGTGACCTTCGGCTTGTCCTGCGCGATGGCGGGGGCGGCAAGGCCTGCGGTTCCGGCTGCGGCGGCGCCGGCGAGGCCGGCTCTCTTGATGAACGAGCGGCGATCCATGGGTGTCCTCCCGATGATGGTGTGATAGGCGGCGGCGGTGCGGGAAAGCTCGGCGCCAGCCTCCAGTCCGGCGCGAGCGGCGCAAACCCTTAAACCTCCGTCGACAAAAGGCAAGCGGTGCGCGTCATCGCGCCGTGTCAGCCGCGGCAGGCGGCTTCCAGCGCGGCGATGGCCTTCGACGAACCCGTCAGGGGCAGAAGTAGACGCCCCTGCGGCGTCGCGATCTCCACCTCGTGCCCGCCCTTCAGCGCCGACAGGAGCTCGGTCATCGCCTCGAAGCTGGCGCGATGGAGGAGCGCGTGAGGATCGTCGGCCTCGGCCCGCCCCTCCAGAATGTAGGCGGTGAGGTCCACCGAGGCGGCGATCGTCGCCGGAGCGGCGGGCGCAAAATGCCAGTCGGCGGCGGCGACGCGCAGGTCGAGCCGCCCGTCGCCCCGCTGGCAGACGAGGCGAAGTGATGCGCCGTCGGCGTCGAGGCCGGCGCTCGCCAGCGCACCCCTGGTGTCGGCGGTCCATGCCGCGGCCTGTACCCGGACAGGGGCGAACAGCACGAGAGCCCCGATGATCCACAACCAGCGCACGCTGTGCTCCCTGAAATCGCCCCCTCCCGACGACTGCGATCCGCCTTGGAGGGCGCGGCCCAGCCTTCGTGCGCCGCTCCGACCGGAGGACGAGACGGTCCGGACGCGACCTCGGCCGCCGGTTTGCCTGTGGGAAGAGGCGTGCTAAGGGCGTCGCCAATCCTATACTCGCGCACGACCCGGGAGGTTTTGGAACGAGACGATGGCGACACGCAAGACGCGATATGACTACGAGGACCTTCTGGCCTGTGGTCACGGGCAGTTGTTCGGCGCCGGCAATGCCCAGCTCCCGCTGCCCCCCATGCTGATGTTCGACCGCATCACCGAAGTTTCGGAGGCGGGCGGCGAGTTCGGCAAGGGCATGATCCGCGCCGAGTTCGACATCCGGCCGGACCTCTGGTTCTTCGGCTGCCACTTCGAAGGCGATCCGGTGATGCCGGGCTGCCTCGGCGTCGATGCCCTGTGGCAGCTGACCGGGTTCTTCCTCGGCTGGCTCGGCGAGGAGGGGCGCGGCCGCGCGCTCGGTGTCGGCGAGGTGAAGTTCACCGGCCAGGTCACCCCGCGCGTCAGCCGGGTCGAATACGGGGTCGACTTCAAGCGGGTGATGCGCTCGCGGCTGAAGCTCGGCATCGCCGATGGCTGGATGAAGGCCGATGGCGAGGTGATCTACCAGGCGAGCGGATTGCGCGTCGGCCTCTTCCGCGACGAGGATTCGGGCGCGGCGGCCGGCCAGGCCTCGTGAAACTGGTGAGCTCGCGCACCAGATGAGCGCTGACGGAGGCTCGCCAGGAGCCTCCCTCGCCGGCCTGTGCCGTGCGCAAGAGACCATGATGGAGGAACAGGGATGAGACGGGTCGTCGTGACCGGGATGGGGATCGTGTCCTCCATCGGCAATACGGTCGATGAGGTGGCCGCCTCGCTGAAGGAAGCGCGCTCCGGCATCAGCTTCGCCCCCGAATATGCCGAACTCGGCTTCCGTTGCCACGTGCACGGCAAGCCGACGCTCGATCCCTCGCAGGTGCTCGACCGCCGGGCGCTGCGCTTCCACGGCGGCGGCACCGCCTGGAACCACGTCGCGATGGAACAGGCGATCGCCGATGCCGGCCTCGAGCCGGGCGAGGTCTCGAACGAACGCACCGGCATCATCATGGGTTCGGGCGGCTCGTCGACCCAGTCGATCGTCGCGGCGGCGGACATCACCCGCGACAAGGGCCCCCGCAAGGTCGGCCCGACGGTGGTGCCGAAGGCGATGTCCTCGACCGCGTCGGCGACGCTCGCCACCTGGTTCAAGATCAAGGGCGTCAACTACTCGATCTCGTCGGCCTGCTCGACCTCCAGCCACTGCATCGGCAACGCCTACGAGCAGATCCAACTCGGCAAGCAGGACGTCGTATTCGCCGGCGGCTGCGAGGACCTCCACTGGACCCTCAGCGTGCTGTTCGACGCGATGGGAGCGCTATCGTCCGGCTACAACGACAGGCCATCCGAGGCGTCGCGCCCCTACGATGCGGGCCGCGACGGCTTCGTCATCGCCGGCGGCGCCGGCGTGCTGGTGCTGGAGGAGTACGAGCACGCCAAGGCGCGTGGCGCGAGGATTCTCGGCGAGATCGTCGGCTACGGCGCCACCTCGGACGGCGCCGACATGGTGGCGCCCTCCGGCGAGGGCGCGGTGCGCTGCATGAAGATGGCGCTGGCCGGTCTCGAGGGTCCGATCGACTACATCAATCCGCACGCGACCTCGACCACCGTCGGCGACCGCATGGAGATCCAGGCGATCCGCGAGGTCTTCGGCGAGCGGATCCCGCCGATCTCCGGCACCAAGGCGCTGACCGGCCATTCGCAGGGCGCCACCGGCGTGCAGGAGGCGATCTACTGCCTCCTGATGCTGCGTGACGGCTTCATCGCCAAGAGCGCCCACATCGACGAGCTCGACCCGGAGTTTGCCGGCATCCCGATCGTGCGCGAGCGCGTCGACGGTGTCCGGCTGGAGCGCGTCCTGTCCAATTCGTTCGGGTTCGGCGGTACCAACGCTTCGCTCGTGTTCCAGCGCGTCGAGAACTGAGAGAGACCGGGATGAGCGACCTGATGAAAGGCAAGCGCGGCCTCGTGATGGGCGTCGCCAACCACAACTCGATCGCCTGGGGCGCGGCCAAGGCGCTGGCCGCCAACGGAGCGGAAATCGCCCTCACCTACCAGGGCGAGGCGTTCGGCAAGCGGGTGCGCCCGCTCGCCGACGAGATCGGCTCCAAGCTGGTGCTGCCCTGCGACGTGGAGGACGAGCGCTCGCTGGACGCGGTCTTCGACAGCCTCCGCCAGGCTTGGGGCTCGATCGATTTCCTGGTCCACGCGATCGCCTTTTCCGACAAGAACGAGCTGAAGGGGCTCTACGCCGACACCACGCGCGAGAACTTCGTGCGCACGATGCTGATCTCCTGCTACTCCTTCACCGAGTTGTCGCGCCGGGCGGTCGACCTGATGCCGAACGGCGGCTCGCTGGTGACCCTCACCTATGGCGGCTCGACCCGGGTGATGCCGAACTACAACGTGATGGGCGTCGCCAAGGCGGCGCTCGAAGCCTCTGTGCGCTACCTCGCCGCCGACTTCGGGCCGCGCAACATCCGCGTCAACGCCGTTTCGGCCGGCCCGGTCCGCACGCTCGCCGGCGCCGGCGTGTCCGACGCGCGGCTGATGTTCAACTACCAGCGCAAGAACGGTCCGCTCCGGCGCAACGTCACAATCCAGGAGGTCGGCGGCTCGGTGCTGTACCTTCTGTCGGAGCTGGCGAACGGGGTCACCGGCGAGGTCCACTTCGTCGATTCCGGCTACAACATCATGTCGATGCCGGCGCTCGAGGAGTTGAAGGCGCAGGAGCGACGAGCGGTTCTCGCCGGCGAGCCGGTCGGCGACGTGCCCGCAGGCGAAGCGCCGTTGAAGTAACCACTGCGCATCATCCGCGCCGGACCGCCCACCAGTCGCTGAACGCTCTGCCCGTCCGGCTGTCGGGGAACCGGCGCGTTGTTCCCCGTGCCTCCGCACTGAAACCTCTGCCGGCGGCCGGTTCGCAGCGTCGGCGCGGTGATCCGCCGGCTCAAGGGCGGCCGGATCTCAGGTCCCATGTCCCGACCTGCAGCAGTGTCGCAGGCGGAACGGAAGCTCAGCAAAGCCGTTGATTTCACGACCTGCCGATGGGCAGACCGATAACGGGAGATCCGTCATGGACAAGAACGAAATGAAGGGTGGCCTCAAGGAGGTCGGCGGCAACATCAAGGAAAGCGTCGGCCGCGCGACCGGCAACCGCGACATGGAGGCCGAAGGCGTCGTGGATCAGGCCGAGGGCAAGACCCAGAAGAACTACGGCAAGGTGAAGGACGCGGTGAAGGATCAGCTCGACTGAGCGCATCCATCGCGTCGAAAGGGACGACGGCCGCTCCGCAAGGGGCGGCCGTTTTCTTTGTGCCGTGTCGCGCGCCTGCTGCCGGAGGGGTTTTGCTGCGCGCCAAAGCGGAATAGGTATCCGCCACCGGCTGCTGGACGCCTGCGTCCGGCGGCCCTCAACGAATGGGCGGAAACGATGAGCGAGACGCGGCGAGAGACCGATTCCTTTGGACCGATCGAGGTGGCGAGCGATCGCTACTGGGGCGCGCAGACCGAGCGTTCGCGCAACAACTTCAAGATCGGCACCGATCGCCAGCCGATCCCGCTGATCCACGCCATGGCGCTCATCAAGAAGGCCGCAGCCCACGTCAACGCCGCCGCCGGCACGCTGCAGCCGGAGCTGTCGGCCGCCATCCAGTCGGCCGCCGACGAGATCATCGCCGGCAAGCTCGACGACCATTTCCCGCTCGTCGTCTACCAGACCGGTTCGGGCACCCAGACCAACATGAACGTCAACGAGGTGATCTCGAACCGCGCGATCGAGATGCTCGGCGGTGAGATGGGGTCGAAGAAGCCGATCCATCCGAACGACCACGTCAACATGAGCCAGTCGTCGAACGACACCTTCCCGACGGCGATGCATGTGGCGACGGTGCTGGAGGCCAAGCGCCGCCTGCTGCCCGCGCTGGACCGGCTGGAAGCGGCGCTCGCCAAGAAGGCGGACGCCTTCGCCTCGATCATCAAGATCGGCCGCACCCACACTCAGGACGCGACGCCGGTGACGCTCGGCCAGGAATTTTCTGGCTATGTCGCGGCCCTGAAGCTCGGTCGGCAGCGGATCGTTGCGGCACTCGACGGCGTCCACGCCCTCGCCCAGGGCGGCACGGCGGTCGGCACCGGCCTCAACTCACCGGTTGGCTTCGACGAAGCCGTGGCGCGCGAGATCGCGAGCCTCACCGGCGAGCCCTTCCGCACAGCGGAGAACAAGTTCGAGGCGCTCGCCTCGCATGGCGCCCTCGCCTTCTTCCACGGCAGCCTCAACGCGCTCGCGACCGATCTCTTCAAGATCGCCAACGACATCCGCTTCCTCGGCTCCGGCCCGCGCTCCGGTCTCGGCGAGCTGTCGCTGCCGGAAAACGAGCCCGGCTCCTCGATCATGCCGGGCAAGGTCAACCCGACCCAGGCCGAAGCGCTGACGATGGTGGCGACCGAGATCTTCGGCCACGCGACGACGGTGACGGTCGCCTCGAGCCAGGGTCATTTCGAGCTGAACGTCTTCAAGCCGGTGATCGCCAACGCGGTGCTGTCCTCGATCCGGCTCCTCGCCGACGGCATGGTCAGCTTCGCCGAGCACTGCGTCGACGGCATCGAGGCTAACGAGGCGCGCATTCGCGACCTGATGGAGCAGTCGCTGATGCTGGTGACGGCGCTGGCGCCGACCATCGGCTACGACAATGCCGCCACGATCGCCAAGACCGCCCACAAGAAGGGCACGACCCTGCGGGAGGAGGCCATCGCCTCCGGCCTCGTCTCGGCCGAAGACTACGAGCGGATCGTCGATCCCGCGGCCATGGTCCGGCCGGGCTGAATCGAGATCTTGGGGCGGCGCGTCACGACGCCGCCTCGCATCGACCCAGCGACGGACCGCCTTCAGCGCAGGCCGTCGGAGGACATCTCGTTGCCGCCGCGCTCGCCGGCGCAATCGCGCGCCTCTTCGATGGCGACCTTCAAGAGATAGGCGAGCATCGGCATCTCCGCTTCGCGCGCACGTGCCGCCAGAGAAACCAGTTCATCCATGATACGCTTGGCGGTTGCTCGCTGGTTGGTCATGGACGCTCCCTCAAAATCGCTTTCAGCAGGTCAGTCGAAGGATGCACACTTCGACCCCGCTACGACGTTCGACGAAATCTTACGAGAACGGGTAATAAGGTCAACAAACCAATGGGTTGCAGCGTCCCATGGCTCACCTCTCAGAGCGACGGGGATGCAAACCGTGGGTTGCATCTGCTGCAGATGCTCAGACGGCCGCGGCTCGCAACATCCTGCACAGCTGCGTCACCATCGCTGCCTCGGGAGGATCGCGCATCGCGCTCTTTCGCAGCGCGATACACGCCTGGGATGCGAGGATTAGCCCATCGTCTAATGTCTTCAGCCGGTTGGCACGCAGGGTCGACCCGGTTGTCGTGATGTCCACGACGATGTCGGCGGTTCCCGCCGCGGGCGCGGCCTCCGTCGCACCGAGGCTCTCGACGATCCGGTAGGTCTGGATGCCATGACGGCGGGTGAAGAAGCCTTCCGTCAGCCGGCGGTATTTGGTTGCGATCCGCATCCGGCGGTGATGCCGCTGGCGGAAGCCGGCGGCGACGTCGTCGAGATCGTCCATGCCGTCGACATCGACCCAGGCCTCGGGCACGGCGACGACGACGTCGGCATGGCCGAAGCCGAGTTCGGCGACGACCTCCACCGTGCCGGAGGCCTCCTCGATCGTCTCGTGCAGGAGATCCAGCCCGGTGACGCCGAAGTCGATCGACCCTGCTGCGAGTTCGCGGGCGATCTCGGAGGCCGACATCAGAATCACGTCGAGGCCCTCGATCTCGGGCGCTGCGGCGCGATAGCTGCGCGCGTCCTCGTCGAGCGCAACGCGAATGCCGGCCGCCGCCAGCCGCTCAATCGTGTCGTCCTTCAGCCGCCCCTTGGACGGAATGGCGAGGGTGACGCTCATGGCGTATCGCCTCCGATCGCCTCGATCCGGTCGAGCCAGAGCGAGAAGCCGACCGCCGGCACCGGCGCGCGCGCGCCGAGATAGGTCAGCAACCGGTCGTAGCGCCCGCCGCCGGCGAGCACCTCGCCCCCGGCTCGCGGCCGGATCTCGAAGACGAAGCCGGTGTAGTAGTCGAGGGGCCGTCCGAAGGCGGCCCGGTAGTCGAGCGCCGCCAGATCGACGCCGGCCGCCGCAAGGGCGGCGTTGCGCGCCTCGAACTGCGCGAGTGCCCGGCCGAAGTCGACGCCGCTCTCGGCCGCCAGCCGCCGCAACTCCCCGCTGGCCGCCGCCAGGCTGCAGTCGATCGCCAGGAACGCCTTCAGCCGCGCCAGCGCCGCCGCATCGAGGCGGGCCTCGGCGATCGCCACCTTCTCGATCAGCCGGGCCGCGATCTCACTGGGATCGCGGCCGGCATGGGGCGAGAGGCCGCCCTCCTCCATCCGCTCGCGCACGATTGCAGAGAGCCCGCCACGGTCGCCGGCGCGCGCCAGCGCGTGCAGCTCCGGTTCGAGGCCGGCGAGCCGGTCTTCCGCCGGGCGGGACAGGCGCGTCAACGCGCTCGCCAGCTGCACATCGTCGCCGAACGTGCGGATCAGCCGGCGCTGCCAGCCGGCCGGCAGGCCGAGCGCGGCGAGGAACGCCTCGAACAGGGCCTGATCGCCGACGAGCGTCGTCAGGTCCCCGGCGAGCCCGCAGGTGGCGAGCGCGGCCAGCGCATCGGCGAGGGCCCGCGCATCGGCCGCGGCGACGTCCGGCTCGCCGAGATCCTCGATGCCGGCTTGGCGAAACTCGGTTTCGCGCTCGCGGCGGTGCTGGCGGAAGACGAGGCCGAGATAGGAATAGCGGCGGGGCAGCACGCCCTGCGCCTCGATGTGGCGCAGGCAGACGGGGATGGTGAAGTCCGGCCGCAGGCACAGGTCCTCGCCGCTCTCGCCGCGCGTCAGGAAGATGCGGCGGCGCAGCGACTCGCCGGCCGTGTCGAGATAGGGATCGGCCGGCACGAGCACATCGACCGCGACGCGCGGTGCGTCGCGTGCGGCGAGCGCGGCCGCGAGGTCGGTCTCGAAGGTCATCGCGGCGGCGCTCACCTCAGCCCTGCCCGGCTCCAACACGCGCACGCTGCGCCTCTAGGATGCGGCGCACGGCGTCGACGAGGTCGGCCTCGTCCACCAGCTCCTGCCCGGCGCGCGCCTCGCGCCACTCGGCGTTGTCGGTGATCGTCTCGGCGATTGCCTTGCCGAGGGCGAGATCCTTGACCTGCACCTTGCCGGCCGCCTTCTCGTCGCCGCCCTGGATGACGACGACGGGCGCATCGCGCCGGTCGGCATATTGCAGCTGCTTGCCGAACTGCTTCGGGTTGCCCTGGAACACCTCGACGGGGACGGGCGGCTGGCTCGGGTCGCCGTTCAGCGCGTCGCGCAGCTTGGTCGCCATCGCCTGGTAGTCGGCCATGCGGTCGCGGTCCATGACGGTGACGACCACCGGGCCGGTACGGCTCGAGGTCTCGAGCCGGCCGAGATTCTTCAGCGCCGTCATCAGGCGGGAGACGCCGATGGAGAAGCCCGTCGCCGGCACCGGCTGGCTCATGAAGCGCGAGACGAGGCCGTCATAGCGTCCGCCGCCGCCGACCGAGCCGAACCGCACGACCTCGCCCTTCTCGTTGGTCACATCGAACAGGAGCTCGGCCTCGAAGACGGGACCGGTATAGTATTCGAGCCCGCGGACGACGGAGGGGTCGATCTTGACACGCCCCTCGTAGCCTGCGGCCTTCACGAACGCGCCGATGTCGCCTAGCTCACGGACACCCTCAGCGAGACGTCCGACCGTGGCGCCGACGCTGAGTGTCGTCGTCAACTCATCCATGTCTGGAGTCGTCAGAAATGGCAGCAGCTTATCGATCTGCTCGCCGTCTAGCTCCGCACCCTTGGTGAAGTCGCCGCTCTCGTCGAGCCGGCCCTTGCCCAAGAGTTCGCGCACGCCCTCAACGCCGAACTTGTCCAGCTTGTCGATCGCCCTGAGCACCGTGAGCCGCCGGCCGGCGTTCTCGTCGCCGCCGAGGCCGATCGCCTCGAGCACGCCGTCGAGGACCTTCCGGTTGTTCACCCGGATGACGTACTGCCCGCGCGGGATGCCGAGGGCCTCCATCGTGTCGGCCATCATCATCGCCATCTCGGCATCGGCCGAGACGTTCGGCGCACCGACGATGTCGGCGTCGAACTGCATGAACTGGCGAAAGCGCCCCGGCCCCGGCTTCTCGTTGCGGAAGACGTAGCCGGCGCGATAGCTGCGATAGGGCTTCGACAGGGTCTCGTAGTTCTCCGCGACGTAGCGGGCGAGCGGCGCCGTCAGGTCGTAGCGCAGGCTCATCCACGCCTCGTCCTCGTCCTGCAGCGAGAACACGCCCTCGTTCGGGCGGTCGCTGTCGGGCAGGAACTTGCCGAGCGCGTCGGTGTATTCGAAGACCGGCGTCTCGACCGGCTCGAAGCCGTAGGTCTCGTAGACGCGGCGGATCTTCGCCAGCATCGCGTCCTGCGCGCGCAGGTCGTCGGCGCTGCGGTCGACGAAGCCGCGCGGCACGCGCGCCTTCACCCGTGTCGGCTTGTTGGAAGCCATGATCTGCCCGGTCAAGAGATGCTGAAACGCCGCCACGCGACTTTGCCGGGTGGTTATCGCATCCCCGCCGGTGCGGCAAGTTCGGCGCGTCCCGCCCGCCCCGGCAGTCAGTTGTCGATCGGCCGGCCGCCTCGCGTCGGGGACGTCGGACCCGTCAGCCCGCCGTCACCTGCGGCCGCTGGAACAGGCCCCTCTCGGCCTCGCAGGCGGCGCGGCAGGCGCAGCCCTCGACGTGGTCGTTGACGAATCCCATCGACTGCATGAAGGCATAGACGGTCGTCGGACCGACAAAGGCAAAGCCGCGCTTGCGCAGCGCCTTCGACAGGCGCGTCGAGGCCGGCGTCACCGGGTTGGCGCGCAGCCACTCGGCCGTCAGCCGGTCGGGCCGCTCCTCGGCGGGCGGCTCGAAGGACCAGAGATAGCCGGCAAGCGAGCCGACCTCCTGCTGCAGCGCGATCGTGCGGCGGGCGTTGTTGATCACGGCCTCGATCTTGCCGCGGTGCCGGATGATCCGCGCGTCGGCGAGCGCCCGCTCGACGTCGACGGCGTCGAAGGCCGCCACCCGCTCGATGTCGAAACCGGCGAAGACCTCGCGGAAGGCCGGGCGGCGGCGCAGGATGGTGATCCAGGAGAGGCCGGCCTGGAAGCCCTCGAGACAGAGCTTCTCGAACAGCCGCCGCTCGTCGGCGACCGGCCGGCCCCATTCCTCGTCGTGATAGCGCTGGTATTCGGCGTCGCCGCCATGCCAGCGGCAGCGCAGCTGGCCGTCTTCGCCGCGGATCAGCCCGGCGCTCTCGCTCGTCTCGCTCATCCCGCTTCAGTGCCGTTTCGGCCGGGGCGAAGCAAGTCCGGCGGCGAGGCGCGTTCGATCAGGCGCGCACGAGGCGCCGGGTGCCGCAGCTCCATTTGCGCAGCAGCCATTTCGGCCGACCTTCGAGATAGTCGGCGGCGGCCGCCTGGCCGAAGATGGCGCACTGCATGATGCCGCCGTCGAAGGCGATCTCCTCGGAGTGGCAGTCGATCGGGGCGGTACGCAGGCACACGAGAAGCGTCAGGGCGATCATCGGCAAATCCTGGTCAATGGCGCGGAGCACTCGGTGAGCACGGCGCAGACTGCCAACATTTATTGCGTCGCACAAGATTGATGCTGCCATGCAGCAAGAGCCTTGCCGCAGCGGCGATCTCCATTCAAGATGACGTTGCTGATGCTCGGCTTGCGTCGCATCGAACGGAGCGTCCTCGTGTCTGCCCCGCACAAGCTCGGGATCGCCGCGACCCTGTCGCTGCTCCTCCTCCTGCCCGTCCCCGCGAGCTGCGCCGCGAGCGACGAGCGGATGATCGACGGCTTCGTCCGGGTCGTCTTCTCGTCGGAATTTTCAGGGCCGTTCGGCAGCGGACACTATGTGCGCAAGTTCGCCGGACCGGTGCGCTTCGCGCTGGACGACGCCGTCGGCGGCAAGCGGCGACGCGCGGCCGAGCGGTTCCTTCGGTCGCTGCCGGGAGCGATCCACGGCCTCGATGCCCGGCTCGTGCAACCCGGCGCCTCGCCCAATTTCGTCGTTCATCTCCTGCCGCGCCGCGACTATCAGCGGGTCGGCCGACAGGTGTACGGCAACCCCTTCATGACCGTACCCGGCAGTTGCATCGTTCGCGCGCGCTACGACAGCCGTGGCATCGTGCGTTCCGATGCGCTGATCGTGGCGGACGAAGGCGACCGGCTGTTCCGTCGCTGCCTGGTGGAGGAGGTGCTGCAGGGACTGGGGCCCCTCGACGATGACGCGGAGGCGCCGCAGAGCGTCTTCAACGATCGATCCACGGCGTCCGGCTTCACGGCCTACGACCGGATCATCCTGAACATGCTCTGCGACGACCGCCTGCGCCCCGGCATGAGCGAGGCCGAGGTCCGCCCGCTGCTGCCGGGCATTCTCCGCTCGGCACGGCGCCGGGTGCGCGCCCGCTGAGGCGCCCGAGGCAAAGCTTCGTCAACCATACCGGACGGTTTCGAGCCGTGCCGCCCGCCGGGCGGAATCGATTCACCATTCGCTCGCCTCTTTGCGGCAGCCTTGCGTGCAGCGGGACGGCGGATCGAGGCCGCGATGTCCCGACATCATCGAGGACCACGCAGATGCGCAAGATCATCGCCCCCGGACTGGCCGTCCTGGCCGTCGCCACCCTGGTTGCCGTTCCCGCCACTGCGCGTGACCGCTATGCGGCGCGCGCGCCGCTTCAGGTCGCGCCGGGCGTTGCCGAACCCTGGATCGTCCAGCTCGCTCCGAGCTCGGGCGTCGTCGCCGATTACCGCCAGCCGCTGCCCCCGCGAGCCAGCACCAATGCCGCAGGTGTCGTCGTCGGCACCACCGGGGCCGCGCTGATGGCGCCGGCACGCCCGGCCGGGCCGGCCTATCACCCGCAGGGCGGCACGGTCGCGCCCGTCCGCCGCGCCGCCACGGTGGCGACGGTCCCGACGCGCCGCACGACGACGGTCGCCTCGACCAGCGCCCGCGGGATCGACCCGCAATTCCTGCCGCAGGAGGTCGACTACGCCGGCAACTATGCGCCGGGCACGATCGTCATCGATACCGGGCAGAAGTTCCTCTACCACGTCGAGGCGGACGGCAAGGCGCGCCGCTATGGCGTCGGCGTCGGCAAGCCCGGGTTCGAGTGGGCCGGCACCCACAAGGTGACGGCCAAGCGCGAGTGGCCGCAGTGGCGTCCGCCGGCCGAGATGATCGCGCGCGAGAAGAAGCGCGGCCGCGACCTGCCAGCGATGATGGACGGCGGGCCGCAGAACCCGCTCGGCGCCCGCGCCATGTATCTCGGCTCGACGCTCTATCGCATTCACGGCACCAACCAGCCGTCCACCATCGGCAAGGCCATGTCGTCCGGCTGCATCCGCATGCGCAACGAGGATGTGATCGAGCTGTACGACAGCGTGAATGTCGGCACGACGGTCGTTGTGCTCTGATGGCAACAGTGGGCGCCTGAAACCGCTGCGGGCGCCGTTCGGGTGCATCGCATCAGCGGGCGATGCGTTCGGCAAACGACGCGTCGTCATACGATCAATCCGCCTGCCGAGTGCGGAAATCGAAAAACCGAGGGGGTAGCATGTTCGCAAAACATCTCGTGCTGGCGCTGTGCGCCGGCGTCATCGGCTTTGGCGCCCTGCAGCCGGCGAAGGCCGAGGAGCTCAAGCGCTACAACTACGCGACCGGCCAGTGGGAGACCTACGATCCGTCGCGTCTCCGCCACACCGTGCGGCAGGTGCCGAGCGAGTTCCGCCGCAAGAACGTGCGGATCGAGACCGCCGAGGCGCCGGGAACCATCATCGTCGATACCCAGCGCAAGTTCCTCTACTTCGTGCAGGGCGACGGCAAGGCGGTCCGCTACGGCGTCGGCGTCGGCCGCGAGGGCTTCGGCTGGTCGGGCGTGATGAAGATCGGCCGCAAGGCGGAGTGGCCGGGCTGGACTCCGCCGCCGGAGATGGTGGTGCGCGAGCGCAAGCAGGGCCACATCCTGCCGGCCTACATGGAGGGCGGCCCGGACAACCCGCTCGGCGCGCGGGCCATGTACCTCTACCGCAATGGCCACGACTCGCAGTTCCGCATCCACGGCACCAATCAGCCATGGACCATCGGCCTGAACATGTCGTCGGGCTGCATCCGGATGATGAACGAGGACGTCACCAACCTCTACGGTCGGGCCGATGTCGGCGCAAAGGTCGTCGTCATCGGGCCGAACGGCGAGGGACGCGACGGCGTCTATCGCGAGAAGGGCTTCGATCTCCTCGCCACCATCTTCGGCGGCTGATCGCAGCGATCGGGCACGCCTGGCCCTTTGGAGGCCCGCACCCGCGGGCCTCTCTCCCGTGAGCCGGCGCCATCGGCTCATGGCAGCTCGGACTGAAGGCAGGCCTTCAGGAACGGCCAGGACCACCAGAGGGTGGCGAGGCCGGCGAACAGCCAGACTCCGACGATCGCGATCATGCCCCACCGGCTGACGGGCCGCGAGCGGGCGGCGGCGGCGGCGCGATAGGCCTGCATCAGGTCGGCGGGAATCATCCTTACGATCAGCGCGATAGCGAGAGGCAGCAGGATCGCTTCGTCGACATAGCCGAGGATCGGGATGACGTCTGGGATGAGGTCGATCGGGCTGAGCGCGTAGGCTGCGACGGCGGCAGCGGCGGTTTTGGCGAGCCAGGGAGTCCTCGGGTCACGGGCGGCGATCCACAAGGCCACGACGTCCCGCTTGATCGCCCTCGCCCAACCTTCGATCGTGCTCAGCATCGGGTGCCATTCGTTCTGGCGCATCTCACGCATTTATCCGCGAGTGCGGCGACCCCCGTCGGACAGTCCTCTGCCTCTTCAATCGTTCACGGCGCGGCGACGACCGCTGCGACCCGATCAAGCGCAGCCGGACGCGGTCCGCCATAGGCCCAGTCGAGCAACTGCACCGTATGCAGGACGGGAACCGCCGTGCCGGAGCCGATCTGGGTGATGCAGCCGATATTGCCGGTGGCGATGACCTGCGGCGCGACGCTCTCGATGTTCCTCACCTTGCGATCGCGCAGCCGCGTGGCGATCTCCGGTTGCAGGATGTTGTAGGTGCCGGCCGAGCCGCAGCACAGATGGCCCTCCGGCACGTCGCGCACGACGAAGCCGGCTGCCGTCAGCAGTGCCTTCGGCTGGCGCACGATCCGCTGGCCGTGCTGCATTGAACAGGCGGAGTGATAGGCGACGGCGAGGCCCTCCCCGCCTGTCGGCCGTGGCAGTTCGATCCCCGCCAGATACTCGGTCACGTCCTTCGCAAGAGCGGAGACCCGCGCCGCTTTGTCGGCATAGGCCGGATCGAGGCGCAGCATGTGGCCGTAGTCCTTGATCGTGGTGCCGCAGCCGGATGTGGTGACGAGGATGGCGTCGAGCCCCCCGTTGTCGGCGCGCGCGCACCAGGCGTCCACCGCCCGGCGAGCGAAGTCGAGCGCCTCCGCCTCGCGGCCCATGTGATGGACCAGCGCTCCGCAGCAGCGCTCGCCCGCCTCCACGACCTCGACGCCGAGCCGGGCCATCAGCCGGAGCGTGGCGGCATTGATCTCCGGGTCGAGCACGCTCTGTGCACACCCACGCAGGATCGCCACGCGCGTGCGGGCGCCTGCCGCGACGGCGCCGTCGGTCACCCTGCGGGTGCCGGCCCTGTCTCGCCTCGGCAGCGCGGTCGGTGCGAGACGCAGCATCGCGGCGAGCGGGCGCAGCGGGCGGACCGCGTCGAACATTGGCGCCAGCGGCCGGCCGAGCCGCGCCATCTGCAGCGCGGCGCGGAACCGTCCGGGGAACGGCAGGACCTTGGCGAGCACCAGACGGATCATCCGGTCGAAAAGCGGGCGCCTGTAGGTCCGCTCGACATGCGCCCGCGCGTGATCGACGAGGTGCATGTAGTTCACGCCCGACGGGCAGGTGGTCATGCAGGCGAGGCAGGACAGGCAGCGGTCGAGATGGGTGACCGTCTCGGCGTCTGCCGGCCGGTCGTTCTCCAGCATCTCCTTGATGAGGTAGATGCGGCCGCGCGGGCTGTCGAGCTCGTTGCCGAGGGTGACATAGGTCGGACAGGTCGCCGTGCAGAAGCCGCAATGGACACAGGCGCGGATGATCCCTTCCGAATGGGCGGTCTCGGGATCGTCGAGCTGGGCGGGGGTGAAAGCGGTTTGCATCTTACGGCCGAGTCCCCGAACCAGGCTCTGTTTCGATTGCGGACAGCGTACCGGCTTCACCAATTAGGGTGAACTCGCCGGGCGAAAGATCAAAGAGAGCCGTAGCAATGAAACGGACAAGGCGTCGCACGCGCGGCCAGTTGTTGGTCGGAAGCACCAAGACCGCAATGGGCCGGCCAGACAAAGATTGTTGGTGCGCCATGTTCTTGTCGGCCGTGATCAGACAGTCATACCCATTCGCCAACGCATGATCGAGCAAATCGCCATCCGGCATCTGCTTCAGTGCATTTGGGAAATAATCGACCTGGTGACCGCGCTCGTTGAGCGCCGACGCAAGCAGCCGAGGCACGCCCTCGTCCAGGAGCACGCGGCTCATGCCGCATGTCGGTGGAGACCCCGAGCAGCCACCATGATCGCAGCTTCGGCTCGCTCGCGGCCGATGCCTGGGAAGTTTTGCAGGACCTCGTCGAGGGAAAGTCCGGCCGCCAGATTCTCGAAGAGCGCATCGACGGGGATGCGCGTTCCGCGGAACACGAGCGCGCCACTGACCACGCCCGGCTTACTCTCGAAAAGCTCGTCCTCTGTCATGTCGAAGTCTCCCATCCGTTGCGACCCTACCCCATCCGGCCGGGATTGAGCACGCCCTTCGGATCGAACTGCACCTTCAACCGCTGGGTCAGCCCGGCGAGCGGGCCGGGCTGCGGCTGGAACACCGACGTCGCGGCCCGCACCGCTGCGCTTGCCCGCACCAGCGTCGCATGACCGCCGCCGAGGCGCGCGAGGGTCGCCCGCACGAGATCCGCCTCCGCCTCGCCCGCTTCCATGCGCAGCCAGACGAGCCCGCCCTGCCAGTCGTAGAAGGCGTCGATCGCCGCCTGCATCCGCAACTGCATGACCAGTTCGTGACCCTGCGTCGGCGCGAGCGAGACGCGCCAGACCGGCTTGTCGGTGCCGTCGACGAACGGCCGGACGTCGCGGACGTCCCGCCAGAGCGCAGCGGACGCCGCGCCCTGATATCGCTCCAGCGGCGCCACCCCCTGCAGCGCCGCGCCGAGATGGGCCGAGCGCGCCGCCACCGACGGTCCGAACCCTTCGAGGCGCAGGAGCGTCGCGGCCTCCCGCCCGAGCGCGCCCTCGGCGATGCGCGCGGCCACCCGCATCGGCAGGTGCGCGGCGCCCGAGACCTCCGCCGACGAGCCCATCGCCGCCGCCATCGCACCCGCCGCGGCCGCGTCGTCGAGCCCGCGCAACACGAGCGTCGTCTCGGCCTCGCATTTCGGCAAGACCTTGATCGTGATGTCGGTCATCACGGCGAGCGTGCCGAACGAGCCGGCGAGACCCTTCGACAGGTCGTAACCCGTGACGTTCTTCACCACCCGGCCGCCGGACCTGAAGACCTCGGCGCGACCCGAAACGGCAGTGATGCCGAGAACGTGGTCGCGGGCGGCGCCCTGCTTCAGGCGGCGCGGGCCGGAGAGGTTGCAGGCGAGCGCACCGCCGAGCGTGCCCTGCCCGGCCTCGAGCCCGTGCAGCGGGCCATAGTCGATCGGCTCGAACTCCAGCCGCTGGCCGTGCCCGTCGACCAGCGCCTCGATCTCGGCAAGCGGCGTGCCGGCGCGTGCGGACAGCACGAGCTCCTCCGGCTCGTAGAGCGTGACGCCGCACAGCTGCGCCAACGACAGCGTCCGCGCCGCCTGCACCGGGCGGCCGAGACCGAGCTTCGTTCCGGTCCCCTCAACGGCGAGCGGCTCCTCCGCGGCGACCGCCGCCGCGACGACCTCGCGCACGTCGTCGATCGTTTGCGGACGAAGGGCGTCCGGATGTGCCGGAGTCGTCTGCGGCGTCATGCGAGATCGGTGTGGGCGTAGAGATCGGCCACGGCGCAGTCGAGCCCGAGATCCGGCAGGACGATCCGGTCGTCCCGGCTGCGGAAGATCCGTCCCTGCCAGTCGTCGGCGCGAGACCAGACCTCCACCGCGATGTCGGCCTGGGCGATGATGAGGACGTACAGACAGGTCGGCGCCGCCGCATAGAGGGCGCGTTTTCGACTGATCTCCTCGCGCGTCTTCGATGGGGATAGCACTTCGGCCGCGAGGTATAAGTCCTGGAAATAGACCGTGTCCCCGACGTCGGCAGGGACGATGGCGAGATCGGCGATCGGTAGAAAATCGGGATGCGACGGGACAGCAAGGCCGACCTCGCGCAAGACGTCCAGATGCGGGTGATGCCTCTCGAGCGCTGAGGCAAGTCGCCGGTCGAGGTTCGCTACGATCCTCTGGTGCTTGCCGGTCGCAGGACTCATCATCATGAAAGGCACGCCGTCGACGAGCTGCCAGCGCTCCTCGCGCGGGCGCGTGGCGACCATCTCCAGGAACCTGTTCGAATTCCAGCGCTCGCTGTTTCCTCCGATGGCGTGCTGGTTCATGGTGTCTCTCCGCTAGAACCTCGGCAGCTCGGGAAACGCCACCTGCCCCTTGTGAACATGCATCCGCCCAAGCTCGGCGCAACGGTGGAGCTGCGGAAAGACCTTGCCGGGATTGAGGAGGTGCTTGGCGTCGAAGGCGCACTTCACCCGCTGCTGGTGCTTCAGGTCGTCCTCGGAGAACATCTCCGGCATCAGGTCGCGCTTCTCCACGCCGACGCCGTGCTCGCCGGTGAGCACGCCGCCCACCTCGACGCAGAGCCGCAGGATGTCGTTGCCGAAGGCTTCGGCCCGATGCAGCTCGTCGCCCTTGTTGGCGTCGTAGAGGATCAGTGGGTGGAGGTTGCCGTCGCCGGCGTGGAAGACGTTGGCGACCCCCAGCCCGTAGCGTTCGGACAGCGCCTTCATCCCGGCAAGGACGCGCGGCAGCTCCTTGCGCGGAATGGTGCCGTCCATGCAGTAGTAATCCGGCGAGATTCGCCCGACGGCCGGAAACGCCGCTTTTCGCCCCGCCCAGAAGGCGGCCCGCTCCTCCTCGGACTGCGAGACCCGGCAGGTGACGGCGCCGTTGGCGTTGCCGATCGCCTCGACAGCGGCCAGCAGGTGATCGACCTCGGCGCCCGGTCCGTCCAGCTCGACGATCAGCAGCGCCTCGACGTCGAGCGGATAGCCGGCATGGACGAAGGCCTCCGCCGCGTGGATCGCCGGCCGGTCCATCATCTCCATGCCGCCCGGGATGATCCCCTTGCCGATGATCTCGGCGACGCACGCCCCCGCCTCCTCCGAGCTCGGAAAGCCGATCAGGACGGCGCGCGCGGTCTCGGGCTTCTGCAGGATGCGCACCGTCACCTCGGTGACCACGCCGAGCAGCCCTTCGGATCCGGTCATGAGGCCGAGGAGGTCGTAGCCGCCGTCACCGTCGAGGTGCTTGCCGCCGAGCCGGACGACCTCGCCCTCGATGGTGACGAACTCGACGCCGAGCACGTTGTTGGCGGTCAGCCCGTATTTCAGGCAGTGCACGCCGCCGGAATTCTCCGCGACGTTGCCGCCGATCGAACAGGCGATCTGCGAGGAGGGGTCGGGCGCATAGTAGAAGCCGCGATGTTCCACCGCCCGTGTGATGCCGAGATTGGTGACGCCCGGCTGCACCACGGCGCAGCGATTGTCGAAGTCGATGTCGAGCACCCGGTTGAACCGCGACATCACCAGGAGGACGCCGTCCTCCAGCGGCAGTGCGCCCCCCGAGAGCGAGGTGCCCGACCCGCGGGGCACCACCGGGATGTCTTGCTGGTGGCAGTAGCGCAGGACGGCCGCGACCTGCCCCACCGTCTCCGGCAGCACCACCACCAGCGGCAGCTGGCGATAGGCCGTGAGGCCGTCGGTTTCGAAGGGCCGCATGCCCGTGATGCCGTCGACGACGCCCTCGCCCGGCACGATGGCCTTGAGCGCATCGACGATCGCGGCACGGCGCGACAGGATCGCCGCGCTCGGCTTCGGCATTGCAACGGCCATCCGAGGTCTCCTCCCTGCGGTGCGTTCGCCAGACCCTGCCGCATCCCGGCGCAAAGGCCAAGCCCGCGGGTCGGCCTCCGGGCGGCAACGGTCAGTCGGGATGGTCCTCGCCGTGGCTGCGCCGGATGCGATGCACCAGGAACCAGACGGCGAGGATCGCCACCGGCACGAAGCCCGCGATCATCAGCGGCGAGCCGAGGCTCGCCCCGTCATGGTCGAGGCCTTTGGCGACATAGCCGAAGAGACCGACGACGTAATAGGCGATCGCCGCGACCGAGAGGCCCTCCACCGTCTGCTGCAGGCGCAACTGGACCTGCGCCCGGCGGTTCATCGAGGCGAGGAGGTCGCGGTTCTGGTGCTCGAGCTCGACGTCGATGCGGGTGCGCAGAAGGTTCGCCGCCCGTGCCAGCTTTTCCGACAGCGCGATCTGCCGCTCCTCCAGCGAGCGGCAGGTGCGCAGCGCCGGCCCGACCCGCCGCTGCAGGAAGCCGCTCCAGCTCTCGAAGCCGGCGATCGGCGCCTCGGCAAGGCTCTCGAGGCGCTCGCGCACGATCTCGCCATAGGCGCGGCTCGCGCCGAAGCGGTAGAGCACCGTGGCGGAGGCGGCCTCGACTTCGGCCGCGGCTTCGGTGATCTCGTCGAGCAGCACCCGGCTGGCATAGCTGCGCGCCCGCATCTCCTGCGTGATCTCTGCGAACCGGTCTTCGACGGCGCGCACGCGCGGTGCGACCTCCTGGGCGAGCGGCAGGCCGAACAGCGCCAGCGTGCGGTAGATCTCGATCTCAATCAGCCGCTTGGCGAGCGCGCCCACCCGCGCGGGCGTCAGGCCATCGTCGAGGACGAGGATCCGGGTCAGCCCGTCGCCGTCCTGGCGGAAGTCGGTCGCGACCTGCGCGAGGCCCTGCTCGACCGCCGACACGCAGAGGCTGGAGCGCTCGAAAACGTCGAGTGCGGCGCTCGCCCGGTCGTCCTGCGGCCGGATCTCGAGATGAACTCCGGCGACGAGCGGCCCGGGCGCGGCGAAGTCGGCGCCGAAGGGATGCCCTTCGACCATCATGCCGAAGCGCTCCGGCGGCGGCCCCGCCCAGGAATAGGTCGAGAACTCGGTGTGCCGCTCCCAGCGCAGGCGTCCCTTGCCCGAATTGAGGGTGAAGGTGCGGGCGTTTTCGGCGGGCGGCGCGATGCCACGGCGCAGGGCAAGGTCGGTGAGAAGCGCGATGTCGCCGTCGCCGTCCGACATGAAGGCAAGTTCGAGCACCGCGGAGGCCGGATCGATGAGCGGATAGGGCCGCGCGTGGATCTCGCCGAGCGCGAACGCCCGGCGCGGGTCCGCCGCAAAGCTCGCCAGTGCGCGGCCGCTCCAGGAGATCTCGTTCATGAGCCCTCGCCCGATCGGGTGCCCGCCTTACTGTTAGCGGGAACCGGAAGCCGGCGGAAGCGCCCTCCGCAGTTTGCGCTTCGGCGCCGGCCGGCTCAGAAAGGGACGGCGACGACCGTGGGACGAGCGGCGATCGGCGACGGGAGAGGAACGGGATGAGCGAAGCGACACTCGAAAGCCGCGATGGGCCCCGCGTCGGCCTGTTCGTCACCTGCCTGGTCGACTCCTTCAGGCCGAGCGTCGGCTTTGCGACGGTGAAGCTCCTGAAGGACGCCGGCTGCCGCGTCGAGATCCCGCGCCTGCAGACTTGCTGTGGCCAGCCTGCCTACAACTCGGGCGACCGCGCCGACGCGCGCACCATCGCCGAGCAGGTGATCGAGTTGTTCGAAGGCTACGACTACGTCGTCGCGCCCTCCGGCTCCTGCGCCGGCATGTTGAAGAAGCATTATCCTGAGCTGTTCGCCGGTGACGCCGCGTGGGAGCCGCGAGCGGACGCCTTTTCGGCGAAGGTGCACGAACTCGTCGGCTTCCTCTCGGACGTGCTCGGCGTGACGCAGGTCGGGGCCCGCGTGGAGACGCGTGCCACCTATCACGACGCGTGCTCGGGGCTGCGCGAGCTCGGCATCAAGGCCCAGCCGCGCCGGCTGCTCGAAAGCATCGAAGGGCTGACGCTGGTCGAGCTGAAGGACGCCGAGGTCTGCTGCGGCTTCGGCGGGACCTTCTGCGTCAAGTATCCCGACATCTCCAATGCCATGGTCGGCAAGAAGGCGAAGGCGGTGGCCGCCACCGGTGCCGACCTGCTTCTCGCGGGCGACCTCGGCTGCCTGATGAACATGGACGGCAAGCTGAAGCGCGAGGGTGTCGCGGTCGAGGTGCGCCACGTCGCCGAAGTCCTGGCCGGCATGACCGACACGCCGCCGATCGGAGGCAGGCTATGAGGATCGAGCGGGAGGAGACTCTCATCGAGGTCGTGACCGGCGACATCACGACCCTCGCGCTCGACGCCATCGTCAATGCCGCGAACGAGAGCCTGCTCGGCGGCGGCGGGGTCGATGGGGCGATCCATCGCGCCGCCGGGCCGGGGCTGCTGGCCGAGTGCCGGTCGATCGGCGGCTGCCCGACGGGCGAGGCGCGCATCACGCGTGGTCATGATCTGCCGGCCCGCCACGTCATCCACACCGTCGGCCCGGTCTGGCACGGCGGCGGACGCAACGAGGAGGCGTTGCTCGCCGCCGCCTACCGGAACAGCTTCGCGCTGGCGCGCGAGCATGGCCTCGCTTCGATCGCCTTCCCCGCGATCTCCACCGGCATCTACGGCTTTCCCAAGGATCGCGCGGCGCGGATCGCGGCCAGGGCCGCGCTCGCAGAGTGCGGGGCCTTCGCACGTATCGTGCTGTGCTGTTTCAATGCCGGCGATGCGGTAGTCTATGTGAACGCGTTGCGAGCGGAGGACGCTGCATGAGCCTCGCCAAGGACAAGCCGCTGTTCGAGACGCCGGCCCATTACGAGGAGGACGTCCATGCCTGGGCGTTCGAGCAGGCGCGGCTTCTGCGTCTCGGCCGGTTTTCGGAGCTTGATCTCGTCAACGTCATCGAGGAGATCGAGAGCTTGGGGAACGAGCAGCGCCACGCCCTCGAATCCTTCTACATCCTGCTCCTTGCCCACCTGCTGAAGTGGGCACATCAACCCGAGCGGCGGTCACGGTCCTGGGATGCGACGATCGACAGCGCGCGTGTCCAGATCGAACGTCGGGAGAAGCGCAGTCCGACGCTTCGCGCCCGCGCCCCTGAGATTGTCGCTGACGCCTATTCCTACGCCGTCCGGGAGGCCGCGAAGGAGACAGGGCTGTCGCGCACGGGCTTTCCCGGCACATGCCCCTGGACCCTCGACGAGCTCCGCGATCCCGACTTTCTACCCGAGTAGTCCGATGCAGATCACCTCGCACACCTTCAAGGCCAACGGCGTCAAGGCGCTCGCAGACGTCGACCTGCAGCGGGCGCTCGGCCATGTCGAGAAGGGCTTCATCGAGAAGCGGCAGATGGCGGTCGATGCGCTGCCCGAGTTCGACGCGCTGCGCGACCGGGCCGTTGCGATCAAGACGCACGTCCTGAAGCATCTCGACCTCTATCTCGAGACCTATGCCAAAGCGGTCGAGGCAGCCGGTGGCACGGTGCATTGGGCCGAGGACGCCGACCATGCGCGGCGGATCGTGCTCGACATCGCGCGCCGACGGAACGCGAAGACCGTCACCAAGGGCAAGACCATGATCTCGGAGGAGATCGGCCTCAACGCCTTCCTGGAGGAGAACGGCATCACGCCGATCGAGACCGACCTCGGCGAGTACATCATCCAGCTGCGCGGCGAGCATCCGAGCCACATCATCGCGCCCGCCGTCCACGTCAACCGCGATCAGGTGGAGGCCGACTTCCGCCGCGTGCACGTCGATCTGGCGCCCGACCGCGACCTGACCGAGCCGGTGCTGCTCCTCGCCGAGGCTAGGCAGATGCTGCGCCAGGCCTATGGCAAGGCCGACATCGGCATCACCGGCGCCAATTTTCTCGTCGCGGAGACCGGGACGTCGGTGATCGTCACCAACGAGGGCAATGGCGATCTCACGCAGCTGCTCGGCAAGTGTCATGTGGTGCTCGCCTCGATCGAGAAGATCGTGCCGACGCTTGAGGACCTCTCGCAGATCCTGCGCGTCCTCGCCCGCTCGGCGACCGGCCAGGAGATGAGCGTCTATACGACGCTCTCCACCGGGCCGAGACGCAGCGACGACCCGGACGGGCCGGAGGAGTACCACGTCGTCCTCCTCGACAATGGCCGGTCCAACATGCTCGGCACCGAGTTCGAGGAGATGCTGCGCTGCATCCGCTGCGGCGCCTGCATGAACCACTGCCCGGTCTATCATGCCGTCGGCGGCCATTCCTATGGCTGGGTCTATCCCGGCCCGATGGGAGCGGTGCTGACACCCTCGCTGATCGGCGTCGACAAGGCCGGACATCTGCCCAACGCCTCCACCTTCTGCGGGCGCTGCGAGAGCGTCTGCCCGATGAAGATCCCGCTGCCCAAGCTGATGCGGCACTGGCGGGAGAAGGAGTTCGAGAGCCACCTCCAGCCCCGCGCCCAGCGCTGGGGCCTTGGCGTCTGGGCCTTCTTCGCGACCCGCCCCCGGCTCTACCGGCTCGCGACCTCCTTCGTCGTGCCGCTCCTGTCGCGCCTGGCCGGAAGCAGGCGCCGCTTCGCCAGCCTGCCGCTTGCCGAGGGCTGGACGCAATGGCGCGATCTCCCGGCGCCCGAAGGCCGGACGTTCATGCAGCAATGGGCCGAGACGAACGGCGGGGAGGACCTGGTATGACCGCCTCCAGCCGGGACGCGATCCTCTCGCGCGTGCGCCACGCCATCGGTGGGCGCGTGCACGACGAGGCACGGCGCGAGGTGGTCGCGATGCGTCTCGCCGAGGCACCGGCGGGCGTGATCCCTGCACGCGGGCAACGGCCGCGGGCCGAACTGCTCGAGCTGTTCTGCACCATGGCGGGAAGGGCCAGCGCGAGCGTGACCCGCATCGCCGGCTATGACGGCGTGCCGGAGGCGGTGGCCGAGTGGCTGCGGGCAGCCAACCTGCCGGCGACGCTCAGGCTCGGCGCGGACCCGCGGCTCGCCGCGCTCGACTTTTCCGCGACGGCGCTGCAGCTGAGCCACGGCGCGAGCTCGGGCGACGACCTCAACGGGCTGTCGCACGCCGACGGCGGCATTGCCGAGACCGGCACGCTGATGCTGCTCTCGGGCGCGGACAATCCGACGAGCCTCAACTTCCTGCCGGAGAACCACATCGTCCTCGTCCATGCCGACGACGTCGTGGGCGACATGGAGGCGCTCTGGCCGAGGCTGCGCGCGCGCTTCGGCAAGGGCTTGATGCCGCGCTCGGTGAATTTCGTCACCGGCCCGTCGCGCTCGGCCGACATCGAGCAGACGCTGCTCCTCGGCGCGCACGGACCGCGCGCGCTGCACGTGATCCTGATCGGCGACTGAAAGCGGTGGACAGGCGCCTGCGAGGCTGGCTTGGTCGCAGGACCAAACCGGGAGCCGCGCCATGCCCGTTCATCTCGACACCATTCTGACCTTCGCCATCGCGAGCCTCGCCCTTCTGATCAGTCCGGGCCCGACCATCGTGATGGTCGTCTCGCAGGCGCTGACCCACGGTCGACGCGTAGCGCTGGCAAGCGTCTTCGGCGTCGGCCTCGGCGACGTGGTGGCCGCGTCGATCTCGCTGATGGGGGTCGGCACGTTGCTGGCCGCCTCCGCCACCGCCTTCACCGTACTGAAGCTCCTCGGGGCGGCCTACCTCATCTATATGGGCATCCGAATGTGGCGCGCGCCGATGTCCGACCTCGTGGCGGCAACCGGTCTCGACCAGCAGGCGTCGAGCCGCCGGGTGTTCCGCGATGCGTTCCTCGTCACCCTCTTCAACCCGAAGAGCATCATCTTCTTCGTTGCCTTCGTGCCGCAGTTCATCGACCACACTCGCCCGTTCGCGCCGCAGGCGGCAACGCTCGTCGCCGTGTTCGTTGGGCTCGGCATCGTCAATTCCTGGGCCTATGCCGTCGCTGCGGCCCGCGCGCGGGGCCTGATCGGCAGGCCGAAGCTCCTGCGGCGAGCGAGCCGCTTCGGCGCCTCCTTCCTGATCGGGGCGGGACTCGCCTCAGCCCTTGCGCGACGCGCGTGACGCGCCAAGGGAACGGCCCTTCGAGCCATCCGTTTGACGGGACAAAGCGTTTTCAATCCGCAAGGAGAGTTCGATGAGCAACCAGAACGACAACCGCGCGCCGCAGATGCCGAAGGGGATCGACGACAAGCCCTCGCCGGGCAACCAGGAGCGGCCGCTGACCGAGCAGGAAGAGCTCGACGAAGCTCTGGACGACACCTTTCCCGCCTCAGACCCGGTCGAGCCGTCGCGCGTGGACGGCCCCAACAACTGATCGAAAAACCGAGGGCGCCGGACGGCGCCCTCTCCGCATCGGCGGTCAGATCCGCCTCGTCTTCCGAGACACCGGGCTGCCGGAGCCTCGGCGAGGCATCAGTTCTGCACCGCCTGCACCGAGCCGCCATCGACGCGCAGGTTCGAGCCGTTGATGAAGGACGCACGCTCCGACACCATGAACGCGATCGCCGCCGCGGCCTCCTCGGCCTTGCCCCGCCGCTTCAGCGCGATGCCCGGGCGCTCTTCCTCAAGGAAGCTCTCCACCGCCTCGTCGAAGGACACGCCCATTTCCTTCGAGCGCCTCTCCATCATCCCATCGGTCATCTTGGTCTCGATGAAGGCTGGCGCCACCGTATTGCACAGCACGCCGTGCTCGGCCTCCTTGTAGGAGAGGTTCTTGACGAAGGCTGCGAGCGCCGCCTTGGCGACGTTGTAGACGGCTTCCTCCCAGTAGGGCTGCACCGCGTTCTCTGAGGTGATGCAGACGAAGCGGCCCCAGCCAGACCTGCGCATCAGCGGGATGGCGGCCCGCGCCATGCGCACGGCCGACATGAAGTCGATCTGCCAGGCCTCTTCATAGTCGGAATCCGGCAGCTCCAGCGGGTCGCCCTTGGCGCCGGTGACGCCTGCGGTGTGGACGACGATGTCGACCGTGCCGAAGCGCTGGACGGCGGCGGCGACGAGGGCCGTCACGTCGGCCTCGTCGGTGACGTCCGCCTTCACGCAGACGACGTCGCCGGGAAGCGCGGCTGCGTCCTTCTCCAGCTGGTCGATGGTCTTGTCGCTGAGCACGAGCTTCACGCCTTCGGCGGCGAGGATGCGCGCCGTCTCGAAGCCCATGCCGTCCGTCGCGCCGGTGATGATCGCGACCCTGCCCTTGATGCCGAGGTCCATGTCGTGCCCTTCAGGATTCAGTCGATGCGGTTGCGGGCCGGTGGCCGGGCGGCCTAGGTTGCCCGCGCTTTTCGCCCCTCTGAACGCGCGACCCGCCGGATCGATGCCCGACCACGATTTCAAAAGCCCGAGACTCTTCGTTGATGCCGCGATCGCCGAGGGCTCGGCCATCGCGGCCGAGCCGGTGCAGGCGAACTATCTCCTCAACGTCCTGCGGCTCGGCGAGGCGGACGAGATCCTGATCTTCAACGGGCGCGACGGCGAGTGGCGCGCCGGGCTCGCCAAGCCGGCCAAGAAGAAGCTCGACCTCGTGCCGCGCCGGCAGACCCGCCCGCAGACCCCGCCGCCCCGCCTCACCTATCTGTTCGCACCGCTGAAGCACGCGCGGCTCGACTACATGGTCCAGAAGGCCGTCGAGATGGGCGCCGGCGTCCTGCAGCCGGTGCTGACCCAGCACGTCCAGGCGCCGAAGGTGAACATCGATCGGATGCGCGCCAACGCGATCGAGGCGGCCGAGCAGTGCGGCATCCTGACCCTGCCCGAGTGTCGCGAGATCGTCCGCCTCGCCGACGTCGTCGAGGGCTGGGACGACGGCCGGCGACTCGTCTTCTGCGACGAGCGCGAGGACGCCGCGAGCCCGATCGAGATTCTGCGGCAGGAGGCGCCCGGCGCAGACGCCCTTCTGGTCGGACCCGAGGGCGGATTTTCACAGGACGAGCGGGCGATGCTGCGGGCCCTGCCCTTCGTCACGGTGATGTCGCTCGGACCCCGGATCATCAGGGCCGACACGGCGGCCGTCGCCGCGCTCGCGGTGCTCCAGGCGGCGGTCGGCGACTGGACACCCCCTGGCACGCCCACGGTGACTTGAACGGCCGCCGCCAGACCTCGATCTGAAAAGCCTTGCGGCTCGTCGCGAAAGAAGCGAGACAGCCGTCCCGAACCCGAACGACGCCGCCTGAGGACAGGCCGCTCGCCGTAGAGAGGACCGTCATGGCGCGCGACACCACCGATCTGACGCCGATCGCTTCGATCGAGGATCTCGTCGGGCATATCCGCGGCGGCGAGAAGCCGGCTTCCGAATTTCGCATCGGCACCGAGCACGAGAAGTTCGGCTTCTATACGGCCGACCTCTCCCCGGTGCCGTACGAGGGCGAGCGCGGGATCCGCGCGCTGCTGGAGGGCATGCGCGAACTCAACGGCTGGGACCCCATCACCGACGATGGCCGCATCATCGGTCTCGCCGGCCATTCCGGCGAGGGCGCGATCTCGCTGGAGCCGGGCGGCCAGTTCGAACTGTCGGGCGCCCCGCTCGAGACGATCCACGCGACCTGCCGCGAATCGAACGCCCATCTCGCGCAGGTCCGCGCCGTCGGCGAAAAGCTCGGCATCGGCTTTCTCGGCATCGGCTCGAGCCCGTCCTGGACGCTCGCCGAGACGCCGAAGATGCCGAAGTCGCGCTACGACATCATGCGCGGCTACATGCCGAAGGTCGGCACGCGCGGCCTCGACATGATGGATCGCACGACCACCATCCAGGTCAATCTCGACTTCTCGTCCGAGGCCGACATGCGCCGCAAGATGCAGGTCGGGATGCGCCTGCAGCCGGTCGCCTCGGCGCTGTTCGCCCACTCCCCTTTCACCGACGGCAGGCCGAACGGGCTCGTCTCCTGGCGCTCGGAGGTGTGGACCGACGTCGACAACCAGCGCTCCGGGCTCCTTCCCTTCGTCTTCGAGGAGGAGTTCGGCTATCGGGACTATGTCGAGTGGGCCCTCGACGTGCCGATGTATTTCGTGATGCGCGACGGACGCTACCACGACGCCACCACCGTCACCTTCCGCCAGTTCATGGATGGCGCGCTCGTCGGCAAGGTGCCGGATGCCGTGCCCAACATGGGAGACTGGACGAACCACCTGTCGACGGTCTTTCCCGACGTCCGGCTGAAGCGCTTCCTCGAGATGCGCGGCGCCGACGGGGGCCCGTGGCGCCGCATCTGTGCCCTGCCGGCCTACTGGGTCGGCCTCCTCTACGACGAGGCGACGCTCGACGCGGTCGCGGCGATGACCGCCGACTGGAGCTTCGCCGAAGTGGACGCGATGCGCAGCGCCGTGCCGCGGCTTGGCTTCCGGGCGCCGTTCCGCGACGGTACCGTGCTCGACATCGCGCGGCAGACGGTGAAGCTCGCGCGCCAGGGCCTCATCGCACGCAACCGCCTCAACGAGGACGGCAACGACGAAAGCTTTTTCCTGGCGCCGCTGGAAGAGGTCGTCGCGCGCGGCACCACCTCGGGCGAAGAACTCGTGCGGCTCTACGAGGAGCAGTGGGACCGGCAGATGGCCGCCGTGTTCCGGCACGTGACCTACTGACGCCGCCTTCCGCGCGCAGGAGAGCTGTCCAACCGCCGACCGCTTCGCCCGTGACCCTGCCGCTATCCTTCGGCGCGCTTTGCGTTAATCTTCCGGATCGGGAGGAACGCGAACATGAGCGACGGACGGGATCGAACGGCCGCGGCCTTCGAAGCGGCAGCGCGGGAGTGGGCGAAGCTCTTCGGCCTCAGCGCCGAGGAAATGCGCGAGACGGCGGCGGCACTGGCGCCGGCCTTCGACCTCGGCATCAAGCGGCTGATGGCCGACCCCTTCGGCCTCAGTCGCATGGCGGCCAAGCCCGCCGCCGGCGTGCCTGCGTTTCCGTGGCTGCCGACGTCCGGCGGGCCTGGCAGTCGCGACGATCTTGCCGCGAGCTTCTTCGGCTCGAAGGGCCTTGCCGAGGCAGTGGCGCGGCAGGCGAGTGCGGCGAGCGGCGTTGCGCCGGAGGCGGTGCGTGCTCTGATGGCGCCCTTTGCGGTTCTGGCCACGCAGGCGATGGCACAGGCCGCTGCATCCGAGGCCCTGAAGCAGGCCCCGGCCGGTCTCGCCGCGGGAGACTTCGGCGCGGCCACGGCCGAGATGCTGCGCCGGAGCGCCAACGCGATCGAGGCGCTGCAGCGGCCATCCTCGGCTGCAGCGCCTGCGCCCTTCTCGCCGGAGGCCTTCCAGCAGATGTTCGCGAACGCCATGCGCGCGGGGAAGCCTGCGGGAGCCCCGCCCCCGGACCGGGCGGACGCGCCGGACATGCCGCCGTTTCCCAACCCGTTCTCGCCCTTCTTCACCGCTGCCGAACCCGAGGCCCAGCCCGCCGAAGCCGAGCCAGACCGGGCACCGGAGCCGGCACCGAGCGGCGAGACTGCGGCGCCGGGGGCGCCACAGGACGTTGCCGGTGCGCTGTTCGCCGACCTCCTGCAGTCGGGCGAGCGGATGCGCGAAGACTACCTCGGCGAGATGACGCGGCTGTTCGAGCGCTTTCCGCAGGTCAAGGCCCGCCCGCGCTGACCTCGCTCCGCCTGTCGGAAAGAAGTCGGGCACGACCTTGGTATTGCGTCCGCCGGCACGATATTGTGCGGGCGCGAACACATGACGCGCGATGTGAGGTGCCGGACGACCGCGTGCGTCCTGCGGAGACCAGATGCTGACCGTCAACGCCCTGATCGTGCTGTTCCTGCTCCTGTTGAACGGCATCTTCGCCATGTCCGAAATGGCGCTCGTTTCGGCCCGCCGAGGACGCCTGCAGCAGATGGCGCAGGAAGGGAGCGCCGGCGCCGCGCGTGCGCTGAAGCTGCTCGACGATCCGACCGAGTTCCTCTCCACCGTCCAGGTCGGCATCACCCTCGTCGGCATCTTCGCCGGCGCCTTCGGCGCCTCGGCCTTCGCCGAGCCCCTCGCCGAGCAGTTGCGGCCGCTCCCGATGGTCGGTGCCCATGCCGACAACCTCGCCTTCGCGCTCGTCGTGGTGGTGATCACCTACCTTTCGCTGATCCTCGGGGAACTCGTCCCGAAGCGCTTCGCACTGACCCGTCCCGAGGCCGTCGCCGCCGCCGTCGCGCCGATGATGGCGCTGCTGGCGCGGATCGGCACGCCGGTCGTCTGGATCCTGCGGGTCTCGACCAATGCCCTCACCCGGCTGTTCGGCGGCAACACCGAGAGCCGGACGACCGTTACCGAGGAGGAGGTGAAGGCGATGATCGCCGAGGGCACGCAGACCGGCGTGTTCGAGGAGAAGGAGCGCGAGATGATCGAGGCGGTGCTGCGCATCGCCGATCGCAACGTGCGCTCGCTGATGGTGCCGCGCCCGGACACGGTGTGGCTCGACACCGAGGACGATGCCGGGGCGGTGCTCGACGAGATCCGTCGCAGCGGCCATTCGCGCTTCCCGGTCAGCCGCGAGGACGTCGACGACGTGGTCGGCGTGGTGCAGGCCAAGGATCTTCTGGAGCAGTACCGCCAGACCGGAACGGTGGACCTCACCGCCGCGGCCCGGGAGGCGCTGTTCGTCAACGAGACGATGCCGGCGCTGAAGCTCCTCGAGCGGTTCCGCACGTCGAACCTGCACATGGCGATCGTGCTCGACGAGTACGGGTCGTTCGAAGGGATCGTGACGCCGACCGACATCCTGGCGGCGATCGCCGGCTCGCTGCCGGAACAGGCGGGCGAATCGTTCGAGGCGGTGCAGCGCGAGGACGGTTCGTGGCTGCTCGACGCAGGCCTGCCGATCGACGAGGTGGAGCGGCATCTGGACGGGGTCGGTCTGCCGCGCGAGCGTGACTACGAGACGCTGGCGGGCTTCATTCTCGACCGGGTCGAGCACATTCCGGACGTGGGGGAGAGCCTGACCTGGGGCGACTGGCGCTTCGAGGTCGTCGATCTCGACGGCCGGCGCATCGACAAGGTTCTGGCTTCGGATCTGCGCATGGCGGACGCCGCGCAGGCTGCTGTTCAAAGCTGAGGACCGGCCCCGCGCAGTCTCGAAGGCAAGACGTGCGCGGGGACGGGAGGTGCCGCCGACGGGTTCTGGTCAGGCCAGCCGTCGATCAAAACGTCATCTCGTGGCTGCGGCGACGACGGCTGGCGGTGACGGCGAGCCGGAAGCTCGGATCGTCGTGCCAGGTCTGGTTCAGCGCGTCGTGAACGTCGTCGCGGCGCACGCCGAGATCGGACAGGAGATAGTCCGGCATTTCGGCGAGGCGGGCGACCGTCATCCGGTTGCGCAGGTTCTTCAGGATGGCGCGGGCCGCGGCGAGGGCGACCTGCAGGCTCTGGATGCGCGGCGTCGCGCGCCGGGCGGGTAATCTGACGATGACGGTCATCGATCTGTCCTTTGCTTGGGTTCATCAGGGAAAAGGACGCCCGTTCCTGCACATTGCTGTGCAGGTCGGGGCGTCGAAGGTGTTCCTGACGATGCGGAACCTAGGCGCGGGGCATTGATCAGTCCAACGAATGTTGCTTATATCCGTCATCATCAAATCTGATGGGGACAGCGATGGCCATTCCGCTCGATCTCGACCAGTTGCGCAGCTTCGTCGCCATCGTCGATACCGGCAGCTTCACGCGCGCGGCCGACGAGGTCTTCAAGACGCAGTCCGCGGTGTCGATGCAGATGCGCAAGCTCGAGGAGCGACTCGGCGTCACGCTGTTCGAGCGCAACGGGCGTGCGGTGCGCATCACCGAGGAAGGCAACCGCCTCCTCAGCTACGCCCGCAAGATCCTGGCTCTGTCACAGGAGACGCTCTCGGCCTTCGACGAGGACGCGATCCAGGGGCATGTGCGGATCGGCCTGCCGGACGACTATGCCGAACGCTTCCTGCCGGAGATCCTCGCGCGCTTCACGCGGTCCAACCCGCTGGTCGAGCTCGAAATCGCCTGCGAGCGCTCGCTCAATCTCGCCGAGCATATCGAGAAGGGCCGGCTGGACGTCGCGCTCGTGTCCAACTGCGAGCTGATCACCGGCGGCGAGATCGTCCGGCGCGAGCCGCTGCACTTCGTCACCTCCACCGCGCACGACGTCCACACCAAGGCGGTGCTGCCGCTGGCGCTCGGCCGCAACGACTGTGCCTGGCGCCAGCAGGGCTGCGAGGCGCTCGACGCGATCGGCCGCCAGTACCGCGTCCTGTTCAGTTCGTGGTCGGCGCAGATCGTCACCTCGGCGGTGCTGTCGGGCCTTGCGGTCAGCGTGCTGCCCGAATGCGCCCTGCGGCCGGGGATGCGCGTCCTCAGCGAGTACGAGGGCTTCCCGCGGCTGCGCGACACCGAGATCGCCGTCCTGAAGGCGCGCAACGTCGACAATCCGGTCGTCGATGCCTTGATCGACCACATCCGCGAGAGCCTGCAGAACCTCGCCCCACCGGCGGTTCAGCCTGCTCCCTCCGGCATACCGGAGACGCGGGTGGTGCGGGCTCCGCAGCTCACTGCGGCCTGGTAGTCGCCGGCGTCGGCATCGAACGCGCGACGCCCCTGGCCGTCTCGAGGTGCAGCGGCGCGCCGATCATGCCGCCGAGCCTGGCCGACTGGATCTCGGCCCGCTCGAAGTCGGCGCCCTCGACCTTGGCGCCGTCGAAGTCGGCGCCGCTGAGTTCGGCTGCGACGAGCCGGGCTCCGGTGAGATCGGCGCCGGTGAGATCGGCGAATTCGGCCGAAGCGCGCGACAGCTCGGCGCCGGCGAGGCTGGCATCCGCCAACTTGGCCGAGTCGAGAATGCCGCGCATCATCCCCATCGACTGGTTGCGCATGTCGGCCGAAAAGTCCGCGCCGTCGAGATGGGCGCCCTTCAGCGAGGCCCGGGTGAAGTCGCCCGCCAGCCTTGCCTTGTCGAGCGTCGCACCGTCGAGCTTGGCATCGCGCAGCTGGGCCTGGAAGAGGCTCGCCCCCTTGAGGCTCGCATCGCTGAAGTCGGCCTTCAACGCCCAGGCCTGGTCGAGCTTGGCGCGGTCGAGCATGGCGCCCTTGAGGTTCGAGCCGTTGAGGTAGGCCGCCGTCAGGTCGGCCCCGGTGAAGTCGAGGCCGGAGAGATCGAGGCCGTTCAGCCGCCTGTGCGACAGGTCCGGCATCGTGCCGGGCTCCAGGCTGCGCAGGAGGACGATGACGTCCTCCCGGCTCATCTCGGCCTCGGTCATCTGCGGCGAGGTGAGGTTCACCCCGTTGAACATGTCCTGCCCGCAGGCCGGATGCGCCGCAACGAGCACGGCAGCGGCGGCCACCGCTCGCAAGGCTTTCCATCGCCGCATCGCGCGTCTCCTCCCCGATGGTGCCCCCCGCCAGCTTCCCGCGCCGTGCGGCAGCTGTCAAAACACGTGCGCGGCAGACGCCTGGTTGCGGCTCCGCCTTGACCCCGCCCCCGTGGGATCGCCAGATTCGGCGCATGACCCTGTTCGACGAATCACGCCCGGCCAGCGGCTCCAATGTCGCCGAGTACTCGGTGTCGGAGATCTCCGGCGCTCTGAAGAAGACCGTCGAGGACACCTTCGGCCACGTGCGCGTGCGCGGCGAGATTTCCGGCTATCGCGGCCCCCATGCCTCCGGGCATGCCTATTTCTCGCTGAAGGACGACCGCGCGCGGCTGGAGGCCGTCGTCTGGCGCACGAGCTTCGCCAAGCTCGCCTTCAAGCCGGAAGAGGGGCTCGAGGTCGTCGCGACCGGTCGTCTCACCACCTTCCCGGGCTCTTCGAAGTACCAGATCGTCATCGACGAGCTGCAGCCGGCCGGGGCCGGCGCGCTGATGGCTCTCCTCAACGAGCGGCGGCTGAAGCTCGAGGCGGAGGGCCTCTTCGCCGCCGAGCGCAAGCGGCCCCTGCCCTACATGCCGAGGGTCATCGGCATCGTCACCTCGCCCACCGGCGCGGTCATCCGCGACATCTGTCACCGGATCTCGGATCGCTTTCCGGTCCACCTCCTGGTCTGGCCGGTGCGGGTGCAGGGCGAGGGATCCGGCGCGGAAGTCGCCGCGGCGATCGAGGGCTTCAATGCGCTCGCAGACGGCGGCCCGGCGCCGCGGCCTGAGCTCTTGATCGTGGCGCGCGGTGGCGGCAGCCTCGAGGATCTCTGGGGGTTCAACGACGAGGCGGTGGTGCGCGCGGCGGCGGCGTCGATGATCCCGCTGATTTCCGCCGTCGGGCACGAGACCGACTGGACGCTCATCGATCATGCCGCCGACCGGCGCGCGCCGACCCCGACCGGCGCCGCCGAGATCGCCGTGCCGGTGAGAGCCGAGGTCGCGGCGAGCCTTGCCAGCCTGCACGCTCGCAACGGCGCGGCGATCAGCCGGCAGCTCGACCGCGACCGGCGCGCCGTCTCGGCTTCCGCCCGCGGCCTGCCGTCGCCCGACATGCTGCTGGCCCTGCCGCGGCGGCGGCTCGACGAGGCGGCGAGCGGCATCGGCCGTGCGCTGCGTGTGACCGTTTCGGTCAAGCGCGGCGGGTATGGCGAAGTCGCAGCACGGCTGTCGCCGGTCAATGTGGAAGGCGTCGTGCGGCACAAGCGGGCGGACCTGCGCCAGGCCGAGACGCATGCGATCCACGCGATGGGCTCGCTCCTCTCGCTGAAGCGCCAGCGGCTGGAGCGCTCGGCTGCGCAGATCCGGCCGCAGGCGATCGCCGCGCAGAGCGCGCAGGGCCGCCACCGGCTGGATCACCTGACGCATCGGCTCGAGCAGGCGCTGCGCGGTGCGCTGGACCGCAAGCGCGGCGAGTTCGCCGGCGCCGCGCGCATGGCGGCGAGCCTCGACCCGCGCCAGGTGCTGCAGCGCGGCTACGCGATCATCCGCGGACCGGAGGACCAGCCGATCACGCGGGCGGACGACCTGACGGAGGGGATGGCGTTCGAGGTGGAATTTGCCAACGATCAGCGTCGCAGCGCGGTCGCGACGGATGCCGGCACGCCGCTCGCCGCCGTCAGGCCGCTCCGTCGGCGTACGCCGAAGCCACGTCCGGCCGAGCCTGTCGACCAGGGCACGCTGTTCTGAGCGGCCAGCCCACGCGCAGGCCGGTCGACGGCATCAGAGTCTTGCGATGTGGGGATGGTACGGTTGGGTGGATTCGAACCACCGACCTTTGGAGCCACAATCCAGATAGCAGTTCGCGCTCTTCATCGAGGGATCTGCCGAACCTTGATCTGCTGGTAGACCGTCTTGCCTGGCGTCAGTCTGGACGAAGAGTCCTTGCCGACATCCACGGCCTTGCCCGCTGCGTCGAGGAAGGCGCAGGCCACCATGACCATCCGCGGCGTCCAGTCCCCGTCGTTCGTGACTTTCACTATCGCCTTGATCGGCCCGTGATCTTTGGACACCCGCTCGACGGACAAGGAGATGTTCGTCTCCTGCGCCTGCGCAAGCGACGCACTGGCGAGCATGGCTGCTGCCACGAGGATGGCTGATCGGATCATGGACACATTGTCCTCTGGAAAAACGCTATTGCTGGCGCTTGAGTGCGTTCAAAGCAGTCTCGAAAAATTGCTGCATCGACTTTGTCGCTTCAGCGTAAAGTCTGACCTGCCCTGGACTTAGATGGAAGTAAGCCCGTCCGCCGTAAGCCAGTCTTACATCTCCTCCAGATATTATACTAATAACTTGAAAGTAATTATCAATAGCAAGATAAGCAGATACAACGTCTTTTAACGCCTCGCTCTTTATCAAAGTAATCCTCTCTCCAAGCCGAAAGAATATTAGATCGCTTTGGCTTATCGTCGTTACGATGAAGTGTCGACCACCGACGGCCTGATCAGAGGCTGACTCGGTGTTGCGCCGGAATGTCTCCCGTAGTGTGAAAAGTTCTGCCTGCAGTGCGAGCGCCACTGCCGTTGCATCGGTCTTCCGCAAGCGATCATCGCGGCGCCTGTTCAGCGCAGCATTGAAAAGAGCCCCGATCAAGACGGCGATCAGTCCCCCAAGCGCACCTGTGAGAGACCCAAGAAAACTCGACACACCGGGCTGCAGACCACCGAGCCAATTGAGGAAATCAGCAGTCGTCACCATGTCGCGTTCCATGTCGCGTGGAGCTGCCGAGTGTCGCAGGAACCCCTTGGAAATCAAGGGAACTGCGCGCAACACAAACGCGACATGCGCTAGGCCGAGAAAGCGCGTCTCTTGTCGACTAAAATTCTGAGATCACTATGAAAAAGAGTGGTACGGTTGGGTGGATTCGAACCACCGACCTTTGGAGCCACAATCCAACGCTCTAACCAACTGAGCTACAACCGCGGAAGATCGCGTCAAACGCGGCCATCCCATTAGAAGCTTTCGCCCGCAGGCGCAAGGGCCGGGCCGGCGATCGGGGCTCACCGACCCTTCGTGCCATCCGGCAGGGCCTCCGACAGCCTGCAGCCGCCCGACGCCGGCATCACCTGAGGCCACTGCGGATCCGCCCCTCGCGGATGACGGCAGGTGTGACTATACCGGACCCAGTTCGCCGCAGGCGATCGGCCAGTGCACCCCGGTGCAGCACGGTACGTCCGGCTGAGGCTCAGCCTCTGCGGGTTGCCCGCTCCAGGGCCTCGCGCCCCGGCGTCATCACGTCGCGAGTCACGGCCTGAGACAGGCTCTGCATCTCCTTGATCTGGTCCGACGCGATCTCGACCTGTCGCCGCAGATAGGAGGACTGCAGCTCGATCACCTCGGCAAGCGAACGCGCCCCCATCAGGCTGTCGATATGGGCGAACCCCATTTCGGCATTGCTGCGCATCACCTCCATCGCCTTCTTCGACAACGAAAGCGAGCCATGGTGGGCCGTCTTCATCGTGGTTTCGAGGGTCCGCGACGCGTCCTCGGCCGCACCACGAAGGCGCGCATAGACCTCTTTGGACTGCATCATCGAGCGCTGACCGTACGCGCTGAACCGATCCTCAGCCGCAGCCGCCGGCTCGGCCTCGGTCGCCTCGTCTGCCGCAGTCCTGAACTCGGCAGCCGGCTCGCCGGAATTCTCCTCAGCCATCGTCCACTCCCGCCTTCGGCCCAGCCGCCGGTCCCGACGGGCTGCCGGGTCACAGGACGACCGGAAAGATATGGCCGTCCACAGACGGCTCCATCATGCGGTCAAGATAGGCTGATCCTGTTAACTTTCCATTAACCTTTGAAGGAAAGCGTCGATCTCGACGGGCCGCGATTCTGGATTCCCCTCGAAGCTTTCATTATTAACAGAAGCTTAAGGCACGGCTTGAGTTTCGGCCAAGCAGGTTAGCGGATCCTCGACGCATGGCGATCTTCAACGGCGCTTCAGGACTGGCGGTGATGACCCGGAGCGACGTGCGCCGTCGCAACGGCGACGGCATGCCGCTCGTGCTCCTGACGCCGGCGATGGACGAGGTGGTCTGGGCCAATACGAGCGGCGCCCGGCTGCTCGGCCGACGTCTTCCGATCGCTCGGCAACCGCTCGGAGCGAGCACCGTCGAGCGGCAAATTGCGAGCGCGCGCCGCCAGGTCGCGTCGACGGGCCGCGCGCGCCTGCTGCTGCGCACCGCTTCCGGCGGGCTGAAGCCGCTGCTGGCCGATCTCGAGCGGACCGACGACGACGCCTATGTGATCCTCGCGGTCGGCAAGCCCGTCGCCGAGCCGCGTCCGGCGGACGCCGTCGGACGGTTCCTCGACGAAGCCGGCATGACCGGCGAGGCCGCGGCCCTGTTCGACCGCGCCGGCCATCTGCTCGCCGGAACGGCGGCGTTTCCAGCAACCGAGCTGCCGCACCTCGAGCACGTCATCGCGGACTTCGATCGTGACGGCGGCGACCTTGCCGAACTCGTCGTGGAGCGGCACGCGGTGACCTGCGCGCGTCTCGGGGAGGACGTCGTGCTCCTGCGCCTCGACGCGCTGCTGGAGCCGACCCCGGAGCCCGCTCCAGCGCCGGCCGCGTCGGATGCGCCACCGACTTACGCACGGCCGCTGGTCGGGACCTTCTCGGTCAAGCGACAGAAGCTGCCCCAGGCGCCGAGCGGCGGCATCGGTGCCTTGGTCGAGCGATGGCGGCACCGGCAGGCGAGCGACCGCTCGGTCGATCCGGCACCGGAGGATTCCGGCACGACGGCCGCTTCCGGCGAATTCTCTGCGAACCGCGAGACGTCGCCTGCGTCGCAGGCGGAGGCGGAGGCCGGGGCCGAAGCGGCCGCGGCACCGTCGGCGTCCGCCGAGGCAACCCGCGAGACGCCGGAGCCGGCCCCGCCGCTGCGCTCGCGTTGGGATGCGGCGCCGCTGCCGCATCCGGTCTCGCAAGAGCCCTCGGCACACCGGGCGGCGCCCCACCCCTCTGACGCCGTGCTTGCTGGCCCCCGCCGTGACGACGCCATCGAGGCGTCCGGAGCGCCGGTGGCGGATACGACCGCCTCAGCCGATCCTGGAACGGGCGAGGAGGCGGTCGAGGCGCCGGCCGCATCGGCAGCGCCGGATCATTCGCTGCGAGACGTCGTCGAAGGCACTCCGCGCTTGGCCGGAGCGGAGCTCGAGCCGGCGCCAGATCCCGCCTCGAGCGAACGCGAGCCAATGGATCCGGCCGCGGCACAGGCGCCCTTCGACACGCTCTCCGACACCCCCTTCGAGGCCGACTTCGCGCGGCAGCCGGTGCGCTTCGTCTGGCAGATCGACGAGGCCGGCCGCTTCCGCTCGCTGTCCCCCGAGTTCGAGGCGGCGGTCGGCCCGCGAGCCTCCGACATCATCGGGCGTCGCTTCAGCGACGTCGCGCAGGTCTTCGGCTTCGACACCGACGGCGAGATCGCCCGCCTGCTCGAGCGCCGGGACACCTGGTCGGGCCGCAGCATCCTCTGGCCGGTGCAGGGCAGCGGGCGCCGCGCCCCCGTCGACCTCGCAGGCCTGCCGGTGTTCGCCCGCGACCGCAGCTTCGACGGCTTCCGCGGCTTCGGCGTCGTCCGGCTCGGCGATGCCGTCGACGATCCGGACCGGATCGGCCACGTGCTCGCCGCGGACGCTCCCTACCAGCAGCCGTTCGAGGAGCCGCCGGAAGAGGCCTGGGCGGCGATCGAGGGCCCAGCGGCGGCCCACCAGCGACCGGATGGCCTCGTGCTGCACAGCTTCCCGGCCGAGCCGGCGCCGCCACCCTTCGGCCGTCGCACCGAACCGCCGGCGACTGCCGACGAAGCCGCGCCGGCGAACGACCGCCGTCCGATGCGCGAGGCCGCGCTGACGCTCGCCGAGGCCGCTGCCTTCCGCGAGATCGGCGAAGCCCTGACCGGATCGAACGCCGCCGCGCCGGGCGCCGAGGACACCGCGGTCGGCATGGCCGCGGACGAGGGATCGGCACCGCCTGTGGCGACGTTCGCCGACGAGACCCCGCCTGCCGGCGCCGACCAGACGTACGGTGACGCAGCGCTTCCCGCGCCGGCCGACCAGCCCTTCGCCGGGTGGCGCGAGCCGCCGGCTCCGGCCGGACCGGAGACGGGGACGGTGGCGGTGGCGGCGGGCGGGCGTGACCCGGATGCGATCCCGACAGGCGATGTGTCCGTCGACGCGTCCCCCTCGACCGGGACGCCGGACCCGCTCGCCCTGCAGAACACCCCCCGCCCGGGGGCCACCGACGACGAGGCGCCCGAGCCGGCGCCGGCCGCACCGGCCGTTCCCGAAGAGTTCGCGGCGATCTTCGCCGCGCTGCCGCTCGCCGTCCTTCTGGCGGCCGGTGAGCGCATTCTCTATGCCAACCGCGCGTTCGCCGAGCTCAGCGGCTTTGCCGACGCCGACGCGCTGGAGGCCGCAGGCGGGCTCGACCGGTTGTTCGTCGAACGCGGCGAGACGCCGGCCGAAGACGGGGAGGCCCCGAGCGGCGACGTCGAAATCCGGCGCGCCGACGACGGCCTGACGCGGGTGCGTGCGCAGATGCAGCGGGTGACGATCGCCGGGCGTTCCTGCCTGCTGATGTCCATCCGTGCGCCGGCCACCCCCGCTCTCGCGATGAAGACGGTCGAGCCGCAGGAACCGGTTGCATCCCCCGAACTGGATCGAGCCCGCCGCCGGGTTGAGGAGCTGCAGGCGGTGCTCGACACGGCGACCGACGGCGTGCTGCTGCTCGACCACGACGGCAATGTGCGTTCGGCCAACGGCTCGGCACAGGCCCTGTTCGGCGTCACGGAGGCGGAGGTGGAGGGGCGGCACGTCTCGACGCTTTTCAGCTACGAGAGCCGGCGCGCCACCCTCGACTATCTCGACCAGTTGCGCGACGGCGGCATGGCGCGCGTCCTCAACGATGGTCGCGAGGTCGTCGGCCGCGTCGCGAAAGGCGGCGACATTCCGCTATTCATCACCATCGGCGGCCTGCCCGGCGGCTGCGGCTGGTGCATGGTGCTGCGCGACATCGCGCACTGGAAGAAGGTCGAGGAGGACCTCACCCGGGCTCGCCGCCAGGCCGAGGAGGCGAGCGTGCACAAGACACGCTTCCTCGCCAACATCTCGCACGAGCTGCGCACGCCCATGAACGCCATCATCGGCTTCGCCGACGTCATGGCGTCGGAGTATTTCGGGCCGCTCGGCAGTGAGCGCTACCTGGAATATCTCGCCGACATCAAGAAGTCGGGCCACCACGTCCTCGACCTCGTCAACGATCTCCTCGACATTTCCAAGATCGAGGCGGGCAAGGCCGACCTCAACTTCGAGCCGGTGTCGCTGAACGAGACCATCGCCGAGGTCGTCGGGCTGATGCAGCCGCAGGCCAACCGCGACCGGGTGATCGTGCGCTCCAACCTGCCCGCTTCGGTGCCGCAGGTGATGGCCGATCGCCGGTCGATCCGCCAGATCGCCCTGAACCTCCTGTCCAACGCCATCAGGTTCACCCCATCCGGCGGCCAGATCATCGCCTCGACAGCCCGAAGCGAGGCGGGCGAGGTCGTGCTGCGGTTCCGCGACAGCGGCATCGGGATGAGCGAGCGCGAGATCGAAATGGCGCTGACGCCGTTCCAGCAGGTGCCGAACGCCGGCCGCGGCCGGGGCGACGGCACCGGGCTCGGCCTGCCGCTCACCAAGGCGATGGTCGAGGCGAACCGCGCGCGGTTCGCCATCCAGTCGCAGCCGGGCGAAGGCACGCTGGTGGAGATCGTCTTCCCCGCGCAGCGGGTCCTGGCCGGCTAGCGCGGCTCACGGGGCGGCAAGCGCCGGTCCCACTTCGGACCGGCGCCGGGACGATTCAGGCGGACAGCTCCTCGCGTTCCGCGAACAGCGCCAGCGCCTCCGGGTTGGCGAGCACCTCCATGTTCTTCACCGGGCGCCCGTGCACGACCTCGCGCACCGCGAGTTCGACGATCTTGCCCGACTTTGTGCGCGGGATGTCGGCGACGGGGAGGATCTTCGCCGGCACGTGGCGCGGCGAGGCGCCGGAGCGGATCGCGCCCTTCATGCGCCGGACGAGATCCTCGTCGAGACGGGCGCCGGCCGCGAGCCGCACGAAGAGGACGACGCGCACGTCGCCCTCCCAGTCCTGGCCGATGCACAGCGCCTCCAGCACCTCCGGCATCTGCTCGACGATGTTGTAGATTTCCGCCGTGCCGATCCGCACCCCTCCGGGATTGAGCGTGGCATCCGACCGGCCGTGAATGACGATGCCGCCGTTGTCGGTCCATTCCGCGAAGTCGCCATGCGCCCAGACGTTCGGGAACCGGTCGAAATAGGCGGCGCGGTAGCGCTCGCCGCTCGCGTCGTTCCAGAAGCCGACCGGCATCGCCGGGAATGCCCTGGTACAGACGAGCTCGCCCTTTCCTCCCCGCAGCGGCCGACCCGTGTCGTCAAAGACGTCGACCGCCAGCCCCAGGCCCGGCCCCTGGATCTCGCCCTCGTGGACGGGAAGCCAGGGCACGCCGAGCACGAAGCAGGACACGATGTCGGTGCCGCCGGAGATCGAGGCGAGGTGCACGTCCGCCTTGATGTCGGAATAGACGAAGTCGAAGCTCTCGGGCGACAGCGGCGAGCCCGTCGAGGCGATGGTGCGCAGCGGGTCGAGGTCGTGCGTACGGCGCGGCGACAGGCCGGCCTTGCGCACCGCGTCGATGAACTTCGCCGAGGTGCCGAAGAAGCTCGCCTTTTCGCTGGCGATGAAGTCGAACAGCGCGTTGCCGTCGGGATGGAAGGGCGAGCCGTCGTAGAGCAAGAGCGTCGCACCGCTGCCGAGCGCCGACATCAGCCAGTTCCACATCATCCAGCCGCAGGTGGTGAAGTAGAAGACCCGGTCCCCGGCACGGACGTCGCAGTGCAGCCGGTGTTCCTTGAGGTGCTGGAGCAGCGTGCCCCCGGCCGAATGGACGATGCACTTCGGCACGCCCGTGGTGCCGGACGAGAACAGGATGTAGAGCGGGTGGGCAAACGGCAGGCGCTCGAAGCTCAGCGGCTTCGCCTCGAACGGCGCGAGAAAGTCGCCCAGCGCCATGCCACCGTCGATCCGCCCCGCGACGCTCTCGGCCTGCTGGAGATAGGGCACGACGATCGTTTTGGCCGGCTTCAGCGCCGCGGCGACGGCCGCGAGCTTCGTCCCGAGTTCGATCGTCTTGCCGCCGTAATAGTAGCCGTCGCAGGCGATCAGAAGCTTCGGCTCGATCTGGCCGAAGCGGTCGAGAATGCCGCGCTCGCCGAAGTCCGGCGAACAGGAGGACCATACGGCACCGATCGAGGCGGCGGCGAGCATCGCCGCCAAGGCTTCCGGCATGTTCGGCATCACGCCGGCGATCCGGTCGCCGATGCCGACACCTGCGCCGCGGAAGGCCTGGGCGAGGCGCGAGACCAGAGCGCGCAGCTCGTCATGGGTGAGGCGCCGCTCGACCTTGTCCTCGCCGCGAAAGACGACGGCCTCGCCCGACGCTTCCGGCCGCAGCACGGTTTCGGCATAGTTCAGCCTGGCATCGGGGAAGAAGCGGGCGTCGATCATCGCGCCGTCCTCGCGCAACGCCTCGCCGGCCTTGTCTCCGATGACACCGCAGAAGTCCCAGACCTCGGACCAGAACGCGCCCCGGTTGTCGATCGACCAGCGATGCAGATCCGCGTAGCTGTCGAACGCACGACCGGTGCGCTCCGCCACCGACCGCGCGAATGCGGTCAGAGCGCTCGCCTCGACCCGCTCGCGCGCGGGAGTCCACAGGAGTCGTCCGCCCATCTCTACCGCCTTCCCGGTGTCCGAAGCCCTTCGCCATCAGCGACCTCCCTCCGACGCGAGTCGGCAGCCGGCTGATGGCTTTGCGTGGCGGCGAGAGTCTCGCTAAAAGGAGCCCACGGCAAGAGGCGGGCGGCAGAGGCGCACCACGCACGTCCGCACCCCGCATCATCGGAAAGGTCCCGTCTTGGGAAGAACAGTGCGCCGACGAGTGAGCCTTGTCGCGGGACTTTGCGCCCTCGCCGGCATCGTGGCCGTCTCGATCGCCTGGTTCTCCTCCCTCACTCTGCAATCGGGCACCGCACAGGAGGAGCTGCGCCAGCGGCTGCAGGATCTCACGGGGCTTCCGCTGCGCTCGAGCTTCGCGTCGAACTACGAGCTCCTGCCGCGAAGCCGTCTCACCTTGTCCCAGGTGAGCTTCGGACGCGAGGGATCGGCGCTGAAGGTCGACAGTGTCGTCGCCGACCTCGACCTGTGGGCCGCGCTCACCGGGCGCACGAGCGTCACCCGGCTCACCCTGATCCGCCCGGAGATCGGCTCGCCCCGCAGGTTCGCGGCCGCACGCGCCCTGAAGGTCGACGCGCCGGCCTCGCCGCGTCTTCTGTCGGACGTGATCTCCCCCTTCTTCGAGCGCTTCGGCGATCTCACCCGCATCGAGATCCGCGACGGCGCGATGCGCACCGGCTCCGGGCGGCCGATCAGCGACATCGACCTCGTGATCGCCTGGCCGGCGCCGGACGAGCCGGGCCGGATCTGGGGCAGCTACGTCTGGAACGGCCAGCCGACCGAGATCAACCTGCGCATCGCCGCGCCGCTCGCGCTTCTGCGCGGCGAAGCCAGCGCCGTGCGCATCGACAGCACGGCGTCGCCGCTGCGGGTGAGCTTCGACGGCACGGCGGCGTTCGCGGAGCCGTTCCGGATCGACGGACGCCTGTCGCTGCAGACGCCATCCTTCAACCGCGCGGTGAACTGGCTCGGGAGCCGTGGCGGCACCCTGCCGAACATGGGGCCGATGGGGATCGACAGCGAGGTTTCCGCCATCGGTGCGAGGGTCACGCTGCGCGACGCAGCGGTCACGCTCGCCAGGAGCAGCGGGCGTGGTGCGCTCGAATTCGACCTGTCCCGGGACGGCAGACCCACCATCGGCGGAACCCTGGCCTTCGGCACCCTGGACGTCGACGATCTCCGGCGCGCCGTGCTGCCCCTGCCCTCCAATCCGCTCGATCTGCAGCGGCCCTTGTCCTTCGCCTTCGTCGACGACCTCGACCTCGACGTGCGCCTGTCGGCCGGGACCGCGCGGATCGGACGCCTGCCGCTCAGCGACCTTGCGGCGACCGTGAAGTTCAAGGACGGGGTGGCGACCGTCGACGTCGGCGACTGCAGCCTGCTCGGAGGGCGTGCGCAGGCGCGCCTTCAGATCGACACCATGAAGCAGCCGCGCACCGTCAAGGGCAGCGCGGCGCTGAACGGGATCGACATGAGCGGCTTGATCGACGTCGCCCAGACCGGCAGCTTTTCGATCGCCGGCCAATCTGACGTCGGCATCGACCTCATGGCGCCGGCGAGCGACTGGCTGAGCTTCATTCGCGAGAATCGGCTCGACGTCACGGTGTCGACCGGGAACGGCAGCCTCGGGGGCTTCGACACCGACAGTCTTACGAACCTGCCAGCGCCCCTAAAGGGACTCGCCGCCTCCGGCGACGGCATCGCCTTCACCCGCTTCGAGTCCCACCTCACGACGTCCGGCACGTCGGTGCGCATTCCGAACCTGCGTCTCGAGGGTCCGGCCGGCCGTCTGGAAGCCACCGGCACGGTGGAAGCGGACAGCGGCCGCATCGACCTGTCCGGCAACTTTCTGCCGGCGGACGCCGCCAAGTCCCAGGCGGACGCGGCGATCGGCTTCGCCATGAGCGGCGACTGGCCGGGACCGACGGTGCGCCTCGATGCGGCCGGCGCGCGGGACGCATCCTCGAGCTTCTGACCCGCCCGCTACTGCGCAGCCAACCGTTCGTCCCGGGCGCGGCGCTGTTCCTGCCGACGGTTGACCAGGGCCGCCACGACGACGCCGAGCGACACGATCGCGATGAGGATCGTGCAGACCGCGTTGATTTCCGGCGTCACGCCGAGCCGCACCTGGCTGTAGATCTTCATCGGGAGCGTGGTCGCGCCGGGACCGGAGGTGAAGCTTGCGATGACGAGATCGTCCAGCGACAGCGTGAAGGTGAGCATCCAGCCGGCCGCGACGGCCGGCCAGATCACCGGCAGCGTCACGAGGAAGAAGGCCTTCCAGGGCGGGCATCCGAGATCCTGCGCCGCCTCCTCGAGCGAGCGGTCGAAGCTGACGAGCCGCGACTGCACCACCACCGTGACGAAGCACATCGTGCAGGTGATGTGGGCAAGCACGACGGTCCAGAACCCGCGGTCGAGGTCGAGCGAGACGAACAGGAGGAGAAGCGACAGCCCGAGGATCACGTCCGGCATCACCATCGGCGCGGCCACCATGCCGCTGAACAGGAGGCGGCCGGGAAAGCGGTGGAAGCGGTTCAGCACCACCGCCGCCATCGTCCCGAGCACGGTCGTCACGCTCGCCGAGAGCAGCGCGACGCGGATCGTCACCCACGCCGCGTCCATCAGGCCCTGGTTGTGAAACAGCTCGCCGTACCAGTGGGTGGAGAAGCCGCCCCAGACTGTGACGAGGCGCGACGCGTTGAAGGAATAGATCACCAGGATGGTGATCGGCAGGTAGAGAAAGGCAAGGCCGACCGCGACCGAGGCGATGTTGAAGCCGCTCCAGTGCTTCATCGGCCACCCCCTCTCCCGTCGGCGGCGCGAGGGCCTGCCGATGGGGTCCGCGGGCGCCCGCCCCCTTCGATGCCGAACCCCGCCATCAGACCGCACCCTCCTGGCGAGCCTGCAGGCGCTGGAAGATCATGATCGGGATCACCAGCACCATCAGGAGGACGACTGCGACCGCGGACGACACCGGCCAGTCACGGTTGGAGAAGAACTCGTCCCACAGCGTCTTGCCGATCATCAGGGTCGAGGAGCCGCCGAGAAGATCCGGGATGACGAACTCGCCGACCGCTGGGATGAAGACCAGGAAGATCCCGGCGAGCACGCCCGGCAGCGACAGCGGGAAGGTGATCGCCCAGAAGGCGCGCGTCGGCGGACAGCCGAGGTCGTTGGCTGCCTCCACGAGCCGGTGGTCCATCCGCTCGAGGCTGGCGTAGATCGGCAGGATCATGAAGGGCAGGTACGAGTAGACGATGCCGATATAGATCGCGACGTCGGTGTTGAGGATCGTCAACGGCTGCGCGATCACCCCCAGCCACAACAGCAGCTGGTTCAGGAGGCCCTCGTTCTTGAGGATGCCGATCCAGGCGTAGACGCGGATCAGGAAGCTCGTCCAGAACGGCAGGATCGTCAGCATCACCAGCAGCGAGCGGATCGAGCGCGGCGCCCGGGCGATGCCGTAGGCGACGGGGTAGCCGACGAGAAGCGCGAGCGCGGTCGAGATCGCCGCCATCCTCAGGCTGGAGAGGTAGGCCTTCACGTAGAGCGGGTCGCCCGCGATCCACGTGTAGTTGTCGATCGTCAGCTGCCGGAGCTTGGTCCACCCGCCGGAGACAAGGTCGGCGAGCCCGATCACCGGCAGGTACGGCGGCTGGGCGATCGCGGTCTGCGAGAAGGAGATCTTGAAGACGATCAGGAACGGCAGCAGGAAGAAGAAGAGCAGCCAGAGATAGGGCACGGCGACGACGAAACCGCGCGACAGCCGCGACGGGCGCCGGCGGGTGCGCTGTCCAGGCGAATTGTCCGGCACAGCCGTCATGCCGTCAGCACGATGCCGGCGTCGGACGGGAAGGACAGCCAGACCGTCTCGTCCCAGGTCAGCGGGTCGGCGATCCCCCGATGCGCGTTGATGACGGTCGAGCGCAGGACGTTTCCGGTCGCCAGCTTGACGTTGTAGAGCGTCACGTCGCCGAGATAGGCGATGTCCCAGATCTCGCCGCGCAGGGCGTTGACGTCGGCTCGCTCCGGAGGCGTGCGGCTGATGCGCATCTTTTCCGGCCGGATGGCGAAGGCGACCGGATCGGCGCTCCGCACGCCGTTCGCGCCTTCCACCTCGACCGCGCCGGCATCGGTTGCGATCCGTACCCGCCCGTCCGCGACGCTCTCGACCGTGCCATCGAGGATGTTCACGTTGCCGATGAAGTCGGCCACGTAGCGCGTCGCCGGCGCCTCGTAGATGACCGCGGGCGTCGCCACCTGCTGGATGCGCCCGTCGCGCATCACCGAGATCCGGTCGGCCATGACCATCGCCTCCTCCTGGTCGTGGGTGACGACCACGAAGGTGAGGCCGAGCTCCTGCTGCAGGTCCATCAGCTCGAACTGCGTCTCCTCGCGCAGCTTCTTGTCGAGGGCGCCCAGCGGCTCGTCGAGGAGCAGCACCTTCGGCCGCTTGGCGAGCGAGCGGGCGAGCGCGACGCGCTGCTGCTGGCCGCCCGACAGCTGCTGCGGCTTGCGCTTGGCGAAGGGGCCGAGCTTCACGAGCTTCAGCATCTCGGCGACGCGGTCGGCGATCTCCGAGCGCGCCATGCCGTCCTGCTTGAGGCCGAAGGCGATGTTCTTCTCCACGCTCATGTGCGGGAACAGCGCATACGACTGGAACATCATGTTCACCGGCCGCCGGTGCGGCGGCACACCGGTGAGGCTGCGGCCGTCGAGCCGGATGTCACCGGCGGTCGGTGTCTCGAACCCGGCCAGCATGCGCAGCAGCGTCGACTTGCCGCAGCCGGACGGGCCGAGCAGCGCGTGGAACTCGCGCGGATGGATGGCGAGCGACAGGTCGTCGACCGCCTTGAAGCCAGCGAAGCTCTTGGTGACGCGGTCGACCTCGATCAGCGGCTTGGCCGCCGGATCGCTCCAGGGCTCGAAGCTTCTGCGGATATTGCCTAGCGACTTGGGAGGGGCAGCGGCCATCGGCCTCTCGACAGGCGGGGACGGGAGTGCGGGCGGGTCGGCACCCGCCGCACCGGCGGGCGCCGCGTCGGATCACGCCGGCGCCGAGGCCGGCTGCCCGGCCTTACTGGCCGGTCTTCACCGTGGTGAAGGCGCGGGTGACGACGCGCTGGGTGCGCGCATCGTACGGGCGCTTCACGTAGAGCTTGTCCATCGTCGCCTGGTCCGGATAGACCGCCTTGTCCTCGAGGATCTCCGGCTCGACGAACTGCTGCGAAGCCTTGTTGCCGTTGGCGTAGACGACGTAGTTCGTCGCCTTGGCGATCACTTCCGGCCGCATCAGGTAGTTGATGAAGGTGTGGGCGTTGTCGACATGCGGAGCGTCGGCCGGGATCGCCAGCTGGTCGAACCACATGATCGTGCCTTCCTTCGGGATCGAGTAGGCGATTTCGACGCCCTGGCCGGCATCGGCGGCGCGGTCGCGCGCCTGGAAGACGTCGCCCGAATAGCCGAGGGCGACGCAGATGTCGCCGTTGGCGAGGCCGTTGATGTACTCGGAAGAGTGGAACTTGCGCACATAGGGCCGGATCTTCAGAAGGGCGTCCTCGGCCTTCTGGATGTCGTCCGGGTTGGTGCTGTTGGGATCGAGGCCGAGATAGTTCAGCGTCATCGACATGATGTCGCTCGGCGAATCGAGAATGTCGATGCCGCAGGACGCGAGCTTCTCGGCGTTCTTCGGGTCCAGCACAAGCGCCAGCGAATCGGTCGGCGCGTCCGGCAGCGCCTCGGCCACCTTCTTGGTGTTGTAGCCGATGCCGGTGGTGCCCCACATGTAGTTGACCGAGTAGTCGCTCATGTCGGGATACTGCGCCAGCCGCTCGCTGACGACGTCCCACATGTTGCCGAGATTGGTCAGCTTCGACTTGTCGAGCTTCTGGACGACGCCAGCCTGGATCTGCCGCGCGAGAAATTCGGCCGAGGGCACCACGACGTCGTAGCCGGAGCCGCCGGCGAGCAGCTTGGTCTCCAGGATCTCGTTCGAATCGAAGACATCGTAGACGACCTTGATGCCGGTTTCCTTGGTGAAGTCCGCCAGCACCGATTCGTCGATGTAGTCCGACCAGTTGTAGACGTTGACCACCTGCTCCTGCGCCTGGGCGGCGGAGACCAGAGCGAGGAGCGCGGCACCGGCGCTCCATGCGGCAAGCTGCAGTTTCATCGTCGTTGGGCCCTCACGGTGGTCGGTTCGGTTCCGCGCCGGCGCCGGCCGCGCGCGCTCGACTGCGGCGCAATATCGACGAGAACGTGACATATTGCCAGCCCTCGCGGTCGCGCTTTGCCGCGCGTGACGCGAGATGCCGCAGGCGCCTCAGCGGTGCTTCTGCCCCTCGCCGTAGAACAGCTTCTCCCACTTCTTGTGGGCCTTGTAGCCCTCCCGGATGAAGGGGGTGAACACGGCCATGTTGAGGATCGCCTTGTTGGTCAGGCTCGCCGGGAACTTCGTCGGCTTCTCGAAGTCGACGAACAGCACCACCCGCACCTTGTCGGAGTGGTTCCACGCCTCGTGTTCGAAGGCGTCGTCGAAGATCAGCGCCTTGCCCTCTTCCCAGTGACACACCTCGTCCGCGACGCGGATGGCGATCTTGTCCGGCTCCGGCGGCACGACGAGGCCGAGATGGAAGCGCAGCACGCCGTTGTAGGGGCCGCGATGCGGCGGCAGATGCTTGCCGGGCTCGAAGATCGAGAACATCGCCGACTTCAGGCCCGGGATCTTCTGCAGGATGCGCCACGTCTCGGGGCACTGGCGGATCGCCTCCTCCGACTTGATGCCGTAGCCGCAGAGGAAAAAGGTCTTCCAGTTCTGGTCGGACGAGATCGAGCGCACCTCCGAGGAGATCTCGTGGAAGGCGGGCAGTTCGCCCTTGCGCACCAGGATCTTGTCGAGCTCGGCGCGGATCAGCCGCCATTCCGCCTCGACCTCCCGCGCCCAAGGGAAGTCGTCGGTGGGGAACACCGGAGGATTGCCCACTGCCGAATACTTCAGGTTCAGCTTCTCGGCGCCGTCGACGAGCCTCTGCACGGTGCGCCCCACCGCGCTCTGGCCACCCATCGTGTCTTCCAGGCCCTCGGTCTTGCCCTTCTGCTGGCTGGTGTTCTGCATGATCTTCGGTCCGTACTCGATACTGCTTTGCCCTTGGCTTAGGCCGATTCCGCCCCGAAACATAGGGCGAGGGGCGACAATGCACCGCCCGGCGCCATCCGCTGACCGTCCGGGCGCTGCCGAAGTGCCGCCAGCGGGCCGCACACACTGCGCCGCGGCCTCGCCTTTCCTTGCCGCGGCGGGCGGACTATCCTCAGCGTGACCGGAACACAGTGACGGAACGCATGGCGGACTATAAACGACCGCGAAAACCCGAGAAGTCTGGCTCCAAGCTCAAGCAGGACAAGATGAAGCGTCGTGCCTCCGAGCCCCTGCTCGTCGCCGAGGCGGCGCCGGCGCCTGCGCGCAGCGAGGTGCGGCGCACCCGGCCGCTGGAGATCGACCGCCCGGCCTTTCTCGATTCCAAGCGCGGCGTCCAGTCGATGGCCGAGGCGACGGAGTGGCTGCGCGCCCGCGGCATCGATGACATCGAGTGCATCACGCCCGACCTCGCGGGGGTGGCGCGCGGCAAGATGATGCCGGCCAAGAAATTCGTCGGCAACACGTCGCTGGCGCTGCCCTCGGCGCTGTTCATGCACACGATCTCCGGCGAGTATCCGCAGGAGAGCGGCGAATTCCGCTACTCGCCCAACGATGGCGATCTGAAGCTCGTCCCCGATCTTGCCACGCTGTCGTCCGTCCCCTGGGAGAGCGACCCGACGGCGCAGGTCATCTGCGACGTCGTCGACACCGGCGGCCTCGCCGTCGGCTACACGCCGCGCAACGTCCTGAAGCGCGTCCTGGCGCTTTACGACGCACAGGGCTGGCGACCGGTGATCGCGCCCGAGATCGAGTTCTACCTCGTCTCCAAGAACGTCGATCCGGACTATCCGCTGACACCGCCCACCGGCCGCTCGGGCCGCCAGATCCAGTCGGGCCAGTCCTACTCGATCGGCGGCGTCAACGAGTTCGACGAACTGATCGACGACATCTACGACTTCTCCGAGGGACAGGGACTGGAGATCGACACCCTGATCCACGAGGAGGGTGCCGCCCAGCTCGAGATCAACCTGCGGCACGGCGACCCGATCGCGCTCGCCGACCAGGTCTTCATGTTCAAGCGCACCATCCGCGAGGCGGCGCTGAAGCACGGCATCTACGCCACGTTCATGGCCAAGCCGATCCAGGGCCAGCCCGGCTCGGCGATGCACATCCACCAGTCGGTCATCGATGCCGAAACCGGCCGCAACATCTTCTCGCAGGAAGACGGCAGCCCCTCCCGGCACTTCTACAACTTCATCGGCGGCATGCAGCGCTACGTGCCGGCGGCGCTCGCGATGATGGCGCCCTACGTCAACTCCTACCGCAGGCTCACCTACGGCATGGGCGCGCCGACCAACACCGCCTGGGGCTACGACAACCGCACCACGGCCTTCCGCGTGCCGAGTTCGGACGCCGAGGGCCGGCGGGTGGAGAACCGCCTGCCGTCCTCCGACGCCAACCCCTATCTCGCCATCGCCGCCTCGCTCGCCTGCGGCTATCTCGGCCTTGCCCGCGAGATCGAGCCAGACCAGCCGACCGACAAGACCTGCAACGAGACCGGCGAGATCTCGCTGCCGCGCGGCCTGCTGGAGGCCGTCGCCGCCTTCGAGAGCGAGGACGCCTTTGCCGAGCTCTTCTCGCGGCCGTTCGTCGGCACCTATGCAGGCGTCAAGCGGGGCGAGTTCGAGACCTTCATGCAGGTGATCAGCCCCTGGGAGCGCGAGTTCCTGCTGCTCTCGGTCTGATCCGCCCGATGCCCGAGGCTGCCCACCAGTCGCCGATTTCGCCCGGCCGGTCCTTCTACGAGGACACGGTGGGCGAGCGGCCGCGCTACCCGGCGCTGACCGAGAGCCTGGAGGCGGACGTCCTCGTCGTCGGCGGCGGCTTCACCGGCCTATCGGCGGCCTGTCATCTCGCGAGCGCCGGCGTGCGGACCGTGCTGCTCGAAGCGCATCGGGTGGGCGACGGGGCATCGGGGCGCAACGGCGGCCAGATGGGCACCGGGCAGCGGCTCTGGCCCTCGGAGATCGAGCCGGCCGTCGGCTTCGAACGCTCGAAAGCGCTGTTCGACCTCGCCGAGGAGGCCAAGGCGCATCTCCTCGACTTCGCCCGCGTCCACGGCATCGACATGGACTATCGGCCCGGACAGATGAACGTCGTCCACAAGCGGGCCTACCTCGACGACTACCGCCGGGATGCCGAGGATCTCGCCAGCCGCTACGCCTATCCGCATGTCCGCGTCATGGATCGCGCCGAGACCGCCGAGCGGCTCGGCTCGAGACACTATGTCGGCGGCGTGCGCGACACGGGCACCGGGCACATCAATCCGCTGAAGCTGCTCGTCGGCAGCGCCCGCGCGGCGACCGCCGCCGGCGCCCGCCTCTTCGAGGACACGCCGGCGACTGCGCTGCGGCGCGAGGGCAACCGGATCGTCGCCGAGACGCCGCGCGGCCGGGTAACCGCCGAGCGCGCGCTGATCGCCACCAACGCGCATGGCAAGGACCTGAACCCGACGGCTGCCCGCTTCGTGATGCCGATCGGCTCCTTCATCGGCGCAACCGAGCCGCTCGCCGATCCCGCCGCCGTCCTTCCCGGCAACGAGGCGGTCGCCGATTCGCGCTTCGTCGTGCGCTACTTCCGCAAGAGCCCCGACGGGCGGCTCCTGTTCGGCGGTCGGGAGGCCTACACCTCGGCCGCGGGCGATATCGGCAAGCACCTGAAGCGGCAGATCGCCGAGATCTACCCGCACCTGCAGGGCGTGCAACTCACGCACGCCTGGGGCGGCTCGGTCGGCATCACCATGACGCGGCTGCCCTTCGTGCGCGAGGTGGAGCCCGGCATCACGGCGATCGGCGGCTTCTCGGGGCACGGCGTGATGCTCTCCAACTTCACCGGGCGGCTTTATGCCGAGCGGATCACCGGCAACCGCGACCGGCTCGCGATCCTTGAAGAACTGAAGATCCCGCCCTTCCCGGGCGGCCAGCGCCTGCGTGCGCCGCTTCTCTTCCTCGCGATGACCTGGTTCTCGCTGCGCGACCGGTTCTGAACGGCGGGCCACGCGCCGGCCGATGCCACAGGACGGAACACTCGTGCGGCCCCGCTGGTTCAGTGAGGACAAGCCAGTTGCGAGACGTCAATGACCCACGATGAGAACAGACCCGATCGTCCAAGCCGCGCCCCCGTCGACCGCCCCGGCGGCCTGCCGGTCGCTGTCTGGATGGCGATCTTCGTCGCGGTGATCGCGATCGGCTACTTCGTCTTGACCGGTCTCTACGACTACCCCGAGGGAGCCGCGGAGGGCACGGCGCCGCAGCAGACCTCCGGCGATCAGGCCCCGCGGTAACCTTGTCGAAGAATTTACGCTCTTGTGCGCCGCAGCAGAGCTGCTAGCGTCGGAACCTGCAGCAGGTCGCCGCGTTCACCGGATGGTAAGCTGTTTGTGGGGAGTACATTCATGCAGTCGAGTCAGACCGTTCTCACGCTTTCGCCCGAGCACCGCGCCATCCTGACCAAGGCCGTGCTCGCGGACAAGAAGCTGGCGATCGTGACCCGTGGAGGCGCAAGCGCCGCACGGCCCAACGCGCGCTGAACGGCCGGGAATCGAACGCCGTCTCGGCCCAGCTTCGTACCGACATGCGCCGGCCCCTGGTGGCCGGCGTTTCCATGTCTGACGTCCGGTACGCAAATCGCTGCCGGACGACCTTCTGCCGCACCTAGCCTTCGAACGTCGCCGCCAGGGCACGGGACCGCGCGCTCGGCGGTTTGCCGCGCTCGACGCTGGGGCTTCGGCCGTACCACTCGGCGTAGCTCTGAGAGAAGTGCGAGGCCGAGACGAACCCGCAGGCGAGCGCGATCGACAGCACCGGCATCGAGGTCTGGCGCAGCAGGAACCGGGCCTGCTCCAGCCGGATCGAGAGGTAATGGCGGGTGGGCGAGCGACCGAGATGCTTGAGGAACAGCCGTTCCAGCTGACGCGGCGAGATGTTGACGCTGGCGGCGAGCTCGGCGCTTGTCAGCGGCTTCTCGATGGTGCGCTCCATCAGCGCAACGACGTTCACGAGCTTCGAATTGGCGATGCCGAGGCGAGTGCGCAGATCGACTCGCTGCCCTTCGCCTGGCTCGCGGATCCGGTGGTGGATCATCTGTTCGGCGACGGCGAAGGCGATGTCGGCGCCATGGTCCTGCAGGATCAGCGAGAGCATCATGTCTGCCGCCGCGGTGCCGCCGGCGCAGGTGTAGCGACGGCGGTCGATGACGAAGAGATCGGATGAGATGTCGAGGTCGGGAAAGCGACTCATCAGGCTCGGCCGGTTCTCCCAGTGGATGGTTGTGCGGTGCCCGCCCAGGAGCCCGGCGAGCGCGAGCACGTAGGTTCCGGTGCAGACCGCGCCGAGCGCGGTGCCGAGCGCGTTCATGCGGCGCAGGACCGAGGTGAGTTCGCCGTGATCGTGGCTCTGCACGTCGAGGCCGGCGCAGACGATCGCCATGTCGAGCCCCCGGGCACTCGCGAAGGCCGCGCTGCAGGCCGTCTCCACGCCGTTCGACGCCGCGACCGCGCCGCCGTCGCGCGAGTACAGCGTCCACTCGTAGAGCGGACGGTCCGCCATGCGGTTGGCGATCCGCAGCGGCTCCAGCGCAGCCGCAAACGCGATCATCGAATATTGCGGGACCAGGAGGAAGCCGATCCGGATCGGGCGGCTCAATGCTCCATCCATCCTGTCACCTCCACGCTGACCGCGACGTGCAGACGTTTCGTTCTCTGCGACCTGTGCCGTTCCGTCGCCTAAAAAGCGAAGGTCACGACATCGCATGTCGGTTTTGCAACAGAGCATGTCAGAACAGTGTTGCAAGCTCGGCGCTTCAAAAAAGTTGCGAAAGGGTCGTCCATGACCGGGATCGCCAGCGTCGTCACGTCCAGCAAGCCGAAGGCGGCGGAGCGCGGTCCGCTGCGGATCGGCTTCCTGCTTGCCCACAACTTCACTTTGTCGGCCCTGTCGCTCTTCGTCGATGCGCTGCGCCTCGCGGCCGACGAAGGCGATCGCTCGCGCCCCATCCGCTGCACCTGGTCGGTGATGAGCGCGCGGAGCGAGCCGATCCGGGCGAGCTGTGGCCTGATGGTGAACCGCACGGCGCCGCTCGGCGATCCGCGCGACTTCCACTACATCGTCGTCGTGGGCGGGCTCCTGCACGGCGGTCAGGCGTTCGACGAGGTGACGCTGCGCTATCTGCGGCAGGCGGCCGCGGCGGACGTGCCGCTGGTCGGGGTGTGCACCGGCAGCTTCGTCCTGTCGCGTCTGGGTCTCATGCGCGGTCGCCGCTGCTGCGTCAGCTGGTTTCATCTGCCCGATTTCCAGGCCGAGTTCCACGACGTGCAGGCCGATGCCAACCAGCTCTTCATCGTCGATCGCGACCGCATCACCTGTGCCGGGGGCAGCGGCGTTGCCGATCTCGCCGCCTGGCTGATCGAGCGCCACATCGGGGCGGACGCCGCCCAGAAGAGCCTGCACGTCCTGCAGCTCCAGAACGCGCGCGCCGGCAGCGAGGCACAGCCGCATGCGAGCTCGGAGCATTTCCGCGACGAACGCGTCCGGCGGGCCGTGCTCCTGATGGAGCAGCACATGGCCGAACCCCTCTCGGTGGAGGCGATCGCGGCCCGCCTTAAACTGTCGAGCCGGCAGCTCGAGCGGCTGTTCCGCGAGGCCACCGGCAAGAGCCCGGCGATCGCCTATCGCCTCCTGCGGCTGCGCTACGCCCAGCGCCTCCTGCAGACCACACAGAAGAGCGTGACCGACATTGCAGTCGAGTGTGGATTTTGTGACGGCGCGCATTTCGCCCGGCAGTTTCGCGCCGCGTTCGGTGTTGCACCGCGAAAGATACGCACGGCCGATGCGATCAAAGAGATGGCAGAATCGCTGGGTGCGAGCGTAAATATTGAGCAGGTGGACGCCTTCGTCTGACGCCTCCCTGGGGCGCCTGCCATTAACATTTTTGGATGTCGGGATTTTACAAAGCGATGTCGGTGATGGTATCGCCGCAGACATAGCTTCCCGACACGATCCTTTGCGAGCGCGGAGGATCGCCCCATCACGGCGCGTCCTCGCGTACCGACGGAGGGTCCATGACCAAAGAGCGCGTGGTCGTACGCGACGTCGTCAAGATATTCGGCAGCCAGGACAAAGAGGCCGCGGCCCTTCTGCGCGACGGTGTCCCGCGCAACGAGGTGATCGAGCGCACCGGCGGCGTCATCGGCCTCGGCGGCGCCTCGTTCAGCGTCGAGGAGGGCGAGATCCTCGTCGTCATGGGTCTCTCCGGCTCTGGCAAGTCGACCATGCTGCGCTGCATCAACCGGCTGATCGAGCCGACCGCAGGCTCGATCACCGTCGACGGCACCGAAGTGACGACGCTGACGCCGAAGCAGCTGCTGCAGTTCCGGCGCGAGAAGTTCGGCATGGTGTTCCAGCACTTCGCCCTGTTTCCGAACCGCACCATTGCCGAGAATGTCGAGTACGGGCTGGAGGTGCAGAAGGTCGATAAGGCCAAGCGCCGCCAGAAGGCCCTGGAGGCGATCGAGCTCGTCGGCCTCAAGGGCTGGGACGCCAAATATCCGCGGCAGCTCTCCGGCGGCATGCAGCAGCGTGCGGGCCTTGCCCGGGCGCTCGCGGTCGACGCCGACATCCTCTTGATGGACGAGGCCTTCTCGGCGCTCGACCCGCTGATCCGCCGCGACATGCAGAACGAACTCGGCACGCTGCAGCGCAACCTGAAGAAGACCATCGTCTTCGTCAGCCACGATCTCGACGAGGCGATCCATCTCGGCGGGCGCATCGTGCTGATGAAGGACGGGCTGATCGTCCAGACCGGCTATCCGGAGGAGATCCTGCTCAACCCGGCGGACGACTACGTGCGCCGCTTCGTCGAGAACATCGACGTGTCTTCGGTCATCACCCTCGGCCGGCTCGCCAGCCGCCGCTCGCCGGCGCTGCCGCGCCACAAGAGCGTCGGCGATCTGCGCGAAGCGGTCGCGGCAGCCGAGGATCCCATCCTGGTCGTCACCTGCGAGCACAACAGACCGGTCGGCTGCGTCAGCCGCGAGGCGGTGCTCGCCGCCAAGCCGGATGCGGAGATCGCCAGCCTGATCGAGGCCGAGATCCCAACCGCCGACGGCTCCAAGGTGCTGAAGAGCGCCCTGCGCAAGCTGTCGGCCCACCCGGCGGGCCTTGCCGTCACCGACGCGGACGGACGCTATGTCGGCACCGTGACGCAGGACATGGCGCTCGCCGCCCTCACCGGCACCTCCGCCGAACTCGATGCCGCCGCGCAAAGCGAAAGAGAGAACGCATGGACTGGAGCGTCCCCAAATTCCCACTGGACGACCTCAGCGACGACGCCCTCACCTGGCTCACCCAGCACATCTCCTCACTGACGCGGGCCGTCAGCCACGTCGTCGCCGACTGGATCGAGATCCTCACCCGGTTCCTCGACACGACGGTGCCGCCGCCGGTCACCATCGCCCTGCTCGTGGCGATCGCCTGGTATCTCGCGGGACGCCGCATCGGCCTGATGTCGCTCGTCGGCCTCCTGTTTCTGTGGAACCTCAGGCTCTGGACACCGACCATGCAGACGCTGGTGCTGGTGACGCTGGCGACCCTCGCCGCGCTCGCCATCGGCATCCCGATCGGCATCTTCTCGGCGCTCAACCGGCGGGTCTGGAAGACCGTCAGCCCGTTCCTCGACATGATGCAGACCATGCCGAGCTTCGTGTACCTGATCCCGGCGATCCCGTTTTTCGGCATCGGGCCGGTGTCGGCGGTGTTCGCCACCGTGGTGTTCTCGATGCCGCCGGTGATCCGGCTGACGGCGCTCGGCATCATGAACGTGCCCGGCGAGCTGATCGAGGCGTCCGACGCCTTCGGCACCAGCCCGGCGCAGAAGCTCTTCAAGGTGCAGCTGCCGCTGGCGCTGCCGACCATCATGGCCGGCATCAACCAGACCATCATGCTGGGCCTCTCGATGGTGGTGATCGCCTCGATGATCGGCGCCGGCGGCCTCGGCCGCGAGGTCTGGCGCGCCATCCAGCGCCTCGACGCGGGCTCCGGCTTCCAGGCCGGCATCGCAATCGTCATCGTCGCGGTCATTCTCGACCGCGTCACCCAGGCAATGGCCGCGCGTGCGCGGCCGGCGCCGATCGACTGAGCCTTCGGGCTCACCCACCCCCTACCCGCAGAAGACGAAAGGAACACGAATGCTCCGCAAACTCGCTGCTCTCCTGGTTGCCACCGCCGCCATGACCGGCGTCGCCCGGGCCGCCGACGTCAACCTCGCCTATGTCGAGTGGTCGGATGCCGTCGTCGCGACGAACATCCTGAAGACCGTGCTCGAGGACGAGGGGAACACCGTCACCCTCACCCCGCTGCCGGCCGCCGCAATGTGGCAGGCCGTCGCCACCGGCGAGGCCGACGCGATGGTCGCCGCCTGGCTTCCGGTCACCCACAAGGACTACTACGAGAAGCTGAAGGACCAGGTCGACCTGATCGGTCCGAACGTCGAGGGCGCCAAGATCGGCTGGGCGGTTCCGGCCTACACCGACATCTCGTCGGTCGCCGAGCTGAAGGACAAGGGCGACCTCGTCGACAACCAGATCATCGGCATCGATCCGGGCGCCGGCCTGATGCAGGCCTCGGAGAAGGCGGTCAAGGAATACGACCTGCCCGAGAAGCTGGTGGACGGCTCGGACGCGACGATGACCGCCGCGCTGAAGGACGCCATCGACCGCAAGCAGAACATCGTCGTCACGACCTGGACGCCGCACTGGATGTTCGGCCGCTGGGACCTCAAGTACCTCGATGATCCGAAGGGCGTCTTCGGCGGCGAAGAGACGGTCAACACCGTCGCTCGCAAGGGCCTCAAGGACGACATGCCCGAGGTCTACGCGATCCTGTCGAAGTTCAAGCTGACCCTCGACGACGAGCAGAAGGTGATGCTCGAGAACGAGGAGGGCGGCGATCCGGCCGACACCGCCAAGAAGTGGGTCGAGAACAATTCCGACAAGGTGAAGGCCTGGACCGAATAAGCGTCCAGGACCTTCAAAAGCATCGAGGAAGCCGGCGTTTCGCCGGCTTCTTTCGTTTCGGCCGGTGACGCGTCGGCGTCGACGAACCAGCTGATGTCGCAATTGTTCAAGCAGGCGTCGCTGCGGCGCAAGCGTCGGACGCAGCGCCGACCGATGATGGACGTGTTTCGATCTCCGGGTCCGCCGCCATGCGCCGCTTCTCCCTCACCACCCTCGTCAAGCAGGCGATGAACGCCCATGCCGGCTGGGAGCGCCAGTGGCGCAATCCCGAGCCGAAGGCGTCCTATGACGCGGTCATCGTCGGCGGCGGCGGCCACGGCCTCGCCACGGCCTACTACCTCGCCAAGGAGCATGGGCTCACCAACGTCGCGGTGCTCGAGCGCGGCTGGATCGGCGGCGGCAACACCGGCCGCAACACCACCATCGTGCGCTCCAACTACCTCTACGACGAGAGCGCCGGGCTCTACGAACACGCCATGAAGCTGTGGGAGGGCCTCAGCCAGGACCTCAACTACAACGTCATGTTCTCCCAGCGCGGCGTGCTGATGCTCGCGCACAACGTTCACGACGTGCAGAGCTTCAAGCGGCACATCTACGCCAACCGGCTGAACGGGGTCGACAACGAGTGGCTGAGCGCGGAGGAGTGCAAGGCCTTCTGCCCGCCGCTGACGCTCGACCCGAACATCCGCTATCCCGTGATGGGCGGCGCCCTGCAGCGGCGCGGCGGCACCGCCCGCCACGACGCCGTCGCCTGGGGCTATGCGCGCGGCGCCGACGCCCGCGGCGTCGACATCATCCAGAACTGCGAGGTGCTCGGCCTCAAGCGCAATCGCGACGGCTCGGTCGCCGGCGTCGAGACCTCGCGCGGCTTCATCGGGGCAAAGCGCGTCGGCGTCGTTGCGGCCGGCCACACCAGTGTCGTCATGAACCGCTTCGGCCTGCGGATGCCGCTGGAGAGCTTCCCGCTGCAGGCGCTCGTCTCCGAACCGGTCAAGCCGGTCTTCCCCTGCGTCGTCATGTCGAACGCGGTGCACGCCTACATCTCGCAGTCGGATAAGGGCGAGCTGGTGATCGGCGCCGGCACCGACCAGTACGTGTCCTATTCGCAGCAGGGCGGCATCCACATCACCAACCACACGCTCGACGCCATCTGCGAGCTGTTCCCGCAGTTCACCCGGATGCGGATGCTGCGCTCCTGGGGCGGCATCGTCGACGTGACGCCGGACCGCTCGCCGATCATCGGCAAGACCGAGGTGTCCGGCCTCTACGTCAATTGCGGCTGGGGCACCGGCGGCTTCAAGGCAACGCCCGGCTCCGGCCACGTCTTCGCCCACACCATTGCGACCGGCGAGCCGCACAAGATCAACGCGCCCTTTGCGCTCGACCGCTTCCGCACCGGCCGCCTGATCGACGAGGCCGCCGCCGCGGCCGTCGCGCACTGATCCCGGAGACCGTCCCATGCTCGTGATCACCTGCCCGAACTGCGGCGACCGGCCGGAACTGGAATTTCGCTGCGGCGGCGAGGCGCACATCGCGCGTCCGCAGACCCCGGCCGAGCTCGATGACGGCCAGTGGGGCGCCTTCCTGTTCACCCGCACCAACCCCAAGGGCGTCCACGCCGAGCGCTGGATCCACCAGCATGGCTGCGGACGCTGGTTCAACGCCTTGCGCGACACCGTCAGCGACCGGCTGATCGCCACCTATCCGATGGGCACGCCGCGGCCCGACGCCGGCGCCGGCGCCGCCCCGTCCTCGCCCGCTTCCCCGACGAGCCAGCCATGAGCCAGACTTATCGCCTCCCGCAGGGCGGCCGCATCGACCGCTCGCAGCCGCTGACCGTGCGCTTCAACGGCAAGGCGCTCCAGGGCTATCGCGGCGACACACTCGCCTCGATCCTCCTCGCCAACGGCCAGCACCTCGTCGGCCGCTCGTTCAAGTATCACCGGCCGCGCGGCATCCTCAGCCACGGCTCCGACGAGCCGAGTGCGCTCTTGTCGGTGAACTGGCGGGCCGAGCGCGGGCCGGGCTTCACCGACCCGAACAACCGCGCCTCGGTGGTCGAAGCTCGCGAGGGCCTGGAGACGCGCTCGCAGAACCACTGGCCTTCGCTCGAGTTCGACCTCGGCGCGGTCAACGACCTCCTGTCGCCGATCTTTGTAGCGGGCTTCTACTACAAGACCTTCATGTGGCCGCGGAAGTTCTGGGACAGCGTCTATGAGCCGGTGATCCGCGCCGCGGCCGGCCTCGGCAAGGCGCCAGAGGTGCCGGACGGCGACCGCTACTCCAACCGCCATGCCCATTGCGACGTGCTCGTCGTCGGCGCCGGGCCGGCCGGTCTCGCCGCGGCGCTCGCGGCCTCGAAGGACGGCGCCGCCCGCGTCATCCTCGCCGACGAGGGCCGCGAGCCGGGCGGCGCCCTGCTCCACGACCTCGGCTCGACGATCGACGGCAAGCCGGCGTCGGACTGGGTGGCGGAGGCGGTCGCGACGCTCGACGCCCGCGAGAACGTGGTCGTCCTGCCGCGCACGACCGCCTTCGGCTACTACAACCACAACCATGTCGTGATGGTGGAGCGGGTCGCCGATCATCGCGTCGATGCGGCCGCCGGCCTGCCGCGTGAGCGGCTGTGGCAGGTGCGCGCCGGACGCGTGATCCTCGCCACCGGCAGCCACGAGCGCCCTCTCGTCTTCGCCAACAACGACCGGCCGGGCATCATGCTGGCCGAAAGCGTGCGTGTCTTCGTCAACCGCTATGCGGTGGCGCCCGGCCGCCGGATCGTCTTCGCCACCAGCGGCGCCTCGGCCTACACCGCCGCCCTCGACGCCAGGCGCGCCGGCATCGACGTGACGCTCGTCGACCTGCGGCTGGAGGAGGACTGCGGGCCCGAGCTCGGCGAGCTTCGGGCCGTCGGGGTCGAGGTGCTGACCGGCCACACCGTGGTCGACGCCACCGGGCGCAAGCGGGTCACGGGTCTCGTCGTCGCACCGATCGGACGCGACGGTCGCGTCGGCGCCCGCCGCACGCTCCCCTGCGACGCCGTCGGCATGTCCGGCGGCTGGACGCCGGCGGTGCATCTCTTCTCGCAGTCGCGCGGCAAGCTGCGCTTCGACGTCGAGCTCGACGCCTTCGTGCCCGGCCAGTCGGTGCAGGCCGAGACATCGGCCGGCGCGTGCCGCGGCCTCTACGACCTCGCCGCCGTCGTCGCCGACGGCTTCCGCGCCGGCGGCGCCGAGCAGCCGGTCGAGGCGAGCGCCTCGCGCACCGGCTTCCAGCCGGCCCGGGTGCTGCCGACCGACGCCGACCCGGCCAAGGTCCGCGCCTTCATCGACTTCCAGAACGACGTCACCGCCAAGGACATCAAGCTCGCGGTGCGCGAGGGCTTCGAATCGATCGAGCACGTCAAGCGCTACACCACGACCGGCATGGCGACGGACCAGGGCAAGACGTCGAACATGAACGCCCTCGGCCTCGTCGCGGGGCTCCTCGACAAGGAGATCCCGGCGGTCGGCACCACGACGTTCCGCCCGCCCTACACGCCCGTGACCTTCGGCGCGCTGATCGGCCCCTCGCGCGACGCCCTGTTCGAGCCGGTCCGCAAGACGGCTCTGCACCAGTGGGCCGAGAGCCAGGGCGCCGCCTTCGAGAACGTCGCCCTGTGGAAGCGCGCCTGGTACTTCCCGAAGGCGGGCGAGGACATGCACCGGGCGGTCTCGCGCGAGTGCAAGGCGGTGCGCGAGACGGTCGGCATCTTCGACGCCTCGACCCTCGGCAAGATCGAGGTCGTCGGCCCGGACGCGGCCGAGTTCATGAACCGCATCTACACCAACGCCTGGACCAAGCTCGAGCCCGGCCGCTGCCGCTACGGCCTGATGCTGCGCGAGGACGGCTACGTGATGGACGACGGCGTCGTCGCGCGCCTGGCGCACGACCGCTTCCACGTCACGACGACCACCGGCGGCGCGGCGCGCGTGCTGCAGCACATGGAGGACTACCTCCAGACCGAGTGGCCGGAGCTCGACGTCTTCCTCACCTCGATCACCGAGCAGTGGGCGGTGATCGCGCTGCAGGGCCCGAAGGCGCGTGAGGTGATCGCGCCCTTCGTCTCCGACATCGACCTCGACCCGGCGGCCTTCCCGCACATGGCGGTGCGCACCGGCTATATCTGCGGCGTGCCGACCCGGCTGTTCCGCGTCTCCTTCACCGGGGAGCTCGGCTACGAGATCAACGTCCCCGCGGACTACGCCGAGTCGGTGTGGAAGACCCTCTGGGAGCGCGGCCAGACGCTCGGCATGGTGCCCTACGGCACCGAGACGATGCACGTGCTGCGCGCCGAGAAGGGCTACATCATCGTCGGCCAGGAGACCGACGGCACCGTGTCGCCCGACGATCTCGGGCTCGGCGGCCTCGTGTCGAAGGTCAAGCCGGACTTCATCGGCAAGCGCTCCCTCGCGCGTCCGGACCTCGTCGGCAGCGGACGCAAGCAGCTCGTCGGCCTCCTCGGCAAGGACCCGGCGGAGGTGCTGGACGAAGGCGCCCAGATCGTCGCGACGCCGGACCAGCCGGTTCCGATGACGATGATCGGCCACGTCACCTCGAGCTACCATTCGCCCAATTGCGGGCGTTCCATCGCCATGGCCATGCTCGTCGACGGGCGGTCCCGCATCGGCGAGACGCTCTACGTGACGACCCCCTCGGGCTTCACGACGGCCACCGTCTGCGAGCCCGTCTTCTTCGAGCCGAAGGGAGAGCGCTTCAATGCTTGAGACTGGTCGCCTCGCCCGCCGCGCCGCCGTCCTGCCGGCCGCCTCCGTCACGCGCGGGGCGGTCGTCATCCGACCCCTCGGCGCCCAGAGCCGCTTTTCGCTGCGGACACGACCGGCGACCGCCGAGGCGCTCGGCACCGTCGCCGGCTTCACGCTGGCGCTGCCGATCAACCGGATGAGCACCGCGGGCGAGCGGACCTCGCTGCGCCTCGGGCCCGACGAGTGGCTGCTGATCGGTCCGGAGGCCGAAACGGACGAGCTGGCCGAAGCCGTTTCGGCGGAGTTCGGCGAGCGCGTCTTCTCGCTGGTCGACGTCTCGCACCGGAACGTCGGCATCGAGATCACCGGTCGGAACGCCGCGCACGTCCTGAACGCCGGCTGTCCGCTCGATCTCGCCGAAGCCGCCTTCCCGGTCGGCATGGCGACGCGCACGGTGCTCGGCAAGGCCGAGATCGTCCTTGCGCGCACCGGCGTCGATGCCTGGCGCGTGGAGTGCTGGCGGTCCTTTGCGACCTACGTCCACGGCTTCCTGGGCGAAGGCGCGCTCGACTTCGTCGCCGTGACCGGCTGACGGCAGGGCGGGCGCGGATGATCAGCGTCTTCGACCTCTTCAAGATCGGCATCGGCCCGTCGAGTTCGCATACCATGGGGCCGATGCTGGCGGCGCATCGGTTCGTGACCGAACTCGGCGATGTCCGGCCCGCTCGCATCACCGCCGAGCTGTTCGGTTCGCTCGCCTGGACCGGGCGCGGCCACGCCACGGACACGGCGATCTTCCTCGGCCTGCTTGGCGAGACGCCGGCGACCATCGACCCGGACGCCGTGCCGGCGATGGTGGCCGAACTGAAGGCGCAGAAGCGCATTCTCCAGCGCGGTCGCGCCGTGCGCTTCGATCCCGAGACCGATCTCGTGTTCGATCTCGTCGAGATCCTGCCGCGCCATACCAACGCCATGCGCTTCCGCGCGCTCGACGCGCACGGCGCGATCCTGAAGGAGGCGATCCTCTACTCGATCGGCGGCGGTTTCGTCGTCACCGAGGAGGAAGAGGCGCTGGTGACTGCCGTCGAGGTGCCGCATCCCTTCGACAGCGCCGAAGAGCTCCTGAAGCAGTGCGACACTGCCGGGCTCGGCATCGCCGAGGTCCAGTACGCGAACGAGCGTGCGCTGCGCTCGGAGGTCGAGATCGAGGACGGCCTCGACGCGATCCGCGACGCCATGTTCGCCTGCATCGACCGGGGCCTGCGGATGGACGGGCAGCTGCCCGGCGGCCTGAAGGTCAAGCGCCGCGCCCGCGCGCTGATCACCGCGTTGGAGAGCGACCGGGGCCGCAACGACCGCCCGCCGCACGATGTGATGGACTGGGTCTCCACCTATGCCATGGCCGTCAACGAGGAGAACGCGAGCGGCGGCCGTGTCGTCACCGCGCCGACCAACGGCGCCGCCGGCATCGTCCCCGCCGTGCTGCGGTACTACCGCGACATCCGGCCCACTGGCTTCGAGGGGCGCTCACGCACCTTCCTCCTCGCCGCCGCGGCCATCGGCGGGCTGATCAAGTCGCGCGCCTCGATCTCGGGGGCCGAAGTCGGGTGCCAGGGCGAGGTCGGCTCGGCCGCCTCGATGGCGGCGGCGGGGCTGACGGCGGCCTTCGGCGGCACGGCGCGCCAGATCGAGAACGCCGCCGAAATGGCCATGGAGCATCATCTCGGGCTGACCTGCGATCCCATCGGCGGGCTGGTGCAGATCCCCTGCATCGAGCGCAATGCGTTCGGCGCCAACAAGGCGATCGTCGCGGCCTCGCTGTCCCTGCGCGGCGACGGCACGCACCGCGTCACCCTCGACGAGGTCATCGAAACCATGCGGCAGACCGGCGCCGACATGGCCTCGAAATACAAGGAAACCTCGCAGGGCGGCCTTGCCGTCAACGTCGCCGAATGCTGACTCGTGAGGCAGGTTCGGGCGTTGCCTCAAATCAGGTCGGAAAGGCGTAACAGGATGTCGCTTTTCAGAGAGTGTGACAGTTCGCAAACATAGAAGAATTCCAGGCAGAGACGGGCCCGAGGCCCGGTCTGCACCGCCGTTTCGAGGATGCTACGATGCTCGATTTCGTGTCCAATCCGCTGCTCGACCTCCTGCGCCGCCGCCGTCCGGGCTACAGCCTGGAAGCGCCGTTCTACACGAGCCCGGAGATCTTCGAGGCGGACCTCGAGGTCATCTTCGGCCGTCACTGGATCTTTGTCGGTGTCGAGCCGGACGTGCCGGAGCCGGGCGACGTCATGGTCGTCGACGTCGGCAGGAACTCGGTCGCCATCGTGCGTGACGACGACGGCGCGGTCCGCGCCTTCCACAATGTCTGCCGGCACCGGGGCGCGCGGCTGGTGCACGAGGAGAAGACCACCGTCGGCAATCTCGTCTGCCGCTACCACTCCTGGACCTACGACCTGAACGGCGCCCTCATCCATGCCGAGCACATGGGCGACGGCTTCGACCGCAGCTGCCATGGCCTCAAGCCGGTGCACCTGCGGTCGCTCGAAGGCCTGCTCTTCATCTGTCTCGCCGACGAGCCGCCGGCGGATTTCGACGAGATGGCGCGGGTGATGGCGCCTTACATCGCCCCGCACAACGTGCGGGACACCAAGATCGCCTACCAGCACGACCTCATCGAGCCGGGCAACTGGAAACTCACGATGGAGAACAATCGCGAGTGCTACCATTGCAACGCGAACCATCCCGAGCTGACCGTGCCGCTCTTTGCCTACGGCTTCGGCTTCGCGCCCGAGGAGCTGGACGACACCGAGCGGGCGAACGCCACCCGCTACGCCTGCATGCTCACCGACAAGCACGGCGAGTGGGAGGCGATGGGCCTGCCCTCGCGCGAGCAGGAGCATCTCGACGACATGGTGACGGGCTACCGCACCGAGCGCCTGCCGCTCGACGGCGAGGGCGAGAGCCACACGCTCGACACCAAGGCGGCCTGCCGCAAGCTGCTGGGCAGCCTCGACAACGCCAAGATCGGCGGCCTGCACTTCTGGACGCAGCCGAACTCCTGGCACCACTTCATGGGCGACCACATCGTCACCTTCTCGGTGCTGCCGCTCGACGCCGAGCGCTCGCTGCTTCGCACCAAGTGGCTGGTCCACAAGGACGCGGTCGAGGGGGTCGACTACGATCTCGACAACCTGATATCCGTCTGGATGGCGACCAACGCGCAGGATTCCGAACTCGTCGGCTTCTGCCAGCAAGGCGCGCGCACCGCTGCCTACGAACCCGGGCCCTACTCGCCGCACACCGAGATGCTCGTCGAAAAGTTCGCCAACTGGTACGTCAAGCGCATGCGGGCGCACGCCGACCCGCGCACGGCCGAGTAAGGGCAAGCTGCGATGGATGCGCCCGCGCCGACCGCCGGCCCGATTCCGACCGGCTACTTCCGCTGGGAGCCGGAAGAGGACGACGTCCTGATCTGCCGCGCCGTGCGGGAGGAGACGCACGACGTCAAGACCTTCGTCTTCGCGCCGCGCAACCGCCGCCAGTTTGAGTTCATCTCCGGCCAGTTCCTGACCTTCGAGTTCGAGATTTCGGGCGAGACGATCCACCGCTGCTACACGATCTCCTCGCCGCCATCCCGGCCGGACACGGTGTCGATCACCGTCAAGCGCGTGCCGGGCGGGCCGGTCTCGAACTGGCTGCACGACGAATTCAAGCCTGGCATGATGCTGAAGGCGACCATTCCGATGGGCACCTTCTCCTGGTCCGGGATGGCGGCGACGAAGTACCTCTTCATCTCCGGCGGCTCGGGCATCACGCCGCTGATGTCGATGACGCGCTCGTCCTACGATCTCGCGCTGATCGCCGACATCGTCTTCCTGCACGCGGCGCGTTCGCCGTCCGACATCGTGTTCCGCGACGAGCTGGATTTCATGGCGCGCCGCAACCGCTCGATCCGGCCGTTCCACGTCGTCGAGCGCGACGCGCCGGGCGAGCCCTGGAGCGGCCTGCGCGGACGGATCAATCTCGACGTCCTCAAGGCGGTGGCGCCGGACTTCCTGGAGCGCGAGATCTTCGTCTGCGGGCCGACGCCCTTCATGGACGCGATGCGCACCGTCTTGCGCGGCGCCGGCTTCCCGATGACGCGCTACCACCAGGAGAGCTTCAACTTCGAGGACTTCACCGAGGAGGCGCAGGAGGCGATCGCCGAGGCGCAGGCCGAGATCGACTCGGCGGTGAAGACCTATCGCGTCGAGTTCGCCAAGACCAAGCGCGTCGTCGAGGTGCCGGCCGACCTGACGGTGCTCGAGGCGGCCCGTCGTGCCGGCATGCGCCTGCCCTCCTCCTGCACCAAGGGCGTCTGCGGCACCTGCAAGTCGAAGCTCGTCTCCGGCACCGTCGACATGAAGCACGGCGGCGGCATCCGCCAGCGCGAGATCGACAACGGCATGACGCTGCTCTGCTGCTCCAAGCCGACCAGCGACCTCGTGATCGACCGGTAGCAACGATGCTGCGGCATGGCGCGCGCTCCCCCTCACCCCCTGCCGGGACTTCTCTCCTCAGGGGAGAAGGACGCGGCTTCGCTGTTTGCGGCTTCGCCCTCAGACACAGCGGCCCCGGATGGAACGCCCCTCCTCTCCCCTCGGGGGAGAGGGTGGCGGCGCAGCCGCCGGGTCAGGGTCGCGGCGGTGCGCCTTCCGCAGGACGGAATGATGCTCTTCACCCCATGCCCTCATCAGGCGCCTGGGCACTTCCCCTGAGCGGAGACCCCGCCTCTCATCACGGCCTGCCCTCATGATCGCCAATGCCGACGCTCTCCTGAAGCCGCTGACCATCAAGGGCCTCACCATCCGCAACCGGGTGATGTCGACCAGCCACGCGCCGGGTTACGGCAGCGGCGGGCGGCCGCAGGAGCGTTACCAGCTTTACCACGAAGAGAAGGCCAAGGGCGGCATCGGGCTGACGATGTTCGGCGGCTCCTCCTCGGTCGCGCTCGACAGCCCCGCCGCGCCCTGGAACCAGATCTCCGTCGCCGACGACGGCGTCATCCCCTTCTTCCGCGAGTTCTCCGACCGCATCCACCGGCACGGCGCCAGGCTGATGATCCAGCTGACCCACATGGGCCGGCGCACCAAGTGGGACACCGAGCACTGGTTCCCGGTCAAATCCGCTTCGCCGACGCGCGAGCCGGCCTCCCGGTCGATCGCCAAGGAGCTGGAGCAGGAGGAGATCGACCGCATCGTCGCCGACTTCGCCAGCGCCGCGCGGCGCTGCAGGGACGGCGGCCTCGACGGCTGCGAGATTTCGGCGGCGCACGGCCACCTCGTCGACCAGTTCTGGTCGCCCTCCTCCAACCATCGCACCGACAAGTACGGCGGCAGCCTCGCGAACCGCATGCGCTTCGGCATCGAGGTGCTGTCGGCGATCCGCGAGGCGGTCGGCGACGACTACGTCATCGGCATCCGCATGTCGGGCGACGAGATGCTGAAGGGCGGGCTCAGCCACGAGGACTGCCTGACCATCGCCAGCGAATACGTCAGGCGCGGCCTCGTCGACTTCCTCAACATCATCGGCGGCCAGGCGCGCGATCACATCGCCCATGCCGTCTCGCTGCCCAACATGAGCTTCCCCGTCGCGCCCTTCCTGTTCCTGCCGAGCGCCATCAAGCGTGAGGTGGACGTGCCGGTGTTCCATGCCCAGCGCGTCACCGACCTCGCCACCGGCGCCCGCGCGGTCGCAGAGGGCCATGTCGACATGATCGCGATGACCCGCGCTCACATCGCCGACCCGCACCTCGTCAGGAAGCTGTCCGAAGGCCGCGCCGACGACATCCGCCAGTGCGTCGGCGCCGGCTACTGCATCGACCGCATCTATGTCGGCGGCGACGCGCTCTGCATCCAGAACGCGGCGACCGGGCGCGAGGCGACGATGCCGCACGTCATTCCCAAGGCCGAGAAGCGGCTGAAGGCGGTGGTCGTCGGCGGCGGCGTCGGCGGCCTCGAGGCGGCGCGCGTGCTGGCCGAGCGCGGCCATGCCGTCGTGCTGTTCGAGAAGGAGGCGCGGCTCGGCGGCCAGATCAACACCGCCGCGAGGGCCACCTGGCGCGAGGCGCTGTCCGGCATCCCGCGCTGGCTGGTCGGCCAGGTCGGCAAGCTCGGCGTCGACCTCCGCCTCGGCACCGAGGCGGGCGAGGCCGCCATCGCCGCCGAGGCGCCCGACGTCGTCATCCTCGCCACTGGCGGCCGGCCGAGCCTCGGCCATGCCAAGGGCGCCGAGCACGTCGTCTCGACCTGGGACGTGCTCGACGGAACCGTCGAGCCGACCGGCTCGGTCCTCCTCTATGACGAGATGGGACAGCACAATGCGGCCTCCGCGGCCGAGCATCTCGCCAAGCGCGGCTGCCTCGTCGAGCTTGCCACCCACGACCGCATGGCGGCCGAGGAGGTCGGCACCACGAACCAGCCGGTCCACCTGCGCGAGCTCTACAAGCTCGGCGTGATCATGACGCCGAACATGGAGCTGATCGAGGTCTACCCCGAAGGCAACCGGCTCGTCGCGGCGCTGCGCAACACCATGACGGATGCCGAGGAGGAGCGGGTCGTCGACCGCGTCGTCGTCGACTACGGCACGCTGCCGGTGGACGGGCTTTATCCCGGGCTGAAGGACCGCTCGATCAACAAGGGCCAGATCGACCAGGCGGCGATCGTCGCCGGCCGGCCGCAGCCCTGGACCTCCAATGGTTCGGGCGGCTTCGCCCTCTACCGCATCGGCGATGCCGTCGCCGGGCGCAACATCCACGCCGCGATCTACGACGCGCTGCGCCTGTGCAAGGACATCTGATGGGCGCGGTGCGGCTTCGGATGCTCAAGCCGACCGGCCCGGTGGCGACAGTCGGCGGGGGCGGCTGCCGGTCCGCGGATCATCCGCCGTCCCGTGGGGCGCATTGGGCTCCGGTACCCCCCTCTGCCTGCCGGCATCTCCCCCTCAAGGGGGGAGATCACGCGGCTTGGATGGTTTTGCCGTGCCTTCCAAGCCGAGAGACCAGCGCCCGCTCGGACGGCCATCCGAGCCTCATCAATGCCGCCTCGCGAACCGTTGCAGACAGGCGCCAGCAAGAGCGCAGGCCGATCTCCCCCCTTGAGGGGGAGATGCCCGGCAGGGCAGAGGGGGGTGCCATGGCGGCGCCGCCCGTCCAGCAGGCTCCGGCATGACCCCCGCCGCGCTCCTCCCCTACGTCGTCCTCGCCATGCTGGCGCTCGCCGCGCTCCAGGCCTGGCGACGCTTCCGGCACTGGCGCGCCGGCCGGCCGGCCTTGGTCGACTGGGCACGCGGTCTGGTGGCGCTGCCGAAGCGCTACCTCGTCGACGTCCATCATGTCGTTGCGCGCGACGCGTATGCCTCGCGCATGCACATGGTGGTCGCCGGCGGCCTTCTCGCCGCCTCGGCCCTGTCGGTGCTGACCGCCGTGCCGCCGCTCGGCCAGAGCCGGATCTGGCTCGGCCTTGTCGCGCTCGCCTTCGCCGTCACCCTCGCCGGCGCGCTCCTGGTCGGCGCGCGTCGGTATCCGCAGCGGCCGAGACGCCTGTCCGGCGGCAGGTTCCAGATCCTGCCGATCCTGCTCCTCGCCTATGCGCTCGGCGGCCTCCTCACCGCGGGCCTTGCCGCGGCGGGCGCTTCCCTGCCGCCGCTGTCGGCGCTCGGCCTCCTCCTCGCCGCCGCAGGCGGGCTCGGCCTTGCCTGGCAGGTGCGGGCGGGACCGATGCGCCACGCGCTCGCCGGTGCGATCCACCTCGCCGCCCATCCGCGCCCCGGCCGCTTCGAGGGCGAGCGCGCGAGCGCCCTGAGGCCGCTCGACCTCGACGCTCCCAAGCTCGGCGTGGAGACGCCGGCCGATCTTGCCTGGAACCAGCTCGCCGGTCTCGACGCCTGCATCCAGTGCGGCCGCTGCGAGACCGCCTGCCCGGCCTTCGCCGCCGGCCAGCCGCTGAACCCGAAGCGGCTGATCCAGGATCTCGCCGCAGCGATCGCCCCGGAGGCCGACAACCGGCACTATGCGGGCAGCCCCTATCCCGAGGCACGGCCCGTCGCCGGTATCGGCGGCCTGACGCGACCGGTGATCGGCGCGGACGCGATGATCCATCCGGACACGCTGTGGTCCTGCACCACCTGCCGGGCCTGCGTCGAGGAATGCCCGATGATGATCGAGCACGTCGATGCCATCGTCGGCCTGCGGCGCTTCCAGACGCTGGAGCTCGGCGCCGTTCCGATGAAGGCGGCGGAGACGCTGGGCGAGCTGCGCGGCGCCGACGAGCCGGGCGGCCGGGCGCTCGCCGCGCGCACCGACTTCGCCGCCGGGCTCGACCTGCCGCGGCTTGCGGACACCGGCACCTGCGACGTTCTGCTCTGGCTCGGCGAAGGCGCCTACGACCTGCGCTACGGCCGCACGTTGCGCGCGCTGGTGACGCTCCTGCGGCGAGCGGGCGTCGACTTCGCCGTGCTCGGCGCCGAGGAACGCGACTGCGGCGACACTGCCCGCCGCCTCGGCGACGAGGCCACCTTCCAGCGGCTCGCGCGAGACAATGTCGCGACCCTTACCCGATACCGCTTCGCCCGCATCCTCACCGCCGATCCGCATGCGCTGCATGCGCTGCGCAACGAGTATCCCGCCTTCGGCGGCACCTTCGACGTGGTCCACCACACCGCCTTCCTGCTGGAGCTGATCGAGGCGGGGCGGCTGCCGGCGGGAAGTGTCGCAGGACTCTCCGTCGCCTATCACGATCCCTGCTATCTCGGCCGCTACAACGGCGAGGTGGAGGCGCCGCGGGCGCTGCTCGATCGGATCGGCGCCGAGCGCCGCGAAATGGCGCGCTCGGGCAGGCGCTCGATGTGCTGCGGCGGGGGCGGCGGGGCGCCGATCTCCGACATCGCCGGCGAGCGGCGCATTCCCGACATCCGTATGGGCCAGGCGAAGGACACCGGCGCCGGCATCGTCGCGGTCGCCTGCCCCACCTGTACGGCGATGCTGGAGGGCGTCACCGGCGAGCGGCCTGACGTGCGCGACATCGCCGAGCTCGTGCTGCAGGCGGTAGACGCAGGCGCGCAGGCTGCCTCCGCGCGCCCTCCAGTTGCAGCGGCGATGCCGATGTCCGCCCTGGAGCCGGCCGAATGAGCCGGCCGCGCAAGGATCCGCGCGCCGAGCGGCAGGCCAGGGCAGTGCCCGGGCAGCGACCGCGCTACGACCTCGCCAGGCGGCCCGAGACGCCGGGCGGGCGTCCGCGACACGACCCGCGTGTCGAGATCGCCCGAGCCCGCGTGCCCGGCGGGGCCCGTCTGCGGCTCGACCGGACCCAGCACGCGGGCTCGTCGCCCTCCGTCGCGATCGGTGCGATGAGCGCCACCCCGCCGGCCAGCACGACTCTTTTGGCCGCGCCGACCCCGCGCGTCGTTGCCGAGCCGGCCTTTCTCGTCTTCGCGGTTGCCGACGCACCGGACGGCCGGCTGACGGGACACGACCGGCAGGTGCTGGGTGGCGCACGGCTCCTGGCCGATGCGGACGGGGGCGCCGTCGTGCTTCTTGCGCCGCCACTGGTCGACGATGCGGGCGCGGCGGGTGCCGACCGGCTGCTGGCGCTGCCGTCCCTCGGCTATGCCCCGGAGACGCTCGCCGCGGCCCTTCTCGCCGAGATCGCAGCCCGCGCGCCGCGTCACATCCTGTTTCCCGAATCGCCCGATGGCGGCGACCTCGCCCGCCGAGTCGCCGTCTCCCTCGGCGAGCCGTTGTTTGCCGATGTCGAGCAGCTGTCGGCCCGCACGGCGATCCGTCCGACCGGCGGCCGCAGGCGCGAGCAGGCCGGTGCACCGCCGCGCCTGATGACGCTTGGCGAAGGTCGGGTGGCGCCGCATCTGGGCGACCCGCACGAGGCGCGCACGATCGACCCGTGCGAACCAACCGAGACGACGCCCGGCATCCTCCGCGCCGAAGCGGTTCCGGCCGATCCCGCGACGGTGTCGCTGGCAGATGCGCGCTTCGTCGTCTCGGCGGGCAACGGCATCACCGACTTCACGAGCTTCAAGCATCTCGCCGCCGCCCTCGGCGCGACCCCAGGCGCGAGCCGCGTCGTCTGCGATGCCGGCCTGATGCCGCGCGCCGCGCAGGTCGGCGCGTCGGGAACCGTGCTCGACGCGGACTGCTATTTTGCTCTCGGCATTGCCGGGGCGCCGCAGCATCTGCAGGGCATTGCCGGATGCGAGCACGTCGTCGCGGTCAACACCGACCTGCATGCGGCGATGGTGGAGCGCGCGGAGCTGTCGATCATCGCGGACGCGCAGGCGGTCATGCCGGCGCTGCTTCGGCTGCTCGCCGAAGGTGGCGCATGAAGATCACCGTCCTCCTGTCGCCTGGCCTGCACCCGCTGTCCGGCAAACCCGTGCTGCCGCGACTCGAGGCGCAGGCGATCGCGCTCGGCAAGAGCCTCGGCGGCGTCCTTTCCGGCCTCGCGGCCGCGTCCTGTCCGGACGGCGTCGCCGATGCCCTCGGCCATGGCCTCGCACAGCTGGATCTGATCGCGACCACCGAGGGCGAGGACCCGATGCCGCTTCTCGCCGCAGCGCTGGCCGAAGACGGGCCCAAGCTCGTCCTGGCCGGCCGGCGCAGCCAGGGCGGCGAGGAGAGCGGGCTCGTGCCCTATGCTCTGGCGAAGGCGCTCGGCCTCGGGGTCGTCGCCGATGCCGTCGCCATCGAGCCGGGCACCGAACCGGGCACGCTCAGCATTTTGCAGGCCCTGCCGAAGGGCGCCCGGCGTCGGGTCGTGGCGCGACTGCCCATGGTCGTGACCGTGCATCCCGCGGCTCCGCCGGCCCTCCCCTACGCCTATGGCGCCGCCCGACGCGGCACGCTTCGCGCGCGACGGGTGCAGGCCGCGCCCGGTGCCCCGGACGCGGCGCCCGGGCTCTTCGAAGAACGCGCTTATCGCAAGCGCCCGAAGCTGATGCGCGGCGCAGGCACCGGCGGCTCGGCGGCCGAGCGCCTGAGGGCCGCCACCGAAGCCGGTGGCGCCGGCGGCCGCGTCCTCACCGATCTGTCGCCGGAACAGGCTGCACGGACGATCCTGGACCATCTCGCCGGGCTGGGAATCCTGCGCTGAGCGCTACATAGCGCAGGTATGGCACCGGCCGCCTCGATGGCGACCGGCGGGCTTGCGCCGGCACCGGAACATTCGTGCTGCCGCAACGTTCGCTAGTGCTCTCTCGTGCGGGGAATTCCATGAAGCGAAGTGTGACGTCGAAGCAGGCCCCCAAGGCCGCCGTGCCAACCCAGCGCGCCACCGTCCGGGAGGGCCGTCCCTTCCCGCTCGGCGCCACCTGGGACGGCCTCGGCGTCAACTTCGCGATCTTCTCGGCCAATGCGACCAAGGTCGAACTCTGCCTCTTCGACAATGACGGCGAGACCGAGATCGAGCGCGTCGAGCTGCCCGAATACACCGACGAGGTGTGGCACGGGTATCTTCCGGAAGCCCGTCCCGGCACCGTCTACGGCTTTCGCGTCTACGGCCCCTATGAGCCGGATGCCGGTCATCGCTTCAACCACAACAAGCTGCTGATCGACCCCTATGCCAAGCAGCTCGTGGGCAACCTGCAATGGGGTCCGGAGCTGTTCGGCTATCAGCTCGACTCGCCCGACAAGGACCTGTCCTTCGACGAGCGCGACAGTGCCCGTCTGGTGCCGAAGTGCCGCGTCATCGATCCGGCCTTCACCTGGGGCAACGAGCGCCGTCCGATGGTGCCGTGGGATCGGACGATCTTCTACGAGGCGCACGTCAAGGGCTTCACGCGGCTGAACCCGCACGTGCCGGAGGACGAGCGCGGCACCTTCGCCGGGCTGGCGCACCGGCGGGTCGCAGAATATCTGCGCTCGCTCGGCGTCACGTCGATCGAGCTCCTTCCGACCCACGCCTTCGTCGACGACAGCTATCTGGTCGAGAAGGGCCTCGTAAACTACTGGGGCTACAACTCGATCGCCTTCTTCGCGCCGGCGCCCCGCTATCTCCACTCGCCCTTCGTGAACGAGTTCAAGGAGATGGTGAACCAGTTCCACAGCGCCGGGCTCGAGGTGATCCTCGACGTCGTCTACAACCACACCGCCGAGGGCAACGAGCTCGGCCCGACGCTGTCGCTGAAGGGCATCGACAATTCCAGCTACTACCGGCTGCTGCCCGACAAGAAGCGCTACTACATCAACGACACCGGCACCGGGAACACGGTGAACCTGTCGCATCAGCGGGTTCTGCAGATGGTGGCGGATTCGCTGCGCTACTGGGCTCAGGAGATGCGCGTCGATGGCTTCCGCTTCGATCTGGCGACGATTCTCGCCCGCGAACCCTACGGCTTCGACGAAGGCGGCGGCTTCCTCGACGCATGCCGACAGGATCCGATCCTGTCGAGCGTCAAGCTGATCGCCGAGCCGTGGGACATCGGCCCCGGCGGCTACCAGGTCGGGCAGTTCCCGCCGGGCTGGGCAGAATGGAACGACAAGTTCCGCGACACCGTGCGCTCCTACTGGAAGGGCGACGGCGGCGTGATGCCCGAGTTCGCCAAGCGCATCTCCGGCTCGGGCGACCTCTTCAACAAGCGCGGCCGCAAGCCGTGGGCGAGCGTCAACTTCATCACCGCCCATGACGGCTTCAACCTCAACGACCTCGTCTCCTACAACGACAAGCACAACGAGGCGAACGGCGAGGAAAACCGCGACGGTCACTCCAACAACCACTCCTGGAACCATGGCGTCGAAGGTCCGACGGACGACGCGGAGATCGTCGAGCTGCGCGAGCGGCAGAAGCGCAACCTCCTCGCGACGCTGCTCCTCTCCCAGGGTACCCCGATGCTGCTCGCAGGCGACGAGTTCGGCCACACCCAGGGCGGCAACAACAACGCCTATGCCCAGGACAACGAGATCAGCTGGCTCGAGTGGGACAAGATCAAGCCGGAAGGCCGCGACCTCATGGAGTTCGTGCGCAAACTGATCGCCGTCCGCCGCGCCTACCCGATCCTGCACCGTGGGCGCTTCCTGACGGGCGAGCACAATCCCGAGCTGGACGTGAAGGACGTCACCTGGATCTCGCCGGCGGGCAGCGAGATGACCCAGGAAAACTGGATGGACGGCAACGCCAAGTGCTTCGGCATGGTGCTGGACGGGCGCGCGCAGCCGACGGGTATCAAGAAGCGCGGGGACGACGCGACCATCCTGATCATCGCGAACTCGCACTACGACGTCGTCAACTTCACGCTGCCGGAGGTGCCGGAGGGCAAGCGCTGGTTCTGCCTGATCGACACCAACGCGCCCAAGCGCACCGACATCCCAGTCTTCGAGTTCGGGCACGAGTTCGCGGTGACGGCGCGATCCCTCCTGGTCTTCGTCCTGAGCATGGACGACCGGCAGCCGCGCAACCTGCGTGAGGCCATCGGCGCGATCCTCGACATCGCCGAGCGGCCGATGGCATCGACCATCGCCTGACGCGTATCCGGGCGAACCGTTCGCAGCGGCCCTCCGGCTGGATCGGAGGGCCGCTGGACGGAATCTGGCGACGATGAGCGAACGCGACGACATCCGCTTCGACACGGAGTTCGACCCCTGCTGGGGCGAGCCCGTCGAGGTGCGCGCGGGTGTCGCGCGGCTGACGGCGCGAAACGCCGGGCCGATGACCTTCAAGGGCACCAACACCTACCTTCTCGGCGAGACGCGGCTGGTGGTGATCGATCCCGGACCCGCCGACGACGGTCACTTCGAAGCTCTTCAGCGGGCCATCGGGGCGCGGCCCGTCGAGGCGATTCTGCTCACGCATCGCCATCGCGACCACACCGGCCTCGTCGACCGCCTGCGGCGCTCGACCCGCGCGCCGGTGCTCGCCGCCCCGCCAAGAGCCGTCGCGCCGACGGATCGTTCGGGTGCAACGGACGATTCGCCGGACGACGAACTCCTCGTCGACCGGTATCTCGCCGACGCCGAGACGCTCGCAACGCCCGCCGGCACGCTGGAAGTCGTCGCCACGCCCGGCCATACCGCCGATCATCTGGCCTTCGCCCTCGCCGGTCCGGGCATTCTCTTCAGCGGTGACCACGTGATGGCCTGGTCGACGACGGTGGTCGCCCCGCCGGAGGGATCGATGGCCGCCTTCATGGCTTCGATCGAGCGCCTCCTCGCACGCGAGACCGACCGCATCTACTTGCCGGGCCATGGGGGGCCGGTGACCCGACCGCAGCCGTTTCTGCGTGCTCTGCGCACGCATCGGCGGATGCGCGAGGCGGGCATCCTCGAGCGTGTCCGGGCCGGCGACGGCAGCGTTGCCGAAATCGTCGCCGCGCTCTATCGCAGTCTCGACCCGCAGCTGAGGGGCGCCGCGGCGCTGTCGGTGCTGGCCCATCTGGAGGCGCTCTGCCAGGCCGGGCTGGTCCGTACGGATAGCGAAGGGGCTCCACGGGTGGACGGGCTGTTCTGGCCGGCCTGACGGCGGCTCATTCGTCTGCGGCCGGCGCGCCCTGAATGCCGGCCAGCGCGATGTCCAGACGCGCGAGGATGTCCTCGATGAATCGCCGGTTCTGGCCGAGATCGTACGGCGCCACCTGCGACTGCGCGCGCATGTCGAGAAGCGCTTCGCCGTCGCTCTCCGCGATGTGGATCGTCACCTCGCTCGGCAGCTTCAGGACGAAGTCCCTGGCGAGGACGTGGAGGGTATACTCCGCCGATTCCGGCGGCTCGTCGGGCGCGGGACCGCCGGCGGCGCCGTCGGCCTCTTCGCGTGGATCGGGCAGCGGGATCGGGATCAGGCCGTGGCGCGCCGGGTCGACGCCGAGCGCGCCGGGCAACGGCATCGGCGGCGGGTTGATCGGGCGCGCGGTCGACACCTCCTGCAGTGTCCAGCCCTTGTCGGCGACGATGGTGCGGACGGCGGCAAACACCTGCGCCGCGCTCGCTGCAAACCGCCGCCCCGGCAGGGTCGCGGTCCCCGCAGAAGCGGCTGGCGCCCCGGCCTCCCGCGTGCGCACCGGGTCGGGTTCGGCAAAGCCCTCCGTCGTTGCAAGGTTGCCGCCGGCCGAGGACTCGTAGAGAATCACGGCGCCCGCGAACGGCAGGGACACCAGCGTGGCCATGAACAGCGCCGCGATCGCGCGGCCCGCCCCCACGTCGCCGCGGTGCCAGGCACGCGCGATGGTCACGACGGCGAGCAGTGCCGCCAAGACCGCGAGGACCGCCGCCGTCGCGAGCGACCCGTACAGCGTCTGCAGGGTGATGGAGCCGAAGCGGAAGGCGGCGAGCGCGACCACGAGAAGGAGCGCCGCAAAGGCCGAAAAGCGCCAGGCGTAGTCAGCCGTGCGCAGGCGACGGCGCAGATAGTGTCCGGTCGCGCGGGTCGGCCCGTGCAGGATCGTCATGGCAGGTCTCGCACGGCGAGGTGTCGGATCAGACTGGAACTTTAGCCGCTTTGCCGGGCGAGCGTAAGCCGCGCGCCACGCGATCGAGCGCCGATGGGGGGAACGCCGGCGCGGCCGCCGAAGTTCTTGCTGCAGGCGAGGACGCGACGATCCGGCGCGGCCGCCACAGTTCAGCCGTTTGGCGGCGCGAGCCTGCGGCCATAGATCATCCGAGGATGAAAGCAGATGCTCCAGAATTTCGGACGGCACGATGCCGGCGAGGCCGTGCTCGATCCCTTCGATGCGGTCGAGTTCGAGCTCGCGCTCGATCTTCAGGATCCGACGCAGGATGACTTCGAGACATGCGTGCGCCGGGCTGCGGGTGTCGTCGGCGGCGAGATTCTGTTCGCCGTGCCCTCCGACGCCACGCTCGAGGACGCGACGGAGATCGCCGCCGTCCGCTTCCCCGAGACCGGGCCGGACGACGAGCGCCAGAGAATCCTGTTCGCGGTCCTGAGCGGCGATGGCACCGTGATCCGGGTCGCCGACCGGTCGGAGATCGGGGAGCGCTTCTATGGCTTCGCCCGCGCCTTCGTCGGCGTGCTGGAGCGCATCCGCGACACCGGCTCCGACGCGCATCTGGCGCCGGCCGGCACCGCCTGAACCCGCTGCGAGGGCCTCAGCTCTCGCTGCGATGGCGGCCGCGGGACTTCGGCGGCGCCGCACCCATCAGTGCCTGTCCGCTGCGGATCGCGGCCTGCGCGGCTGCGAGCCGGGCGATCGGCACGCGAAATGGCGAGCACGACACATAGTCGAGGCCGGTCCGTTCGAAGAAGCCGATCGACAGGGGGTCGCCGCCCTGCTCGCCGCAGACCCCGAGGGAGATGTCGGGGCGGGTGCGCCGCGCCTTTTCCACCGCCATCGCGATCAGCTCGCCCACGCCGTCGACATCCACGGTCTGGAACGGGTCCCGGTCGATGATCCCCTGCCGCTCGTAGGTGGCGAGGAAGCCGGCCGAGTCGTCCCGCGAAATTCCAAAGACGGTCTGGGTCAGGTCGTTGGTGCCGAAGGAGAAGAAGTCGGCGGCCTCGGCGATGGTATCGGCCCGCACCGCGGCACGCGGAAGCTCGATCATCGTGCCGACGAGATAGGCGACCGAGCGGCCCCGCTCGGCCATGACCCGGCCCGCAACGCGGTCGATGATCGCCTTGACGAAGTCGAGCTCGCGCCGCAGGCCGACCAGCGGCACCATGATCTCCGGCACCACGGCCGCCCCGGCGCGCTCGCCGGCCTCGATCGCAGCCTCCAGAATGGCACGCGCCTGCACCTCGATGATCTCCGGATAGGAGATCGCCAGGCGACAGCCGCGATGACCCAGCATCGGATTGTACTCCTGCAGCGAAGCGATCCGCCGCATCAGAACGGCAGGCTCCAGGCCCAGCATCGCGGCCGTCTCGGCGATCTCGCCGTCCCCCGTCGGGAGGAACTCGTGCAGCGGCGGGTCGAGCAGGCGGATCGTCACCGGCAGTCCGGCCATGATCTCGAACAGCTCGATGAAATCCGAGCGCTGCATCGGCAGGAGGCGCTCCAGCGCGGCGCGCCGTCCGGCCTCGTCGGCGGCGAGGATCATCTCGCGCATCGCCTGCACGCGCGGCCCCTCGAAGAACATGTGCTCGGTGCGGCAGAGCCCGATGCCTTCCGCCCCGAAGCTGCGGGCGGCCCGCGCCTCGAGCGGCGTTTCGGCATTGGTGCGCACCCGCATGCGGCGGGCCCGGTCGGCGAACTCCATCAGCACCGCGAACTCGCCCGACAGCGCCGGCCGCTGCAGCGGCAGGCGACCCTCGATCACCTCGCCGCTCGAGCCGTCGATCGTGATCCAGTCGCCGGCGCGGAAGATCCGGTTGCGGGCCTGCAGCACCCCGGCCTCGGGATCGATCCGCAATGCGTTGACGCCGGTCACGCAGGGCTTGCCGATGCCGCGCGCCACGACGGCGGCGTGGCTCGTGGTGCCGCCGCGCACGGTCAGGACGCCGTCGGCGACATGCATGCCGTGGATGTCTTCAGGATGCGTCTCGTTGCGCACCAGGATCACCGGCACGCCCTGCGCGGCCCGCTCGCGCGCCGCCTCGGCGCCGAACATGATCTCGCCCGATGCCGCACCCGGCGAGGCCGGCATGCCCTTGCCGATCACCGTCTCCTCGCCGTTGCGCAGGATGGTCGGATGCAGGAGCTGGTCGAGCGAGGCCGGCTCGATCCGCAGGATCGCTTCGGCCTCCTCGATCAGCCCCTCGCGCACCATCTCCACGGCGACGCGGATGGCCTCGGCCGCGCTGCGCTTGGCGACGCGCGACTGCAGGAGGAACAGCTCGCTGTCGCCGACCATGAAGTCGACCTCGACGGCATCCCCGACATGCGCCTCGATGCGGCGCACATGGTCCGACAAGGCACAGATGTCGCCCGGGAAGCCCGTGAGTTTCGCCGATCCGTCGACGTCGCAGAGGTCCGAGAGGGGCCAGCTCTGGACCTCGCCCCCGACGGCCGCAAGGTCGCGTCCGCCGAGCATGAACTCGCCGGTCAGCTGCGATCGCCCGGTCTTGAGGTCACGCGAGAGCGCGCGGCCGGTGCCGGAATTCTGGCTGCGCTCGTTGAAGATCATCGCGTGCGCGGTAACCGCAAGGCCGGCATTTTCCGGGATCGAATGAAGGATGCGGAAGGCGCGGGCCACGGGGTCGCGCCAGCTGACGAAAGCCGCCTGGATGACGGCGTAGAGTTGCTCCAGCGGCGTCTGCGGAAAGGTGCGGCCGAGTTCGGTCTCGATGAAGCGGAGGTAGCGGGCCGTCAGTGCCCGCCATTGCTCGGGCGTCGTCGGACCGTCCGTGCGCCAGCCGGCGAGCTTTCGCTCGTCGTCGGCGAGATCCTCGAACTCGGCCGGATCGGCCTTGTAGACCACCGCCGCGAAGGACTCGATGAAGCGCAGGTAGCTGCGGAAGGCAAAGCCGAGATCCTCGAGTTCGCGCGCCAGGAGCTCGACGGTGCGGTTGTTCAGGCCGACGTCGAGGACCGTTTCGGCAAGGCCCGGCATCGCGGTCCGCGCGCTCGTGCGCACCGCGAGGAGCAGCGGCCTCTGGTCGCCGTCGAAGCGCCGGCCGGTCGTCGTCTCCAGCCAGTCGATCGCGTCGCGGATCTCGCCGCGCAGGGCCGGCGACAGTCCCGATTCGGGCGACGACGCCTCGCGCCAGGCTGCGGTCGACAGGGTGAAGCCCGGCGGCACTGGAAGGTCGAGCGAGGCGAGCAGCGACAGGTTGGCGCCCTTGAGGCCCAAGGTCTCGGCGGCGTCGACTGGACGCGCCGCCGCGCCGCGTGAAAAGGTGAACAGTCGCTTCGACATCGCACTCTGCGCCCGGACCGGGGGATCGGTCCCGAAGGTCGGATGCTAAGGCAAAGCGTCCGCCTCCGCCACCTGCCGCGCTGCGGGATGAACGGGCGCCCGCAGGCGCTGCGTCGGCTGGTGATGCCGCGGGTCAGGTTTGCCGCGCTCGCGCGGCGAACCTGAAGCCGGCAACGGATCACTTCTTGGCGTGCGCCTCGATCACCGCCGCCATCTCCTCCGGCGACAGGTCGCCGGCATACTTGTCGCCGTTGACGAAGAAGGTCGGGGTGGCGTTGACGCCGAAGACGGTCTCACCGCGCTGCTGCACGGCGACGACCTTCTGCTGCAGGTCCTTGTCGTTCAGGCAGGCCTTGAAGCTCTCCTCGGTGAAGCCGGCCAGTCGGCCGATCTGCAGCAGCGCCTCCGACGCATTCTGAGCCCGCGCCCAGGTGTCCTGCTGGTCGAAGAGGACGTCGACCATCGCGGTGCGCTTGTCGCCCGGCGCGCAGCGCGCCAGCATGAAGGCCGCGAGCGCGCGCGGGTCGAACGGGAACTCCCGCAGGATCAGCTTGGCCTTGCCGGTGTCGAGGTAGTCGCGCTTGATCACCGGATAGGTGCGGGCGTGAAAGTCGCGGCAATGGGTGCAGGTCATCGAGGCGTATTCGATGATCGTCACCGGCGCGTCGGCCTTGCCGATCACGACGTCCGGCAGAGGCTGGTCGGCCATCAGCGCCTCGACGTCGGCGTGCCCGTCGGGCTTCGGCGCCTCGGCCGCCGGCGTCACCGGGGCATCGGTGGCCGGCGCGTCGGCCTGTGCCACGAGCAGCGTCGCATCCGCCGCCGCAATCGGGCTGTCCTTGGCCTCGTCCGAGCAAGCCGCGAGCGCCAGTCCGGCGACCCCGGCGAAGAACAGCGCCAGCACCCGGTGGCGAGGCGCGCCCGGGCGCGTCTTCGATCTCGACGGGAAAGGCTTCATGCTCGATCTCCAGAACCTTGCAAGGGATGGCGGCTCCGCCGCCACGTGCGCTGTCATAAGACAAAGACTGCGGCATTTCCAAGCACTGCCGACCGCCACGCCGGCAAAGGCTTGATCACGTCGAGGTGCGCTGACGCGCAAGGATGCTTTCGGCGAACTGCTTCAACGCCTCGCGCAGCTTGTCGTCCGCGATGTTGGCGACCATCGCCTCCACCCGGCGATGATCCTCGGCAGCCAATGGCCGCAAACGCGGCCGCCGGTCCGGGGGAGCCGTCCGCACGGCACGCTGCACCAGCTTCAGCCGCGCCACCGCGTGAAAGCCGAAATAGCCGTCGATGCGCGCCAGGATCTCGCCGGCCTGATGCTGCAGTCGCAGCACCGCCGTCCCCTCGCAGGCGACGACGAGGGTTGCGGGCTCGAACGGATCGTCCTCGCTGCGGCGGGGCGGCCAGAGGAGCTTCTCCGGCCGCGACACGTCGGCGAGCGAAGGACCCGCGATGTCGGCCCAGGAGGCGAGCAGACCCGTGGTCATTCCCGCCTTGCGGGCGAGGATGGGATCCATCACCCCCGACACCAGTTCGCCCACCTGCCGGGTGCCGCGTGTCACTCGGTCGTTCATCGCTGCTCCGCCTCGCTCTCCTCCGCGTGCACCGGTGCTGTGACGGAGGCCGCGATCAAGGACAGCGAGTATATCCAGACGGCATCGAGGATGTCGTGGTAAAGCATGATGTTGGTGAGCCCCGGCAGCAGGAAGGACGTCACCAGGATCACCGCGAAGCCGAGGCGCAGCCGCCCCTCGACGCCGTGACGGGCGCGCCACGCGGTCCACAGCGGCGCGACGATCATCGCCAACAGCGACAGGAGACCGAGAAGGCCGCTGCCCACCCCGACGGTCAGGCCGATGTCGTGCAGGTGGCTGTAGCGGTAGCCGGGGAAGGTCTGTTCATCGAGATAGGGCGTGATCGCTTGCCAGATGTTCTGGGGCCCGTAGCCGAACAGCGGGCGCTCCAGGAAGGCCTCGACGGACGCGACATAGATGGCCTTGCGCTGGTTGAGCGAGGTGGCGTCCTCCGGCAGCGTCGTCATCCGTGCCAGATCCGACCAGAACGCGTCGACGCGCGCATCCATCGCCGGCGCGACGACGGCGACGATACCGCATGCGAGCAGGATGCAGAGCGAGGCGGCTGCGATGCGCCTGCGGCGCGAGGCCCGCCGCCACAGCGCCGCGATGTCGCTCTTGCGGATCGCAAGCCCTGCCAGAAGCACCAGCGGCAGGGCGGGCCAGGCGCCCCGCATCCCGGACAGCAGGACCGCCGTCGAAGCGCCTGCCGCGCCGAGGATCGCCAGGACGTTGTAGGCGCGCGAGCGGCTACGGCTGAGACCGAGAAGCGACAGGCCGCAGGTGAGGAGCGCGGTGATCGAGAGGGGCCCTGGATTGCCGGAAAAGCCTTGGACGCGGTCCGTCCAGAGCGCGTACTCGATGCCGATGATCGGCAGGAGAAGCGTGCCGCCGATCGCCGCCCCGAAGAGAGCCGGTCGAAGGGTGTGGCGCAGTCGGCTGAGGCGCATACGCGGCACCAGGAAGATCGGCGCGAAGTAGATCACCATCGGCAGGATCAGCCGAGACGCGTCGGCCCCACCCGGCTGCGCGAGCACCGCGCCGATCGTCACCAGCGCGAAGGCCGTGGTGGTGACGACGATGGGCAGCTCCTCGCGGCGCAGCGCGAGCGGAAAACGGCCGAGCACGGCGGAGATGACCGCCCAGCACGCGAGGAGCGCACAGACGATCGAGGCACCGGAGCCGAGGCACGCCGCCGCGACGTAGAAGAAGCCGTTCGACAGGCGATTGCGGCGGCCGAGCGCCTCCGGCGGAGCGGTCAGGAGCGTTGCGAGGGGGTGCGGGAGCTGCTTGGCGATGTACCGATTGACGGAACGCTGCATGGATGATCTCTCGCCACCATGCCCCATGCCGACCCCTCGATCACTGTTACGCTGCTCGACTGGTACGGCCGTCACGGCCGCGCTCTGCCCTGGCGCATGCCACCGGGAGCGGATGCCCCACCGCCGGACCCCTACCGCGTGTGGCTGTCCGAGATCATGCTGCAGCAGACCACCGTCGCGGCGGTCAAGCCGTATTACGAGCGGTTTGTCAATGCGTGGCCAACGGTCGCTGACCTCGCTGCGGCCGAGCCTGCAGCCGTGATGAGCGCCTGGGCGGGGCTTGGCTACTATGCCCGCGCCCGCAACATGCTCGCCTGTGCCAAGGCGGTCGTCGGCGAGCATGGCGGTCGCTTCCCACCGAACGCCGCGATGCTGCGCGAGCTTCCCGGGATCGGCGACTACACCTCGGCTGCCGTCGCGGCCATCGCGTTTGGCGAAGCGGTCGCCGTGGTCGACGGCAACGTCGAGCGCGTGGTGACCCGTCTCTTCGCCATCGAGGCCCCGCTGCCCGGCGCGCGTGCGAGCATCCGGCGACACGTCGTCGCGCTGGTGCCGCCGGATCGCCCGGGCGACTTCGCCCAGGCGACGATGGATCTCGGCGCGACGATCTGCACGCCGAAGTCACCTGCCTGCGTGATCTGCCCGGTCGCCGCGCCATGTGCGGCGCGCGCCGAAGGGCGCCAGACGCTGTTCCCGGTCAAGCCGCAGCGAGCCAGGAAGCCGCTGCGGCGCGGCGCCGCCTTCGTCGCGCTGCGGCCCCACGACGGGGCGATCTGGCTGCGCCGGCGACCGGAGGGCGGCCTTCTCGGCGGCATGAGCGAGCCGCCGACCACCGGCTGGAGCGCCCGGGCTGACGGCGCCGTCGATGCCTCCGAAGCGCCGGTCGCGGCCGCCTGGGCGAGCATCGGCAGCGTGTCGCACGGCTTCACCCACTTCGATCTCGAGCTGACGGTGTGGCGCGCCGAGGTTGCGGCCGATCCGCCCGGCGAAGGCTGGTGGTCGCCGCCTGCGGCCCTGGCGCACGAGGCGCTGCCGACACTGATGCGCAAGGTCGTCCGGCTCGCCCGGCCGGAGCCTGCGCTCGCAAGCGGCTGATCGTCGAAGGCGTCTAGGCCGCGACGGCGGCCATGCGGGTGCGCAGCTCCTGGCGCAGCGTGTCGATCAGCGTCAGCCGGTCGCCCTCCCGCAGATGCCAGAAGGTCCAGCCGTTGCAGGCGTCCAGCCCCTGCACCTTCGCGCCGAGGCGATGGATCGAGGCGGCCTCCTCGCCGATCGCGATGGTTCCGTCGGCTCGCACCGTCGCCGTCCAGCGTTGCTTGGCATCGGTCAGGCGTGCCCCCGGCGCCAGGAGCCCGGCCTCGATCAGGCTGACGAAGGGGATCCGGGGCTCGGCACGCTTGCCCGCGGCGATGCGGATCGACAGCGGATCGAGGGGCTCGATGGCCGCGATGCGGGCCTCGGCAGCGGCGATGTAGCCGGCGTCGCGTTCGATGCCGACGAAGCGTCGCCCGAGCCGCTTGGCGACCGCACCCGTGGTACCGGTGCCGAAGAACGGGTCGAGGACGACGTCGCCCGGCCGTGTCGACGACAACAGGATGCGGGCGATGAGTGCCTCCGGCTTCTGGGTCGGATGAACCTTGTGTCCGTCGGCGTCCTTCAGGCGCTCGCTGCCCGAGCAGATCGGGAACAGCCAGTCCGAACGCATCTGCAGGTCGTCGTTGGCGGCCTTCATGGCGTCGTAGTTGAAGGTGTAGCCCTTGGCCTCCTGATCGCGGGCCGCCCAGATCAGCGTCTCGTGCGCGTTCTGGAAGCGGCGGCCGCGGAAGTTCGGCATCGGGTTGGTCTTGCGCCAGACGACGTCGTTGAGCAGCCAGAAGCCGAGATCCTGCATCATCGCGCCGACGCGGAAAATGTTGTGATAGGAGCCGATCACCCAGATCGAGCCGGTCGGCTTGAGCACGCGGCGTGCCGCGAGCAGCCAGGCGCGGGTGAAGGCGTCGTAGGCCTGGAAGCTCTCGAAGCGGTCCCAGTCATCGTCGACCGCGTCGACCTTGGACTGGTCGGGGCGCGTGAGGTCCCCGCCCAGCTGCAGGTTGTAGGGCGGGTCGGCGAAGATCGCATCGACCGAGCGATCCGGCAGAGCCGACATCCGAGCGACGCAATCGCCCTTGAGGATCGTGTCGAGCCACTCCCGGCTCTCTGCTTCGACCCGTGCTGCGGCACCTTTTGCGACCATCGACATCCACCGGCTACGCGTGACCTGAATCCTCGGTCATGGTTACCGAATGGCGTTAACAGCGGGTGAAGCGGGCACCGATCGCCGTGACGGTTCCCGCGTGGCCGGCGCCAGCGGCCCGTATGAGGCGTCTCCCGTGCGCTTCCCTTGCAGCGCGGCGGCTCGGCGTTTAGCTAGTCGGCCATCACCGACCACCCGGAGTCCGCATGTCTTCGCTCGCCCTCGCCATCTTCGACTGCGACGGAACCCTGATCGACTCGGAGATCATCGCCGCCGAGGTGCATGCCGAGAACTTCCGCGAGTTCGGACTCGAGATCGACGCAGGCGAAATCGCCGGCCGCTTCGCCGGCCTGACCGGGGCACGGATGCTGGAACTGCTGGCGGAGGAGAACGAGATCCGCTTTCCCGACGACTTCCTGAAGCGCGCCAACGAGGAGATCGATCTTCGGCTCGGCCGCGACGTGAAGGCGATCGCCGGCGCCGACGACGTGCTCGATCGTCTCGATCTCGCCCGCTGCATCTGCTCGAACTCCTCCTCCGAGCGGCTCAGGATCTCGCTGACCCATGTCGGCCTGTGGGACCGCTTCCGGCCTTACGTGTTCGCGGCCAAGGAGGTCGGCACCCGGCGGGAGAAGCCGGCCCCGGACGTCTTCCTGTATGCCTGCAAAGAGTTCGAGGTGACGCCGGAGCAGGCCATCGTCCTGGAGGACTCGGTGCATGGGGTTGCGGCAGCCGCGGCCGCCGGCTGTCGTGTCGTCGGCTTCACCGGCGGGCGCCACAGCTATCCCGGCCACAGCGACAGCCTGAGCGACGCCGGCGCCGAGACGGTGATCGCCCGTCTGTCCGATTTTCCCGCCGTCGCCGAAGCTCTAGGCGGATGGGAGCGGGCCTGACCGCTCCCGGCCCGCTCACTTCTTGGCGGGCGCGCCCTCGTCGAAGCCGGCATAGATGATGATGTTCTTCTCCGGCGGCTCGGGAATGACGATGGCGTCGTCGACATAGGTGAAGCTGTCGGCGCCGCCGCCGCCCTTCACCGGCACGCCGACCGTGCCGAGCTTGGAGTAGAGCACGTCGGTGCCGCGCACCACCGCGACGCGCACCGGCAGCGGCTCGGTGCGGGCCTTTGCCGCCGCGCCCGCCGTCAGGCGGCCTGCGACGCCGACCGAGATGTGCAACTGGCCGTCGATCAGCCGGCAGCTGCGCGAGGTGTCGCCGATCGAGGCGATGTAATCGATGTCCTCGCCGACCTTCTTGCGCAGGATCGCCGTCCCCTCGCGCAGCGAGATGCGCGGACAGTAGTCGGGGATTCGCCCCTCCTGCTTTTGCGCGACCGGCTGCGCCGCCTCCTCGAGAGCGGGGCCGGAAGCCGTGGAATTACAGCCAGCTAGCGCAGCCGCAACTGCCAGGAAGGCCGTCATGCGGGCGACACGAGACATATGCATCCTTCGGTTCTTCCCTTCTTGTGCCGGGCCGTTCTATATCAGCGGATCGCCGAATGCGCGACCGACGCGGCCCCACGCGCCGCCGGCACAGATCCGCGCGAAGCAGAGCGAAGTGGAAACGACGTGGAATATCTGAGTTCGCGGGGGGAGGCCCCCGTTCTCGGCTTCGCCGACGTGCTCCTGGCGGGCCTGGCGGAGGATGGCGGGCTCTACCTTCCGAAGACCTGGCCGCAGCTGTCCGCCGCGACGATACGCGGCTTTGCCGGGCGCCCCTATGCCGATGTCGCGCTGGAGGTCATCAGGCCGTTCGTCGGTGGCGACATCGCCGAGGCCGACCTGAAGCGGATGATCGACGACGCCTATGCGACCTTTCGCCATCCGGCGGTGGCGCCGCTGGTGCAGATCGGCCCTTCGCATTTCGTGCTGGAGCTGTTCCACGGCCCGACGCTCGCCTTCAAGGACGTCGCCATGCAGCTGATCGCGCGGCTGATGGACCACGTCCTGAAGGAGCGCGGCGAGCGGGCGACCATCGTCGGCGCCACCTCTGGCGACACCGGCGGCGCCGCGATCGACGCCTTCGCCGGCTCCGAGCGCTGCGACATCTTCATCCTGTTCCCCGAGGGCCGCGTCTCTACCGTGCAGCAGCGGCAGATGACGACCTCCGGCTCGGCCAACGTCCATGCGCTGGCGGTCGATGGCACCTTCGACGACTGCCAGGCGCTGGTGAAGGCGATGTTCAACGACCGGCGCTTCCGCGGCGCGGTCGGCCTGTCCGGCGTCAACTCGATCAACTGGGCGCGCATCATGGCGCAGGTGGTCTACTACTTCACCGCGGCCGCCGGGCTCGGCGCGCCGGAGCGCACCGTCTCCTTCACCGTCCCGACCGGCAATTTCGGCGACATCTTCGCCGGATACGTCGCCAAGCGCATGGGCCTTCCGGTCGACCGGCTGGTGATCGCCACCAACGACAACGACATCCTCGCCCGCACGCTCGAGACCGGGCGCTACGAGACGGCGGGCGTCGTCGCCACGAGTTCGCCGTCGATGGACATCCAGATCTCCTCCAACTTCGAACGCCTGCTGTTCGAGGCATGCGGACGCGACGGCGCCGCCGTACGCCGGATGATGCAGCAGCTTCAGCAGTCGAAGAGCTTCAGCCTCCCGGCCGACGCCCTTGCGGCGATCCGCGCCGAGTTCGAGGCTGGACGCTCCGACGTCGCCGGGACCGGCGCGACGATCGCGTCGACGCTCGCCGCAACGGCCTACCTCCTCGATCCCCACACCGCCGTCGGCGTCGGCGTCGCTCAGCGGATGCAGGGCGAAGGCGTGATGGTGACGCTCGCCACCGCGCATCCGGCGAAGTTCCCGGATGCGGTGCGCCAGGCCTGCGGCCTCGCGCCGGACCTGCCGCCGACCCATGCCGGCCTGATGGAGAAGGCCGAGACGTTCGACCGCCTGCCGAACGCGCTCGACGCGGTGGAGGCCTACATCTCCGAACGCAGCCGTGCGGCATGGACGGGAGCGACGGCATGAGCGTCGAGATCAGCCGGCTCGCGAACGGCCTGACGATCGCCACCGACACGATGCCGCAGCTTGAAAGCGCGGCGCTGGGCATCTGGGTCAAGGCCGGCGCGCGCGACGAGGCGCCGGAGGAGCACGGCATCGCCCATCTCCTCGAGCACATGGCCTTCAAGGGCACCAGCCGGCGCTCGGCACGGCGCATCGCGGAGGAGATCGAGGACGTCGGCGGCGAGTTGAACGCGGCAACCAGCGTCGAGACGACCGCCTACTACGCGCGTGTCCTCAAGGACGACGTGCCGCTGGCGCTCGACCTTCTCGCCGACATCATCACCGATTCGCGGTTCGATCCGCAGGAGCTGGAGCGCGAGCAGCAGGTGATCCTGCAGGAGCTCGGCGCTGCCGAAGACACGCCGGACGACATCGTCTTCGACCACTTCCAGGAGGCGGCCTTCCGCGGCCAGATCATCGGCCGCCCGATCCTCGGCACGCGCGACACGGTGAAGTCCTTCACCTCCACCGGCCTGCGCGCCTATCTCGGCCAGCACTATGCGCCGGACCGGATGATCGTCGTCGCGGCGGGCGCGGTCGATCACGACAAGGTCGCGCGTCAGGCCTCCGACGCGTTCGGCGGCATGGCCGCGCCCGGCCCGGAGAAGCGCCGGGCGATCGCCCGCACGCCGGCGAGCTACACCGGCGGCGAGTTCCGCGAGGTGCGCGACCTGATGGACGCGCAGATGGTGCTCGGCTTCGAGGGCCGGCCCTACTATGCGCGTGACTTCTATGCCTCGCAGATCCTGTCGATGATCCTCGGCGGCTCGATGTCATCGCGCCTGTTCCAGGAGGTCCGCGAGCGACGCGGCCTGTGCTACGCGATCTCCAGCTTCCATTGGAGCTTCTCCGATTCCGGCATCTTCGGCGTCCATGCGGCCACCGGCGAAGCCGAGCTGGCGGAGCTCGCCGAGACCATCGTCGCCGAACTGATGAAGGCCGCTGAGGGAATCGGCGAGGACGAAGTGGTGCGGGCCCGAGCGCAGATGCGCTCCAGCCTCCTGATGTCGCAGGAAAGCCCGGCCTCGCGTGCCGGTCAGATCGCGCGTCAGATCCTGTTCAACGGCAATCCGATCACCAACACCGAGCTCATGGACCGGCTGGGAGCGATCACCGCCGACCGGCTGGCCGATCTCGCCGGCCGGATCTTCCAGGACAAGACACCGACCCTCGCCGCCATCGGGCCGGTGGGCAAGCTGCCGACGCTCGACGACCTCGCCGGGCGCATGCGCGGCACGACCTCCTCGCGTCGGGCAGCCGGGGGGCGCTGATTTCGAGCGATGAGCGTGCTGGACACCCTCTTCCGGCCCGTGCTTCCCAGCCTGGAGGGAGAGGGCGTCGTGCTGAGGATGCCGCAGAGCGGCGACTATCCGGCCTGGCGCGAGCTGCGCCAGCAAAGCCGGGCGTTCCTGACGCCCTGGGAGCCGGCCTGGTCGGCGGACGAATTGAGCCGTCGCGCCTACCAGCTGCGCCTGCGCCGCTACCGCCACGAAGCGCGCGAGCGCACCGGCTACACCTTCTTTCTGTTCGACGCCGAAGGCCGCATCCTGCAGGGCGGCGTGACGGTCGGGCTGATCCGGCGCGGCGTCGCCCAGTCCTGTACGCTCGGCTACTGGATGGGAGCGCCTTTCGCTGGTACCGGGCGGATGCACCGCGCGGTCGAGGCGCTGAAGCACCTCGTGTTCGAGCTGGAGGGGCTGCACCGGATGGAGGCCGCCTGCCTGCCGAGCAACGAGCGCTCGATCCGCCTCCTCGAAAAGGCCGGGTTTCGGCGCGAGGGCTATCTGAAGAACTACCTCAAGATCGCCGGGCGCTGGGAGGACCATTACCTTTATTCGTTGATTGTGGACGACTGGACCCGTTCGCCCGCGTCAGCGCCCGCCCGATCTGCTAGCATCGCCTGACCCCTGTCCGGGGCGCATCTCACCTGCCCGGAAAGAGGCTGATTCCCCGTCGATGTCCGTGTTCAGCCGCCTCGCCGCGTTTCTCGTCCTGCTTCTGGCGATGCCGTTCCTCGGCGCCGGTCCTGCGGCAGCGCTGGAGCCTGTGCAGATCTCGCAGGAGGACGTCGCCATCGACCTGATGCCGGCGGTCGACCTCTATCGCGACAAGGGGCGCAGCTTCCAGGTCTCGACCGTGCCGGGCGCCGACGGCATCGTTCGCCGCATCGAGGTCGAGGCGAACTCGGCGAATGCCTCCGGCAGCTGGGCGGTCTTCGCGCTCGCCAACAACACCGACGAGCAGATCGACCGGCTGATCGTGGTGCCGCACTTCAAGCTCGCCGGCTCCGGGCTGCTCTGGCCCGATCTCGGCGCGCAGCGGGTCGCGGCGATCACCCCGTCCGAGGGCTTCGCGCTCGAGCGCCAGCCGAGCAGCGAGGCGGACGTCTTCCTCGTCACCCTCGATCCCGGCTCGATCATCACCTTCGTGGCGGAGATGTCGTCGGACACCCTGCCGGAGATGCGGCTGTGGGAACCCGACGCCTACAAGGACACGCTGAACGCCTACACGCTCTATCGCGGCATCGTGCTCGGCATCGCGGGCCTGCTCGCGGTGTTCCTGACCATCCTGTTCGTGGTCAAGGGATCGGCGATGTTCCCGGCCGCCGCGGCGCTCGCCTGGGCCGTGCTCGCCTATATCTGCATCGACTTCGACTTCTGGCAGAAGCTCGTGCCGCTGATCGCCGGCGGCGAGCAGGTCTGGCGAGCCGGCACCGAAGTCGCCCTCGCCTTCACCTTCGTCCTCTTCCTCTACGCCTATCTCAACCTCAACCGCTGGCACGGCGTCCTCTCGGCCTTCACGCTGATCTGGCTGATCGGGCTGCTCGGACTGGGAGCCGCCGCGGCGGTCGACCCGCCACTTGCGGCCGGCGTCGCCCGGCTGTCGCTCGGTCTCGCGGCGGTGGTCGGGCTCGGGCTCATCCTCTATCTCGCCTGGCTCGGCTTCGACCGCGCGATCATGCTCGTGCCGAGCTGGCTCCTGATCCTCGTCTGGCTGGCCGGGGCGTGGATGACGGTGACCGGCCGCCTGTCGAACGACATCATCCAGCCGGCGCTCGGCGGCGGCCTGGTCCTGATCGTGCTCCTGATCGGCTTCACCGTCATGCAGCACGCCTTTGCCGGCAGCGGCATCGGCAGCGGCCTCATCTCCGACCTCGAGCGCCGTGCCCTGGCGCTCGCCGGCACCGGCGACGCGGTCTGGGACTGGGACGTGACGCGCGACCGGATCTTCGCCGCCTCCGACTTCGACGGAGCGGCCGGTCTGCCGATCGCCTCGATGAACGGGCCGGCGCGCAACTGGCTGCCGATCCTCCACCCGGACGACCGCGACCGCTTCAAGCTGACGCTCGACACCATCGTCGAACACCGCCGCGGGCGCATCGCGCAGGAGTTCCGGGTGCGCAGCGAGGACGGGCACTATCACTGGATGTCGCTGCGCGCCCGGCCGATCCTCGGCAGCGACGGCGAGGTGGTGCGCTGCGTCGGCACGCTGAAGGACGTCACCGACCACAAGAAGGCCGAGGAGCGCCTGCTCCACGACGCGCTGCACGACCAGCTGACCGGCCTGCCGAACCGCGAGCTCTTCATGGACCGCCTCGCCGCCATCGGCAGCCTTGCGGCGTTGCGCCCCGAGCTGAAGCCGAGCGTCTTCGTCATCGACATCGACCGCTTCCGGCAGGTCAACGACGCGTTCGGCATCGCCACCGGCGACACCATCCTCCTCACCATCGGTCGGCGCCTGAAGCGTCTCCTGAAGCCGCAGGATTCGCTGGCGCGTCTGTCGGGCAATCAGTTCGGGCTGATCCTCGTCTCGCAGACCGACGTGGAGGGCGTCGCCGTCTTCGCCGAGACGCTCCGCGAGGCGATCACCGCGCCGATCCAGTTCAACAACAGCGAGATCGTGCTGACCGGCGCGATCGGCCTCACCGGCTGGTCGGATACCCGCTGCGAGGACGTGCTGCGCGAGGCCGAGCTCGCGATGTATCAGGCCAAGCGCCTCGGCGGCGACCGGATCGAGCCCTTCCGCCCGGCCTTCAAGGTGGCCGGCTTCAGTCGCCTGGAAATGGAGTCGGACCTGCGCCGCGCCTTCAGCCGCAACGAGCTGTCACTCGCCTTCCAGCCGATCGTCCGGCTCGAGAGCGGCGCGACGGCCGGCTTCGAGGCGCTCTTGCGCTGGGAGCATCCGCGCCGCGGGCCGGTGTCGCCGTCGGAGTTCATTCCGATCGCCGAGAGCACCGGCCTGATCGTCCAGCTCGGGCAGTTTGCGCTCGACGAGGCAGCGCGCCGCCTGTCGGACTGGCAAAAGCTGACGGGTGACCCGGCGCTGACGATGTCGGTCAACATCTCCAGCCGGCAGCTGATCCGGCAGGACCTCCTCAACGACGTCAGCGCGATCCTCAAGCGCTACGAGCTGGCGAGCCGCACCCTGAAGCTCGAGCTGACGGAGTCGCTCGTCATGGACAATCCCGAGCGCTCGGCCCAGCTCCTGACGCGCCTGCGCGAAATGGGCGTCGGCCTGTCGCTCGACGACTTCGGCACCGGCTACTCCTCGCTCGCCTATCTGATGCGCTTCCCGTTCGACACCCTGAAGATCGACCAGTCCTTCCTGAAGAACGACCGGCGGCCGCAGCGCCCGATCATCGTCAGTTCGATCGTGACGATGGCGCACGAGCTCGGGCTGAAGGTGGTGGCGGAAGGGGTCGAGACGGAGGCGGATGCCGAGCAGCTGCGCAAGCTCGGCTGCGAGTACGCGCAGAGTTTCTTCTACGCCGCCCCACTCTCCGCCGACGACGCACGCCGGCGGCTGCAGGACGGCATGGGCGGGATGAAGCGGGCGGTGTGACGCGTGGACAGGGACCGGTGGTCCGCCGCCCCAACGGGATCAGGCGTGGCCGGCGTCCGCCGTCAGGAAGGTCGGGTCAACGCCGAGCAGCGCCAGCGCCCGATTGTACTTGGTGTCGAGATCGGCGTCGAAGATGATCGTCTGGTCGGCCTTGCAGGTCAGCCAGCCATTGGCCGCGATCTCGGCCTCGAGCTGCCCCTCGCCCCAGCCGGCATAGCCGAGCGCCATCATCGCGACCCGCGGCCCGATCCCTTCCGAGATCGCCTTGAGTATGTCCAGCGTCGGCGTCAGCGCGATCGCCTCGTCCACCGCCACGGTGGACTCGGAATCGTAGTCGCTCGAGTGCAGCACGAAGCCCCGCCCCTTCTCGACCGGTCCGCCCGCGCAGACGGAGATCTCGCGGCCGTGGCCCGGCAGGCGGATGTCGTCCTCGCTCTCTACGATACCGAGCTGGGTCAGCAGCGCGGCGAAGCTCATGGGCTGCGACTTGTTGATGACGAAGCCCATCGCCCCGTTGGGCGAGTGCGCGCAGATGTAGACGACGCTGCGGGCGAAGCGTTCGTCCTCCATGCCGGGCATGGCGATCAGGAAGTGACCTTCCAGCGACGGCACTTCGTCGTCGGCGTCGGCTAAATGTAGATCCATCATCCGCAGATAGGACCTCTCGCACGCGATTGCACGGCCGGGCCGGCGGCCCTCGGCCTGAAGCCCAGTCTGATCATAACGCACCTGCGAGGGAAATCACGTTTCTCGCGATGGTGACTGGCTTGCTGGAGAGGCGGCGTCTAGGTCACGACAGAAGGCAACGGGTGGATCGGGCACGGCGGAGCGAGGCGATGGCGGACATGCGGAACGGGACAGCCTGGCTCCTCCTCATTGCGTCGGCATGGCTCGCCTGCGCCTCGGCGGCGGCCAAGGGCGCTGCCGCCTCCTACGAGGACGAGCACGTCGCCCTGCATCTCGATGCTGGTGCGCCTGCGAAAGACGGCAGCGGCCGCGCCGCGCTGACGATCGAGCTCGCCCCCGGCTGGAAGACCTACTGGATTGATCCGGGCGACTCCGGCGTTCCGCCGACCCTGGACGTTCCACCCAGCGGCGCCGTCACGCTCTCGCAGATGCGCTTTCCCGCGCCGCACCGCAGCGACGACGGCTACGGCCAGTCGAACGGCTACACCGGAACGGTCGGCATCGCGCTCGACTACAGCGCCAAGGCGGACGCGCTCGACGCCGTGCTTGCGATCAACGTCACGCTCGGCGTCTGCCGCGAGATCTGCATTCCGGTCAGCGCCAGCCTCGCCGCACGGCTCGGCGACGGCAACGTCTCCCGCATCGCCGCCGCCTTCGACGGCCTGCCTCAGGCGAGCACGGCGGACGTCGGGATCCTCGGCGCCCAGCTCGCCGCTGACGCACAGTCCGTCGATATCACGACGGCTCTTCCGAACGGGAACGGCGAGCCCGATCTCTTCGTCGCGGCAACGGGCGGCTGGTATTTCGGTGCCCCCCGGAGCGTGGCGCGGGCCGAAGGAGGGCGGCTCGTCTTCACCGTGCCTGTGCTGCAGGCGCCGCGAAAGGCTGATCCGGACAAGCTCGCGCTCGACATCGTCCTCACGCGCGGCGATGCCGCCTGGGAAGCCCGCGAGCTCGCCGCTACGCCGGAGGCGGACTGATCTCGACATTTCGCGCCGCCCGCCTAGTCTCCCGCGCGACGCCGCGCATGCAGTGACCGGCGGCAACGTGAGGAAGGCTTCAGATGACCATCACCGTCGGCGACAAGATCCCGAACGCCACCTTGAAGACGAAGACGGCCGATGGCCCGACCAACCTGTCGACCGACGAGATCTTCGCCGGCAAGCGCGTCGTCCTGATCGGCGTACCCGGCGCCTTCACCCCCACCTGCTCGATGAACCACCTGCCCGGCTACATCGCGCAGGCCGATGCGCTGCGCGCCAAGGGCGTCGAGACGATCGCCGTCGTCGCCGTCAACGACGTGCATGTGATGAACGCCTGGGAGAAGTCGACGGACGCGGACGGCAAGATCCTGTTCCTGTCGGACGGCAACGGCGAGTTCACCAAGGCGCTCGGCCTCGACGCCGACCTCTCGGTCGCCGGCATGGGTCTGCGCTCCAAGCGTTACTCGATGCTGGTCGAGGACGGTACGGTGAAGGCGCTCAACGTCGAGGATTCGCCCGGGCAGGTCGACGCCTCCGGCGCCGACGCGCTGCTCGCCAGCCTCTGAAGGCCGTCAGCGCGTGGCGGGCATCCCGCCGCGCTTCGGCTTGAACGGCGCCATGCCGGCGCGGGCGAGTTCGTCCGCGCGCTCGTTCATGTCATGGCCGGCATGGCCGCGAACCCAGCGAAACGCGACGTCGTGGCGTTGGCGCTGGGCGTCCAGCGCCTGCCACAGTTCGGCGTTCTTCACAGGCTTCTTGTCGGCCGTCTTCCAGCCGTTCTTCTTCCAGCCGTGGATCCACTTGGTGATGCCGTCGCGCAGATACTGCGAGTCGGAGTGGAGATCGACCGCGCAGGCGCGCTTCAGCATCGTCAGCGCCTCGATCGCGGCGGTCAGCTCCATCCGGTTGTTGGTGGTCACCGCCTCCCCGCCGGAGATCTCCTTCTGCTGGCCGTCGAAGCGCAGGATCGCGCCCCAGCCGCCCGGGCCGGGATTTCCCGAGCAGGCGCCGTCGGTGTAGATCTCGACCCGCTTGCCGGGCTCGTCAAGCGCACTCATGCCGCCCCCTCGACGCCATCGATACCGTATTCGGCGGGCGATATGATCGCCCGGTGGAAGCGCAGCTTGCGCAGATACTCCCGCGGATCCTTCTTGGTGACGAAGGTGCCGTCCGGCACGTGCAGCCAGTCGTAGAGCCGCGTCAGCAGGAACCGCATCGACGCCCCGCGGGCAAGCATCGGCAGCGCGGCGATCTCGGAGGCCGAAAGCGGCCGCACGGCACGATAGCCCTCGATCAGCGCGCGGCCCTTGGTGAGGTTGTAGGCGCCATCGGGCTCGAAGCACCACGCGCAAAGGGCAATGGCGAGATCGTAAGCGAGGATGTCGTTGCAGGCGAAGTAGAAGTCGATGAGGCCGGACAGATCGCCTGAGAGGAAGAAGACGTTGTCGGGGAAGAGGTCGGCATGGATGACGCCCGTCGGCAGCTCGGTCGGCCAGCCGGCCTCGAGGATGGCGAGTTCCGCGTCGATCTCCGCGACGAGACCCGCCTCGACCGTGTCGGCCTTCGGCCGGGATCCCTCGAAGAGGGGGCGCCACGCGTCGACCGAGAGCGCGTTCGGCCGCGTCATGGCGAAGTCGGCACCGGCGCGATGCATCCGTGCCATCGCGCCGCCGACGGCACGACAGTCCTCGGCGCCGGGACGGCGGGTCCACATGCCCTCGAGAAAGGTGAAGACGGCAGCCGGGCGGCCGGCGAGTTCGCCGAGCGTCTCGCCGCCGCGCATCGCCACGGGCAGCGGACAGGACAGACCGCGTGCGTTGAGGTGCTGCATCAGGCCGAGGAAGAACGGCAGGTCGCCGCGCTCGACCCGCTTCTCGTACAGCGTCAGGATGAAGCTGCCGGCCGAGGTGCGCAGCAGGAAGTTCGAGTTCTCCACGCCTTCGGCGATGCCCTTGTAGCTGAGCAGCTGGCCGAGATCGTAGTCGGCGAGGAAGCCGGCGAGCTGCGGCTCGGTCACGTCGGTGTAGACCGCCATTCAGCCCCTGCTCCGCGGCATCGTCGTCATCGCGCTGTCCTTGCTGGCCGTTCGTTGCGGCGCGTCAGCCGCGCCCGTTCACGAAGGCCATGTCTTCGCCGAGGAGCGGCGTGTCGCGCAAGCTGCGCATCACCGGAAAGTTCTCGTTCTCCTCCGCCGTCTGCACGAGCTCGAGCCGCACCTCGAATCGCTCGCGAAAGGCGGCGATGATCGCGTCGACGAGGATCTCCGGCGCCGAGGCGCCGGCGGAGATGGCGACCGTCGCGCCGTCGCCGAGGATCGCCCAGGGGATCTCGGCCACGCCCTCGACCAGCCGGCCGACGAGCGCGCCCGCCCGCTCTGCCACCTCGACGAGGCGGCGCGAATTCGACGAGTTCGGCGCGCCGACGATGAGGAACAGATCGGCGCCCGAAGCCGCCGCCTTCACCGCCTCCTGGCGGTTGGTCGTGGCATAGCAGATCGATTCGGAGGACGGCGCCTGAAGCGCCGGGAACTTCGCCTGCAGCGCCGCGACGATGCCGACCGTATCGTCCACCGACAGCGTGGTCTGGGTGACGAAGCCGAGCGCCTCGGGATCGGCGGGCGTCAGCCGCACGACGTCGTCCTCGCTCTCGACCAGCGTGACCGATCCCGGCGGCAGCTGCCCCATCGTCCCGATCACCTCCGGATGACCCCGGTGGCCGACGAGGACGACGTGGCGGCCGCGCTTGACGTGCAGCATCGCCTGCTTGTGCACCTTGGAGACCAGCGGACAGGTCGCGTCGAGATAGAGGAGATCGCGGGCCTGCGCCTCGGCCGGCACCGACTTCGGCACGCCATGTGCAGAGAACACCACCGGCTGGCCGTCGTCCGGCACGTCGCCCAGTTCCTCGACGAAGATCGCGCCCATGTCGCGCAGGCCGTCCACGACATAGCGGTTGTGCACGATCTCGTGGCGGACATAGACCGGCGCGCCGTACTTCTTCAGCGCCAGCACGACGATCTGGATGGCTCGGTCGACGCCGGCGCAGAAGCCGCGCGGCTCGCACAGGCGCAACGTCAACTTCGGCTTGTCGGATGCTTCGGCCAAGTCGGCCTCCCGGATCTCTGTCGCGCGCAATGAAGGAATGGCGGCGCCTCGTGTCAAGGCGCGCTAGCCCGGCGGCGCTTGATCCACACCGCGATGAGGACGCCGGCGAGGCCGAGCGCGAGCCCGTACCATGTGATGGCGTATTGCAGGTGGTCGTTCGGCAGGTCGATGATGGTCTGGCCGCCGATCGGCAGGCGCTTCGGATCGGAGCCGAGGGCGGTGTCCACCGTGAAGGGCAGGATCTGCGCGGCAGCCGACACCTCGACGCCCTTCGCCATCTCACCGACGCTGCGCCAGAAGAATGTCCCTTCCGCCGTGTCGTTGTCCGGCAGGAACCAGTCGGGCTTCTGCGTCGGCGCGCTGCGGGCGAGCCCCGTGACGACCGTCTCGCCCTCGATCTGGCTGTCCGGGCGACGGGACGGATCCCGCAGGGCGTAGGGCACGAACCCCCGGTTGACGAAGACCAGCCGCTCGTCGTCGGTCAGGAAGGGCGTGTAGACGTTCCAGCCGGCATCACCGTCATAGGTCGCGAGGAAGTAGCGCTCATAGGCGTTGAGGTACTGGCCCTGCATCGTCACCGGCCGGTAATCCACATCGTCACTGGCCGCAGCCCGCGCGGCCACGGCGTCGAGGCTCTCAGGCGTCGCGTGGATGCGCTGGTCGATGGTGGCGAGCAGCGCCTCCTTCCAGTGCAGGCGCTGGATCTGCCAGCTGCCGAGGCCGCACAGGATCGCAATGCCGACGAGCCCGGCGGCGATGCCGATCCAGCCGACGCGGCGCCCCGCCGGCAGTGCAGGACCTGTCGCGTGCGGCAGCGGCTCAGTCTTTCCGGTCATGGTCGAGGCGGCCCTGGCCGGCGCGGTTGCTGTATTGCAGCGTGATCAGAACCCCCTTCAGCATGCGCAGCATCGGCAGACAGAGGAGAAGCGTGACGGGCAGCCAGAGCATGGCGTGGACCCAGACCGGAGGACTCCAGGTCACCTCGACCCACAGCGCCATTCCGGTCACGATGATCCCGGCAAAGAGGATCACGAAGACCGCCGGTCCGTCGCCCGCGTCGATGAAGGAATAGTCGAGCCCGCACGCGCTGCATTCGGGCGCCAGCGACAGGAGGCCCTTGAACAGGGGGCCCCGGCCGCAGCGCGGGCAGCGCCCCGCGAGCCCGGCGCGGATCGGCTCCACCTGCGGATACATCGAGTCGTCGTGGCTCATCGGGTTCTCCCTGCGCGCAGGCCTGCCTGTGAGGAGACCGGTTGAGGCCGCTCCCCACCCGCTTCAAGTGGCGCTCCCTCGCCAAAGCAAAAGGGCGGCCGCTCGACGCGCCGCCCTTTGCAGACCCGGGTCGGACCTCGGCCTCAGCCCTGATGGATGACGCCGCCCCAGCCGCCCCACACGTAGATGCAGAAGAACAGGAACAGCCAGACGACGTCGACGAAGTGCCAGTACCAGGCCGCGGCCTCGAAGCCGAAATGCTTCGTCGGGGTGAACTGGCCGGACACTGCGCGGATCAGGCAGACGATCAGGAAGATCGTGCCGATGATCACGTGCGCGCCGTGGAAGCCGGTCGCCATGAAGAAGGTCGCGCCGTAGATCGAGCCGGAGAAGGCGAAGGGTGCGTGCGCATACTCGAAGTACTGCACGTAGCTGAAGATCAGGCCGAGGACCACCGTCAGCGCAAGACCCTGGATCAGACCGCGGCGGTCGCCATGGATCAGCGCGTGGTGCGCCCAGGTGACCGTGGTGCCCGACAGGAGCAGCGTGATCGTGTTGAACAGCGGCAGGTGCAGCGGATCGAGCACCTCGATGCCGGCCGGCGGCCACTGCCCGCCGAGCACGTTGGTGCGGGCGGCCTGCACCGCCTCGTTGGGATACAGCGAGGCGTCGAAGAAGGCCCAGAACCACGCCACGAAGAACATCACCTCGGAGGCGATGAACATGATCATGCCGTAGCGAAGCGACAGCGACACCACCTTGGTGTGGATGCCGTGCAGGCTCTCGCGCACCATGTCCGCCCACCAGGCGTACATCGTGTAGAGCACGATCACGAGGCCGGCGACGAAGATCCAGGGCGTGGCGAGATCGGCGCCGAAGACGACGAACTGGCCGCCGTTCGAGTAGCGCATCAACCCGACGAGGCCGAAGAACATGATGAAGGCGCCGACGGAGCCGACCAGCGGCCACGGGCTGGGGTCGACGATGTGGTAATCGTGATGTTTGGCGTGCGTGTCGGCCATGTGCGCTACCGCTCTTCCCTCTCGTCCAGCCGATCTTCCCATATACGAGATCGCCGGCAAGCTCCAGTTTCCTACCCCGCCCGGCGCCACCTGTCGCCGGCCGGCTCCCCAGTCGTCACAACTTGCTGCCCGCCTTCGCACCGTCCTTCGCCGGAGCCTCCGCCACGTCTTCCGAAGCGACGGTGAAAAACGTGTAGGACAGGGTGATCGGCGGCGCCGTCGTCAGCTCCGGCTCCTTCACCATGTCCGGGTCGACGAAGAAGACGATCGGCATCTCCTTTTCCTCGCCGGGCTCCAGCGTCTGGTCGGTGAAGCAGAAGCAGGCGATCTTGTTGAAGTAGCTGCCGGCGAGCTCGGGCGTGACGTTGTAGGTGGCGCGCGCGGTGATCCGCTTGTCGGAGAGGTTCTTCACCCAGTAGGCGGTCTGGCGCGTCTCGCCGAGCTTGACCTTGACCTCCCGTTCGGTCGGCCGGAACGTCCAGGGCACGCCGGGCGCCGCATTGGAGTCGAAGCGCACGGTGACGGTGCGATCGGACACGCGCGTCGACACGTGCTCCACCCGCTGCGTCGTGCCGCCATAGCCGGTCGCCTGACAGAACATCTGGTAGAGGGGCACCGCGGCGTACGCGGCGCCGACCATGCCGACGGCAAGGCCGGCGCAGATCGTGGCGATGACGACGCCGAGGCGATCGCCGCCAGCGTTCGTCCGGCGCGGAGTCGGGTCTTCGGTCATTTCGGCACCGCCAGCTTGGCCAGCGTGATGACGTAGAACAGGATCACCAGCGCCGCCAGCGCGACGCCGATCGCGAGCGACCGGCGCCGGCGGGCACGTTGCTGCTGGTCCGTGAGCCGGATGCGGTCCTCGGCCACCTCAGCCACCGACCGCCGGCAGGAGCTTGGCGACGACGGCTTCGCCGAGGAGCAGCGCGTAGAGCGCGAAGAGATAGACGATGGAGAAGCCGAACAGGCGCTTGGCCGGCCGCATCACCGGATCGGCGTCGGCCATCCGGTAGGTCGCCCAGGCCTGGCGCAGGAACTCGAGGCCGAGCAGGACCGAAGCCACGCCGTAGACGGGGCCGGCGAAGCCGAGGATCCAGGGCGCGACCCCGACCGGCACCAGGATCACCGCGTAGAGCAGGATCTGGAACCGCGTCGCCGCCTCGCCCGCGACGTTCGGCAGCATCGGGATGCCCGCCGCCTCGTAGTCACCCCGCTTGAACAGCGCGAGCGCCCAGAAGTGCGGCGGCGTCCAGAGGAAGGTGATCATGAAGAGCACGATGCTCTCCATCGACACCGATCCGGTGACGCAGGCCCAGCCGATGATCGGCGGGAAGGCACCCGCGGCGCCGCCGATCACGATGTTCTGCGGCGTCGAGCGCTTCAGCCCCATCGTGTAGATGACGGCGTAGAAGAAGATGGTGAAGGCGAGGAGGCTCGCCGCGACCCAGTTGACCGCGAGACCGAGGATCGTGACGGAGAAGGTCGCGAGCGTCAGGCCGAAGGCGAGCGCACCCTCCGGCGAGACCCGGCCGGCCGCCACAGGCCGCTTGCGGGTGCGCGACATCACCCGGTCGATATCGGCGTCGTACCACATGTTCAGCGCCCCAGAGGCGCCGGCGCCGATGGCGATGCACAGGATCGCGACGCAGCCGAGGACGGGATGGATCGAGCCCGGCGCCAGCATGAAGCCGGTGATCGCCGTCAGCAGGACCAGCGACATCACCCGCGGCTTCAGGAGCGCGAGATAGTCGCCGGGCTCGGCGAGTCCGCCGTCCGTCACAAGGGGAGACTGTGCGTCGAGAACCGTCAAAAGCTGAACCCCGGGCATGCCCACCGTCGGGCGATGCGACCGCCGCCGCGACCGTCGCCGGCGGCCGTCGAGAACGTCGTGGTCCCGCCGTTGGCCGGCGGGACCCTCTTCAGGCGTCGCGCGTCAGGAGATGCGCGGCAGCTCTTCCCACTGGTGGAACGGCGGCGGCGACGACAGCTGCCACTCGAGCGTCGTGGCGCCCTCGCCCCAGGGGTTGGGCCCGGCGACGCGCTTCTTCATGAAGGCCTCGACGATGCCCCAGATGAACACCAGGACCGCAGCGCCCGCGAGATAGGAGCCCATCGAGGAGATGAAGTTCCAGTGCGCGAAGGCATCGGGGTAGTCGGCATAGCGGCGCGGCATGCCGGCAGCCCCGAGGAAGTGCTGCGGGAAGAAGACGAAGTTGACGCCGATGAAGGTCATCCAGAAGTGCAGCTTCCCGATGAACTCGTTGTACATGTAGCCCGTCATCTTCGGGAACCAGTAGTACCAGCCGGCGAAGATCGCGAACACCGCGCCGAGCGACAGGACGTAGTGGAAGTGGGCCACCACGTAATAGGTGTCGTGCAGGTAGCGGTCGATCGAGGCGTTGGCCAGCTTCACGCCGGTGACGCCGCCGACGGTGAACAGGAAGATGAAGCCGAGCGCCCAGATCATCGGCGTCTTGAAGGAGATCGACCCGCCCCACATCGTCGCGATCCAGGAGAAGATCTTGATGCCGGTGGGGATGGCGATGACCATCGTGGCGAAGACGAAGTAGCGCTGGGTGTTGAGAGAGATGCCCGTGGCGTACATGTGGTGCGCCCAGACGACGAAGCCGACCGCGCCGATCGCGACCATCGCATAGGCCATGCCGAGATAGCCGAAGACCGGCTTCTTGGAGAAGGTCGAGACGATGTGGCTGATGATGCCGAAGGCCGGCAGGATCAGGATGTACACCTCGGGGTGACCGAAGAACCAGAACAGGTGCTGGTAGAGGATCGGGTCGCCGCCGCCCTCCGGCGCGAAGAAGGTCGTGCCGAAGTTGCGATCGGTGAGCAGCATCGTGATGGCGCCCGCCAGCACCGGCAGCGACAGGAGCAGGAGGAACGCCGTCACCAGCTGCGACCAGACGAACAGCGGCATCTTGTGCAGCGTCATGCCGGGCGCGCGCATGTTGAGGATCGTGGTGATCAAGTTGATCGCGCCGAGGATCGACGAGGCGCCGGAGACGTGCAGCGCGAAGATCGCGAGATCGACGGCCGGGCCGGGATGGCCGGCGGTCGACAGCGGCGGATACATGGTCCAGCCGGTACCCGCGCCGGTGGAACCGGGCGCGCCCTCGACGAACATCGAGAGGATCAGCAGCAGGAAGGACGGCACCAGCAGCCAGAAGGCGATGTTGTTGATGCGCGGGAAGGCCGTGTCCGGCGCGCCGATCATCACCGGGACGAAGTAATTGCCGAAACCGCCGATCAGCGCCGGCATGACCATGAAGAAGATCATGATCAGGCCGTGGCCCGTGGTGAACACGTTGTACATCTGCGGATCGCCGAAGATCTGCAGGCCCGGCTCCTGCAGCTCGGCGCGCATGGCGACCGACAGGGCGCCGCCGATGACGCCGGCGCAGATCGCGAAGATCAGATAGAGGATGCCGATGTCCTTGTTGTTGGTCGAGAAGAACCAACGGGTAAAGAAGGACGGGCGGTGGTCGTCGTGATCGTGAGCGGCCGCGTAAGCCATGGGCGATCTCTCCTTGAAGCTCGTGTCAGCGGCCGGCGAGCGCGACGCGCTTGGCGGAGTCGAGCTCCGCGTTCAGCTGCTTGTTCGCATCGTCGACGCTGGTGCCGGCAGCGGCCAGCCAGCGCTGGAACTGATCCTTCTCGACGGCGCGCACGGCGATCGGCATGAAGGCGTGGTCCTTGCCGCACAGCTCCGAGCACTGGCCGTAGAACAGGCCCGGCTTGTCGATCGAGAACCAGTACTCGTTGAGGCGACCCGGCACCGCGTCGACCTTCACGCCGAGCGAGGGCATCGCCCAGGAGTGGATGACGTCGGCGCCGGTCGTGATGACGCGGATGACCGTGCCCACCGGCAGCACCAGCTCGTTGTCGACCGCCAGGAGCCGCGGGTAGGTGCGCATGTCGGTCTTGCCCGAATCCGCGCGATCTTCCTCATGCAGCATGTAGGAGTCGAACGAGACGTTCTGCGCCTCGTTGGCAGGATCCTGTCCCACCGGCTGATACTCGTAGCCCCAGTACCACTGGTAGCCGGTCGCCTTGATCGTCAGCTCCGGATCGCTCGGCGGATTGTACTGCGCCGTCAGGATCTGGAAGGAGGGGAAGGCGATGCACAGGAGCACCAGGATCGGCGCCACCGTCCAGATCACCTCGATCACCGTGTTGTGGCTGGTGCGCGAGGGCACCGGATTGCGGGCGGCGCTGTAGCGGTAGATGCACCAGCCGAGCAGGCCGGCGACCAGCGCGGTGATCGGGATGATGAAGAAGAGGACGTAGTCGTTGAACCACACCATCTGGTGCTGCACGGGCGACAGGGCCGTCTGCATGCCGATCTGCCAGTCATGCGGCTGGCCCAGCGGCTGGTCGGCGTCCTGCGCCAGTGCCGCAGCCGGCATAGCCGCGATGACCGATGCTGCGGTGAGTAGTCTCTTCACGAATAGGCTCTCCCCTGTCGGCCGCATCCGCCACTGCGCCTCTCGACCACCGGTCGAAGCAGCCGGACCTCCGGCGGCGGCCGGGCGCACTCGGCGCATTGGGCAGCTTCAAATCATGAAAATGCCGATTTCGCAACATTCTAAACGGTCGGAAAGATTGCGACAAAAGCGCTGAAACGGCGGGCGTGCGGGCTCGCAGGCGGTGGCGCGGGGCGCCGACCTGTTCCGCTGGACGGTGACGCCTCGCCCCGGGCGCGATAGCATCGCGTCGCGTCCGGCCGGCAAGCTTCTGTTATCCATATCCGTGCAAGGTCGCAGGGACAGCTGATTCGGAAAGTCTTTATGGGACGCTTATTGTTTTCGGCGACGCGCGTGGTTCTCTTGCTGTGCGCTCTCGCCTTCGCCGGCACGGTTCTGCCGGCGTTCGCGCAGCCGAGTCCGGCCGCCACGGGCACCGTCCGTTCCAAGCACGGCGCCTGGGCCGTCGTCTGCGACCAGCCGGCGGGCGCGGCGGGCGACCAGTGCGCGCTCCTGCAGACGGTGGTCTCGGCAGAACGGCCCGATATCGGCCTCGCCGTGATCGCGTTGAAGACCGCCGACGGCAAGGCGCGCATCCTTCGCGTCCTGACGCCCCTCGGCGTCATCCTGCCGGCGCAGATCGGCGTCTATCTCGACGGCGTGCAGGTCGGGAGCCTGGAGTTCAAGCGCTGCTTCGAGGACGGCTGCTACGCCGAGGCGATCCTCGACAAGGTCGAGACCATCAACGGCCAGCAGATGAGCCTGCTCGATGCGCTGACCAAGGCGAAGAAGGTGGTCTTCACCGTCTTTGACACGCTCGAGGTCGGCATCGGCTTCGACATCGACATGAACGGCTTCCCGGAGGGCTTCGCCGCCCTCCCCTGAGGCCCGCCGGGGTGCCTTGCGTGCCGGCACGCAGGACACCCCGATATCCGACGCTGCCTGCCGCATTGGCAGCGCCGGGCGAAGCGCCTATGTGCGGACCGACGCAACCCGCCGAGGATCACCGCCATGGCCGCCTCCCTGCTCGACCATTTCGACCTTTCGCGTGACGGGGTCGAGGCGCTGCTCGGCGAGACGCTTCACGGCGCCGACGACGGCGAACTCTTCCTCGAGTACCGCGAGTCGGAGTCGCTCGTCTTCGACAACGGCCGGCTGAAGTCCGGCAGCTTCAACACCGGACAGGGCTTCGGCCTGCGCGCCGTCGCCGGCGAAGCCGTCGGCTATGCCCATGCCGGTGACCTCTCCGAAGCCGCGCTGCGCCGGGCTGCCGATGCCGTTCGCGCCGTCACGACCGGCCACAGCGGGCGCTACAGCGAGCCGCCGCAGGGCACCAACCAGAAGCTCTACGGCGAGGAGAACCCGATCCCCGCTCCGTCCTTCGAGGCGAAGGTCCGCCTGCTGCAGGAGATCGACGCCTATCTGCGCGGCAAGGACGAGGCGGTGCGGCAGGTTTCGGCAACGCTCGGCGCGACCTGGCAGACGGTGGAGATCCTGCGCGCCGACGGTCAGCTGGTGAAGGACGTGCGGCCGCTGGTGCGCATCAACGTGTCGGTCGTGGCCGGCCGCGGAGACCGCCAGGAGACCGGCTCCTACGGCGCCGGGGGGCGGCTCGGCTTCGGCGAGTTCTTCGCGGCCGACAGCTGGCGCAAGATCGCCGACGAGGCGCTGCGGCAGGCGCTGGTCAATCTGGAGGCCGTCCCGGCCCCGGCCGGCAACTTCGACATCGTGCTCGGCGCCGGCTGGCCCGGCGTGATGCTGCACGAGGCCGTGGGCCATGGTCTGGAAGGCGACTTCAACCGCAAGAAGACATCGGCCTTCGCCGGCCTGATGGGCCAGCAGGTGGCGGCCAAGGGCGTGACCGTGGTCGACGACGGCACCATCGCCGAGCGGCGCGGCTCCCTGACGATCGACGACGAGGGCATGCCGACCAACCACACGGTGCTGATCGAGGACGGCAAGCTCGTCGGCTACATGCAGGACCGGCAGAACGCCCGGCTGATGGGCATGCGTCCGACTGGCAACGGCCGACGCGAATCCTACGCCCACGTGCCGATGCCGCGCATGACCAACACCTTCATGCTCAACGGCGACAAGACCCCGGCCGAGATCATCGAGTCGGTGAAGGACGGCATCTATGCCGTCTCCTTCGGCGGCGGCCAGGTCGACATCACCAGCGGCAAGTTCGTCTTCGGCTGCACCGAGGCCTATCGCATCCGCGACGGCAAGGTGCAGGAGCCGCTGAAGGGCGCGATGCTCATCGGCAACGGCCCTGACGCCATGCACCGCGTCTCGATGATCGGCAACGACATGGCGCTCGACACCGGCATCGGCATGTGCGGCAAGAACGGCCAGGGCGTGCCGGTCGGCGTCGGCCAGCCGCATCTGCGGATGGACCAGATCACGGTCGGCGGCACGCAGGCCTGACGACGTCCTGCGGCGCGGGCGTCGTCTGCAGCGCCTTATTTGTACCAGTGTTCCTTGCCGGTGTGCTCCTTGTCGTGCCCGACCTCCGTCTTGCGGTGGCCGTCCGAGTATTCGTGGCACTTCATGATGATCTGGCAGCGCATGCCGCAGCGGGTCGGGCAGTTCGTGCCCGGCTCGTCGGATTCGCTTGCAGCCCAGACGGTCTCGATGAGCGAGCCCGGCTCGAAATGGTCCTCGATCGCGTACCGCAGCACGTTGGCGCGTCGCTCGACGTCGGTCCGCTCGACGAGGATCGTCGGAGACTGCGGGTCCGCGAAGCGGAAGTACCGGCGCTCGAAGGCGCACAGGCCGATGGTCTGCGTCGCCTCCATCTCGACAAGGGCCGCGGCCATCTCGCCGAGGAAGGCCGTCTCCCCCTTCAGGCGATCCCCGACCCTGCGCACGCCCTCGTCCGCGCTGAACTCCACGGGATGCCATCCGTCGGGTGTCAGCGCCCAGCTGTTCGGTGCAGCCGTGATCGCGCCGTCCGTGAGCGGCCGGGTGGTCAGCTGGACGACGGCATCCTCCGCAAGTTCCTCATCCTCGACCATCGCCTCGCCCGGCTCGATGGGGCAGTGGCTGTGCAGGAGACGCAGCCCGACCAGATCGCCGAGCTGATGCTTCACGATGATCGCGATCAGCCGGTCGATCGCGTCGTAGCGGCCGAGGCGCGTGACATGCGCATTGGCGTCCATGACGTCTGGAAGGGCGTTGTAGAAGTCGGCGGCGGGGCGGAGCGGGCTCAGCAATGCGGTCGCAAGCATCGGGCACCTGTCGATCGGACGCCACATCCGCAGGCACTCTATGCAGGGGTGCAACGTCCGGTCAATGCTCCTTATGGGCGCACTTTCTGTTCAGGGGAACAGCCGCGTCACCGTCCACGCCTCCTCCGGCGCCCGTCGCCGGTAGACGATGCGGTCGTGCAGGCGGAAGGTGCGGTCGCGCCAGAATTCGATCTCGCTCGGAACGATGCGGAAGCCCGACCAGTGCGGCGGCCGCGGCACCTCGCCGGTCTCGCCGTAGCGGTCGCCGACGGCGGCGACGCGCTCCTCGAGCAGCTGGCGGCTCGCCAGCGGACGCGACTGGTCCGAGGCCCAGGCGCCGATGCGGCTGCCGCGGGCGCGCGAGGCGAAATAGGCGTCGGCCTCCGCGTCGCCGACGATGTCCACCGGCCCGCGAACCCGCACCTGCCGCCGCAGGCTCTTCCAGTGGAAGCACATCGCGGCCTTGCGGCTCGCCAGCACCTCGCGGCCCTTGGCGCTCTCGAAGTTGGTGTAGAAGACGAAGCCGCGGGAATCGACGCCCTTCAGGAGCACCATGCGCACGTTCGGCAAGCCGTCCGGGTCGACGCTCGCCACCGCCACGGCGTTCGCATCGTTCGGTTCGCTGGCCTGCGCGTCTTGCAGCCAGCCCTCGAACACGGCAAAGGGGTCGGCACCGGTCGGGATCTCGGTCTCGGTTAAGTCTTTGTTCGTCATGCGCGTGCGATCCTCGGGCTGCTATGGCTGCCGATATAGCTCGGGCGTTCTGCAAACATAAGGTTCGACGCGTGTGATGATCCGAAGCGCCGCCCTCCTGAGCCTCGGCCTTGCGCTCGGTGGCTGCACGATCTCCGGCGGCGGCCTGAGCGACATGGTCGACGACAGCATCCAGACCGGCTCGATCACAAAGACCACGGCGCCCGCCCCCGAACCCGACCAGTTGTCCGACAGCCGCACCGTGCGCAACGCGGTCTCGGCGGCGAACGTCGAGCGCGTCCAGTCGCAGCCGCTCGCCTGGAGCAATGCCGACACCGGCGCCAGCGGCGAGATCACCGCCATACGCGAGGTCCGCGAGGGCAACCGGATCTGCCGCTCCTTCCAGACCTCGCGCCAGCGCTTCGACGGCATAGCGCTCTACAACGGCGAAGCATGTACGCAAGGACAGGGCCAGTGGGTCCTGACCCGCTTTGCCGAAGGCAAGCCGCAGACGAGCGACGCAGCGAACTGAGCGCCGCAGGGGGAGCCACCTCCGCAAGCCCTTTCAAATGCCGTTGACGGAGCCCATATGTGGGCTGTCTGCGCGGATGTCGCCGCGCCGTTCCCGCCAGTTTCCTCCGGAGGACCCGAGCCCGATGCGTGATCTCTATGCCGTCCTCGGCGTTGCCAAGTCGGCCGATGAGAAGGAGATCAAGTCGGCCTTCCGCAAGCTCGCCAAGCAGTACCACCCGGATGCCAATGCGGACGATCCGGCGGCTGGCACCCGGTTCAACGAGATCAACCAGGCGTACGAGATCCTCGGCGACAAGGACAAGCGGGCCAAGTACGACAGCGGCGAGATCGACGCGGAGGGCAAGCCGAAGTTCACCGGCTTTCCCGGCGGCAGCCCGTTCGGCGCGCGCGCCGGCGGCACGCGGTCGCACAACTTCAACTTCGGCGGCGGGCCTGGCGGCGCGGGCGCCGGCGCGGACGCCTTTACCGACCCGGACAGCCCGTTCGCGGACCTTTTCGAACAGGCGCTCGGCGGTGCCTTCGGCCGCGGCGGGCGCCCGCCGCGCGGTGGCGGCTTCGCCGGTGCGCGCAGCGCGTCGATGCGCGGCGAGGACCTGCGCGCCAACCTCAAGGTGCGGTTGGAGGACGTGGTCTCGGAGGACAAGGTCGAGGCGGTGTTCCCGACGGGCAAGCGTCTTGCGATCCGGTTGCCCGAGGGCGTCGAGAACGGCCAGGTGATCCGCCTGCGCGGCCAGGGCCAGCCGGCGCCCTTCGACGGCGGCCAGCCGGGCGACGCGCTGGTGACGATCGAACTCGTCAAGCATCCGCGCTTCGAGGTGACGGGCCGCGACCTGACGCTCGATCTCGCGGTGCCGGTCGAGGACGCGGTGCTCGGCGGCAAGCTGCAGGTGGACACGCTGGACGGACGTGTCTCGATCAGCGTGCCCGCATGGTCGTCCTCCGGCAAGACCCTGCGCCTGAAGGGCAAGGGGCTGACCCGAAAGGAGGGTGGGCGAGGCGACATTCTCGTGCGTCTCCAGATCGCGCTGCCGGCCGAACCGGACGAGGCGCTCATCGCCTTCCTGCGCGAGCGCGGACGTAAGGCGGCCTGAGCAGTCCGGGCGTGCGCAGCTTGAAGGCACCCGGACCCTATGCCATACCCGCGACCGTAACGTGCGTGACGAGACGGTCCGGAGGATGCCCAGCATGGTTCAGTCGAGCGGGATGATGGCTGGCAAGCGGGGCCTGGTCATGGGCGTCGCCAACAACCGCTCGATCGCGTGGGGAATCGCCAAGGCTCTCGCCGACCAGGGTGCCGAGATCGCCCTCACCTACCAGGGCGACGCCCTGAAGAAACGGGTCGAGCCGCTGGCGCAGGAGCTCGGCGCAGTGCTCGCCGGCCATTGCGACGTGACCGACGAGGCGACCATCGACAGCGTCTTCGAGGACGTGAAGGCGCGCTGGGGCACGATCGACTTCCTCGTCCACGCGATCGCCTTCTCCGACAAGGACGAGCTCACCGGCCGCTATGTCGAGACGTCGCGGGACAACTTCCGCAAGACGATGGACGTCTCGGTCTACTCCTTCACCGCGGTCGCGGCACGCGCCGAGAAGCTGATGGAGAACGGCGGGTCGATGCTGACCCTCACCTATTACGGCGCCGAGAAGGTGATGCCGCACTACAACGTCATGGGCGTGGCCAAGGCGGCCCTGGAGGCCTCGGTGCGCTATCTGGCGGTCGATCTCGGCGGCAGGGCGATCCGCGTCAATGCCATCTCGGCCGGGCCGATCAAGACGCTGGCCGCCTCCGGCATCGGCGACTTCCGCTACATCCTGAAGTGGAACGAGTACAATTCGCCGCTGAAGCGCACCATCACCATCGACGAGGTCGGCCAATCGGCGCTCTACCTCCTGTCGGACATGTCGCGTGGGGTGACCGGCGAGGTGCACCACGTCGATTCCGGCTACCACACGGTCGGCATGAAGGCGGTCGACGCACCGGACATCTCGGTCGTCAAGGACTGACCCTCGCCGGATGGCGCTGCCGCTCCTCTATTTCGTCCGCCACGGCGAGACCGACTGGAACGCGCAGGGGCGCTTCCAGGGCCAGCGCGATATCCCCCTCAACGCGACCGGACGCGCGCAGGCCCGGCGCAACGGCGCCTTTCTGCGCCAGACGCTGGGCGATGCGCTTGGCCGCTTCGACTTCGTCGCGAGCCCCCTGTCGCGGGCAGCCGAGACGATGCGGCTCGTGCGCGCCGAACTCGGCCTGCCCGAGACCGGCTACCGCAGCGACGAGCGGCTGGTGGAACTGCACTACGGTGGCTGGGAAGGCCGCACCTTCGTGGAATTGCGTGGCCTCGACGCCGCGCTGATGGACCGGCGCGAGGCGGACAAATGGCGCTTCGTGCCGCCCGGCACCGGGGCGGAATCCTATGAGATCCTGGCGCTGCGCATCCAGCCCGTGCTCGACGCGCTGAAGGGTCCGACGGTGATGGTGGCCCATGGCGGCATCGCGCGTGTGCTGCTCCTCGCCTATGGCGGAATGACGCCGCAGCACGCGGCGCATGTCGGCATTCCGCAGGACCGGGTGCTGCGCATCGAGAACGAGCGCGCCATCTGGCTCTGACGATTTGCGTCCTCCAGAGGCCTCAGCCCGGTGGGTCCTTACGAACCGTCACTCCCGCAGCCCCGACAGGGCAGCGCCCTTGCTGCACACGGCAATCGCCGTGGTCCGGGGTGTCACTGCTCCGGCTGCAGGTCGATCACCGGGTGCGTCGCATCGGTCTCGTCGAAGATCACCACGACTTCCATTCCGGGCTTCACCGCGGTGTAGTCGAACTCGCCGGGCAAGGCATAGGTCGAGCCGTCGTCGAGGGTCAGCGTCGCCGAGGCCTGGTCGATCGCCTTGATCGTGCCGGACACCTCTTCCGCAAGCGCCGGTATGCTCATCGCCACGCACAGGAAGGAGGAGGCGAAAAAGGCGACGATATGCTTGGTCATGACCGATCCCCTGCTCTCACGACTGCGCCGGCCACCCGATGAGCCCCGCGCCGCAGGACTTGCCTACCCGCTGCGTCGGCCGAACGGTGCGATGTTTTCCGTCGAATTGTGTCTTTTTGCGCGGTGCCGCAGGGTTAAAAGACGGTAAAGCCTCGGCGGGAACACGCAGCGCGCCGATTTGACCTTAGAGGTTCCGCCGGCCTAAACCCGCCCGACACCGCCTCATCCCCGGATCCCGCCCGCATGTCGCACAACAGCTTCGGCCACCTCTTCCGCGTCACCACCTGGGGCGAAAGCCACGGACCGGCGCTTGGCTGCGTCGTCGACGGCATGCCGCCGCAGATCGCCTTCTCGACCGCCGAGATCCAGGCCTGTCTCGACCGCCGCCGGCCCGGCCAGTCGCGCTTCACCACTCAGCGCCAGGAGCCGGACCAGGTGAAGGTGCTCTCCGGCGTCATGCCGGGCCCGGGCGAAGGCGAATGGATCTCCACGGGCACGCCGATCGCGCTGATGATCGAGAATGTCGACCAGCGCTCGAAGGACTATTCGGAGATCGCGACGCGCTATCGGCCCGGCCATGCCGACATCACCTACGACGTCAAATACGGCATCCGCGACTATCGCGGCGGCGGGCGCTCCTCGGCCCGCGAGACCGCGGCGCGCGTCGCCGCCGGCGCCTTGGCCCGCAAGGTGGTGCCTGGTGTCACGGTCCGCGCCGCGCTCGTCCAGATCGGCGAGATCGAAATCGATCGCTCGCGCTGGGACTGGGAGACGGTGGGCGACAACCCGTTCTTCTGCCCGGACCCGCAGACCGTACCGCTTTGGGAGAACTATCTCGACGGCATCCGCAAGGCCGGCTCCTCGGTCGGCGCTGTGATCGAGGTGGTCGCCGAAGGCGTGCCCGCCGGCCTCGGTGCGCCGATCTACGGCAAGCTCGACCAGGACATCGCCAGCCTCCTGATGTCGATCAACGCGGTGAAGGGCGTCGAGATCGGCGACGGCTTCGCGGCCGCCAGGCTGTCCGGCGAGGCCAATGCCGACGAGATCCGCATCGGCGCCGACGGGAAGCCGGAGTACCTGTCGAACCATGCCGGCGGCATCCTCGGCGGCATCTCCACCGGCCAGCCCATCGTCGCACGCTTTGCGGTGAAGCCGACCTCCTCGATCCTCACCCCGCGCCGTTCGATCTCGGCCGAGGGCGAAGAGGTCGAGGTGCGCACCAAGGGCCGGCACGATCCCTGCGTCGGCATTCGCGCCGTGCCGATCGGCGAGGCGATGGTCGCCTGCGCCGTGGCGGACCATTACCTGCGGCACCGCGGGCAGACCGGGCGGGTTTGAGCCGCGCCGCCGTGGCCAAGACCATCTCGCCACGGCGGATCCAGCGTAGAAGATGCCGAGGTCGCTTCGCCGCCTCTTCGGGAGGCGGCGCTGCGACCTCGACCATTCAGGCCTTCGCCGCATCGGCCGCGATGCCTTCGGCGAACGCGCGATATGAATGCAGCGGCCGACCGAGCAGTGTCGTCAGCCGTTCGACGTCGCCAGCCTTGGGGATCATGCCCTCGCTGACATAGCGCTCGGCCATCAGGCGCATCTCGTAGGCCGTCCATTTCGGCATGAAGGTCGCCATGTTCGCCTCGAACCCGCTCGGATCATCGCCGCCATAGGCGATGGGGCGGCCGAGCACGTCCGACCAGATCGCCGCCACCTGAGGGCCGGTCAGCGTGTCCGGGCCGACGAGGTTGATCGTCTCGATCGGCAGCTTGCCGGCGGCCTGGTCGCGGCGGATCAGCTCGATCGCCGCGACTTCGGCGATGTCCCGTGCGTCGACCATCGCGAGTCCCTTGCTGCCGATCGGCATCGGATAGACGCCGTGACCGAGGATGACGTCCTTGATCATCACCTCGTTGTCGATGAAGTAGCTGGGGCGCAGGATCGTGGCGCTGAACCCCATCTGTACGAGCATCCGCTCTGCCCCGGACTTCACCGCGAAATGCGGCACGTTCACCGCTCGATCGGCGTCGAAGACGGAGAGGTAGACCACCCGCTCGACGCCCGCCTCGCGGGCGACGTTGAGGGTGATGATCGCCTGCGCGAATTCGTCGCCGGTCACGGCATTCAGGAGGAACAGCGTGCGCACGCCCTCGAAGGCGCGGCGCAGTGCGTCGAGGTCGAGGATCTCGCCCTCGGCGACCTCTACGCCTGCGGGAAAGACGACCTTGGAGGGGTCGCGGGTGAGGACGCGCACCGCAGCATTGCGCTGGACGAGCTGGTCGACGACGTGGCGGCCGACGCGGCCGGTGGCGCCGATAACGAGGATGGTCATGGGGATCTCTCCGGGTTGGTGTCAGAAGACAGCCCGTATTTGATCGATCCACATTCGGTGAGATAGACGATAGATCTAGACGCGCCGTCTCACAGGTGGAACAGATGGATCTCCTCGCTCTGACCGACTTCAACCTCGTCGCCCGCCATGGCGGCTTCGGCCGGGCGGCGCGCGCTGCAGGACGACCGAAGGCCACGCTGTCGCGCCGGGTGGCGGACCTCGAGGCGGCGCTGTCGCTGCGCCTGTTCGAGCGTGGAGGACGGATGCTGAAGCTGACCGAGGAGGGTCGTGCGCTCCATGAGCGCACGGGCGCCCTCTTGACCGAGCTCGACGAGACCGCAGCGTCCATCGCAGCGGGTGGGGGACGCCCGCGCGGACCGCTGCGGATCAGCGCGCCGCTCGTCTTCTCGCAGACCGCCATGGGCCGGCTGGCCGCGAGCTTCGCCCTGCAATATCCGGAGGTTCGCTTCGAGGTCACCACCGAGGACCGGGCGGTGGACATGGTGGAAGAGGGCTACGACCTCGTCATCCGGGTCAATCCGGCTTCGGACGAGAGCCTCGTCGGCCGGGCCTTCCTGCACGACCGCCTCGTCGTCGTCGCCAGCCCCGACGTGCCTCGATCCACCGATGACCGCGCGGTTCCGGCGGTGGTTCGGGATCGGATCGGCGGCAGCGCAAGCTGGGACGTCACGGCGCAAGCCGGACGCACGCGGATCGCGATCGAGCCCGTGCTTCGCCTCTCGTCGCTGATCATGGTGCGCGACGCGGTGCGCGCAGGGGTCGGCGCGGCCCGCCTGCCGATCTCGCTCGTCAGCCACGACCTGTCGACCGGCCGGCTGGTGCATTGGGGTGACGTCGAGGGCTCGCAGATCGCCTTGTGGGCGCTCTATCCCTCGCGACGCCTCCTCAGCACGCGCGTCTCGGCGTTTCTCGACCACCTGAAGGCAGCCTTTCCCACCGGAACGCCGGAGGAGCTGGCGGCCTATGTCTCGGGATGATGCGGGCGGGCGGGGTGACCCGCCGCCCGTCGTCCTTCCCGCCGGCGCGTCAGCTCTTGCCCTTGGTCTTGTCGGAACCGAGGCTGCCCTTGCCGAGCGGGGGCGTTGCCGATGCGGCGGGGGCCGCCGTCTTGTCCTTCTTCGGCTTGCGGACTTCCTTGTTGCTGCGCTGCTGCCCCTTGGCCATCGTCACCTCCCGAAGAGGCCGCCACCGCCCGACGGGCGGTCATGCGCGGCCTCAGATACAGAAATGGCCCCGCATCCGGTCAGGAGCAGGGCCACCCGTGGCACGAGCGGCGTTTCACCGCTCCAGTGCCGCCCGCATGGCTTGGAACCGCCAGTACATCCGTGGTCGGTCCGCCGCAATGCGGGAAATTCTTGTCCGCAGCCGCCTGGGCTGCGACGGCGCGCCTTAGTCGGCGGCTGCCAGGTTGTCGGCGCTCATCTTGCCGGTGCGGCGATCCGACACCAGCTCGTAGGAGACCTTCTGGCCTTCGCTGAGGGTGCCGAGGCCGGCACGCTCGACGGCGCTGATGTGGACGAAGGCGTCCTTGCCGCCGTCTTCCGGCGAGATGAAACCAAAGCCCTTAACGCTGTCGAAAAACTTCACGGTTCCCGTCGTCATGGGAGACCTTTCTATAGTGGAGAACATGCGGCACGCACGTTTTGCGCGCCGTCGCATCGATCGTTGAGAAGGAAATTAGATGAACAGGCGCTGTAGTTTCAGCGCAGGCCAAATGATCCGGCCGTCTACCGACTACGCTGATGTGCGCCTTATCCACCGAAATTACAAGCCCCGCACGGAAATCGATTTCGAAAGATCTATTCGACCCGCCGCAGCTCGTCACGAAATCGGCGGATATGCGGCGGCATTGAGACGGCGCGGCGCGCGCGGACCTGTTGCACGCGTCCGGCTTCGAAAGCGAACAGGCAGCAGCAAAGGCGATACGATGCCCATCGAGACACGCATGCTCTATCGCAGTTCCAACGGCGACGACTGGTTGCTGGCAAGGGAGGACGGCCGGGTCTTCGTCCTGCACCGGCCAAACGCAGGGTCCGGCGGCCGCGAGAGCCGGATCGAGATCGGTGAATTCCTGTCGCGCGGCAGGCGTCGCGATGATTTGATTCGTTTGTGCGCGGTGCTACTTCCCTTGCCCATGCGCACCCGCCTCTACCATCACGCGATCTTCGCCGAACACCTGACCGGCCCGGGCCATCCGGAGCGGCCGGAGCGCATGGCGGCGGTCGCCGGCGCGCTCGAGGCGGAGGCGTTCCAGAACCTGGAGCGCGAGGAGGCGGCGGAGGGTGACGTTGAGGCGGTCTATCGCTGCCATCCCGAGAGCTACGTGCGCAAGATCGCGCTCGCGGTTCCGGAGGAGGGCCTGACCCGGCTCGACGCCGACACGCTGATGAGCCCGAAGAGCTTCGCCGCGGCCATGCATGCGGTCGGCGCCGCCTGCGCGGCGGTGGACGCTGTGGCCTCGGGCGAGGTGTCCAACGCCTTCGTGGCGGCCCGGCCACCGGGCCATCATGCCGAGCGCGAGACGGCGATGGGCTTCTGCCTGTTCGCGACGGCCGCCATCGCCGCGCGCCATGCGCAGGCCGCGCATGGCCTCGGACGCATCGCGATCGTCGACTGGGACGTGCATCACGGCAACGGCACACAGGACATCTTCTGGTCGGATCCGAGCGTCTTCTACGCGTCCACCCATCAGATGCCGCTGTTTCCCGGCACTGGCGCGAAGGACGAGACCGGCGCCGGCAACATCGTCAATGCTCCGCTCCTCGAGGGGGACGGGACCGACGCCTTCCGCGAGGCCTTCCGATCGCGCATCCTGCCGGCGCTCGACGCCTTCCGGCCCGACCTCGTCATCGTCTCGGCCGGCTTCGACGCGCACTGGCGCGACCCGCTCGCCGGCATCCAGCTGACCGAGGCCGACTTCGACTGGGCAACCGCCGAGATGATGGCGGTGGCCGACCGGCACTGCGACGGGCGCCTCGTCAGCCTGCTCGAAGGCGGCTATGACCTGACCGGACTGGCAGGGTCCGTCGCCGTCCACGTCAAGCGCCTGATGACAGGCTGACACCGACCGAAGAAGAGCACCCGATGAGCGAAGACACCGTCCCGGCAGACGATTCGGACATCAAGCGCATGAGCTTCGAGGAAGCGCTGGCCTCGCTGGAGCGGATCGTGGCGGATCTGGAGCGCGGCGATGTGCCGCTCGACCGGTCGATCCGCATCTACGAGCGCGGCGAGAAGCTGAAGAACCACTGCGACCGGCTGCTCTCCGCGGCCGAGGACAAGGTGGAAAAGATCAAGCTCAACCGCGCCGGCAAGCCGGTCGGGGTCGAGCCGCTCGATCCCGCCTGAGCCCGGCCCGGCACTGCCGCCTGCGCGAGACGCGCGTCCCTGGAACCCGTCCAGACTTGATCCCGTCCGGCGAAAAGCCGATGTTAGAGCGACATCATGCGCGGGCTGATCGTCCGTGGCCGGGCGTATCAGCCCCGATGACGACGCAGAAGGTCCGAGGCCATTGACCGACATCTCCCAGACACCGCTGCTCGACCGCGTCCGCGATCCGTCCGATCTTCGCAAGCTCGACGAGAAGGAGCTGAAACAGCTTGCTGACGAGCTGCGCACGGACCTCATCGACGCGGTGTCGAAGACCGGCGGCCATCTCGGCGCCGGCCTCGGCGTCGTCGAACTGACGGTCGCCCTCCACTACGTGTTCGACACGCCGCGCGACCGGGTCATCTGGGACGTCGGCCACCAGGCCTATCCGCACAAGCTGCTGACCGGCAGGCGCGAGGCGATGCGCACGATCCGGCAGGAGGGCGGGCTCTCGGGCTTCGCCAAGCGCACGGAGAGCGACTACGACCCCTTCGGCGCCGGCCATTCCTCGACGTCGATCTCGGCCGGCCTCGGCATGGCGGTCGCGCGCGACCTGTCCGGCGGCACCAACAACGTCGTCGCGGTGATCGGCGACGGCGCGATGTCGGCGGGCATGGCCTACGAGGCGATGAACAATGCCGGAGCGCTGAACGCGCGGCTGATCGTCATCCTCAACGACAACGACATGTCGATCGCCCCGCCGACCGGGGCGATGAGCGCCTATCTCGCCCGCCTCGTCTCCGGCAAGACCTACAGGACGCTGCGCGGCCACGCGAAGAGCTTCTCGCGGCGCCTGCCGGAGTTCATGCGCGAGGGCGCCCGCAAGACCGAGGAGTTTACCCGCAGCTTCTTCACCGGCGGCACGCTGTTCGAGGAGCTCGGCTTCTACTATGTCGGCCCGATCGACGGCCACGATCTCGACCATCTCCTGCCGGTCCTGAAGAACGTGCGCGACGCCGGCGAGGGGCCGATCCTCGTCCACGTCGTGACCAAGAAGGGCAAGGGCTATCCGCCGGCCGAAAACTCCGCCGACAAGTATCATGGCGTGTCTAAGTTCGACGTCATCACCGGCGCGCAGGCGAAGGCCAAGGCGAACGCGCCGAGCTACACCAACGTCTTCGCCGACAGCCTGATCCAGGAGGCCGAGGCGGACGACAGGATCGTCGCGATCAATGCGGCAATGCCGAACGGCACCGGGCTCGACCGCTTCGCCGAGCTGTTTCCGACCCGATCCTTCGACGTCGGCATCGCTGAGCAGCACGCGGTCACCTTCGCCGCAGGCCTTGCGAGCGAGGGCTACAAGCCCTTCTGCGCGATCTACTCGACCTTCCTGCAGCGCGCCTACGACCAGATCGTCCACGACGTCGCGATCCAGCACCTGCCGGTCCGCTTCGCGATCGACCGCGCGGGCTTCGTTGGCGCCGACGGGCCGACCCATGCCGGATCCTTCGACACCGGCTTCCTGGCGCCGCTGCCGGGCATGGTGGTGATGGCGGCGGCCGACGAGGCGGAACTGCGTCACATGGTGCGCACCGCCGCGCTCTACGACGCCGGGCCGATCTCCTTCCGCTACCCGCGCGGCAACGGCACCGGCGTCGACCTGCCGGAGCGCGGCGAGGCCCTGCCCATCGGCAAGGGCCGGGTGATCCGAGAGGGCACCAAGGTCGCGATCCTGTCCTTCGGCACGCGCCTCGCGGACGCGGTTTTGGCGGCCGAGGAACTCGAGACCTTCGGCCTCTCGACCACCGTCGCCGACGCGCGCTTCGCCAAGCCCCTCGACGCCGACCTGATCGCCCGGCTAGCGCGCGAGCACGAGGTGCTGATCACCGTCGAGGAGGGCGCAGCCGGCGGCTTCGCGGCGCAGGTGCTGCAGTTCCTGGCCGCGCGCGGCCTGCTCGATCAGGGCCTCAAGATCCGGCCGCTGGTGATGCCCGACCGCTTCGTCGATCATGCGGCCCCGGAGGCAATGATCCGCCAGGCCGGGCTCGACCGTGCCGGCATCGTCGACGCCGTCTTCGCCGCGCTCGGCGACCGAGCGAAGCGCGTGATGCAGGCCTGAACGGCGACGCTCCGGCACACGCAGCCTTGCCATCGGCCGGCGCGGGCCGCATGAGAGGCGCCATGCCCGTCCCCGATGCGACCTCCGACGCGGCGCGCCTGCGCCTCGACCTCCTGCTTGCCGCCCGCGGCCTTGTCGAAAGCCGCGCCCGTGCGCGCGACGCGATCCTGCGCGGCCACGTCATGGTGGATGGCATGGCCGTGACGAAGCCGGGTCAACTCGTCGGACCGGACGCCGTCGTCACCGTTTCCGACCCCGCCGGCGCCTATGTCTCGCGTGCCGCGCTGAAGCTGAAGGGCGCACTGGAAGGCTTCGGGCTCGACGTCAGCGGCCGCACCGCGCTCGACGTCGGCGCCTCGACCGGCGGCTTCACCGAGGTGCTTCTGGAGGCCGGCGCCGCCCATGTGATCGCCCTCGACGTCGGCCACGGCCAGATGCACCCGCGCATCGCCGGTGATTCCCGCGTCACCTCGATCGAGGGGCTGAACGCCCGCGCGCTGACGCGCGAGCATCTCGGCGGCCATCACGTCGACCTCGTGGTGTCCGACGTCAGCTTCATCTCGCTGAAGCTGGCGCTGCCGCCGGCCCTGACGCTCGCCGAGACGGGAGCCGTCGCGGTGCTTCTCGTCAAGCCGCAGTTCGAGGCGGGTAAGGCGGCGATCGGCAAGGGCGGGCTGTTGCGCGATCCGGATAGCGCACCGGCGGTCGCCGAAGATCTGCGGGCCTGGCTCGGCACTCTGCCCGGCTGGCGCGCGACGGGCCTTGTCGAATCGCCGATCACCGGTGGCGACGGCAACCGGGAGTTTCTTCTGGCCGGGGTGAAGGCGTGAGCGAGACGCTGACGATCACCGCGCTCGCCGGCAAGGGCGACGGCCTCGCCGAATCGAACGGACGGCCGGTCTTCGTGCCCTTCACGCTGCCGGGCGAAACGGTCGAGGCGGTGCGCGAAGGCGACCGGGGTCGTGTCGTGTCGATCATCGAGCCTTCGGCCGAGCGCCGCGGGGCGCCCTGCCCGCATTTCGGCGAGTGCGGCGGCTGCGACCTGCAGCATGCGAGCGAGCCCCTCTATGCCGACTTCAAGCGCGACCTCGTCGTCGGTGCCCTCCGGCAGAAGGGGATCGCGGCCGAGGTCGAGCCGCTCGACCCCTGCCCGCCCGCCTCGCGGCGGCGCGCCGTCTTCACCGCCCGGCGCGCCGGCCCGCGGGTCGTGTTCGGCTTCCACGAAGCCGGCAGCCACCGCATCGCCTCGATCGAGACCTGCCTCGTCGTGGTGCCGGAGATCGAGGCGCGCCTGCCGCTCCTGCGCAAGCTGGCGAGCCTCGCGATCGACCGGCGCCGTCCCCTGCGGCTGACCGCGACCTGGACCGCCAGCGGCCTCGATGTCGCGCTCGCCGACGCGGCGCCGCTGAAGGACGACCTGCGCCAGGCGCTGGTGACGCTCGCGCTCGCCAACCGGCTGGCGCGGCTGTCGCTCGGCGACGAGGTGCTGATCGAGGCGCAGAAGCCGGTCATCGACGTCGACGGCGTGCCGGTCACGCCCGCGCCCGGCGGCTTCCTGCAGGCGGTCGCCGCGAGCGAGGCGGCGATGGCCCGTCTCGTCACCGATCATCTGGCCGGCTGCAAGAGCGTCGCCGACCTCTTCTGCGGCATCGGCACCTTCGCGCTCCGCCTCGCCCGTCACTCGGCCGTGCATGCGGTGGAGAGCGAGGCGCCGGCGCTCGCCGCGCTCGATCAGGCGGTGCGTGGCGCGCGCGGGCTGAAGCCGGTGACGAGCGAACGGCGCGACCTGTTCCGCCGGCCGCTCACGGCAAAGGAACTCGCGCGCTTCGAAGGGCTCGTCTTCGATCCGCCGCGCGCCGGCGCCGAGGCGCAGGCGGGCGAGCTCGCCCGGTCGCACTTGCGCAAGATCGCGGCGGTATCCTGCAACCCGGTCACGCTCGCCCGCGATGCCCGTCTTCTTCTCGACGGCGGCTTCAGGCTCGTGCGGGTGGTGCCGGTCGATCAGTTCCTGTGGTCGTACCACACCGAGGTCGTGGCGCTGTTCGAGCGCTGAGGCAGCCCGCCGCGCACTGGCGCAGCGGCCTTAAGGCTGGCAAGAGGGAGCCCGCATGTACGATACCGCCCTCTTCTACCTCGAGCACTACGGCTATTCGGTCCTCTTCGGCATCGTGTTCCTTGAATCGACGGGGATCCCGCTGCCCGGAGAGAGCCTCGTCATCGCCTCCGGCATCCTCGCCGGCCAGGGCACGCTCGGCATCGGCTGGGTGCTCTTCTTCGCCTGGCTCGGCTCCACGCTCGGCGACAATCTCGGCTACTTCGTCGGCCATCGCTACGGCCGCAAGCTGGTGGTGCGCTACGGCGCCAAGGTCGGGTTGACCGAGGAGCGCTTCGAACTCGTCGAGGAACGCTACCGCAGGAGCGGGCCGGCGCTGGTGCTGATCGCCCGCTTCATCCTGATCCTGCGGCAGCTGAACGGCTTCGTCGCCGGCACCATGCGGATGCACTGGATCCGCTTCGGCCTCTACAACGCGATCGGCGCGGCGCTGTGGGTCGGCGGCTACGCCCTCGGCGCCTACCTCTTCGGGCAGGCGCTGCAGAGCTTCTTCGAGCGCGACATCACCTGGATCCTGATGCTCGGCGCGCTGGCTCTGGCGCTCACCGGCTGCATCGGCACCTTCCGCTACCTCTTCGCGGCCGAGCGCAAGCGGGAGCCCGCCGACGGGCGGTAACCATCCCGGCAAAGCCTTCTCGCCGCCCTTCGCTTCCGCCATCTCCCCTTGGCCGTCTGCCGCCTTATCTGTGGCGCCACGGCGTCGCGGCAGAACCCTCGCGCCGGCTCTTGCCCGGGTTCCGGGCGGGCAATCGGGAGGAGCAGTGGATGCGTCTGGTACGCTTCGGCGACCGCGGAATGGAAAAACCGGGAGTCCTCGACAAGAACGACAAGATCCGCGACCTTTCGCATCATGTGACGGCCCTTGGCGGGCCGCAGCTCGACCCGGACGCCCTCGCCGCGCTACGCGGGATCGACATCGACGCGCTGCCGCGCGCACCGGAGGGGGTGCGCGTCTGTGCGCCGGTCTCCCGGATCGGCAAGATCATCGGCGTCGGGCCGAACTTCCAGGACAGTGCGCGGCTCGCCGGCTTCAAGATCAACCCGGAGCCGACCATCTTCATGAAGGCGCCGAGCGCGGTCAGCGGACCGAACGACCCGATCGAGATCCCGCGCATGTCGACCCGCACGGACTGGGGCGTCGAGCTCGGCGTGGTGATCGGCCGGACCGCCAAATACGTGACCGTCGAGCAGGCGATGGAGCACGTCGCCGGCTTCACGCTCGGCAACGACGTCACCGAGCGCAGCTTCCAGCTGCAGCGGGCCGGTCAGTGGTTCAAGGGCAAGTCGCACGACACCTTCGCCCCCCTCGGTCCTTGGCTCGTGACCAAGGATGAGCTGCCGAACTACGACGAGCTGCCGCTGTGGCTCGACGTGAACGGCGTGCGCCAGCAGGTCGGCAACACCCGCGAGATGATCTTCAAGGTGCCCTACCTCGTCTCCTACATCTCGCGCTTCACCCGGCTCGATCCCGGCGACGTCGTGCTGACGGGCACGCCCGGCGGCGTCGGCCTGTCCTTCGATCCGCCGCGCTTCCTGACGCCGGGGGACCGGGTGCGGCTGGGCGGCGAAGGGCTGGGCGTGCAGGATTGCGTCTGCGTCGCGGTCTGACCGCCGGGCCGGCGGCTGCCGGCCCCTCAGCCTTCAGCGGCGGCGCCAGCCGAAGAGCGCGAGAACCGCGAGCAGAACCAGCACGACGCCTGCCGGAAACGCCGCGAGCGGACTGCCGGCGACGGTGAGGCTCGCCGCGCCGGCCCAGCCGATGGACATGATCGTCTCGCACAGCGTGGCGAGCCGTGACGCATGCTGGCGCCGGCGGAAGGCGCTGCGGCTTGCCGGCCGGCGGTGGACGGTCTGGACGAAGCAGTTGCTGGCGACGCCGAGCGCCACGAACAGGATCGCCACGAGCGCCGCCCGGCCATCATCGAGCGCGAGGAGCAGGATCAGGGGTGCAGCGACGGCACCCACCGCCACGAGCACCGCCTCGACCTTGGCGTGCAGCGCGCCGCCGCGGCCGACCGGCGCCGTGCTGACGAGATCCGGCGCATCCTCGGCCGACAGGGCGAGCCAGGCGAGCCCGCCGGCCAGCTGCGAGGTCGCCATCACCAGCACCGGGACGAGCAGCGGACCGGCTCCCGCCGCGTTGCCGAAGCTTTGCCACAGCAGCAGCGCCGGCGGCAGGAGGTAGAGGATCTGGGTCAGGCTTTGGGACAGGAGCCAAGGATCGCGCAGAATGAGGCGCAGCTCCTTGGCGCGCAGCGCCGATCGCGGCGAGGCCGGCAGCCGCAATGCGACCCGGCTCGGCCGCCGCCGGCGCTGCCCCGTCTCCATGCCGACGGCGGCCGTCGCCATCTCGGCGAAGCCGGGTGCGGTGGCGAGCACCGCCGCCCCGAGCAGGCCGGCGCTGACCGCGAGGAGGCCGGCAAGCACGCCCCAGTCGCCGTGCACGGCCCGCGACGGCACCCAGACCAGGCTGCCCGGTCCAGGCAGGCCCGACAGCACCCAGGGGTCCGACAGGTGGCCGGCGACAGACAGGCTGCCGAAGTGCAGGATGAAGGGGACCTGCGCGCCGACCACCGTCACCGCGCCGATGACCGCCGCAGCGACCTGCGCCAGCAGCCGCGTGCGCCTGGCGCCGAAGCCGCGGAACAGGAGGTAGGTCACCGTCACCGCCAGCGCCGAGGCGGCGAAGGCGAGCGACAGGAGCACGCCGAAGGCGCTCGCCCACGGCCAGCCGCGCTGGAAAACGAGGACATCGGCGATCGGCAGCACCAGAAAGCCGCCGAGCCAGAGCGTGGTGACGCTGGTCGCGGCCATGCGCGCCGCGAACAGGCGGCGCGGCGGCACCGGCGAGGCGAGGATCAGGTCGAGGTCGCCCCGCACGAAGATCGCCCGCGCCACCGACTCCACCGCCTGCGCCGCCAGCATGAAGAACAGGGAGACGAGGAAGAAGGTGATGAGGACGGCGGCGAAGTGCCGCTCGGCCGGCGTCCCGACGGTCGGATCCGGCAGCGCGCCGGCAACCCACAGGCCGACGAGATGCATGGCGGCGACGAGCGGCAGGAGGGCGAGCGCCATGCGCCAGCCGCGCCCGGCCCGCACGCGGTCGCGGATCGCGAGCCTCAGGTCGTGGCCAAAGAACCAGAGGACGCCGCCCGGCGCCGGCGCCCGGCCCTGAAGCGGCCGCGGCCGCGACGGCAGCCGGCCGGCGAGCATGTCGGTCACGCCGCGTCCGCCTGCCGGGCGAGAAGGTCGAGGAAGAGGTCCTCCAGATGCCCGTCGCTGCGACCGGCGGCGGCGCGCAACTCCTCGAGCGTGCCCTCGGCGATCAGCCGGCCGCGAGCGATGAGGCCGATGCGATCGGCCATCCGCTCGGCCACCTCGAGGATATGCGTGGTCATCACGATGGCCGTGCCGGCTCGCGCCCGCGCGATCAGGACGTCCTTGACGAGGCGTGCCGCGCCCGCGTCGAGGCCGGTCAGCGGCTCGTCGAGGATCAGGAGCTTCGGGTCGTGGATCAGCGCGCCGGCGAGCGCCACCTTCTGGCGCATGCCTTTCGAGAAGCCCTCGCAGCGCTCCTGCGCATGCGGGCGCAGCTGCAGCCAGTCGAGGAGTTCGACCGCGCGCGCCTGCGCGAGCTCCGGCGGCACCGACCACAAGCCGGCGACGAACTCCAGATACTCGACCGGCGTCAGCTTGTCGTAGATCAGCGGCTCGTCAGGCACCCAGGCGGTGATCCGCTTGGCCGCGATCGGCTCGCGCAGGACGTCGACGCCGAAGACGCCGATCGACCCGGCATCCGGGCGCATCAGCCCGGCGACCATCCGGAGCGTCGTCGTCTTGCCCGCGCCGTTCGGTCCGAGGAGGGCGTAGAAGCAGCCGGGCTCTACCTTGAGATCGAGGCCATCCACCGCGGGACGGCCAAAGCGCTTGGCGAGACCGCGGATATCGAGGGCGAGAGGCGTCACGGCGGCTCCGGCGTCAGAGGATCGGCCGAAGCATAAGGCCAATACCCTTACCGTTTGCTCGCCTCCGTCCGGACAATTCACCCGAGCGGCTCTAGTGGCGCTGCGGCACCCCGGCTGCGTCAGCCGAGCGACTGCCAGCCCGGGTCCGGCCGGAAGCGCTCGCCATGCACCGCCTGCAGCGCCTCGAGCCGTCGGACGATCTCGCCGATGCCGCGGGTGCGCGCATAGGCGATCGGCCCGCCGCGGAACGGCGCGAAGCCGGTGCCGAAGATCATCGCGCCATCGGCGATGTCCTCGCTCGCCACGACCCCCTCGCGCAGGCAGGCGACGACGGCGTTCAGCATCGGCAGGATCAGCCGGTCGAGAAGATCGGGGTCGTCCTTCGATTCGTCCGGCAGCGCGTCGACCCGCATCTTGCGCGGCTTCCCGTCGCTGTCCCATTCGTAGAGGCCTGAGCCGGTCTTCCGGCCGAGGCGCTTGTCCGCCACCATCCGACGCAGCCGGTCCGGCACCTCCGGGAATACCGGACCGAGGCGTTCGCGCAGCGAGGTCGAGACTTCGAGCGCGATGTCGAGGCCGACCTGATCGGCGAGCTCGACCGGCCCCATCGGCATGCCGAAACGCTCGGCGCGATCGTCGATACGCTCCTTCGGGATGCCCTCCTCCAGGAGGATCATCGCTTCGGCGAGATACGGCGTCAGCGCCCGGTTGACGAGGAAGCCCGGTGCCGAGGCGACGGGCGCCGGCAGCTTGCCGAGTTCGGTCGCGAAGGCCGTGGCGCGTCGCTCGGTCTCGGGATCGATGCGGTCGTGGCCCACCACCTCGATCAGCTGCATGCGCGAGACCGGATTGAAGAAGTGCAGCCCGACCAGGCGCGACGGATCCGCGAGCCCCTCGGCGAGATCCGGCAGCGGAATCGCGGAGGTGTTGGTGGCGAGCAGCGCGCCGGGCTTCAGCTTCGGCTCGACTTTGGCATAGATCTGCCGCTTCAACTCGATGCGCTCGGGCGCCGCCTCGATGACGATGTCGGCATGGCGCACGCCGAGCCCACCGGGATCCGGCACCAGCCGGTCCAGCGCGTCGCGCACCAGAAGCGGGTCCTTCAGCGTCGCCGCCAGCATCTTGCCGGCGCTGCGGATCGCCTTGCCGATCGGTGCGAGGGCGATGTCCTCAAGCGTGACGTCGAAGCCCTGCTTGGCCGCCCAGGCGGCGATCTCGCCGCCCATCGCGCCGGCGCCGATGACGTGGACGTGCCGGACACCGGACCGGCCCTTGCGCAGGCCCTTCATCGCCTCACGCAGGAAGAACACCCGCACGAGGTTGCGCGAGGTGTCGGTGGCGATCAGGTCGACGAAGCTGTCGATTTCCCCCGCCTGCATCGCCTTGGCGTTGCCACCGTGCGCCTCCCACAGGTCGATCAGCCTGTAGGGCGCGGGATAATGCTCGCGCGGCGCCTTCTCGGCGACGCTCTTGCGCATCCGGGCCGCCGCGAGCGTGCGCGCCGGGCGGAACTGCAGCGCTCGCGACTGGAAACTGCCGGACGTCGTTCTCAGCTCGCCGTGAACGGCGGCGAGCACCGCGTCGTGGACGTGGCGCTCCTCGGTAACCGCGTCGACAAGGCCGATGCGCTTGGCCTGGCGCGCCTGGAGCGTCTTGCCGTTCAGCATCAGCGTCATCGCCTCGATCGGGTCGGCGACGCCCGTCGCGCGAAAGGTTCCGCCGAGGCCCGGATGGAAGCCGAGCATCACCTCGGGAAAGCCGAGGCCCGCGCCCTGGATCGCGATCCGGTGGCGGCAGGCGAGCGCGAGTTCCAGCCCGCCGCCGAGACAGTGCCCGTGGATGACCGCGACGCAGCGCGGCAGCGCGGCGAGCCGGTCGAACACGCGGTGACCGTCGCGCAGCATCGCCAGGATCTCGTCGTGCGGCAGCGCGACGAACTGGTTGATGTCGGCTCCCGCGGCAAAGCCCGAGGGCTTGGCCGAGCGCAGAACGACGCCGGCCGGCTTCTCCGCCTCGATCCGGTCGAGGAGCGCGTCGAGCTCCTCCAGCACCGCCCGGTCGATGACGTTGACCGACTTGTCGGGCCGGTCGAGCACCAGCCAGAACAGGCCCTCCCCGTCACGCGCCGCGCGCCAGTTGCCCTCGCGCTCGACGTGGCGCGTCGGCCCGAGCTCTAGCGTGCGGTCGGCCAGCGCGTCCAGCATGCGTCCCATCACTTCGCCCCGCCGTGTTCGAGAAGGTCCGTCATGCCGCCTCCAGCAGCATCGCGCCGCCCTGGCCGCCGCCGATGCACTCGGTGGCGATGCCGCGCCGCTTGCCACGCCGTCGCAGCGCATTCGCCAGATGCAGCGTGATGCGGTTGCCGCTGGTGCCGACCGGATGACCGAGCGCGATGGCCCCGCCGTCGACGTTCAACCGGTCCTGGGCAATGGTGCCGAGCGCGCCGTCGAAGCCGAGCACCTTCCGGCAGACGGTCTCGTCCTCCAGCGCCCGCAGGCAGGCGAGCACCTGCGCCGCGAAGGCCTCGTTGAGCTCCCACAGGTCGATGTCGTCGAGCGACAGCCCCCCGCGCTTCAGAAGCGGCGCGGCCGAGACGACCGGTCCAAGGCCCATGATCGACGGATCGAGCGCGCCCCACTCCGAATCGAGGATGCGCGCGATCGGCTTCAGCCCGTATTTCGCCACGGCCTCCTCCGAGGCGAGGATCGTCCAGGACGCGCCGTCGGTGATCTGCGAGGAATTGCCGGCGGTCACCTTGCCCCAGGGCCGCTCGAAGGCCGGCCGCAGCTTGGCGAGCGCCTTGGCGTCGGAGTCGGGCCGGACGCCATCGTCCCGGTCGAAGGCACCGCCGTCGCGCGAGACGGCCGGCACCACCTCGTCGGCAAAGGTCCCGTCGGCCTGCGCCCGCGCCACCCGGCGGTGGCTTTCGGCGGCATAGGCGTCCGCGTCCCGCCGCTCGATGTGGAAGAGATGGGCGAGCACCTCGGCTGTCTGGCCCATGTTGAGCTCGGTGATCGGGTCGGTCAGGCCGCGCTCGAGACCGATCACCGGCTTCAGGAAATCCGGGCGCAGGCCGGACAGCGCCTTCAGCCGGTCGCCGGCGGTCTTGGCGCCGTTGAGCCGGGCGAACCAGTCCACCGCGCCGCGGCGCAGCACCAGCGGCGAATGGCTCAGCGCCTCGGTGCCCCCCGCGAGCACGATCTCGGCGGTGCCGCGCTCGATGTAGCGGAACGCCGTGTCGATCGACTGCATGCCCGAGCCGCAGTTGATCTGCGTGGTGAAGGCCGGGATCTCCTCCGACAGCCCAAGCCTCAGGCTCGCGACGCGCGCCGGATTCATCTCGTCGGCGATGACGCTGACGCAGCCGAGGATGACGAGGTCGATCGCGTCCTTCGGGAAGTCCTGGCGCAGGAGCAGCGGTCGGCCGCACTGGACCGCGAGATCGACGGGGGTGAACGGGCCCGGCTTGCCGCGCGCCTTGAGGAACGGCGTGCGGGCGCCGTCGACGATGTAGACGGCGCGGGTCATTCGGCGGCCTCCGCCTCGGCGTCTCTCGGATCCGGATCTTCGGCGAAGGCGGCGGCGCGCTCGCGTCCGGCGAAGGCCTCCGGTGGAAAGGCATCGACCGCCACGACCGTGTCGACCGCCGCCTTGGCGGCGGCCAGACGCTCGCGCTCCCCGGTGGTGATCAGGCCGGCGGCGAGCGCCGCCTCGGGATCACGCAGCTTCGCCTCGCGCATCCGCCTGGCGATCGGCTCCACGGCGGTGACGCGCTCGAGCGCGATCTCCAGATCCTTCAGCGCATAGTCCGTCTTGCCTTCGCCGAGATAGATGTCGGCGGTGAGCCGGTCGCGCTGCGACGAAGGCGCCATCAGGATCGAGGCCACCTCGCGGGTCAACTCGTCCGACGGCGCCGGCACGGGCACTCCGAAAGGGAAGGCGACGGTCCGCGTCAGGACCGCGGCCCAGCGAGCCGGCAGGTTGTCGAGGACGCCGATGAAGGCAAGGCCCATGCGGTTGTAGCCCTTCTGCAGGATGAACTCGACGAGCGGGCGGTCGACCTCCGGCCGCCCTTCGCTTTCGAAGCGCTTCAATGTGGCGGCGAGGAGGTAGAGCTCGGACAGGATGTCGCCGAGCCGAGCCGACAGCATCTCGCGCCGCTTGAGCGCGCCGCCCAGCGTCAGCAGCGCCAGATCGGCGAGCAGCGCGAAGGCGGCGCTGTAGCGCGACAGCTGCCGCCAGTGCCGCACGAAGCTGACGCCCTCCGGCGCCGGGCCGACGAGGCCGCCGGTCCAGCCCCGCAGCCAGGTCCGGGCGAGGTTCTTCGCCGAATGCGCCACATGCCCCCAGAAGGCCTCGTCGAAGGCCGTCAGCCCGCGCTTCCGGTCCTCGTCGGCGAGGGCGCGCATCTCCTCGAGCATGAACGGATGTGCGCGGATCGCACCCTGCCCGAAGATCATCAGGCTGCGCGTCAGGATGTTGGCGCCCTCGACCGTGATGCCGATCGGCACCGAGCGATATTGCAGCCCGACGGCGTTCTTCGGCCCGTCGATGATCGCCTTGCCGCCGTGGATGTCCATCGTGCGCTCGATCGACTCGCGCATCCGGTAGGTCGCGTGTGCCTTCATGATCGCCGACAGGACCGCCGGCCGATGGCCGGCATCGAGTGCCGCCAGCGTCAGCCGACGCGCCGCGTCGATCTGATAGACGTTGCCCGCGATGTCGGCGAGCGGCTGCTGGATGCCCTCGAAGAGGCCGATCGGCACGCCGAATTGTGTGCGAATACGGGCATAGGCGCCGGTGGCCCGGGCGCAGAGCGCGGCCGAGGCGGCCGACTGCGACGGCAGGGAGATCGCCCGACCCGCCGCGAGTGCCGTGACGAGCATCGTCCAGCCCTTGCCGATCTGCGCCTCGCCCCCGAGCACCCAATCGAGCGGGATGAAGACATCCTCGCCGCTGATCGGCCCGTTCTGGAAGAAGGTCATCTGCGGAATGTGCCGCGCGCCCTGCACCACGCCCGGCGTCTTCGTCGGGATCAGCGCGACGGTGATGCCGAGATCGACGCCGCGGCCGAGGTGGTTCTCGGGGTCACGCAGCTTGAAGGCGAGGCCGAGCACGGTCGCGACCGGCGCCAGCGTGATGTAGCGCTTGGCAAAGCTCAGGCGGATGCCGAGCACCTCGCGGCCCTCGTGCTCGCCGAGGCAGACGGTGCCGGTGTCGGTCATGGCCGCGGCATCCGAGCCGGCCTCGGCCGAGGTCAGGCCGAAGCAGGGGATCTCGCGCCCGTCGGCGAGACGCGGCAGCCAGAAGTCCTTCTGTGCCTCGGTGCCCCAGTGCAGCATCAGTTCGCCCGGGCCGAGCGAGTTCGGCACCATCACCGTGACGGCGGCGACGACGCTCGAGGACGAAATCTTGCGCACCACCTCCGAATGAGCGGTGTTGGAGAAGCCGAGACCGCCGTAGCGCTTCGGGATCACCATGCCGAAGAAGCGCTTCGCGCGCAGGAAGGCCCAGACCTCGGGCGGCAGGTCGCGGTCTTCCCAGACCACACGCCACTCGTCCACCATGGCACAGAGCTCGGTGACCGGGCCGTCGAGGAAGGCCTGTTCCTCGGGCGTCAGGCGCACCGGCGGCATGTCGACCAGCGCCTGCCAGTCCGGCGTGCCGGTGAAGATGCCGCCGTCGATCCAGACGGTGCCGGCGTCGATGGCGTCGCGCTCGGTCGCCGAAACCGCCGGCAGCGCGGACTTCGCCCAGCGATAGATCGGCTTCGTCAGCTTTTCTTTGCGGAAAGACACTGCCGACCTCGTCCCCGGCTCCGGTGCGCGGAACTTAGGAAAGCGGCGCCGATTTGCCAAACGCAAAAGCGCGCGGTGCTTTGCGCGCGACTAAGGTCGTGGATCAGTCCTGCTCGCGCATGATGGCGCGATGGCCGATGTCCGAGCGCCAGAACCCGTCGGCCCAGTCGACCTTCTCGACGAGACGATAGGCGCGCTGCGCAGCGTCCTTCACCGTGCGCCCGGTCGCGGTGACGTTGAGGACGCGCCCGCCGTGGGCGGTCAGCGCCTCGCCCTCCCGCCGCGTGCCGGCCTGAAAGATCATGGCGCCCGGCTCGACCTGCGGCAGGGCGATCAAAGTGCCGGTCGCGTAGGCGCCGGGATAGCCCTTCGCCGCCATCACCACCGTCAGCGCCGCGTCGTCGGTCCATTCGGGCGCGACGGCCGACACGTCGCCCTTCGCGGCGGCCAGGAGCATCGGCAGGAGATCGCTCTTCAGCCGCGGCATCAGCACCTGGCACTCCGGGTCGCCGAAGCGGACATTGTACTCGATCAACTGCGGCCCGGTCTCGGTGAGCATGATCCCGGCATAGAGGATGCCCTTGAACGGCGTCCCGGCGGCGCGCATCGCGTCCATCGTCGGGCGGACGATCTCGCGCATCACCCGCTCGGTCATGCGCGCGTCGAGGATGTGGGCCGGCGAATAGGCGCCCATGCCGCCGGTGTTGGGGCCGCGGTCGCGGTCGAAGGCGCGCTTGTGGTCCTGCGCGGTGCCGAGAAGCAGCGCACGCTCGCCGTCGCACAGGCAGAAGACGCTGGCCTCTTCGCCCTCCAAGCACGCCTCGACGACGATCTCGACGCCCTCGCCCGCGCCTTCGAAGCAGGCGTCGATCGCCTGCAGGGCCTCCTGCGCCGTCTGCGCGACGGTGACGCCCTTGCCGGCCGCCAGTCCGTCGGCCTTGACGACGATCGGAGCGCCCTCGCGCTCGATCAGCGCGCGCGCCGACGCCGCGTCGGTGAAGCGGTGGTAGCGGGCGGTCGGGATGCCGTTCGCCCGGCACAGGTCCTTGGTGAAGGCCTTCGAGCCTTCCAGCCGCGCAGCCGCCGCCGAAGGGCCGAACACCGGCACAGCCTCGGCTTCCAGCCGGTCGGCGAGGCCGGCGACCAGCGGCACCTCAGGCCCGACGACGACGAGCCCGATGGCTCTGTCCTTGCAGAAGCGGACGACGGCCTGCTGGTCGGCCGGATCGAGCCCGACGAGTTCGGCGTGTTCGGCAATGCCCGGATTGCCGGGCGCGGCATAGAGGCGGCCGAGGTCCGGCGACTGCGCAAGCTTCCACGCGAGTGCGTGCTCGCGGCCGCCCGCACCGATGAGAAGAACGTCGATCGCCACGCCGAAGAGATCCTAACCTTTTTTTGACCGAGGTCGCTCGGACACGCGCGGATACGGGCAGCCAGCCCGCATGGTCAAGTGCAGCGGCGTGACAGCGCCCGGAAATTCACTTGACCACTGTGGCAAACTCGGCACTGTCGCGGCATGGCGAATCTGCATGACGGGCTCTTGGCCGACTCGGGGCGCGTCGCCGATGCGCCCTCGCACAACTGGGTCTACCGTGCCCTGCCGCGACGCTTGTGGCCCTATGCGCAGCTGGCACGGTGGGACCGACCGATCGGCTGGCAGCTCCTGATGTGGCCGTGCTGGTGGTCGGCCGCGCTCGCGCCCCAGGCGCTGGCGCCGACCGCGCTCCTCACCGGCCTGCCGAGCCTCTGGCACCTCTTCCTGTTTCTCCTCGGCGCGATCGCCATGCGCGGCGCCGGCTGCACCTACAACGACCTCGTAGACGAGGACTACGACGCGAGGGTGGCGCGAACCCGCTCGCGCCCCCTGCCCTCCGGCCGGGTGACCCGCCGGCAGGCGAAGGTCTTCCTCATGCTGCAGGCGCTGGTCGGCCTTACCGTGCTCGTCCAGTTCAACCTGTTCGCGATCCTGCTCGGCACCGCCTCGCTCGCGGTCGTCGCCATCTACCCGTTCCTGAAGCGGGTGACGGATTGGCCGCAACTCGGACTTGGCCTCGCCTTTTCCTGGGGTGCCCTGATGGGCTGGGCCGGCTACTGGGGCTCGCTCGCCACGGCGCCGCTCCTGCTCTATGCGGGCAGCATCCTGTGGACGATCGGCTACGACACGATCTACGCCCATCAGGACAAGGAGGACGACGCGCTCGTCGGCGTGCGCTCGACCGCGCGGCTGTTCGGGCGGCACACCCGGGCTGCGCTGGCGGTCCTCTATCTCGGGGCAATCGCGCTGTTCACCCTCGCCTACCTCGCGACGGGCAGCGACGGGGTCGGCCCCTCCTGGCCGGCCTATCTCGGCCTGGCGCTCGGCGCGGTCCAGATGGTCTGGCAGCTGCGCGTGCTCGACATCGACGATGCCGACCAGTGCCTCAGGCTGTTCAAGTCGAACAGCCTGTTCGGCTGGATCCTGTTCTTCGGCCTGATCTTCTCGGCGCTGTGGCAGCTCTCGGTGCCGGTCGCGCCCTGAGGGTCCGGCCGGCCGCGGCCGACCGCACACCCGCCCAAGATCAGTTCCGGGCGATGATCTCCTCGCCGCTGATCTTCATGTGGATGCCGAGGCCCGGCTTGCGGCGCGCCAGGAAGCGCGGGCGGCGGTTCTTGTGGCCGGCGTGACGACGTGGCGCGGGCTCGCCCTTGCGCAGCTGGCCGATGGTGTCTTCCAGCGAGGTGACGGTGCCGTCCGCCTCGACCATCAGCATCGGCAGGCCGAAGAGATCGGCCCACTCGCGCCAATCGGCAGCGACGTCGAAGAGGTCGGTGGCGACGAGCAGCGGCACGGACAGCTGCGCATCGTCGTGGTAGAGTTCCAGGGTGACGGTGACCTCGCCGGCCTCGTCTTCCATCGCCCGGGCCGCGACGCCGCGGAAGGCGCGGGGCGACAGCGCGATCGAGATCGGCACGCCGCTGCGCTCGAGCTTGCGGCGGATCACGGCGCCGCGGTGGTCGACGCGGTAGCTCACGGTCTCGTCGCCCTCGACGGCCTCGAACACCTGCTTGCGGTGGCTGGCGGACGGGTCGAGCCGGACCGGCAGGTTTGCCCACAGGGGCCGGACCGCCGCCGGAAGGGTGCTGGGTGCAGTGTTCATGTGACGCCTCATGCCTCTCCTGAGAGCCGCTTAGCGGTCTTCTCGTGGCCGATGTGTCCCGGCCTTGTTGATGAGAAGCTACGGGCGCACGCCTTGCAGGCGCGCTAAGAAGTTCGGTTAAGTGAAGGTCACCATTTTTACGGTTACCGAGACCAATATCTGATAAACTTTTCAGACAACTTTGCCCGGATTCAGAATACAGTAAGGGTCGAGCACCTGCTTGATCCCGCGCATCATTTCCATCTCGACGCGATCCTTGGTGCGGGCGAGTTCGTCGCGCTTCAACTGGCCGATCCCGTGCTCGGCCGAGAAGGTGCCATCCAGGTCGGCGACGATGCCGTGGACGATCGCGTTGACCTCGCTCCAGCGGTCCAGGAAGGCGGCCTTGTCGGCCCCGACGGGCTGCGAAATGTTGTAATGGATGTTGCCGTCGCCGAGATGGCCGAAGGCGACGATCCGCGCACCCGGCACAGCCTTCAGCACCGCCGCGTCCGCCGCCCTCAGGAACTCCGGCACGCGCGCCACCGGCACGGCGACGTCGTGCTTGATCGAGCCTCCCTCCGGCTTCTGCGCCCAGCTCATGTCCTCGCGCATCCGCCAGAAGCGCTTGGCGTCGGCGAGCGACTGCGCGACCACGGCATCCTCGACGCCGCCCGCCTCGAACGCCTCGGAAAGGATCGTCTCCAGCATCTCGCGCGCGTCCTCGGCGGAGCGGCCGGACGAGATTTCGATCATCACGTACCAGGCGTGCGGCTGGGTCATCAGATCGCGCGCGCCCTCGGTGTGGCGCAGGGTGAACTCCATGGCCGTGCGGCCCATGAGTTCAAAGGCTGTCAGCTGGGTGCCGGCCCTCGCTTGCGCCGCCTTCAGAAGATCGAGCGCAGCCTCGGGATCGGCAAGACCGACGAAGGCGACCTCGCGGCCCGCCGGCTTGGGGAAGAGACGCAGCACCGCGGCGGTGATGATGCCGAGCGTGCCTTCGGAGCCGACGAACAGGTCGCGCAGGTCGTAGCCGCGATTGTCCTTCCTGAGCCGGCCGAGACCGTGGAACACCTCGCCGGACGCCAGCACCGCCTCGATGCCGAGACACAAGGCACGGGCGTTGCCATAGGCAAGGACGCCGATGCCGCCGGCGTTCGAAGCGAGGTTGCCGCCGATCTGGCAGGACCCCTCCGAGCCGAGCGACAGCGGGAACAGGCAATCGGCCTCGTCCGCCGCGGCCTGGACCGTGGCCAGCACCGCGCCGGCCTCGACCATCATCGTGCGGCCGAGCGGGTCGACGTCGAGGATCCGGTTCATGCGGGCGAGCGAGACGACGATCTCCGCGTCCGACCGCGGCTGCTGGCCGCCGACGAGGCCCGTGTTGCCGCCCTGTGGCACGACAGGCGTTCGCGTCTCGCTCGCAAGACGCAGGATGGCGGAGACCTCTTCACGCGAGCCCGGACGCAGCACCAGCCGCGTCCGGCCGCGGAAGAGGTCGCGCGGCTCGCTGAGGAACGGCGCCTTCAGCGCCTCGTCGGTCAGCGCGTTCGCCGGCCCGACGATCGCCGCAAAGCGCTGCAGAAGCGCATCCGACAGAGCTTCGGCCATGAAAGGTCCTCCCTCGCCTCTTCAGTCGCGCGGCGCAGCGGCGCGGCGCAGGCGATCGTTGATCGCCTCGCCAAGTCCCTGGCGCGGGATCGGCGCGACCGCGATCCGTTCGATGTCCCCTCGGTCTGCTTCGTTCAGCACCGCGAACAGGTTCGCCGCGGCTTCCCGAAGATCGCCTGCCGGGCTGAGATCGACGATCTCCGCAGCATCCTCGACGCCTTCGGGCCGATAGCGCCCGAAGGTGATCAGCAGTTCGCCCGGCTCGACATGTCCCGCCTCGAGCCGCACCCGTCCTTGCGGCGCATAGTGGGATCTCATCTGGCCCGGTGACTGGAGCGCCGCACCGGGCTCGGGGCGCAGCACGGGAAGGCCCGAAGCCTGCGCCAGGTCATCCGCCGAGATGGCGCCCGGTCGCAGCAGGCGCACGGCGGCCGGCTCCAGCGCGATCACCGTGGACTCCAGTCCGAAGGCGGTCGGCCCGCCATCGAGGATCAGGTCGATCCGGCCGCCGAGGCTTCGCGACACGTGCTCGGCCGTGGTGGGGCTGACCCGGCCCGACCGGTTGGCGCTCGGCGCCGCGAGCGGGCGCCCGAGCCGGGCGACCAGATCGCGCGCGACGCCTTGCGGCATCCGCACGGCGAGCGTCGGCAGACCGCCGGAGACGAGCGGGTGGACGCGCGCATCCGGGCGCGCCGGTGCAACGATCGTCAGCGGGCCCGGCCAGAACCGCTCAGCCAGCGCAAGCGCGGCCGCGTCGAGTGTAACAAGCGCCTGCGCATCCTCGGTCGCCGCGACATGGCTGATCAGCGGATTGAAGCGCGGCCGGCCCTTCGCCTCGAAGATGCGCGCCACCGCCTCTCCGTTCGCCGCATCGGCGGCGAGGCCGTAGACCGTTTCGGTGGGTACGGCCACAAGCCCGCCCGCCGCGAGGCATGCAGCCGCTTCGGCAAGACTTTGTGGATCCGAAGCGGGAAGGGTGCGGGTGTTCATCGCCAATCCATAGGGCGTGACCGCGCATAGAAAAAGGGCAGCGGCCCGAGGGGGGATGGCCGCTGCCCTTAATTCGTCCGGAGGGGGCCGGACGGGGGTTCCAAAGACTACTGGGCGGGCGCGGGGGTCGCCGGACCAGTCAACCGGCCTGGGGATGCCGTTTCAGCAGTCCCGGCACCGGCAGGAAGGTCGTTCGGATCTCCGGAACTGCGCACCACGAAAAACCAGATCGCGGCGATGGCCACCACAATGAGGATGACCGCAAGAACCAGCTTCACCGTACCTCCCTCACGACATCACGTCGTTCAGTCCAGACATGAACCGTCAGGCGAGGCGCTGGTTCCCTCGCCTGATAAAAAAGTTTTCGCAGCGACTGGGGTAGTCCAGCGCCGCTCCTGCCAGCGCCGATCGGACAGCGGAGCTCCAGACAGCAGAAAGCCCGGCACGGGCCGGGCTTTTGCAGACTTCGCGCCTTAAGGCAGACGTCAGCGAGTCGTGTCGAAGGCGCGCGAGACACGCCGCTCCGCGAAGGAAAGTTCGGCCAGCACCGGGCCGGCCGGCATCGCGACGCGCGGGCCGCGTCCGGACAGGTCCGACGCGCCGTCGAAGCTCGCCGGCACCAGCCGCTGTTGCGCGTCCTTCGACTGCGCGGCGAGGAGCAGCTTCAGGACCTTCGACTTCTGCACGGGGCTCAGCTTCCGGGCGACCAGCGCATTGCCCTGGAGGTCGGCGCGCTTGTCCTCGGCAGCGGCGGCGGGAGGCGTTGCAGGCTTGTGCGCGTCCTCGACCACGCGGCGCACCTGGCTCATCTCATCCTTGAGGTCGCCCAGTGCGGGCAGCATCGCGTTCACTTCGGCGTTGCTCGCGGCGCGCGCGGCCGGCGCCGGCACCGGCGCCGCGGCACGGGGCGTGGTCGCCTTCGCCGCAGGCGCGCCTTCGGCCTTCCAGTCCCCGGCCTGCCGTTCGCGCATCGCCGTCTCGGTGATCAGCTTCAGCGGATCGACCGTCGCATGGCGGGTCGCCGGCCCGTAGGCGGCGAGCATGCCCTCGCCCACGCCGGGTGCCGGTGCGGTCTTCGCCGGCTCGGCCGCGGCGGTGAGAAGGCGCTGGCCCTCCTCGCCCTTGACCAGATCCCCGACCTCGGTGGCGATGCTGGCGACCTTGCGCATCGTCGACTGCGCCGTATCGTCGAGCGCGGCCATCAGCATCGAGCCCGCATCGTCGTCCTGCGGCGGCAGCAGGCCGTCAAAGGGCCAGGCCTTCTGCAGACCGGCAACGTCGAAGGAGGAGACATTGACGTCGATGTCGGCCTTGGCACCCTTCACCCGGTACGGGCACTGCTTCTCGGAGCAGTTGTGCATCGAGGAGAACTGCCACAGCGCGTAGCTCGGCCAGTTGTCCTCCGGAAACAGCCCCGTGATGTCCTCGCGGTAGCGCGCGTACCAGAGCGGCAGGCGCGACAGCAGCGGATACTCGTCCTTGTGCTCGGCGACCCACTTGGCGGTGGAGCCGTTGGTGTAGAGGACCGGATAGCGGCCGATGCGGATCTTCACCTGCTGGGCGAAGATCTCGGCGTCCTTGAGCGACATCCACTCATCGGTGTTGTCCTCGATGTCGAGGGCGATGAGGTCGTCGGCTTCCGGCTCGGCGAAATCGACGAAGTGATCGGCCTGCTCGCGCGGATTGCCAGGGCGGCCGAGATGGTAGGCGCCCCACTTCAAGCCGAGCGTCTTCGCCATCGCCCGGCGGGTCATGTAGAGTTCCTTGGTGACCGAATACTTCCACCAGCGGTTCTTGCAGAGCAGCGCCTCGTCGCCGCTTTTGCCGCTGCAGTTCCACTCGGGGGGCAGGCCGTCGGACGCCTTGTTGATGAAGCCGGCGATGCGCTTGTCAGAGGTGAGTTCCTTCCAGTCGATCGGATTGAACTCGTAGGCATCGATGACCAGGGCCCGGTCATCCTTCTCCCAAGGCTTGTTGTAACCCGTCGCCGAAGCCGTGGCATGGCTGACGACGGTGATGGCAACGATGGCGCAGGCAAGCTTCATGGCTGCCGCAAAAGCGGCGCGCATCTTCGGCATTCGCTGTGTCCCCTCGAAGTCGCTCTAACGTTCAATTCAGCGGGTCGGGTGTCCAGTCCGTCCCAAGCGGCTGTGGCTCTTCTGCCGCACGTTTGGGGCAGGTTCCAGGCAGCCGCATCACGAATTATTTCAAAGAGGCGATTTCTTAGGAGTTTTTGCGCATGTCCCGCGCCTGCCGGGACATTTCCGGCGGGTGCGCAAGCCTGAGGTCAGCTCCGGCGCCCGAAACCGGCCGGGCGGTAGAAAAACGTGGCGTGGTTCAGCCGGTGATTCGTGCGAAATCGGCAACACGCAACGTCAGCGCGCGGATCCGCTGCAACAGCGCCAGGCGGTTGGCCCGCACCGCCTCGTCCTCGGCGTTGACGAGGATCCGCTCGAAGAAGGCGTCCACCGGCAGGCGCAGTTGCGCGAGCGCTGCCATGGCGTGAGCATAGGTCTCGGTCGCCAGGGCCTCGTCGAGTTCGAGCTCGGCCCGGTCGATGGCGCCGGCGAGGGCCTTCTCCTCGGGTTCGACGAGGAGCGCGAGATCGACCTGCGGCGCGACATGCGTGCCCTTCTTCTCCTCGGCGGCGAGGATGTTGGCGGCGCGGCGATAGCCGGCGAGGAGGTTGGCCCCGTCTTCCGTCGCCAGGAAGGCGCCCAGCGCCTCGATCCGGCGAGTGATGTCGAGAAGATCATCGCCGTCCGAGGGGGCGAGCACCGCGTCCACCAGGTCGTGCCGGGCGCCGGCGTCGCGCAGCTGCACCTTCAGTCGATCGTGGAAAAAGGCGACGAGATCGCCCGCCGGCACCAGCGCACCGAGCCCGAGCCGCAGCCCGTTGTCGACGAGAATGCGGATCACGCCGAGCGCGGCGCGGCGCAGCGCATACGGATCCTTGGAGCCCGTCGGCTTCTCGTCGATCGCCCAGAAGCCGACCAGCGTGTCGAGCTTGTCGGCGAGCGCCACGCAAAGCGCGACCGGGTCGGTCGGCACCGTGTCGGTCGGGCCGAGCGGCTTGTAGTGCTCGGCGATCGCGGTCTGCACCGAGGGATGCTCGCCCTGCAGCGCCGCATAGTAGCGACCCATGACGCCCTGCAGCTCGGGGAACTCGCCGACCGCCTCGGTGGTGAGGTCGGCCTTGGCGAGAAGCGCCGCGCGTCGCACCAGCACCTGCAGCTCCGCCTTCGACACCGGTGCGCCGTCGAGGGTCGTGCCCTTCGGCCAGAGGCTCGCGGCCAGCGTGTCGGCGAGCGCGGCGATGCGCTCGACCCGCTGGCCCTGCGTGCCGAGCTTGGCGTGGAAGGTGACGCCGAGCGCGTCGAGCTTGGCCATGCGCTGGTCGAGCGGCCTGGCGAGGTCGAGACCAAGCCGGTCCGCCGCGGCCCGCAGGCCATCGAGATCGGGCAGGTCGCCCTGGTCGGTCTGCCAGAAGTAGAGCGCGTCGGAGAGCCGGGCGCGCACCACCTTGCCGTTGCCGCGTGCAATCTCGGCCCCGCCATCGACCGCATCGATGTTCGCGACGAGGATGAAGATATCGGACAGCTTGCCGCCTGCACTGCCCTGAGGCCGGGTGACGAAGCACTTCTGGTTGGTCCGGATGGTCAGCTGCACGACCTCCGGCGGGATCGCCAGGAAGTCCGACTCGAACGTGCCGGCCAGCGCGACCGGCCACTCGACGAGGCCTGAGACCTCCTCCAGCAGCCCCTCGTCCGGCACCACCTCGAGCCCGCGCGCGAAGGCGAGGTTCTCGGCGTCATGCCGGATGATCTCCTTGCGCCGATCGGCGTCGAGCACGACCCGCGCCCGCTCGAGCGCCGTGACGTAGTCGTCGAAGCGCCGCACCCGGATCGGCTCCGGCGCATGGAAGCGGTGGCCGTAGGTGAGGTTGCCGGAGCGGATGCCCTCCACCTCGAACTCGACGACCACCGGCTCGGACGTCTCCGGACCGAAGGTGCAGAGGATCGACTGCAACGGACGCACCCAGCGCAGCGACCCCGGCTCGCGCGACGCCTTGCCCCAGCGCATCGACTTCGGCCAGGGGAAGTCCCGGATGATCTCGGGCATCAGCGCCGCGACGATGTCCTCCGCCGGCCGGCCGGGCGTTTCGATGACCGCAACGTAGAAGTCGCCCTTCTTCGGATCGGAACGGACCTCGGCCTCGGCGACCGAGGTCAGGCCGGCACCGCGCAGGAAGCCTTCGACGGCCTTCGCCGGCGCGTCCGTCCGCGGACCCTTGCGCTCTTCGCGCAGGTCCTTGGACCGGGCGTCGACGCCGCGGATGTCGAGCGTCAGGCGGCGCGGCGTCCAATACTCGCGTGCTGCCTCGTACGTGAGGCCTGCGGCGACGAGCCCACCGGTAACGAGCGCCTTCAGATCGCCTGCCGCCTTGCGCTGCATGCGCGCGGGGATCTCTTCGGAGCGGAGTTCGAGAAGCAGGTCGGGCATGGCGTCAGTCTGATGTGGCCGGGTCGGCCGCTTGCACCATGACACCACCACGAATGCAAGCCGATGCCGATCCCCGGACGAGCGGGCGATCTCGCTCTGTCACCGCGCCCAACGCACAACAGCGCTGGGCGAACCTCCCTCACCTGCAAGCCCGGCGCGCCTTCCTCGCGCGTCGGGCCTCCGGCGAAGCCGCTGTCAGATCCCGCCCTTGAAGGTATCGCAGGCGTTCATGTCGCCGCTCAGGTAGCCCGTGCGGAACCACTTCACGCGCTGCGCCGAGGTGCCGTGGGTGAAGCTGTCGGGCACGACGACGCCCTGGCTGCGCTTCTGCAGCGTGTCGTCGCCGATCTGGTTGGCCGCGTTCAGCGCCTCCTCGATGTCGCCGTCCTCCAGATAGCCGGCATTGGCGTCGTCATGAGCGAAGATGCCGGCATAGCAGTCGGCCTGCAGCTCGATGCGGACGGAGGTCGCGTTGGCGCCCGCCTGGTCGGCGCCGCCCTGCTTGCGCTGCAGGGTACCGAGCACGTTCTGGACGTGGTGCCCCACTTCGTGCGCGACGACATAGGCCTGGGCGAAGTCGCCCGGCGAGTTCAGCTGGCCCTGCAGCTGCCGGAAGAAGCCGAGGTCGATGTAGAGCTTCTGGTCGTTCGGGCAGTAGAACGGACCCATCGCCGACTGCGCGGTGCCGCAGGCCGAGCGCACCTGGTTGTCGAAGAGGACGAGCGTCGGCAGGGGATAGTCCCGCCCCATCGACTGGAAGCGCTTCGTCCAGACGTCCTCGGTGTCGGCAAGAACGGTCGCGACGAAGTCGTCGGTCTCGTCCTGCGTGCCCTGCACGCCTGGCCCGCTGTTCTGGCTGGTCTGGTAGCTGCCGCCGCCATCCTCCATGCCGAGAAGGGCGAGCGGGTTGATGCCGAAGCCGAGCCAGAGGATCAGGGCGAAGATGATCAGGCCGATCCCGCCGAACCCGCCGCCGCGGATCGGAATTCCCATCCCGCCTCCACCGAGGCCGCCGCCGAAGCCGCCGCCGCGGCGATCTTCGATGTTGCTCGACTGTCTGCGTCCGCGCCACTGCATGATCAGGCCCTCGAATGGTCGGCGGCTAAACGCGGCAGGATCGATTTCGTGCCACCGCACGAAAAAGGCGCCCGAACCGTGGTTCGCGCGCCTTCCCTGCCCCTTATGGCTCCGGCTTACTTGCCGGGCGCCTGGACGTTCACGTCGGGCAACTTGACGTTGATGTCGCCGCTGCCGCCGCCGAACAGTCCGCCGCCGAAGAGGTAGATCGCACCGATCACCACCACGACGAGGAGGATGCCTGCGAGGAGGAAGCCCGAGCCGCCTGCGGCCGCAGGCGCCGAGCGGTCATTGTTGACGATCACCGTCCGCTCACGCGGCTCGTTCGGATCCACTGCACTCATACTGATGAACTCCTTCGTGGAAGGGCGGGTCGCCGCTCCAGGCCACCCGCCGTCATCCTGTTCAGCGAACGACGTAGACGACCTGACGCGTGCGGGGGTCGACCAGCATCGGCTGGCCGTTCACGTAGACGTAGTCGTAGTCGTAGTCGGGGATCGGACGCAGCGGCACGGCCTCGGGCAACTGGGCGCCCACCACGGCCTCGCCTTCGAGATAGACCGGATCGACCGGGTTCGACTCGATGTACTGGATGCGCTGCTGCGGCGGTGGCGCGATGCGCTCGACCTGCGGGCCGGCAACGAAGCGGCCGACGGTCGGCCGGCGCTCGTAGGTCTGCTCATAGGTGACGACCGGCACGTCGCGGCGCTGGGTCACGATTACGGTCTGGCCGCCGACGTCCTCCGACAGGTAGTCGCTGTAGGCCCAGCCGGTGACTCCGTTGTAGTCCACCTGGCACCAGGATCCGGTGTCGTTGCAGCCGTTCAACATGGCGGCATCGCCGCCCGGGATGACGGTCACGACCTCGAACTGCGGGTCCGGACCGGCGCGCACGTTGAGGTCGGTGGTGGCGGAAACCGCGGTCTGCGCCAGCGCCGGGGCTGCGGCAAAGGCGCAAAGCGCCGCCGCGCCGGCGAGCAGCGTGGTACGAATGGTCATTGGATCGAACTCCTGCTTGTCCCTTGCCCGGCGTAATGGCGGGACTGCGCAGTTGTTCCAGAACGGGCCGTCGCCGCCGGCTCAGCCGATGCCGGTTTTCAGCTCCTGCCAGATCGCCACGGCGCCGAGCACGGCCTGCATCTGCGCCGTCTGCTGCAGGACGAAGTCGTCGCCATAGACCGTCTCGTCCGGTGCCTCGGTGATCAGGCTGACCGGTGTCCCGTAGTTGGTGGTTTCGTTGATGAAGAACGGAATGCCGTTCATCACCTCGAAGGTGATGCCTGCCGTGTGGGCGCGAACGGCGTCGAGCTGGCGGGCGTTGTGGGCGACCAGTGCCGAATTCTCCGCCAACCGCTCGGTCAGGCGCTCGACGAGGGTTCGGGCGGTCGCTTCCCAGCCCGGCTGATGGCTGCCGATCAGGAAGAAGCCCTTCGGGATGGTCCACATCTCGAAGCCCTGCGGCAGGTAGCCGGACAGCGGCCGCGTCCACTCGTGGGCCGGATAGCCGTGCAGGTTGACGTGCAGTTCGGCGCCGCTGAGGGCGAGGCCCTCCAGCCGGGCGCGGCGCTCGTCGTCGGGCTCCTCCAGCCGATGCGACATGTCGTTGCCGCAGGCGGTGTAGCGTGCGGCATGATGCATGTGCCGCGGATTGTGACGGATCAGGCGCTGGTGCAGCTCGTAGCCGTCGATGTTCTCCACCGGGACGAGAGCGAAATGCGCCGCCGGGTCGGCGGCCAGCACCTGCGCCGCCCTCAGCGCGCCGACGACGCCGCTCGTCTCGTTGGCGTGCTGGGCGGCCGTGATCAGCACGGGCGCCCCGGATCCCTCCTTGTAGTAGCCCTGCGAGACGCGGCCCTGCCGCGACGCGGCGGTGAAGCGCCGTCCGCCCGGCAGCGCGTCGAGCTCGGCGCGCACCTGCGCGATCGTCAGTGGGCGGTCCGCGCTCGCGAGCGTCACAGCAGGGCCCTCGGTCTCGGCTCCCGCCTCCGCGGCATGGATGCCCGTCGCGATCTCGAGCCGGGCCGGTCCGTCGCTGCCGCGGATGTCGGGGATGATCTGGCCCGGCCGGGCCGCGAGCCGGCCGCTCGCAGCGCCGGTCGAAGCGTCGCGCACCTCGCGCGCGGCAAAGTAGAGGTCCTCGTGCAGCGCCTCGCGCAGGCTCAGCACCTCGTCGCCCCAACCGAGCGGCTCGTCGGCGGCGGCGATGTCCGCCCGCAGCGTCAGGCGCTCGAAGGGATCGGCCGAGCGGACGGCCCCGACCGCAGTCGCAAAGACGTCCTCGTAGTCCGTCGCGATCGCCGCGCCGGCCTCGCCTGCGACGCGCAGCCAGCCGCAGGAGGACAGGACGTCCTCCCCGAGCGTGCCGGGGTGCAGGCGATTGGGTGCGAAGACGCGCCGCTCCTCCGTCCGACCATCGGCGAAGCGGAGCTCGACCTCGTAGTCGAGCCCCTCCGCGCCCGGCTCCATCACGATCTCCGCGTCGGCGAAGAGCAGCTTGAGCGGGTAGGCTTCGAGCAGGAAGCGCTCGGGGTGGGCGTTCGGATGCCGCGGGTAGCGGATGCGCGCGCCGACAAGCGCGTCCGCATCCACCTCCTCGCGGAAGGCGCACAGCAGCGGCTTGTAGGCACTGCGGATCCGCACGGTGATGCCGCGGGCCGCCAGCGCCGCCTCGCCGGCCCGGCGCGCCCCGGCATCCTCGAAGAGCCACGCTTCGAAGCTCGCACCGGGCGCCGCAGCCGGCAGGAGATCGGCAAGGCCGTCGAGGGTGCGCTGGAAGGTCTCAGTCAGGAGCGTCGTCATCTTGAACTCGTCGGATCGAGGCGGTCGCGCAGCCAGTCGCCGAGAAGGTTCAGGCCGAGCACGGTGAACATGATGGCGAGCCCGGGAAAGACGGTGACCCACCAGGCGGTCTGCACGTAGGTGCGCCCGTCGGCGAGCATGCCGCCCCAGCTCGGCACCGTCGGATCCACCCCGAGGCCGACGAAGGTCAGGCTGCTCTCGAGGAGGATGTTGTTGGCGACGTTGAGCGTCATCAAGACGATGATCGGGCCGGCCGCATTGGGCAGCACGTGCTTCCAGATGATCACCGGCGCGGCGACGCCGATCGCCCGGGCGGCCTGCACGAACTCGCGGTCACGCAGGGTGAGCGTGATGCCGCGCACGAGACGCGCATACTGCACCCACTGCGCCACGATCATCAGGGTGATCAGGATCGGCAGCCCCGGGCCGAGAATGGCGATGAAGGTGATCGCCATCAGCATGAAGGGCAGCGCCAGCTGGATGTCGGCGATCCGCATCAGGATCGTGTCGGCGATGCCGCGATAGTAGCCGGCGACGAGTCCGGCCAGCGTCCCGACGCTGACGGCACCGAGCACCGAGACCACGCCGACGACGAGCGAGATGCGGCCGCCCGTGGCGATGCGCGCAAAGACGTCGTGCCCGAGCGGATCGGTGCCGAGCCAGTGCGCGAGATCGGTGAAGGGCGGCAGCAGGCGGGCCCGCAGGTCCATCTTGTTGACGTTCGGAAACAGCGTCGGCGCGACGAGCGCGAGAGCGACCATCGCCGTCGTCAGGATGCCGCCGGCGATCAGTTCGAAGTTGCGGATGCCGGCGCTCCGGCGCCGGCCGCGGACGGGAAGAGCAAGGCTCATCGCAGGCGCACCCTCGGGTCGACGAGGCCGTAGGCGATGTCGACGGCAAGGTTGACGAGGACGATCAGCGTGGCGAGCACCAGCACCACGCCCTGGATCACGGGGTAGTCGCGGGCCGAGATCGCGTCGAAGGCAAGGCTCCCCATGCCCGGCCAGTTGAACACCTTCTCGACGATGACGACGCCGCCGATGAGGTCGCCGAACTGCAGGCCGACATAGGTGAGGATCGGGATCAGGCAGTTGCGCAGGGCGTGCTTGTAGAGCACCAGCCGCTCGGCGAGGCCCTTGCTGCGCGCGACGAGGATGTACTGCGTCGACAGCGTCTCGAGCATCGCGCCGCGCACGAGGCGCACGTTGATCGCGCACAGGATGAGCCCCAGCGTCGCCGCCGGCATCACCAGGCTGGACGCGCCGAAGAAGCCGCTCGTCGGAAGCCAGTGAAGGGTGATGGCGAAGATCAGCACGAACATCATGGCCAGCCAGAAGTTCGGAAAGGACAGGCCGACCAGCGACAGCAGCCGCACGGTCTGGTCCGACCAGGAGCCGCGGTGGACGGCGGCATGGATGCCGAGCGGAATGGAGATGAGAAGCGACAGGCCGAGCGAGAGGAAGGCGAGCAGCAGCGTCGCCGGCAGCGCCTGCGCGATGAGGGCATTGACCGAGGTCTTGCCGAAGAAGGTCAGGCCGAGGTCGCCGTGCAGCACGCCGCCGAGAAAGTCGAGATACTGGGCGACGAACGGTCGGTCGACGCCGAGGGCCGCGCGGATCCGGTCGATGTCGGCCTGGGTGATGTTGCCCGAGCCGGTCAGCAGCATGGCCGTCGGGTCGCCCGACAGCCGCACCGAATAGGCGACCAGCACGGTGACCGCCAGGATGACGAAGACGGCAAGGCCGATTCGCCTGAGGAGAAAACCGGTCATCGAAGCGTCCGGAAGAGGGCGGGGACGGCGCGCCCATCGACCGGCGCGCCGCGTCTCTGGATGTCGCTCAGTCGAGCGTGACGCCGTTGAAGCGGAAGCGGATGTCGGGCGTCGGCGGCAGGTCGTGCACCCGCTTGTTCATCGCGTAGATGGTGTTGAGGTTGTAGAGCGGCATTTCGATCGCCTGGTCGGCGACATAGTCGGCGATCTGCCGCAGGATCGTCTGGCGCGCATCCTGATCGTAGGTGTTGCGCTGCTTCTCCAGCATGTCGTCCAGCGTCTGGTCCTTGTCGTACGGGTTCCAGTACTGGCCGCTGTGGTAGAGGAGGTAGGCGGTGTTGTCGTAGTCGAAGGTCCAGCCGCCCCAGGTCATCTGGAAGAGATCGCCGGTCTTGCCGTTGGGGATGACGTCCTTGAACAAGACGTTGGTCTCGTAGGACTTGAGCTGCGGGTCGAGACCGATGCCCTGCAGGAAGGCCGCGACGGTCTGTGCCACCTCGCGGAAGGTCGCGTCTGAGCCGACGAAGTCGAGCTCGACCTTGCTCCCAGGCGCGACGCCCGCTTCCGTCAGCGCGGCCTGCGCGGCATCGGGATCATAGGGGATCGGCTTCAGGTCGGGATCGTTGCCGAAGGAAAGCGAGCTCTGGAAGCTCGCGATCGGCTTGCCGTTGCCCTGCAGGATCTGCTCGATGATCGCCTCGCGGTCGACCGCCTCGATCAGCGCCTTGCGGACCTTCGGGTCCTTGGTGATGCCGTCCTTGGTGTTGAAGCGCAGCGCCACGGCGTTCGGGCCGGTGATGCTCTCCACGGTCAGATTGGAGTCCGCCTTGATGGTGTCGAGAAGGCTGATCGGCACCAGCGTCGCGATGTCGATGCCGCCCGACTGCAGCTCGGCCACCTGCGTCGCCGCCTCCGCAATGAAGCGGTAGACGAGCTTGTCGACCTTCGGGGCGCCGTCCCAGTAGTCCGGGTTCGCCTCCAGCGTCAGGCTGACCTTCGGGGTGTACTCGACGAACTTGAACGGGCCGGTGCCGCAGGGATGGGCGTTGAAATACTCCTCGCCGTGCTCCTCGACGTATTTCGGCGGCACGATCATCGCGCCGTAGCCGGCGAGCTTGGTCAGGAGCACCGGGTCGGGCGAGCCGAGATGAAAATCGACCGTCATGTCGTCGATCACCTCGACCGACTTGATGGCGGTGTAGTTGGCCTGCTGCGGGCCCTTGCCGCCCTCCTCGCCGAGCAGCCGGTCGAAGCTGTACTTCACCGCGTCGGCGTTGAAGGGCTCGCCGTCGTGGAACGTGACGTTCGGGCGCAGCTTGAAGCGAATGCGGGTGTTGTCGTCCAGCATTTCCCAGCTGAGCGCCAGGCCCGGCTGCAGCTTGAGGTCGGGCGTGCGCTGGATCAGCCCGTCATAGATGTTGCTGCCGACCCGGCCCCAGTCGAGGATGAAGGTGTCGATCGGGTCCCAGCTCTCGGCGTCGCTGGCGAGCGCGACGGTGAGCGTGCCGGCCGCCTGTGCCAGCCCCGGCGCCAGGAGCGCGCCACCAAGCGCGAGGGCCATCGTCAGGTGTCTCAAAGTTGGCGTCGCCATTTCAGTTCTGTCTCCTGGCTCGGGGTCTTGATCTCTATGCTCACGCCGCGCGGACGATCGCCGCGCCGTCCTCGGTCGCGACGAGGTGGCCGGGACCTTCCCGGCGGAAGCGGGCGATCGGCGGCGTCTCGCCGACGGGTCGCACGGGGCTGCGGATCTCGCCGGTGAGGCCGCTGCGGTCGGGCACCCGGTCGGGATCGGGCACCGGAACCGCCGAGAGCAGCCGGCGCGTATAGGAATGCTGCGGGTTGCCCAGCACGGCCGCCGCCGGTCCGATCTCGACGAGCTGGCCGAGATAGAGCACGGCGACGCGGTGACTGATCCGTTCGACCACGGCCATGTCGTGGGTGATGAAGAGGTAGGCGAGTCCGCGCTCGGCCTGAAGCTGCATGAAGAGGTCGAGCACCTGCGCGCGGATGGATACGTCGAGCGCCGAGACCGCCTCGTCGGCGATGATCAGCTCCGGTTCCGAGGCGAGCGCCCGGGCGATGCAGATGCGCTGGCGCTGGCCGCCGGAGAACTCGTGCGGATAGCGCTTGGCCTGCCCCGGCTCGAGACCGACCCGCTGCAGCAGCTCGGCAACGCGCGTTTCGATCGCCCGCCGCCCGTTCAAAAGCCGATGCGTGCGGATCGGCTCGGCGATCGAGTCGCCGACGGTGCGCTTCGGATCGAGCGAGGCGTAGGGATCCTGGAAGACGTACTGCACCTTCTGCAGATGTGCCCGCTGCGCCGGTCCGCGCAGCTCGGCGACGTCCTTGCCGCGGAAGCGGATCTTGCCGCCGGTCGGCACCGTCAGCTGCTGGATCATCCGGCCGATGGTGGTCTTGCCCGAGCCGGATTCGCCGACCAGCGCCAAGGTTTCACCCGGCTGGATCTCGAAGCTCACCTCTTCGACCGCATGGACGCGGTGCGTGACCCGCCCGAGCCGGTCGTGCCGGACGTCGAAGCGCGCCGTCAGGCCATCGACCTGGCACAGCGGGGGCGCCGCCTTCCGATCCGCGAACGCGCCGGCCAGCGCGTTGCCCGGCGTGCCGAGATGCGGAACCGCGTTGAGCAGCAGCTTCGTGTAGGGGTGCGCGGGCGCCCGGAACAGCTGACGAACCGGCGCCTCCTCCACCTTCGCCCCGGCGCGCATCACGAGGACGCGGTCGGCGATCTCGGCGACGACGCCCATGTCGTGGGTGATGAAGATCACCGCCATGCCCAGCTCGCGCTGCTGCTCGCGGATGATCGACAGGATCTGCGCCTGGATCGTCACGTCGAGCGCGGTCGTCGGCTCGTCGGCGATCAGCAGCCGCGGCCGGCAGGAGAGCGCCATCGCGATCATCACCCGTTGCCGCATGCCGCCGGACAGCTGATGCGGGTAGCGATCGAGGACGTGGACGGCATCGGGGATGCGCACCTGATCCAGCATCGCCTCGGCCTGGCGCAGGGCCGAAGCATGATCGAGCCCCTGATGCAGCATGACGGCTTCGGCGATCTGGTTGCCGACGCTGAAGACGGGGTTCAGCGAGGTCATCGGCTCCTGGAAGATCATCGCGATCTCGTTGCCGCGGATCGCCCGGATCGTGTCCGGCGCGGCCCTGAGCATATCCTGGAGACTGCCGTCCGGCCGCCGGAACTCGATCGCGCCGGTGACGTCCGCGCCGGGCGCATAATCGGTCAGGCGCATGATCGCGTGCGAGGTGACGGACTTGCCGGAGCCGGATTCGCCAACGATCGCCAGCGTTTCGCCGGGCGCGAGAGCGAAGTCGAGACCATCCACCACCGGGCCGGTCCCTCGCCCGAAGCGGACCGACAGCGACGTCACGCTGAGCAGGGACTCCCGGTCGGCCGCGTTCCCGAGCCCCGCCGTCGGCTCGCCCGGCAAAGGCGCGCCATCACCCATCGACCCCGCCTGAGAGCCTGCCGGGATCATCTTGCGTCAGCGCTCTGTGGGGTGCGGATCGGCAGAGGCCCCAAGCCGGGACTCCGCACCGCGATACGGTCTGACCATCTCGACGCTGAACCCTGCACTCGCAACCCGTCACCGGCGGCCGGGGCGGCAATCACCGACCCCGGAAGGACGTGTCGAGGTTATGCGGCCGGTCTCTGCGGCACAAGAAGAGCCGCTGCGCAAAAGTAAGGCACACGTAGGTCTGGCTTGCCAATGCCTCGCGTCGGGCGTGCCTATTGCCCCGGCGTTGCTTGCCTGCAACGTGCCCAGACGAGCGGCGGCTCGATGTGCAACTTCGGGCTCACCGCTCGCCCCCTGTGCGCAGGAGCGGGCTGCGTTTCGACCCTCGTATACTGCCTGACGCTCTTGAAATGAGCTCCGCCCGGGGGTGCCGGGCGGAGCGATCGAAGCCGCGGCTCAGGCCGCGGCGCGCATCCGCGTGTTGCCGTTGCTGTGCCGGGTCTTGAAGCCGGAGATCAGGCGACCGAGTGTTTCCGTCTCGTCCGCAAGCGTCCGGGTGGCGGCGGTCGCTTCCTCCACCATCGCCGCATTCTGCTGCGTGACCTTGTCCATCTGGTCGGCCGCCGCCGACACCTCGCGCAGCGAGCCCGACTGCTCGCCGGCGCTGCTGGCGATCTCCGACACGACGGCCGACATTTCAGTCACGCGGGCGAGGATTTCCTCCAGCGACCGGCCGGTGGCGGTGACGAGTTCCACGCCGTCCTCGACATGTCCGGCCGAGGTCGAGATCAGGTCCTTGATCTCCTTGGCGGCCTCGGCCGAGCGCTGCGCGAGACCACGCACCTCCTGCGCGACGACCGCGAAGCCCTTGCCCGCCTCGCCGGCGCGCGCGGCTTCCACACCCGCGTTCAGCGCCAGCAAGTTCGTCTGGAAGGCGATCTCGTCGATGACGCCGATGATCTTGCCGATCTCTTCGGAGGAGCGTTCGATCGCACTCATCGCCGACACCGCCTTGGCGACGATCTCGCCGCCCTTCTCGGCATTGCCGCGGGCCGCCTGCGCCGTTCCCCGGGCCTTGCCTGCGCCTTCGGCCGTGCGGGCAACGCCGCTCGTCACCTGGCCGAGAGCCGCGACGGTTTCCTCGAGGTTGGCCGCCTGCTGCTCGGTGCGCTGGGCGAGATCGTTGGAGGCCGTATTGATCTCCTCGAGGCCCGCTCGGATCGCCCCGATCGAGGTCAACACGGCACCGAAGGTGTCCTCGAGCGACGTCACCGACGTGTTGAACAGCGTGCAGACCTCGGCATAGTCGGCATTGCGCTGCGGATCGAGGCGCGCCGTGAGGTCGCCCGTCGCCAACCGCTCGAAGCTCGGCCGGATGGCCGCGACGAAGCTGTCGCGCGCGGCCGCGGTCGCCGCGGCTTCGGCTTCGCGCCGCTGCGCTTCGGCCGCCGCGCGCTCGGCCTCGATCTGCGCCTCGGTCTTCGCCTTCTCGATCGCGGCGAGACGGAAGACCTCGACCGCCTCGGCCATGTCGCCAAGCTCGTCGCCACGACCGACGCCCACCACTTCGACCGTCGTATCGCCGCCGGCGAGCGTCTTCATCACCCGCGTCATCGCACCAAGCGGCTGAGCAACCATCCGGGTGAGCACGACCCCGAAGCCGATGGCGGTCGAGACGGCAACGAAGCACCCGAGCGCGATCACGACATAGCCATGGGTGAACGCGGACGCGAGCGCCTGGCTGCGCGTCGCGAGCAGCGCACGTTCCGCGCCCGAGATCTCCTCGACGAGCTCACGGATCCCGTCCATGATGTCCTTGCCCACGCCGGTGCATTCCATGTCCTGCGCGGCCTGCAGCATCCCCGGTGTGGACGCCAGCGCGATCTCGGGTTTGGCGACCTGCTCGACCCATTCGTCGCGCCGCTTGCGCAACTCCGCGATGCGAGCCTGCTGCTCGGGGTTGTCGCGGGTAAGATCCGCCATCCTGTCGACCGCCGCGGTGAATTCCACGGCGCCTCGCTCATAAGGCTCGAGGAAGCTCTTTTCGCCACTGATGATGTAGCCGCGCAGACCTGTTTCCTGGTCGATCATCGCCTTTTCAGCAGCCGCCTCGGCGTCGATCACCTTCATGGTGTGGATGTCCCACGCATTCGCCGTCTGGATCGCCTGAAGATCCCACCAGACCAAGGCGGACATGGCACCGACCGACACCAGGATTGCGGCGAAAGCGATCAAGAGCTTCCGCTGAATTTTGGCGTTTACGAACGACATCCCTGCTACTCCGACTACAATGCAGATATGCATAGAGTTGAGCCAGGAATTTTAACAACACGCTTACATTGCACGACCGCAATCAGGTTGTGGCTAAATGTAGGAGGCACTGATTGTTATGATTGTACTTCGTGGTTATACTCGGCGGTCCAGATAATTGTCGCGATTTCTGCGCCGTCGACCGTCCCGCGATGCCGCTTGTGCGACCAGAGAAACGCCGAGCCGTCTGTCGATCGGGTGACGACGCCAGCGGCACGAGTTCGCGCCCCGCCTCGTGCGCGTCAGTTGTGCCGGCGGCGCCGTCGCGCGTCGCGGGCCGCCAGCAACACGGAAGCGGCGCACCTGCGCTCAAAAAGCTGTGGCGACGCCTCACCGGCAGGATCAGGCAGCCGCAAAGTCGAACAGCGTCTGCGGGTTGTCGACCAGGATCGCCTGCCTGTTCGCTTCGCCACCCATCCAGCCGAGGACGGTGTCGGTCAGCGCGAGGTCGTCCGGATAGTCCTCGGTGGTGCGCGCCAGGTTGTGCGGCCAGTTGGTGCCCCAGATCACGCGCTCGGGCGCATGAGCCGCGATGGCCTTCGCGACCGCGGCGACGTCGGCATAGTCGGGGCCGCCGCTCTTCGACGACTCGTAGCAGCCGGCGAACTTGAACCAGCAGTTGCCCCTGTCGATCAAACGCTTGATCGCCGCGACGTCGACATCACCGGCCGGCCGCGACAGGAATTTCGCATGGTGGTCGAGGATCCAGCGACCCTCGAGCGCCGCGAGACGGCCCTCGATCTCGGGAAGCTTGGCGCCGTCGAACTGCACGGCCGTGACCCAGCCCATCGCCGCCGCCTTGGCGTCCACGGCCTCCAGCGCGTCGAGGCCGAACGCGCCGCCCGGCAGGTCCATGATCCGCGCGCCGCGCACGCCGGCCGCGTGAAGCCGCTGCAGCTCGGCCTCCGCCGTGTCCGGTCCGATCACCGCCACGCCGCGCGCGACCTCGCCCATGACCTCGAGGCAGGCGACGAGATTGGCGTTGTCCGCCTGATGCGCGTTACCCTGCGTGATCACCACGCGGTCGATGCCGAGCCAGTCCATCACCTGGCGGTATTCAGCCGGCCCCGGCAGCCCCTCAGGCAGCGGCGGGCCGGGCTCGACCGCCGGGAAACCCGGCAGATACATGTGCATCTGCGTGTCAACAGCGCCCTTCGGCAGCGCGATCTTCGGCTTGTCGCCCGTCAGCGTGCGGATGATCATCAGGCGGGCTCCTTCAGCCGGAAATCGTCGAGGGCATCGCGGTCGATCTCGATGCCGAGGCCCGGCGCATCAGGAATGACGACGGTGCCGTGGTCGTGCTCGATCGGCTTCGTCACGATCGCCTGGCGGAACGGGTTGTGGGTGCGGTCGAATTCGAGGATCGGCTCGATCGGCTCGCGCCGGGGCGGATCGGGCGGCAGGGCGGCGATGAACTGCAGGCTGGCGGCGATCTGCACCGCCGTTCCCCAGACATGCGGCACCACGCGCACGCCATGCAGCGCGGCGAGGTCGGCCACCCGCTTCATCTCGGTGAAGCCGCCGGTGCCGCAGAGGTCGGGCTGCGCGATGTCGATGGCGCGCGTCTCGATCGGCTCCTTGAAGCCGAAGCGGCCGTGCCAGGTCTCGCCGGCTGCGACCGGGATCGGCTGCCCCTCGCGCACCGCGCGATAAGCGCCGAGCTGCTCGGGGATGACGGGCTCCTCGAACCAGTCGATGTCGAATGCCGCGGCCGCCTTGCCGACCTTTACCGCCTCGACGACGTCATAGCCGTGATTGGCATCGATCATCAGACGCGTCTGCGGCCCGATCGCCTCGCGCACCGCGGCGATCACCTTCAGGTCGTTCGCCGGGTCGAAGCCGATCTTGATCTTCACCGCATGGAAGCCGGCGGCGACATGTCCGGCGCACTCCTGCGCGTTGTCGGCGACGCGGTCCACGCCGTCCTTGCGGAACGAGCCGGTGGCATAGGCCTTCACGCTCTCCCGGAAGCGGCCGCCGAGGAGCACCGAGACGGGCACGCCGAATCGCTTGCCCTTGATGTCCCACAGCGCGACGTCGATGCCCGACAGTGCGGTGACGGCGAGGCCACGCTGGCCCTGGTCGCGGAAGAGGTTGTACAGCTCCTGCCAGAGCTTCTCGGTCTCCAGCGGATCGCGGCCGACCAGCCGGCCGGCATAGGCCTTGACGACGGCCGCATTCGGCAGCGCCGGGCCGAGGCATTCGCCCCATCCCGTGGTGCCGTCGTCGCAGACGATCTCGACGAGGACGTGCTGGCGCCGGTCGAAGCGCATCGAGGCGCTCTCGAAGGCCTGCGCCAGCGGCACGTCGAGGACGTGCGTATGGACTGCGGAAATCTTCATAGGGTCTTGGCGCGCTCGATCAGATCGGCGAGCATGCCCTCCTCCTCCGCCGTCAGGTCGGTCAGCGGCGGGCGCACTTTGCCGGCCTCGAAGCCGACCTGTCGGACGCCCGCCTTGATCGCCGAAACCGCATAGCCCTTCTGCCGGTTGCGGATCGCCATGAAGGGATAGAAGAAGCCCTTCAGGATCGCCTCGCAGCGGGCCCGGTCGCCGCCGCGGAGCGCCTTGTAGAAGTCCTGCGCCAGGGCCGGCACGAAATTGAAGACCGCCGAGGAGTAGGTCGAGAAGCCGGCGCCGAGATAGGCCTCGGCGAAGAGTTCGGCCGTCGGCATGCCGCCGAGATAGGTCAGCCGGTCGCCGGCGGTGGCGGTGATCTGGCGCACGAGACCGATCTCCCCCGAGCCGTCCTTGAAGCCGACGAGGTTCGGGCAGGCCTCGCACAGCCGCATCAGGGTGTCGGCCTGGAGGATGGCGTTGTCGCGGTTGTAGACCATGACGCCGATCTTCACCGCGTCGCAGACCGCCTTCACGTGGGCGAAGAGGCCGGCCTGCGGCGCGTCGATCAGGTAATGCGGCAGGAGGAGGATGCCGTCGGCGCCGGCGGCTTCCACCGCCTTGGCGAGATCGACCGCCATCGCCGTGCCGTAGCCGCAGCCCGAGACGATCGGGGTGTCGCCGGCGGCGTCCTTCGCCGCCTTGACGATGGACGGCACCTCTGACGGGGCGAGCGAGAAGAACTCGCCGGTGCCGCCGGCGGCGAACAGCGCCGACGCGCCGAACCCGGAGAGCCACTCGATGTGAGACCGGTAGGGCGCCTCGGCGAAGGCGCCGGCGGCGTCGAAGGCGGTGACCGGAAACGACAGGAGACCGGCGCCGAGCGCAGCCTTCAGGCCTTGGGGGTCCATCGGAACGTTCCTCTTCAGGATGGATAGGGTCGCCGCATCATAGAAACCGACTTCGGCTTGTCAAATAGTTGTATGATGACTTTGCATGACGCCGGTCAAGCCCGGGGCAGGCAGACGACGCCGACGGCGCCGCAAGCCGGCCGACGTGGGAGGCAGCGCGGTGCGTGCGCTAGAGCTGTCGCAGCAGACGGCGGTAGCGTGACTGGCTGCCCTTGAGATGTTGGCGCATCGCGTCACGCGCCGCCGTCTCGTCGCGGGTCGAGATCGCCTCGGCGATCATCCTGTGCTCGTTCTGGATCTGCTGCAGGTAGTCCGGCGGGGTCGTCTCGCGATGGCCGTCCTGCAGGGCGCGCCGCGGAATCAGCCGGGTGCCGAGCATCTCCAGGAATTCGCGGAAGCGCAGGTTGTTGGTGGCGTCGGCGATGGTGAGATGCAGCGCGAAGTCGGCGTCGGTGGTCGCCTCGCCCGTCTCGATCAGCCGCTCGATCGCCTCGCAGCCCTCGATCACCGCCTCCTCCTGCGCCGGCGAGCGCCGCTGGCTGGCGAGCCCGGCGGCCTCGATCTCGACCGCAGCCCGCAGCTCGAGCAGTTCGATGACCGAGGAGATGCGGGTCGGATCGACCGAGGTGAAGGGCTGGATCGCCGCGGGCTCCTTGGCGAGGACGTAGACGCCGGAGCCCTGGCGGGCCTCGACGAGACCGTCGGCGCGCAGCGAGGCGACCGCCTCGCGCACCACCGTGCGGCTGACGCCGTATTCGCCGGTCAGCGAGGCCTCGCTCGGCAGGCGCGAGCCCACCGGCGCCGCGCCCGACAGGATCGAGCGCCGCAGCGCGCCGGCGACCTGCTGCACGAGATTGACGCGACGCTCGATGCCGGCCCGCGCCCGACCCGTTCGCTTGTCCTGCGTCACGTCCACGCCTCGCCCTCCACGCCGCCCGTTCATCGCGCCGCCCGAGAGCGACGGCGCGCCGCACCCAGCGCCACTCGCATCACAAGCCGATCGTTCTTGACAGCTTGTATGATAGATGCATCATGGATCAACCAAACACATATGACAAGTTTCGGAACTGTCTGGGAGGACGACGACCGTGACCATCAAAGCTCTTCTGCGCACCACGCTTCTCGCCGGAGCGGCCGCCCTCGCGGCCACCGCCGGCGCCAACGCCGCCAGCTGGCGCGGCTGGAACATCCATCCGGACGGCTACCCGAACACGGTGGCGCTGGAGGACTTCGCCAAGGCCCTGACCGCCAAGACGGACGGACGGCTCAGCGCCCAGGTCTACAACAACGCCGTCCTCGGCGACCAGCCGGACGCGATCGACCAGCTGCGCAACGGCGCGCTCGACTTCGCCAACTTCAACCTCGGTCCGATGGGCGAGTTCGTCCCCTCGATCAACGTCCTGTCGCTGCCCTTCCTGTTCTCCAGCGTCGACCAGATGCATGCCGTGATGGACGGGCCGATCGGCAAGCGGTTTTCCGACGACATGTCCGAACAGGGCATCGTCTCGCTCGCCTGGTTCGATTCCGGCGCGCGCAGCTTCTACGACACCAAGCGGCCGATCGAGAAGCCGGCCGATCTCGACGGGCTGAAGATGCGCGTCATGAACAACCAGCTCTATGTCGACATGGTCGACAACATGGGCGGCAACGCCACGCCGATGGCCTATGGCGAGGTGTTCCAGTCGCTGAAGACCGGCGTTCTCGACGGAGCAGAAAACAACTTCCCGTCCTTCGACAGCTCGAACCACTACGAAGTGGCGAAGTACTTCTCGCTGACCGAGCACCTGATCCTGCCGGAGTGCGTCTGCATCTCCAAGACGAGCTGGGACGCGCTCTCCCCGGAGGACCAGACGATCGTGCGGCAGGCGGCGATCGACGCGGCCAACGAACAGCGCGAGCTGTGGGCCAAGCAGGAAGAGGAGAGCCGCAAGAAGGTCGAGGCGGCCGGCGTGAAGATCAACGAGATCGCCGACAAGGGTCCGTTCCAGGACAAGATGAAGCCGGTCTATGACGACTTCCTGAAGGCCAATCCGGACCTGAAGTCGCTGGTCGACGACATCCGCTCGACCAAGGCCCAGTAAGCTTCCTCCTGCTGCGGGCGGGCTGTCCCGCCCGCGGCAGGAGCTTTTTCCCTGAGACCCTGCCGGGCCTTGTCCGGCAGGCCCCGCGGCGCCACCGGGCGCCGCGCGTCGTATGGACCTCATCCCGATGCCCCTGTCGCCCCACTCCGTTACCGCTGCGCCGGCCGCGCCGCTGCGCCCGCGCTGGCTGGCCCTCCTGGTGACGGGCGCCGAGCTCCTCTCCTCGCTCTGCATGTTCGTCACCGGCATCATGATGGTGATCCTGATCGCGATCTTCGGCTGGCTGGTGTTCGGCCGCTACGTCCTCAACAACACGCCCACCTGGGTCGAGCAGATGTCGCTGATGCTGATCGTCTGGATCACCTTCCTGGGCGCCGCCGTCGGCGTTTGGCGCAACACGCACCTGTCCATCGGCTTCCTGCGCGATGCGCTGCCCGAGCGGCCGCGCGAGGTGATGACCATCGCCGCCGAGCTGCTGCTCGGCGTGTTCGGCGCCTTCATGGCCTGGTACGGCGTCACCCTCGTGACGGCGACCGGCCGACGCATCGTCCCGATGCTCGGCGTCTCGGAGGGCTGGCGCTCGGCGCCGCTCGCGATCTGCGGCGCGCTGATCGTCCTGTTCTCGCTCGTCGGCCTCCTCACCCGCGCCGCCGACCTCTCCGCAAGGCGCGTCTGATGGGTCTCCTGCTTCTGTTCGGCGTCTTCTTCCTGGCGCTCCTGATCGGCGTGCCCGTGGCCTTCGCGCTCGGCATGGCGACCCTCTGTGGCTTCATCTACGAGGGCATTCCGACCTTCGTCGCCTTCCAGCGCATGGTGTCGGGCGTCTCGGTGCTGTCGCTGCTGGCGATCCCCTTCTTCATCTTCGCCGGCGAGCTGATGATGCAGGGCGGCATCGCGGTGCGCCTCGTGCGGCTCGCGGCGGCCGCCGTCGGCTCGGTGCGCGGCGGTCTTGGCCTCGTCAACGTCGCGGCCTCGATGCTGTTCGGCGGCATCTCCGGCTCGGCGGTCGCCGACACATCGGCGCTCGGCTCGATCCTCATCCCGGTGATGAAGGAGAAGGGCTATGACGGCGACTATGCGGTGAACGTCACCGTCACCTCGTCGGTCGCCGGCGTGGTGATCCCGCCGAGCCACAACATGATCCTCTACTCGGTGGCGGCCGGCGGCGTCTCGGTGACGCAGCTGTTCATCGCCGGCGTCATCCCGGGCGTCCTGATGTGCCTGTGCCTGGCGGTGGCGGCCTATGTTGTCGGGGTCCGGCGCGGCTATGGCGGCGAGCCATTCCCGGGCTGGCGGGCGCTGGGCCTCAGCTTCCTCGTCGCCCTGCCCGGCCTCTTCACCGCCGTCATCATCGTCGGCGGCGTCCTGTCCGGCATCATGACGGTGACCGAGTCCGGGGCGTTCGGCGCGATCTATGCGGTGCTGGTCACCGCCCTCGTCTATCGCGAGCTGACCTGGACCGGCTTCAAACGCGCGGTGCTGGACTCCGTCCGCACCACCGCGCTCGTCATGATCCTCGTCGCGACGGCCCTCGGCTTCGCCTATCTCCTCGCCCTCTACCGGGTGCCCGAGGCGCTGGCAGGCTCCTTGCAGGCGATCTCCGAGAACCCGATCGTCATCCTGTTCATGCTGAACGTCATCCTGCTCGTCCTCGGCATGATCATGGACATGGCGGCGCTGATCCTGATCTGCACCCCGATCTTCCTGCCGGTGGTGCGCGAGGCGGGCATGGACCCGGTGCAGTTCGGGATCGTCATGATGATGAATCTCGGCCTCGGCCTGACGACGCCGCCGGTCGGCGCCTGCCTCTTCGTCGGCTGCGCCATCGGCGGGGTGAAGCTCGAGCGCGCGGTGCAGACGATCTGGCCGTTCTACCTTGCCATCTTCGTCGCCCTGATGCTCACCACCTACATCCCGGCCCTGTCGCTGACGCTGCCGGGCTTCTTCCAGCAATAGGAACGCTCCGATGCTCGAACGCCTCCTCATCACCGGCGCCGCCGGCGGTCTCGGACGTCTCGCCCGCTCGCGCCTGAAGCATCTCGCCAGGACGCTCCGCCTCTCCGACGTCGCCCCGATGGAGGCGCCGGGCGAGGGCGAGGAGGTGATCCAGTGCAACCTCGGCGACCGGCAGGCCGTCCGGGACCTCGTCGCCGGCTGCGACGGCATCCTGCATCTCGGCGGTGTCTCGGTGGAGCGGACCTTCGACGAGATCTGCGAGGCCAATCTCGTCGGCGTCTACAACCTCTATGAGGCCGCCCGCGCGGCGGGCCAGCCGCGCATCCTCTTCGCCAGCTCCAACCACACGATCGGCTTCTACACGCAGGACGTCCGCCTGCAGGTGGACGATCCGCACCGGCCGGACAGCCTCTACGGCGTCTCGAAGTGCTTCGGCGAGGCGATGTCCAGCCTCTACTTCGACAAGTTCGGACAGGAGACGGCCCTGGTGCGGATCGGCTCGTGTTTCCCCGAGCCGCGCGACCACCGGATGCTCGCCACCTGGCTGAGCCCGGACGACTTCGTCTCGCTGGTCGAGTGCGTGTTCCGCGCCCCGCGCATCGGCCGGCCGATCGTCTGGGGCGTGTCGAACAACCAGGCGACCTGGTGGGACAACTCTTCGGCCGCCTTCCTCGGCTGGCAGCCGAAGGACTCCTCCGAAGCCTTCAGGGCGAAGATCGACGCCGCGATGTCCGTGCCGGACAAGGATGCCGTCGACGCGGTGTACCAGGGCGGCAAGTTCTGCGCCGAGCCGATCCACGAGAGCTGAGCTGGCGCTCCAGGCTTTGACGAGGCGCTGGGGCCTTCCGGCCGGACGGCGTCACGCGCGTGGCGGCATTTGCGATTCGCTTTCGCCTTGGGCATGGTTCGCGCCCAGGGAGAGTGACGATGCTTTCGGAACGCCAGACCCAGATCCTCGAACTGGCCAAGCGCAGCGGCAAGGTCGTGGTCGAGGATCTCGCCGGGCAGTTCCAGGTCTCGCTCCAGACGATCCGCAAGGACCTCAATGGCCTGTGTGACGCGCGCCTGCTGGCGCGCATCCATGGCGGCGCCATCCTCTCCTCCGGTGTCGAGAACGTCGACTACGACGCCCGCCGGGCGATCGCTGCGCAGGAGAAGGCGATCATCGGCCGGGCAGTGGCCGACCTGATCCCCGACAACGCCTCGCTCTTCATCAACATCGGGACGACGACCGAGGCGGTCGCGCAGGCGCTCCTGCGCAAGTCGGGCCTGATGGTGATCACAAACAACATCAATGTCGCCTCGCTGATGCGGCCCTACCCCAATGTCGAGATCGTCATCGCAGGCGGCGTCGTGCGCCGTGCGGACGGCGGCATCGTCGGCGAGGCAGCCGTCGACTTCATCCGCCAGTTCAAGGTCGATTATGCCGTCATCGGCGTGTCGGCGATCGACGCCGACGGATCGCTCCTCGACTACGACTACCGCGAGGTGCGCGTTGCCCAGGCCATCATGTCGAACGCCCGCCACGTGATCCTCGCCGCCGACGGCTCGAAGTTCGACCGGACCGCACCGGTGCGGATCGGCCACCTCTCGCAGGTCCACAGCTTCGTCACCGATCGGGCTCCGGCTGCGATACGGGCCGTCTGCGCCCGGCACGAGCTCGCCCTGATCGAAACCGGCGGCGATGGGTCGGACGACGGTGAAGCCTGATCGTACGGTGTTGCGCCGTCGTCGAACCCTGGGGAGAGGCTCGCATGCACGGTTCGCTGGCGGCGGCGGGGTCCTGTCCGCTTTCGCTCCGCACGCGGTAGATTTCGTTTGATCTTCGTTTCTCTTTCACGTTAGCATTCGCTTCATTCGCAACTTGCGAAGAAATGCTGCGATGCGAAAGGGGCCGAGACGTTCGATGCGCGACTACGACATCTTCGTCATCGGCGGCGGCATCAATGGCTGCGGCGTTGCGCGCGACGCGGCCGGACGCGGCTACAGCGTCGGCCTCGCCGAGATGAACGATCTCGCGTCGGGCACCTCGTCCTGGTCGACCAAGCTGATCCACGGCGGCCTGCGCTATCTTGAGCACTACGAGTTCAGCCTGGTGCGGCATGCGCTGATGGAGCGCGAGGTGCTGTGGGCGATCGCGCCGCACATCATCCGCCCTCTGCGCTTCGTGCTGCCGCATCACAAGGGCCTGCGGCCGGCCTGGCTGCTGCGGCTCGGCCTGTTCCTCTACGACCACATCGGCGGGCGCAAGCGGCTGCCGGCAACGCAGTCGGTGGACCTCGGCGGCCCGCTGGGCGCGCCGCTGAAGCCGGAGTTCCGCAAGGGCTTCGAATACTCCGACGCACGTGTCGACGATGCGCGTCTCGTCGTCCTCAACGCCCGGGACGCGGCGGCGCGCGGTGCCGACATCCTGGTGCGGACCGAGCTCGTGGAAGCGCGGCGCGAAGGCGATCGCTGGCGGCTCAAGCTGATCGACCGGGCGAGCGGCGCCACCCTTCAGGCCTCGGCGCGCTTTCTCGTCAACACCGGCGGCCCCTGGGTGGACGCCATCCTGCGCGGCGCGCTCGGCCGCAACGAGGCGCACCACATCCGACTCGTGCAGGGCTCGCACATCGTCACCCGAAAGCTTTTCGACCACGACCGCGCCTACATCTTCCAGAACGCCGACGGGCGGATCATCTTCGCCATTCCCTACGAGGACGACTTCACCCTCGTCGGCACCACCGATCGCGACTATGAGGGCGACCCGGGCGCGGCGGCGATCAGCGAGGCGGAGGTCGACTACCTCCTCGCCTCGGCGAGCGACTACTTTGCGCGCCCGGTGACGCGGGCGGACATCGCCTGGACCTATTCCGGCGTGCGGCCGCTCTATGACGACGGCGCCTCGAAGGCGCAGGAGGCGACGCGCGACTACGTTCTGAAAGTCGAGGGCGGCCCCGGCGAGCCGGGCCTCCTGAACTGCTTCGGCGGCAAGATCACCACCTATCGCGTGCTGGCGGAGGAGGTGCTCGAGCAGATCGGCCGTGCGATCGGCGCGAAGGGCAAGGGCTGGACCGGCACGCAGCCGTTGCCCGGTGGCGACTACCCGGTCGACGGCACAGATCGGATCGAGGCCGAGTTGAGCCGCCGCCTGCCGGATCTGGACGCGCGGACCGTCCGCCGGCTGGTGCGCGCCTACGGCACCGACGCCAGCCGCATTGCCGCGTCCGGCGATCTCGGTCACGATCTCGGGCATGGCCTCAGCGAGGCCGAGGTCGGCTGGCTCGTACGCAACGAATGGGCGCGCACGGCGGACGACATCCTGTGGCGCCGCACCAAGCTCGGCCTGCGCTTTTCTCGGGAGGAGACGGCGCGGCTCGAAGCACACCTGGCGCAGGTCAGAGAGGAACGGAGGGCGGCCGCCGAATAGGCACCGTTTGGGAGGACGATGCTGGACCTACAATCCGTCAGCCGCACCGTCGGCGGCGAGGCACATATCGTGGACGTGTCGCTCCGTCTGGAGCGCGGCACGCTGAACGTGCTGCTCGGGCCGACGCTGTCGGGCAAGACGAGCCTGATGCGGCTGATGGCAGGGCTCGATGCGCCGACCGCGGGGCGCGTGACGATGGACGGCAAGGACGTGACAGGCGTGCCGGTGCGACGGCGCAACGTCGCGATGGTCTACCAGCAGTTCATCAATTACCCGACGCTGACCGTCTACGAGAACATCGCCTCGCCGCTGCGCATCCAGAAGCGCCCGGCCGCCGAGATCGACGCGGCGGTCAAGCGGGCCGCCGAGCTTCTGAAGATGACGCCCTATCTCGACCGCACGCCGCTCAACCTCTCCGGCGGCCAGCAGCAGCGCACCGCCCTTGCCCGCGCGCTCGTCAAGCAGGCCGACCTCGTGCTGCTCGACGAGCCGCTCGCCAATCTGGACTACAAGCTGCGCGAGGAACTGCGCGAGGAACTGCCGCGGATCTTTGCCGAGACGGGCGCCATCTTCGTCTATGCCACCACCGAGCCGCAGGAGGCCCTCCTCCTCGGCGGCCACACCGCCACCCTCTCGAAGGGCCGCATCACGCAGTTCGGCGAGACGACGGCGGTGTTCCGCCGGCCGCGCGACCTCCTGACGGCGCGCACCTTCTCTGACCCGCCGCTGAATGTCGTCGCAGTGGAGAAGGCCGGCCGGCGCTTCAGCGGGCCGGATGGCCTCGTCTTCGAGGCCGCGGCCGCCCATGCCGGTCTTGCGGACGGCGCCTATCTCGTAGGCATCCGGCCGCACCGGCTGACACTCGCCGGGTCTGAATCCGCAGGATTCGAGGCAACCGTGTCGCTGACGGAGGTCACGGGTTCGGAGACCTTCATCCACGCCGATTTCGGCCACGAGCGCATCGTCGCCCTGGTCCACGGCATCCGACGGGTGGAAACCGGCGACCGCGTCCGCCTGACCTTCGATCCGGCCAAGGTGCTGGTCTTCGATCGCACCGGCAGCGCCGTCGGCGAACCCGCCGCCCTGGCGGCCTGAGGAGACGCCGATGGCCCGCATCCGCCTCGACCACATCCGCCACGCCTACACGCCCGATCTTGCCCGCGCCGGCACCTACGCCCTGCGCGAGGTCGACCACAGCTTCGAGGACGGCGGCGCCTATGCGCTGCTCGGCCCCTCCGGCTGCGGCAAGACCACGCTCCTCAACATCATCTCCGGCCTGCTGACGCCGTCCGAGGGGCACGTGCGCTTCGACGACCGGGACGTTACGCGGCTGACGCCCGAGGCGCGCAACATCGCCCAGGTGTTCCAGTTCCCGGTGATCTACGACACCATGACGGTGCGCGAGAACCTCGCCTTCCCGCTGAAGAACCGGAAGGTGCCGGCCGCCGAAATCAGGACGCGCGTCGCCGACATGCTGCGCCGCATCGGCCTCGAGGCGAAGGCCGACCGCAAGGCCCGCGGCCTCACCGCCGACGAGAAGCAGAAGATCTCGCTCGGCCGCGGCCTGGTGCGCTCCGACGTCAACGCGATCCTGTTCGACGAGCCGCTGACCGTCATCGACCCGCACATGAAGTGGCAGCTCCGCTCCGAGCTGAAACAGCTGCACCGCGAGTTCGCGATGACCATGGTCTACGTGACCCACGACCAGACCGAGGCGCTCACCTTCGCCGACAAGGTCGTGGTGATGCATGCCGGCGAGGTCGTGCAGATCGGGACCCCCGAGGAGCTCTTCGAGCGGCCGCGGCACACCTTCGTCGGCTACTTCATCGGCTCGCCCGGCATGAACATCCTGCCCTGCCGCCTCGAGGACGGCGCGGCGGTGGTGTCGGGCGCCCGCATCGCGTTGCCGGGGATCCTTCCGGCCCGGACGCCCGGACGCATCGAGCTCGGCGTGCGGCCTGAATTCGTGCGGATCGTGCCGCGCGGCAGCGGCGTGCCCGTCACCATCGACCGGGTCGAGGACGTCGGCTCCGAGCGCATCGTGCGGGCCCGGCTGAACGGCGCACCGCTGAGCGCCGTCCTGCGCGACGACGCTCCCATTCCGGCCGAGGCGGATGCGAGCTTCGCGCCGGAAGGACTGAACCTCTACGCCGAGTCCTGGCTGGTCGAGCGCGACGGGAGGCTGGCGCATGGATAAGACCTGGAACAACCGGGCCTGGTTCCTGGTGCTGCCGGTGCTGGTGCTGGTCGCCTTCTCGGCCGTCATCCCGCTGATGACGGTGGTCAACTACGCCTTCCAGGACACCTTCGGGAACAACCAGTTCTTCTGGTACGGCACCGACTGGTTCAAGGAGATGCTGACCTCCGACCGCTTCCACGACGCGCTGGTCCGCAACCTTCTCTTCTCGGCCATCATCCTCGCCATCGAGGTGCCGCTCGGCATCCTCGTTGCGCTGTCGATGCCCAAGAAGGGCGTCTGGGTGTCGGTCTGCCTCGTCCTGATGGCGCTGCCGCTCTTGATCCCGTGGAACGTCGTCGGCACGATCTGGCAGGTCTTCGGGCGGACCGACATCGGGCTCCTCGGCTACACCCTCGATGCGATGGGCATCGACTACAACTACGTCGCCAATCCGGTGGACGCCTGGGCGACGGTGATCCTGATGGACGTCTGGCACTGGACCAGCCTCGTCGTCCTGCTCTGCTACGCCGGGCTCGTGTCGATCCCCGACGCCTACTACCAGGCCGCCAAGATCGACGGCGCCTCGCGCTGGGCCGTCTTCCGCTACATCCAGCTGCCGAAGATGGGCCGGGTGCTTCTGATCGCCGTGCTCCTGCGCTTCATGGACAGTTTCATGATCTACACCGAGCCCTTCGTCGTCACCGGCGGCGGCCCCGGCAACTCGACGACCTTCCTGTCGATCGACCTCGTCAAGCTGGCGATCGGGCAGTTCAACCTCGGCGAGGCAGCGGCGATGAGCCTGATCTACTTCCTGATCATCCTCGCGCTGTCCTGGGTCTTCTACACCGTGATGACCAATGTCGGGGCGGACCGGCCGGTCAAGGAGGCCGCACGATGAGCGACCAGGCGACCACTGCGGCCGGCGCGCTGCCCGCCGAACCTCGCTCTGAGACGGCGCTGTCGGCGCGCGAGCATGCGGCGAGCGGGCGCTTCCGGCCGAAGGCGCTGATCCCGATCCTCTACATCCTCTTCCTGCTCCTGCCGATCTACTGGCTCGTCAACATGAGCTTCAAGACGAACCAGGAGATCGTGACGACGATGACGCTCGTCCCGAACCATCCGACGCTGAAGAACTACGCGACGATCTTCACCGACCCGTCCTGGTATTCGGGCTACGTCAACTCGCTGATCTACGTGTTGATGAACATGGTGATCTCGGTGGCGGCGGCGCTGCCGGCGGCCTACGCCTTCTCGCGTTACCGCTTCCTCGGCGACAAGCACCTGTTCTTCTGGCTCCTGACCAACCGGATGGCGCCGCCGGCCGTCTTCGCCCTGCCCTTCTTCCAGCTCTACTCGGCCTTCGGCCTGATCGACACGCACATCGCGGTGGCGCTCGCCCATTGCCTGTTCAACGTGCCGCTGGCGGTGTGGATTCTGGAGGGCTTCATGTCGGGTGTCCCGAAGGAGATCGACGAGACCGCCTACATCGACGGCTATTCGTTCCCGCGCTTCTTCGTCCGGATCTTCATGCCGCTGATCGCCAGCGGTATCGGTGTCGCCGCCTTCTTCTGCTTCATGTTCTCCTGGGTCGAGCTCCTGCTCGCCCGCACGCTGACGGTGACGGCGGCCAAGCCGATCGCCGCGATCATGACCCGCACCGTCTCGGCGGCCGGCATGGACTGGGGGCTCCTCGCGGCCGCCGGCGCGCTCACCATCATCCCCGGCGCGGTCGTGATCTGGTTCGTGCGCAACTACATCGCCAAGGGCTTCGCCCTGGGGAGGGTGTGATGATCGACCTCACCTGGATGGCCTGGACCTGGCCGACGGCGATCTTCTTCGTCGCGATCGTCCTGATGCTCGTCGGCATGGGCGTCTGGGAATGGGCCGTGCCCGGCGGCACCCCGAGGGTCGGCATCCTCAACTTCGAGACGACCCGCGGCGACCGCCTGTTCGTGTCGCTGCTCGGCTCGGCCTTCATCTGCCTCGGCTGGCTGTGGGGCACGGAACTGCCGCTGTGGTACGCGCTGATTCCCTGCGCGGCCTTCTTCATTCTCGTCTTCCGGCTGGTCTAGCCGGGGGCGGAACTGCCGGGGCGCGCCGCCGGTCGCGCGTCCAGTGCGGCATCACGACCGGCAGGCCGATCGGGAGGATCGGCCGGGCAACGACACGGGAGGGTTTGACATGAAGCGCATTCTTTGGGGCTCGACGGCGCTCTTGGCCGTCGCACTGGCGAGCGGTCCGGCGCTGGCCGGCATGGACGAGGCCAAGCAGTTCCTCGACACCGAGATCAAGGACCTGTCGACGCTCTCGCGCGCCGACCAGGAAAAGGAGATGCAGTGGTTCGTCGACGCCGCCAAGCCCTTCCAGGGCATGGAGATCCACGTCGTCTCCGAATCGCTCACGACGCACGCCTACGAGTCGAAGACGCTCGCCCCCGCCTTCACGGCGATCACCGGGATCAAGGTCGTCCACGACATCATCCAGGAGGGTGACGTCGTCGAGAAAATCCAGACCCAGATGCAGACCGGCCAGAACCTCTATGACGGCTGGGTCAACGATTCCGACTTCATCGGCACCCACTGGCGCTACGGCCAGGTGCGCAGCCTGACCGACTGGATGAAGAACGAGGGCAAGGACGTCACCAATCCGATGCTCGACATCGACGACTTCATCGGCAAGTCGTTCACCACCGCGCCGGACGGCGAGATGTACCAGCTGCCGGACCAGCAGTTCGCCAACCTCTACTGGTTCCGCTACGACTGGTTCAACGACGAGAAGAACAAGGCCGACTTCAAGGCCAAGTACGGCTACGACCTCGGCGTCCCCGTCAACTGGTCGGCCTATGAGGACATTGCCGAATTCTTCACCGGCCGCGAGGCGGACGGCAAGAAGGTCTACGGCCACATGGACTACGGCAAGAAGGATCCATCGCTCGGCTGGCGTTTCACCGACGCCTGGCTGTCGATGGCCGGCAACGGCGATAAGGGCCTGCCGAACGGCAAGCCGGTCGATGAATGGGGCATCCGCGTCAACGACAAGAGCCAGCCGACCGGCTCGTGCGTCGCGCGCGGCGGCGACACCAACGGCCCGGCGGCCGTCTACTCGATCGCCAAGTATCTCGACTGGCTGAAGGCTTACGCGCCGGCCGAGGCGCAGGGCATGACCTTCTCCGAATCGGGTCCGGTGCCGGCGCAGGGCAACATCGCCCAGCAGATCTTCTGGTACACCGCCTTCACCGCCGACATGGCCAAGGAAGGCCTGCCGGTCGTCAACGAGGACGGCACGCCGAAGTGGCGCGTCGCGCCCTCGCCGCACGGCGTCTACTGGAAGGACGGCATGAAGCTCGGCTACCAGGACGTCGGCTCCTGGACGCTGATGAAGTCGACCCCGGTCGACCGGGCGAAGGCCGCCTGGCTCTACGCCCAGTTCGTCACCTCCAAGACGGTGGACGTGAAGAAGAGCCATGTCGGCCTCACCTTCATCCGCGACTCCACCATCCGCGACAAGTCGTTCACCGAGCGCGCGCCGAAGCTCGGCGGCCTGATCGAGTTCTACCGCTCGCCGGCCCGCGTGCAGTGGACTCCGACCGGAACCAACGTCCCGGACTACCCGAAGCTCGCCCAGCTCTGGTGGCAGAACATCGGCGACGCCGCCTCCGGCGCCAAGACGCCGCAGGAGGCGATGGACGCGCTCTGCGCCGACCAGGAAAAGGTGATGGAGCGCCTCGAGCGGGCCGGCATTCAGGGCGACATCGGCCCGAAGCTGAACGAGGAGCACGACATGGACTACTGGGTCGCGGAGGCCAAGAAGGATGGCAACATCGCGCCCCAGCCCAAGGTCGAGAACGAGAAGGAAAAGCCGGTCACCGTCAACTATGACGAGCTGGTGAAGAGCTGGCAGGACTCCGAGGCGGCGACCAAGACGTCGAACTGACCGCGCGGGGTCGGACACGAGACGAAGGCCGGGCGCAAGCCCGGCCTTCTGCATGTCGACGTCCCTGCCGCGGCTGCCTGTCCGCCCTGTCGGACCCGGGCAGCAGCTCCCCGTGTGGGGCCCGCCGCGTCACCGCGGTCGGAAGGGCCGCCTGTCGTGCAAGCGCCGGCCGCGCCGCCCGAAGACGAGCGCCGCTTGCGACGGTAGCCTAGACCGCCGCGCTCACCACGATCTCGATCAGGATGTCCTTGCCGAGATCGGCGACACCGATCGTGGCGCGAGTCGGCAGGTCGCCGGCTTCGATCCAGCGCGTCCAGGACTGGTTCATCGCGTCCTTCTGGCTCATGTCCGTGATGTAGAGCATCGCCGTCAGGAGCCTGGTCTTGTCGGTGCCCGCCTCGGCGAGCAGCGCATCGATCTTCTCGCAGATCTGGGCCGTCTGGCCGCCCATCGACTGGCTGCGGTCGTCGGCGACGATGCCGCCGAGATAGACGACGCCGTTGTGCTCCACCATGCGGTGCATGATCGGGGTCTGGAGAATGCGCTTGACCATCTGTTGTCCTTTCGTGGTCGCTGGAGGTGCCGGTGATGACCGGCGGGAAAGCCTGGCTCAGGCGGCCGCTGCGGCGGCGAAGCGGCCGATCGAAAAGGGCTCGATCGGCAGGTTGGTGCGCCCGGACACGACGAGCTCCGCGATGATCGCGCCGCAGATCGGCCCGAGCTGGAAGCCGTGCAGCGAGTAGCCGAAGGAGTGGAACAGCCCCTCCTGCGTCCCGCTCGGCCCGATCACCGGGATGCCGTCGGCCATGCGCGCCTCGATGCCGGCCCAGGCCCGGACGAGACGCGCGTCCCGCATCACCGGAAACAGCTCCCTCGCCGTCCGGGCGTTTTCGCCGAGCTTGACGTAGTCGAGTTCGGTGCGGTTGCTCGCGGGATCGGCGCGGCCGAGATAGCCGCCTCCGATCAGCACCGTGCCGTTGGCGAACTGCTTGAAGGACAGCGTGCGCGAGGTCGCGCCGACCACGGGCGTCAGGAAGTGCGGGCGACGTTCGGTGATCATCAGCATCGGGGCCACGACCTCGAGCGGCACCGGTTCGCCGGCGGCCGCGGCGATGGTGCCGGCCCAGGCGCCGGCCGCGTTCACCAGCACCGGCGCCGAATGTCGGGTGCCGTCGGCGAGCGTCGCCGTCCAGACGCCATCGCGACGCTCGACGGTGGCCGTTCCGCACCCCTCCACGATGTCGGCGCCCAATCGCGCCGCCTTGTTGCGGAAGGCCTGCACCGTCCTGAAGGGCAGCGCCGCGCCGTCGGCCCGCGAGATCAGGCCCCCGACGCAGTGCTCGGCGACCGCCGGCAGAAGCTCGCGCAGCTCGCTCTGCCCGATGACCTCCTCGTGGTCGAACCCGGCGTCCATGAGCTCCCGTGCGCGAGCCCGGCAGAGCGCGAGATCGGCTTCGCTCTCCGCGACCTTGATCTGACCGTGGCTCTCGAAGCCGCAGTCGTCGTCGACGAGGTCCTCGATCCGATGCCAGAGCTCCATCGAGGCGATGGAGAGCGGGACCTCCGGCATCGCGCGTCCGAGCCGGCGCACGCCGCCGGCATTGACGCCGGAGGCATGCCGACCCGGATAGTCCTTCTCGATCAGCCGCACCAACAGGCCGCGCATCGACAGCTGCAGCGCGGCCGAGCAGCCATGCAGGCCGCCGCCGATGACGAGGACGTCGCTGGTCGCCATGTCAGCCCCGGGCCACCGTCTTGATCTCGGCCTCGCTGTGCTCGAGCGTCGCGAGCTCGGCGAGCGTGATCGGCTTCACCGGGGCGCGCAGACGGTAGTAGCCGACTTCTGCCGGATCGACGCCGCGCGTGCGGGCGATCGTCTCGGTGACGGTGAGGCCGCAGAGGCGTCCCTGGCACGGGCCCATCCCGCAGCGCAGGAACGACTTCAGCTGGTTCGGCCCGAGCACGTTGAGGTTGGCGACGACGTCGCGGATCTGGCCCCCGGTGACCTCCTCGCAGCGGCAGGCGACGGTTGCATCGGTGGCGACACGGAACTGCTCCGCCGGCCGGTAGAGCCGGTCGAGGAAGGCCCGCCCCCGGTCGTACCGCGCGACGATCGCACGGATCGGCGCCGCGCGGCGCGCCTTCTCCTCCGGCGTGATCCTGCCGAGCGCCGCCAGCGCATCGAGCGCGGCGAGGCGGCCGCGCTCGGCCGCCGCCTCTGCGCCTGCGATCCCGGCCCCGTCGCCGGCGATCGCGATCCCGCCGACGCTGGTGGCGCCCCACGCGTCCACCCGCGGCACGAAGGCGAGCTGCTCGTCGTCCCAGTCGATGGCGCAACCGCTGGCGCTGGCCATGTTGATGTTCGGGACCACCCCCTGATGCAGCAGAAGATGGTCGGCGTCGATGACGCTCTCTCGTCCAGCGACGGTGTAACGGACCTGCGTGAGATGGTCCGAGCCCTCTGCGGCGAGCGCGGTGACGCCGGAGATGACCCTGGCGCTGCCGCGCACGGTCGCCATCAGCCGCAGTCCCTTGCGCAGGTAGGGCGAGGCGAGGAAGCGAGGCAGCTCCGACAGCGCCTTGCGCCAGCTTCCCTTCGGGGTCGTGTCGAGGATCGCATCGAAGCGCTTGCCGGCGGCGAGGTACTGGGCGGCGATGAGCCACAGCAGCGGTCCGGTGCCCGCCAGAACGACCTTGCCGGAGACCGCGACGCCGGCCGTCTTCAGGAGGATCTGCGCAGCGCCAGCGGTCATCACGCCGGGCAGCGTCCAGCCCGGGATCGGAAACGGCCGCTCCAGCGCGCCGGTCGCCATGATCACGCGCGTCGCCCGGATCATCCGGGTCCGCCCGCCCCGGGAGATGCCGAGCTCGCGCTCCGGCGACAGCTGCCAGACGGTCGCCTGCGGCAGGTAGCTCGCAGCGCTGCCGGCAAAGGCCGACGCGATCTCCGCGCCCTTCCAGTACTCCTCGCCGAGCAGCCTGCGCTCGGTGAGCGGCGTCGAGCCGATGCCGCGATAGATCTGGCCGCCCGGCGCCGGGTTCTCGTCGACGAGAAGGCACGACACCCCGGCTCCGGCGGCGAGCGTCGCCGCGGCCATGCCCGCCGGTCCTGCGCCGATCACGACGAGATCGTAGGCGGCGGCGAGTTCGGAAACCTCGTTCAGCGTGTTCATCGCGCCAGCTCCCGCTTGCCGTGCCCGAGCTGGGTCTCGACCGCCATGCCGGCCTGCAGCGGCACGAGGCAGCCCTGGCGGTTGCCGACGCCGTCGATCGTCACGAGGCACTCGAAGCAGACGCCCATCATGCAATAGGGCGCGCGCGGAGCACCGCCGACGGCGCTCGTGCGGCACGTCTCGACTCCGGCCGCCAGCAGTGCGGCGGCGACGGTGTCTCCGGCGCGGCCCTCGAGCCGCCGGCCGTCGAGGGTGAAGGGGATCGGCATGCCGCCGGGCTCAGGAAGCCGCTGATACATGGAACCTCCGTGCGGAGAAGTCGTCGAAGTCGGACGTGAGACCGCCGTCGGCGAGCTTGCCGGCGAGGATCTGCGAATGGGCGGCGGCCAGCGTGACACCGGAGTGGCAGGTGACGACGTAGGCGCCGGGATGGCTGGGGGACTCCTCGTAGATCGGGAAGCCGTCGCGGCTGTAGACGCGAAGCGCCGACCAGGTGCGCACCACGTTGAGGCGGCCGAGCCGCGGAAACATGCGCACCGCCCGGTCGGCCATTACCGCGTTGATGCCGGGTCGCATCACATCGTGGTCGTCCGCCTCCTCCTGACTGTCGCCGATCATCACGCCGCCCTCGTCGGTCTGACGGATGGTCGACAGCGGCATGTCGAGGAAGGGGGCGGTCTTCTCGGTGACGATGACCTGGCCGCGGAGCGGGCGCACGGGCACGTCGAGCCCGACCATCGCGCCGAGCCGCGGGTTGTCGAGGCCGGCGGCGAGCACGACCCGGTCGGCGGTGTGGGCGCCATCCGGCGTGACGAGGCGATAGCCCCCGTCGCCCGCCTCGATCCGGTCGACCAGCGCGCCGTTGCGGTAGCTCCCGCCGTTCCGGACGAAGCCTGCGTGCATGGCACGGAAGAGCTTCAGCGAGTTGACGTCGCCGTCGAGCGCGCAATAGGTGCCGCCCGCGACCTCCGGCCCGGCCTCGGGCAACCGCCGGCGGATCTCGTCTCCATCGAGCACCTCGATGTGATACGGCTCGACCTCGTCCTGGTTGTGCAGGCGCTGGATGGACGCGGCGCGCCGTTCGAGTTCGTCCTGCGACAGCACGAGGTGAAAGCCGCCGGGCCGGCGATAGGCGAGATCGAAGCCGGCGACCTCGCGCAGCTCAGCGGCGAAACCGGGCCAGTGGTCGGACGAGGCCCGCGTCCAGGTGGCGTAGCGGGGCATTCCGAGCCCCTTGCTCTGGACCCAGACCAGGGCGAAGTTGCCGCGCGAGGCACGCTTGGCGACGTCGCCTTCGTCCAGCATCAGGACCTTCAGCCCGCGCTTGCCGAGGCCGTAGGCGACGGCAGCGCCGACCAGCCCGCCTCCGACGACGGCAAAATCGTAATCGTTCTGCATTGTCTTGTTCTTTCGATAGCCCCAGAGCCGGCTAGCTGCGGCCGGGCCCGACCAGAAGGCGCTCCATCCCGAAGACCCTGTCGAGGACGATCATCACGAGGACGGTGCCCATGATGAGGATCGCCGAGACCGCGGCGACGAGCGGATCGATGTTGTCCTGGATGTAGAGGAAGAGCCGCACCGGGAGCGTCGTCGTCTGTGGCGTCGAGACGAAGACGCTCATCGTCACCTCGTCGAAGCTCTGGATGAAGCAGAGGATCCACCCCGACACGACGCCTGGCAGGATCAGGGGCAGCGTCACCCGTCGGAAGGTCGTCCAGCGCGCGGCCCCGAGCGAGACAGCAGCATTCTCGATCTGCCGGTCGATGCCGACGGCACTGGTCAGCACGAGCCGCAGGGCGAAGGGGAACACGACGATGAGGTGGCCCGAGAACAGCGCCCAGGCCGAGATCCCGATGCCGGTCTCGGTGAAGAGGCGCAGCAGCGCGATGCCGAGGACGAGGTGCGGGATCATCAGCGGCGACTGGAACAGGCTGAGGATGAGCCCGCGGCCGGCGAACTGGTTGCGCCCGATCGCCAGCGCCGCAGGCACCGCGAGGCACACTGCCGTCGTCGAGGCGAGCGCCGCGAGCCACAGGCTGTCGAGGAAGGACTGCAGGAATTCCGGCCGCTCCGCGAGCGTCCTGAACCAGCGCAGCGAGAGCCCGCTGGTCGGCAGCGACAGGTAGCCGTTCGGCGTGAACGCGACGACGCAGACGACGAGGATCGGCGCGACCGTGAACAGCACGACGAAGCAGTGGAAGGCGAGCGCCAGCGGACCGTTGCGCCTCATTGGAACACCTGCTGGTAGCGCCGCTCGACGAGCCGGTTGCAGCCGACGATGATGACGATGTTGGCGGCGAGGAGGAGCACCGCGATGGTGGCGCCGAGGGGCCAGTTCAGGGTCGACAGGAACTCGTCATAGGCGAGCGTCGCCGCGACCTTCAGGCGGCGGCCGCCGATGATCGAGGGGGTGGCGAAGGACGAGGCCGCGAGCGCGAAGACGATGATCGAGCCGGACAGGATGCCGGGCATGATCTGCGGCAGCACGACGCGTCGCAGCACCGTCGCCTGGCCGGCGCCGAGCGAGACCGCCGCGTTCTCGACCTGGGGATCGAGCTTCTGCAGCGCCGCCCAGACCGAGATCACCATGAACGGCATCAGGACGTGCGCCAGCGCCACCACGACGCCAGTCTCGGCGTACATGAACTCGACGGGCGTCTGGATGAGCCCAAGAGCGATGAGCGTCTGGTTGACCACCCCTGTCGCGCCGAGAAGCATCGCCCAGCCGAGCGTGCGCGCGATCACCGAGATCAGCAGCGGCCCCAGCATCACCAGGAGGAAGATCGAGCGCCACGGACTCGACATCCGGTGCAGGATATAGGCCTCAGGCGCGCCGAGCACGGCGGCGAGCAGCGTCGTGCAGAGCGAGATCCGCAGCGTGCGCAGGAAGATCTCGCCGAAATAGGGGTCGGTGAAGACGTCGACGTAGTTGGCCAGCGCGTAGTCGCTGCTGATCCCGGTGTACATGCCGAAGGAGTGCAGCGACAGGACCAGCGTCATTGCCAGCGGCACCAGCAGCAGCACGCCCATCACCGCAAGCGCCGGGAGCGACAGGAGATAGGGCGCGTAGGTGCCCCTCACGCGCAAGGTGGTGGCGGGTCGTCCCGGCGTGGCGGCGACCGCGCTCATCGCACGGCCTCGCGCGGCAGCACGCGCATGTCGTCGGCCGACCAGGTGAGCCGCACCGCCTCGTCGACGGCGGGTACGCGGCCACGGCCGTTCGGCGCCAGCACCGCCAGCGGACCGACGACGCTCTCGACCTCGAAATACCACTGGCTGCCCTGGAACACCCGCTTGCGCACCGTCCCGGCAAGGCCCGTCTCAGCGAAGGTCACCCGCTCGGGCCGCACCGCGACATGCACGGGCCCGGCCGGCGCGCCGCCAGGAACCGTCCAGGTTTCGCCGGCCACCGAGACCGCCGCTCCCGCGCAATCGCCCTCGACCGTGTTGGTGCGGCCGAGAAAATCGGCGACGAACCGCGTCGCCGGCACCTGATAGGCCGCCTCCGGCGCGTCGATCTGCTCGATGCGGCCCTTGCTCATCACCACGATCCGGTCCGACAGCGCCATCGCCTCGGCCTGATCGTGGGTGACGAGGATGGTGGTGAGGCCGGTGCGCTCCTGAATGTCGCGCAACTCGCCCTGCATCTCCTCGCGCAGCTTGGCGTCGAGGTTGGACAGAGGTTCGTCGAGCAGCAGCAGATGCGGCTCGATCACCAGCGCCCGCGCCAGCGCGACGCGCTGCTGCTGGCCGCCGGACATGCGCTTCGGGTAGCGGTCGGCCATCGCCGACAGGCCCACGAGCTGGAGCGCCGCCGCGACGCGGCGATCGCGATCGGCGCGGTTCACCTTCCGCATCTCCAGCCCGAACCCGACGTTTTCCGCCACGGTCATGTGCGGGAAGAGCGCATAGCTCTGGAACACGATGCCGAGGCCGCGCCGGGCGGGATGCACCCGGGCCAGATCCTGGCCCTCGAGCAGGATCCGGCCGGAGGTCACGTCGACGAAGCCGGCGATCATCTGCAGCGTCGTCGTCTTCCCGCAGCCGGATGGCCCCAGCAGCGAGACGAACTCACCGCGCTCGATGTCGAGCGAGATGCCGTCGACGGCCGTGATGCTGTCGTAGACCTTGGTCAGGCGTTCGATCGTAAGGAAGCTCATCGACGGATCTCTCGTCCGGTGGACCCGCCCGCGCTCGCGGGCGGGCGTCGCGTTCGACGCTACGCCGCTCAGCGCTCGACCTCACGCGTCCAGCGGGTGTTCCACTCCTCGCGATGCTGGTTGACGTAGTCCCAGTCGACCTTGCGCAGCTTGCCGACCCGCTCCGGGCCGTAGGGAATGTCGGCGGCCTGCTCGTCGGTCAGCTTGGCGTTCTTGTTGACCGGACCGTAGCCGTAGCCGATGGCGAGCTTCTGCTGCACCTCGGGCGAGAGCAGGTACTGGAGGAACGCCTGTGCCTCCGGCTGGCTGCGGCCGGCGACCGGGCAGCCGAGAATGCCGAGCGCGACGGCACCCTCCTTGGGATAAACCATCTGGACCGGGAAGCCGGTCGTCTTCAGCGAGTTGATGCGCGCCGAGCCCCACACGCTGAGCACCGCCTGGCCGTTCTGGAACAGCGCGGTCATCTGACCGGGCGACGGCTCGTAGGCGAGGACGTTCGGGCCGATCTCGTCCGTGAAGGCCTTGAAACCCGGATCGATGTCCTGCTCGCTGCCGCCGGCCAGTCCCGCTTCCATGATGAGCGCGTGCAGGCCGTAGGTGTTGGACAGCGGCGGCACCACCAGCTTGCCCTTGTATTTCGCGTCCTTGAGGTCTGCCCAGGAGGTCGGGGCGTCCCAGCCCTGCTGCTTGAAGTAGTCGGTGTTGTACATCAGGCCGGTGGCGACCACGCCGAGCCCGGTGGCCTTGTTCCCGGAGACCTTGGCCGTGTCGTAGAGATCGCCGTAGACCGGCGCCGATGTCAGGTCCTGGCAGAGGCCGAGGGCGATCGCCTGGTACATCGGACCGTCGTCCATGATCGCGACGTCGATCTGCGGGCCGGACTTGGTGGCGACCAGCCGCGCCAGCGTGTCGGTCGAGTTGCCTGCCGTGTATTCGATGCGGACGTTGTGCTCCTTCTCGAAGGCCGGGAACACCTGCTCGCGCATCAGCTGCTCGAAGGAGCCACCATAAGCTGCGACGGAGAGAACCTTCTCCTGCGCGGCTGCCGTGGCCGCAGCCGAGAGCGTGAAGATCGCGGCCGAAGCCAGAAGGGTACGCCGAGTGCTCATCATCGCATCCTGTTCAGAAATTGCTCACACAAGAAGCTTTCAAAACTGGGCGACATAAGTCAAATACGTTTTCAGACCAACTCCATTATAGAATGTTATAGGTTGGAAGGATAGGACGCGTGTTGAAGAGTCGCCAGCTCGAGGCCTTCCGAGCCGTCATCCTGATCGGATCGGCCTCCGAGGCGGCCGCCTCGCTGGGGATCAGCCAACCGGCCGTCAGCCGCCTGATCGCCGATCTCGAGCAGCAGTTGAAGCTGCAGCTGTTCGAGCGACGCGGCGGCAAACTCCTGCCGACGGCCGACGGGATCACGCTCTACCGCGAGGTGGATCGCTCCTTCGTCGGCCTCGAACGCATCGAACTTGCCGCGCGCGACATCCGGGAGCGGCGAGGCGGCGCACTCCGGGTGGCCGGTCTGCCGGCTCTGGCCGGGAGCTTCCTGCCCGGCGTCGTCGCCGAGTTCGTCAAGGAGCGGCCGGCCGTCGACATCACCCTCTATGGCATGACGTCGCCTTCGGTCCTCGACTGGGTCGTCGCGGGCCGCTGCGACGTCGGCTTCGTCCAGGAGCGCATTCCGCACTCCGCGATCGTCTCGGAAGATCTTCCGGCGGTCCCGGGCGTCTTCGCCGCGCCTGTCGGCCATCCGCTTCTCGCCAAGGAGACCATCGTTCCGCAGGACCTGCACGGATGCGACCTCGTCGCACTCGCCGGCCCGTCGCTGATGCGCAGCAAATTCGACGCGGTGATGACCACCCATTCGGTCCTGCCGGTGATCCGGGCCGAAACTCCGCTGACGATGATCGCCTGCGGCCTGGTCAGCGCCGGTCTCGGCTGCGCCATCGTCGACTTCTTCACCGCCCGCCACATCCGCTGGCCGAACGTCGAACTGCGGCCCTTCCGGCCGACCATCACCTTCGAGTGGTCGCTGATCACGCCCGGCTTCTCGGCGTCCTCATCGATTTCGCGCGAGTTCATCGAGACGTTCCACCGGCGGTTTCGCGCCAGGATCGCGGAGTTCGACGGGTGATCCGGCACCCGCCGCTGAGGTGGCCCACCGGCACGGGACCCCTCGCACAGAGGGGCGGAGACCCACATGTGGTCGCTCGCCTCGACCGGCGGTCGAGCGCCGAGCCGGTTCGAAAAAGCGAGCGGTTCAGTTCAACCGCGCTCCTATGGCTTTGTCGAACAGGTGGATGCCGCCCGCCGGGAAGGCGAAGGGGACGACGTCACCCTCGCGGACGGCCGGACATCCCCGGAGCGTGGCTGTGACGGCCGTCGTTCCGACCTTTCCGAACACCTGCAGGTCGGCACCCTTCGGCTCGATCATGTCCACCCAATCCCGACCGGCACCCTGCGCAACATCTACAGAATAGGCGGGCGGTGCTGACCGCGCTGGTGACGGTCGACCTTCCGGGCCGCTCCAAGCGCCTCAACATCTCGATGGACGAGCGCCTGATGGACCGGGTGGATGCCCGCGCGGCCGCACTCGGCAAGAGCCGCCCGGCCTTTCTCGCGCTGGCGGCGCGCCAGCGCCTGCAGGAGAGCGCCTGACGGGGCAAGAGATCCCGATCTGCGCCATGCAATGGACGTCGGCCGCTGGCACCTTTTCTCGGGCCTCGTCCGAGCGGCAGAGGCAGGGCCCGCGGCGCGGTCGAGGATCGCGGCGGGGGCGCCGCCGTCACCCGTCAGATCGCGCCGACGCTCTCCTGACCCGCGGCCTGCGAGCGGCGCATCGTCTGACCCCTTGAGCGGAGCGCCTTGGCGGGCCACCGACCTGTCGCCGCCAGCGGTCGGAGTCCGTCGGCCCGACACGGAAGGAATCGTGTCAGGCGCTTTCGCCGTCCGCGCCGCCCGCGCCTCGCTTGTAGAAGCGCCGGATCGCAAGGTTGGAGGAGCGGATGTCGAGCTTGATGGCCCAGCGCGCGGCGGCCGGATCCCGCCGTGCGACGGCGTCGATGGCCTCGCCGTGGATACGGACACCGGCATGGAACAGCCGGTCGAACAGTGCCGCGTCCGTGCGCGCCGAGGCGACGATCGGACCGGTCCGCAGCCAGAGCGTCGAGACGACGTCGAGCAGCTGCGGATACCCCGCTCCGCGATAGAGTTCGAAGTGGAACGCCTGGTTGCTCGCCAGCGCCGCCTCGAGATCGTCGGCGCGCAGCGCCTGCGCAATGCCGTCGTTGTGGTGCCGCAGCAGATCGATCAGCTTCGGGTCTTTCGGCGCGCTCGCAGCCCGCTCGGCAGCATAGCCCTCGAGCTGCATGCGGATGCGGATGTAGTTTTCGTGATCCGTCGCCTGGTAGGGGACCACCCGCAGGCTTCGGGGCCCCGACTGTTCGAGAGCACGCTCGGCGATCAGCCGCGCCACCGCGTCGCGCACCGGCATCGGGCTGGTCCCGAGGACCTCGGCCAGGCCGCGGATGGAGACCTGTTCGCCGGGCAGGAATTCGCCCCGCAGGAGCCCCAGTCGGAGGCTCTGGTAGACCCGTTCCTGCACCGTCGTGACGTCGACGGGTGCAAGCGTGCTCTTTTTCCTCGGCGGATCGAAGGTACTCACGTGCTGGGGGCCTCGCTGGGCTCGGTCTGCAGATCGTCCGGTCGCCATTGCTCGAACGGTCGGGGGTGCGGCGCGCGCCGGCCTTGATACACTGCCCCGGGGGGAACGTAAGTTCCATGATATGGGCCCGCCCTCCTCGGCAACCACCACGATGTTCAGCCGGAAAGTGAGATCACACATCAGATATCTTTACGACTGACGATGATGTGGTAGTCTTGCCTCGCTGCCCGGAGGAGGGCCGCCTCCCCACGCGGGAGAGGCGGCAGCGGCAGCGGACAGGGAACTCTGGGAGGAGACCACCGTGCATCGCCTTGCTTTTCTCGCGGCAGCGTCAGCTGTCGCCCTTGCCGCGCCCGCGCAGGCCGAACCGCTGAAGATCGGCATCATCGAGAGCCTGTCGGGCGCGCAGACCTCGACCGGGCGCCTCTACGCCAACGCCGTCGAGTACGGCGTCGACCAGATCAACAAGGCCGGCGGCTTCAACGGGGAGCCGGTGCAGGTCACCGAGTACGACAATGCCGGCGGCGCGCCGGAAGCGGCCGACAAGTTCCGCCAGGCCGTCGCCGACGGCGTCGACATCATCTTCCAGGGCGCCTCGTCGGCGATCGCCGGCCAGCTGACCGAGGACGTGCGCAAGCACAACATCCGCAATGCCGGCCACGAGGTGATGTTCATCAATCTCGGCGGCGAAGCGATGGAACTGACCGGCGAGAAGTGCCAGTTCTACCACTTCCGCTTCACCACGACCGCGCCGATGCGCGTGAACGCGCTGGTGAACGCGATGAAGGCGGACGGAGACCTTGGCACCAAGGTCTACTCGATCAACCAGAACTACTCCTGGGGCCAGGACATGCAGAAGGCGGTCGAGGCCGCCGCCGACACCGGCGGCTACGAGGTCGTCGGCGAGGTCCTGCACGACGTCAACAAGATCCAGGACTTCGCGCCCTTCGTGGCGCGCATCAAGGCCGCCGCTCCCGACACCGTCTTCACCGGCAACTGGTCGAACGACCTCCTGCTCCTGATGAAGGCCACCGGCGACGCCGGGCTCGACGTCACCTTCGCGACCGCCTTCCTCGACCAGCCCGGCAACATCGCCAATGCCGGCAAGACCGCGATCGGCCACTACATCGCCAACAACTACGACAACGCCGCCAGCGACGGCAAATTCGCCGAGGACTACAAGGCGGCGACCGGCCACTATCCGATCTTCGTCGAGGGGCATTCCGCCTTCGCGCTGGCGCAGTTGAAGCAGGCGCTCGACACGCTCGACTTCGGCGGCGGCGAGATCGACGTGACCAAGATCGCGCTCGCGCTGGAAGACTCGACCTATGACAGCCCGGTCGGGCCGAGCTCGGTGCGCAAGGCGGACCATCAGACGATCCGCCCGGTGGTCGTCTCGAAGGTGGTCGAGAACCCGAAATATCCGGCCGACGACACCGACATGGGGTTCCAGACGGTGAAGGTCGTTCCCGGCGAGGACGCGATCTATCCGGTGCAGGACAGCTGCCAGATGAAGCGTCCGGGCGAATAGCCGGCCTGTCCTGCGGATCCGGCCGGACATCGCTCCGGCCGGCGACCGCTGCACGATCCTGTGCGGGAAGCCCTCGATGGAATTTGCGATCGTCTCCACGCTCAACGGCGTGACCTACGGCCTGTTGCTGTTCATGGTCTCGGCCGGATTGACGCTGATCTTCGGCATGATGGGCGTCCTGAACTTCGCCCATGCCTCCTTCTACATGCTCGGCGCGTACGTCGCCTATGCGGTGTCGTCGGCCTTCGGCTTTCTGGCCGGGCTGGTGGTGGCGCCGATCCTCGTCGGCATCGTCGGCATGCTGGTCGAGCGCTTCCTGCTGCCGCGCGTCCACGCCCACGGCCACGCCCACGAGCTGCTGCTGACCTTCGGCCTGGCGCTGATCATCGAGGAGCTGATCAAGCTGTTCTTCGGCGACTTCCCGGTGAACTACCAGATGCCGGGTGACCTGCGCTTCTCCGCCTTCACGATCTTCGGCAGCGACTATCCCTTCTACCGCCTGTTCATCGGCGGCATGGCGGTGGTGATGTTCGCCCTTCTCTGGCTGCTCCTGACGCGGACCCGCACCGGCATCGTCGTGCGGGCCGCCGAGCGTCTGCCCGCGATGGCCGAGGCGCTGGGGCACAACATCCCCGTGGTCTTCATGGCCGTCTTCGGCACCGGCGCGGCGCTGGCGGGCCTTGCGGGTGCGGTGGCGGGCGCGTTCTACCCGACCAATCCCAACATGGGGATCGAGCTCGGGGTGATCGTCTTCGTGGTGGTGGTGGTCGGCGGCCTCGGCTCGCTCAAGGGCTCGCTCCTCGCCTCGCTGCTGATCGGCCTCTTCTCCTCGTTCGCCGTCGGCCTCGACTGGTCGCTGGCGGGTCTGTTCGGGCTCGTCGGGCTCGGCGACTGGGCCCGCGCCATCGGCGGTCTGATGACGCTGAAGCTGTCTTCCGTCAGCGCCACCATCCCGTTCGCGCTGATGCTCCTCGTTCTTCTGGTGCGGCCGGCGGGCCTGATGGGCGAGCGCAACTGACATGGGGTCCATGCGCATCCTCGCCCTTCTCGCCGTGCTGCTGGCGCTCCTGATCGCCGTGCCGCCCTTCCTCGACCTGTCCTGGCAGAACGCCCTGGTGAACGTGCTGATCGCCAGCCTCTTCGCCCTCGCCTTCAACCTCCTCGCCGGACAGGCGGGCCTCCTCTCCTTCGGCCACGCCGCCTATTTCGGCATCGGCGCCTTCGCGGCGCTGCATCTGATGATCGCCGTGGAGGACGGGCTCGCCTTCCCGACCCCGCTCCTGCCGCTCGCCGGCGCCGCGGCCGGATTCCTCGCGGGGCTGGTCGCCGGCTATTTCGCGACGATGCGCTCCGGCGTCTATTTCGCCCTCGTGACGCTCGCCATCGCCGAGCTGCTCCACTCGCTGGCGCCGCATCTTGCCGGCACCTTCGGCGGCGAGGCCGGCATCTCCTCGATGCGCATGCCCTGGCAGGGCATCGTCTTCGGCTCGATGCTCGAGGTGTACTACCTGACGCTCGGCTGGGTGATGCTCTGCGGCCTCGGGCTCTGGGCCTACACCCGCACGCCCTTCGGCCGGCTGACGCTGGCGCTGCGCGACAACGAGCAGCGGGTGCTCTTCCTCGGCTATGACGCCCACCGCGCCAAGGTCGTCGTCTTCGCCATCTCCGCGATGGCGTCCGGCGTCGCCGGGTCGCTGCTGGCGATCTCCAACGAGACGGCGAACTACTCGCTGTTTGCGACCGACGTCTCGGCGCAGGTGGTGCTGCAGACCTTCGTCGGCGGCTCCACCGTCTTCTTCGGCCCGGTGATCGGCGCGACGCTCTTCACGCTGTTCTCCTTCCTGATCTCCGACCTGACGCGATCCTGGGTGTTCTACCAGGGGCTGATCTTCGTCCTGGTGATGCTCTTTGCCCCGACCGGGATCGGCGGCATCCTCTACGAACTCGTCCGGCACCGCCGGCAGCTCGACTGGTCGCGGCTGGCCTGGCCCGCCCTGCAGTCGATCCTCGGTGGGCTGCTGCTCGCCGGCGGCATCGTCTATCTCACCGAGACGGCGGCGGTCCTGTTCGGTCAGGACTACGCCATGCGGCGATCGGGCGCCGCCGGCGCTCTGCCGCCATACGAGCTCTTCGGCATCGGCTGGGAGCCTGCCGGCGTCCTCACCTGGCTGCTGCCGGCCGTCCTCCTGCTCGGCGGCGGCGGGCTGCTCGTCGCGGGCCGTCGGCAGATCGACGGGGTGCGGGGCCGACGGAGTGCCCCGGCGGCGGATGCCGCTCCGCTCGGAGGTACGCCATGAGCCCGACGACGAACCCGCCGGCGTTGCGGCTCGCCGCGGTCAGCAAGTCGTTCGGCCCGATCGACGTGCTGCAGAAGCTCGACCTCGACATCGCGCCGGGCGAGCGCCACGCGGTGATCGGCCCGAACGGCGCCGGGAAGTCCACCCTTTTCAACCTTATCTCCGGCCTGTTCGCGCCCTCGTCCGGCGACATCGCACTCAACGGGCGGAGCATCGCCGGCCTGTCGCCGCACCGCATCAACCGGGCGGGGCTGGCACGCTCCTTCCAGATCACCAACATCTTCCACCGCCTCAGCGTGTTCGAGAACGTGCGGATCGGCGTCTTGGCGCGCCACCGCGTGCGCTACGGCCTGTTCCGCTCGGTGGCGCACATGCGCGCGGTGAACGAGGAGAGCGCGGCCGTGCTTGCCCGTGTCGGCCTAGAGCCGCGCGCCGACACGCTCGCCGGCGATCTGACCTATTCGGAGCAGCGCGCCCTCGAGATCGGGATGACGCTCACCACCGGTGCCGAGGTGATCCTCCTGGACGAGCCGACCGCCGGCATGTCGCGCGAGGAGACTGCGCAGGCGGCCGAGCTGATCCGCTCCGTCACCGCGGGCAAGACGCTGCTGATGGTCGAGCACGACATGAGTGTCGTCTTCAGCCTCTGCGACCGGGTGTCGGTGCTGGTCTATGGCAGCATCCTCGCCACCGACACGCCCGAGCGCATCAGCGCCAACCGGGCGGTGCAGGAAGCCTATCTCGGCGAGGAGACGTCATGAGCCTGCTCGAGGTGCGCGGGCTGCACGCCCACTACGGCAAGAGCCACATCCTGCACGGCATCGACATGGAGGTGCCGCAAGCCACCATCGTCTCGCTCCTCGGCCGCAATGGCTCGGGCCGCTCGACGCTCCTGAAGGCGATGATGGGCCTCGTGCCGCCGACCGCAGGAACGGTGACGCTCGACGGCACCCAGCTCGCCGGCCGGCGGCCCTTCGACATCTGCCGCAAGGGCATCGGGTACGTGCCGGAGGAGCGGCTGGTCTTTCCCAACCTGACGGTCGAGGAAAATCTCGCGATGGGCAGCCAGAAGGGCGCCGCCGGCGCGCCGCGCTGGTCGATCGAGGAGATGTACGCGTACTTTCCACGCCTGAAGGAGCGGCGCGCCATCCGGGCCGGCTACCTCTCCGGCGGCGAGCAGCAGATGCTGACCATCTGCCGCTCGCTGCTCGGCAATCCGCGGGTGCTTCTGATCGACGAGCCGACGGAGGGCCTCGCCCCGCGCATCGTCGACGTCGTGATGGAGGTGATCCTCGACATCGGCCGGCGCGGCGTTGCGGTCGTGCTGGTGGAGCAGAAGCTGACGATCGCCCTCAAGGTCGCCGAAGAGGTCATGGTGATGGGCCATGGCGAACTCGTCTTCCGGGGCTCGCCCGCCGAACTCGACGCAGCGCCGCAGGTGCGGCGCAACTGGCTGGAAGTGGCCTGACGTGCCACTCCGCGAACCTACCGACGGACAGCCCATGAGCATGATCGAACGGATGCGCCCGCGTCCCAATCTGCGGGTGCTGGTCACCGCCGGCGCCTCCGGCATCGGCGCGGCGATCGCCGAAGCCTTTCTCCAAGCCGATGCGAAGGTGATGATCTGCGACATCGACGAGGCTGCCCTCGCCGCCTTCGCGGCCAGACACCCCAGGGTCGAGGCGCTGCGCGCCGACGTCTCCGACGCGGCAGAGGTCGACGCCCTGTTCGATGCCGCGAGCGACCGGTTGGGCGGGCTCGACGTTCTCGTCAACAATGCCGGGATCGCCGGTCCGACCGGTGCGATCGACGCTGTCCCGCTCGACGAGATCCGCCGCACGCTCGACATCGACCTGATGGGCCCGTTCCTCGTGCTGCGCCGCGCCGCGCCGCTGCTGCGTCGGAGCGAGGCGGGTGCCATCGTCAACATCTCCTCGGTCGCCGGGCGGCTCGGTTATGCGCTGCGCACCCCTTATTCCGCCGCAAAGTGGGGCATCGTCGGCCTCACCGCGAGCCTTGCCAAGGAGATGGGGCCCGACGGCATCCGGGTGAACGCCATCCTGCCCGGCGTGGTGCGCGGCGCGCGCATCGAGGGCGTCATCCGCGAGCGGGCCGCGGCCTCCGGGCGGAGCTACGAGGACATGGAGGCGCAGTACCTCGCCAACATTTCGCTGCGCCGGATGGTCGAGCCGGAGGACGTCGCCGGCCTCGCGCTGTTCCTCTGTTCGCCGGCGGGCGCCAACATTTCCGGCCAGGCGATCAGCGTCTGCGGCAACGTCGAAACCATCTGAGCCGCCGAGAGGAAGAAGACCGTGGCAAGCCCCCGCAAAGTCATCATCACCTGCGCCATCACCGGCGGCATCCACACGCCCAGCATGTCGCCGCACCTGCCGGTCACGCCGGACGAGATCACCGAGCAGGCGCTGGAGGCGGCGAAGGCCGGGGCGGCGATCCTGCACCTGCACGCCCGCGACCCGCAGGACGGACGACCGACGCAGGACCCGGCGGCCTTCGCCGCCTTCCTGCCGCGCATCAAGCAGGCGAGCGACGCGGTGATCAACCTCACCACAGGCGGCAGCCCGGTGATGACCGTCGAGGAACGCCTGCAGCCGGCGAAGACCTTTCAGCCGGAGGTCGCCTCGCTCAACATGGGATCGATGAATTTCGGCCTGTTCCCGATGCTCGGCCGTTATGCTGAGTTCCAGCACGACTGGGAGCCGGCCTATCTGGAAAAGACCCGCGACACCGTCTTCCGCAACACCTTCAAGGACATCGAGCACATCCTCGAAACCTGTTCCGGGAACGGCACGCGCTTCGAGTTCGAGTGCTACGACATCGGTCACCTCTATACGCTCGCGCATTTCCTCGACCGCGGCCTCGTGAAGGCGCCGCTGTTCGTGCAGTCGGTGTTCGGCATCCTCGGCGGCATCGGCACGCATGCCGAGGACGTGGCGCACATGCGCCGCACCGCTGACCGGCTGTTCGGCGGCGACTATGTCTGGTCGGTGCTCGGCGCCGGACGGCACCAGCTGCCGATCACCACGATGGCCGCGGCGATGGGCGGCAATGTCCGGGTCGGACTGGAGGACTCGCTCTGGAACGGCCCCGGCCAGCTGGCCGGGTCGAATGCCGCACAGGTGCGGCGCATCCGGCAGGTGCTGGACGGCCTCGGGCTGGAGGTTGCGTCCCCGACGGAAGCCCGCGAACTGTTGTCGCTCAAAGGCGGCGACCGGGTGAACTTCTGAGCGCCGGAACTGGAGACGATGCATGACGAGTGAATTCGAAGGGCGCGTGGCGATCGTCACGGGCGCCGGCGCCGGGCTCGGCCGCTCCCACGCCCTGGCGCTGGCGGAAGCGGGCGCGCGGGTCGTCGTCAACGACATCGCCGGCCCGGATGGGGCCGCCGGCGAAGCCGCACTGTCCGTCGTCCGCGAGATCGAAGCGCTCGGCGGCGAGGCCGTCGCCGAACCCGCCGACGTCTCCCGCTTCGCCGAGGTCGAGGCCATGGCCGAGCGCGTGGTCGCACGCTGGGGCCGGATCGACATCCTCGTCAACAATGCCGGCATCCTGCGCGACCGGTCCTTCGCCAAGATGGAGATGACGGACTTCGACGCCGTTGTCGCCGTCCACCTCACCGGATCGGCGAACTGCTGCCGCGCGGTCTGGGAGACGATGCGGCAGCAGGGCTACGGGCGGATCGTGCTCACCACCTCCTGCTCCGGCCTCTACGGCAATTTCGGCCAGGCCAACTACGCCGCGGCCAAGACCGGCATGATCGGCCTGATGACGACGCTGCAGCAGGAGGGCGAAAAGCATGGCATTCGCGTCAACTGCCTCTCGCCGCTCGCGACGACGGGCATGACCGAGGGCCTGTTCGCGGCCGGCGACGCCGCCCTTCTCACGCCGGAGGCGGTCTCTCCGGCGGTCGTCTACATGGCCTCGCAGGAGGCGCCGGAAAAGACGATCATCGGCGCCGGCGCCGGCGCCTACACCGTGGTGCACGTGGTCGAGACGGCGGGGGTGTACCTGCCGCCCGGCGCCCGCACGCCCGCCGACTTCAGCGCCGCCTTCGCGCAGATGAGCGACCTGTCCACCGCCCGGTCCTTCGCGACCGGCTTCGACCAGGGCGGTGGCTTCATCGAGGCCGTCAACCGCGAGCGCGTCGCGACCGCCTGAGGACTGGCGCGACGGGACGCTTCGAGCGACGCCGTCGCGGCTTCGACCGTCACGGCTCGCGGTCGAGGCGGCGGGCCGCAAGCACCCTGCGCAGCCGGATGTCGCGGTCCTCGACCAGCGCCCGCACCGGGCGGCCGGCATAGGAGCGCTCCACCGCCTCCGTCACGCGCGCCTGGACGCCGGCATCGGGAACCGGGCTCCCGAGGTCGCCCCAGAGGCGCTCCTGCATCGGCGCGAACATCTCCCAGAAGCCTGCCATGCCGCGCTCGCCCCCGGCGAGATGGTAGGTGAGGAACGGCCCCATCAGCGCCCAGCGCAGGCCCGGGCCCTCGCTCACCGCCCGGTCGATGTCCTCGGCGGAGGCGACGCCGCTCTCGAGGAGGTGGACCGCCTCGCGGAAGATCGCGGCCTGCAGCCGATTGGCGACGTGGCCGTAGAGCTCCTTGTTCAACCGGATCGGCACCTTGCCGACGCGGCCGTAGAAGGCTTCGGCGGTGGCGAGAGCGGTCTCCCGCGTTGCTTCCCCGCCCGCCACTTCCACCAGCGGCACGAGATGCGGCGGATTGAAGGGATGGCCGAGGACCACCCGGCCCGGATCGGCGCAGGCGCTCTGCATGGCGGTGACGGAGATCGCCGACGAGCTCGAAGCGATCACGGCGTGCGCCGGCGCCGCGGCATCGATGCGGCGCATCAGCTCGATCTTGGCGTCCTGCCGCTCGATGGCGTTCTCCTGGACGAAGTCGGCCGCCGCGCAGGCCGCCGCGAGATCGGACGCGAAGCGCAGGGTCCCGCGCTCGCCCCGGGCGAGGACGGCATCCGGAAGCGAGGGCCAGAACCGCTCGACCGCCGCACTCAGCTCGGCCTCGGCCCCCTCGCGGATGTCGGTCGCCATCACGTCGAATCCATGCGCCAGAAACAGGCAGGACCAGCTCGCGCCGATGATCCCGGTTCCAACGACTGCGACCGTTCGGATCTCTTGCAAGGTGCTCTCCGTCGTTCCCCTGGCGACTCACCCGAGTGTATCAGGCGCAGTCGGGACTCGCGGGCACGATCTGGGCGAGCGCTGCCCGGACAGCCCGTGAACATCCTTCGGGCGTGACCTGAGCAGATCGAGGACAATGGTGATCCCGACTGGATTCGAACCAGTGACCCTCAGATTAGGAATCTGATGCTCTATCCTGCTGAGCTACGGGACCACGCGCGCGCACCCTAGTCGAAAGCCTCTCATGAGCCAAGCGCGACGGCGGCCGGGACAGGCGCAGGGGCCGCCTCACATCGCCTCCTCCGGCTCCTGCACGACGACGATCGCCTCGCCCCGCCGCGCATGGATCTCGATCGCCCCGAGCGCCTCGTTCGACAGCGTGAGGATCGAATGCGGCGGCACGCTCACCTCCGTCAGCGGCCACTTCGCGCCGGCGATCGTCAGGCCGTCGAGATCGCCGAAGTGCAGGACCGAGAAGGTCTGCCCGGGCGAGAGCTCGAACCGCCGCCGTTCGTTGCCGAGCGGCCAGCCGGTCTCCTCCCCGCTCGCCAGCGTCACCGCGATGCCGCGCGCGGCATAGCGCAGCGCCAGGATCAGGTGCATGAAGGCGTGGTCGCTGCGCGGGCCACCGAAGGCGCCGACGAGGATCAGGCTTGTCGCGCCGCGCTCGATCGCCGCCTCGATGGCGAGTTCGCCGTCGGTGCGATCCTTGTCGCGTGGAAAGATCCGGCGCTCGACGGGCGGCAGCAGGGCGGCCAGCGCCGGCGGCATCGAATCGAAGTCGCCGACCCAGAGCTCCGGCGTCAGGCCGAGGGTCGCGGCATGGCGCATGCCCTCGTCCGCGGCGATGACGTGGCTGCCCGCGACGCGCGCCGCAAGGCGCGTCGTCGGGCGGATCGGACCGGCAAGGAGAATGGTGAAGCAGCTCATCTCAGCGGGGGTAGATCGCTTTGGGCGCGGAGGGAAGCCGGCGCGCCGCCAGCGCCGCCCTCGTGCCGCTTCGCCACCGCCAGCGGCCGGCCCGCGCCGGCTTGCCCTGCCGGGATGGCTCGCCTAAGTCAGGACTGCTCGCACGGGGTGCCATGGCCGTTCTGCCTTGGCTGAGAGGCATGCTGCCAACCCGCCGAACCTGATCCGGATCGTACCGGCGGAGGGATGGGAGCGGTCGCGGACCTCCAGGGAGCTTCGATCGCATCCCCCCTCCCCGACAGTGGAGGAAGACCGATGCGCCGCCCGACCCACACCGCCACCCTCGGCCTCGCCCTGGCCCTCCCGATTCTCGCCGGTGCGACGGCGCAGGCACAGGAGAAGCCCGTTCTGACCGTCTACACCTATGAGAGCTTCACGGCCGACTGGGGCCCGGGGCCCGAGGTCAAGCAGGGCTTCGAGGCGACCTGCGGCTGCACCCTGCGCTTCGTCGGGCTGGAGGATGGGGTCGCCATCCTCAACCGGCTGAAGCTCGAAGGCGCCTCAACGGATGCCGATGTCGTGCTCGGGCTCGACACCAGCCTCCTCGCCGAGGCGAAGGCGACGGGGCTGTTCGCCGAGAGCGGCGTCGACATGACCCCCGTCAGCGTGCCCGGCGGCTACAGCGACCCGGTCTTCGTGCCGTTCGACTATGGCTGGTTCGCCGTCGTCTACGACAGCGAGGTGATCAAGACCCCGCCGACGAGCCTCGAGGCCCTCGTCTCGGGTGACCCCGGCCAGAAGATCGCCATCGAGGACCCGCGCACCTCGACCCCCGGCCTCGGGCTCCTGCTCTGGATGAAGGCGGTCTACGGCGACGATGCCGCGGCGAAGTGGAAGCAGCTGTCCGGCCGCATCCTCACCGTCACCCCCGGCTGGAGCGAGGCCTATGGGCTCCTGACCAGCGGCGAGGCGCCGATGGTGCTGAGCTACACCACCTCGCCGGCCTACCACCTGATCGAGGAGAGCAGCGACCGCTACAAGGCGGCCGCCTTCTCCGAAGGGCACTACATCCAGGTCGAGGTCGCGGCCCGTACGGCCAAGTCGGACCAGCCCGATCTGGCGAGCCGGTTCCTGACCTATCTCGTCAGCCCCGATGTGCAGAACGTCCTGCCGACGACCAACTGGATGATGCCGGCCGCCCAGACCGACAAGCCCCTGCCCGCTGCCTTCGGCACCCTGGTGAAGCCGGAGAAGACGCTGATGCTCGATCCGCAGGCGGTCGCCGACCACCGGCGCGCTTGGACGGACGAGTGGCTGCAGGCGCTCGGCCGCTGACGGACGGCCGGCGGTGACGCGACGCGCGGATCGCGGCTGGCGCCTCGCGGCGGCCGCGACGGCAGGGATGTCGCTCGCGCTGTTCCTCGGGGGCGCGCTTGCCGCGCTCCTCGCGACGCCGGGGGTGCGCCTCGATCCCGTCGGCGTCCTCGCCGATCCCTACCTGCGCTCCGTCGTGCTGTTCACGCTCGAGCAGGCGAGCCTGTCGACGCTGCTGTCGGTCGCCGGCGCCCTGCCGCTGGCGCTGGCGCTGCATCGCACCCGGTTCGCCGGACGCGGCCTGCTGCTCCGGCTGTTCCTGCTGCCGCAGGCGCTGCCCGTGCTCGTCGGGGCGCTCGCCATCATCGCCGTCTGGGGCCGCAACGGCATCATGTCCAACGGGCTCGCCGGCCTCGGTCTGCCGCGGCTCGACGTCTACGGGCTGCCCGGCATCCTGATCGCGCACGTCTTCTTCAACCTGCCGCTCGCCACGCGCCTGATGGTGGCCGCGCTCGACGCGGTGCCGGCCGAAAGCTGGCGGCTCGCCGGGCAACTCGCCTTTCCGCCCGCGACCACCTTCCGGGTGATCGAATGGCCCGCGATCCGCCGGGCGCTGCCCGGCGCAGCGAGCCTCGTCTTCATGCTCTGCGCGACCTCGTTCACGCTCGTCCTGACGCTCGGCGGCGGCCCCGCCGCGACGACGCTCGAGGTCGCGATCTACCAGGCCTTGCGTTACGACTTCGATCCCGGGCGCGCGGTCGTCCTCGCCCTGGTGCAGGTCGTCCTGACGGGACTCGTCCTCGCGCTCCTCCTGCGCCTGAACACCGCTCCGGCCAACGGCTTCAGCCTCGGGCGCCGTCCGGTGCGCCATGACGGCCCGTCCCTCCCAGTCCGCACGGCGGCCATCGTGATCCTGAGCCTTGGCGGCGGCTTCGTCCTCTCGCCCTTCGCCGCGGTGGTGGCGCGCGGGCTGGCGGCGGACCTTCCGCGTCTCCTCGGGGAAGCGGCGGTGCAGGATGCGGCGCTGACGAGCCTCCTTGTCGCGACGGCCGCGGCCACGCTGGCGCTTGCGCTGTCGACGGCCTTGCTGCTCGCCGTCTACGCTCCGCGCGCCACCGCCGGCTCCGCGACCGCTCACTCCAGGGCGCGCCTCCTCGACCACGCCGGCGGGCTGGTGCTGGTGGTGCCGCCCGTGGTGATCGGCGCCGGCTGGTTCCTGGCGCTGCGGCAGGTCGCGGATGTCTTCGCCGCCGCCCCGGTCGTGGTTGTGGCGATCAACGCGGTGATGGCGATGCCCTTCGTCCTGCGCATCCTCGGCCCGGCGCTCGCGACCTCGGCTGCGCGCCACGACCGGCTGGCCGAGAGCCTCGGCCTCTACGGCCTCGCCCGGCTGCGCCACGTCGAATGGCCGGCCGTGCGCGGTCCGCTCGGGCTCGCCTTTGCCTTCGCGCTTGCGCTGTCCCTCGGCGATCTCGGTGCGGCCGCGTTGTTCGGCAGCGAGAACTTCACCACCCTGCCTCTGCTGCTGCTCAATCGCATGGGCAGCTATCGTACGGCCGACGCGGCCGGGCTCGCCTTGATCCTCGGGGTGTCGTGCCTGGCGCTGATGCTCTGCGCCGAGCGGGCCTTCGCGCCGCGGGAGAATGTCGCGTGAGCGCCGCCGCCCCGCCCGCACTTGTCTTCGACCGCGTCACCTTCGCCTACCAGGGCGCGGTGATGCGGTTCGATCTTGCGGTCCCGGCCGGCGAATGGCTGGCGATCATCGGGCCGAGCGGCGCCGGCAAGTCCACCCTCCTCGATCTCGCGGCCGGTTTCGTCGCGCCCGACGCGGGCCGCATCCGGATCGGTGATGCCGACGTCACGACGCTGCCGCCGTCCGAGCGGCCGGTGTCGTTCGTCTTTCAGGAGAACAACCTCTTCGCCCATCTGACGGCCGCCGAAAACGTCGCGCTCGGCCTCGCGCCGCGCCTGCGGCTGTCGCGCGCGGTCCGGGCGAAGGCCGGCGAGGCGCTGGCGGCCGTCGGCCTCGCGGGCTTCGAGCGGCGCCGGCCGGGCGAGATGTCGGGCGGCGAGCGGCAGCGTGTCGCCCTTGCCCGCGCATTCCTGCGCGATCGACCGCTGATTCTCCTCGACGAGCCCTTCGCCGCGCTGGGGCCAGCCCTGCGCCTGGAGATGCTGCACCTCCTGCAGAACCTGCGGGCGCGGAACGGCGCCCGACCGACGACGATCCTGATGGTCACCCACCAGCCCGAGGATGCACGCGGCTTCGCCGACCGCACCGCCTTCGTCGGCGAAGGGCAGATCCGGGCGCTCGGGCCGACCGCCGCGATCCTGTCGGGGGCCGACGACCCGGCCGTGGCCGCCTATCTCGGGCGCGCCTGATCTCGCCACGGCGGCACGCGGGAGGGTCGACCTCCGTCGGGCCGGCGACGCATTTCAGGCGGATTTCGCCGCTACCCGCGTCCATGGCGAAGGCGCGCGCCTGGCCGGAGCAGCCGATCCGCATTTTGCCGGCGGCTGTGGCGCAGCGACACTTTGAAGTCCGTGCGCGTTGGTCTAGGCATCGGGATCGTTGTTGACGGTGAGTGGGACGGGCATGGCGTCGACACCCTTGGGGGACGCACGCGAAACTTCTGGAGCGCAGAAGGCAGGGCGGGCGCCGCGGAGCGCCGCCGCGCCCGTGGCCGCGCTCGTCCTTCTTGCGGCCGCCCTGTCCGGCTGTACCTCACTCGGCGCCGGGCTCGAACAGGCTGCCGACGGCGTCGATCCCTCGCCGGTGCAGTCCGGCTACCTGCCGACGCCGCGCAACCCGGTCGATTTCGACACCGTGCGCGCCAACGACCCGCAGTCCTCGATCGGCCAGAGCCAGCATCCGAAGATTCTCGCGGCCTATGGCGGCGCCTATTCGGACACCAAGCTGGAGCAGACACTCGCCGGCATCGTCGGGCGGCTCGCCGAGGTGCCGGACGATCCCTCCCGCGCCTACTCGATCACGGTGCTGAATTCGCCCAACGTCAACGCCTTCGCGCTGCCGGGCGGCTATCTCTACGTGACGCGCGGGCTTCTGGCGCTGGCCAACGATTCGGCCGAGGTCGCCGCCGTCCTCGCCCACGAAATGGGGCACGTCACCGCCAATCATGGCATCGAGCGCCAGCAGCGCGAGCAGGCGGCCGAGCTTGCCGGCCGCGTCGTGTCGGAGGTGCTCGCCAGCGACAGTGCCGGCCAGGCCGCGCTGGCGCGCAGCCGTCTCAGCCTCGCCAGCTTCTCCCGCAACCAGGAGCTCCAGGCGGACGCGCTCGGCATCCGCCAGACCGGCCGTGCGGGCTACGATCCCTATGCCGCCGCCCGCTTCCTCAAGGCGATGGAGTCCTATTCGAACTTCCGCAACGCCTTCCAGGCGGAAAACCCGGATCTCGACTTCCTCGCCTCGCATCCGGCGGCGCCGCAGCGCATTGAGCTCGCCGAGCGCCATGCCCGCGTGTTCGGCCCGCCGGGCACCGGCATCACGGACCGTGACCGCTACCTTGCAGGCATCGACGGCATGCTGTTCGGCGATTCGGCCGCCGAGGGCTACGTGCGCGGACGGCGCTTCTTCCACCCCGGCCTCGGCATCACCTTCCAGGTGCCGGATGGGTTCGTCATCGACAACACTGCCGAGGCGGTGCTTGCGACCGGCCCCGGTGACGTCGCGATCCGCTTCGACGGCGTGGCGCTCCCCTCGAGCATGAGTCTCACCGACTACGTCAACAGCGGCTGGATCGGCGGGCTCGACAAGGCCAGCATCCGCCAGGAGAAGGTGGGGGACCTCGATGCGGTGACGGCGCGTGCCGCCGGCGGCGAATACGTGTTCGACGTCACGGTGATCCGCGTCGGCAACCAGGCCTACCGCTTCCTGACGGCGCTGCCGACCAGTGCCGCCCCGAGCCTCACGGCGACAGCCGAGACCGTCGGCCGCTCCTTCCGGCTGCTGACGCCGGCCGAGAAGGATGCGCTGAAGCCGCTGCGGATCCGCGTCGTCACCGCCAGGGCCGGTGACACGCAGACCTCCCTTTCGAACAAGATGCAGGGCGTCGACCGGGAGATCGAGATGTTCCGCCTCCTGAACGATCTCGACGAGTCGTCGCAGGTCAGAGCCGGCGAGAAGTACAAGATCGTCGCCGAGTGAGTCAGCCGGCGTCGGGGCCGAGCCGTCGCGGAAATACGAAGCGGCCCGGCATCGCCTGCCGGGCCGCTTCGCGTGTCCCGTACGTCGTCCGCGTCGTCGTCAGCTCACATAGGCGGCCTGATCCGGATTGGTCTGCAGCAGCGCGTTGCGCAGCTTCTCCAGCGCGCGGGTCTCGATCTGGCGCACCCGCTCCTTGGAGATGCCGAGCTTGCTGCCGAGCGCCTCCAGCGTCGCGCCGTCGTCCTGCAGCCGGCGCTCGCGAATGATCTTCAGCTCCCGCTCGGACAGGACGTCGAGCGCGCTGTGCAGCCAGTGCACCCGGCGCTCGTCGTCGATCGAGCTCGAGACCATCTCGTCCGGCAGCGGGTCGCTCGCGACGAGAAAGTCCTGCCGGTCGGCGCTGCCGGATTCGTCCTCGATCAGCGGCGCGTTGAGCGAAGAGTCCGGACCCGAAAGGCGCGAGTCCATCAGCGCGACGTCGCCTTCGGACACCTTCAGCGCGGTGGCGATCTCGCGATACATCGCGGTTCCGGACAGGCTCTCCGATCCCTGGCTGAGCCGCGCCCGGAGGCGGCGCAGGTTGAAGAACAGCGCCTTCTGTGCCGACGAGGTGCCGCCCCGCACGATCGACCAGTTGCGCAGGATGTAGTCCTGGATCGAAGCCCGGATCCACCAGGTGGCATAGGTCGAGAAGCGCACTTCCCGCTCCGGCTCGAAGCGCGCGGCCGCCTCGAGGAGGCCGACATGGCCCTCCTGGATCAGGTCGTTCATCGGCAGGCCGAAGTGCCGGAACTTCGAGGCCATCGAAATGACCAGGCGCATGTGTGCGGCGGTGATCTTGTGAAGCGCGTCCTGGTCCCGGTTCTCCTTCCACCGGACCGCAAGCTCGTACTCCTCTTCGCGCTGCAGATAAGGGGCGGCCATCGCGGCCCGGATCATCACACGACGCGCGGATTGGGATTTCATGTCTTGCCTCCGATGACGAACTCATTGCGGCACAGGCGTGCGAACGAAGCTGCGTCCGCGCGACGAGTGATGACGCAACGCGGCAGGAGCGCAGAACGTTCCCGGAGGGTGAAACTTTTTGGAGCGAAATAGAGAGCCGCGTCGAAACGACAAGGGGCAGGTGGCCGGCAGCTCGATGAGAGGGTTAGCATTAGCAGCTTCGCCAACCCGGGGATAGCCGGTGACCCGAACAAAAAATGCCGGCCCGCAAGGCGGACCGGCATCTCGTGCATTCATCCGGCGAGCCGCGCGGCGCGGCCCGCAGCTCGATCTCAGGCGGCTTCTTCCTGCTCGGCGTCCTCGTCGGTCTCCGCCGTCTTGGCACCGCGCTTCGGCCCCTTGTTGAGGTTCTGCTCGATCAGACGGACGGCTTCGGTCTCGGACACCGCATTCACGGCGGCGAGCTCGCGCGCCATGCGGCCGAGCGCCGCCTCGTAGAGCTGGCGCTCCGAGTAGGACTGCTCGGGCTGGCTCTCGGCGCGATAGAGGTCGCGGACCACCTCGGCGATTGCGATCAGGTCGCCGGAGTTGATCTTGGCGTCGTATTCCTGCGCGCGGCGGCTCCACATCGTGCGCTTCACGCGGGCGCGGCCCTGCACCACCTTCAGCGCGCGTTCGACGAAATCGGTCTCGGACAGCTTGCGCATGCCGACGGCCTCGGCCTTGGCGACCGGGACCTTGAGGCGCATCTTGTCCTTCTCGAAGTCGATCACGTAGAGTTCCAGGCGCAGCCCCGCAACTTCCTGCTCTTCGATCGCCACGATCTGGCCGACGCCGTGGGCAGGATAAACGATGCTCTCGCCGGTCTTGAAAGCCTGCCGCTGAGACGTCTTCTTCTGGCTGCTCATACGCTTGTCAAACTCCCTGTTGTGCCCGGCCGCCTCAGCCGCTAGACACTGACGGTGCGTCGCACCGCCGACCGCAACGAACTCCACCAAAGCGGAGCCACAGCCGCATCTCGAAGAGACCCGCTCAAGAACCGTAAGACCGGATAAAAGGGCTTGCCGCGACCACGTCGCCAAGCTAGCGGGAAACTGTCCTTTCGGATGATGCTTCGAGCGGCTCTGCCGGCCCGAAGGAGCTTTGTGCTCGACTGTGACAATAATGCTACCGCATCACAGCCGAAAATTCAAGGATTTCCTACTTGCCGCCGATGATGGCCCGCCTAACGATCCAGCGGGCGGATTTGCGGTGACGGGACGCCAGGTCAGTCGCCCTGGCCGCGCTCGGCAGAGAAGTACTTTTCGAACTTGCCCGTCTCGCCGTCGTGCTCCTTGGCATCGGCCGGCGCCTCACGCTTGATCGTGATGTTGGGCCACTTCTCGGCGTATTCCGCGTTGACCTGCAACCACTTGTCGAGGTTGGGCTCGGTGTCCGGCTTGATCGCTTCGGCCGGGCATTCGGGCTCGCAGACACCGCAATCGATGCATTCGTCCGGGTGAATGACGAGCATGTTCTCGCCCTCGTAGAAGCAGTCCACCGGACAGACCTCGACGCAATCCATGTACTTGCAGCGGATGCAGTTGTCGGTCACGACATAGGTCATTCGGTCATCCCCGGACTGAAACTGGGCGCGTGCTCGAGCGGCGGCCGCGTAAATAATTGGCCGCCCGAACCCGGGACGTAACCGGTCGTCCGGACCCTTTCAAGGGCAAAGCAGCGCGCCGACAGGGGCTCAAGCGGAATGTCATTCCCTGGGACAGATCGTCACGGCTTGGCGTTCGACCGCGAGGGCAGGCGCTCGGATCTCATGTCACCGCGGCATCGGCACCCGGTTCAGCGTCCGGAGCAACCGCGAGGTCCTCGTAGAGCAGCCGTGCCTCGGACGCGGGACCGCGCCGGGCGCCGCCATCGACGATCTTCAGCACGCGCACGCCCCCGTTCAGGCTGATCGTCAGAACGTCGCCAGGCCGCACGACGCGGGCGGCCTGGGTGACTTTGATCCGGTTGACGCGCACGCCGCCGGAGAGTGCGAGCTTCTGCGCAAGGCTGCGCGATTTCACCAGGCGCGCGAAGAACAGCCACTTGTCGATGCGCTGCTCGTTCACGCCGCCGACCTACTTCCCGAGCTTGTCGCGAAGCGCGGCGAGCTTGGCGAACGGCGAGTCCGGATCGACCCGCTGTGGCCGCGCCGGCGCCTTGTCGAACCGCGGCCGTTCGTTGCGCTCGCCCTGCGGCCGCTCCCCCTGCCCGCGCTCGCCCGAGCCCTTGCCACGCTTGCCGGCGGACTTGTCGAAACGCGGTGCGCGCTCGTCGCCATCGCCGCCCCGCTCCGGGCGCGGCCGGCGCTGACGGTCGGGACGCTCGGAGCGCTCGCCGTGCGCCTGTCCGACACCGCCCTCGCCCTCGGCCCGCTCGCCGCGACGTCCGCCGCCGAAGCGGCGATTGGCCTGACCGCCGCGTTCGCCGTGGCGGGCCCCGCCGCGCCCCTCGAACCGCTGCGGCCGCCAGAGCTGCACGGGCTTGGCCTCCGGCGCCTCCACGGGCTCCGCTGGAACGGGCTCGGCCGACGCGACAGCTTCGGATGCGGGTTCGGAAACGGCCGAAGGAGCCTCGGCGGGCTCAGCCTCGACGGCGGACGTCGCCGGTTCGGCCTCGGCGGGAGGCGGGGTCGTCACGGTCGCCGGGGTTTCGGCAGTCGCAGCGGTCGTCTCGGTCGGCTCGGCGGTCGGATCGGTCGGCGGGACGACGGCTGGATCGAGCCCATCAGCCTCGTCACCCGAAGTCGGCGCCGCATCGGCCGCCGGCGCGGCGTCCAGTGCATCCGGCGCGACCGCACTCGTCGGGGGCTCCGCCGCATCTTCTGCGCCGCCCGCGGTCACGGCCTCGGTTGCGACGGCATCGCCGCCGCCCTGAGCCGCCGAGGCAGGCGCAGCCTCTGCGGTCTGCGCTGCCTTCGCGGACTCCGCTGCGACCGCCGCCGCATCCTGTTCGGCGAGGAGCTTCTGCACCTCGGCGTTGTCGACGGTCTGCGCGCGATAGCCGAGGCCCTTGAGGATCTCGTCCATGTCCTCGGCGGTCGCGCCGAGGATCGACATCATCGCCGGCGTGACGATGAACTCGCGGCCGTTATAGGCCCCGTCCGGCCGCCGGCCGGTGCCGGGCTTCCAGGCGAGCGCCGGACGGATCAGGTCGGCGAGGCGCTCCAGGATGTCCACCCGCACGGCGCGGCGGCCGAGCACGCGGTAGCCGGCGAGCGGGTAGAAGATCGGATCGAAGGCGGGATCGGGCGCGACCGAGGTGCGGCCGGTCGCCAGTAGCTGCGTCACGTCACCGAAGCCCGGCTTCTCGCGGCCGTCACTGGCGATCGCCCAGAGCAGGGTCAGGAGACCTGCAGGCGCGGGCTTGATCAGCGCGGGAACGAAGATGTGGTAGGCGCCGAAGCGCACGCCGAGCTTGCGCAGGGCCGCCCGCGCATCCTGGTCGAGCGAGCGGACCTCCTCGGCGACCTCGCGGCGCTGGATCAGCCCGTAGGATTCCGCCAGCCGGTAGCCGAGTCCCTTGGCCGTGCCTTCGAGACCGTCACCGGACTTCAGATCGACCAGCGGCTTCAGAAGCGTCGACACCTGGTAGGTCAGGAACCGATCGGCGCGCGCTGCGACCTTATCGCGCGACGGACCCGTCAGCTGCTCGTCGGCGAACAGCACCGCGCGCGGCTTCAGCGGGTCCTCGCCGGATGTCAGCGCGGCGATGGGGGCGCCGAGCCAGCGCAGCAGCCCATCCGAGCCGAGGGCCAGGTCGCCGTTCGGGGCATTGGCGAAACGCTCGGCCCGGGTGTCGAACTCGCCGGCCAGCGCCTTCTGAGCGGCGGCGCGGACGGCCTTGGCGTCCTGTCCGTCGGCCTTCGAATCCGGCGTGAACCGGAATCCCTGCAGCTCGCCGACGTGATGGCCCTCCACCATCACGCTGCCGTCGCCGGCAATCTCAGCTTCCATGAGCGCGTTCTCTCTCAGCCGCTTCATCAAGACGCTTGTCCTGCGATCAACGAAGCGTTTCGTCAACCGGTCATGCAGTGCGTCGGACAGACGGTCTTCGATGCTCCGGGTGTTTTCCTGCCAGTGTGTCGGATCGGCCAGCCAGCCCGGACGATGCGAGATGTAGGTCCAGGTGCGGATTTCGGCGATACGCTGGGAGAGCGTGTCGATGTCCCCCTCGGTCCGGTCGGCGCGGCGCACCTGCGCGGCCATGTAGTCTTCCGACACATGGCCGTGGGCGACGAGGTCGGCATAGATCGACGCGATGATCTCCGCATGCTGGGCCGGCGCGATGCGACGGTAGTCGGGAAGCTTGCATGCCTCCCAGAGCAGCTCCACGCGGCGTGCGTCGGTGGCGCGCTCCACCACGTCGCGATCGCGGGACAGGAACTCAAGCGCCCGCTGGTCGACCGCAGGCAGCGCGCGCGTCAGTGCGCCGACGGGCGGCACGCGGTCCAGGCTCGCCTTGAGGCGGTCGATCGAGCCGAAGTCGAGATCGCGGCTGCGCCACTGCACCGTGCGCACGGGCTGGAAGGCGTGGGCTTCGAGGGCCTCGACGATCTCCGGCTCGAAGGGATCGACCTGGCCGGTGACGCCGAAGGTGCCGTCGCGCACGTGGCGGCCGGCGCGCCCGGCGATCTGGCCGAGCTCGGCAGGCGCGAGCCTGCGGTACTGGAAGCCGTCGTATTTCCAGTCCTGGGCGAAGGCGACATGGTCGAGATCGAGATTGAGGCCCATCCCGATCGCGTCGGTGGCGACCAGAAAGTCGACCTCGCCGGCCTGATAGAGTTCGACCTGAGCGTTGCGGGTCCGCGGGCTGAGCGCGCCGAGGACCACCGCCGCGCCGCCCCGCTGCCGGCGGATGAGCTCCGCGATCGCGTAGACCTCCTCGGCCGAGAACGCGACGATCGCCGTGCGGCGCGGCAGCCGGGTGATCTTCCTGGCGCCATCGTAGAAGAGGTTCGACATGCGCGGCCGCGTGACGACCGAGAGGCCCTTGAGCAGTTGCTCGAGGACGCCGCGCATCGTGCCGGCGCCGAGCAGCAGCGTCTCCTCGCGTCCGCGCGTGTGCAGGATGCGGTCGGTGAAGACGTGGCCGCGCTCCAGGTCGGCCGCCAGCTGCACCTCGTCGATCGCGACGAAGGCGGTGCCGGGATCGCGCGGCATCGCCTCGACGGTGCACACGGAATAGCGCGCGTTCGGAGGCTTGATCTTCTCTTCGCCGGTGATCAGCGAGACGGCGCCGGGGCCGACCCGCTCCACCACCCGCTGATAGACCTCCCGCGCCAACAGCCGCAGCGGCAGGCCGATCACGCCGCTGGAGTGGGCGACCATCCGCTCGATCGCGAGAAAGGTCTTGCCGGTGTTGGTCGGCCCCAGCACCGCAGTGACACCACGGCCCTCGAACGCTGCGTCGTGAAGATGCGACTGAGAAGGAAGGTGTGCGTCCATCATGTCTGGAGCATAGGTGGGACCGGACGGACGAAACGCAAACGCGCGATCCACCGCGACGGTCACCGCTGTCACAGAAAAAGGCCGCCCGGCAAGACCGGACGGCCTCTTATGAACAGTGGGCCGCGGGGATCAGCGGACCGCGACGACTTCGCCGCTGTAGCGGTCGACGTCGACCCGGATGTCATCGCCGCGACGGTCGAAGCCGTCCACGCGGTAGATGTTGCGCACGCGTCGCACCTCGTCAATGTCGCGCATGCCCTGGCGCCGAGCGATACGGACGGCGTCGTTCTCGCTGATCTCGCGCGGCGGACGGCGATCCCGTCCCGGAGGCGGCGGACCACGATGATCGTCGCGGCGCGGATCGAGGAGGCGCACGCCGTCCTTGCCGATGACGATGTCCTGGGCAAGCGCCGGCAGGACGGCAGTCGAGGCGACGGCAAGCGCCAGACCGGCAATCAATGTCTTCTTGTACATGACGGGCACTCCCTGACTTCTTCCTAGAGCCAATGGCCTAATCGGCCTGTGAACTCCCGGAAGCTGCCGAAGTTCCTCGCATCGAAGCGGCGGCAGCGCACGTCGCCGCGATCAGACCAAGTATTGACCCCCATTGGCCGACAGGGTCGAGCCGGTGATGTAGCCGGAGTCGTCGGAGGCGAGGAACAGGACGCAGCGCGCCACCTCGCCCGGCTGGCCGAGGCGACCCACCGGGATGTGCGGCAGGATCTTCCGGTCGAGCACCTCTTGCGGGATCGCGCTCACCATCTCCGTGGCGACGTAGCCGGGGCAGACGGCGTTGACGGTGATTCCCTTGGATGCGCCCTCGAGCGCCAGCGACTTGGTGAAGCCGATCTCGCCGGCCTTGGCCGCCGCATAGTTGGCCTGGCCCGCCTGCCCCTTCTGACCGTTGATCGAGGAGATGTTGACGATCCGGCCGAAGCCGCGGGTCCGCATCCCCTCCCACACCTGCCGGGTCATGTTGAACAGCCCGGTGAGGTTGGTGTCGATGACGGCGTGCCAGTGCTCCGGGGTCATCTTGTGGAACATCGTGTCCTTGGTGACCCCGGCGTTGTTGATGAGCACCTCGATCGGACCGAGATCGGCCTCGACCCGCGCGACGCCCTCCGCACAGGCGTCAAAGCTCGACACGTCCCAGCGGTAGACGGAGATGCCTGTCTCGACACGGAAGGCCTCGGCGGCCTGTTCGTTGCCCGCATAGCTGGAAGCCACCCGATATCCTGCCGACTGCAGCGCCACGGCGATTGCGGCGCCGATGCCACGGGTTCCTCCGGTCACGATCGCAACCCGACCCATCCTGCGTCCTCCCTGTGTTCGGGTGACCTTGTACCGGTCACTCCATGTCGCGCTACCTGACGGGCAAGAAGCGTGCCGCTACCGCGTCGCACCCATTGAGGCCTTCCCGGCGCGCGGGTCGCTCTCGCCCGGCGGTCGTGCAGCCCCCGCGGCGGCGGGTCGACACCCCGTGGCGTCAGAGCCCCTCGAGGCACATGGCGACCCCCATGCCGCCGCCGATGCAGAGCGTCGCAAGGCCCTTCTTCGCCCCGCGGCGCTTCATCTCGAACAGGAGCGTGTTGAGGATGCGCGCGCCCGAGGCGCCGATCGGATGGCCGATGGCGATCGCTCCGCCATTGACGTTGACGATGTCGGGATTCCAGCCGAGCTCCTTGTTGACCGCGCAGGCCTGCGCGGCGAAGGCCTCGTTGGCCTCCACGAGGTCGAGGTCGCCGACTGACCAGCCGGCCTTCTCGAGTGCCCGGCGCGAGGCGGGGATCGGGCCGGTGCCCATGACCGCCGGATCGACACCGGCGGTCGCCCAGGAGACGATCCGCGCCAGCGGCCGGATGCCCCGACGCTCGGCCTCGCTCTCGCGCATCAGCACGGCGGCGGCGGCGCCATCGTTGATGCCGGAGGCGTTGGCGGCGGTCACCGAGCCTTCCTTGTCGAAGGCCGGGCGGAGCTTGGCCACCCTGTCGAGGGTGGTGCCCGGCTTGATGTACTCGTCGGCCTCGACGACCGTATGGCCCTTGCGCCCCTTGACCGTGAAGGCGACGATCTCGTCCTTGAAGCGGCCCGCCGCCTGCGCCGCCTCGGCCTTGTTCTGCGAGGCGACGGCGAACTCGTCCTGCTGATCGCGGGTGATCTGCCACTGGCGCGAGACGTTCTCGGCGGTGATGCCCATGTGGTATCCGTTGAAGGCGTCGATCAAGCCGTCCTTCAGCATGGTGTCGACCATCGCGAGGTCGCCCATCTTCTGCCCCTGGCGCAGATGCGCCGCGTGCGGCGCCATCGACATCGACTCCTGGCCGCCGGCCACGATGATCTCGGCGTCGCCGGTCAGGATCTGTTGCAGGCCGATCGCCACGGCGCGCAGGCCCGAGCCGCAGAGCTGGTTGAGGCCCCAGGCGGTGGTCTCCTTCGGGCAGCCGGCGGCCATTGCCGCCTGCCGCGCCGGGTTCTGGCCCTCTGCGGCGGTCAGAATCTGGCCCATGATGACCTCGTCCACCTCGCCGGCCGCGACACCCGCGCGCGCCAGCGCCTCGCGGATGGCGGTGGCGCCGAGTTCATGCGCCGGGACCGAGGCGAACGCGCCGTTGAAGGCGCCGACCGGGGTGCGCGCGGCGCCGGCGATGACGACTGACTGTCCGTTGGTCATGGACTTTCCTCCCGCTGCTGCGTCTGGCGCCCGTCCGCCCGACGCGTCATGGTTGTTGTCGCCGAGGCGGGTCGCCGAAGTCAAACCGGATGCGACGCCGACCGGCGCCGCCACTCGCTAATACATACTGCCGGAGCCGCGGCGCGTCAGCCGATGATGCACCGCCGTTGGCGTGGCATTGCTTTTGTGCCTATGGTTTGTGCGCGGGCGCAACACAAAGACGCACCGCAAGAGCTCAGCGTAGGAGGGCGAGCCATGGCCAAAGCGGCGGACACCGTCACCGTCATAAAGAAGTACGCGAACCGGCGGCTCTACAACACCGGCACCAGCACCTACGTGACGCTGGAAAATCTCGCGGCCATGGTGAAGCGGAACGAGGAATTCGTGGTTCAGGACGCCAAGACGGGCGAGGACATCACCCACTCCGTCCTGACGCAGATCATCTTCGAACAGGAGAACAAGGGCGGGCAGAACCTGATGCCGATCGCCTTCCTGCGGCAGCTGATCCGCTTCTACGGCGACCAGATGCAGATGGTGATCCCGAGCTATCTGGAGCAGTCGATGTCGGCGCTGGCGCGCGAGCAGGAAAACTGGCGCGATCAGATGAAGGACAGCGTCGGCCAGTCGCCGATGCAGCTGATGGAAGCCCAGGTGCGCCGCAACACCGAGCTGTTCCGCCAGGCGATGACGATGTTCAACCCCTTCATGGCGGGCGCCATGCCACGCACCGAAGGCGGACGCGGGACAGAGAGCGCCGGAGGCTCGCCCGACGACCTTGCGGCGATGCGCCAGCAGATCGATGCCATGCAGCGCCGCCTCGAGGAGATGGACAAGCGCAAGCCGGGCTGACCCGAGTCGTCGCGCCGGGAGGGTCGCGACGCCGCTTCGAGCAATCGCCACAAAGCGAAAAGGCCGGGCGTCAGCCCGGCCTTTTCCATTTCCAGTTCCGGCACCAGACCGGAACGGTGGTGTCAGGCCTTGTCCTTGACCGTGAGGACCTGGCGGCCGCGATACATGCCGGTCTTCAGGTCGACGTGGTGCGGGCGGCGCAGCTCGCCGGTGTTCTTGTCCTCGATGTAGGTCGGCGCCGTCAGCGCATCCGCCGAACGGCGCATGCCGCGCTTGGAGGGCGAGGTCTTGCGTTTGGGTACTGCCATGGTCCTGCTCCGTGCATTCCTGCGGCCCCGCCTCGGCGACGCCCGATCGATCCTTGTGATCCCCGGTCCGGCCGCAGAGCCTGACGCTGCCAGCGGTCGCGCGCCGGATGGCGTCTCCGCGCAACGTTCGACCATGACCGCGCTATGACGGGAATTGCGCGTGCCCATAGCAAACCCATGCGCGGTTGAAAAGGCCCGGGACGGTTCAACGTCAGCGACTCGCGCTCTTCACGCAGCCGACATAGTCGCCCGAGGCGCGGGCGCGGGCCTCGATGGTGCGGGCCAGCCGCGACAGGCCGCGCCCGGGCTTGGCCGGGTTGCGGCTCTGGGGCGCCGGCAGGGTCACCGCCAGAAGCGCCGCCTGGCGGGGTGTCAGCCGCGAGGCCGGAACCTTGAAGTAGTGCTGCGCGGCAGCCTCGACGCCGTACACGCCCTCGTCCCATTCGACGATGTTGAGATAGATCTCGATCAGGCGCCGCTTCGACAGGATGGCGTCGGCATAGAGGGCGAGCGGCGCTTCCAGCACCTTGCGCACATAGGAGCGGCTGGTCCAGAGGAAGAGGTTCTTCATGGTCTGCATCGTGATCGTCGAGGCGCCGCGGGTCGCCTCACCCGACGCGGCCGCGTCGACCACCTCCGACATCGCGCCCCAGTCGATCCCGTCATGCTCGCAGAAGCGACCGTCCTCCGACATCATCACCGAATAGACCAGCACCGGCGCGATCGCATCGAGCCTCACCCAGACGCGCTCGCTGTCCTGGAAGGTGAAGTGGTCGTAGAGCATCAGCGTCGAAACCGGATGCACGGCCGGAATCGCATACACCGGCACCAGCACCAGCGGTACGGCGACCAGACAGGCCAGCACCATTGCGGCAATGCGCAAAGTCCGTCCGAACATGCCTAAGATCTGTTTCGGCAAAAGGCCGCGTCCGCGCGGAATGGAGAAGGGCCGCCTTTACTTATCGGCGCTAAAATCAAGGTGCAATGCCGCCAGCTCATTCGCGACAGCCTATCCGCGAAAATAAGTCAGACGAAGCACTACTGGCGGGAGGAATGATACGACACCATGAATCAATCGGCTCTCGAAACAAAATTGGATGACGTCGCCAAGGCGGTCGGAAGTGTTCTCGACGATGTTCTGGGCTCCCACCAGTTGGTCGCCGGCACTCCGCATCGTCTCCTCAACGCCATGCGCCATGGCGTGCTCAACGGCGGCAAGCGGCTGCGCCCGTTTCTCGTGGTCGAGGCCGCAAAACTGTTCGGCGCCGATGCGCGCAGCGCGCTCCAGATCGGTGCGGCGCTCGAGTGCATCCACTCCTACTCGCTGATCCACGACGACCTGCCGGCGATGGACGACGACGACCTGCGCCGCGGCCAGCCGACGGTGCACAAGGCCTATGACGAGGCGACGGCGATCCTCGCCGGCGACGCGCTGCTGACCCTCGGCTTCGGCATGGTCGGGGCGATGGAGAGCCTCGCGCCGCAAATCCGCGTCAAGCTCGTCGCGATGCTGGCCAAGCGCGCCGGCGCGCCCGGCATGGTGGGGGGTCAGATGCTGGACGTCGCAACGCCGACGCATCGCCAGAGCGAACTCGAGATCACCCGCATGCAGGCGATGAAGACCGGCGCGCTGATCGCATTCGCCTGCGAGGCGGGCGCGGTGGTCGCCGACGCGCCGGACGAGGATCGCAAGCGTCTGCGCCGCTTCGGCGAGATCTGCGGCCTCGCCTTCCAGCTCGCCGACGACCTCCTCGACGAGACCGGCGATGCGACCTCGCTCGGCAAGGCGACCGGCAAGGATCAGGCGCGCGGCAAGCAGACGCTGTCGGCCCTGCACGGCCGGGACTGGGCCGTCCAGCGGCTGGACGCGCTCGTCGGCGAGGCCGAGGAGGTGCTGGCCCCATATGGCGACAAGGCGGCCACGCTGCTCGAGGCGATGCGCTTCGTCGCCTGGCGCCAGCGCTGACGCCGGCCGCGCGCGGGGCGGCCGGAAAGCCGCGCCGAAGCGTCCGGGCGCCTCAGTTCTTGTAGACGGCGCAGGCGCCGCCGGCGCCGCGCAAGCGATCGCAGAGCGCATTCGCCTCGCCGCGCGTGTCGGCGCCGACCCGTACGGCCCAGATCGAGCGGCGGGCCATGCCGTTGCGCTCGCGCATGACGATCGGCTTTCTGCCCGACAGCACCGCAGGATAGGCGCTCTGGGCGTGGCGGAACATCTTCATCGCCACCGACTGGCTGAAGTGACCCGCCACCTGCACGCCCCAGGGCTGCATCGGAGCCGTGTCCACCGACGCGAAGACCGACCGCGTCTTCATCACCGGAAGCTTGCGGCACGCCTCCGCAAACGGCGTGCCGGCCTCGAGCGGCTTCAGCTCGACCTCATGGCCGGCCTCGCGGAACCAGTCCACCGGATGAGCGGCGATGGAAAGGACATAGTCCTCCGTTTCGGCGGCGAGCGTCGCCTCGTCGTCGAGCCAGGCCTTCACGCGGTTGATGCCGCCGTTGTAGGCCGCTGCCGCCAGCCCCCAGTTGCCGAGCTCGTCGTGCAGGTCCTTGAGGTAGAGCGCCGAGTGGCGGATCGCTTCGACCGCGTCGTAGGGATTGGAAAGTCCGCGTTCACGGGCCGTATAGGGCATGAACTGGGCGATGCCCTGGGCGCCGACCGGCGACAGGGCGGCAATGTCGAAGCGGCTCTCCTTCCAGATCAGCCGTGCGAAGAAGGCCGGTGTCATCCCGGTCGCACGGGCGTTCGCCTGGATCAGGTCGCAGATTCCGCCGGTGTCGAGGGGTGCCGGCCTGGCGGCGGGCGGCGACGAAGGGTTGAGTTTCGACGCGGCGTCGGCGGGTGCGGTCTCCCCGGGCGCAGCGTCGCCGGTACGCTCAGCAGATGCCTGCGCTCGTCCCGCCGCGGGTGCGGCGAGCGCGAGCCCGACCGCTGCAGCCACGAGGATCCGCCGCACCGCGCATGCCCGAAGGTGCCGTGTCATCGCGCCTCGCGTCCGATTGAATCTCCTGCCTCGGAAGAGAATGGGACTGCCTACTCCGCCGCCGTGCGCGTGCCGAACCGGGCCTCGATGTAGTCCGCGACCATCGCCTGGAACTCGGCGGCGATGTTCGGCCCGCGCAGCGTCACCGTCTTCTTGCCGTCGACGAAGACGGGCGCGGCCGGCGTCTCGCCGGTGCCCGGGAGCGAGATGCCGATATCGGCGTGCTTCGACTCGCCCGGTCCGTTGACGATGCACCCCATCACCGCGACGTTCAGCGCCTCGACGCCCGGATAGCGCTCGCGCCACAGCGGCATGTTGCGACGGATGTCGTTCTGGATCGTCTCGGCGAGCTCCTGGAACACGGTCGAGGTGGTCCGCCCGCAGCCCGGGCAGGCGGCCACGATGGGAATGAACTGGCGGAAGCCCATCACCTGCAGGAGCTCCTGCGCCACCTGCACCTCGCGGGTCCGGTCGCCGCCGGGCTCGGGCGTCAGCGATACGCGGATGGTGTCGCCGATGCCCTCCTGCAGCAGGATGCCCATTGCCGCCGAGGACGCGACGATCCCCTTGGTGCCCATGCCCGCCTCGGTGAGACCGAGATGCAGCGCGAGATCGGTGCGGCGCGACAGGTCGCGGTAGACCGCGATGAGGTCCTGCACCTGGCTGACCTTGGCCGACAGGATGATCTTGTCGCGCGACAGGCCGGTCTCCTCGGCGAGTTGCGCCGAGAGCAGCGCCGACTGGATGATCGCCTCGCGCGTCACCGCGCGCGCCGAGCGCGGCTGCGCCAGCGCCTGGTTCTCGTCCATCAGCCGGGTCAGCAGGTCCTGGTCGAGCGAGCCCCAGTTGACGCCGATCCGCACCGGCTTGTTCCAGCGGATCGCCGTCTCGACGATCTCGATGAACTGCCGGTCCTTCTTGTCCTTGAAGCCGACATTGCCGGGATTGATCCGGTATTTCGCCAAGGCCTCGGCACAGGCGGGATGATCGGCGAGGAGCTTGTGGCCGATGTAGTGGAAGTCGCCGACGAGCGGCACGTACACGCCGAGCCGCTCCAGCCGCTCGCGGATGCGCGGCACGGCGGCGGCGGCCTCGTCCCGGTCGACGGTGATCCGCACGATCTCCGAGCCGGCCTTGGCGAGTGCGGCGACCTGCGCCACGGTCGAGTCGACGTCGGCGGTGTCGGTGTTGGTCATCGACTGGACGACGACCGGCGCACTTCCGCCGACCTGCACGCCGCCGACGCGCACGCCGACCGTCGGGCGGCGCGGCAGGGGATCGGCGAGGAGGGGTTCGATCGGGGCCTGGATCGTCATGGCGCGCTTTCGGCTGCGAAGGGTCCGCGGCAACAGGTGGCGTGCGGCGGCGGCCCTGTCAAATCCACGCAAAGCGTGTCGCCGCGATGACACAGTGCCCGACGATGCGCGTACGGCGGCAGTGCGGCATCTTGTGGCACGCTGCGCCGTCCTCTAAGGAACACGCACACGAACGCGAACCGGGGAGACGTGCATGCCGATGCTGAACAACGTTGTCCCTCCCTGCTCCGGCCGCAGCTGACAGCCTGCAGCCGTCCGAGCCCGCCGGGCTCCGCCGCTTCGTTTTGCTGACCTTCCCCTTCGTCTGATCCGTCATTCGACCGGCCGGCCAGCTCGTTCCTCCCTTCGAGACTGGAGCCGCCGTGCCGCTCGGGCCGGTGGATCGACGATGACCCTTCTGACCTTCTTCGGGCGCGGCAGCGCGTTCCGCGACGTTCTCGGCTTCACATTCAAGCACTGGCGGCGGCAGCCGCTGCGGGCCTCGGCGATCGCCGCGGCGATCATCGGCGCAACCCTCGCCGACGTGATGACCCCCCTCTTCTCGGGCCGGCTCGTCAGCGCCGTCGCAGGCGGCTCCGCCCACGAACCAGCCGCCTGGGACGCAGCGATGTCCGCGTTCACGATGCTGGTCGCCTTGGCGCTCGTCACTGTCGTTCTGCGCTACTTCGCCTTCAACGGCATCACCGTCCTGACGCTGCGCATCATGCGCGACGTCGCAGCCGACGCCTTCTATCGGGTGCAGCGCTTCTCGACCGACTGGCATGCCAACAGCTTCGCCGGATCGACCGTGCGCAAGGTCACGCGCGGCATGTGGGCGCTCGACCTCCTCGACGACACGATCCTGCTCGCGCTGTTGCCGGCGGCCGTGATGCTGGCCGGCACGACGGTGCTCCTCGGCTGGTACTGGCCGCTGCTCGGGCTCGCGGTCGCCGTCGGCGCGATTCTCTACATCACCCTCACGCTCAGCCTGTCGCTCGGCTTCGTCGCGCCGGCTGCCCGGCTCGCCAACAGCTGGGACACGCGTCTCGGCGGTGCGCTCGCCGACGCCATCTCGTGCAACGCTGTCGTCAAGGCCTTCGGCGCCGAGGCGCGCGAGGACGCCCGGCTCGGCCGGGTGACCGCCAAGTGGCAGGCGCGCACCGGCCGCACCTGGCGCCGCGGCACGGTGAACGGCACGGCGCAGATGTCGATGCTCCTTGTCCTGCGCGCCGCGGTGATCGGGCTGGCCGTCCTGTTCTGGGTCGAAGGCGCCGCCGGTCCCGGCGACCTCGCCTTCGTGCTGACCTCGTTCTTCGTGCTGCAGGGCTATCTGCGCGAGATCGGCCAGCACATCCGCAACCTGCAGCGCTCGGTTAACGACATGGAAGAGCTGGTCGAGATGCACCGCCAGCCCCTCGGCGTCGTCGATGCACCGGACGCGCGGCCGATCGCGATCACCCGCGGCCGGATCGAGTTCGATCGCGTCACCTTCCACTACGGGGCGCACACGACACCGCTCTACCGCGACCTCTCGCTCGTCATCGAGGCGGGCGAGCGGGTCGGGCTCGTCGGCCATTCCGGCTCGGGCAAGACCACCTTCGTCAAGCTGATCCAGCGCCTCTACGACGTCAGCGGCGGCCAGATCCGTATCGACGGGCAGGACGTGGCGCAGGCCGCGCAGGCGTCGCTGCGGACGCAGATCGCCATCGTCCAGCAGGAGCCGATCCTGTTCCACCGTTCGCTCGCCGAGAACATCGCCTATGGCCGGCCGGGCGCCTCGATGGCCGACATCGTCGCGGCCGCCGAACTCGCCAATGCGCATGACTTCATCGCGCAGCTGCCGAAGGGCTACGGCACGCTCGTCGGCGAGCGTGGCGTCAAGCTCTCGGGCGGCGAGCGCCAGCGGGTCGCGATCGCGCGGGCCTTCCTGGCCGACGCGCCGATCCTGATCCTCGACGAGGCCACCTCCTCGCTGGACTCTGAATCGGAGCTCCTGATCCAGGAGGCGATGGAGCGGCTGATGCAGGGGCGCACGACCCTGGTGATCGCCCACCGGCTCTCGACGGTGCGCGCGCTCGACCGCCTGCTGGTCTTCGACAGGGGCCAAGTGGTGGAAGAAGGCGACCATGCGGCGCTGGTCGCCCGGCCGAACGGCATCTACCGCCGGCTCTTCGAGCGGCAGGCGCTGGAGCTGGTGCGCGGGCTTCAGCCGCAGGACGAAGCGCTGCGCGCGGGGTGAAGTGCGGGCGTGGCCGGGCTATGTCCGGCCACGCCGCGATGCCTGCCGTTCCTGCGAGAGACGAACCATGCAGTCCTTCGAACTTCTTTTCGCGCTGTGTGCCGGCGCCATCCTCGTCCTGCTGCTGGCGGTGCTCCCGGTCTGGCCCTGGGCGAAACGGTGGGGGCACAGACCGGCGCTCGCGCTCGGCGTCCTCCTCACCCTCTTCGTGGTGCTCGTGGCGATCGTCGGTGCTTGACCTCGACGGAGCCGGCGACGCGCGCAGCGCGCGGTCGGCCGCCTCCAACTCTGGCGGTGACGCATGCGGCAACGGAACCAATACCCGGCTAACGAGTTTGTGGCAGCGACGCCCCTCACGGGCCCTGGAGAGCTCTCATGTCCCTCGGCACAATCCTTCTGATCATCGTCATCCTGCTGCTCATCGGCGCGGTCCCGTCCTGGCCGTACTCGCGGGGCTGGGGCTACGGCCCGTCGGGCATTCTCGGCCTCGTGCTCGTCGTCATCCTGATCCTGTTCCTGCTCGGCCGGATCTGACGCCCTCCGATCTCAGGCGTCGCCGGTTATCCGGTCGGCGACGCCGATGATCCTCGCGAAGGCGAAGGTCACGAGAAGAAAGCAGGCGAGCGTCAGGAAGACGGGCGTGAAGCCCGTGTGCTCGGCGATGACGCCGATGAGCGACGGCGCGAGCAGCGTGCCGGAATAGCCGAGCGTGGTGACCACGCTGATCCCGATGCCGGGTTTCAGACCCGGCAGATTGCCGGCCGCCGAAAAGGCGATCGGCACCATGTTGGAAATCCCGACCCCCATCAGGGCGAAGCCGCAGAGCGCGAGCTCGATCGTCGGCGAAAGCGCGGCGACGATCAGCCCGAGCGCGGCCGCGAGGCTGCAGACCCTGGCGGTCACGACTGCGCCGAGGCGTCCGCGCACCGCATCGCCCGCAAAGCGGAAGCTCGCCATGGTCAGCGAGAAGGCCGCGAAGGCAAAGCCGGTGACGGTGGTGCCGGCGTCGAGTTCGTCCTGCAGATAGACGCCGCCCCAGTCGAGCACTGCGCCCTCCGGGATCATCGCGAACAGCGCGAACAGACCGACCACCACCGCGCGCAGGACGCCGGCGCGCCCTGAGACGAGCGCGGCAGCGGCGGTCTCCATCCCCTCGCCCGGTATGCCCCCTGCGCTCGGCGCGTGATGGTCGTCGAGGCCCCGCCTGACCCAGCCGGTCACCAGCGCAAGGGTGACGAGTCCGACGAGCGCTGCGTGTTCGGCGGCGCCGAGCCGAGCGATGATCCAGCCTCCCGTGCCCGCGCCGAAGAGGCCGCCGAGGCTCCAGAAGCCATGGCACGAGGACATGATCGCACGGGGGAGCCGCCGCTCGAGAGACACGGCATTGGCGTTCATCGCGACGTCCATGCCGCCGGCCATCGCGCCGGTGAAGAGAACGGCGAGGGCCACGAGCGGAAGGCCGGGTGCGAGCGCGATCGCCGGCAGGCCGAAGGCAAGCAGCACGCCGCAGCCCAGCATCGGGCGGCGCGACCCGCCGGCCGCGATCATGCGGCCGACGATGGGCATGGCGATCACCGCGCCGACGCCGAAGGTGAGGATCAAGAGGCCAAGGACCGACTTCGAGAGCGTCAGCCGCTCGGCCAGCACCGGGATCTGCGGCGCCCAGCTGCCGATCAGAAAGCCGTTGGCGAGGAAGGCCGCGGAGACGGCAAGCCGGTGTGGCGATGCAAAGCCCCGCCCCGGCGCCCGCGCACCGCGCAAATTCTGTTCCATGCCGATTCCCGCCGCTCGAAGTCCCCTTGGGGCACGCCGCCCGTCTTAGAGCGCTTCAGGGTCATACGGAACCGGTTCTGTTTCTCCGCGAGCGCGCCGCGCCGCAAGAAGGGCGGCGCGGGTCGTACCGCGGTACGGCCAAGTCCGTCCGATGTCGCGGGCCCGCTTTGCGGGAAACCGAAGGCCCGAGCCTGTTCGGGTCAGATCCTTCAGTCTTCGTCTCGACCGTACCCCGGTACGACCGTCACCGAAGTCCTCGACCCTGGAGCGAACGCGCTCCGGCAGGACGGTTCCGCGTGACCCTGAAGCGCTCGGGCCTTGGCAGAGCTCAGGTGGAATAGACCACGAGCAGGTCCTTGGCGTCGATCTGGTCGCCGACCTTTACGTTGACGGCTTCGACCGTGCCGGCGCGCTCGGCGTGCAGCGCGGTCTCCATCTTCATGGCCTCGATCGAGAGGAGGACGTCGCCCGCCGTCACCGCCTGCCCGGGCGTTACGCCGACGGTCGACACGACCCCCGGCATCGGCGCGCCCACCTGGGCCGGATTGCCCGGCTCCGCCTTCGGCCGCACCCGGCTGCCGGCCGCGCCATGCGCCCGGTCCGGAACCTTGATGCGCCGCGGCTGGCCGTTCAGCTCGAAGAACACCGCGCGCATCCCCTGCTCGTCGGTTTCGCCGTAGCCGAGGCAGCGGATGACGAGCGTCTTGCCGCGCTCGATGTCGATCAGCACCTCCTCCTCGATGCCGAGGCCGTAGAAATACGCGGGTGTCGGCAGCGAGGAGACCGGACCGTAGAGCTCCTGCGCCGCGGCGAAGTCGATGAACACCTTGGGATACATGAGGTAGGAGGCGAACTCCTGGTCGCTCGCCGCCCGAGCAAGCTTCGTTTCCAGCTCGCCGCGCATGGCCGCGAGATCGGCGTCCGGCAGAAGCGATCCCGGCCGCACGGTGATCGGCGCCTCGCCCTTCAGCACCTTCTTCTGGATGCCCTCCGGCCAGCCGCCCGGCGGCTGTCCAAGATCGCCGCGCAGCATCGAGATGACCGAGTCGGGGAAGGCGAAATCGCGCTGGGGGTCCTCGACATCGGCGACCGTCAGGTCCTGGCTCACCATCATCAGCGCCATGTCGCCGACGACCTTGGAGGACGGCGTCACCTTGACGATGTCGCCGAACATCCGGTTCACGTCGGCGTAGGTCTGCGCCACCTGATGCCAGCGGCTTTCAAGGCCGAGCGAGCGTGCCTGCTCCTTCAGGTTGGTGAACTGGCCTCCCGGCATCTCATGCAGATAGACCTCGGAGGCCGGTCCCTTCAGGTCGCTCTCGAACGCAGCGTACTGGTTGCGCACCGCCTCCCAGTAGAACGAGATGCGCCGGATGGCGTCCGACGACAGCCCGGGATCGCGCTCGGTGCCGGACAGCGCTTCCACGATCGAGCCGAGGCAGGGCTGCGAGGTGGCGCCCGAGACGGCGTCCATCGCGGCATCGACGGCATCGACCCCGGCCTCCACCGCGGCGAGCACGGACGCTGCCCCGATGCCCGAGGTGTCGTGGGTGTGGAAGTGGATCGGCAGCCCGACCGCCTCGCGCAGCGCCTTGAACAGGACGCGCGCGGCCGCCGGCTTCATCAGCCCGGCCATGTCCTTGACGCCGAGGATGTGGGCGCCCGCCGCCTCGAGCTCCTTGGCCAAGGCGACGTAGTAGGCGAGGTCGTATTTCGACCGGGCGGAATCGAGGAGGTCCGCCGTGTAGCAGAGCGTGCCCTCGCAGAGCTTGTCCGCCTCCTGCACCGCGTCCATCGCAACGCGCATGTTCTCGACCCAGTTCAGGCAGTCGAAGACGCGGAAGAGGTCGACGCCGCCTTTCGCGGCCTCGGCGACGAAGAGCTTCACCACGTTGTCCGGATAATTGGTGTAGCCGACGCCGTTGGAGCCGCGCAGCAGCATCTGCAGGAGGATGTTCGGCGCCTTCTCGCGGATCAGCGCCAGCCGTTCCCAGGGATCCTCGGTCAGGAAGCGCATGGCGACGTCGAAGGTCGCACCGCCCCAGCATTCGAGGCTGAGAAGCTGCGGCAGGCCGCGCGCATAGGCGTCGGCAATGCCGGCGATGTCGTGGGTGCGCATCCGCGTGGCGAGCAGCGACTGGTGGCCGTCGCGCATCGTCGTGTCGGTGACGAGCACCTGAGGCTGCTCGCGCATCCAGGCGGCAAAGCCCGCCGGCCCGAGGGCATCGAGCCGTTGCCGGCTGCCCTCGGCGAGCGGCGCCTCGAACAGCGGCGCGACGGGGCGCAGGAGGTCGGGGCTCGGCCGCGCCCGGTTCTTGGTCTCGGGATGGCCGTTCACCGTCACGTCGGCGAGATAGGTCATCAGCTTGGTCGCGCGGTCGCGGCGCTTGACCTGCTGGAACAGCTCCGGCGTCGTGTCGATGAAGCGCGTGGTGTAGCTGTTGTCCCGGAACTTCGGGTTGCCGATGATCGCCTCGAGGAAGGTGAGATTCGTCGCGACGCCCCGGATGCGGAACTCGCGCAGCGCCCGGTCCATGCGGGCGATTGCCTCCTCGGCGGTCGGCGCCCAGGCCGTCACCTTCTCGAGCAGGGGATCGTAGTAGCGGGTGATCACCGCGCCGGAATAGGCGGTGCCGCCGTCCAGCCGGATGCCGAAGCCGGTGGCGCCGCGATAGGCGGTGATGCGGCCGTAGTCGGGAATGAAGTTGTGCTCCGGATCCTCGGTGGTGATCCGGCACTGCAGGGCATGGCCATGGAGCCGGATGTCCTCCTGCCGCGGCACGCCGGACTCGGGGCTGCCGATCGCCGCCCCGTCGAGGATGTGGATCTGCGCCTTGACGATGTCGATGCCCGTCACCTCCTCGGTGACGGTGTGCTCGACCTGGATGCGCGGATTGACCTCGATGAAGTAGAAGGCGCCGGTGTCGGCATCCATCAGGAACTCAACCGTGCCGGCCCCGACATAGGCCGTCGCCTCGCCGATCCGGCGCGCGTGGGCGGCGAGCTCGCGCCGCTGCCCGTCGTCGAGATACGGCGCCGGCGCCCGCTCCACGACCTTCTGGTTGCGCCGCTGGATCGAGCAGTCGCGCTCGAAGAGGTCGACGACCGTGCCGTGCGTGTCGCCGAGGATCTGCACCTCGACGTGGCGGGCGCGCTCGACCAGCTTCTCCAGATAGACCTCGTCCTTGCCGAAGGCGGCCCGCGCCTCGCGCTTGGCCTCGACCACCTCGCGCTCGAGGTCAGCCTCGGCGCGGATCGCCCGCATGCCGCGCCCGCCGCCGCCCCACGAGGCCTTCAGCATCACCGGGTAGCCCACATCGGCGGCCATCCGCCGGACCGCCGCCATGTCGTCCGGCAGCGGCTCGGTCGCCGGCACCACCGGCACGCCGATCTCGACCGCGAGATTGCGCGCCGCCACCTTGTTGCCGAGCCGGCGCATCGTCTCCGGCGACGGGCCGATGAAGGTGATGCCGTTCGCCGCGCAGGCTTCGGCGAACTCCGGGCTCTCCGACAGGAGCCCATAGCCCGGATGTATCGCGTCGGCTTCGGACAGTTTCGCGACGCGGATGATCTCGTCGATCGACAGATAGCTCTCGATCGGCCCGAGATCGCGCGGAAGATGCGCACCGCGACCGACCTGATAGCTCTCGTCGGCCTTGAAGCGGTGCAGCGCGAGCTTGTCCTCCTCCGCCCAGATGGCGACGGTCTTGAGGCCAAGCTCGTTGGCGGCGCGAAACACCCGGATCGCGATCTCCGAGCGGTTGGCGACGAGAATCTTGCGGATGGGCACGGGCGACACTCTCCTCGTCAACGGCCGCGCGAGGACGGCAGTCTGCACACGATTGCGACGAGAGTTGCGCCGGATCAGCAATTTCGCAAGTGCGAAGCCTTAACGCTGTTTGCCGCGCGCGGGCCACCGTCAAGGTTCCGTTAACCATGACGCCCTATGCTCGCCCCAAGCGACGTCTGCCGTCGCACCCGAGCGATCAGCGAACCTGGCGGCATCATGGTCTCGACTCTCCTCAGCTACCGGCTCTACAGCGCCAATCTGGAGCGCAGCCTCGCGACCGTGACGGGCAACGCGGCCAACAAACGGGCAGGCGACTACTACGCCGACAACATCGGCAAGGTGCAGAGCGTCGACGACTTCATCTCCGACTTCCGCCTCTACAGCTATGCGATGAAGGCCTACGGGCTCGACGAGCAGATCAACCAGCAGGGCTTCATGCGCAAGGTGCTGGAGAGCGACCTGTCCGATGCGAACAGCTTCGCCAACCGGCTGGTCGACAAGAAGTTCGTCGCCTTCGCCAAGGCCTTCAACTTCGGCAGCGACGGCAAGATCAACGTCGATGTCGCGGCGCAGACGGCACTTCAGGAAGACACTACGGTCGACGCCTATTCCGAGGCCCGCGTGCGCAACGCCGCCGCCGCCGAGACCGAGGGCACATACTTCAAGAGCCAGCTGTCGACGATCACCACCGTCGATCAGCTGGTGAACAATGACCGCCTGTTCGACTACGCCCTGAAGGCCTTCGGGATCGACCCGACCTACATGTCGAAGTCCTACGTGAAGGAGGCGCTCACCGCCGACCGGTCGGACAAGACCGCCTACATCTCGAGCACCGCCAACAGCAAGTTCTTCGACCTCGCGACCCAGCTCGGCTTCGGCCCGTCGGGCAGCGCCACCGCGCAGACCTCGAACGCCACTGTCCTCGACGACACCGTCTACCGCTACAACGAGACGACCGGGAACGGCACCGGAGCGGCCGCCGTCCAGTACAAGACGGATTATTTCGAGAACACCATCGGCAACGTCACGCAGGTCACCGACCTCACCGGCAACGAGAAGCTGCTCGACTACGTCGTTACGGCCTTCGGCTTCAATCCCGACGCCGTTTCCGCCGGGACGATCGTCAACGTCCTGAAGATGGGCGACACCTACATCGACGGTCTCAACGCCTCGGCGAGCGACACCGCGAAGTACAAGGCGATGTACGCGGCCTTCAACTTCAACACCGACGGCAGCGTCGGTGCGGGCGGTCCGATTTCGGCCGCCGGCATCGAGACGGTGAAGGACGGCTACCAGGCGCACTACCTCGACAGCGTGAAGCAGAACGACGACCTCGACACCTCGATCTTCCGCCTCGAGTCCCGCAAGGTAACGAGCGTCGACGACCTCCTGCGCGACAAGTCGATGTACGAGTACGTGCTGACCGCCTACGGCTTCGATCCCAAGACGATCTCCAGGACCGATGTCCGCAAGATCCTTCTCAGCGACGCCTCCGATCCCAAGAGCTATGCCAGCAAGCAGAAGGACAGCCGCTACACCGACCTCGCAGCCGCCTTCAACTTCGGTGCGGACGGCAAGATCCAGGGCCAGCGACTGGCTCAGTCGACCAGCGAGCAGCAGTCGCTCGCGACCGAATACGTCAAGGCGCTCGGCAGCAATGCGAGCCAGATCCAGAAGGACAACGCCAAAGAGGAGGTCCAGTACTACCTGGACACGATGCCGACCATCACCAGCCTCGACGAGTTCGTCGCCGACAAGAAGCTGACGAGCTTCGTCCTGAAGGCCCACGGCCTGGAGGACCAGACCGTCACGCCGGCGATGTGGAAGAAGATCCTGACCAGCGACCTCGCCGACAAGTCGAGCTACGTCTACTCGCAGGACAGTCGCTTCCAGGAAATCGCGATGAGCTTCAACTTCGAGACGGATGGCTCGATCGCGCTCGGCGATACCGCCCAGAACGCCGCCAAGGTGGTCCAGACGCAGGATCTCTATGCCCGCCTGACGCTCGAGACGAACGTCGGCGACCAGAGCGAGGGCGCGCGCCTCGCGCTCTACTTCCAGCGCGTCGCACCCAATCTCAACAGCGCCTACGACATCCTCGCCGACAAGGCCGCCTTCGAGGTCGTGCGCACCGCGCTCGGGCTGCCGGCCAGCATGTCCCAGGCCGATCTCGACGTGCAGGCGCGCGTTCTCCAGAAGAAGCTGGACATCGCCGACTTCCACGACCCGAAATCGCTCGACAAGTTCATCTCGCGCTTCGCCGCCATGTACGATGTGCAGAACGACAACTCGGCCTCGAGCAACCCGGCGCTGATCCTGCTCGGCGGGTCCTCCGCGTCCTCCGGCGACGGCACCAACATCCTCGCCTATCTCTGAGGCCGGCAGCGCCTTCGCGGCGCTGCCTGGCTCAGCCGCGGTTGCGCAGCAGCGGCGTCTTGCGCGACCAACCGACCCGCTTCTCCTCGCGCACGAAGGTGAAGAGGCCGGAGCAGCCGACCATCGCCATGCCGGCGACGCTGATCGCGTCGGGATATTCGCCGAAGAAGGCGGCCCCGAGCAGCGCCGCCCAGATGATCTGGCTGTACTGCGTGGGCGCGACCCGGGCGGCAGGTGCGGTGCGGGTGGCGAACACGATGCACAGGTGCCCGAGACCGGCGGCGAGTCCCCCCAGGAGAAGCACGGCGAAATCGCCTCGTCCCGGATGGACGTAGGTGGTCGCCATCAGGACGCCGTTGACCGCGACCGCGCTCACCAGCACCGCGCCGATCAGCGTGATCCGCCGCTCGCTCGGGCCGAGGACGCGGAGCACGATGACCGTGACCGCGCCGCAGACCGCGCAGCCGAAGGCGGCGAAATGGCCCGGCAGGATCTCGCGGAAGCCGGGACGCACCACGAGGAGCACGCCGCACAGGCCGAGCAGCACCGCCGACCAGCGCTTCCAGCCGATCGTCTCCTTCAGGACGAGCCGCGAGAAGATCGTGACCAGCACCGGCAGGAGGAAGATCAGGGCATAGGCCTCGGCCAGCGGCAGCGTCGTGAAGGCGATTACCGAGAGGATGCCGCCGGTGGTGCCGCTGACGGCGCGCACGAGCACGAGCCAGGGCCGCGTCGGCCTGAGGATGCTCGCCCAGTCGTCCTCCGGTCGCTTGGTCAGGAGCGTCGGCACGAGCGCGAAGAGCGAGACGAAGAAGCCGATCTCGAACACCGGCAGCGTGTCGCCGAGCGCCTTCACCGAGGCGTCGCCGCAGGAGAAGGACAGATAGGCCATGAAGGCGAGGAGGATGCCGACCTGCATCGTGACGGGCTCGGGGGGAGGCGGCGCAGCCGGCGAGCGGACGACGCGGGAAGATGATTCGCAGACGTCATCGCTGATGGGCCGATGCGAAGCACCCCGCAATCCATGCCTGCGAGCTCGCCGATCACTTTTCCACCGGCCCCGGCGGCACTCCGTGACTCGCCGTCGGTGCCATCGGCTCCTCGTCAGCCAGACCGGCCGCGGTCGCGGCGGCACTGACGTGGCGACGAAAAGAGACTAAGCTGAGGCGACGAACTGTCGGGAGGCGGGCCATGCAGCGCGTGATCGAGACGGTAAGCCTGCGGCACCTCGTCGTCGCGGGATGTGTCCTCCTGGCGGCGCTCTTCGCCATCGGCTGGACGATGCGGGTGCCGCCCGCCGAGACGCCCTATGTGAAGATCGTCGGCAGCGGCTTCATGTTCAACTACCGCGTCGCCGACGCCTATTACGGCTTCACCGCCGTCGTCATGAAACCGGTGCGGGCCTTCTCCACCCTCGAGGCCGACTTCGACGATCCTGCCGGGGGGCCGCCGCACCATGTCAGCCAGGTGCTGACGCCGAGAAGCAATCGCTATGGCGTCCGATCTCCGCCGTTGCACGGCATCGAAAAGGGCAAGCCCTATGCGGTGCACGTGCGGCTGAAGCAGTGGGGCGACGGCGCCATCCTCTACGAGGGCAGGTTCACCGTGGCCTCCGACATGGACGACCAGGTGATGCCGAAGGCGCCGCTGACCATCGGCCCCGGCTATACCCGCAACCCCGCGCTGGAGCCGACCTCGGGCGGCTGAGCCTGCCGGCGCAGTCGACGGTCAGACCGTCGGCGGCTCCTTCGGCGGCGTCACCGCGTCGACGTCGAGCATCCGGCGCTCGACGTCGGACACGAAGGCGAGGTCCATCAGCTTCTGCACCTGGGCCGCATGGCGGAAGTCGGGTGCGCCGTTCTCGCCGGTGAGGAGCGCGAGCACGAAACGCTCGGCGTTCTTCGGCGTCGGCGGGCACTCGAGCGATCGCCAGGTCTGCGTCTCGATGTCCGGCCCGAGGCAGACCTGCATCGTCGAGTCCTGCTGGTTGGCCCAGATCTTCAGGGCCCCGGTCTCGCCATAGATCACCATGTCGAGGTCGTTGGCCTTGCCGGTCGCAAAGCGCGACATGTGGATCACGCCGAGCGCGCCGTTCTCGTACTCCACCGTCATCGCACAGGAGTCGTTGGCGTCGAGCCTGTAGGCGCCGATGGCGTTGCCCTCGGCCTTGTCGAAGGTCTTCAGGCGCGCCTGCATGCCCTTGATCGCGAGCCCGGTGCCGAAGGAGGCGAAGTCGAGGATGTGGATGCCGATGTCGCCGAGGACGCCCTTCGAGCCGTGCTCGGAGGACAGGCGCCAGAGCCAGCGCTCATCGGTGCGCCAGTCGCCCCAGTGCTTGCCGGTGAGCCAGCTCTGCATGTAGCCGGCATCGACATGGCGCACCGCCCCGATCTGCCCCTCCGCGATCATCCTGCGCGCCATCTGGATGGCATGGGCATTGCGGTAGGTGAGGTTGACCATGTTGACCACGCCCGCCCGCTCTGCGGCCTCGGTCATCTCCATGGCGTCCTGGTAGTTCAGCGCCAGCGGCTTTTCGCAGAAGACGTGCTTGCCGGCCGCGATCGCCTTCAGCGTCGTTGGCTTGTGCACCGGGTCGGGCGTCGCATTGACCACGGCGTCGAACTCGCCCCAGGCGAGCGCCGCATCGAGGTCGTCGAACACCGTCTCGATCTTGTGCAACTCGGCAAAGGCGCTGACGCGCTCGCGATTGATGTCGCAGGCGGCGACGACGCTGCAGCCGGGAATGGCGCTGAAATGCTCGGCATGGCGATGGGCAATCCCGCCGGTGCCGAGGATCATGATCCGCTTGTCGGTCATCGTGTCTGCGTGGTCCTCACGTTCGGCCCAAGTTGTTCGGCGCGCGGACGCCGATCCGCTCGCGCGCTTCGCCCACCGGCACGTTCGGCGCCTTGGCGACATCGGCCCACGGCTTCACCGGGTTGTACGCCCAACGCACCGCATTGCGCAGCACCGTCTGGATCGCCGGCTCGTGATAGATCGGGTAGGTCTCGTGCCCGGGGCGGAAGTAGAAGATCTTCCCGGCGCCGCGCTGGTAGGTGAGGCCGGATCGGAACACCTCGCCGCCCTCGAACCAGGAGATGAAGACCGTCTCCATCGGCTCCGGCACCAGGAACGGCTCGCCGTACATCTCCGCCCGCGGCAGCTCGATGCAAGGCCCGATCCCCTGTGCGATCGGATGCGAGCGGTTGATCGCCCAGAGCCGTTCCCGTTCGTCGGCCACACGCCATCGCAGCGAGCAGGGCGTGCCCATCAGCCGCTTGAAGATCTTCGAGTAATGGCCGGAGTGGAGGACGATCAGGCCCATCCCCTCGTGCACCCGCTGGGCCACGCGCTCGACCACCGCATCGTCGACCTCGTCATGCGCCTTGTGGCCCCACCAGAGGAGGACGTCGGTCTGGTCCAGCCGCGCCTGCGGCAGGCCGTGCTCGGGCTCCGGCAGCGTCGCGGTGGATACCTCGAACTCGGGATCCTCCCGCAATGCGCCGGCGATCGCGGCATGGATGCCGTCGGGATAGAGGCCGGTGACGGTCGCGTTCTCCCGTTCGTGCTTGAACTCGTTCCAGACGACCGTGCGGATCGACATGGCCTCCTCCTCCCCTCGCTTTCGTTACGACGCCCCGTCGCCGCCGATGCCGGAGGTCAGCAGTGCCACGGGCAGGACCGAGAGAACCTCCCGGACCAGAAGCCGACCCGAAGCCTGCATCGGCCGGCCCGTCAGCGCGTCGGTGAAGACGAGATCCCGCAGGGCGTCGGGCAGCACCACGGTCGTGTCCTGCCAGGCGTCCGGCGGCGGCAGGGGGTTCTCGGCGCCGCCCATCAAGGCGAGCACGAGGCGCGGCGCCAGCACGACCGCAGCACTCTCGGCGTCGAGGCGTGCGAAGGCGACGAGATGCTCGGCCATCGCACCTTCGACCTCGAGCGGCAGGTAGTCGCCGGCGGTGAACAGCGATGGGGCCGCCGCGCGCACCTTCAGCGCCGCGGCGGTCAGCTTCGCCTTGATGCGCCCGTCCCGCCAGTCGGCTAATGCGTCCGCCAGCGTCGCCCCGTCCTCGATCCCGCGGCCGCGGCCTTCGATGTCGACGTCGCGGCGGTTGTCGGGATCGACGAGGCTGTGGTCGTAGAACTCGGTGCCCTGGTAGATGTCCGGCACGCCCGGCACCGTGAACTTCAGCAGCGTCTGCGACAAGGTGTTGACGACGCCGGCGACGACGAAGGGCTGGATGTCCGCCCAGAAGGTGGCGAGGGCATCGCCGCTCCGCCCGGCGTCGAGCACCGCCTCGACGAAGTCGCGGATCGGCGCCTCGAAGGGCGCCGAAGGCGAGGTCCAGCTGGTGTAGCGCTTGGCTTCGCGCACCGCCTTCTCCATGAAGGCGTTGAGGCGCCCGGCCAGCTCGTGCCGCGTCGTCCGGTCGGAGGGGTCGAAGTCCGGCGGCAGGACCCCGACGAGCGATTGGTAGAACATCCATTCGCTGGCCGGGTCCGGGGACACCAGCCCCTCCTCGAGCTCCCGCCGGAACGGCGCGAGCATCCGGGCGAAGCGGCGGGCAATGTCCTCCCAGCGCTCCGGCGCCTCGCTCAGCGTGTAGAGACGGGCGCGAGCATCCTCGGCCCGCTTGGTGTCGTGGGTGGAGGTCGCGAGGAGGCCGAAGGGCTGATCCTCCAGCCGCACCGCCATTTCGCGGTGGAAGTCCTCGACCGTCCCGCCGTAGTGATCCGGCTCGCCGCCGACCTCGTTGAGCGCGATGAGCCGGTTGTAGCGATAGAACACGGTGTCCTCGACCGCCTTGGCCATCACCGCGCCCGTCGTCTGCTGAAAGCGCCGGGTGAAGTCGAGCGCGCCGGCAACGTCGAGGCCGTCCTCGAAGTCAAGCTTGAGGAGGCGGCCGATGAAGTCCACCGGCTCGTCGGCATCGATCCTCCGGCTCGCCTTGGCGCGCTCCACCACGCCGTCGATGACGGAATGGTCCTCGGACGGCACCCCCTCGACGCTGACATAGGTGCGGTAGACCGGAAGCTCGGTGGCGATCTCGACGATCGCGCGCGCCATCGTGTCGGGGCCGAGGTCGCGGGTGGACAATCCCCGGCTCGCAACCGCGATCGCCTCATTGGTGAGATAGAGGAGTTCGCCGGCAAGGTTGTGCGAGAAGATCTCCCGCTTCTGGCGGGCGATCATCGCCCGGAGGTTCTCCTCCTCGCCGATGAAGCCGGTGTAGGCGCGCGTCATCGCCCCTTCCCTGGAGGCGTCGACGTAAAGGCCGGCGAGCGCGGTGATGAACTCGTAGCCGGTCGTGCCCTCGATGTCCCAGCGCCGGCGGAGCCGCTCCGGCCCGGTCAGGATCTTCTCCACATGGATCGACAGGTTGCGCCGGACTCCATGGAAGGCCTGCTTGAGGTCGCCGAGATAGGCGCGCGGGTCGCCGAGCCCGTCGACGTGGTCGATGCGGATCCCGTCCAGGCGGCGCTCGCGCGCAAGGCGGATGACCGTGCGGTGTGAGTCCTGGAATACGCGCCGCCGCTCCTGGCGCACCCCAATGAGGTCGGTGATCTCGAAGAAGCGGCGATAGGTCAGCTTTTCGCGTGCCGTCCGCCACCAGGCGAGCCGCCAGTGCTGGGCCTCGTGCAGGAGGTGCAGTGCATTGTGATCGCGGTTGATCGCCTCGACACCCGCCTTCAGCGCGCTGCGGAAGCTCTCATCCTCCATGTGCTCGGCGAGGCGCTCTGTCAGCTCCTGCTGGTCCCACGGCGTCGCCACGGCGAGGCGGCGCAGCAGCCGGTCGCGCTCCTCGTGATCGAGGTAGCCGAAGACGTGGCCGAGCGTGCGCGGATCCAGCGGCAGCTGGTATCCGGCCGCATCGAAGCGCAACGTGCCGCGCGCCTCGTCGAGAATCACCGACAGGTCGCCGTCGCGCAGCGCGTCGCCGTACGGCTTGCCGAGGACGGGGACGAGGATCTTCTCGGCCATCCACGACATGTCGAAGACGTCGCGGTAGCGCGAGTCGGCGCCCCACGCGAGCACGTCCTCCCACCAGGCGTTCTCCGAGCTGACGCCCATGTGGTTCGGCACGAAGTCGAGGATCAGCCCGACGCCGTTCTCGATCAGCGCGTCGCTCATCTTCAGGAAGCCGGACTCGCCGCCGAGTTCGTCCTCGAAGCGGTTGTAGTCGACGACGTCGTAGCCGTGGGTCGAGCCCGGCGCCGCCGCGAAGATCGGCGACGCATAAAGGTGGCTCACCCCGAGGCGCTTCAGATAGGGCGCGAGATGGGTGGCACTGCCGAAATCGGTTCCGGAGCGGAACTGGAGCCGATAGGTCGCAACGAGCGGGTGGTTCATGATTTGAAGGGTGCACTCATGAGAGGCGCCGAGATGGCGCGTGGCGGGCTTGGTTCTGGCAAGACGAGACGAGACGGACGAGCGCGTGGCCTGAGCGGGCGGCCTGCCGATGCACCCGATCGGCTGCGATCGTGCTCCCTGCGCCCGGCCTTTCGACTTCGACCATGATCGACGTCCTTTAGGCGTTCCCGTCCGCGTTCGGTCGTTCCTGCCGCATCGCCGCGGCAAGGCTGCGGAACCGCTCGTGGGTGGGCAGCGCCTCGAGCGGCACGATCGAGCGGATGCGCCAGTTCGGATACTCGTCGGTGGTGCCCGGCAGGTTCGGCTGCCGTTCGGCGCCGATCATGTCGTCGAGCTGCACGGCGACCAGCCGGCTGCGGGTGCGGGCGATGAAGCGATGGATGGCATCGACCATCGACGTCGGAACCTCAGGCGGCATCGAGTCCTCGCCGCTGGCGATCCGGTCGAACGCCTCGGGCAGCAGCCCCGCCTCCTTCAGCGCCAGGACCAGGGCCCGCCGGTCGCGCCGACGCTCGTCCCAGGTGCGCTCCGTCGCCTCCGCATCCTGCCGTCCGGTGTCGGCGCGCAGTTGCATGTCGGTTCCCTTCCACCAGCCGCGCAGCGTCGGCAGGTCGTGGGTGGAGATGCAGGCGAGCGCGATCTCCGGATAGGCCTCCGGCATCAGGAAGCCCGTCTCGCCGTGCCGCTCGAAATAGAGCAGCCGGTAGGACAGGATCTTCGCCTCCCCCATCGTGTGGCGGAAGCCGGGCGGCACCGTTCCGAGGTCCTCGCCGATGACGATGCACTGGTTCGCCTGCGACGTTTCGGCGACGACGTCCACGGTCCGGCCGAGGGGGAAGCGGACATAGCCGCCGCCATGGGCGTCGACCCCGGTCGGGATCCACCAGAGCCGCGCCAGGCCCATGGCATGATCGATGCGCACCGCGCCGGCGTTGCGCATCAGCGCCTCCACCGCTTCGCGAAGCGGCGCGAAACCGTGTTCGGCGAGCCCCTTCGGCGAGAGCGGCGCGATGCCCCAGTCCTGGCCGGAGGAGTTGAACATGTCGGGCGGCGAGCCGATCCGCGCATCGCGGATGGTGAGCTCCGGCGCCGCCCAGGTGTCGGCGCCGTCGGGAGAGACACCGACGGCGAAGTCGAGATAGAGGCCGATCGACATGCCGGCAGCAACCGCGCGCGCCTGCGCCGCCGCCAGCTGCTCCTCGGCCTGGTACTGCAGCCAGCTGTGGAAGAGGATCGCCTCCTCGTTCTCGGCGGCGAAGGCACGGACGGCGTCGCCGCCGCGGTCCTTGAACTCGTCCGGCCAGGTGTGCCAGCCGCTGTAGTGGCCTTCGCGGGTCATCATGTCGGCCGACAGCGCCTCGAACAGCGCGAAGTCGCGCAGGCCCTCGTCGCCACCGGCACAGAACGCGACGAACCCCTCGTCCTGCCGGATCGCCTCGAAGCGCTGCCGGAAGATCGCTTGGAGCAGCGCGGTCTTCAGCGCGCCCATCTTCGGGTAGTCGACGAGTTCACCGTCCAGGTCCTCGAACCGCTCCGGCTCGCTCCGGCGCAGCGCCTCGATCGCCTCCGGGCCACCGTCGAGCTGGTCGATCGCGATGTAGAACGGGTTGAGAAAGCGCCGGCTCGAGGGTGCATAGGGGCTGAACCGGCCGGGATCGCTGAGGAACAGCGCGTGGAGCGGGTTCACGCCGACGAAGCTTGCGCCCTCCGGGCCGCCGATTTCGGCGAGCCGCGCGAGATCCTCGAAATCGCCGATCCCGAGGCTGCGCCCCGAGCGCAGGCTATAGAGCTGGCAGGCGATGCCCCAGGCACCCGCCTCGGGAAACTTGGGGAGATAACAGCTCTGCGACGGGGCATCCGCCGCCTCGTCGAAGCTGCCGGCCGGCCCCTGCTCCGGATCGACGCCGAGCACGCGCAGCAGCGCGGTCTTGGCGGTGTCGTCGATGATGTGCCGCTCGCCGAGTTCGGAGATGTAGGCGAGCTGGATGCCGTGGCTCTCGGCGAGCCGGTCGAGCGCGTCACTCATGGCTGCTCCCGATCTGAAGGGTCTTGGCGAAGCGAAAGACGACGGAGGGACCCGGCAGCACACCGGTCTTCAAGGCCTCGGCCGCGCCGGCCTCGTGCTCGAACAGGACGTCGCCGCCCATCGCCTCGTCGGGCGTGACATCGGCCGGCAGCTTCCACGGCTCGTCGTCGAGATTGGCGAAGAGATGCAGGACGTGGCCGCCGCCGAGGGTCCAGCTGACGGCGAAGGCGTCGGTGTCGTCGGAGACGTCGCACTTGCCGCAGTCGCCCGGCGCGTCCTTGAGAAGCGGCATGATCCGCTCGCGGCGCAGGCGCAGGAGTTGGGACACGAAGGCGAGGTGACGGCGATAGGTCGCGCGACCGTGCGTCGACCAGTCGATCTTGCACTGCAGGAAGGTGCTCTCGCTGTTCGGGTCCGGGATCAGCTTGCGGTTGTCCGGATTGCGGAAGGCGGCGAATTTCTTGAACTCCGACCGCCGGCCCTCGCGCACGATCTCGCCGAGTTCGCCGTGGAAGTCGGTGAAGAAGCAGAAGGGGTTGGTCTCGCCATACTCCTCGCCCATGAACATCAGCGGGATCTGGGGCGACAGGAACAGGATCGCCTGCAGCATCTCCACCATGCGTTTGGAGGCGAGATCGGTGAGGCGGTCGCCGAAGGCGCGGTTGCCGATCTGGTCGTGGTTCTGGATGAAGTTGACGAAAGCGACCGGCGGCAGGTGGCCGGACGGAAAACCGACGTCCTCGTCGCGGTGCCTGGAGTGCTGCCCCTGGAAGACGAAGCCGGTTGCGAGACTCCGGGCCATCTGCTTCACGGCGCTGCGGGCGTAATCCTGGTAGTAGCTCTCGCTCTCCTTGGTGGCGACGACATGAGCGGTGTGGTGGAAGTCGTCGTTCCACTCGCCGCTGACCAGAGCCGGCTCGCCATCCGGCTTGCGCTCGATGTGCCAGGTGATGTTGCGTGCGTCCTCGGAGGTCAGATGCACGTGCCGGTCCTTGATCGTCTCGCGCACCGCGGCGGCGAGCTCGCGGATCAATGGCTCGTCGGTCATGTCCTCGATCGAGTCGATGGCGTCGAGCCGCAGCCCGTCGATCCGGTATTCCTGCAGCCAGTAGAGCGCGTTCTGAATCATGAAGTCGCGCACCGCCTTCTGGTCGTAGGCAATGGCCGCGCCCCAGGCCGTGTGGATCTCCGGGTGGAAGAAGCCGGGCGCATAGGCGCCGATGTAATTCCCGTCCGGGCCGAAGTGATTGTAGACGACGTCGAGGAAGACCATCAGCCCGCGCTCGTGCGCCGCATCGACCAGACGCTTCAGTCCCTCGACGCCGCCATAGGCTTCGTGCGGACAGTACAGCAGCACACCATCATAGCCCCAGCCGCGCCGCCCCCCGAACTGCGCCACCGGCATCAGCTCGATGGCGGTGATGCCGGTCTCCTTCAGGTAGTCCAGCTTCTCGATGATCGCCTCGAAGGTGCCCTCCGGCGTGAAGGTGCCGGTGTGCAGCTCGTAGAACACGCTCTCGTGCCACGGACGGCCCTTCCAGCCGGCCGTTTTCCACGTGAAGGCCCTCGGGTCGACGAGCCGCGACAGGCCGTGCACGTCGTCGACCTGCGCCCGCGCCGCCGGGTCCGGTACTGTCAGGTCGCCGTTGACCCTGAAGCCGTAAGCATCGCCGTCGCGCACCTCGTTCGTCGCGACGCTCCACCAGCCGTCCTCGCTCTTGTCCATCGGAACGAAACGCCGCTCGGCGTTCGCCTGCTCGATGGCGAGCTCGACCGTCTGACACTCGGGGGCCCAGAGACGAAACAGGACGTCGTTCTCGCGAATGGTCGCGCCCCAGGAAGTCTCGTAGGCAAAGCCATTGGCTGCTGTCATTGCGTCCCGGCGCCGTCCGGCGCCCCTTCTGAGATTCGCGGGCAACCGGCGCCGCCCCACATTGTCCGCGGGCGACGTCGCGGTCGGGTATCGCATGTGCGCTTGCCCCACACATGCCCCGATGCCGCTCCGCCGCCATACTCGCGGGCCGTATCGTCACTAATCAGAGCGCGCGCTGCAGCTTTCCAGTGGGGCGCATCGTCTTTTCTGTCGGCGGATCAGTTGCCGCCGAACGGCCAGAGCGAGCGACGGCGCTCGCGCTGGATCGCTGCCGGGCCCCGTTGGCCGGTGACGAGCACCTCGGTGCCCGCGCCGAGGGCATGCCCCACCCGGCCATGGACGAGGTCGTGGATGAAGCCGAGCTTCTCGATCACTTTCGGGCCGAGCACGAAGGGATAGAGATCCTGCTGGCCCATCGCCCGGTTGAAGGAGTTCAGCGCCATCGCCAGCGGCAGCCAGGCATCGGTGATCTGCGTGATCGAGACCTGCGGATCGAACACGTCGAAGTCGAGCCGGGTGCGCAGGAGATCGTTTTCGGGAATGCGCGGGCTGACGGTGACGCCCCAGCTGTGGCCGGTGTTCATCGTCTCGACGATGTGCAGGTAATGCGCCCAGGTCTCGGCGAAGTCTTCCCAGGCGTGGGCGCCGGCATAGGAGGAGACGTACTCGTCCTGCCAGTTCGGCTTCGGCCCGTTGGCGTAGTGACGCTGCAAGGCCTCGCCGTAATCCTCTTCGTCGTTGCCGAACATGGCACGGCATTCGGCAAGCGCACCACCGTCGCGCACCAGCCGGTCCCAGTACCAGTGGCCGATCTCGTGGCGGAAATGGCCGAGCAGCGTGCGGTACGGTTCGCCCATCGCTGCACGGCGTTTCTCGCGTTCGGCATCATCGGCCTCGGCAAGGGCAATGGTGATCAACCCGTTGTCGTGGCCGGTCATCACAGCCTCGCCGCCCTCGTCCGAAAGGAACTCGAAGCCCAGGCCCTCGGGATGCTCGTCGCGCGTGACGAGCGGCAGCTTCAGGCGCAGGAGCGTGTAGAACAGACGGTGCTTGGCCGCCTCCATCTTCCCCCATAGCAGGACGTTGTTGGCGTCCGACAGGTTCGGGATGACGAGATTGTGGCGGCAGGCGAGGCAGAGCGCGTCCGTACCCTCGGCCGGCACCAGCCAGTTGCAGACACCGTGCGTGAAGTTCTCGCAGTAGCGCCAGCGGCGTTCGCTGGCGCCCTTGCCGGCCTCCGTCCAGATCCCGCCCTCCGGCTCGAGCGCGAGCATGGCGAGGTCCTGCGGCTCGAAGCCGAGCGCGTGGCCGCAGCGTTCGCAGACGACATTGGCGAAGAACGCGACCTGATCGCAGAACGGGCAGGAGAACAGCTTCATCGGGAAAGTCCGGGGTGTGCGCGGCATGCCGGTCGCATGCGCCGCAGGAATGCGCGCACTGGTCGCGGGTTCCTGCGGTTGCGAAGAAAGACGAAGCTTGCCGATCGTGTGTCGGCTGAAGACTGCTGCGCCCCGTTGGCGCGTCAGCCGCGTCCAGCCTCTTATCCGCTTCAAGCGCGCCGCAAAACATCGCATAATGCGGCCATGACCGAACTTCTTCGCCAAGCGATCGATCGCCTTCGCGTCCTGCCTGCGGAACGACAGGACGAGTATGCCCGTGTCCTGTTGCGTCTCGCCGGAGCCGACGATCAGGCCTACGAGCTAACGGCGGACGAGCTGGCCGATCTTGCGGAAGCGGACACAGAGGTTGCGCGCGGGGAGTTTGCGAGTGACAGGGAGGTCGCTGCAGTTTTCTCCAAATTCGCGACTTGAGACTTCGCTACACCCGCACGGCTCTCCGCCAGATCGAGCAGGCGCTGTCCTTCATTTCCAAGCGTTCTCCACAAGGGGCGGCGGGTCTTGCCAGGCGCATCGCCTCAGCGCTTGCTGTGGTGCTGGATCATCCGCTGGTCGCCCAGGCGACCAGTCGCCCTGGCGACCAGTCGCCCTGGCGTACGGCGTCTCGTACTTTCGCCCTACCCTTACGTCGTGTTCTACCGTGTTGCCGCGACGGAGATCGTCATCCTCCGCTTCCGACACACCGCACGGAAACCGCTTCCTGACGGTTGAGGAATGACGCGCGGTCTGCCCGCATGGGCTCCAGACGTCATGCGCCTCCGCTTCAGGAAGCGTGATCGTCCGCGGGCTGGGCCCGTCTCGCGCTTGCCGCACCGCAAGCATACGGTATGGTCGGCGAAGATCCCGCGCTCCCGCCACGAGACCCGATGTCGATCCTCGCCGCCCTGAACCACGTCACGCACTACACCTACGACCGGCCGGTCACGCTGGGGCCGCAGCTGATCCGCCTGCGGCCGGCGCCGCATTCGCGCACCCGCGTGCCGTCCTATTCGCTGAAGATCACGCCCGAGACCCACTTCATCAATTGGCAGCAGGACCCCTTCGGCAACTACCTCGCCCGTCTCGTCTTCCCGGAGAAGACCCGCGAGTTCCGCATCGAGGTCGATCTTCTCGCCGACATGACGGTCTACAACCCCTTCGACTTCTTCGTCGAGGAGGCGGCCGAAACCTGGCCCTTCACCTATGCCGAGGACCTCGCCAGCGATCTCAAGGCCTATCTCGCGCCGGAGCCGGCCGGGCCGCTGCTGCAGCGCTTCCTGCATGAGCTCGACCGCAGCCAGACGCGCACGGTCGACTTCCTGGTCGGCCTGAACCAGACCCTGTCGAGCCACGTCGACTACCTGATCCGCATGGAGCCCGGCGTGCAGGCGCCGGAGGAGACGCTGAAGAAGGGATCCGGCTCCTGCCGCGACTCCTCCTGGCTGCTGGTCCAGATCCTGCGCCATCTCGGCTTTGCCGCCCGCTTCGTCTCCGGCTACCTGATCCAGCTGAAGCCGGACATCGTCGCGCTGGACGGGCCGAAGGGCACCGACCACGACTTCACCGACCTGCACGCCTGGGCCGAAGTCTACCTGCCGGGTGCCGGCTGGGTCGGCCTCGACCCGACCTCTGGCCTCCTCACCGGCGAGAGTCACGTGCCGCTCGCCGCGACGCCGCACTACCGCTCGGCGGCGCCGATCTCGGGCGGAGTCGACTACGCGGAAGTCGAGTTCGCCTTCGACATGACGGTGCAGCGCATCGCCGAGCGCCCGCGCGTCTCCTACCCGTTCTCCGAGGAGAGCTGGACGGCGCTCGACACCCTCGGCGCCGCGGTCGACGCCGACCTGCAGGCGATGGACGTGCGTCTGACGATGGGCGGCGAGCCGACCTTCGTGTCGATCGACGACTTCCAGTCGGAGGAGTGGAACGCCTCGGCCACCGGCCCGCAGAAGCGGGCGCTCGCCGACGACCTGATCCGCCGGCTGCGCGAGCGCTTCGCCCCGGGCGGCTTCCTGCACTACGGCCAGGGCAAGTGGTATCCCGGCGAGACGCTACCGCGCTGGACCTTCTCGCTGTTCTGGCGCAAGGACGGCGTCCCGGTCTGGCAGAACGCCGAGCTGGTGGCGCGCGAGACGGCGGACGAGCCGGTCGGGCCGGCCCAGTCCGAGCGCTTCACCCGGCGGCTGGCAGAGGTGCTGAGCCTGCCGGTCGACAACGTCCTGCCGGCCTATGAGGACGCCGCCTACTGGCTGGCGCGCGAGGCGCAGCTGCCCGTCAACGTCGATCCGAGCGAGTCCAAGCTGGAGGACCGCGAGGAGCGCGCCCGGCTTGCGACGGTCTTCAACCGCGGCCTTTCCACCCCGACCGGCCATGTCCTGCCGGTGCAGGCCTGGCAGGCACGCGACGGGCGATCGCGGTGGATTTCCGAGCGCTGGCGCACCCGCCGCAAGCACCTCTTCTTGGTGCCCGGCGACTCCTCCCTCGGCTACCGCCTGCCCCTCGCCTCGCTCCCGCATCTTTCGGCGGCCGACTATCCCTTCATCCACCCGGCCGATCCGACGCAGGGCTTCCCGCCGCTGCCGCCGGTCAACCGCCAACTCTGGGGCCGGGTGGAGATGCAGCAGAGCCAGGGCGTCGACGCCATGGCCCAATCCATGGGCGACATGCGCCAGTCGCAGCCGCCGCTGGGCGCGGGCGACGGGCCGTCGAACGCTGCCGGCCAGACCCAATCCTACGGCACGCCGGGATCCGGGCCCGGCGAGATCGAAGGCCACGTGCGAACCGCGCTGTCGATCGAGCCGCGCGACGGCAAGCTCTGCGTCTTCATGCCGCCGCTCGAGAGCGCCGAGGCCTATCTCGATCTGCTGACGGCGGTGGAGGCGGTCGCCGCCGCCGAGGGCCTGCCGGTGCAGATCGAAGGGTACGGCCCACCGCACGACCCGCGCCTCAACGTCATCCGCGTCGCGCCCGATCCCGGCGTCATCGAGGTGAACATCCACCCGTCGGCGAGCTGGCCCGACAGCGTCGCCATCACCACCGCGGTCTACGAGGCGGCACGCCAGTCGCGGCTCGGCACCGACAAGTTCATGATCGACGGCAAGCATGCCGGCACCGGCGGCGGCAATCACGTGGTCGTCGGCGGCGCGACGCCGACCGACTCGCCCTTCCTGCGCCGGCCCGACCTGTTGAAGTCGCTGGTGCTGCACTGGCAGCGCCATCCCTCGCTGTCCTACCTCTTCTCCGGCCTCTTCATCGGCCCAACGAGCCAGGCGCCGCGCGTCGACGAGGCGCGCCACGACCAGCTCTACGAGCTGGAGATCGCGATGGCGCAGGTCACCGGGCCGAACGCGACCGTGCCGCCCTGGCTGACCGACCGGCTGTTCCGCAACCTCCTCGTGGACGTGACCGGCAACACGCACCGCTCCGAGATCTGCATCGACAAGCTCTATTCGCCGGACGGGCCGACCGGACGGCTCGGCCTCGTCGAGTTCCGCGGCTTCGAGATGCCGCCGGACGCGCGCATGAGCCTCGCGCAGCAGCTGCTCATCCGGGCGCTGATCGCCAAGTTCTGGAAGACCCCGGAGGATGGCCGCTTCGCCCGCTGGGGCACCGCGCTGCACGACCGCTTCATGCTGCCGGCCTTCCTCTGGCAGGACTTTCTCGACGTGCTCGCCGATCTCGGCCGGGCCGGCTACCCGATGCGGCCGGAGTGGTTCGAGGCGCAGGCCGAGTTCCGCTTCCCCTTCTGCGGCCGCATCGAACGGGAGGGCGTGGCGCTCGAGCTGCGCCAGGCGCTGGAGCCCTGGCACGTCATGGGCGAGACCGGCGCGATCGGCGGCACCGTGCGCTTCGTCGATTCCTCGGTCGAGCGACTGCAGGTGAAGCTCACCAATCACGATCCTGCCCGCCACATCGTCACGTGCAACGGGCGGCCCGTGCCGCTGGCCGCCCTCGATGCGGCGAACGCGGTGGCCGGAGTGCGCTTCAAGGCCTGGCAGCCGGCGACGGGCCTGCACCCGACGATCCCGGTGCACGCGCCGCTGACCTTCGACATCTACGACCGCTGGTCGAAGCGCTCGCTCGGCGGCTGCGTCTACCACGTCGCCCATCCGGGCGGGCGCAACTACGACACCTTCCCGGTCAACGCCTACGAGGCGGAGGCCCGGCGGCTGGCGCGCTTCGAGGACATCGGTCACACGCCCGGCGGCTTCGAGCCGTTGCGGGAGATCCCCGATCCGTCCTTCCCGCTGACGCTCGACCTTCGCCGGCCGGCGCATCTCGCCGTCTGACCGGATGCAGACCTCGGGCACGAGCGGGTCGGCACGGGAGGCCGGCCTCGGCGCGCTGTTGCGCGCCTACCGGCCGGCACCCGGACGCTTCGACGAGATGCTCGGGCCGGACGGCGCGGTGCGTCCGCACTATCAGGCGCTGGCGGAACAGCTCGCCGCAATGCCGGGAGAGGAGCGCCTGCGGCGCTTCGCCCGTGCCGGCCAATACCTGCGCGAAGCCGGGGTCTTCTATCGCGTCTATGGCGGCGGTGCGGGCGGCGAAGGCGAGCACGTCTGGCCGCTGGCCCACCCGCCGCTGATCCTGGAGCGGCGGGAGTGGGACGGCCTCGCGGCCGGCCTCGTCGAGCGCGCCGGCTTTCTGGAGCGGCTCCTCGCCGACCTCTTCGGCGAGCGCCGGCTGATCGCGGACGGGGTGCTGCCGGGCCGGCTGCTCGGGGCCAACCCCGAGTTCCTGCGCCCGCTCGCGGACCAGGCGCTGGGCGGCGAGCCGCTGATCCGTTTCATCGCGGTGGACCTCGGCCGGACGCCGGACGGACGGTGGATCGTCCTTGGCGATCGCACGCAAGCCCCCTCCGGCGCAGGCTTCGCGCTGGAAAACCGTGTCGCGGCGACCGCTGCGTTTCCCGAACTCGCCCGGCAGTTGGGGGTCGAGCGGCTGGCCGGCTTCTTCTCGCGGTTCCGCGACGGGCTCCTGGCGCTGGACGGACGCGAAGACGCGCGCATCGGGCTCCTGACGCCAGGCCCCTACAACGAGACCTATTTCGAGCACGCCTATCTCGCCCGCTACCTCGGCTTCACCCTCGTGGAGGGCGGCGATCTCGTCGCCGGGCCGGAAGGGCTGGCGATCCGCACGATCGGCGGCCGCCTGCCGATCCGCGTCCTCTGGCGGCGCCTCGACGCCGACTTCGCCGATCCGCTCGAACTCTACGCGGGCTCGGCGATCGGCACGCCGGGGCTGGTGCGCGCGGTGCGCGCCGGCCGGCTGCACCTCGCCAACGCGCTCGGCTCCGGCCTGCTCGAATCGCGGGCCCTGCTCGCCCTTCAGCCGCAGCTTGCCGCGGCGCTTCTCGGGGCACCCCTTCGCCTGCCGGTGCGGCGAACGCGCTGGCCCGGCGGCGACACGGTCCCGCAACCGCGGGAGCATGCCGCGGCCTGGGATCGCCGGCCGGCACTGCCGCCGGCGATGGGCGCGCCGCGCGGGCCAGGGGGCCTTCGCCTCATGGACGACGACGATGCCTGGGTCGTCGAGCAGCAGCGCTCGCCCCTCTCCACCATGCCGGTCTTCGTCGATGGCGTCCTGCAGCCGCGGCCGTTGGCGCTGCGGGTGTTCCTCGCCCGCGATGCGGAAGGCTGGCACGTCATGCCCGGCGGCTTCGCGCGCATTGCCGAAGACGACGGGGCGGATGCGATGTCGATGCAGGCCGGCGGCCTCTCGGCCGACGTCTGGGTCACCGGCGATGGTGCATCGCCGTCGCTCACGCTGCTGGCGCAGGGCAGGCCGAGCACGGTTCGACGCGATGCCGGCGCGCTGCCGGCGCGAGCGGCCGACAACCTGTTCTGGCTGGGGCGCTATGCCGAACGGCTGGAAGGTGCGACACGGCTCCTGCGCCTGCACGCCGGCCGCTGCGCGGAGGCCGGCGAGGCCGATGCGCTGGCCGAGCGGACGGCGGCGCTGCTGCGGATCCATGGCATCGATCCGAGCACGCCGACGCCGGGCCTTGCAGCTCTGACCGCGATGACGCGGGAGCCCGCCTCGCGCATCCGCGACCGGTTCTCGCCGGACGCCTGGCGGCTGCTCGGCGAGATCGCCGAGCGTCTGGAGGCGGCGGGCCCGGCGCCCGACCCGACCCTGGCCGCCGGACTTCTCACCCGCCTGTCGGGCTTTGCCGGTCTCGTCGCCGACAACATGTACCGCCTTGCCGGCTGGCACCTCCTGCAATGCGGAAGACTGATCGAGCGAGGCCAGGCGACGGCACGCACCGCCCGGGCGCTGCTTGCGCAGGATACGCCGGAAGGGGCCTTCGAGGCCCTGCTCGAACTGACCGACAGCCGCATGACCTACCGCCGCAGCCACTCGGTCACCCTTGCCGCGGACGCGGTGATCGACCTGACGCTGCTCGATCCCTTGAACCCGCGCTCGCTCGTCTCGCAGGCGGAGCTCCTGGTGCAGGAGCTGCTCCAGCTCACACCGGCGGGCGCCGCGGGATCGCCGGCTCCGGCCGCCGAGCACCTGCGCGACGCGCTCCGCGCGTTCGTACCCGGCACGTTGGACGACGCCGCGCTGGAGCGCGTCGCCAGCGATTTCGCCAGTCTGTCGGACCGGATCCTCGAGCGCTACGTGACGGCGCCGCCCGCCGCCTGAACGCTTTCGCCGATCAGCGCGAGCAGCGAGGCCGCGGCGCGGCTCTGGAAGCGCTGCCGATGACGCAGGCCGTAGAAGGGGCGGGAGCCGAGATCGAGCGGCAGCGCCACGAGCGTGCCCGCCGCGATCGCGGGCGCGACCACGTGCTGGGACAGGGCGCCGAGCCCGGCGCCCGCCTCGACGGCGGTCCGCACCGCCTCGTTCGACGGCAGCACGAGCGTGACGTCCAGCGCCTGCGAATCGACGCCCAGCCGCGCCATTGCCGCGTTGAACACCGAGCGCGTGCCCGAGCCCTGCTCACGCATCACCCAGCGCGCCGCGCGCAGCGCGTTCGGGCGCACGGACGTCGGTCCGGGCGGGGCACTCACCAGAAGCAAGCGGTCCTCCGACAGACGCCAGCGCTTGAGCCGCGCATCCTCGGCCTCGCCCTCGACGAAGCCGAGTTCCGCGTCGCCGTCGCGCACCGCCGCAGCGGCCTGCTCGGTGTTGCCGATGGCGACCTCCAGCGACAGGCGCGGGTGTGCGTCGTGAAACCGGGCGAGGAGCGGCGGCAGCCAGTAGGCGGCGATGGTCTGGCTGGCGACGAGGCGGAGCGTCCCCCGCTCGAGCCCGGCGAGTTCGTCGAGCGCCTGCTCGGCGGCGACCACTCGCGCCAGCACCCCACGCGCCTCGTCCAGAAACGTGCGACCCGCTTCGGTGAGCACGATACCGCGGCCGATCCGGTCGAACAGCCGCACGTCGTGCCGCTCCTCGAGCGCGGCGATCGCTGCGCTCGCCGCCGACTGCGTCAGGTTCAGCGCCCGCGCCGCAGCAGTGACGTGCTGGCGGTCGGCGACGGCCACGAAAACACGGAGCTGTTCGAGCGTCATTGATTGCCTGCATCGATCGATATGACTGAAACTATGCGTTGGAACGATGAATAAGCAAGGCTTAGGCGTGGCGGTGTGAAAGGCGCCCTCCATGCACTCCGCAACCTCCCGATCACTCCCCGCCGCCCGCCTGAACCGCCTCGCGCTCGCGCTTCCCGGCCTCGTCCTGTGCGGTGCCGTCGCAACGCTCGCGGTCGGTCTCGAGGCGGCGGAGATCGACGTCGCCGGCAAGGCGTGGCTGGAAGCGCTGGTGCTCGCGATCCTGCTCGGCACCGTGCTGCGCGCCATCTGGCAGCCGGGAAGTCGGTGGCAGCCCGGGATTGCCTTCACGGCCAAGATCCCGCTCGAGATCGCCGTGATGCTGCTCGGCGCCTCGCTCAGCGCCGAGACGCTGCGGGCCGCGGGACCGACACTGCTGGCCGGCATAGCCGTCACCGTCGCCCTGGCGATCGTCTGCGGCGTCCTGATCGGGCGCGTTCTCGGCCTGTCGCGGCGCATGGCGATCCTCATCGCCAGCGGCAACGCGATCTGCGGCAACTCGGCGATCGCCGCAGTCGCACCGGTGATCGACGCCGATGGCGAGGACGTGGCGGCGGCAATCGCCTTTACCGCCGTCCTCGGCATCCTCGTGGTGCTCGGCCTGCCGGTGCTCGGCTGGAGGCTCGGCCTCGGCCCGGTCGGCTTCGGCGGCCTTGCCGGCCTCACGGTCTACGCCGTGCCGCAGGTCATCGCCGCCGCCGCGCCCTTCGGAGCGACGGCCATCCAGGCCGCGACGCTGGTCAAGCTGGTGCGGGTGCTGATGCTCGGCCCGGTCTGTCTCGTCCTGTCGCTCCTCGTGGCCCGCAAGCCTGCCGCGGCCGGCACGCCACTCCGACCGATCGCCTTCGGCCAGATGGTGCCCTGGTTCATTCTCGGCTTCCTCGGGCTCATGGCGCTGCGCTCGCTCGATCTCGTGCCGGCCGTGCTGCTCGGCCCGATCCATGCGCTGACGACGGCCCTGACGATCCTGTCGATGGCCGCCCTCGGGCTGATGGCCGATCTGCGTTCGCTCGCCCGCTCGGGCTGGCGGGTGATCGCCACGGCCATCCTGTCGCTCGCCGTGCTTGGGCTCCTGTCGATGCTGACCCTCGCGCTGGTCGGCCTGGGCTGACGCGCCGGGCGGCGTGCTTGCGGGCTTTCGCGGCGGCCGGAAAGGCCGTAAGCCCGCACGAGGAGGGCGCGCCGCCCGCGCGCGGATCGGCTTGCAGTACGACGTCACGCTCTTTCTCGAATATCTCTATCCGCAGGCCGTGGTGGACGCACGCCACAGGCTGTGCGCGACGCCCCGCCGCGACGACGGCCAGCGCGTGCTGAGCGCCGAACTGGCGATCCGTCCCGAGCCGGACGAACTCGTCGCGGAGGCCGACTTCTTCGGCAACGCCACGCACTCCCTGCTGCAACACCGCCCGCACGAGAGGTTCGCGATCACGATGACGGCCCGCGTCGCCGTCGCCCGGCAGATGCCGGTGCTGGGCGCCACGCCCCCGGCGGTGGATGTCGCGCGGCAGGCCCTCGATGCCCGCGACCTCGGCCCGGCCTCGCCGCTGCACTTCGTCTCGGCGAGCCGCGCCGTCCGCCTGACGCCACCGCTCGCGGCCTATGCGCGAGAGACGCTGGCGGGCTACTCCTGTCTCGGCGACGGCGTGCTGGCGCTCGCGCGGCGCATCCGGGACGAATTTGCCTACCGGCCGGGCGTGACCGACGTCACGACCGAGGTCGCCGCCGCCTTCGAGCGTCGGGAGGGCGTCTGCCAGGACTTCGCGCAGGTGATGATCGCGGCGCTGCGCGGCGCCGGTATCCCCGCCGCCTATGTCGGCGGCTTCCTGCGCACCGATCCGCCGCCCGGCCAGATGCGCATCCTCGGCATCGACCAGATGCACGCCTGGGTGAAGGTCTGGCTCGGCGAGACCGCCGGCTGGGCCGGCTTCGATCCGACCAACGGCATCCTGGCGCTCGACGATCACATCGAGCTGTCGATCGGCCGTGATTATGCCGACGCGCCGCCGGTGTCAGGAGTGCTCACGACCTCGGGCCAGCACTTCGCCCGGCACTATGTCGACGTCATCCCGTGGGACGAACCGGCCGGCGCGGGGCCGTAGCCGGCTCAGCTGCTCAAGCCGCCGAACAGCGTCGGCACGTCCAGCGGGCGGAAGCCATAGTGCTCGACCCAGCGCACGTCGGCGTCGAAGAAGGCGCGAAGATCCGGCATGCCGTATTTCAGCATCGCGATGCGGTCGATGCCCATGCCCCAGGCAAAGCCCTGATACTCGTCGGGGTCGAGCCCGCAATTGCGCAGCACGTTCGGATGCACCATGCCGCAGCCGAGGATCTCCATCCAGTCGGTGCCCTCGCCGAAGCGGATCTCCGAGCCCGAGCGGTCGCACTGGATGTCGACCTCGAGGCTCGGCTCGGTGAAGGGGAAGAAGGAGGGGCGGAAGCGCATCTTGAGCGACGGAACCTCGAAGAACGCCTTGCAGAACTCCTCCAGCACCCACTTCATGTTGGCGACGTTGGCCGTCCGGTCGATGACGAGCCCCTCGACCTGATGGAACATCGGCGAGTGGGTGGCGTCCGAATCCTGCCGATAGGTCTTGCCGGGGATGACGATGCGGATCGGCGGCTTCTGCGCCTGCATGGTGCGGATCTGCACCGGCGAGGTGTGGGTACGCAGCACCTTGCGCTCGCCGTTGGCGTCCGGCTTCAGGAAGAAGGTGTCGTGCATCTCGCGGGCCGGATGCCCTTCCGGAAAGTTCAGCGCCGTGAAGTTGTAGTAGTCGGTCTCGATGTCGGGCCCCTCGGCGATCGAGAAGCCCATGTCGGCGAAGATCGCGGTGATCTCGTCGATCACCTGGCTGATCGGGTGGATGCGCCCGCGGGACACGGGGGATGAGCGGACAGGAAGCGTCACGTCCACCGCCTCGGCGGTCAGGCGTGCGGCGATCGCCGCATCGGCCAGCGCCTCGCGCCGCGCCGCGAGGCGCTCGGCGATCCGGTCGCGCAGGCCGTTCAGCTTCGGCCCCTCCTCGCGCCGCTCCTCCGGGCTCATCCTGCCGAGGCCCTTGAGGAGCTCGGAGATCTCGCCCTTCTTGCCGAGCGCGGCGACGCGGATCGTCTCCAGCGCGGCCTCGTCGCTGGCGGCGTCGATCTCGGCGGCGAGCCGCGTCTCGAGGGCGGAAAGGTCGGTCATCGTCATCTCGGCTCGATTGACATTCGGGTCGGGCGCTTGACGGCGCCCTGCCGCCGCGTTCCATACCGGCTCCGGCGCCGCCTTTGCAATCGGCAGCGACCGGACCGCCCGGCACGGCGATGGCAGGCGCCCTGTCCGATCTCGGGTCGGTCTCGTTTGGAACCAACCGAGCCGCGGCTCGTCATCGTCCGTGTCTTGCAAGGGAGAGGCCATGTCACCGCGTCAGATCGTACTCGAAGTCATCGCCGTCCTGTCTGGTGCGATCCTCGCCCTCCTCGTCACCGCGCTCATCGCCTGGATCTTCGCCGGCAGCGACTTCTTCGCCATCGCGGCCTCCATCGGCCGGCTCCTGACCGCGCTCGTCACCGTCGCCCTCTTCGCGGTGCTCTATGCCTATCTGCCGCCGACGCCGGCCGCCCTCGCCTCCTTCTTCATCGGCATTCTCCTCCCGGCGGTGTTCGCCCGCTATGCCTTCGACGACGGCACCGGCTGGGCCGGCGTGCTGATCGAGCACATCGTGTTCTCGCTGGTGGCCCTCCTCACCTACCGCTGGGTCCATGCGAAGGGGACCGCCCGCACTCTGGCGGCGGAGGTTGCCGACAGGCTCTGACGATGCCATGAGCGTGCGAATGCCCGAGACCTGTTCGAAAGAAGCCGCCCGCTCATGAAGTTCACCCTGTCCTGGCTGAAGGAGCACCTCGAGACCGACGCCCCGCTGGCCGAGATCGCCGATCGCCTGACCGCCATCGGCCTCGAGGTGGAAGGGATCGACGACAAGGCGGCGCTGCGGCCCTTCCGCATCGCCCGCGTCCTGACCGCCGAGCGCCATCCGGACGCCGACAAGCTGCAGGTGCTGACCGTCCAGGCGGGGGGAGACGTCAATGGCGGCCAGCCTCTGCAGGTCGTCTGCGGCGCGCCGAACGCGCGTGCCGGCATGGTCGGCGTGCTGGCGCTGCCCGGCGCGTACGTTCCCGGCATCGACACGACAATCGGCGTCGGCAAGATCCGCGGCGTCGAGTCGAACGGCATGATGTGCTCGGAGCGCGAGCTGCAGCTCTCCGAGGAGCACAACGGCATCATCGAGCTGCCTGAGGATGCGCCGGTCGGCAGGCCCTTTGCCGACTGGGCGGCCCTCGCCGACCCGGTGATCGAGATCAACCTCACGCCGAACCGCCCCGACGCGACCGCCATCTCCGGCATCGCGCGCGACCTCGCCGCTTCCGGCCTCGGCCGGCTGAAGACGGAGACGCCCGAGACGATCCCGGGCGACGGCGCTTGCCCGGTCGGCGTGCGGCTGGACTTCCCGGACGGCGGGCCGCTCTGCCTCGGCTTCGGGCTTCGGCTCGTGCGCGGGGTTCGGAACGGTCCTTCGCCCGAGTGGATGCAGCGCCGGCTGAAGGCCATCGGCCTGCGCCCGATCAACGCGCTGGTCGACATCACCAACTACCTCACCTTCGACCGCGGGCGGCCGCTGCACGTCTTCGACGCCGCCAAGGTCACGGGCGACCTCGTGGTCCGCAATGCCCGCGAGGGCGAGAGCCTTCTCGCGCTCGACGGTCGGACCTACGACCTCAAGCCCGGCATGTGCGTCATCGCCGACGACGCAGGCGTCGAATCGATCGCCGGCATCATGGGCGGCGAGCACTCCGGCTGCGACGACGCCACCACCGACGTCCTGATCGAGTCGGCGCTCTGGGAGCCGCTGAACGTCGCCCGCACCGGCCGTGCACTCGGCATCATCACCGACGCGCGCTACCGCTTCGAGCGCGGCGTCGATCCGGCCTTCACGCTGCCGGGTCTTGAACTCGCCACCCGCCTCGTCATCGAACTGTGCGGGGGCACGCCGTCGGAGGTCGTCGCCACCGGCTTCGGCGAACCGGCGCAGAAGCGCCTGAGCCTGCCGCTCGGCGAGGTCGAGCGGCTGACGGGCCTTGCCGTCCCGGCGGACGAGCAGGCGGACATCCTCGACCGCCTCGGCTTCGCGCCGACGCGCACGGGAGAGACGATCGGCGTGATCGTGCCGACCTGGCGACCGGATGTCGAGGGCAAGGCCGACCTCGTCGAGGAGGTCATGCGCCTGAAGGGCGTCGATCGGATCGCTCCCTCGCCCCTGCCTCGGACCGACGCGGTCGCAGGCCGCATCCTGACGCTGCCGCAGATCCGCGACCGCGCGGCCCGTCGGGCCCTCGCGTCCCGCGGCATGGTCGAGGCCGTGACCTACAGCTTCATTTCCGAGACCGAGGCGAGGGCCTTCGGCGGCGGCGCGGCCGAGCTCGCGCTCGAAAACCCGATCGCCGCGGACATGTCGGACATGCGCCCGTCGCTGCTGCCGGGCCTTCTGAAGGCCGCCGGCCGCAACGCGGCGCGCGGCTTCGGCGACACCGCCCTCTTCGAGGTTGCCGGTGTCTATCGCTCGGACCGGCCGGACGGCCAGCGCCGGGTGGCCGGCGGCATCCGCCGCGGTACGGCCGGCGTCTCGGGCGGCGGCCGCGCCTGGAACGGCACCGCTCCGTCGGTCGGCGTCTTCGATGCCAAGGCCGACGCCATCGCCGCGCTGGAGGCGGCCGGCGCGCCGGTCGAGCGTCTGCAGGTCGAGGCGCCGGCGAGCGAGTGGTATCATCCGGGCCGGTCCGGGCGCATCAAGCTCGGCCCGAAGGTGGTGCTCGCCGAGTTCGGCGAGTTCCATCCGAAGGTGCTCAGGACCCTCGACGTCTCCGGCGCCTTCTGCGGCTTCGAGGTGTTTCTCGACGCGATCCCCGAGCCGCGCGTGAAGCCGACGCGCACCAAGCCGGTGCTGCAGCTCTCCACCTTCCAGCCGGTGCGGCGCGACTTCGCCTTCGTCGTCGATGCCGGCGTCGAGGCGCTGAAGCTCGTGCGGGCCGCCGAGGGTGCCGACAGGACACTCGTCACGGAGGTGCGGGTGTTCGACGTGTTCGCCGGCGCGAGCCTCGGCGAGGGCCGCAAGTCGATCGCCATCGAGGTCACCCTGCAGCCGACCGATCGCACGCTGACCGACGAGGAGCTCGAGGCGGTTTCGGCGAAGATCGTGGCACAGGTGGAGAAGGCGACCGGCGGCACGCTGCGCGCATGAGCGGCCCGCCGCCTTTCAAGCCGCTTGGCGGCGGGCGGGTCGTGCAAGGGTGCGGGTGTGACGCCTGCGCATCGCTCCGGCAATTTCACCGCATGGCGCGTTGAATTTGAAGCCGCCGCTCCTCTCATGTAGAGGGGAGCGCCGACCCGGAGGCTCCCGGGCAACAGCAAGGCAGGACGTCATGGACCGCATTCGCATCCGCGGAGGCAACGCGCTCAACGGGACGATCCCGATCTCGGGCGCAAAGAACGCCACGCTGCCGCTGATGATCGCCTCGCTCCTTACCGACGACACGCTGACGCTCGAGAACGTGCCGCATCTGGCCGACGTCGAGCAGCTGATCCGCATCCTCGGCAACCACGGCGTCGACTACACCGTCAGCGGCAAGCGTCTGGCGCACGACACCTCGACCGGCCGCACCATCCATTTCAGCGCCCGCAACATCGTCGACACCACCGCACCCTACGAGCTCGTCTCCAAGATGCGCGCCTCGTTCTGGGTGATCGGGCCGCTGCTTGCCCGCATGGGGCAGGCGCGTGTCTCGCTGCCGGGCGGCTGCGCCATTGGCACGCGGCCGGTGGATCTCTTCATCGACGGACTGCAGGCGCTCGGCGCCAGGATCGACATCGATGGCGGCTACGTCGCCGCCGAGGCCAAGGGCGGCCTGATCGGCACCCGCTACGTCTTCCCCAAGGTCTCGGTCGGCGCCACCCACGTGATGCTGATGGCGGCCTCGCTCGCCAAGGGCGAGACGGTGATCGAGAACGCCGCGCGCGAGCCGGAGATCGTCGATCTCGCCACCTGCCTCAACGCAATGGGCGCCCGGATCGAGGGCGCCGGCACGCCGACCATCCGGATCGAGGGCGTGACGGCGCTGTCCGGTGCGCGGCACCGCGTCATGCCGGATCGCATCGAGACCGGGACCTACGCCATCGCGGCCGCGATGGCCGGCGGCGACGTCACCCTCGAGCATACCAGGGGCGACTACCTGCAAGCCGCGCTCGTCGCGCTCGGTGAGGCCGGCGCGGAAGTGACAGCGACGCCGAACGGCGTGCGCATCGTGCGCAATGGCGGCGGCGTGCATCCGGTGGACGTCGTGACCGACCCGTTCCCGGGCTTCCCGACCGACCTGCAGGCGCAGTTCATGGCCCTGATGACGCGCGCCAACGGCGTCTCGCACATCACCGAAACGATCTTCGAGAACCGGTTCATGCATGTGCAGGAGCTCGCGCGGCTCGGCGCAAAGATCTCGCTCTCCGGCCAGGTCGCCCGCATCGAGGGCGTGCCGCGGCTCGCCGGCGCGCCGGTGATGGCGACCGATCTGCGCGCGTCCGTGTCGCTGGTGATCGCGGGTCTGGCGGCAGAGGGAGAGACGATGGTCAATCGCGTCTACCACCTCGATCGCGGCTTCGAGCGGCTCGAGGAGAAGCTGTCGGCCTGTGGCGCCGAGGTCGAGCGCATCTCCGGCTGAGGCAGTCGACTTGAACGAGGCGGCCGCGGCCAGCGTCTGCAGGCCGTCCGGTACGCTTGCTTTTTTGGCGGGAAAGTCCGATTTAGGGCCCGATCTTCAAATTCGGCGCCGTGCCGGGTCACGGCCGCACGAGGGCTACGGATGGATATCCGGGCCCGTCATCACATCGAGGTAAGAAAACCGCATGGCGAAAGAAGAAGTTCTCGAATTTCCGGGGACGGTGACCGAACTCCTCCCGAATGCGACCTTCCGCATCAAGCTCGAGAACGACCACGAGATCATCGCCCACACCGCCGGCCGGATGCGCAAGAACCGCATCCGCGTCCTCACCGGCGACAAGGTGCTGGTCGAGATGACTCCCTACGACCTGACCAAGGGTCGCATCACCTACCGCTTCAAGTAACACCGCCGCCCGCGCGATGGCTGTCCAGCAAAAGCTCGTCCTCGCATCCGGCTCGCCTCGCCGCCTGGCCCTGCTGCAGCAGGCCGGCATCGAGCCGGCGCGCCTCCTGCCGACCGATCTCGACGAGACGCCGGAGCGCAGCGAGCACCCGCGATCGCTCGCAAAGCGCCTGTGCAAGGCGAAGGCCGAGGCGGCGCTGTCGGTGCTGAACGAGCGGGACGAGGCGGCCGGCACCATCATCCTCGCCGCCGACACGGTGGTGTCGGTCGGGCGGCAGATCCTGCCGAAGGCCGAGATGGTCGAGGATGCGGTCGCCAACTTGCGCATTCTCTCCGGTCGCACCCATCGCGTCTACACAGGCCTCTGCCTGATCGGCGCCGGCGGTGTCCTGCGCCAGCGACTGGTCGAGACGCGCGTGCGCTTCAAGCGGCTGACCCGGCAGGACATCGAGACCTACGCCGCGTCCGACGAATGGCGCGGCAAGGCCGGCGGCTACGCCATCCAGGGCCTCGCGGGCAGCTTCGTGGTGCGTCTCGTCGGCTCCTACACCAATGTCGTCGGCTTGCCGCTCTACGAGACCCTGGCGCTGCTGTCGGGCGAAGGCTTCGACGTCTACGCCCGCTGGCGGCCGGAGGCCGCGGACGACGTCGCTGCATGACGCGGGCCGATCCCAAGGTGACGCCGCTGCGCCCGAAGCGGAGCTGCCCGGAATGCGGCCGCCCGTCGGAGCGGGCGACCTATCCGTTCTGCTCGCCCCGCTGCAAGGCGATCGACCTGAACCGCTGGCTGTCGGGCAGCTATGTCATACCCGCCAGCGAGGATGAGCCGCCGGCCGATCCCCCGACCGACGACTGACCGCCCTCGACGGCCTGCGCTCGCAGGGCGCTGACGAACCGTGGCGTCCTTGGCCGCCGATCGCTTCCAGCTTTTCACCCTTCTCCCTGCCCGCCGGCTCCGCCTGCCTTGCCGCACGGCGATCGCGCAACGCCGTTGCGGCCGACCGACCCGCAGCGCCAGCCGCGATGTTGCATCGCCGCTCTCCGTGGCTTGCGCTGCGTCCCCGCCACCTCTAACTTAGAATCATTCTAATGAGGGGACTGCCATGGAGCTGTCGCTGGGCCGACGGCCGCGCATCGAAGATCTGACCGAAGCCCAGATCCTGGCGCTCGCGATCGGTGCGGAGGAGGAGGACGCGCGGATCTATCGCGACTATGCCGAGGCGCTCCGCGAGGACTTCCCGGCGAGCGCGGCCGTCTTCGACGACATGGCAGCGGAAGAGGACGAGCACCGCCGCCTGCTGATCGAGCGCTTCCGCGCGAGCTATGGCGAGCGCATCCCGCTGGTGCGGCGCGCCGACGTCGCCGGCTTCTATCACCGGCGTGCCGACTGGCTCGTCCGTCCTCTCGGCATTGAGGCGGTGCGCGCGTCGGTCGCGCATATGGAGCGCCAGTCGGCCGACTTCTACCGCAAGGCAGCGCGGCATGTGCAGGACGCGCAGACCCGCCGACTGCTTGGCGACCTCGCGACGGCCGAAGCGGGACACGAGGCGACGGCGCTCGTCTCCGCGGAGCGGCACCTGACCGCAGAGGCCAAGGCCACCGAAGCGGAGACCGAGCGCCGGGCCTTCGTGCTGACCTACGTTCAGCCCGGTCTTGCGGGCCTGATGGACGGGTCGGTGTCGACGCTCGCACCGATCTTCGCGGCCGCCTTCGCCACCCGCGATCCGGCGCAGACGCTGCTGGTCGGCCTTGCCGCGGCGATCGGCGCCGGCATTTCGATGGGCTTCACCGAAGCCGTCAGCGACGACGGCGTCCTGTCGGGCCGCGGTTCGCCACTGAAGCGCGGCCTCGCCTGCGGGATCATGACCGCCATCGGCGGTCTCGGCCACGCCCTGCCCTACCTGATCCCCGACTTCTGGACGGCGACGGCGCTCGCCTTCGCCGTGGTCTTCGTCGAGCTCTGGGCGATCGCCTTCGTGCAGAGCCGCTACATGGACACGCCGCTGTGGCGGGCAGCCATCCAGGTGATCCTCGGTGGCGCCCTGGTCTTTGCCACCGGCATCGTCATCGGCGCCGCCTGATCGCGGCGCCGTCTTCGCCTACTCCTTGACCGCAGCGACCAGAACGTCGCTGCCGTCCTCGATGGTGTCCCATACCCCGGAGTTCGAGACGCTCTGGCGCTTCATGAAGCGGTAGGAGCTCTCCCGCCACGGCTTGATGCGCCAGTTGAGGTTGTCGAGGATGAAGTCGCCGATGGTGCTGCGCAAGGTGAGCACCGCATGGCCCTCGCCGTCCGGCTTCTTGACCACGGTGATCAGGAGATCGGACAGCGAGATGCCGGCCTCGTGCAGCAGCTTGCGCTTCTCGAGAACGTAGTCCTCGCAGTCGCCGGCGCCGTTAGGGTAAGTCCAGCGCTCCTCGACCCCATAGAGCTCCTGGTCGGACTCCGGCTTGATCGCCATGTTGGTCTGCACGTTGATCGCCGCGATCAACTGCATCAGCTGGGGGGTCAGTTGCACCGGCCCGCCGATCGGCTTGTTGTCGCCGCACTCCTGCGGCCGCTCCTTGCAGAAGCGATAGTGCCCGATCGGCTGCGTGGTCTTCCCACCGATCGTCATGAATGCAGACTTGTCCTGATCGATACTGTCAGCCGCCGCCGGAACTAAAGACGACAGACAAAGCAGAACCGCTGCACTAAATGCGCGAACCCCTCGCATTGCTTACCCCCGCCCCGGATTTTTCTTTTTTATCCTTCTCCGATGGTGGGGGCGGACTTGAAAACTGTCAATGCACTCCCAGAGGCAGTGCCTACACAACGAACAGCTTGGCTCAAGTTTCTCGATCTTGCCAGATGCAAGACAGCAACGCCGAGGTGCAAAGCGGTCACCCGGCGCTCACGAGCCGGCTGATTCTCTCGGCAAATCCATAGGTTTCAGGGGTCTATCGAGTTGTGTCGCAGCGCGGCAACAGCCGGATGGCAAATCGATGACAGCATGGAACCAACTGCGGCAAGGCTCGAGCCTCAGCCGTTCCGAGCTGCACTCACAAGTCCGTCGAGAGCCTGCTCCATGCGCAAAAGGTCGGCCTCGCGCGACAGGCGATGGTCGCCGTCCCGCACCAGCGTCAGGATCACGCCGTCGGACGGCAGGTGCGACACCAGCTCGAGCGCGTGGCTGTAGGGCACGTCCGGATCGGCCATGCCCTGGATGATGTGCACCGGGCAGCCGGTCTCGATCGTGCCTTGCATCACCGCGTTCGCACGCCCGTCCTCGAACAGCGCGCGGGTGTAGACGTTCGGCTCGTCCGAGTAGCCGGAAGGCTCGGCGATGAATCCCTCTGCGGCGAGCGCCCGGCGCTGCGCCGCAGTGAGTTGCGGCTCCATCAGCCGGCTGGTGAAGTCGGGCGCGGGCGCGAGAAGCAGGAGGCCGCGGACCGCCGAGGCGCCCGCCGCACGGCGGCGCTGGATCAGCCGCAGGGCGATCCAGGCGCCCATCGAGGAGCCGACCAGGATCACCGGCCCGTCGACGGCCTCGGCCAGCACCGCCTCGGCATCCTCCACCCAGTGCGAGATCGTCCCGTCCTCGAAGCGGCCGCCCGACTCGCCGTGGCCGGAATAGTCGAACCGGCAGGCGGCGAGCCCGCGCGCGGCGGCGAAGGCGACGAGACGCTCCGCCTTGGTGCCGCGCATGTCCGAGCGATAGCCGCCGAGCCAGACGAGGGTCGGCCCCTCGCCCGCGAGGCTGCGATACGCGATGGGCCGCGCATCGGCGCCGACACCGACCTCAAGAAAACGGGTTGCGCTTTCGGCACTGATCTCGGTCATCCTGCAATCCTTGCGGTTCTTCGCGAAAAGCGGTCCGGGGGCGGTGAAAAGCCCTCGCGGGAATGCTATATCAACACACGGAGACATCGCTTCGGCCATCGAGGTCGCACCGCCGGGACGCCGGCCGTCGAATCTGGCCGGCCCTGTAATCCAGAACCAAGCGCGTCGTCTACAGAGGAGACAACGACCATTCGCAGACCATTCCGTGCACCGCCGGTGCAGAAGACCGGGCCAAATTCCAATCGCGACATCCGCGTGCCGGTCATCCAGCTGATCGACTCCGAGGGGCAGAACCGCGGCCAGGTACCGACCGCAGACGCGCTCGCCATGGCCGAAGAGGCCGGCCTCGACCTCGTCGAGATCGTGCCGAACGCCAATCCCCCCGTGTGCAAGATCCTCGATCTCGGCAAACTCAAATACGAGAAGCAGAAGAAGGACGCCGAAGCACGCAAGCGCACCAAGACCATCGAGATCAAGGAGATCAAGATGCGTCCGAACATCGACGACCACGACTATGAGACGAAGATGAAGGCCGTGCGCCGCTTCTTCGAAGAGGGCGACAAGGTGAAGGTCACCCTGCGCTTCCGTGGCCGCGAGATGGCGCACCAGGAGCTCGGCATGCAGCTTCTGAACCGCGTGCGCGAGGAGACGGCCGAGATCTCCAAGGTCGAGGCCGAGCCGAAGCTCGAGGGCCGGCAGATGATGATGGTGCTCTCGCCGCGCTGAACGTCGCCTGCCCGTCGTGCCGCGCGCCGCCACCCGGCGCGTGACCTCCGTCTCGCCGCGCCCGAAGGATTGCATCGGGCGCCGTGGGCCGCTATAAGCCCGCCCGTTGTATGGAGCCGTCCGGCAGGGCATGCCGTGTCGGTTCACAATGCTGTCGCGACCTCCCCGACCTCGTGGATGTGGCCAGCCCGGCTCGCGCCGGACGGCCGCGGCGTCGCGATCCTTCTGACAAGGAGAGCAAAATGCCCAAGATGAAGACCAAATCGAGCGCCAAGAAGCGCTTCAGGTTCACCGCCACCGGCAAGGTCAAGGCGCAGCCCGCGGGCAAGCGCCACGGCATGATCAAGCGGTCGAACGACTTCATTCGCGACGCGCGCGGGACGATGATCCTGTCGCCGGCCGACGAGAAGATCGTCAAGATCTACATGCCCTACAACCGCTGAGCGGACACTGAAGCTTAAAGGAGCTCGATCATGGCACGAGTGAAGCGCGGCGTAACCGCCCACGCCAAGCACAAGAAGGTTCTGGAGCAGGCCAAGGGCTTCCGGGGCCGCCGCAAGAACACCATCCGCACCGCCAAGGCCGCCGTCGACCGCGCCAAGCAGTACGCGACCCGCGATCGCCGCACGCGCAAGCGCAACTTCCGCGCCCTGTGGATCCAGCGCATCAATGCCGGCGTGCGCGAGCACGGCCTGACCTATGGCCGCTTCATCGACGGCCTGATCAAGGCCGGCATCGAGGTCGACCGCAAGGTGCTGTCGGACATCGCGATCCATGAGCCGGAGGCCTTCGCGGCGCTCTGCGCCGAGGCGAAGACTGCGCTGGCCTACCTGAAGGACACCGGCTTCGCCAACGAGTACGAGCGCGCCACGGGCGAGGCCCGCGCCGCCGCCTGAGGCCGACGCCTCTTCGTATCCGAGATCGAAGGCCCGTGCCGCGAGAGCGGCGCGGGCCTTTTTCGCGTCGAGGTCTGTCTGGGGCCCGCCCGCCGGCCGCGAGAGCGACCGCTCCCGGCTCGTCATGCGTCGATGCGCGGGACCGCAGTCTCGCAGACGACGCACCGGCTCCTGCTTCCGCACCGACCGGGCTTGCAGCGGACGAGTTATGTCGATAACTCTCGACATATGGACACATCTGAAGCGATCGACATCTTCTCCGCGCTGGCACAGCCGACGCGCCTCGACGCCTTCCGGCTGCTCGTCCGGCACGAGCCGTTGGGCCTGGCGGCGGGCGAGCTCGCGCGCCGCCTGGACGTCCCGCACAACACCCTCTCCTCGCATCTGTCGATCCTCGCTCGCACCGGGCTCGTGCGGGCCGAGCGCCAGAGCCGGTCGGTGATCTACCGGGCCGACCCGGAGCAGGCGCGGGCCATCGCGAGCTTTCTCCTGGAGAACTGCTGCGGCGGCGACGCCGACTCCTGCCCTCCACTCGACATCCGTGACCGTCCCCCTCCCGGGAATCCGGCATGAGCGCCTTCTCCCCCGCCCGACGCGTCGCCGCCGAATTTCTCGGCACCGCCCTCCTCGTGGCGGCTGTCGTCGGCTCCGGCATCATGGCCGACCGGCTGACTGCCGACGGGGCGATCGCGCTGCTCGGCAATGCGCTGGCGACCGGCGCAATCGTCGTCTGCCTGATCACCGTGTTCGGCCCGATCTCGGGCGCCCATTTCAATCCGGCGGTGACCCTCGTCGTTCTCGGCCGCGGCTCGATCTCGGCTCGGATGGCCGGCGCCTATCTCGGCGCGCAGGTCGTCGGCGGCGTGGCCGGCACGCTGCTCGCGCACGCCATGTTCGAGCTGTCGCTCGTCCAGCTTTCCACGACGATCCGCACCGGCGGCGCGCAGTGGCTGGCGGAGGCGGTGGCGACGTTCGGCCTTCTCGCCGTCATCCTCGGCGGCATCCGTTTCAACCCGGTGGCGATTCCCTGGCTGGTCGGCCTCTACATCACCGCCGCCTACTGGTGGACGGCCTCGACGTCCTTCGCCAACCCGGCGGTCGCGCTGGCCCGCTCGTTGACGGACACCTTCTCGGGCATCCGCCCCGCCGACGTGCCCGGCTTCGTCCTGGCCGAGCTCGCCGGCGCGACAGCCGCTGCGACGCTCTTCGGCTGGCTGCTCGCACCCGATCGCAGCGGCCTGCGCCAGGCGCTGCCAGCGCCGGCGGCAGACACGTCCACGGCTTGAAAAAAGGCAGAAGAATGCCCGTCACGATCTATCACAACCCCGCCTGCGGCACCTCCCGCAACACGCTGGCGATGATCCGCGCCTCCGGCGAGAAGCCTGATGTGATCGAGTATCTGAAGACGCCGCCGAGCCGCGAGACGCTTGTCGGGCTTCTAGCCCGCATGGGCATGGCACCGCGCGCCCTGCTGCGCCGCAAGGGCACGCCCTATGAGGAGCTCGGCCTCGACGATCCGGCGCTGACCGACGACCAGCTGCTCGACGCGATGACGGCTCACCCGATCCTGATCAACCGGCCGATCGTCGTCACCGACAAGGGCGTGCGGCTGTGCCGTCCCTCCGAGGCCGTGCTCGACCTCCTCGACGCGCCCGTCGCCGCCTTCACGAAGGAGGACGGGCAGATGGTGAGCCCGAGCCGGCCATGATGGATGAAAGACCGGCCGCGCCACCGGCCGAAGAGGACCTGCCGGCGGCCGATCCCGCACAGTTGCACGCGATTGACGCGTCGAAGCTTGCCGGCACCGACGCGCCCCAGCATCCGCCGCGCATCCTGCTGCTCTACGGCTCGCTGAGGGCGCGCTCCTACTCGCGCCTCGCCGCCGAGGAGGCCGGCCGCTTGCTCCGCCGCTTCGGCTGCGAGACGCGCTTCTTCGATCCGCATGGCCTGCCGCTGCCGGACGGCGCGCCGGCCGATCACCCGAAGGTTGCCGAGCTTCGCGATCTCGCGACCTGGGCCGAGGGCATGGTCTGGTCGTCGCCCGAGCGGCACGGGGCGATGACCGCGGTGATGAAGGCGCAGATCGACTGGCTGCCGCTTGCGCTCGGCGGCATCCGCCCGACCCAGGGCAAGACGCTGGCGCTGATCGAGGTCTCCGGCGGCTCGCAGAGCTTCAATGCGCTGAACCAGATGCGCGTCCTCGGCCGCTGGATGCGGATGGTCACGATCCCGAACCAATCCTCCGTCGCGAAGGCCTTCAACGAGTTCGACGAAGCCGGCCGGATGCGGCGCTCGTCCTATTACGCGCGCATCGTCGACGTGTGCGAGGAACTGGTGAAGTTCACGCACCTGGTGCGCGGCCGCTCGGCCTACCTGACCGACCGCTATTCCGAGCGGGTCGAAAGCGCCGAGGCGCTCGCCCGACGGGTCTCCCAGGACGCATCGTGAGCACGATCGGCGCGCCGCAACGGCCGGCGCCGCGCGGCCTGATGCCGGGGCTCGGGATCGTCCAGATCTTCGCCTGGGGCTCCAGCTACTACCTGCCGGCGGTCCTGTCCGCCTCGATCGCGGACGACACCGGTTGGCCGCTCGCCTGGGTCGTCGGTGGCCTCTCCGTCGGACTCCTCGCCTCCGGCCTCCTCGCCCCGGCGGTCGGCGCCCGGATCAAGCGGCATGGCGGGCGCCCGGTGATGGCGGCGGGCGCACTCGGCCTGGCGGCGGGTCTCGTCGCGCTGGCCCTCGCCCCGACCCTGCCGCTCTTCTATCTCGCCTGGCTGCTCCTCGGCTGCGGCATGAGCGCGAGCCTCTACGACGCCGCCTTCTCCACCCTCGGCGGCATCTACGGCGCCGAGAGCCGTCCCGCCATCGGCCGGCTGACCCTCTTCGGCGGCTTTGCCAGCACCGTCTGCTGGCCGCTCAGTTCGCTGCTTGCCGCCCATCTCGGCTGGCGCGGCGCCTGCATCGCCTATGCCGTCATCCAGCTGCTCGTCGCGCTGCCGCTGATCCTTTTCGCGCTGCCGCGCCAGGCAAGGCCGGGGGGCGCTGCCGGTCAACGAGCGAAGCCCCTGCCGGACAGGCGCTTCACCGGGCCGCTGCGCCGCGCCTTCCTGCTGATGTCGCTCATCGTGCCGATCGGCGGCGTCGTCGCCTCGCTGATGTCGGTCTACCTGATCGCCCTGCTCGAGGCGCGGGGCGTGTCGCACGCGCTCGCCGTCAGCTTCGGCACGCTGATCGGTCCGGCTCAGGTCGGTGCACGGATCATCGAGCTCTCCTTCGGCACGCGCTACCACCCGATCTGGACGCTCGCCGCCGCGTCCGCGCTCGTCGCCTGCGGCGTGTCGCTGCTGGCGGCCGGTCCCTTCGTGGCGGCGGTCGCGCTCGTCCTCTTCGGTGCCGGCAACGGCATCTGGTCGATCGCCCGCGGCACCCTGCCGCTCGCGCTGTTCGGTCCCGACCTCTATCCGCCCGTCATGGGGCGGCTGGCGCTGCCGTCCTTCCTTGCGTCGGCGGCGACGCCGGCGCTCGGTGGCGTGATCGTCGGCAGCCTCGGAGCCGCCGGCATCTTCGCCGTCCAGATCGTCCTCGCTCTCGTCAATCTCGGGCTGATCGCGCTCCTCTGGCGCGCCGCAAGATCGGTCGAGTGACGAACGCCTCGGCTTGCGGCCTTAGTCCGGCTCCGTCCCGTTCGACGGGCCGGCGGCGTCCTTCGGCGTGACGACCGATGGCTCGAAGAGCTTCAGCACATTGGCATTGGTGGCGTTCAGGATCTGAAGCGCGTTGAGCGCCAGCTGCTGCTTGGCCTGCAGCGCCGTCACGCGCGCCTGCTCGGCGTTGAGATCGGCCATCGTCAGCCTGTCGGCCGCGCCGCTCAGCATCGCCTGGAGGCCGGCAAGAAAGTCGGTCTGGTCGTCGATGCGCGCCTGCGCGGCCGTCAGCAGCCGGCCCGCCGTCATGACGTCGGCAAGTCGCTGTCGCACGCCGGCCGACAGGGCGTCGAGGAACAGGTTGCGCTCGCCCCCGTCGAGATCGGTGAAGAAGGTCCCGGTGAGGTCGATCTGATCGAGCGAGAGATCGCTGCCGGTGAACCGGATGGTGCCGGAAGACAGGTTGCTGACCGCCGGCGTTCCGCCGCCGGCCACGACGATCGCGAGCCGCTTGCCCCGGTAGGCGGTGCTGACGCCGGTGACACCGGCATCGGCGAGCGCCCGGTCGAAGACCTTGGCGAGTTGCGCGGCGGTCTCGATCCGGCCGCTGCCGGCGACGTAGCCGTCCTCGCCGGCGAGCGCTGCGTCCACCGTCGCCTCGTCGATCACCACATGCTTGGTCGCGCCTCCGTTCGCCGCGACGTCGAAGGCGATCGTCGCGTGGCCCTCGACGGCGATCGGAGCGGTGAAATCGGCGCCCGTCAGGAAGACGCGCGAGGCGGCGCCGGCATGGGCGGTCACGTTGGTCAGCGCGATGCTGCCCGCGCCCGCCGCATCCCGCGTGAAGGTGAGGCGGCCGCCGCTCTGGCCGACGGTCACGCCCGCGATGCCGGCCTGCGCCAGCGCCTCCTGCACCACGGCCGCATAGCTCGCCGCGTCGGCGATCCGACCGCTGCCGGCGACGTAGCCGCTTCGTCCGGCCAAGGCCGCGTCGATCACCGATTTGTCGATCGTGACGGCCTTGGCGGCCCCGCCGTCGAGCCCAAGGTCGAAGGTCAGGGAGGCGCCGTCCTCGATCGTCATAGGGCCGGAAAAGGCACTGCCTGCCGTCGTGACCGCCCGGGTCGCCACGGCATTCGTCGAGACGTTGCCGAAGCCGACGCTGCCTGTGCCGGCCACCGTGCGGGTGAGGGTGATCCGCTGCCCGCTCGCCGCCGCCGTGACGCCGGTGACGCCCGCCGCGACGAGCCCGGCATTCACCACTTGAGCGAGCCGGCCGGCGGAGGAGATGACGCCGTCGGTGCCGAGGACCGACTGGACGAGGTCGTGGGTCAGCGCAACGCGCGTCGTGGCGCCGTCGACGGTGACGTCGAAATCGAGCTCGGCATTCGGTGCGATGGTGATCGGGCCGGAAAAGTTCGAGCCGGTTGTCACCGAGGCGGCGACGTCGGTGGCGGTGGCGGTGACGCCGCCGAGGCCGAGGGTCCCGCTGGTCGCGTTCCAGCCTGTCTTGGTGAAGACCAGGCGGTTGCCGCTCGCGACCACGGACACGTTGCGCACATTGGCGTCCGACAGCGCCTGCTGGACGACCAGCGCATAGGCGGCGGTCGAGGCGATGACGCCACTTCCCGGCGTATAGCCCCCTCGGCCCGCCAGCGCGTCGTCGACGGTGTCCCTGTCGATGCGGATTGCCGTCGCGCTGCCGTCGATGAGGAGGTTGAACCCGATCGCGGCGCCGTCCTCGATCGTGATCGGCCCGCCGAATCCCGAGCCGGTGGTCACGCTCGCGGCGACTGCGGCATTGCCGGTGGCCGACCCTGTGGCAAAGCCCGGATTGGCCGCGACGACGCCGTTGCCGTTCGAGGCAGCCACGCTGATGACGGCGATGTCGCCGTTGGCGACCTTGGTGTAGACGAGGACGTGGTTCGTGCCGTCCTCGAGCCCCGCACCATAGGAGCCGCCGTAGCCGGCCGACGCGATGGCGCCGTTGATCGCCGAGGCAAGGCTGGCCTCGTTGGTGACCCCCGTCAGCAGGACGGTGACGTCGACCAGTTCGATGCGGTTGGAGGCGTCGCGGCCGGCGATGCGCAGCTGCAACCGGTCGCTCTGATCGATCTGGCTGAGATCCGGGCTGCGCGAGATCTGGGCTGTGACCCCCCTGCCGCCGATGGTGGCGTTCGGCGATGAGTTCCAGGAGTATTGGGTCGAGAGATTGAGGGTCGATGTGGTCTTGTCGTCGCCGTCCAGCATCGTCACGCCGGTGACGCTGAGGCTCTGCGCGGCTCCGGTCGAGACGCTCGAGATGCTGATCGTGTTGTCGGCCGCGACCCTGGCGGTCAGCTGGCCGTTGCCATAGGCGGTGTCGAGGGCCCGCTGCAGTTCGCTCTGCAGCGTCGCCGCGCTGCTGACGTTGCGCATGTAGACGTTGAGGGTGCGGCTGACGCCGTTGTAGGTCGTCTGCATCTGCGCGGTGTCGCCGGACAGATAGCCGAGGCCGTTCGCCGTGCCGACGACGGCCGTGGCGGGCGTCGCCGCGGCCCCGGCCACGGCGCTCGCCGAACCGGAGAGACCCGCCGTCGACGGCGGCTGCCGGTCGATGGCGCCGCTCACCGAAGGCGTGCCGGAGAGGCCGGCGGTGGAGGGCACGACGGCGTCGAGGCCCGCCGCCGCGCTCGCCGTACCGCCGAGCCCGGCGAGCGAGGGGCCGACGCCGCTGTTGGGCGTCGTCTCGCTCGGCACGCCAGAGAGGAAATCGAGGCTCGGCGCCGGATCGATCAGGCCGTTCAGCCCCGACAGGTCGAGGCCGCGCTGCAGGAGGCCGCTCGCTGCGCTGCCGCTGTCGTAGAGCGCGATCTGGGACCGGTCGATGCCGACCGGCGCGATTTCGGGCGTCGACCCGCCGACATCGCTGAAGGGCCAGAACTCACGGGATGCGTAGCCGCTGGCGTCGCTGTCGGTGCGCAGGAGATTGTTGCCGAGGTGGACCGCGCCGCTCGACAGCATCCGCAGCCTGTCGCGCAAGGTGTCAAGGCTCGACTGAACAGCAGCGAGGTCGGCGCCTGGAGCCTGCGCGGCCGTCAGCTGCGCCCCGATCTCGCCAAGGACCTTCTGCACCGGGCCGAGTTGCGCCTGCGCGGAGACGATCAGCGCCGTGGTCGCATCGAACCGATCCTGCAGATAGCCGAAATACTCCGCTTTCGACCGAAGGCCGAGGGCGCTCGACCAGCTCCTCACGCCATCGGCCGGTCGCTCGACCTTCAGACCGGTCGTCAGACGATGGCGGGCGGCGGCGGCGCTTGTGCGCGAGTGTTGAAGCAGCTGGAGTGCGGCTCTCGCGCTGACGGACGGCACGGCCGTGTTCATGACGTCTCCCACGGCAAGCCGCAGCTCGCCGACGTCGGTCGCGAAGCAAAGGCCGGCATATCATTCGCCTGGCAGATAAGCGGGCGGATCTGAACCGCACCTTGCCCAACCTTAACGGATCTGAATCAAGCTTTAACGTGTGATCCGCAGGAGCCGGCTTTGCAGAGCCCTCGACCGCAACGCAAAATATTTGCGACACACACCCGGCCGCGCAGCAACTGCAAGGACAAGCCCGGCAAGTCGCCGACTTCTCGCCGGCGGCGAGCCTTCTCGGAAAGCCTACAACCTCAGATCGTCCCGGCATCCTCTTGCCGCTCCTTCGTGGCAAGAAGACATTTACCAAAGCTGCACATGCTTCATGCAGCCTTGCGAACATCACAGCGAATTAACCGTGCCCCTTTATGACCAGAGAGCACAGACGTGGGCGGGTTGGTTGATGCTCAGGCGATATATCAGAAGCCGAAGCGGCAACTTCGCGATCATCAGCAGCATCCTGATGGTGCCCCTGATCTTCTCGGTCGGTGCGGCGATCGATCTGGCGCGCCAGTATACGGCCCACTCCCACCTCCAGGATCTCGCCGACGACACCGCGCTTGCCCTCGCGGCGTCGAACCAGACCGACCTCGGCGCGCTGCAGGCGATGGCGGCGCGGTATGTCGGTGCGAACGAAGCGGCCAATTCGGTCAGGAACGTCGCGCTGACGAGCCTCGACGTCACCGACAAGCAGGTGCAGATCGGCCTGCACGGCGACATGCCGACCGCCTTCATGTCGCTCGCCCATTATCCGACGCTCGACGTCGACGTGAACGCGGTGGCGGTCCGTCAGAACGCGTCCGTCGAGGTCGCGCTGGTGCTCGACAACACCTGGTCCATGTCCAAGCAGATCAACGGCCAGAGCAAGCTCGACATTCTCAAGGACTCGGCCAGGGACCTCGTTGGTTCCGTGCTCATCGACGGAGCCTCCAACGTCAAGGTCGCGCTCGTTCCCTACGCGGACTACGTCAATATCGGCCTGCAGTACCGCGGCGCCTCCTGGCTGAACCTGCCGGCGGACGGCGAGCGTCCGAGCAGCGAGGTCTGCGAGATGATCGACGGCAGGCAGGCCTGCCACGCCAACGCGCCGACCTACAGCTGCACCACGATGATCGACGGCGTCGTTACCCCCTCGACCTGCGGCGGCCAATGCACGGACGTGGAATACATCCAGTACGACACCCCGCAGGAGGTCTGCCACCAGATCCCGGCGGTCAAGTGGTTCGGCTGCGTCGGCTCGCGCATCCAGGGCAACGACCGCCTCAACGACTCGGCACCCTATTCGCCCTACCCGGCAATGGTGGCCACCGGCCAGCAGTGTCCGAACCCGCTGGTGCCGCTGACCCAGGACAAGTCGAAGCTGCTCGATGCGGTCGACAGCATGATCATCAGCATCGGCGGCTACAAACCCGACACCTACATTCCGGCCGGGCTGATCTGGGGCCTCAATGCCCTGTCGCCGTCCGAACCTCTCTCCGAAGGCAAGGCGTACGATGCGGCGAACAAGGATCCGCACAAGATCCTCGTTCTGATGACGGACGGCGACAACACCATGCAGTTCGACGGCACCGACGGCACCCACGACAAGATCGATCTCGAGGCGCCAGGGGCCGCCACACGCGTGGCTCAGACCAATGCCGACACGGCACAGATCTGCAGCTACATCAAATCGAAGGGCATCGAGATCTACACGGTGACCTTCCTCGTCGACAACGCTGCCGCACACAACCTCCTCGACGGCTGCGCCACCGACAGCGCGCATTACTACGATGCGTCCGACCGCGAGGCGCTGCACTCCGCCTTCAACAAGATCGCCTTCGACATCTCGCGCGTCCGCCTGGCGCAATGAGACCCTTGCGCGACAGTCCCTCTCAAGGACGCGGCGCGGGCGTGCCGCCGCGCGCCAGCGGTCGGATGCGCCGCTTCGGGCGGGACCGCGCCGGCGTCACCGCGATCGAGTTCGCGATCCTCGCCGTCCCGTTCCTGATGATCGTCTTCGCGACGCTTGAGACGGCGGCGGCGTTTCTTGCCGAGCTCACCCTGGACCATGCGGTTCAGCGTGTGTCGCGTCTGGTGCGGGTCGGCGAGATCCGGAGCGGTGACGAGGCTAAGTTCAAGTCGGCGCTGTGCGCCAATGCCAAGCTGCTGCTCAGTTGCGACGATATCAAATACGACCTGCGCAGTTACCCGAGCTTTGGCGACATACCGACGGCTGCACCGGTCAGCGACGGAACGCTCGCCTCCGGCGGTTTCGGCTTCGAGCCGGGCGGCGCCGAGGCGGTCACGGCCCTGCGGGTCTACTACGAGTGGCCGATCTTCACCGACCTCATCCGACGCTACATCGCCAATACGGCGGACGGCGCGTATCTCCTGTCGAGCGTCAGCGTCTTCAAGACCGAGCCCTACGAATGATGCTCCGCCACGGCTCCCTGCCGCGCCGCCGGCGAACTTTCCTGCGCGACCGGTCCGCCGTCGGGGCCGTCGAGTTCGCGATCGTCGCGCCGCTCCTCCTGCTCCTCTACATGGGCGTCGTCGAAACGACGCTGGCCGTCACCGCGCATCGCAAGGTGCAGCACTCGGCGGCGGCCATGGCCGACCTCGTCACCCTCCAGCCGGAGGTGACGCCGGCAATGATCGAAGACTTCTACAAGGCCGCTGCCGCCATCATCCAGCCGAACGAGACCTCCGGCTTCAGTGTCAGGATTTCCGGCATCGAGATCGATGCGGCCGGCCAGGCAACCGTCGCATGGTCCTGGACCCATCAGGCGGCGGCTCCGACGAAGGGCAGCGCGGTCGAGCTGCCCGACGACCTCAAGCCGTTCCGCAGCCGCTTCCTGATCTATGCGCAGACGAGCTACCCGTACAAGCCGCTCGGCCTCCTCGGCTTCCAGACGCCGATCCCGATGACTGGCAGCAGCTATTACAGCATCCGCGGCGCCAGCGCCGTCGAATGCCCCGCCTGCAGCTGACCGACCTCGCCCGCACGCACCGGACGGACGCGTGACCCGCAAGGCCATCCCGTCCTGATCCAGCCACGGCGAAGAGGCACGCCATGGGCGCGACGTAAGGCGGTATCGTTTCGATCGAACCGGAAGCGGACGGCCGTGCGTCGCGCGACCGATCAGGCCGAGGGCGCCGGTGCGCCCCAGCGCAGCCCGCCCATGACCAGCGAGACGAGGCGGCGCGAGCGCTCGCGCCAGTCCGGCGTGTCCGGCGCCTTGAAGATCCCGGAGATCGCCTGCAGCACGTCGGCACTGTCGAGGTCGCTGCGGATGGAACCCTCGGCGATCGCGGCCTGCATCAGCTTGTCGAGCGAGTCCGTCATGAAGCCGGAAAACTCGCTGAAGAACTTCGGATTGGCGCTGGCGATCAGGTGCAGGCTGTCCATCATGCCGCGCTTGGCCGCCGCGTAATCCAGCAGCCTCAGCAGCCATGCCTCCAGCGCGGCGACCGGCGCCCGATCGCTCAGGAACCCATCGGCGGCGTCCGAAAGCGCCTTCACCTCGCGCGCATAGACCACCTCGACCAGCCGCTCGCGGGTCGGGAAATGCCGATAAAGCGTGCCAATGCCGACATCGGCACGGCGGGCAATGTCCTCGAGCGACGTGCCGACCCCGTGCTCGGCGAACGCGGTACCCGCGACGGCGATCAGCCGGTCGCGGTTGCGGCGCGCATCGGCGCGCAGCGGCCGCTCCCGCCGCTGCGTCCCGGCTTCCGCCGCCAGATCTGCGCCGCCTTCGTCCAAAATCCGCGCGCTCCCTCGGCACCGGCCTTGCCAGCCGGATGGAATGGGTCTAAATCATAACCGGAGGCGCCCTCCGCTTTCAAGCGGGCCCCGCCTTTTACCGCTTATCCCACCGCCTGCCGCGGTTGTCACGGTTTCGAGGAACGAGGCGTCGCGCCACACAGGCACATGGTCACGCCCCACCCGAATCACAAGCCGCCGGAGCACGGAATTCATCTGATGACAGACACCATAAAGCTCGACATCAACGGCAAGGCCTTCACGCTCGCAGCCGAGCCACGGGTCACGCTGCTCGACGCGCTGCGCGAGCATCTCGGCCTGACCGGCACCAAGAAGGGCTGCGACCAGGGCCAGTGCGGCGCCTGCACCGTCCACCTCGATGGCGAGCGCGTGCTCGCCTGCCTGACCCTCGCCGCGCAGGCCGAGGGCAAGGCGGTCACCACGATCGAGGGCCTCGCCGGAGAGGACGGCACCTTGCACGCCGTGCAGGCGGCCTTCCTCGAGCACGACGCCTTCCAGTGCGGCTACTGCACGCCCGGCCAGATCATGTCGGCCGTCGCCTGCATCAGGGAAGGCCATGCCGGCTCCGACGCCGAGATCCGCGAATACATGAGCGGCAATCTCTGCCGCTGCGGCGCCTATCCCCACATCGTCGCCGCGGTGCGACAGGCCGCGGAGGCCGTACGATGAAGCCCTTCACCTATTCCCGCGCCGCCTCGCTCGACGAATCGCGTACGGCGACCACCGTCGCCGGCGCGGCGCTCCTCGCCGGCGGCACCAGCCTGCTCGACCTCGCCAAGTGCGGCGTCACCGAGCCGGAGCAGGTCGTCGACATCACCCGCCTCGACGGGCTCGACACGATCCAGGCGAGCTCCGAGGGCGCCCGCTTCGGCGCGCTGGCCAGGATGAGCCGCGTTGCGGCCCATGCCGACGTGCTCGCGAACTTCCCGGCCGTCGCCCAGTCGCTGTCGCTCGCCGCCTCGGCGCAGCTGCGCAACATGGCGACGCTCGGCGGCAACCTGATGCAGCGCACGCGCTGCGGCTATTTCCGCGACCCGCGCGCCTTCCCCAACTGCAACAAGCGCAACCCGGGGAGCGGCTGCGCGGCGCTCGGCGGCGTCACCCGCAACCACGCCGTCCTCGGCACCAGCGAGGCCTGCATCGCCAGCTATCCCGGCGATCTCGCCACCGTGCTCGTCGCCTTCGACGCAGTCGTCCATCTCGGCGAGCGGGCCGTGCCGGCGGACGACTTCTTCCTCCTGCCCGGCGACACGCCGGACGTGGAGCATCCGATCCAGCCGGGCGAGGTGATCACCGCGATCAGCATTCCGGGCTCCGCCGCGGCGAAGCGTTCGACCTATCTCAAGGTGCGCGACCGCCAGTCCTACGAGTTCGCCGCGGCGAGTGCGGCGGTGGGCCTCGAACTCGAAGCCGATGGCCGCACCATCCGCGACCTGCGCGTCGCGCTCGGTGGCGTGGCATCCAAGCCCTGGCGCTCCCGCGCGGTGGAAGCGGAGCTGATCGGCAAGTCGCTCACCGAAGAAGCCGTCTGCGCCGCCAGCTGGCGCGCCGTCGACGGTGCCGTCCCGCACGGCGACAACGCCTACAAGATCGAACTTGCGCCGCGCGTCGTCGCGCGCGCCATCCTCTCGCTTGGAGGTCTCGCATGACTCCCCTCGACATGCCCATGAAGCACGGCGATGCCGGCGACGGCGCCAGCATCGGCCAGCGCCTGTCGCGCCACGACGGCAAGCTGAAGATCACCGGCTCGGCCGACTATGCGCTCGAGCGTCAGTTCGAACATGCCGCCTATGCCGTCCTCGTGCCGGCGACCATCGGGGCCGGGCGCGTCGTGTCGGTCGACACGGCCGCGGCGCTCGCCGCCGGCGCGATCCTGGTCCTCACCCCGGAGGACGATCTCGGCCTTGCCCAGGCCACGACCTTCACCGGCCAGCGGCCGGAGGGCGCCTTCCTGCCGCTGCCGCACGAGATCCGCTTCGACGGCCAGTCGGTGGCCCTCGTCGTCGCCGAGAGCCTCGAGGCGGCGACCGAAGCCGCCCGCCGCATCAAGGTCACCTATGAGGCCGCGCCGGTCACCGCGAGTCTCGTGCAGACGCCGGAAGACGCCGGCACGGTCGGCGAGCAGTTCAACGTCGCGTGGGGCGATGCGCAGGCCGCCTATGCCGATGCGCCGGTCAAGATCGAGGCCGATTACCACACGCCGCGCGAATACCATGCGGCGATGGAGCCGCACGGGCTGATCGCCAAGTGGGACGGCGACAGGCTGACCGTCTGGCAGCCGAGCCAGTGGGTCCATGCAATGGCCCGCAACTACTCCGACTGGTTCGGCATCCCGATGGAGGACGTGCGCGTCGTCTCGCCCTATGTCGGCGGCGGCTTCGGCTCCAAGGGCTTCAACTACGGCTGGGAGGCACTCGTCCCCGCGGCCGCGCGCAGGCTCGGACGCCCGGTGAAGCTCGCCCTCTCGCGTCCGCAGAACTTCAACCTCTACGGCGGGCGCGCTTCGACCCGCCAGACGCTGAAGCTCGGCGCGACGAAGGATGGCATGCTGCAGTCGATCCTGCTGACAGGCGCCAGCGAGACCTCCACCTATGGCGTCTGGCCGGAGCAGGTCGGCGCGGCGACGCCGCTGATGTACGGCACGCCGAACTACCGCGGCCAGCAGCGCATCGTGCAGGTCAACACCGTCACGCCCGGCGCCCTGCGCGGCCCCGGCAAGGCGCCGAGCGCCTTCGGCATCGAGAGCGCCATGGACGAGCTCGCCTATGCCGTCGGCGTCGATCCGCTGGAGATCCGGCTGCGCAACCAGCCGGACCACGACCGGATGTCGAACAAGCCCTGGTCCACCCGCCGGCTGCGCGAGGCGCTGACCGAGGGCGCCGCCGCCTTCGGCTGGGACAAGCGCCCGATGGCGCCGCGCTCGATGCGCGACGGGCATCAGCTGATCGGCTGGGGCGTCGCCACCGGCACCTTCCCGGTGATCCGCAACTACGGCGAGGCCGAGATTCGCGTCACCGCCGAAGGCCGCGTCGAGGTGGTCAGCGGGGCGACCGACATCGGCCAGGGCACCTACACGGTGCTCGCGCAGACCGCCGCCGACGCCTTCGGCGTGCCGGTGGACGAGGTCTCGGTTCGCCTGGGCGACTCCTCGCTGCCAGGCTCCCCGGTCGCCGGCGGCTCCAAGCTCGCGGGCGTCATGACCGGCGCCGTCCACAAGGCGGCGACCGCGGCCCGCGAGGAGCTGATCGGCCTCGCGCTGACCCATCCGGACTCGCCGTTCCACGGCATCGAGGCCAACACGCTGGAGCTGAAGGGCGGCCGGCTGACCCCGCCGCGCGCCGACGCGCCGAACGTGACGGTCGCCGAGCTGTTGCGCGCGATCGGCCGCGACGGGCTGACGGTGCGCCGCGACACACTGCCGGAGGACATGCAGTCGCCCGAGGAGCGCAAGCGCGCCTGGACGACGATGACCACCGCACAGGGCCCGACGGTCGGCGACTACTCGCAGCACTCCTGGTGCGCGCATTTCGCCGAGGTTCGGGTCGACGAGGACTTCGGCACGGTCCGCGTGTCACGCATCGTCTCGGCCTTCGACTGCGGCCTGCTCTACAACCCGAAGCTCGTCGAGAGCCAGTGGCAGGGCGGCATCATCATGGGCATCGGCATGGCGCTCTTCGAGGAGGGCCTCGTCGACGCCCGCAATGGCCGCGTCGTCAACAACAATCTCGGCGACTACCTCGTGCCGACCAATGCGGACGTGCCGGAGATCCAGGTGATCTCGGTCGGCATCCCCGACACCAATGCCTCCCTGCTTGGCGGCAAGGGTGTCGGCGAGGTCGGCATCGTCGGCGTCGCGCCGGCGATCGCCAACGCGGTGTTCCACGCGACCGGCAAGCGGGTGCGCGATCTGCCGATCACCCTGGAGAAGCTGATCTGAGGAAGCTGACGCCCCGGCCCGGAAACCTCGTGCACGGTATCCCGGATGATCCCGTGCGCGCCACCGTCGGCCAGATGACCGGCGCAGCGGAGGCCTCGGCCTTCCACAACGCGCTCGACATGCAGCATCGCGGCAGCCGCAGGGCCGCCGCGACCTTGAAGACCCTTCGGGTCCGCTGAAACGAAAGAAGCCCGCCGGCGCCTCACGACGCCGGCGGGCTTCCTGCATCTAAGAAGCACGTCCGGTGAATGCCGGATCGCTCTCGCTCAGTAGACGGTGACGTCGAAGCCGAACCACTTCTCCGACAGCGACTTGATGGTGCCGTCGTCCTTGGCCGCCGCGATCGCCTTGTCGAACATCGCCTTGAGGTCGGTGTCCTCCTTGCGCAGGCCCATCGAGGAGCCCTTGCCGAGCATGCCGCCCTGGAAGCGCGGCCCGACCGGCTCCATGCCCTCGTTGCCGTTCTCCTTCGCCGCCGTCGTGACATAGGCCATCGAGGCCATGATCGCATCGACGCGGCCCGACATCAGGTCGAGGTCGTGCTCCTGCGTCTTGCCATATTCGCGAATCTCGGCGACGTCGGCGAAGTACTTCTGCAGGAAGCCTTCGGCGATCGACGAGGACTGGACGCCGATCACCTTGCCCTTGAAGGCCGGCTTGATCTCCTCGATCGCCTTCTCGCTCTCCTCGGGCTTGGAGCCCAGCGCGAACACCTCGCCGGACAGCGGCAGCTTGGCAAGGTCGCTGTCCTTCAGGACGGCGAAGGTCTGGCCGGTGGAGCCGTAGGGCTCGGAGAAAGCGATCACCTCCTCGCGCTTGGCCGTCGCCGACATGCCGGACATGATGGCGTCGAACTTGCCGGCCTGCAGCGCCGGGATGATGCCGTCCCAGCTCTGCACCACCCACTCGCACTTCACCTCCATGCGCTTGCACAGGTCGGCGGCCAGATCGATCTCGAAGCCTTCGAGGGTGCCGTCGGCCTTGGTGGCGTTCCACGGCGGGAAGGCGCCCTCGGTGCCGAGCTTCACGGTCTGCCAGTCCTTGGCCTCGGCGACGCCGGCCAGGAGGCTCGTCGCCGTCAGCGCGACGGCCGCGAGCTTCATCAGAGTCTTCATGCACCCTCTCCTTCTGTTGTTCTGTCGGTCCTGGTCGTACCCGTTCCGCCGGTCAGCCGGCGATGAACCTCTGGAAGCGCTCCGAGCCGCCGCCGCCGAACAGCGCGTCCGGCGCGCCCTCCGCCTCGATCAGCCCCTGGTGGAGGAAGACGACGCGGTTCGAGACGTCGCGCGCAAAGCCCATCTCGTGCGTCACCACCAGCATCGTGCGGCCCTCTTCGGCGAGGCCGCGCATCACCCGCAGCACCTCGCCCACGAGCTCGGGATCGAGCGCCGAGGTCGGCTCGTCGAACAGCATCAGCGCCGGGCGCTGCGCCAGCGCCCGTGCGATCGCCGCCCGCTGCTGCTGGCCGCCCGACAGATGCGCCGGATAGTGGTCGCGCTTGTCGGCGATGCCGACCTTTTCGAGCAGGCCCAGCGCCTCCTCGACGCATTCGCGCTTCGGGCGTCCCTGCACGTGGATCGGCGCCTCGACGACGTTCTCGAGCACCGTCTTGTGGGACCAGAGGTTGAAGCTCTGGAACACCATGCCGACCCGCGAGCGGATGCGATCGACCTGCCGGCGGTCGGCCGGTCGGCTCTCGCCGTTGCGCCCCCGCACGAGCGCGATGGTCTCGCCGCCGACCGTCACCGTGCCGGAGGTCGGCACCTCGAGCATGTTGATGCAGCGCAGCATCGTCGACTTGCCGGAGCCGGAGGCGCCGAGGATGGAGACGACCTCGCCCTCGCGCGCTTCGAGCGAGATGCCCTTCAGCACCTCCAGCGCGCCGAAGCGCTTGTGCAGGTCGGTGAGCCGCACGGCAGCGGCCGTCCCGGTCGAAGGAAGGCCGGTCACGCGCGGTCTCCGATGAGGGCATCCGACGGCAGCACCACCCCGTCCGGCCGGGCGCGCAGATGCGGCGTCAGCCAGTGCTCCGCGAGGAGGATGATGCGGGTCAGGACGAAGTTGATGACGAGGTAGATCGCGCCGGCGACGACGAAGACCTCGATCACCCGGTAGGTGTCCGAGATCATCTTGGCGGCGAGGCCGGTGATCTCCATGAGGGTGATGATCGAGGCGAGCGAGGTCGCCTTCACCATCAGGATCAGCTCGGTGCCGTAGGCCGGCAGCGCCTGGCGGATGGCCAGCGGCAGCACGATCCGGCGAAACAACAGCAGGCCCGACATGCCGCAGGCTCGGGCCGCCTCCAGCTGGCCCTGCGGAACCGAGAGCAGCCCGCCGCGCACCACCTCGCTCGCATAGGCGCCGGTGTTGAGCGACAGCGCGATGATCGCGCACCAGAAGGGCTCGCGCAGGATCGGCCAGGCGAACGAGTGCCGCACCTCCGGAAACTGGCTGAGCCCGTAATAGATGATGAAGATCTGCACGAGCAGCGGCGTGCCGCGGAAGACGAAGACGTAGCCGCGCGCCAGCCAGTCGAGCGGCAGGATGCCGGAGAGTCGCATCCCGGCGAGCGCGAAGGCGAACACGGCGCCGATCCCGGTCGAGAGGAACGCGAGCGTCAGCGTCAGCGGCACGCCCGGCAGCAGCCGCTGCAGCGCCTCGATGAAGAAGTCGAGGCTCATGCCGGCCGCCTCGCGACGCCGCGGCGGTAATGCATCTCGGCCCGGCGGAAGCCGAAGCCCGAGATCGAGGTGATGGCGAGGTAGAGGAGGCCGGCCGCGGCGTAGAAGTAGAAGGGCTCGCGGGTCGAACCCGCGCCGACCTGGCTCTGCCGCAGGAGCTCGACCGTGCCGGTCACCGAGACCAGCGCCGACTCCTTCAGGACGATCTGCCAGACATTGCCGAGGCCCGGCAGCGCATGGCGCAGCACCAGCGGCGCGATGATCCGGCGGAAGCGCAGCAAGGGCCGCATGCCGCAGGCGACCGCCGCCTCGATCTCGCCCGGTTGCACCGCCCGGTAGGCGCCGCGAAAGACCTCGGTGTGCTGCGCGCCCGACACGACGCCGATCGCGAGCGCGCCGGCGGCAAAGCCCGGCAGGCCGATGAAGCCCTCGCTGCCGAACAGCCGGCCGGCGGCCGTCAGCACCGAGCTGCCGCCGAAATAGAAGAGGTAGATGACGAGGAGGTCGGGAATGCCGCGCAGCACCGTGGTGTAGACGTCGGCGACGATGCGCGCGAGCCGGTTGCCGGCGATCTTGGCGAGCGCGGCGACCGCGCCGAAGACGGCGCCGATGGCAAAGCCGCAGACCGCGACGGCGAGCGTCATCAGGGCGCCGAAGAGCATCGCCGCGCCCCAGCCGCCGGGTCCGAAGCTCATCAGCTCGAAGAAGCCCGGCTGGTTCATGGAGAAACGAGTCCAGCGCAGGCAGCGGACACCGGCGCGACCGGGCGCCTGTGGCGAAGGGCAGTGGCGCCGCCCCGCATCACCGCGCGGCGTCCGCGGACGCGACCGGCAGCTCCGGCTCGACGTCGTCGGGGATCGGATTGACGAAGGGCCGGCCCTCGCGGCGCGCGGCGAAATCGGCCTTCGCCGCGGCGATCTCGGCCGGATCGGCGAAGAGCGCCGCCGCCGTCGCGGCCATCACCTTTGCGGCGTGTTCCATGCCCTTGTGCGCCGCCGGCGCCTTGCCCTGCGCGACGAGTTGCCAGGAGTGGCCGGGCGTGCCGATCGCATAGGTCGCGCCGCGCATCTGCACGGTCGGCACCACCCAGGACACCGTCCCGACGTCGGTGGAGCCGACATGCGTGCCGTCGCCGCTCTCCGGTGGAAAGATCGCGTCGCAGAGCGCAATGTCCGTTCGCGGCTTGAGGCCGAAGCGGGCGAAGGCCGACTTGATGTCCTCCGGCGTCAGAGTCGCCTGGATCTGCCGTGCGAAGGCCTCGTCCTCGGCATCGAACACCGGCGGTCCGAGCCGTTCCAGCTCGCGGTGCATCAGCTGCTCGAGCGGGGTGTTGCCGACGAGATTGGCGTCGCCCGAGACGATGCGGCTCGTCACCGTCGTGCCGGTCATCAGCGCCGCGCCCCTGGCGACGTCCTGCACGCGGGCGAGCAGCTGGTGCAGCTCGTCGAGCTCGCGCGCCCGGATCAGGTAGCGCACGCTCGCCTTCGCCTGCACCACGTTCGGCGCGACGCCGCCGGTGTCGATGACCGCGTAGTGGATGCGCGCGGAGGACGGCATGTGCTCGCGCATGTAGTTGACGCCGACGCTCATCAGTTCGACCGCGTCGAGGGCAGAGCGGCCGAGTTCGGGCGACGCCGCCGCGTGCGACGCGCGGCCCTTGAAGTCGAAGATCACCTCGTTGCAGGCGAGCGAGATCGGGTTGTTGACCCCGGCGAACGGCGCCGGATGCCAGGAGATCGCGACGTCGACGTCGTCGAAGACGCCGGCGCGCACCATGAAACCCTTGGCCGAGCCGCCCTCTTCCGCCGGGCAGCCGTAGTAGCGCACCCGGCCGGGCAGGCCATTGGAGGCAAGCCAGTTCTTCACCGCCGTCGCGGCGAGCAGCGAGCCGGAGCCGAGGAGATTGTGGCCGCAGCCATGGCCGTTGGCCGAGCCGTCCATCGGTCGCTGCTCGGCGATTCCCGCCGCCTGACTGAGGCCCGGCAACGCGTCGTATTCGCCGAGGATGGCGATCACCGGACCGCCCTCGCCCGCCTCGCCCGCCACCGCCGTCGGCAGGCCCGCGATCCCCGCCTCGGCCCGGAACCCCTGCGCCCTCAACATCGCAAGATGTTCGGCGGAGGAGCGGACCTCTGCGTAGTTCAGCTCCGGCATCCCCCAGATCCGGTCGGAAAGTTCGACGAACGCCTGCCGCTTGGCGTCCACCTGCGTCCAGATCTCGGCTTCGTTTCTCATCGGTCCCCACGGATGGATGCGGCCACGCGTGGCGGCGCATCTTCTGCATCTGAATTGGCGCCAATCAAATGCACGCTTTGTCAGGTTGTGCAATATTATGATCCGCCCAAACTTTCAGCATACACGGGCGATTGTGCCGGCGTCTGCGAAGCTGTTGAGGCGCCCCGCTTGAGGTGCGGCAGGACATGGACAAGCAACTCTACCGCGACGTCGCCGATCGGATTGCTGAGGACGTCCGCGCGCGCCGTTTCCAGCCGGGGAGCTGGCTGAAGCAGATCGAGCTGCAGGAGCGCTACGGCTGCAGCCGCGCCGAAGTGCGCAAGGCTCTGGAGAAGCTCGCGCACCGCCGCATGCTGCAATACATTCCCAACCGCGGCTACTACGTCTATCCGGAAGACAGCGAGAAGGATTTCGAGATCCTGGAGATCCGGATCCTCCTGGAGACGGCCGCCGCCGAGCGGATGATCACCCAGGCCCGGGCGACGGTGATCGACGACCTGCTGAGCCTCGCGCAGCATTTCGACGCGCTGATCTCGACCGGCTCGATCATGGCGATCTACGAGGCGAACCTCGCCTTCCATCGGGCGCTGCTGGCGAGCGCCGGCAACCGCCAGCTTGTCGAACTGGTGGACGAGTTGCGGCTTCGCACGTCCTCCGCCCCCGCCTCGCAGTGGGCGACGCGCCTGCGCATCGAGCAGTCGAGCCGGGAGCATTTCGAGATGGTGGACCGTCTGGCCGCCCGCGATGCCGAGGGTCTGCGCCGCGTGATCACGGCGCACATCAGGCAATCGTCCCCCGACTGATCGAGGCCGTCGATCCGCTATTCGGCGGGCGTGATGGGCACCGAACGCAGGACAGCGGACGTCTCCCGCGCGCTGCCGGCGAGCGACTGGCCGCGCCAGGTCGCGCGACCGGCGGCGGCGTAGTTCACCAAGGCCGCCGAAACCGCCCCGGCCGTACCCGCGAGGAGCCAGCCGAGCCCGAGGCCGTCGAGCGACGAGCCGACGATCTCGCTGACCAGCGCGCCGCCGCTGCAGCAGATCCAGAACGTCAGAAGTCCGCGCAACGCGTTCCGGCCGGTGAGGCGCCGGTCGCGGAAGGTGAGCGCATTGTTGAGGACGAAGTTGGTCGTCATGGCGCACAGCGTCGCGGCCGCCTGCGCCGCCCAGAAGGGCAGTTCGAAGGCGGCGAGGGCGAGCGAGAGGATCGCGAGGTGCACCCCGAGGCCCGAGGCGCCGATCATGGCGAACAGGCAGAAGCGCGTGGGAATGAGGCCGTTGGTGCGCTTTTCGACGAGCAGGGCCAGCAGTTCCACCACGACGCGCGCATCGAGCTTCGATTCGCCGCCGATGCGCGGGCGAAGCGCCGTCCGGACCTCCGAGAGCGTCGGGCGCCGCCGGCCGGAGGCGAGGAGGTCGACGAGGATCTTGAAGCCGACTCCGCTCAGCCTGTTGCGGGCGCGCTCGTACCAGGACCGGCGCATCACGAAGAAGCCGCTCAGGGGATCGCTGGAGTAGACGCCGAGGGTGACGAAGGTGGCGAGCGTCGCCAGGCGGCTGCCGACATCGCGCAGTCCGGTCAGGCCACTCGGCCCCTTCCTGAGGTAGCGGCTGGCGATGACGATGTCGGTCGCTTCGTCCGCGAGCATGTCCAGCATCGCCGGAAGCAGGCCGGCCTCGTGCTGGCCGTCACCGTCCATGATGGCGAGAACCTCGCCCTTGGCCTCGTCCCAGCCGGCGATCGCCGCGGAGGCAAGGCCCCGTGGCCCGCTGCGCCGAACCAGCCGAACCGCCGGGCAGAGGGCCGCGAAGGCGCGCACGGCATTGGCCGTCGCCTCGTCCGGCGAATCGTCGACCACCAGGATCTCGTGCCGGACGCCGCGCAGCACTGCTTCCACTTCGCGCAGGACGGGGCCGATGGAGTCCGCCTCGTTCAGCGTGCAGATGACCAGCGACAGCTCGGGACGGTCATGTGCCGGCATGCTGCCGCCGGAGGACGGGTTTTCGCAGCGCATCAGACGGCTCCGGCAGCGGTCGCGCCCCGGTCGGCGCGCGGTTCGAGGAACCGCAGCGGCGCCGGGCGGCTCTCCGATAGCGGCGCCGGCTGCAAGCCGCGCCGGACGAGGACCGCGTAGACGATGGCGACCACCGGCGGCGCGAGCGGCAGATGCAGGTATTCGCCGGCCGGCAGCATGAGCATCGGCGCGACGCAGCCGGCAAGGACTGCGATCTTCTCGTAGGGCCTGAATCCGGTGGTCGAGCCGGATCGGATCAGGAGGGCAAGCGGAATCGCCAGAAGCGTCAGGTCGTAGACGAGCACGAACGGCGTCGTCAGGAGCGTCGCGGCCACGAGCACGGCGCCGAGATCCAACGGATCGGGCCGCGCCCGCGCGACGCGCACCACGAACCCCGCAGCAACGGCTGCCGCAATCGCCTGCGCCGAGGCGGCGAGCCCGGCGCCGCCGCCGAGAAGCTTCACCCCGGCATAGACACTCGCCATCTTCCAGGAGGAGACGAGGTCGTCGGTCAGGACCCGCTGGGCCAGCGCCGAGTTGGCGAAGAAGGCCTCCCAGGTCTGCCACCCGAACAGCGCGAGCGAGACGAGCATCAGGAGGGCCGCCGTGGCGGCGGTGACGAAGAAGGTCCGCCAGTAGCCGCCCGCCGCCAGCGCCAGCGGCAGGAGGATGGCCAGCTGCGGCTTGAAGACGAGACATCCGAAGGCGAGACCGGCCACGAGCGGGCGCCCCCGCAGAAGCATGAGGCCCGCAGCCATCACGGCGGCGGACAGATATCCGTTCTGCCCGTAGGCGGCATTCAGCCCGATCGCCGGGAAGGTGAAGCAGAGCACGCGGCGCCAGCCGATCGACGGCGGCAGCAGGCGCCACAAGGCCGCCAGATACGGTGCGGCGGTCGCCAGCAACCACAGCCAGCACGACGCGCCGAGCGGCAGCAGGGCGAGCGGCAGGCAGATCATCAGGAAGACCGGCGGATAGAAGAAGGCGTAATAGGGGATCGCCGCTTCGCCGTAGGCCAGGCGCTCGACCGCACCGTGCGCCTTCGGCACGTAGGCGAGCTCCGGCGTGCCGTCCAGCGCCAACCGGGACGCAGACCAGAAGCTGACGAAATCGTTGTTGAACGGATCCGGTCCGGACATCCCGCCACGGCCGTGAACGATCAGCGCCGACAGCGCGAAGGCGACGGCCACGAGCAGGAGGACGATGCTGTAGCGCATGGCGCGGGCGCGATCGAGCCACGTCGCGTCACGCAGCGCTGAATCCCACCAAGACGGTTTCATGAGCGGATTGGCCGGCGCTGTCATCGGCACCGATTATCGTCACCTGACCTTTCGAAAGGCTGAAGTCGCGTTGGCGGTCTTTAGTCACCGGGCCGACCGGCGGGCCGGCGTTGAACAATGTCAGAGCGGGATCACCAGCGGTGTGCCGGTCACCGGATCCGGCTGGACCAGCGCCCTCAGGCCGAAGGCCTGGTCCAGATGCTCGGCCGTCAGCACCGCGTCCGGCGCGCCTTGCGCCACCGCACCGTCCGATCCGAGGAGCACGAGGTGATCGCAGAAGCGGGCCGCGAGGTTGAGATCGTGCAGCACGCTGACGACGGTCGTGCCGGCGTCCCGGTTGCGCCGGCGCAGCAGCGACAGCACCTCGATCTGGTGCGGCAGGTCGAGAAACGTCGTCGGCTCGTCGAGCAAAAGGAGCGGCGTCGCCTGCGCCAGCACCAGCGCCAGCCAGGCCCGCTGCCGCTGACCGCCGGACAGTTCGGCGAGCGGCCGGTCGGCGAGGCCTTTCATCGCCACCGCCTCGAGCGCGGCCGCGCAGGCCTCCACGTCAGCCCTCGTCCACGGCGACAGGAGGCCGCGCCAAGGGGCCCGGCCGCGCTTGACGAGGTCGCCGACGGTGATGCCGTCCGGGGCGAGCGGCGCCTGCGGCAGGATCGCGAGGCGCCGGGCGAGCGCCTTGGTGTCCTGGCGGTGGAGATCCCGGCCGGCCAGCGTGACGCGGCCGGCGAGCGGCCGGATGAGACGCGCAAAGGCCTTCAGGAGGGTCGACTTGCCGCAGCCGTTCGGGCCGAGGATGGCCGTCACGCGGCCGGAGGGCAGGGTCAGCGACAGGTCCTCCAGCACGTGGCGATCGCCATAGCCGAGGGTGAGCCGGTCGGCGCTGAGGGTGGTGTCGATCACAGCTCGCCCTTTTCCATTTCGCGTGACAGGCGCCACAGGAGGTACGGCGCGCCGAGCACGCCGGTGAAGACACCGATCGGCAGCTGAATGCCGGGCAGCGCGACGCGCGAGGCGAGATCGGCAAGGAGGGTGACCGCCGCCCCGGCGCCGGCCGCCGCCATCAGCCGGCCACGCACGCCCCTCGCCCCGGTGAGCCGCGCGCCGAGCGGTCCAGCCATCAGCGCGACGAAGGGCACGGGTCCCGCGACCGCGACGCCGGCCGCCGCCAGTCCTACCCCGGTTGCCGCGACGCCGAGGCGGGCCCGCCCGACACGCAGGCCGAGCCCGGCGGCAAGGTCGTCGCCGAGCGAAAGAAGATCGAGCGCCCGCCCCTGCAGCGCGAGCAGCGCGGCGAGGGCGCCGCCGACACACCAGACTTGCATGGCCTGTCCCCAGTCCCGCGCGGCGAGCGAGCCGGTGAGCCACCGCTGGGCCTCGGCGGCCTCGGCGCCGGGCAGGCGCGTCATCAGCAGCGTGCCGAACGCCGAGATCGTGAAGCCGGTGCCGATGCCGACGAGGATCACGGTGATCGGCACCAGGCCTCTCCCCTGCCGGTGCGCCAGGACGGCCACCAGCACCGCCGTCGCCAGTCCGCCCGCGGCCCCCACCAGCGGCAGCGGCAGCGTCAGGCCGAGCGTCAGCGAGAGGAGGATCGCCAGACCTGCGCCGGAGGTGAAGCCGAGGAGATCGGGCGCCGCGAGTGGGTTGCGCAGAAGCGTCTGGAACGCCGCGCCCGACAGGCCGAGTGCCGCGCCGGCGCCGAGCGCGACGGCTGCCCGCGGCGCCCGGATCACCCGCACCGTCAGCGCGCCCGGTCCGCCCCCCCCGATCATTCCCTGCCAGAGATCGCCGAGCCCGAGCGGCACCTCGCCGATCAGGATCGAGGCGGCGCTTGCCACGAGCAGCACGGCAAGGAGGACGATCGCCCCCTTCATGTCGTCGCCCCCGGGCGCAGCCGACGCGCGATGACCACGAAGACCGGTCCGCCGACCAGTGCCGTCATGATCCCGGCGCGGATCTCGGCTGGCGGGAGGACCAGCCGGCCCAGCGTGTCGGCCAGGAGCAGGATGCTCGCGCCGAGCCCGGCCGCAGCGACGAGTTCGAGCCGCAGGACGTTGCCGGCGATGCGGCGCGCCAGCGGCGGCACCATCAGGCCGAGGAAGGCGATCGGCCCGGCGATCGCGACGGCGGCGCCGGTGAGCAGCGTTACCGCGGCGAGCGCGAGCGCCTGCACCCGGCCCGGCCGGACACCGAGGCCGCGCGACAGCGCCCCGCCGAGCATCAGCAGCTCGAGTCGCGGCGCCGCGGCGAGCGCCACGAGCGCGCCGAGGCCCGCCGTGAGGCTCATTGCGCCGATCGGCCGCTCCGCCGCGACGGAGAGCGAGCCGGCGATCCAGAAGCGCAGGACGTCGAGCGTCTCGCCCCGCACGAGGACGATCGCCGAGACCAGCGACAGGAGCAGCGCGTTCAGCGCCGCGCCGGCGAGCGTGAGGCGCACCGGGCCCGCGTCTCCCCTGAGGCCGCCGCCGAGCGCGAACACGGCGAGCGCCGCGATGCCGGCGCCGGGAAAGGCGAGCGCGGCGACCGTGCCGGCATCGGCCTGCCCCAGGATCAGCGCGCCGAGCACCACCGCGAAGGCGGCACCGGCGTTGATGCCGAGAATGCCGGGATCGGCGAGCGGATTGCGGGTGAGCGCCGCCATCACCGTGCCCGCCATGCCGAGCGCCGCGCCCGCCACGAGCCCGGCGGCGAGCCGCGGCAGGCGGATCCAGAGGACCGTCACATGGGACGGGTCGAGCGGGTCGGGCGCAGTCACCGCCCGCCAGAGCTCCAGGAGCGTCACCGTGCGCACGCCGAGCAGCAGCGCGAAGAGAACGGCGAGGACGATCAGCCCCGCCAGCAGCCACCAGCGCGTCATGGCGCGAGTCCCGCTTCGGCCGCCGAAGCGACCACTGTTGCCGGCACGCCGTCGATGGCTGCGGCGAGATCGGCCTCGAGCCGCTCCAGCGCGAAGGGCATCGACAGGACGCTGCCATGCGACAGCGCTCCGGCGACGAGGGGGCCGGCAAAGACCTCCCGCCCCTCGCGGTGGGCGCGGAGCGTCCGGCGCATCGGCAGCGCGACGAGATCCGGCACCTCGGCGAAGGACGAGATCCACAGGAGGATATCGGCATCGAGCGGCGACAGGTCCTCCGGCGACAGCGCCCCGTAGAAGCCGTCGTCCGCGCCCATCCTTTCGACGACCGGCGTCGGCGCGAGGCCGAGGTCGCGCAGGAAGCGCGCGCGGGTGTCGCCGCCGACGAAGGCGCCGCTCTCGCCGGCCCAGTGATAGGCGGCGACGGCGGTCCGGCCGGCCCAGCCGGGATTGCGGGCCTTTGCCGCCGCGAAGCGCGCCCATGTCGCCGCGACCAGCTCCTCGGCTGTCCCGCTGCGCCCCAGCGCGCGGCCGATCGTGCGGGTCATCGCCTCCCAGGGCGTGCCATAGGCCGGGAAGCGTGCCTCGTGCATCAGCACCGGCGCGATGCGCGACAGGACGTCGTATTCGGCGCGCGAGATGCTGGACCCGATCGCCACCACGAGATCGGGTCGGAGGGCCGCGACCCGCTCCATCGACACCTCGCCGGTGAAGAGGTCCGGCTCGGCGCCGTGGAGGTAGGGCTGTGCCCAGGGCCAGACGCCGAACGGGTGGTCGCCGTACCAGTAGCGCACGGCGAGCGGCGGCACGCCCAGCGCCAGCAGCGTGTCGTGCGTGGTGTAGCCGAGCGAGACGACACGCCGCGCCGGCGCCGGCAGCACGGTCTCGCCGAAGGCATGGACGAAGCGCAGGTCGTCCGCCGCCGCCGTAGATAAGGCGGTCGCGGTAGACAGCAGCGGCGCAAGGAGGCTGGCGCCAAGTCCGCGAAGGACCCGGCGGCGGTTCGGGGTCACCAGCTGTATTTCAACGTCCCCAGGATCTTGCGACGATCGCCGTAATAGGCGGTGCCGTAATAGGCGGTCGAGACGTATTTCTCGTCGAAGAGGTTGGTCGCGTGCACGGCGAGATCGACATGCTCGGTCGCCTTGTAGTCGATTGCGGCGTCGACGACGGTATGGCTACCCACCTCGACGGTGTTCGCGTCGTCGCCGAAGGTCTCGCCGACATAACGCACGCCGGCGCCGAGGGTGAGGTCGCCGCGCATCCCCTCACCCGGGATCGTGTAGTCGAGCCAGGCGGAGGCGAGATGCTGCGGGGTCGATGCCGGCCGGTTGCCGACATTGCCGCCGAGCCCGTCCTCCTCGATCTCCGCGTCCCAGTAGCTGTAGGCGAGCGTCAGGTTCAGCCGGTCGTCGAGCGCCATCTTGCCCTCCAGCTCGACACCGCGCACCCGCACCTCGCCGATCTGGCGGCGCAGGGTGGGCGTGACGTAGCTCGGCACGTTGGTCTGGGCGAGGTCGAACAGCGCGAGGGTGAAGAGGGCGTCATAGGCGTCCGGCGCGTATTTGACGCCGACCTCGTACTGCGTGCCCTCCTGCGGATCGAACACCTGGCCCGAGCTGATCAGCGGCTGGAAGCTCTCGGCGTAGTTGCCGTAGACGGCCACCTCCGGCGTGACCTTGTAGGTCAATCCGGCGCGCTTGGTGAAGGCGCTCTCGGTATCGCCGTCGACGGCACCGGTGTCGTGGCTCTCCTGACGCGTGTCGACCGTGTCCCAGCGGCCACCGAGCGTGAGGATCCAGCGGTCGTCGAAGGTCAGCTCCTCCTGACCATAGACCCCGGTGCGGTTCTGCCGGATGTCCTGGTCGAGATAGGGTCCGAGGCTGATGCAAGCCCGGCCGCAATAGACCGGATCGAAGATGTCGATCCCCGGCGCCGTGCCGAGCAGCGCCAGCTCGTCCAGCGTGTCGTGGACATAGTCGAGCCCGATCAGCGTCTTGAAGTCGAAGCGGTCCCAGCTCGTGTCGTACTGGAGCTGGTTGTCGATCGCGAAGCGGTCCACCTCGCCGTCGACCGAGAAGGCGGTGCGATCGATGCTCGGATCGAGCTGGGCGCCATAGACCTGCCGGTAGTCGAGATCGATATGGCTGTAGCGCGCGTTCGACCGAAGGCTGACTCCGTTGTCGAAGTGGTGCTCGAACAGGTACCCGATGTTGTATTCACGGGAGTCGAAGGCGTTGAAGTCGGGCTCGCCGGTGAAGGTGTCGGTATCGATGTCGACCCCCACCGGGAAGCCGTAGGCGGTGTTGCCGTTGCGCTTGTTGTAGTCGCCGAGGATCGTCAGGCTGGTGGCCGCATCCGGGCTCCAGGTCAGCGCCGGCGCGACATAGAGACGGTCGTCGCTCGAGTAGTCGCCGCGGTCGGAGGCGTCCTGGCCGAGCGCCGTGACGCGATAGCTCCATATGCCCTCGGCGTCGATCGGCCCGCCGAAGTCGGTGCCGACCTCCACGTGCTCGTCGCCGAAGGTCGTGAAGACTTCGCCGAAGCTGCGATCCTGGGGCCGCTTGGTGATGGCGTTGACGAGGCCGCCCGGCGCGTTCAGCCCGAACAGCGTCGAGGTCGACCCCTTGAGCACCTCGATCCGCTGCAGGCCGTACGGCTCCAGCCGGCTCGCCGTCCAGCCGAGGATCGGCATCGGCAGCCCGTCGCGATAGGTGCCGAGCGAGGTCTCGTCGAAGCCGCGGATCTTAAAGAAGTCGTAGCGGTCGTCGGAGCCGTAGGTGTCCGTCGCGACACTCGAGGTGTAGGTCAGAGCCTGCTGCACGTCCTCCACATTGCGCCGCTCGAGTTCCTGTTCCGTGATCACCGAGACGGAGGCCGGCTGGTCGACGATCGGCGTATCGGTCTTGCTGCCGGTCGCCGAGCGCCGGGCAACGATGCTGTCATCCGGGCCGACGGTGCCGCCACCCTGTCCCTCGACGACCACCGTGTCGAGCTGCACGGTCGCGCCGGCGTCCTGCGCGAAGGCGGCCGGGGCCTGCGCGAGTGCGCTGCCGCACATGAGTACGGCCCAGACACGCGCACTGCGCCCCGCTGGCCGCTGCACACGAGCGTGTGCGCCGCTGGTTCGGCTGTCCATCCTGATCCCCTCGCCCCGGCGCCGACCCCCGTCGGCGCTCCCGTCGCAAAACATGAGCAACGCAGTCAGGTATTAAAACATGAGGATTGGAGTCAAGTATTCTCGCCGAGATTCCTCAGGACGGAGGGCGAGCGTCGATGCGACCGGGGTTCGGGTGTATCAGGCCGTCAGGTCGGCGGCTGCGACACGTGCGACACCGGCCGACGCCATATCGGCGAGAGCCCGCGCAAGCGAGCCGTCGGCGTCGATCGCGCGGCAGGCATCCTCGATCACGACCGTCTCGAATCCCGCCTTTCGCGCATCGAGCGCGCTCCAGGCCACGCAGAAGTCCGTCGCGAGGCCGGCGAGGAAGACACGGGAGATGCCGCGCGCCCGAAGGTAGGCGGCAAGGCCCGTGGTGGTGCCGTCCGCCTCGGCAAAGGCCGAGTAGCTGTCCGACTGCGGGTGGAAGCCCTTGCGGATGATCAGCTGCGCTCGCGGCAGTTCGAGTCGCGCCGCGAGTTCGGCGCCGCGGGTGCCCTGCACGCAGTGGTCCGGCCAGAGCACCTGCCGGCCATAGGCGAGTCCGGTGGTCTCGAAGGGCCGCTTGCCCGGATGGCTGGAGGCGAAGGAGACGTGGCCGGGCGTGTGCCAGTCCTGCGTCAGAACGACGTTGGCAAAGCGCGCGGCAAGCTGGTTGACGACGGGCACGATCGCGTCGCCGTCGGCAACCGCGAGGCTCCCGCCCGGCAGGAAGTCGTTCTGCACGTCGATCACCAGAAGCGCAGCGGTCTCATCCGTCGGCGTCATCGCGGTCTCCCTGTCCCTCGCCCGTCGCTGCACCGGTACGGCACTCAGGCCCGCCGGCTTGGCGCGCGGGCGCGACCCGGTCGAGCCGCCCGACACCTCACCGTTCGACGAAGGCCTTCTCGATCACATAGGCGCCGGGCGTCGTGTGGCTCCCCTCGTCGAAGCCGCGGCTTTCGAGGAGCGCCTGCGTGTCGGCGAGCATCTCCGGGCTGCCGCAGATCATCGCCCGGTCCTCGGCCGGATCGAGCGCGGGCAGACCGAACTCCTCGGCGATCTTGCCGGAGGCGAGGAGGTCGGTGACCCGGCCGCGATTGCGGAAGGGCTCGCGCGTCACGGTCGGATAATAAAGGAGCTGTTCGCTCGCAAGCTCGCCGAGATACTCGTGCGCAGCGAGTTCGGCGACGTGCTTCTCGCCGTAGGCGAGTTCGGCGACGCTCCGGCAGCCATGCACCAGCACGATCCGCTCGAAGCGCTCGTAGGCCTCCGGATCCTTGATGACGCTGACGAAGGGGGCAAGCCCGGTGCCGGTGGCGAGCAGATAGAGATTGCGGCCGGGCTTGAGGCTGTCCTGAACGAGCGTGCCGGTCGGCTTGCGCCCCACGATCACCGTGTCGCCCGGCACGATCTCCTTCAGCCGCGAGGTCAGCGCACCGTTCGCCACCTTGATGGAGTAGAACTCCAGCGTCTCCTCGTAGTTGGCGCTGGCCACCGAGTAGGCGCGCAACAGCGGCTTGCCGTCGATCGGGAGGCCGATCATCACGAACTGGCCGTTGAGGAAGCGGAAGCCGGCGTCGCGCGTGGTGGTGAAGCTGAACAGCGTGTCCGTCCAGTGCTTCACGTCGAGCACGCGTTCTTCGAAGAAGGCTGCCATCCAGAACCTCTGCTGCGTCGGCCGGTGCACTGCCGGTCGGGCAATGCTGCGGATGCACATGGGGATCGCACCGGCGGACCGAAAGGGCTGCCGGACGGGCATGTCTCCCCGGGCGCCGCGCGCGACGGCCTGACTATGGCGCCGCAGCCGCGGAGTCAAACCGCGGCACGCCCGGCAGCGCGGACCGATCTCTCGAACACTGTCAGGCGTCGCGGGAGGGCGGTGCCTCGCCGTTGCCGATGTCCCAGAACAGCCCGGCCATGATGGCCATGCCTTCCTCGGCCACACGGACCAGCATGTGCTCGTCGGGCGCGTGCTGCGAGCAGGACGGGTGCGAGTGCGGGATCCACACCGTCGGCAGCCCCAGCGTCTCGGCGAACACCTCGTTCGGCAGTGATCCGCCGAGATTGGGCAGCAGCGAAGGCGGCTTGCCGGTCGTGCGTTCGATCGAGGCGACGGCCAGCCGCACCCAATCGTTGTCCGGGTCGGTGCGCGTCGCCTTGAAGAAGCCGCGCTTCATCGGCTCGATCGCCACGTCCGCGAAGCCGTGCGCATCCAGATGCTCGCGCAGCGCCGGCAGGATGCGCTCCCGATCCACGCCGACGACGTAGCGCAGCTGGCAGGTCGCCCGCGCCGACCCCGGCACCGCGTTGACCGGCGCCTCCGGCCGGCCGCACAGGAAGGCGAGAATCTCCAGATTGCACCAGCCGAAGACCTGCTCGGGCGCGCTGAGGCCCGGCTCGCCCCAGTCCGGCTCAATCGCCGGCTCGTCGGGACCGCGCTCGAGCCGGATCGTCTTGAGCGCCGCCCGCACGTTCGCCGGGATCTCGCCCGGCGTCCAGTCGCGGATCAGGATGCGGCCCCGTGCGTCGGTCAGCGTCGCCAGCGCATGCGCAAGACGGATACCCGGATTGACGAGGAGCCCGCCCCAGTTGCCCGAGTGGTGCGCGCCCTCGCGATAGTCGCAGACGAGGTGGAACCCCATGCCGCCGCGGGCGCCGAGGAAAATCGTTGGATCGTCGGTCGAGCTCCGCGGTCCATCGGAGGCGATCAGCACGTCCGCCTTCAACCGCTCCCGGTTCGCCTCGGCGATCTCCTCGAGGCCGGGCGAGCCGGATTCCTCGCCCATCTCGATCAGCACCTTGACGTTGAAGCCGAGCTGGCCCCGCGCCTTGAGAACCGTGCGCAGCGCCGCGAGGTTGATCGTGTGCTGGCCCTTGTTGTCGACGGTGCCGCGCCCGTAGAGACGCCCGTCCGCTTCCTCGAGCGTCCACGGGTCGCGCCCCGCCGACCAGTCGCCCGCCATGCCCCACAGGACGTCGCCATGGCCGTAGGTGAGGATCGTCGGCAAAGCCGGATCCTCGATCCGCTCGGCGTAGAGGACCGGCAGGCGCGCCAGCGCCGGGTTCGACCAGATCTCGCAGGCAAAGCCGATCGCCTCGAGGGCGGGACGGATCTCGCCGTCGAGGTAGCGGCGATGATCCGCCGCCGAATCCTGCCGCGGACTCTCGCTCGGCACGGCGATACGGCGCGCAAGCTCCTCGGCAAAGCCGCCACCGGCGACGTGAGCGCGGGCGGCCGCCACGACGGCCTCCCGGTTGGGTTCGGCGGCACTCATACGCGATACTCCATGCTCGGGGGTCCGTAATGCCCCGTCGCCCCTTGGCCGCTCGAAGCGCGGCAAGGGTCGAGGGAACCGACCGAGCCGTCATGGAGACCGCTGCGACCTCATATTGCAAGGCCGCATTGCGCCAGCGGGCGTCAATCCCGCTTTGCGACGGACGAAGCCTCGGGGTGCGCAGCGACAGCAGCCGGAGGCCACGCCCCGGCCGCGTCGCGGTTCAGCGGTCGAGCCGCTCCATCTGCTTCAGCGAGAAGAGCTGCGCGAAGCAGGGCGTCAGCAGGCGATCGTGCCGCAAGGCGAGGAAAGCCTCGTCCGCGAGGCTCTGGAGCCTCTCTTCGTTGATCGAGAGGAGGCCGTGAATGGTGCGGTTGTCGCCGCCGGGCTTCTTGTTTTCGATCGTGATGTTGTGGAAGAGGTCGAGGTCCATCAGTCGTTTGACGAAGGCTTCGGTGCGCTTGCTCGCGCGGAAGTACTCGTTGGTGAAGCCGATCACCTCGTCGAGCGCCGTGGTGCTCGAGCCGTCCTCGGCAAAGAGCGGTTCGCCCTGTTCGGCACCCAGCGCATCGGCACCCTCTTCGACACAGATCACCGCCTCCTCTCCGCCGGTCTCGCCGAGAATGAAGGGATAGCGGCGCAGATAGGCCGGCACGTAGCCGCCCGTCCAACGCCCGCCGTCGCCGACGAAGCCGTTGCGGCCCGCGTCGAGGCTCATCAGGAACACGGGCGAGATCGTCCCACCGCTGGGCAGGAAGACGATCGGGAGCTCGCTGGCAGCAGCCGTGAACTCCTCGTGCAATGCCGGTATGAACTGCGAATTCCGCGAAAAGCCGAAGCTCTTGCGCGATCCGGAGCCGGCGGCGCGATGCTTCTCGCGATCGAGAAGCACCGGATTGGTGTAGAAAAGCGGCTTTGGCGTCGGGTCCGCTGCGGGTTGCGACATGGGTCGTGTCCTTGCTGTGCGTGGCCTTGGGGAGCGGGATCTGGTCCCGGTGGGGCGCCCGGGCGCCGTATTGCGATCTCGCTGGGTCATCGAGCCCTCAGAACACCGTCGCGACGATGCGCCCGTAGAAGACGGCATCCGACACGTCGGCGTCGATGTCCTTGTGCAGCGGCACGCCGACCGACAGCTCGGCGCGCATCCGCCCGTTCCAGCTGTAGTTCAGACCGGCGCCCGCCGAGACCAGCGTCGGCTGGTCGATGGTGTTCGAGAAGGCCGTCCCTGCGTCGACGAAGCCGAAGACCTCGAGGCCTTCGACGAACTTGGACAGGCTTCGATAGAGCTCGACGCTGCCGACGACGCCCTTCTCGCCCGACGCCGTGCTCTGGGCATAGCCGCGAACGCTCTGGGGGCCGCCTGCCTGAAACAGGTCGGCCCCCGGAACGAGGTCGGCGTCGCTGTACTGCGCATTCATCCGCGCGATCGCCAGCGTGTCCGCATCGATGAGCAGCGAGGCGTTCGCCTGCAGGTTCAGGAGCGTATAGTTCAGCTCGGTCTCGGCAATGCCGAGATCGGCGTGCGTCACCGCGATGTTCGGCGTCACCTGAAGCGTCAGGCTGCTGCCGAGATAGCTTGCCGTCAGCCCCAGATTGAGCTTCTCGATGCGGTCGTCCGAGACCTGGACGCCGACCTGGGTCGACCGCGACAGGCTGTAGGAGGTGCCGAGGCTGCCCTGCAGGAAGTAGGGACCGTCGCTGTAGAGGGCCTGCGAGAGCGCCCCCGAGAACAGATAGGTCTCGCCGGTGATGTCGAGGTCGGTGAAGGCCCCGTTGACGATGCGGATCGCCGAGCGGCTGGCCGACAGGTCGAGCCGCGTGCCGTAGGGCGACAGCGCCAGATCGTAGTCGACGTTGCCGTAGAGGTTGCCTTCCGCATAGAGGCCGTAGCCGCTGAGCCGATCGTCGATGCCGAGCAGGCCGTAATGCTGGAAGTAGGCCCCGATCTCGTATTCGCCGACGCTCTCCACCCCCTGGTTGTCGACGTAGATCTGCAGGCTGTTCTCCGGCGGCTCGCGCAGCGCCAGCGCGACGTCGGTCTGGCCGAACCCTTTGCCGGCCTGGAGCGAGGCCTGGATCTGGGCGAGGCTCGTGCGGTTGAACCGGTCGATCCGGCGCGTCAGGTCCGGTGCATCGACGACGGCGCCGGCGGGCGGCACGACGGGGGCGAGAAGCGAGGCGCGCAAGGTCTTGCGGCCGGTCACCGCCACGTCGCCGAGGCGCCCTTCGACCAGGGTCACGTCGAGCACGCCGTCGTTCAGATCCTGCGGCTGCAGGACGGCGCTCGCCGTGACGAAGCCCCGGTCGGCGTAGAGGAGATTGACGGCGTTCGCGATGTCCTGGAGCTGCGACAGATCCACCTGGCGCCCGACATAACGCTGGCGAATCGCCTCCAGATCGGCGGCGGGAAGCAGCGCCGACGGCGTAAAGACCACGTCTTTCAGAAGAAAGGTCGGACCGCCCTTCGGCAGGGTGATCGGCGGCGCGATCGGCGTCGGCGTCAGCGCAGGGGTCTCGCTGCCGGCGGTCGGCGGCGCCTCGAGCACCTGGTCGCGGGTGTCCCGGTTCTGCCGCGCGACGGCGGCGGGATCGGACTGCGTCGGCAGCGCCTGCGCGCCCGCCGCACCCGCCGTCAGCACGACCCACGACGCCATCAGGAGCGATGCCGCGACAACCTCATGCCTTCGCATCGTCTCAGTTCGTCTCCGCTGCGCCGTCGGTCAGATTGACCGCCGCCGAGAGGTTCGTACCGCCGGTGGGTGCGGTCCCGGACTGCCCGGGCGCCCCGCCGCCGCCGACGATGATCGAACTGCCGAGGCCGCCGCTGCGGCCGAAGGACCGGGAGAGCGATCGCCCGATGCCGCGCACCACCGCCACGCCCTGCGACAGCACGTTGCTCACCATGATGTCGAGCGGTGAACCCGGTTGCCGGTCCACGCGGCGGGCCGAACTCGTGGTGACCGCGCCGTCATGGACGATGCCGATCGACTGGTTCGGCGCATAGAGCTGAACGTCCACGCCGCGCGGGCGCGGAACAGCGCTCAGGTTGTCGACGAGGAGCGTACGGGTCGGTGTCATCATGCTCAGCGTCTCTACCACATAAGCCGAGCCGATGGCGAAGCGGTCGGACGAGAAGCCGAGACTGCCGGTGACGAGGCTGAGACGATCGATCTGCGGCCGCGTGGCGTCGATGCGCATCGTCACCTGACGGGCCGGCGCGCCAGTCCGCCCCGTGACCGTCAAGCGCTGCGTGCTGGGGTTGAGGAAGCGCGTCGTGCCGACACGGATCTCGTCACCGAGGAACGCGGCACGGTCATCGACGACCGCGCGATCGATGTCGATCGCGGCGCCGGTCGCCGCGAGGCTGCGAGCCTGCACCGCACCGACGGCAACACCTGCGCCCGCCGTCAGGTTCATCGTCTCGCCGCTCGTCAGCGCGGCTGCACGCAGCCGGCCTCCGGCCGCCGCCGTGACCGCACCGACCGCCTCGACGCGATCGAGATCGATGGCCGCCGCGGCACCGATGCGGACCACGCCTGCGCTCGTCAGCGTCCCGCCGGTCACATGGCCGCCAGTGGACGCCACCGTAATGCCGCCCGTGCCGGTGGTCTCAAGCTTTCCAAAACCGAGATCGCCGGCCGAGGTCCAGTCCTGGTCGCCGGAGGTCGTCACCGAGCCGAGCGTCAGGCCCGCACCCGACGAGGCCGTCACCGATCCCGCCGACAGCGTGTCGAAGCGCCCGTCCCCGGCCGAGGAGGCCACGAGCGCTCCGCCGATATCGCCCGCCGTTACCGTCAGCGCACCCGCCGAGGTCAGGCCTGCGCTGCCCGCCGTCAGGCTGGCGAAGCGGGCCTCGCCCACGACCGAGGTCGCCGTCAGCGCCTCGGCCACCGTCGCCGTGCCGAGATCCATCGACGCCGCCGTCAGCGCCGCGCTGCCGGCCGACAGCCTCGTGCCCGTCAGGGCACCGCCCGCCGTCAGTGTCGCCGGGCCCGTCGTCGCGATCGTGTCGAAGCCGAGCGCCCCGCCGGCATCGGCCATCAGCGAAGCCGCCTGCACCGTGCCGAAGCCGAGGTCGCCCCCCGCATCGGCCGCGAGCGTGCCCGCCGTCACCGTCCTGGTCTTGAGGTTCGAGCCGGCCGACAGCCGCGCGTCGGCGGCCGCCGT